>CAVUKF010000001.1:0-417941 GCA_963742025.1 uncultured Solirubrobacterales bacterium
GAACTCCGGTAGCACCCAGTGTGCTGCTCTCAGAGCAGCGACTGCCAGAAGTCGTGCAGCAGCCGGTTGTAGGCGTCCGGAAACTCCTGGAAGGGCTGATGCCCGGCATCTGCGACGACCTCGAGTCTGGAGTTGGGAATCCGCTGCACCAACGCCTCAGAGAACCGCACCGGCAGGCAGAGGTCCAGCTGTCCGACCGTCACGAGCGTCGGGGCGCCGATCGCCGCGATCCGATCGGCTGAGTCGTGATCGATCAGCGCTTGCGCGGACCGGCAGAAGGCATCCACTGATTGCGCATGGGGGCTCTCCGCGGCGGCGTCTATCCACCCATCCATCGTCCCGTCGTTCCAGATCCGCGGTGAGAAGCACCAGAGGTTGACAGTGACCAGGAAGTCCCGGATCGAATCAGCCTTCTCGGCCGACCACATCCAGTTGCGAAAGACCTCGTGCAGGAACCGATCGCCGCGACACCAGGTCCCATTGAGGACGAGGCTCGCAACGCGGTCCGGGTGTGCCAGCGCGAGCTCCTGAGCGATCGCCCCACCCATCGAGGAGCCCACCACGTGCGGTCGCTCGAGTCCGAGCGCGTCGATCAGCGCGGCGGTGTCTGCTGCGAAGTCCGTGATCCGGAACGGGCCCTCAGGCGTCGATGACCGACCGACGCCGCGGTTGTCGAAGGTCGTCAGCCGGTAGCGGTCCTTGAGGCCGGCGACCTGGTCGACCCAGCAGGCACCCTCGTCGGCGAGCCCTGAGATGAACAGGACGTCGTCGCCCTGACCTTCCTGCTCGACCCAGATTTCGACGCCGTTGACGGTAGCGCTCGACATGCGCGCCATCCTACATCAGGGCCACGTGTCAGCAAGCGGCCGGCGGGCCGCAATCCGGGCGCCGTCGCGTCCGAACGAGCGTGCGTCGGCCGCATCACCCTGCAGATACGGACGCGCGGGCATCCCGGCGAGCACGAGCGTCAGACGGCCCTCGTCGCCCCCGATTCCGATTCCGAGCAGCGCCCGCCCTGCTGCTCGGCGTGCGAGCGCGTCGGGAGCACCATGGGCCTGCACGACGGTGAGTGGAACACCCTCCTCCTCGAACCCGGCGGCAAGCGCGGAGCCGGTGGTGGCGTCGGAGACGAGGGCCAGCACGAGGGGCTCGCTCACGCCGCGGCTCCACGCGCGAACGCGAGCACGAGGCCGACGGCGACGCCCGCACGGGGTCCATGACGGCCGAGCACGTTGCCGCGGGCAACGGCCAGGTCCCGCCCGTCGAGCTCACCCGCGACGACGTCCAGGACCTCAGGGTCGGCCGCACAGCCTCCGATCAGCAGTACCAGCTCGCCGCGCGGGACACCCCCGAGCGCATCCAGCGCTCGCTCGACGTTGAACCCCAGCACCTGCCGTTTCGCCGCTCGGCGAAGCCTCGACCAGACCTCAGGCGCAAGCTGCCCGGGCAGCGTCAGCAGTTGCTTGCCGTCGAGCGCACACAGTCGCGCCAGCGCGCCGGGCGGAGCTGGGTTGCCGAGGAAGCTGCGGTGGCCATCCTCGTGGTGAAGCGTGAACGGCGTCTCGACCCGCGCGCAGCGATGTCGCTTCGCGCGTTCGGCGAGCGCGAGGTCAGATCCGAGCAGGCCGGAGCAGATGCGCGTCACGAGATCGCCCGCGCCGGCGGTCGCGACGACGCCCTCGGCGCAGTGCAGATCGACGGTGCCGCCACCGAGGTCGATCACGAATGGGGTGCGTCCGGCTCCCGGGGTCGTCGAGGCGCCGAGCATCGCCGCGTCCGATTCGCGCGCGACGACCCTCGCACCGTTGCTGCACAGCTCGGAGACAGCACTGATCAGATCGCTGCTCTCGCCGTGGGCGAGCAGCGCGATCGCGACCGCCCTGCGACGCGCGAGCCTGCGGGCGAAGCCGGGATCCTCCGGCGGCGAGGGCAGTGGCCGCCAGACGACATCGAGCAGGCCGTCGACATCGCCGACAGCGCCGCGGATCGCCGTGATCTCGCCCGGACCCGGCGGATCCGAGCGCTCGTCCATCAGGCGCTCTGTTCCATCCGCCGCGATCAGCCGGACGGACGCGCCCTGCGTCCGGGGTGCAGGCGCCGAATGTGCGGTGCGCACGACGATCGCGGTCCGGCAGCCGGCGACAGCACGGGCTGCCATGCGGGCAGCCCGTGCCTCCTGCGGATCAAAACCGAGGAGCAGGCCGAGACGCAGTGGATCCGAGAGAGCGACAACCGAGGCGCCGTCCTGCGCCACCTCGACGGCCGCCAGCGCTCCGATCGGAAGCCGGCCGGCGTCAGAGACATCGTCGACGATCGGCAGTGATCGGTCGAAGCGATTTCCGATCAGCACGCCGTCGTCGCCCTGCACGATCGCGGCGGTGATCCGCCAGCGCCGATCGCGGGCGTCACGGAGCGCGGCCGCGGCAGCGTCGAAGTCCTCTGCACCGATGACCACGATCACGTCCCACGCGGCGCCTTCGCCACGCAGGTCCGCGAGTCCGGTGAGCCGTCCGGTGGCGACCCCATGACCCGACGGCGTGTCGCTCCCCGGCCGCGCGATCGCCATGCGCTCCAGCGCGAGCTCCTCGATCGTGCCGAGCTCGAGCAGACCGGTCCGGACTGGATGCAGCTCGGCCAGGAGTCCGAGCTGCGGGCGCGCGCCGAGCCGGCGTTCGGCTCGCAGCAGCAGCTCGGCGATCCCGCGCACGCACTCCTCAGAGCCCTTCGCTCCGGTCGTCGGGCGCCTGTCGACGAACAGCCACTCAGGTTCGCGGCCAGGTTCGACTCGCGCGACGGCGATCTCTGTCGTCGAGTTGCCGACGTCGACGCCGGCGACCAGCACCTGCTCAGGCGGAGCCGGCTACAGGCTCCCGGACGGGCTCGATCTCGGGGTGCGCGAGCGCGTCGACGAGCAGCTGTTCCACGGCGTGACGCCAGGCGACCTCGTCGACGGTTCGGTGCAGTCCGCGCCGCCGGGCGAACCGGCGCTTGCCGAGGCTGTCGAGCGCCCGGATCGCAGACATGACGAGCTTGAAGTCGGACTCGTCGACGAACTGGTGGATCTCCCTGTCCGCCTTCTCAGTCGTGGTGAAGACACCTTCCGAGACCCCCTGCCAGTAGGCGTGCTGGAACACGCACCCCGAGACGCCGCCGCCGGGCTTGACCCAGCAACCAACCGTCAGACCGCAGTTGGAGGTCTGGATCCCCCGAAGCGCGAGTTGCAACAGCTGGCGTCCCTGCTCCTGCGCCGCAAGCGCCTCCAGTTGGTTGCGGGCGTTCGTCTCCTCACGGGTCATCTGCACATCTCCTATCGCTGGCCTACCGAGATCTTATGCGATCAAACCGCGTCGCGTATAGGCCGCGCGGGCTTCGCGAACGAGATCGGCGCACCGCTCTGCACCGCGCTGAGCGAGCGTCGCTGCGAGCGCGTCCAGCTCCTGCGCAGACGAGCGGCCTGGGCGGAGCATCTCGTAGAAATGGAGCAGTTCGTCGTCCCCGAAAGAGACCAGCTCGGCCGCGCGGCGAAGGTTGTCACCGAGTTGGGGGTTACCGCCGCGCTGTGCGAAATCGGCCTGGAGGCGAAGCGTCTGCGCCGAGACGGTCAGATCGCCGGGATCCAGACGCCCTGAGACCGCCTCATCGAGGGTGATCTCGGCGACGGTCCTGCCTGTGGCCGAGCGCACCTCGGAGCGTGCCGTGGCGCCGAGCGGATAGCTCAGCTCGGCCATGTCGCCTCGAGTTCGACGGGCTCGATGTCCTGCGCCAGCCGGCGCTCGATCGCAACCAGCTGGACGACGCGCGCGTGATATCGAGGTCCGAGTGGCTCGCTTGACTCCGGAAGCAGCAGTGGCTCGGGCGCCAGGCCCTTCGCGTAGCGCGCGGCGTTGCCCCCGAGTCGACGGTATAGCTCAGGCGTGACCCGGGGCGCGATCGAGAAGAGCTCAAGGTTCGCGAGCGGTGGCAGGTCCGCCCGGTGGATCAGCGCCGTTCCCTTGGCCTGGAGCCCCAGCGAGACTCCCGACCCCGACAGCCGGGCAGCCGTGGAGCCGATCGAGCCGAGGTCGATCGACCGCCGCACACGCACAAGTCGGGCCTCGAGCCCCTCCTCCTCGATGCCGGCCAGGATCTGGCGCAGGACGCCGGCGACCGTCATCCCGTTCAGCGCCACCCAGATCTCGGTGCCGAACGCGGGCGACAGGCCGACGACGATCTCATCCGGGCGCTCGCCCGCGACCGCCGGGCCGATCTCCCGTAGCAGCACGCAGCCGGCGCCGCGAGCCTGCTCGGAGGCGAGATCCGAAGGTGACCAGACCTGGCGGACCTGAGCCACCTCGCGGCGGCGGCTCGGGGACATGCGGTAGCCGGTGCCCGGCCCCGCATAGTCGTTGGGGTCGGTCAGCGACGAGAGGACATTCATCTCCGCGTCAAGGATCGCCGAGGTCTGCAGCACGTCGCCGAGGAGCCGCTGGCGAATCATTTCGAGAACGCGCTCGGCTTCGAGCTCGTAGCCGCGCCCGGCGAGCGCGACCACCGCGTGAAGGGCGGTGAGCCCACCCTCCATGATCCGTTCTGAGGCGAGACCCGGAAGGTCGGTCGGTGGCGCCGGAACGTCCAGGCTCCCGTGGGCGTAGACGCAGGCATCGACGTCATCGTCGGTGAACTCAGCAAGCTCGAGCTCCTCGAAGACAGCGCGGCAGGCCTCGGCGGCGCGGCGGCGTACAGCGAGCAGTTCGGCATCCTCGCGCCACCGCAGTCCACCCTCGAACCCCCAGTCGCGCTGGACCACGAAATAGTCGTCGAGATCCTCCGCGTTCATGTTCGACGGTCCGAACGCGTTGTCGTAGGCCGGAATCGAGCCGAAGCCGGAGAACAGAAAATCGCTGCCGGCCAGCAGCAAAGGCAGGGTGTGGGCGGTGCGCCGGATGTCGGACGCCGACATCAGCGTGTCGTTGCCGGTGCACGACTCAAGGTCGTGGAGCATCACGCAGAGGTTCTCTGCGATCACCTCACGCATGCCGTCTGGCACCGAGGCGGTGACGTTGACGCCGTCGATCCCTCCGTTCTGCACGCCCTGCGAGCCGGCTGCACGAGTCAGCGCGATGCACCGCGCCTCGAGGTAGAGCATCGACTTGCCCTCGCTCGCCCCCATCAACACCTCTGCTCCCGAGCCGGAGGTGAAACGCATCTTCAATCCGCGCGAGGCATAGCAGGAGGCGAGGAATGCCTTGGACCAGGGTGTGTCGTCGCCGTCGACGAACACCTGCTCGGTGCCGTAGACCGAGACCGTCTCGGCGTAGGTCGTTAGCCCGCGCATGCCGAGCTCCAGCTCCGTTCGCTCCTCCACGGAGCATTGCGTCAGGGCTCCCGGCTGCCCGACCTGGCTGCCGATCAGAAGCGCCAGCGCGTTCGACGGAGCGTCGCGCAGGACCGGCACGGTCGTCTCGAGCTCCCTGAACCCGAGCGCAACGGCGGACGCGGCATCGGCGGCGATCAGGAGCGGATGGTCGACGCGGTTGGTCACATGCGCCTGGATCGATGGGGTCTTGCGGACACGCATCTTCTGGATCGCCTGAAGGATCTCCACCGGTCTAAGGAGGGCGAGTGTCGCCGCGACCTTGGCGGGGGTCATACCGGCCGTCAGCCGCACGACCTCGGCCCTCGGGAAGCCGGGGTCGACGATCATCCGGGCGAAGTCGAGCGTCGGGATCGCCATCGCCTCGTCGGCCATGGCCAGGTCGATGCCGTGTCTGGCGATGAACTCATCGAGCAGGTCGAACTCGGCCTCGGGCTTGCCGTCAAGCTCCACGATCCGACCGTCCTCGATCCGCAGGGAGGCCTCCGGGTCCGATGGGCTCGAGAAGGCGATCAGCCCGAGCGCCGGCTCCTCAGGCACGACGTTGTCCGCGCTGATCGGGCGGTTGGCGAGGAACTCGGTCCGGGCGGACACCCTGACCCCGGGGTACAGCGTGTCCGGGGGATCAGAACCTGCGGTCGTCGATTGCCGCGATCCCGACGTGGCCGCGACCCTGGCTAGCCGAGCGACGAGGTCGACGCGGACCCCGCGTGGGGACGGCTCGGGCTCGGAGCGCGCGAGGAGGGCGCGTCGCGGTCGCCGTCCGCAGGATCGACGCTCGAAGGCCGATCGGGCCCCGCAGGTGCGTCGGGCGCTTGGTCACGGCCGAGGCTGCGGTCGAGTCCGACCCAGGAGCGGCCGACGCAGCAACTGCGCCCCGCGAGACACACATATCGATCGACCCAGGCGATCGTTGCGCGCATGGTCGGCATCACATGTCAGGGTATCACCATGCGGCTCGGCCTCATCGTCAACCCGGTCGCCGGCATGGGCGGTCGCCTGGCATACAAGGGGAGCGACGACGCCGCGCTCGTGGCGGCGGCGCTTGCGCGCGGTGAGCTGCCGGTCGCGCCTGCACGGGCGGTCCAGGCGCTGGCACCGCTCGCGGCGCTCGGCATCCGGATCGAACTGCTGGCCTGCGGCGGCGAGATGGGCGAGCGCGAGGCGGTGGCCGCGCAGCTTGCGCCGACCGTGATCGGCGTCGCCACCGGGCGCACGACATCCGCGCGGGACACGCGCGCAGCCGCCGCGGTGATGGCCGAGCGGGGGGTTGACCTGCTTCTGTTCGCCGGCGGCGACGGGACCGCTGTGGACATCTTCGAGGCGATCGGCGATCAGGTCCCGGTCCTGGGCATCCCCGCAGGGGTGAAGATGCACTCGGCCGTGTTCGCGATCAACCCGAGAAGCGCCGGCGAGCTGATCGCGCGCCTGGCGCGCGAGGGAGTTCGCAGGCTGCGTCCGGCGGAGGTGATGGACGTTGACGAGGCGCTGCTCCGGGCAGGGTCGGTGTCGGCGCGCCTGCACGGGTTTCTCAACGTTCCGGATGAGCGCCGCCATCTGCAGAGCGCGAAGGCTCGCTCGCTCGGCAGCGAAGCGGCCGCCCAGGAGGAGATCGCCCACCACCTGATCGACAACGTGCTGGGTGAGCGCACCTGGCTGATCGGCCCGGGCACGACAACGGGCGCGCTGCTGTCGCTGCTCGGACTCGACAAGACCCTGCTCGGCGTCGACGTCGTCCGCGCCGGGGCGTGTCTGATCCGCGACGCCGACGAACGGACGCTGTTGGATCGCCTCGCGGTCGAGGATGCGGGGATCGTCGTGACACCGGTCGGCGGGCAGGGGTTCCTGTTCGGTCGCGGCAACCAGCAGCTCTCCGCCGCCGTCATCAAGCGGGTCGACATCAAGCGGATCGTCGCGGTGGCGACCGAAGCGAAGATCGCGCGGCTTGGAGGCGCCCCCCTCCGAGTCGACACCGGCGACCCAGAGATCGATGCAAATCTTGCCGGCTACATACGTATGGTTACCGGCTACAACCGTGAGATCGTCTATCCGGTCGACGGTTGATCGGCTACGAGGAGGACATTACGTGAGCGATTCGCCGTCGGCCCACCCCTACATACCGAATTCTGCGCCGGACACCAGGCGCGCGATGCTCGACGCGGTCGGGGTGCAGGCCGTCGAAGAACTCTACGGCTCGATTCCCGCCCGGCTCCGCGTTCCGGGGCTGCTGAAGCTTCCGGAGCCGCTGCGCTCGGAATGCGAGCTGCGGCGCCACATGACAGGCGTCCTGCGCGCAAACGAGAGCTGTGACGAGGTGCTGAGCTTCATCGGCGGCGGGTGCTGGCCTCACTACGTCCCTGCGGTGTGCGACGAGGTTGTCAACCGTGGCGAGTTCCTGACCGCCTACTACGGCGACACCTACGGTGACCACGGGAAGATGCAGGCGCTGTTCGAGTACGCGAGCATGCTCGGGGAACTGGTCGAGTGCGACGCCGTGAGCCAGCCGACATACGATTGGGGGGCGGCGGCGGCGACGGCGATCTGCATGGCGGCCCGCATCACCGGCCGGCGCGCCGCGCTCGTGCCGGCGTCGATCGGCGCTGAGCGGCGCTCGCTGATCGAGGGCTACTGCAAGCCCTGGGTCGACCTCGTGACGATCCCGTTTGACCCGAAGACCGGGCTGCTCGAGCTCGAGCGTGTCCGGACGGAGCTGTCGGCCGATACGGCGTGTGTCTACTACGAGATGCCCGGATTCCTCGGCATCATCGAGACGCAGGCGGAGCAGATCGCAGCGCTTGCCCGGCAGGCCGGTGCGCTGAGCGTCGTCGGCGTCGATCCGATCTCGCTCGGCGTGCTCGAGGCACCGCCACGATATGGCGCCGACATCGTCTGCGGAGAGTTGCAGCCGCTGGGGATTCACATGCATTACGGAGGCGGCCTCGCCGGATTCGTCGCCTCGCCGGACACCGAGAAGTTCGTCTCCGAGTATCCGATGTTCCTGATCGGCATCGGCCCGACGGTGGCCGAGGGCGAGTATGCCTTCGGCGAGGTCGTGTGGGAGCGCACCTCCTACGTCCAGCGCGGCGATTCAGGGGAATACACCGGCACAACCCAGAATCTGTGGGCGATCGCCGCAGGCGCCTACCTGGCGCTCGTCGGGCCGCAGGGGCTCGCAGACCTGGGCGAGGGCATCGTCCAGCGCGCCCGGTACGCGGCCGGACGCCTCGACCGGCTTCCGGGTGTCCGAGCCCCCGCGCTCGAAGCTCCGTTCTTCAAGGAGTTCGTGGTCGACATCAACGACACCGGCCGCACCGTCGACGAGGTCAACCGCGCCCTACGGGAACGGGGGATCTTCGGGGGCCTCGACCTCTCGAGCCAGTACCCGGAGCTCGGTCAGAGCACGCTTGTCTGCGTCACCGAGGTCCACACGAAGGCCGACATAGACCGGCTCGCCGACGAGCTTGCGGAGGCGCTGCGATGACGTTGCGTCGATTCCATCAGGCCAGCTGGAACGAGCCGATCCTGTCGGAGCTCTCCAACCCCGGCGAGCGCGGAATCATCCCGCCGCGAGTCGAGCAGGAGCTCGCGGCCGCCGACCGCGATCCACTCACGAACGTCCCCGCGGCACTCCGTCGTTCGCGCCCTCCCCGCTTGCCGGAGCTCAGCCAGCCGCGCGTCCTGCGCCACTACCTGCGCCTTTCGCAGGAGACGCTCGGCAACGACGTCGACATCCACCTCGGCCTCGGCACGTGCACGATGAAGTACAGCCCGAAGGTGAACGAGGAGCTGATCCGCTCGCCGAAGGTTGCCGACCTGCATCCGCTCCAGGATGACGCGACGGTGCAGGGGATGCTGGAGATCATGCACGGGTTCGAGCGCATGCTCTGCGAGATCTCGGGCATGGATCGCTTCACGCTCCAGCCCGCGGGCGGGTCGCAGGGCGTCTACGCCAACGCAAGGATGATCCGCGCCTACCACGCCGCCCGCGGGGACGCGGACCGGGACGAGATCATCACGACGATCTTCTCGCACCCCTGCGACGGAGCCGGGCCGGCGACCGCCGGCTACAAGGTGATCACCGTCTACGCAGGTGAGCAGGGATACCCGGAGCCCGAGGCGATCCGCCGGGCGGTCTCCGAGCGAACGGCCGGGTTGATGATCACCAATCCCGAGGACACCGGGCTGTTCAACCCGCAGATCGACGAGATCGTCAGGATCGTCCACGAGGCCGGGGGTCTCTGCCACTACGACCAGGCCAATGCGAACGGGATCCTGGGAATCACACGCGCGCGCGAGGCCGGCTTCGATCTCTGCCAGTTCAACCTGCACAAGACGTTCTCCTCGCCGCACTGCTCGATGGGTATGCCGGTCGGCGCCTGCGGGGTCACCGAAGAGCTTGCGCGGTTCCTGCCGACGCCGACCGTCGAGTTCGACGGCTCGCGTTACCGGCTCGACTATCAGCGGCCTGAGTCGATCGGCAAGATCCGCTCGTTCCACGGCGTTCCGGCGACGGTCGTGCGCTCCTTCGCGTGGGTCCTCAGCCTGGGCGCCGAGGGCTTGCGAGAGGTTGCGCAGACGGCCGTGCTCAACAACAACTATCTCGCCTCGAGGCTCGCCGACATACCCGGGATCGCAGTCGCATTCGCGGAGTCAAACGGCGCGCACCGGCTGGAGCAGATCCGCTACACGCTGGAGAAACTTCAGCGGGACACCGGCGTCGGCACGCTCGACGTCGCCCGCAGAACGTCCGACTTCGGCGTCGCCAGCTACTTCGCGAGCCACGAGCCGTGGGTCGTCCCTGAGCCGATGACCCTTGAGCCGTCCGAGTCCTACTCGCGGGCCGATCTGGACGAATACGCCGAGATCATCGCCGAGATCGTGCGCGAGGCCTACGCGAGCCCCGAGACGGTGATCGACTCCCCGTACGACAGCACGGTTCACAAGATGGACGCCGCGCCGCACGATGACCCCGAACGGTGGGCGCTCACGTGGCGAGCCTACGTGCGCAAACGCGGCGGCGAGGGCGCGCTGGGCGGCCGGGGCGCGCTGGAGACCTCGGCCCTCGGGCAGGAGATTTCGGGCGCTCAGTAGCGCGATCGCCGGTTGTCGTCGCGGTCCGATTCCGATTAGACTCGGCAACATGGCGCAGGCGCTGGTCGTGATCGACATCCAGAACGAGTACTTCCCCGGCGGGGCAGTGCCGCTCCCGCACGCAGAGCGCGCCGCCGCGCAGGCTGCTGCCGCGATCGCGGCCGCTCGCTCGGCGGGCGTCGAGGTGATCCACATCCGGCACGAAGAACCGGACAGCGATGTGTATTTCGTGCCCGGAAGCAGCGGCGCGCAGACCAACAGCGCGGTCGCGCCGGTCGATGGTGAGGCCGTGGTCGTCAAGAACCACCCCAACTCGTTTCTGGACACCGACCTTGCCGAGCGCCTCGCAGCCCTCGGCGCCGCCCGGGTCGCGTTCTGCGGGATGATGACCTCGATGTGCGTCGACGCGACCGTCCGCGCCGCCGCCGACCTCGGGCTCGCACCTGTGCTGATCGACGACGCCTGCACGGCTCCCGATCTGGAGCATCGTGGGACGAGCGTTCCCGCCGACGCTGTGCACGCGGCGTTCTGCGCGGCGCTCGGTGACGACATCGCGACCGTCGTCGACACCCGGGAATTCGCCGCCGAACCCGTGCGAGTGTGAGCGACACCACGGAGCTCCCGCCGGTCGAGGCTCGCTTCCGGCTCGATCAGGAGATGATGGCCGGCCCGATCTATCGGAAATACGAGAAGGCGACGCGCGCAGCGTGGGACCCGAAGGAGCTCGACTACGAAACCGACGCCGCGGATTGGGCCCGGATGACGGAGGCGCAGCGTGCCGGTGTCGCCACGATCACGGTCCGCTTCGAGGCCGGCGAAGAGCTCGTCACCGACGAGCTGCTGCCGATGCTGGCTGCGGCGCACGCACTCGGGCGCTTCGACTGGGTGATGTACATGTCGACCTTCATGCTGGAGGAGGCACGCCACTCGGAGTTCTTCACGCTCTGGCATGCGCGCGTCGCCGGCCTCCGCACGCCCGCGGAGAAGGCGGCCTACTGGCCGCTGCGCCAGCACACGGTTGACCCACTCGGCCGGTTCGCGGTCGGGGAGCCCGTCTACGAGGGTCTGCCGAAGTACGGCAAGAAGCTCATGTCCGCGGTCGCCTCGGACGACGAGGCCGCGATCGAAGCGGGCTTCGTAGAGTTCGCGACGCTCTACAACGCGTGGGTCGAGGGCGTTCTGACGATGCCCTCCTACGAAATCGTGATCGACACGACCGAGCTCTGGGACGTGCTGCCGACGCTCCGTCGCGGCTTCAGGAGAACGCTGAGCGACGAGGGCCGGCACATCACCTTCGGCACGCAGGCGTGCCGGATCCTGATCGAGAAGAACCCGGCCTACGAGGCGCTCGTGCACGCCGTGATCGACGAGTACCGCGGCAATGCGGTGGGCATGCTCGAGTACCAGCGCAACGTCCCCGGTCTCGACCTCGACAAGTACCAGCGCCAGAAGGTCCGCCACTACCTCAACCGGTGCCGTGAGATGGGGGTAACCCCGGATCAGTCGCTCGTCGATCAGATCCTTGACCCCGAGGTCGACTTCGTCGTCGGGGTGCAGGCGGGCTGATGGCGCCAACGGGGAGCGCTCAGGAGTGAACCGTCGCTGGCTCTGCATGGAGTCGGGCTGCGAGACCGAGGTCACCGCCGGGTCCGACGAAGAGCTCGTCGAGGCCGTTAATGCCCACATGCGCGAAGCTCATGACAGCTACGAGCTCGAGGATGTGATCCTCGCCAACGCCGAAGACCAAGCGCCGCAGGAGGCAGCATCATGACCAACGCCGCCATTGAGGAACGGGTTCGGAACGGAGCCGGCTCGTGACGCTCGCGCTCGACGATCTCGCACAGGTCGATGTAGCCAGCCCGAAGGTCTACGCCGAGGGCGTGCCGCACGAGGCACTCGCGGCGCTGAGACGGCACGACCCCGTCCATTGGCATCCCTGGCCGGGGACCCGCGGAGGCTTCTGGCTGCTCTCAAAGCACGCCGACGTGCTCGCCATCGGGAAGGACCCGAAACGATTCTCCTCGCAGCTCGGCCATATCGCCCTCGAGGATCGTGAACCCGACGCGCTGGCAGCCCGCCAGTCGCTGATCGAGACCGACCCGCCTGAGCACACCCGGCTACGCAAGATCGTCAGCTACGCATTCACCCGGACCAAGGTGAAGGAGTACGAGGACTACACCCGGGAGATCGTCCGTGATCTGCTCGGCAAGGCGATCGCCAAACGCGAGTTCGACTGGGTGACCGAGATCTCCGAGCCGGTGCCCGTCAACGTGCTGATCTCGATTCTGGGGCTGCCACGCGAGGACATTCCGATGCTGATCGAACTGACCAGCGAGATGGCGGCCGCGACCGATTCGGAGTACCGGCCGGATCCTGCCAAGTATCCGAGTGACATCGATCCACGGCTGCTTCCGTTCGGCACGCCGGCCGCCCAGCATGTGATCGAGTACGGCCACGAGATCGGAGCGCAGCGGCGCGAACACCCCGGCGACGATCTCGTTTCGAGCCTCGTGCACGCGGAGGTTGACGGGGAGCGTCTGAGCGAGGCCGAGTACGCGAACTTCTTCGAGCTGTTCATCTTCGCCGGCAACGAGACCACGCGGACGGCGATCTCGCACGGGATCCTGGCGCTGATGGAGCATCCCGACGAGTTCGAGCGGCTCGCGAAGGACCCCGAGCTGATCCCGACGGCCGTCGATGAGATCCTGCGCTACGCCACACCGGTGATCTACTTCCGGCGGACGGCGACGGAGGATCTGGAGATCCGGGGAGTGCCGATTCAGGCGGGGGATCGGGTCGCGATGTGGTTCCTGTCCGCCAACTTCGACGAGGAGGTGTTCGAGGACCCAATGCGCTTCGACGTTGGGCGGCGACCCAATCCGCACACCGCGTTCGGGCGCGGTGGGCCGCACTTCTGCCTCGGCTCGTTCCTCGCCCGCCTTGAGATCAGGATCCTGCTCGAGGAGATGCTCACGCACGACGCCCGCTTCGAACTCACGGGCCCACCGGTTCGACTAAGCTCGAACTTCGTCAACGGTTTCAAATCAATGCCAGTCCGCGTTCGCGACTAGTGTCGTGACACCCGACCGAAGCACTGGCTGAACAGAGGAGGGGTCATGGCGACCGTCGCATCCACTGCCGTCGAGCGGCTGTATCTCGCCGGGGAATGGATCCACACAGACGAGTCCTTCGCGGTGCGTTCGCCGTACTCGGGCGAGGTGGTGGCGAATGTCGCCCGCGCCGGCCAGGACGAGACGCGCCGGGCGATCGACGCCGCGCAGCGGGCGATGCGAGAGCCGTTGCCACCCTGGCGCCGTGCGGACATCCTCGAGCGCATCTCGCTGCTGCTTCGTGAGCACGCCGACGAGCTCGCGCAGACGATCTGCGCCGAGGCCGGCAAGCCACTGAAGGCGGCTCGTGTCGAGGCGGCCCGGGCCGTGAACACATACGCGCTGGCTGCGGGCGAGGCGCGGCGCCTGACCGGCGATTCGGTGCCGATCACGGGCACACAGTCCGGCGACGGGCACGCCGCCTGGACGGTCCGGGTGCCGATCGGCGTGATCGGAGCGATCAGCCCGTTCAACTTCCCGCTCAACCTCGTCGCCCACAAGCTCGCGCCGGCGCTCGCCGCCGGCTGCGCGGTTGTCCACAAGCCCGCGAGTCAGACCCCGCTCTCCGCGCTGCGCCTGGCGGCACTCTCGGAGGAGGCCGGACTGCCGGCGGGCTGGCTCAGCGTCCTGCCGGGCAGGGCGAGTGACGTCGGAGACGTGATCGTGCAGGACGAGCGGATCCGGATGGTGACGTTCACCGGCTCGGCCGAGGTCGGCTGGGGGATCCGCGCCCGGGCGCCGCGCAAGAAGGTCGCGCTCGAGCTGGGCAACGCCTCGCCCGTGATCGTCGAGCCCGACGCCGACCTTGAGCTGGCGGCGAGCAAGGTGGCCACCCACGCGTTCAACTACGCGGGCCAGACCTGCGTCTCGGTCCAGCGCGTGTACGTGCACGACGCGGTGATCGATGAGTTCCTGACGCTGCTGGTCCCGAAGGTGGAGGCCCTCCGCGTCGGCGACCCAGCTGAGGAGACGACCGACGTCGGGCCGGTGATCGACGCCTCGAACCGAGAGCGGATCCGTGCCTGGATCGACGAGGCGACAGCAGCGGGCGCTGAGATCGTCACCGGTGGGGTGGACGAAGGTGGGTTGCTGCGACCGACGGTCCTTCGCCGCGTCGCGCCCGCGATGAAGGTGTGCTCCCAGGAGATCTTCGGGCCCGTCTGCTCGGTGATCGGCTATGGATCGCTGGATGAGGCGTTCGAGCAGTCAAATGCAACTGAGTACGGGCTCCAGGCGGCGATCTTCACGCGGTCGCTGCAGCCGGCGATCAGGGCCGCCGGCACGCTCGAGTTCGGCAGCGTGATGATCAACGAGGCTCCCGAATGGCGGGTCGACCAGATGCCCTACGGCGGCACCAAGGCCTCTGGGAACACCAAGGAGGGCCCTGCCTACACGGTCCGGGAGATGACCGAGGAGCGCCTGATCGTGCTCGGCGGCGTCTAGGGACCTCAGGCTCGATGGCGACCCGGATCCGGGCAGCAGTTCTGCACGAATTCGGGCAGCCGCTCGTCATCGAGGAACTCGAGCTGGATCCGCCAAAGGCGGGCGAGGTGGCTGTCCGGATGGCCGCCAGCG
This sequence comes from uncultured Solirubrobacterales bacterium, assembly GCA_963742025.1. Taxonomy (GTDB): domain Bacteria; phylum Actinomycetota; class Thermoleophilia; order Solirubrobacterales; family Solirubrobacteraceae; genus Palsa-465. The sequence goes on from CAVUKF010000001.1 coordinate 15,130, forward strand.
GCGTCTGCCACTCAGACCTTCACGTCGCCCTGGGCACCCACCCGACATTGCTCCCGGTCGTCCTCGGGCATGAGGGGGCGGGTGTGGTTGAGGAAGTCGGGTCAGGCGTGGTCGGCCTGCGCCCGGGCGATCACGTTCTGCTGACCTGGCTGCCGTACTGCGGGCACTGCCGAGAATGCGCCCGGGGGTGGCCCAACCGCTGCGAGAACACGGCCTGGTACGACGCCACGCTCGAGGATGGGACATGCAGGTTTCACTCCGGCGGGCGGCCGGTGCACCACTACAACACCTCGTCGTTCGCGGAACGCTCCGTCGTTCCCGCGCGCACCGCGGTGAAGGTCGATCCGAGCCTTGCGCTCGGCGAACTTGCGCTGATGGGCTGCGCCGTGATGACCGGGGTGGGGGCGGTGCTCAACACGGCGCGGGTACGTCCCGGCGACACCGTCGCGGTGGTCGGCTGCGGCGGGGTCGGGCTCAACGTCGTCCAGGGAGCGCGGATCGCGGGCGCCACACGGATCATCGCGATCGATCTCGTGGCGTCCAAGCTGGAGCTGGCGCGGGAACTCGGCGCGACCGACCTGATCGACGCGGGCGACTGCGACCCGGTCGGCGCCGTCCGGGAGCTGATCGGAGCGGGTGTCGACCACGCCTTCGAGGCGCTCGGTCGAACGGAGACGATCGAGACGGCGATCGCGGTGACCGGCCGCGGCGGCCAGGCGCTCCTGATCGGGATGGCGTCGCCAGATGCTCGGGTTGAGCTCGACGCCCTGACGATGACCCTCGAGGAGCGCTGCGTGCGCGGCTCCTGGTATGGCTCCTGCGTACCACTGCGCGACATCCCACTGCTCGTCGAGCTCTACCGCGACGGCCGCCTTCGCCTCGAGCCGATGATCACGACCTGCGGGCTCGACGACGTGAACGACGCCTTCCGGCGCATGCAGGCCGGCGAGACGGCCCGAAGCGTGATCATCTACTAGCCGGATGATCGATTCGAGCGGCCCGACGACGATGGACACGGCCACCCCCGCCGACCCCGGATCGCCGGCGGTCAGGATCTACGCGCTGCATTGCGGCGGCGACCTGATGGACTGGGCGGCGTTTGACCCGTTCGACGAGCGGGTCGGGACCAAGGTCTACAACCCGTACTTCATGTACGTCATCACCCACCCGCGCGGAAACGTTCTGTTCGACACCGGGGTGCACCCGCAGCTCGGCACCGATCCGGAGGCCCGGCTCGGGTCGGCCGCCGCGTCGTTCGACGCGCGCGTCGCGCCGGAGGACCAGATCGAGGCCCGCCTCGCCACGATCGGGATGAAGCCCGGCGACATCGACATCGTGGTGTGCTCACACCTGCACTTCGACCACGCCGGCGGACTCGAGTGGCTCACCCACGCGCCGATCCTGGTGCAGCGCGAGGAGCTGAGCTTCGCTCGCGACCCGCCGGTGTACCAACGTCTGATCTACGTGCCGGGCGACTTCGAGCACGACCTCGACTGGCGCGAACTCGACGGTGATCACGACATCTTCGGGGACGGATCGCTGGTCGCGCTGAGCACGCCCGGTCACAGCAGGGGGCACCAGTCGCTGATGGTGGCGCTGAGTGGTGGGCAGAAGGTGATCCTGCTCGCCGACGCGACGTACCTGCTGAGCAAGATGCGTGAGCGCGCGCTGCCGGCGGTCCTCTGGAGCCCCGACGCGATGGTGTCCAGCTGGGAGCGGATCGAGGCGCTCGAGCGCGAACATCGCGCCCTGCTGATCGCAACGCACGATCTCGACTATCGCGAGCGCGTGAAACTGGCGCCGGAGTCCTGGTACGAGTGACGCCGGCCGTCGAGGTCGATGATCCCCTGCCTGCCGGTCTGGTTGCCGACGCGATCGCTCGGTTCGGCCTGCCGGCGCTGGCGCGCGTCACGTTCGTGCGCCACGGTGAGAACACCACGTACAAGATCGCCGGCCCGCATGGCCGGCGATTCGCGTTGCGCGTCCACCGGCCCGGATACCAGACAACGGAGGCGATCCGATCCGAGCTCGCCTGGATGGAGAGCCTGCGCTCGGGCGGCGTGCGGACTCCGGCGCCGGTGCCTGGAGTCGACGGTGACCCTCTTCAGAACGTTACGGCAGCCGGATGCGTCCGGACGGCGGTGCTGTTCGAGTGGATCGATGGTGCGCCGCTCAGCGAGGTGGCTGACCTCGAGCCATGGGAGCGGCTGGGAGAGCTGATGGCCCGCGTCCACACGCATGCGCGCACGTGGAAGCGTCCCGCCCGATTCACTCGTCCCGCGTGGGACGCCGCGGCGCTGGTGGGCGACGATCCACGATGGGGGCCGCCCGATCCGGAGCGGATCTTCGACACCGACGACCGTGCTTCCCTGGACGCCTGCCGGGGGGAGGTCGGCAGGCGGCTGGCTGTTTTCGGCACCGGGCCGGATCGGTTCGGCCTGATCCACGGCGACCTGGGGTTCGCGAACGTCCTGGTGTCCGGCGACGGCACGATCACGATCATCGATTTCGACGACAGCGGGTATGGCTGGTACGCACACGAATTCGCCTGCGTTCTGTACCCGCTCGAAGGAACCGGCGAACTGGGCGATCGCCGTGACGCGCTCGTCGCCGGCTACCGCCGCGTCAGGGAGTTCCCGGACGAGTCACTACGCGAACTGCCGACGTTCTTGATGGCGCGGCGGATCCAGACGTTGGGTTGGCTCTACAGCCGCTCGGAGACCGCGCACGCTGCGCGGCTGCGGGCACACCGGCTGGCGAGCACTCCGGATGCGACCCGCGCCTACCTGGCTTGGGCTGATGACAACCCCGTCGCATAATGTATGCATCCCGTGTCTGATCCTCTGATCCTCGTCAACTGCTGGCGCCGTGGCCTGCCGACCTTCCTCGGGGAGCGCACCAGGCTCGACACGCTCGACCCCGCATACGCCGAGCGGGTCAGCGACGCGGGCGGGCAACCGTTGCTGCTCTCGCGTCCACCTGCCGCGTGTGACGAGTCGGTGCACGAACTGATCGGCATCGCCGACGGTGTGCTCCTGACCGGTGGCGGTGACGTTGATCCAGCCGCGTACGGGGCCACGCGTGAGAACGTCGAGGCCGATGACGCGGAGGCCGACGCCTTTGAGCTGGCGATCATCCGCGCCGCCCGCGCGATCGAGCTGCCGATGCTGGCGGTCTGCCGCGGCGCGCAGCTGATGGCGATCGCGCACGGCGGCCGGCTGTCCCAGCGTCTGCCGGCCGTGACCGGGCACCCGGAGCTGACCGGCCTGGGGGCGGACCAGATCCTGGCCTCGCGCCACCCGGTGACGCTCACCCCCGGCTCTCGGATCGCCCGCGCGCTCGGCGCCGAGATCGTGCCCGTCAATACGATCCACCATCACCAGATCGCCGATCCCGGCGAGCTGCAGGTCACCGCCACAGCGCCGGGCGGTGTGATCGAGGCGGTCGAGCCGCGGACGAGCTGGGCCTGCGTGGGAGTGCAGTGGCATCCCGAGAAGATGGAGGAGCCTGAGCAGCGGGCGCTGTTCGAGCAGCTCGTGCGTGACGCCGGCGCCGGTCGCAGGAGGGCCGCCGCGTGACGCCGCTGCGTGGCTACACGGCGCCGCTCTCCCCGGACGGCCGTGCCGGCCTCGTCCCGCCGCCGCCGTGGCACTACTCGGGCGACTTCCTGATCGCCGAGTACCGTGCCGACCCTGAAGCGGTCGCCGCGCTGCTGCCGGATGAGCTCGAGCCGGCCGAGGACCCCGGTGCCGTCGCTGCGATCTTCGCCGACTGGCAGTCGTGTTCGGCTGACATGCACGAGCTCGTTGATCCGATCCAATCTCAGTACCGGGAGTTCTTCATCGTCGTCGGCGCCCGTTACCGCGGAGTTCCGGTCAGCCGCTGTGTCTACATCTGGGTCGACAAGGACTTCGCGATGTATCGCGGCTGGATTCAGGGGTTCCCGAAGAAGCTCGGCTCGATCCACATGACCCGACTGTTCGCCGCCGGCAAGGCGACCCCGAAACTGCGTGAGGGCGCGCGCTTCGGCGCGACCTGCGCCGCCAATGACCGTCAGATCGCGCGCATGGTGCTCACGCTGGAGCACGTCTCGGAGACGGGGCCGACGGTCAACGACCCGCCGATGCACAACACCCGTCACTTCCCGGCCGCCAGCGGAACCCGCCCGGCGGTGTTCGAGATGGTCCGAGCCGGCGGACGCGACCGCGAGGCCACGCCGATCTGGGAGGGCAGCGCGGAGCTTCACCTCTACGACGACACGCTTGAGGACCTGCAGGCGATCGCGCCGTTGGAGATGCTGCGCGGCTACCGGTTCACGTTCGGCTACACCGTCGAAGGGGTCGACGTCGTAGCTCAGCACCGCCAGGAGGTTGACTTATGAGACACGTCCGGATCGAGCACCACGGGCAGCCGGTCGATGGCACCCTGGACGGGGGTCAGGTCCACCTCGGCGCGGTTGAGATCCCCGCCTCCGCGGTCCGCGTGTGGTGCTCGCCGGTGACACCGGGCAAGATCATCGCCACCCATCTGACCTATCGGTCGCGTGCCGAGGAGTACAAGATGGCGCGGCTTCCGCAGACGCCGTCGTACTTCATGAAGCCGCCGTCGTCACTGTCGGCGCACCTGCAACCTGTGAGCCGGCCGGCCGGCTGCCGCTTCCTCAACTACGAGGGTGAGGTGGCGGTCGTGATCGGCCGCCGCTGCCGGGGCGTGAGCGTCGCCGACGCGCTGCAGTACGTCGCCGGCTACACCGTCGCCAACGACTGGGGCGTGCACGACTTCCGCCATGCCGACCGCGGCTCGATGCTCCGGGTCAAGGGCCAGGACGGCTTCTGCCCCCTGGGCCCGGTGATGGTCGACGCCGCCGACGTCGACCCCGACAACCTGACGCTGCGGACCTACGTCAACGACGAGCAGGTTCAGGAGGGTCACACCGGCACCGACCTGATGTTCTCGTTCGCCTACCAGATCGCCGACCTGGCGCGGCTGATCACGCTCGAGCCAGGCGACGTGCTGCTGACCGGCACGCCGGCCAACTCACGTCCGGTGGAGCCGGGCGATCGCGTGACCGTTGAGGTGGATGGGATCGGCGCTCTGGAGAATTATGTCGTGCAGTCGGAGGAGGAACTGGAACCGGTCGGCGATCAGCCCGCCGTGACGGCGCAGACCCTTCACGTGGCACTCGCGATCCCGGAGGATCAGGCGGAGCGGGCCGTCAGCTGAAGATGGCACGCACCGGCACAGCTCCGGCACAGCTCGGCGCCACACCGCTGGCGATCGCCAGCGTCGTCGACCAGGCGTACGCGGCGATTCGCGAGCGGATCGTCCGGGGGTCACTGGAGCGGGGGGCGCGCATCCATCAGGAGGACCTGGCTGCGGATCTCGGCGTCTCGCGAACTCCCGTGCGTGAGGCGCTGCGCCGGTTGGCAGCGGAGGGACTGGTGGAGATGCGCACCAACCGCGGCGCCCGCGTCGCCGATGTCGGCCGGGACGACATGCGCTCGGCCTACGAGGCGCGGCTCGTGATCGAGCCCGGTGCCGCCCGGCTGGCCGCCGCCGAGCGGCTGCCGGCGCCGATGGCGCGGATGCGCGCTGCGCTGTCGGCTCAGCGCCGAGCGATTCCGAACGTCCGGCGCAGCTTCGACGCCAACCGTGAGTTCCACATCGCGCTGGTGCAGGCGTCGGGCAACGACTTCCTGCTCCAGTTCGTGCAGCGTCTGTGGGTCGCCCGGATCGGTGAGGTGATCTACGAGCGCCAGAGCGAGACGCCGGAGCGGATGAGCCTCGATGCCGACGAGCACGAGCAGATCATGATCGCGCTGGAGGCCGGTAACGGCCGCCAGGCGGAATCGCTGACCCGCCGCCACCTCGCTGATGCGATGCGCCGCTCGACCGACCTCCTGCAGCACACGCAGGCGGCACGCTGAGCAGCAAGCGGAGGCTCAGCCGGCCTCTGGCTCGTCGAGGACCGTGTTGGTGAGCGTGCCGACGCCGCCGACCTCGACATCAACGGTATCCCCGGCACGGAGATACCGCGGTGGCCGGCGTGAATCGCCGACGCCACCGGGGGTGCCGGTCGCGATCACGTCACCTGGCTTCAGCGTCACCCCGGCCGACAGGTACACGATCAGCTGCTCGATACCGAAGATCAGATCCCGCGTGTTGGCGTCCTGCATCACCTCGCCGGAGACGGTCGTGCGGATGTCGATGTCCTTGAGGTCGACGCCGTCGATCGACGCGATCGACGGCCCCATCGGGGTGAACGTGTCAAAGCTCTTGCCGAGCGTGAACTGCCGCAGCGGCGTTTCCAGTTGTGCTCTGCGGCCCGAGACGTCGTGGATCGCCGAGATCCCGCCGATCGCCGCTCGCGCGTTCGACGCGGTGGCGCGGTACGTGCGACGGCCGATGATGACCGCGACCTCGCCCTCGAAGTCGGGCCGTGTCTCCTCCCACGGGATCACGATTTCAGCGCCGGGCCCGATCAACGACGAGGTCCACTTGGCGAACACGACCGGGACGGTGGGAATGTCGAGCTCGGACTCGGCGGCGTGGGAGCGGTAGTTGAGCCCGATCCCGAGGATCTTCTCGGGGACGACCGGGTGCAGCAGGGTGACTTCCGCAAGGGCGTATTGCGGCCCGTCGCCGCGTCCCAGCTCCGCCCAGGCCTGCTCGGTCGGGACGAACCCCTGCGGCCCGGCCGGGCCGGCATCGCGAACTGTCTCGTCCTCCAGCGCGCCGATCCGGACCGCGCCCTGCGGATTCGTGAACCGGACCGCTTTCATGCAGCCGCCTCCTCCTGCTCTGCTCGGAGCACCTTGATCGCGTTGACCGCTCGCGGAATGCCGGCGTAGGGGGTGACCTGCAGGATCGTCTCCTCGATCTCGTTCCAGGGAACCTCAATCGCACGCAGCGCGCGAATGTGCGCCGCCACCTGCGGGTCGCTGGAGCCGATCGCCGCGAGCACCGCGACGATGATCAGCTCGCGCTCACGCGCCGTCAGCCCCGGGCGGGTGTGGACATCGCCGAACGCGAAGTCGACGATCCAATCGCCGAGCACGCCCATCCGGGCGAGGAACTCGTCGCCGCCGGGCTCGTCGCCCAGCTCCGCCAGACGGGTCAGGGCCCGCGTCCTCCGCTCGCCGTCGTCAGCCATCGCTTGACGCGTCCTCTCCTCGACCTTCGCCGGCATCACCTGCGTAGCCGCGCGTTTCTTGACCCACCATCCAGCTACGAATATTGTATCCAAACCGCGTGGAGACGGTCCGCCCTCCCGAGCCCTGGCCCGCGCGCTTCACTGATGATCTCGTTGCGCCGCATCCATCACGTCTGCCTCGCCGTAGAGGATCTGCAGGCGGCAAGTGACCGGTGGTCGATCCAGTTCGGACTGACGCTGCGAGAGGTCCGTGACGGCCACGCGTATCTAGCCTGCGACTACGAGCCGTATTCGCTCGAGCTGATGCAGGCCAGCGTGCCCGGCCACGACCACACCGGCTATGAGCTTGCTCGCGGCGTCAGCCTCGACGGTGCCGCCTCACACCTGGACGGCCTCGGGGTGCCGTACGAGCGCCGTGACGGTGCGCTGCACTTCTCAGACCCCGACGGCCACGGCGTCGAGCTGGTCCGGTACACCCCGTCTGAGGATCCCCGCCCGCCGATCGCCCGCTCGACGACGACGCTTCCCGGCTTTCATCCGCGCAAGCTCGGACACGTCAACTTCCTCACCGGCGACCTGCCCGGCATGACCGGGTTCTGCTGCGACGTGCTCGGGATGCGGATCACGGACCGCCTCGGTGGCGAGGGCGTGTGGCTGCACATCAACTCCGACCACCATGTGATGGCGATCCTCGACAAGGGCCACGCTCACATCCACCATCTTGCGCTCGAGCTGGTGGACTGGGGCGAGCTGCGAGTTGCGCTCGATCATCTGGCCCAGCACGGCCGGTGGCTCGGGTGGGGACCCGTCCGCCACGGCGTAGGTCGCAACCTGTCCGCCTATGTCCGCATCCCCGAGGAGGAGTGCTTCGTCGAGTTGTTCACCGATATGGAGCAGATCGAGCCAGACCATCAACCCCGGGACTGGCCCGACAACGCGCACTCGTCGAACACCTGGGGGATCCTGCCGCCGCGGTCGTACTTCCGCTTCGACGAGGCAGCTGTGCGGGCAGAGCGCGATGGCCTCGAGGCGCTAGGCAATCCGCTGCCGGCAACCCGAGGCAGTTGATGGCTCAGGCGGGAGTCAGCCAGGCGCCGGGCGCCCGCACCGGTGAGCAGTTCCTGGAGGGCCTGCGGCAGGGTGGCCGTGAGATCTGGCTCAACGGCGAGCTGATCACCCACCCACTCGATCACGCCGAGCTGCGGGCCGCCGGGCTGTCGATGGCGCGCGTGTTCGACCTGCAGCACGAGCACGCCGACGAGATGCTGGCCTCCGCACCCGATCACCCGGACCGCCTGGTCAACGTCACTCACCTGATCCCCCGGACGATCGACGACCTGAGACGGCGCCGGCATGCGATCGAGCTGGTGGCGCGGATCTCCGGCGGAACGATGGGGCGTACGCCCGACTACCTGAACGTCACGTTCGCGTGCTTCGCCGGGCGCCCGGACGTGTGGTCGCGACGCGGCAACGAGCAGGGAGCCGCCAACCTCGTGGCGTACCAGAAGTACATGCGTGACAACGACCTGTCGACGACCCACGCACTGATGAACCCCCAGGTCGACCGTTCCCTGCCCGAGGCCGAACAGGCGATGGGAGAGGTATCGCTGCACAAGGTGGGGGAGACCCCCGAGACGATCGTGGTGCGCGGTGCGCGGATGCTCGCCACGCTGGCGCCGTTCGCCGACGAGCTGCTCATCTATCCGGGCTCTGACATCCGGCCCCAGGACGGTCGCTACGCGCTGTCGTTCGCGGTGCCGATCGCGACGCCCGGCCTGCGTTTCATCTGCCGCGACAGCTACTCGCGCCAGCGGGAGCACTTCGATTACCCGCTGTCGTCACGCTTCGACGAGATGGACGCGGTCGTGATCTTCGACGACGTCGAGATCCCAAAGGATCGGACGTTCCTGGACGGCGACACGATCGGCTACAGCGAGGTGATCACCGACACCGGCTGGCGCGGGCACATCATGCACCAGGCGTTCACCCGTGCCTACGTGAAGCTGTGCTTCGCGTTCGGGCTGGGCCACGCGATCGCCAACACCACCGGGGTCATCCGGTTCGACCACATCCAGGAGAAGCTCGGCCAGATCTGGGCGATGAGCGAGCTGGCCCGCTCGGCGCTGGTCGCCGCCGAGGCCGGCGCGCAACTCGACGAGGGCGGGGTCATGTATCCGGACGACCGGCCGTTCCTGGCGCTGCGCGGCGAGATGCCGAAGTGGCTGCCCCGCTGCAACGAGCTGCTCCAGCTGATCGGGGGCGGCGGCTTCATGGCGACGCCGTCGAAGGCCGACATCGAGGGGCCGCTGCACGAACAGATCGAGCAGTACTTCCAGGCCGCCGGGTCCGGCGCGCAGCGGCGGATCCGCCTGTTTCGCCTTGCCTGGGACTTTCTCGGGTCTGAGCTCGGCGGCCGTGGCGAGCTCTATGAGCGCTTCTACCTGTCGGATTCCTGGCGGATGACGGCTCTCGCGTACAAGCTCGCCGACAAGTCCTTCGCTGAGTCGCTGGTCGAACAGTTCCTGCAGGATTGACCGCGACGGTCCTCATCACCGGAGGCGGCAGCGGGATCGGTGCGGCGGTCGCGCGGCAGATGACAACGGACGGCTGGAACGTCGCCGTCGCCGGCCGCAGGCCGGAGCCTCTGGCGGCGGTCGCCGCCGCTACCGGAGCTCTGGCGATTGCGGGTGATGTCAGCGTGCCGTCGGGAGCGCGAGCAGCCGTCGGCAGCTGCGCTGAGCACTTTGGACGCTTGGACGCGCTGGTGATCAGCTCCGGTGCCGGCGGTGGCGGCGCCGTGCTTGATCAAACCCTCGAGCGCTGGAATCGCGTCCTGCAAACCAACCTCACGGCGGCGTTTCTGCTCTGCCAGGAAGCGCTCGAGCCGCTCATCGCCAGTGGCGGAGCGATCGTCGCAGTGGCATCGCTCGCCGGCCTGCGCGCAGATCCCGAGTCGGCGGCCTATTGCTCGTCAAAGGCCGGCCTGATCATGCTGACGCAGTGCATCGCCCTGGACTACGGGCCGCTGGGTGTGCGTGCCAACTGCGTCTGCCCGGGCTGGATCCGGACGGACATGGCCGACGCCGCGATGGACGAGCTGGGCGAATTTCACTCGGTCGACCGCGAAGGCGCCTACGCGCTAGCCGTCGCAGACATCCCGGCGCGGCGTGCCGGGCGGGTTGAGGAGGCGGCGGAGGCGATCGCATGGCTGGCCTCGCCGGCGGCCTCATATGTGAACGGGGCCGTGCTGAGCGTCGATGGTGGCGCGTCAGTCGTGGACGCCGGTACGCTGGCGTTCGCACCGCACCGGCGGGCGGCTCGAACTGTTCGAAATGAAACCAGAGGAGAGTCAGAATGAGTCCCGATCTGCACGCGCGCAGGCCCAGCCGGGAAGGGTTGTCCAGCTGGCTGTCGGAGCTGGCGGAGGTCGGCGTCCGAGCCGTCCGTCTCCAGTACGCCGACCTTCACGGCATCTGCCGGGGCAAGGACATCCCGCTCTCCGCGTTTCCGCACGTCAGCGATGACGGAATTGGGTTCGTGGCCGCGATCATGACGATCGACCTGCGCCACCACGTCGTGTCGGGGTTCGAGGAGGGCTTTCCCGATCTGATCGCGCGGCCGGATCTGAACACACTCGTGCCGCTGCCCTGGCAGCCCGACGTCGTGGCCTGCCTGGTGGACCTGGAGGATCCGGTCACCCGCACGCCGTCGGCGCTCGACTCGCGTGGCGCCCTGAAGCGCGTCCTGGCGAACTTCTCGGATCTCGGGGTGGTGCCGATCGTCGCGCCTGAGTTCGAGTTCTATCTGTGCGAGCGCGATCCGCAGGCGCCGAACGGCTACCGCCCGTACGCCTCGCAGGACAGCGGCGCCTACACGGTCGGCGACGTGGCCGACCCCAAGGGCACCCTGTCCAGGATGCTCGATGCCGCGGTCGAACTCGACCTCGATGCGATCGCGGCCGCCCACGAGTACGGACGTGCCCAGTTCGAGATCAACCTCAGCCACGGCCCGGCGCTTCACTCCGCCGATCGCGCGTTCCGCTACAAGGCGATGGTCAAGGAGATGGCGGCCCGCGACGGGCTGCTGGCGACGTTCATGGGCAAGCCGTTCAACGACGACGAGGGGTCGGGCCTTCACCTGCACATCTCGTTCTCGGATGCCGACGGCAACAACGCGTGCGATGGTGGTGCCGGCGAACCACACGGGCTCAGCCCGCTTGCCCGCCACTTCATGGCAGGGGTGCTCGAGCACGGCCCGGGGATGATGGTGTTCTTCAACCCGACGGTCAACGCATACCGGCGGATCAGCGCCGAGGCGCTCGTGCCGACGCGCGTCTGCTGGGGGCACGATCACCGGATGACGCTGATCCGCGTGCCGAAGGAGCGGGGCTCGGCGACCCGCCTGGAGATCCGGCTCGGCGATGGCACGGCCAACCCCTACCTCGCATACACGGCCGCGCTCGCCGCCGGACTGGATGGGATCCGCCGTGAGCTGGAGCCGCCAGAACCGCTCACGGGCATGATCTACGACCTGCCCGAGGAGCAGCTCGGCCGGCCGCTGCCGACCAGCTTCCAGGAGGCGCTGATCGAGCTGAAGGCCGACGGGGTGCTGCTCGAGGCGCTGGGCGAGAAGCTGGTCGACACGTTCGAGGCGATCAAGACGTTCGAAATGGACCGCTTCCGCACCTGGGTCACCGATTGGGAGTTCGCCGAGTACTCGCACTGGCTGTGAACGCCTGGCCGAGGGCCCGCGTGCGCCGGCTCCGAACGCCTGCCCGAGTTCCTCCGAGCGCCGTAAACGCCAACTCTGACTACGTTTTGGTTCGCCACAAACCAAAACGTAGTCAGAGTTGCGCTCGGCATTGGTTTGGATACATTACGCACGGCCTGGTATCGTCCTGAGGCATGGGAGCGAGCGCGGCAGATCGACTTCGGGTCGATCTGCTGGACCACGATCTGTTCGCCGACCACGAGCCGTGGGAGGTTTTCGATCTTCTGCAGCGCGAGGCGCCGGTGTACTTCCACCCCGAGCCCGGCGGCCGCGGATTCTGGGCGGTGACGAAGTACGACGACGTGCTGGCGGTGGTCCGCGACTCGAAGACATTCTCGTCGGAGATCGGAGGTTCGGCGACGATCGACGATCTCCCACACGACGTGCTCGATGCGCGCCGGAACCTGCTCGAGTTCGATCCCCCCGGGCACGGACGCTACCGGCGGTTGATCTCGACCAACTTCACCCCCGGCGCGGTCGCCGTCTACGAAGTGTGGTTGCGGAACCTCGTCAGGGAGATGCTGGACCGGATCGAATCCGGAGTGGAGTTCGATTTCGTCCACGAGCTGGCGGCCCCGATCCCGATCCGCGTGCTGGCCCACATCCTCGGCCTGCCGGATGAGGACATGCCGCACCTGATCGCGCTCGGCGACCGCCTGCTGGTCGACACCGACCCCGAGTACGTCGGGGAGCTGGCGTTCGCACAGGAGCGTCCCGAGGATCGCTACAGGCCGTTCGGCTCACCGTGGGCCGAGGAGCTGTGCACGATCGGACGCTCCTACTACGCCGACCGCCGCGCCTCTCCGCGGGACGACGTGCTGACGCTGATCGCAAACGCCGAGATCAACGGACAGCCGTTGACCGGTAGCGATCTCGACAACATGTTCGCGCTGCTGATCGTGGCCGGAAACGAGACGACTCGCCAGGCGCTGGCGCTCGGAACGCTGGCGCTCGCTCAGAACCCCGACCAGTACGACCTGGTACGGGCGCGCCCGGAGCTGATCCGTTCGGCGGTCGAGGAGATGCTGCGCTATTCCTCGCCCGTCTGGTGGTTCCGGCGGACGGCGGCGAAGGACACGGAGATCCGCGGCCAGCGGATCGCCGCCGGCGACAAGGTGGTGATCTGGTTTGCGGCGGCCAACCGGGATCCGGACCACTACCCGGATCCCCACCGCTTCGATGTGACCCGCAACCCGACCGATCAGCTGACGTTCGGCCGCGGTGGCCCGCACCACTGCCTGGGGGTGCACCTCGCGCGGCTGGAGGTGAGGGTCTACCTCGAGGAATTGGTCAACCGCGTCGCCTCGATCGAGCTGGCGGGCGAGCCGGTGCGCCACCGCTCCAACTTCACCAACGGTCTCAAGCAGCTGCCCGTGCGGATGACGCTCGGCTAGCCGGTGGCGGGATCCACACCCTCGGGCGCCTCGCCGGCGTTGGACGCGTCGTGACCAATCCACGGCTTGTCCTCGTCCTCTCGGAGAACTGGACGATGACCTCGCCCCGGGACCTCCGAGCGCTCGTGCGCATCGCCCAGGAGGCCGAGGACGCCGGGGTCGACGGCGTGATGCTGAGCGAGCACATCGTGCTCGGCCCGAGCGCCGGCGCACTGGGCCGTCCGGCCAACCCTCGTGACTACGCTGCCCCCGGCAATCAGGATCCGGCCACGCCGTGGCCTGACTCGATCGTCCTGATGAGCGCGATCGCCGCCGCGACCACCACGGTGCGGCTGATCGGCGCCGCGATCATCGCACCGCTGCGCCATCCGCTGCTGATCGCGCACCAATTGGCGACGCTCGACCTGCTGTCCGAAGGCCGGCTCGTCGTCCAGCCGACGGTCAGCTGGCACCGGGAGGAGTATGCGGCTCTCGGCGTCCCGTTCGAGCAGCGAGGCGAGCTTCTCGACGAGCACCTGGCGGCGTGGTCTGAGTTGTGGCGAGCCACGCCGGCGAGCTTTGAAGGACGGCACTACAGCTTCGAAGACGTCTACCTGGAACCCAAGCCGTTCCGCTCAGACGGGCCGCGGCTGTGGTTCGGCGGGAGCTCGGTTGGGCCGTGGGTGGTGCGGCGGCTCGTCACCCGCGGCCACGGCTTTCATCCCTTCGGCCAGCCGACTCAGGCGGAGATGCGACCGCTCGCGGAGGCGATGCGCGCCGCCGGCCGGGACATGTCCGATCTGGAGATCGTCGGTGGCATCCGCGGCGATCTGCCACCGGGCGAGGGCGTTGCGGATCTGGCCCGTGCCGCGGAGGCGATCCCTGCGCAGCTAGAGGCTGGTTACACGACGATCTGCTTCAAGCCGTCGCAGTTCACCGACGATCCCGCCGATGTCGGCGAACTGTGCCGGCGTCTCGCGTCACTCAGCTCGCGTTGAACGCCGATGTGCGCTCGCAGACGGTCTTGACGTCGCAGTAGAAGTCGAACGAGTGACGTCCGCCCTCGCGGCCGATGCCCGATTCCCGGGCACCGCCGAACGGCGTTTCCAGGTCCCGGACATAGAAGCAGTTGACCCAAACAGTGCCGGCGACGACCGCGCCGCTGACGCGGTCTGCGCAGCTCTCGGATCCGGTGTAGACCGTGGCCGCCAGTCCATATGGCGTGGCGTTTGCCAGCTGGATCGCCTCGGCCTCGTCGGCGAAGGTCTGCAGCGTGAGCACCGGGCCGAACACCTCGTGGGTCAGGATCTCGGCTGCAGGCGGGATGTCTGTGAACAGCGTGGGCGCGTAGTAGAGACCGCCGAGTGAGCGCCCGCCGAAGACCAGCCGCGCACCGTCGGCCAGCGCTCGCTCGACGTGCCCGGTGACGCGCTGCAGCGCGACCGGATGGATCAGCGGTCCGTAGATGGTGTCCGGATCCCGTGGATCGCCGACCCGGATCTCGTTGGAGCGGGCGATCAGGCGCTGCAGGAACTGATCGAGGATCGAGGCCTGGATCAGCAGCCGCGTTCCGGCCAGGCACACCTGGCCCGAGTTGTCGAATTGGTAGGCGGCGGTCGCGACGGCTGCGTCGAGATCGGCGTCCTCGAACACGATGAACGGCGACTTGCCACCGAGCTCGAACGACACCGGCGTCAGGTTGGCGGCGGCGTCGCCGTACACCGTGCGCGCCGTCGCCGGCGAGCCGGTGAACGCGACCCGGTCGACGTCCGGGTGACCGGTCAGCGGCGCACCTGCCCCCGCGCCGGTGCCGTGCACGATGTTGAGCACGCCGGCCGGCAACCCCGCCGCCTCGGCGAGGTCCCCGAGCATCGAGCAGGTCAGCGGCGCCCACTCCGGCGGCTTGAGGACGACGGTGTTACCCGCTGCGAGCGCCGGGCCGACGCGCCACGTGGCGAGCATGAACGGCGCGTTCCATGGGGTCGACACCGCCACGACTCCGCACGGGTCGTACCGGACGCGATTGCGCTCGCCGCCGTGAAGCACGCGCGGCGGCTCGTCGAGTCGCTCCCGTGCGAAGTCGGCGAAGAACCGAACGTTGTTGGCCGCGCGGGGGAGCACCCGTAGGTGCATCGCCTCAAAGAGCGAGCCGTTGTCGACGCATTCGACCCGGGCCAGGTCAGGTACCGCGGCGTCGATCGCGTCCGCGAGCCGTGTCAGGGCCGCGTGGCGCCGCACGGGGCCGAGCGCCGCCCACCCGGGAAATGCGCGGCGGGCGGCGGCGACCGCCTGGTCGACCGCGGCTGTCCCCCCGGCCGACACCTGGGCGAGCTCCCAGTTTTCCCAGTCGATCGGGCTGCGTACGGCGAACCGCTCAACCGATGCCACCCGCCGCCCGTCGATGTAGTGGTCGACCGGAACGCTGACGCCCTCGACTTCGACGCGCGCACCGTCCCGGCTGCCAGTCTCGACGCTCACGGCGGCTCGGGGAGGGAGCGCGCGGGCGAGAACATTAGGATGTCCATGATATTCCCTGCGGCATAGCTCACGTCTGGTAAACCGCGACCAAACTCGGAGCCTCGATGACCACCGACGCTTACGCCACCATGCCCAGTCCCGTTGGTGAACTGCTGCTGACCGCCTCGCCGGCCGGCATCACCGGCGTGTTTCTGCCCGGGGAGCATCGTGAACCAGAGCCGGACTGGGAGCTTGCCCCCGCGCGGTTCGCAAGCTGCCGCAGGCAGCTGGACGAATACTTCAAAGGCGGCCGCCTGACGTTCTCCCTGGCGCTCGCAGCCCCGGGCACGGCGTTTCAACAGCGGGTCTGGAAAGAGCTCGTCGAGGTCAGATACGGAACGACGATCTCCTACACCGAGCTGGCCCAGCGAATCGGTCGGCCCAATTCACAACGCGCCGTCGGCGGCGCCAACGCCCGCAATCCGATTTGCATCATCGTTCCCTGCCATCGCGTCGTCGGCGCCGGCGGCGCACTCACCGGCTACAGCGCCGGCGTCGATGCCAAGAGATGGCTGCTCGACTTCGAGCGGGCAACTGCGCCGGAGAAAGCCGAGCACCGAGACCCGGTTCTCACGCTCGCCGGCTCGTGATCTCAGGCTGCACGCTCGTAGTGTTTCAGTGCGGCCAGCAGCCGCTCGCCTGAAAGCCCGTGGGCGGTGACGCCGTCGCGGCCGACCATCGTGTCCGCCGCCAGGATCGCGTTCACGATCGCCTCCTCAGTGCACTCGACCACCGCATCGAACAGCCCCGTGATGTAGGCGTCAGACAGCATCTCAAGCGACGCGGTCAGCGGCGCCCGGGCGCCAAGCTCGCCCGTTGTCATGCCCCGGTTGCCGGTCGCGAAGCAGAAGAACAGGTCTCCGCTGGTGTGCTCTCCGACACCGCCCGTACGGGCGACCCCGAGGCCCGCCCGCTGCGCCAGCCGGTTGCACTGCATCGGCAGCAGTGGAGCATCGGTCGCGACGATCACGATGATCGAACCCGATCCCTCCGCAAGGCTCGGATCGGTCGGCGTTGGAATCTCACCGGGGCCGATCTCTCTTCCGACCGGCGCGCCGTTGACCGCAAAGCGCTCGCGACGGCCATGGTTGGCCTGCACCAGCACCCCGACCGTGTAGCCGCCCTCGGCGCGCGGCCGGACTCGTGAGGCTGTGCCGATCCCTCCCTTGAAGCCGTGGCAGATCATCCCGGTGCCGCTGCCGACGCTGCCCTCCGTCACCCGGCCGTCACCGGCCGTGTCGATTGCCTCGTGGACATGCTCGGGCCGGACGTGGAAGCCGTTCAGATCATTGAGCAATCCATCCCAGGTTTCGCCCACGACCGGCAGGCTCCAGTAGTGCCCTGCATCGCGCCCCCGCTGCTCGAACTCGTGCGCGATCAGCGTGTCGCGGACGACCCCGACACTGTGGGTGTTGGTCAGGCCGATCGCGCTCGTCAGCATCCCGGACTCGCGAACCCATTCGAGTCCCGTCAGTTCGCCGTTGCCGTTGAGGCGATGACAGCCGGCGAACAGCGGGCTCTCCCAGATCGATCCCGGCGGCAGGACCACCGTCACACCCGTCCGGATCGGACCGGTGCCGACCCTGAGCGGACCATCGCCCTCGATCAGGGTCGTGTGTCCCACGCGGACGCCACGGACGTCGGTGATCGCGTTCAGGCGGCCCGGCGTTCCCCCGCCGATCACGATCCCACATTCGCGAGCGCGCATCTACCGAGCTCCCTGCGCGATCTCCAGGAACCGCCCGCAGAGATCGCGTCCCTCAGCGTTGGTCTGCGCGATCCTTTCGGACACAACGGCCGCGAGTTCCGTCAGATCGAGGTCTCCGTTGGCGGCGGGGGGGTTGCTCCTGGCCCAGTCCAGGACCGCCTCGCCCGTCACCTCTGGGTGCCACTGCAGGCCCCATGCCCGTTCGCCGACGCGGAACGCCTGCAGGCAGGCGGGGCTGCGGGCGAGCGCCACCGCCTCGGGCGGAAGCTCGAATGCGTAGGTGTGGGATTGGAACACGTCGAGCGTCCTGCGGCGGCCTGCGAACAGCGGGTCCTGCATTGCGGCCTCCGTGAGCTGCACCTGATTCCAGGCCCACTCGGCCCGATCGGCGGGGCCAACTGAGCCACCGGCGGCGCGGGCGAGCATCTGACCGCCGAGGCACACCCCGAGAATCGGAAGATCCCGCTCCAGTGCCTCACCAAGCAGGCCCAGCACCGGACGCAGCCAGGGATATTGCTCGTCCTCGTCCGCCTGCACAGTGCCGCCGAAAGCCATCACGGCGTCGTATTCGGACAACGGTCGTGGCGGCGGTCCCTCGATTGCCAGCCAATGATCCAGTTCGTGCCCCCGTGAGGCAGCCTCATCCGCGAACACCCCGGGGTTGGACTGCGCGTGCTGAATTACGACGAGAATCCTCATGTGCTGGACGAGCTCGCATCATAATCGCCTGATGGGTGTCGGGCGTCTCATCTTCGGCTCTCGCGGCGTCGTCGCGGATCAGTTCGCGGCCGAGCCCGACGGCGTTGAGCTCTACCACCGGACCTACACGACACTGCTGCGCTCGACCGGGGAAACGCACCTCCGAGTCCTCGAGAGCTCGCACCGCGCGATGCGCTCCAGCCTGCACCCGATGGCAGCCGAAGTACAGCTGGATCTCGGTGCGTTCCTTTACGCCCTGCGCCGACTCCCGGACGGGATCCTCGGTGCGGAGCTCGTCCTGCTCGGCCAGGATCACGACGTGTTCGCCGCGTCCGGCATCGACCTGTCGGGCTGGCAGGAGGCGGAGGCCGTCGCGCGCCGGCGTCACTGGTACGTCAGCGGGACCGGGATGCTCGCGGTGCTGCTTGCAAGCGCGTCCGATGTCGACGACCTCCTGCCGACGCTCGTTGCGCTTCAGATCGAATGGAACAAGTTGAACGCGCTGCTACGGACCTCGGGGCGCAGCGAGCCGCCGACGGATCCGGTGGACTGCGCTGCGCGGCTCGGCGGCAGCGCCGAGGACTGGTCGGCGCTCGCGGAGGCCTGGGGCGCCGACTTCGGGGCGCGCCTGCGGGCCGTCGCGGATCGCAAGCTCGACATCCGGATCCGGATGCTCGGCGGCACCCACATCGGCTACGCCCGGCTGACCCGCAAGTGGTGGGCGCCCGCCCATGCCTACCTGGTGGACGAGGACCTCGGGCATCGCCGGACATACTTCGTCTCCTCCAACACGCACTCGCTCGCGAACCTGGTCACCGGCATTGCCCGCGAGCGCGAGGGGGAGCTGATCCGGTTCGTCGAACGCGACGGTCCCGATGAGCTGCGTGAGGAGCTCAGAGCGTTTCGTGACGGGGAAACCGCCGGATCGTGGGAGAACTTCCTGTACTTCGTCGCGCGCGACTACTTCGACATCACCGAACAGCGCAGCGCCGAGCGCCGCCGGGCCGAGCGGGCCGCCGGTGTCACCCACCTTCCCGCGCGCACCTCGCTGCGGGTGCCTGTGCAGATCATCCCGCTCGAGCGTGTGCAGCCCGAGCGGATGGATCCGCGCCTCGGCAGGGTCGACGGCGCCGACCTGCGCGCCAGCAGCGCCGTGATCGTCAACATCGATTACCCGCTCGGCCTTGCCGCGTACAACATCCTGCGCGAGGTGGCGATCGACGTCGAGAACCTGAAGGGCGTGTACCTGCTCGGGAAGGCGGCGACGCTCAACGCGGATGTCGGCGATGTGATGATCTCCAACGTCGTCTATGACGAGCACTCGAGCTCAACCTTCTGGCTCGACAATGCCTTCCGCGTCGACGACATCCAGCCGGATCTCCGCTTCGGCACCGGACTCGACAACCAGCGCGCGGTGACGGTGCGCTCGACCTTTCTACAGAATCGGAGCTACCTCGACGTCTACTACCGAGAGGCGTTCACGGTGATCGAGATGGAGGCCGGACCCTATTGCAGCGCGATCTACGAGATCGCCGATCTCGAGCGCCATCCGGTTGGCGAGGCTGTCAACTTCGCGAAGCTGCCGATCGACTTCGGCGTCATCCACTACGCGTCGGACACGCCGTTCACCCAGGCACGAACCCTGGGTGCGCGTGGTCTCAGCTACTTCGGGATGGACTCCACCTACGCCGCCTCGCTCGCGATTCTGCGGCGCATCTTCATGCTCGAGGGCATCGAGCATGGCTCACCCTCACCCTCAGCTTGAGGTGCGCGCAGCGCGCGACGCGCGGGCGGCATCGCCGAGCAGCGCCACCCCGCGCTCGATCGCCGGGTCTGCCATCTGCGCGTGACCGAGCAGCAGGGCGGGAGGGCAGTCCCCGAGGTAGCTGTGCAGTGACAGGCCCTCGACGCCGACACCGTGGCGGGCGGCGGCCGCGAGCACGGCCGCCTCGTCGTCGGTGGCCGGCAACTCGACGAGCACATGCAGGCCGCCGGCCGATGGTCGAGCACGCCACTCGGGGAGTTGACGCGACATGGCGCCCAGCAGCGTCTGACGGCGTTGGGCGTAGAGCAGCCGCATCCGCCGAAGGTGCCGCTCGAGCTCGCCGCGCGCGATGAAGTCAGCGAGTGCAAGTTGGCCGGCGATCTCCGAGCCGGCGTCCTCGATCGCCTTGGCGCTGATCAGCGCCCAGGACAGCCATGACGGCGGGATCATCCACCCGAGACGCATGCCGGGCACCAGCCGCTTGCTCGCCGAACCGATGTAGAGAACGCGATCCGGGGCGAGCCCCTGCAGAGCGCCGACGCGGTCGCGACAGAGCTCGGCGTCGTAGTCGTCCTCGATGATCAGCCGGTCGCCACGCTCGGCCCATTCGATCAGCGCCGCTCGCCGCTCGGCGTTCAACACGACGCCCGTCGGGAACTGGTGGGTGGCCGTGACGACGACGGCGTCGGCGCCGCTGCGGATCAGAGCGTCGATCTCGATGCCGTCGGCGTCGACCGGGATCGGCGTGACCGCGAGCCCGGCCTCCTCGACGATCAGGCGCTGCGCGTGCCAGCCCGGATCCTCCAACGCGACGTGCTCGATGCCGTGTCCACGCAGCCAGCGGCAGGTGAGCGACAGTCCCTGGCGGAAGCCGTTGCAGACAAGCAGATGCTCGGCATCGGCAACCACGCCCCGGACGCGAGCGAGGTAGTCGGCCAGTGCCTCACGCAGCTCTCTGACCCCACGCGGATCGCCGTAGCCGATCGCATCATGCGGCGCCTCGCGCCACGCGGTCCGGAGCGAGCGCAGCCAACGGTCGCCCGGGAATGCGGCCAGGTCAGGCACCCCTGGAGCGAAGTCGTAGGCGTAGCGCGGCACCAGCGCCGGTGCCTGCGGCGGTGAGCTCTGCGCTCGCACGCCGCGCGCGACCCGGTTGGGCGCCCCCTGGCGCGTGTCAAGGTAGCCCTCGGCGGCGAGCTGTGCGAAAGCGCTCGTCACGACCCCACGCGAGATCCCGAGCTCGGCGGCCAGGCCGCGACTGGACGGCAGCCGCGCCCCGGCGCGGAGTCGTCCGTCACGGATGGCGCCACGCAGCTCGCGCTCGAGCTGCTCGTGCAGCGGAAGGTCGCCGTCGCGGTCAAGCGGCACCAGCAGGCCAACTGGCCCTTTAGAAGGTCCCATAACTGGAACTGTACGCGAGTCCAGTTGAGAGCTACGGTGCTGCCATGTCCAACATCACCATCATCGGAGGAGGGCTCGCGGGACTGACCGCGGCGATCGCCTGCGCCGAGCGCGGCGCCGGCGTCCGGGTGTTCGAGGCGCATGATCAGCTCGGTGGTCGCGCTCGCAGCACCGACGGTCCATACAAGGCGAACCTCGGGCCCCACGCGATCTACAGGGGCGGCCCGCTTTGGGACTGGCTCAGTGAGCGTCACCTGATGCCGCCGCTGGCAAGGCCGCGGTTGACCGGCTATCGCTTCCACTACGAACAGGCGATCCACCGCACCCCGCCGATCACCCTGATTCCGCCAGGGCTGCGCTTGCGGGGGCGGCTGGCACCGGTCGACCAGGACTTCCGCTCCTGGGTGACCGACCACAGCGACTCGCGCACGGCCGACATGCTGTCCTGCGCGGCCGGCGTGTACACCTTCCACCACGACCCCGGCGAGCTGTCGGCGGCCTTCGTCTGGGAGCGCAGCCAGCGACTGTTGCTGAGTGCCACTCCGCCGGTGCGGTTCATCGTCGGCGGCTGGGGCAGCCTGATCGACGCCCTGGAGCGCCGCGCCAGATCATTGGGGGTGACGATCGTGACCGGCGAGCGCGTCGACGCGGTTCCGGTCAGCCCGGTGATCGTTGCGCTCGAGCTGACCGACGCGCGGCGGCTCCTGAACGATCAGAGCCTGCAGTGGCTCAGCGGCAGCACCGTGTGCCTGGACCTCGGTCTGCGTGAGGAGCGCGGCGATCCGTGGATCATCTCCGACCTCGCGAGTGCCGGCTGGGCGGAGCGCTACAACGCGCAGGACGCCTCGCTTGCGCCCGCGGGGGAACAGCTGATCCAGGCCCAGATGCCGATCCGTCCAGGCGAGAGCGCCGATCACGCCGGCGAGCGACTGGAGCGGATGCTCGACCTCTCCTTCGAGGAGTGGCGCGAGCGTGTCACCTGGCGCAGGCGCCAGGTGATGGACGGCCGCAGCGGTGCGCTGGACCTGCCGGGCAGCACCTGGCGTGAGCGGCCGTCGGTCGATCGCGGGGATGGTGTCTTTTTATGCGGCGACCAGGTTGCGGCTCATGGCTGTCTCGCGGAGGTCTCGATCGCCAGCGCGATCGAGGCCGGCACGCTCGCAGTCGAGTACGCCAGACGCAACGCTCTTCGGCGCGTCGCGTGAAGACCTGAGCGTCACCCGCTCGGCGCCGGGCCGGCGAGCCCGGTGCCGGGCAGACAGGTTCCACACTTGACGATCCTCGCCTAGTCATCTAAAGTGCTATGAGACTAGTTCTATGGAGGATCTGTGATCGAGTTCCACCTCGACTCTCGCTCCGGCGTTTCGCCGTACATGCAGATCGTTCAGCAGGTTCGCCACGCTCTGCGTCTCGGCCTGCTGCGCGAGGGCGACCAGCTGCCGACGGTCAAGGAGGTCGTCGCGCGGCTCGCGATCAACCCGAACACCGTGCTGAAGGCCTACCGCGAGCTCGAGCACGCCGGCCTGGTCGCCGCGCGACCCGGCGTCGGCACGTTCGTCACCGGCTCGCTCGCCGATCCCTCGATCGCCGCGCACGGGCCGTTGCGCCGCGAGCTGCGCGGCTGGATCGTCAAGGCGCGGCGCGCGGGCCTTGACGAGGAGTCGATCGAGGCGCTGTTTCGCGACGCTGTTCGCTCCGCCCGCATCGAGGGGGTAGCGTGAGCGTCGCGCTGGCGACGCGCGGCCTCGGCAAGCGCTACGGGCGCCGCTGGGCGCTCTCGGGCTGCACGCTCGAGGTCCCGGCCGGCCACGTCGCCGGTCTCGTCGGGCCCAACGGCGCCGGCAAGACGACGCTGCTGCATCTCGCGGTCGGCCTGATCGAACCGAGCGCGGGATCGATCGCCGTCCTCGGCGAGGAGGTCGCGGCAACGCCGGCGCAGCTCGCGCGCGTCGGCTTCGTCGCGCAGGAGACGCCGCTGTACCCGTCGCTGTCGGTCGCCGACCATCTGCGCCTCGGCGCCGCGCTCAACCCGGGCTGGGACGCGGCGCTCGCGCAGGCGCGGATCGCGCGGCTCGGTCTCGACCGCGCGCAGCGCGCCGGCACGCTCTCCGGCGGACAGCGCGCGCAGCTCGCGCTGACGCTCGCGATCGCCAAGCGGCCCGAGCTGCTGGTGCTCGACGAGCCGGTCGCCGGCCTCGACCCGCTCGCGCGCCGCGAGTTCCTCCAGGGCCTGATGGAGTTCACGGCCGAGCACGCGGTGAGCGTCGTGCTCTCCTCGCACCTGGTCGCCGACCTCGAGCGCGTCTGCGACTACCTGATCCTGCTCGCCGAGGGTCGCGTCCAGCTCCGCGGCGAGGTCGACGAGCTGCTCGCCACCCACCGCCGGCTGAGCGGGCCGCGTCGCGACGGTGCGCGGCTGCCGGCAAGCCAGCAGGTGATCGAGGAGACCCACACCGATCGCCAGAGCACGCTGCTCGTCCGCACCGAGGAGCCGATCATCGACCCGGCCTGGAGCGTCGAGGAGGTCAGCCTCGAGGACATCGTCCTCGCCTACATGGGCCGCCCGGCAGAGGATGCCGCGCGGCCGAGGATCGGCCGATGATCTGGGTCGCCTGGCGCCAGTTCCGCACGCAGGCGCTCGTCACGCTCGGCCTGCTCGCTGCGTTCGCCGTGCTCGTGCTCGTGACGGGCCTGCACCTGCGCGACGTCTACAGCTCGCTCGGCGGCACGCACTGCGCTCGCACGCATCGACGGTTGTGCAGCGCTGAGCGCGCACGACAAGGTCCTGGCGGACCTGCTCGGCCCCGCGCTGCTCGCGGTCCCGGCGCTGCTCGGGATGTTCTGGGGCGCGCCGCTGCTCGCGCGCGAGCTCGAGAGCGGGACCTACCGCCTCGCCTGGACGCAGAGCGTCACGCGCCGGCGCTGGCTGTCGGTCAGGGTCGCGCTCGTCGGGCGTCGCCGCGCTCGGCGTCGCGGCCTCGCGAGCTGGCTCGTCAGCTGGTGGTTCGCGCCGCTCGACGCCGTCAACATGAATCGCTTCGACCCGAGCGTGTTCACCGCACGCGGGGTCGTCGCGATCGGCTACGCGGGCTTCGCGTTCGCGCTCGGCGTCGCGGCCGGCGCGGTGACGCGCCGCACGCTGCCGGCGATGGGGGTGACGCTGCTTCGGCTTCGTCGCAGTCCGGATCGTCTTCACGCTCTGGGTCCGACCGCACCTCCTCCCGGCCAAGGAGGTCCTGGTTTCCACAGCGCTGGGGAAAGGCGTCGGGTTCACCTCGAGCCCCTCGGGTGTCAGCGTCGTTGCGGCGCCACCCCCGATCGCCAACACCTGGACGACCTCGGCAACGCTTCTGGATCATGCCCACCATGCCGTCAGCACGGCGCAGCTGCACGATCTGCTGGTTCGCGTCTGCCCGAAGACTGCGACGGGCCAACTGCCGAGCTTCAAGGGTCTGGCGGGCAGCGGAGCCTGCCGTCCGCTGCCAGCGTCGCGCTGTCGCATCACCTGCGGCAGCTCGTCACCTACCAGCCGGCAAGCCACTACTGGCCGCTGCAGGCGCTCGAGACCGG
The DNA here is from genome assembly GCA_963742025.1 of uncultured Solirubrobacterales bacterium. Lineage (GTDB taxonomy): Bacteria > Actinomycetota > Thermoleophilia > Solirubrobacterales > Solirubrobacteraceae > Palsa-465. The sequence continues at coordinate 40,086 of CAVUKF010000001.1, forward strand.
AATCTTCCTGCTCGCGGGGCTGGCGCTGATCTGTGCGACGGTCTGGCGCGTCGGGCGGCGCGCGGCGCCGCGGCCGGCAGCCGGCGAGCCGCGTGCGCCGATTGCAGACGCGTCGGCCCCGGACCTCGCGCCGGACTTCGGCACCCCTCCCTCTCTGACGACTGACAGGAGTCGGCCATGATGCGCCACCGCTGTTCATCCACCCTCACCACGCTCGTCGCCGGGATTGCCTTGTCGGTGCTTGTCTGCGCCTGTGGCGGCGGCTCCGCCACGAGTACGTCGACGGCCGCGAAACAGAGCACAGCGCTCGCCTACTCACACTGCATGCACTCCCACGGCGTGCCGAACTTTCCCGACCCCGACAGCAGCGGACAGATCTTGAAGGAACAAGTGGCCGCCGCGGATCCCGGCAGCCCCCAGTTCAAGGCGGCCGGAACAGCCTGCGCACGGTTGGACCCATACGGTCCCCCGGACCAGAGCGCTGCGCAGGATCAGGCGCACACCGCCGCGCTGCTTGCATTCGCCCGTTGCATACGCAGCCACGGCTTCCCGACCTTCCCCGACCCGACCAGTGGCGGCCGGTTGACCCACGAGATGGTCGCCGGCGCGGGGATAAACCTGCATCAGCCGCGGGTGCTGCAGGCCGGCGACGCGTGCGCCGGCGTCACCCACGGCGTAATCACCAAGGCGATCGTGGCCCGTTTCGTCGCGGGACAGTGAGCAGCGGATTCGGGGGCGCATCGGGCCCGGGGCGCCATGGCGGTCGTATCCGTGCGGAAGCACGGCCCGCGGAATGAGATGATGCCGCGATGCTGATCAGTGGACTGGGGCGCGCAGCCCGGTTGCGCGCCCTCGCAACTCGTGTGGTGTTCGTGGCCGTTGTGATCGTCCCGTGCTTCGGTTGCGCTGCTGCGTTTGGCGCGACCACGATTTCGGTCTCGAGCCTCGCCGCAGGGCTTGGTGACGGCGGTGCGGGGCGCTGCACGTTGCGTGATGCGCTCGTGGTCGCAGACCTGGCGTCCAACCCGGCGTTGGGAACCAGAGCTGAGCCAGGCGGAGCCAACGCGTCCCGTGACTGCAGGCGGAGGGTCAGGGGCCGCGGGTCGCCATACAAGGTCAGGCTTGCTGCCGGCGCCGTGTACACGCTGAGCGCGATCGATGACTACTGGTTCGGGCCGGACGGGCTGCCTCCGATCTCCGCTGCGGTGACGATCGTTGGCAACGGCGCGACGATCACCAGATCTACCGCGAGCGAGACCCCGGGCTTCCGGTTCTTCTACGTGTCCGGCGGGTTGTCGGGAATCCCGGTGGGTCATTTGACATTGGAGAACCTGAGCCTCTCCAACGGACTGGCGCTGGGCGGTGCATCTGGTGGGGGCGGAGGTGGCGCCGGGATGGGCGGCGCGATCTTCAACCAGGGGGTGCTCGCCCTGCGGCACGTCACCCTGAGCGGCAACGAGGCGCAAGGCGCAACGGGGAGCCGCCCTGTGCTCGACGGCAGCGGTGGCGGGATCGGGCCCGATGGAGGCTTCGGCGGGTCGGCCCCTGGTGCGCACGGCGGTGCCGGTGGTGCCGAGAACGCCGATCTCAGCGGTCGCGCCAACGATGGTGACGCCGGCGGCGGCGGTGGCTTCCGGGCAGCGGATCCTGGTCACAGCGGCGCGTCAGGGGGGGTGCCCGGCGGCAAGGGCGGCTTTGGCGGCGGTGGTGGCGACGGCGGCTACGGTGGGAACGGCGACGATGACGATGGCGCCGGTGGCGCGTTCGGTCATCGCGGCGGCGCCCCCCACATCTTCGGCGGGCCCAACGGTGACGGTGTCGGCGGCGGCGGTGGCGGCGGCGTCGGCGGTGGTGGGGCGCTGGGCGCCAATGCGACCGGATCTGGCGGCGGTTTCGCCGGCGGCGGTTCACAGGCGAGCTGCGACAGCGGCGGCTGCAGTGGCGGCAACGGTGGCTTCGGCGGGGGCGGCGCGGGTTCAGGCGACGGCGGCAACGACGGAAACGGCGGCTTCGGCGCCGGGCACGGAAACGGGAATGGGGGTGGGGGCGGAGCGGGAATGGGTGGCGCGGTCTTTTCGCTGTTCGGTACCGTTTCGGCGTCTGACTCAACCATGTCTGCCAACAGCGCGATCGGCGGCGCCGGCGACGCGTCGTCCGCTGACGGAACCGCCGGGGACGGCCTTGGAGGGGCGATCTTCAACGTCGATGGAACGGTGTCGGTGAGCGGCTCCACGATCGGTGAGAACACGGCTAAGGGCGGCGCAGCGGCCGGTGGCGGGATCTACAGCCTCGCGTTCGGGAACACGATCGCGCGCGGCGGCGCAACGGTGGCGACGCTCGAGGTCGCCGCCTCGACTGTGACCGGCGACCACGGCGCCGATGGCCAGGCGGACGATCTCGTGCTGAATCGCATCCATGCCAGGCATGCGAACGCGAGTACAGGGACGGTCCTCGCGACGAGCACCGTCGGTGTCACGACCGTGACCGGCGGGGCGCTCGAGCGCTGAGGGTCTCGGACGCCTCGCCGCCCGATCTCGCACGCCTCGCCGCCCGATCCCGGCGGACGCATACCGCGCTGCGCGCTTCGGCGACCGCCTGCGTCAGCCGCCTACCCGACAGGGCCCGTTTCTGCGCCCCAAAGCTGGTTTGCGAACACCGTGCTGCCACTCGTCATATGGATCGTCGAGGTGAACAGCGGGAAGCCCGGCGCGAGGGTGCTCAGCACGAACGGGTCGGAGAAGTTGCTGTCGGTCGCCCCGTTGATCAGCGCGGCGTCGGCGCTGGTGATCGGGGTGGTGGAGTCGATGATCCAGATCGTCTTGGCGGTGAGTCCACAGGGTTCAAGGCCAACTTGTGTGCCGTTGGCGGGAGTGGTCGGGACGCCGACGCAGTCGCCAGTCCCCACGCCGAACGGCGCGTACTCAAACTCGTACGCGTTGAGCGAGGCATAGGGCGCCATGCCGGTCGCGATCAGGTTGGCATCGATGAAGTCCTGAACCGGGCCCTCGTTCTGGAGCGTGAAGTCCTCCCCGGAATTGACGTTGCTCGGCTGGGCGAGCGTCAGCGGCTGACCGGTGTTCTGGGCCTCAGGCACGTCGGCGAGCACGAACACCGGATCGCTCGAGGTGCCGTACAGCGCGCTCGAGAAGTCGATGCACTGGGCACCACACGCCGGCGTGGCCGCTGTGTGTTCGTTCGGGTCGCAGTCGCCGTCGTGGTCGTAGTCCATGCAGACTGAGGTTGGCGTCAGGATCACGAAAGCTGCTGTGAGGGCGGCGCTGCGCTGGCCGGCGAGGGTGGCGGTCACCGTCAGCAGGTAGCGGCCTGGTGCGAGGGCGTGGCCGTGCAGACGGCCGGTGAAGCGCAGGGTGTTGATGCCGGCGCGATCACGATGGGAGAACGTACCGACAGTCGCCGGCTTGCCACAACGACCGCGCGAGCCGGCACAGTGCAGCACCGTCGAGGTACTGCGGGCGGCGAGCGTGTCGCGATAACGGATCATCACGCCCGCCTCGGGGCTGGTTGTGATCGTCGGGCCGCTGGCCGCGGCCAGGAATGCCCGCACGGACAGCCTCAGCCCGCTCAACCGAGGTGTGGATCGTTTGACCCTGTAGCTGATCTGCGCACTTGCGGTCTGCCCGTCGCTGCTCGTGGCTGTGACCGTGTACTTGTGAGGACCCGCGGTCAACGTATCGAGATGCCCGGATCCGCCGCTGGAGGTCTTGACGCCGTTGCTGTCATCGCAGGAGGACAACCCGGGGCCACCGGCGCCCTCAGAGCATGAGAAGCGTGTCGGGACCGACTGCCCGACCGTGTAGTTCCTGCCCGACGCCGGCACGGAGATCGACGCCGAAGGCGGGCGCGGAGCGGGGGGCGCCGCCACGACCGTGTAGCTGATCTGCGCACTTGCGGTCTGCCCGTCGCTGCTGGTGGCGTTGATCGTGTAGGTGTGAGGGCCGAGGGCGGAGGTATCCAGGTGCCCGGATCCCCCGCTGTGCGTGCTGGTACCGGTGCTGTCATCGCAAGAGGAGAGCCCGGTGCCCCCGACGCCCTCCGCACACGTGAAGCTTGTCGGAACCGACTGCCCCTGCGCATACGTTCCGCCCGACGGCGGCGAGGAGATCGACGCGCTCGGGGCTCCGGGCACCATCAGCTCGGCGCTCTGCAGGAAGTCGTCGCCGTCGAACCCCCCGGCGATCAACACGCGTCCACCGGGTAGCGCTACTGCCACGCCGCCCTCGCGAGCGGCCTGAAGCTCGCTGCCACCAGAGGCAGGCAGCGCGGTGAACGTGTCCGTCGACGGGTCGAACAGCTCGGCGCTCTGCAGGAAGTCGCCGCCGTCGAACCCCCCGGCGCTCAGCACCCGCCCATCAGCCAGCGGCGCCGAGAGCGCGCCCTCGCGAGCGGCTTGCAGCTCGCTGCCACCAGAGGCAGGCAGCGCGGTGAACGTGTCCGTTGACGGGTTGAACAGCTCGGCGCTCTGCAGGAAGTTGGTGCCGTCGAAGCCCCCGGCGATCAGCACCTGCCCGCCGGACAGGGATGCCGCCACGGCACCGTCCCGAGCGGTCTGGAGCTCGCTGCTGCCAGACGCCGCCAGTGCCGTGAACGTGTCTGTGGACGGGTCGAACAGCTCCGCGCTCTGCAGGTAGCTGTTGCCGTCAAAGCCCCCCGCGATCAGCACCTCGCCATTGGCCAGCGGAGCCGCGACCGCACCCTCACGAGCGGTCTGCAGCTCGCTGCTGCCGGACGGCGCCAACGCCGTGAACGTGTTCGTGGAGGGATCGAAGCGCTCGGCGCTCTGCAGGATACCGCCCGAGTTGGCACCCCCGGCGATCAACACCTGGCCATTGGGCAGCGGCGCCGCGACCGCACCCTCACGAGCGGTCTGCAGCTCGCTGCTGCCAGACGCCGCCAGTGCCGTGAACGTGTCCGTGGACGGGTCGAACAGCTCCGCGCTCTGCAGGAACGTGTTGCCGTCGAGGCCCCCGGCGATCAGCACCTGCCCACCGGGCAGCGCAGCCGCGGCCGCACCCTCGCGGGCGCTCTGCAGCTCGCTGCTGCCAGACGCCGGCAACTCCATGAAAACCGGATTGGGGCCGGCCGCGCGCGCCACCCCGACCGAACCCAAGATGGTAACCCCCACCAGCAGGAACGCGCCGGCGGCGCGCCTCCCGGCGCAGATCACGGCCGCGACAACTTGCTCCAGAGCCAACCGCCACACCTCCCAGACGCGCAGACACCGCGCAGAACGCCGCCTGAGACCTACCAACTTCTAGGGCACAGATGCGCAGACCGCGGCACACGTGGCGCCCGTCACGCGGCAAGTCGAGACACCGACGGTTTATGTTGGACAACCATGATCGAGCTCGCCCGCGGCCTATCCCCAGATGAGCTGCGCGCGTTGGCCGAAATGGAGGCAAGGGTTCTGGCGGCCGACGGCGGCCGGCTGAAGCTCGAGTGGAGCGTGCTCAGGACTCGTGATGCACGAGACGTCGAGGACGTGCTCTGGCGAGAGGATGGCCGGCTGCTGGGATTCCTGGGTCTGTACGCCTTCGGAGGACCGACGGTCGAGATTGCCGGCATGGTCGATCCCGCCGCGCGACGTCGCGGGATTGCGACCAAGCTCCTTGACGCCGCCGTGCCGATCTGTCGCGAGCGCAGGTACCGGCGGGCGCTGCTCGTGACTCCCCGCGGGTCGGCTGCCGGGCGGGAGTTCGCCCGGAGCAGAGCCGCGCGGCTCGAGCACTCAGAACACGCCCTCGTGCTCCAGGGCGCGCCGACTGAGGGCCCGACCGATGCGAGGCTCAGGTTGCGAACCGCGACGCCGGCAGATGCCTCCGAGGTCTCGCGGTTGCTCGCTGCCGCGTTCGGCGAACCCCCGACTGATCTGGCCGACCGCTTGGCGGAGAACTCCGAGCGAACCATCGTGGTGGAGCTCGATCGCCTCGTCGTCGGCACGGTCCGGGTGACACGCGACGGTGACACCGGCAGTGTCTATGGGTTCGCCGTGGACCCAGTCTTGCAGGGCCGTGGCATCGGTCGGGACGTTCTGCGCAGGGTGTGTCGTGAACTCCGAGATCAGGGTGTGCGGCAGATCGGTCTTGAGGTCGCGGTCGAAAACGAGCATGCGCTCGGCCTCTACACCTCTCTCGGGTTCGTCCAAACGACCACCGAGGACTACTACGAGTTTCCGGTGAGCGAGGCGGCGCAGGTCAGATGAGTGAGTTGATCAGTGCCGCGGCGCGGGCCGCGCCGTCCGTGGCTACCGGGCGGTAGTCGGGCCTGCGGCCGATCTCCCGGGCGATCGCGGCTGCGATCGCCTCCGGCGGGGAGTCGTCGAAGTCCAAGCGTCCGGTGGCGCCGTAGCGCTCGAGACGGTGCGCGACGTGGAGGTTCTGTTCGAAGTGGTGGCGCAGCGGGAAGTAGATGAAGGGCCGCCGGTTCGCGATCAGCTCCATGCAGGTCGTGAGCCCGCCCTGCACGACCGCCAGGTCGCATGCCGCGAGGTGCCTGTGCAGGTCGGGCACGTACGGCAGGATCTCGAGTCCATCGGAGTTCGGTAGCGAAGCGGGGTCGATCCGAGGCCCGGCGACGACGATCATGCGCAACCTCGGCACCAGGCGCTTCGCCTCGGGGAAGCTGGCGATCACCCGCCGCAGGAGGTCGGCGCCGACGCCCGAGCCGCCGACGCTGACGATGCAGACCTGCTCGCCGGGGAGTAGCCGAGCTCGGCTCGTACTGCTGATCGGTCCGAGAGTTGAGCAGGGTCAAAGCCGCTGATGAAACCCGAGAAGCTGAAGTGCTGTTGGGTCCAGTCGCGGATCGCCGGCAATCCATCGCCAAAGCTGTCTGGGACGATGTCGTCGGGCTCGCCGACGAAGATCGCCCGGTCGCGGACGCGCGGGTAGCGGGCGATCTGTTCGATCATCTCTGCGTTGTAGTCGCTGGTCAGAAATGCTTCGCGCTCGCCGCCGTCGGGCATCGGCAGGTAGCCGACGAAGTCGGTCAGCCACACGTAGGCTGCCGATTTGAGCTCGGGGTTCTCGTGCAGGTGGTAATCGACGTCCCATGCCTCGTCGCCGATCCAGACGTCGTACTGCTCCGCTCCGACGACATCGAGGAACACCATGAAGTTGGCGAGCAGGATCTCGTCCATTCGTCGCAACGCCTCGAAGCAGGGCAGCTCGTGGCCGTCGGACTCGGCCTGCATGTGGGCCGACTCACTGGCCAGTTGTGCACTGGCGGGGTGGATTCGCTCGCCGCGTGGCTCGAGCACCGACGTCACGGGATGCTGGGCCAGCCAGTCGATCTCGAGGTCTGGGCGGAGCCTGCGCAGCTCGTCGGCGATCGCGAGGTCCCGCCGGGCATGGCCAAGTCCGATCGGCGAGGACACGTACAGCACTCGCCTGCGCCGCGAGGCAGCGCGGACCCATCGCCGCCCCCCAGTCCGAGCGATCGGGTGTGGCGCGCAGAGGAACTCGCGCAGCAGCAGGTTGACCTTGACCGGGTCCTTCACGTTCGGGAGATGTCCGGCGCCAACGAGGGTGACGAGCCGGCCCCCGGTCGCCTGAGCGAGAGCCGCACCCTGTGCATGGGGTCGTACGAGGTCGTCGTCGCCGTGAATGACCAGCGTCGGGCAGCGCACGCGGCCGCAGTGCTCCCGCCAGCGCTTGTGTCCACCGAGGATGAGCCCTCGAACGGTGTCGGCCAGAACGTCGGGAGTCGTGTCCTGCGCCCAGGCGACAAAGTCCTCGATCTGCTTGGTCGAATGGGGCTCGCTCAGACACTTTCCGGCGAAGAAGTCCAGGAAGCCGCCGTAGTCCCGCTGCCAGTAGAAGCTGTTGTACTTCGCCCAGTCCTCGTCGGTGTCGAGCGGCGCGTCGAACGCGTATTGCTCTCGTTCGGGGAAATGGGGGGCGAGCGAGACCGCCGGCGCGATGTAGGCGATCCGCCGCACCCGCGTCGGATGCTCGGAGGCGAGCACGGTCGCCCACAGCGCTCCGCAGGAGAGCGCGACAAGCGAGGCGGTCTGCGTTCCGGTTTCGTCCATGACTGCGAGCGCGTCGGCCGCAAACTCCTCGGTCGTATACGCCTCAGCTCCCGCCGGCCGGTCGGACCGGCCATTGCCCCGCCCGTCAAACGTGATCACCCGGGAGTAGCGGGCAAGGAACGGGATCTGCGGCTTCCAGCAGCGCGAGTGGACGATCGACCAGGTCGGAAGCAGCAGCAGCGTCGTGTCGCCGTCTCCGTAGGACTCCCAGAAGATCCGAACCCCGGCCCGGTCGACGTACCCCTCCTGGTCGGGGTAGCGCGCACGTGTCTGCGAGCGCGGGCCGGCGCCCGCGGGCCCCGTAGAGCCCGCGGGCGCCGCGATCCGCTCCCCCGCTGCGGTCACGCACGCGCCTCGAAGACGAGGTTGAACGGGGTCTCAGCCGCCCGCCGAAAGCGGGTGAGACCGCCGGCCTGCACAACGTCGCGGATCCGTGCCTCACCAGCCTGCGCACCCAACGCGAGCCCGACGTCCTGCGAGAGGGAGGCAGGCGTGCAAAGCAGGGTCGAGAATGCGTAGAAGGCGCGGCCGACCGGGTTGAGGTTGTCCTCGATCCGGTCACCGGCGTTGGGCTCGACGATCATCCAGGTCCCACCGGGCGCGAGCGTCTCGCGGACGTGGCGCGCGGCACCGACCGGGTCTCCCATGTCGTGCAAGCAGTCGAACATCGTCACAAGGTCGTAGTCATCACCACTGTACGCCGAGGCCGCCGCGACGTGGAACTCAGTCCGGTCGGCCACCCCCGCCTCCTGCGCTCGCGCGCGGGCGGTCTCGATCGAACCGTCGTGGTAGTCGGAGCCGATGAACCTCGAGTTGGGGAACGCCTGCGCCATCAGGATCGTCGAGGCGCCGTGGCCGCAGCCGACGTCGGCCACGCGCCCGCCCCGCTCGAGCTTGCCCACCACGCCGTCGAGCGCGGGCAGCCACTCGGCGATCAGGTGGGCGTTGTAGCCCGGCCTGAAGAACCGCTCACAGCCCTCGTGGACGTCGTGGACGTGCTCGTGCCAGCCGAAGCCCTCGCCCGTGCGCGCCAGTTCGACGATCTTCGGTGAGTCGAGAACCGAGCCAACGGCGATCTGGAAGAAACCCGGTAGGTAGGCCGGACTGGACGAGTCGGTGAGCGCAACGGTCTGCTCTGGCGGCAATGTGTAGCGGCCACTGTCGGGGTCGTAGGTGACGTAGCCGCCAGCTGCCTGGGCGCCCAGCCACTCACGCACGTAGCGCTCGGCCGTCCCCGTGCGGTCCGCGAGTTCGGCGGGCGAGAGCCCCCCGGTTCCGGCCAGGGCCCGGTAGAGCCCGAGCCGATCGCCCATCACAACCAGCGCGGAGTTCAACGTCGCGCCGACCTCGTCAACAGCTCGAAAGACGAACTGCATAAGCTTGTCGCCATCGACCTCGGTCGGCGGCTGCTCAAGTGTGCTCACTTCACCCTCCTAAGGGTCGTTTTCGAGATCGACCCTACGTCGGCGGTAGCCCGGTTCGCTTCCGGGGGGCACCTAGTCTTCGGCCGGCCACAGCAGTCTCTTTAGCAGCCCTTTAGATCTAGACTCTGACAGTGCTCTTCGGCCGTGTGCAAGAACGCCTGGAAATCGAGCAGGCGCTGGACATGGCGCGATCGGGTGCCAGTGCGCGCCTCGCGCTGACCGGGGAACCCGGGATCGGCAAGACGGCGCTGCTTGACCATGCCGCCGGCTACGCCACCGGGATGCAGGTGCTGCGCGCTCGCGGGATCGAGTCTGAGGCTCAGATCCCGTTTGCGTCACTGCTGGAACTGCTCCGCCCGGCGCTGGTCATGATCGGAAAGATCCCGCCGCCGCAGGCGGTTGCGCTCGAAGGCGCGCTGGCTCTACGACCCGGGCTGGCGCAGGAGCGATTCGCGGTCGGCGCGGCGACGCTCAGCCTACTTGCCGCCTATTCCGAGAAGGCGCCGCTTGCGGTCCTGATCGACGACGCTCACTGGCTCGATGCTTCGAGCGCGCAGGCACTGCTGTTCGCCGTCCGCCGGCTGGTGGCCGACCCGATCGCGGCGCTGATCGCGGTTCGCGACGGCGAGCCGTCGCTGCTCGACGGCGCGGACCTCCCGACGCTCCGGATCGGCGGCCTCAATGGCGACGAGTCGGCACTGCTCCTGCACGAACTGGCGCCCGAGACGGTGCGACGACTACACGACGCCACAGCCGGCAACCCGCTCGGAATGCTCGAACTCGCCGGAGACGAAGGCGATCTCGTACTCACTCCCGAAGGGGCACCACTGCTCGTGTCGGCGCGGATCTCGCGAGCGTTCCTACGGCGGGTGCACCAGCTGGACGACACCGCCAGGCGTGCGCTGCTGCTCGTCGCGACCAGCGACAGCGGCGAGCTGGCGACGCTCGAGCGGGCCGCCTTTACACTCGGGATCAACTTCGCGGCGCTGGACGCTGCGGATAACGCCGGCCTGGTGACGCTGGACGCCGGGTCCGTCGAGTTCCGCCATCCACTCGTCCGCTCAGCGATCTACGCGGATGCGCCCGCCGCGCAGCGACGCGAGATGCATCGCGCACTTGCGGGTGCGCTGCCGGATCGAGATATCGATCGCCGCGCCTGGCATCTGGCTGCGGCGGCGGTCGGCGTCGACGATTCGGCCTCGGCGGCGCTCGAACAGGCCGGCGCCCGTGCGCGCGAACGTAGCGCCTACGCGACCGCGTCAGCTGCGTTCGAGCGGGCCGGACGGCTGACAGGCCGCAGCGACCGGAGGGCGCGCCTGCTGCGGGAGGCGGCCGAGGCAGGATGGCTGGGCGGCCTCGCCGACCGGGCCGTGTCACTGCTCGAGGAGAGTCGAGCGTCCACCGGCGACGAGGGCGAGCTGGTCGAGATCGATCAGCTCGCCGGCGAGATCGCGCTGCGGCGCGGGCCGGTGATGCGTGGCCACGAGATCCTCACGAGCGCCGCGGCGCGGGCTGCGCCAGAGCAGGCGGTGGCGATGCTCGCCGAGGCCGCCGTCGCCTGCTTCTACGCCGGGAACTCGACGGAGATGCTGTCCGTTGCCGAACGAGCACGGGCAACGCTTCGCGCCGACGCCTCGGTTCGCGATCGCTTTCTGGCCGCCAGCGCAGTCGGCACGGCGCGGATCGTCGGGGGCGACGCAGCCGCGGGAGCGGCAGCGCTCCACGAGGCGATCTCGCTCGCCGAGTCCTCGGCCGAGCTGCGTGCAGATCTTCGGCTGGGGCCGTGGCTGGCGATCGGCCCGGTGTTCCTCAGAGAGGCAGGCACCGGGCGCGCGCTGCTCGACCACGCTCTCAGAACCGCCCGCGAGCACGCCGCCGTCGGAGCGCTCCCGTTCATCCTGAACCTGATCGCGAGAGACGAAGCCACGACCGATCGCTGGGCGATCGCCGAGGCGACTTACCGTGAGGCGATCGAGCTGGCCCGCGAGGGCGGTCAGCAGACCGCCCTCGTGTTCGCGCTCAGCGGCCTGGGCTGGCTGCAGGCGCGCCGCGGGCGCGAGCCGGAGTGCCGCGCGTGCATCGCCGAGGCGCTCGAGCTCAGCCACCGCCTCGGCACGAAGCTGCTCGAAGTCTGGGCCACAGCGGCGCTCGGCGAACTCGAGCTCGGGCTCGGAGACGCCGTGCAGGCCGCCGAGCAGTTCGAGGACCAGCAGCGGCTGCTACGCGAGCTTCAGATCACCGACCCAGATCTGTCACCTGCGCCGGACCTCGTTGACGCCTATCTGCGGCTGGGGCGCGGCACTCACGCAAAGCTGCTCACGGCCGAGTTCACGGCCGCGGCACAGTCAAAGGGACAGGCGTGGTCGCTGGCCCGCTCGCTGCGTTGCCGGGCGCTGGTCGCGCCCGACGCCGACGCCTCGAGCCTGTTCGAGCGGGCGCTGGACCACCACGAACGGACACCCGACGTGTACGAAACCGCACGCACGAGGCTGGCCTACGGCGAGCGGCTTCGCCGAGCGCGTAACCGCGTGCTGGCCCGCGAGCAGCTCCGAGCCGCGATCGACACGTTCGAACGCCTCGACGCTCGCCCATGGATCGATCGCGCCCGGGCGGAGCTGGCCGCGACGGGCGTGACAGTCCGCCGAAGAGACCCGAGCACGATCGACGACCTGACGCCGCAGGAGCTGCAGATCGCGATTCTGCTCGCCGGTGGCAGGACGACGCGTGAAGCCGCGACGGCCCTCTTCCTCAGCCCCAAGACGATCGAGTACCACCTGCGCCACGTCTATCAGAAGCTGGCGATCCACTCCCGCGATGAGCTGGGACGGACGCTCGCAGCGAGCCGGCCAGGCGGTGGCACTTAGCGCGCCGCAGGTCTGCGTCGGCAAGCGAGAGCAGCGTCGCCGGGTCGGCGTTCGGCGTCGGGTAGCTGCCCCAGCCAACCGTGGTCGTCACCGCGGCGTTGGTGGTGGCGGCAACAGCCTCCTGGGCGCGTGTCGCGAGCCGCCTCGCCTGCTCGTCGGTGGTGTCCGGGGCTAGGATCGAAAACTCGTCGCCCCCCTGGCGGGCAAGCGTGTCCTGCGCCAGACATGCGGTCGAGAGGGCGTGTGCCACCTCGCACAGCACGCGGTCGCCGATCAGGTGGCCGTAGGTGTCATTGACGTGCTTGAACCCGTCGAGATCGAACAGCAGTACCGTGATCGGTTCCGCAGTACGGGAGTGCCGCGCGATCTCGTAGTCGAGCCGCTCTGACAGCAGGCGATAGTTGCCGACGCCGGTGAGTGGATCGCGAACAGCCAGTTCCTCCAGCTCCCGCTGGCGAGACTCAAGCCCCTCGTGCAGCGCGGTCATCATCGCGCCGGTCACGATCAGCAAGAGGATGCCGACAAACACTCGGGCCCCGACTTCGCCGTGGCGCGGGTCCAGGTTGAACAGCGGAAGACAGGACGCGGCCACGGCGAGCGCTACCTGCGCAGCGATTTCAACTCGGGTACGAAACGTAGGCGGCGAATGCCGCGATGAACACGTAATAGGTTGCCGCGATGTCGCCGTACGCACCGGCGAACCGCGCTCCCACGGCGACTTCAATCGTCACGACGACCGGGATCACATGCAACCAACGCGCCGAGAGCCTGTTCCACGGCACTACAACGCACACAACCCCGGAGCAAAGCGCGACCAGGGCGACCAGATCGAACGCGGACGTGGTCGCTGGATCCGTGACGATCCGCGTCGCGCCAAGGGCGTGAGCGCCCCAAGCGCGATCACCCATCCGCCGACGCGCCCAACGACACGACGCTGGGCGGCCAGCCACGGATGCTGTGTCAGTGCTTCCTGACGCTCGTGAACGTGACGCGCTTGGTGAGGATCACGGCGGTGGGACCGGCGACGACGAGCTTGGCAGTCAATCGGCGACGTTCGGCGAGCAGGCGCTTGCCGGCGTGGTTCAGCGCGAGCGCAACCGTCTTGCTCTGACCCCCGTCGAGTTTGACCGATGCGGTGCTGAGCGCCACCACCTTGTTGGTGCGCGATGCGCCGGCGCTGACAGCGATCAGCTTGCCGTGCTTCAGAGTCTCGCTGACCGACATCGTCAGCTTGACCGCGCAGCTGTCGGAGTCGGACCCCTTGCAGCTGACGGGCACGCTTGCGCTTGTGCCTGCGACGGTGATTTTGCCGACCGCCGCCGAGCCGATGCCAGCACCGCCGCCGCCGCCACCACCACCGCCACCACCGCCGCCGCCGCCGGTTTCACCGGGCGTGCCGAGCCACACGTCGCCATATGGGTTCACCATCACGCATTCCGAGGCGGACGGACATGCGATCCCGCCCTGACCGCCGATGCTGGAAGCGGGAACGACCGGGTTCCCCGAGACCGGGTCGAACGTGATCCCGTCGGCTTCGGCACATAGCGTCAACGAAAGGCAGCTGACCGCCCAGCCAAATCCATTGGACGAATCGAGCGAGATCGGCGTCGGCGACCCCGGCGACTCGGGATTGAACGTCGTCTCGTACAAGGCCCCGCTGAGCATGCTCTCGATTGCGGTGCACTGAGACACGGCGGGGCATGTGACCGACGTCGGCTTAATTCCACCTCCGAGGCTGCCGTCGATCGCGACCGGACTCGACACCGACGGTGGATTGCTGAAGGGAGCCGTGCCAGGATTGAACGTGATCTCGTTGCCATTACCGTCGACGGCGGTGCACTGGTTGATCGCCGGGCAGGAGACGCCATAGAGGTATACCCCGCTGCCGTCGATCGGCATCGGCGCCGGTGTGCCGGGATTGGTCGGATTGAACGTGACCTCCTGGCCCGTCGAGTCGACAGCGGTGCACTGGTTGTCGGCTGGGCACGAGATCCCGAGCACGCCCCACGCATTTCCCAAAATCAGTGGTGCGTTGTCGATCGTGACCGCCGCCGGATTCCCAGGACTGGAGGGGTTGAACGTGACCTCCTGCTCGTTGTCGTCGGTCGCGGTGCACTGGGTGCTCGACGGGCACGCCACGTTCTTGAAGAAGTTGCCGGTCGGATCCATCGTGTTCCGGGTCGGTGTGCCCGGCGAGGCCGGATTGAACATCTCCTCAAAGCTGCTGGTGATTCCGCCGACAACGACGCACTGGTTCGTCGACGGGCATGCGATGTCGCTTAGCGAGCCCTGGTGCTGCAGGACGATCGACCAGGACAACGAACTCGCGCGCGCAGCGCCCGCGCCACCCAACGCCACTGCCAAAGCCGTCAAGACCGTCAAGACCGCGGAAAGCCGCCGCGCGGAGGCCGATTTCACCCACTGCGGGTCGCGGCGACAACGATCAGCGCCCGCATCCCTGTCGATCACGAAAATCACTCCTCTGCCCTCCCTCTGACTCTCCGGATCCTGTTGCGCGCTGTCGCAACAACAGCGCGCCGACGATGATCACGCGCGGGCGTCACACCAACGTCACACGCCCGTTCAACGTCACACGGCCGTTCATCCGCCGGCCATCACTCGCTAGGCTGGATCATGCCCGTGGCCGGCGCCCGCCGTACCGACTCAGACCGTGTCCGCTGCTGTCCTGCATTCGTGCCCACGCACGCCCAAGCCTGCTCGCGCCGCAATCGGCCTGCTGGTTGCGGTGGCTTTGCTGACGGCGAGCGTCGGCGCCGCGCGCGCCGGCACCCCCGCGGTCGGCAGCAGCGCCGGTCCACTGTTGTGGACCGCACCTGGCGGGGCCGACGCCCGGCCGATCGACAGCATCTCATGCCCGTCGACGTCCCTGTGCGTGGCGGTCGACCGGGGAGGGTACGTTGTCTGGTCAACAGATCCGGCGGGCGGCCCGCTCGCCTGGAATGCCGCCGACATCGACGGGAGCAGTGAGATCACGAGCATCTCGTGCCCGTCGACTGCGCTCTGCGTGGCGGTCGATGCGGCGGGAAACGTGATCGCGTCGCAGGACCCGAGCGGCGGGGTGTCCTCGTGGGCTGTGGCTCGGGTCGACACGAGCAAGACGCAGAACAACACCGACAACGCCGGATCGGTGCTGGTACGCGGCATCTCGTGCCCGTCGACGACGCTGTGCGTCGCGGTCGACGCGGCGGGGAACTCGCTGGTGTCGACCGACCCGACCGGCGGCGCGTCTGAATGGACGGCGACACACGTGGACACCAACTTGAGCTACGGCTGTACCGGCACCGGGCTGACCTGCCAGCCTCCGCTGGTCGGGATCTCTTGCCCGACGGTGGCGCTGTGCGCGGCTGTCGACTTCTCCGGCAATCTGCTGACCACGACGGATCCCACCGCCGCGCTGCCGTGGACGAGCACGCCGACCGATGGAGGCGGACTCAGCTCGCTCTTTGGCATCTCGTGCCCGGCGATCGGATTTTGCGCGACTGTCGATGGGGACGCGGGGCGGGCGATCACGCTCGATCCCGCCACGCCGACGTCGCAAGCCTCGCGCTCGCTGCCGGACTCGCTGTACGGGATCTGGTGCCAGTCTCAGTCGCTGTGTCTGGCATCGGTGCAGACGCAGGGCGGGATCTCGGGGCTGCTCGGGTCCTTCGACCCGGCGTTGCCGGCCTCCACCTGGACGCTAAGCGGCCTCGGCGGTGTCAACGCGGTCGCATGTCCCTCGGCGTCGCTGTGCCTGGCCGCCGACGGCGAGGGCAACATCGCCGCCGGCGTGAGCACCAGGGTGATCACCGCCAGGTTGGACGCCGAGCTCCTGTCGTCCCGGCACCTGCCGTCGATCGTCACGCTGGACCGGACGCGGCGCGAGAGGTTCCTGTTCACGAGTCCGATCGCGGCGGGGGTGAGCCTCGTCTGGACGGTGACGCCGACCGGCTCGACACCGGTCACGATCGCCTCCGCGAGCCACAGCTTCAAGACTCCCGGTAGCGCGACGCTCACGCTTCGCCTGACCGCGGCCGGGCGGCTGCTCTTCAAGTCCGCGACCAAGCGTGTCAGGCTGACGGCCACGGCTACATTCGCGGCCGGTACCGGCTCCGTCTTCTCGGTCAAGCGGCTGACCTTCACGCATCCGCCGAAACGCAGGAGGCGGACGTAGCACACGACACCAGGAGCCTGCCAGCCTGCCGCGGTCGGTTTCGTCAGAGGTACAGGCCGGTCGGCTTGAGCACCCTGAGTTTCACGCTCGCGGTGCCGAGCGTGGGATGTTCCGCCTTGACGGTGACAACGCCTGTGCGGTTTCTCTTCGAGCGGATCAGTACGGCTCCGACCCCGCCGTAGATCTCGAATGCGAACGGGTTCTGCCCGACGATCACGCCCGGCCCGCTGAGCCCGAGGGTCACGTCACCGGTTACGTACGGGCGCTGGTTGCCATAGGCGTCGAGGGCGCGAAAGCGCAGGCGGGTGGCGTCGGAGCCGTCGCCGGCGATCGTCGCGTCCTCGAGGTCGAGCACCAGCCTGTCGGTTGAGGTGTCAGCCGACATCTGCAGCGTGGCGACGTGGCTGCCCCCGGAGTATCCGTAGACGGTGAGCTCAGGAAGCGCCGAGCCGTCGACGGTCAGATCGACCAGCGCCGGGGGATAGGGGAGGTTGCCGTAGTCGGTGCTGTCCGGCGTCGCGACGCTGAGCAGCTCGCCACCGACATAGACGTAGAGCTGATCGCAGTTGGTCGCGAGGATCGAGCTCGCCCCGGGCCCGGTGGCCGGAGAGTTTGCGCCGAAGTCCCAGTAGAACGCGGGGATGATCACCGGCTCGACGGATGCGCTCAGCTGCGAGCGGTAGAAGCAGGCACCCGGCTTCGGCACCCGGAACGTGTCGAGCACCCCCGGCCACTTGAGGTTCTGCCAGATGCGAGCGCCGCCGACGAGCGAGGCCCAGTCGACGGCGGCCCAGCCGAGGACGCCCGAGTACGCCGGGTTGCCGCGCGCGACCTGGTTGACCTGCGCGTGAAGCCTGGCCTGATCCTGGAGGGTCGCCGACGGGTCGATCCAGCGGTACAACGGAGGTCCCGTGACCGCGCCGACAGCCTCGCTGATCAGGTACGGGACACCGGGAACCGGCGGCGCCGGCTCGGCGTTGCCGTTCAACGAGCCGTAGTCGTCGTAAGCGAACACGTCCTCGGCCCAGCCCGTCGTCGATTGGGTGTCCATCGCGCCGGTGGTCTGGCGCGTGCCGTCAAGCTCGTAAGCGAGCTGACGGGCCTCGGCGTAGAGCGTCGGGTAGCTTGCGGTCTCGTCGAGTCGTGTGCCCCAGACGATCACGGAGGGCCGGTTCCGGTCGCGGATCACCATGTCGTGCACGTTCTGGAGAAAGATCGCAGCGAAGTTCCCGTCACCGACGTACTGCCAGCCCGGTGGCTCCTCCCAGACCATCAGCCCAAGCTGATCGCAGGCGTCGAGGAAGTGCGGCGACTGCGGATAGTGCGAGCAGCGGACCATGTTGCAGTTGAGCTCCTCCTTGATCAGCTGCGCGTCTCTGGCCTGAAGCCGTGCGGGGGCCGCCATCCCCGTGTAGGGGAACAGCTGGTGGCGGTTGAGCCCGAAGATCTGGAATCGCTCGCCGTTGAGGTAGAACCCGTCCAGCTCGAAGCTGACCTGCCGGAAGCCGGTCGTCACCTCGATGGTGTGCGGGGACACCGTGCTGCTGGCGATCGTGACGCGGGCCGTGTAGAGCGTCGGCGAGCTCGGGGACCATAAGCGGATCCCGTGCAGGCCGGTGAGCGCCAGGGCGATCACGTTCGTCCCGTGGACGACCCTCTGCTTGATCGTCTTGGTCGTCAGCTTGCGGGTGCCGTCAAGCAGCTCGACCGTCAGTTCGATGCGGTCGCGCAGGGTGGTGAGCGAGTCGATCGTGACGCTGAGGTCAACGCCCGGGCTCGCGGTGAGGACGTTCACGGGCTTGGCGAACACGTCGCTGATGTAGGTGTCCGGCACCACGCGCAGCGTCACGTCCCGGTAGATGCCCGCCGGCTGCAGGTAGTCGACCGCGCTCGCGCCGTTGGCGTTGCCCAGCGGCGGGACGTCGAGCAGACGGCCGTCGACGACGACACCGAGGTCGTTTTCGCCGGCCCTCAGCAGCTCGGTCAGCTCGACCGAGAAGGGCAGGAACCCGCCGAGGTGCTCCGCGAGCTCGATTCCGTTCAGGTAAACGGTGGCGTTGGTCATCACCCCGTCGAAGTCGAGGAACACGCGGCCGGCCGGCAGCGTCGCGGTCGAGAACCGCTTGCGGTAGATCCACAGCTCTTCCCAGCTCCCCGGGTCCCAGTCGCCCCAGGACAGGCCGACAACGGTGTGGGGGAGGTTGACGACGCTGAAGACTGCGTCGTTGTAGCCGGGGTTCTGAGACCCGGCCCGATAGACGCCACCGAACCGCCAGCCCTGGTTGAAGTCGTAGGTTGCAGTGACCGAAGGCGGCGGAAGCCCGTTCGCACGCCTGGTTCTCGCAGCCTGCCCGGGGGAGGCGCCGACCGCGAGCGCCGCGCTGCCGAGCGCGCCGGCGCGCAGCAGCGTCCGCCGCGTGATGGCGCTGGGGTCGGGGCTCATCCGCAGCTCGACGCTAGCGCATCCGGACGGCGATCGGACCGAAGGTCGCGACTTTCGGCTAGGTTGCCTCGCGGGATGAACATCACTCTGGCCACCCACGGCTTCGCCCATCCGGGCGGCAGCGAGACCTACGTTCTGACGGTCGCCGAGCAGCTGCAGCGTCTTGGGCACGGGGTGATCATCTTCGCCGGCGAGACCGGTCCGATGGCCGAATTCGCGATCGATCGTGGACTCGAGGTCACGTCTGAGCTCGGGGCCCTGCAGGGCCGCTGCGACGCGATCCTCGTCCAGGACTCGATCCTGTCCTATCTGCTCGCCGAGCACTACCCGCACGCGCCCCAGCTGTTCCGCGCCTGCAGCGACCTCTACGATTTTCAGTTGCCACCCTGCCTGCCGGGTGTCGTGGATTCGGTTGTGGTGTGCAGCGACCGGGTCGGCCGGCGGATTGCGGCGCTGGCCACGCGCCCGATCATTCACCGACTGCGCCAACCGATCGATACCGAACGGTTCATGCCTGCGGGCAGCCCATCGCCGACGCCGCAAAGGGCGGTGCTGCTCGGTAATTATCTGCGCGGCGAGCGGTTGGCGATGATTCGCGGCGCGCTCGAGAACCTTGGCGTGGCGTGCCTCCATGTCGGGGCTCTCGGGGACTCGACGCACCTCCCCGAGCGTGCGATCTGGGCTGCCGACATCGTGGTGGCCAAGGGGAGGGCTGCGCTCGAGGGGATGGCCTGCGGCAGGGCGGTGTTCGTCTATGACCAGTTCGGCGGCGATGGGTGGGTGACACCGCAGCGCTATCCGTCGATGGAGGCCGACAACTTCGCCGGTCTGTCGGGGCCGTTGATCGCCACAGGCGAGCAGCTGCAGCACGAGCTGGCGCGTTACAGCCCGGGCATGGGCATCGTCAACCGCGAGCTCGCGATCAGCCATCACGGCGCCCGCGCGCACACGCAGGAACTGCTCGCGCTGCTGCAGCAGCGCAACGCGCCGGGCGACCTCGGCGATGCTCCGGGCGACCCCGGCGATGCCTCGCTGCGTGAGCTGTCCCGGTTGGTCCGTGCGCAATGGCTCGCTGAGCGCCGGGCCCTCGGCTTCGAGCAGGCCAGCCGCCTGGCGCATGAAGCGGCCGAGCTCGCACGGGGCGAACTCCAGCGCGCCCACGACAGGGAGGCGCAGCTCGGCGACCGGCTCGAGCGCGCCCTCACCACGGGATCACGGCTGAACGCCGAGCTGGATCTCCTCCGCGACGAGCTGCGCCGCTGCCAGAACCTGCTTGGAACCCGACGGGCGCGGATCGGGCTGCGGTTGGGAGATCTCGCAGACGATGCGCGCCGGCGCGTTCGGTCCCGATGAGCTCCTTCAAGCCCTCACCGCTGGCTCCTGGTCTGCTACTCGGCGACAACGTCCACCTCGGGAAGCGCCTGGTGCTCGGAGCGCACGTTGTGATCCATGACGGTGTGAGCGTCGGTGACGACTGCACGATCGAGGACGGTGCGGTGCTCGGCAAGTCGCCCCGGCTCGGCAGCCACTCGCGTGCGCCGGCACCGTTGCCGGGGCCACTGGTGCTCCGGGACGGCGCGACCGTCTGCTCGCATGCCGTCCTCTGTGTCGGAGTGCACGTCGGCGCCGGCGCCGTGATCGGCGATCACGTGTTCCTGCGGGAGGGTGCGAGGATCGGCGCAGAGACCGTGATCGGGCAGGGCTGCGCGATCGGGCGCGGCGTTCTCGTCGGCCGCCGCGTGCGCCTGCAGAACAACGTCATCATCGCGCCCGATTCGGTGCTGGAGGACGACGTGTTCTTCGGTCCGCTGGTTGCGGTCGCGAATGACCCGACGATGGGGCGGCGGGAGGCGACGGGGGAACGCCTGCAGGGCGTGATCGCCCGGCGTGGTTGCCGAGTCGGCGCGAGTGCTGTGCTGATGCCCGGGATCGAGATCGGGGTCGAGGCCGTGGTCGGCGCGGGAGCGATCGTGACGCGCTCGGTACCGGACCGCACCGTCGTGATCGGGGCTCCGGCTCGTGCGCTGCGCACGGTCGAGGACAGAGAGCTGCTCCAGCGAGGAGCCGATCAGGATCTGATACAGCCGCTGTGATTGCAGGCGCCGCGGTTGACAGCGCGGTCTGGATGTGACAGACCTACATTGAATGTCACTATCGAACACTCAAGGCGCTGGTGCTGGGGGCAGCACGCCATCGTCCGGACCGGCCGACGGTCGGATCCTGGACGCGGCCTACCAGCAGGTGATGCTGGTGGGGTTCCGGCGAACGACGCTGACCGATGTCGCCGAGCGCGCCGGCTTGAGCCGGATGACCGTGTACCGGCGCTATCCGGATGTCACGAGCGTCCTGCAGGCGCTGATGATCCGCGAGTTCTCCTGGATCGTGGAGCAGGCACGACCGGAGGCTGATGTTGCTCTGAGCGAGCGTCAGCGGATCGTCGCGGAGGCGGTGACCGGGTTGGAGCTGATCAGCACCAACGAGCTGTTCCTGCGGCTGCTCGACGTCGACCCCGAGATGCTGCTGCCCTACATCACAGTGCGACCCGGCCGGTTCCAGGACGCAGCGGCGGTCGTGCTCGAGGAGCACCTGAGGACTGGGATGGCCGATGGCTCGGTGCGTCGCGACGACCCCGCCAGGGTGGCACGCTCGATGCTCCTGGCGATGCGCGGGTTTGCGTTCGCGGCGCGCGCGGACTGGACCCGCGCGCAATGGCGCCTGGCACTCGGGGATCTCGAACGAATGCTTGACGGGCTCCTGGCGCCGGTGCAGCGATGACGCGCTGCTCGCACCTGAACGCTCCGCGCCGGGCGCGTGAGCTGGCCGACCTGGCCGACGGCCGGCAGGTCGATCTGGTCGTGATCGGCGGCGGGATCACCGGCTGCGGAGTTGCCCTGGATGCTGCGAGTCGCGGCCTATCGGTGGCGCTGCTCGAGCGCCACGACCTTGCGCACGGAACGAGCCGCTGGAGCTCGAAGCTCGTCCACGGCGGCTTGCGCTACCTGGCGCAGGGCCAGTTCGCGGTGGCGGCCGAGTCCGCGCGTGAGCGCGGGATCCTGATGGCGCGCACGGCGCCGCACCTGTGCCGGCCATTGGCGTCGGTGATCCCGCTGACGGAGCGGATCGGCCGTCAGCAGAGCGCGGTGCTGCAGATCGGCTACCGGATGGGCGACCTGCTTCGGCTCGGCGCCGGGACGAGCAGCCGTCAGCTGCCGCGACCACGGCGGGTCGCGGTCCCCGAGGCCAGGGCGCTGCTGCCGGCGCTGCGCTCAAGCGGGGTGCGTGGCGCGATCGTCGGCTGGGACGGCCAGCTGGAGGACGACGCGCGGCTCGTGGTCGCGGTCGCGCGCACGGCCGCCGCTCACGGCGCGATGATCCTCACACGCTGTGGGGTGAGCGCGGTTGAGAGGGGCCGCGTTCATGCGCGCGACGAGTTGACCGGCGAGGAGCTGGAGATCAGCGCGCGCCACGTCGTCAACGCGACCGGGGTATGGGCGGGCGAACTGGCGCCCGGGGTGGCGCTGCGGCCGAGCAAGGGCGCGCACGTGATCGTCGACGCCGCGCGGCTCGGGTATCCGCGCGGCGCCCTGACCGTGCCGGCGCAGGGCGAGGGAGCGAAGTTCGTGTTCGCGATCCCGATGTCGGATGGGCGCGTCGAGATCGGGCTGACCGACGACGCGTTCGAGGGCCCGATCCCCGATGAGCCGACCGTCGAGCCGAGTGAGGAGCGCTTCCTGCTCGAGACGATCTCGACCGCCCTGCAGGCGCCGCTGAGCAGCGCCGACGTGATCGGGCGATTCGCCGGCCTGCGGCCGTTGCTCGATCACGACGGGGGCGGGACCGTTGACCTCTCTCGCCGGCACAGCCTGATCGATGATCCCGCGAGCGGGATGCTGACCGTCGTGGGCGGCAAGCTCACCACCTATCGCCGGATGGCGCAGGACGCCGTCGACCGCATTGCCGCACGCCCCGGCACCCAAGCCGGGGCGTGCGAGACCACGCGGTTGGCGCTCGTCGGAGCGCCCTCGCCCGGCGAACGATCCCCCGGCGGTGTGCCGGAGCGGCTCGTGCGCCGCTATGGCGCTGAGGCGCAGGCGATCGCAGCGCTCGCCGCGCAGAAACCGGGACTGCTCGATCCAGTTGCAGAGGGTGTCGACGTGCTCGGCGTCGAGTTCGCGTTCTCGATCGGATCTGAGTTGGCACTCACCGCCGACGATCTGCTTGATCGCCGCACGCGGCTCGGTCTCGTGCCGGCGCAGCGCGCCAGGGCTCGGTCAGCAGCGCAGGCGGCACTCGCCGCGCCGGTCCCGGCTCGAGCTGAGCGTCACCGAGCCCGGCCCCGCGCGACCGGGTGGATCAGGCGCGCAAGGACCAGCCGTGTCGCTGACTGAACGCGTGCCGTACATGCACTGGTCGGGATGGGGCATCGCCGGCGAGCAGCGCCCGTTGTCGGAGACGCAGCGCAGCCTGGTGACCCAGGCGCTCGGGGTCAAGGACCCGGGACACCCTGCGGTGGCCCTGGATCAGATCGCCCTGACTCCGCCCTGGCTCGACGGTGAGGCACGCAGCGCGCTCGAGGGAGTCGTCGGCGCCGAGCATGTGCTTGACGACCACGACGCCCGCGTCCTGCACGCCTACGGCAAGAGCACGCCTGATCTCCTGCGGATGCGGGCGGGAGCAGTGCCGCAAGCGCCTGACGCGATCGTGCTCCCGGGCTGCCACGACGAGGTCGTGGCGGTGCTGCGTGCCTGCTCCGAGCATCGCGTCGCGGTCGTGCCATTCGGCGGCGGGACGAGCGTCGTCGGAGGGCTCGAGCCACTGCGCGGAGAGCTCGAGGGGCTGATCTCGTTGGACCTGCGGCGGCTGGACCGGCTCGTGGAGGTCGACGAGCTGTCGCTGACCGCGACGCTGCAGGCCGGCCTACGAGGGCCGGAAGCCGAGGCGCTGCTGGCCGAGCACGGTCTGATGCTCGGCCACTACCCGCAGAGCTTCCGTTACGCGACGATCGGCGGTTTCGCCGCGACCCGATCATCCGGCCAGGCATCCGCCGGCTACGGCCGCTTCGACGCGGTCGTCCTCGGCCTGAAGGTCGCGACGCCGTCGGGAACGATCGAGCTCGGACGAGCACCCGCAAACGCCGCCGGTCCCGACCTGCGTCAGCTGTTCCTCGGCTCCGAGGGGCTGCTCGGTGTGATCACCGAGGTGACGATCCGGGTGCCGCGAATTCCGCAGCGTCGCTGTTACGAGGCGTGGTCGCTGCCCGACTTCAGCGCCGGTCGGGAGGCCCTGCGCCGACTTGCCCAGGAGGCTGCGCTTCCAACCGTGGTACGGCTCTCCGACGAACTCGAGACGCTCCTCACAGGTGGCCAGTCACAGGAGGCCGGCGAGGGGCTTGCCGGCAGATCCGCGGTCCCCGGGTGTCTGCTCGTCACCGGCTACGAGGGCAGCACCGCGGCGGTCGAGTCCCGCCGGGCGCTCGCGACCGCGATCCTGCGCGATGCGGGCGCGACCGCCCTCGGTGCGGAGCTCGGCGAGGGCTGGCTGGCCCATCGCTTTGATGCTCCATACACCCGTGATCCGCTGCTCGACCTCGGCGTGTTCACCGAGACGCTCGAGACGGTGACCTCGTGGTCAAACCTGCCGTTTGTCTATGACGCGGTCAGAACCGCTGTCACGCAGGTGCTGGCCGGCGTCGGCAACCCGCTCGTGTGGTGCCACATCTCACACGTCTACGCGAGCGGAGCGTCGCTGTACTTCACGGTGGCGGCGCCGCTCGGCAGCCGGCCGCTTGAGCGCTGGGGTCAAGCGAAACGAGCGGCATCCGAAGCGATCGTCGCGAATCGCTCCTCGATCACGCATCACCACGCGGTCGGTCGCGACCACCGCGAGTGGATGACCGCGGAGATCGGCGAGCTTGGCGTCGAGGTGCTGCGGACGGTCAAGGCGAGACTGGATCCCGCCGGGATCCTCAACCCCGGCAAGCTCCTGCCCTGACACGCCGGCGCTCGACACCCGTCGCCGACAGGTGCGTGGGCGACCGGTCTGCGATCAGCCGGCGATCGGAATCGTGGGCGGCGCTGAGAGCCTGTCGATCGCCTCCCGCAGCAGGGGGCGCAGGGCGCCAACCAGCTCCGGTCCGTAGAACGGGCTGCTGCCGTCACGGATCAGCAACGTCGCCTGGGCAAGGCCTCGCGTATCGACCGGCTCGCACCGCTCGAGAACCTCGGCGAGCTCTTCCACCAGGTCCCGTGAGCGCAGGATCTCGCGGCGAGCCAGTGGTACCGGCGCGCCCCGCGGATTGGGGATGCGAGTGGACTCGACCACGAACCGCCTGTAGCTACGCGCGAGCCGTCGGCGGGTGGCGGCGCTGTTGAGCGTCTGTGCGTGCAGCGACAGCAGCACATCGGAGTCCGGGCTGACACCGCTGGCCAGCTTCTGTTCGAGCCTGTAGGAATCGATCCACGCGAGCACCTGCACGTAAAACCGGCAGCGCCGGACGGAGAGCGCGTAGGGATCGCGACCATCTGCGATCAGGGCGGTCGGCATCAAACCCTCTTGTGGCGATCAGCTGGAGCTCAGCTACGTTCCGACAGGTTTACCACGCCTGATCGTGGTCGCCAAGTTGAGGACAGCCTTGCTTCTTGCGCTGCCGGAGCCAGTCGAGCGCCAGCCCGCTGATCACAACGACCGCCGCCAGGTTGATCGCGAGATCTGCGATGTTGAGGCTGCCGGAGGAGAGCGTCGGCTTGATCCAGTCGATGACGCTGCCGCGAAGCGGCCCGGGCGCACGAAGCAGGCGGTCAAGGAGGTTTCCGATCCCGCCGCCGAGCAGCAGTCCGAGCCCGACCGCAAACGTCGTCGTGCGCACCTGCCAGGCTGCGCCTGCGATCAATGCGACCGCGATCAGGCTGAGCAATGAGACCAGCACCGGGTGACCCTGAAGGATGTTCCCCGGACCGGCGAAGTTGAGGTAGAGCTCGAAGTGGAAGCGCCCGCCGAGCACGTTGACCAGCCCGCGCCCGGCGAGCACATGCGCCGCGATCGCCTTGGTGATGGCGTCGAGCGCCACCACCACCGCCGCGACCGCGGCGACGAGACGGCGCTTCGAACCTCCCGACGCGCCGCTTGCGGTGTCCGGGGTCAGCCGGTCACCGATCCGGTCGCGGTCCAGCTCGATGCTGCGCCGAAACTGCCCGTGGTGAAGTGCGAGGTGATCTCGCCCTTCGCGCGGCCACGGCTCTGGAACGTGCCGGTGACCGTGTCGGTGCCGAAGCTCTTGGTTGACCCCGGGCCGATCAGTTTGACCTTGAGCTCGAACGTGCCCTTCTTGGAGATGCGCGCTGAGGCGCCGGTCACGCTGGGGACGCCGCCACAGGCGCCGCTGCACTTGAACGGCGTCTGCGCGTCGAGGTCGACGACTTGCTTGCCGTTGGCCGACACCTTGAACGAGATCGCCGCCGTCATCCCGCCCTTGTAGTGGCCGATGTAGGACCCATCCTTGACCGCATTCGACGCAAGCGCAATCCCGGCGCTCGCCAGCGCGGCGCCGGCGGCGATCGCGCCACCCCTGCGCAGGTGCCTGCCAAGCCCGTGTCCGATCTCCATGCCCAACCTCCCGTCGTCGTGTGAGGAGCAACCACAGCCGAGTTTATTCGGGTTTGGTCCCCGCGGGCCGGGATTGACAGCCTGTCCCAATTCGGCTACTCTGGATAGAGTATTCGATGCAGGAGCTTAATGCCGGCCCGTCACCGCAGCAACCCGCTTGCCCTCGCCGTCCTGATCTGTCTCGCCGAGCGCCCCATGCACCCCTACGAGGTCTCGACCACGCTGCGTCAGCGCCAGAAGCACGAGAGCGTGCGGCTCAACTACGGTTCCCTCTACGCGGTCGTGGCGTCACTGGTGAAGCGGGGCCTGATCGCGGCGCAGGGCACCCGCCGGGAGGGACGGATGCCCGAGCGCACCGTGTACACGCTGACCGATGCCGGCCGGATCGAGCTACAGGACTGGCTGACTGATCTGCTCTGCACACCGGTGCGCGACTACACGGCGTTCGAGGCCGGCCTCTCGTTCCTGCCGGCGCTCCCGCCCGATGCCGTGGCGTCGCTGCTCTCCGAACGCGCCCTTCGTCTGGAGGGAGAGATCGCACAGGCACGGGCACTTGGTGAGGCGGCTGTCGAGCAGTGGCTCCCGCGCCTGTTCGGAGTCGAGCGCGAGTACCGGATCACGCTGCGGGAGGCGGAGCTTCGCTTCGTCCGTGAGCTGATCGGCGAGATCGAGTCGGGGTCGCTCGACGGCGTCGAGTGGTGGCGGGGCATCCACGCCGCCGAGGGCCGACCCGACCTCAGCTACGCGGAAGCAGCGCTCGGCGTCCGACACCACGCAAACGACAGCGGAGCGATCCGCGCCGGCAGGAGCTGAGATGACGAACATAATCACGATCGACGGCCTGTCGAAGCGCTTCCGATCGCGCGCCGGACCCGTCGAGGCCGTGCGCGCCATCTCGTTCGAGGTCGCCGAGGGGGAGATCTTCGGGCTGCTCGGGCCCAACGGCGCCGGCAAGACGACGACGCTGCGGATGCTGACCACTCTGTTGCCGATCGACTCCGGCTCGGCTGTGGTCGCGGGCTTCGACGTCGCGCGCGAACCACAGATGGTGCGCACCCGCATCGGCTACGTCAGCCAGAAAGGCGGCGCCGACGATCTCGCCACCGGACGCGAGAACATCGTGCTGCAGGCCAGGCTCTATGGCGCCGACGGCGCCAGCGCGCGTGAACGCGCGCAACAGCTGTTGGATGTCCTTGACCTCGCCGAGCTCGCGGATCGCCGGGTGAACACGTACTCCGGCGGTCAGCGGCGACGGCTTGACATCGCGCTCGGCCTCGTGCATTCGCCGCGGGTGCTGTTCCTCGACGAGCCGAGCACCGGGCTCGACCCCCGGAACCGTGCCTCGCTGTGGGAGGAGGTGCGCGCCCTGCGTGAGCGCGGCACGACGGTCTTCCTGACGACGCACTACCTCGATGAGGCCGACGTCCTCTGCGACCGGATCGTGATCGTCGACCACGGACAGATCGTCGCGCAGGGTGCTCCCTCGGAACTGAAGGGCGAGGTCCTCGGAGAGTCGGTCGTGCTGCGGGTCCCCGATGACGCGGCGCAGCGGGCGGAGGTGACGCTCGGTGCGGAGCCCTACGTCCGCGAGGTCAGCCGCGACGGCGCCCAGCTCCGTCTCTACGTCGAGAACGGCAGCGCCGCGATGCCGTCGATCCTTCGGCTGCTCGACGAACAGGGGATCGCGTTGACCACGATCAGCCTCGCGCGGCCGACGCTCGACGACGTCTTCCTCGCGCGGACCGGACGTCAGCTCGACGGCGAGGTCGCCGGCGACATCAGGGAGGCGGCGTGAACTTCGTCCGTGAGACGCGCCTGCTGTTCGGGCGGGCGCTGACCCAGGATCTCCGCAACCCCATCTGGCTGGCGGTCGGCTTCTCGACGCCGCTCCTATACCTCGCCCTGTTCACGCCGCTGCTGAAGAACCTTCCGGGTCTGCGCAACGCCCCGACCGGCACGGTCCTGACGCTGTTCCTGCCGGGGATCCTGTCGCTCGTCGCGTTCACGACCGGCACCTCGATGGGCTTCAGCACGCTGTTCGAGCTTCAGGCGGGGCTGATCGAGCGGTTGCGGGTGACCCCCGCAAGCCGGCTCGCGATCCTCGCCGGGCCGATCGTCGCCTCGCTGGTGATGATGACGGTGTTCGACATCGTCCTCGTCGTGATCGCCGTCGCATTCGGGTTCCCGATTCACCCCGGCGGCCTGCTCGTGCTCGGCGTGCTGCTCTGGCTACTGGCGGCGACATTCGGGGCGTTCTCGATGGCCCTGTCGCTCGTGACGAAGGAGATCTCGAGCTTCGCGGCCGTGATCAATGGGATGAACCTGCCGCTGCTGCTGCTCGCCGGCGTGCTCTTGCCGATCTCGCTCGGACCCCTCTGGCTCCGCGTACTCGCCCACGTCGACCCGCTCTACTACCTCGTCGTCGCCTCACGGGCGCTCGCGGCCGGGCAGTTCGGCTCCTCGCACGTGGTGCAGGCGGTCGCGGTGCTCGTCCCGCTGTTCGTGGTGATGGTCCTGTGGGCCACCAGCGTGTACCGCCGCGCGGTCGCCTGACCGGGACCGCGGCTTGGCACCCGAGTTCCGAAGGACTAGCGTTGTCAGCCGTGCAGAGCACGCTCGGCCCCCGCTCGGTCCTCGTGCCTTCAGCACTGACGCGACGTGCGGCTCGGCAAAGGCTGAGCGTCGGGGCGCTGGTGATCGCTGCGCTGCAGTTGCTCGTGTTGCTGGCGACGAGCACCCGGTACGGCTACCACCGCGACGAGATGTACTTCATCGTCGCCGGTGGCCATCCGGCGTTCGGGTATCCGGACCAGCCACCACTGATTCCGCTGATCGCCTGGGCGATGAATGCACTGGCGCCGGGATCGCTGTTGCTGCTGCGCACTCCGGCCGCGATCGCGTCGGCCGCGACGACCGTGCTGGCCGCGATGGTCGCGCGCGAGGTGGGGGGTGGCGGTCGCGCGCAGCTGATCGCGGCGGCGTGCACGGCCGTCTCGGCGTTCGCGCTCGCGGTCGGACACATGCTGAGCACGACCACGCCCGACATGCTGAGCACGACCGCACTCGGGTGGTTGATGATCCGCGCGATCGTGTCCGGAAGCGATCCGTGCCTGCTCGGTGCTGGTCTCGTCGTCGGGGTCGGGTTCGAGGCGAAACCACAGGTCGGCCTCGTCGCGGTCGTTCTCGCCCTGAGCTTGGCCGCGATCGGGCCGCGATGGCCGCTGCGCTCGCCGTGGGGTCTGATCGGGGCGTTCGCCGCGATCGCGCTCGCGGCGCCCTATGTGCTTTGGCAGCAGGCTCACGGCTGGCCTCAGATCACCGTCGCGCACAGCATCGCCGGCAACGCCGAGGGCGGCCGGGCCGGGTTCATCCCATTTCAGTTGGTGATGGTCAGTCCGCTGCTGGTGCCGGTCTGGATCGCCGGTCTGCTCGCGCCGTTCCGGCGCGCCGTCTGGTACGAGCTGAGGTTCGTCCCGATCACCTATGTCGCGGTTGCGCTCCTCTACATCGTCGGCAACGGGAAGGCGTACTACCTCGCGAGCCTCTACCCGATGCTGCTAGGCCTCGGCTCGATCCCGACGGCTGAATGGACGCTCCGGGAGCGCTGGCACACGCCGGCGCTGGCCGCGGCCGTCTTCGTCAGCGGCCTGTTCAGCGCCTACGTTGCGCTGCCGCTGCTGCCGCCCGACAAACTGCAGGGGAGCGCGGCGCTTGCGCTCAACCCCGACCTCGGTGAGGAGGTCGGCTGGCCGAGGTTCGTGCAGACGGTCGACGGTGCCTGGCGCGCGATCCCGGCAGGCGAGCGCCGGCACGCCGCGATCTTCACGGCCAACTACGGTGAGGCGGCGGCGATCGATCTGCTCGGCCCAGCGGTCAGCCTCCCACGAGCCTACAGCGGCCACAACGGCTTCAGCGAGTGGGGCGAGCCGGCGGCAGGCGACGTCAACGTCCTGCTGATCGGCTTCGACAACGCGGCGGCGGCAAGGCCTCAGTTCAGCGGTTGCCGGACACTCGCGACGGTCAACGACGGCGTTGGGCTCAACAACGACGAGCAGGGCCTTCCGGTGATGCTGTGCCGGATCGCTGATCCGTGGCGGACGATCTGGCCGAGCCTCGTGCACTACGACTGATAAGCGGGGCGCGCATGCACGCTCCCGTTCAGTTGCTGCCGGGACGGCTGCGATCCTGTCGGTTTCGTGAACCGAGTGATGATCGGAAGCCGGGCGCGTGCCGGACTGCTGTTGAGCGTCCTGGTGGCAGCATTCGCCTGGGCGGGGCAGGGCGCTGTCGTCGCCGTCGCACATAGGGCGGTCGCCAATCCGAGCGCGAACCGCAGGTTGAGTCCCGGAACGGTCGCGGCGTGCTTTGGCCGCCCGTCGAGTCGCGCCTGTGTCGCCCATGCGCTACGCGACATCAACGCTGCCCGCGCGTCCGAGGGCGTGATGCCGATGGTGTTGCCGGCCGGCTTTGGCTCGCTCAGCGTGCCCTGGCAGCTGCTCGTGCTCTCGAACCTCGAGCGTGTGGATCGCGGGCTCGCGCCGGCGGTCGGGCTGGCGTCGCCGCTCGATCAGGACGCGGCTGCGGCGGCGACCGCCGACGTCGACCCGACCCCGGGCGCGATGTACGGGAACCTGTGGACAGCGAACTGGGCGGGCGGCTACTCCTCGCCGCTCGAGGCCGACTTCGTCTGGATGTACGACGACGGATACGGGTCGGGCAACGGGGACTGCCGAGCTCCGGCCGCCCCCGGATGCTGGGCACACCGCCACGACATCCTCGCCAGGTTCGACCTTCCGATCGCGATGGGCGCAGCCGGCGGCAGGGGCGCCTACGGGCCGTCGCTGGACGAGCTGTTCGTCGGAGGCGACCGCAGAACCGGCACCGGGCAGCCTGATGCTCCGCTTGCGCCGACATGGTCGGCGATCGCCGCGAGATTGCCGCTGGGCGTGATGCCGTCGGCGCTCCGGCTCGGACGCGGTGCCTCCTCAGGTTCGGTCCAGGTGTTCGCCTCGGGCGAGCAGATGGCGGTGACCGCGTCGATCACCGCGAGCGCGCGGCGCTGGTCGGTGAGCCCCCGGCGCTGCCGGCTCGTGCCAGGCGGCAGCTGCGAGTTGAAGGTGTCGGTCAGCCCAACCGGCGCGTCCGGCACCGGTACGCTGATGGTAGCCGGACCGCATTCCGTGCAGACCGTTGCGCTGACCGTCGGCTTCAGGTGACGTTACACGTGTGACGGCCTGCCACGCGGCTTCACACGATCAACACCCACTGTCCTTGCACAACCGGATACTCCACATCCTGTGAAAGCCGTCCTGCGCCTTCGGAGCTACCGGCGTCTGCTGGTCGCATGCACGCTCAACGAGCTGGCATGGTCGATCGGGTCGCTGGCGCTGGCGCTGCTCGTCTACGGCCGTACCGGGAGCGCCCTGGGAGCGACGGCTTTCTTCCTGGCGTCGCAGTTCGTGCCTGCGCTGATCGCGCCGGCGCTGGTCGTCAGGGTCGACCGGCTGGCTGCTCGTGGTGTGCTGGCGATCCTGTATCTGCTTCAGGCGCTTCTGTTTCTGGCGCTTGCGTGGGTCGCCTCCCACTTCTCGCTGGTGCCGGTTCTGGCGCTTTCGCTGGCCGGTGCGATCCTGGCGCTGGCGGCTCGTGCGATCAACCGGGCGACCACGGCCGCCGTGACCGCTCCGGTGGGGTTGCTCCGGGACGGCAACGCGGTGACGAACGCGGCGTTCGCGATCTGCATCACGGCGGGCCCGGCGATCGGGGGAGCGTTGGTGCTGGCCGGCGGCACGAGCGTTGCGCTGCTGGTCGACGGCGCGCTGTTCGGTGTGATCACGTTGGTCTTGGCAACCGCGGCCGGCCTGCCGGGGGCGCCGGCTGAGCGCGGCCGGGCGGCGGGCCGGGTCAGGGCGGCGATCTCGCTGGCGAATCAGGACACGGTGATCCGCGCGCTGTTCGGCCTGCAAGCCGCGGCGCTGGTGTTCTTCACGATGTCGATCCCGGTCGAGGTCGTATTCGCGGAGCACTCACTGCGCGCCGGGGCGGGCGGCTACGGGGCGCTGTTGTCCGCTTGGGGTGCCGGCGCGATCGCCGGGAGCGTGATCTACGCGCGCTGGCGAGCCGTGTCGGCGCGTTGGTTGATCGCGTTCAGTTGCGGGGCGCTCGGCGTCGGGTTTCTCGTGATGGCGGCGGCTCCGTCGCTGGCCGTCGCGATCGCCGGCTCGGCACTGGGCGGCGTCGCCAACGGAGTCGAGGCGGTCGCGGTGCGCACCGCATTGCAGGAGCGGGTTTCGCAGGGCTGGATGGCGTTGATGATGAGCCTCAACGATTCGATGTTCCAGGCCTTGCCGGGCGCCGGGATCCTGCTCGGGGGTGCGATCGCCGCGGTCGCCGGCCCGCGAGCCGCGTTCGCCGTGGGTGGCGTGGGAGCATTGGTGGTCATGGTGCTTGCACCGAGCGCGCTGGTTCCGAGCACCGATCTGTCTGCAGCCGTTGCGTCCGGCCCCGAACCGTTCGGCGGGGCGAGCAGCGCCGACGGCACCGGTATCGCGCTGGACGCGTTCGTGCAGTGGCGCGCGGTGGGTGACGAGCCGGTCGAGGGTTCGGGGATCAGCCGCGTCCTGCCGGGCAACGCGGAGCCGTAGTGTGCGGGTCAGCCGACCGCGCGGCGCAGCGGCGGGTCCATGCTCTGGTCGATCCAGTCGGCGAATGCGTCCGCCGACAGCGGTCGGCTTACATGGAAGCCCTGCGCGAGATCGCAGCCGAGCGTAGCCAGACGCCTGAGGGTCGGCGCATCCTCAACGCCTTCGGCGACGACGTGGAGGCCGAGGTCGTGACCGAGATTGATCGTCGAGCGCACGATGATCAGGTCGCTCTGGTCCGAGAGCATCGGCGAGACGAACGATCGATCGATCTTCAGCTCGTGGATCGGTAGGTGCTTGAGGTTAGCCAACGACGAGAAGCCGGTGCCGTAATCATCGACTGACAGACGTACCCCGAGAGTGCTGAGCTTCGCCAGCGTTGCAAGCACGCCCTCGCGGTCGGCCATGATCATGCTCTCGGTGATCTCCAGCTGCAGCGCCCGGGGGGTGAGGCCGTAGATCAGCAGCAACTTCTCGATTTCACGCGGCAGGCTTGGGTCAAGCAGGTTGCGAACCGAGAGGTTGACCGCCACCGACAGGTCGCGGCCAGAGCTGCGCCACTCGGCGCACTGCGCGATCGAGCGCTCGAGCACCAGCAGCGTCAGCGGGCGGATCATCTCGGTCTGCTCGACCGTTCCGATGAACGCATCCGGCGCCAATAGCCCGTGCACGGGGTGCTGCCAGCGTACGAGGCTCTCCGCTCCGCGCACACCAAGATCACCCGGGGAGATGATCGGCTGGTAATGGACGACCAGCTCATCGGCGGACAGGCCGCGCTGGAAGTCGCCGAGCAGGCTCAATCTGCGGACCGAGTGATGATCGAAGGCCGCGGCATACAGCTTGTAGCCGCTGTGCGCTTCCTTCGCGGCGTACATCGCGATGTCGGCGCGGCGCAGGAGTTCGTTCAGATCCTGGCCGTCGACCGGGAAGCGCGTGATCCCGATGCTCGCGCCGACGCTGATCAGGAGCTCATCGACCTTGAACGGTTCTTGGACGCATGCCAGCAGCCGTCCTGCGAGCTCGGAGATGACCTTCGGATCGTCCGTGAGCTCGCCGGGCAGAACCACGAACTCATCGCCGCCGAACCTCGCGACGAGGCCGGCTTCGCCGACGCAGGCCGCCAGCCGCGGGCCAAGCCCCCTCAACAGCTGATCGCCATAGTGATGCCCCAGCGTGTCGTTGATCTCCTTGAAACGGTCGAGGTCGATCAGGATCAGGGCGAACCTTGTGTCCCCGCCGGCGGACGCAATCGTCTCCTCGACGCGGGTGGCGAAGGCCTCGCGGTTGGCCAGCCCGGTCAGCCTGTCGGTCGTCGCCCTCTGGTGAAGCTCCTCGCCACGCGACTTCGACTTCAGCAGTTCCCCGATCAGGTACTGGAAGATCAGCAGCATCATCCCGAGCAGCGCGATCCCCAGCGTCCCCGTGTGCACCGCGATCCAGACCGCACCCATCGTCAGCAGGCCCGCGAACAGTTCTGCCGACAGCACCGGCACGACGGCCTCCCGTGCCTTCTGCGCGAGCGAGGAGCGATCAAGCCAGCACTGGTAACCGGCGACCCCGACGAAGTTCACAACAAGCGCGATCACGAATGCCGGAATCACCACCAGGTAGAAGCCGAGCTGGTGCTGGTTCAGGTGTGCGGCACCAATCACGCTGTGGAACACCAGACCTCCGATCAGCGGATACCAGGCGAAGGTCACCAGGTTGTTGCCGAAGTAGCGGCGCGCCGCCCCGATGCGCACCTGCATGAAGCAGATCGTCACCACCCCCAGAACCGCGGCAGGCCCGGCGCCCAGCAACACGGCGGCGAGGATCAACCCCAGCGGGGTCCCCTGGACGTTGATCATCAGCGAGCCGGTCGCGAAGTAAGTGAGGCCGCTGAGGATCGTGAAGGCGCCGATCACCAACATCGCCCAACCATCCCAGTCCGCCGACGGCGCCGTCAGCGCGATCACCGCCACAGCCACACCGAGCACCATCAGATGGACGAGCGCGACACCTAAACCCGGCTCCCGGGTGGACGCTCGCGCGTGAATGGGCATACCCCCTAATCGACCGGCTTACGCCCAGCTTAAGGATCTGTGTGCACATAACGACCGTTCGTCCAGTGATCCGGACGCGGCCTAAAGGACCACGATCGCCCGCCGATATCGTCGTGCGTGGGGCTCGAGAAGATCCGAGGGGCCCGCGTCACGGACCCCTCGGGCAATGCTTATTAGGGTCCTCCAACCCAGCCCATGGGGCCTCCTTTCAGGCAGACTGACCGTTGTGGTGACAATCAGTATGTCGGCAATGGGCCAACGTGTGATCGTTGAAACGAAAGATGCGCTGCAGACGGAGCGCGCCCCCCGCAAATTGGGGCGCGTTTCGTCTGAGCATCGGCCGGCATGGACAGTGCCGGCAGCCGTAGAACCGGCTTAGTTATCGCAACCGCCGCCATATCCGCCACCATGATGGTGGTGCGTTCCGTCGCCACCATCGCCGGTGCCGCCGCCGTGACCGTTCCACCAGCCTCCACTGCCGCTGCCGCCACCGGCGCCGCGGCCGCCACCGGTTCCACTGCCGCCACCGGTCCCGCTGCCGGTTCCGCTTCCGGTGCCGCTGCCGCTTCCGGTGCCGCTTCCGGCGCCGCTGCCGCTTCCGGCGCCGCTGCCGCTTCCGGCGCCGCTGCCGCTTCCGGTGCCGCTGCCGCTTCCGGCGCCGCTGCCGCTTCCGGCGCCGCTGCCGCTTCCAGCACCGCCGCCGCCTCCGGTTCCGCTACCGCTTCCATTGCCGCTTCCGGTTCCGGTGCCGCTTCCGGTGCTGTTGCCACTGCCGCTGCCACCACCGGTGCCGGTGCCGGTGCCGGTTCCGGTCCCGGCGCCTGTGCCGCTGGTGCCGGTGGAGCTGCCCGTCGCTGCGCCGCTGCCGCCGCCACTCGCCTGGACGGCGCTGGCGCCGCCGCCGTTGCCAGGTTGGGTGCTCGGGCCGCTGCTCGAGAATGTGTTCCCGCCACCGCCGGATGCTCCCGTGCCGCCACCGTTGCCGCCCGAGGGCCCGGAGGTCGATGTCGTTCCTGAGCCGCTGGCGCCCGGATGACGAGCGGGTGGGGTGGTCTGCGGGTGGCCAGGTCCGGTGCCTGGCCGGCCACCTGTTCCGCCTGTCCCTCGAGACCCTGACCCCGTAGCCGGCTGATGGCCGGATCCGCTTCGCAGGCCGCCGGTTCCCCTCTCGGTGCCTGTGTTTACGATTGATGGGACGCTACCCTGTGCGGCCTTCGACGAGACTCGGCGCAGGGCATGGCGCTGAGTCCGCGGGCCTGCCCCCTTCGCGCGCCGCCGGGCCGCGTCGTGCCGGTGGCTTGCGGCTGGTGGGGCGAGCGCTGCAAGCAGCGTGGAGGTGCCGGTGGGGGGATGGAACGGCGACGCGGAGAGCGGCTGCAACTCGGTCGGGCGCGAACCAAAAGTCGCGCCCGGCGGCACCAGATGGGCACTCAGAGCAACCGCCCCGGCGCTGATTGCAGCCAGCCGCGCGCCGGAGCCGAGCGCATCGCCGAAAAGCCACAGCAGAGCGCGGTCGCCGAGCTCGCTGACTGCGATCCAGGCCGCGATCGGCCGGCGGGCGAGGTAGCCGCGACGGAACGCCTCGACCGCCTCGGCGTCGAGCTTGGTCCCGGCGTCGGCCTGGATGATGTCGAGCGCCTGCTTGTGGGTGCGCGCCGACCTGTACGGGCGAGTGGACGTGATCGCGTCGAACGTGTCGACGACAGCGACGATCCGGGCGCCGAGCGGGATCTGCTCGCCGAAGATCGCGTCGGGGTACCCGGAGCCGTCGAGCCGCTCATGGTGACTGCGAACGATCGACGAGATCTCCTCGTCCTCCAGGATCCGAACCAGCCGTTCACCGTCGATCGGATGGCGCTTGATCAGTTCGAACTCATCTGCCGTGAGCGCCGCCGGCTTACACAGGACGTCGATCGGGGTATCGATCTTGCCGATGTCGTGGATGACCGCGGCGGTGCGGATCCGACGCAGGCGATCGCCGCCGATGCCCATCTGCTCCGCGGTCAGGCCCGCGTAGCGCGCGACCCGTCGTGAGTGCCCGTGCGTGTAGGGATCGCGCGTCTCGAGGTCGCATGCCACGCGCTGCAGGAGGCCCACGTGCTGGTCGGTGAGCGCTTCATCGTCCTGGAGGTCGTCACCTTCGGCGCTACCAAGCCGCGCGAGATCGGCGCTGATCCGGCGTTCGCGGAGCAGACGACTTGCCCATCCCCACAGCATCAGCTCGCCGAACAGAACGTCATGACTTCCTCGGCGACGCTGCCACACCGCCGCCGCGGCGTGGTATGTCAGGAGCGTCAGAGCTGCGCAGAGGACGATCGCCGGGATCGTTGCGATGACGCTGTGGTACTCGAGCTCGAACGCCGCAACGGCCGGAGCAACCGCGACCAGACTGGTCGCCAACAGGGCCTGCGGGAGGAGACGGGCGACGCTCCGCTCTCGACGTTCGCTTGGTAGGAATCTAAGGTCGTGGCTGCAACTGGACTCCACGGCGCTCCACGCTTCCGGTAGGTCGAACGGCCGGGACAGACTGGATCTCCGCGCAGGCGGCGATGGCGGTCAGATTCGACGAGCAGAAGCGAATCCCCTGCTGCACGTGGGAGTGCGACGGCGACGTGGCAGAAAGCTTGCAAGCGATCGGAGGCGAGCCGGCGCTGCGCTAAGACAACGCAGGACCTCGCTAACGGCGGGCGATCCGCATGTACCCATTGTCGTCGACGGCTATACACAGACGGCTGGTCGGGCATGACACGTCGCTGAACACGGTCCCGGGGTCGACCACCTGTGTGGTCCAGTCCGGGTGCGTGGCGGCTGGATCAAAGCTGGCCGCCGACCGGCCGTCGATGTCGAGCGCGAGACACAGCGAGCGCGCGTGGCAGGCGACGGTGAGCTCCTCGTTGCCGTCGGGCGCCGCGAGGTGCCAGTGCGGGTGGGCGGAAGCCGGATTGGTGCTGCTCCAGACGCCACCCCCGGGGTTCGCGTTGTTTTCGTCCAGTTCGCCGCCGGCCACCGCCACGCACAGTTTTGAGGAGGAGCACGAGATCGCGTCGAGGCCGAAGGGAAGCGTGACGTACGTGTAGTGGGCGCTGCCGCCGGGGGTGAAGGCATCAACCTCCCCCGAGGCGCCGATCACCCCGCAGAAGGAGACCGACGGGCACGAGACATCGATCAGGCCGTCGCCGGGCCCGTCCTGACCATGGTGAAACCAGGCGCCGGCGCCTCCCCACGGATTGGTGGCGGTGAGCACATCACCAGGGTTCTGGTCGCCCGCCATACAGAAGTGGCGCGATACACAGGACACTCCCATCAGACCGGTCGGCGGCCCATTGCCGCCCGCCTCGCCGTCTTCGATCTGGTGCCGGTGCCAAGCGCGCGCTCCGCCCGTCGGGTCAGTCGAGATCAGCACATCGCCGAACCCGTCGGTCGCGACGCAGAAAGACCGATTCGGGCAACTGATCCCCGTCAGGCCCTCGAAGTTGTAGTCCACGAGCGCGCGGTGCCAAGAGTCAGGGATCTCGGGCGTCCGAGTGCTGATCACATCGCCGTAGCCATCGACCGCGACGCAGAGCCGCAGCGAGGGGCAGGAGATGCCGTTGAGGCCTGCGCCGATGTCGCTGCGCGGCGGCGAGATCCGCCAGCTCCCTCGTAGCGTCGGCGCACTCGAGCGCGGCAGGTCAGGAGAACCGTCGACCGCGAGGCACAGCGAGTCGTCGGGGCAGGCAACGGCGAAGGTGGCGTCTCCCTGATAGGGCGCGTCCTCGCTTGCATCGCTTCCGACCCTGGTCCAGACCGGCGAAGGCGCACCGGCGGCAGCGGTCGAGAACAGTACCCCGGCGCCATCGATCGCCGTACACACGCCCGAGACGCGGCAGGCGATCGCCGCCAGGGAGCCACCAGGGTCGATCCGCTGGGCGCTCCAGGTCGCCGCCGCGCTACCCGGATCGGTGCTCGTAAGGATCTCGCCGTCGGCGTCTCCAGCCACGCACAGCGTCGCCGTCGGACACGCGATCGCAGTGATCGCGGGCCACCCATGGCGGGTGGCGGCGACGATCCGGTGCGCCACGTAGGTGCTGCCGCCGCCGGCCGGGTCGGTGCTGGTGAACACCTTTCCGTTGCCCGCGCCGAACGCGCAGAACATCGCGCTCGAGCACGCGACTTCGGACTCGGAGCTGTTGCTCCCGGGTACCGAGGAACGCACCCAGGTCTGGCTCCCGCCGGTCGGATCCGACGTCGTGTAGACGACGCCCAGATCGGAGAAGACGAGCACGCACAGATTGGTCGTCGGGCAGGAGACGCTCGGTCCGCTCCCGTCGGTCGGCAGCGAAACCTGCTGCCAGGCTCCCAGCCCGCCTGTCGGATCGGTCGTGCTGTAGATGTCGCCGCTGTCGTCGGAGCCGACGCACAGAGTGACGGTCGGACACGACAGGCTGACAATGCTCGGGGCACCGGTCAACGTCCTGTATGCCGCGAGGCGCGTCACCGTCCAGACCCCGGAGCCGCCGGGGGCCGTTGTCGTGGCCACGCCGCCGTTCTCATCCGGCGCGACGCAGAGCGTCACGGACGGGCACGAGAGCGCGCTGAAGACCTCACCGCTCGGCGCGGTATCGATCAGTGCCGGCGCAGACCAGCTCAGACCGGCCGCGGTTGCGGCCTGGACGTTCACCATCGATGCGGCCGCCAGCATCAGGATGCCGATCGACCAGGCCGTCAGGCGCCCGATCGCTCTGCCCCTCATCGCCGTCCTGGTGTGACGATCTTGATGTGCACCTCGACCCGGGCGGGTCTGGTCGGAAGCGCGAGCGACAGAAAATCACGTGCAGCCCTGCGGTTGTTGCAGAACGGGCAGGTGAGCGTGTCGTACGGCGTCACCGGGCCGTCGGTGAGCGCGATCGGAGCGTCACAGCGATTGCAGGCCAGCGTCCCGGCGAGCCGGTGGCACCGCGAGTCTCGGTGCTCCGCGTCGTGTGCACCGGCAACTGGTGCGACGGGGTCGAGTTGGACTCGATGCGATTCGCCGATGCGGCCGAACGGAGACACGGATTCAGTCTATTCGGGTCTCCGCGGGATGCGCTTGATCCGAAGCCGCCGTTCGGGCTCGTGTGCCGGTCCGCGCGGTTGCGAGCGGCGCGCCGCCTCTCGCTCGCGCTCGTGATCCTCGCTCAGACCGACCTCGAAGAAGAACAGTGAGACGGCGGCGATCAAGCCCAGCGAGATCAGGGTCAGGGCCAGCAGCTGACCGATCAGCCCCGGCACCAGGACCGCACCGAGCACACCGGCCAGCACCAGGGCCCCGGCCGAGCCGAACGCGACGAAACGCGACCGCGGAGCCACGTTCGCCACGATAGCTGCACGCGCAAGGCCGGACGTCGAACGGCCACGGATTGTTGTCAGGCCTTAAGGCTGCGGCTTTCCGAGCCGATGGTAGGCGTACGCCCGAGCTCGGGCGGCATCGATGCAATCGCACGCCAGCGCCACACGAACTTGGACCCTGATGTCCCCGGCCCACTCATCGCGGCTCCCGCGCGTCCGCATGCTGCTGGTCGCCACGGTGGCGATGCTGGTGAGCCTGGCCGTGATGGCCGGCGCGGCCCGCGCCGATGACCTGCTGGTACTGAATGGTGATACCGAGACCCTCTCCGGCGATCAGAGCTTCGGGTTGGTGTACATCGACGGTGGCCTGCAGCTCACCGGCGATACGACGATCAGCGCCGCCTCGATCTACATCGGCCCCGATGCCTCGATCGACTCATGCTTCGTGGTCGGGAGCGGCGACACCTGTCCCGCGGGCCGCTCTCTGACGCTTGACTCCTCGGGCCCGCTGACGGTCGCCACCGGGATCGACCTCAGCGGCGGCACGAACGTGCTTGATCCGGGCGGGAACCTCACGCTCAGCGGCGGCCCGGTCGCGATCACGAATCCGATCGACACCTCCGGCCAGGGCGGGTCAGCGTCCGGTCAGGTTTCGATCTCGTCCACAAGCACACTCGCCGTCGACGGCATCTACGCGCCCGGCGCCCCGGTCAACCTGAAGGCGGCGGGGGCGATCGACGTCGGCGACGACATCCAGACGGAGGGAACGTCGGCCAGTCCGACCAGTGTCCAGTCCGCCGGCCCGGTGACGATCAACTCGAGCGGCGGCGACGTGCGGGTCGACGGCGGCATCGATGCGTACGGGCGCGGAGCGCCGACACTGGGTGGCCTCAACGGCGGCAACGGCGCCCCGGTGACGATCACCGGGACCAATGTTCAGACCCACGACATCAGCACGACGGGCGGCGGCAGCAACGCTGCCTTCCCCGGCGACTCGGCGCC
The DNA here is from genome assembly GCA_963742025.1 of uncultured Solirubrobacterales bacterium. Lineage (GTDB taxonomy): Bacteria > Actinomycetota > Thermoleophilia > Solirubrobacterales > Solirubrobacteraceae > Palsa-465. The sequence goes on from CAVUKF010000001.1 coordinate 81,635, forward strand.
GGTGGCGATCACCGCACGGGGTACGCTGAACGCCTTCGGAACGCTCGATGCATCGGGCCAGGACGGCGCCAACGGCACGGGGGCAGGGGGTTCTCAGATCACGCTGAAGGCGGCCGGCCCGCTGGCGGTCGGGGACGACGTCGAGGCGGGCGGCGGCCAGAGCGCAGGCGGCGGGGCGATCACGATCGCCGGCAGTACCGTCACCGGCGGCGACCTGAACGCCGCCGGCGGCGACGGGTCCGGCGCCAACCCCACCGGCGGCCCCGGCGGCTCGATCAATGTCACCGCTCCGAATGGAGCACTGCTCGGCTCGTTGCTCGTTTACGGCGGGAACTCCCAGGGCGGCGCCGCCGCGGGTTCGGGCGGGACGATCAATGTCAGCAGCTCTGCCGGCTCGATCGACCTCAGCAGTGCGCAAAGCCAGGGTGGATCCCAGAACAGCGGTCCGGGCGCCAACGGGGGGCCGATCACGCTTGCCGCCGACGGCAACCTGAGCATCGGAAACACTCTGAACTCCAGCGGCTCGGACGCGAACGGCTCAAACGACCCACCATGGAGTGGCGGTAACGCCGGCAACGTGACGCTCCGTGCCGACACCGGGACACTGACGCTCGGCGGCAACGGCACCGCCGAGGGCGGCGCGGGCTCCAACCCCCACACGAACGGCGCGATCGGTGGAACCGGCGGCGCCGGCGGGCAGATCGAGATCGTCGCGAGCGCGATCGGCGAGCTCGCTTCGCTGTCCTCCGCCGGAGGTCCTGGCGGCAATTACGGAGACACACAGGGGCCTGGTGGGCCCGGCGGTGCAATCCTGGCATGGACCGATGCGCAGCTGTTCAATGACGAGCAACTGGTCTCAAGCGACGGGGGCGACGGCAACCCGACCGGCGTTGCCGGTAACCAGCAGCAGGACTCCTCGCCGAGCGCCCTGACGATCGATTCCGCAACCGGACTCCTCAGCTTCACCTCGCAGAGCCCCAACGCACAGCGCTACCGCGTGCTGATGAGCGTTGGCGGCGCGGCGCCGGTGACGGCGCTGACCACCTCGGCCACCTCCAAACTGCACCTGAAAGCACCGCTCTGCGAGGCCGTCTCGCTGACCGTCGTGGCGGTCAACAGCACGGTGCCGTGGACGTCGGATCCATCCTCGGCGCTGAACTATGTGCGTCGACCGTCGGCGAGCCAGAGCTGCTCGGACGCACCGGTCGTGACGGGCACCGGGGACGTTCACAGATCCCTTCGTCAGCTTCGGCGAGCGCACTGGCTCGCCGCGCTGTCGCTGAAGACGAACGGGGTCGGCGTGCTCAAGGCAACGCTCCGCGGCGGCGGCAAGCTCAGCACCGTGTCGCTGAAGATCAAGCGCCCGGGGACGTACGTCCTGCATCTCCCGATCCCGCCCGGCGCGAGATCGCTCGGAAACCACGGCGTGCGGCTGACGAGCACCTCGCCGGACGGAAAGCGTCATCTGACAACCACATTGAGATTGGAGGTCGTCGCATGAGGATCAGGCTCCCAGCGCTTGCCGCGCCGGTGATCGCGGCGCTCGCGTGCGCTGGTCCAGCGGCCGCCTGCGTGACAGTCGGCGTCTATCAGGACAACCCGGCCGCGTCGCTTCCCGCGCTGAACAGGAGCGTTGGCGCCGGAATCTCGGTGATCTCCACGTATGTCACAGCCGGGCAGCCGCTGGCGCAGTCGGTGATCGACACAGCAAACAGGGAACACGCTGGCCTGCTCGTCACCTGGCAGCCCGACAGTGGCCGTAACACGGCGGTGCAGCCGGGCTATCGCCTGAAAAATGTGGCCCGGGGGCGATACGACGCTTCGCTGAAAGCGCTGGTTGCCCAGCTGCACGGAGTCAGGCACGGGGCGATCCTGCGCCCGATGCCGGAAATGAACACGCCCTGGTATGCGTGGTCAGGGACGGTCAACGGAAATAGCCCCGCTGAATACGTCAAAGCGTGGGACCGTGTGCGCCAATCGGTTCGCTCGGCGCCCGACGGCTCCAGGGTCAAGCTGCTCTGGGCTCCGTACGCATGGAGCATCCCGAACACGACCGCGAACGAGCTCGGGGCGTACTTCCCAGGCGCGTCAGAAGTCGATCTCGTCGGCGCAAGCGGCTACAACTTCGGAAACCAGGGGCCACTCAGCTGGACCGAGCCGGAGGATCTGTTCGCGTCGGCGTACCAGCTGATCGAGTCACTCACCGCCAAGCCGTTCTGGTTCGCGGAGACCGGCTCGACGGCGATCGGGGGCGACGAGGCCGAGTGGATACTCACGCTTGGGACGCTTCAGGCGACGGCGATGCCCGAGCTCGCGGGGATCGTCTGGTACGACGTCAACGACCCCACCGGTGACTTCCAGCTGCGTGGAAAGTCGATCACGAAAGCGTTCAGGTCCCTGCTGAAGGAGGCGTGCCGATGAAACGGACGGATAAGCGCGTTGGCCGGAGTGCGGAGCGTCGGGACGCGAAGCGTCGTGCTGCTCTGCACAGGAGGAATCACCACGGCAAGAGCGCTGCGGGGAAGCCCGGGCGCCATCGGCTGCACCGGCCGCCACCACCGGGGACCGGGTCAGCGGCCCGATCGGGCCGCTGACCCCGATGACCTCGGCGATGGTCGATCGGCTGTTCTGGCGCGCCGGCTTCGGCCCGAGCGCGCATGACCGCGCGACCTGGATCGGCAGGACCGTGACCGACGCGGTCGACTGGATGCTGACGACGCCGGCGGGAACGACCGGTGTGCCCGGAACCGACGACGGCAGCCCGCTGGACCCGACCGGAAACGACACCGACCTCGTGCTCAGCTGGGTCGACGTCATGATCCGCGCAACCAACCCGTTCGTCGAGCGCATGACGTTCTTCTGGCATCGCCACTGGGCGAACTCCCGGGAGTCGGTGGCTCCACCGCAGCTGATGATGACCCAGACGGAGCTGTTCAGAAAGTACGCCGACTATGCGGTCAACCCAAAAGCGAACTTCACAGAGATGGCACAGCAGGTGACGATCGACCCGTCGATGCTGCGTTACCTCAACGGTGAGCTGAGCGTCAGGGGGGCACCGAACGAGAACTACGCGCGCGAGTTCATGGAGTTGTTCACGCTGGGGGTCGTCAATGCCGAGGGTCAGCCGAACTACACCCAGACCGATGTCGAGCAGATCGCGAAGGCCCTGTCGGGGTGGCAGATCAACGACACCGACCCGAACGCGGCGTTCAGCTACTTCACGCAGTCGCTCTGGTACGACGGCCCCAAACTGATCTTCAGCACCACCAAGCTTTACAACTACAACACCCCCGAGGTCGTCAACCTGATCTTGTCCCAACCGGCGCATCCGGCGTTCATCATCAATGCGATCTGGGGTGAGTTCATCGTCGACCCCCCCGACCCGGCGACGCTGAAGAGCTTGATCAAGACCTACACGAGCACCGGGTTCCAGCTCAAGCCGTTGCTCAAGGAGATCCTGACCAACCCTGCTCTGTTCGCGTCGGTCGACGAGCCCGACATGGTCAAGCCGCCGGTCGTGTTCGTCGTTGGCGTGATGCGAGCGCTGGGCTTGCAGATCACGGATTCGACCGCCTCCGACTATCTGGCGGCAACCGGCGAGCAGCCGTATTTCCCGCCCAACGTGTCCGGCTGGGAGGGCGGACTCTCCTGGCTGAACACCGACACGGCGCTGGCGCGGTTCAGCTTCGTCTCGACCCTGCTCGAGAATATGCAGATCGCCGACGTACCTGGTGAGACGCCCGCTGCCGCCTACGACCGCGCGTACAGCGCGGTGGGTGAGCCGTGGCTCGCGCCCGGCACGCAGGCCGCCCTTCAGAGCTTCGCCAGGACCGCACAGGCCTCCGAAACCAACAATCGAATCGAGCGTCAGATCGCGTTGCGCGCGCTGATGCTCGCCGGCCCCGACGCTCAGGTGATGTGATGACCGAGACACGCAGCCCAAGTGAGATCCAGGCCCTCCGCTGTGCTGACTGCGCGCGCTCGGACAGCGCCGTGACCAACCTCAGCCCGACGTCCAGGATCACGATCCCCGCGGAGGCGTTGAACGGGTTCCGCGCCGGCGTCCCGAGTCCGCCAAGCGGTCACAACCGGCGCAAATTCCTGGTCGGAAGCGCGATCGGGATGGCGTCGATCTATTCCGCGGCGCACCTCACCTGGGAATCGATCTGGAACGCTGCGGCGGCCCGCGCGGCCGCGCCGGCGGAGAACATCCTCGTCTGCATCTACCTCAACGGCGGCAACGACGGCCTCAATGCGATCGTCCCGGTTGCCTCCGACCAGTACAGCAGTTACTACGCCCAACGCACGAACATCGCCCGTGTACTCGGGCAGTCAGGCGGGGGGCAGGTTGGCACGACGGTGATGCCGGGCACCGGCGGCACGCTCGCGTTCGCCAACCCGCTGGTGTCAGGCGCCGGCAACAACGGTGACAACAAGGGCCTCGACACCCTCTACGGGGACGGCACAGGCGATGCCGGGTCGGATCTGGCGGTCTTCCCGGCCGCCGATTACACCCCGTCGGACCTGTCCCACTTCGAGAGCCGCGACTACTGGTTCGCGGGTGCTCTGGAGGAACTGGAGACCGGCTGGCTGGGGCGCTGGCTCGATCTCTACGGCTCGGCTGACAACCCCCTGCAGGCAATCTCGATCAACAGCACGCTGTCAAAGTCGATCCGGACCGCGAGCGCGCCGGTGTGCGCGATCGCAGATCTCAGCGACACCAGCTTCCAGATCGCGAACACGAACATCAATCCGCAGATCACGACGCTCGCCTCCGTGCCGGCCGACGCAGCCAACCAGGCGCTGACCCGCTCGCGGGCGATCTACGGAGAGACGGTTCAGGTCTCCCATCAGGTGGCCGGACTCGGGCTCGGCCCGACCGCTCCCGGATATCCGGCCAACTCGGATCTGTCGAGCAATCTCCAGCTTGCCGCGACGCTGATCGGAGCGGGCCTCGGGACCCGCGTCGTCACGATCGATTGGGGTTCGTTCGACACGCACGGAAACGAGGTCACCTCTCAGGATCCGCAGCTTGCGGTTCTCTCCAGTGCGCTCGCTGCGTTCAAGGCCGATCTGGCCGGCCGCGGCGTCGAGCAGAAGGTCGTCACCCTCGTCTACTCCGAGTTCGGACGGCGAATCGTTTCCAACGATTCGCTGGGCACCGATCATGGGGCGGGCGGCCTCGTGATGGTCAGCGGATCAAGTGTGTTCGGTGGGCTCGCCGGCGAGCACCCGGGCGTCCTTCCGGGGCAGCAGGATCTGAACGGCAACCTGATCCCGATCACCGACTTCCGCTCGGTCTACTCAGCGCTGATCAGCGAATGGCTCGGCGGTGATCCGACTGCGATCCTGCCCGACGGTCCGTTCCCCGGAATCGCACGCTACGACGGCGGCACAACGCTGATCAAACCGTGACGCGTCGCGCCATCCACCCCGCGGTCATCGCGGCGATCACGGCGGCGGCGATCCCGCTGGCATCCTTCGCCGCGGCCCTGATCGCGGGGCCGGCGAATGCGGCGGACGCAACCGCGACGCACCGCGCACCCGCACACCGGCTTCACCGCGCCGGGCCGCCGCTTCCCACGAGTCTGACGGTCGATGAGCAGGAGTATTCGATCATCCTCTCGGAGGCGGTCGTGGCCGCGGGCAACGTGCGCTTCACGATCTACAACCGCGGCCAGGACGAGCACAATCTCGTGATCCAAAGTCCCGATCGGTTGGCCGCACGTTCCGACTTCGTCCGAGGGCCGTTGTACGTGACACCCGGGCAGTCGGCGACCGAGACGCTTCACCTGACCAGGGGCACGTACCTCGTCTATTGCTCGATGTTCATGGGTACCCCGCAATCGCACTATGCGATGGGGATGCACACGTTGCTGACGGTGCGCTGAGGCTCCTTAGGAGCACGTCTGCAAGAGATCTTGCAAGCCTGCCTGCCGGCATGGCGCCCGCCGATTACCCGGCAAGGCATTTGCCGCCGGGCCCACGAGCGCAGTTGAAGGGGAAGACGTCGCGATGAAGCACTCAGCTTTCTCACTGTCTGACCCACCCGAGGCTGACCGCTCACGCGTCCGGCTGCTCACGCTGGTGATGATCCTGGCATCGATCTGCCTGCTCGTGGCGGCGGCGTCGGCACGGGCTGACACGTCGGTGCTGACCCCATCCCCGGCTTCGTGGGATTATGGGAACCAGGACATCCACAGCAACGGTAACTCCGGCGAGATGTTCACGTTCACGAACAACAGCGCGGACAACGTCAGCGTCTACAGCGACACGATCGTCGGCGTTGATCCGGGCGACTTCCAGATCACGGCCGATACCTGCAGCGCCGCCTTCCTGCTGCCGATCGGCTTCTGCACAGTCCAGGTGAGCTTCGTGCCGAGCGCCATCGGCGAGGTGACGGCGTCGCTGGAGCTCGACGACGACACCGGCACGCTCGATGTCCCGCTCAGCGGCAACGGCATCACCGGGACGCTGACCGCCAACCCGAATCCGCTGGACTTCCAATCGGAGGCCTACTACGACGGCGGCGAGCAGCAGGGGATCACGATCACGGACTCAAACGACGCCGGCACGCTGGCGACCGCGGGGACGATCACGGGCCCCGACGCCTCGATGTTCTACATCGCCAACGGGCAGAACTGCGTGGAGCAGCTGTATCAGCCGGGCAATCAGTGCGGGATCAATATCGGCTTCAACCCTCCAAACTACGCCGGGAGCTTCAACGCCGACCTCGAGGTCGCCAGCGACAGCCAGAGCGGCACGCTGACGATCCCGTTGAGCGCGACGACGCTCAACGGCCCTGAGCCGGTGCTGACCCCGGCGCAGCTCAGCTTCGGCGACGTCGCCGTCGGCAAGAGCGAGTCCAAGACGGTGACGCTTTCCAATGAGGGTGACGCCCCGATGCAGATCCAGGAGGCGTTTGTGGTGTCCGGCACCCCGTTGGCCTTCCCGATCACCTCTGACGGTTGCGCCGGGGAGGTCATCTACCCGGGGTCCTCCTGCCAGTTCACGATGGAATTCGAGCCGACGACACCAGGCTTCGGCGAGGGCGCAACGCTGATCATCATCGGCAATACCCCGGGTCCGGTGACGCCGATCGGATTCACCGGCACCGGTGTCTCCAGCCCGCAGGGCGCAACGACGATCACCGGCAGCCCGGCCGAGGGCAGCAGATTGACGTGCAAGCCGGTCGGCTACCAGGGTGCCACCAGCTACTCCTACCAGTGGATGCAGGACGGGCGAGCGCTGCGCGGCGCCACGTCCGCGACCTTCACACCGGGCGCCGGAGACGTCGGCTCCCAGCTCACGTGTGAGCTCACCGCAACCAATCCGGTGGGCGAGCAGACCGTCACGAGCCCACCGAGCGCACCGGTTGCGGCGATCGATCTCAGCCGCCTCTCCGGATCGTTCGTCGACGAGGGGGCCTGCCGCACGATTGCGGTCACCCGCCGACTGCTCGGCGGTCGCGATCGGTCAGCCTTAGCTATCCGCAGCCGAGCCTTCCGTGGGCGCCCCTGACCGTCAGCTCGCCGCACAGACTGTCCGCCAGAATCGACGGCAGGACGGTCGGCGCCGGTCGCCGAGTCACGATCAGCCCCGCCACCCTGGCGGCCTACGCCGACGGCGAGCACACGCTCAGCATCACGACCCTGGGTCGTCACACCCGGACGGCGTTGGTGCTCGCTCCCTGCGTGCTGGCCGTGCGTGTCAACGGCGGTCCGCCCACCCAGGGGGCGCTGGTCGCGCTCGCGTCCCGCAACGCAATGGCAGCTGCCACGATCACGCTCCCGCCCGGATTGCGACTCAACGTCGGCTCGGGCTGGCTCGGCCAGGTCAGCTATCAGCAGGACGGCTACCCCGCGCGCGACTTCGACATCGTCGGCGCACACACCGCCTGGAACAACGTGAAGGTCAGCATCACAGCCCGCACGATCCGGATCACCGACCTGCCGGCCCTGACCGGCGTGGTCCGCTTCAACGTCAACGCCGGTGTGCTCGTCGGAACCGGCGGGATCGTCCAGGCAACCTCGACGCTTCGCGGTGCGAGAGGGATCGTCCAGGCCACATCCACAGTGGCGGACGCGGGCGGCGACCCGACCAGCCGGGTACCGGCCACCTGGATACGCTGAGGATCCGAAAGCACGTTCCCTGACGCGTGGACGAGTCGGCGCTCACGCCGCCTCGCGCCGGCCCTCCGGCGCGTACTGCTTGGCGAGTGCATCACGGAGCGCGGCCATCTCCGCATCATCGACTGAGTCGCCGAGGCCCTGAATGATCCGCAGCGACCAGAACGTCGATTCCGCGGCCTTGCCCTCAAGCGGGAGCGGGCCGTCCAGATTCCCGACGAGCAGCTCCTCGAGGAAGTCGGCCACCGCGAGCGCCCCGTCGATCCAGTTGGGGTTGCCGCTGAGTTCGGTCACCAGCTTCACATCAGCCGGATAGCTGCCCTTGGCGTAGTTCCGAAGGTTCTGCGCCAGCGTCGCTACCTGATCGTCCGCGAGCGCGTATACCGCTCCGGAGAACTCGACGGCCACCATCGAATCAGAGTAGGGGACGGCACGGACACCAAATCTGCGATCGGGGCGGGGGCGAGTAGGCTGGCTGAAAGAGGAGCGAGGAATGAACGACGCCTATCCCGTGCAGTTCGAGGTGCAATACCCCGACCGAGTTCTGAACCGTCTCAGCACCGGCTTTCGGTTTCTCACGATCATCCCGATCGCGATCGTTCTCGGCAGCGTTGACGGCGGCGCGTGGAGCAGCTTCAACAGCGGTTCGACCACCAGGACGGTCGCGATCGGCGCAGGGGGTGTGCTGGTCGGCGGGCCGCTGTTGATGATCCTGTTCCGACAGAAATATCCGCGTTGGTGGTTTGACTGGAACCTGGAGCTGACCCGTTTCTCCTCGCGCGTGTGGATCTACGCCGCGCTGCTCGACGACCGCTATCCGTCGACGGACGAGCACCAGTCGCTGACGCTCGAGATTCCCTACCCGGACGTGCAGACCGAGCTCAACCGCTGGCTGCCGCTGGTGAAATGGCTTCTGGCGATCCCTCACTACATCGTGCTGTTCTTCCTCGGGATCGCGGCGTTCGTGTGCGTCGTGATCGCGTGGTTCGTGATCCTGGTCACCGGTCGTTACCCGCGTGATCTGTTCGGGTTCGTCGTCGGCGTGGGACGCTGGGGCATCCGGGTCACGGCCTACGCGTTCCTACTCGCGACCGACCGCTACCCGCCGTTCTCGCTGAGCGCGTGAGTCGCGCTCAGTCCAGGTTCTCGACGATCTCGTTGGCCTTCGACCACTGGTCCGGGGGGACGACCAGGTAGACGTCGCCGCGGCCTGAGCGATCAAGCGGGTGGTCGGCGACGCAGCTCGCATCGACACCCAGCGTGCGGAGCTGCTCACGCCAAGCGAGGGCCGTCGCCTGGTCTTCGAAAACGCCCACGGTCTCCCAGCCCTCGAGCCGAGGGTCGCCGATTGAGACGGGTGCTTCCCGGCTCACGCGACCCTTCAGGAAACGGCGGAGCGCCACCCCCGCAAGCCTACGCCTGGCGACACAATGGCGGCATGTCGATGCTGCCCGCGTTCGCCGAGGTGGCGATAAACCCTGACGCGACCCTCGACGTCGTCGCGCTTGCGCTGGCGGCGGAGTTCCGGGCCACTGACGCGGACGGCGCGATCGCGACACTGGATGCCCTCGGAGCTGAGGTCGCACGCGCTGCGGCGCAGACCCCCGGAACTCCCGAGGCGCTGGCGATCGCGTGTGCGCAGACGCTCGGCGTCGCGCATGGTTTCGTCGGCGACCGGGAGCAATACGATGATCCCCGCAACTCGATGCTCGACGTTGTTCTGAGCCGACGCCGCGGGTTGCCGATTCTGCTGTCGATCGTCTACATCGAAGCCGCCCGGAGGGCGGGGATCGTGCTCGACGGGGTCGGCCTGTCCGGGCATTTCGTCGTCGGCCACTTCGGCACCGAACCCCCGGTGCTGCTGGATCCGTTCGCCGGCGGCGCGCCGGTGGCGAGCCGGCTCGTGGGGGATCACACCCGGCCGCGGCCCTGGCACGCTCACGAGATCGCGATGCGAATGCTCAACAACCTCGTCGCGGCCTACAACCGGCGCGGCGACCTCGGCGCTGCGATCCACGCTGCGACGCTGCGCCTGGCGCTCCCGGCGGACGCGGCGCACCGCGAGCAGTTGCAGGGCGAGCTGCGAGCGATGCAGGCACGGCTGAACTGAACCTCACTGCGCGTCCAGAACCTCGATTCCGAGCGCGGTGGCGAACTCGCCGGCCATCGCGACGATGTCGCCCCATTCCATCGCGGCTCCGCGGAGGTCTGAGATGCCCTGTGCGCCGGTCAGATCACAGCGGCGAAACTCGCAGTGCTTGAGTCGAGCGCCGCGGAAGTCGGCGCGCGTCATGTCGCAATCGTGAAAGCACACCGAGTCGAGCTGCGCGTCGATGAAATCCGTCTGCGCGAGCAGGCAGTCATCGAAGCTGACCCGCGCGAGCCGGGAGGAGTGCAGCGAGGACAGATCCACGCGGCAACCGCTGAGCGTGACGTCGCGGATCGTTGACTGCGTCAGCATCGTCCCGGTCAGACGGCTCGTCTCGATGCTCACTCGAATCACGCTCGCCCGACGGGCGTGGAGATTGGCGATGTTGCACCCGTGCAGACGACTGTCGATGATGCCCAGATTGTCCAGCCGGGAGGCCGAGAGCTGGACGCCGAGGAGCCTGACCGTGTCGAAGTTCACACCGTTCGCCTGCGACCCCGAGAGGTCGGTATCGACCAGCTCGATCAGCTCGTGACGCGCATCGTGTGACAGCACGCCGAGCTCGCCACGCTCGAGCTCCACGGGCATCTTCGGGGGCTCAATCGGACGGGCTGCGCCGGTCATCTCGAGGACCATAGACAACACCGCAGCGCTCCGACGACATAGGATCGCCGGCGTGAGGGGCGGCGACGCCCAAAACGACAAAGGAGGACGAGGATGATCGTCATGTTCACCGCCCGCCGGCTCAAGCCCGGCGCATGGGATCAGTTCCGCCGTGCATGGGACTCGGTTGACGCCAAGCCCCCCGGGTTTCAGCGCGCCTACCACGCCCGCAACATCCGTGACGCGGACGAGGTGATCTCGTTCGGGTTATTCGAGATGACCAAGGACGACTATCACCACTGGCGCGCAGAGTCCGACGCCGAGGAGATGCGGCGGGTCGATCACCTCTCGGCGTTCGTCGAGAACGAGCTCGTGTCCGGCGTCTATGAGGTGATTGAGACGGTCGAGGAGTAGCGCTGCTGACCGGATGCGGATGGTGCCGCGTCCCGGTTGTGCAGGATCGCAACGATGAGCGTTGACACAGCGGCGCCGTCTGAGGCCGGCCGGACGGCCTGGGCGCGGAACCTCGCGGCCCCGGTTCGCAGCTTCCTGAGCACCGAGACCGCCGGCGCGGTCGTGATGGTTGCCGCCGTCGTCGCGGCGCTGCTGTGGGCGAACTCCCCGTGGCCCGCCTCGTACGAGTCGGTGTGGACGACGAGGCTCGCGATCACGATCGGGAATGCCGGCATCTCCGCCGACCTACGCCACTGGGTCAACGAGGGGTTGATGACGTTCTTCTTCCTGGTCGTCGGGCTGGAGGCGAAGCGTGAGCTCGACCTCGGGCAGCTGCGCGAGCGACGCAGGCTGGCGGTACCCGTCTTCGCGGCGTTCGGCGGAGTGACGGTCCCGATCCTGATCTACCTCGCATTCAACGCCGGCGGTGCCGGGGCGCATGGGTGGGGGGCCGCGATGTCGACCGACACGGCCCTGACGCTCGGGGTCGTGGCGCTGCTGACGCCGCGGTCAGCGACGCGTATGCGGGTGTTTCTGCTGACGCTCGCCGTCGTCGACGATCTGGCGGCGCTGCTGGTGATCGCGATCGTCTACACGAACCATGTCTCGGTGGTTGCGCTCGCGGTCGCGGTGGTCATGTTCGGGCTGTTGCTGGCGCTGCGCTATCTCAATGTCGCGCGGCGCGCGGCGACGATCGCGGTCGCGCTCGGGTCTGTGGGTCGCGATGTTCGAGTCGGGAATCGATCCGGTGATCTCCGGCCTCGCGGTCGGGCTGGCGACCAGCGCCTACCCGCCCTCGCGTGAGGACCTGGAGCGCGCGACGGCGCTGACCCGCTCGTTCCGGGAGCAACCGACGCCGGAGCTGGCACGCTCGGCCCAGCAGAGCCTGCTGTCGTCGATCTCGCCCAACGAGCGGCTCCAGTACGAGCTGCACCCGTGGACCAGCTACCTGATCGTGCCGCTGTTCGCGCTCGCCAACGCGGGCATCCACCTGACCGCGCAAGCTGCTCGGCGACGCGGTCTCCTCGCCGATCACGCTCGGGATCCTCTTCGGCTATCTGCTCGGCAAGCCGATCGGGATCTTCGCCGGGTCCTGGATCGCGTCGCGGCCTGCGCTGCACGGTCCGCGCCTGCCCGTCAGCGGCCCGGTGCTCGCCGCCGGCGGGACCTGCGCAGGGATCGGCTTCACCGTGTCGCTGCTGATCTCGAGCCTCGCGTTCACCGGCGAGCGGCTCGATCAGGCGAAGCTCGGCGCGCTCGGCACGGTGATCCTCGCGCCGCTGCTCGCGTGGGCGGTGACGCGCGCCGTCAGGCGGCTGCCGCGCAGCTGCGTGCGCGTCAGATCGGCGCCACGGCCGAGGACATCCTCGATCTCGTGGACGACCCCGACCCCGAGCGCGATCACATTCGCGGGCCCGCAGGACGCGCCCGTGACGCTCGTCGAGTACGGGGACTTCGAATGTCCGTACTGCGGGCAGGCCGAGCAGGTGGTCCGGGAGCTGCTCGGCTCGCTCGGCACCGACGTCCGGTACGTCTGGCGCCACCTGCCGCTCAACGACGTTCACCCGAACGCGCAGCTCGCGGCCGAGGCGTCGGAGGCGGCAGCCGCCCAGGGCAAGTTCTGGGAGATGCACGACACCCTGCTCAACCATCAGGACGAGCTGGCGCCGCGTGACCTCGCCCGCTACGCCGAGCAGCTCGGCCTCGACGTCGAGCGGTTCACCGACGAGTTGCGCCGGCGTGAGTATGCGGCGCGCGTCAGCGAGGACGTCGCCAGCGCCGATGAGAGCGGCGTCTCAGGCACGCCGACGTTCTTCATCAACGGCCGCCGTCACTACGGCGTCTACGACATCGAGACGCTGACGAGCGCGGTGCGGGCCGCGAAGAACAGAGCCCAGCTGTCGTCGCGGTCGCCAACACCCGCCGGCGCCTGACGGCTTCATCGCCGGGCGTCGCCTGCCCGATCGGGATTCGCTGCACCGTCTGTCCCCGCGCAACGACGACGTCCGAGACGATCGCGGGCGCGAACAGCCCGTGCTCGACCACGCCGACCGTGGCCGCCAGCCGCGCCGCCAGAACCTCGGGGCGTCGAACTCGCCGGTGAAGTCGGCGATGACGCCGCCCTCGGGGCTCCGCGGGGCGTCGCGCAGCCGGACCGTGCCGAGCCGGCGCAGCGTCGCCGCGAGGCCGAACTCCGCGAGCTCGAGCGGCACCGGTGCCGTGAGCCGATCGACGAGCTTGTTGGAGGAGACGATCACGACGAACCGATCCGCCGCCGCTGCGACAGCCTTCTCGCGAGTGTGGGCGCCGCCGCCGCCCTTCACGACCCATCCCGATGGAGCGACCTGGTCGGCGCCGTCGATCGCGATGTCCAGCTCGGCGGGAGCGCCGGCACCCGCGAACGACTCGACCTCGATGCCCAGCTCACGCGCGCGTGCTCGGTCGCCGGGGAGGTGGCCACGCAGCGTATGTCGAGGTCCCGCGCCGCGAGCGCCGGCAGCAGGTAGGCCACCGTCGAACCGGTTCCGAGGCCGACGAGCATGCCGTCCCTGACGAGCTGCGCAGCGGCCTGCGCCGCGAATCGCTTCTCGCGCTCGATGCTCACGCCGATCGGCCGTCCGCTAGGGACACACGGCGGCGATCATCGCGATCTCAGCCGCCGGTGCCGGCAGGATGAAGCGGTCGACGGCGTTGGCGAAGCCCTCGTCTTCGTTGGAGGTGGTCACGCGTCGCGCCGCGCGCTGCACCTCACGGTCGCTCTGCCCCATCGCGATCGAGAGGCCGGAGTGGGCGAACATCAGCACGTCGTTCGGCATGTCGCCGATCGTCGCGATCTCGTCCGGCGGGATCCCGTACTTGGCCGACAGGAAGCGCACGACCCCGCCCTTGTTCGCGTCCGGGTGGGTGACGTCGACGTAGTAGGGCTGTGAACGTGCGACCGAGACGTGGTCTCCGAACTCGTCGTGGGCCGCGCTCGAGACCGACGCGACGAGGTCGTGATCGTCGCTGACGCCGACGATCTTGGCGACGCCGTCGGTGATGCCGTCGAAGCTGGCGACAACGGTCGGCTCGAACTGAACCGTGAAGCGCTTCACGCGCGACGTGCGGCGCGTCCGGATTCCGGATGAACCAGTCGGCTCCCTGGTAGAGCCAGACATCGATCCCGGAATCCACGAACCTGGAGATGACCGGCTTGACGAGCGCAGCCGGGATCACCTTCTGCTCGATCACCGTCATGTCGGGTTCGACGATGAGCCCTCCGTTGAACGCGGCGATCGGCGTGCTGATCGCGAGCGGCTCGATCAGCATCTGCATCCCGCGCGGTGGGCGGCCGCTGGTGAGCGCGAACATGATCCCGGCGCCGCGCAGCTTGTGCACTGCCTCGATGGCGCGGTCGGTCAGGACCTTGTCCTGCGTGACGAGCGTGCCGTCGACGTCCGCCAGCAACAGCCGGATCGGCGTGGTGGCGACGCTCATCAGCGCATCCTCCTGTAGCGTCGGATCAGTGCGTTGGTCGAGCTGTCGTGCTGCAGGTCGGGCTCGGCGCTGGATTGGAGCTCTGGGATGATCTGTTTCGCAAGCACCTTGCCGAGCTCGACACCCCACTGGTCGAACGAGTTGATCCCCCAGATCGTGCCCTGCGTGAAGACGCTGTGCTCGTAGAGCGCGACGAGCGTTCCGAGCGTGTGGGGCGTGAGGCGCTCGGCGAGGATCACGTTGGTCGGCCGGTTGCCCTCGAACACGCGCTGGGGCGCCACCTCGGGGGCGGACCCCTCGGCGAGCACCTCCGCCTCGGTCTTGCCGAATGCCAGCGCCTGCGCCTGGGCGAACACGTTCGACATCAGGATGTCGTGGTGATCTCCGATCGGATTGAGTGCCTTGCCGAAACCGATCAGATCGACCGGGATCAGCTCCGTGCCCTGGTGGATCAGCTGGTAGAAGCTGTGCTGGCCGTTGGTGCCGGGCTCGCCCCAGAACACGGCACCGGTCTGGTAGTCCACAGCGCGTCCGTCGAGCGTGACGTGTTTGCCGTTGGACTCCATCGTCAGCTGCTGCAGGTATGCGGGGAAGCGCTTCAGGTACTGGCTGTAGGGCATCACTCCGACCGTCTGCGCGTCGAAGAAGTCGCCGTACCAGACGGCCAGGAGGCCCATCAGCGCCGGCAGGTTGCGCTGCAGCGGCGTCGTGCGGAAATGCACGTCCATCTCGTGGAAGCCGGCGAGCAGCTCACGGAAGGCCTCCGGGCCGACCGCGAGCATCGTCGAGAGCCCGATCGCCGAGTCCATCGAGTAGCGGCCGCCGACCCAGTCCCAGAAGCCGAACATGTTGTCGGTGTCGATCCCGAACTTCGAGACCGCCGCCGCGTTCGTGGAGACGGCCACGAAGTGCTTGGCGATCGCCGACTCGTCGTCGCAGGGATGACAGAGCCCACTCGCGCGCGGTCCGTGCGTTGGTCATCGTCTCGAGCGTCGTGAACGTCTTCGAGGAGATGATGAACAGCGTCTCGTCCGCAGCCAGATCACGCGTCGCCTCGAAGAAGTCGGTCGAGTCGACGTTCGAGACGAAGCGGAACACCAGATCACGGCGCGTGTAATGGCGAAGCGCCTCGTACGCCATCACCGGTCCGAGATCAGAGCCGCCGATCCCGATGTTGACGACGTTGCGGATCGTTTTGCCGGTGTGGCCCCTCCACTCGCCCGAGCGGATCCGATCCGCGAACACGGACATCCGGTCGAGCACTGCGTTGACCTCCGCGACGACGTCGACGCCGTCCACGATCAGCGACTCGCCCTTCGGCATCCGCAGCGCGACATGCAGCACCGAGCGGTTCTCCGAGGTGTTGATCCGCTCGCCGGCGAACATCGCCTCGGTCCGCTCCCGTAGTCCGCACTCCCGGGCCAGATCGATCAGCAGAGCGATCGTCTGATCCGTGATCCGGTTCTTCGAATAGTCCAGGTGCAGGCCGGCCGCCTGCGCACTCAGACGCTCGGCCCGCCCCGGATCCCGGGCGAACAGCTCGCGCAGGTGGATTCCGCGGATCTCGGCGAAGTGCTTCTGGAGCGCCAGCCATGCGGGGCGCTCTCGGAGTGGTGTCGTTCCAGCTGCCGGGTTCATCGAGAACTCCTCCCTGACCCGTTCAGGCGCTGAGCGTCGCGCTCTGGTCGTCGATGTGCCCCAACAGGTCGCTCCACGCGTCGACAAAACCCTCCGCGCCCTCCGACTGAAGTCTGGCGGCGAGCGCGTCGACGTCGACGCCCGACTGCTTGAACTTCGCCAGCGTCGCATCCGAGTCGCCACCGCCGCTCGGCATCGACTTGACCTCGTGGCCATGGTCATGGAATGCCCGCAAGGTCGCCTCGGGCACCGTGTTGACGGTGAACGGCGCACCGAGCGAGTGCAGGTAGAGATCATCAGGCGCCTTTGGATCCTTGGTGCTGGTGCTCGCCCACAGCAGGCGCTGCATCCGAGCGCCGGCGTTTTCCAACCGCTGCCAGCGCTCGGTGTCCATCAGCTCCCGGTAGGCGCGGTACACCTGCATCCCGACCGCGATCGCGAGCCGGTCGTTCAGCTCCTCCGGCACCTCTTTGGCAACGGCGACATCCCAGCGGGACATGAACACCGAGGCGACCGAGCCCACGACCGGAGTCTGTTGCGCCTCGATCCGCCGCTCGATCCCGCGCATGAACGCCTCGGCCGCCGCCAGATACTGCTGCGCCGAGAACAGCAGGGTGACGTTGACCGGGACGCCGGCTGCGATCGTCTCCTCGATCGCGCCGAGCCCCTCCTGCGTGCCGGGGATCTTGATCAGGAGGTTCGGCCGCGCGGCCTGCGCATGCAGCGCCTTGGCCGCCGCCACGGTTTTCTCGGTGTCGTGGGCGAGCAGCGGTGAGACCTCGAGCGACACCCAGCCGTCGAGGCCCGCTGTGCGCTCGTGGATCGCCAGCAGCTGATCGGCGGCGCGACGCAGGTCCTCGATCGCGAGCTCGAAGAACAGCGTCTCGCGGTCAACCCCGGTCGCGGCCTTCTGCCGGATCGCGTCGTCGTAGCCGCCTGAGGAAATCGCCTTGTCGAAGATCGACGGGTTCGACGTCAACCCCGTCACCGAGTAGTCGTCGATGTACGCCCGGAGCTGCCCGGAATCGAGCATCTCCCGCGTGATGTTGTCCAGCCAAATGCTCTGCCCCAACTCGTGGAGCGCTTCGGTGGCCTTCATTTCGCCTCCTCAATCCGAACTCAGCAGAGCATATTCAGTGGCGCCCGGCCGGCGAGGCATTCACTCGCCCGGTGCGCACTGCGGCGCGATCAGCGCCAGCTTCGCCGCCCGTGGCAGGCGCTTGATCCTCGCCTCCTCACGCCGTGCCGATGTCCGATCCGGCATCGAGACCGCCAGCTCCAGCTCGATCGGCAGCCGGCTCGCCGTGTATCGGCTGGCGGTGCCGGCGCGATGGCGCTCCAGCCGGCGCTCGAGGTCGACGGTCCAACCTGTGTAGAGGGAGCCGTCGCAGCAGCGCAGCATGTACACCCAGGCTTTCGGCATCGGGCTAGGTTCGCCGCCGCAGCGGCCGGCCCTGCCAAAGCCGGCCGCCGGGCGCCGTTCCGGGCCGCCTCGACGATCCGTCGAGCGGTCATCGACACGCCGATTGCGCTGTTACGATCGCTTCCTGGGTTCGTCGCGCTGAGCGCTCGCAGACGTGAGCGGAACGGAGCATTTCATGAGAATCGGGTCAATATCGCTGGGGGCCGCCATCGCGACCCTCGCCCTCGTCGTCGCCGGCTGTGGCAGCTCGGGCAGTTCATCCGCTGCGAGCTCGGCGAGCTCCAGCTCGGCGGCCAACTCCTCGTCCTCGTCCGCGGCGGCGCCGACGTTCGCCAACGCGGGGAACTGCCTACAGCTCGCCGGCGTCGGTGAGAAGTTCGCCCAGGCGATGCAGGCCGCCACCGGCAAGACGTTCAATCTGTCAGCCGCCGTGTCGGCGTACGACAACCTTGCGAATGCGGCGCCCTCGGCGATCAAGCCCGACGTTCAGACGATCGCGACCGCGTTCGCGTCGTTCGCCTCGGCGCTGGAGAAGGTCAACTACAAGTTCGGATCGGTTCCGTCCGCGACCCAGCTGGCCGGACTCGAATCAGCCGTACACGTTTTCGAGCAGTCGAACGTCAAGCAGGCCGAGGCCTCGGTCGCGGCTTGGGCGAAGCAGAACTGCAGCTGATCGCTATCGGCCGGGCGAGACGCGGATCTCGTCCGAGCCGATTCGCACGACATCGCCAGGATGGAGCTGGCGGCCGCGGCGCAGTTCGGTCTCGCCGTTGACGGTCACCTGGCCATCGGCGATCACGATCTTCGCGTCCGAGCCCGCGCTGGCGGCACCGGCCAGCTTCAGCAGCTGTCCGAGACGGATCATGTCGCCGGAGATCCCGATCGCTCGCTCCACCTGCCGAGTGTGTCACGCAGCCGCCTGCCGGCGTTGATGAAACCGCGGCGCCACGTCATCTATTCTGGACGGCGGGATGGCGGCGAGCGTGGAGCAGAAGCGAAAGGCGGCGGCGTTCAGGGCGCTGCATCAGGCGGAGCCGTTCGTGATCCCGAACCCTTGGGACGTCGGCTCGGCGAAGGTCTTGGAGGCGCTCGGTTTCGGGGCGCTCGCCACGACGAGCTCCGGCTTCGCGTTCACGCTGGGGCGGCCCGACGGCGGCGTCACGCTCGAGGATGTCGCCGCGCACATTCGAGCGCTTGACGGCGCGACGGGACTGCCGATCTCAGCTGACCTGGAGAACGGTTACGGATTCAGCCCGCAGGCCGCTGCGACCGCGATCGAGTGCGCCGCCGCCGCCGGTGCGGTCGGCGGCTCGATCGAAGATTGGGACAGCAGCGAGGGCATCTACGAGCTCGATCACGCCGTCGAGCGCGTCGCGGCCGCATGCGTTGCAGCGCGACGGCTTGACTTTCCGTTCACGCTCACCGCCCGAGCCGAGAATCACATCCGCGGCAATCCCGACCTCGACGACACGATCGCTCGCCTGACGGCATATGGCCAGGCCGGTGCCGATGTGCTCTACGCCCCCGGGCTGCGTCGGATCGAGGAGATCCGTGCGGTCTGTGAAGCGACATCCAAGCCGGTCAATGTCCTGGCGACGAGCGGTTTGAGATTCGACGAGCTGGTGCAGGCCGGAGCACAGCGGGTCAGCGTCGGCGGCGCGCTCGCCTGGACTGCGGTCGAGGCGATGGCACACGCTGCTGAGCAGATCAGAGGCGCGGGCGACTTCTCCGCGCTCGCCTCCGGATCCCGGATCGGCGCCTGGCTCGCCGAGGGCTGAGATGACCCAGGATCCACCCAGAACCGCCGGGGAAGGGGAAGCGAAGACCGGGCGATTGACGCTGTATGTGTGCCATATCGATGACGGGGGGCCGCCGCCGCACGCATGCAAGCGCGCTCAGCGAGCGCTGCGCGATGCCGGCCACGACTTCGACAAGGTCGTGTTCGGCAAGGGCATCCCATTCGCCCTGTTCACGACCGGACGCCGCCCTGAGCTCAAGCGGCTCAGCGGCCAGGAGAAGCTGCCGGTGCTGAAGCTCCCAGACGGCTCGACGATCAACGGCAGCACCGAGATCATCGCCTGGGCCCGCGTCACGCCCGCCGATACCAGCGGGGAGAGGTCGTCACCGGCGGCTTGAGCGCCGCACGCACCACCAGCATCCGCGGCTGACCGGCGGCGACCGAGCGTCGGAGGGCCTCCTCGAATTCCGGGCCGAAGCCGTCGATCGTGTCCGCCCCGATCCCGAACGCCGCCGCCAGAGCCGCGAAGTCCGGTCCTTTCAGATCGACGCCGAACGGCTCGTCGCCGGCCCGCCGCTGATCGAAGCGGAGCATGCCGTAGCCACCGTCATCGACGAGCACGATCGTCACCGGGATCCCCTCCTGGGCGACCGTCGCCAGCTCGCCGCACGCGAACAGAAAGCCGCCGTCCCCGGTCACGCAGACGGCCGGGCCGCGATCAGCCAGCCCGGCACCGAGCGATGCCGGGAAGCCGAATCCCAGCGTTCCCCACCCGAGTGGGTAGGCGAGCTTGCGCGGGCGCCGGCACGCGCCTGTAGCCGCCGAGCCAGTAGCCAGGGATGCACATGTCGGCGACGACGACTGCGTTCGCGGGCAACGCTCGCTCCATGATCGCCAGGAACGCGGCAGCCTGCGGATCGTCGGCGTTCACCGATGCCGAGACCTCGGCGCCGAGCTCGACCAGCCGCTCCTGCAGCTCAGGCAGCCCGTTGCGGCCGTGGACACGCGTGAGCATTTCCTCCAACACAACCCTGGCGTCGCCGACGAGCGTCAGGTCGGCCGGGTAGTTCTTGTTCGCGTCGGCCGCGTCGACGTTGACCGCGATCAGGACCGGTGGCTGCGGCATCAGCCAGTTCTGGGTCATCATCCCGTCGAAGTCGCTTCCGACCGAGAGGACGACGTCGGCCTCGTCCCAGAGCGCACCGACAGCCGGATCGTGGGCGGGACCGGGCACCGCACAGGGATGGTCCGCGCCGAGCAGTCCGCGGCCCATGTAGGTGGTGATCACCGGCGCCGCCAGCCTGCGCGCGAGCTCTCCGACCGCTTCTGCGGCTCCCGCGCGCAGCGCGCCGCCGCCGGCCCAGATCAGTGGCCGCCGCGCGCCCGTGAGCAGGTCACATGCGTAGTGCACCTCACCGGGGTCAAGCCGTGAGGCAGCAGTCGGCGCCGGCGGCACGACAGATGCCGCCGGCGCCGTGCGGGCGCTGCATCCGCGACGGGCCCGGCGCCGAGAGGAAGTCCGTCGGCACACCGAGATACACCGGCCCTGAGGGGGCGGCGAGCGCCGCCTGTGCGCACTCGAGCACCGCGCCAGCGAGCTGCTCGTTGTCGTCGAGGACCCTTGTCGCCTTCGTGACCGGCGTGAACATCGCGGCCTGATCGCGAGTCTCGTGAAGCACCCCTCGGTAGACGCCGGCGCGCCGCAGGCCGCTCGGGATGTCGGTCGCGATCACGAGCACGGGGGACGATGCCGCCATCGCCTCGCCGGTCGCGCCGAGCGTGTTAGCCGCGCCCGGGCCGGTGGTGACGAGCGCGACGCCGAGCCGGCCCGTGGCGCGCGCATACCCGTCGGCGGCGTATACGGCCGTCTGCTCGTGGCGCACGCCGACGAGTCGGATCTCGGAGTCGGCGAGCGCCCGCCAGATCGGAAGGTTGTGGACCCCCGGCAGGCCGAAGACGAGCTCCACGCCGAGCCGCTCGAGCATCATGACGATCGTCCCGGCACCAGATGCTGCAGCTGTCGGCTCGGGGACTCATCGGCCACCATCGAAGCAGACCCGTCGATGCGTCGCAGGCTTCGCTACGAGGTTGCTTCGATCGCGAGCTGGGCGAGTAGGGCGGCCATCGCGTCGAGTGTCGAGGCGCACGCCTGCACCTCGTAGCGCCCCGTCAGCTCGCGCGGATCGTTGTAACCGAGCAGGACGCCGGCGCCGTCAGTCCACACCAGGACGCGGAGCGGCAGCTCGATGCCGACGGCGGCATCAGCCAGCATCAGGCCGGTGCCGACCTTCGGATTGCCGAACAGGATCACCTGCTCATCGGCGAGCTCGAGCCCGGCACAACGCGCCGCGGCGGCGTGATCGATCCGGGCGAACACGGTCATGCCACGCTGCTCGATTGACGCGATCAGGCGCCGCACCGTTTCGTCATGCTGGTGATGACTGCGGGTTCGCAGCACAACCGCAATTGTGTCACCCCGGGGTCGGCGTTGCCGCTGGTGCGGAACCGACGCGAACGCGGGCTCTCGCGATCCGCTGCTCCGCGTTCGCGTGTGAGAAAAGTGTGGCGCGCATTGCCCCGGCGCGCTACTTTTCATGGCGTGAACCGATCGGAGGTCTCCGGCGTCAACCTGGCCGGCCTGGCCTACGTCTGCTGCGTCTGGGCGCTCGTGTTCGTACCGATTCTGGTTGGCCGGCGGCGTCGTTGGCCGCCGGGCCCTTCTGGGGGCGACGGTGACGACGGCGGTGGGCGAGGGCCGAAGGAGCCCGACCTGCCGCCACAGAGACCAACGGGTGGCCTACCGCTGCCAGATGCCGAGCCCGCACGGGTCCGGCTCCGTGACCACGACCGGCTCGCCGATCTCCTGCCGGCGCGTCCGCGGCGGCCGGCCCACGAGCCGCAACCGACGCCCGCAAGGCGTTAGCCCCCGCCCCAGCTCCGCCCGGCGCCGCGACCGGTCCTCCCGCTCGGTGTTCGCATGGTGCCGCTCAGTGGCGTCACTACGATCCAACGCGTGGCCTCGACACAGACATTGCCACTGAAGCGCGGGCTGTTCCAGCGCGCGCCGCCGACCGGCCTGGTCCTCGGCGGGATCGCTTCCGTCCAGTTCGGTGCCGCACTGGCGGTGACGCTGTTCGTCAGGGTCGGTCCCGGCGGCGCCGTGCTGCTGCGACTGATCTCGGCGACGGTCGTGCTGGCGATCATCTCGCGTCCGCGGGTCAGGGGGCGCACCCGACGCGAACTGCTGCTCGTGGTCTTGTTCGGCCTGATCCTGGCGGCGATGAACCTCACCTTCTACCAGGCGATCGACCGGATTCCGCTGGGGGTCGCGGTCACGATCGAGTTCGTCGGTCCGCTGACGGTCGCGGTGATCAGCTCCAAGCGGTTGTTGGACTTGATCTGGATCGTGCTCGCGGCAGTCGGGATCCTCGCTCTGATGCATGGCGACACCCATTCGCTGAACACGCTGGGTGTGATTCTCGCGCTGGTCGCTGGCTGCCTCTGGGGCTGTTACATCCTCGTGAATTCGCGCGTCGGCCAGGCGTTCGAAGGAGGAGCGGGCCTCTCGTTGGCGATGTGTATCGCGACCGTCGCGGTGCTCCCGTTCGGGATCGCCCAGGGCGGTGCCCACCTGCTGGAGCCGCAGCTCCTGCTGGTCGGCGCGGCTGTCGGAATACTCTCCTCGGCGATCCCGTACTCGTGCGAGCTGGAGGCATTGAGGCGGATGGCGACGAACGTGTTCGCGGTGCTGATGAGCGTCGAGCCCGCGATGGCGGCGTTCGCCGGTTTCGTCGTCCTCGGTCAGTCGCTCAGCACGCGTGAATTCGCCGGTATGGCGCTCGTCGTGGCCGCGTCGGTGGGCGCCTCGTTGAAGGCACGGGACGCACCGATCGCCGTCTGATCGGACACCCGTAATTCCCACGGATGTCGTGCGCTCGCATGAGCGGCATGCTGATCGGGCGATGTCCGCATCAGCGCCCGCTCCACCGAGCGTCTCGAGCGCGATGGCCCCACGCCGGCGCGTGGAGGCGGCGATCGCGCACCGCGAGGCCGACCGGGTTCCGCTCGACCTCGGCGGCAGCCCGGTGACGGGGATGCATGTCAGCTCGGTCTACAAGCTTCGTCAGGCGCTCGGACTCGATCCGCCCGGCACGCCGGTGCGGGTCGTCGAGCCGTTCCAGATGCTCGGTGAAATCGACGAGGATCTGATGGACGCGCTCGGCAGCGATGTCGTCGGGCTTTCACGGCCGACCAATTTCTTCGGTTTCCGGAACGAGGGCTGGAAGCAATGGACCGCGTTCGACGATGTCCCGCTGCTCGTTCCCGCGGGCTTTCCGACGCACCGTGAGCCCAACGGCGACCTGCTGATGTACCCGTGCGCCGATCGGACCGCACGGCCTTGTGCGCGGATGCCCCGGACCGGGCTCCACTTCGACTCGATCGTGCGTCAGGAGCCGATCGATGAGCGAAGGCTCGATCCGCACGACAACACGGAGGAGTTCTCGGCGATCAGCGACGAGGACCTGCGGGAGATCGTGGCCCGGGTCAGACGCCTGGAGCCGACCGGACGCGCGATCCTCGCCGACTTCGGCGGGATGGGCTTCGGCGACATCGCGATGGTGCCAGGCCCGACCCTGCGCCAGCCCAAGGGCATCCGTGACGTCGGGCAGTGGTACCTGAGCCTCGTGTCGCGCCCGCAGTACATCTACGAGGTGTTCGATCAGCAGTGCGAGATCGCGATCGCCAACCTCTCGCGGATTCACGCGGCGATCGGCGACTCGGTGACCGCGGTGCTGGTGAGCGGAACCGACTTCGGCGGCCAGCAGAGCCCGCTGATCCCGCCGAAGGTCTACCGCGAGCTGTTCAAGCCATTCCATCTTCGTGTCAACACGTGGATCCACGTCAACACGGGCTGGAAGACCTTGATCCGCTCCAGCGGATCGATCTGGCGGTTGCTCGACGAGATCGTCGACGCCGGCTTCGACGCGCTCAACCCGGTGCAGACCTCAGCCATCGACATGCACCCGGCCGCACTCAAACAGCGGATCGGCGACCGGATCACCTTCTGGGGAGGTGGCATCGACACCCAGCGCGTGCTGCCGTTCGGCACCCCCGCACAGATCCGCTCGATGGTCGCCGAGCGGATCCGGATCTTCGGCGCCGGCGGTGGCTTCGTATACAACCAGCTTCACGACGTGCCGGCCGGCGTTCCGATCGAGAACCTCCGTGCCCTCTACCAGGCGGTCGCCGACTTCCGGGGTTATCCGATCAATCCCGCGTCGCGCTGAGCTGGGCCGAAGGAGCCCGGTGCTGAGCTCGCGGGCACATTAGAATTGGTTGACCAAGCAACGACCTCTACCCGCGGGAGGCGGCACGTGTCGACATCGATGAGAGATTTCAACAGCAACGTGATCGAGGAGTTCCGAGCCAACGGGGGCAAGGTCGGCGGGATGTTCGCCGGCTCGCCGATGCTGCTGCTCCATCACACCGGCGCCAAGTCGGGCCAGGAACGCGTCAACCCCCTCGCCTATCTGGCCGACGGGAACCGCTACGTGATCTTCGGCTCAAAGGGCGGTGCTCCGGTGAATCCCGGCTGGTACCACAATCTCAGGGCGCATCCCGAGGTGCAGATCGAGGTGGGGACGGAGTCGATACCGGTGATCGCAACCGAGGCCACCGGCGAGGAGCGCGTCCGTCTGTTCGACGCGCAGGCCGCGCGTTCACCCCAATTCGGCGAATACCAGCAGAAGACCGACAGGCAGATCCCGGTGATCATCCTCACCCCGACCGGATGACGCTTCGCGGCGGGTTTCGGCAATGCTGCTGACGCCGATCGATTGATCCGGGTGCAGCGTGGCTGAGGAGGCGATCCGGGCCGTCGTCCGCGGACAGGTCCAGGACGTCTGGTTCCGCCACAGCACCCGAGAGCGGGCGCTGGAGCTGGGCGCTCAAGGCTGGGTCCGCAATGGCGACGACGGCACCGTCCTCGTCCACGCCGAAGGTTCCCCCGAGTCGTTGAATCAGCTCGTCGAGTTCCTCCAAGCGGGTCCGCCACGTGCCCGTGTCGCCTCCGTCGAGGTCGAGCAGGTCGCTGTCGAGGGTCACGAGCAGTTCGCGATTCGCGGCGTCAGCGCCGGCGCCTTCGTCGTGCAGGAACACGCGGCGACGGCGCACCACTTCGACCTACGGCTGGAGGTGGGTGGCCGGATGCGCTCGTGGGCGGTTCCGAAGGGACCGTCGTTGGATCCGGCGGTAAAGCGCCTGGCGATTGAGGTCGACGACCACGACATCGCCCACAACACGTTCGAAGGCAGCACCGGCGCCGGAACAGGGGTGATCGTCTGGGATCAGGGAACCTATGAGCAGGGCGGGCGGGTTCCCTGGCCGCAGGCGCTCGACCGCGGCCACGCGGTGTTCGTGTTGCACGGCCATAAGCTGCGTGGCGGCTTCGCCCTCCAGCGCACCGGACGCGCCGGCAACTCCCAATGGCTGCTGATCAAGCGCCGTGATGACCGCGCACGCCCGGGCTCGGACGTCGTCACAGAATCCGAGGAGTCGGTGCTCAGCGGGCGCTCGCTTCGGGACCTGCTTGCGTGAGCGTCGGCTCCAGACCGGTCAGCGGCCGTCCGCGTCGCAGCTCTCACCGCCAGCTGAGACGAGCATCGTGCGGCTCTCGGCCCAGCCGCGGCGGAGCAATTCGAGCATCACCTCGGGCGGCTGCGCTCCGGAGACCCCGACGGCGCGGTCCACGACGAACATCGGGACGCCGCTGATCCCAAAGGACGCGGCCGTCTGCTGATCCTCACGGACGTCCTGCGCGTAGCGGTCACCGGCGAGCGTCTGGCGAACCTCGTCGGCCTCGAGGCCGACCTCAACGGCCATGGCCACCAACTCCTCGGGATCGCTGACGAGCCGGCCCTCGGTGAAGTTGGCGCGGAGCAGCCGCTCCTTCATCGCATCCTGGCGCCCGTGCGCGCGCGCCAAGTGCACGAGGCGATGGGCCGCAAACGTGTTGCCGCTGCGCGCGATGTCGAAGCGAAACTCAAGCCCCTCGCCGGCGGCCATGTTCGTGACGTGCTGTTCCATCTCGCGGGCACGCTCGGGCGTGATCCCGTATTTCTCGGCCAGCCGCACCGACCGATCGCCGGGCCGCTCGGCCGGCGCACCCGGGTCGAGCTCGAAGCTGCGCCAGGTGACCTGCACCTCGTCGGCGTGTTCGAAATCGGCCAGCGCGGCCTCGAAGCGACGTTTTCCGATGTAGCACCACGGGCAGGCGATGTCAGACCAGATCTCTACTTCCACCATGACTCCCTAGTTGAGCGTGACTCCGTAGTTGAGCGTGAGCGTGACTCCGTAGTTGAGCGGGCAACTATCGTGGGTCTGAGTCTATCGCTCAGGCCCCGGCGACCGATCATCGCCTCCGGCGTCCAGGCTGCTTGACTTCCCGCATGGGCCGGTGGATCATCAGTGCTTGCCGTCGGCGAGGATGCAGGGGTGCAGAGGCCTTCGATGAAGCGCGGGGGAGTCCCATTGTCCGCGCGTCGGGCGGTGTCGCTGTTTCTTGTGAGCTGTGGGTTCGCGATGGTGCTCAGCAGCTTGGCGGTGTCCCGGTCAGCGGCCGAGGCGCAGCCGGCCGGGCTGTCGGCATACACGTTCACGGTAAGCGGGCATGGTTCCGCGACTTATCTCAGCACGTTGATGAGGCCGGGCTCGGCCGACGTTCCCGCCTGCGAGGAGCGGGGAACCGAGACCATCACCTGGAGCTTTGCCGCGACCGCAGCGCTACCAATCTCTCCGGGCCCGGGCCTGCCGGAGTCGCTTGAGTTCTTCCCCAGGAACGGCAGCCTCTCCGACACGGTCACGATGACGGGCAGTTGTCCCGACGACGCGAACCCTGCAGACGGATGTGGAACACGCACATCGACGACGAATTCGTTCACGCTTCCGGTCGCGGTCACCTCGACGGCGGTCTCGGTGGTCGAGGACGGCCTGGGTACCGGTGAGCAGTGTCCCTATCAGGACTTCGGCGGCATCTCCGATGAGAACGCATACTACGTCTCGGGTCCTTCATCCGCCGGATCTGGCCTCACTCAATACTGCACCACCGGCTTGGACACCTGCGATTTCCCGCCCGTGATCGAGATCAGCGGAAGCAGCCCGCGGACCTACTGCGAGCAGAGCATCCAGACTCCGCCAGGGTGCCTACCACCGGAGGAAACGAGTGGGGACACCGAAACCTGGAACGACACCAGTGATACATGGCAGCTGACGATCGACGCGACGCCGCTGCTGCGATGCACCGGCCTCGAGGAGTCGGGCTGTCTCGGGATCACGGCGGCCCAGAAGCGGCAGGCCCTGGCCGATGCGCAACGTGACCACCAACAGCTTGAGAACGGGAAGGCGGCGTATGACGCTGACGGCTGCTTTCCACACCCGGATCCCGAGGTCAAGTACGCCTGCGCGGTCTGGGGCGCCTGGAACATCACGTGGGGAGTGCTGGAGAATCAGGATGGCGCGATCTACGATGATCCACCCGCAGGCGACTACGCACACGTGGCAAAACCCGGAAACGGGGGATCGGCGAGCGCGGGAAACGCCGTTCTGAATCGGCTCACAGCCAACCTCAGCGCGATCAAGGCGCTGGCTGCTGCGTTGACCACGGACATCGACCGAATCTCCGGCGCGGTGGCAGCCGGGCAGAGCGCGGCAGCGCACAAACAGAAACAGGCATTCGTCAAGGACGCGCGGAAGCTTTCGGCGACCCTTGAACTCGAGCCGGCTCTCGCGCGCGCGGCGGCCGCCGTCCTACATCGAGATGCACTGACATCGGCGAAGCATGTGGCGAAGCAACTGGCCGTACTCGGGCGGACGCTGACTTCGAGCAGCAACGCCCATGAGCTGATCGCACAGGCGACGCTGCTAAGCGCACTTGTGGACAGCAACGGCTAGGCCTGCGGCAGAGTCGATTTGATCTCCGGTCTCGTCTGCCGGCGATACGATGGACGATCAGCAGCCCGAGGGCATCGCTGTGCACCGATGGGCTCGCCGGCAGCACGACAGTCCGGTTTCGATCCAAACACAACGTTCCGATGAGCTGGAGGTAGGACCTCGATGGCAACGACACACGAAGAGCGAACGATGTCGCTTCAGCAGCGCGCGCAACAGCATCTCCTGCTCCACTTCACGCGTAACGGCGGGCTCGGCCCCGACTGGTCGGACCTGCTCGTGCTCGACCGCGGCGAGGGTCCGTACGTGTTCGATGTCGACGGTAACCGCTATTTCGACGCGCTCTCCAGCTTGTTCTGCGCGCAGATCGGCTACTCGTACGGCGAGGAGCTGATGACGGCCGCGGCGGGCCAGATGACCCGGCTGGCATTCAACACGAACTGGGGAACCGCGCATCCGCCGGCGATCGAGTTGGCCGAGCGCCTGGCCGAGCTGGCGCCCGGCGACATCAACAAGGCGTTTTTCACCTCCGGCGGCTCCGAGTCGGTCGAGACCTCCTGGAAGCTGGCCCGCCAGTACCACACAGCGATGGGTGAGCCGCAGCGCACGAAGGCGATCGCGCGCAACAACGCGTACCACGGTGTCACGCTCGGTGCGCTGTCGTTCACCGGTGTCGATCGCTTCAAGACACCGTTCGGCCGCGCCGCGATCGACGTGCGCCGCGTCTCGTGGACCAACCAGTTCCGCCCGCTCGACGGTCTCGCCGGCGAGGCGCTGACCGCCGCGCTGCTCGCCGAGATCGACCAGGCGATCAACGAGGAGGGCCCCGACACGGTGGCCGTCATCATCGCCGAGCCGGTTCAGAACGCCGGCGGCTGCCTGGTCGCGCCGCCCGGCTACTGGCAGGGTCTGCGTGAGACTGCGGACCGGTACGGGATCCTGTTGATCGCCGACGAGGTGATCACCGGCTTCGGCCGTCTCGGCGAGTGGTTCGGCTCCCAGGTCGAGGGCGTGGAACCCGACATGATGACCGTCGCCAAGGGGCTCACCTCCGCATACGCGCCGATGGGTGCAGTGCTCGTCTCAGACAAGGTCGCCGAGCCGCTCTACGCGCCGGGCACCACTCTGTTGCACGGGATCACGTTCGGTGGACATCCGGTCGCAGCGGCAATCGCGCTGATGAACCTCGAGATCTTCGAGCGTGACGGCGTCGTCGAAAACGTGCGCACACTGGCCCCGTGGCTGCGCCGGGAGCTCGAGGCCCAGCTGCTCGACCTTCCGATCGTCGTAGACGTCCGCGGAAGCGGCTTCTTCTTGGCGTTCGAGCTGGCCGCGGGCGACCCGGAGCAGCGCTTCGATGCCGATCAGCGTGAGCGTCTGCTGCGCGGCTTCCTGCCGCGGCGCCTGCGGGAGGCCGGTCTGATTGCCCGCGCGGACGACCGTGGCGACGCGGTTCTGCAGATCGCACCGCCGCTGATCAGCGACCGCGAGCAGCTCGAGCAGATGATCGCGTCGCTCGGCGAGGTCCTGACCGACGCCGGCACTTTCATGGGGCTGTGAGCCGGGAGACCCGTTAGCGGGCCGGGCCTCCCCGAAATCGACTAGCCGGTCGTGGGTGCCCGCCACGCGAGCATCACGCCGTCCCCGACGGTCAGCAGCACGTTGTGCAGACGTTCGTCGGCCTGTACGCGGCGGGCGAACTCCCGGATCCCCAGGTTCCCGTTGTCCGTCGTCGCCCCGTCAAGCGCGCGGCCATCGCGGAACAGGTTGTCGGCGACGATCACGCCTCGCGGCGCGAGCTTCGGCAACACGAGGTCATAGTAGGCGGGGTAATCAGGCTTCCAGGCGTCGATATAGACGAGATCGAACGGCCCTTCGAGCGCTGTGATCGTGGCGAGCGCGTCGCCGACGATCAGCTCGATGCGATCCGCGAACGGGCTGGCGTCGATGTGACGCCGTGCGGCGGCGGCATTGTCCTCATTGACTTCGAGCGTTGTCACGCGGCCACCCTCTCCGAGCGCCGCCGCCATGCTGAGCGTACCCACCCCCGTGAAGGTGCCGATCTCGAGCACGCGGCGCGCCGCGCCGACGACGATCAGCGCCTCGAGCAGCCGTGCCTCGGCGAGGCCGCTCATCATCTGCGGGGAGGGCGTGTTGTCCTGCGTCCAGGCGGCCGCTGCCGCCAGTGCCCCGCGAAACGGGGTGGTGCGCTCGAGCGCGTAGCCTTCGGCTGCTGCGGAGATCAGATCGCCCACGGCCCCAGACTACCCGACACTAAAGTGTTCCGGCGCTCCGGCCGATGTGGACAGATATGCGTTTGGCGCTACGGATGGCGCTGACCGTCACGGATGCCGGGAAGTGGTTACGCGACTACCCTGAGGACCTAGATGTTGGGGCTATCTGAGGAAGCCGACGGGCCTGTACCGAACCTCGAGCCGGTACGTGTGCTGCTGATCGGCGATCGTGACGACGACGCGGCGATCATCGTCGAGGAGCTCACCGCGGTCGGTTTCGCCCCTGATTGGCTTCGCGCCGCAACGACGGCCGAGCTTCGCGCCGCGATCGAGGGCGGTGGCTGCGATCTCGTGATCACCGGTCACGCGATGGCCGTGATCGACTCGATCGAGGTGCTCGATGTCGTCAGCAAGTGCGGAGCTGACCTGCCGGTGATCCTGCTGGCAGGGCGAATCGGCGAGGAGGCGGTCGCGGCCGCGATGCGCGGTGGGGCGCTCGACTACGTCAACCTCGACAATCCGGCGCGGCTCGGGCCGGCGGTCAGGCGTTGCCTGACCGAGGTGGCGCTCCGCGATCAGCAGCGTGCCATCGAGGCGGCGCTGCGCGAGAGCGACGCCCAGCTCGATCAGGTGCAGCCGGTCGCAGAGTTCGGCCGCTGGGATTGGGACATCGCGACCAACAGGGTCAGCTGGTCGCACGGGCTCGCCCGCGTCTACGGCTTCGAGCCTGGGCACGTCGATTCGAGCGCCGTCAGGTTCCTGGAATGCATCCACGCGGACGACCGTGGCGAGGTAGTGGCGGCGTTGCACGGCGCACAGGCGAGCGGCGAGCCATTCACGCTCGACTTTCGGATCCTGCGGCCCGATGGCGAGATCCGTGAGCTCTCCTGCCGCGGAGCGATCCTGCACGATGCCGACGCCCGGACGGTCGGGATCCAGGGCACGGCGCAAGATGTGACCGATCTCAAGCAGGCGGAGCGGCTCGCCAGCGGCCTGCTCGAGTCGGCGCCCGACGGGATCGTGGTCGTCGACGAGTCCGGCATGATCACCCTGGTCAACGCCAAGTTGGAGCAGCTGCTCCGCTACGAGCGCCAGGAGCTCGTCGGCGTCCCGGTCAAACGACTGATTCCCGAGCGCTTCCACGATCAGCTCGCGAAGCGCATCGAAAGCTTCTGGAAGCGTCAGGGGGCCGAGCGTGCCTCAGGCAGCGAGGAGATCCGCGCGTTGACGCGCGACGGTCGTGAGGTGCGCGTTGAGGCCAGCTTTGGTTCGCTCGAAGGGCCGGGGGGCACGTTGATCTTCGTCGCGGTCCGGGACGTCACCGTTCGCCGCGAGCAGAGCCGGGCGCTTCGTCTGGCGGAGGAGCGCTTCCGCACGGCCTTCGAGGCGGCGGCGATCGGGATCGCGATGGTCGCGCCGAGCGGGCGGTTCCTGAAGGCCAACCAGGCGCTCAGCGACATCCTCGGCTATACCGAGGCCGAACTGCTGGAGCTCGATTTCCAGTCGATCACGCACCCCGACGACCGCGATCAGAACGTCGCCCAACTGGGCTCGCTGCTGGCGGGCGAACTTCAGCATCTCAGGACGCAGAAACGCTACATCCACAAGGACGGCCGGTCGATCTGGGCAGACATAACCTCGTCGGTCGTTCCCGACGCGGCCGCTTCGCCGCTGCATCTGGTGTCGATGATCGAGGACATCACCGCCAGGAAGGAGGCGGAGGAATCGCTGCGCAGCGCGAACGCGCTGCTGCGAGCGATCTTCGACCATGTCCCGGCCGGCCTGGCGTTGCGGAGCCTGGAGGGACGCTATCTGCAGATCAACGAGAACGCCGCCAGGGTGCTCGGGGCGACGCCTGAACAGCTGGTGGGGACATCGGCGTCGGCGGTCGGCCTCGACCCGGAGCTGGTCGAGCTCCTCCACAGGCAGGACGAAACGATCATCGGCACGGGTGAGCCCCAGACGGTTGACATCGTCAGGCCCCACGAAGACGGCACAGACCACGAATACAGAGTCGTCCGGTATCCGGTCCGTGACGAACAACGAGGGTTGATCGCGTTCGGCACGTTCACGCTCGACATCACCCACCGGCTCCGGGCCGAGCGTGAGACGCAGCGCGCCATCGACGATCTGCTGGAGGCCCAGCGGATCGCGAAGCTCGGCTCCTGGGGGTGGGACCCGGCGAGCGCAACCGTCACCTGGTCAGCCGAGATGTACAGGATCTACGGCCGTGATCCGGCAGAGGGTCCCGCCCCGGACGAGCGTTACTACGGAGATGTGGTCGCCGCCGATCGCGAGCTGATGCGAACATCACACAAGCGGCTCTTCCATACAGGGCATCCGTTCGAGATCGACTACCGGATCCTCGCCGGCGACGGGGTCGAGCGAACCGTTCACGCGCTTGGCCGGATCGACTCCGACCGGCCCGGGGTGTTCTGTGGGACCGTCCAGGATGTGACCGAGCTGCGGGCCGCTGAGGCTGAGCTGCGGGAAGCGGAGGAGCGGTTGCGCCGAGCCTTCGAGTACGCCCCGATCGGCATGGTGGTGGCCGATCTTCAGACGCGGATCCTGCAGGTCAACCCGGCGTTCTGCGCGATCACCGGCTACAGCGCCTCCGAACTGGTCGGGACGAGCTTCCATCGGCTCACGCACCCCGACGACGTCGCCGGCGACACCGAGCTCGTCGAAGAACTGCGATCAGGCGAAATCGACAACTACCAGCGTGAGAAACGCTACCTGCGAGCGTCCGGTGAGCCGGTCTGGGTGTCGGTCAACGGCACCCTTGTACGCGACTCCGATGGCGAGCCGATGCAGTTGCTCGCGCAGGTGCTCGACGTCAGCGAGCGCCGCGCAATGGAGCGGCAGCTACGCCACCTCGCAGACCACGATCCGCTGACCGGACTGCTCAACCGCCGCGGCCTGGAGTCCGAGCTCGAGCAGCATGTCGCACACGTCGCCCGCTACGGCGATCGTGGGGCGCTGCTGGTGCTGGACCTCGATCACTTCAAGGTCGTCAATGACACGATGGGCCACAGCGCCGGCGATCAGGTGATCGTGTCGGTCGCAGGGTTGCTGCTGCGTCGCATGCGCGGATCGGACACCATCGCCCGGGTCGGCGGTGACGAGTTCGCGATCCTGCTGCCGGAGGCCGACGCAGAGTCGGCGCATCGCGTCGCGGAGATGATCGTCAGCGATATCCGCCACATGGTGGTCGTAGTCGACAGCGGCATGCCGGGCAGGGTGACCGCCAGCGTCGGCGTGACGATCTTCAGCCGGGAGCACACCTCGGTCGACGACGTGCTCGTCAACGCGGACCTGGCGATGTACGACGCCAAGGAGGCCGGCCGCGACCGGACCGCCGTGCACGTCGTCGATGAGGACAGCGAGCCGAAGATGAGGACTCGCGTGAACTGGATCCAGCGGATCCGCTCGGCGATCGAGGAGGAGCGATTCACCTTCTACGCCCAGCCGATCGCCGATCTGCGCACCGGCGAGACAAACCAGTACGAACTGCTGTTGCGGATGCTCGGCGATGGCGGGGAGAACGTCCTGCCCGGCGCCTTCCTCAACATCGCCGAACGCTACGACCTCGTCCAGGAACTCGACCGCTGGGTCGCCGCCAAGGCGATCTCGATCGTGGAGGCCCAACTGGAGGTCGGCGAGAGCCTGACCCTCGCCGTCAACCTCTCTGGCAAGTCGCTCGGCGATGCCGAGCTGCTGGAGGTGATCGAGCACGAGTTGCAGCGCTCGCGGATCCCGCCGACGTCGGTTATCTTCGAGGTGACCGAGATGGCGGCTGTCGCGAACATCAACCTCGCCCGGAGCTTCGCCGACCGGCTGACCGCGCTGGGCTGCCGCTTCGCGCTCGATGACTTCGGTCGCGGCTTCGGCCCCTTCTACTACCTCAAGCACATCCCGTTCGACTATCTGAAGATCGACGGTGAGTTCGTCACCAACTGCATCCGCGACCGCACCGATCAGCTCGTGATCGAGTCGCTCGTCTTGATCGCCCGCGGTTTGAACAAGCGAACGATCGCCGAGTGCGTCGAGGACGCTCAGACCCAGAGCTACCTTCGGAACCTGGGCGTCGACTACGCCCAGGGTTACCACATCGGTCGCCCGGTCCCGATCGAGCAGGCACTGAACCGTCACGACGATGAGCAGCACTGAGAAGCGGAGTCAGAAGCCTCGTGAGGAGCCGAGTGAGGAGCGGCGTGAGGAGCGGCGTGAGGAGCGGCGTGAGGAGCTGATCGAGCTCCGTAGCGACGAACACCCCCTGTGCGCTACGTTCGTGCCGTCGGTCGGGATGGTCTGCTCCTCGTTGCTCGACGACGATCGGGAGCTGCTCGCGTTGCGGGGCGGTCTGACCGCCTACCGAGACCACGCCTCGACCTTCGGGATCCCGCTGCTGCACCCCTGGGCCAATCGGCTGGGGGCATGGAGCTACGAGGCCGGAGGCGAGCGTGTCACGCTGAACCCGGGCATCTCACCCCTGCAACGTGACGACGCCAGCGGCCTGCCGATCCACGGGCTGCTCGCCGCGAGTCCGTACTGGAGCTTCACCTCCACTTCGGAGGAGATCGTCGGGCGATTCGACTTCGGCGCGCACCCGGAACTGCTCGCAGCGTTCCCATTCCCCCACAGGCTGGAGTTGATCGCACTCCTCGCGGGCAACCGGCTATCGATTCGGATGACGCTGACGCCGACCGCGGCGAGCCCGGTCCCGATCTCCTTCGGATTCCACCCATATCTGACGCTCCCGGGCTCGGATCGAAGAAGCTGGTCGATCGAGCTGCCGGTCCGCCGGCGAGTGCAGCTTGACGCCCTCGGGATCCCGACCGGATCAGTCGAGGCGCTCGCGCCCGGGCAGTTGTCAGGCCGGCTTGGGGAGCGCACGTTCGACGACTGCTTCGACGAACTCGAGCCGCGCGCCACGGGCCCAATCAAGTTCACGGTCGACGACGGACGCCGATCGATCGAGCTCGAATTCATCGAGGGCTACGACATCGCGCAGGTGTACGCGCCGGCGGATTCTGACTTCATCTGCTTCGAGCCGATGACCGCGCCCGTAAATGCGCTGTCCACTGGCGAGCGCCTACGATGGGCCCAGCCCGGTAGTTCGTTCAGCGCCGAGTTCGCGATCACTGTGAGCGCCGTAAAGTGAGCAGCGCACCCGACCACAGGAAGGATTGGCATGGAGACCTGGGATGCGATCACCGCTCGGCGCAACGTCCGCGAGTTCGAGCAGCGACCGATCAGTGACAGCGACCTCGACCGGATCCTCGAGGCGGGCCGGCGCGCTCCCTCGTCGCAGAACTGGCAGCCGTGGGATTTCATCGTCGTCACCGATCGCGAGACCCTAGAGGGCCTTTCGACCGTCTGGCGCGGTGCCGCCCACGTGGCGCACTCGGCTGCCACGATCGCGTTGGTGATCGAGGACAGCGACGATCAGAAGGTCCGTGAGCGAGCGCGCTACGACCTCGGGCAGACGACGATGGCGATGATGATCGCGGCGGCCGACCTCGGGATCGGCTCGGGCCACTCCGCGGTCGGTGACCAGGACGAGGCCCGTCGCATCCTCGGCGTCCCGGCGGGGCGGATCGTCGCGTACATGATCGATTTCGGTTACCCCGCGGACCGCCCGCTGAAGCCGATCGTCCGTCCGAAGCGCAGGCCGTTCGATGAGGTCGTCCACCGCGGCCGCTGGTAAACGCGGCGTCAGCCTGGAGTTCGGCGGGACAGCTCGCCAGCGCGCGTTTCGCGCCGCCGGTACCGCGCGTCGATTGGTCGCAAATGCCTCAGATCGACTCATCTCCACCCGGGTCTGTGAGCGCCTCACGCTCGTCACGCGCCGCCCATTCCAGCAGCGGCTCCAGTCGAGAACGGCGCCTGATCGATCCCTGCGTGCAGATCGCCTAGCGCAGCAAAGCGCGCCGGCACCGTCGCGATCGTCAGCTCGGCCGGTTCGACGTCGTCGATCTCGGACCAGGCGATCGGCGTCGAGACGGTCCCTTCACGGACGCCGCGGACCGAGTAGGCGCAGGCGATCGTGTGGTCTCGAGCGTTCTGGTTGTAGTCGACGAACACCTGGTCGGCTCGCCGCTCACGTCGCCACCAGGTGGTTGTGGCGGCACCCGCCGAGCGGCGCTCGACCTCGCGCGCGAACGCGAGCGCGGCTCGCCGTACCTCGCCAAAGCCCCAGCGGGGCTCGATCCGCACATACACGTGGAGTCCGGCGCCGCCCGAGGTCTTCGGCCAACCGACCGCGCCGAGCTCGTCGAGAACCTCGTGCGCCACATGCGCGACGCGCCGCACCGTCGAGAACGGGCAGTCGGGCATCGGATCGATGTCGATCCGCCACTCGTCAGGACGCTCGACATCGGCGCGGCGGGAGTTCCACGGGTGAAACTCGACGGTCGACATCTGCACCGCCCAGATCACGCTCGCGAGCTCCGTGACGCAAAGCTCGTCGGCGGTCCGGCCGAACCGTGGGAAGTAGATTTGCACGGTCTCCAGCCAGTCCGGGGCGCCGGCCGGGATCCGCTTCTGGTAGACCTTCTTCCCGTCGATGCCCGCGGGGAACCGGTGCAGCATGCAAGGACGTTCGGCCAGCGCGCGGACGATCCCGTCGCCGACGCTCAGGTAGTAATTGACCAGGTCGAGCTTCGTTTCGCCGCGCACCGAGAAGTAGACACGGTCCGGGCTCGAGACGCGAACCGTTCGCTCACCGACGCTGACCTCGACAGCTTCAGCGCGGGCCAAGGTCGACGACTTCCGTTGCACGAATCGCAGGCCGCATGGCGGGGACGTTAGTCACAGCCGCGGGCGGTAGCTTTCGGCGATGGACTCCACCGGCACAGAGGGGAGGGCCTGGTGGATGCCGGCCTGATCGAGATCGCCCGCTTCCTCGCGCAGCGCCCGCCGTTCGAGGCGCTCGCGCCCGAGGAGCTTGGCGAGGTCGTCGCCGAGACTGAGATCGAGTTCTACGCCGCCGGCGCGGTGATCCTCAGCGAGGACGGCGGGCCGGTCAATTGCCTGCGCGTGATCCACAGCGGCGGCGTCGACATCACCCACGACGGA
Source organism: uncultured Solirubrobacterales bacterium (assembly GCA_963742025.1). Classification (GTDB taxonomy): domain Bacteria; phylum Actinomycetota; class Thermoleophilia; order Solirubrobacterales; family Solirubrobacteraceae; genus Palsa-465. The sequence goes on from CAVUKF010000001.1 coordinate 119,505, forward strand.
CGGCTGCTCGATCTGCTCACCGCCGGGGACACCTTCGGCCATGCGGCGATGCTCTCAGGACTGCCGCCTGGGTTCGAGGCGCGTGCCAGCGAGGACACACTCTGCTATCGGATTCCGGTGACGGTCGCGAGGCCACTGCTCGATCGTGCCCGCAGCCGCGAGCTCGCCGTCGGCGTGCACGAGCCGGGACACCAGGCCGTCGCCAAGCTGATCCGCTCCCCGACCGTGCGCTGCGAGCCGACCGCCTCGATCGGTGAGACCGCCAGGCGGATGACCGAAGTCGGTGCAAACGCCGCGATCGTGGATCTGCCCGGCGGCGGCTTCGGGATCCTCACCGATCAGGATCTGCGCACGCGCGTCGTTGCGGCCGGCGTCCCGTCGAGCGCTCCCGTCGAGCGCGTGATGAGCACGCCGGTGTTCTCGGTCACACCCGACCGGCTCGGCGGCGAGGTCCTGTTCGAGCTGCTCGAGCGCGGCATTCGGCATACGCCGGTCGTCAGCGAGACCGGCCAGCTCGTCGGGGTGGTCGAGGACGCGGACCTGTTCGCTGTGCATCCGCGCTCCTGGTTCGGGGCGCGCCGCGCGATCGAACGTGCCAGCGAGGTCCAGGAGCTGGCCGCGGTCGCGCGCAGCCTCCCCGAGATCCTGCTTGACCTGCACGCCTCGAACCTGCGCTCGCTGGAGGTGGCGCGCGTGCTGTCGGCGCTGATCGATGCACTGACCGTTCGTGCGCTCGAGCTCGCATCACGACACGCGCCGCTGCCGAAGGACGGGATCGTGTGGATCGCGGTCGGCAGCCACGCGCGCCGTGAGCTGACGCCCGGGTCGGTGGTGCTCGGGGCAGTGGTCTGCAGCGAGCCGCCGCCCCCCGCCTGGATCGAGGCCGCCGCCGGCGGGCTGTCGGCCTGCGGCTGCAGTCAGCGATCGTCGCGCGCGGACCGTGGGAGTGGGAGGAGGCGCAGCCAGGCGACGAGCTCGCGCTCGGCGTGCTCGTCGACCGCCGCGCGTTGTTCGGCACCCCCCGGGAGGCGCTGCCGCGCGCCCAACAGTCCCGTCACGACCCACTGATCGCGATGCTTGCGGCGCGCGCGCTTGAGACCACACCGCCCACGGGTTTCGACGCGGATGGAGTGCTCGAGCGCGACGGTGTCCGCAGCCAGCGGCTTGACATTCGCCGCGCTGCGGTTGAGCCGATCACGTTGATCGCACGGTGGGCCGGCGCTGCCGCGGGCCTGAGCGGAGGCTCGACGCCGGAGCGGTTGCAGGCGGCCGCGCAGGACGGCGTGATCAACGATGCCGACGCCGGCACGTTGAGCGACGCGTTCGAGGTCGCGTTCGAACTGCGCCTGCGACACCACATGGAGCAGCTCGCCGCCGGGAAGCCGGCCGACGATCTGGTTGAGCCGGTGTTGATGAGCCCGCTCGCGCGCGATCACCTTCGGGACGTCTTCCGCGCCGTAGCGAGCGTCCAGCGGAGACTGCGTCAGTGAGGCTGCTTTCGCCGCGGGGAGCCGCCGCGGCCAGGTACGCCGCAGCCGGCAGGCCGGCCGCGCGGCTCCCATGGCGAGAGGCCAACTGGTGCGCGATCGATCTGGAGCTGACGGGCCTCGACCCGCGCAGCGACCACGTCATCGCCGTCGGCGCGGTGCCGATCGAGTCCGCTCGCATCATCCTCGGTGGCGCCCGCTACTCGTTGGTCGCCACGAGCCGACGCTCGCACCCGGACGCCGTCGTCACCCACAAGCTGCGCGCCAAGGACCTCGAGGATGCCGCCCACGTCGACGAGGCGGTCGACCTCGTGCTCGACATGCTCACCGGGCGGATCCCCGTGTTCCACTCGGCATGGGTCGAGCGGGCGTTTCTGTCGCCGCTGCTGCGCCGGCGCAGGCTGCGGATGCCGGCCGCAGCCGACACCGAGGCGCTCGGCCGCCTGTGGCTGCGCCAGCGCGACGGCGTCGCGCCGAGGGGCATCTCGCTCGGGCGACTCGCCGGCATCCTCCATCAGAGCGCCGAAGTGCCGCACCACGCGCTCGGGGACGCGCTGACGACGGCGCAGACGTTCATCGCACTCGCCGACCACCTCGACAAGATGAAGCCCCAGACCGTCGGGTCGCTGGTCGCGGCGCCGGAGCTTCTGACGCCGCACCGGCGGATGGCTTGAGAGCCCCTTGCTCGCTGCGCGGCGCGGCGCTGCCTCCGCATGCGCGGCGCTGCCTCCGCATGCGCGGGTGCCGGCGCATGATCAGCTCTGCAGCAAGCTCAGCGCAGCCACGCCGGCCAGAGCAGCCAGAACGCCGCAGAGCTGGATCCGGCTCAGCCGTTCGCCGAGCACCAGGTAGCCGACGAGCGCGGCGACGGCTCCGAACTGCGAGGACAGCACGGCGGCAATCGCGATCCCGTGCCGTGCGCCCGCCGTGTAGGCGTAGAAGCCGACCACCTCGCAGATGCCCGACGTGAGCACCAACGGAAACGCGAGGCGGCTGAGGCGCAGGCGACCTGACAGTGCCAACGGGATCGTTATCGCCGGCACGCCGACGATCCGCGTCGCGAGTCCCACCCAGGCCACCGGCAGAGCTGTCCCGGCCCGCCCGGCCGCGTACAGACTGGCGCCGCCGGCCGCGGCCGAAGCGATCGCCAGATACACCACTTTGGAGTGACGCCGGACACTGCCGGCGTCGGCGCCGGCTGACGGAATCGACGCAAGCGCGACGCCGAGGACGATCACGGCCAACATCACCCCCGTCGCGGGCGAGATGCTTTCGCCGAAGGCCAATGCCACCACAGCCGCCATCGCCCCCTCGGTGGAGACCACAGGGGCAACCAGCGAGACCTGTCCGATCCGCATCGCGGCGTACGCGAGCAGCAATCCGGCCACGTTCCCGGCTCCGGCCAGGGCCAGCCATGCGGCTGCGGAGCCGTGCAACGCGGAGGGAATCCCTCCAATGAGGGCCGGCGGCGCGGCCACGAGCAGTCCCACCAGCATCACCCACCCGACGACTGATGCCGGATCGATCATCCGACTCGAGCGCGAAGAGCAGACGTTGGCGATTCCCCACGCAACCGCCGCGCCGAGCCCGCCCAGAATCGCGATCATGCTCGGCTCAGATGCTCCGGCGGGAGAGTCGGTGAGGCGGTGGACACCCCTCTGTCTGGTTGGAACTCTTGGCTCGGCATCGGCGCGTCGAACGGTCGTCGCGATCAAACGGAGTTGGCTTCGAGAGGTGCCAGCCGCAGTCACCCCCAGCCACTCGTCAGATCATCAAGGAGCTTACGGAGCAGCACACTAGGATCGAGCTCTCACCAAACCTGGAAGGATTTGGCTTATGAGTGCCTTTGTCGCCCCGACCCGCGGCAAGATGAACAACGCCTTCGATCCCGGTGCCGCAGAATCGCTCGACCCGCAGACGCGCACGCTCGTCGCGCGCCGCCAGCGCCTGCTCGGGCCGGCCTACCGTCTGTTCTACGCCCGGCCGCTCGAGGTGGTGCGCGGCGAGGGGACGCTCCTCTTCGACCGCGATGGGCTGGACTACCTCGACGCCTACAACAACGTCGTGCCGGTCGGACATGCCAATCCGACGGTCGCCGACGCGATCGTTCGCCAGACCAGGACGCTGTGCACGAACACTCGGTACCTGAGCAACGGGATCCTTGACTACGCCGAGGAACTGCTGGCCTCGTTCGGCGGCCGCATCGGCGATGCGGGGCACCTGATGTTCACCTGCACCGGCTCGGAGGCAAACGATCTGGCCACCCGTGTCGCCAGGCGCCACACGGGACGTCAGGGGATCATCGTGACAGCGGAGGCGTACCACGGCAACTCGGACCTGACCGCCAGCTTCTCCCCGTCGCTCGGAGACTACTCGCCGCTCGGCGCCTGGGTCCGGCGCGTGCCCGCGCCGGACTCCTACCGCCTGGCGCACGATTCGATCTGCCGCTGGTGGGCCGACCGTGTTGCGGAGCAGATCGCCGACCTCGAGCGCCACGGCGACGGGCTGGCTGCGTTCATCGTCGACTCGCTGTTCGCCTCAGACGGCATCCACGCACAACCAGCCGAACTGCTCGCGCCCGTCGCCGAGATCGTTCACCGCGCCGGTGGCCTGTTCATCGCCGACGAGGTCCAGAGCGGCTTCGCGCGAACGGGCGAAAGCATGTGGGGCTATCAGCGCCACGGGGTGGATCCGGACATCGTCACGATCGGCAAGCCGATGGGCAACGGGTTCCCGGTGGCAGCCGCCGCGATGGTGCCGGAGGTGGTCGCCGGCTTCGGACGCGATACGAGGTACTTCAACACCTTCGGTGGAAACACCGTCGCAGTTGCCGCCGCGCAGGCCACATTTGACGTGATCCGCGACGAGGGCCTGTTGGGCAATGCGCGTCGCGTCGGGGCGATCGTCCGCGCCGGTGTCTCCGAACTGGCCGACCGCTTCCCATCGATCGGTGACGTGCGAGGCGCCGGACTCTACATCGGCGTCGAGATCGTCACCGACCGGGAGTCCCGGGATTCCGACGGCGCAACGGCGTCGGCGCTGGTCAACGGCCTGCGTGATCGCCGCGTCCTCATCTCTGCCACCGGGTGCTCCGGTAACACGCTGAAGATACGTCCGCCACTGGTGTTCTCAGATGCTGACGCCGGTCGCCTCCTCGAGGCGCTGGAGGCCGTGCTGACCGAGGTTGCCGCCAGATGACCAATCCACGGGAGAAGCCGTATATGACCGCCCGCGGCCGTGGCGTTCGCGCCCGGTGGAATGCGGGCAAACCCGCGTTCGGGCTCTGGGCCGGGATCTCCTCCTCGGTCTCGGCCGAACTGGCGGCCGCTATCGGCTACGACTATGTCTGCGTCGACCTCCAGCACGGGTTGGCCGATGAACGGGCGATGGTGTCGATCTTCCACGCGACCGAGGCTCGCGGCTCGACCACCCTGGCGCGCCCGGCGTGGAATGAGCCCGGACTGATCATGCGGGCGCTCGACCTGGGGGCGGCCGGCGTGATCGTGCCGCTCGTCAACAATGGCGCCGAGGCCGCGCGCGCCGTCGCGGCGTGCCGCTTCCCGCCGCACGGAACGCGCTCGTACGGCCCGGCGCGCGTCCAACTGGTGGTCTCCTCGGCTGCGCCTGATGATCTGGCGGCCGTCCTGTGCATCGTCATGGTCGAGACGCTCGAGGGCTTGGAGAACGTGGAGGAAATCGCCGCGACCCCTGATCTCGACGGGATCTACATCGGTCCCTCTGACCTGTCGCTGGCGCTTGGCCTGCCGCCGGGGTCGGTTGGCGATCCCGCGCTCGAGGCGGCGATCGCCCGTGTCCGCGACGCTTGCCATTCACACGGGTTGATCGCCGGGATGCACTGCAACGACGGGCAGGCAGCGCACCGGCGCGCTGCCGAGGGCTTCGAGCTGATCACCGTCGGCGTCGACAGCCGCCTGCTCGGAGAAGTGCTCGCCCACCATCTCGCCCTGGCTAACGGGATCGCGTAGCAGGGGGAAGATGTAGCGGGGGAAGAGTATCCTCGGTGGCGTGCACTCAGTGCGCATCGGCCAGCTCTGAAGGGTCCCCATGTACCGAGCGCTGCAGGCGGTAATCCAGATGTCGCTCCGGCTCGGGACCGCTGCGTCTCCGGTGACGCGCGCGCTGCCGGCGTGGGGGCTGGTCCTGGCGGTGACAGGGTGGGTGGTGTGTGCGCCGGGAGTTGCGCGGGCTGAGGTTCCGCCGGTGGATACGAGCGCGCATGGACACTTCGTGATGATCGGCCGACCTGGGCTCCTGGTGGGTGCGGGTGCGGACGGAGCGGCCTGGTCGGGCCGGTGCATTCCCTCCTCCGAGGTGCGGAACTTCGCCACATACACAAAGGGTTCTGGGGTGGCGCTGTTCGAGCGTCACCCTGCTTGCGTCTCCGGGCGGGAGCACTCCGCTCGATCTGAGCTGATCGAACTGCTGTGCCTGTCGTGTTTGCTCGCGGTGTTGCTGATCCCGGCGCTGCTGGGCCGCTCCAGCTCTCCGCCAGGGCCCTCTGACTCTGGCTCTGACGACGGCTGGGGCAAGGGGCGGCGAGGACCGTTCACGCCCCCCAACGCTCCGCGCGGCGGCTTGCCGATCCCCGATGCCGAGCCGGCACGGGTACGACTGCGCGATCATGATCGGCTGACGGGCCCCGCTGTCCGCGAGCGACGACCCGCGCGGGAGCCCGCCCCCGCCCGCAAGCCGGTGCGATCCGGCCTCGTCTGAAGGGGCCGCCGAGCTGGATCGGGCGGTGGGGCCGGGCCTCAGGGGAACCCGGCCCCACCGCGGATGATCAGGGCTCTGAGCCGCCCGCCATCCGGGGCTGAGCGCCCTGGACCTGCACCGCGGGTGGATTGCGCTTGTCCTCGACGTTCTTGCGGAACCAATACAGCGGGAAGTACATGAGGACCACGAAGATCCCGATGAAGTAGTAGGGAAGCGTCGACTTACCCGCCTGCGAGCACGAGCACGACGCGTAGACCGGGCCACCCCAGAAGTAGATGATCGTGAACATCGCCGCGACCCCGAGCGCGACGTACTTCATCCACTCTGGTAGCCGGAACGGCCTTCGGACGTCCGGCCGGTCGCGCCTGAGAATGTAGTAGCCGACCAGCACAGGGATGAACGAGGCGAGGTAGCCGACGTTGGAGAACGTGTAGATCTGGACGGCACCGCCCATGAACACGACGATGATCGCGCAGACGACGTTGAACGCCATCGAGCGGTGCGGGACTCCGTGGCTGTTGGTACGGGAGAAGAAGCGCGGGAAGTGCCCGTCGGTCGACATCTGGTGCAGCGATCTGGCGGTGCCGGTGATCGCATTCAGTGCCGACAGGATCAGCGCGAGGATCAGCATGATCGCGATCAGGTCGTCGAGCAGGGTTGCCGCCTTGCTGGTCCCGAACACCTTCGCGGCGAACGTGATGAACATCGTCTTCGGATCCACAAGCGCCGTGTTGCCGAGCGCGCTGACGCCGAGCACGAGCACGAACGCGACCGGGATCATCGTGTAGATGAAGACGCCGTAGCCGCCCTCGAGGTTGAGCGCGATCTTCGCGTCCTTGTCGGGGTTGCGGGTCTCGCCGATGTAGCAGGCGGCCGCCTCCATCGCGATCACGTTCCAGGTCAGCAGGAACGAGAACGCTATGTACAACGTCAGCCACCCGTGGCCATACAGCGGCGAGAAGAAGCCGGTGCCGTTGGTGTGCTGGAAGTGGCTCAGGTTGGCGAAGTTGACCACGCTCGGGTTGAAGATCCAGGAGATCGCCAGGAATGTCAGCGGGATCATCGACAGCATCGCGAGCGCGGTCGCGAAGAACGTCCCGAACCGAAGGCCCATGTAGGCGGGAATGAACAGCAGCAGGATCCCGACGACCGAGATCGCGATCGTCCACCATGCGATCGGCGTGCCGAGCAGCGAGATGCCGCTGGTCGTGTTGAGGTTGAACAGGTCTGCGATATAGAAGGACGCGAGGATCATGTTCAGCGGCGCGACCGGGAACCACCCGAGCCAATACGCCCACGCGCAGAAACCGTTGACGTGCTCGGCGAACCGCGGCCAGCGCTCCTTGTAGGCCGCATAGGCGTACGCGGGTGAGCCGCCTGAGCGGTCGGGCATCATCGCCGAGAGCTCCGCCAGGAACAGGCACAGCAGCCAGCCGCTGCAGGTGATCACGAAGATCACCGGGATCGCCGCGGCGCCGAGCGAGACGAGCATCGTCGGGGCGATTCCAGTGACGAGGATCGTGCCGGCAAGGCCGATCACGAACGCGCTCCACCAGTTGCCCGTCTTCGGCAGACCGCCGCCGACGTAGTCGAGTTCGTCCTGTCCCTGCATCGTCACATCCGCCATTCGTGCTCCTTCCGAGACAGCCAGATTTCCAAGAATGGAAAACTCGCACGTGACCCGGACGTGTCAAATGCAACTAGCCACCACAATTGCAGGCGCCGATATGGAGCATCTGGACACAGCGGGCGGCTGTGTTCCGATCGGCCGGCACAGTCAATGGACATATGGCCCATCCCGGCGGCGACGCAATTAGCCCAATGCCCTGCTCGCCAGTTCCTCCGCGATCGCCAGCGAGGAGGTTGCAGCGGGCGACGGCGCATTGCGCACCCAGACGACGCCGCCGTCGAGCGCCAGGCAGAAGTCGTCAACGAGCGAGCCATCCCGATCGAGCGCCTGCGCGCGGATCCCGGCCGGCGCACGTACAACATCCTGTGAGCTCAGCGACGGCACGTACCGTTGCGCCTCCCGGACGAACGAGCGTTTCAGCGCCGAGCGCTCCAGCTCCCCGAGCCCGGCGCGCCAGTGGCGCGCGAACATGCGCCAGGTCCCCGGCCAGCAGACGGTGTCGCTGACGTCACGCAGCTTGACCGCGGACCGGCCGTACCCCTCTCTCGCGAGCGACAGGATCGCGTTGGGGCCGAGCCAGACGCTGCCGTCGAGCTTGCGCGTCAGATGCACGCCGAGAAACGGGAGCGCTGGATCGGGAACCGGGTAGATCAACCCCTTCACGAGTCCGGCGCGCTCGCCTCGAAGCTGCCAGTACTCACCCCGGAACGGGACGATCCGTGGCGCCGCCGACTGCCCTGAAGCCCGCGCCAGGCGGTCTGACTGCAGGCCGGCGCAGACGATCACGCGGTCGGCGTCGAGCCAGGACCCGCCGACGAGCTCGATCTGGGCGCCTCTGCGGCCGGATCGCCGGGCCTGGACCCGGGAGACCGCGCAGCCGGTGCGGATCTGTCCACCGGCGGCCCGCAGGTCCGCCGCCAGCGAGAACGCGATCGCAGGGAAGTCGACGATCGCGGTCTCGGGCGAGTGCAGGCCGGCGACGCCGCATGCATGCGGCTCGACTTCCCGAAGGCGATCGGCCTGCACCCATCGCAACCCCGGAACGCCGTTGGCCTCCGCGCGCTCGGCGAGACGGCGCAGCGGGTCGATCTGATCGTCGCCGGTCGCGACCACAAGCTTGCCGCAGGCGTCCCATGGCAGGCCCTGCTCGGCGCAGAACTCGCGCAGCAGACCGATACCGCGACGGCAGAGCCGTGCCTTGAGTGAACCTGGTGCGTAGTAGAGACCGGCGTGTGCGACGCCGCTGTTGTGGCCCGTCTGGTGGCTCGCGAGCACCTGCTCCTTCTCCACAAGCACCACATCGGCATCCTCACGCGTGCGCGCGAGCAGGCGTGCGGTCGCGAGTCCGATGATGCCGCCGCCGACCACCACCATGCGCATCGGTTCACAATATCCGCGATGACCGACCAGGGAACGACCACGCACGACCCTGGCAGCGACGTGCATCGCAACGGCGAGCGTCCCACGATCGTGATCCACGCCGGCGCCGGCGACCACACGTCCGCGATGCGTGAGCATGAGGAGGATTGGGACGATGCCCTGCGTGCCGCGATCGACCGTGGCCGCGCGGTGCTGCAAGCCGGTGGCAGTGCGCTCGACGCCGCCCAGGCCGCAGTCGCCTGCATGGAGGATGAGGCCGATCAGTTCAACGCCGGCCGTGGCTCGGTGCTGTGCGCCGACGGACGCGTCGAGATGAGCGCTGCGCTGATGCGGGGCAGCGACCGGGCCGCCGGCGCGGTCGCCTGTGTCACCCGAACGCGTTTTCCGATCGGGGGCGCGCGGTTGGTGCTCGAGTCCGAGCGTGTGCTGATGATCGGCGAGCAGGCCGATGCCTGGGTGGCGACCGCGGGCGCGGAGCAGCGCGAGCGATCGTACTTCGTTACCGACGAGCAGATCGCATCGCTCGGTGATCATGTTGCCGCCCCGCTCGACGGCGAGCGGCCGGGACGTGACGGCGGCACCGTCGGAGCCGTGTGCCTGGACTCGCACGGGATCCTCGCCGCCGCCACCTCCACCGGCGGTGTTCGCGGTCAGCTCCCCGGACGTGTCGGCGACACGCCGATCTTCGGTGCCGGCACGTGGGCGGATGGCAACGTCGCGGTGTCCTGCACCGGGGAGGGCGAAGCGTTCATCCGCTCCGGCGTAGCGCGGCAGCTTGCCGCGCGTGTGGCGGCCGGCGAGGGGCTCTCGCAGGCCGCCCGGCGCGCGCTCGACGACGTCGCCGCAGTCGGCGGCCTCGGGGGGCTGATCGCGCTCGACGCCCGCGGAAATGTGGCGACGCCGCTGCTGACCGAGGTGATGCCAAGAGCGATCTGGAGGCTCGGCGAGGGGATCGTCGTCCAGATCGCCTGAGCGCCGGCCCCGGTGAACGCGCAGACGTTCGGCCGCCAGCCAGGCCTCAAGTGAGCGAGCGGGCTGCCGACGACATGCTGGTGCGGATCGCCGAAGCCAACGCTGCGCTGCTCGTGTGATGGCCGAGGTCTACGTTGCGAGGCAGGCGATCTTCGATCGGGGCAAGCGCGTCGTCGGCTATGAGCTCCTGTTCCGCGCCGCCAACGTGTTGCGCAGCGTGCCCAAGGACACCAGCACCCAGAACGCGGAGGTCGTGCTGAACGCGGTCACCGAGATCGGCCTTGATCAGATTCTGGCTGGCCGCGAGGCGTGGCTCCGCGTCTCCCGAGAGTTCATCGCCGAAGAGCTCGAGCAGCTGCTGCCGGTCGGGTCGGTGCTGGAGATCGCCAAGGACGAGCCGGTCGACTACGAGCTGATGGCCGCGGTCACGGCGCTGAAGCGGCGCGGCGGTCGGGTCGCACTTGACGGTTTTCGCTTCAGCCCCGAGGAGGAGCTGCTGCTGCGGCTTGCCGACGTTGTCAAGCTCGACCTGGTCGACCTCGGTCCCGAGCGGTTCCACCAGGAGGTCGCGCACGCGCGGATGTACGGCGCCAAGGTGCTCGCCAACCGCGTCGAGAACAGAGCCGACCACGCCTTCTGTCTGAGCGAGGGCTGCGATCTGTTCCAGGGATACTTCTTCTGCCGGCCGGACGTGATGCACGGCAACCGCATCGAAGCCAACCGGATGGTGCTGATGGACCTGCTGGCAGCGCTGAGCGCTCCGGAGGTCGAGGTCGCCGAGCTGCAGGAGCGGATCTCGCTCGACGTCGGCCTCAGCCTCCGGCTGCTGCGCTACCTCAATTCGGCATACTTCGGGCTGCGCCAGCCGGTGCGCTCGATCGCCCAGGCCGTGACGATGCTCGGCACCGATCGGCTCAGGCGGTGGGCGATGCTGACACTGTTCGCGAGCGTTCAGGACAAGCCGAGCGAGCTGACGATCGTCGCCTTGATCAGAGCTCGCTTCTGTGAGTTGGTGGCGGGCGAACGCGACCACCTGAACGCCGACGATGCGTTCACATCCGGCCTCTTCTCGGTGATCGACGCGCTGCTCGATGCTCCGATCGCGGACGCGCTCGGCAGCATTCCGCTGGCGCCGGACATCCGCAGCGCGCTGGTGCTGCACGACGGCGCTCTCGGCAACATGCTCGAGTGTCTGCTGGCGCTCGAAAGCGGCGATTTCGAGCGTGCCGAAGGGATCCTGCCGGGCACCGGCGCCAACTACCGCACGGCGATCGTGTGGGCGGACGATGCGGCGCAGTCGCTGTTCGCCGAAGAGTCGGGGGTCGCCGCCTAGACTAAGACCAGGGCACTGCACCAGGGCCTGTCTACGTCCAGCTTAGGTGATAAAACACATCAGCTTCGTGTAGTATCTCGGTCGGCCGAAACAAGCTACCGACAGGGGAAAGTGGATGACCGTCACCGATGAACTGCTGGCGAACAACGCGGCCTACGCCGCCTCGTTCGACAAGGGCGATCTGCCTCTGCCTCCCGCCAAGCAGGTGGCGATCGTCGCGTGTATGGATGCGCGTCTGAGCGTGTATGGGGCACTCGGCCTGAACGAGGGTGAGGCCCATGTGATCCGCAACGCCGGAGGGGTCGTGACCGACGATGAGATCCGCTCACTGGCGATCTCACAACGGCTACTCGGCACCACCGAGATCATCCTGATCCATCACACCGACTGCGGCATGCTCACCTTCAAGGACGACGATTTCAAAGCCGCCATCCAGGCCGACGTCGGCATCAAGCCCGAATGGGCCGCCGAAGCATTTTCGGATCTTGACGCGGATGTCCACCAGTCGATCGCGCGGATCAAGGCATCGCCGTTCATTCCCCACAAGGACTCGATCCGGGGCTTCGTCTACGAGGTTGAGACCGGCCGGTTGCGTGAGGTAGTGTGACAATCAGGGACCGGGCATTTCACGCCGACAACCAAACCGCAGGGGAGAATTTCAAGATGAGTCTTACGATTGGCGACGTCGCCGCCCGACTTCGAGGCGGAGACGAGCGAGGGAAGGATCAGCTTCCACGACTGGATCGGTGACTCGTGGGCCGTGCTGTTCTCGCACCCGAAGGACTTCACGCCGGTCTGCACGACCGAGCTGGGGTACATGGCGAAGATCAAGCCTGACTTCGACAGCCGCAACGTGAAGATCATCGGCCTGTCGGTCGATCCGGTCGACCGCCACGGCGACTGGGCGAAGGACATCGAGGAGACGCAGGGATACGCCCCGAACTATCCGATCATCGCCGACAGCGACTTCAAGGTCGCGAAGCTCTACGGGATGCTCAGCGCCGAGGTCTCCGGCGATCCACTGGACCGCACTCCAGCCGACAACCAGACCGTCCGCAACGTCTTCGTGATCGGCCCGGACAAGAAGATCAAGCTGATCCTCGTCTATCCGATGACCACCGGGCGCAACTTCGACGAGGTGCTGCGGGTGATCGATTCGCTCCAGCTGACCGCGAAGCACAAGGTCGCCACGCCGGTCAACTGGAAGCCCGGCGAGGACGTGATCATCGCCGGTTCGGTCTCCAACGACCAGGCGAAGGAGATCTTCGGCAAGTGGGAGTCCCCGAAGCCCTACATCCGGATCGTCCCGGACCCGACATCCGTCTGAGCGGAGCCTGACTGCGCTCATCCGGGGCGACGGGCCTCTCACCTCACGCCTGAGGATCTGAGCCCCACAGCCGCTCGCGCAGGCCGGTGGCGCGTGCCACCGGCCGCGCGAGCGCCGCTCGGATCGCCTCCTCGTCCGCGACGAGGATCAGTCGCCGCCGCGCGCGGGTGACCGCCGTATAAAGCAGCTCGCGGGTCAGGATCCGCGAGGAGGCGTCCCCGAGCAGCACGGCGGCGACATCGAACTGGGAGCCCTGGCTCTTGTGGATCGTCATCGCGTAGACCGTCTGCACCGAGTCGAGCCGCGACGGCGCGAAGCCGACCAGCTCGCCGTCACGCTCGAAGATCGCGCTGACCCGGCCCGGGCCTCCCTGCTACGACCACGCCGCTGTCGCCGTTGTAGAGCGCCAGCTCGTAGTCGTTGCGGGTGATCAGCAGCGGCCGTCCGACATACTGCCCGGAGTCCGGCTCGAAACCCGGGATCGCCTCGGTCAGCCAGCGCTCGATCTCGTCGGTCCAGCGCTCGACGCCGTGCGGGCCGTGACGGTGCGCGCAGAGCGCGCGGAACGAGCCGAGCGCGCCGAGCGCGGCGGCGCCGTCGCCCGCGCGCGCGGCCTCGATCACGGCGCGGCCGGCCTCGACGGCGGCGCTCCGCACAGGCTCAAGCGACGCCGCGCCATCAGGAACGATCCACACGACCTCCTCGGCGTCGCAGCGGAGCGTCTCCAGCAGCGCGTCCGCGTCGCCGCGGCGGATCGCTCCCGCCACACGTGCGATCGCCGGCCCGTAGCGGTGGACGCGTCTGAGCACGACGATCCCGTCGCCGAACGCGACCGAGCCCTGCGCCGGCATCGTCGCAGGCTCGGTTCCGAGCGCACGCGTCACGGCGACGCGTGTCGCGGGGCTCATCCGTGGCCCCACCGCGGCGGGGCCGACGACATCGCGAAGGACGGCACCGGCCTCGATGGCGGTCAGTTGCTCGGGGTCGCCGACCAGCACCAGGCGCGCGTCGCCGCGCACCGCCTCCAACAGCCGCGCCATCAGCGTCAGCGACACCATCGAGGTCTCATCGACGATCACGACGTCGTGCGGCAGGCGGTTGGCGCGGTCGTGCCGGAACCGGCTGTGGCTCCCGGGACGCCAGCCGAGCAGGCGGTGGATCGTGCTCGCACGCAAAGCCAGGAGGGCCTCACGCACCTCCGGCGCGACCGTGAGCGCCGCCGCCTCCGTGTGGACCGACTCCTGCAGCCGCGCCGCTGCCTTGCCGGTCGGTGCGGCCAGTGCGACGAGCGGCGGTGGCTGACCGCGGCTGTGCGCCTGCTCGTGCAGCAGCGCGATGATCCTCGCGACCGTCGTCGTCTTGCCGGTCCCCGGTCCGCCCGCGATGACCGCCAGCGATCGCAGCACGGCGCAGGCTGCCGCGACGCGTTGGAGCTGATCGCCGTCCGGCTGGGGTTGATCGCCGTCGGCAGTGAACATCCGTGCAAGCCCGTCGGCCAGCAGCGGGAGGTCGACCTGCCTGAGCGCGGCGGCGTCGAGCGCGAGCAGATCACCGGCGACCTGTCGCTCCTCCCGCCAGTATCGATCGAGGTAGAGGCGCGTGCCGATCAACCGCAGGGGTCGCAGCGCGGCGTCGCCGACGCTCTCAGCGGGCTCGCCGCAGGCGACCAGCGCAGCACAATCAGCGACCCGCCTGACCCACGGCCCGGCCTCCGGCCAGGGCAGGGCGGCGAGGTCCAGCTGCTCGTCGGACTCGACGCTGGCGGTCGCCGCGACCGAAGCGAGGTCGACGAATACGTGGCCGACCCGTGGCGCCCTGACCGCGAGGGCGGCGGCGAGCAGCACGTCCCCGTCCGTGGTGCCCGCGAGCGCGCCGAGCAGCGTCGCGACGTGGACGTCGGCGGCGCTCAGGACGCCAGCTCTCGTTGAACTCGCGCAGCGGCGAGCCCGCGTCACGCGCCAGCAGCGGCGAGAACGGGTCGATCGCTCCAGGGGCGGTGATGCGCGGGTCCTCGCGGGGTACGCTCACGTCGCGGTGCTCCCGTCGCCGTCGAGCAGGTCGCTGAGCGCGGCGATCATCGCCCCCGGCGGGCGCCATGAGAACACGCCGACGCGTTGGCCTGCCGCCACCGGTGCCGGGTGCCCAGCATCCCGCGCAGGAACAGGTAGTGGACCCCGGCGAGGTCGCGCTCAGGGTCGTAGCCGGGCGCCCGCCAGCGCAGGTAGCGGTGCAGCGCGGCGAGGTACAGCAGCGCCTGCAGCGCGTAGTGCGAGCGCTGCATCTCGGCCGTGAGCGCGGCCGGGCGGTAGTGCCAGGCGCTCAGCGCCTCGTCGGGCGCGGCCAGGCGGTTGGTCTTGTAGTCGACGATCGCGTAGGCCGGACGCCCGCCGTCGGAGATCCTGATCACGAGATCGATGCTGCCGGTCAGGTAGCCACGGAGGCTCGCGCGCAGCAGCGGGTCCTCGAGCCGGGCCGCATACGCTCTCAGCGGGTCATCCGGCGCGAGCCACTCGCGCAGCAGCGCCGCGATCGCAGCCAGGGTGACGACGCCGCGCGCATCGTCCCCGCCCGCGAGCGGCAGCTCGAAGGCGAGCTCGTCGAGCCGGTCGGTGCGGGCGACCCGCCGCAGGGCGACCGACGCCGGATCGGCGAGCAGCGGTGTCGAGAGCGCGCGTGCCAGCCCGTCAACGATCAGATCGGTGTCGCCGAGCTCGACGGTTCCGGGACCGCGGGCGGCCTCCACACTCGCGCTGAGCTCGCCCGCGAGGTCGCCTGTGTCGAACTCGGTGCTCTGCAGCACCCGGTGGATGAAGCTCCCGATCCGGGCGCCGGCCGGCATCGACGAGAGCGGCAACGCCAGGTCCCGCAGCCCAAGGTGCTCGTCGGCGTCGGCGTCGGCGTCGGCATCGGCCACGACCAGCGCCGCACGTTCGTGCAGCGGCTCGTCGGTTGCGATCGGCGTCTCGGGCTCGCTGGACACCCAGGCGTCGTGTGCTCTGGCGGTGATGTCGGTGTAGGAGGTCCGCCGCCAGCGCGAGTCGAGCCTGCGATCGAAGCGCGCCGCCGCCAGCAGCGCGGCGTCGCGCGGCGGCTCGCTCCAGCTCGTCGGCGTGCTCAGCCGGGACCACTCGACGCTGATCGTGCCGGGCGCGCGCGAGCCGATCTCGGAGAATCGCTCGGACGCCGTCTGGTCGCTCGGAGCCTTGTGCCCGCGCGAGGGGATGTTGCCGTCGGGGTCCCGATCGAACGCGATCCGCGACAGCGGCGAGAAGCAGCTCTGGTAGGAGCCCGCCCACCAGATCACACTCTGGTGGCGGGCCCGTGTGAGCGCCACATACGCGAGCCGCAGGTCCTCGCCGCGATCGTCGTCGATCGACTCGCGCCGGTGCGCCTCGTACTCCGCTCCCTGCAACCCCACGTCGATCGCGCGTGCTCCGGCATCGGCGTCGTGGAAGAAAACGGGACGCCTGTCGTCGGGGACCCAGCCCGGTTCCCACAGGAACGGGCAGTAGACGATCGGGAACTCGAGGCCCTTGCTACGGTGGATCGTCAGCACCTGGACCGCCTCGGCGTCGGACTCCAGCCGCCTGGTGAGCTCATCACGCTCGCCCTCACGCGCGGGCCCGGCGATCCGCTGGCGCAGCCAGCTCGCGAGCGCGGCGGTGCCGAGCTGCTCGGCGCTCGAGGCCGCGTGCAGAACCTGGGCGACGTGCTCGAGGTCGGTCAGCCGCCGCTCGCCGCCGCGCTCGCGCAGCAGACGTGCCGGCAGCGCCTCGCCGTGCGTGATCGCCTCGGCGAGTGCGGCGACTCCGCGTGCGCGCAGCAGCCGTGCCCAGGCGTGGAGCCGGCGGTGCAGCTCCTCCAGCTGCTCCTCGCCGGCGCAGGCGATCCGCACCGCGTCCCACCCGAGGAACGGCGTCAGGGCGGCGGCCCGCGCTCGCGGTGGCGAGGCCGGTCGCTCGAGTGCGCTGAGCAGGCTCAGCCAGTCGCGTGCCGCGGCGGTCGCGAGCACGCTGCCGGCGCCGTTGACCACCGCCGGGATCCCCGCCATCGACAACTCGCCGTGGACCAGCCGCGCGTTGCGGTGCGACTGCACCAGCACGGCCACGTCCCGTGGCCTCACCGCCTCGGTGGCGACGGTCACGCCGTAGCGGTCACGGCGCTCGATGCCGGCGCCACTGTCGAGCAGCGAGACGACGTCGGCCGCGAGATCCTTGGCGACGTGCTCACGGGTCGATGGGGTCGAGGCGTATCCGGCCGTCGTCACCGTCACCGACGGCTGCATCCGGTCGACGACGCGGATCCGCAGCGCGGCATCGCACGGCGCGCCGCGCAGTCGCGGGCGCTGGTGGGCGTCGGTCGCGCGAACGGTTCGGTAGGCGATCTCCGGGTGCCCGAGCCTGGCGCCAGCGAACAGGGCGTCGAGCGCATCGATCAGCGTCTGGTCGCTGCGCCGGTTGGTCTGCAGCGTCGCGCGCGCGGCGGCGCTGCGGGCGGCGGCGAGGTAAGCGTGCACGTCTGCTCCGCGGAACGCGTAGATCGCCTGCTTGGGGTCGGCGACGAGCACCAGGGCGATCGAGGCGGCGTCGAATGCGCGGCTGACGATCTCCCATTGCACCGGGTCTGTGTCCTGGAATTCGTCGATCAGCACGACGCTGTAGCGCGAGCGCAGGCGGGCGACGGCCGCGTCGCCGTGGACCCCGAGAAGCGTGTCGCGCAGCCGCACGAGCAGGTCGTCGTAGGTCATCACCGCAAGCGCACGCTTGCGCGACTCGAGCTCAGCCCGGGCCGCCGCGGCGAGCCGTGAGCGGCGTGCCGGTACGCCACCGGGCTGCGGATGCAACGGATGGATCGCTGCGGTCGGGTGTTCGATCGCCATCCTCGCGATCCGCCCGGCCTCGGCGCGGTCGAACGGCGGGTCGGAGTCGTTCAGGAAGGCGCGCACATAGAGGTCGTCGATCACCTCGTCGACCAGATCCTCGATGTCATGCGAGAAGCTGACGTCGGGCTCGAGGTCGCCGAGCGTGCCGAGCTCGGCGAGCACCTCCTGACAGAACGAGTGCGTGGTCGCGATCGTCGCCGCATCGAAGTTCGAGATCGCGGCCGCGAGGCGGTCGCGCCGGAGCTTGACCGCCTCGGGTTCACCCTCAGCCATCGCCGCGGTCACGTCGTCGAGGCCGTCCGGCGCGGCGCCCGCCAGCAACCGTCCGAGCTCCAACTCGGTCGCGACCAGGCGCTCGCGGACGCGCTCACGCAGTTCGCCCGTCGCCATCCGCGTGAACGTCACCAGCAGCAACTCGTGCAGCGGCGTGCCGGCGGCGATGAAGCGAGCCGCCAGCGCCGCGATCGTGAACGTCTTGCCGGTGCCCGCACTCGCCTCGAGCACGGTGACACCGCGCGGGAGCGCTCCGGTCAGCTCGAACGCGGTGACGGGCGGCGGCTCGAGATGCCCCGGTCGCGGCTCGTCGCTCACTGTTCCTCCAGCCACTCGAGCGCCAGCAGCGGATCCCAGAGTCGCCTGGCGCAGCGACCGAGGCGCGATCGCTCCTCCTGAGCCCAGCCCGGCCCACTCTCGTCGGCGTGGGGTGGCTCCGAGCAGAGCTCCTCGAACGTGATCTCACCGCCGAACGCGAGCAGATTGTCGGGCTCCCGGTCCTCGCCGTCACGCTGGTACCCCGATTCCCACTCGGCCTGCGCACGCGCCTCGATGTCGTCCTGCGCGGCGCCGCTCCAGGCCGCCTGTGCGTAGGCGGCTGCCGTGCGGGAGGGCAGTGGCAGCGGCTCACGCATCCCGCGCGCGCGCAGATCGACGAGCACACCGAGCCACTCGAGCGCCCGCTCGCGGCGGGTATCGGCGTCACCGGCCGGCATCGGCATGTGCGAGATCAGCAGCGGCAGCTCATCGCCGGCGCCGGCGCGTCCAATCGTGACCGCCTCGAGCCGCTCTTGCGGATGAGCCGCCGTCAGCGCCAGCAGACGCACCCAGGCGGCGAGCCGGTGCCGGGGGTTCAGACGTGAGAAGGTGACGCTCAGCAGCACCCCGGCATGGACGCCGGAGACGGTGCCGGTCAGCAGCGGTCCGGCGGGCAGCCGGAGATTCGCCTCGACCGAGCGCCGAGGTTGATCGCCGCTGAACACCCGCGCGTGGCGGGCGATCAGCTCGACATCCGGCCACAACTCCATCAGCACCGGCCGGCCGAGCTGACCTGGCGGCAGCGCACCGCGCGCAAGCTCTGCGAGCGCAACCGTCCGGCCGTCGATGCCGGCGAGCACCCCATCGAGGAGGCGCTGCCCGACTCCCCAACGGCGCAGCGCATCGAGCACCACAGGCAGCTCGTCACGCACCTCGTCGTCGTACTCGCTGGTCGAGATCCCGAGCCGCTGCCGCAGGAACGCGCGCACAGGGCGCTGCGCGAAGCTGACCAGGTCCTGGAGCGAGAGGGCCGCCGGCTCGGCTTCGGGAAGCGGCGCGGCGAGGAACGGCGGCGTGTCGCAGCGCGGCGCGCTCAGCGCTCGCGCTCCTTCCAGCTCGACGGCGTCGAAGCTCCACGGTCCGCCCGGCACCAGCGTGTCCGAATCGAAGTTGCGGGCGTCGAACGGCTGCAGCGGGTGGTGCGTGACAACGTGGTCACGAGCCCTGCCGTGTCCGCAGCGCGCGGTCGCGTCGACGGCGTCGAGCAGCTCGCCGACCACGACCGCCGGCGGCAGCGCCGCGTTGGTCCGCTCGTCGTTGCCGTTATAGGTGACGATCAGGTTCTCGCCCGCCGCGAGCAGCGCGTCGAGCAGCATCTGCCGGTCCTCGGTGCGCGGGTCGCGGTCACCGATGTGCGGATCGGCGAGCAGCAGGTCGTCCCCGTCGCGCGGTGAGCGCCGCGGGAAGGCTCCGTCGTCGAGCCCGAGCAGGCAGACGACCCGGTGCGGGACCGAGCGCATCGGAACCAGCGTGCACACGGTCAGCTCCCCGGTCCTGAAGTTCGCCCGCGTCGGGCGCCCCGCGAGCCGCCTGCCGAGCAGCGCCCGCAGCTCCGAGAGCGCGAGGGTGGTGCAGGACGCACCGCCGGCCGCCTCGGCCAGGATCCCGTCAAGCATCGACGTCAGCTCGTCGCGTTGCCAGGCGTCGCGATCGGTGGTGGCGGCGAGCGCATCGGTGGCGCCGGCGAGTGTGACGGCCCACTCCGTGAGCGTGAGCGGCCCGTGGAAAGTGGTCAGCGCCGCTCCGAGCCGTTCGATCAGCTCCGCGAAGCGCCCCGCGAGGTCGATCGCGCCGCTGTCGACATCGTCGACCGGGAGCACCCCCTGATACAGCGACCGCTCCGACTCGCTGAGAGCGACGCCGAGCAGGAGCCGGCGCAGCCCGGCCTGCCAGGTGCCGTATGCCAGGCTCCCGAGCTTGTAGGGGCCACGCCCCGCCTCGTCAAGACCCCAGTGGATCTCGCTGGCCACGACCCACTCGCGGAGCCGGGCGAGCTCATCGTCGTCGAAGCCGAAGCGGTGCCGGACCGGCTCGGTGTCGGCGAGGTCGAGCAGCTGCGAGGCCGTGACGCGGGACTGCGCCAGGTCCAGCAGACGCGCGAGCACGCCGAGCACGGGGTTGGTGGAGCGCAGCGAGCGGTCGGCGAGGCGTACTCTCAGCTCCACCGCACGCTCCGGGGAAGCCGCGCCAGCCTCGCTCTCACCCGGCTCGGCAGCCCCGAAGGTCGCCGTGATCAGCGGCGCGAACGTCTCGATGTCGGGGCACATCACGATGATGTCGCGGGGCTCGAGCGACGGGTCGTCCTTGAGCGCGTGAAGGATCGAGTCACGCAGCGCCTGCACCTGCCGTGAGCGCCCGTGGCAGGCGTGGACCTGAAGGCTGCGATCGCGCTCCCGCAGTGCCAGGCGGTCGTCGTGCCGGCCCGGCAGCGGCAGGCCCGGGGGCGTGCGATCGGCGCGAACGTCAGCCTGGATCGCGCCCAGCAGCGTCCCGGCCGGCTCGTCCGGCAGTGCCCGGACGTGATCGACTCGATCTGGTGCGCCGGCGGTGAGCACGAGCTGCAGCTCGCGTGAGTCCTGTCCCCACGACGCGAGCAGGCGGTTGGCGGCCAGCGCCGCCGTCGGATCGTCGCTGCGGGAGCCGAGCCGGGGGCGGCTGCCGCTCTGCGTGGCCACCCGCTCCCACAGCGTCGGCGAGGGGTGGAGCACGAACAGGTGCACGTCGCGGGCGTGGGCGAGCGCGCAGAGCACCGCCAGCTGGCTGGGAGGCAGGCGGGTCAGGCCGAACAACGAGAGCCGCGCCGGCAGCGCCGAGAGTTCCGGGTGCTCACGTAGGCACCGGCATGCGGGGTCCAGCCGTTCGGCGAGGCTGGGCGTGCCGATCGCCTGGCGCAGCCGTCGCCAGAGCTCGGCCTGCCAGGCGATCCCCGGCCCCAGCGCCCGGCCGTCGGCGTCGCTGTCCTCGCCCTGAGCCCATCGCCCGAGCATCGCTGCACGCCATACGCCGTAGTGGTCGTAGAGGTCGGCGAGCGCTCGGACCCGCGCGAAGCGTCGCTCGCGCAGCGGCGCCGTCCCGTCTGAGCCATGCCTGAGGTGGTCGGCGAGCGGCGCCAGCCACGGCTCCGGCAGGCATGCGTCGACAACCTCGAGCAGCGGCCACACGACGTGCTCGGCGCGCCATGGATCCGTGCTCGGATCGCCGCCGGATACCGAGGCGATCGCGCCGGCGATCAGACGGCCGGGGAACGGGAAATCGATGTTCGCGCAGACACCGTCGGCGGCTCCTGGAGAGGCGCCGAGCCGCCTGGATATGCGCTGCGCGAGCCAGCGCTCCATCCCGCGTGTCGGCACCGACACGACCTCGCTCGCGAACGGGTCGCCGGCGGGCTCGAGCAGGATCGCGGCCAGCGCGTCGGCGAGGACGTCGGCTCGTTGCGCTCGGTGAATGTGCAGCACTGCCCTATCGCCGCCGCGGTGTCGTCACGTCGTTTGAGTGCTCCAGTATCGAGGCTTCGCGACAGTCCGCCGCAGCTTGACGATAATGGTCGGATGAGTCGTTCAGGGTCTGGCATCGAGTCGGTCACCGCGATCGACTTCCGACGCCTGTTCGACGAGTCGCCGACGGGGATGGCGGTGCTCTCCCGCGACGGGCGCTGGCTGCAGGTGAACCGGGCCCTGTGCGAGATGCTCGGCTACCTCGAGGAGGATCTCCTCGGCAGGGAATTTTCAGCTGTGGCTCACCCGGACGACTCGACGCAGGGCGCCGAGCTGACGCGCCGGCTCGTCGCAGGCGAGAGCAGCGGCTTCACGGTCGACAAGCGCTATCTGCGCAAGGACGGAGGCGAGATCTGGATCAAGGTCACCTCGGCGCCGATCCGCGACCGGACCGGCGAGCCGCTGCATGTGGTCCTGCACGCTGAGGACATCACACAGGCGCGTGTTGTCGAACGCGAGCTGGCGCGCGAGCGCTCGCTGCTGGTCGAGTCCCAGGCGGCCGCACGGATCGGCAGTTGGGAGCTCGATCTCGAGACCGGCGTCCAGCGCTGGTCCCTGGAGCAGTTCGAGCTCTACGGAGTCGATCCCGCGGGCGCGGTGCCGGCGCTCGACGAGCTGCTCGCGTGGGTCCATCCCGACGACCGGCCGGGGGTGGTCGCCGGACTGCGTGAGCACATGGCCTCCGGCGAGTCGTTCACAGACGAGTACCGGGTGATGCATCCGAAGCTGGGGACACGCGTGCTGGTCGTGCGCGGGCGCTACCTGAAGCAGGATCCGGAATCCGGCAGGCCGGCGCGTCTGGCCGGGACGACGCACGACGTGACCGCCGAGCGCGAGGCGCAGGAGGAGCGCTGGGAGCTCGCCGAGCGCCAGCGACTTCTGCTCGCGAGCTTGCCGGACGCGCTGGTGGTGCTGTTCGACTCCGAGCTTCGCTGCGTGATGCTGCAGGGCCGGATCCTGTCCGCGCTCGCGATCGACGCCAGGCGGTTCATCGGGGCGCCGGTGACGGAACTGCTCCCCGAGCAGGCCGAGATCATCGTCCCCCTGATCGAGAGGGCACTCGCCGGCGAGACCGGCTCGGTCGAGTCGCCACCGGTCGCTGGTCGCACGTATCTGTTCGAGGTTGCGCCGTACAGGCTTGATGACGGCTCGATCGCCGGCGCGTTCGCGGTCGGACGCGACATCTCGGGGAGACTGCGAGCGGAGGAGCAACTGCGACTGTTCGCCACGATCGTGCAACAGAGCACCGATGCCATCATCGTGCGCTCGCCGGAGGGTGTGATCACGCAGTGGAACGACGGTGCAACCCGGATTTACGGGTACACGGCGCAGGAGGCGATCGGTCAGTCGACCAACTTCCTCGTGCCCCCCGACCGCGATGGCGAGTCGGACGAGTTGCTGGAGACCGCGATCGAGGGTGAGGGCCCGAGAACCGTGAACACGAGTCGCGTCTGCAAGGACGGCTCCGTGATCCAGGTCGCACTGACGATCGCTCCGATCGTCGCGCCCGACGGCTCGCTGCTCGGCATCTCAGGGGTGGCGCGGGACATCACGGCCGAAACGCGCGCCCAGCAGTTGCTGCTCAACAGCGAACGCCAGCTCTACGACGCCCAGGCGCTGGCGCACGTGGGTTCCTGGGAGCGGGAGCTGTCAGCGCCGCGAGCGGTGCTGAGCGCTGAGCTGTGCCGGATCCTCGGTCAGCCGGTGGGCTTCTCGCCGAACAGTCGTGAGTTTCTGGCAACGGTCCATGAGGACGACCGCGATCAGGTCCTCAGCGGGCTGCGCGCCGCAAGGGAGGGTGTGTCGGGAGACTCGGAGTACCGGATCGTCCGCCCAGACGGGGAGATCCGCTATGTGCACGCACTGCGCAATCCCCGCAGCGACTCGAGTGGCCGCGTGACACACCTGTTCGGGGCGGTCCAGGATGTCACTGAGCGAAAACAGTACGAGGCTCAATTGCACCGGCTCGCGACGCACGACTCGCTCACCGGACTGCCGAACCGGCGAACGTTCGACGAGCGGATCGCCGCGGAGCTCGCTCGAGCCAGGCGCCACGGACGCTCGCTGTGCCTGGCGGTGCTGGACATCGACCACTTCAAGCAGATCAACGACACGCTCGGACACCCCGTCGGCGACACCGTGCTCGTGAGCGTCGCGGAGGTCCTGCGTGATCAGATCCGCGGCGATGAGGTGATCGCGCGGGTCGGGGGCGAGGAGTTCGCCTGGATTCTGCCTGACGCCGATGTCGAGGGCGCGCTGGTCGCGGTCAGGCGCTGCCTCGATGCGGTCGCCGCCGCGACGTTCGAGCTGGCGCCGAGCGTGACCATCTCAGGAGGGATCTGCGCCGCCACCGACGACCTCGACGTGGTCGAGCTCTACCGTCTGGCCGACAATGCGCTGCTCACCGCCAAGCAGAAGCGCAACCAGGTCCTTGTCGCCGATGGCAGCTGACGTGCTGATCTAGTCACAGGTGGATGGGTTCGTGCAATAGGGACTCTGATGGTGGCGAGCAGAGATGATCGGCGGCTGTGGTCCGACGCGGATCTGCTGAAGGCGATCGCGGGTCGTGACGGCGCGGCGTTTTCGGCCTTCTACCGCCGCTATGTCGCCGCCGTGCTGGCGTATCTGATCCGCGAGACGCGTGACCGCGAGCTGGCGGCGGATCTCACGGCGGAGGTGTTCGCCGCCGTGTTGATCGGCGCCGCTCGATACCGCGCCGACGGCGCCTCGGCGATGCCGTGGGTGATCGGGATCGCGCGCAACAAGCTGCGGATGAGCTTCCGGCGCGGCAGCGTCGAGGCGCGCGCGCGGCGGACGCTGGGATTTGAAGCGCTGGCCCTGGAGGATCACGACCTCGAGGCGATCGAGGCGCTTGCCGACAGCGCCGGCGGGCCGGCCGCTCAGCTGTTCGCGCAGCTGCCCGACGACGAGCGCCGTGCCGTGCGCGCCCGCGTGATCGAAGAGCGCAGCTACTCGGAGATCGCCGCCGAGCTCAGCTGCTCGGAGATGGTCGTGCGCAAGCGAGTCAGTCGCGGGCTCGCGCGGCTGCGGGAGCGGATGGGGGAGCGGTGAGCAGCTCCCGCGGCGATTATCTGGACGCGGTCGAGGCGCAGCTTGTGGCGCTGACCGAGCGGGGCGCGCATCGCAAGTGGCGGAGTCGTCTGCACGCTGCGGCGCCGGGCCGCGCCGACCGGTCGGGATCCAGGATCGGTTTCGGTGCGCTCGCGCTCGCCGGCCCGGCGCTGGTCGCGGTGGTGCTCGCCGCGATCGTGCTGACGACGCTGCATGTCGTCGGTGGCCAGCCCTCTCGTACTTTCCAACCGGGCCGGCCGGCGGCGGGATCGCCGCCGGCGAGTTCGGGCGGGAAGCGGCCGCGCGGCCGGTCGGCTTCGGGTGTGCGCACGGGCTCGGCGCCACGGCGTCCACAGCGTGGAGCGGTCCTGGCCGCGGCGGGGGCGGCGCCGTCCGGCTTCCAGCCCGAGTCGTTCACGGCGATCAGCGAGTTCACCTGGTGGCTGTTGGGGACGGCACCCTGCACGAACCCTCCCTGCACCTCGATCGTCCGCACCGTCAACGGTGGTCAGAGCTTCGTCGGGCTGCCGGCGCCTCGCAGCACAAAGGTCGACGAGCTTCGGTTCGCCGACCCGGATGACGGTTTCGCCTACGGTCCGCAGCTGTGGGTCACGCACGACGCAAGCGCCAGTTGGGATCGCCTCGACGTCGGCGGATCGGTCTCAGACATGGCGTTCGGCGACGGCTTCGCCTATGCGATCGTCCGCAATGATCATGACGGGGTCGGGCGGCTGCTGCGCGCGCCGGTCGACACCGACGACTGGGTCGCGGTGCGAGCCGCGGGCAACGCCTTCTCGGGCCTGTGGGCGCACGGCTCCGATGTGCTGCTCGAATCCCAGCGCAGCGGCGGCGCCTTCAAGCTGATGGTCTCCCACGACGAGGGTGCGAGCTTCACGGCCTCGACGCCGCCGCCGAACGTCGCCTGCGACTTCCAGGAGCAGCTGGCCGGAGTGGTTTGGGCGCACTGCGCGACCGGGACGCTCAGCGGTGTGTGGCGCTCGACCGACAGCGGCAGGCGATTCGAGACCGCGGTCGGAGCGGGCCGTGCACGGCTGCCTGAGGAGCCCAACTCAGCCGCGTTCGCGGCGGCGTCGTCGAGCACCGCGGTGGTCGGCTTTCAGCAGCTGTATCGCACGACCGACGGCGGCGTACGGTATGCCCGCGTCGCCGGTCCCCGCGGGGTGACCTGGTGGCAGTACCTCGGCTTCACCGACGCCACGCACGGGGTCGCGCTCGGCTCCTTCGGCTCAGGCGCCCAGCAGCGGCTCTACTACACGGTCAACGCCGGTGCCAGCTACCACTACGTCCCGATCCCATGACCAAGAGGACGACACCGATCGCAGGCCTGCTTGCGGGGGTCGCCATGCTGGTCGCGCTCGCGGCGTCGCTGGCGGCCGGTGCGTCGGCAGGCGGGTCGGCTGCGACAAGCACGATCGTACGCGGCGGATCGGCTCGTGCTGCGGCGTGCCAGGCGAGCGACGGCGAGGTCAGTCAGTCGATCAGCGGCCACGTCTCCGGCTGCCTGCGCGTCGGCGCGATCAGCCCGGGGCACTACGCGGTGGTCGTCGACCAGGATGTGCAGCAGAGTTCGGACTCGCTCTCGACCCGCGAGCTGAGAGCGCTGGAGGCAAAGCTCAAGGCCCTCAGGCAGAAGCGCAAGCGGGGCGCTGGGGTGCTCGCGGTCCAGCGGGAGCCCACGGTCGTCATTGCCCTGTCGCCGGCGTCGGGGTCGCCGGGGACGACGGTCACGATCACCGGCCGGCTGAGCTCCCGCGTCGCCGATCGCTCCGACTACCTGAACTTCTGCTGGGACGGGTGTCAGGACGGCCTGCAGTACGGCGGCGTTCAGACCCGCTGGATCTCCGCCACGACCTTCGATGCGAGGCTGGTCGTGCCAGGAGCCCCCTGGATCGAGGGTGACCCGGCGCGGGTCGCGCCGCTCCGCTCAGGTATCTATTCGATCGGCGTGCAGTGCGTGGTCGTGGGGAAGGGCTGCGGACTGAGCGGCCCGGAGGGGAGCTCGAGCTTCGCGCTCCGGGTGTCCTCGCCGCCGGCATGGTGCCCGACGGCTGCCTCGTGCGCGCGGCTGACGGTCGCACCGCGCGCGGCGCCGCCCGGTGCTCTGGTGAGCGTCAGCGGGTACGCGCCGCTCGAGTCGGTGATCGGTTCCGATCAGCCGTTCGTTTTCCAGCTGGAGCTGAACAGGGGCGCACCGCACGGCCCGGAGGTTCACTTCATCGGAAGCCCCAAGGCCCGGGGAGTGGCCGAGGTCACGCTCGGACACGGCGCGCTTGACGTCGTCGCGCCGCCGAGCTTCAGGGGCCTGCGCGCGGCCGCTCCCGTGACCGAGACCACTGGCGGCGTCTCGCCGATCGCCGCGGACCCGGCCGACGCCGGCACGGTGGCGTGGTGCGGCGGCGCAACGGTGGGAATCTCGCAGGCGGGTGTCCGGTCGAGCTTCTCGACGGCAGGCGCGGCCGCGGTCCTGAAACAGATGGGCTTCTCGCTCCTGGGCAGCTCGCTTCCACAGTGCGTGGCAGTCGCGCCGGCGAGCAACTCCCCCCAGGCCGGCGGGCCCGCCTCGGCGCCGACGATCGCTGTGGCATTCAGCGCCGCTCTGGCGCGCTACGGCGCTCCCCCGTTCTACGACGTGGCCCTGATCACCTCCGACGACGGCTCCAGCTGGGCACCGCTGCCGGTGCCGCGCGGCGCGAGCCCGGAGAGCTTCGGCGGCTTCCGCTACGAGCCCACCGGTGCGCTGCAGGCTGTGTTTGCGGCCAGCAGGATCGAGCACGGCAACGGCGGCGGCTTCCCGTTGATCAACGCTGCCAGACCGCTGAGCGAGACCAGCGATGACGGCGGCAGCTCGTGGCGATCGGGCGGCCTGAGCTGTCCGGCGGCGGGAGCCTGCGTGACGCTCGGACCGTTCCTCACAGGTAACTGCGCAATGGGGCTCTCGACCCAGCTGCTGCTGCGATCGGCCGACGGCGGCGCTGATTGGTCCCAACCGACGCAGCTGCCAGAGCAGCTGCAGCCGTGCGGCGATGTCGAGCTGTACTCGACCTCCGGCGGCGACCAGCTACTCGTCAACTCGCTCTCGCAGTACGCGCTGACGCGCTCTCGTGACGGCGGCATCACGTGGAGTGACGTCAGCCTGCCGTCACTCTCGGCCGGCCGGGGTCAACCGACGGTGCCCGGCCTGGACGGTGTCGGCCCGGGCCCCGGCGGGGTCGTCGTCCTGCGCAACGGCTCGCTGCTGCTGACGGGTGAGCTCGCTCACTGGGAGCTGCTGCGCCCGGGCGCGGGCGCGTGGTGCCGGGTGCGCTCGGTGCCTGCCAGCCTGCAGCGCGCCCAACAGGCATCGTCGATCGTTGAGATTGCGGGCGAGCTGTGGTGGCTGGTGTATCCCAACAGCAGCTCCGGGGGATCGCAGAGCCCGTATCCGACCACGGAGCCGGAGAGCGCCAGCGCCGATTCGCTGTCCTGTTGAGCCGCCGCCGACCAGGCCCGTGCGTGCCTGATCCAATACGCTAGAAGCGATGAGTGACGACTGGCGACTGCGCTTGGAGCTGGCCGATACGTCATCCGCGATCGAGCTGACGCGGTATCTTGGCAGCGGCGGCGTCGAGCACGAGCTCGACGACGCCTTCTCCGACCGGGTGATCGTCTCGGTCGACGACACCAAGCTGCTGGCGTACGCCGGCTCGCGGGAGCAGCTCGAGCATGCGGCGCAGACGATCCACGCGCTATGCACCGAGCACGGCTGGCGGATCGAGCAGGAGCATCTCGAGCGCTGGCATGCCGTCGCCGAGGCGTGGGAGGATCCCGACAAACCGCTCCCCGGCGGTGAGGACGAGATCGAGGCCGAGCGGGAGCAGCAGGTCGCCAGTGAGCACGCCGATGAGGCGACCGAGGGCTATCCAGAGTGGGAGGTGCGCGTCGAGTGCCACTCGCATCACGACACCAACGCGCTCGCTGAGAAGCTCGAAGCCGAGGGAGTTCCGAGCGTCAGGCGCTGGCGCTACCTGCTGCTCGGCGCCCTTGACGAGGACAGCGCCCGTGAACTCGCCGATCGAATCAAAGCCGAGCTGCCATCGGGCTGCACCGTCACCGTCGAGGGCACACTCCAGGCGGTCGCCTCGGGTCGGCCGCCGAACCCGTTCGCGGTGCTCGGCGGCCTCGGCCTCTAGGCTCTGGCGAGACGCAGCGCCTATCATCTGCGTAGTTATGCGCATTCAGGAAGGCTCCAGCCATGGCCGTCTGCTCACACCTTGACCACGTCCTGATCACGCAGCTGCCGGAGTCGGTCGACGGTTGCGAGGAGTGTCTGGCGACCGGCGGGAAATGGCTGCATCTGCGGATCTGTCTTGAATGCGGCTACGTCGGCTGTTGCGACAGCTCCCCAGGCCGTCACGCGACGGCTCACAGCCGTGCCAGCGGACACCCGCTGATCCGTTCGCTGGAACCGGGCGAGGACTGGTCGTGGTGCTACGTCGACGAGGTCGCGATGGTGATCCCGGCGGTACACGGCGAGACGCGGATTCCTCCGTCGCCGCTCGGCGGCTGAGCCGGACAGCTTCGCCTGCGGGGACCTTGGCGCATGCAGTCCGGTCCGTCCACCGGTGCGCCGATCGACCAAACCGAGGGCCCGCCGGACGTGCGCATGTCCGGCTGGAGCCCGCTTCGCTATCGGGATTTCAGGCGATGGTGGCTCGCGAACCTGACCTCGAACGTCGGCAGCTGGATGCAGACGGTCGCAGCGCAGTGGCTGATGCTCTCGCTGACGAGCTCGGCGTTCCTGGTCGGCGCGATTCAGGCGACGAACCTGCCGATCCTGGTGCTCGCGATCCCGGCCGGGGTGCTCGGCGACCTGGTCGATCGAAAGCGCCTGATCATCGTCGGCCAGGTCGTGATGCTGCTGTCCGCGGCAGCGCTTGGCGTGCTCGACCTTGCCGGGCGTGGTGACGCCCGGTGTGCTGCTGCTGTTGCTCTGCGGAATCGGGGTGGGGCAGGGGCTCACGGGACCGATCGCCCAGACGCTCCAGCCGGAGCTGGTCCCGCCCGCCGAGCGCCCGCAGGCGATCGCGCTCGGGTCCGTCAATCAGAACCTCGCACGCGCGATCGGGCCGGCGATCGGTGGCCTGCTGCTGGCCGCCACCAGCGCGGCCGTCGTGTTCTTCGTCAACTCGGCGTCGTTCGTCGCCGTGCTCGTCGTCGTCGCGCTCGTGGCGGTGCCCGTGCGCGTGGCGGCCCTGCCTCGCGAGCACTGCGCTCGGCGACCCGCGCCGGCGGCCGGTTCGTACGCAACTCGCCCGCCCTGCTGGCGATCATGGTCCGGGCGGGGGCATTCGGGTTCTTCGCGACGGGCCTGTGGGCGTTGCTGCCGCTCGTCGCGCGTGACACGCTCGGGCTCGGCTCCGGCGGCTACGGGGCGCTGCTCGGCTGCGTCGGGATCGGCGCGATGCTCGGCGCGACGTTCTCGCCGGCGATCCGGCGATCGATGTCCCCCGGTGCGCTGATCGGTTGCTGCGGCCTGGCGATCGCCGTGGCGACGCTCGTGATGGCGTTGTCGCATGCGGTCGCGATCGATGGCGCTTTGCTCGTGCTGGCGGGCGCCGGCTGGATTCTCGCGCTCGGTCTGCTCAACGCGTCGTTTCAGTCGGCGTTGCCGAGCTGGGTCAAGGCGCGCGGGATGGCCTACTACACGGTCGTCTTTCAGGGGGCGACCGGGGTCGGTGCGCTCGTGCTGGGTGCCGTCGCGCAGGCGACCTCGCTCGACACCGCGCTCGTCGTTCTCGCCGCAGGGCTGGTGGTCGGCGGTGCGCTCACCCTGCGACTGGCGCTGCCGAAGCCCGGCGCGATCGACGTGACGCCGGCAGACGTGATGCCGCTCCTCGACGCACCGGCGGAAACGGCCGGCACGGTGCTCGTGGTCGTGCACTACGAGGTGGCGCCCGGCTCGGAGGCGACGTTCCTGGCTCATGCCGGCAGGCTCCGGCACTTTCGCCAGCGCACCGGTGGGATCGAATGGCGCCTGTTCCTCGACGAGTCGGCGCCCGGACTCTACGTCGAGACCTACCTCGTCGGCTCCTGGGACGAGCACGAGCGCCAGCACGCCCGCGTGACCCAGCACGACAGCGCACTGCTCGACGAACTGGACGCGCTGCTGGTCCCTGGGACTCACCGGGTGGCGCACCATTACATGGCCGCGCAACTGTCGCGGCGCCGCTGAGCGCCCGGTCGTGCGCCGATCGTCGCGTCTTCACGAGCGTTTGCCGATGCGACCCCTGCAGGTGTTCAGGCGACCCTGTCAAGTGTTCAACCGCTCGCAGCGCGCTCGACCCCGCTGAAACGGTCGTAGTTGAGCGCCAGCAACTCGATCACATCACGGATGTCAGCCTGATTCTCGATCCTTCGTGCTGCCGGACCCTCGCGCGCCGGGAACACCGGGTGATAGTCGATCCGGTCCTGCGCGAACAGCTCCGCCCAAACCGGCCTCGGAAAGACGAAGTGCGCGGTGCGATCGCCGTGCAGATGCCCGATCTCACGGCGACCGACCCGGAAAGCCCACTCGCCGCGCCTACCGAACCCCGCCTGCACCCCCGGCCACGAGGTGACCTCTGCTGTGATCTGCTCACTCGCCGTCTGCGTTCCTGTGTCTGCCATGACCGCTCCTTGAGATGTCGTGATCTTCGATCCCCCATCGTCCATCTCAAAGCGCCGTGTTCCAAGTGGCAATTGGTCCTAAGACCATCGGCGATCACGCCGGCCGTGATTCCCTGTGGTCAGCGTGAGACGATCTGAGGTGATGGCCGCGCCCCCCCGGATCGCCAAGCAGCTCGGCTCGGACGGGGAGGAGCTCGTCGCGGCGCTGCTCGAGAGCATGGTCGACGCCGTCTACGCCGTCGACGACGCCGGTGTCGTCCTGTTCACCAATCCGGCAGCGCTGAGCATCCTCGGATACGGCGCTGAAGCCGACCTGGTCGGACGCAGGAGCCACGCGACGATCCATTACCAGCACCCTGATGGCCGGCCGTTTCCGGAGTCCGAGTGTCCGCTGTTGCGGCCACGGGTGACCGGAGAGG
The DNA here is from genome assembly GCA_963742025.1 of uncultured Solirubrobacterales bacterium. Lineage (GTDB taxonomy): Bacteria > Actinomycetota > Thermoleophilia > Solirubrobacterales > Solirubrobacteraceae > Palsa-465. Next base: position 151,492 of record CAVUKF010000001.1, read on the forward strand.
CAGTGCACGTGGACGAGGACTGGTTCGTCCGCCGAGATGGGACCTTCGTTCCGGTGGCCTACTCGTCGGCTCCGGTGCACGTGGGCGGTCGCCGCGGGGCGGTGGTGGTCTTCCGCGACGTGTCCGATCGCCGCCGCGCCGAGACCGAACGTCTCCGAGCGGAGGCGATTCATGCCTCGCGCGCCCGGATCGTGCAGGCAGCGCTCGACGAGCGGCGACGCCTCGGCAGAGATCTCCACGACGGCGCCCAGCAGCGTCTGATCAACGTCATCTTCGCCCTGCAGGCCGTCGAGCGAACCGCCACCGGCGAGGAATCCCAGCGAGCGATCGCCGACGCCCTCGAGGAGACCCAGCTCGCGATCAGGGAGCTGCGGGAGCTCGGGTCGGGACTTGACCCGTCGGTTCTCGCCCACCGGGGGCTGGCAGCCGCGATCACGTCGCTGACGGCGCGGACGCCGGTGCCGGTCGACGCTGAGCCTCCCACCAGAGCGGTTCTCGCCGGTGATCGAGAGCACCGCCTATTTCGTCGTCGCCGAGGCGCTGGCCAACGTCGCCAAGCACGCGGAGGCCTCAGAGGCGAGCGTGACGATCGCGGTCGAGCCGCGGCTGGCTTCGCATCACCGTCGCAGACGACGGGCGCGGCGGCGCCGTGGCTGACCGTTCCGGCGGCTCGGGCTCGCGGGGCTCGAGGATCGGGTCGCCGCGGTCGGCGGAACGCTGAGGCTCGAGTCGCCGATCGGCGAGGGAACGCGAGTGCTCGCTGCGCTGCCGGTGGAGCCGGCGATCAGCTCAGCCCGCAGGAGCGTGAGCACCGCCAGCACGCGGCGGTGCTCGAGCGGCTCGTTGCCCAGTCCGAGCTTGGCGAAGATCCGTCCCACGTGTTTTTCAACCGCGGCCAGCGTGACGTCGAGCGACTCGGCGATCCCGCAGGTTGGACTTGCCCTCGGCCATCAGCGACAGCACCTGATGCTCACGCGGCGTCAGCGCCTCCAGCGGGTCGTGCTTGCGACGCCGGCCAACCATCAGCGCGACGATCTCCGGGATCCAGCGCGGAACCACCGTTCGCGACCCTGCTGACTGCGTCTGCGAACGAGGTCACATCCGCGACCCGGTCCTTCAGCAGATAGCCGACGCCGCGCGCGTTCTCGCCGATCAGATCCAGTGCGTAGGCTTCGTCGCGAAACTGGGACAGCATCAGAATGCCGGTCTCGGGGTGCGAACGCCGGATCTCGATCGCTGCGCGCAGACCGTCGTCGGTCCGGTCCGGCGGCATCTGCACGTCGATGATCGCGACGTCGGGATGGTGCGCCGCGACCTTGCGTCGCAGGTCGACCGCGTCCCCGGCCTGCGCGACGACGTCAAAGCCACTGTCGGTGAGCAGCCGGCTCAGCCCTTCGCGCAGCAACACCTGATCCTCGGCGACCAAGACCCGCAGCGGCGTCACCCTTGCAAAGCTACCGCGTTCGGTATGGCTGACCGGACATCGTTTGTCGGGCAAGCCGACCGGATCCGGCCGCGCACCCGGTCGACAGACCTTCGATGCCGGGCGATCCTATGAGTATGTCCGAACCTGAGACCGAATCCGAACCCACGGCCACCGGCATGCTGATCGTGCGCTACGGAATCGGTGGCGTGCTGGTTGCCGCCGGCATCGTGATGCTGATCATTTCGCCTGGCGGCCTCGGGGTCGACGGATTCGCGCTGGCGGCGGGTGGAGGACTGTCGGTCCTGTTGCTCAACGCCCTGTACCGTCTGAGCGTCAGCAGCGAACTCGACCGCGAGCGCGAGGAGCAGGCGCGCGCCTACCTCGAGGCGCACGGTGAGTGGCCCGAGGATCAGCCGATCCAGCGATCGCGCAGGTGGGCCCTGCCGGCGGGTGTCGTGACCTTCGAACAGGAACGCGATCAGCGGAACGCCGACGCTGCGAGCTCTGATCGCGCCACGCGCGCCGCGCAGCACGAGTCGACCGCTTGCTGACCGGCTTGCGTCCGACGACGGTCGCCTGCTGGCATCATCCGCGACCAGGTTTCACACGCGAGACGAAGCGACGGGGGTACGGCCGCCAGATGGAAGATCCGATGAGAGTGGGGCGCGAGGTCGAGATCCCCCTGCGCGAGATCATGATCCGCGCGTCGCGTTCCTCGGGCCCCGGCGGGCAGCATGCGAATACCACCGCATCTCGGATCGAGGCTGTGTTCGACGTGGCGGCCTCAGCTTCGCTGAACGAGGAACAGAAGCGGCGGATCATCTCGCGGTGTGGGCCCCGGGTGGTGGCGATCGCGCAGGATACGCGCAACCAGACCCAGAACCGTGAGCTCGCGCTCCGGCGTCTGCGCACACGGCTGGAGTCCTCGCTGCATGTCGCGAGGCCGCGTGCCGCGACCCGGCCGACGAAGTCGTCCAAGCGTCGCCGCATGCAGGCCAAGCTCCACCAATCAGAGCGCAAGCGTCAGCGACGGACCCCCGGCGCCGACGACGTCTGACGGCCGCGGGGCTGCGGGCGTCAGGGAGTGAAGACGATCTTCCCGAAGACGTTGCCGTCGAGCATCACCTGGAAGCCCTCGCGGGCGTCGGCGAGCGGCAGGGTCCGGTCGATAACCGGCCTGACGCCCTTGTCGACGCAGAAGCGAGCGAGGCGTCCGAGCTCCTCTCGGGTGCCCATCGCCGAGCCGAGGATCGACAGCTGCTGGAAGAAGACGCGAGCGAGCTCGGCAGGCGGTGAATCGCCTGTCGTCGCCCCAGAGACGACGATGGAGCCTCCGGGCTTGCAGGCCCTGAGCGAATGCGCCCAGGTCGCCTGTCCGGTCGTCTCCATCACCGCATCGACCCGCTCCGGTAGGCGTGCGCCTGACTCGAACACGGCGCTCGCACCGAGCTCGAGCGCGCGGGCTCGCTTCTCCTCCGAGCGGCTGGTGACCCAGACGCGGATGCCGGCGGCGCTCGCGATCACGGTCAGGGCGGTCGCGACCCCGCCCGTTGCGCCCTGGACGAGCACGGTGGCGCCGGGAGTCAGCTGGGCGCGCGTAAACAGCATCCGATAGGCGGTCAGCCACGCGGTCGGCAGGCACGCCGCCTCCTCGAAGCTCAGCTCCGGGGGCTTGGCGATCAGATTGCGCCCCGGGCACGGTCAGGCGCTGCGCCAGCGTGCCCTGGTGCTTCTCGGACAGCAACGTTCGCTTGGGGTCGATCGTTGCGTCACCCTGCCAGTCATCGCTCGGAGATCACCGAGTAGACGATCACCTCGCTGCCGTCCGAATCGACGCCGGCGGCGTCGCTGCCGAGGATCATCGGCAGCTGCGAGGCCTGCAGGCCGACGCCGCGCAGCGACCAGATGTCGTGGTGGTTCAGCGCAGCCGCCCGCACATCGACGGTCCTCCAGCCGTCGGGAACCGTCGGCTCCGGCCGCTCGCCGACCACCAGCCCGCTGAGCGGGTCGGCGAAGTCGATCGCGGCGGCATAGGCGGCGAGCACGTCTGAATGATCGCTGAAAACGCGCGCCCAGGCGGTGCTGGCCGCCGTCATGGGCGGCCGTTGAGCACGAGGTCGACCGCGGTGCCCTGTGGCGCGAGTTGCGCGACTCCGCCGTCAACCTGCGCCTCGATCACGGCGCCGCGAGGGATTCCGGTCCTGAACGGTGCCGCGAGCACGTCGCCGACGGAGCAACCGTCTGACTGCACGTACGCGACCGCATCGCTCAGGTGTGTGACGGTCAACGGGTCCAGCTCGCAGGCACCGAGCGCCGCAACGGCCGGCGGGCTGGTGGTCGCCTGCGCAGAGGAGTAGCTGAGAACCCCGAGCGCGCGGCCCGCGGAGGAGAAGTTGATCCGGCTCCCGTCGCCGGCGCATGGCGATGGGGGCAAGGAGACCGATTCGGTCGCGAGCGCGCCAGGCGCAACCCGTCTGCCGGCGCTCCGGTACAGATCCCCGCATTCACGGGTGGCGACCGAGTACGCGAACCCCGTGGCCACGTACACGGCGTTCAACGTGTATGCGCGCCCGGCTCCCGCCACCGCGCTGCGCAGATTCGACACCGACGCCGCGAACACGCCGTTGAGCAGGGGGATCTCCTGGACCGTGGGCCGCGTGCGCCTGCGTGCCGAGGGCGACATCCAGATGCAGGCGCGGACCATCCGGGCACCGTGGATCACGACGCCGGGGATGCCGGCCTCGTAGTCACCGGCAGCCGCGCCCCCGCCCGGGGTGAACGGCGAGGACCCTGTGACGCGGTCCTGGGCGTGGTAGTAGCCGTCGATCGCCAGCAGGTGAACGTGGTCCCCGGCGGCCGTGGCGGCGCAGCCGCGTTCAACGGATTGGAAGCCGATATACGCGTTCAGGCCTGCTGTGCGCCGCGACTCCGGGCGGCCCGAGAACAGCGTGACCGTCAGCGGCTGACCGGCGACCGGCCGCCACGAGGGAGGATCTCCGAGCGACACGACGAGCTGTCCGCGAGCGAAGGGCAGCAGCGGCGTCACGCGCAGCTGCGATGCGTGCGCCGCCGGGCTGATGTCGCCGGCCGCGTGCTTTGCGCGGCTCGCGGACGTCGCCGCCTCGCTGACACCTGCCACACAGGCGACGAGCGCGATCACGAGCAGAGTGAGTGCGTGCCTACCGGACATCCACCCTGAGGCTAGCGCGACGCCGGCGCCGGTCAGCCAGATCGCGGCGCCGGACGCCGGTTTGCAGCATAGGCTGCGGCCATGCGTGAGTTCGCCGGCAGGGTCTCAGTGATCACCGGCGCCGGTGCCGGGATCGGCAGGGCCCTGGCGCTCGAACTCGCCGGCCGGGGCGCTTCGCTGGCGCTCTCAGATGTCGATGCCGCAGCGGTCGCCCGGACCGCCGCGGACTGCTCGGCGTTGGGTGTGCGCGCGATCCCCTACGAGCTCGATGTTTCGGCTCGCGGGAGGCGGTGTTCGCCCATGCGGATGCTGTGGTGCAGGAGTTCGGCGCCGTCAACCTCGTGATCAACAACGCCGGCGTCGCGCTGCACAAGGACGTGCTGGAGATGACGATCGAGGACCTCGAGTGGGTGATGGGAATCAACTTCTGGGGCGTCGTCTATGGCGTCAAGGCGTTTCTGCCGAAGTCTGATCGAGTCGGGAGACGGGCACCTCGTGAACATGTCGAGCGTGTTCGGGCTGATCGCGATCCCGTCCCAGTCGGGCTACAACGCCTCGAAGTTCGCGGTCCGCGGCTTCACCGAGGCACTGCGGCAGGAGCTGCTCGCCGACGGGCACCCGGTCGGCGTCAGCTGCGTGCACCCGGGTGGAGTCAGGACCGAGATCGCGCGCGAATGCACGGACCGACCGTCCGGACGCGGACGAGCTCGCCCGCTCGTTCGAGCGGATCGCCCGTACGAGTCCCGGAGCAGGCGGCGCGGACGATCCTCGAGGGGGTCCGGCGCGACCGGGCGCAGATCCTCGTCGGCACCGACGCGCGCCTGCTGGACGTCGGGCAACGGCTGCTCGGGCCGACCTACCAGCAGATCTCCTACCGGCTCTCGAAGCTGCTGGACGGTGAGCTCGGCGTAACGCCGGACGCAAGCTCGCCGCTCGGTCCGGACGGGTCTGACCGCCACTCTGACAAGATCGGGCGCCATGCTCGGCCTTCTGCGCAGGATCGCGATCGACATCACGCCGGTGCGGGAATCGCGGAGTTCCGCCTGCTGACCTCGGCGGAGGCGGCTCTCGAATCTCGGGACCCAGGCGGTCGCTCGTCGCGCTCCCCTACCAGATCTTCGTGATCTCCCATTCGCCGGCGCTCGTCGGGCCTGCTCGGCGCGTTCGAGCTCGGGCCGATGGTCGTGGTGTCGCTGGTCGGCGGCGCGCTCAACGACCGCCACGACCGTCGCGTGCTGCTCGCGATCGCGCAGGTCGCGGTGATGGTGATGGCCGGCGCGCTCTGCGTCGTCGTCGCTGCCGGTCATCCGCCGGTCGTGGTCGTGATCGTGCTCGGCGGGCCTGCTGGCCGGCGGCGCCGTCGCTCGACGGCGTCTCCCGCACGGCGATCATCCCGGGCATTCTGGGGCCGTCGAATCTGCGCTCGGGCCTCGCGCTCAACTACGGCCTCTACCAGGTGACCGGGATCGTCGGGCCCGCGCTCGGTGGGCTGCTGATCGCCGGCTTCGGCCTGCGCGACGACCTACGGCCTCGACGCCGTCAGCTGTCTGGCGCCGCTGGCCGCCGCGTTCGCGATCGGACTCACAGCGGCCGGTCGCGGTGAGTGAGCATCCGCCGGTGCGACGCGCGATCGCCGACGGGCTGCGTTACGTCGTCGCCAACAAGGCGCTGTCGGGCTCGTTCGCGATCGACCTCGTGGCGATGACGTTCGGGATGCCGCGGGCGCTGTTCGCGGTGCTGTCGCTGACCGTGTACCACGCGGGCGCTACGCGGCACCGGCTTCCTCTACGCGGCGGTCGCAGCGGGGGGGACGCTCGCGGTGCTCAGCTCCGGCTGGGTCGCACACGCCAGGCGGCTCGGTCGGATCGTGATCTTCGCCGTGCTCGTCGTGGGGCGGGGCGATCGCCGCCGCCGCGCTGGTGAGTACGCTCGCGACCGGCGATCGTGCTGCTCGGGGTCGCGGGCTGGGCGGACGGGATCAGCGCCGTCTGCCGCTCGACGATCAACCAGACGGTGACGACCGAGGAGCTGCGCGGGCGGATGAGCGCGGTGTACAACGCTGGTCGTCACCGGCGGTCCGCGGCTCGGCGACATCGAGTCCGGGTTGGTCGCCGGACTGACGCTCGGCGCTGACGTCGGTCGTTGCTCGGCGGGCTGGCGTGCATCGTCGGGGTCGGCGCGGTCGTGCTCGCGTTCCCGCAGCTGGCGGCGTTCGACGTGGACAAGGCGATGGCTCCGTCGGCGACGGTCGCCTCAGACCCGGTGCGGGTCGAAAAATGACCTGTATGTTGCCGTTATTCGCCCCGCCCCCGCCGACGACGAGCGCAAACCGGTTCCTCAGGTGGACTCGATCGCTGCTTCAGCTCGCCGGCGCGGGCTCCCGCGAGCTGCCCGCGCAGCACGCCGACGAGCGGGCCGCGGATCACCAGGCCCAGCGTGAAGCCGAAGTCGACGTCGATCGCGGTAGGTCGCGCGGGTGCGGCCGTCGCCGAGATCCTCGAGCGTCCAGGGCCGACGACCGACTTCAGCTCGCCCTTCTCCTGCTCCCAGCGCAGGACGTGTCGGCGGCTCGTACGTGAAGCGGACCGTCGACTTGATCGTGCGGACCTTCGCGTCGTTCTCTGACTCGCAGAGGGTCGCGCGGCCCTCGCCGTCGCGCTCGATCGCGGTCAGCGACTTCAGCCCACCCTGCCAATCAGGCGCACGCTCGACGTCGGCGACGAGCTCCCACACCTGCTCGATCGGCGCTTCGATCTCGGCGCTTGACTCTCCTTCCAGGTTTCCCATCGCGATCCCTCCTCGACGTTTCCTCGACCAGCCGCAGCATATGCCGTCTACGGCCATCTAGACTCGGGCCGCTGATGAAGCGGCTTTCCGCCAGTGCCGCCGGCGGACACGCCGGCATCGCTCGACCGGTGCTTCGAGCTGGTCTCGGCGGTCGAGGGGTACTCCGCCTGGCATCCCGATGCCGTCAAGTCGTCGGAGGTGACTCGAGCGCGGGCCCGACGGGCTGCCGATCAGGGCACATATGGACCTGCATGTCGCGCACGGCTTCCTGGTGCGCGACTTCCATCGAACGTCGCGGTCAGGACGCAGCGACCGTCCTCGGTGGCGCTGTCGCGGATTCCCCACGACTCGCGTGACAAGGAGCAGCTGTCGGTCACCTGGGCCTGAGCCAGGGCGAGCAGACGCGGCTGGCGGTGCAGGCGAGCGCCAATCTCTCGATCCCCGGCTTCATGCCGGTCGGCGGGATCGCCGAGTCGCTCGCGCAGGGCTTCCTCGACGCCGCCCTCGAAAGCGCTCAGCTGACCGCAGCGACCGCGTCGAGCAGGCCGAGTCGGCCCGCCTCGAGGTCGAGCAGGAAGCGCTTGCGCTCGCAGCCCGCCGCCGTAGCCGGTCAGCGATCCGTCGGCGCCGATCACGCGATGGCACGGCACGATCACCGAGATCGGGTTGCGCGCGTTCGCGAGCCCGACCGCCCGCGCAGCGGCGACCGTGCCGACCGCGGCCGCGATCTGGCCGTAGCTGCGCGTCTCGCCGTAGGGGATCGCGCGCAGCGCAGCCCACACACGCAGCTCCCATTCGGTCCCGCGCGGCGCCAGCGGCACCTCGAAGGACCGCCGCTCGCCGGCGAAGTACTGGTCCAGCTGCCGGCGTGCCAGTGCGAAGGCGTCGTCGTCCCGGCGCCCGGGCAGGGTCGCCGCCACCGCCTGGCGGCGGCCCTGGAGAAACCACAGGCCGCTCAGCGCCCGGCCGTCACCGACGAGCAGCAACTCCCCGGCGGGGCTGTCAAACGTCGAATGGATCTGATTCATGCGATCAGAACGAACTGGCCGGCGCCTGCGTGAGATCGGCGGCCCCGGCACCGCGCGGCTCGATCTCGAACGCCTCGGCGAGCAGCTCGTAGGAGCGCAGCCGCACCGCATGGTCGTAGGTGATCGTGACGACGATCACCTCGTCGGTGCCGTACTCGGCTCGGCGAGCGCGTGCAGCTCTTCGCGGACCCGTGCCGGGGAGCCGATGATCGCCCGCCGGCGCGCCAGTGTTCCGTCGAGCGCGCGGCCCTCGGTGCGCATGAACTCGGCCGCCCGGTCCGGCGGTGGCACCGCGATCAGCCGGTTCTGGCGCAGCAACAGGAACGCCATCCTGCTGCTCGACGCCAGATAGCGGGCCTCCTCGTCGCGTGTCGGCGCACAGGACCCAGGCGGCGACCGCCGTGCGCGGCGAGGTCTGAGGGTGCTCGGCCGCGAGTCGCCGGCGGTAGAGCGCCGCCAGCGCGGCGCCGCCGGGGTTGATGAAGTCCGCGAACGCGTAGGGCAGAGCCGAGCTCCGCGGCCCAGATCGCGCTCTGCTCGGAGGAACCGAGCAGCCAGGGTTCCGGCAGCGCGGGGCGTCCGGGCAGGGTGGCGGCGAGACGGTGGAAGGGATGATCGCCGGGGAGCGAGTCGTCAAAGTAGGCGAGCAGCTCCGCGAGCTGCTGGGGGAAGTCGTCGGGCGCGACCTGGCGACGGTCACGCTGCAGCGCGATCGTCGTCAGCTGATCGGTGCCCGGCGCACGACCGAGGCCGAGATCGATCCGGTCCGGATACAGGGCGGCGAGGATCGTGAACGTCTCGGCCACCTTCAGCGGGCTGTAGTGGGGCAGCATGACGCCGCCGCTGCCGACCCTGATCGCGCTCGTGGCCGACGCGATCGGGCCGATCAGGGCCTCGGGGCGGTGCCCGAGAGCATCGGGCTGCCGTGGTGCTCGGCGACCCAGTAGCGGTGGTAGCCGAGCCGATCGGTGAGCGCGGCCAGCTCGATCGTGTTGCGCAGCGCCTGCGCGCCGGTCGAGCCTTCGGACACCGGTGACTGGTCGAGGACGGATAGGAGCACGAACACGATGGTACGCAGGTGCTCCGGGGGTGCCATCCGGCGTGGATGGCACCCCCGGCAGCCGCGTGACCGCATACCCCCCGGCTGTCGGGTTTCGCCAGGCCGCTGCTGGAAGCGCCCGATCCAGGCGCCATGCTTTACCTGCATGACTGCGACTATCCGGCCGATGCGGTTTCACAGTGCCCTTGACGCGCAGCCCAGAAGCGGCGGCGCGGCAGTTGCCGCTGTCGGCGAGAGCCTTCCAGAGCGGATCGTCGAAAGCTCCGAGATCGAGGCGCGGCTCGGGCTCGCCGCAGGACTGGATCGAGCGGCGCACCGGGATCCGGGCGCGCCGAATCGCGCAGCCGCGACGAGCACCTTGACCGGCGCACGCGACTGCTGCGGCGCGCCGCCGCGCTCGACGCGCGCCGGCGTCGACCCGCCGACGTCGACCTCGTGCTGGTCGCGACGACCACACCGGACGAGATGCTGCCGAACGCGGCGCCGCTGGTCGCCTACGAGCTCGGCGCCACACGCGCCGGCGCGTTCGATGTCGGCGCGGCCTGCACAGGCTTCCTGTCGGCACTGGCGATCGGCGCCGGGCAGATCGACTCCGGCCGCGCCCGTTGCGTCGTCGTCGTCGGCGCCGACTTCATGTCGCGGATCACCGATCCGCAGCGACCGCGGGACGGCCGCTGTGTTCGCCGACGGTGCCGGCGCCGTCGTGCTGGTCGCGACCGGCGAGCCGAGCCGGATCGGGCCCGTGATCCTCGGCGCAGACGGTGCTGGAGCGCAGCACATCCGCGTCGAGCGCGTCGATCCCAAGATCCTGATGGCCGGCCACGAGACGTTCAAGGAGGCGGTGGCGCGGCTGTCCCAGGCGACCGAGGAGGCGGTCGCGGCGGCACGCACCGACCTCGACGAGATCGACCTGTTCGTCTACCACCAGGCGAACGGCCGGATCCTCTCGGCCGTCGGCGAGCGGCTCGGACTGCCTGAGGACCGGGTCGTCGACTGCATCGGCGAGCACGGCAACACGTCTGCGGCGACGCTTCCGCTCGCGCTCGCGCACAGCTACGAGCGCGGCCGTCTGCGCGCCGGTGACCGGGTGCTGCTCGGCGCGTTCGGCGCCGGCTTCACATGGGGCGCAACGGTCCTCGAATGGGGAATCCGCATGAGCGCGACGCTCGAGCACACCGACAGCGCGCAGGCGCAGCTGACGCCCGATCGAGCGGCTCGAGGCGCTCTGCGACCACGGCACGCTCGACGTGATCCGCTCGGAGGTCCTCTCGACCCAGATGGGCGACAAGGCCCGGCCGGGCGACGGTGTCGTCGGCGGCGCCGGGCTCGTCGACGGGCGGCCCGTCTTCTGCTACGCCCAGGACGCCTCCTACGCCGGCGGCTCGCTCGGCGCCGCGCACGCCGAGACGATCGTGCGCGTGCTCGAGCTCGCCGGCCGCGCGCGGGCGCCGGTCGTCGGCTTCGTCGGCTCCGGTGGCGCTCGGATGCAGGAGGGCGTCGCAGCGCTCGGTGGCTACGGGCGGATCTTCCGCCGGACGGTCGCGCTGTCGGGCAAGGTCCCGCAGATCTCGATCATCACCGGCCTCTCCGCCGGCGGCGGTGCCTACTCGCCGGCGCTGACCGACTGGATCGTGATGACCCAGGACGCGAGCATGTTCCTGACCGGCCCGGGAGTCGTGCGGGAGGCGCTCGGCGAGGACGTGAGCGCCGCCGAGCTCGGCGGCCACCGCGTCCACGAGCGCAACGGCGTCTGCCACTTCGTCTCGCGCAGCGACGAGGACGCCGCGATACTGGCGCGTGACCTGCTCGGCTACCTGCCGAGCCACCGCGAACTGCCCCTGCCGCGAGGCCGCATCCGGTCACCGAGCGGGATCGATCCCGAGCGCGTTCGTCCCGGATCAGGCACGCCGCGTCTACGACGTGCGCGACGTGATCGGCGCGATCGTCGACGGCGGCGAGCTGCTGGAGATCTCGGCCGGATGGGCGAGGAACCTCGTGACCGGATTCGCCCGGATCGACGGCCGGCCGGTCGGCGTGATCGCCAACCAGCCGCGCTATCTCGGCGGCGTGCTCGACGCCGCGAGCTCCCAGAAGGGCGCTCGCTTCGTCTCCAAGTGCAACTCGTTCGGGATCCCGATGCTGGTGCTCGTCGACACCCCCGGCTTCATGCCGGGCACGCGCCAGGAGGGCGAGGGCGTGATTCGCTTCGGCGCGACGCTTGTGCAGGCGTTCGCGGAGGCAACCGTGCCGCGGGTGACCGTCATCCTGCGCAAGGCCTTCGGCGGCGCGTTCATCACGATGAACTCGAAGGACCTCGGCGCCGACTACGTGTTCGCATGGCCGCAGGCCGAGATCGGCGTGATGGGCGCAAAGCCGGCGGTCGGCATCATCCACCGTCGCGAGCTCGCCGCCGCCGAGGATCCGGAGTCGGCGCGGGAGCTGCTCGCCGAGCGCTACGCGACGACGCACCTGCGCCCGCAGGTCGCGGCCGCCGCCGGCTACATCGATGAGCTGATCGCTCCGGAGGCGACGCGCGGCAGGGTGGCCTGGGCGCTCCGATCGCTGCGGCCGGCGTGGTGAGCGCCGCGCCGGGCGCGGTGCTGCTGAGCGGCGCCACCGGCTTCGTCGGCATGGAGGTGCTGGCTCGCTACCTCGAGCGCAGTGACCGTGAGGTCTTCGCGCTGGTCCGCGCCGTCCGGCGACGGCGCCGCCCAGGCCCGGATCGACGCGGTGCTTCGAAACCTCTACGGCCGCGGCGCCGAGCGCTACGCGCGCCGCGTGCGGGCCGTCGCGGCCGAGCTGACCGCGCCCGGGCTCGGGCTCTCGGACGGCGAGCGCCCGACCGGCTCGCCGAGGAGGTGACGACGATCGTCCACAGCGCCGCCTCGGTGTCGTTCGCGCTGCCGCTGGCGGAGGCGCGGCAGATCAACGTCGACGGCACGCGACGGATGCTCGAGCTCGCCGAGCTCGACCCGTGAGCATGGCCGGCTTGATCGCTACGGGCACGTCTCGACCGCGTACGTGTGCGGCAACCACGACGGGCGCTTCGCCGAGCGCGATCTCGACCTCGGCCAGGGCTTCCGCAACTCCTACGAGCAGTCGAAGTTCGAGGCCGAGCAGCTGGTCCGCGCCGAGGCACGAGCGACTGCCGTGGACGATCATGCGCCCGAGCATCGTCGTCGGCGACCGCCGAGCGGCTGGACGCGGCGTTCAACGTCCTCTACTGGCCGCTGCGCGCGTTCTCACGGGGCTGATGACGCGCCGTGCCGGCGATCTCGAGCGCGCCGGTCGACGTCGTCTCGATCGACTACGTCGCCGACGCGATCCACGAGCTGTGCGAGGGCCACGCGGCGTCCGCGCGAGACCTTCCACCTGACCGCCGGCGAGAATGCGAGCACGATCGGCGAGATCGCGGCGCTCGCGAGCCGCTACTTCCGCCGGCCGGCGCCGCAGGTGGTGTCCGCCGGCCGAGTTCGCGGCGATGGCAGGCGAGGGGCAGTACGCGGCGCTCGAGGGCTCCAGCGTCTACTTCCCGTACTTCTCGATCAGCGGCCGTGTTCGACGATCGGTCACCTCGCGCACGGCTGGTGCCGGCCGGGATCCAGGCCTCGCCGCTGCGCGACTACATGGAGCGGCTGCTCGACTTCGCGACCCGCAGCCGCTGGGGCAAGCGCCCGATCGGGCGCGCCGAGGCACTCGCCACCTGACGCGCCGGCGCCTGGCCGGAGCGCGGCCGGCCATCGGCGCTCCGCGTCGGCAGTAAGTTTCGACCGCGGATGAGCACCGGCAGCACGAAGCCAGGGCGTCGTCTCGGTCGAGGCGCTCGAGCTGTTCGTCGCCGTGCTCGCGCAGTCCGAGCCCGGGCAGATCGGGCGACGAGTTCTACGCGCGCCTGTGCGAGGCGGTCTGCCGGCTCGCCGGCATGCGCCGCGCGCTCATCTTCCGCTACGACGAGGCGAGCCGCCGGGTGCGCGCCGCCGGCGCCCACGGGCTCGACCTCGCGCACTTCACCAACGCCCACGTCACCGTCGAGACGGCGCCGATCGCCGCGGAGGCGCCTGAGGACCGATCAGGTCGTCGAGACGGCCGGCGACCTGCGCGATCAGTTCCCGCCGGAGTAGCCGCGCTGGTCGAGCAGCCGGTCGCGGCTGGTGTGCGCGCCGATGACGGCCGCGAGCCGCATGATCGGCGTGATCCTCGCCGACCGGTCGCTGGCCGATCCGCCGCTCGACGCGACCGAGCGCCAGCTGCTGTGGACGCTCGGCAAGGCAGCGGCGCTGGCGGCGGTCGCGCGGATCGTCGCGACCGAGCGGGAGGCGTTCAAGCAGCTGCGAGCAGCGGATCGACCTCGCGCGCGAGATCCACGAGGGCGTGATCCAGCGCCTGTTCGGGGTCTCGATGGCGCTCGACGGTGACGGCGACCTGCCGGCGGAGGCGCGGGCTCGGTGCGCGGCCGAGACCCAGGCGGCGCTCGGGGATCTGCGGAGCGCGCTGCAGCGCCCGCTCGGGCGAATCCCGCGTGCGACCGGAACCACGCTGCTGGCGGAGGTCGACCGGCTGGCGCACGTCAACCCGGAGCTCGGCATAACGCTGCTCGAGGGCGAGCGCGGTGGCGTGCCGCCCGCGCTCGAGCCACTCGCGCAGAGCGTCCTGACCGAGGCGATGCGCAACGCCCGCAAGCACGCCGACCCGACCGCGGTGAACGTGCGCTTCGGCCGCGTCGACGGGGCATTCGTGCTCGAGGTGGTCAACGACGGTGTGCGTGGCGGCGCGCATCAGGCGGGTATGGGGCTGCGGCTGGCGGCGTTCGAGGCGCTGCAGAGCGGCGGCGTCGTCGAGTTCGGCGAGCGGGAGCCCGGGACCTGGCAGGTGCGGCTCGTGGTCCCCGACGCATGACTGAGCCGAGTCGCAGCCCGGAGCGCCTGCGCGTGCTCGTCGTCGACGACCACGACGTCGTGCACTGGGGCTTTCGGCTGATGCTCACCCAGCAGCCGTGGGTCGAGCGCTGCGTCACCGCCGCCAACGGCGAAGAGGCGGTCGAGCTGGCGCGGCGCTACCGACCGCACGTGGCGGTCGTCGACCTGTTCATCGGCGAGGAGTCCGGCGCCGAGGTGTGCGAGCGCCTGCGCGCGGCCGAGCCGGCGACCCGGGTGCTGCTGTTCTCCGGCGCCGGCGAGATCTCGCCGCACGCCGCGCGCGCGGCCGGCGCCTCCGGCTTCGCCTACAAGGACTGGCCGGCGCGCAAGATCGCCGGCGCCGTGCGGCTCGTCGGTCTCGGCGGAACCGTGTTCGAGCGCCAGGATCGAGCGCCGGCGCTCGGGTTGACCGACCGCGAGCGCTCGGTGTTGGAGCTGATGGCGGCCGGCTCGACGAACCCGGAGATCGCCGCCGCGCTGCATCTGTCAAAGCACACTGTCAAGGAGCACACCAGCTCGCTGTACCGCAAGCTCGGCGTTCGCAACCGCACCGAGGCGGTTCAGCGCGCACAGCGGCTGGGCCTCTTGAGCTGATCAGCCTGGAGCGGGCGCCAGGTAGTGGTGCCCTTGCGCGACCAGGGTCCGGCGGTTGTGCAGTGCAAAGGCGGTCACCAGGATCTTGTGCCGTTTGACGAAGAAGTAGGTGCCGTCACACTCGTCCGCGGTCAGCCACTCGGTTCCGCGGACCGCGGCCGCGCCATACTTGCCCTGGGTCGAGAAGTTCCCGTGCGCGTCCGCCCACAGCTGACGGATCTTCTTGGGGCGATGCCTGGACGCCGAGGAGACGATCGCGTCCGGCGCGGCGTGCCGGCTCGGCTTCGCGCAGCCGGCGAAGCTTCCGCCTGTCAGCACGGCGGTCATCTGACCGGTGCGGCTCTGGCGCACGATGAACTCGCCGCCGAAGAAGACCCCGCTCTGCTCCCCGCCGCCCGGGATCGCTACGGTCAGCTGCACGCTTCCACGGGTGGCGTTGATGATCGAGCCGACGGGAATCGATTTCACCGACGTGAGCGTCACGAAGTGGTGGCTGTGGGGCAGCTCGACCTCGACGGTGCCGCTGACGGGTGTGGCGTCGGCGCTCGCGGTGAGCACCGGTCGCGGCGTACTGAACGCAACCGAGAAGCCGTCCGTGCCGAAGATCGGCGAGACGCTCGCGACCGTCTGGCTGCCCGGGCCCTTCCAGGTGAGGTCGTAGGAGCCGCCCAGACCTGAGAGGGGCTTGCCGTCGATCAGCACGTTCTCGAAGACGACCGGCGAGGACGGGACCGGGCCGGCGAGCTGGGCGGCCGGCGGGTTCGCGGACATCGCGCCGCTGATCAGCGGCGCGGAGTGATCGGCGCTCTCGATCCCACCGACGAGCACGTCGGCGCCATCGAGGGCGGTGAAGCCGGGTCCTGTCGCGGACGCGTGGGCGCCGGTGTCGAGGTCGCTGACCTGCAGCGTCGCGCCGCTCGGGGTCGCCGCCACGCTCATCTGCAGCGAATCGCCGGGGGCGACCGTGACGCCGGCCGGCTCGAAGGTAAGCATGCCGCTGGTGACGTCGTTGATCACGAACTCGGTGGCATAGACCGGGCTCGCGCCTTGGCAGTACGTTCGAAGCTCGACCGATTCCGCGGGCTGTACGGACGAACCGCTGCTCGTCTCGTCGCCGATCAGCCTGACTACCGCCTCCTGTCCGGCGAAGGTCCCCGCGGGGTTCCCGCCGCAGCTGACGGCCGGCACTGTGACCGTCGCCGACGCGCTGCTCGCGGGGGCATCCGAGCCGTACGAGGACTGGCTGCCGGCCGGCGGCGTTGAGCTTGCCGGTTGCGCCGGCGGCGGCTCGACGTTCTGCTGCAGGGCGGGAGAGCTCGCCGGGCTCGGCTGGTAGTTGGCGTCGCCGTTGTACGACGCCGTGATCGACTGCGTCCCGATTGCCAGGCTCGAGCTCGTCAGCGTCGCGGTCGTCACTGCGCCGCTCGTCGCGACCGCCTGCGGAGTCGCGATCGTGACTCCGTCGTCGGCGAAGGTGACGGTTCCGGTCGGCGTGCCAGCGCCGCCGGGCGACGGCGTGATCGTCGCGGTGAAGGTGACGGATTGCCCGCTCGTCGATGGGTTCTGTGACGACCTCAGCGAGGTTGTGGTGCTGTCGCGGCCCCTGACGAGGGCGATGAAGCCGGAGTGCGAGTAGTCGCCCGTGAAGTCACCGCCGACGCTCGCGAACGTCTTGCCGGCACCGTTTGATCCGGTGATCACCTGAAACTCCGTCCCGACCGTAGGCGCATACCCGCCGGCGAGGACGGCCGTGGCCGCGCCGCCATCGAGCGTGAGCGTCGCGCCCCCTGAGAGGTTGAGCGTGCCGAAACTCGACGGGCCGGCGATCCCGAACGTCAGATTGCCGCCGGACGCGTCGTCCAGGACGCCCGATCCGCTCGTCACGTCGAACTGGGCGCCGGTGTCGAGTGTGACCGTGCCGGTGTTGGTCGTCGTCGTGTTCTGGTCCTGGAGCAGTTCGCCGCTCTTGACCTCGATCGTTGCGGTGTTGTCGACGTTCACGCGCAGGTAGTTGGGGTCGGTGCCCTCGGCCTGGGTGAGGATCGATCCGTCGTTGGTCAGGGCGTCGCCCTGCAGGTAGGTCGGGTACCCGCTGGCCTGGTTGTCGAGCACGAGCCGGCCGTCGTTTGTGACCGCGCTGGTGAGCGTGGTGGTGCCGCTCGCTGATGGGGTGCCGGCGATCGTGACGGTCTCGCCGGCGGCGATCGTTCCGGACAGGTTGTCGCCGTTGACGAGCTCGAACTGGCCGGAGCTGCCGGTGCCGTCGTCGTCGAGCGTGGCGCTGTTGAGCACGACCGGATCGAGCCCCGACTCAGAACCGCCGGCCTGGGACCATGACGAGCCTCCTGACAGCACCAGCGACCCGTCATCGATCGCCGAACCGTGGACGCTGTTCAGAAACGACCCTGACCCGCTCGTGATCGCGTACGACGCGGCGGCATCGGTCGTGAATTTGCCGGTGTTCGTGGTGGCCGTCCCCTGGTCCTGGATCAACTGCCCGCTCCTGACCTCCAGCGTGCCCGCATTGTCCAGCGCCACCCGCAGGTAGTCGGGGTCCGGGGCCGCACCCTCTCCCTGTGTGACGATCGACCCGTCATTCGTCAATCTGCCACCCTGCACGTAGGTCGAATACCCGCCCGACTGGCTGTCGAGCACGATTGCGCCCTTGTTGGTCACGCCGTTGCTCGCGACTGTGGTGGTGCCGCTCGCTGATGGGGTGCCGGCGATCGTGACGGTCTCGCCGGCGGCGATCGTTCCGGACAGGTTGTCGCCGTTGACGAGCTCGAACTGGCCGGAGCTGCCGGTGCCGTCGTCGTCGAGCGTGGCGCTGTTGAGCACGACCGGGGTGCCGGACATGCCGGTGGTTTCGCTGCCTCCCGCCTGTGACCAGGTCGAGCCGCCCTCGAGCTCGATCGATCCGCTGTCGGTGACCGACCCGCCGGTGTCGTTGGCGAATGTCCCGCCCGAGCCGGTCAGCATGTACGACGCGCCGGTGTCGAGTGTGACCGTGCCGGTGTTGGTCGTCGTCGTGTTCTGGTCCTGGAGCAGTTCGCCGCTCTTGACCTCGATCGTTGCGGTGTTGTCGACGTTCACGCGCAGGTAGTTGGGGTCGGTGCCCTCGGCCTGGGTGAGGATCGATCCGTCGTTGGTCAGGGCGTCGCCCTGCAGGTAGGTCGGGTACCCGCTGGCCTGGTTGTCGAGCACGAGCCGGCCGTCGTTTGTGACCGCGCTGGTGAGCGTGGTGGTGCCGCTCGCTGATGGGGTGCCGGCGATCGTGACGGTCTCGCCGGCGGCGATCGTTCCGGACAGGTTGTCGCCGTTGACGAGCTCGAACTGGCCGGAGCTGCCGGTGCCGTCGTCGTCGAGCGTGGCGCTGTTGAGCACGACCGGGGTGCCGGACATGCCGGTGGTTTCGCTGCCTCCCGCCTGTGACCAGGTCGAGCCGCCCTCGAGCTCGATCGATCCGCCGTCGGTGACCGACCCGCCGGTGTCGTTGGCGAATGTCCCGCCCGAGCCGGTCAGCATGTACGACGCGCCGGTGTCGAGTGTGACCGTGCCGGTGTTGGTCGTCGTCGTGTTCTGGTCCTGGAGCAGTTCGCCGCTCTTGACCTCGATCGTTGCGGTGTTGTCGACGTTCACGCGCAGGTAGTTGGGGTCGGTGCCCTCGGCCTGGGTGAGGATCGATCCGTCGTTGGTCAGGGCGTCGCCCTGCAGGTAGGTCGGGTACCCGCTGGCCTGGTTGTCGAGCACGAGCCGGCCGTCGTTTGTGACCGCGCTGGTGAGCGTGGTGGTGCCGCTCGCTGATGGGGTGCCGGCGATCGTGACGGTCTCGCCGGCGGCGATCGTTCCGGACAGGTTGTCGCCGTTGACGAGCTCGAACTGGCCGGAGCTGCCGGTGCCGTCGTCGTCGAGCGTGGCGCTGTTGAGCACGACCGGGGTGCCGGACATGCCGGTGGTTTCGCTGCCTCCCGCCTGTGACCAGGTCGAGCCGCCCTCGAGCTCGATCGATCCGCCGTCGGTGACCGACCCGCCGGTGTCGTTGGCGAATGTCCCGCCCGAGCCGGTCAGCATGTACGACGCGCCGGTGTCGAGCGTGACCGTGCCGGTGTTGGTCGTCGTCGTGTTCTGGTCCTGGAGCAGTTCGCCGCTCTTGACCTCGATCGTTGCGGTGTTGTTCAGCGCCACCCGCAGGTAGTCGGGGTCCGGGCTGGTGCCCTCGCCCTGCGTCACGATCGAGCCGTCGTTCGTCAGCGCGCCACCCTCCACGTAGGTCGAGTATCCACCCGACTGGCTATCGAGCACGAGCTGGCCGGCGCCGGTGATCGTGCCCCCGGAACTGCCGAGCGTGAGCGTCGCAGAGCTGCTTGGGGTCCCCTGGATGTCAAGCGCCTGCTCGGGCGTCGTCCCTGACGGCGCGCCGAGTGTCAGCGACGCGGCCGCGGCAGACCCCTGGAGGGTGACCGTGTAGGAGCCGGTCACGGTGATGCACGCGTTCGTGCTCGACGTCGGTACGCCGGCGGTCCAGTTTGCAGAGGTGTTCCAGTTGCCGCTCGCTGCGGACACCCAGGACGTGTCACATCCGACGGCCGACGCGAGCGGAGTCCACCCGAGCGCGGCAACGGCCAGGCAAGCGCTGCAGACGAGTGCACCCCACCACCGCATTCCGGTCCAAAGAGTAGGCTAACCGCGTCACACGAGCGTCACAGCGCGTGGCCGACGCTCAGCGGCGCTCGGGCTGATGATCCACGGTTGTACCCACGGCGAGTAGTTGGACTACGCTTCAGTTCGTGGAACTGCGCACGCTCGGAACCACCGGGGTCAAGGTCAGCCCGCTCTGCCTCGGCGCGATGATGTTCGGCGCCTGGGGCAACCCCGACCACGACGACTCGATCAGGATCATCCACCGCGCGCTCGACGCCGGGGATCAACTTCATCGACACCGCCGACGTCTACTCCCGCGGGGAATCCGAGGAGATCGTCGGCAAGGCGCTTGCCGGCGGTCGGCGCGACAACGTCGTGCTGGCGACCAAGGTCCACGGCACGATGGGCGAGGACCCGAACGAGTTCGGCAACTCGCGCCGCTGGATCATCAGGGAGGTCGAGAACAGCCTTCGGCGGCTCGGCACGGACTGGATCGACCTCTACCAGATCCATCGCCCCGAGGCCGACACCGACATCGACGAGACGCTCGGCGCGCTCAGCGATCTGGTCCACGCCGGCAAGGTCCGCTACATCGGCTCATCGACCTTCCCCGCCAGCCAGATCGTCGAGGCGCAATGGGTCGCACAGCGCCGCGGCCGCGAACGGTTCGTGTGCGAGCAGCCGCCATATTCGATCCTCGTCCGCGGGGTCGAGAACGACGTGCTGCCGACCTGCGGGCGCCACGGGATCGGCGTGATCCCGTGGAGCCCGCTCGCCGGCGGCTGGCTCTCTGGGCGCTACCGGCTCGGCGACGACGCTCCCGAAGTCCCATCGCGCCGAACGGATCCCGAGCCGCTACGACATGTCGCTGCCCGCCAACCAGCGCAAGCTCGAGGCCGCCGACGCGCTCGCGAGGCTGGCGCAGGAGGCCGGGATCACGCTGATCGAGATGGCGATCGCGTTCGTGATCCGGCATCCCGGCTGTGACCGCGGCGATCATCGGGCCCCGGACGATCGAGCAGCTCGAGTCGCAGCTTCCCGCCGCCGACGTCGAGCTGTCGGATCGAGGTGCTTGACCGGATCGACGAGATCGTCGCGCCCGGGGTCAACCTCAACCCCGCCGACGGAGGCTGGCCGAACCCGGGTCTGGAGCCTGCCGCCCGCCGGCGCTGATCCAGCGCCCGCACCGATCCAGCGCCGATCCAGCGCCCGCACCGATCCAGCGCCAGCGCTGATCCAGCGCCCGCGCGTCAGGCGTCGTGGACGCAGACCGCGGGGTTCCCCTGCGAGATCGCGCCGTCGTCGAACGCGGTCGTCAGCTGGGTGGTGCTGACCGCGGCGTTCGCGCCGAACTGCTGGGAGATGGCCGCATCGGTGGCGAGTTGGCGATTCACCGCCTGCTCGTCGGTGGCCTGCGCGTAGTTCGGCCCCAGCCCGCCGAACCAGACTCCGGACAGACATGAGTCGAGCTCCTCGAGCTGCACTCCGCTCAGGGCCGGCGATGCTGCGAAGGCGCCGAGTGCCTTCTCGACGTGATAGCCGTACATGTCGAAGACGACGAGCGCGGTCGCAGCGTTGCCCTTCGGGGCGACGTTGCTCTTGATGTAGTCATACGGCAGGTAGACGCTGTCGGTGCCCGAGCACCACTCAGGTCCCGACGATGTCGTGACCACTGAGGAGCCGCAGGCGATCGACCCTCCAGGCAGGATGATGTCGATCGTCCCCGGCGCGAGGCTATCCCCAGCCTGCTGGAACTCACTGGACCAGAAGCCGTTGGCCTGGTTGGCGAGGTATTGAAGCTGGGAGTCGAGCGAGAGCCCGGACAGGAAGGAGATGCGCCCCTTTTGGACCTGTCGCGGTGAGCGGGGCAGTTTCACGAGGACGTGCAGATCGGCCTTCGAGCCGGTCGGAGAGCCGGGCACCGTCAGCTTGATGATGTGTGCGCTGGTCGTCGCCGGCGTCGTGGTGCTCGCGGCGGTGCTCGACTGTGCCGGCGTGCTCGTGCTCGACGCCGCACTCGACGACGAGGAGCTCGAGCCGCAGCCGGCGAGCGCGAGCGCTCCGAGCGCGAGCGTGCAGGCCAGGGCGGTGGTTGCCGGTGGGTTCATCATCCGAGCGCTGTCAGACTGAACGACAGGTTCTTGGCCTGACCGCTCGTGAGGTTGACGGCACCGGTCCTGACCGTCTGGACGCCGCTGCCGGCGATCTGGTTGAGCTTCAGTGAAAGCGGCAGCGATGCGCTCGAGCCGGTGCTGCTGAGGTGAAGCCGTCCCGTCGCGGGAGAGATCGTCAGGCTCAGCGCGGTGCCGCTGTGCAGCCCCCTCGGGGTGGCGCTGAACTCGCTGCCCCCGCGGCCGTGATCAACCAGCATCTCGACTGTCGGGGTGCTCGCGGGAGCGGATCCGGTCTGCTTCAACGACAGGGTCGTGCCGCTCGATGACAGGCCGATCTGCTCGTCCTCTCCGGGTTTCGGTCGCAGGTTGAAGATGTGCGCGCCGTAACCGACGCCGCTGACATTGACCGTCGCCGCCTCCTGACCGACCGCGCCGTTGCCGTTCAGCGTGATCGAGAGCTTTCCTCCGCTCGGCACCTCGTAGAGCGGTTCGGGATGCGCCAGCCAGTCCTCATCAAGCAGTGGGACGATCGCGCGCGCTCCGGCCATGTTGTCCACGAACCGGCCGTGCAGATACCCGATGTGCTGGCCGTGCGCGTTCGTGATCAGCAGGTGCCCATGCGTATCGGGGTCGCCGGCAAGCGAGATCGAGATCGGTGTGCCGGCAGGCGCATTGCTGCAGGCGGAACCACACGGCGCCACGCCGCCGCTGCCGAGCCCGCTGGGGAGTGGGAAAAGCTCGATCGGGTTGGTCTTGCCCTGGCCGGACCAGATCGAGGTGGCCTGGCCCGGAGGCGCCAGGTTGTAGCTCCAGCTGTCGGTGTTCGTGTTGATGCTGATCGCCCGTGGGGTGCCCGGATAATTGTTGTCGTAGATGTCGATCGCGTAGTGCCCGCCGCCGTCGTTCTGGATCGCGATCGGCGTCACCGCGTGACCGCCATCGGAACCGTGGATCCCGATCGTGTAGACGGGACCGTTCCGGTTTGGCAACGCCTTCTCCAGGAACGAGATGTCCTGGTCGGGGGTCAGCTTGATCGCGCTGTTCTGCACGGACCGGAGCTCCTGCAGCGCCCAGTCGAACGCGATCGTGCTTTCGAGCGCCGGCGAGAACTGAAGCGAGTAGGTCGTCGTCCCGCCGAACTCGCTGGGGCTGATCAGGTGCTTGAAGAACCGCAGCGCCGTCATCGAGAAGCCGAAACAGTGGCCACCGATCATGTCGTCATCGACCTGCGTATCGAACTGCTCGGCCGTTGGCACCAGCGTGCACGAGTTCGACGGCGTGCCGGCGCAGACGGCGTTGCCGAACAGCTGACGCATGTCCGCCACGCTGAGCTCGGGACCGGCGACGAACCCGTAGTTCGCGAACGAGAAGCCGTCCCGGTCGAGCTCGAACCCATCCGAGGCGACGATCGTTCCACCCTGCAGCGGGTTGATCGCGCCGACATCGGCGGGCCGGTAGTCGACGAATCGGGCGGATGCGGAGCTCGGCGCGGCCAGCGGCGTGGAGGCGCGGGCCACGCTCGCGCGGTGTGAGCCGCTGTCCGACGCACTGCCGCAGCCGGCGAGGAGCGTTGCCGCAAAGGCAATCGCGATGGTCAGGCACTGACGGCGTCGCATTCGTCCCCCTGTCTTCACCTTCGGTCGCCTAGAGGTGCAGAACGGCGCGAATACTACCGCCACCTGCAAGCGGTCAGATTTGTGCAACAGCACGCGTGTGGTTAGGGTCTCCGCCGTGCCGTCGGTATTCATCTCCTATTCGCGGGTCGACACGGCGTTCGTCAGACGTCTCCATGACGCGCTCAAGGCGGCGCAATACGACATCTGGGTGGATTGGGAGGACATCCCGCCGAGCGCGACATGGACCGATGAGATCCGCGCAGGCGTCACCGGAGCCGACGCGTTTGTCTACGTGATCTCGCCCGACAGCGTCGCCTCCGAGGTCTGCGGGCATGAGCTCGACTGGGCACTCGAGCGCAACAAGCGGATCGTCCCGGTCGTTCACCGTGAGCCCGATGGGGCCAAGGTCCCGGAGGCGGCCGCGGCGCTCAACTGGGTGTTCCTGCGAGACGGCGACGACTTCGACGCCGGCGTCGCGACCCTGACCGTCGCCGTCGAGACCGACCTTGACCACGTCCGCACGCACACCCGGCTCGGTGTCGCCGCGGGGCGCTGGAACCAGAGCGGCCGTGACCGCAGCCAACTGCTTCGGGGCCAGGAGCTGGCCGCTGCCGAGGCGTGGCTCGTGGGCGGCGCAGGCCTGAAACCCGAACCGACCCAACTCCAGCGCGAGTACGTGCTCGCCAGCCGGCAGTCGGCGACCAGACGCCAGCGGACCCTGATCGGCGCGGTCACGTTCGGCCTCGCGGTCGCGATCGTGCTCGCGGTCGTCGCGCTCATCCAGCGCTCGAGCGCGATTCACGAGCGCAACGTCGCTCAGGCGGGTCTGCTCGACTCGCGTGCCCAGAACGCCTATACGACCGATCCTGAGCGGAGCGTTGTGCTGGCCGTGAAGGCCGCGCAGATCACGCCTGGCTCGGTCACTGAAGCGGCGCTGCGCGAGGCGATCGCGAAATCGCCGATCCGAGAGCGCTATGACCTGGATCAGGCCACACCGACCGCAGGCGACGCGGTCTGGAACCCGGACGGGACGAGGCTGCTCGTGACAAGCCCGCAGCAGTGGGCTCGGATCTATCAGCCGGGGTCAGGAGCGTCCCCGGTAACGCTCGCCGGGACCACATCGTCGGCAGGCCAGAGCGCGTGGGACACCCGGGGCAACCTGGTCGTGCTTGGAGGCCACAACACCGCTGTCTATAACGCGCAAACCGGCGCGCTGGTCCAGCGCCTGCCGGTGGCGAGCGTCTCGGTCGCGCTCACGCCCGATGGTTCGCAAGCGGTCACGGTCGACGAAAACGGCACCGGCCGCGTGTTCGACGTCGCGACCGGCCAGTTGCTGGCGACGTTTCATCCGGGCTACAGCGGAGGTGTGACCTGCTTCGCCCTGTCGCCCAACGGGGCCGTCGCGGCGCAGTGCGACGAACAATCGGGCTCGAACCCGAACACCCAGGCGGCGCTCGACACCTGGGATGTCGCAACGGGTCGGCCTTTGCGCTCGGTGCCGAGCGCCTCGGAGATCGCGAGCGTGGCGTTCAACCCGAATGGGACCCAGTACGTGTTCACCAATACCGGGCCGGCACGTTCCTCCGCTCCGGCCAACTCGAAGGCTTTCCAAGACGCAGCTATCCAAGGTCAAGAGACGCCGTCGACATTCGTTTACAGCACGGCCACCGGGCGGCTCGTGGTCGAGTTCCCGGGTGGGGCGGCGACCGCGGCCGCGTTCAGCCCGAGCCTGCAGGATCCGGAGGTCGCGTATGCGCTGCTGGAGGGGCCGGCGCTCCACGTCTACAACTTCCTGTCGCACAAGAACACACTCCTGATCGGACCGACCGACACGGTCGACTCGATCAGCTTCAGCCACAACGGGATCTATCTCGTCGAGGGAAGCCGCGACACCGACGCGCGCGTTTACAACGCGATCACCGGCGGCCCGGCCGTCGAGCTGCTGGCCGGCGCGTCGGGCACGATCACCTCCGCGAGCTTCGGGAACGACGACACGCTGATTGCGACGACGTCTCAGGACGGCTTCACGCGCGTCTGGGCGAGCCCCTTACCGCGCCCGTCGTTGACCGTTCCCGGGATCGGCATCCCAACCGCGAGCGTCGGCTTTGGGGGTGGCGGCAGGTTCATCCTCAACACGAGCCAGAGCGGGCAGGGCGAGTTGCTCGATGCGAGCGATCTTCGCGTGCTGTCCAGGTTCACCGCACGCTCAGGCAACGGCTTTGTGGGCGCGGCGATCAGCAGCAACGGCCGATACATATATGCGGTGACGGGCCCGGTCGATCCCAGCACAGGTAGGACGGAGGGGACCTCGGTCGAGACTTTCGACGCGTCCACCGGCCATCTGGTGGCGACGATGCCCGGGACCCCGGCGGGGCCGATCATCGCGTCGGCCGACATCGCCGGCGACAGGCTGGTGACGATCGGCGGCGATGGTGTGGCGAGCGAGTGGGATCCTCGGACCGGCAAGCTCCTGCACACGCTGTCTGCCAGCACCGGGATCCCCGGCGGGGTCGTCTTCTCAAAGGACGGTTCGCAGATCGCGATCCTCCACTACCCGCCGCTGCCCGCCAAGGTGACGTACAAGACAACGTTCGGGCCGGTCAAGATCGACCTGTGGTCAGCCTCGACTGGGCGGCTCGAGCGGACGATCACCGGCGATCCGCTGCAGACCCAGGTAGCAGGGCTGGCAATCTATCCACCGCTCGCCGCGGCGTTCAGCCCAGATGGTGGAACGCTGGCGGTGGCAGGAGGGCAGCCCTACATCAGTCTCTACGACATCCGCACCGGCATGTGGTTGCCGAAGGCGCTCGAGACCACCGGCACCGTACTGGGGAACTTCGTCGTCTCGGTTGCCTACAGCCCGAACGGAAGTCTGCTCGCTGCCGGAGCGGCTGCCGGGACGTTCGTCTGGCGTGTCCCGTCGTACCTGCCGATCGCGCCGCTGCAGCAGGTGCCGGCGGGCAGTGTCTCGTCGCTGGTCGGAGACGGAGCCGGGGTGGAGGTCGGCTTCACCTCCGACTCTTCGACTTTGATCACCACCAGCACCGGAGACCTCGACACGGTCGAGGCGTGGAATCCAAACCTACAGCTGCAGCTCGAGTATCTGCAGGACACTCGGGGCACGCTCAACCCTGCCGGAACCGAGTTTGTCGGTGTCAACAATCTGGGTGTGTCGCTCTATCCGTGCGAACTTTGCGGGAGCCTCACGCACCTGATGGATGTCGCGCGGGCCCACATAACACTCAGCCCCGAGCTCCAGGCGGACGTGATCAAACAGGCCGAAGGCGGTTAGAACCCCCTCCGATTCCGGCGCGATCAGGGGGCGGGTCGAATGACGGCAAAATGAGCGTCATCTTTCGACCCGCGTCGACCGTTTGACGATCTCCCGGGCGTCATCTTTCGACCCGCAGATCGTCGGCGACCGTTCGGCGATGTGTCGGGCGTCAGCCGCGATGCGTGCGGAGGTAGGCGACCATGTCACGGGCGAGGTTGTAGACGTCGGGGGAGCCGAGCCCGGTTGCCGGATCCCAGCCACGGGTGGCCTGGTAGTAGCGGTTGCCGCCGCGGGTGACGTCGTGGAACGGCGGGACCGGCTGCCTGGATGCCGCCAGGGCGTAGAGGATCGGGTCGACGAAGCCGAGCTTGGTGACGCCGTGGGCGGCGGCGTACTCGGCGATCAATGCCATCGAGGCGGCCCAGAACGGTGTGGCGGCGCTGGTGCCGCCGGCCTCCTGCAGGCCACCGTAGACGTACAACGACCAGGGCGTGCCGGGATCGGCGTCGGCCGAGACGTCAGGAAGCTGGCGGTGACCGTTTGAGAGCGCTGTGATCACGCCCGGTCCGCGCTGCCAGCTCGGGCGCGGGTCCTGCGTCGAGAAGCCGCCACCGCCGCCGGCGTCGGACAGCTGGTCCTCCCAGGCGGTCTCGCCGGCGTACGCATCGCCGGGCCCCAGGTAGAGCCGGGTGCCGCCGACGGCGATCGCGTCCGGGCTGGCGGCGGGCCAGTCGACGCTGAGCCGCAGATCGTCGAAGTTGCTCTGCTGGCAGTCGTACGCGCCCGAGTCTCCAGTGGCGACGAACATCGAGTCGCCGGCGGCGACGGCTGCACTCAGTGCAGCCGCATCGCTCGCGTGCTCGCCTGGATCCAACCCGGGCTCGCACTCGCCCCAACTGGAGGAGATGATCGACGCGCGGTGGTCGGCGACGATCCGGTTGATCACGTCGCTGTAGGCGGACGACGTCTGCGGGACCTCGTAGAACAGGATCTGAGCGTCGGGCGCGATCGAACGGATCACATCGATGTCGAGGTTCGCCTCGCCCGCACCGGAGGTGTCCGCCGTCCCGCCGTCGACTCCGATCACCTGCGGCGCCGGGCCGGTGATCGAATATGCGTGGGCGAAGCCGGCCGGGTCGCCGGGTTCATATGCCGAGAACGACACGACCGCAATCGTCTCGCCCTGTCCGTCGAACCCGGCCTGGTGCAGTGCCGTGACGTCGTATGCATCGGCCGCGCTCGTCGGCGTCAGTCCGCCCCTCGGAACGTCCTGCTCAGTCCATCGCGGGCGGGTGTCGAGACCGATCACACCGCTCACCGTGGCCTGCAGCGTCGGCGGTACACGCGGCGTGCCGAGTGGCGCCAGATACCCACCGCGCCCGTGCGCTGCGCGCCAGACCCCGAGCCGAACGGAGAACAGCCGCTGGACCGAGGCGACGGTCGCGCTCACGCGCAGATCCGTCCGCTGCGGGTAGCTGCCGATCACGCGCACGCCGTCGGCTGCCAGCGTGTGCTCCAGACGCTCGAGCGCGGACGATGAGATGCCGAATCGAACGCCGAACGCCGCCGGCGCGATCAGTCGGCGGAAGTGAGGCGAGCGCGGGTTCTCGATCGCGTTCAGCGACGCGGTCAGCCGCCGTGAGCCCGGCAGCCTCAGTGAGAGCGTGAACGCGATGCGCTCGTGCGCAGACGCCCGGCCGGCGAACAGCAGCGGCGCGGGGGTGCCGGCGCCGGCGCCCGCGGACCGCGACGAGCCGCTCCACAACAGGACCGTGAGCAGCGCGCAGACCGCGATTGAGGCGGTCGCCCATGCGGTGGTAGGTCTCCTCACGACGTCGAGAACTGGATCGAGTTGATCACGTCATCGGCCTGCTGGTAGACGACCTGCTGGTCGCCGGGGTTGTTGCCCGGCGCGACGACGGTCACGCCGATCGTCAGGCCGTCGTCGCTCGCCGCCAGCACGACGACCGAAACGGGCTGCTGAGGACCCTGAGGGCTGGCGACGGTGCCCGCGTAGACGGCCCCGGGGCCTGGAATCAGACCGACGTTCGTGCCGAGGATCCGGTCGGCGGGCTGAGTGTCGTGAGCGAGGCCGAGCAGCTGTGTGCGCAGAACCGAGACCTGGGCTGCGATCATCGCGGCCGGCGTCCCCTGAGACGAGTGCACCGCGCGGACATCGAGCACGCCGATGCCGCCGGCGGCGTTCAACGCGACTCCATCGGCGCTCTGCGAGCCGATCGACCACTGCTTGTTGTAGCGCAGCGCGTAGCCGAGGCCGGTGCTCTGCCACGCCGTGTACCCGGGAAATGTGAACAGCGCCTGCGCCACGATCGGTGGGGCGCCGCACGGGATCCCCGGCTGGCACGGTGGTGTGCGCGGCGGCGGAGCTGCGAGCGCAGCGATCCCGATCGCCGCCGCGGCGACGACGCTGAGCGCCAGAGCCCAGGCGGCCAGACGCCGGCGGGCAGAATCATGACCGCCGCGCTGCGCGTCCAGGCGCCCCGGGAAGCTCCCGCTCTGCGCTGCCGGCTGACCGGCGACCTGCCGGCGCCGCGGCAGCGCGCGCAGCGACACACCGCAGTTGCTGCAGAACGTGTGAGCCGGCGTCATCGCGTCGCAGTTGGCGCAGCGGATCGGCGCTCCGATCTCGCGTTCAATCGACTCCTCCAGCAATCCGACGTGCAGCGCGCGGCGCAGCAGCACGAGGCCGATCACGTCAAGGACGATCAGCGTGGCGAGCCACGCCCCGGCCGCCAGGAACGTCTCCGATGCGTAGCCGAGGACGATCAACGTGGTGGCCAGGATTGTTGCGAGCAGCGGTTGCCCAAACGCGCCGAGCGCAGCTCGGTCGTGTTTGGGGGCGCGGTAGCGCAGCCAGATCGCCGCGCACGCGGACCCGATCGCGCTCATCGAGAGCACCGGTATCGCGACGGCGATCGACAGCAGCCGCTCGACCCACGGCAGCGCCGTGCCGATCGGGCGCAGGCCGCCGCTGAGGATGCCGACGCCGACGACGACAGCCTGCGCGGCCGCGAACGTCGCCGCGCACACCGAGCCGAAGCTGGCGCCGTCCAGGACGCTGTCGAACGCCCTGTTGCGCAGCAGGAACAGCGGCCCGGCGAGCATCAGGACGACGCCGATCAGCGGGATCAGAATCCCGCCGGTCAACAGGTGGGCGGAGCTCGACCGGTCGATCAGCGCGCTGCCGCCCGGAGCGATCGCCTTCGCGAGGGCGCCGGTGACGCCTCCCGTCACCGCCCCCCAGACGACCGTCCAGGCGAAGGCGCTGACGGGCTCGACCTCGTAGACGTCGACGTCGTAGAGGTAGAGCAGCGTCAGCAGCGGCATCAGCAGCGCCGCGACGATCAGGGCGACGGGAAACAGATGCAGGGCGCCGAGGAGCGCAACCAGTGCGGCGCCGGCGAGCAGCGCGATCCTGAAGTGACGGGCGGAATGCCGCGGCAGGTGAGGGAACAGCGTGGAGACGATTCGTGGCGCGTAGCGGTGCTCGCCGGGCGCGGCGGCGAACTCACGGCGGTGGTGGGAGCGCTCGAGCACGCGGTCCTGCGGTGCCCCGCAACGGACGCAGAATGCGCCCTCCGGCGTCGACGCTCCACAGGTCGGGCAGTCGTGCAAGGTGCGCGGATCCTAGTGCGAGCACTCAGCGGCCCGCCGCGGGGACCGGTGCGCTCCGATCATCGTCGTTGCCGCCGACTAGAGTCTGCGCGTCCGTCGTACCGCTCGAGACAAGAGGGAGATCCGCCTTGGCAAACCCACCCAAATACGGGGTCGTTGACGGCCACCAGGTGTACGCGAGCACCCGCCACTACCTGCCGGCGATGCTTCGGCTCAAACCTGGACAGATTCGTGCCGACCTGCACGCCGCTGATTCGTTCAACGCGAAGGTCGCCGTGTTGCTGACGAGGCTGGTCGGGACGATGTGGGCCTTCTGGGTGTTCAACGGGATCGCGCTCGTCAGCCTGCCCTCGATTCTCCAGGCGGGTGGGCTCCAACCGCTGATCGCCTGGGTCAGCTCCAACTGGATCCAGCTGATCCTGTTGCCCGCCCTGATGGTCGGCCAGAACCTCCAGAACGCGGCTGCCGACGCACGGGCGGCGAAGACGTTCGACGACATCGAGCGCGTCAAGACGGACATGTCGACCGCCCTGGACAAGCTCGATTGCAAGACCGAGGGCGGATTGAAGGACCTGCTTGACGCGATTCACGAGGTCGGGGCGAAGCTGCCGGCGAGCACCGCCTAGTCTTGACTGCGGGAGCGCCCGTGCCGGGCGAAGCACGTAACGATCGGGGCGGGCCTCCGGGGGAGACGCTCGCCGCGCCGCGCCTGGAGCCGCTTGAGCCCGGGCGTCCGACGGCTGGGTTGGGTTGGTTGCGCGGCGCGACCGACCGCGTGTGGCCGTTTCCGATCCCGGTCTGGCTGTACGTCGTGATCACCGTTCCGCTGACGCTGGCGCTCGGGATCTGGGGCTTTCTGGCGCTCGATCTGAATCCGCGCTACACCGTGCCGGAGGCGGTCTACCGAGCGATCAAGCTCTACACGCTTGACCTCGGGCCGGCCGCGAGCGGGTCGAAGTCGCCACGGCCGAACATCCAGCTGTGGCTCGCACTGGTGCTGGCGGCCCTGCTCGTCCTGCGAGGCGCGGTCGGCCTGCTGCGAAATCACCTACAGCGGACAGCGATGCACTACGCGCTGCGCCGCCACGTCGTCGTGGTCGGCGCCGGCGTCCACGGGTCACGCCTGGTCGATGCGCTGTCAGGCGATCACGATGTCGTGCTGCTCGACCTCGAACCGGGCGCGCCAGGGATGCGCGGACCGCTCGGCAAGTACGAATGGCGGCTCGTCGGCGACGGCGTGCGCCGGGACGCACTGCTCGGCGCGGGCGTCGACCGAGCTCACTGGGTGGTCGCGATGACGGGCGATGACTTCGTTAATTCCCAGATCGTGAGTGCCGTCCGCGCGCTTGCGGGCGATGGGCGAGTGCGTGACGGCGCGCGAGTGTTCGTACAGGTCGAGGACCCGTCGATCGCCCGCTTCCTCGAGGCGCAAGAGGGGGAGCGAGGCCAGGCCGGGGCGATCTTCGTGAGCCCGTTCAGCGCCAACGCGATCGCGGCGGAAGCGCTGATCGACTCAGCGCCCGTCGAACACCGCAGCCCGGAGCGCCGCGTCGCCGCGTCGGAATCCGGGAGCGGAGGCGCTGTCGCGCCGCGGCAGCCGGACTCGGTGCTGCTGGAGATGCGTGACGGAAGACCGCCGAACCTTCTGCTCGCAGGTGACCATCCGCTGATCGACGCGATCGTGCTCGCGGCGCTTCGGCGCTGGCGGGTCCGCGTTCTGCGTGACATCGAGGCGAACGCCACGTATCGCCGCCCGCCGATGCACGTGAGCGTCTTTGGGCCGGGTGCTGTCGAGCGTGTCGAGGCGCTTCGCAGACGTTGGCAGCCGGAGGCGCATGTGCTGGCGATCGAGGCCAGAGACGCCGAGCCCAGTGGCGATGCAAGCGCTGAGATCGACGAGTGGCTGCACGCGACTGACCGGGCGGACCACGCGATCGTGATCTGCAACGCGGAACTCGACGGCGTCGGGCTCGCGCTGCGCGTGAGCCGCGCACTCGGCGCAGGGACCCTGATGACCCGTGTGACGACTCAGCTCGAGAGCGTGCTGGACGACCGTCTGAAGGCGAGCACCCTTCAGAGTGACCGGCTCGCGACAACCGACGTCAAGTCGATCGCGGACCTGGCCTGCGAGCCCGAGCAGATGATGCGGCTGGCGGGCCGCCAGCAGTTGCTGGCTGCGCTGGCGCCTGAACCGGCGCGCGGGGCAGGTGTGCACGCGCCGCGAATGTCCCGCGAGGCGGCGGCCGCGCTCGTCACTGCGCTCTACGAACGCGAGCAGGAGCTGGGGATCAGATCGGATTCCACGTGGCGGATCCTGCCGTGCGAGCGGGCGATGCTGGAGGCCCTGGTGGCACCAGTGCCCCTCAGCGCATTGGTGCGGGCCGGTTTGCGGGTGGATCTCGCGACCGCTGGCAACCTTCGACTCGCGGCGCGGGCGTTGTCGAAGCGCGCCGCCGACGCCGACGCTGACGCTGCGGCGACGCCTGACGACGAGGGCGCGAGACTCAAGGCCGCTCGCTGCGCGCACGAGTCGATCTCGGCCTGGTGCGAATACGCGAGACATGTGACGTCCGGCACGGAGACCGCCCTGGCCGAGCTGCAGGAGCCGACCGGGAGCCTCGTTGTCGATCGGCTGCTGGCGTTGCGGCGGGCGACCCTCGGAGAGCGCGGTGCGCTCGACGGACTGCAGCCGGACGGCGCGTTGATCGCCGGCGTTCGGCGAGTCGCGATCTTCGCCGGGCCGGCCGGGTCGGCCTCCGACAGCCACACCGCGACCCTGCTGCGACTGCTGAAGCCCGCGCTCCGAGCGTACGACGGCGCGATCCTGTCGGGTGGCACCAGCGTCGGGATCCCAGGCGTGGTGGCGCTCGTCGCGCGTGACAACGGGCTGCCGTTGATCGGCTACACGCCGCCCGGTCGCGCCGACCGACATCTGTACGAGCGCGTGCGTGACACCCCGCAGGCGTTGTTTAGCCAGGCGGATCGCGATCCGCGTGAGTTCAGCATCCGTGAGCCGCTGACGATGTGGACCGACATTCTGCGTGCGGGCATCCCCGCAGAGAAGGTGTCGATGGTCGTCTTCAGCGGCGGGCTGATCACCACCGAGGAGCTGTTGCTCGGCCGCGCGCTCGGCGCCCGGGTGGCATGGTTGGATCCGACAGACGTCGAGGCCGTCCCGCTTGCCGACAAGCTGCCGCTCGGCGATGGTGGAATCGTGCAACTGCCCTCAGACCCGATGACGATCCGGGCCTTCATCACCAGCTCGGAGCTCTCCGGCGACGAACGCGGACTGCGAGAGAAGGTTGCCCGCTACCTGCACAACGACTATCGCCGCAGGCAGCGCGGCCGCAAGGCTCCGGGAGACCCGGCGCTGGCGCCCTGGGACGAACTGCTGGAGACGTTGAAGAACTCCAATCGCGCGGCTGCGGACGACATTCCGAACAAGCTTTCGCTGATCGGCAAGCGGCTCGTCGCCGGGGGCGCGTACCTGAAGCTGACCGATGACGAGGTCGAGCTGCTGGCCGAGGCCGAGCATGGGCGCTGGAACGCTGAGCGGCTCGCCGCCGGGTGGGAGCTGGGCGAGCGTCGTGTCAGCCGCAGCGCGTCGCCGGATCTGAAGGCATGGAGCGAGCTGACGGACGCCACCAAGGAGTGGGACCGGGAGGCCGTCCGCAACATCCCGCCGGCACTGGCCGAGGCCGGGTGGGGCGTCGAGCCAAAATGAAATGATCGTCGTGAGGCCCGGCTTGGTGTAGCTTTTCGGCGCTGCACCGTTCGTTGTTCTGATCCTGGGGGGGGCTGAGGCATGAGTAGATCTTGGTTGCGTTCGTCGAAGTCAGGGGCTGCCGGAGCGCTGGCTCTTGCTGCGTTGGCACTCGCGGGCTGTGGGTCAAGCAGCAGCAGCGCGAGCAGTTCGAGCAGCGCATCGTCCACGAGCGCGGCCAAGGTGGGGATCGTGGTGAGGCTTCAGAAGGTTCCGGGAGTGCCTTCGCCCAGCGGCGCGGTGCCGGGAACTACGGCGGGCATCAAGAAGCTGGTTGTCGTCCATCGGGGGAGCTTCGCGTCGCACATCAAGGGTCTCGACAACGTCCCGATCACTCAGCAGATTCCGCTCGTCGCCGGCGATCTGAACGCCTTCTGGAGCAACGAGTTCTCGAAGTCCGGCGTCCAGTGGCCGCAGGTGCAGCAGGCGCTTGTCCAGTCTCAATCGGTGCAGACCGGGTGCAGCACACCTGCGACGCTGCCACCGACGGACCCGCCGCTTGTCTGCTTCGGCCAGTCGGGAACCGTCATCTTCTGGACCGTCCCATGGATGCAACAGAACGTCGACTCTGACACCGGTGGCGTCGACCTCGCGTTCAACATGGCGGAGCTCTTCAGCCTGGTCGTGCAGAACCAGCTCGGGACGGTCAAGGAAGTTCAGGGCGGCCAGCTCGACCCCGGCACGTTCTGGGAGCAGAACCGCTGTCTGGCCGGCGTCTACGTGAGCTCGCTGAACAGCCGGCAGCTGCTGGAGCAGGCGGACGTCCAGACCGCCAACCAGTTCCTGGACGAGATGGCCTCCGGTGGCAACGTGCCGAACTCGAGCGTCACCGGGGCACAGCTGAAGCAGGCGTTCCTCGCCGGCTTCAACAGCGGCAACCCGGGCACCTGCCAGGTTTCAGGGTCGTCATCGAACCCCGGCACCTCGACCGGCACCTCGACCGGCACGTCCACCGGGACCTCCACCGGCGGCACCGCCACAGGCGGGACCTCGACGGGAGCGTCGCCCGGCGTACCCGGAATCGGCGGATAGCATCGCGGCGCCTGTCAGAACGTGTCGGCGCTTCTGTCAGAACGTGTCGGCGCTTGCTTGGACGGTGAGATCGCCGGTCGGGCCGTCGAGCCGCCGCCTCTAACTCACGAGCGCGCGGAGGGCGGCGCGGTCGAGCACGGTGATCTCACGCCGGCCCGTCTGCACCCAGCCGAGCTCACGGAGCTGCTGCAGTGACTTGGCGACCGCCTCGCGCGAGGCGCCGGTCCAGGCGGCGAGCTCGTCCTGGGAGAGCGCCAGCGAGATTCTGACCGTGTTGCGGTCGCCGGCCTCGACCTGATCGGCGAGCTCAAGCAGACGCGTGGCGACGCGCCCGGTCACGTCTCGCGTCGCGAGGTCGACCAGCTGCCGGTCGGCCTCGGCGAGGAGCGCGGTGACATGCTCGACGATCAGGGTTGCGACGCGCGGGTAGGCGGAGATGAAGCGGCGGAACTGCTCGGCGGACAGCGCGATCGCCTCGGCGTCGCGCACAGCGGTCACCGTCGC
Source organism: uncultured Solirubrobacterales bacterium (assembly GCA_963742025.1). Classification (GTDB taxonomy): domain Bacteria; phylum Actinomycetota; class Thermoleophilia; order Solirubrobacterales; family Solirubrobacteraceae; genus Palsa-465. The sequence goes on from CAVUKF010000001.1 coordinate 187,073, forward strand.
CGCGCGAGCACCGCCGGAGAGCGTCGCCAGCTCACCGACGAGCTGACCCTTGCCGGGGAATTGGAGGACCACCTCGCGTCCGCCGGCGCCCTGTACCGACACCTTCACCCGCCCCGACACGATCGCGTAGACGCCGCCCGACTGGTCGCCCTGCCGAAAGATCGTCTCGCCGTCGGTGAACCGCTGCAGGCTGCCGGCCGCTTCGAACGCGGACAGCTCCTCGGGCGAGAGCGAGCTCAGGAACGACCTCTTCGGTGACGGTGGCGTCATGTCGTGGACGACAGACCATTGAACGTGAGTGCGTCCATCAGGTTCGGCCGCTAGCGGAGGTCTGTGCAATTCGCCACACAGGCATTGCCTCCGCGCGCGCCGGCGAGTAGGTTGGTGCTGCAGAGTCCACGGTCTTTGGACCGAAAGCTGGGGGGATTGTCCTCCGGGGGAAACCATTGGCGGGGGCGCGGGAGCAATCCGCGCCCCCGCCAATGCAATCCGCGCCCGGCCGATGCGCATCGGCGCGCACGTGCAGCCTCCGCATTCTTAGCGGCTTCCTACGTAGCTCCGACACAAGCACGCGACCTTTGGTTGCGACCAAGAAAGGAGGTCAGCAACATGAAGAGCAAGTTCTCACGGACACTCGCGGTGCTGATCGCGGCCGGCGCAATCGCCGGCGGCGGTGCCGCACTTGCCAGTGCCTCCACCTCGAGCTCGTCGACGACGAGCAGCAGCACGCCGTCGGTGACGACGGCCCCGTCAACCTCGACGACGACCACCCAATCGCGGACGCCGCCAGGCGGAGCGCCGGGCGGCGCGAGCGGCCACCACTGCACCCACATGGGCACGGGCCCGCGCAGCAGTTCGGGCGCGAGTTTCAGCCCCGGTGGCGCTCCGGGCGTGAACGCCTGACGCAACCGCGTGAGCGCAACCGCTCCCCCGCCGGCACAGCCGGCCGGCGGGGGAGCCGCACACCGCTCAGCCGAACTCGATCACGCTGCGGATGCCGTCCTGGCGCTCCATCAGCTCGAACGCCTCGATTGACCTGGTCGAGCGCCATCCGGTGCGAGATGAACGGGTCGACGTCGAGCTTGCCGTCGAGGTAGAGCTGCACGAGCTCGGGGACCTGGTCGCGGCCCTTGACGCCACCGAACGATGAGCCGCAGACGCGCCGGCCGGTGATCAGGTAGCGGGGGATGATGTCGAGCGTCTCGCCCTTGCCGGCGACGCCCGCGATCGTGCACAGGCCCCAGCCCATCCGGGCCGACTCGACCGCCTGGCGCATCACGGCGACGAGGCCGGTCGCCTCGAACGTGTAGTCGGCGCCGAACCCGCGGGTCTCGTCGAGCACCCGCTGGACGGTGTCCGGGCCGCCGATCCACGTCTCGGTCGCGCCCTGGCCGCTCGCGAGCTCGAGCCGGTCGGCGGACATGTCGACGCAGATGATCCGCTCGGCGCCCTGCAGGCGGCAGCCGGCGACGGCGCCGAGCCCGACCATCCCGGCGCCGAACACGACGCAGGTCGAGCCGGCCTGCACCTTGGCGGTGTTGATCGCGGCGCCGAGGCCGGTCGAGAGGCCGCACGCGAACAGCGCCGCGCGGTCCGGCGGCGCCTCGGGCGAGACCTTCGCGAGCGCGATCTCCGGCATCACGGTGTACTCCGCGAACGTGCTCGTGCCCATGAAGTGGCGGATCGGCTCGCCGTCGCGTGACAGGCGGGTCGGTGCCGTCCGGGAGGTAGCCCTTGTTCTGCTGCTCGCGGATCGCGAGGCAGAGGTTCGTGCGTCCGAGCGGCAGTGCTCGCACTCGCGGCACTGGGGCGAGAACAGCGTGACGACGCGGTCGCCCGAGCGCGACGCTCGTGACGCCCTCGCCGAGCCGCTCGACGATCCCGGCGCCCTCGTGCCCGAGCACCGTCGGCGCGTAGCCCGACGGGTCGGCGCCCGAGGCGGTGTACATGTCGGTGTGGCAGACGCCGCACGCCTCCAGGCGCACGAGCACCTCGCCGGCCTTCGGTTCGGCGAGCGTCGACCTCGGTCACGTGCAGCGGCTGGCCCGAACTCCTCGAGCACGGCGGCGCGGATCTTCACGGCGGTCGATCTCCTCTCTGATGGCTGGCTGCGGGAAGGCTAACCGGCCACGGTGCGCAACGGTAGGATGGCGCCACCGCCACCGCCACCGCCACCGCCACCGCCGGCGACGGAGAGGGAGAGGATGTCCGCCACCGAGAGCGACCTGGACGGCGTCAACGTAGTCGAGCACCAGCAGTGGGCGAATGGACCGCCGCTTGAGCTGTTCGCGACGCTCAGGCGGCAGTGCCCGGTGCACTGGTCGGCATCGATGCCGGATTTCCCGGGCGAGGAGGGGTTCTGGTCGGTTACGCGGGCGCAGGACATCCAAACCGTCAGCCGTGACTGGCGGACCTACTCCTCGGAGCTCGGCGGCGTGCTGGCGACCACGCACGTGTTCCCGCTGCCGCTGGCGCAGGCGATGTTCATCGGCATGGATCCACCGAAGCACGACCGCCTCAAGAACCTCTTCCAGACGGGATTCACGCCGAAGCGGATCGCCGCCCACGAAGCCGCGATCCGGGGGATCGTGACCGAGGTGCTCGATCGTCTCGGCGGCGAAACTCACTGCGATCTGGTCAGCGACGTCGCCCAGCCGGTCGTCTCACGTGTGATCGGCAGCTTCATGGGGATCGACAGGCAGGACGACGCCGCATGGGCGAGGCTGACGAACTCGGCGCTCGGGCTGGGCGACACAGATCTCGCCGCGGAGGGGATCGAGGGAGTACTGGGCAGGGACCTGCCGGAGATCTTCGCGCGCTGCCAGGCGATGATCGCGCAGCGCCGCGAGCGCCCGACCGAGGACCTCACGAGCGTCCTGGTCCACGCCGAGATCGACGGCGACCGGCTCGAGGAGCACGAGATCGTGATGGGCTTCTTCCTGCTGGTCGCGGCGGGTAACGACAGCACCAAGGCGACATTCTGCAGCGGCATGCGAGCGCTGATCGAGAGCCCAGACCAGCGCGCCAAGCTGCTGGAGGACCCCGGCCTGATCCCCGGCGCGGTCGAGGAGGCGCTGAGAATGTACCCGGCGTTCGCGCACTTCCGCCGCACCGCCGCGCACGACACCGAGCTGGCGGGCACACCGATCCGCGCCGGTGACAAGGTGGTGATGTGGTACGTCTCGAGCAGCCGCGACGAGTCCCTGTATGAAGATCCCGACCGTTTCGAAGTCACCCGCAACGCCGAGCATCAGGCGTTCGGCGCCGGCGGCCGGCACTTCTGCCTCGGCACGGCGCTCGCGCGGCTCGAGCTCCGGGTCCTGTTCGAGGAGACGCTGGCGCGTTATCCCGCCATGGAGCTGGCGGGTAGGCCGCTGGCGGCTCAGTCGGCGTTCCTGAACCAGCTGAAGTCGCTTCCGGTCCGCCTGAACTCCGCCTGATCAAAGCCCAACCGCCGGAGTCGGCATCATGGGTGAATGAGCAGCGGCGGATCAGGTATGGGAGCGATGCACGGCTCGGGCGGCAGCGGCGCGATGCGCTCGCTGCGCGGGCCCGGTAAGAAGCCGCCGGCGCTGATGGATCCGACCCGGCAGCGCGATCGCCATCGGATTCTTGAGCTGTTCAGGCCATACCGTTTCCGCCTGACCGCGGTGCTGATCCTGATCGTGTTCACCGCCGCCATCAGCATGGTCAGCCCGTTCCTGCTCCGGGCCGCGCTGAACATCGGGATCGGCGAGCACAACGAGAGGGTGCTGACGCTCACCGTCGCGGGCATGATCGCGATCGCGATCATCTCCGCCGCCTCGAGCGTGTGGCAGACCTACATGTCAAACGTCGTCGGCCAGCGCGTCATGCACGACCTGCGCGCGGCCGTCTACCGCCGCCTGCAGCGGATGTCGCTCGCGTTCTTCACCAGGACCCGCACGGGCGAGGTGCAGTCACGGATCGCCAACGACATCGGTGGGCTCGACAACGTCGTCACGACGACCGCGACGACGATCGCCCAGAACGCGACCACGGTGATCGCCGCGACCGTCGCGATGTTCATCCTCTCCTGGCAGCTCGCGCTGATCTCGTTCATCTTCGTGCCGCTGTTCGTGTATCTGACCCGACGCGTCGGCAAGGTCCGCCGCAAGATCACCAGCGAGCAGCAGCGCCGGCTCGCCGACCTCTCGGCGCTCGTCGCCGAGTCGCTGTCGGTGTCGGGGATCATGCTCGGCAAGACGATGGGTCGCAGCGACGACCTCGCCGACCGTTTCACCGGCGAATCGAAGGACATCGCCGAACTCGAGGTCCGTTCGCGGATGGCGGGTCGCTGGGTGATGTCGACGATCCAGATGACGTTCGCGATCCAGCCGGCGATCGTCTACTGGCTCGCGGGCCAGAGTTTCGTCGGCGTTCTCAAGATCGGCACGGTCGTCGCGTTCACGACGCTGCAGACGCGGCTGCTGTTCCCGATCCAGTCGCTGCTCGGCGTCGGCGCCGACGTCGAGGCGTCGCTGGCGCTGTTCGACCGGATCTTCGAGTACCTCGACCTGCCGATCGACATCGTCGACCCGCCTGATCCGGTCGTGCTGAAGCCGCGTGAGCTGCTCGGCGAGGTGCGCTTCGAGGACGTCTGGTTCTCCTACGCCGCCAACGGCGAGCAGGCTTGGCAGCTGCAGGGGATCGACCTCGACGTGCCGGCGGGAACGCGAACGGCGATCGTGGGGGAGACCGGTGCCGGCAAGACGACGCTCGGCTACCTCGTCGCGCGTCTCTATGAACCACAGCGGGGCCGCGTGACGATCGACGGGGTCGACATCCGCAAGGTCAGCCTCGCGTCGCTGGCGGCGACCGTCGGCGTGGTCTCGCAGGAGACCTACCTGTTCCACGCGAGCGTGCGCGAGAACCTGCGCTTCGCGCGGCCGGAGGCGACCGATGAGGAGATCGAGGAGGCGGCGCGGACGGCCCGCGTCCACGACCTGATCGCGTCGCTTCCCGAGGGCTATGACACGGTCGTGGGCGAGCGCGGCTACCGCTTCTCCGGCGGCGAGAAGCAGCGAATGGCGATCGCCAGAACCGTGTTGCGCAACCCGCCGGTGCTGGTGCTCGACGAGGCGACGAGCTCGCTGGACACCCAGACCGAGGCGGCGGTCCAGGCCGAGCTCGAGCGGCTCTCGGAAGGGCGCACGACGATCACGATCGCGCACCGTCTCTCGACGATTCGCGACGCCGACCAGATCGTCGTGCTCGACGCGGGCCGGATCGCCGAGCGCGGCACGCACCTTGAACTGCTCGAGCGTGGCGGGCTCTACGCGGCGCTCGTCTCTCGCGATGTCGCGGGGGCGCCGGCCGAGCGCTGAGTCCCGGCGAAACGTATCTTTTTCCGCCGCCCGATCTCCTAGGTGTATGTTCGAACCGTCGGATGCGGGCTAGCCGCTCCTGGGAGGATGTCGATGGCCGCCGAGATCTTGGGTTCTGGGGCGCAGCGCCGGGAGCGGAGGTTTCGGTCCGTCTGGGTCGGTGCCGTGCTGGCTGTGCTCGCAGGCATCTGGATGGGCGTGCCGGCGCCGGCGTGGGCGACGGATGACTCGATCGACTTCTCGAGCCCGACGGTCACCGCGGGGGACATGCTCACGACCCAGTACTCGGCGCAGGGCGTCACATTCGGCGAATCACCGCTCGGCCAACAGCCGCTCCCGCTGTACGTCGAAACCAGCTCCCTGGTGTCCCCGCCGGCAAACGTCGCTCGTCAGGAGTGCAGCGACGAGGTGTGCACGCTGTCGCAGTGGGTCGAGTTCAGCTCCGAGGTCAACCACGTCAGCATGTCGGTGGCGGCCGCGGGCACCGCCGCTCCGGTGTCGGTGACGCTGACCGCTTATGACTCCGGCGGCAACCAGATCGCGGGGGCTGGGAGCAGCGATACCCAGACCGTCTCGGACACCGCCCTGACAACGCTGTCGGTATCCGCGGCCGGTGCGGCGACCACGGTCGCCTACGTACAGATCACGGCCAATGATGGAACACAGGGATCGGGCTTCGCGTTCACCGACATGTCATATGGACCCGTCGCCGTGACCCCGACGCCGGATTTCGGACTCGTCAACCCGGGCTCCACCGGCGGAGTGGTGCTGAACGCAGGCGGCCCATCGGTCTCGGAGACGCTGATCCTTCGCCGGTACGGCGGCTCCAGCGGACCGATCGACTTCAGCTACTCGATGCCTCCGGCGGATGTGACCGCTGCCGTCACCCCGACGCCTGACGACAATGGTGACGGGTCTGACGTGACGGTCACGTTCACCGCCACGGCGGCGGCGACTGCGACGTCTGAGTTTCCGGTCACGATCTACGGAACGCCGGGTTCTCCGAGTGCCGGTGGCACACAGCACTCGATCGTCGTGCCCGTCACGATCATCACTCCCGAGTCCCAGTACGGCCTGCGAATCCAGGGACTCGAGCTGACCCAGGGCATCCAGACGTTCACGCTGCCGACACCGACGGGTTTAGCCAGGACGGTCCCCTACAGTGGCGTCAAGCTCGTCGCGGGGATGCCGGCGGTCGTGCGCGTGTTCGCCGATGCGATAAACGCGCCCGTGGCCCCCCCGAGTGGGCCGAACCTGCCCGGCAACGGGCTGATCCCGGGTGTCGGCGTGCAACTCGCCGCCACCGATGCCGCCGGGAACCCATTGCCCGGGAGCCCGCTCGAGGGTGGCATGCCGCCGCTGTTCGCGACCGGGTCGGCCACGGTGCCCGTGTACGTGCGCACCGCGGCGTCGGGGGACCAGTACGACTTCGACCTGCCGTTCAGTTGGCTGATCGACGCCGACTCCGAGCCGATCACGCTGACGGCGACGCTGACGCCGCCGCCGCTGTCGCTTACGACCCCGTCGGCGGCGGCCCCCTGCACCGACCCCGCGTGCGTTGCCCTGCAGACGTTCACGCTCACCGGGGTCACTTCGCTGAACGTCGGCGAGACCAAGATCTTCACGATCTTCATGGAGAACGGCGGGGTCACCCCCGACCTCGGTCTATGGGACAGCGACGTCGCTTGGGTCAGGCAGCTGATCCCGGCGGGGTTACAGGTCTCAACGCTTCCTTACGGCACGATCGATATCGACTGGATCGTGAACGGCTGTTACAAGGGCAAGATTCTCGGCCACGTCTGCTTCAGCCGCTCTGCGAAGAACGGCGAGGCGCATAGCGAGGTCGAGGATTTCGCCCACCATCAGCTCAAGGGCGTGGTCGACGACCAGCCGATCATCGGCGTCAGCAATCCGAACGCGGGGGGCACCACCGATCTCGGGGTCGAGAGCGGAAACATCGGACAGGGCGCGGCCGCGGCGGTCGTCGACGTCGGCCGCCCGCTGACGGACGTCGCCCACGAGATCGGCCACATGTTCGGCCTCGTCCATGCCAGCAAGTCGTGTGGCGGCGGCACCGGCGGAAACATCGGCCAGCCATGGCCGCCTGACCAGCAGGGCTACATCGATGGGATCGGTCTCAACCTGTTCGACCCGGCGCCTTCGCAACCAGGCATCTACGGCCCCTCCTACCCGGTGGTTGCCGGCACGCCGCCAGGAGACGTGAGCCTGAGTCCGCCTCCACAGCAGTTCTATGACTTCATGAGCTACTGCGCCAGTCCGAACAACAACCCGGACCCCAGCCCCGGCTCCAGTGTCAACCCGGCGGTCGACTCCAACCCAGCCGATGGAGCGCTCGGCAACTCCGACGCCTGGATCTCTGTCCGCAACTGGGACTACATCGCGACCGAAGCAGCATGCTTCAACGCCGGGGGCGGAAGCCATTCGATCTACAAGGGTTGTCACGCCCAGGCGGACTCCGCTCAGGGTCAGGACTCCAACGCGGCCGCCGCGCAGCAGGCCAGCGAGGCATCGGTGCCGCCGAGCGCGGTCACTGCGCAGGACGCCGGACCCGGGATCACGAGCGTGTACGGATTCGTGACCGCCGAGGGGGCGAACATCGCGGTGGTCGACCCAACCCCTGCGAGCATGCCGCTGACCGGGTCGAGGTCGCAAATGAGCCTGGAGTTGCTCGGAGCGCATCAGCGACTGCTGGCGCGCGCGCCGCTGCTCGTGACCGACTCGCACGTCGATCCTGACCGCGGCAGCCCTGGTGCCCCGCTGGTGCTGTTCGAGGGAGCGATCCCGCAACGTGCGGCTGCGACCGCAATCGCCGTCGTTTCGCAGGGCAACGTGCTCACGGTCGATCACAAGCCGAGCCGTGAGCCGCGGGTCAGGCTGCTCGCGCCCGCACCCGCGCAGGAGCTCAGGGGTGCCGGTCCGGTCGTCGTACGCTGGCGGGCGACGAACCCCGATGGCGTTCACCTGATCGTCTCGATCGACTTCTCGGTCAATGACGGGCGGACTTGGCGGACCGTGTACATGGGAAACAACACCGGCAGGCTCGCGTTGCCTCGTGACTACTTCAGCCGCTCGGGCGCAGCGCGGATTCGGGTCCGCGTGAATGACGGGTTCGACCAGGTCAGCGCGATCTCCGGACGCTTCACGATCCTGAGACGCCCGCCCGCGAAGAGGCACAGCGGCAAGCCGAAGCGCAACTCCGACGGCTGACTTGGGACTACGCGACGGCTGCCTCGGGGTCGGCCACCGGCACCGGCCCTGCCGCGAGCCCCGGTGCAGCGCACGGCGCAGCGTCGGCCCGGCCCTCGACGCGGAGGTGCGGGATCACCCGCTCCAGCACCTCCGGCAGATGCCAGTTCGACTCTCCGAGCATCAGCATCACGGCCGGCACGATGATCGAGCGGATGATCAGTGCGTCGAGGAACACCGCGCTGGCGAGACCGACGCCGAACAGCGAGATCACCCACTGGCCGCCGAGCAGGAAGGCGCCGAACACGAGGATCATGATCGCCGCTGCTGCAGTGATCGTCCGGCCGGTGGCGGCAAGCCCGTGCTTGACAGCCTCGTGTGTATCGCCACGGCGGTGCCACTCCTCATAGATGCGGGTGACGAGGAACACCTCGTAATCCATCGACAATCCGAACAGGATCGGGAACAGGATCACCGGCAGGAACGCCTCGATCGGCCCGGTCGTGCTGAGGCCGATCAGCGAGCCACCCCATCCGAACTGGAACACGGCTGTGACCACCCCGAGCGCCGCTGCGGTCGCCAGCAGGTTCATCAGTGCAGCCGTCAATGGCACCACGACGCTGCGGAAAACCATCATCAGCAGCAGGAACGACATCAGCGCGACGATCCCGACGAACAGCGGCAGCTTGGTCGTCAGCACGGCGCTGAAGTCTTCGAAGGTCGCCGTCTCGCCACCGACGAGCACGGTCAGCGAGGTCCCGTCCGTCGCGTGCGGGATCACGCTCTCACGTAGCGCGGTCAGCAGGCTCGAGGTCGACGCCGCCTGCGGCGAGCCCCGCGGGTACGCCTGTGCGATCGCGACGCCGGGCTGACCGTCGCTGCCGGGGAAGTACTGCGTCCGGGTTACGCCGACAACGCCTGGGGTGGAGGCGACGGCGTGGGCGACACGCTCGAACTCGGCGCGCTGTGCGGCGGAGCCGATCCGTGCGACGAGCTCGAGTGGTCCGTTGTACCCGGCTCCGAATCCCTGCGCCAGCAGGTCGTATGCCTTATGCGTGGTGGTGGCGGTCGGATCGGCGCCGGCGTCGGTGGAACCGAGGCGCATCGAGAAGAACGGGATCGCGATCACGATCAGCACAGCGGTCGCGACCGTCGCGAAGGCCGCCGGGTGTAGCTCGAGGATCGAGGCCCAGCGGCTCCAGGCGGGTGATTCGTCGCTGCTGGCCAGCCGATGCTCGCGGATCGCGCGGCGTTCGCGGCGGCGCAGCACGCCGTTGCCGAACAGCGAGAGCAGCGCCGGAAGCAGCGTCAAGGCCGCGAGCACCGTGAATGCGACCGTGACCGCGGCGGCGATCGCGACACCGTAGAGGAAGCTGACGCCGAGCAGCAGCATCCCGAGCATTGCGATCACGACGATCATCCCCGCGAACAGCACCGCGCGGCCGGAGGTGTCGAGCGCCTGCGCGACCGCCTCCTCGCGGTCCAGTCCGCGAAGCAGTCCCTGCCTGTAGCGGGTGACGATGAACAGCGCGTAGTCGATGCCGACTCCGAGGCCGATCAGCAGCGACAACTCGCTCGAGAACGAGGCCATCTCGATCGAGTTCGACAGCAGTCCGACGAGCGCGATCCCGATCCCGAGCGACGCGCCAGCGGTCAGCAGCGGCAGCAGCGTCGCCAGCAGCGAGCCGAACACGAGGAACAGCACGACGGCGGCGGCCGCGAAGCCGATCTGGAGCCCGGCCGTGGAACTCTGGGGTTCGGCGTTCTCGGCGATCCCGCCGCCGACCTGGAATTGGACCCCGCCTCCCGACGCTCGGGTCACGAGCGAGACGAACGACTTCGACTCGCGCTCGGAGACCTTGCCCGAGTCCACATCGAAGTTCACGTTCGCGAAAGCGATCCGCCCCGATGGGGCGATCTGCTCGGCGCCCTTGGCCCCGTCGTAGGGCGAGTCGATCCGGCTGACGTGGTCGACCTTCGCCAGCCGGGCCAGCAGCGTGTCGACGCGCGCGCGAACCGCGGGGTCGGTGATCCGCCCGTTTCGAACGGCGATCACGACCTGCTCGGTGTCGCCTGAGGAACGTGCCGCACTGTGCTCGAGCAGCCGGTCAGCCTCGAAGCTCTGGGTGTTCGGCAGGCTGAAGTTGTCGGTGTAGTTGCTGCCGACGCTCGCGTGGATGTCGGTGATCCCGACGATCGCGATCAGCCATGCGAGGACGACCGTCCAGCGGTGGTGGAAGCACCAGATCGCGAGCGCTCTCATCGTCAGAGGCGTCCGCCACACGGGCCGGTGGGGGGGACCGGCGCAATCATCGGGTCACTAGGATGGCGCAATGCCCGCTACGAGTGCCGGCATCCTGCTGCATCGCCGGCGCGAAGGCCGATTCGAGGTTCTGCTGGTGCATCCCGGTGGACCGTACTTCGCCACCCGGGATCTCGGCGTCTGGGGAATCCCGAAAGGTGAGTACGGACCTTCCGAGAATCCACTTGTGGCCGCACGCCGGGAGTTCGAGGAGGAGCTCGGTTCGCCGCCGCCACATGGGCCTGTGATCGACCTCGGTACGGTGAGACTGAAGTCGGGCAAGCGCGTCGTTGCGTGGGGCATCGAGGGTGACCTCGACGCGTCGAGCGCCGTCAGCAACACCTGCGAGATCGAGTGGCCGCCGCGGTCCGGGAAGAGGATCGAGATCCCCGAGGTCGACCGCGCCGAGTGGTTCGCGATCGACGAGGCCCGCCGTCGGCTGAACGCCGGCCCAGGTGGTGCTGCTCGAGCGGCTCGTGCGAGCAACTCGCCTGAGCGCATGCGACGGCCCGCCGGTGATACGTGGAGCGTAGGATTGGTTGCATGAACAACGATCGAATCTCCGCAACGCTTTACAGCGACCCAGCCTGCCCCTGGGCCTACTCCGAGAACCCCGCGCTGCGGGTGATCGAGTGGCGCTACGGCGACCAGCTCGACTGGCGGCTCGTGCTCGTCGGCCTCAGCGAGGACACCAGTCGCTATCGGACGAACGGCTACACCCCGGCGCGGGGCGCTGTCGGCCAGCTCACGTTCCGCGACCGCTACGGGATGCCGTTCGCGGGCGACCTGAAGCCGCGGATGAGCGCCTCCTCGCGTGCCTGCCGCGCGGTGATCGCCGCCCGGCTGCGAGTGGCCCGGCAGCGAGTGGCGGGTGTTCCGCGCGCTCCAGCTCGCCAACTTCAACAGCCCGCTTGCGTTCGACGACGACGAGCAGATGCGCGACGGTCCTGTCGCGGCGTCCCCGGCGTCGACGCGACCTGATCGTCGAGCTGATCGACTCGCCCGAGGTGCTCGAGGCCTACGAGCGCGATAAGGCGCAGACCCGGACGGCCGCCGGATCGCCGACCGAGTTCCAGGGCAAGGCCGGCAACAGCGACGGCACGGTCCGCTACACCGCGCCGTCGGTCGTCTTCGAGACGCTCAGACGGGCGCCGGCTGGAGGCCGGCGGCTTCCAGCCGGTCGAGGCCTACGACGTGCTCGTCGCGAACCTCGACCCGACGCTCGAGCGCAAGGCGCCGCCGAGGATCCCGGCGCCGCTGTTGGACTACTTCGAGTTCGGGCTGACGACGCAGGAGGTCGCGGCGCTGATGACGGCCGGCAACGACGCGGTCGACCGCGCAGGCGCCGAGCGCGCGCTGCTCGACGCTCGCGGGCGAGGGGCGGGCGGTGCGCCGGCCGCTCGGCAACGATGCGCTGTGGCTGTCGCCGCCGGCGGCGGCCGCCGGCTCGAGGAGCGCGTTCGGTGATCGGCGGTCGCCACGCACTGATCAGCGTCGCGCTGCAGGCGAAGCGGGAGCGACTGCAGCGAGTAGATCCCCGACGGCGTGCCGAACTCCGGCTCGCCGTCGGGCGTGAGCTCGCGGACGTGCTCGGCGAGGAACGCGATCCCCTCCTGGATCTCGGCGCGCGCGAGGTTCGCGCCGACGCAGTTGTGGATGCCGGCGCCGAACGTCAGCGGGCGTGCTCGGCCCGGTCGGCGGTGATGTCGAACGCGTCAGGGTGTATCGCCCTCCCGGTTGGCGTGCCACGCGGAGACGAGGACGACCGTTCCGGACGGGAAGGTGACGCCGCGGTGCTCGACCTCCTCGGTCGAGGATCCGCGCGGTGAACGGCGTGATCGGCTCGTAGCGGAGCGCCTCCTCGACGACGCGCGGCGCCAGCCGCCCGGGTCGCTGCGCAGCAGCTGCCTACTGGTCCGGGGCGCATCGCGAGCAGCCGGACCGCGTGGGCGAGCTGGCTCTGGCTCGTGTCGACGCCGCCGACGAGGATGTCGAGCACGAGGTTGCGCAGCTCGTCCTCGTTGAGGCGGTCGCCCGCCTCCTCGGCGGCGATCAGGTCGGTGATCAGATCGTCGCCGGGCGTCAGCCGTCGCTGCGCGATCAGCGCGTCGATGTAGTCGTAGCACTCCGCCACCGCCTGCTCGATCTCCTCGCGCGTCGGTCGTCAGACTCAGCGGGTCGAACTGGCGCTGGATCACGGCCGAGAAGTGGTGCAGCCGCGGCCCGTCCTGCACGCGGAGCGCCCATCACGTGGGCGATCACCAGCGCCGGATAGGGCTTGGCGAACGCCTCGATGAACTCGCACTGCCCGTCAGCCGGAGAGCTCGTCGAGCAGCTCGGCGAGGAAACGCGCGCATCGCGGGGCGGTAGCGATCGACCCGCCGCGGCGCGAGCGCCGGGTTGACGAGGTTGCGCAGGCGGCCGTGGTCGGCACCGTTGCGCGCGATGATGTTCTTGACCATCTCCTCGTGCAGCGGGCCATCAGTGATTCCGAACAGCTCGGCCAGCGTCATCGCCGGGAACACCGCCGAGCGCGTGCGCAGGAAGAACTCGCCCGCCTCGCGGTCGAGCACCACGATAGCCGAACGGCTGCGCGGCCAGCCAGCCGTCGTGGCCGCTCAGTGCCGGCCATCTCGCTGCGGTAGCGCGTCGCCGCGGAGCTCGGGATCGGTGTGGTCGATCCGCGGGAGTTCCAGCTCGGAGGCCAGCGGCATCGGCGCTCAGCCCCCGATCCAGGGGTTGGCGGCCAGCTCGCGCGCGACTGCCTCGGTGACCAGCAGCGCCTGCGCGACCGTCCGGTAGTCGAGGTTCTCGGGAGTGTCGTTGATCGTGTGGTAGTTGGAGAGCGCCTTGTAGCGGTCGATCGATGCCAGCGTCGCGGTCGGGTAACCGGCCCGCGAGGGGATCACGGCGTCGGTCGAGTTGCGGGCGCGCATGCCGCGGCGGATCGGCGCGCCGACGCGGTCGGCGACGCGCGCGACCAGATCGCGGAAGCCGCGATCGAAGTAGTCCTCCATCACGACCGGCCCCTCGCCCTCGAGCATCACGAGCTTCGGCGAGCCGACCGTGTCGAGCGTCAGAAACCAGGTCTGGTCACGGTCGAGCTGCGGGAAGTGGGTTTCGGCGAAGGAGTAGATGCCCCCCTGAATGACCTCCTCGGCGCCGCAGGAGACCAGCAGCACGCGCAGCCCCTCGAGCGGGACGGTGGCGAGCCGCTCGGCCAGCGCCACCTGGACCGCGACCGCGCTCGCGTTGTCGTTGGCTCCCGGCACGATCGGGCTGCGGGCGATGTCCGCCAGCGCCACCGCGGCGCCCGTCGAGACGAGCGTTCCCGCGGTCAGCAGAGCCCGCTGCCACCTGCCTGCGCCGGGACCGAGCACGGCCGCGAGCGCGACTGCGCCGGGGCCGCCCAGCACCGGCCACCAGATCGGCAGCGACGTGTCGATCCGCTCGAACAGACCCGGTGCGAGGTCGCACAGGACCCGCTGCAGGCGGTCATCGAAGATCAATCCGGTCGGCGCCGCGTCGTGGTGGGCGAGGACGACGAGCGTGCGCTCCGCGCTCCTGTCTCCGCAGAGCGCCACGACGTTCTGGGTGTGACGCGCCGGGCGAGCGCGACGGGCAAGCCTCAGGCCGTTGCTGATGTCATCGGCGATCAGGGCGGTGGCGAGCGCGGCGAGCGTGCCACCGAATCGCCGGCTTCCCCGGTAGCGGGCGTTACGGACGATCATGCCGCCGAGCGCGCCCGTCGCTGCCAGGAGCCCGACCAGGTCGGCATAGCCCTCGTGGAAGCTGGCCTCCTCGACGTGTGCCTCGCAACCGACCCGGGCCAGTCGGTGCGCCAGCCAGCGGGCCGCGTCCTCCTCGCCCGCGGAACCCGGTCCCCGTTCGAACTCGCACAGCGCCTCTACAACCTCACGCAGGGTCGGCTCGGCCGATCGGATCAAGGCGTCTGTGTCTTGCGCGACGGTCACCGAGGTTGATCGTAGTGGCATCGGGTCGTCGTCAGGCGAGCCTGACGACGACGTCTGCGGGCGGCTGGCGCTCGGGCGCCTCGCGTTCCTGCCGGCCCCAGCCAAGGTGGATCAGCGCGACGAACCGCTCGTCGTCGGCGATCCCGAGTGCGCTGCGGCCCTCGGGGGTGTGCAGGACGCCGGGGGTGCGCCAGTAGCCGACGAGGCCACGAGCGTGTGCGGCGAGCAGCACCGCGTAGGTTGCACAGGCGGTTGCGCAGAGGTCCTCTTCAGCTGTGACGGGGTCATCGGAGCGCAGCGCCGTGACGGCCACCAGCGTCGGAGCGCGGTCAAGCTTCGAAGCCGCTTCCGGGCCGGCCGCCAGCTTTAGCGCCGCCAGCGCCCGCGGGCCGATCACGCGGAAACGCCAGGGATTTGTGAGGTGGTGGTTCGGCGCCCAGCGAGCGAGCTCGAGCAACTCGTCGAGGAGATCGTCCGGCACCGGCTCGGGGGCGAACGCCTTGTGGGTTCGGCGGCTGCGGATCGCGGTCTCGAGGTCCATCGGCTCAACGCTACCGGGTCAATGCAGTACTCGACCGATCCGCGGACGCGAGGTTAGGGTTGATCTGTGGATGTGCTCGAGCTGGACACGCCGCGCGGCCTGGCGCGCGCCCATGTCGACCGCGCCCCGCAGGCAATCGGCGCGCTCGTGCTCGGTCACGGCGCCGGCGGCGGCGTCGGGGCCGGCGATCTCGTCGCGGTCGCGGACCTGGCGCGGTCGCTCAGGCTCACTGTGGCGCTGATCGAACAGCCCTACCGGGTCGCAGGCCGGCGCTCGCCGGCGCCGGCCGGGCAGCTGGACGAAGCATGGCTGGCAGTGATCGAACGCCTTCGTGCAGCGGAGCTGCGCGGTCTTGCGATCGTCACCGGAGGGCGCTCCTCCGGAGCACGGGTCGCCTGCCGCACGGCCGCGTCGACGGGTTGCATCGGTGTGCTCTGTCTCGCGTTTCCGCTGCATCCCCCGGGGCGTGCCGACGATCCCGCCAAGAGCCGCCTGCCCGAGCTCGATGCGGTGCGGGTGCCGGTACTCGTCGTCCAGGGCGAACGTGACCCGTTCGGGATGCCGGAAGCGAGTCAGGGACGCACCGTCACGCATGTCCCGGGCGACCACTCGCTGAGGAACGCTGCCGCTGTCCGAGCCGCCGTCTCCGGGTGGCTGCCGCGACTCTTCCCGGCGCTCTGACCGGGCAAGTCCGCCGCGCCTGAAGAAGTCCTGCTCGGGTCCGTCGCGCGCCTCTCTAGACTTGTTGATGATGTCCTCTTCGATCTTCAGCCAGACGGTCGGGCGGGTTGCCGAACGCGTACCTGGCCTGCGCCGCCTCCCCGTGATGCGGCTGCTGCTCCTGGGCGAGGTCGTCCTGCTGCTTCGGAACCACATCGAGCGGCTGTCTCCGGCTGAACGCCGCCGGTTGGTGGTGTTGATGCGCGATGCCCGCGGCCGGCCGAACACCCTCTCCGAGACGAAGCGTCGGGAGCTCGAGCGGTTGATCCTGAAGGCCGAGCCGAAGCTGTTCGCCGCCTCGGCGGCACAGAAGCTGTCCCCGTTTCCGATCCCGGGGACAGGCTCGAAGCGCTCCGGCGAGAAGAGCTAGCTGCCAGCAGCGTGGAATGGGGCCGGTGCGACAGGACCGAGCTGCCGGCGCGCCGGCTCAGGCGTCGATCGGGATGTGGCGGGGTTGGGCTGCGACGCGGTCCAGCCACGGTCCGATCGCGCGGTACTGCGCCAGGTCGAAGCCACCGTCGCCGGCGACGTGCGTGTAGGCGTAGAGGGCGATGTCGGCGATCGTGTAGCGGTCCGCGACCAGGAACCGTCGGTCCTGAAGGTGGGCGTCGAGCGCGGCGAGGGCACGGTTTCCCCAGAGCATCTTCTCCTTACGCTGCTCATCGCTCGGGATCACGCCGAACTCCTCCCAGAACCGCGCAACCGCAATGTGAGGCTCGTGCGAGTACTGCTCGAACATGCACCACTGGAGGACCTGAGCGCGCTCGTAGCGGTCGGTCGGCAGGTACTCGGTCCCCTCGGCCAGGTAGAAAAGGATGGCGTCTGACTCCGCCAGCGGTCGACCGTCGTCGAGCACAAGCGTCGGCACCCTCAGGGCAGGGTTGAGCTTCCCGAGGACCTCCGGCCGGTTTGACCGGTCGAGCACGTCCATCTCCTGGCGCTCCAGCGGCAGGCCGAGGTGGGCACCCAGCAGCGTCTCCTTCCCGATTGTTGAGGCTTTTCTTGCGGCGCTGCCGGGGGCGTCGTGAAGCTCGCCATCCTCGCCCCGCCGTACGAGCCGGTACCCGAGCTGATGCGCGAGCAGCCGGACCTTGTAGCAATTGCCCGACACGCTGTTGTCGTAGAGGAGCACGGCGCGGATCGTACCCGGCTGCCAGACGCATGGGTGCCGTCATGGGCGCTTGATGGGAGTTCCTATCTATATCTAGCGAGCGAGGCGATGACCGACGTCCGCGAGCCGGTCCGCGTCCAAGGCCTCGGCGGGAAACTGCGACGCAGTGCAGACCGGCGAGCTTCAGTCCGGAGACGGTCAGGTGGGTTGGGGCGAGTGGTGCGTGACGTCGCCCTTGATCGTCCCCGGACCGGACCGGGACCAGCGACGGTGCGACGACATCACACGCCACGCCGACGCTGGTCAGCAGCCGCCACAGCGCGAACCCGCCCGGCCCTGCCTCGTAGCAGACCGACAGCCCCGCCGGCCCGCCCTGCTTGTCGATGAACCGGCGGATCGCCTTCTCGGTCGTCTCGATCCGCTGCACCTCCGGCGTGCCGCCATCTGGCGGAAGCACCGCGGCGACAATCGAGAACCTGTGATGATCGATCGACACCCACCGGCGTACTTGGCCCGGCTGCAAAGAAGGGGTAACGTCAGGCATCGCTGGTCCTCCACGGTCGTATGCGGCTCTGGCCCTGCGGGCCCTCAGCAATCCGCATTGTCAACCCGCGAAAGATGCGACGCACGAGGACCAGCCTCATACGTCCATGCTGACTCTAGCCGGATGTGACGCCCACGACGCCACCACGGCGCTCAGATAGCGATGGTCTACAGAGCCCCGGCAGTATGCTGCGGAAACTCTTTCCCGACCCGGACGCCGGACTATGCCCGAGTGCAGAAGGCCCCTTGCGAGTGTGTGAGGCGCAGTCCCGGACATCGGTAAGGTGCGTCAGGTCGGGACTCGGGAACAACGATCCGACGCCAGTCACCGACTGCTGGATTCAGCCCCAAACCGACGGGCGTTACGGCCCTGCGGGATCGCGATCATGTTCAAGACTGATGCTGACGCGGCGGCCGTCAAAGCGCAGTTCGCCGAAGATGGCATCGGCACGACCTACTCAGGCCGAATCGGCAGCGACATCGAGTGCTACTACCTAAATACCGACGCAGCCCTTCAAATGCCGGATTGAATCGGGGAACGGGCACGCCGTGGACCTGATCGACCCACAGGCCGCCTCTCCGTGACGGGGGCGCTTCAGCCGTTCAACTTCAGTAACCGTGCGGCGTTGTCCTTTAGCACGAGGGGGCGGACCTCGTCCCTGATCGGCAGTTTCTCGAAGTCTGCGAGCCAGCGGTCCGGGGTGATCAGCGGATAGTCGGAGCCGAACAGGATCTTGTGCTTGAGCTGGGTGTTCGTGTAGCGGATCAGGTTCTCGGGGAAGTACTTCGGCGACCAGCCGGACAGATCGATGTAGACGTTCGGCTTGTGCACGGCGATCGCGAGCGCCTCATCCTGCCATGGGAACGAAGGGTGCGCGAGGATGATGTCGAGCTCGGGGAAGTCGGCGGCGACGTCGTCGACGTACATCGGGTTCGAGTACTTGAGGCGCACGCCGCCGCCGCCTGGCATCCCGGCGCCGATCCCGGTCGTCCCAGAGTGGAACAGCGCGATCAGGCCGGCCTGCGCGATTACCTCATAAAGCGGGTAGTGGGCGCGATCGTTGGGCCAGAACGCCTGGATGTTCGGATGGAACTTGAAGCCACGGGCCCCCGCTTCGATCAGCTCGCGGGCCTCGCGAACTCCGAGCTTACCCTTGTGCGGGTCGACGCTCGCGAACGGGATCAGCACGTCGGGGTTGGCGCGTGCTGCCTCAAGCACCTCGAGGCTTCCGAGCCGCCTGCGTCCCATGCCTGCCTCGTCGTCGACTGTAAAGACGACTGCAGCGATGCTCCGCTCACGGTAGTACTCGGCCACTTCCGAGGCGGTGGGCTGCGGCGGGCTGCCACCGAAGTACCTCGCCGCCGCCGCGAGTACCTCGCCGGTTACCGGGTCCTGCGGTTGGCCGGCGTTGCGCTCGGCATGCACGTGTACGTCGATCGCGACGAGTCTGTCCAAATCGAGGCTCATGTCGTCGGCGCCGCTTCAAGCTCGAGCGTGGGGATTTCGATTCCGTAACTCTGCTGGACGGCGCCAAACGTCGCAGCCCAGTTGATCGCGATCCCCTCTGCGGTCCAACCTCCGTCACAGTACGCGTGGGCAATCTCGGTGGGGTGCGAGTAGATGCTGAGCTTGTCTCCGCCGATGCCGACCGCTTGGCCTGTGATGCCGGCACCTGCCTCCGACGCCAGGAACACGACCAGCGGGGCGCAGTCCGACGGCATCCCGATCGCGTGGTCTCGCCGGACTCCGCGTGGCAG
The DNA here is from genome assembly GCA_963742025.1 of uncultured Solirubrobacterales bacterium. GTDB lineage: Bacteria > Actinomycetota > Thermoleophilia > Solirubrobacterales > Solirubrobacteraceae > Palsa-465. Next base: position 206,574 of record CAVUKF010000001.1, read on the forward strand.
CGGCCGACCGCCGTCGACAAGCCCCACCAGCGGCTCGTAGATCGGAATGCTTGCCGTCATCTGCGTCCACGCGGTCGGGATGATCGCGTTGACAGTCACCGAACTGCGGGCAAGCTCCAGCGCCCAGGTCCGCGCGAACGACACGATTCCCGCCTTCGCGGCGGCGTAGTTGGTCTGCCCGAAGTTACCGAACTGGCCAGCGGGTGAGCCGACCACGATGATCCGTCCACCCTCGCCCTGCGCGCGCATCTGGATGGCAGCGGCACGCGCGCACGTGAAGGTGCCCCGGAGGTGAGTCCCGATCACCAAGTCGAAGTCCTCGTCGGACATCTTCCACAGCACCTTGTCCCGGAGCACCCCAGCGTTCGTGACCATGATGTCGAGACGACTGAATTCGCCGACGGCGCGATCGACGAGTGTCTGCGCGGAGGCGCTGTCACCGATCGCGACGGGCTCTGCGACGGCGCGTCCCCCACCTGCCTCGATCTCCGTCACGGTCTCGCGAGCTGATGCCGCGTCCACGTCGTTGACCACCACGGCCGCCCCGGCGATTGCCAGCGCGACCGCGTAGGCGCGGCCAAGGCCACGGCCGCTGCCGGTGACGACGGCGACCTTGCCATCCAGCCGCAGGCTATTCATCCGTAGTACCTGAACAGGCATTCCGCGACGAGCGCGGGCTTCTCTGAACCCTTCACCTCGACGGTGACCTTGACCTTGGCCTGGACGCTGTCTTTGAGCTCGTCGACATCGACCAGTTCGGCCCCTCCCCGCCAATAGGCGCCCACGGGCACGGATGCCGGGAAGCGCAGCCTCTCCAGTCCGTAGTTGATGCTCGTCCGCGCGTCGGTCACCTGAAGCAGTTGCTGGGTCACCGGAGCCAGAAGCGACAGGGTGAGGTATCCATGGGCGATCGTCGATCCGAACGGCGATTTGCGGGCACGCTCGACGTCGACGTGGATGTAGTTGCGGTCACCGGTCAGATCTGCGAACTCGTTGACCAGCTTCTGCGTCATCTCGGCCCACTCCGAGTATCCGAGGTGCGTCCCTGCTCTAGCGCGCAGGCCGGCCATGTCAGTAACGATGCCGTTAGGCGTCACCGTGTTCATCTGTTCCCTCCGCGGTCAGCTCCCACGATCGGGCGATCGTTTGGATATCAGGTATCCGAACGTTACCACGGGTTGTCCGACGCGAATGCAGCCCTCAGATCGCGAAGAAGACGGTCTCGCCATCGCCCTGAAGGTGGATGTCGAACCGGTAGCCCCCCTCGACGGGCTGCGCGAGCAGCGTGCCGCGACGCTCGGCCGGCACCGACTCGAGCACCGGGTCGCATGCGTTCGCATCAGCCTCATCAGCGAAGTAGATCCTCGTCACGACCCGGTGCAGCAGGCCGCGTGCGAACACCGATACGTCGATATGCGGAGCCTGCATCCGCCCGCCGGGACCCGCGACCACGCCCGGCTTCACGGTCAGGATCTCGTAGCTCCCGTCACCATCCTGACAACCACAACGACCAAAACCACGAAACCCCTTGAGCCGCGAACGCCCGCCGTGACCGTAGAGGTCGGCGAACCGCCCCTCGCCGTCCGCCTGCCAGGTCTCGACCAGACTATCGGGGATCAATTCGCCTTCACCGTCATACACGAACCCGCCGACCCTGACCGCGGCCAGCGTCCCCTCAGGAACCACGTAAGGACCGGTATCAAACGGCAGGCAGATCGCAAAATACGGACCGACCGTCTGCGACGGAGTGGTCTGGAAGATCACAGCGCCTCCTCGAACGGCGTCGCCCCCGGACCACGCAGGTAGATGTCGAACTCGTACGCATGCGCCCAATTCGGGACCGTCGCATGAATTCGAAACTGCGAAACCAACCGCGCCCGCGCCCGCTCGTCACCAACCGACTGAAAGATCGGGTCGTATGGAAAGAACGGATCCCCCGGAAAATACATCTGCGTCACGAGTCGCTGCGCGAACGCCCGGCCAACCAGCGAGAAATGAATATGCGCAGGACGCCACGCGTTGTAATGATTCCCCCACGGATACGGCCCCGGCTTAACAGTCACGAACCGATAGCGCCCCTCCGAATCCGTCACACACCGCCCCGAACCACTGAAATTCGGGTCAAGCGGCGCCGGCCATCGATCCCACCGATGCCGATAACGTCCCGCCGAGTTCGCCTGCCAGATCTCAACCAACGTGTCACGCAACGGCTTACCTTCGGTATCGCGCACCACCCCGAACACGATTATCCGCTCGCCAACCGGCTCTCCCGCATGCTGCACGGTCAGATCGTGATCATGCTCACCCAACACCAACACCGAACCAAGCTGCGGCCCTGTGATCTCGGTCGCCGTTTGCGGCAGATACACCAACGGCTGCTTCGGATGACGTAGCCGCGTCGACTTATAAGCCCCCCAATCCAAGGGCGGATGCGCACCGACCCCCTCCCGCAGATAGCTGGACGGCGTATCCCCAACGCGATCATAGATCTCGCTCACAACCCCGATGTTCTCACCCGACGCCCTGGTGGCCTCAGTCACCGCCGCGCCCGCCTCAACCTCGCTCATCTCAACATCACTCTCGCTCCCAACTTCCCTCCAGAACCACGGCCAGAGCCTAGCTGACACCGGCAACACAGATCGGCGCGAGATCAGAGCGCCGCCGTGGCGAAACGTCGCCAATCGGCAGCCACCGCTCGAAGTCGGCAGAATCTCGGGAATCGACAGCACCGCCAGCCCGGAGCTCACCAGCACCCAAGTCGCGATCGTCGGCGCCGGCCCGGCGGGGCTGACCCTGGCGCTGTTGTTGGAACGAGCGGGAATCGAGTCCGTGGTACTCGAGAACCGCACTCGGGAGTACGTCGAGCAGCGTATCCGCGCGGGCCTGTTGGAGCACAACACGGTCGGGCTGCTGCACGAGCTCGGGGTGGGGGAGCGACTTGCGAGCGAGGGGCTCGAACACCACGGCATCTACCTGCGCTACGGCGGGCGCACCGAGCGAATCGCGATCACGGACCTGACCGGACGGCAGATCACGATCTACGGGCAGCAGGAAGTCGTCAAGGACCTGATCGCCGCACGGCGGAGGAGTGGCGGGCCGTTGCAGTTCGAGGTCTCGGAGGTCGAACTCCATGATCTCAGCTCGGCGCACCCGCGCGTTAGTTACAAGCACGAGCGCGTCCCGCGTGAAATCGAATGCGATGTGATCGTCGGCTGCGACGGGTTTCACGGCGTCTCCCGGGCGTCGATCCCGGATCACGTGCTGACTGAGCATGAGCTGGTCTATCCATTCGGCTGGCTCGGGATCCTCGCCGACGCGGCGCCGGCGACCGATGAGCTGATCTACGCCTGTCACGAGCGAGGGTTTGCGCTCTACTCGATGCGCTCCTCGAGGATCAGCCGGCTCTACATCCAGGTGCCGCCTGAGACGCAAATTGAGGACTGGCCCGATGAGCGGATCTGGGAGGAGTTGCAGATCCGCCTTGCGAGCGCCGGCTGGCGTGTCAACGAGGGCCCGATTCTCGAGAAGGGCATCGCGCCGCTCCGTAGCTTCGTGGCCGAGCCGATGCAGTACGGGAGGCTGTTCCTGGCCGGCGACGCCGCACACATCGTCCCGCCGACCGGCGCGAAGGGCCTCAACCTCGCGGTCAATGACGTCCGCCTGCTCAGCGCGGCTCTCGCCGACTGGTACCGAACCGGATCCAGCGCCGGCCTCGACGCTTACTCTCGGACCGCTCTGCGCCGCGTCTGGCGCGCACAGGACTTCTCCAATTACATGACGAGGCTGCTGCACGACCTCGGCGAGGGCCCCTTCGAACACTCCCTGCAACTCGCCCGGCTCGACTATCTGGCGAGGTCGAACGGCGCCGCGCTGAGCTTGGCCGAGAACTACGCCGGCCTGCCGGCAACCCCGGACTTCTGAGCGCGTCGCGATCAGATCGGATATTGGCGAGGCAGCTGCTGGACTGTGATCCAGCGAAGCTCCGTGAACTCCTCAAGTGAGGCGCGGCCGCCGAAGCGACCCCAGCCGCTCGCCTTGACGCCGCCGAACGGCATCTGGGGCTCGTCGTGGACGGTCGTATCGTTCACGTGGCAGATCCCACTTTCGATCCGCTGGGCGAGCTCGAGCGCGAACGGCACGTTCGCGCTGAACACCGATGCGGCCAGGCCGTACTCGGTGTCGTTGGCGACCCGGACGGCCTCGTCCGGACCCTCGACGGGCACGATCGCGATCAGCGGGCCGAAGGACTCCTCGTGGTAGACGCGCATCTCGGGGGTGACGTCCGTGAGCACCGTTGGCGGGAAGCACGGTCCGTCCGGCGAACCGCCGGTGAGTGCCGTCGCACCCTTGTCGACTGCGTCCTTGACAAGTCCGTCGACGCGCGCCACCGCGGCGAGGTTCACGAGCGGACCGAGGTGCGTGGTCGGCTCACGCGGGTCGCCGACGTTGAGTGCGCGCGCCCGTCCGGCGAGTTTTTCGGCGAACGCATCGGCGACCGACCGATCAGCGACGATACGTTCGGTCGACATGCAGATCTGACCCTGGTGGAAGAAGGCGCCAAAGCTGGCGGCGGCGGCTGCAGAGTCGAGGTCTGCGTCGGCGAGCACCACCATCGGCGCCTTGCCACCGAGTTCGAGCAGCGCACGCTTGAGATGGCGAGCCGCGTTCTCGGCAATCAATCGGCCGATCTTGGTCGATCCCGTGAAGTTGATTCTGCGCGTGGCGGGGTGTGCGATCAGCTCATCGACGACGTCGGCTGCGTCGGCAGGGTCGTTAGTGATCAGGTTGATCACCCCCGCCGGCAGCCCCGCGTCCTCGAGCGCTTGGACTACCGCAGCATGGGTCCGCGGGCAGATCTCCGAAGCCTTCAGGACGCATCGTGTTGGCGTACGCGATCGGCATCGCCACGGCGCGGGTGGCGAGGATCACCGGAGCGTTCCACGGTGCGATCGAGATCACGACGCCGGCCGGTTGCCGAACGCCCATCGCCAGCTTGCCCGGCACGTCGGACGGGATCACCTCGCCGACGCCGCCGTAGGCCTGGGCAGCCGCCTCGCGCAGCATTCCGGCTGCGAGATCGACGTTGAACATGCCCCAGCCGAAAACTCCGCCGGTCTCCTGCGTCACGGTCGTGGCGATTGCCTGCTGGCGCTCGAGCAGCAGATCGGCTGCCTTCAGAAGGATGCCTCGCCGCATTCCCGGCGCGCTGCGCGACCATTCCGCGAACGCCGCCTGTGCGGCGTCGGCGGCGGCGTGCGCATCCTCGCGGCCAGCGGCTGCTGCCGTCCCCACCAGCTCATCGTTGTAGGGGAACCGCTGCTCGTACTGGCGCCCGGACCGTGCATCGGTCCACCGGCCGCCGATCAGCAGTTGCTGGTGCCGCTCGCTCCCCAAGCTGCCGTCGGCTCCCGCCCCGCGAATCTCAGTCTCCCCGACTCCCATTCGGCCTCCCATGTTAGCATTCGGATGCCTGAGATCCAATGCCAGCGACTACCGGTCGAGGCCGGATGACAGCTTGTCCATCGCGCTCAGCATCCCCTCGAGAACGATCCTCCGCTGCGGCGCCGTGACGCCGGTCAGCATCTGCTCCTGGATCGACTGGATCTCGGGATCGGCTGCCGTCAGCAGAGCACGCCCCTCGGGTGTCAGATCCGCCCTGAGGATCCGCGCGTGATCGGGGTCGACGGCGCGTTCAACGAGCCCGCGCCGCTCGAGCTTGGCGAGGATCTCGATCATCGACTGCGGCGTCACCAGCGCCCGGCGCGCGAGTTGAGCGTTCGACAGCCCAGGGCGTGCGCTGAGCACCGACAGCGACGTGTACTCCTGGACGCTGAGATCCCAGTCCGCCAGGCGCAGGCGCATCTCGCGGCGGATGCCCTGGTTGACGCGGCCGACCACGTAGATCAGCGAAGCCTCGTGTCCGCTGTCACCCGATGACGACTTCACGCGACGCAAGCTACACGCCGCCGCCCACGCCGTCGTTCGCCACCGTCCGCGACGCGACCTTCGACGTTATGCGCCGTCTCGGTCTGACGAGGATCTTCGGCAACCCGGGCTCCACCGAGATCCCGTTCCTGACCGATCTCCCGGATGACATCGAATTCGTGCTCGGTCTGCACGAGGGCTCGGTGGTCGGGATGGCGACCGGCTACGCGCTCGGACGTGGAGCGCCCGCCCTCGTCAACCTGCACACCGCGCCGGGCCTCGGCAATGCGATCAACGCGATCGCCAACGCACGCGACTGCCGCGCGCCGCTGGTCGTCCTCGTCGGTCAGCAGGATCGTCGCCAGCTCGCGTTCGAACCGTTCCTGACCGGCCGGCATCTCGACCGTCTCGCGGGCGAGTACCCCGTGTGGACTTGCATCCCGAACCGCGCCCAGGACGTGCCGGGCACGATCGCCCGCGCCTACCACGAGGCCCAGGCGGGCCCCGGCCCGTCGCTCGTGGTCGTGCCGATGGGCGATTGGGACGAGCCGGCCGACGAGCTCGCCGCGTCCGCGCCCGGCCGGATCCTCCGCCCGCGCGGCGTCGCCGCTGAGGAGGTGGCGGAGATCGCCGACCTGATCAGCGACGCGGCGTCGCCCGCGATCGTGGTCGGCCCCGGCGCCGACACCGAGGAGGGCTGGGAGGCGGTCGTCGCGCTGGCGGAATCGCTGTGCTGTCCCGTATGGCAGGAGACGTTTAGCCGCCGCGCCGGTTTTCCGCAGGACCACCGGCTGTTCGCCGGCCATCTGCCCTGGCGGCGCCGCGCTCTTTGCGAGACGCTCGCGCCGCACGACTTCGTACTGGCGATCGGCACAGGCGCGTTCCGGCTCTACCTCTACGACGAGGCCAGCCCGCTGGTCGGATCGCACACGCGCGTGGCGGTGATCACCGACGACCCGGCAGGAGGCACATCGCAGCGCCTGCGAGATCGCGCTCGTGGCTCCCGTTGCGAGCGCCTGCGCGGCGCTCGCCGGCTGTGTGCCGGCGCGCGCGATCGAAGCCCCGACGGCGTTCCGGCGCCCACCGCCGCCACCGCCGCCGCGCCGGGCGAGCGGCTGGCGCCCGGTCATGTGCTCCAGGCACTGGCGCGAGCGCCTGCCCCGCGACACGGTGCTCGTCGAGGAGACGCCGTCCAGCCAGCCAGAGCTCTACCAGCGGATCCCGGCCCGCGCGCCGCTGGGATTTGTCGGCACCGCCAACGGCGGACTGGGCTTCGGACTGTCGGGCGCGATCGGTTTGCGGATGGGGCTGCCCGCGCGCCCTGTCGTCGGCGTGATCGGCGATGGCGCCTCGATGTACACGATCCAGGCTCTTTGGAGTGCCGCCCACTACGGCGTCGGGGTCCTGCTGATCGTGATGGCGAACGGGCGCTACGCCGTCATGGACGGCCTCGCACGGGCCCGCGGCGGCACCGCCGCCTGGCCGGCCTTTGAGGCGGTCGACATCGCCGGCATCGCTCGCTGCTTTGGCTGCGCGTCGGTCCGGATCGAGACCCACTCGGAGCTGGTCGGCGCGCTCGACGACGTGCTGCCCGGGCTCGCCGGGCGCCAGACGCCGCTGCTGCTCGAGGTGGTGGTGGCGTAGCCGGCCGCTGGGGCGCCAAGCGGTTGTCAGCTGGGACCTATGGGGTCGCCCACGCCGCGCCACCGTCGAAGTAGCCGTGCTCGCCGGCGTCGAGGTGCTCCGCCAGCCGGCTGGCGAGCGCCATGATCGTCAGCGACGGATTCACCGACAACGTCCGTGGCAGGATCGAGCCGTCGCCGACGAACAGTCGTCGCACGTCGTGGCACTGTCCATGCGCGTCGAGGACCGAACGCTCCGGGTCGCTCCCCATCCGTACGCCTCCCTGAACGTGGGTGCTGAGTACCGGCGTCTGGAACAGCTGCGATCGCGCCGGCAGCCTGGAGCACGTCGCGCGCGAACTTCAGTGACCGGTCGATGCGCTCGCGCTCGCGCTCGTTGAAGTCGAAGCTGAAGCGATCGCGGCCGCTCTGATCGACCCATGCGCCGCCGTTGTTCTCGTCATTGACGAGCGTCAGCAGTCCGGTGTAGTACCGGTAGCTGCGCATGGCCTCAACCAGCGGCTCGCCCCACAGCGGGCGATCGTGCTCGTCACAGAGGGCCGTCGCGAAGCCGATCGGATCCTGCACGGTCGCCGCCTCCACGACGAAGCCGCCGTCCTCGTCGCGCTGGAACTGCATGCAGTGCGACGTGATCGGATAGACCATGTGGGCGTCCTGGCGCTGATCGAAGCGACCCGCAACGATCCGTGCGGGATGGAAGCCGACGTGCCGACCGATCAACATCGTGCTCGGGGAGCCGCCAGCGGCCTCGCGAACGCCCGAGCGGATCAGCAGCCCGGGCGTGGCGAGCGCTCCGGCGGCCACGACGACGACGTCTGCGTCGACCGTGTGCGACCCGCCGTCCGGCGCCACGTACTGCACGCCGGTCGCCTCGGGTCCGGATTCCCGGTGCTCGATCATGATTCCGCGGACGTCGCAGCCGGCGCGCAGCTCCAGGCCGGAGTCGACGCACGCAGGGCGGATGTAGGTGTTGAGCGTCGACTTGCCGGCGTTCGTCGGACAGCCCTGCAGGCACGAGCCACAGCGCATGCAGTTGGCGTCGGTGTAGGAGCGGACCGGCTCGAGTTCGGCTCCGAGCGCAGTGAAGCCGGGGATCACGGTCGTAACGCAGCGCTGCCAGTCGGTGCGCTCTCGGACGCCGAGCCGTCGCTCGACGCGCTCGATGTGCGGCAGCAGATCGGCCTCGCCGAACGGTCCGCCGCCGTCGCCCAGGAGGCCCGCTGCCTCGTGCCACTTCTGGTAGTCCTCGGTGCTCGGCCGCAGCGCCACCTTGGTGTTGATCGTTGTCGTCCCACCTACGCAGCGGCCGCGGAACACGAGCATCGGCGGCTCTGCGGGTCGCACCGGCTCGGCGAAGGCCGGCGGCCACCACAGCTCATGGTTCGCTCTGGCCTCCCAGCGCATATGGTCCGCAGCGCTCCGATGCGGCCCGGCCTCGAGCAGCAGCACCCTGCGCCCACGCTCCGCAAGTTCGGCGGCGACGACGCCGCCGCCGGCGCCGGAACCGACGACGACCACATCGAAGCGATCGCTCATCGCCTGACGCCGAGGTAAGACCAGTCCTTGTCGAGCCGAGCTGCGAGCGGTGGCCTGAAGTCGATCTCGTCCCAGCCTCCCGGGCCGGGAGCGTCCGGCGCGACGAAGTCGCTGTAGAACGCTTCGCAGGCGAGTGCACGCACGAGCATGAACGCGGGCGTGAAGGCCTGCGCGGCGAACGCTTCGGTCCCCCCGGCTGCCGGCTGCTCCAGCGCGTCGAAGGCCGCGAGCGCGCCGTCGCGCTGATCGTCGGGCATCTGCTTCAGCAGGGCATCGATGTAGACCTCAGGACCGACGCGGGCGGAACCTGGGACGATCAACTCGCACAGCGAGCGGACCACCCCGGCCCGGTGGTGATCAAGGATATGCATCGTGCTCCTCCCGGCTCGTGGGGACCAGCGAAAGCCTAGGCCGGGACGTCGCACGCGGGTGCTGTGACCTCGCCGTTTGCGCTGATTGCAGTGGCCCGATGCGCGCAGTGGCAAGTCTCGGTCGGGCGAGGCCATGAAGCGATCGAGAAGGCGCTGCCGGCGCCTTCGGAAGTGCGGCCGCGCTGTATCCTTTTCACGCTCATGCTCGAGAGCCCGGAGGCGCTACGCGGAGCGGGAAGCCGATGAGCGAGACACCTTCAGATCGGGCTCGTGAGCTCCTCCGAGGGGCGTTCGACACGCATGTGCACATCGCCCCCGACGTCGTCGAGCGCAAGATCGACGACATCTCGCTCGCACGCCGCTTCGCGGCGCTGGGGATGGCCGGCTTCGTGCTGAAGTCGCACTATGGCTCGACCGCGGAACGAGCGAGCGTGGTGCGCGCGGCGGTTCACGGAGTGCGAGGTGCTCGGTGCGCCTCGCACTGAACCGGGCGGTTGGCGGTCTGAACCCGCTGGCCGTCGAGATCGCCGCCCGCGAGGGGGCGCGGATCGTGTGGCTGCCGACAGTCGACTCGCTCAACGAGGCCCATGAACGCGAGGCGCCGCCCGGGTCAAAGGTGCCGGTGTGGGTCAAGCTCCAGTTGGAGCTGCGCGAGCAGGGGCTCGAGATCGAGCCGGTCGCAGTCCTTGACGACTCGCGGGAAGGTCCTGCCCCAGACGCGCGCGGTGCTGGCCACGATCGCCCGGCACGGACTGGTGCTGGCCACCGGGCACCTCGGGCGCGACGAGATCTTCGCGGTCGTCGGCGCCGCACGCGCGGAGGGTGTGCGCGAGATCGTGATCACGCACCCGGAGTTCCCCTCCCAGAACCTGTCGATCGAGGACCAGCGCGCGCTCGCCGAGGGTGGGGCGCTGCTCGAGCGGTGCTTCACCACGCCGCACACGGGCAAGATCGGCTGGGAGCAGTGGTTCGAGAACATTCGCGCGGCCGGCCCCGAGCACTCGATCCTGTCGACCGATCTCGGCCAGGTCTTCAATCCCGCCGTCGAGGATGGCATGGCGCTGATGGTCGACCGGCTTCTCGCGGCCGGGTTCGACGAGCAGGAGGTGCACGTGATGACGGTCGTGAACACGCGGCGGGTGGCGGGAGCGGACCCGTGGTGAGCGCGACGCGGATGATGGTGATCGGCGCGCACTCGGCGGACTTCGTCTGGCGGGCCGGTGGCGCGATTGCGGTGACGACGTCGGGCGGCGGCGTCGCGAGCGTGGTCGCGCTCTCATACGGCGAGCGCGGTGAGTCGGGCGAGCTGTGGAAGGAGGAGGGGCAGACGATCGAGCGGGTGAAGGAGATTCGCCGTGGGCGAAGCGCAGCGAGCCTCGCGCAGCGCTGGGAGCCGAGTTCGACTGTCTGGACCTCGGCGACTACCCCCTGGAGATCGACGGCGACGCGCTGCGGGCGATCTCCGACCGGATCCGCGAGTTCGCCCCTGACGTGCTGATCACGCACACCGATACCGATCCGTTCAACCCCGATCACCCGATCGCCTCGGTGGCCGTGGCGCGGGCCCGCAGCCTTGCCGCAGGGGCCGGCGTACCGAGCGCGTTTGCGACGGTCAAGCCGCCGGCGCTGTTCCTGTTCGAGCCCCACCAGCCGGAGCTGTGCAACTTCACGCCGACCACATTCCTCGACATCACGGCGGTGATCGAGGCGAAACTCGCCGCGATGGCGGAGATGAAGGCGCAGAGTTATCTGCAGACCTACTACGCGCAGCGAGCGGATCACCGCGGCAACCACGCGCGCCGCAGCTCAGGGAACGCGCAAATCAAGCAGGCGGAGGCGTTCCAGCGCGTGACGCCGCAGGTGGTGAGCGCACTATGAGCGAGCCGGACCTGGCGATCGGCGGACGTCCACGACGAGCTCGCGCGGCTCGGATCCGCGACCGTCTATGAAGCCGGCGGCCGGCGTGGGTACGTCGATGCGGATCTCGTGCAGGTTCTGCCGGGCTCGCGCGTGGCCGGCCCTGCGCGGACCGTTCTCTGCGGCCAGGATGACAACCTGATGGTGCACGCGGTGATGGCGCAGGCCCAGCCGGGCGAGGTGCTCGTGCTGACGATGCCGGAGCCGAGGCCGGTAGCGCTCGTCGGCGACCTGCTGGCCACCCAGGCAAAGGCCCGCGGCGCGGCCGGCATTCTGGTCGACGCCTCAGTGCGCGATCTCGAGGATCTGGTCGAGCTCGGGCTGCCGATCTGGGCCCGCTGGGTGCGGGTGCGCGGCGCCGGCAAGGAGATCGTCGGCACGATCGGCGAGCCGGTGCAGGTCGGGCGAGCCACGATCCGCCAGGGCGACGTCGTCGTGCTCGACTGTGACGGAGCCGCGGTGGTGGAGCGCGAACGCGTCAGGGAGGTGCTCGACGCGGCGCGGGAGCGGGCTGAGCGCGAGCGGGTCAAGCGCGCCAAGCTGCAGGCGGGCGCCCTCTCGTTCGATCTCGATCGATTGCGCGAGCGCGTGGAGCGGCCACGATGAAACCGGAGGCCACGATCGACGAGCCGGTGCGTGACCTCGCCCACATCGGGCATGCAGAGCTGCTGACTCCGTTCGCAGAGGAGAGCCTGCGATTCTTCGTCGACCTGTTCGGCATGGAGGTCGAGGCGCGCGAGGGCGGCTCCGTCTATCTTCGTGGGTGGGGCGACTACGAGCGCTACAGCCTCAAGCTGACCGAGTCTGACCTGCCCGGGCTGGGGCACATGGCGATCCGGGCGTGGAGCCAGGCGGCGCTCGAGCGGCGGGTGGCGGCGATCGAGCGCAGCGGCCTCGGCATCGGCTGGGTCGAGGGCGACCACGGCCACGGTCCCGCATACCGCTGCAGGGACCCTGACGGGCACGTGTTCGAGCTGTACTTCGAGAGCGACCGCTACGAGCCGCCTGATGGGTTGCGCCCGGCGCTCAAGAACGTGCCCCAGCGCTACTCGGCAGAGGCGCTGCGGTCAAGCGCCTGGACCACGTGAATGTGCTGGCGCGGGACGTCGCCGCCAACCGCGCGATTCGCCCAGGAGGCGCTCGGCTTCCGGCTCTACGAGCAGATCGTCAACGACGACGGCAGCGAGGCCGGCGCCTGGATGAGCCTGACGATCGCCGCGCACGAGCTGATCTACGTCGCCGACCACGCCGGCGCGACCGGCCGCCTTCACCACCTCGCGTTCTTCGTCGACACCCGCGAGGACCTTCTGCGCGCCGCCGATCTGTTCCTCGACGCTGACGTGCCGATCGAGGCGGCCCCCTCCAAGCACGCGGTCGCGCAGGGCATGTTCCTATACGTGTACGAGCCCGGGGGTAACCGCGTCGAGGTGACAACCGGCACGCACTTCATCTACGACCCGACCTATCAGCCCGTCGTCTGGACCCAGGCCGAGCGTGCCCGCGGGCAGGCATGGGGAGTCAAGACGATTGAGACGTTTCACACCTACGGGACGCCTGATCTGAGCGGTCGTGCGACAGGACCTCCGATCCCGCCGACGAGCCGCATCCCTGAACGCGGTTCAACTAGCCGCGGCATGACCGCGTCGCCGGGGGTCGTGACCGAGGCTGCGCGCGCGGCAGCGGCCAACTCGCGAACTGGTCGTGATCCTCGGCGCGCTGTCCGCCTTTGGGCCGCTCTCGATGGACATGTACCTGCCGGGGCTTCCCTCGCTCACGCGCGAACTGGGTGCCTCGGCGTCCGCCGGTCAGCTGACGCTCACCGGCTGCATGCTCGGGATCGCGCTCGGTCAGCTGGTCGTCGGGCCCGGCGAGCGACTCGCTTGGCCGGCGCCGGCCGTTGCTCACCGGTCTGCTCGCGTACATCGCCGCGTCGTGCCGCATGCGCGTTCGCGCCGACGATCTGGACCCTGATCGGGCTGCGATTCCTCCAGGGCATCGCCGGTGGCGTCGGGGTGGTGATCGCCCGGGCGATCGTCCGCGACCTTTTCCAGGGATCGGTCGCAGCCCGGATGTACGCGCGCTGATGGTCGTGACAGGCGTGGCGCCGGTGTTCGCGCCGCTGGTCGGCGGGCAGGCGCTCACGCTCACGTCGTGGCGCGGCATCTTCGCTCTGCTTGCCGCGATCGGGATTCCGCTGTTCGTCGTGACGTTGCGTCGGGTGCCCGAGACGCTGGCGCCGCGAGCGTCGCCATGGCGGCGGCCTGGCGGCGACGCTCGGCAACTTCCGCCGGCTCGTGCCGACCGCAACTTCATGCCCTACGCGGCCTCATTCTCGCTGTCGTTCGCCGCGATGTTCGCCTACATCGCCGGCTCCTCGTTTGTGTTCGAGAATGTCTACGGCGCCTCCCCGCAGCTGTTCAGTCTCGTCTTCGCGGTCAACTCGGCCGGCCTGATCGCGGCCTCGCAGCTTGGCGCTCGGCGGGTCGCGACTGTCGGCGCCGCGTCCCTGCTGCGATTGGGCCTCCTCGGTGTCGCGCTGGCTTCAATCGCCACGCTCGTGGTCACCGTCACTCACGCGGGCGTGGGTCCGCTGCTGGCAGCACTGTTCGTGCTGATGGTGTGCAACGGGCTGGTGCTGCCGAATGGGGTCGCGGCCGCGATGGCCAAGCAGCCGCGGGCGCTCGGGAGCGCCTCGGCTCTGCTCGGCTTGGGGCAGTTCGGCTGTGGTGCCGTGGTGGCGCCTCTGGTCGGTTTGGGTGGGCCGCACGATGCGGTCCCGATGGCGGTGGTGATCGCCATCTGCGGGCTGAGCGCGCTGGCGATCAACCGGATCTTTGCGCCGTCGGCGCTCAGCGCTCGCCGCAGGCCGCGCGCATGATCTCGCGCAGGCGCCCGGCGGCGTCGGAAACGAACACCGCGCCTGCGCGTAACGCCTCGTGCTGGCCAGGCGTCAGTTGCCATTCGTGAATCCGTTCGGCGCCGCCGCCGCCAAGCGAAGCCGGGACGCTGAGGCTGACTGCATCGATCCCGTATTCGCCGGCGAGCACGACTGATGCCGGCCACGGGAGCCGGCCAGCCGGACCGAGGAGCGCGAGCCACCATCCGGGCGACACCGAGCCCGGAGGTCCATGTCGAGGAGCGGCCTGAGTCGAGCGCGACGTGTCGCCTGTACCAACCGTCGGTGAACTGCGCGACCTCGGCGCGTTGGCGCTCCGTGAGCGCGATCACGCCCGATCGACGAGCACCCTGTCGATCAATGGAACGGCGAGCTCGCCATGCTCGCCGATCGTCCAGGCCTCGACCCGTCCGGCACCGATGCCGAGGACCTTGCCGATCCCGGTCCGCAGCCGCAGCGAGTCATTCAGCGTGTAGCCGAGCACGCGGCGGCGGTCAAGGCCGGTTCGACGCCATACCCACGTGCACAACGGGTCGACCGGGTTGGTGATCACCAGCAGCAGCCCGGCCCAGGCCCGCGGCAGCAGGTCGGTCACGGAGGCAAGGATTCGGGCATTGGCCTCGAGGTAGACCATCCGCGAGTCATTCACGGTCAATGGCGCAGCGGCGCTCACAACGAGCACGTCGGCGCTAGCCAGATCCTCCTCGCCACCCGCGCGGACTGTTCCGGTCACCCCCTGCTCGAGCACCTGCTCGAGGTCGATCGCGTGCGACAGGACCATCTCATGCCGCACATCGAGCAACACGACCTCGCAGTCACTGGGCCCGCGCAGCAGGTTGAACGCGACGGAGGCCCCGACACCGCCGCCACCGCCCGCGATCACGACCTTCATCTGCCGTCGAGCGCTCCGGCCAAAGGCCGACTCACGTGCCGAAGACTCAGAACGGGAACGTCCCGGCGACGTCGCGTGATGTCACCCACTGCCACTCGGTCCACAGCTCGAGGTTCGCGACGCCACCGAAGTGCCCGCCGTTACTCGAGGTGCCGAACCCTCCGAACGGTGCCGGTGGCTCCTCGTTGATCGTCTGGTCATTGATGTGGACCATCCCCGCATGCAGGCGCTCGGCCACAGCGGCGGCCCGCTGCGGCGAGCCCGACTGGACGGCCGCGGCCAGCCCGTACGCGGTCCCGTTGGCAAGCGCGACCGCCTCGTCGTCATCGGTGAAGGTCGTCACCCCGGCGACGGGCCCGAAGATCTCCTCGCGGAACGCCGCCATCTCCGTCGTCACACCGGCCAGAACCGTCGCCGGGTAGAACGGCCCGTCAGCACGGCGCCGGTCAGCGCCCGGGCGCCGGCGGCGAGGCTCTCGTCGACGATCCGCTGAACGCGCTGGAGCTGAGCCGCATTGATGATCGGTCCGAGCGCCACCTGTTCGGTGTCGGGGTTGCCCGCGGGCAACCGCCGCGCTCGCTCGCTCAGCGCTTCGAGATAGGCGTCTGCGACGCTCTCGTGGACCAGGTGACGGCTGACCGCGATGCAGATCTGGCCCTGGTGCAGGAATGAGCCCCACGCACCCGCCGAGGAGGCCGCTTCGATGTCGGCGTCGTCGAGGACGATCAGCGGGCAGTTGCCGCCGAGCTCCAACACGACACGTTTGAGCGTGCGGCCGGCCGCGGCGCCGACAAGGCGCCCCGTGGCGGTCGAGCCGGTGAAGGAGATCATCCTCACGTGGGGATCCTCGGTCAGCGCGCTGCCGACCTCGGCGCCGCCGGGAAGCACGTGCAGCAGCCCTGAAGGCAAGCCGGCCGCTTCGAAGATGCGGGCGATCACGCACACCACCGGTGACCGGGGTATTCGGGTCGCACTTGAGCACCACCGCGTTGCCGAGCGCGAGCGCTGGTCCGACCGAGCGCATCGCCAGGACATATGGGAAGTTCCACGGCGTGATCACCCCGACCACGCCGACCGGCACACGCCGCGCCGTGCTCGTTCTGCCTGGCGTGAGCGTCGGCAGCACATGTCCGAGCGGGTGGGCGATCAGCGACGCAGCCATCTCGAGTTGGCCGGCCGAGGCGGTGATCTCCTGAGCGGCTTTGCCCGGAATCGATCCCGATTCGCGGATCAGCCAGCGCTCGAGCTCCGGGCGGTGGCGCTCGAGTAGCTCCGCGGCGCGTCGCACCACCGCCATCCGCTCCGGTGCGGGTAGCGCCGCCCACTCGGGCTGTGCAAGCGCGGCGCTGGCCGCTGCCCGGGCGACGGCCGCAGCGTCGCCGGCGCCCGCAGTGCCGAGTACCGCTCCCGTGGCCGGTTCCACGCTATCGATCGTGGCGGGCGCATCGACCCAGCCGTCGCTGAAGATCCGACCGCTCCAGCTGCGCTCGTCAAGTAGCGGTGCGACAGTCTCGGTCGGGCGTGGCATCGGAGGTTGTGGTGTGCTCGGCTGCGGTGCTCATGGCAGGCTCCTGTTCGTGGTTGGAGGTCAGGTGGACGCGCGGATCAGATCGACGGCGCGCTCGGCGATCATGATCGTGGGAGCGTTCGTGTTGCCTCGCGTGATCTCCGGCATCACCGAGGCGTCGACCACGCGCAGGCTGCTCGAAGCCGTAGACCCGCAGCTGCGGGTCCACGACCGAGCCCATCGCGCAGGTCGAGGTCGGGTGGTAGACCGACTGGCCGGTGCGCCGGACGAAAGCGGTCAGGTCCTCGACGGAGTCTGACGTCCGGCACGCTGAACGGCTCCCGCTCGACCGCGCGCAGCGGCGCCTGGGCGGCGATCTCGAGCGCCAGCCGCATTCCCTCGATCATGCTCTGACGGTCCTCCTCGGTGGTCAGGAAGTTGCACAGCACCCGTGGCTTTGAGTCGGGCAGCGGGGTGCGCAGCGTCACCCGGCCGCGGCTCGTGGGGTGAATCACGACCGGGCCGAAGCAATAGCCGTGATCGCGAAGGCGCGGTCAGCCCTTCGTCAAAGAACAGCGACGGGGCGAAGTGGAACTCCACATCCGGCGCGTCGACGCCGGGCCGAGCCCGGAAGAAGCCGGCCGCCTCGGGGATGTTGGAGCTCAACGGCCCGCGACCCTCGGACTCGAGCAGGGCGAGGTTCTCGGGTGTCACCGCCATGAACAGCGACGGCTCGTCGGTCAGGTAGTTGACCTGCGCCATGCAGTGGTCCTGCAGTCCGTGACCGACCGGCAGCGGCTCACGGACCTCGATCCCGAACGGTGACAGCTGGTCCTCGGGCCCGATGCCCGACAGCATCAGCAGCACCGGCGACTGGTAGCGCCCCGGCCGACAGGATCACCTCCCGCTCCGCCCGGATCTGCTCGATACGATCGCCACGCGCGATCTCGACGCCGACCGCGCGGCTCCCCTCGAACAGGATCCGCAGCGCGAGAGCCCCTGTGAGCACGTCGAGGTTCGGGCGTGGCAACGCGGGCCGGAGGTAGGCATCTGCGGTGCTGCAGCGCATTCCGTCGCGCTGGGTGAGCTGGAAGCGACCGACACCCTCCTGGCGGGCGCCGTTGAAGTCGGGGTTGGCCTCGTGTCCAGCCTGGCGGGCGGCCTCAAGCATCGTGTCGACGAGCGGGTGCATCGAGCGGCTCTCGGACACGCTGCGTCGGCCCGCCGACCCCGTGGTAGGCGTCCTCGCCGCGCTCGTTGTCCTCGCCGCGCTTGAAGTAGGGCAGAACGTCCTCATAGCTCCAGCCATCGCAGCCGGCGCCGTGCCCAGCCGTCGTAGTCGGCGCGGTTCCCGCGGATGTAGATCATCGCGTTGATCGAGCTGCACCCGCCGAGCATCCGCCCACGCGGAAGGTAGAGGCGGCGATTGCCGAGCCCCGGCTCGGGCTCGCCCAGCAGGTCCCAGTCGAGGCTTGACTTGAACAGCGCCGGGAACGCCGCCGGGATATGGATCTCCGCCTGGCGGTCCTCGCCTCCGGCTTCGAGCAGCGCGCACGCTGACCTCGGCGTCCTCGCTCAGGCGCCCGGCGAGCACGCAGCCCGCCGACCCGGCGCCGACAACAACATAATCGTAGGTTCGCTGCGCCTGCTCACTCACCGCGGATCACCACCTTCATCACTTCGGTCGGATTGTTCATCGCGAATCGAATCGCCTGCGGCGCCTGCTCCAGGGGAAACTCGTGACTGATCATGCGCGCCAGCAGCGTGCCGTTGCGCTCGACCACCCCGACAGCGTCGGCGAACGTCATCGCTGCCGCAGCAGCTGACGCCGAGCAGGTCGATCTCCTTCTCTGTCAGGCTGCCGATCCGCAGCGACACCTCCGCGGTCGACATGCCCACCTGCACGGCCCGCCCGGCCGAGGCCACCATGTCGACCATCGCCCGGACGGCCGCCGGCGCTCCGGTCGCGTCGACGGCCACCGGCGGGCCTGACCGGCCCGCCCAGCGCCGGGCGTGGGCGACGACCTCGTCCGCCCCGGTCCAGACGAACGTGTCCGCCCCGAGCTCGCGGCTCAACTCAAGGCGCCGCTCCTGGAGGTCCACGACCAGCACCTCGGCGCCGCGCTCACGGGCGACGAGGCAGACGCACTGGCCGATCGGTCCGGCGCCAAGCACCACAACGCGCTCCCCCGGTCCGATCGCACCTCGCTCCGCGGCGCGGACCGCGATCGAGACCGGCTCGGCCATCGCGGCGACCGCCGCGTCCTGCGTACGGATCGGGAACACCTGCTCCTGGCCCGTGGACAGGAGCGTCTGCAGTCCTCCGTCGACGTGGATCCCGATCAGGCTGAAGTTGTCGCAGGTGTTGGGCCGCCCGACGCTGCACGGGTAGCACCGCCCGCAAGCCTGCAGCGGCCACAGCGAGACCTGCTGGTCGATCTGAAGCTCGGCACGGCAGTTCGGACCGAGCGCCGCGATCGTGCCGGCCACCTCGTGGCCCTGGACGCGTGGGAACTGCATCCCGCCCGCCGCCTCGGACATCTCCCCGGAGAGGAAGTGATAGTCCGAGCCGCAGATCCCGACCGCCTCCGGGTGCACGATCACCTCGCCGGGACCCGGGGCGGCGGGGCTCGGGACGCTCGGTCATCGCGATCGCCCCGACCCCCTCGGTAACCGCGGCGCGCATCAGCGCAACGGTCCGTGGCTGGCGGCGACCTTGCTCACCCCCAGACCTCCTGCGGCGGTCTCGACCAGCAGCTCGAGCTTGGCGACCTGCTGCTCGTAGCTCAGCGCGTTGCCCTCGAAGGTCGACGAGAAGCCGCATTGCGGCGACAGGCACAGCTGCTCGATCGGCACGAATCGCGAAGCCTCCTCGATCCGGCGCTTGAGCAGGTCCTTGGTCTCCAACTCGCCGCGCTTGGTGGTCATCAGCCCGAGCACGACGAGCTTGCCCTTCGGCACGAAGCGCAGCGGTTCGAATCCCCCGGAGCGCGTGTCGTCGTACTCGAGGAAGAACCCGTCGATGTCGAGGTTCCCGAACAGCGCCTCGGCGACGAAGTCGTAGCCGCCTTCCGACGCCCACGACGAGCGGAAATTGCCGCGGCACATGTGGGTGGTGACGGTCAGGCCGGCAGGCCTGCCTGCGAGCGCCTCGTTGATGTGGCGGATGTAGGTCTCGTGCAGATGCTCGGCATCCTCGCCCTTGACCGTCATCTGCTCACGCTGGCGCGGGTCGTTCAGGTACGCCAGGGTCGTGTCGTCGAACTGCAGGTACCGGCAGCCGAGCTTGGCGACCGAACTCACCTCCTCGGCGTATGCCGCGCAGAGATCGGTCCAGAATTCCTCCACATCGGGGTACACGCTCGGGTCGATCGCGGCGCGCCCGCCGCGATAGTGGACCATGCTCGGCGACGGGATCGTCAGCTTCGGTGTGACGCCGTCCTCGACGGCGCTCTTCAGGAACTCAAAGTCGTGGGCGAAGATCGGATGGTCGAGGTGGACCTTCTCTGAGACGTGGATGGCGCTCGGCTTGTATTCGATCTCACCGTCCGTCGTTACGGAACTTGACCTTGATGTCGCCCGCGACCTGCTCGATCCCGCCGAGCTGGTAGATGAAGTCCATGTGCCACGACGCGCGGCGAAACTCACCGTCGGTCGCCGACTGAAGCCCGACGTCGTGCTGCATCTTGACCGCCGCGCGGATCGCATCGTCCTCCAGCGCTGCGAGCTCCTCGGCCGAGATCCGTCCAGCTGCGAGCTCCTCTCGGGCGCGTAACAGGTTCGCCGGCCGGAGCAGGCTCCCGACATGATCAGCGCGAAATGGGGGTGACGTACGCCTGCCGCCGGTTGTCGGCTTCGCCGCTGCCTGTGGCTGCGCCATTGCTACCTCACTTGGGTCGTGGGTGGCTCACGTTGATCTCGATCCGCATGCCGTTGGGGTCCTCGACGAACAGCTGGCGCGGTCCGCCGGGGATGGTGTTGGCGATCGCCGCCACGCCGTTGCGTGCGAGTCGCGCTCGGAGCTCCTCGTAGTCGCCGGCGTTGAACGCGAGGTGATCGACCTGGCCGCCGGCGCCTGCCTCGGCGGCAACAGCCAGCCCGATACGTGCTGCGTGGGTGCGATACGTCCGTCGCTCGGCGACATGCAGGCAGGCGGTCGCGCCCGCGTACAGCCAGTAGCCGGCGAACTCGAGCGGTGGCCGCTCGCCGACGCGCAACCCGACCACCTCGCAGTAGAAGTCACGGGTCGCGTCGATGTCGTCGCTCAGGATCAGCACGTGCTCGATGCCGGTCACGGTCATACCGGCTGGTGCCCGGTGGTCGTCGCCGGCGCATCATCGAGGGCGCCCTGGCCCCGCAGGAGATACGCCGACTGGAGCAGGTCTTGGTTCTCGCGCAGCTCGCTGGCGAGCCCGGAGAACCGGAGCGTGCCGCCCTCCATGATGTGCGCGTGGTTCGCCAGACCCAGCGCCACGGCGGCGAACTGCTCGATCAGCAGGACTCCGATCCCGGACTCGGCGATGTCGCGGATGACCGGGATCAGGCGCTGCACCACAACTGGCGCCAACCCCAGCGACAGCTCGTCGATACAGACGAAGCGCGGCTTCGTCACCAGCGCCTGAGCCAGCACCAGCATCTGCTGCTCGCCGCCGGAGAGCGCTCGAGCAGGGGAGCCGAGGAGCTTCACGAGCTCCGGGAACAGCTCCAGGGCGCGATTGCGCCCTGCCTGTGCCTGCTCGCGTGTCAAGCGTATGTCGCAACCCGGAGGTTGTCCTCGACAGTGAGCTCGGACAGTAGCCTGCGGCCCTCGGGGACGACCGCAATCCCCGCCTGCCGGATCTTCTCAGGGCGGCGCCCGGCGAGCTCCCGACCGTCGAGTAACACGGATCCGCCTTGTGGTCGCAACACACCGGCCACGGCGAGAACCAGGCTCGACTTGCCTGCACCGTTGGGACCCAACAGGGCCGTCACCTCGCCGGACGGGATCTCGAGCGAGACGTCGCGCACCACCGCGCGAGCGCCACGTGCGACCGTCAGGCTCTGCAGGCTCAGCACGTCGCCGGTTGTCGCAGCATCCGTGGCGGTACTCACAGAACCGTCTCTGTTCCCAGGTAGGCGTGGATCACATGTTCGTCCCGGAGCACCTCAGCGGTCGGACCTGAGGCGATCAGCTTCCCGAAGTCGAGTACGGCGGTCACCTCGCAGCAGGATGAGACCAGGCTCATGTCGTGGTCGACCAGAATCGTCAGGGCCCCGGTGTGCTCTGGAATCTGCCGTATCACCTCGCCGATGTGATGGGTCTCGTGGTCGGGAAGTCCGGCCGCAGGCTCATCCAGCAGCACCACGCGCGGGCGTCCGACGACCGCGCGCGCTACCTCGACCAGGCGTCGCTCGCCGGCGCCCAGCGTCCCCACCTTGGCCTGCGGATCCACGTCGAGCCCGACGAAGCTGATCGCATCCAGCGTGTCCTTGCGACGCGAGGCGGAGCTCTGCTTCGAGTGCTCGTGGATCATCGCAACGTTGTGGAACACCGACAGTCCCTCGATCGCCTGCTCGGTCTGGAAAGTCCGCCGTAGTCCCCAGCGGGCACGACGGTAGTGGGCCATCCCGAGCAGGTCCTCACCGAATGTGCGAACCGTGCCGGTGGCGGGGCGGACGAACCCACTGAGAACATTGAAGAACGTCGTCTTACCGGCTCCGTTCGGTCCGATCAGACCGCACGTCCCCTGCTCGAAACGCACGCTCAGGTCATCGAGCGATGTGACCCCTCCGAAGCGGACTGTCAGTCCGGTCACCTCGATCACGGCGCACGCCCCCCGGCGGGGGCGAGTCGGCGCGCCAGGCCGAGCACCATCCGTCCCAGACGTGCGACGTCCTTGGGCACCTGGTCCACCAAACCGGCCGGCGCGGTCGTGAGCACCTGGAGCACGCCGATGCCGAACAGGATCGTGAGCCAATCCGGGGATACCCCCCAGGTGTTGAGCAACGCCGGCAGAAACTGCAGCAGCAGTCCGGCCAGGACCGCCCCCCACAGGCTGAAGATCCCTCCCATCAGGACCACCGCCAGCAGCGTGATCGAGTCCTGAGTCTGGAAGTCGATCGAGTACAGATAGCGTGAGCTGCCGGCGAGCAGGCCGCCCGCCACCCCGGTGACAAAGGATGCCAGTGCGAACGCCCAAAGCTTGTAAAGCGTGGTGTTGATCCCGGCGGCCAGCGCCGCCGATTCGCTCTGGCGGATCGCTGCCCACGCCCTGCCCGGCCGCGTGCGCACGTGTACGAGCGCGAGCAGGAACATCAGGCTCGCAACGACGACCGAGTAGCGGTAGAAGCCCGGGTCGGATCCGGCGATCGACGGGCGGCGGATCGCCGGAAGGTGCAGGAGCGAGCCGTTGTAGCCAGAGAAGCCGTGGCCGCCGTTGGGGAAGTTGATCGTGGCCAGTGCGACCGTGATCGCCCCGGCCAGCATCAGCGTGATCAGCGCCAGGTACATGCCGCTCATCCGCAGGGCCGGCAGTCCGACCAGGGTTCCCAGCACCATCGTGATCAGACCGGTGAGGATCAGAATGACCTCGAAGGGCAAACCGGTGGCAAACAGCAGCCGCGCGGCGACCCAAGCTCCCAACGCCAGGACCGCGGCCTGGCCGAGCGACACCAGTCCGACGCGACCGACGAGGAGATTGAGGCCAAGGGCGACGATCGCGTATACCGCTACCTGCGTACCGGTGTCGATGTAGTAGAGGCTGAGGATCGCCGGCAGGACCAACAGCACGATCAGCAGCAGGGCCACGATGATCGCGGGCCTCCTCAGCGAGCGGGCATTCCATCTCGGTGACGACGACGATGGCCCTGGGGGCGACGATGGCCGCGCGGCGGTCTCAGCGCCCGTGGAAGTCATCGGTCGGCAGATCGGGAACTGGCGATCAGCACTAGATCCCGGTCCTTGACGTCGAGATCACGCGCTTGCGATTGGCGAACAGCACCGCGGCGGCCGCGAGCACGAACGGCGTCATGTCGTGATAGTTCGAGAATCCCTGGCTGGGGCTGGCTTCGATCGCGGCGTCGACCACCCCGATCACCAGCGCCGCGAAGAAGGTGATCACGATCGATCGCAGCTGAGCGATCAGAGCGGCCGCGAGCGACGAGATCACGAGAAACGTGAGCGTGGTCGCGTCGAGCGCGACGAGATCGGCGAGCAGGACGCCGGCGATCCCGGCGAGCACGCCACAGCCCAGCCATGCGGCGCCTTCGACGCGCCTGATCGGGACGCCGAGCGTTGCCGTGATCTCGCGGTCGTTGGCCATCGCGCGCATCGCTGTTCCGATCTTGGTGTAGCGCAGGAACGCTCCCGTGGCGATCATGATCACCGCCCCCGTCGCCACGCAGATCACCTGGGTCGTGGTCACGTTGATCTGGCCGACCGTGAAGCCGTGATTGTCGGTCGGCAGCGAGATCGAACGCGATTCACCGCCGCTCGACGTCCACAGCAGGTCCATCACACCGAGCAGGATCAGCGTCAGGCCGAGCGTGGCCGTCGCCTTGACGAGCGGCTCACGCCCGGCAAGGGCCGAGCCGAAGATCATGCCGTAGGCCAGTGTCACCAAGCCGGAGAAGACGACGCACGCTCCGTAGGCGACCCACTGGTTCCACCCCCACTGGATCAGTTGCCAGGAGACCAGGGCGCCGAAGGCACCGACCGCTCCGAACGCGAGGTACAGCACTCCCGTTGCCCGGTACAGGACGACCATCCCCACGCCCGAGAGGGCGTAGACACCGCCGAGCGCCAGCCCGGTGATGAGGAACGGCTGGAAGTCCTGCCAGCTGGGGAACAACGCGCCGGTAAGTAACACGTCGGTCTGACCTTAGACGACCTGGTCTCTTCTGGAACCCGTTTCCTCCTATGGAGCGTAGTTGACGCCCGCGGACGTTGCCACGCTGCGGTACTGGGCGATCTGCGGATCCGCGCTTGAAATGGCGGTGCAGCCCTGAACGGTGATCATCTTGCCGTTGTCAGGCGTCACCGTGTAGTCGGCGTTGTTGGGAATGTGCAGCGCCAGGTGGCCGTAGACCCACGGCTGGCACAACATCTCGGACTTGTAGTCCTTGATGCCCACGATTGCCGCGTTGACACTGCTGATCGTGTATGGACCCTTGATCGTGTCCAGCGCCTGCACCAGGAACTTGGCCAGCAGGAAGCCGAACTGGCTGAACGAGCCGATGCCACCGGCGACGCTGGATCCGTACTTGGCGAGGATCGCCTTGTAGAGCTGCATCTCGGGTCCGTTGTGGTCGTCGGCGTCCGTTGCCTCGGCGTTGATGAACAACTTGTGGTCCCACTTCGGTCCCAGCGCCTTGGCCAGGAAATCGGTGTCGCACGGTGTCGAACAGCCCCACGACTTGACCCGGTCCTCGAGGCCGAGCTTCTGGGCGGCCTGGAGAATGACCAGCGCCTCCGGCGGTGTGAAGTTGAGCACCACCGAACCGTTGGAGCCTGCCTCGTCGACGAGCTTCAGCGCGACCGAGTTTGCGTCGGTGATCGGCACGTTCTCGGTCAATTCGGTAATCGGAACGTGCGATGCGGCTGCCACCGCCGACGGACCGGCGGCGATGTAGCCGGTTCCGGGAACGTTGGACTGCACGAACACGATCTTCGACGCGTGAACCTGATTGAGGGCGTACTGCACCGCCCCGTCGGAGCTGTAGCGCGGCCCCATGTTGACGGCGGCGCTATTGGTCGTCGACCAGCACTCGGGCGAGATCCCGGCGTCCATCTCGTAGATGCCCAGCGACTTCCAGTAGCTCGCGTCCAACGTGCACTCCAGCAGGTCGAACACACCGTCGATCGCGACGACGTGATCTGACTGGATCAGCTGCTTGGCGTCGGCCGTGATCTGAGCGGGGTTCGTCTGATCGAGCTCGACGAACAGGTGCAGCGGGTGACCGTCGACGCCGCCGTTGTTGTTGACGCACTTGAAGTACGCCGCGATCATGTTCGGACCGTCGGTGAAATCAGTGCCTGGCTGGTGGGTGTCGATCGTCCCGATATTGATCGGCGATCCCGTCGCGAGCACGCCCGGCTTGGGTCCGCAGGCTGAGGTGCTGGTCGACACCGGCGTGCTCGTCGCGGTACTGCTACTCGAGCTGGACGCCGCCGAACTGCTGCTGCTGCTACTACTGCTACCACATCCCGCCAGCGCGATCAGCGCGACCGCCGCCGGCAGCGCAAGCGCGAATCGCTTGCGCTGCAAAAGTTGGTGGGCATTCACAGACTGTCTCCTCTCCTCTGAGTCTGATCCCGGCGCCTGGGGTCAAGCGCCCAAGGTTCGTCGATACTAGTTAGCCGGACGGCTGCATGCAAGGTGTGGCTAACAAGGTCATAATCAAGCCGCTCGGAGCCTCCGATCGCGCTTCTTGCATGCAACGGGTCGTCTGTTTTAGACTGGCGCGGCGCCCGGGAACACTGTGGAGACGATCCGTTCTGCACAACGCCTGGGCCGACGTGCTGAAGATGGCGAGGCCTGCAAATCGAACCCAGATCACGCGCGCATTGCTGGAATTGCGCGAACTGATCTTCAGCGGAGCGTTCGCACCCGGGGACCGGATGTCGGAGCTGCCGCTGGTGCAGCGTCTCGGCGTTTCCCGCACACCCCTGCGGCTCGCGCTCGCCGAGCTCGAGCACGAGGGCCTGCTGCTCGGCCTTCCCGGCGGCGGCTACGTCGTGCGCCAGTTCACCGAGGCCGACTTGCGCGACGCCGTCGAGCTTCGGGGCGTGCTCGAGGGCACGGCAGCACGTTTCGCGGCCGAACGCGGGACGTCGGCTCGCGCTCGGCGCGCTCTGCGTGCGATCAACGACCGGATCGCCGAGGTCGTTCACGGCGTCGACTACGAGTCCTTCGAGCGCTACGTGCACCTCAACGAGGACTTCCACGCTCGGCTCGTGAGCATGGCGGCAAGCCCGCTGCTCGAGCGCTCGCTGGCCGGGATCGTGTCGCTGCCGTTCGGCGGCGCCAGCGCCGGGCTCGTCCTCGCCGAGGCGGAGCTTCCCGCCTCGCGCGACATCCTGATCATCGCCCACCGCCAGCACACCGTCATGATCGAGGCGATCGAGAGCCGTCAGGGGGCTCGCGCAGAGAGCATGGCCCGCGAGCACGCCCGGCTTGCGATCACCAACCTGGAGATCGCGTTCGACCATCGCGACGCGCTCACCCGCCTGCGCGGAGTGTCGCTGCTCGCACTGGACCCGGCGCAGCCGGCGGTCTGAGCGCTTCACAGTCGCTCCCGCGCGCCACTCAGCGCCGGCTCGTCGTCGTGGCCGTCCCAATCCAGCGCCACCCGGGCCGCGTCGTAGATCTGTTGGGACCCTGGTCGGTAGGCGTCCTCGAGTGGCGGGCTGACCGGGACCGGTGTGAACGGCGCGCCGACGCGCTGAAGCGGCGCCTCTAGGTAGTCGAAGGCCAGATCCTGGATCCGGGCGACGATCTCGGCGCCGAACCCGCCGGTCGTCACAGCCTCGTGCGCGATCACGGCGCGACCGGTGTGGCGAACCGAGGCGGCGAGCGTCTCGGCGTCCAGCGGGACCAACGTCCGCGGGTCGATCACCTCCGCCTGGACTCCCTGCGCGGCGAGACGCTCTGCGGCCTCCAGTGCATCGGTAACCAGTCGCGAGGTCGCGATGATCGTCAGGTCGCTGCCGCTACGCAGGGTGTGCGCACGCCCGAGCGGGATCGGCTCGGGGCTTTCC
The DNA here is from genome assembly GCA_963742025.1 of uncultured Solirubrobacterales bacterium. GTDB lineage: Bacteria > Actinomycetota > Thermoleophilia > Solirubrobacterales > Solirubrobacteraceae > Palsa-465. The sequence goes on from CAVUKF010000001.1 coordinate 233,999, forward strand.
GGCACCAGCTCGCGGCGAAAGTAGAGCGCCTTGTTCTCGACGAACACGACCGGGTTGGGATCGGCGATCGCGCTTGCGAGCAGGCCCGCGGCGTCGGCCGCGCAGCTCGGCATCACCACCTTCAACCCCGGAACATGGGTCAGCCAGGCCTCCAGGCTCTGGGAGTGCTGCGCCCCGCTGCGGCTCCCCGATCCGCCCTGCGTCCGCACGACGAGCGGGACGCTCAGCTGTCCTCCCGACATGAAGTGGGCCTTGGCCGCCTGGTTGACGAGCTGGTCGAGCGCGAGCGTCAGAAAGTCGATGAACATGATCTCCACGATCGGCCGCAGGCCGGCCTGAGCGGCGCCGATCGCAGCCCCACAGACCGTCGCCTCGCTGATCGGAGTGTTGATCACCCGGGCCGTGCCGAACTCCTCCGCGAGACCGGCGGTGGTCGTGTACGGACCGCCCTGCGCGACGTCCTCACCGAGCACTATCACCCGCTCGTCCGCCCGCATCGCACGGGCCAGTGCGGCGCCGATCGCCTTCACGAAGGTGGTTTCGATCTCGGCCATGCTTTCAGACCGCCGCTGCGTAGACGAGCTGCTCGGCCAGTCCGATCGGCGGAAACGGGCTGTCTCGCGCAAAGCTCACCGCCTGCTCCACCTCGGCCTGCGCCTCGCGCTCGAGCCGGGCCGCTCCCGGCTCGTCAATCCAGCCGGCGGCGATCGCCTGTGCCTGCAGGCGCGCCAGCGGGTCGCGCCGTCGCCATTCCTGATCTGCCAGCGGGTCTCGGTACGCCTGCTGGTCACCTTCGTAGTGGCCCCGGCGGCGGTGGGTAAGGCACTCAAGCAGCAGTGGCCCGCCACCCCGGCGAGCCATCTCGAGGCAGGCCGCGAACGCCGCGTACACCGCGGGCACGTCACTGCCCTCGACGGTTTCCCGCGGGAAACCATAAGGCGCGACGACGTCTGATACCCGCTCGACCGTCGTGTGCGCAGACCGGGGTGTGAACTCGGCGAAGCCGTTGTTCTCGCAGACCAGGATCAGCGGCAGCCCCCACAGTGCAGCCAGATTGACCGACTCACTGAAGTAACCGGCCTGCACCGCGCCGTCGCCGAAGAAGGCGACGGTCACCTGATCCGAACCGCGCAGCTGCGCCGCCAGCGCGCTGCCCACAGCCAGCGGCAGATTCCCGCCGACCACGCCGGTCGCTCCGAACAGGCCGTGTGCGCGATCGACCAGGTGCATCGACCCGCCGATGCCGCGGCAGAGCCCGTCGTTGCGGCCCATCAGCTCCGCCATCAGCGGCGCCATTTCGCTCCCCTTGGCGATCGCGTGCCCGTGCGCACGATGCCCGCTGTAGACGGCGTCGTCGGAACGCAACTGGCCACAGACCGCCGCGGCGACGCCCTCGCCGCCGATACTCAGATGGATCAAGCCGTGGACCTGGAGTGTCCGCTTCAGCTTTGCAACACGCTCCTCGAAGGAGCGGATCCGCCACATCGTGCCAAGCAGCGCATGTGCGGTCGGACCATCGAGCCGAGCCGGTTCGGGAGTGGATCTCGATTTCCGGGTGCCCACGACGGCAGGCGCTCAGGCAGCGACGGGCGCCGTTCCGAGAACCTGATGCACGGCCTCGACGATCTTCGGCTCGTCCGGCAGGATGTAGGCCTCCATCGGCTCGCTGTAGGGAACCGTCGCGTCGAGTGCTGTGACCTGCCGGACCGGCGCCTTCAACGCCGAGAACGCGTGCTCGGCGATGTCCGCGGCGATCAGCGCCGAGGCAGACGCGTGACGGGTGGCCTGGTCGACCAACACCACGCGGCCGGTCTTCTCCACCGATGTCAGGATCGTGTCGAGGTCCAGCGGCACGAGTGTGCGCGGATCGATCACTTCTGCCTCGACCCCCTCGCCCGCCAGGGTTTCCGCGGCCGCCAGCGCCTTGCCGACCATCCAGCCGGTCGCGACGATCGTCACGTCGCCGCCGGTGCGCCGAACCGACGCCTGACCGAACGGGACCAGGTACTCGCCCTCCGGCACCTCGCCGGGCTCGAGCGTGAGCAGGTAGTGGTGGAAATAGCAGACCGGATTCTCGTCGCGGATGGCTGTTGCCATCAACCCCTTGGCGTCGGCGGCCGTGGCCGGGAGCGCGACCTTCAGGCCGGGGATGCCGAGGAACATTCCGTAGATCGAGCCCGTGTGCTGGCCGGCCCAGCCGGCGGTGAAGCCGTAGCCGGCCTTCAGGACCAGCGGCACCGTCACGCGGCCGCCGCTCATGTAGCGAAAGCGTGGGCCCTCGTTGACCACCTGATCCATGGCGACGAGCAGGAACTCGGCCATGTACAGCTCAACCACCGGTCGCATACCGGCCAGCGCCGCGCCGACCGCGATCCCGATCTCGGCGGTCTCCGAGATCGGGGTGACGCGGACCCGATCGCTCCCGAAAGACTTCAGGAACTCGTCGTTGTCGGTGGTGGCGAGATTCTGTCCGAAGTACAGGACGCGTTCGTCGCGACTCATCTCCTGGTGGATAGCCTCGTTGATCGCCACGATGTAGGGGATCTCCCGTGCCATTGGCTTGTGCCTCCTCGGGTCAGGCGTAGACGTACTTGAGCGCCGCTTCGGGTTCCGGATAGGGACTGTCGATCCCGAACTGCACTGCAGCTTGCATCTCCTCGACGACTCCTGACGCGATCTCGTCAGCCGCCGTGGCGGTGAGGACGCCGTCGGCGATCAACCGGGCCCGGAAGCGCGGCACCGGATCTCCGCGCAGGGCCGCCTCATACTCCTCGCGCGCCCCGAACACCTCGATCGCCTCGTGTTCGGGGTAGTGCAGTGGCACGCCGGGCGGCGCGATGATGTTTCCGTGTGCGCTGAGGCGGTAGACCTTCGACTCGACGAGTGTCGGGCCTCCGCCCGAGCGTGCGCGGTCGACCGCGGCTCCGACGGCGTTGTAGACCGCGACCGGGTCGCCGCCGTCGACCGTCACGCCGGGCATCGAGAAGGCCTTGGCCTTGACCGCCAGCGGCTCCCCGGCGGCGGCGTTGGCGTCCTCCTGCTCGACGCGCGTGACGACGTTGTAGGAGTTGTTCTCCATCACGTAGACGATCGGGAGCTTCCACAGCGACGCGACGTTCAGCGACTCCGAGAACGCGCCCTGCTTCGAGGCTCCGTCGCCGAAGAAGCTCAGCACCACCTGATCCTGCTTGCGGATCTGGGCGGCGTAGGCGACGCCCGTGGCCTGCGGGATGCCCTGCCCGACGATCCCAGAGGTCCCCATGAACCCGCGGTCGGGATCGACGAGGTGCATCGATCCTCCGTATCCTCCGCAGAGGCCGGTGGAGCGACCGTAGATCTCCGCCATCATCGCCTTCGGATCGGTGCCGAGCGCGAGCGGATACCCGTGGCAGCGGTAGGTGGCCATCAGCTGATCGCTGCTGCGCAGCGTCGCCAGCGAGCCGACGATCGACGCCTCGGCGCCATCGGCCAGGTGCGTGTGACCCCGGATCACGCCGGGGAACTCCTCGAAGGTCCGCTTGACCCGCTCCTCGAATTCGCGGATGCGCAACATCTGGGTGTAGATCCAGACGAGCCTGTCGTTATCTGGCTGCTGCATCGTCTCTCCTCATGCCACGCCGGCGACGAACTGCGCGGCGGTGGACTCGTAGGCGCGTGTGAACTCCTCCTCGATCGGGAGGCTGCGAAGCTCGGCCGACAGCACTTCGACACCCCACGGTCCGTCGTAGCCGAGCGCTCGGCAGACCTCGACGTAGCCACGGATGTCGAACTCACCCTCTCCCGGCAGGTGCCGGTGGTTGACGGTCTCATCGACGAGGTCAGCCATGTTCTCGATGCGACCGTCGGAGAGCTCGACCCAGAGCAGGCACTCGGGGGGGATCCCACGCAGGTCCTCGGCGGAGATCCCGAGCTTGGCCATGTGCCAGGTGTCGATCGCGAGGCCTCCGTTGGCGGCTCCGGCCCCCTGTACGACGGCGAGTGCCGCCTCGAGTGTGTTGACGTTCACGTCGAAGGGCATGAACTCGTAGGCGACCTTGGCATCGGTGAACCGAGCCGCGTCCTCGCAGAGCTCGGCGAACGCCTCGGTCAGCTCGCCGAGCTCGCAGGGCGTTCCCGGGATGTTGCCCACCTTGATGTGGTGGGCATCGAATGCGGCGGCGGTATCGAACAGCATCCTGCGCCGCGCGTCGGACTCCGCGCGGGCCGGCTCGCCGGGAGGAACGAAGAAGTCCCAAAGGAACTCGACCTGGAGATAGCGCAGGCCCGCGTCATCAAAGACACGCTTCATCTCGGGCAGCGTGGTGGCCTCAAGTTGATGCTCGATGTCGGCGTGCCACAGACCGAGGCCCTTGAAGCCGACGCGCCTGGCTTCGGCGCAGCGGTCGCGCCAGTCAAACGTGCTCCACTCGCGCCCGACGTGCACGTCTGCGGGCCCACTCACGGTCCAGTACAGAGCCAAAAGCTCAACCTCACCCATCGCAGCTCCTCGTCTCGCGCGTGCCTGGATCAACGTAGCGCTGGTGCCATTGGGCGGCCAGCCAGCCCGCGCAGGTGTTCTTGCCGATCAGCGCTCGACCCTCCCGCACGCTAATCGCCCGTCGCAAGGCGGTCGAGCGCCGCCACCAGCTCGTTCGTTCGGGAGATCCACGGCGAGTGGTCAGTGTCGATCCCCAGCACGGGGTCGCAGCTGCCGGCCGTGTACATCCGCCGCTGCATCGCCGGTGGGATCGCGCGGTCGCGCGCGCAGGTCACATACGCCCGCGGGAGCGCCAGGAACGCCTCGAGCGACGCCGCTTGGAAGCGCACGGGCTGCGTAAACGGGACCACCGGCTGGGGCCCGAGCTGCGCCATGCCCCAGGCCGCCTGCTGATCGTCGCAGCAGCCGAACACCGCGTCACGCGCAGCGGCCGCGGGCAGCGTCGCCACCGGCGGGTCGCCTTCGACGACGAGGTTGGCCTGCACCTGGTCATCGGCCGCCTCGGGCAGCGCCGTCAGATCCGACAGGCTCTGCCCGTCGTCGGGAAGGAACGCGGCGACGTAGACGAGGGAGGTGAGGAGATCCGGGAGCGGGCGGCGGCTTGGGTGATCACGATGCCACCCATGCTGTGTCCGACGAGCACGGCCGGCGGGCCCTCGGCCAGGGCCCGGCAGACGCGCTCGGCATAAGCGTCGAGGGTCACGTCGGCCACCGGCGTGTCGTCCTGGCCCGACCCCGGCAGGTCGATCGCGTCGACCGTGTGACCGGCGCCGCGGAGGCCGGGCAGCACCGGCTCCCAGCACCAGGCTCCGGCGAACGCTCCATGTACCAGCAGGATTCGCGCCATTCAGCTTCCCTCCTCAGGTTGTCTTGAGCACTACCTTGCCGCGCAGGCCACCGTTCTCGACGAGCCGGTGGGCTTCGGCGGCGTCGCCCAGATCGAGCGTCCGCGCCACGCGCGTCCGCAGCGAGCCGTCCGCAACGCGGCGGGTCAGCTCCGCCAGAAGCGCCGGGTCGCAGCGCACGAGCGGCATCTCGACGCGTAGCTTGCGCCCGGCGGCGAGCTGCACGCGCCGGGTGAAGACGGCGACACCGCCGTCGCGCACCGCCGCCGCGGCGGCGTCGCCGAGCGGCACGGCATCGATCACGGCGTCGATTCCCCGCAGGTGAGCGAGATCGGTCGAGCGCGACAGGACCTCGTCCGGACCCAGACCGGCCACCCAGTCCTCGTCGCCGTCGGCGGCGATCGCCAGCACTCGCAGCCGAGCCTGGACCGCCAGCTGCGTCGCGAAGCCGCCGACCGCGCCGCTCGCGCCGGTGACGAGCAGCGTGGCGCCGCGCGGCGCGCCGATCAGGTCGAGCATCTGCCGGGCCGTGAGCGCGTTGAGCGGCACGGTCGCGGCGGAGATCTCGTCGAGACCGGCCGGTCGCGGCGCCAGCCAGGACGGATCGACAGCCACCGCCTCAGCGTAGGCGCCGGCGCGACCGCCGATCTCGATCCACGGAATCATGCCGACGACGGGATCACCGACCGCATACCCTCCGGCCTGCTCGCCGACCGCGCAGACGACGCCGGCGAGGTCCCAGCCGGGGACGAACGGCAACCGCAGGTCCGGCAGCCGGCGGCGCACGGCGCCGGAGCGGGCAGCGAGGTCGGCGGGGTTGACGCCGGCGGCGCCGATTCGGACGATCACCTCGCCGGCGCCCGGCACGGGCCACGGACGCTCGCTCGACGCCAGCATCTCGAATCCGCCGAATTCGGCGACCTCGCTGACGCGGATCACACCGGGCTGAGCTGCCTGTGCCAAGGCGTCCGATCGTAATCAGCACCGGTCCGCGCGCAGTCGAAATCGGCGACGCCCCGGGAATCCAGCGCCCTCGCGCAAGGCGGCCTGCACGGAGATGCAAGCGGTCTTGACCGGATCGGCGACAATCACCTATAAGCGGGTCCAAGCGGTCGCGGTCAAGCGATCCGCAGCGAGATGGAGGTTCCGATGGTCAGCTCAACGCCTGCGCTCAGCGCCTTCCCGAGCCCCTTCTCGATCGAGGCTCCGCCCGGTGCCGAGGGCTGGCAGGAGATGTACCCGTACTACTCGCTGTTCGACGAGCATCGGCGGGACAAGGACGAGAACCGGTTCTGGTTCTGGAACTCGATGCACTTCCCGGTGCCGATGCCGGCCTTCGACGTGATCTGCATCGACTCGCCCTACCAGGCGGTCGGCTCGTGGCAGAACCGCGTCTTCGCCGTGCCCCCGGCGATGGGCATCGACTACCGGATCGTCAACGGGTATGTGTACATCTCGGGCAACCCGGTCACCGATCCCGCCATGATCGCGCAGCGCGCTGGGTTCTTCCAGGAGCGGGCCGGCTACTACTACCGGAACTGGAGCGAGCTCTACGGCAAATGGCGCACGAAGATGGAGGCGCTGATCCAGGAGCTGGACGACCTTGCGGTGCCTGATCTACCGGAGTACGAGCCCGACGAGGTCGCCTTCGGTGACGATCGCAACACCGCCTTCTACGAGGTGCTGAACGCCTACGGACGCGCTCTGCGCCTGTGCGATCTGATGTGGCAGCACCACTTCGAGTTCCTGCTGCTCGGCTACGGCGCCTACGGGACGTTCGTCGAGCTATGCAAGGGAAACCTGCCGGACATCCCCGACCAGCACATCGCCCAGATGGTCGCCGGGATCGACGTGCTGCTGTTCAAGCCGGATGCGGAGCTGCGTCGCCTGGCGCACCTGGCGATCGATGCCGGGCTCGACGCGGCCTTTGTCGAGGGCCGAACGCCCGCCGAAGTCGACGCGGCGCTCGCCGGCAGCGAGGCCGGGCGTCAGTGGCTGCAGGAGCTCGAGCGGGTCAAGGACCCGTGGTTCAACATGGCGACGGGCGACGGTCTCTACCACTACTACTGCAGTTGGCTCGACGACCCGAGCATCCCCTATGCGGCACTGATCGGTCATGTCGCCGCGCTCCGGGCGGGTGAGCAGATCGAGCGGCCGACCGAGGCGATCGAGCGAGAGCGCGACCGTCTCGCCGATGGTTACGCCGAACTGCTGGACGAGAACGCGCGCGGCCCCTTCAACGACCTGCTCGCGCTCTCGCGCACCGTCTTCCCGTATGTTGAGGAGCACAAGTTCTTCTGTGACTACTGGTTCCTGACCCGCTGGTGGAACAAGATTCGCGAGTTCGGAGAGCTGCTGGCGCGTCACGGCTTTCTCGGTGAGCGCGAGGACGTCTTCCAGCTGACGCGTCACGAGGTCGCCTCGGCACTCGACGAGCTCGTGCTGACGTGGGCGACCGGCGGCGATGCGGCCGGCCCCCATCACTGGCCCCCAATCGTCGCGCGCCGCAAGCAGATCCTCGCCGCCCTTGATTCCTGGACGCCGCCGCCGGCGCTGGGCGTCACGCCTGAGGCGATCACCGACCCGATGACGATCATGCTGTGGGGGGTGACGACCGAGCGCGTTCAGGAGTGGGCGCGCCAGCAGGACGGCGGCACCGTGCTCAACGGAGCTGCGGCTTCGCCCGGCACGGTTGAGGGGATCGCGCGCGTCGTCAGGTCGGCGGCCGAGATCGCCGACGTGCGCGACGGCGAGATCCTGGTCTGCGGCAGCACCTCGCCCGCCTGGGCGCCGATCTTCTCGAAGATCAGGGCGACCGTCACGGACGTCGGCGGCGTCATGTCGCACGCCGCGATCGTCTGCCGCGAGTACGGGCTGCCGGCGGTCGTCGGCACGGGAGCGCGACCTCACGGGTGCGCACCGGCCAGATGATTCGCGTCGACGGACGGAGGGCACCGTGACGCTGCTTGAGCGGGACGGCCGCTAGGTGGGCGATCACCGGCAGCGGGGCCGTCGTACAGCCTTCCGCTCGCGCAACTGCACCGCGGCGAGGAGCCTCGCTTCGGCGCCAAGAGCGCCAACCTCGGCGAGCTGCTGGCGTCCGGGATCCCCGTACCGGGTGGGTTCGCGCTCTGCACCGCGGCGTTCGAGGCGTTCATCACGGAGTCGGGCCTGGCGGCAGCGTTCGAACGGCGTCTGGCATCGGTTGAGATCGACGATCTGGGGGAGGTTGACCGCGCATGCGCCGCGGTCGCCGAGGCGATCCGCGCGGCGCCCGTTCCCGAGGCGGTCGCAGCGGAGATCGACCGGGGCTGCGAGGAGCTGGCGCGTGACGCAGGCGAGCCGGCGCCGCCAGTGGCGGTCCGCTCCAGCGCAATCGGCGAGGACAGCCACAGCGCGACGTTCGCCGGGCAGCAGGAGACGTTTCTCTGGGTCCGAGGCGCCGAGGCCGTCGTCGGCGCGGTGCGCGACTGCTGGGCGAGCCTCTACAGCACGACCGCAGTCAGCTACCGCGCCCGCGCTGGTCGACGCGATCAGAGCACCGACGATGGGCGTGACGATCCAACTGATGGTCGATGCCGAGGTGTCGGGCGTGATGTTCACGATCAATCCGGTGAGCGGCGATCCGAGCATGGTCGCGATCAACGCGAGCTGGGGGCTGGGGGAGGCGGTCGTCGGCGGCGAGGTCACGCCCGACGAGTACCTGCTCAGCAAGGTCACCGGCGAGGTGGTGCGCGAGCGGATCGGCGACAAGCGTGTGCGAACGCGTGCCTGCGCCCGCAGGCGCGGGCACGTGCAGGCGCGACGGTCGCGCCAGAGCTCCGGGACGTCGCGTGTCTGTCGGCGGGCGAGCTGGCTGACGCTGCTCGGTGTCGCTCGCCGGATCCAGCGGCGTTCGGCTGCCACCAGGACATCGAATGGGCGATCGCGCGCGACCGTGCGCTGACGAACCGGCTGTTCGTGCTCCAATCGCGCCCGGTGACGGCGTGCCTCAAGCCGCCGAGCCGACCCGCTGCGGGAGATCCGCGATCTGGCTCGTGATGAGCACGTTCGGAGCGGGTGCCGAGACCTCGCCGGGCCGGAGCTGATCCAGATGGCGCTCAGCGACGACGACATCCGGGAGATCCTGGCGATCATCGACGAGTCTCCGCTCCAGGAGTTGCGGATCGAGACCGGCGGGTTCTCGCTGCACGTGCGCAGGGGTGCCCCGCAGACGGCTGCGACCGAGCCTTCTGCGGCGCTCAGCGCCGCCTTGGATCGGCCCTCCCAAGCCGACGACACCGATCGGGGATCGCGGAACCGAACGGCGGCGATCGACTGTCGGCGATCGAGGCGCCGATGCTCGGCACCTTCTACCGCGCCGAGGGCCCGGGCAGGCGCCGTTCGTCGACGTCGGAAGTCGCGTCGCAGCTGACACGATCGTCTGCATCATCGAGGTGATGAAGATGATGAACTCGGTGCCGGCAGGGGTGTCGGGCACGATCACCGAGGTCTGCCCAGAGAACGGCCAGATGGTCGAGTACGGTCAGCCGCTGTTCCGCGTGGCTTGACCGGGCAGAGCGTGCGATGACGATCGCCCGAGTGTTCGTGCCCAATCGCGGCGAGATCGCTTTGCGGATCGTCCGGGCATGCCGCGAACTCGGCCTCGAGAGCGTGGTCGGCGCCTCCGATGTCGACCGTGACGGCGCTCGCGGCGCGAAACGCCGACCGGGTGGTGTGCATCGGCCCGGGCCCGGCCGCCGACAGCTACCTGCGCGACGATCTGATCGTCCAGGCGGCGCTCGGCACGCGGCTGCGACGCGATCCATCCGGGTTACGGATTCCTGTCGGAGAGCCCCGTCTGGCGCGCCGCGCCGCGAGCCACGGGCTCGTGTTCGTCGGCCCGCCACCCGCAGTGATCGAGCTGGCGGGCGACAAGCTGCGGGCGCGCGGCTCAGGCGGCTCGGCGCCGGCCTGCCGGTGCTCGCCGGCGAGGAGCTCGGGGATGGCGCGGACGCCACCGCAGCGGCACGGCGAGATCGGTTACCCGGTCCTGCTGAAGGCGGCCGGCGGCGGCGGCGGGCGCGGGATCAGGCTAGCCCGCGACGAGGGCGAGCTCGAGGCACAGCTCAACCTCGCGCGCAGCGAGGCGGGCGCCGCGTTCGGCGATCGAGCGCGTGTTCCTCGAGCGCTATCGCAGGCGGCGAGGCACGTCGAGGTGCAGATCGCCGCCGACGAGCACGGCGACGTGATCCACTTCGGCGAGCGCGACTGCTCGGTCCAGCGCCGCTACCAGAAGCTGATCGAGGAGTCGCCCGCGCCGCTGCTCGATCCGACGGTCGCTGCGCGCGATCAGAGCCGATGCGGTGGCGTTCGCTCGAGCGATCTCCTATCGCAACGTGGGAACCGTCGAGTTCGTGCTCGATGCCTCGAGCGGCGAACATCTACTTCCTCGAGATGAACTGCCGGATTCAGGTGGAGCATCCGGTGACCGAGGCGGTCACCGGCGCCGACCTCGTCTGCGAGCAGCTTTCAATCGCCGACGGGAAGCGGTGCAGCCACACTCAGGACGAGATCGAGCTGGCCGGCCACGCGATCGAGTGCCGGTTGACCGCCGAGGACCCCGAACACGACTTCCGCCCGAGCCCGGGCACGCTCACGGTCTTCTCGCTTCCCTCGCTGCCGGGACTGCGGGTCGACACTCACTGCGAGTCCGGGACCGTCGTTCCGCCGTTCTACGATTCGCTGCTGGCGAAGGTGATCGGACACGGCGCCGACCGCGCCGAGGCGATCGCGATCGTGCTCGAAGCGCTGCAGCGAGCCGAGATCGAAGGCGTCGCGACGAACCGCGAACTGCTCTGCCGGGTGCTCCGCGACCCGGACCTCATCGACGGCGCCCTCAGCACGCGATGGCTCGAGCAGCGCTTGCCCGCGCTGCGGGGAGCGCTGTGCGCATGAGCCCGATCGTGGAGCTGATCGACACGAGCACTCGAGACGGCAACCAGAGCCTTTGGAGCGCGACCGGGTTGACGACGCCCGATCTGCTCGCGATCGCTCCGACGATGGACCGGGTCGGCTATCACGCTCTGGACTTCACGTCGAGCACTCACATGGCGGTCTCGGTGCGCTTCCACCGCGAGGACCCCTGGGAGCGGATCCGCCTGATCAGCGCCGCGATGCCGGACACGCCGCTCAGCATGATCACGACTGGGATGCGGTTCATCTCGTGGGTCCCGGCGGACGAGGAGCTGATGCGGCTCTCGTTTCGGTTGGTGGTCCGCAACGGCATCCGCCGATTTCAGATCGCCGACCCCTCGAACGATCCTGAGCGCCTGAAGCGGCTCGCCGCGATGGCGCGGGCCGAAGGGGTGCAGGAGATCGTGATCGGGCTCACGTATTCGATCAGCGAGGTGCACACTCACCAGTACTACGCCGAGCGTGCCGCGGCGATGGCATCGTGCGAGCAGATGGATCGCCTGTACCTCAAGGACCCCGGCGGACTCCTGACTCCCGACGCCGTTCGCGAGCTGGCGCCCCACTTCCTCGCCGCCGCCGGCGGCGAGCGTGTGACCGAGCTTCACAGCCACTGCACGATCGGACTGGCGCCGCTCGTCTACGCCGAGGGTGTCAAGGCGGGCTTTCAGGTGCTGCATACCGGGTCCGGTGCGCTGTCGCGGGGCACGGCCCAGCCGGAGGTGCTCTCGACCGTCCGCAATCTGCAGGCGGCCGGGTACGAGCATGCGCTCGACCTCGACGCGCAGCGGGTCGTGTCGGCCCACTTCGATGAAGTGGGCCGGGTCAAGGGCCTGCCGGCCGGGACCCCGCAGGAGTTCGATGCCGCCTACTACCGCCATCAGCTTCCGGGAGGGATGGTCAGCACGACCCGCCGGATGCTGACGGAGCTGCGCCGGCCGGAGCTGTTCGAGGCGGTGCTGGAGGAGGTTGGGCGGGTGCGCGCCGAGATGGGCTATCCGATCCTGGTGACGCCCGTTTCGCAGTTCATGGCCAGCCAGGCGGCGAGGAACGTGATCGACGGCGAGCGGTGGACGACGGTGTCCGACGAGACGGTCCGCTACTTCCTCGGCCATTACGGTGAGCCCCCGGCGCCGGTCGATCCGGGCATCGCCGACCGCGTCCTCGAGCGACCGCAGGCAGCCAAACTGGGCGAGCTGCGGCCGCTGACGCTGGAGGGCGCTCGCGCGCGGTTCGGACCGCGTATCTCCGACGAGGAACTGCTGCTGCGCCTGACGATGCCGGCCGAGCAGGTAGACGCGATGATCTCGGAAGCCGGGCGCCCGGCGCCGCCGCCGAGCGCCAGGCCAGGGCGAGCACCGATCGTCGTCCTGCTGCAAGAGCTGGCTCGACGGCCGGCGATTTCACAGCTGTCGCTCGTGAAGGGCGATGACACAGTGCTCTGGCGCCGTGCCCGCTGATCGGCCGACGGCCGACGGCCGCATCCGGCTCGACGACGTCCGTGGCTTCGTGTTCGATCTCGATGGCACGCTCGTGCAGCGCGGTCCCGACGGTCGCGCCCGTCCGCAGCCCGGTGCGTCCGGCGTGCTCGAGCGGATCCGGGCTTCGGGGCGCCCGCTGGTGCTGTTCACCAACGGCAGCCACATCGCTGCCGACACGATTGCGCAAGAGCTTCGGGAGGACGGTCTCCCGGTGAGCGATGCGGAGCTGCTGACGCCGGTCGAGAGCGCGATCTCCTACCTGCATCGCCGCCACTCCGGCCGGCCGGTGCTGATCTTCGCGACCGAGGCGACGCGCGGGCGGATGGCCGCGGCCGGAATCCGAGTGGCGCTGAGCGAGGAGGCTGAGGCGGTGTTCGTGGCCCACATCGACGAGCTCGACATGGGGCAACTGGAGCGCGCAGCTCGCGCCGTCAGCCGTGGGGCTCCGCTGCTCGCCGGCAGCTACGCCCGAGCCTACGCCGGCGCCAATGGACCGATCTTCAGTCGGGGCGCGATGGTGACGGCGGCGATCGCGAAGGCCGCCGGAGCCCGGCCGAAGATCGTCGGCAAGCCGTCCCGGGCCGCGCTGGCAGAGGTCAGCGCCAGGCTTGGCCTACCGACGTTCGAGCTGGCGGTGATCGGCGATGATCTCGGCATGGACATCGCGCTCGGCCGCCTCGGGGGCTCGCGCACCGTGCTCGTCCGCACCGGGATCAGCGGCGCGATCGCACCCGAGCAGCTACCGCAGCGCCAGCGCCCGGACGCGGTCATCGACAGCATCGCCGACCTGCTCGGGGCTCTGTGAGGAATGCCGGCCAAGCTCCGGCCGACCGGCGAACGCGGCGGTCCCGTCCAGCGCCGCCCGCCGAGCCTCGCTCGGGGTCGCGCCAAACGAACGCTTGAACACGCGGGAGAAATGCGCAGCGTCACAGAAGCCCCAGCGGAACGCGATCTCGGTCACGGAGCCGGCGTTGGGCCGTCGCAGATCCTCCACGCAGCGCGCGAGACGCTCGCTGCGGACGATCGCGGCAACGGATGCCTCCTCATCTGCAAACAGCGAATGCAGCGCCCGCACCGACATCGCGTGGGCCCGCGCGATCGCGCTCGGGCCGAGCTGCGGGTCCTGGAGATGGGCACGGATGTAGCGGCGGATGTCGGCCCTCGTCGCGGCCCGGGCGACAGCGCGGCTCGCCGGGACGCGCGGCTCGACCGCGGCGCGCAGCAGTTCGAGGGCGACGTTTCCCGCCGCCATGCCGGCGGCGGGCTCAAGCTGTGGTGCTTCGGCGGCGAGTGCATGCATGTAGCGGACGAGCAACCGGGCCGAGCCGCTTCCTGCCAGCGACGGCATCGCGTCGACGTCAGCCAGCCGCGGGCAGACGGCCAGCGCGCGCTCGCGGGGGATCAGGAGCGTGCGCTTGGAGAACGCCTCGACGATCTCGACGTCGGTCGGCGCCATACCGTCCCAAAGGACGAAGTCGCCTGCCTTCAGCGCTATCTCCCGCCGGCCTTCGCGCACGAGCTCGACTCCCCGGCAGATGAACTGAAACCCGAGGATCTCCTCGGACTGCGCTCGATCGTCGCCCGCACCCATCTGCGACCGGCCGCGGTGACCCAGGAACGGCGAGGACGCGCAGTCCACGAGCACGAGGTCGCCGATCGTGCGGCGAGTGACGGCGCCGCCGAACCTGGCCGGTGTGCGGAAGGTGGCGTGCACATCGAACGCGAGGTGCGTCTCCGCCAGGATTCCCGCCCACGACTCCAGGCGGCCGGCGGTGGTTGCACCAGAGACCTGCCATCGCTCGGGTTCGAGGCGATTCTCCATCTCACTCACTGTCCTCTCCAACCTCTCGGGGCCGGTGACCGAGCCCGGCACATGGTAGAGCACGCGCTCGCGCCAAGGGCCCTAAGCCCGGTGCGCCGAGACCCAGGCGACCGAGCCGGCATCGACCGGCAGCGCCACACCGGTGATGAACGAGGCCTGGGCGGAGCAGAGCCACACGACTGCGGCGGCGACCTCCTCAGGTTCGCCGAAACGTGTCAACGCCTGTGGGGCGAGGATCTCCTGTTGGCGTTCTGGCGGCTGCGCGGACATCAGCGGGGTCATGATCGCCCCGGGGCAGACGGCGTTCACCCGGATCCCCTCGTTGGCATACTCGACCGCCGCGTTCTTGGTCAGCCCGAGGATTCCGTGCTTGCTGGCCGCGTAGGCGCTGAGCATCGTCACGGCCCGCAGCCCGGCATTCGACGAGGTGTTGACGATCGTCCCGCGGAACGGCGGATCATTACGGAGCATTTCGGCGATCTGATACTTCATCCCGAGGAAGGTGCCGCGCAGGTTTACCGCGATCACCCGGTCGAACTCCTCCTCGGGAGTCTCGTGGAGCAGCCGATGGACGCCGATGCCGGCGTTGTTGTGTGCGAAATCGAGCCGACCGAAGCGCTCTACGACGTGAGCCACGAGCGCCTCGTTGTCGGCCGAGTCCGAAACGTCGCAGGCAAGGAACTCAGCCCGGCCGCCGAGCTCTTCGATCTGCGCGACCGTCTGCTCGCCGCCGGCCCGCGCGGATTCCAGGTCCGCGACGATCACGGCTGCGCCCTCGCTCGCGAAGCGGATCGCGCAGGCGCGCCCGATCCCGCTCGCTGCTCCCGTGACGAGGCCGGCGCTCCCGGGCATCAATCCAGGCATCGGCCCAACCATAGCCACAGGAGTCCTGCGTGATCAACCAGAACGACCAGAGCGAGTTGCTGGCGCGAGCCGGCCTGTCGGTCGCCGATCTCTACAACGAGCTGACCGCTGCCGCCGGCGGGGCGCTGCGAATCGACGAGCTCCTTTATGCGGCCGCAGAGCGCGTCCCCGGCCTGGTGCCGACCCGCGCCGAGCTCGAGGCCGAGCGCGCGCGGCCGCTGGCCGACAAACAAGGGATCGAGCTCGCTCAGGGATTGCTGTTGGCCCGGATCCTCGAACTCCCGGTTGAGGGGGCGACGCTGATCGATGCGATGCTCGCACCGACGCCCGAGGCGCTCGAGCGGATCGACTCGTTCCGCGCAGACGGCGAGATCGACTTCGGTCCGGTCCGCCTCACACGGCGCGGTCGCGCCGGGATCCTCGAGCTGCGCAACCCGCGCCACCTCAACGCCGAGGATTGCTCGACGCTCGGCGCGACCGAGGTCGCGGTCGACCTGATCCTGCTCGATCCCGAGATCGAGGTCGGAGTGCTTCGGGGCGGTGTCGTCGACCATCCCCGCTATCCCGGCGAGCGGGTGTTCTGCTCGGGCATCAACCTGACCCACCTCTACCACGGGCGGATCGACTTCCTGTTCTACCTGATCCGCGACCTCGGATACGTACACAAGATCTACCGGGGTGTCCAAACCGCGGAGCTCGATGTGGCGGATGCTGGTGGTGCCACAGCAGAGAAGCTCTGGATCGCAGCAGTCGAGAGGTTCGCGATCGGCGGCGGTTGCCAGCTGCTGCACGTCGTCGACCATGTGATCGCGATCCGCGGATCGCGCCTCTACCTGCCCGCGCGTAAGGAGGGGATCATTCCGGGCGCATCCAACCTGCGCTTGCCGCGGTTCGTCGGCGACCGTGCGGCGCGGCAGGCGATTCTGTCCGGACGCGAGTGGGTGGCGGGGGCAGATGATGCAGCGTTGCTATGCGACGAGGTGGTCGAGCCGGGTGAGATCGACACAGCGATCGAGCGGCGCATCGATCTGCTGACGAACTCCGGCCTGATCAGTGCAGTGGCGAACCGCCGCGCGCTGCGGGTCGGACAGGAGCCACTCGATACGTTCCGCCAGTACATGGCCTCCTATGCCCGCGACCAGGCGTACTGCCACCTCAGTCCAGGGCTCGTGCACAACCTCGAGGAGCACTGGAATGCCGCCGGCCGGAGCATCTGAGCCGGACATCTGGGACGCGGTCGAGAGGCTTGGTCGCGAGCGGCTGCAGGCGCTTCAGCTCACGCGGTTGCAGGAAACGATCGGACGGGTGCTGCGCTGCCAACGCCCGGGCGCCGAGCGGCTGTCGGCAGCCGGGATCACCGCCGCGCAGGAAGTCGACGCGCTCGAGCAGCTCGCCCGGATCCCGTTCATGTCGAAGGCCGACCTGCGCGCTCACTATCCCTTCGGTCTACTCGCGGTGCCGCGCGACGAGCTCGTCCGCGTACACGCCTCCAGCGGAACGCACGGTAAGCCGACCGTTGTCGGCTACACGCGGTCCGACATCGAGCACTGGACCGAACTGATGTCGCGCTGCATGACGATGGCCGGTGTCCGGCCGGGAATGGTGGTTCACAACGCCAACGGCTACGGTCTGTTCACCGGCGGCCTCGGCTTTCATCAGGGAGGCGAGCGGATCGGGGCGACGGTTGTGCCGGTCTCGAGCGGATTCACCACCCGGCAGGCGACGCTGCTGCGCGACCTGCGCGCCGACGTGCTCGCCTCGACGCCGTCGTACGCGCTCGCGATCGCCGACGCCCTCGCGCAGCAGGGCGTCGCGCCGGCCACCTCGGCGTTGCAGATCGGGCTGTTCGGTGGTGAGCCGTGGACCGAGGGCATGCGGACCAAGCTCGAGGTCGGGCTCGGCGTCGCGGCGATCAGCTTCTATGGCTTGTCTGAGATGTGCGGTCCCGGGGTCGCCGCCGAGTGCCTTGTCGCGCGCTCCGGTCTGCACGTGCAGGAGGACCACTTTCTGGTCGAGGTGATCGACCCCGGCTCGGGCCGGCCGCTCAGTCCGGGGCACGAAGGCGAGCTCGTGTTCACGACGCTGAGGAAGGAGGCGATGCCGCTGATCCGCTATCGCACCGGGGACATCGGCTGCGTGATCGATCAGCCCTGCGAGTGCGGGCGTACCACAGTCCGCCTAACCGGGTTGCGCGGGCGCCACGACGACATGCTGATCGTGCGCGGAGTCAACCTGTTCCCCTCGCAAGTCGAGCACGTGCTGCTCGGTGTCGCCGGCGTGGCTGCCCACTACCGGCTGATCGTTGAGCGTCCCGGCCTGCTCGACGAGCTGACGCTCGAATGCGAAGCTGCCGCAGGCGATGACTTGGAGCGGCTGCGCGGCCGCCTTGAGCTTCTGCTGCGCGAGCACACGGGCCTGAGGATCGCGGTCTCGGTCCGCGAGCCGGGGAGCATCCCCCGCAGCGAGGGCAAGGCGGTCCGAGTGGTGGACCGCCGAGCTCGTTAGCTATTCGCGATCTGCGGCGCCGGTGCGCTCGCGGCGCGTGGCGGCAAACGCGACGAACGCGTCCAGTGCTCCGGGGTCCGCCAGCGCGTCGCGGCTGGCGACGTCCTCCGGCGCGGGCTCCCTGCAGGATCCGCTTGACCGGCAATTCCAGCTTCTTGGCCGTGAACGTCCGCGGGATCGCCGGGACCGCTTCGATCGCATCGGGGACATGACGTGGTGAGAGCGCATCGAGCACCGCCAGCCTGATCTGCCTGCGCAACTCGTCATCGAGCTCACAGCCGTCGGCGAGGGCTACGAACAGCAGCAGCTCGCCGGGTCCGCCGTCGTCATCCTCCAGGTGCACGACGACGCTGTCGACGATCGCCGGCATCTCCTCCACGACCGTATAGAGCTCACCGGTGCCGAGCCGGACGCCGCCGCGATTGAGCGTGGCGTCGGATCGGCCTGTGATCACGCAGCTGCCGCGTTCGGTGAACAGGATCCAGTCCCCGTGGCGCCAGACGCCCGGGAAGTACTCGAAGTAGGCCGCGTGGTAGCGACGGTCGCCAGGGTCGTCGAGGAAGCCGATCGGCATCGATGGCATCGGCGAGCGGATCACGAGCTCGCCGAGCTCGCCCACAACGGTGCGCCCGTCGGCGTCGAACGCAGCAGCGTCGACGGCGAGGCATGGTCCCGATATCTCGCCTCGGTAGACGGGTTGCAGAGGCCCGCCCTGAACGATCCCCGTGCAGACATCCGTCCCGCCGCTGCCGACGTTGAGGAGCACATCGGGACCGAGCTGCTCGTACACCCAGTCGAAGCCCTCGGCCGGCAGCGGCGAGCCGGCGGCGCATAACTGGCGGATGCTCGACAGATCGAACTCGACTGCCGGCCGCCGGCCGGCCTTGCGGCATGCCATCACGAATGTCGGGCTGACGCCCATCAGCGTCGGCCGCGTCAGCTCGGCCAGCCGCCACTGGTGAGAGATGTCCGGGTACAGGGGGTTGCCATCGATCATCACGACCGAGGCCCGGAGCAGAAGCGCCGAGACCAGTGCGTTCCACATCATCCAGGCTGTCGTGCTGAACCACATCAGACGATCGCCTGGCTGCAGGTCCCAGCTGAGGCCGTGGTTCTTGAAGTGCTCGATCAGGATGCCGCCGTGGCTGTGAACGATCGCCTTCGGAGGGCCGGTCGTCCCGGATGAGAACAGCACGAACAGCGGGTGGTCGAAAGGCAGTATCGCGAATGCCAACGGCCCCGGCTCGGCGAGCAGATTGTCCCACCCGGTGGCCTCGGGGAGCGCGTCGTCATCGCCGCCCGGATAGGGCACGTGCACCGTGTGCTCGAGGTCCGGGAGAGCGGCGCGGATCCGGGCCACGTCGGCCCGGCGATCGATCGAGCGCTCGCCATAGCGGTAGCCGGCGATCGTCAGCAGCACCTTCGGCTTGACCATCTCGAAACGGGCGATCACGCTGCGCGGACCGAACTCCGGTGCGCAGGCAGCCCACACGGCGCCGATGCTGGCGGTTGCGAGGAACGCGACCAGCGTCTCCGGGATGTTGGGCAGGTAGGCGACGACGCGGTCGCCCGGGCCGACCCCCAGCCGCAGGAGCCCGGCGCGGGCGCGCGCGACCTGCTCACGAAGCTCACCGAAACTGAGCTCGATTGGCTGACGCGACTGCGAGTGGGCACGCACCGCGACACGGCCGGCGTCCTCGTCGCGGCCGACCGCGTGTTCGGCGTAGTTCAGGGTCGCACCGGAAAACCACCGTGCACCGGGCATCTGGAGGTCGCTCAGGACCTGCTCGTAGGGCGTGTGCGCCCGGAGCTCGAAGAAGTCCCAGAGCGAGCTCCAGAACCCCTCGAGGTCGGCAACCGACCATCTCCACAGCTCCGAGTACCCGGGTAGGTGAAGCTCACGACTGTCAGCGAGCCAGGCGAGGTAGCGGCCCACCTGCGAGCTGGTGTGGGCATCGGCGGTAGGCATCCACAGCGGTTTCACGTCTGCCATCGTGCGCGGAGCCTCGCATAGACGCCCCAATCGCGGCAAGCGACGGCGGCCTGTCACACGCGGCTGGACAAGCCCAACTGCGCGCAAAGGCGAGCTGGCGCGCCGTTCACGCGCCGGCGATTATTCGTGTCGTCTGCGCGCGCCCTCAGTCAGATGCTCAAGCCGCCGTCGACCACCAGCGTGGCGCCCGTCACAAAGGCGCTGTCGTCGCTGGCAAGGAACAGCACGGTCTTGGCGATCTCCTCGGGCGTCGCGTGGCGGGCGAGCGGGATCATCTGCTCGAACACCTGCGCGGCCTGGTCTTCCGGTGCGCCGATCGCCTCGACCTCGATCGCGTGCTGAAAGGCGTTGTCGGTCGGGCCAGGGTGCACGGTGTTGACGCGGATGCCCTGGCCGGCGACCTCCTTCGCGGCGGTTCGCATCAGCCCGACGAGCGCATGCTTGGAGGTCGCATAGGCGCCGATCGCCGAGTCCGACGTGACACCCACGACGCTCGAGTTGATGATCAGGCTTCCCCCGCGCCCCATCACAGCGAGCGCATGCTTGGCCACGAGGAAGCTGCCCAGAACGTTGACCGCCAACACCCGCTCGAAGATCTCGGTCGGGTACTCGGTGATCGGAGCGACCACCCCGAAGACGCCGGCATTGGCGAACGCGATGTCCAACCGCCCGAACAGCTCGAGCGCCGCGTTCACAGCGGCCTGCACCTGTTCTGAGCTGGTCACGTCGGCGACCGCCCAGCTCACGGCATCGGACTCGAGGCTCTCGGCGGCACTCCGCAGCTGAGCTTCGTCGAGGTCGACGAGCAGCACGCGCGCGCCCTCGTCGATGAACGCCCGTGCGGTCGCCAGCCCGATGCTGCCGGCGCCGCCGGTAATCAACGCAACCCGCTCAGCGAGGCGTGTCATCGCTCGCCATGCTATCGACGCGAGCCGCTACCGGCCGGCGGTCCGCCAGCCCTCGGCGTACTCGAGCCGAGCGGCGACGGAGTAGGGCACGGGGCTGACGATTGCCCGCACGTTCAGCTGCGTGTGGGGATCGACGGTCGTCTTGCGCGTGCCGCCGTGCGGCTCGCCCCAGACGACCTGCACCTCGGTGCCGATCTCGATCTCGGGGTCGACAGTGGCAAGTGACAGGGCGCGCTTCTCGTTGGCGCTGTAACCGCTGAACATCGAGAATCCCACGATCGTGCCGTTCGGGTCGAGGACGGAGTCGAAGTTCGACGAGCCGTAGTTGGCGATCGGCAGATCGAAGAACTGATAGCTCTCACCGTCCCTGTCGAACAGCGCCTTGAAGATCTTCTCGACGTCCTCTGCGTCCCAGGCGAGCGTCACCTTCTTGCGCTGCGCGTCGCGATCGATCTGCTCCAGCGCGTCGCGACCGATGAAGTCGTGGTCGAACTTGACGAACTGGCCATACCCCAGCTCCCAGGGATTCAGGTAGTAGTCCTCGATCTTGTCCGACACGAAGCTCCCGGCGAGCGCATTGGTCGCCTCGTAGCTGCCGGCGCCGAGCCACTCGCGGTAGCCACGGAGCGCCTCGCCGGTGTAGATCGCCGGCAGCGGCGACGGTATCCAGCCCGATTCGAGCGTGTTGGACGCGTACGCGCGCGCCCCCACCGGCTCGAGGCCGAACTCTTGACCTGCCTCGAGAATCGCCTCCCTCACCTTGTCGTAGCTTCCATACGGTCCCCACAACTCGAGTCCGGGCGCGCCCGCCATCCCGTGACGGAGGGTGCGAACGGACTCGCCACCGAGCTGCATCTCCGCCATCCGGAAGAACTTCAACTGCTCAAGCGGCCCGCCGTTGAGCTTCTCGATCACCGCCCAGGCGTTCGGCCCCTGGATCTGGAAGCGCCAGACCTTGCGCGAGACGGACTTGCCGTAGGGCCGGCTCGGCGAACGGTCGTCTTTCTCGACCTCGACGTTGTAGCCGCCACTCTCCGCCTGATACTGGAGCCAGTTCGCAACCGGTGCCCGGCCAACCCAGACGAACTCTTCCTCTGCGAGGTGGAACAGGATGCCGTCGCCGATCACGTGGCCGCTGGGCGTACAGGGAACGAACTGCTTGGCCATGTCAACCGGGAAGTTCGCGACGCTGTTGACGCCGGTGTCGGATATCAGCTTCAGTGCGTCGGGTCCCTTGAAGAACAGGTTGACCATGTGGTGGGACTGGTCAAAGAGGACGGCGGTGTTCTGCCAGGCGCGCTGCTCCCGGCGCCAGTTGCTGAACTCGTACGGGACAACCGGGTAGATGTAGGCGCCGATCTGCGAGTTGCGCAGCAGTTCGACGGTATTGCCGGCCGCATCCAGGACCTCCTGGAGGTTCTTCGGCGTCATCAGCTCTTTCCTTCCCGGCCCGGCGAGCCACCTCGCTCACCCAGACCTCTCCTCAGGTATGAACGGTGAAGTCAGGTTAGTCGGTTTCCCGCGAGGCGCACCGGGTGCGTATCGTTGGCGGGGTGACTCGTTCCGAACCAGTCCGTTGACCCGTAGCTCAGGCGACACAACAGTGCCCGCGGCTCCTCTCGGCGGCCGCGATCGGCCGCTGCCGGCCGGGGTGATCGCCACGAAGCTCGTCGCGACGATCGAGCGTCCGGGTACGGTCGCGAGGGGCGGGCTTCTGGAGCGGCTCAATCACGGGAATCCCTTGGGTGTCTCTCGATGAAGGCGACAACGATCCCGTCGTGCTGATGGTCCACGTCGCGGCCGCCGTCGACCAGGTCCTCTCGCTGAGGCCGATGCTGTTCACGGCGCTGCCGGCGTCCGGGCCATTCGAGCCAAGCGTGATCTAACGTGTCCGCTCGGAGTTGAGCACCGCACCCGAGCATGTCCTGGTCCTCGATGACGTTCATCTGATTTCGGAGTCATTCAACTGTGACGCGATCGCGGCGCTCGCGCTCAACGTCGCCGACACATCGCAGCTCGTGCTCTCAGGCCGCGGGTCGCAGTGTCTGCCGTTCTCGCGACTACGCGCCTGAGAGCGGCTGTTTGAGATCGGTGCGGCCGATCTGGCACCGGATGAGGTCGAGACCCGGAGCGTTCTCAAGGAGGCGGGCGTGAGCGCTTCCACCGATGACGCGGCGCAGCTTTCGAGGCGCGTCGAGGGTTGGGCGATCGGCGTCTATCTCGCGGCACCGTCGCTCGGCGGTCGTGCAACGCTGCGCGACACGTTGGTGTCGACGCCCGCAACGTATGGGCGCCGGCGCAGGCGCAGTTGGCGTTGTACGCGGTCGGCAACGGGAACCTCGCCGATGCCGACGCGCTCGCCCACAACGCCCGCGAGCAAGTCGCCTTCGCTACCGTTTCTGGCAACAAGGCGTTTGTGCTGGCCGCAAGTGCTCGAGTCGCACATCGGCTCGGTGACGCTCGTAGGTTGGCCGAATATGTCGCGGGTGTTCAACTTGAACGGCTCCGACTCACGACCGCGACGCCATGGCTCTCGGCGCTGACATTGCTCGAGCTGGCGCGGGTCCACGTCGCCTCGGGTGACTCGGCCGGCGCCCGCACTGTCCTACGAGAGCTGAATGACCTGTTGCGGCAGCGGCCGGATCTCGGGATCGTCGGGGACCGCGCCAAGCGGCTGGCCGATCAGGTCCAGAGTTACCTATAAACGCTGCTGGCGCGACGGCGCTCACTCCGGCCGAGCTACGACTGCTGCCGCTTCTTCCGACCCATCTGACATTCCCGGAGATCGCCGCCCGGCTCTTCCTCTCGCGTCATACGATCAAGACGCAGGCGATCTCGATCTACCGCAAGCTCGATGTGGCCTCGCGCGGAGCGGCGGTTACGCGCGCGAGAGAACTCGGCCTGCTCGACGAATTCGGCAGAGACGCACCGACCGTTTAGAACCGGTCAGTGCTGTCGCGGAGCTGCCCGGAGCGGCTAAGAGCGGCCTGAGGACCTGTCGGCCTCAGGACCGGCCGATCGGCGAGCGGCTATCCGGGGTGGTGGCGCCGCTTCGAGCGATCGCGCGCACGAGTAGAGCGCTTCGCGCACGATCTCGATCGTTTCGACGTCGAGACCCGCGAGCATTTCGGCCTCGATCGCGTCAATCGAATGGTCGCATGCGACGAGTACGTCGATCCCCTTCCGCGTCACCGAGGCCCGGAGCACGCGTTGATGCCGCGGGTCGGGTCGGCGGCGCACCAGCCCGCGTCGCTCGAGCGCAGAGATCACGAGGTTCATCGCCTGGGGGGTCACGAAGGCCCAGCGGGCGAGCTGCGCACATGACAGTCCGTCGCGGTCACGCAGAACGCTGAGCGTCACGTACTCCGTGGTGGTGACGGCTTGGGGTCTAACGGCTTCATCGATTCGCGCGCGCAGGCGCCGCTCCGCACGGTAGATCAGGTATCCGACCCGTGGTGAGGTTGGAGGCTCCATCGCTCTGGCAGCCTAACGGCCGTACGGACGCGAGCGCTTCGTCGGCGATGTTTGACAAGCACATTGACAAGGACCTTGTTACTGGTAGGCTGGCGCCCGTGGGAACATCGCCGTAGCGCAAATCTTTGCCACGGTAGAGCGAGAGAGGGAAGGACACGCAATGAGGGCACTTGTCTTGCGTCTAGCGGCCGCTGTGGTCGCCAGCGTCACGTTTGCCGTGATCAGTGTCGCTGGGGCTGCAGCGACTCCGACCTACACCCCCGGTCACTTCACGGGGACGCTTTCCGACGGGACGACCTGGGTGGCCGACCTGCCGGCAACTTGGAACGGTAAGGTCATTCTCTACAGCCACGGGTTCGGCAGCAACGCGCCCGCCGACGCGTCCGATCCGACGACAGAGTCGATTCTGCTGGCCGACGGCTATGCGCTGGCCGGCTCGTCGGAGGCCCCGCCGACCGGCTCCTTATGGACCCTAGGCACGGCGGTGCACGACCAGTTCCAGACCCTGTCGGTAGTCGAGCGCACCCTCCTACCCTCCAAGCCCGCCGACGTCTACGCATTCGGGACATCGATGGGTGGCCTGATCAGCGCGCTTGAGGACCAGGATTCGGATCGTCGCCTCAACGGCGCGCTAACGACCTGCGGCATCGTCGCCGGTGCGAACAACCTCAACCAGTACCAGCTCGACGGCGAGTACATGATCAGCAAGTTGCTCGCTCCGAGCGAGAGCATCCAACTGGTGAACTTCCCGGCAAACCCGGCCACCGCGCCATCGTTCCCCAACTTCGCAGCACTGGGCACAGCTGGCCAGCTGACTGCAGCGGCGACCGCAGCACAGCAAACGCCGCAGGGGCAGGCACGGCTCGCGTTGGCGATGGCGTTTCTCAACGTTTCGCCGTGGGGCGGTGCGACCGTACCAAGCATCTACGACTACGTCGGCCAGGAGCAGGGGCAATTCGACGACATCTTCGGGCCCGGATTCAACGGGATGGACTTCATCGAGGCTGCACGGCCGGCGCTCGAGCAGGCGGCCGGCGGCGACAGCGCCGGAACTATCGGCGTCGATTTCGCCAGACTGCTATACCGGTCCTCCTACTACCCTGAGGTCCGAGCGCTTTACAACGAGGCGGGTCTAGACCTCCGGAGCGACTTGCGTGCGCTCGAAAGCGGGGCGAACATCTCCCCGGATCACACTGCGTACAAGTGGAACCTTCGGACCTCGGTGCCGACCGGTCACCTGCAGGTACCTGAGCTCGACATGAAGACGATCTCCGACCAGCTGGTGCCCGTTCAGCAGGAGCGCTATTACGAGGGGACAGTACGGAGCGCCGGCGACAGCGACCTTTTGCGCCAGTCGTTCGTGGACGCACAGGGTCACTGCAACTTCACCCCGGCCGAGCTGGTCGCTGGAGTCCAGGCCCTCAACACGCGGGTCGCGACGGGCAGTTGGGGCAACGTCTACACAGCAGCGGCACTCAATACCGCCGCAGACGCGCTTCCGTCAGCAGATGGCGGCGGTGCTTTCATCCCGTTCTACCCCGAGCGACTGACCGCCGCCATCCCACCGATCGAGCCGTTCCCGGGGTTCGGGCAGTTAGACAACTTCGCAGCCCGGCGCTAGGGAGCTGACGGCTGGGCCCGCGAACATGGCGGGCCCAGCTCGTTACTGCTTCTGACAGATCCAATCGGACGGGGAAGAAGAGCACCGGCTGTCGAGGCGAACGGGCCCAGACAGGTAACGCCGAGCTCCGGCGCACAGATGAGCGCTGAAGCCGATCCCCGCCGGTGTGGCCAGGGCGATGAGGAACTCGACCAGCACGCGCGCGAGTTTCACCAGGTTCGTCACCCACAGGCTCCATGATCGGCGTCATCTCAGGTCAGCAACAAACGCCAGGAACTTCCCCACGCTCCCGATGATGACGTGTGCGCGCCTCCGTGCCGGACGAGCGCTTTCGTCATGCCAGTTGCCGCACAGCCGCGATCGCCTTGGCGACGACCAAGCGCTCGCCAGGTCCGGCTTTGACGCGACCGTCTGGTGCCGGCCGAAGCGCGCAAATCTGCTCGGACAGCCACCGGACACTCAGCCCCCCGTGCGCGCGTGGGGCGATCGCAACGGGACGCACACCGAATGAGGACTGGCGACCTCGATTCTTGGAGGCACTCGCTCAGCACATCACGGTCGCAGCCGCCTGCAAGGCCGTCGGCGCTGGACGCGCAACTGCTTACGACGAGCGCCACCGCAACGAGGCCTTCGCGCTGCAGTGGGCTGAGGTCGAGGAGGCGACCGTCGAGAGGCTGGAGCAAGAAGCGTTCCGGCGGGCCGTCGAGGGCGTGGAGCGCGTCGTCTACCACGCGGGCAAGAAGATCGGGACCGAGCGCTACTACAGCGACAACCTGCTGATGTTCTTGGTCAAGGCCAAGCGTCCGAGCGTCTACCGGGATAACGTCCAGGTCGAGCACTCCGGCAAAGTAAAAGGCGAAGTCGTCTACAGCCGAGTGGTCGCAGTCGTCCCCGACGAGCAGCACCGCCTGGAGATCGCGCAGATCCTGGCGTCGGCGCTCGGCGTCAGCGACAACTCATGAGGTCCGTCGACGCCGACGGGATTCCCTGGCAACGCAGCCGCCAGTCGCCCCGACCGGCGGCGAGGGATCAGATAAATGACCGGTCGCCGACCTCGACGTCCGCTGATCGCGGTCGAGCGCTCCTCGCCTGATGGGCGACGATCTGCGCGGCGTCGTCCTAGGAGCAATGGTCGTGTCTGACGAGACAGGGTCGATCACCTACCTTCGAAGGAGCGCTCCCAGGCTCGACAGAAGGCAGCGCCTGACTGCATTGGGCGTGCGTGTGAACTCGCGCCTGAGGGCGTCATCATCTACCACCGACCGACGTTTAAGGTTCTCGCTGGCCCACTGCGTGAAGCGGGCATCTGGCTGCTCCACGAGGATCCACTCCCGTCTCCCCGTGGCAGCACTCGTGGGCCGTTCATCGAAGGCATGCGGAGGGCGCTGAGTGCCCGATGGAGGTATCCACTCCTGACGGCGAGACGTGGGAACGGGACTTCGAAGCGTCGGCGGAGAGCTCCGAACTCTTGAGTGAGGAGTCAATCGACCTGTTGGCCAGTCTCGATATCACCGAGTCCTTCACCCTGGGATGCGTTTCGTCCAGGGACTGACACAACGAGAGATCAGTGAAATGCTGTGGCTGACAGAAAGCCGAGTCTGCCAGATCGAGAAGGACGCACCGGGGAAACCTAGAGCACTCGTGGACAGGGATGACCACGAGCTCTGACAATCGTGTCATCGAACGGACCGATCTTGTGCAATCACCCTGGTCCCTGCGATGACCTGACTGGCGCGGGCTTGTGCTCGAACGCGTGCAGGCAGTCGGTTGAGCAGAAGTAGATCGTCCGTCCGTCGAGGGTCGTGGACACTGCCTTGGCGCGGTCGACCGTCATTCCGCAGACGGGGTCGGTCGCCCCACGCCGGGCGGTCAACCAGAACAGCGCGGTAAAGATCGCCAGAGCCGCGAGGTTGAGCACGAGCTTGTAGTTGAGGGTGATCGCGCTGAAGATGTGGGCTCGTGTCGGGCGAGCACCGCTGGGGATCAGGCCGAGCGAGCTGAACAGTCCGTCGACGACGAGCGCGGCGAGGACGATCGTGACGAACATGAGTGCCGTGATCCGGATCGTGAAGCGGGTGCCGTAGTACTTGCGGTAGATCGCAAGGATCGAGAGGATGATCAGGTCGGCGAAGATGAATGCGATCACGCCTGCGAAGCTGATGCCGCCGCTCCACAGCACCGCCGCGAGCGGCACGTTGCCGACAGAGCAGACGAAGCTGAGCATCGCGATCACGGGGCCGATCAGCGCACCCCAGACGGTCTGGACAAGCTGCGGGGAGCCTTTGAGGAAGAGGCCGTTGAAGAAGCTGTTGCCGAGCTGCGCGACGAAGCCGGCGAGCAGGAACCCGATCGTGATCTCCTTCCAGAGCATCTGCCAGTCGCCCCGGAAGTTGTGCGCGACGTCCGTCCACGCCCGCACGGAGATGAGCCGCTCGCGCAACGAGAGCCGCTCGCCGGCGCTGTGATGCTGATGGCCGCTGTCGGCCTCCCGCGCGTGCTGACGGGCGTCGTCCTCAAGTTGGCGATTGACGAACAGCCGAAGCAGCACCGTCATCAGGACGATCATCACGATCCCGCCGATGTACTCGGCGAGCGTGAACTGCCAGCCGATCAGCACCCACAGCACCAGACCGAGCTCCCACACGAGGTTGGTCGAGGCGAACTGGAACGCGAGCGCCGCGGCGGCGCTGGCCCCCTTCTCAAACAGGGACTTCGCGATCGCGATCGCGGCATAGGAGCACGACGATGAGGCGGCGCCGAGCCCCGTCGCCCAGCCGATCGAACGAGCACCCGAGCTGCTCATCATTCCCTCGATCCGCTCGCGCGGGACCCACGCCTGCACGACGCCTGAGATCGCGAACCCGAGCACGAGTGCCCACCAGACCTCCCACGCCATCAGAATCGAGTCGCGCAGAGCGCGGTAGAGGAGATCTAACACACCCATCACGATCACGGTAACATATACCCGTAGGGGGTATGGGTTTAGTACGATGCGTGTATGCCGAACACCGACGCGCCCACTAGGGGCTATACCGCCACCAAAGACCAGCTGCTCGCGCGGCTGGCGCGGATCGAGGGGCAGGTCCGCGGGATCGAGGGCATGGTCCAGGACGACCGGTATTGCATCGACATCCTGACCCAGATCGGCGCCGCCCAGGCGGCGCTGGACAAGGTCGCGCTGGGACTGCTCGATGACCACGCCCACCACTGCGTGATCGGCGCCGAGGAGGCCGAGCGGGGCGCAAAGACCGAGGAGCTGATGGCAGCGGTAGGGCGCCTGATGCGCCGCGGGTAGTGTCGCGAGTCGGAAATTCGTGGGCAGCCACCGAAGCTTTTGGCTCAGGCCACTAAAACTAAAGGTCGAGCCCCGCTCGGCTGGGCACCGCCGTCGTGCAGTCCGCCGAATCGCTGGATATCGACTAGGTCCTGATGATCGAAAGGTCCGCTACGCCGGCGGTCACGAGCGGGACGCCGTGAACGTTGGCGGTCGCGGCGATCGCCAAGTCGACGGCTCGGCGCCGGGGTTGCCCGCCACGGTCGCAAACGGCGGCGGCAAGGCGCCCCCATTCGCGAGCGACGGCCGCATCGACGGGAAGCGGATCAAAGGTCGCCTCCACGATTCCGAGCCGCTGCGTCCGTCGTGCGCGCTCCTCAGCGTCGGCGGCGATCAGAGCTCCGAAGTGGAGCTGGGCGAGTGACGCGGCGCTGATCGCGCCCTCGAGCTCGCCGGGATCGCCAGTTCCGATCAGAACCGAGGTATCGAGAACGACTCGGTTCACGCGAACGGGTCGTTGAGGCCCGCCGGGAATCGTGCAAGGTCCGCGTGCAGTGTGTTGGGCGCCGGCGTCTTGAATACGGCCCGAAGCGGAGCGCCACTCACCCACCGGCGCTTCATCGAGGGACCCAACTGCGCCACCTCTCGCCCGGCGACGGTGATCGTGAACTCCTCGCCCGCCTCGGCGCGCCGAAGCACGTCGGCCACGTTGTTACGGAGCTCTTTTTGAGGGATCGTCGTCACATGCACGCGGTAGCAGTTCTGCTACCACGATCGGCAGCCTGCAAGCGACGGCGCCGGGTCAGTTCCAGGGCAGCGTGTAGAGCTTGGTGAACGACATCGCCGCGATCGCCTCGCGCACGCCCTCCTTGACTCCGAGGCCGCTGTCACCGGCGCCACCGAATGGCGCCAGTTCGGTGCGCCAGCCGGGCACCTCGCGGATGTTGACCGTGCCGGCGCGCAACTCGCGGATGCAGCGCGTGATCGCACGCCAGTCGAACGTACAGACGCCGCTCGAGAGCGCGTATGGGGTCGAGTTGGCGACGCTGATCGCATCGTCCAGATCCCGTACGCGGATGATCGGCGCGACCGGCCCGAAGGTCTCGTGCGCGACCAGCGCCGTTTTGGGGGAAACGTGGTCGAGCACGGTTGCGCTGAGCAGCGCCCCGTCTCGTGAGCCGCCCGCGAGCAGTTCGGCACCGTCCGAGACGGCCTGCTCGATCCGTGACTGGATACCGGCGGCGGCATTCTCGTCGATCACCGTGCCGAGGTCGGTGAGCTCGTCGAGCGGGTCGCCGTGGTGCAGCGCGCCCGCCCCGACCGCGACGCGCTCGGCCAACTCCTCGGCGATGGCCTCAACGGCGATGATCCGCTTGACCGCGGTGCAGCGCTGTCCGGAGTTCGCAAACGCGCCGCGGACCGCGAGTCCAGCCGCCTCTTCGAGGTCGGCGTCGGCGAGCACGATCAGCGGATCGTTGCCACCGAGCTCGAGCAGGGCACGGCGGTAGCCAAGCCGCGCGGCGATCGACTTGCCGACCTTGACCCCGCCGGTGAAGGAGATCAGCTCGGTCGCGACGTGGGCGAGGAACTCGTCGAGCACCGCCGCCGGTTCACCGCAGACGATCTGCGCGGCCGGCTCGGGCAGGCCGGCCGCGCGGATCAGGTCGAGCAGCGCCAATGCGCTGAGCGGCGTCTTCTCCGACGGCTTCAGGACAATCGGCGCGCCGGCGGCGATCGCCGGCGCGAGCTTGTGCGCGACCTGGTTGAGTGGGTGGTTGAACGGGGTGATCGCTGCCACCAGGCGGACCGGGACCTTGAGCGTGTGGGCGCGGCGGTCGCGTCCATGTGCGGAGATATCGCCGGAGAAGGTCTCGCCGTCGTCGCGCAGGGCCTCGATCGCAGCGAAGCGGAACACGTCGAACGAGCGGCTGAGCTCGTGGACGGGTGTCCTTCAGGCAGAGCCCGGACTCCGAGGAGATCAGCGTCGCGAGCACTTCACGGCGACCGTCGAGTGCGTCGGCGACGGCGAACAGGATCTGGGAGCGGTCGTGACGCGAGAGCGAGTTCGTGTAGCGGGCGCCCGCGTCGAGGGCGTCGCGGACGGCGGCGGCGTCAGAGACCGGCGCCTCTCCGACGAGCTCGCCCGAGTACGGCGAATGGACCTGGAGCGCCGCCGGTGAGGGCATCAGAGGACCTCGTTCAGAAGCAGGTCGTGCAGATCTCGGTTGCGCAGGTCGCGTCCCCGCAACGCGCCGTCGCGCAGGGGGTGCGTGACGATCAGCGGCACCGTTCGCTCGTGCAGCCCGCCGTGCGAGCGCAGCGTCCCGTGCAGCGCGCTGAGGTCATGCGCGGCCCGTGACTTGCCTAGCGCGGTGTCGCCGTCGGCAAGCACGATCAGGTCGCCGATCCGGTCCGCCGGGAGCTCGAACGCGTCGGCCGCGGCGAAGCGGTCGAGCACAGCCTCGACTCCGGGAAGCGCCGCGAGCGCACCGCGGGCGCGGTCGAGTTCGTCGAGATCATCGAGGTGAACCCACGCAAGCGACCCGAGCGCCGCGTGGTGGACGACGTAGGGATCGGTGATCGGGCAGAGCGTATGGCCGCTGCGGACGCCGGCCGCGTCGAGCGCCTCATCGAGGAACCGCACATTCGGGCTGCCGTCGGCGCTCGATTTGGCGCGCATGCCGTGATCGGCTGCGAGACCGACGACGAAGCCGGCGTCGAGGGCGCGGCCGAGCGACGCGTCGACGGCTCGGTAGAAGTCGTCCGCCAGCGGCTCGCCCGGCGCAGCGGCATGCTGGACGAAGTCGGTCAGCGACGCGTACACCAGCTTCGTGTCCAGCCGCGCAGCCAGGGCGACCGCGAGGTCGATCGTGTAGGGCGACAGCTCGCCAGTCGTAGATGCCGGGGTTCGGTCGCGCCGACGATCTCGGTCACGGGGGTGCCGTCCGAGAGGCTCTGCTCGTGCGCGCGCTCGGCGCTGAAGGCCGGTACGCCGCCTGACGCGAGCAGTGCGCGCAGCTTGTCCTTGGCGGTCACGCAGAGAACGCCGATCCCGCTCGCGTGGGCTGCGGCGTGGATCGTCGTGGCGCGCAGGAAGCTCGGGTCGGTCACCTGAACCTCCTCGCCGTGCTCGTCGCGATAGTGGTTGCCCGCGATTCCGTTGCGCGCGGCGCTGACACCGGTGACGATCGCGACGTTGTTGGGGTTGGTGAAGGTCGGGACCTGCGCGCGCCCGAGCGCGTAGCTGCCGCCTGCCGCGAGTGTCTCCGCGAGGCGGGGCATCAGCGACCGTTCGAGCGCGTCGTCGACGTACCCGGGATCCCAGCCATCGGCACAGATCGCGAGCACCGGGCGAGCCGGAGCCCGGTATGTACGGTCGTTCGCTTCGAACCTCGTCGGCGACGGTTCCGTCAGCGCGGCTTGGATCAACCCGTCGGCCGGACCCTTGGCCAGCGCGTCAATGTCGTCGTTCGAGGCACCGGCGCACCCTAAGTCTGCGCAGGCCGGATGTCAACCGTGCCCGACCGGCCTCTGAGGTGATATCGGACAAGATGAGGGGATGACCACGCACGTCGACACGCTGATTGTCGGCGCCGGGCTGTCTGGGATCGGCGCGGCCTACCACCTGCAGCGGGCTCTGCCCCGACAGGAGCTACACGATCCTGGAGTCACGGCAAGCCAGTGGCGGCACCTGGGACCTGTTCCGTTATCCCGGTGTCCGCTCGGACTCGGATCTGCACACGTTCGGCTATGCGTTCAAGCCGTGGACGGACGAGCGCGCGATCGCCGACGGGCCGGCGATCCTCCGCTACATCCGTGAGACCGCGCGCGAGAACGGGATCGACGAGCGGATTCGATTCGCCCATCACGTGAAGCGCGCGGCGTGGAACAGCACGGACTGCCTGTGGACCGTCGAGGCCGAGCGCGTCGACACCGGGGAGACGGGTGGTGATGACCTGCTCGTGGCTGCTCAGCGCCTGCGGCTATTACCGCTACGACCACGGACACCTGCCCGATTTTCCAGGGATCGAGCGTTTCTCCGGAGCCGTTGTCCATCCGCAGCAGTGGCCTGCGGAGCTCGACTACGAGGGCGCGCGCGTGGTTGTGATCGGAAGCGGCGCGACGGCGATGACGCTGGTGCCCGCGCTGGCCGACCGGGCGGTACATGTCACGATGCTGCAGCGATCGGCGAGCTACGTGATCAGCGTGCCCGAGCGCGACGCGATTGCGCAGGCGCTCGGGCGCCGGCTGCCCGCGGACCGCGCCCACGCAATCACCCGAGCGAAGAACATCGCGCTCCAGCGGGCGGTCTACAGCCTCAGCCAGACGCCATCCTGAGCTTGTCAGGCGAGCACTTCGACGTGGGGTCGAGCGACGGCTTCCGGTCGGGTACGACATCGAGCGGCACTTCTCGCCCAGCTATAAACCGTGGGATCAACGGCTCTGCGCGGTGCCTGACGGGGACCTCTTCAAGGCGATCTCGTCGGGCCGCGCATCGGTCGTCACCGACACGATCGACACCTTCATCGAGGGCGGGATACGGCTTGCATCCGGCGCCGAGCTGGAGGCCGAGCTGATCGTGACGGCGACCGGCCTCGAGCTGCTTGCGTTCGGCGGGATCGAACTTGTTCTCGACGGCGTGGCGGTGAGCCTGCCTGAGACGCTCGCGTACAAAGGTCTGATGCTGAGCGGCGTGCCGAACTTCGCGTTCGTGGTCGGCTACACGAACGCGTCATGGACGCTGAAGCTCGACCTCGTGTGCGAGTGGCTCTGCCGGCTGATCGCATTCATGGACACACACGGTTACGCAAGCGCCGTGCCGATCAACCGTGATCCATCGATGCCGACGCGGCCGCTGCTGAACTTCGGCGCCGGCTATGTCCAGCGCGCGGTCCGCGGATTCCCGCGCCAGGGGGCCGGCCCGTGGGCCGTCAACACGAGCTACAGGGCCGACGTGCGGATGCTGCGCCGAGCTCCACTGACCGACGGCGTGTTGCGGTTCCTGCCGGCACGCCCGGCTCAGGCTCGTGTGCCCGGATCGATCGGGCGCTCGTAGATGTCGAGCCTGAATCTGGGCCTCATTCCGGCACGCTCGTAGAGCGCCAGCGCGCGCGGGTTGTCGGAGGCGACGGTCAGCTGCGCCTCGCGCAGCCCGGCGCCCGCGTAGGCGGCGAACGCCCACCTCAGCATCGCCGAGGCGATGCCGCGGCGCTGGTGGTCTGGGTGAACCGCGAGGATGTCGACATAGCCGACGGACTCATCCTCCCAGCGCCGGGAGAGGATGAAGCCGGCGACCTGCCCGTCCTGACACGCCACACAGCTGAGTTCCGGATCATGGTCGTGACTGCCGAGGTGCTCTTCGCGGAACTCGGTCAGCGACTCCGGCGTGTAGTCGGCACTCTGGGTGAAGGCGAGCGCATCCAGTCGATGGACCTCGACCGCGTGCCGCTCGCTGTCGAGCATGGCGATCTCGACGCCCGCCGGTGGATCGCTGCCGGCGTCGATGATCTCGCCGCCGAGTGTGCGAACCATCCGCCAGTTGCTGCGAGCGTGCGTATAGCCGGCGCCGACGAGCAGTTCCCGGGCCCTGGTATTGCCGGCGGCGATCCGCTGTCGATGGCGGGCGCTGCCGCGTGTACGCTCGCGTTCCTCGGTCCATGCAAGCAGCCGGGCACCGATCCCAAGGCCCTCGCTGGCAGGACCGACGTCGGCCAGCGACCCCTGGCGGCGCACCTCGGAGTAGGCCACGATCTGGCCGTCGGCGGTCTGCGCCAACAACGCGTCAGCGGAGAGGTCAAACTCGCCGGCGCGCCATGAGTCGAGCAGATTCTCGAGCGTGAAGTCGGGAAAGCCGAGATCGGTGATGTCACGCGCATTCAGCACCGCGAGCACACCAGGCGCGTCCTCTTCAAACGGGGCTCTGAATCGCACTGCGTAATTCTCGCGCCCGGTCAGGGCGCGGTGATTGCGACGGGCGCCGAGCTGCCCTGGAGCAGCGCGTCGGCGACCGCTCGCGGGTCGTCCGACATCGGGATGTGGCCGGTGCCGGGAAGCTCGATCTGGTGCACGCTGCGCGGGCAGTGGCTCGGCCGGCTGACGAGGCGGTCGTGTTCAGGCCACACCAGCGTGGTCGGCACCGAGATCTCAGCGAGGCTGCTGAACATCCCTGCGCGCATCGCGCGGTTGGTGGCGGTGAACCCCGGCGCGAGGCCGTAGGCTCTGACCATCGCGGACGCCTGCGCCGGTGAGAGGCGCTCGGGCCGCGCGACCGAACCTCGCAGCGCGGCGCGCCTGATCGCAGGTGGACGCATCGCCACGCCGGCGAGCGGTGAGAGTGCACGGGCGATCGTGTGGGCGAGCGGTGATCTGGGCTCCAGTGGCTTGGCCCACAGGCCGGCGGGCGCGATCGCGGTGACGCTCGCCGCGTGGCCCGCGAGCGCTGCCTCGAGCGCCACCCAGCCTCCGAGCGAGTTGCCTGCGAGATGCGCGCGGCCCCGATCCAGTCCGAGCTCGGCAAGCAGCCCGATGACTGCGACTGCCAGCTCACGCGGGTGCGGCAGGATCCCGTCGCGCAACTGCGGGGACTCGCCGAAACCAGGGAGGTCGACTGCGATCACGTCGCGCTCGGGCCGCCAGGAGCGGGATCACCGGAGCCCAGACGGATCGCTCCGCGCCGAGCGGGTGCAGCAGGGCGAGCGCGGCCCCGTTGCCGGCGCGATCGTATGCCAGACCGGCGCCGAGGATGGGAAGGAGGATACCCATCCCCGGCGCGCCTCGGCGTTTCCGAGGGCGATCCGGTGCCCCCCCGAGCAATCTCAGCCGAGGAACGGCTTCAGCTTGTTGACCGTCGCCGGGATCGTCGCCGTTCCCGGCAGGGACGGCAGGACGCCGTGGCCACCGAGGTTGGCGGCCGGTCCGGCGCCGGCGGCGGCGTCGAAGAAGCTGAAGTGCGTCGCCTCGCAGGCGGCGACCTTCGCCGCCACGACCTTCAGATCCAGCGAGCTGAACGTCTCGACTGCGCCGAGGTACGCCTCGACGAACGCCGTCTCGAGCACGACGCCGGTATTCAGCAGCGATTGACCGGTCTTGGTGACGCTCGCGGGGATCTTGAACGTCAGCCCGGTCGGGGTCTTGCTCCCGAGCGCGCTCGCGAGGAACTGCCTGTGGTCCTGCTCGTTCTTCAGAGCCGCGACTGAAGTAGTCCTTGT
Organism: uncultured Solirubrobacterales bacterium; assembly: GCA_963742025.1. Taxonomy (GTDB): domain Bacteria; phylum Actinomycetota; class Thermoleophilia; order Solirubrobacterales; family Solirubrobacteraceae; genus Palsa-465. The sequence continues at coordinate 270,423 of CAVUKF010000001.1, forward strand.
TCTCCAGCTTCGGGTGCTTGAACGCGTCGAAGTTGGCGATGATCGCGGAGTACACGTAGACCGCGAGGCTCTCCGCCGTGTACGCGGCCTGGAGCGTCGTGATGTCACTGGCGGTCGGGGCGGACGCGAACGCGACGCCTTCGACGGAGGCGAGGACGCCACCGGTGCTCGCCAGGACGATCCCGCCCTTCAGGGCGTTCCTCAGGAACTGCCCGCGGTTGCTGACGTTGAGCTGCGGTTCAGTCATGCTTGGCCTTTCAATCGGTCCGGCTGGATGTCGGTTTCAGCTATTCGTTCGTTGCGCCGGTCTGGATCAGCGTCGGCTGATCAACGGCGGCCGGCGTCGGGTCGGCAGGGGCCTCGGCGGCTGGAAGCTCGGACGTGGACACACCGCTGAGCGCGTCCTTGAAGCCGCGCATGCCGGATCCGAGCCCGCGTCCCATCTCAGGGAGGCGCTTGGCGCCGAAGACGAGCAGCATGATCATCAGCACGAACGCGATGTGAACGGGGTTCTCTAGTCCCATCTGCACTCCAATCGAACGGTGGCGGTTGTCGCCGTCAGTACGGCGCCGCGGGCGGATCGGATCAGTGCAGCCGGTAGTGGCGGCGCAAAGTGGGCGCTGTGGGAGAACTAGCTCAGCTAGACCCGGCTGCGCGCTGCGAACGCGTGGGACGCGTCCTGCAGCGAGGTGGCGATGATCTCGAGCATCTGCCCTAGCACCTCGCGGTCCGCGACGAGCGGCGGGGAGACCTGCACCACGGGGTCTCCACGGTCATCGAGTCGGGCGATCAGCCCGCGCTCCTCGAGCTTGGAGGACAGGAAGTCACGAAGTAGCCAGTTCGCCTCCTGCGCGGTGAACGTCTCCGTCGTCTGCTGGTCGGCCACGAGCTCGATCGCCCAGAAGTGACCCATCCCGCGCACATCGCCGACGATCGGGATCGTTCGCAATCCATCGAGCTGACTCTGCAGCCACGGCTCGTTCGCGATCACGTTGTCGAGCAGGTGCTCACGCTCGATGATCTCCAGGTTCTTCAGGGCGATCGCGGAACCGACCGGGTGACCTCCGAAGGTGAGCCCGTGCATGAACATCTCGCCCGTACGCAGCAGTGGCTCGGCCACGCGCTCATGCATCAGGACACCGCCCATCGAGAAGTACGCCGAGGTCAGCCCCTTGGCGAACGTGATGATGTCCGGCACGACGTCGAAGCGCTCCATGCCGAACCACGTGCCCAACCGGCCCCAGGCGCAGATCACCTCATCCGCGCACAGCAGGATCCCGTGGCGATCGCAGAGCTCGCGCAGACCCTCCCAATATCCCGGCGGCGGAACGAAGGCGCCGCCGCTGTTCTGGACCGGCTCGGCGATCACCATCGCGATCGTCTCGGGACCGACGAAGTCGATCGTCTCCTCCATGTCCTCCAGCAGCCACCTGCAGAACGCAGCCGGATCGTCGCCGAGCGGATGCCGGTACGCGCAGGTGTTCGACACGAACGTGGTCGGGACCGCCATCGGCTCGAACGGCGTTCGCGCCGAGGTCAGGCCCGTGAACGACAGGGCACCCATGTTGGTGCCGTGGTACGCGAGCTTGCGCGAGATCGCCTTGGTTCGCAGGGCTTCGCCGCGGATCACGTGGTATTGGCGCGCCAGCTTCCAGGCCGCGTCGACGGCCTCGCCGCCGCCAGAGGTGAAGAACACCCGCGACATGCCGGCCGGCGCCAGTTCGGCGATTCTCTGCGCCAGCTCGATCGAGCGCGGATGCGCGATCGTCCAGTTGGAGGTGTAGCCGAGCTGGCGCATCTGATCGTGCGCCGCCTGACCGAGCTCATCGCCGAACCCGTGTCCGATGTTGACGCAGAACAGACCTGACAGTCCGTCGATGTAGCGCCGTCCGCGCGAGTCCGTCACGTAACAGCCATCGCCGCTCGTGATGATCGGGATGTCGCGTTGCGCGAACGCCGCCATCTCGGTGAAATGGAGCATCAGATGATCACGAGCGGCCGTCTGGAGACGGTGCGCTTCGATCACTCCGGGCTCCTCCAATTCCGTCACGGGTGAACACCTCCTAGATCAGTCGTGGCGAGTGCTCGGATCCGATCCTGAACGATCCGGCGCCGTTTTCTTGCGGCCCAGTCCTGCGTGTCGTGACGCGGTAGCTCGCAGCCGAGGGACTGCTCGGCGGTCATCACCAGCAGCTCCGTCATCCGAGCACCGGGCACCGCCGGATCGCCCAGGGCGAACTGAATCGCTAGACCGTCCGTCAGTGATGCGAGCTGTAGCGCCACGAGGTCGGCGTCCGCCCGCAGCGGGAAATCTCCGCGATGCTGACCGGCCCGAATCACCTCAGACAGCGTCGAGCGCCAGCGCTCGTCGAGCAGCCGACGTGTGCGGGCGCTGTGGTGATCGCGCAGCGCCCTGGTCCAGATCTCGAGCCATACGCGCCACGATGCGACGCAGTCCTCGGCAGCCAGGCGGCCGGCGCGGTCGAGCAGCATCACCAGCGTTTCCGCGGCAGTCTCGGACTCCAGCCGGATCGTCACGAGATCCTCGTAGAAGTCATCCTCGGCCAGCGAAACGGCGGCGTCGAGGATCTCGTCCTTGCTGGTGAAGTGGTAGTGGACCGACGATGGATTGGTGCCGGCGCGCTCGGCGATGTCCGACACCCGGAGGTCCTGAAAGCCGCGCTCGGAGATGACCTCGAGAGCGGCGCGAGCGATCTGGAGCCGGCGCACCTGCGTGTTCGAGGGCCTCGGGCTCATCGGTGCTCAATCCGAGTTTTCTGACTCAAGACGCAGGAAACTAACAGCCGGTCCGCTCAGACGCAAGCGCCGCGGACGCGTGTTGCCGGTCCGAACGCGAGCTCAGCTGATCGGCGCGACGATCACCGGCGCGGTGGTCGGGTGCTGGGTCCCGCCGGCGGGCTCCTGGGTGACCAGCACCGCGCTGACGCCGTGCAGATCGCCCGGCACGTCGACGTCGCCGTGACCGCTGGAGGTCACGCTGAAGAGGGCGCTGGTCGGTGCCGGAGCGTGGTGTGGACGCAGCAGCCAGACCTCGTAGATCTGACCGTCCTGGGGTACCTTCAGTTTCTGGACGACCAGCTGGCCGTGGCCGCCGGTGATGTAGAGCTTTGCGTGGCCGACCGTCGCCTGAATGACGCGTGTTCCGTTCGAACTCGAGGAGCCGAACACGAGCACGGCGGCGACCGCGACGACGGCGGCGGCCGCGAGGAACCCGCCGGCGAACGCCGGCCGTGAGATGCGCCGGTGCGAGCGGCCCGGCGACACCTGCGGCGCCGGCGCCGCCTCCGAACGCACCTGGTCGAGCACGCGGCGGCGCAGCGCGGCCGGCACCGGATGCTGCGGCGCAGCCATCGGCAGCGCGTCGGTCACCTGACGAAATGCCGCCAGCTCTTCGCGGCAAACCACACACGTCTCGATGTGGCGCTGAAACTCCTCGGCCTCACGCGGCTCGAGCGCGCCGAGCGCGTAGGCGGCCGCGTCGCCGCTGCACTGGTCGTGATCAGGGGTGCGGGTTTCGTCGCTCATCTCGTGTCCTCGCTCACGTCACCACCTCGACGCGGTCATCAAGCGTGAGTCGGAGTTTTGCCAGACCGAGCCGCATCCGGCCCTTGACGGTGCCCGATGGCAGCGTCAGCATCTCCGCGATCTGCGTATGTGTGAAGCCGCCGAAGTAGGCGAGCTCGATCACCTGTCGCTGATCGGGCGGCAGTCCCTCGAGTGCCGACCTGACCCGCCTGGCGTCGTCGCGGCGCTCGACCTCAGCGTCGGTCCGGAAGTCCGCCTCGAGTCGTTCGGCGAGCCCGTCGTCGCCGACGTTTCGCCCATCCTTGACCGTCTCGCGCCGGAACGCGTCGATCGCTCGGTTGTGGACCGCACTGAGAACCCACGACCGAACGCTGCCCCGCGTCCGATCGTAGCGCGCGCCACTGCGCCACAACGACAGGAAAGCCTCCTGGACGACGTCCTCCGCCATCGCGCGGCGCCCGCACATCCGGTATGCGAGCGAGAACGCGACAGCCGAGTGCCTGTCGAAGATCACATCGAACGCGCGGACCTCGCCGTCATGGACGAGCGCCATCAGGTCTTCGTCGGCGATCGCGCGGAGATCGCCCGGCCCCTGACTTCGGAGTGCCTTAAACACGTGAGGATCGGAGAGCTCTCACAACGATCACTGTACGCCTGCGGGATGCGTTCGGATCACCGTAAGTCGCCGATCTCGCAGAGCCAGCTAGATTTGTGACGATGCTCGGTCGCGAGGAGGCGAAGGACGCTGCTACGCACGTGCTGGCGACCGCGAACCGGCTTGGCCGCCGGGGCGCAGTCGAGGGCTGGGCGCTCGCCGAGATGATCCGTGCGGGCATGGTCGGGGCGGGCCCTCCGCGCCAGACGCTCGATGCGTTCAAAGCCCTCAACGATCTGGGGCAGCTCGGCGCCGCCGCGCCGGTCGCTGCGATTCGCCACGGCGAGCGCACCGGGCTGATCGACGAGCTCGGCTCGCTCACTTTCGCCGAGATGAACGCCCGATCTGATGCCCTCGCGTGGGCGCTTCGTGACCGCGGCGTCTCTGAGGGAGTCGGAGTCGGGATTCTGTGCCGCAACCATCGGGGCTTCCTCGACATCGCGTTCGCGGCGGCGAAGCTCGGCGCCCGCGTGCTGCTCCTCAACACCGATTTTGCCGGACCCCAGCTGCGTGACGTATGCGTGCGCGAGGACATCGCGATAATGGTCCACGACCAGGAATTCGACGAGCTTGTGGGCAACGTCGAGACCAGGCTCGGCTCGGTGCTCGCCTGGACGGAACCGGGGTCAGACGCGCCCGGCGAGACGCTCGAGGCGCTGATCGCCGCCGGCGCCGGTCGGCACCCTGCGCGTCCGGCGCGCCAGTGCCAGCTGGTGCTGCTAACCAGCGGCACCACCGGGGCGCCCAAGGGCGCGCCGAGGAGCTCGAGCCGGTCTCTGGCACCGATCGGCGCGCTGTTGTCAAAGGTGCCGCTGCGCGCGCGAGAGGCCACCGTCGTGGCGCCGCCGATGTTCCACGCTCACGGCTACACCCAGATGATCATGGCCACCGCGCTCGGCTGCACGCTGATCGTCCGGCGCCGCTTCAACCCGCAGGCAGTGCTCGACGACGTCCACGCCAACCATGCCACCTCACTGATCCTCGTGCCGGTGATGCTGCAGCGGATCGTCACCCTGCTCGAGGAGGAGCCTGACTCCCACGACACAAGCTCGCTGCGGATCGTGCTCGCCTCGGGCTCTCGGCTTGAAGTCGATCTCGTGCGGCGCGCACGCGCGACGATCGGTGAGAAGCTCTACAACTTCTACGGCTCGACAGAGGTCGCCTACGCCACCTTCGCGACGCCCGAGGACCTCGCCGCAGCTCCCGGCTGCGTTGGGCGCCCCCCGTTCGGGACCACGGTGCGCCTCTACGACGAGCAGGCGAGCCCGCTCAGGCACCCCGGCGAGGTCGGTCGGATCTTCGTTGGCAACAGCTTCCAGTTCGAGGGATACACGGGCGGAGGCGGCAAGGAGTTGATCAACGGGCTGATGAGCACCGGCGATGTCGGCCACTTCGACGCGGGCGGGCGCCTGTTCGTCGACGGCCGTGACGACGAGATGATCATCTCCGGCGGCGAGAACCTGTTCCCGGCCGAGGTGGAGGAGCTGCTGATCACGCACCCGGCGATCGAAGAGGCTGCCGTGATCGGCGTCGAGGACGACGAGTTCGGAGCGCGGCTGGCTGCGTTCGTCGTCTTGCGCCGCGGTCAGGAGCTGACTGAGGACGAGGTCAAGGAGTTCGTCAAGGGCAACCTCGCCCGCTTCAAGGTGCCGCGAGATGTGGCATTTCTGGAGGAGCTTCCGCGAAACCCGGCCGGCAAGGTCCTCAAGCGCCGACTGCGCGAGCTTCACGCCGCGTCCCCGTCGGATTAGAACCTCCTTACCTGCCGATCTGCCGGCGGGAGTACCTTCAATAGGTGATAGTCGCTGCCGGAGCGCCGGTCGGCGACCGAACGACCAGTCAGGTGAATCGCACATGAAATTTCTGCGCACAGTCTCGACCCGCCGCCTCCTGGCATTGATCGCTGCGGTGGTGATCGTCGCCGCGGGCGGCACGGCGATCGCGATCGCCGCCGCCGGCAACGGTCCGGTGCCGCCGCCGGCCTCGCTCGCCGGCGCGATCCATCAGGCGCTCGGGGCGCGGCCGGTGAACGGCGTCAGCGCCGAGGTCACATTCACCGACAATCTCGTCGACTCGAGCCTCGTGCAGTCGAGCGACCCGCTGATCACCGGCGCGAGCGGACGCCTGTGGGCCAGCGAAGGTCACCTCCGGGTTGAACTGCAGTCCGACAACGGTGACGCTCAGATCGTCGTCGACAACGGCTCGTTCTGGATCTACGACCCGGCGTCCGACACCGTCTACGAGGGCTCGCTGCCGTCGGGCGACGGCAGCGAGTCTGGGATGGGCCGTGCCGGCGCCGGAGCTGCCGGCACGGACCACTCGCACGCGATCCCGACGGTCGCCGGGATCCAGTCCGACCTCGAGAAGCTCGCGGCACACCTTTCGATCCCCGGCGCGATCCCGAGGGACTTTGGTGGCGCCGGCGCCTATGCGGTCCGGATCTCGCCCAAGCAGAACGGGGGCCTGCTCGGGGCGGTGCAGTTCGCATGGGACGCGACGAATGGCGTGCCGCTCGACTTCGCGCTCTACGCCAAGGGCGACGGCACACCGGTGCTGGAGCTGAAGGTGACGGGTATCAGCTTCGGGCATGTTGCCGCGTCTGACTACATGATCTCGCCGCCCCCGGGCGCGACGGTCGTCAGGTTCGGCTCACACTCGGGCGCTGGGGCGCCGGATGTCGGCTCGGGGAGGTCGACCGCGCAGCACCTCAACCCCGTGACGGGCATCGCCGGCGTCGCCAGGAACGTGAATTTCACGCTCGACGCACCCGCGATGCTGGCCGGCAAGACACAGGCCTCTGTGAAGCTCATCAAGATCGGTGGCTCACCGGCGGCGCTGTTGCTCTACGGTCACGGTCTCGGCGGCATCGCAGTCCTGGAGCACGCGGCGAAGGCGTCCGGTGCCGGCGGCTCCGGTTCGGGCTCTGGCGGTCCGGGTGCCGGAGGGCTGGGCGGCGGCCTGTCGCTGCCGACGGTGTCGATCAACGGCGTCAGCGGCACGGAGCTTCCTACGGCGCTCGGCACGGTGATCCAGTTCACGCGTGGCGGCGTTGACTATGTCGTGGCCGGGTCGGTCCCGTCCTCGGTTGCCGTCGCTGCGGCGCGGGATCTGTGAGCGCCACCGCCGCGCCGGTAATCGAGGTACGTGGGCTCGTCAAGCACTACGGCGAGTTGACGGCGGTCGACAATGTCGATCTGACGGTCAACTCCGGCGATGTCTACGGCTACCTCGGCCCGAACGGCGCCGGCAAGACCACCTCTTTGCGGATGATGCTCGGGTTGATCCGCCCCAGCGCCGGCAGCGTGCGGCTGTTCGGCCGCGACCCGGCCGAGAGTGTGCAGGCGCTAGACGGCGTCGCCGGCTTCGTCGAGGCGCCTGCGTTCTACCCCTATCTGACGGGCCGGCGCAACCTGGAGCTGCTGGCGGCGTTCGACGGCAGCGAGGCCCCGAAGCGGATCGATCCCGCGCTGGAGACGGTTGAGCTTGCCGATCGCGCCGGCGACCGCGTCGGCGGCTACTCACACGGGATGCGCCAGCGTCTCGGGATCGCGGCGGCGCTGTTGCGCGACCCGAAGTTGCTGCTGCTCGACGAGCCCGCGACCGGGTTGGACCCCGCCGGCATGCGAGACATGCGGGTGTTGATCCGCCGTCTCGCCGACCAGGGCATGACCGTGCTGCTCTCAAGCCACCTGCTCGGCGAGGTCGAGGAGGTGTGCAACCGGGTCGCGATCGTCCGGTCCGGCCGGATCGTGTACGAGGGCACCATCGCTGCGCTGGCCCGGGGCGCCGGGACCGCCTACCGCCTCGCGACCACCGATGACGAGCGGGCGATCGGGATCTGTGGCGCCCAGCCGGGGTTGGCCGAGATCGGCACCGCCCACGGCAGGATCGTGTTCACCTGCGACGAGGACGCTGCCGCAAGGTTGTCCCGTGCGCTCGTCCAGGAAGGGGTGCTGATCAAGGAACTGGCACCGCAGACGGTCACGCTCGAGGACCTGTTCTTCTCGCTGACAGAGGGCGAGCCGTCGGGGAGCGCGGCATGAGCACGGGAAGCGCCACGGCGGGCACCGCCGAGGTCACCGGCCGTGCCGACGACGGCGCTGCCGCCGCCGGCGCCCGCCCCGGTGTCGGGCGGCGTCCCGGAGTCGGCACGGTCTACCGCTGGGAGCTGACCAAGCTCCGCTACCAGAAGCGGACCTATCTCGGGCTGGGCGCGGCCGCGATCGTCCCGATCCTGTTCGTGCTGGCGATCCATTTCCACCACGACCATCACCGCGGCGACTTCGCCTTCTCGGATTACCTGTCTCGCAGCGGCCTCGCGGTACCGCTGGTGATCCTGCTGTTCGGTGCGGTCTGGATGTTCCCGTTGATCGTGGCACTCGTCGCCGGCGACATCATCGCCTCAGAAGACCACAACGGCACACTCAAGACGATCCTGACGCGCTCGCTCGAGCGCTGGCAGGTGTTCGGCGGCAAGGCGCTCGCCGCTGCCACCTACGCGGTTGCGGCGCTCCTGCTCGACGTGACTGTCGCGGTTCTCGCCGGGTCGATCCAGTCAGGCTTCAACTCGCTCGAGAGCCTCTCCGGCACGATCGTCTCAGCGCCGAAGGCACTCGAGCTGGTCTACATGAGTTTCCTCATCTACCTGATTCCGATCGCGGCGATCGTGTGCATCGGATTGATGCTCTCGGCCGTCACGCGTAACAGCGCCGCGGCCGTGGTCGGGACCCTGATGATCTCGCTGCTGATCCAGTTGATCGGAGTCCTGCCAGGGCTGAGCGGTCTGCAGCCCTACCTGCTCAGCACTCAGTTCAATGCGTGGCAGGGACTGCTGCGCACACCGATCGACTGGAGCCCGATCATCAGCGCCGTCTGGGTCTGCGCGCTCTACGGCATACCCGCGCTGGTGACCGCGTTCCTCGTGTTCCTGCGCCGCGATGTGGCCGGCGGCTGAGCCGCGTCAGGCGGCCTGAGCGCAAGTTCAGGCGTCCAGGCGCGGAGGCGGCCCCGGCTCGGGCGGCGGCCCGTCCCGCCTGAACGCCTCGGGCAGGCGCAGTTCGAGCTCCAACCATGCGACATCGCGCCAGGCGCCGTGCTTGTGGGCGACCCGGTGGTAGATGCCGACCAGCTCGAAGCCGCACGCGCGGTGCAGACCCTCACTCGCCTCGTTGGGCGTCGTGATCCCCGCGCAGACCGTCCAGATACCCTGGCGCTCGAGCAGCGAGAACAGCGTCTCGTAGAGCGCCCTGCCGACCCCACGGCGGTGATAGCGCTTGTCCAGGTAGACGCTGACGTCGGCGCACCAGCGGTAGCCGCCGCGCTCGCTGTGCGGCCCGGCGTAGGCGAAGCCGGCAACCTCGCCGGCATCCGGGCCATCGTCGTCGATCGCGACGAGGTACGGATGGGTTCGCGAGAGGCGCTCCATTCGCTGCTGGAACTCGGCGGTGGTCGGCGGCGCGCGCTCCAGGCTGACCACCGAGTCGCTCACGTAAGGTGCATAGATGCGGGCGCAGGCGACGGCATCGCGTTCTGGGTCGGCGTCTCGGATCAGCATTGGCGCCAGCACTTTACGTGAGCTGGTGGGCCTCCCACCAGGGCGTCGTAGGATGCTGCCGGGACCAACCAATCGAGGAGTGCAATGACCGTCCAGAACCTGACTGACGAGCAGCGTGCATTCGTGGAGGCGATCCGCGATTTCGCCGCCCGGGAGTGCGGCACCCGCGAGCAGCGCGCGATGTTGACCGACCACGGCCGCGAGCCGCACAACCAGGAGCTGTATGAGCGGATCGCAGAGCTCGGCTGGCTCGGCGCCGCGATCCCCGAGCAGTACGGCGGCTCCGGCGGTGGCGCGGTCGACATGTGCCTGCTGTTCGAGGAGTCGGTGCGCGGCCTGATTCCGATCGCGTTCTTCGGGGTCAGCATGATCACCGCGGGCGCGGTGCAGCGGTTCGGCAGCGAGCAGCTCAAACGCGAGATCCTCGGCGGTGTGGTGCAGGGGCGCGTTGCGGCGATCGCGATGTCGGAGCCGGAGGCCGGCTCGGATGTGGGCAGCCTCAGCTGTCACGCCGAGCTCGCCAACGGCGAATACCTGATCAATGGGCAGAAGACGTGGATCACCGCGGCGCACGCCGCCGACCAGATCCTGCTCGTCTGCCGCACGGACCGAGGCGCCGACAAGCACGAGGGACTGAGCATGATCGCTGTGCCCACCGATGTCGACGGCCTCGAGGTGCGCGGGATCGAGACGATGGGCGGCCGTGAGGTCAACGACGTGTTCTTCACCGACTGCCGCGTCGATGCCGACCGCCGGGTCGGCATCCAGGATCAGGGGTGGAAGCAGCTGATGGCCGGCCTCAACCACGAGCGGCTGATCATCGCTGCGCAGTCGCTCGGGATGGCGCAGCGGGCGTTTGAGGAGACGCTGACCTATGTCAAGGAGCGCAAGCAGTTCGGGCGCCCGGTCGGCAGCTTTCAGGCGCTCTCACACCGTCTCGCCGACCTCGCGACCGAGATCGAGGCCACACGGCTGCTGATCTACGACACCGCCGCCCGCGTCGATGCCAACCCCGGCGTGCAATTCGCACGCGAGGCGTCGATGTGCAAGCTGAAGGCGACGGAAACCGCCAAGCGAGCCGCGCTCGAGGGCGTGCAGATGATGGGTGGCGCCGGCTACGCGGTCGAGTACGAGATGGAGCACCACCTTCGGGTCGCGGTCGTCACGACGATCTATGGGGGCACCAGCGAGATTCAGCGCGAGATCATCGCCAAGACGCTCGGGCTCTGAGGTCAGTCGCACCGTTTCGTTACGGATTCGCTTCTCGTAACGGTTTCGGAACGGTAGCGGCGTAGAAAAGCGGTCGCACAGCAACCACCAACCAGGGGGTACAAGATGAAGCGACCCGTTCTCGTAACGACAACGCTGGCGTTTGCGGCCGTTGTCGCCGGGCTTGTGATGACCGCATCGTCGGTCGCGGCAAGCTCGCTGCCGACGCTCACGCTCACGCTGAACGGAAAGGCGGTCGCCGTCGGCGGCCAGATGGTGTCCGGCGCCGTCACCATCCAGACGACGGTGACCGGCGAGGCACAGGGCGAGCCGGCACTGATCCGGCTCGATCAGGGGGTGCCGTATTCGGTGGTCCCGAAGGTGAAGGCGGAGATCCAGGCACACAACGGCGACTTCAACTACCTCGACGGGTACGCCTCGATGGTCTTCGACGCCGCTGCCAACAAGGGGACGAGCACCGAGCAGACCGTTTTGCAGCCGGGCAACTACCTCGCGCTTGATTTGAACGGCAAGCACTCCACCCCCGCTCCGTTCACGGTCACCGCGGCTGCGAGCCCGGCGACGTTGCCGGCACCCGGGGCGACGATCGCGTCGATCGAGTTCAACTTCACCGGACCGACGACGCTGCACGAAGGCGAGCTGGTGCGGTTCCAGAACAACGGCTTCCTGTTTCACATGATTCAGGGGCTCGGCGTCAAGAGTGCCGCCGCCGGCCGGAAGGTGATGGCGCTGCTGCTCGCGGGCAAGGACGATGCCGCCGGTAAGCTCGCGATCAGCGAGCCGACGTTCGACGGCGGGCTCTCGAGCGGCGGGATGCAGCAGGAGGTCATCAACGAGCCGCCCGGCTACTACGTGATCGCCTGCTTCATGAACACCCAGGACGGGCGTGAGCACACGCAGCTCGGCATGGAGAAGTTGATCCGCCTCGTCAAGTAGCAGGGAGTTCGGCGCGAGCGGGACTGGCACATGCTCCGCTCGCGCCGTAACGTTCCGGGAACGCTGCGAGGCTAGGTTGCGGTGAGGAATGGGATGAGCGAGACGCGCTCCACACGACTGGGCACCGATCGGCGTCTTGCCGGCGCGCGTTGGCGATTGGCGTCGCCGACCACCGCCACGATCCTCGGGTTCGTCGCACTCGTGTCATCGATCGGCGTTGGGGTACTGGAGTTCGTCGAACCCGGGGCGGGATCGCCGTTCGGGGCGGCAAACGCTCTCTCCGCTGTGATGGGGTTCGTGTTCGCGCTGTCGTTCATCGCCGTCGGCGTGGTCGTGGCGCGAAGTCAGCCATCGAACCCGATGGGTTGGCTGCTGCTCGGAGTGTCACTGGCGATCCAGCTGGGCAGCTTCGCGCCGGCATACGCCTACCTCGACTACCACTCCGACCATGGAGCGCTGCCGTTCGGTCACGTCGCGGTGCTCCTCAGCGGGATGTGGATCTGCGGCTTCATGTTCCTGCCGCTGATCGTCCTGCTGTTCCCGGATGGGCGTCCTGGGCCCCGCTGGCGGTGGCCGCTGCGCATCTATCTCGCGATCTGGACCGTCCTGATCGCCGGGACGCTGAACCTCGCCATCAGCGATTTCAGCCTCCGCCTGCCGGTCGACGATGGCGGCAATCTGGCCGGCCTCAACAACCCGGTCGGATGGTTCGGGGCTGTGTTCAAGGTTGGCTTCGTGTTCTGCGCGGTGCTCGCGGTCGTGGCGGTCGTCCACCAGGCGCGCGCCTACCGGCGGGCCAGCGGCGAACGGCGCCAGCAGCTGAAGTGGCTCGGCGCGGGCGCCGGCACCTGCGTCTTCGCCGTGCTCGTCAGCTTCTTGTGGAAGAACGCTCCCGGGATCGTCGGAGACGCTCTGGTCCCGCTCGGCCTGACGGCGCTGCCGCTCGCGATCGGCGTCGGCATCCTGAGGTACCGGCTCTACGAGATCGACCGCCTCGTCAGCCGCACGCTTTCCTATGCGATCCTGACGGCGCTGCTGGTGGGGACGTTCGTCGGGCTGGTCGCGTTGACGACCGATCTGCTGCCGTTTTCCTCATCGGTCGGGGTGGCGGCGTCGACGCTGGCGGCGGCGGCGCTGTTCAATCCGCTGCGCAAGCGGGTGCAGCGGATCGTGGACAGACGCTTCAACCGAGCGCGGTATGACGCCGAGGAGACGGTCGCCGCGTTCGCAGCGAGCCTCCGCGATGCGGTCGACATCGACAGCATCCAGAACGAGTTGTTGCACGTTGTTCACAAAGCCGTCGAGCCAAGCCAGGTCACGATCTGGATCAGACGGGCCGAGCCGCGCTAGCGCCCCGCGTCGACTTACATCACCACTCGACCAGGCTCCACACGCCTGGGTACAGCGCGTCTCCCTCGGACCCGATCGCAGCGAATGCCGTGACGGCGCGCTTGAGCTCCTCCATCGCGCCGTCGCTTCGGCCCGCTCTGTGCAGCAGGTCGGCGAGGTTGTTGCGCAGGGCCGCCTCGTGGTGCCGGTCGCCCTGCACGATGCACAACTCGAGCGCTTCGCGGGTCAGGGCCTCCGCTTCGACGAGCTCGCCGGCGGCGGCGTGATCGAGTGCGAGATTGTTGAGCCCTGCGATCCTGACGCTCGGGTCGGCGAGGCCCAGCGACAGCTCAAGGCTGCGCTGAAGATACTCACGACCGCATCCGAGCAGCCCCAGGATGTTGTTCGCCTGTGCGGCCGCGGCCGCGGCCGGCGCGTCGGTCCCCTGCGCGAGCTCGAGCGCTTCGAAGCCGAGCGAACGTGCCTGCCCGGTCTGGCCTCGGCGCCAGGCGACGCGGCTGCGATCGGACTGCACGACGGCGCGATCGGGCCCCGAGGAGACCGCCAGCGCCTGGAGGTAATGGATCTCGGCGAGCTGCCAGTCGCCCCGGCGCTCGTGCACCGCTCCCAGTTTGCGCTCAAGCCGGCCGGCCGCCTCGGGTGCAGCGTGCGCGGCTGCGGCGTTGTAGGCGCCGAGCGCCGGCCCGTACTCGCCGCGCAGCGTGTGGACGTCGCCGGTCGACTCGTGCAGGGCAGCTGGATCTGGGTGCCCGAGAGCGAGGGCGGACTCGTAGTGCGCCACCGCTTCGGCGCGGGCCGACAGAGTCCGCGCGTGATCGCCGGCGGCGGCGTACTCGATTGCCGCTTCAGCGTCGGCGCCGGCGAGCTCGAGGTGCCGCGCGATGATCGCGTGATCCACGTGACGCAGCCGGAGTTCCGCCGCGATCCGGGAGTGCAGCAGCCGCCGACGCGCCCGGGCGACCCGGTCCTCGGCGACGGCACGGAGCCGCTCGTGGCTGAAGTCATAGCCACGCTCGTGCTCAACGATCATGCCGCGGGTGTTCAGCTCCTCGAGGGCGGCAGCGACCTCGTCGTCGGAGCGTCCGCTGACAGCGCGCAGGTCACCTGCGTCGAATGTGCGCCCGAAGATCGCAGCTGCGCTCAGCACCTGCGCTGACATGTCGCTGACCGCGTCGAGGCGCGCCTCCAGCATCGTTCGCACGCCGCCCGCGGCGTTGGTGTCAGGCGCCCCGGCGGCCGACATCAACTCCGCCACGAACAGCGGTAGCCCCTCGCTCTCACGGAACACCCGCTCTCCCTCAGACTCGTCGAACCCGGACTCCGTCGCGAGTTCGAGCACGTCTCTGCGCGTCAGCCGCGCAAGCGTGATCCGCTCTCCGAGCGCCGCCAGGCCGGCGTAACGGTGCTCCGGGTCGGGCTCGTCGCTGCGCCGCGCGCAGAGCAGCAGCAGCTGGTGGTGCGCCAGCCGCCGCGCGAAGTACGCCAGCGCATCGAGCGACGCCGGATCGCACCACTGAAAGTCGTCGATGAACAGGATTCCGGCAGCGGTCGAGAACGGCAGCGCGAGCAGATGGCTGATCGTCTCCATGAACCGCAGTCGTGCACCCGGTTCGTCGAGGCTGGTCGCCGGCGGTGTGCCGAGCTCCGGGAGCAGCCGCGCGGCGTCGCTGCGAAGCGCGTCGGGGAGGGTGTCGGGCTCGATTGCCGCGCGTAGCACTGCGGCGATAACGCCGTATGCGAGTCCCTGCTCGCCGGCGTGCGGACGTGCGACGACGACCTTTGCGCCCTGCTCGGCGAGTCGCGTGATCGCCTCGTGCGCGAGCCGCGTCTTGCCCACCCCAGATTCACCGTCGATCAGCGCGACCACGCCTCCGTCGCCAACGCGCGCGTACGCAGCCGACAGCGCTCGCAGTTCACGGTCACGCCCGACGAGGATCAGCTCGCCGGCGGGCTGCGCCTGCTCGATCACCCGAGCCTCGGGCAGCGTCCCGGCGCTCACCGCGTTGTACAGCTCCGTCGTCTCACCGAGCGGCGCCACGCCGAGTTCCCGGTCGAGCACGCGAACACACTCGCGGTACTGCGAGAGCGCATCGCCGCGCCGGCCCGCCGCGGCGTAAAGCTCGATCAGGCGACGGTGGGTCGGCTCATGAAGCATGTCGAGCGCCAGCCGTTCGCGAGCCCTCGCGACCGCGTCGTCCATACGGCCCGCATCGGCGTATGCGTCGATCAGCCGGTCGAGCAGGCCCGCCCGCTCGCGACGAAGGTCTTCCTGTTGATCACGTAGCCAATCGTCGAACTCGACACTGTCGCGGAGTGCGAAACCGGCCATCAGGTCGCCGCGGTGCAGCTCGCAGGCCGCACGCAACGCCTCGATTCCGGCGCCGGGATCGCCGGCGACTGCACGCGCCTGCACGAGGTCGAACCATGCACCATCGAGCGCGAGCGCGATCGAGTTGCGGTCGCTGACGAGCCGCCCATTGCCGAGCCCGGAGCGCAGCGAGGACAACGTGCGGCGTAGCGCGCCGCCCGAGCGCTCGGAATCGAGGTCCGGCCAAAGCAGGTTCGCGACCACGGAGCGGCTGTGCGCGTGCCCGGTGACTGCGAGAAAAGCCAGCATCGCCACCGCCTTGCGGGTATCGACCGCGAGCGGGCGATCGTCGACATCGACGATCGGCGCGCCCAGCAGCGAGATCCGCAGCGATCTCATTGCGTGAGCATGCCATAGGAACGGGACGAAATCGTTACGAAATGGGGGTCCGTAATGCTTTCGGAACGATCGCGGGTCAGGATGCGCTCCAATCCACTTCACCGAAGCGCATCATCAGGATCGTCAAGTAGGCGAACGACGGACCCCGCGCTCGTTGCGCCCCGGCCCGCCAGCCGGGGCGCACAGCATTAAGCGACCGGCAGAAGCTCCAGCCCGTAACGGTTTCGGAACGCAACGCGAGTAGAAATTCGCCAATGGCAACGACTCAGCAGATAATGCGATCCGTAGTGGGGGCGAATTCCAATCCACCAGAGCCTGAGGCGAGCCTCGCGCAGGCCGGGGAGCAGCGGCAGGCCGAGATGCTCGCGCCCGATATCGCTCCCAACGACCCGATCATCGGTTATCTGCAGAGCGCCACCGGCGCCGTGGATCTGGCCCACCTCGATCTCGACTCGCCGGCGCTGCGTGAACTGCGCGGGAGCGGCGTCGCGATGGTCGTCCCGCTGGTCACCAACGGCGAGCTGGTCGGTCTGCTGAACGTCGGCCGGCGCCTCTCCGACCAGGACTATTCGGCCGATGACCGCCGGCTGCTCGAGTCGCTCGCCGCCCATGCGGCGCCGGCGATGCGCGTCGGGCAGCTGGTCCGTGAACAGCAGGCCGAGATGCGTGAGCGCGGCCGCATGGAGCAGGAGCTGCAGGTCGCGCAGATGATCCAGAAGAACTTCCTCCCCCGTAGCGTCCCCGAGCTCGACGGCTGGCAGGTCGCAGCCGACTACCGACCCGCGCGGGCGGTCGGCGGGGACTTCTACGACTTCATCGATCTGATCGACGGCCGCCTCGGGCTCGTGATCGGCGACGTGACCGACAAGGGGATCCCCGCCGCGATGGTGATGGCCGCGACCAAGAGCCTGCTGCGGGCGAGCGCCCAGCGCCTGATCGATCCCGGTGATGTCCTGGCGCGGGTCAACGATCAGCTCTGCCCGGAGATCCCGGAGAACATGTTCGTCACCTGCTTCTACGGCGTGCTGGACCCGGCGACGGGACGCCTCGTGTACGCGAATGCCGGCCACAACCTCCCGCTCGTGCAGACCGCCGCTGATGCGTCCGAGCTGCGAGCGACCGGCATGCCGCTCGGCCTGATGCCGGGAATGGATTACGAGGAGCAGACGACGACGCTTGCGCCGGGGGCACGGGTGCTGCTCTACAGCGACGGCCTGATCGAGGCGCATGACCACGGACGGGACATGTTCGGCACCGAGCGGACCGTCGACGTGCTCAGATCCGATGACGACCCGGCTGAGATCCTCACGCAGCTGCTCGGCGCGCTCGACCGGTTCACCGGTGCGACGACCGAGCAGGAGGACGACATCACGCTGGTCGCGCTGCGGCGAACTGACGCGACCCGGATTCTCGACGACTTCACGATCGCCAGCGCACCCGGCAACGAGCGAGAGGCGATGAGGCGGGTGGCGGATTCGCTCGCGGGTGTCGAGATCGCGCCGGCGCGGATGGAGCAGCTGAAGACTGCGACCGCCGAGGCGACGATGAATGCAATGGAGCACGGGAATCGGTACGACCCTGCGCTCGACGTGCGGATCGTCGTCCTTGCCTCCGACTCCGAGGTGATTGTCCGGATCAGCGATCACGGTGCGCAGGCCGTGATCCCGGCCGCCGAAACCCCCGACATCGACGCCAAGCTCGAGGGCCTGCAGTCGCCGCGCGGCTGGGGGCTGTTCCTGATCAAGGAGATGGTCGACGAAGTTCGCCAGAGCACTGACGACGGCCGCCACGCGATCGAGCTCGTGATCAAGACTGAAAGGAGCTGGGATGCCCCAGACGAGCCTTGAAACCCTGCTGCAAACCTCATCTGAGGGACCGGTGATCGAGCTCCGCGGCGAGATCGACGGCGGCGCGAAGGACGCGCTGGCTGCCGCCTACGAGGCTGCGCCGCACGACGGCCGGCTACTGCTCGACTTCAACAACGTCGACTACATCAACTCGACCGGGATCGCGCTGATTGTCGGCCTGCTGGCGCGCGCCCGCACCGAGCACCGGCGGGTCGCCGCGCGCGGACTGTCCGACCACTACCGGCAGATCTTCGAGATCACCCGGATCGCCGACTTCATGACGATTCTCGCCGACGACGCCTCGGCCGAACAACCTGAACAGGAGGGAACGCGATGACAGAGCTCACAACGCCGCTCGCAGTGCGGACGGCGGCCCCCGGGGTCAGCGTGATCGAGATCGGGGGCGAGATCACGCGCGAATCGGATCTCGCGCTTCAGGAGGCGTACGAACGCGCCGCCGAGGGTGCGCGGACGATCATCCTTGCATTCGGCGGGCTCGAGTACATGAATTCGAGTGGCATCGGCCTCCTGGTCACGCTGCTGGTCCGTGCCAAGCGCAACCATCAGCGGATGCTCGCGTGTGGCCTGAGCGAGCACTATCACCAGATCTTCGAGCTGACAAGGCTCGATGAGGTGATCTCGATCTACGACACCGAAGACGCGGCGATCGCCGCCGCCCGCTGAATAACTAAGCCGCGCCGTGGGATGACCACGGACGCCTGAGCACCAGAGAGGACATCATGAGCCAGACCCCCGAGCCCCGGGACGCTGTCGGCTGGGCAGCCCCGGTGCAGACACTGTCCGTTGCCGACGGTCACATCAACGTCAGCGGCCGCCGTCCGACGGCGCCGATTCACGGTTTCGGCAAGATGTGGCAGAAGACGTACCGCAGCTCGCTTGACGGCATCGACGTGGCGCCGGCGGAGGTGATCAAGACGTGGAAGGAGCACTTCTCCGAATTCTGGCCGAAGAAGAGCAAGTTCTTCGCGCCGCTGGCGGGGATCGCTCCGGGAGAGGTTGCGGCGCTCGACCTGGGGATGCCGGGAGGCCTGAAGCTGTCAACGGGGGTCCTGGTGCTGTTCGCCGACGAGGAATCGTTCACGTTGATGACACCCCAGGGTCACATGTTCGCCGGCTGGATCACGTTCAGCTCGTTCATCGAGGACGGAGCGACGCAGGCTCAGGCTCAGGTGCTGATGCGCGCCAGCGATCCGCTATACGAGGTCGGGATGGTGCTCGGCGGGCACCGTGAGGAGGACAAGCACTGGGTGCACACGCTCAGCTCGCTTTCGAAGCGGCTGGGGGGCGACGGACAGGTGAGCGTCGAGACGGTGTGCGTCGATAGGCGGCGAGAATGGTCACGCGTGTCGAACGTGTGGCAGAACTCCGGGATCCGCTCGGCGGTCTACGTGATCGGGACGCCGGTGCGTGCCGTGCGGCGGTCCGGCCGGCGCGAGGCCTGAGGGCCGGTGCCTTCGGGACACGACGACGCGATCGTCGTCGGGACAGCGGTCGCCCGGCCGTTACCGAACTGCTCGTCGTTCACAAGTCAGTAACACCGTCGGCTGGCGCTCTGTGAGCCTGGTTGCGATGAGCGCAGCCACCGGATCGGCCCTCGCACTCGCCGAACTCGACGAGGCCAAGCCGAACAGGTTCCAGATGAAGATCATGGTCGTCTCCGGCATGGGGTTCTTCACCGATGCCTACGACCTGTTCGTGATCGGGATCGTCGTCTCGATCCTCAAGGACCAGTGGCACCTCAGCACCGATCAGGTGTCGCTGCTCTCGTCGGCCACGCTGGCAGCCTCTGCGGTCGGGGCGATCGTCTTCGGCCGGATGGCCGACATCCTCGGGCGCAAGCGGATGTACGGGGTCGAGGTGCTGATCCTGGCGGCAGGGGCGATCGCGTCCGCGTTCGCGCCGAGCTTCGGTTGGTTGGTCTTATTCCGGGTGATCCTCGGAATCGGGATCGGCGGCGACTACCCGGTCAGCGCGACGATCATGAGTGAGTACGCTGGCAAGCGCAGTCGCGGCAAGATGGTCGGGTTGGTGTTCTCGATGCAGGCGGCCGGCCTGATCTTCGGGCCGCTGCTCGCCGTGGTGCTGCTCCTCAGCGGCATCTCCGACGACATCGTCTGGCGCCTGCTGCTCGGCTTCGGGGCGATCCCCGGCCTTGCGGTGTACTACATGCGCCGCCAGATCCACGAAACGCCGCGGTTCGCGCTGGCGGGGGGCGCCGAGGACGAGGCAGCCGCGGCGATCGCCGAGGCCACCGGCGCCGAACCCGCGCCCCGGCAGGCGATCGGCGAATCGACCGCCAGGCAGCAGCAATCTGTGATGGAGGGATGGGTCAAGCTGGCTAAGAACCCGCGACTGCTCAGATGGCTGATCGGAGCTGCGGGCGCGTGGTTTGCACTCGACTTCGCCTACTACGGCAACACGATCGCGAGCCCCGAGATCATCAAGCTGATCAGTCCGCATGCGTCGCTGATCCACGAGACGCTGATCCAGTTGGCGATCTTCGTCGTGGCCGCGCTGCCGGGCTACGTTCTCGCGATCATGCTGATCGACAAGATCGGACGCAAGAGCATCCAGATGACCGGCTTCCTGATGATGGCGCTGATGTTCGGCCTGATCGCCGTGATCCCGGGCGTTTCGACGACCGTTTCGGTGTTCGTCGTGCTGTTCGGGATCAGCTACTTCTTCACCGAGTTCGGGCCGAATACGACGACGTTCGTCTACCCGTCCGAGATCTTCCCGGTCGATGTCCGTACCAGCGGAAACGGGATCGCGGCCGCGATGGGGAAGATGGGCGCGTTCGCCGGTACCTACCTGTTCCCGCAGATGCTCGCGAGCTGGGGGATCCGCGGTGCAGAGGGCGTCGCCGGCGGCTTCGCGATCATCGGGTTGCTGGTCACGCTGGCGCTGCTGCCAGAGCCGAAGGGCAAGAGCCTCGAGGAGCTGACCGACGAGGTCTATGGACGAGCGCCGCTGCCACCGCCGCTTGCGGTTGCGGCGGCATGACGCCCTTCAACATCGTCGTCGGCGTTGACGGATCGGAGAATGCGCGCCGCGCGCTCAGCTGGGCGGTTGGCGAGGCCCAACTGCGCGACGCCGAACTGGTCGCCGTGTTCGCCTGGCAGTTCCCGCTGATCGGAACGCCGGGGGCGTTCGACCCCGACGAGCTCGAGCAGGAGGCCAAGCGGTTCCTGAATGGACAGCTAGCGCAGGTCGATCCGCCCGCCGATGTGCGAATCACTGCGTTGGTCGCGCAGGGCGACCCGACGGCGAGCCTGCTCGCGGCGTGCGAGCACACGCGGGCGGACCTGCTGGTACTCGGCTCGCGCGGCCGTGAGGGCTTCGTCGGGCTGCTGCTCGGCTCGGTCGGACAGCAGTGCGCGTCCTACGCACCCTGCCCGGTGCTGATCGTCAAGCCGCAGAACTACGGCGGCGACTGAGCTACCGCTTCTTCGGGGTCTTGAACTTCTCGTTCTGTCCGCTGCTGGTGCCGCTAGCGTTCCTGGCCACGATCTTGAAGTCGTAGGTGGTCCCCGGTTTCAGGCCCTTGACCTTGACCAGCACCACCTTCACCGTGCTGCCGTTCACGGTCCCGCCTTTGACGGACTTCTCGTGTCGGGTGCTGGTGCCGAGCTCGAAGCTGTACGTCGTCCTGGCGCCCGCCGGGTTGACGAGGCCGCTCAGCTTTGCGCCGGTCTTCGTGATCTGACTTGCGAGGCCGGTCAGCACGACTGGGGCCACGTGCCCGCTGAGCGCCGCGCCGCCGGTTACCGCCGTTGTCTTCGAGACGGTGTTGTTGGCGCTGTTGTTGGCGCTGACGGTCGCGCTGTTCGTGACCTCGCCGGCCCTGCTCGGGATCAGCGTGATCGTCACGCTCGCGCTACCCGGCGAACCGCTCGCGCTGGTGTTGCTCGAATCGAGCGTCCCGATCGCGCACGTGACGGTGCTCGTTCCTGAGCAGGATCCCTGCGAGCTGCTCGAGCCGAAGAACGACGTCCCGGCCGGAAGCGCATCGCTGACGCTGACGCCGGTCGCCGATGCCGGGCCGTTGTTCGTGATCGTGAATGTGTAGGTGATCGGCCCGCCAATGGTCGCGGCCGGTGGCGCAGAACCGGCAATCGTGACAGCCGCCGGCGCGGTCTGGAACGCACCCGAGTCACACGCAGCCGGGCGCGGCACCCCGCGCTGATCGCTGCCCGGGCAGCTCCCGCCAACCGCGTCGCCGATCGCCGGGCTGCCTGCCAGCAGCGCGTCGGTCTCGGTCGGGCCGCCGTTGAACGCGAGCGAACCGAGGTCCGGGTTGACACCGGCGTGGTCGTTTGGGGCGACGTTGCTGAAGCAGGTGCCGTCGCTATCGATGTTCCCGCCCTTGTCGGCGGCGCCTGCGTTGTCGGTCGTCGAGTTGTAGTAGCAATCGCCGCCGCCGGCGGGGGTGAAGCCGCCCGAGTTGTCAGCCACGATCGTGTTCTCGATCGCGTTCGCGTTGTCGGGGTCGTAGATGCCGCCGCCTTCATACGCGCTGTTATGGGCGATCGTGTCGTTCAGCAACACGATCGGGGCGTCAGAGGCGGCCGACTCGCCGAGGTAGACGGCGCCGCCGTCGACCGCCTGGTTTCCGTCGAAGGTGTCGTTGGTCAGGGCGAGCGCATCCTCGTTGTCGTCATAGAATGCGCCGCCGTCGAACGAGGCGCTGTTGCCGGCGAAGGTGCTGCGGGTGAGGCTCAGGTTCCCGCCCTGGTCGTCGATCGCCCCGCCCGGATTATTGGCCGAGAGGTCGCCTGAAAAGGTGCTCGTCGTGATCGCTTGCGTCGGTAGTTCGGTTGGATTGGAGGAGTTCTCCTCCAAATAGATCGCACCGCCGCCGGAGCCGTCGTCGCCATCAAAGGTCGAGCCGGTCATGGCCAGGTTGGTGTCGTCGATGTACAGCGCTCCGCCGTTGCCGGCGCTGTCGCCGTTGAAGGTCGATGTGCCGACGGACATTGCTCCTGTGTCCGTCGCGAACACCGCTCCACCCGGTGCGTCGCCCGACGTGTCGTGTGAGAGCGTCGAGCCGGTGATCGTGATCGTCCCGGAGTCGCTGTCGAACAGCGCGCCGCCCGGTGAGGTCGTGCTATTCGAATCCAGCGTGCTGCCCGAGATGTCGATCGAACCCGCATTGTCGAGATCCAGAGCGCCACCTCCGCCGGGACCTCCGCCGCTGCCGGAGTTGTCGGAGATGGTGCTGTCGCTGATCGTGACCGGTCCCGCGGGGTGGCCACCCTCTTCGTCGCTGAGGACTCCTCCCGATTCATCGGCGCTGTTGTTGGTGATCGAATCGCCGGAGAGCGTGACGCTACCGGCGGTGATGTCGGCAACGCCTCCCGGACCCTCCTGGGTCACGTTGCCGATGATCGTCGAGTTCGTGATCGACGTCGAGCTCGCCGCGGTGTCGGAATACACGACGCCGCCCTGTTCTTCGGCGGAGTTGTCGCGCAGGATGCTGCTGTCGACCGACAGCGAGCCGTCGTTGTAGAACGCGCCGCCGTCCTCCGGGCCGGTCGATTCCGATGGGTAATCGGTCGCGGTGTCTGGGCCCTGTGCGCCGTTCTCGATCGTCACGCCCGAGATCGACAAGCTCCCGCCGCTCTGGACTGCGAATGCCCGGTCGATGTGGTTCACATCGATGATCGTCGCGGTTTCGCCCTGACCGGTGATCGTCACCGAGACGCCGTTATTGATGTCGAGGTCGCCCTTGGCCGGGTTGTCCTGCTCCGGGGAGTTGGGGTTCCCGATCGTCAGCTCATACGTGCCGGACTGCAGGACGATCGTGTTCGGGCCGCCGGCGTCATCAGCCGCGATCACAGCGTCTCGCAGACTGCACACGCTCACGCATGGTGAGGCGTCGGCGCTGTCGTTGAAGGTGTTGACGTTGAATGTGGCGGCGCTGGCCGGGCCGGCGATTGCCAGCAGCGTCGCGAGCGGCACGAGAAGTCCCAGACCCAGGTGCAGCAAACGTCGGTTCAAGCCATCTCCAGAGATCGACACAGCACTCCCTCTTCGCGTTTTGGTCGGCACAGCGGGTGGCGCGCGGCTGTGTTTATAGCTCGAACGCGTGACGTCGCAGTGATTGGGCGCTATTTTTCCAGGCGGAATGTTGCGCTCAGGGCGCCGCTGGACGTTTGTCGCACTCGGTCGGGTCGCGCTGCTGCCGCCGGCGGCATTCGCCGTGCATCAGTTGCGATACATGCTCGCCTACGGCGGCCATGCCGGGGTGATGCTCGAGCGGACCGGCCACTCGTACCTGCATTCGATCGTGCCATGGATCATGCTCGCGCTCGCGCTGGTCCTCGGCGGCTTCCTGGCGGCGCTCGGGAAGGCATTCGCCGGGCACGACACCGCGGCGCGCTACACCGGCTCGCTGCTCGGGATGTGGCTGGCGTGCTCGGCCTCTTTGATCGCGATCTTCGCCTGCCAGGAGTTCCTCGAGGGACTGCTCGCCACCGGTCACCCGGGTGGGCTCGCCGGGATCTTCGGATACGGTGGCTGGTGGGCTGTCCCGGTCGCGGCCGTGATCGGGCTGCTGCTGGCCGCGATCATGCACGGAGCGCTCTGGGTGCTCCGCGAGGTCGCGGCGCGCCACGTTCGCCGCGCCGCGGTCTGGAGCGGCCCGGCCGTCGCGCTGCCGCATCCCGTCGAGCTTCTGCTGCTGCTGCTGCGCCCGCCGCTCGTCGGCGGTTGGTCCGGTCGGGGACCGCCGGTCTAGCTGACGGCGCAAACGCTCGTGAGACGAGCGTGCACCGTGCCAACAAACCGATCGGGCGCTTGGTTGCCGCGACGCCGTTGTGCGATCGCGGCTCACGGTTTCCCCGGATGCGAGCGCCGAAAGCCGTTACCAGAATCGGAGTGGTCAATGAGTACGAGTACTGCTGATGCAACCGTCAGCGCGGCTGGGGCCGGCCGAGCGTCGTCCGGCTTCAGTGTCCGCAGCTATTTCTTCTCTGACAGCCGCAGGACCTGCCAGACCCTGCTCGGGCTGATCTGGGCGCTGGATGCTGGCCTGCAGTTCCAGTCGTTCATGTATTCGAAGGGCTTCGTCCAGATGATCGAGGGGATGACCGCCGGCCAGCCCGGCTGGATCAACAACAGCATGACCTGGGCGATCCAGACGGCTGGAAGCAATCTGACGTTCTGGAACACGCTGTTCGCGCTTGCACAGTGCGCGATCGCGCTCGGGATCTTCTACCGCCCGACCCTCAAATATGCACTGGCCTTCTCGTTCGTCTGGGCGATCTACGTCTGGTGGTTCGGTGAGGCCTTCGGGATGATGTTCATGAACATGGCGATGCCGCTGACCGGGGCCCCTGGGGCGGTGCTCCTGTACGGGCTGATCGGGCTGATCGTGTGGCCCAATAGCCGGCCCGGTGGGTTGATCGGCGTGCGTGGCGCACGGATCGCCTGGGCGGTCCTGTGGTCGGTGATGGCGTGGCTGTGGTTGTTGGCGCCGAGCAGCAGCGCCAACACGGTCACGAACGCGATCAACGCGGCGCCGTCCGGGATGAGCTGGCTCAGCACGGTCCAGGACTGGGCTGCCAACGCCTCGAAGGGCCACGGTTTGGTGATCGCGATCATCTGCGCCGCGCTCTCGGTGGCGATCGCCTTGACGGTGCTGCTGAACTGGCGGGCAAAGGAGTTCCTGTGGTTGGCGGCGATCCTGAACCTGGTCTTCTGGGTCGTCGGCCAGGGATTCGGCGGGATCCCGGCGGGTGGTGCCACCGACCCGAACGCCGGCCTGCTGTTCATCCTGCTCGCGTACGTGATGTACACGCTGATCCCGTACGAGCAGCGACTCGGCCCGGCGACGCGGGCGGACTCGGCCAACCTGACGGCGGCTGAGGGCTGAGCAGCCGGCAAGGGCAAGATGCGAAAAGTCGCGAGGCACGCCCTGTGACGGTCTTTCAGGGCCTCCCGCGTGTTCATTGCACGGATTTCAAATCGCCAGGAGGCGTGAAGATGTTTCGAAGTGACCTGATCAAACGAGGTGCCGTGCGTGGCGCCGGGCTGGTCGTGGTAGCCGCGCTCCTCGCCGGTTGTGCGGCCGCGAACAAGACCTCGACGGCAGCCGCGCCGGCCGCGTCGGGCGGCACCGGCACCGGGGCATCGGCTGGGAGCTCGGCTGGTATGTCGGCGGGCACCTCGGCCGGCAGCTCCGGCGGGAGCATGGGGAACATGAGCAACATGAACGGCGTCACGACCTCGACGGCCACGATGACCGTCAACGGGATCCACCCCGTGCCGTCGCAGGTGCTCGCGTCAGCGACCTGGGAGGGGATGCGGATTCAGGCGAGGACGATGACCGCAGCACCGTTCGTGATCTTCAACGGCACGACCGAGAAGCTGGTGAAGCCGCCGAAGAACGTCAGCTTCCACATGATGATCATGCTCGACGACGAGCACACCGGCGTGCCGATCCCATATGCGGGCGTGTGGGCGACGATCAGCAAGGACGGCAAGCTCGTCTACGACGAGCGCCAGTGGCCGATGCTCTCGGCGTTCATGGGTCCCCACTACGGCAACAACGTGGTCCTGCCCGGCGCCGGCAACTACCAGCTGACGCTGTTGATCAGCCCGCCGGTGTCGGCGCGCCACATGGAGTACGCGAACGTGTGGCTGCACCCGCATCGGGTGACGGTCAGCTTCCACTGGACGCCACCGGCATGACGGTGAAGAACGGGGAAACGACCGGTGACGGCGTGCTGACGCGGCGCGGCTTCCTGGCGGGCGCGAGCGGGCTCGTTGTCTCGGGCCTGCCGGCGGCGGGCGTTGTCGGGTGTGGCACGACGGCGAGCACGGCGGGCGTGCCGAAGGTCCCCCTGGGCAGCCAGCCGTCCGGCCTGCCGGCGCGTCAGCACGCGTGGGTGGCGACATTGGCGACCGACACGCATGGCAACCCGATCTCGCCGCAGTTCGACCGGCTGCTGTTCTTCGACGTGAATGGCACCCCGACGCCGGAGCATGCGCGGATGCTGGAGGCATCGCTGCGGACGCTTGAGCGGACCTACCCGTGGGGGCCGGGAGGGTTGTTGTTCACCGCGAGCTGGGGACCGAGGTACTTCGAGCATGTGCTTGGCGTCGGCTCCCCGATCCCCGAGGCGAAGGGCCTCTCGCTGTTCGAGCTGCCGTCGATCGACGACTATCAGCTGTGCCTGCACTTCGCGTGCGACGACGAGGAGCGGCTGGCCGCGGTCGAGGCGGCGCTGCTGCACGGCGAGTCGCTGCCGGAGCGCACGGCCAGTTGCAGCTGACCGACGCGCTCAGGTGGCGTGAGACGCGGACCGGGTTCGTCGGCACGGGGATCCCGGCCGAGCACCAGGCTGTCGGCGGCATCCCGCCCGGTGACCCGGTGCCCAAGACGGCCCCGCTGTTCATGGGATTCAAATCCGGCTTCAAGAAGAACCAGGCGACCGAGGACTACGTGACGATCGCCGACGGGCCGTTCGCGGACGGGACGACGATGCAGGTCAGCTACATGCGCCTTCGGCTCGACAGCTGGTATCAGAACCTCGACGAGCGCGAGCGGGTTGCGCGGATGTACTCACCGGAGACGACTCCGGTCGACGTCACCCGCTTCACGACCGACGCGCCGTCGAACCCGGATCAGATCAACCAGGCGATCAACCACTACGGCGTGATCGGCCACTCGCAGACCTCAGCCTGCGCCCGCCGCCATGGCAAGCCGCTGATCATCCGCCGTGACTTCAACACCGTCGACGGCGGTCAGGCCGGGCTGCACTTCGTCTCCGTGCAGCGGACGATCGAGGACTTCATCACGACCCGCAACGCGATGAACGCGACCGGGGCGCAGCTCCAGAACCCGGCGATCACCGACACCGTCAACAACGGGATCAACGAGTTCATCTTCGTGCTCAAGCGCGCCAACTACATCCTGCCGTCGCGCGCCAACCGCTCGTTCCCGCTGCTCCCAGGTCGCAGCGCCGCGCTCGCTTGAGCGCCGGAGGCTTGGTGATCTGCCCGATATAGAGCTGATTCCGGCCAAGTCTCAGCGGCGACCGATACACGTCGGCGCTCGACGCCCGTCGCAATCCAACCTCACCGGTCGTTCACCGCGCCCGATGCACGCCGGCGGTCAACGCCGGTCGCAATCGAAACCTAGCCTGTCATGCCCCCAAACTGCCCGCCGGTGATGTGAAGCACCTGCCCGTGGATGAAGTTGGCCCACGGCGTGCACAGCAGGAACACGCCGCCGGCGGCCTCCTTCGGCGTCCCCGGTCGCCCGAACGGGATCAGCATCGTCACCATCCCCCGGATCTGGTCGGGGATCCCGAGCTGGACCTCCTCGCCGGCGATCTCCATCGTGTTGGTCTCCTCCTTGGAGGCGGTGAGGCGCGTGTCGATGTAGCCGAATGCGACCGCGTTGACGTTGATCTTGAACTGGCCCCACTCCTTCGCGAGCGTCTTCGTCAACCCGACCACGGCGGACTTGCCGGCGGCGTAGTTGGCCTGCCCGGCGTTGCCCATCGTCCCCGAGATCGATGAGACGTTGACGATCTTGCGGAACACCTCGATGCCCTGCTCGCGCTCGCGTTTGGCGGGCTCGCGCATGTGCGGGGCGACGGCGCGGCACATGCGGAACGGGACGACCGTGTGGATGTCGAGCATCCGCTGGAACCACTCGTCGCTCATCTTGTGCAGCGGGGCATCGAGCGTGTAACCGGCATTGTTGACGAGGATGTCGACCCGTCCCCAGGCGTCGATCGTGTCGTCGACCAGCGCCTCGGGCACCCCGGGCCGGGTCAGATCGCCCGCGAACACGAGCGTCTCGCCGTCGATCTCCTGCGAGGTCTGCTGCGCCAGGTCGGCGTCGAGGTCGTTGATCACCACCTTCGCGCCGTGCTCGGCCATCAGTTCGGCGGTCGCGCGCCCGATCCCGCGCGCAGACCCGGTGATGATCGCGACCTTCCCATCGAGAAGTTTCATCTGTAACTGCCTTTCGTTCAAACAGGGGGCCGGGCATGATCGCACCGATAGAGTGGCTGGTCCGAAATGACCGAACGCGAGTACGAGATCGTGCTGTTCGGCGCGACCGGGTTCACCGGCGAACTGACCGCCGAATATCTGGTGCGCAACGCACCTGCCGGCACGCGCTGGGCGCTTGCGGGGCGCAACCAGGCCAAGCTCGAGGATGTTCGCCGGCGGCTGCAGCGGATCGACCCGGCCGCGACGGAGCTGGCGATGCTGCATGCCGACGTCGGCGACGCCACCTCGATCGCCGCCGTCGCGCAGGCCGCGAAGGTCGTGATCACCACGGTCGGCCCGTACATCAACTACGGCGAGCCGCTGGTCGCCGCCTGCGCGGCCGCCGGTACCGACTACGTCGATCTGACCGGCGAGCCAGAGTTCGTCGACCGGATGTGGCTTTCCTATCACGAGCAGGCGCGGAAGTCGGGCGCGAGAATCGTTCACTCGTGCGGGTTCGACTCGATCCCCTACGACCTCGGAGCGCTGTTCACGGTCAACCAGCTCCCAGAGGGCGTTCCGATCGAGCTGCAGGGGTTCGGCCTCGTCGAGCGCCAACTTCTCGGGCGGTACCTACCACTCGGCGATCACGGCTGCGAGCCGCCTGCGACAGAGTTCCCAGGTCGCCCGCGAACGGCGCTCGCTCGAGCAGCGCCCGACCGGACGCCGGGTCCGCGGACGCACGGGGACGCCCCACGACGAGCCGGTCGCCGGCGGCTGGGTGGTACCGGCACCGCTGATCGATCCCCAGCACGTCCTGCGTTCGGCGCGGGCGCTGGAGCGCTACGGCCCCGATTTCAGCTACAGCCACTATCTCGTCACCGGCAGCCTGGCGAAGCTGGCCGCGCTCGGCTTCGGTGTCGGCACCGCGACCGCGCTGGCGCAGCTGCCGTTCGGGCGCGACCTGCTGCTGAAGCTGAAGGACCCGGGGGTCGGGCCGAGCGCCGAGCAGCGGTCGAAGGCGTTCTTCCGAGTCCGGTTCATCGCCAGGGCGGGCAAAGAGCGCCGGCTGGTGACCGAGGTCACGGGCGGCGACCCGGGGTACGGCGAGACCTCGAAGATGCTCGCCGAGTCGGCGCTGTGCCTCGCGCACGACGAGCTTCCGTCGCGCTCGGGCCAGCTGACGACCGCGGTCGCGATGGGGCAGCCGCTGATCGACCGCCTGCAACGGGCGGGCATCGGCTTCCGGGTCGTGGAGAACGCGTGAGTGCGGCGACCGGCGGCGGTGACGAGCAGCCGAGGCGGGCGCCCGGGGAAGTCCTGCGTGAGCATGGGCCCGCCGCCCTGGCGTGGGCGGCGGGCTACCTCGAGCGGGTGCCCGAGCTGCCGGTGCTCGCGCAGGTCGCGCCGGGGGAGATCGCCGCGCGTCTGCCGTCGAGCGCCCCTGAGCAGGGCGAGGGATTCGACGCGATCCTCCGTGATCTCGACGAGATGCTGCTGGCGGGCGTCACGCACTGGCAGCACCCGCGCTACTTCGCCTACTTCCCGTCCGGGGCGAGCGAGCCGGCGATCCTCGCCGAAATGCTGGCCGCGACGCTCAACTCCGTCGCGATGCTGTGGCGCACGGCGCCGGCCAGCACGGAGCTCGAAGGCGTCGTCGCCGGCTGGGTCGCAGAGCTGCTCGGCCTCCCGGCGGGCTGGCACGGCCATATCGAGGACAGCGCCTCGACCTCGACGATGGCGGCGATCATCGCGGCGCGCCAGGCGACCGGCCGTGATCTGATCGTCACCTCCGATCAGGCGCACTCATCGGTCGAGAAGGCCGCGCGGATGCTCGGGATGGCGTTGCGCAAGGTACCCGCGGGGGCGGACTTCTCGATGCCGGTGCAGGAGCTCGGCGATCTGGGCGAGGCGGCGGTCGTCGTCGCGACCGTCGGCACGACCGCGACGACGGCAGTGGATCCGGTGCCGGAGATCGCCGAGCTCTGCTCGCGCTCGGGCACGTGGCTGCATGTCGATGCGGCGTACGCCGGCAGCGCGATGGTCTGCGCGGAGTTCCGCTGGGCGTTCGCCGGAGTCGAGCGCGCCGACTCGCTCGTCGTCAACGCGCACAAGTGGATGTTGACCCCGATGGATTGCTCGCTGCTGTGGACGAGCCGGCCCGAGGATCTGCGTGGCGCCTTCAGCCTGATCCCGGAATACCTCCGTACGCCGGATGCCGAGGACGCGCTCAGCCTCAGCGAGTACGGCCCGGCGCTCGGGCGGCGGTTCCGCTCGCTGAAGCTGTGGGCGACGATCCGGTGCCTGGGCCGTGCAGGCCTGCAGGAGCACATCCGCCGGTGCGTCGGTCTCGCCGCCGAGTTCGAGTCGTGGGTCGCGGCGGAGCCGGGCTGGGAGCTGTGCGCCCCGCGTCACTTCTCGCTGGTCTGCTTCCGGCACGAGGGTGAGGACGAGCGCAATCGCGCAGCTGCTGCAGCGCGTCAACGCCTCCGGCGAGATCTTCATCTCGCACGCGGTTCTGCACGGGCGCTACGTGCTGCGGCTCGCGGTCGGGGGGATTCACACCACGCCAGAGGATCTTCGGCACGCGTGGGATCTGCTCAGGCGCGACGGCGCTTCCGTCTGACTCGCCTCGGGCGCGGTGGCACGGTCACGACGATCGAGTCCATCATCTTGTCGTGCCAGCACTGGCGATCCGGATTCCTCAGCATCCACAGATCACCAGCGCCGAGCGCGAGCGTCGAGACGACCTTGCCAAGCGTGCGCTTGCACGCGCCGGGATAACCGAGCGCCTGTCCGGTCGTCTTGGAGATGACGCGGAGATTCGTCAAAGACTTGCCGACCGTCTGGCCGGTCGGGCCGCCTTCGAAATAGATGATCGCGGCAACGCCGAGGATCAGCCCGAGAGCGGGGCCGGCGTCCTTCAGGAACGGCAGCAGGAACAGCGCCAGGACCACGATCATGCCGAGATCGATCAGGCTCGCGCGCACGCGTTGCCAAAAGGTCGCCAACGGTGGACGGCCGGTTCCGTTCAGGCGATTGTGGGGTGTGGTCAACGACAAGCCCTGCCTTCCTCCCGACCGCGGACCGGGGGGATTCTGACGAACCGCGGGGATCGCGGCCATCCGAACTGTTACCTGGTCGTTATGCGGCTACCGTAATAGTCAGCTCATGCGTGTTCTGATCGCAGAGGATGAGAGTCGGCTGGCCGACGCGATCGCGCGCGGGTCTGCGGCGCGAGGGGATGGCGGTCGACGTCGCCGGAGACGGAGGCGACGCGCTTCGCAAGAGCGCGGGTCGTCGACTACGACGTGGTCGTCCTCGACCGCGACCTGCCGGGCGTCCATGGTGACGAGGTCTGTCGCGCGGTGCGCGACGAGCAGCCGGAGACGGGGATCCTGATGCTGACGGCGGCCGGGGAGCTGGAGGACCTGGTCGAGGGGCTGTCGATCGGCGCCGACGACTACCTGCGCAAGCCGTTCCGGTTCGCCGAGCTCGTCGCGCGGATCCGAGCGCTCGGCGCGGCGATCGGTCCCAGCCGCCCGCCGGTGCTCGTCCACGGCGAGCTCGAGCTCGACCCCGCGCCGGCGCACGCTGACGCGCGCCGGTCAGCCGGTCGAGCTCGCGCGCAAGGAGTTCGCCGTGCTCGAGAGCCCTGATGAACGCGGACGGGGCGACCGTTTCGGCGGAGGAGCTCCTGCACAGGTCTGGGACGAGCACGCCGACCCGTTCAGCAACGTCGTCCGGATGACGATCATGACCCTGCGCCGCAAGCTCGGGGAGCCGCCGGTGATCGAGACCGTCATCGGCGTCGGCTACAGGATGGCGTGATGGACGGCGTTGATCCCGGTGGTGGGCGAGACGGTTCGGCGAATGCGCCGGCGCGGCCGGCGCCGACGATCCGGCTGCGACTGACGCTGACCTACGGGGTCGTGTTCCTCGTACGGGCGCCGTCCTGCTGACGATCGGCTACGTGCTCGTGCGCCACAACCTCGGGCGCGCGCCCGACTTCGCGGCGGTTCGCCGCGCGCTTCGGGCTGCCGGCGTACCAGACGTTCTTCGCGCGCCCCGCCGGGCTTTCCGCCCGGGTCGCCGTACCGGGCCGTCGCCGAGGCGGTGAGGGATCAGTACGCGCGAGGACACGCTTCACCGTCTCGTGATCGAGTACGTGGTCGCGCTGGTCGTGATGGGCGCGATCTCGGTCGCCGCGGGGTGGGCCCTCGCCGGCCGCGCGCTCGCGCCGCTGCGGGAGATCACCGCGACCGCGCGGCGGGTCTCCGGGGCAGAACCTCGGCGAGCGGATCGACCTGGGCGGCCCCGCCGACGAGCTCAAGGAGCTCGCGGACACCTTCGATCGGATGCTCGAGCGTCTCGACCGGGCGTTCGCGCGCCAGCGGCGGTTCGTCGCGAGCGCCTCGCACGAGCTGCGCACGCCGCTGGCGATCATGCGCACCGAGGTCGACGTCGCGCTGGCGGACCGCGACGCGAGCGTCGGCGAGCTGCGCGCGATGGGCGAGGCGGTGCGTGAGACGATCGACCGCAGCGAGGGGCTGATCGAGGCGCTGCTGCATGCTCGCCCGCAGCGACGCGCTGAGCGGCCACAGCGAGCCGTCGACCTGGCCGAGCTGGCCGCCGACTGCGTCACCGACCTGCGGGCCCGGGCGGAGCGCGGCCGGCGTCACGTCACGCCGAGCTCGCACCCGGCGCCGGTCAGCGGGGAGCATCGAGCTGCTGGAGCGGATGATCGCCAACCTGATCGACAACGCGATCCGACACAACCAGCCGGCGGCTACGTGCAGGTCGAGCACGGGTGCGACCGGCGGCGAGGCGCGTGCTGACGGTCCGCAACGGCGGCGCTGTGATCGACCGCCGAGGACGCGCGGACGCTGACCGAGCCGTTTCGCCGGCTGACGCGCACCGGCGGGGGGTACGGCCTCGGCCTCTCGATCGTGCGCTCGGTCGCCGAGGCGCACCGCGGCGCCGTCGAGTCGAGCGCGCCGCCCGACGGCGGTCTGCTCGTGACGGATCGTCTGCCCGCCGATCGGACCGCCGGCGCTGATGAAGTATTCAGCTAAAAAGCCGGTCTCCCTTACACGGAATTGACATGCCGGCCGGTAGAAACAGTGGTGCAACTGTCCGCCGGGCGTCGCCGGCTGCTGATCAAGGAGCTTTAGAAACACGATGTTCAAGAGACTGAACAGTGTGAGGAGGGCGGCGGTCGCGCTCGGCGGTCGTCGCGACGCCGTCGCCGCTCGCCGCGTGTGGATCCTCCGGCGCGTCGAGCACGACCGCCGCCGCGGCGGGAACCGGCACTTCCAGCGCGCGTTCCAGGCGCGGCTGAATCTCGCCAAGTGCATGCGCGCCCACGGCATCAACGTGCCGGATCCGACGAGCGGCGGTGGCGCGGCGGTGCGGTGGCGGCGATCTTCCAGGCGTTCCGCAACTACCCGCGCACCGAGATCCAGAGCGCGCTGAGCGCCTGCAAGCAGTACATGGCCGCGGCGTTCCCGCGGCGTTCACTCAGACGCCCGCCGCAGCGCGCCGCGCGGACCGCGAGCTCGTCAAGTACGCGCAGTGCATGCGCTCGCACGGCGTCAACATCCCCGATCCGACGACCAGCGGCGGTGGTCCCGGCGGCGGCGGCTTCGCCTTCGGCGCCCAGGGTGGCACGAACTTCCGTGCGCTGCTCAACACGCCCGCGTTCAAGACCGCGAGCGCGGCCTGCGCGAGCCTGCGGCCGAAGTTCGGCGGCGGCCGGTTCGGCGGCGGTGGCCCCGGCGGCGGTCGCCGCCGGTGCTGCGGGAGCCGGTTCCGTCAGCGGGTAGCCCTGGTGCCTGAGACACCGACTTCGTCAGTGTCTGAGGAACTCCCGACGCCGGTGTCGCGGAGGCAGCCTTCGTCGAGGCCGGTGCGTCGCCCGCGGGCTGATCGTCGCGCGGCTGGCGCTCGTCGTCGTGCTCGCCGCTGCGATCGCCGTCGGGATGGCGCCGGCTCGCCGGCGACGACGAAGGCGCAGGGTCTCCGGCGGGGGGTCGCGGGTCCGGCGTAGCGACCGTGCGAGCGGCAAAATCTCGTCGAGACCGACACCGAGGCGGGAACGCTCAGCTACGCGAACCCGCAGACCGTCTACAACCGCGTCAGCGGCACGATCACGTGGCTGCCGAACGTCGGCGCGGTGATCAAGCCGGGCAGGCCTCTACAGGGTCGACGAGGAGCCGGTCCTGCTGATGGACGGCACGACGCCGGCCTACCGTGACCTCACCGCCAGTGACACGACGGCCCGGACATCCTTCAGCTCAACCGCAACCTCGTCAAGCTCGGCTACAACCCCGACGGGATCGTCGTCAACGACACCTGGCAGGCGGCGACGACCGCCGGTGTCGACGCGCTGCAGGCAACGCTTCGGTGAGACCGAGACCGGCACCCTGACGCTGGGCCAGATCGTCTTCCTCCCCGGCGATCAGATCATCGCGACGGTCGAGGCGACACTGGGCGCGGGCGCTGCCAGCATCGAGGTTTCCAGTCCCAGCCCGGTGTTCGTGAGCCTTGATACGACGCCGACGACCACGTCGCCGACGGCGACGACGGCGACCGCGACGACGGCGACCGCTACGACGGCGACGACGGCGACGGCCACGACCGCCACCACCGCCACGGCCACTTGCCCCACTGACACGACGACCACGCCGACGACCACGACGACCACGCCGACGACGACCACGACCACGACCACTCCAACGACGACTACTCCGTGCGGGACGACGACGACGCCCACGACGACCACGACCACACCGACGACCACGAACCGCGGTGGCGGCAACGTCAGCAAGCAGACGCTCGCCGCGCTGATCGCGCTGCTCAAGGCCGAGGCGGCCCAGCTGCGGGCCTCGAAGGGCGCGAAGGGCACAACCGGGACTACGGCAGGTCGCGGCTCCTCGGGTGGCGGCAGCACCTCAGGCGGCGGTGGTGGCGGTGGCTGGCGGTGGTAGCACCGCTGCTTCAGGCGGGTCCGGATCAGGCGGCGATCCGGCGGCACCGGCGCGAGCGGAGGCGGGACCGCGATCCTGCAGACGACCTCGACGCAGCTCGTCGTGACCGTCGACCTCGCCGCGAGCTCGCAGAGCGAGGCGGTGCTCGGCGAGCACGTCCAGGTCGAGATGCCGGACGGCACTCTACGTCGACGGCACGATCACCGGGGTCAGCCCGGTCGCGACCAGCTCCAGCAGTTCCGGTAGCGGCGCCTCGGGCGCCAGCGGATCGGGCAGCGGCGGCAGCGGCGGCAGCGGCTCCAGTGCTTCGACGATCCCGGTCACGATCAAGCTCAGCGGTCACCACACGGGCGCGGGACTCGACCAGGCTTCGGTCAGCGTGAACTTCGCTGCAGGCCGTGGCGAAGAACGTGCTCTCGGTGCCGGTGACCGCTCTGCTGGCGACCGCGGGCGGCAACTACGCGGTGCAGGAGGCGCAGGCACCGCACAAGTTGATTCCGGTCACCACCGGACTGTTCGCTGCGGGCTATGTGCAGATCTCCGGCCCGGGGATCTACGAGGGCCTGCAGGTGACCGACTCCCAGGGATGAGCGCCGAGGTTGACGAACGCGACGGGCGCGCCACGCGGCACCCGTTGTCGATGGCCCCCAGCCAGGCAGCGACGGCGTGGCCGTCGGGGTCGCCGGGGTGTCGAAGGAGTTCCCAGGCGGGGTCGTCGCCCTGCGTGACGTCAGCGTCGAGATCCATGCCGGCGACCAGGTCGCTGTCGTCGGCCCTTCGGGCTCGGGCAAGACGACGATGCTGACGATCATGGGCACGCTCGAGCGGCCGACGCGCGGCTCGGTGCTCGTCGCCGGTTGCGACGTCAGCGCGGCGTCTGACAACGAGCTCGCCGGCTTGCGCGCCCACGAGATCGGCTTCGTCTTCCAGACTTTCCACCTGCAGGAGTCGATGACGGCGGTCGACAATGTCGCCAACGGAATGCTCTACACGGGGCAACCGCTCCGATCCCGACGTGCCGCCGCGGACTCTGCGCTGGAGCGGGTCGGGCTCGGCCACCGCCTGACCCACCGGCCCCAGCAGCTGTCCGGAGGCGAGCGCCAGCGCGTCGCGATCGCCCGCGCGATCGCGAAGGGGCCGATGATCATCCTCGCCGATGAGCCGACCGGAAACCTCGACTCGAAGTCGGGCGGCGAGGTTCTGGCGCTGCTGCACGGGCTCGCGTCCGGTGGTGCGACACTGGTGCTGATCACGCACGACGAGCACATCGCGCAACAGTTCGGCAGGCGAATCCAGATGCACGACGGCGAGATCGTCGGAGACGACCGCTCATGAGCGCCACCGCGGCAGCCGCACGACTCCCACGCCGTGACGGTCCGACACCGCGCGGCTGCCGCCGCACGAGCTGTTCGGCGTCGCGCTCCAGGGGCTGCGGACGCGGAAGCTGCGAGCGGCGCTGTCGGCGCTCGGGATCGCGATCGGGATCGGCGCGATGGTCGCCGTCGTCGGCGTCTCGTCGTCGAGCCAGGCGAACCTGCTGGCGACGATCGACGCGCTCGGGACCAACCTCCTGACGGTCTCACCCGGGACGACCTTCTTCGGCGCCAACGAGGTTCTGCCCGACACCTCGGTTCCGATGATCGCGCACATGCAGAACGTCGACAGCGCCGTCGCGATCTACCAGGTCCCGAGCGCGATCGTGCTTCGAACCCCATACGTTCCGAGCGAGCAGACGGGCGGGATCGGCGTCGATGCGGCCGGCGACAACCTTCCCGAGGTGGTCTGGACCTCGATGGCGTCAGGGCAGTTCCTCGATGCCGTCAGTGCGGGCTTCCCTGAGGTGGTGCTCGGCAACCAGACGGCGAGCATCCTCCAGATCAACCACGTCGGCGGCCATGTGATGGTGTACCTCGGCAATACCTGGTTCAACGTCGTCGGGATCATGAAACCCGCGATCCTCGACCCGACGCTCGATACGACCGCGTTCATCAGCCTGCCCGTCGCCGAGCGATTGTTCCAGCTGCAGCCGAACCCGTCGGAGATCTACGTCCGGGCGAACGTCAACGACGTCGGTCGAGGTCTCGAACCTGCTCGCGCCGACCGCCGATCCGCAGAACGCCTCAGGAGTCGAGGTCAGCCGGCCCTCCGACATCCTCGAGGCGCGCGCCGCCGCCAAGGGCCAGTTCACGACGCTGCTGCTCGGGCTCGGTGCGGTCGCGCTGCTCGTCGGCGCGATCGGCATCGCGAACATCATGGTGATCTCGGTGCTCGAGCGCCGCGGCGAGATCGGCCTGCGACGTGCGCTCGGTGCCACGCGGAGCCACATCAGCATCCAGTTCCTGACGGAGTCGGCGTTGCTCGCGGCGCTCGGAGGAATCGCCGGGCTGATCCTCGGCGCGGGCGCGACCGAGGTCTACTCGCTCGCGCAGAACGAGCCGTTCGTCGTGCCGCTGTACGCGTTGATCGCCGCGCCTGCCGCCGGCTTCGTGATCGGCATGCTCGCCGGGCTCTATCCGGCCGCAAAGGCCGCACGCCTGAGCCCGACCGAAGCGTTGCGTGCGTAGAGCCGCGCTCGCGGCTGTGGATCGGTGTGCAGATGGTAAGCTCGGCGTGCGTTACGACTGGGCAGTTCGCCGGTTGACTACACGCGGAAAAGGGGAACGCATATGATGTCCACGCGCGCATCAGGGCGCTCTGGGGAGCGTTCACGTCGATCTGCTCGTGTGCGTTCGTGTGCGCTGTCGTTGCGTCACTGGCCTGCCTGGCCCCGGTCACGAGCGCGTCCGCCGCGCAGGAGCCGGGCGGCGGGACCGACGTCGACCAGTACGCGCTTCGGCGATCTCGCCGGCGACCGTCGCCGCAGGCTCGACGACGACGTTCACGTTCACCTTCACGAACAGCCCCGGGAACGCCGAGGCAGCCAACGGAGCCACTTTCAAAGCGCCGGCCGGCTATCACGTGCTCAGCGCGCAGCTTCCGTCCTCAGCCGGCGGAACCGCCACGGTCTCTGGCAGCACCGTCGAGTTGCGCAACTTCGTCGACAACGCCGGCAGGCCGATGCAGGTGAAGGTCACCGTGCGTGCCCCCAGCATCTGCGGGAACCACACCGGGAGCTGGAGCTCCTCCGGCTGGGAGAACGACGCCGGATTCCCCGCAGGACGGGAGCCGCTGAGCTTCGTTGCCAGCGGAAGTGCGGTAACGACCACGATCGACACCCCTTGCCATCGCGGACTCGCGCTGAAGGTCACGCCAGGGGCGATCGCGGCGGGTCGCGCCACCTCGCTGCACCTCTATCTCGCCAACCGCTCGTCGATCGGGGTCTCGCTGAGCTCCGCGACGGTTGTGGTCCCCCGCAGCCTTCATGCCAGCCGGGCGTCGCTGACCGCCGGCGAGAAGGGGAGCGTGCGACTCCGCCGCGGTGTCCTGCTGATCAAGGGCCTGCGGCTCACGGCCGGTGGGACACTGAGGTTGAGGGTGACCGCGACCGCTCCCGTCGACTGCGGAACCTACTCCTACCTCTGGCGATCGGCCGCGCTGGCCGGCGGCCGTCTGGTTTCGCTCGCGACCGGCACGCATGGACACACGACGGTCGTCAGCACCCGCTGCACGCTGCGCTTCAGCACCGAACCGCACAATGCGACGGTCGGCGAGCACATCACGGGCACCGACTTCAACCCATCTGGCCCGCCGGTGACGGTCGAGGTGATCGACACGGCCGGCAAGGTCGTCACCTCCTCCGACGCCTCGGTCGCGGTCGCGCTGGCGAAGAATCCCGGGAGCACCTCGCTCGCCGGGGGCGTGAGCCTGCACGCCGTGCACGGCGTCGCCAAGTTCGCCGCGCTGAGCCTCGACAAGCCGGCCGACGGCTATAAGCTCAACGCCGCGAGCAAGCTGACCGGGGCCACCGATTCGAGCGACTTCGATGAGGCCAGCGACGGATCGGCGTGCGCTCAGAACGTCACCTGCCACACAGTTGTCAAGACGAGTGCGGCGAGCTTCGAGGTGGTCGCCAATCCCGAGACGAGCGAGCCGAATGCCGGGTCGCTGCTGGAGTCGATCGACGAGGGGACGCCGCTCACGTGCGCCGGCTATACGCCCGTCGATCCGAACTGGTACTCGTTCTCGATGACCTCGGTCAACCGCAGCAAGGAGCTCAGCTACACGGTCAGCGAGCCGTACCCGACCCGGGAACGCCGCTACCCCGACCCAGACCGCCGAGTTCTGTTTCGCGGCGCCGTACGACTTCACGACCAATGCGGGCACACCGGCCGCTGCCGCGAGGCTGCCCGACGGCACGGCCGGGTATGTCGGGCTGCTGCCGACGTGTCCGGCAAGCGGACCGTGCCTGGAGCCGTCGACGATGCTGCCGGCACAGTGGGACATCCTCTGCTCCGAATGGACCGGCTACCTCTGGATGACCTCTACGGCTGTGGTACGACAACGCTGACGGTCGACATCCCAGCCGGACTGGCCGGCGATCCGTGGGGTAGGGCCTGACGAGGAAGGCGGGTACGGCCCGACTGGAAGGCGGGTAGGGCCTGCCCGGACTCGCTGGATCGAGCCCGTGATCCGGGGGTCTCAACTCAGTTTCGGTGCAGGCAGCTCGGTGATCCTGAGTCGTTCGAGGATCGCGTCGCGC
Source organism: uncultured Solirubrobacterales bacterium (assembly GCA_963742025.1). GTDB lineage: Bacteria > Actinomycetota > Thermoleophilia > Solirubrobacterales > Solirubrobacteraceae > Palsa-465. The sequence goes on from CAVUKF010000001.1 coordinate 310,847, forward strand.
TCTTGCACCATTTCGTTCTCGATCGCTCCGAGCGTCGAGAGGATGGTGATCGTCGCCGCCGCCTCGTACTCAGCTCCGCGCTCGCGCGCGACGTTCAGCGCTCGCAGCAACTCCTCCCTGGACGCCTCCGGCTCGCCGAGCCTCGCAAGTGCGATCCCCGACAGCCGGCGGAGCAGCGGCAGCTGCCGATCCGATCTGTCAAGCACCTCGCGGGCGATGCTCAGCGCCCGCGACGGGTCTCCGGCAAACGCCTCGGCCTCACCGATCAGCGCTTCGGCGAAGTCGGCATAGGCATCGATCCGGAACCTGCGCAGGTCGGCCATCGCCGACTCCAGCAGCGAGCAACCCTCTGGTGTCCGGCCGGCACGCACAGCAAGGCGCCCCATCAGCACGTTCACGAACGCGACGCTCTGCCGGTCTCCGGTCGCGGTCCAGACGCGCCGGGCGCGCTCAAGATGGACCGCCGCCTCCTCGAGACGGCCCTGGTCGGAGAGGATCTCGCCAACGTTGCAGTCGGTGAACGCGACGTCGCCTGGTTTACCGGCGCGCTCGCTACACGCCCCCGCCTGCCGATAGAGCTCGATCGCGTCGTCCCAGCGGCCGTCGAAGTACGCGAACATGCCGAGGTTGTTGAGCACCGTGGATTCGTGCTCGGGGTCGCCGAGCTGCTCGTAGATCGTCAGTGCTCGTGCGGAGTGGGTCGCCTGCTCGGGGTGACCGAGCTCGAACAGCGCCCAGTCGAGTGTGTAACACGCTCGCGCGAGCGCCGGTAGCTCGCCGACGCTCTCGGCCTGCGCAATTGCCTCGCGGCACAGCCGCGTCGACTCGGGCCACCGTCCCTGGCGGTTCCTGACCCCTGCCAGGTAGGAGAGTGACCGCGCCCGCCACGCTGTCGCCTCGGGGTCATCGATGCCGTCGATATAGCGCAGCGAGCGCTTCAACCACCGCACGGCGTCGGTCAGGCTCTCCGTCCGTTCCGCGACCTCGGCATGGCGATGACAGATCCGAGCCTGCGCGAGCGGATCGTCCTCCAGCAGCCTCCGCGCGGCCGTCAGGGCGCGTGCCGCGGCGGCGGGTTCTCCGGTGCACCGCAGTGCATCTCCGAGCTGCTCCCACGCCCGGGCCAGCGCCGGTACGCCGGCGCTGTCGTTCAGCATCCCGGCCGCGCGTCCGGCGTCGATCGCCCGTCGGTAGAGGCGGGCCGCATCCGCGTGCGAGAACCTCGCCGTCGCGAGCTCCGCACCGGCCAGCGCGTATTTGTGGGCGCGCGCATGGTCGTCGGCGAACAGGAAGTGCAGCGACAGCACAGCCGGATCGGCGAGCGCGCCGTCCTGTTCCATGTGCTGTGCGACAGCCGCGTGCAGCGACCGGCGCAGCTTGAACGGCAGGCTCGCGTGTGCCGCCTCCTGCAGTGTCGGCCGCCTGAACCGCAGGCGGCCGTCACTGTCACGTGCGAACACGCCCGCCAGACGAATCCATGCAGATTCGTCCGGCATCGGCAGCTCGGTGCCGAGCACCTGCTCGAGGTGCCGCGGCGCGAAGCTCAGCCCGAGCACCGCCGCCCGCCTTACGAGCGTCCGATCGCCCGGATCCAAAGCGTCGATCCTCGCGACAGCGGCCGACCCGACGCTGTCGGGGAGCTCAGCGCCGCCGCCGGCGGCGGCCGCCGAAAGCAGGTCGAGCAGGAACTCCGGGACTGCCGCCCGCGCGCTCGACGACGGCGTCGACGACGTGCGGAGGAAGTTGCGCCGCGTCCGGGGCATCCTGGGCCAAGAGCAACGAGTCCGCTTTCGACAGCGGTCCCAACTCGATCCGCTGCACGACCTCCGAGTCCGCGAACGGGCCGCCCGGATCACGTCGCGTCACCAGCACCATCCACGCTGAGGAGTCAAGCTCCTTCGCCAGCGCCTCGAGCATCGCTGCCGAGGCGGCATCCATCACGTGCGCGTGCTCGATCTCGATCAGGGTCGGAACCACCAGCTCTCGCCTCAGGAAGCGGATCACCACCTCGTGGAGCTTCGCCGGGCGTGCCTCCGCGGCCAGCTGATCGACCTCGACCGTCGAGGGTGACTCGACGTCGAACGCGATCGCAAGCAATGGGATCCACGGCAGCAGGTCGCTCGCCCTCAGCTGGAGCTCGTCACGCAGCCGCTGCAGGACATCCTCGTCCGGATCGTCGTAACCGATCCCGAGCAGCAACCGAAGCGGCTCGCGCCACGCCGCGTACGGTGTCTGCTGGGTGTAGGCCTCGCAGGTCGAGTGCACGAACCTCATCCCGGTCGCGAGATCCCGAGCCTCGGTGAGCAGACGCGACTTGCCGGCGCCGGTCTCGCCGACCAGCTCGACCATCCTGCCGGACCCTCGCCTGGCAGCTTCGATCGCGTCAGTCAGAAGCTCGAGCTCGCGTGAGCGGCCGACGAGCGGCAGCCGACGGCCGACGGCGCTGGTGACCGCGGCACGTCGTGCCGGACCCACCTCCCAGGCCTCGACCGGTCTGGACTTGCCCTTGACGTGGAACGGCGCGATCGGTGTCGTCTGGAAGCGCCAGCGTGCGCGGTCAAGCACGCCCCGGGTCGCGTAGATGCTCCTCGGCGAGGCCTTCGACATCAGCCTGGCGGCGAGGTTCGTCGGGTCGCCCATCGCGGTGTAGGTCCGGCGGTAGGGAGGACCGACGGAACCGGTGAACACGTGTCCGCGGTTGATGCCGAAACGGATCGGCAGCCTGGTCTGCGCGTCGATCACCGCGCGCAGCGTGAGCAGCAGCCGCTCCTCGTCATCGCCGAGCACGCGGGGGGCGCCGGCGCTCAGCAGAATTTTGCCGCCATCGGCGTTGGCGTCCGAGCCGAGGAAGCAGACGTGGTACCGATCGGCGGCCTCCTGGACGCAGCGGACCAGCTCGTCGAGTGCCGCCGCGGCCGCCTGCGGACCCTCGCGCTCGATCAGGCCGTCAAAGTCACTGAACTCCATGAACGAGATCGTCGCGGTTCGGTGCTCCGGCGCCGCGGCGGCCGAGATCACATGCGGGCGAACTTCGCTGGACAGGCATGAGGCGACAACGTCATTCGGTGGCTGCGGGACCTCCCTCAGCGAGTACTCGGTGAACGTCGGCGATCGGGCGATCAGGATCCCCGGGTCCAGGTCGGCACCGAGGCAGCCGGCGGGCAGCAGCGCCGCCGTGTCGGGGCTGAGGAGGATCTGGCCGGCCGATGCGTATTTCTCCATCGTGACCGCGGCGGTCGTAGCGGGGCCGGCGATCACGAACTCCCGATGCGAGCCACCGACCAGGAACATCTGGTAGGAACCGGAGTGGATGCCGACCGACATCCGCAGCACGACCTGGCTGCCGCCGGCGCGGATGCGCCCCACGTCGCGTAGCGTGCGCCGCATCGCGTAGGCCGAGGCGCACGCGCGCAGCGGGTGCTCCGGGCCGTCGAACCACAGCAGCAGCGCGTCACCGCCGAATTTCAGCAGCGATCCGCCGTTGCCCCATGCATCGGCGAGCAACTCGGAGAAGCACGTGTTGATCGCGTCGACGAGCAACTCGGCACCCTCCGTTCCGGCTCGGGCGAGACGCTCGGAGAGGCGGGTGAAGCCTGACAGGTCGGCGAACACGATCGTGCCATCGACTGTCTGGACCAGCTCATCGGGCGTCTCGAGCAGCCAGCGGAGCAGCGGCACCGGCGCGAAGCTGTCAAAGGGCCGCGCAGCGCCGTCGGTCGATAGGGGCGGCTCATCTGGGTTGACGAGCCCGATACCCGGTAGCGCGCTCAAACGATCGAACACAAAGCAAGTCTAGGTCACCAACTGCGGATCGTTCCGGAATACTGACGGTCGATGGAACACGAGATTCTCTGGACTCCCTCGAGCGATCGCATCGAGACCGCGACGATCAGCCGCTATCAGGAGTGGCTCGCGGCCACCCACGGCGTGCGCACCGGCAGCTACGAGGAGCTCTGGCGCTGGTCGGTCGACGAGCTCGAATCGTTCTGGGGCTCGATCGTCGAGTTCTTCGGCGTGCGGTTCGAGGTCGCCGGCGAGCGGGTGCTCGACTCGATGACGATGCCCGGCGCGAACTGGTTCCCAGGGTCGCGTGTCAGTTACGCGGAACACATCTTTGCCGGCAGGGATCCCGCGGCGCTCGCGATCCACCATTGTTCTGAGCTGCGCGAGCTGTCCGCTTGGAGCTGGTCGGATCTGCGTCAGCAGACGGCCGCGATCGCCGCCGGTCTGCGTGATCTGGGTGTCGGGGCCGGTGACCGCGTGGCGGCATATATGCCGAACATTCCCGAGACGATCGCCGCCGTCCTCGCGTGTTCGTCGATCGGTGCGATCTGGTCATCGGCCGCGCCCGAATTCGGCGCCCGCAGCGTGATCGACCGATTCAGTCAGATCGAGCCGAAGGTGTTGCTCGCGATCGACGGCTACGGCTACGGCGGCAAGCAGTTCGATCGCCGTGGCGTGGTGACAGAGATTGCGGCGGCGTTGCCCTCCGCGCCGCGAGTGGTGACCTTCGGCTACCTCGACGGCAGCGGCTGGGAACCCGGCTTTCTCGATGCTTCCGCTCCGCTGCGCTTTGAGCAGCTGCCGTTCGAGCACCCGCTCTGGGTGCTCTACAGCTCCGGCACGACCGGCCTGCCGAAGCCGATTGTTCACAGCCAGGGCGGCATCCTGCTGGAGCAGCTCAAGACGGCCAACCTCCACCTCGACGCGAGACCAGGGGACCGGATGTTCTGGTTCTCCACCACGGGTTGGATGATGTGGAACTTCCTGGTCGGGGTGCTGCTGACCGATGCGTCGATCGTCCTCTATGACGGCAGTCCTGCGTACCCTGGTCCTGGCTCGCTCTGGGATCTGGCGGAGCAGGCGGGCATCACCTGCTTCGGAACCAGCGCGGCGTTCATCGCCGCCTGCGTGAAGAGTGGCGTCTCGCCGCGGGGGGGACGCGATCTCAGTGCGCTGCGGTCCGTCGGCTCGACCGGTTCGCCGCTGTCGCCGGAGGGCTTCCGCTGGGTCTACGACGAGGTGGGCGCCGACACCTGGCTGTTCTCGACCTCTGGTGGCACCGACATGTGCACGGCGTTCGTCGGCGGTGTCCCGACGCTCCCGGTCCGCGCCGGCGAGCTCCAGGCGCGGAGCCTCGGGGCGTCCGTGCAGGCCTGGGATGAGCAGGGCCTGCCGCTGATCGATCAGGTCGGCGAGCTGGTGATCACAAAGCCGATGCCCTCGATGCCGATCTACTTCTGGGGGGACGAGTCGGGCGAGCGATACCGCGAGAGCTACTTCTCGATGTTCCCGGGTGTATGGCGCCACGGAGACTGGATCGAGATCACCTCCCGAGGCAGCGCGATCATCTACGGGCGCTCGGATTCGACGATCAACCGGGGCGGCGTGCGGATGGGCACGAGCGAGATCTACCGCGCGGTGCTGTCGCTCGAGGAGGTGCTCGACGCGCTCGTCGTCGACCTGCCTCGCGACGGTACCGACGGGTGGATGCAGCTGTTCGTCGTTCTCCGCGATGGCGCAGTGCTCGACGACGTGCTGCTCGCGGCGATTCGCAGGCGACTGCGCGACGACTGCTCGCCTCGCCACGTGCCCGACGAGGTGGTCGAAATCGATGAGGTGCCGCGAACCCTGTCCGGCAAGCTGCTCGAGGTGCCTGTCAAACGGATCCTGATGGGTGTGCCGATCGAGCGAGTCGCGAGCCGGGAGTCGCTCGCGAACCCCGCCGCGCTCGACGTGTTCGTCAAGCTCGCATCCAGCCGCGAATAGCCGCCGGAGCTGTGTCCAGCGCTGGAGCGGCCGCGGACGCATGACAAACTTACGATTTTCTGAAAAAATGGTGCTCTAATCGGATCGCGGGCGCTGCGTCCCCGACGGGGCGCCCGCCCAGTTCCCAAACGCTCGAGACAAGTGGGATAGACCGTTGAGGCGAAAGCTCACATTCATCGTTGTGGCAGTTGTAGCCGTCGCACTTGCCGGAGGCGCATACGCGGCGACCCAGAACTCCGGTTCGACCTCGCGCCAGGCGTTTCTGGCCGACGTCGCGCACCGGTTGGGTGTCAAGCCGGCGCAGCTGAACTCGGCGCTGGAGGGCGCATTCTTCGACCGGCTGTCGGCGGCGGTCACGGCAGGCAGGTTGACATCGGCTCAGGCCGAGGCGATCGAGCAGCAGGTCAAGAAGAGCGGGGTCGTGCCACTCGGCGGTTTCGGTTTCGGCTTTGGCTTCGGCGCTCCCGGCGCTCCCGGCGCTCCCAGCGCGTACGGCCCCGCCGGCCGCCTGAAGAACTTCCGCGGCCTGAGCCGCGCGTTCCGCTTCGGCCCGGCGTTCCGCCCCGCCGGCAAGCCGGGTCCCGCCGGCAAGTCGGCTGCCGGCGGCAAGTTCGCGCCGGCACCGGCGTTCGGCCCTGGATTCAGGCCTGCCGCCGGCTTCGGTTTCGGCTTCGGTTTCGGGATGTTCGGCGGCGGGCTGGTCTCGGCTACGAAGTACCTGGGGCTCAGCAGCTCGAAGCTGTTCTCGGAATTGCGCAGCGGCAAGTCGCTCGCGCAGATCGCAACAGCTCAGGGCAAGACGGCCGGCGGGCTCCAGGACGCGATGAGCGCAACGGTCAAGTCCCGGCTCGACCGCGCCGTGGCGGCGAAACGGCTCACGAGCACGCAGGAGCAGAAGCTGCTTTCGCACATATCCGCGGCGCTGAGCGCTGTGATCCATGCGAGCTTCCCCAAAGCCTTGCGACCCGGATTCCGGTTTGGCGGCGCCTTCCGCCTGCCCCAATCGCATACTCACACGACGACTACGGCCTGAGTCGCCCCGGCGGCACGGCCGCGGCTTCTCTTATCCAATTCTGATGGTTTTCAAAGGGGCCTCTCAACCCTCGTTGCTGTACTGAGCTACAACTGACCAGGTAACGGAACCCCAGGAGAAGACACGTACCATGAGCCGCGCTTCAGTCTTAATGCCAGTCCTCACCGGCGCCGTCGCAGGTGGGGTCGTCGCGCTCGCGATCGCCGGCGGCAGCGGCGGCTCGACGAAGACGGTCACGACGGTGGTGACGCAGAACGCCTCCGCGGCGGCGGTACCGACCTCGCTCAGCAAGACTCAGGGCTTGACGATCAACCAGATCTATCGCCGGGACAGCCCCGGCGTCGTCGACATCACCGTGATCTCCGACCAGACGTCCAACAGTCTGCTCGGCGGCAGCACCACCCAGCAGGAGGAGGGTGAGGGCGCCGGCGTCGTGTTCGACAAGAAGGGCGACATCTTCACCGATGAGCACGTCGTCGCCGGTGCGGTCTCGGTCAAGGTCCACTTCCAGGACGGACTGACGGTGCCGGCCAGGGTGCTGGGTAGCGACCCGTCCACCGACGTCGGCGTGATTCGTGTCAGCGTTCCTGCATCGCAGCTGCACCCGATCGCGTTCGCCAACTCCGACAGCGCGCAGGTGGGCGACCCGGTCGTTGCGATCGGCAGTCCCTTCAGTCTGCCGGAGACGACGACCGCAGGGATCGTAAGCGCCGTCGGCCGCGACATCACAGCCCCGAACAACTACACGATCACCGGTGCGATCCAGACTGATGCGGCGATCAACCCCGGCAACTCCGGTGGCCCGCTGCTGGATGCCGACGGGCAGGTGATCGGGCTCAACGACCAGATCCAGACCGACTCGGGGTCAAGCGCCGGCGTCGGATTCGCGACTCCTTCGAATACCGACGTGCGGATCGCGACTGCGATCATCTCCGGCCACCCGATCGAGCACGCGTACGTCGGCGTCTGCCTGAATCCGACGACGAGCGGAGGCGCTCGGATCACGACCCAGCCCGGAGGTCAGTGCACGGCTCCGATCGCACCCGGCTCTCCAGCCGCGAAGGCCGGGCTGCAACCGGGTGACCTGATCACCGCGATCAATGGAAGCGCTGTCAACTCGACCAACGATTTCATCGAGACGATCGGTGGACTCACGCCCGGACAGACGGTGACGCTGACTGTCCACCGTAACGGCAAGGTGCTGAAGATCCGCGTCACGCTCACGACCCGCCCGCCAACAGCGCCGACAGGCTGACGAGCGGGGCGATCGGTTTCAGGTCGCGGACGACGACGCGTTCGCGATCGTCCGCTCCATCAGCTCGCGATGAACCGATCGCGTCGAGCCCTGCCTTCGTTGCCACTGTCCTTCGCTGCCGAGCGTCCAGGCGTTGGTGTCATCGGCGAAACAACGCTCCAACGTGTCCTCAAGCTCGGCCTGCAGCTCCGGTCGCTCGACCGGGGTCAGCAGCTCGACACGGGTATCGAGGTTGCGCGGCATCATGTCGGCGGAGCCGATGTAGTAGCTGCTCTCCTCGCCATGATGGAACGCGTAGATCCGTGAGTGCTCCAGGAACCGCCCGACCACCGACACGACCCGGATCGTCTCGCTGACGCCGGGTACGCCGGGGCGAAGGCAGCAGATCCCGCGCACGTTGATGTCGATTGGCACGCCGGCCTGCGAGGCACGGTAGAGCGCCTCGATACAGCGCTGGTCGACGAGCGAGTTCATCTTCAACTCGATCCGCGCGTTCTGACCGGCGACGCGCGCGGCGATCGTGCGGTCGATCGCCTCGATCAGCGGCTCACGCATCGAGTCGGGCGCGACCAGCACCTTGCGCTCGCGTTTGGGATGGCCGTAACCGGTCAGCGTGTTGAACAGGTTGGCGACCTCCTCACCGAGCTCACGATCGACCGTGAACAACCCGAAGTCCTCGTACAGGCGGGCGTTCTTGGCATGGAAGTTGCCCGTACCGGTCATCACATAGTGGCGGACGCGTCCCCGCTCACGCCGGACCACGAGGATCGCCTTCGCGTGCGTCTTGAGCCCGGGGATGCCGTGCACGACGTGGGCGCCGACCTCCTCGAGCTCTCTTGACCAGCGGATGTTGCGACGCTCGTCGAACCGTGCCTTCAGCTCGACCATGCAGACGGCCTGCTTCCCGTTCTCGGCCGCCGCGATCAGCGACGGCACGAGCAGCGAATCGTCGGAGGTTCGGTAGACGGTCATCTTGATCGCGAGCACGTTCGGATCGTCAGCGGCCTGTTGGACGAACCGCTCCACGCTCGTCGAGAACGACTGGTACGGATAGTGGACCAGGACGTCGCCCGCACGCATCGCCGCGAACACGTCCGGCTGCTCGTCGTCGTCACCGGGTCGCGGCCGGAACGCCGGGTGGGTGAGCGGTGTCCAGGGCGCCTGGCGAAGCTCCGAGTGACCCTCGATTCCCTCGATCTGCCAGAGGTCGCTGAGGTCGAGCAGGCCCTCGATGTCGTACACCTGCACCTCGTCGACGCTGAGCCATTCGATCAGCCGTGTGCGAAGCGCAGCATCCATTCCCGCGCCGACCTCGAGTCGCACGACCTCTCCGAACCGCCTGCGCCGAAGCTCGTCCTCGACCGCGGCCAGCAGGTCGTCAGCCTCGTCGGAGACCTCGAAGTCGGCGTCCCGCGTCACCCTGAAGAGGTCGTGGGAGATGATCTGCATCCCGGGGAACAGCGTGTCGAGATGCTGCGCGATGATGTCCTCGAGCGGAATGAACGTGTCCTTGGAGATCTCGACGAACCGCGGCAGGACCTCCTTGGGTACCTTCACGCGTGCGTAGGCGTCGGTCTCGGTATCGGGGTCGCGCAGCCACACGATCAAGCTCAGCGACAGGTTTGAGATGTAGGGGAACGGGCGCCCTGGGCCGATCGCGAGCGGCGTCAGGACCGGGAAGATCTGCTCACGGAAGTGCCGCTCGATCTCCTTCGCCGAGGCACCTGACGCTTCGCAGGAGACGATCTTGATGCCGTCCTGCGCGAGTGCCGGGCTGACGACGTCCCTGAACTGCCTGGCGTGGCGCCGGTCCTGCGCTCGCACCGTCAACGCGATCTCCTCGAGCGTCTGCGTCGGAGACAGGCCGTCCGGTCCCCGGGCATCGATCCGCGCCTCGATCTGGTCGTGCACACCGGCGACGCGGATCATGAAGAACTCGTCCAGGTTCGAGACGAAGATCGCAAGGAACTTGACCCGCTCCATCAGCGGCAACCGGTCGTCTTCGGCGAGTTGCAGCACGCGGTCGTTGAAGTCGAGCCATGAAAGCTCGCGGTTGATGAAGAGCGACTGGTCATCCAGCGCCGGCGCCGATTCGTCCGTGGCGAGCACACTCAAGATCGTCGCGGCTCCTTCAGCTGTGATCGTGTCGGGGTCAGGCACCGGATCGCTCATGAGACCCCCGCTTGCGCGCCGGCGATCGCCGCCAGCTCCGACGGCCGCAGCAACGCGATCAGCTCGCCCTTGTCGATCGCGGCGATCGCGCCCTTGCGCATCTGCACCTGCGCGCCGGTCATGTCGTGAAGCACGAGCGAGAACGACGGATCGTGGCCCACGAGCAGGACCTCGCCGCGGCCTGCCGTCAGATCATCTGGCTCGAATGGCGACCCGGACAGGGCGGCGCAGCTCTCAACCTCGATGCCGAGCGGCTCGCACGCCAGTGCCGCGGTCTGCATGGCGCGCACCTTCGGGCTGCTCAGGCACACGTCGAGCCGCACGCCGAGCTGCGCCAGTGCACGACCGGCGTCCCGGGCCTGCCGAACTCCGCGCTCGGTGAGTGGTCGCTCCTCATCAGGATCCCCCGGGACGGCATCAGCGTGTCGCAACAGCCAGAGCATCCCTGCACTTTACGCTGCACACGCCACAGGTGAGCATGCCGCCCTGCAGTCTCGCGTGCGGCCTGCCCGCAGGCCCAGCCGTTCAGCCCGTGCCCGTCGCCTCGCGGCAGCGTCGGCGCAGGTGCTCGTAATGCCGCGGCAGCGTGCCGACGATCTGCTCGACGTTCTCGAGCAGCAGCACAGCACGGCCGGGCTCGCCCCATCGATCCGCCGCCTCGGCCATCAACAACAGCGTGTCGATCGCCTCACGGTGATCTGGATCTGCGGGCCAACTGGGCGGAGATGCGGTCAGTTGCACACCACGTAGATAAGCATGCCGTGCCGTAATCATGTGAAAGTTGAGTCAACGGCTGCCGCGAGCGCAACTGGTTTTGGGGTGGCGTTTCCCAAGCCAGGCCCTTTCAGCCGATCACCAGACGGCGCTTGAAGACGCGCTCGAACGCCTCGTCGTCGCCGTAGCGCTCGACGCTCCAGCGCGGCAGCGTCAGGTCACCGTCTGCGTCGAGGTGCAGGGCGACGCCGTCGCCGTTGATCCAGAGTCGCGCCTCGTCGACCGATTGGTCACGCCCGCGCTCGAGGTGCTCGGCGAGCCGGAGGATCACCGCGCAGCGGTCGAGCAGTTGCTCGTCGCCGTCCTCGCCGAGCTTCGCCCACTCTCCGAGCTTCGGCACGCCCTTGCGGTGGTAACGAGTGATCTGGCCGATCAGCGCCCGCTCGCGCGGATCGAACCCGGGCAGCTCGGCGCCGAGGATCAGATAGCGGGAGTGTTTGTGGTGATCGTCGTAGGAGATCGTCATACCGACGTCATGCAGCATCGATGCCGCCCACAGCAGCTCCTGCTCGCCAGGCTTCGGGTAGAAGAGGCCCGCCTCGACCATCGACTCGTGCATCTGCAGAGCCAGCTTCGAGACGTGTTCGGTGTGCGCGAGGTCGGACTCGTATTGAACCGCCAGGTTGCGCACAGCCGCTCTGCGGACATCAGGGAGCAGCGGCTCGTCTGCGTCCAGCAGCGTCCGAGCCAGGAACACGCCGTCGCGAAGGCCTGCCTCAGTCGCTTCGATCCCTTCGAAGGCGCCGATCTCGAGCACCGTCTGAAGGGCGACGGCGGCTCCCAGGATGATGTCGCCGCGCCCCGGCTTGATCCCGGGAACGTGCCCTCGTTCGCTGATCGGGAGCGCCGCGAGCGTGGAGACGAGCTCGTCGAGGGCGTCCGAGGAGATCACGAACCCCTGCACGCCGATGTCGATCCCGCCCATCGTGCCGAACGCGGTGCGCTCCGCGGCAGCGGCGAGGTTGCGAACAGCGCCGCCGGTGCCGACGAGTCGACCGCCACGGGATCGCAGCCAGTCGACGTCCGTCAGCGTCTCTCGCACATGGGCACGAATCCTTTGCAGATCCTTGCGCCGCGCCGGTCCGGACCCCGGCAGGAAGCGCTCGGTCAGCCGCAGCGCGCCCAGCGGGAACGAAGTCAGTGTCTGCGCGTGGCGATCGCGAACGTCGACCAGCTGCATGCTCCCGCCGCCGATGTCGAGCACGACCCCATCGGTGAGTGTCGTCGTGTTGATCGCCGCCACATACCCGTAGCGAGCCTCCTCGCTCGCTGAGAGCACCTCGATCTTCAGGTCGCTCGCCTCGTGTGCGCGTGCCAGGAATTCAGCGCCGTTGGCGGCATCGCGGATCGCGCTGGTCGCGATCACGTGCACGGCACCAGGACCCAGGCCGTTGGCACGGCAGAAACGCTCGAACACCACGAGCGTCTCGAGGCCGCGCCGGATCGCGTTCTCGGTCAGCGTGTCGGAGGAACCGAGTCCCTCGCCGATCCGGACGGTCTCATAGATCTCATCGGTGCGCCGCCACCAATCGGCGCCATACGTGAATACCACCAGGCGCCAGGAGTTGGAGCCAAGGTCGATCACTGCGACGTGCTGCGGCTTGCCTGCCTGTTGACCGGACGCGCGGGTCGTTCGCCAGCTCACGCGCTCATGATCGGTGCCGGGCCGGACAGGTTCCCCGCCCCGGCCGCCGGTTTCTCGCAATCTGCGAGAAGATCGGCCAAGGGCCGTCGTCAGGCGCCGGCCCTGCGCCCCCGGGCCGCCCGCGACTACGCCGCAATCGCGCCGCGCCGGATTGCGCCGCTCTCGCCCGAGCGTGCGGCCTCCCACGCTTCGGCCAGCTGGCGGGCGGTGTTCTCCCACGAGCGCGCACGCGCCGCGAGCAGGCCGCCGGTGCTGAGCCGCTCGAGCAGCGTCGTGCGAGGCGCCAGACCGCTGATCGCGTCGCACAGTGCTGCGGGCGACGGCGTCACCAGGCAGCCGCTGCGCCCGCTCTCAATCAGATCAGCGCAATCACTCCGCTCGACGGCTAGCACCGGGAGCCCGCTCGCCTGCGCGTCGAGGATCACCTGATCATCAGCGAGCGGGCCTCCCGGGAACACGAGCAGGTCCGCGCTCGCATAGACGCGGGCGAGCGAATCGGCGTCGAGCCGTCCGAGGAGCGTGCCGGCGCTGCCGAGTCTCCTGCCGGCAGCCATCCAGGCCTCGCCATCGCCCAGCAGCACGAGGTGCAGGCGCGGTTCGCGGTTCTTCGCCTCAAGAAACGCCTCGATCAGCAGTTCGAGTCCGTGACCGGCGCTGAGGCTGCCCGAGTAGAGCAGGCTGATCCTGTCCGGGGGCGCACCGGGTGGCGCCGGGATTGCGCCGGGACAGAATCGGGCCGGACCGAAGCGTTCGAGGTCAGCGGCGCGCTCCCACCGTCGCACCCGGTCCGTGCCGACGCCCAGCTCCGTCAGCACGGAATCGCCGCGGCGAGAAGGGGATAGGACGATCGTGCAGTGGCGGTAGAACGAGCAGAGCAGCTGAAGCGAATGGCGCGTGCGGAGATCTTCGTCCGACGCCCGGGTGGCGCATGCCAGCGCGGTCGGGAAGACCCCCGCCACCGGCAGTCCGGCTCCGTGAGCCGCGAGCAGCGCGGCGGTGCCCGCCGGGCCGGGGGCACAAACGTGGACGATGTCGTAGCGCCGCTCGGACAGGGCGGTTGCGACCTCGGCGATCCCTGGCACCGGGATCGGCTCCCCGGGGTGGTATGGAAGCTCCACCTCGGCCACGGTCGCGAGTCTCCGATCGGCGCCGGAAGCGGTGCCGATCACATCGATCTCGTGGCCCGGGACCCCCTCGTTGCGCAGTCGCGCGAGCGTGTGTTGCCAGCCGTGCAATGAGCCGATCTCGTCGGCGACCACGGCGACGCGCGTTCGGGTTGCGTCAAACCCCTGATTGATCTGTTGTGTCATGACAGACAGGTTCACGCGCGGGCGCCGCGGATTCGTGAGAAAGCCGCCAAGTTTCGGTTACCAGCATGTGAACGCGGGCCCGTAGGGCGCTGGTTCCAGCCGCGGGGCTCGCCGCAGCTTCGCCCGCGTCACGACGCGTCAGCGCGCGTCCGCGCGGAACCTCAGTCGGCGTCCGCGCGGAGAAAGCGGATACCCGTGAGGATCATCAGGATCGTCATCATGATCGCGCTCGACACGCACCACTCGCAGATCGCCTTGATCGTGAAGATCTCACGGTAGGTGAGGTACACGCTGAAACCGAAGCCGGTCAGCGCCACACCGAAGCCCAGCGCTCGGCCGGCGTCTCCCGGGATCGCGAGCGAGCCGAGGATCACGACATAGCCGATCAGCCCGAGAACGGCGACCGGTATACCGGCGAGCTTGGAATAGACCGACGACTGCACCGTCTCGCAGCTGCTCTGGCCGTGATGGCCCCCGAGGCAGATCGGCGAGATCTTCGCGTAATGGATGTAGACCAGGTAGCCGGCGACGCCGATCCCGATCACCGTGATGACGAGGATCGCGGTCAGCAGGGGGTTTCTGCGCCCGCCCGCCGCTCGCGTCGAACTTACCGCGGCGGTCACGAGACCTGATTGATCGTCGCTTCCAGGTTCTGGTAGGTCGGCACGCTCTCCGGGACGGCTTCCTCGCCCTTTGGTCCCTTCATGATCAGCGTCGGCGTCCCCTGGACGCCCGCTGCGGTGCCGGCCACCCCGTCGGCCTGGACCTGCGCGAGCAGCGCAGGGTTGCCGCGGTCGGTCTGCCACTTGGGTATGTCCAGTCCGGTGACCTGGTCGGCAAGTGGACGAGGTAGTTCTCGTTGACGTAGCCGGTGTCCTCGGCGCCCTGTTCGCGGTAGAAGGTCTCCGCGTAGTTCCAGAACTTGTGCTGCATGCCCGCGGCGTACGCGGCGACCTGCTGGGTGTTGAAGACCTCTGACCGGGGCCGTTGCAGGTCGCGGTGCAGAACGATCTGTAGACGACCTTGACCTTGCCCTGCTTGACGTCGTTGGAGATCAGCTGTGACAAGCCGCCCAGCAGCGTGAAGTCCCGGCAGATCGGGCACTCGAGGTCGCCGAAGTAGGTCATCGTCACCGGCGCTTTCGGGTTGCCGAGCTTCGTTCCGCTCTGGGGGATCCCGCGAGCAGCGTGTCGACCTGTCTTGGTGATCGCCGTCGCCTGGGTCTTGCTGGGGTCCGGGTCGTGTTGGCGGCTTGTTGCCGCTCGAGATGGCGATCGCGGCGACGACGGCGATCACCGCGCCGGCGAGCACGCCGGCGAGCATCTGCAGCCGGCGGTTGCGCTGCGCCTTCGCGCTGCGGCCTGCTCTTCGGCGAGCCGACGGGCGCGCGCCTGTTCCTTCTGTTCCTTACGGGATGCCATGCTGCGAGGTCACTATCCGTTTCGTGCTGGTCCCAGGGCGCCGCGACTCGATCTACAGACGCCAGCGACTGTTTCCAGGATAGCCGACCGCCGTGCGGATGCGTTTCGCTGTCGAAGAGGAAGATAAGCTTTCGCCTGCACAAGTGGTTGTTTGCGCCGAAACGGCATTGTTTGCGAGTGAAGATTCTGTGATCGGTGCCAAGATCCGATCATGGCGGGGCACGATTTGTCTACAGTTCCGACCATGTCGACCGAAGCGAGCGAGACGCTGGCAGGGGGCCGTCCGCAGCTCAGCCCGCAGCGCTCGAACACACCGGCTCCGGCTCGCGGTGATCGACCGTGACCCGGGGTTCATGCAGGTCCTCTCCAACCGGCTGGACACGCTCGGTTGGGACCTGCGCGCGCTCTCGAGCGCGGTCACCGCCGACGCGCTCGTGTCGATGCGCCTCAACGCGCTCGTCGTCGATCTCGCCGTGCTCGGTCCCGGCAGCTGGGAGTACCTGGAGCGCGTCTGCTCGCGGCTCCCCGGCCTCGCCGTGATCGTCTGCACGGGCCCGTCGTCGGTCGCCCAGCGCGTCCGTGGGCTGCGGCTCGGCGCCGACGCGTGGATCACGAAGCCGTGCCACGCCGAGGAGCTGATCTGCGTGATCGAGGCCGCGATCAGGCGCCATCGGCGCAACGAGATGCCGGAGATCGAGGACGCGACGCCGCGTCGGCGAGATCACGATTCGCCCCGACCTCTACCAGGCGTACCGCGGCGACGCGAGCCTCGAGCTGACCGCCCGCGAGTTCGAGATCCTGCAATCTGCTCTCGCAGTCCGATCGCGTCCTGCGCCGCGAGGAGATCTACGAGCGCGTCTGGGGTTATGCGATGGCCCACGGCGACCGTTCGGTCGACGTGTTCGTCCGCAAGCTGCGCCAGAAGCTCCGCGTCGCTTCGCCGACTGGGACTACATCCACACCCACTTCGGCGTCGGCTACCGCTTCGCGCCCGAGCCGGACGGAGCTGGTCGGCGACCGCGAAGCCGTCGAGTTCGAGGAGCGGCTCGCGCACCGCTGCCGCCGGCGCTCGCGTCGACGCTCGCATCGCGACGCCGCCTGCTCGGCTGAACCCGCCGAGCCAGCGGCGCGCGCAACTCGGCTCGCGTCACGACGCGCTGTGACGCACGCGCCGTTCACAGGGTGATCACAGCTGCTTCACGGCTCGGTAACGCGCGCGCGGGCGCCGTGAAACGCACGCATCAGAGGTGCGCAGTGACAGCGACCACCACAGCGTCATGGCGAGGTGCTGGCGGTCGGGCCCGCTCGAGATCGTGCCCGACGAGCACCTCGCCCGCGCCGGCGGCCAGACGCTGACGCTCTCGATCCGCGAGCTGCGGCTGCTGACCGAGCTCGCGCGCCGCGCGGACAGGATCATGTCGCGCGAGGACCTGTTCGACGCTCGTCTGGGGCCGCGCGATGCGCCCGGGGGACCGTTCGGTCGACGTGTACGTCCGCAAGCTGCGCGTCAAGCTGGAGACAGGCGCAGCCCGACTGGATCTTCATCCACACGCACTTCGGGTTCGGCTACCGGACTCGCTGCGGTTCGCAAGCGAGCCGACGCGACCGACGCTGGCCCAGCCGTCGATGGCAGCTGATCCGGGCTCATACGCGCGACGGTACTGCACGGCATGATCCGGCGATGCCGCTAGAGTGGCAGTCGATGCCCACCGACGCCCGAGCAGCTCGCACCTTCCGCGAAGCTGCACGCGCTCGAGGAACAGACGCTCGGCGGGCTCGATCTGGTCCTCTCGCAGCTCGACCGCGCGCTCGAGGCGATCAGCTACCAGGACGTCGAGCTCGCGGGGATGGTCGTCGCCGACGACGACCGCATCGACGGCCGCTATCTCGAGGTCCACCAGGGCGTGCTGTCACTGCTCGCGCGCCAGGCGCTCGTGGCCGAGGACCTGCGGCGTCGTCGCGGCGCTGCTGCACATCATCCGCTGCGTCGAGCGGATGGGCGACCAGTGCGTGAACATCGCGACGCTCGTGCCGCTGTCCGGGCACGAGGCGCCGAAGGACAAGGACATCCTCGACGCGATCGAGCGGATGGGCGTGCTCGCCCGGTCCCAGGTAGCCCAGGCCCGGGACGCATTCAAGACCCGCCACGTGTCGCTCGCGCGTGACCTCGTGCGTCAGGACATGGAGATCAACCGCCTCAACCGTGCGATCTTCCAGCGCGCGGTCGACGTCGGCGACGACCTCGAGCTGCGCGAGTGGGCGATGTTCATGGTGCTGGTCGCCGGTGCCTGGAGCGGATCGGCGACAACACGGTCGACATCGCCGAGCAGGTCGTGTTCGTCGTCACGGGCCTGTTCCGCGAGTTCGCGGACAACTCCTCCCAGGCCGAGACTTCCTAGTGCACGACGAGATAGCGGCTACCCGGTCCCGGCGGTGGTGGGTGCCGGGGGTCGGTCGTCCGCGCGATCTGTATACTGAACTAAACCAATGGAGTTACTGATCTATTGGTCGCAATTCCGATCACCATTCGGAGGTATTCCAGCCTGGTGCCGCCGGAAAGGGGTTAGTGAATGTTCTTCCGTCAGATCTTGCATGAGGACCTTGGTTGTGCGTCGTACCTGATCGCGTCGCGCGGGCAAGCTGCGGTGATCGACCCGAAGTGGGTGATCGAGGACTACCTCGCGGCCGCGCGAGAGGCCGGCGCGGGCATCACCGACGTGCTCGAGACCCACTTCCACGCCGATCACGTCTCGGGTCGCAAGCGGCTTGCGTCGGCGACCGGCGCCGCCCTGCGCACGCCGGCCGATCCGAGCCGGCCAGGAGGTGGCGGGCTGCGTGACGGGGACGTGATCATCGTCGGTGGCTTGGATGTGCACGTGATCGGCGCACCCGGCCACCGGCCTGAGCACGTCGCCTACCTGGTCACCGATCGGGACGCGGTGAGCGAGCCGTCGAGGCTGCTGTCCGGTGATTCACTGCTGATCGGCGAGCTCGCCCGGCCTGACCTGGCGGTCGAGGCCGGCGAGGGGGCGCGAGCTCTTTGGAACACCGTGCGGCGCCTGGTCGCGCTCGATGATCGGGTGGAGGTCTGGCCCGGCCACGTCGGCGCCTCGCTCTGCGGCGGCGGCGCTCTGTCTGATCGGACCTCATCGACCATCGGTGACGAACTGCGCGCAAACCCGCTCCTTTCGATTGAGACGGAAGCCGAGTTCGTATCAGTCCTCACGCGCGCCGCCCCAGCCAGGCCTCCTCGGGTCGCCCGCGTGGCGGCGCTGAACGTCGACGGCGCTTCCGAGCCGGGTCCATTGCGTGAGCTGGACGCAGCCGGACTGGCGCAATTCGTGGCCTACGGTGCCGGCGTGCTCGACGTCCGCGCGCCCGAGGCGTTCGATCAGGCGCACATTGCCAGTGCGATCAACCTGCCCGGAGACGGCCAGTCCGTTGGTACGCGTGCTGGCTGGGCGACCGCCGAGGGGGAGCCGTTGGTGATCGTCTCGGACAGCCGCGAGGAGGGAATCCGGGTCGCCGAGCTTCTCCATGCCGCCGGAGTCTGGAACCTCTCGGGTGTGTCGGTGGCCGATCCCGCCGGCTGGGTCCTGGCGGGCCTCACGCTCCGCAGCGCCACCGCGCTCGTGCCCGAGCAGGTCATCGAGCAGATGTCGGCGCAGGCCTGCCGGCTCGTCGATGTGCGCGATGCCCGCGAATGGCATCAGGGACACATCGACGGTTCGCTCCATCTGCCACTGGCGGCGCTTGGTGACGGCAGCGCGGTCCCCGTCGATGAACGGCTTCCGCTTGCGGTCACGTGCGCCAGCGGCCGCCGAGCCGCGATCGCGGCCAGCGTCCTGCGGCGCCGTGGTCACGACGCCGCACGGGTCAGCGGTGGCGTGGCAGACCTGGCGGGTAGGGGCGCGAGCCTCGTGGGCGTCAGCCACTGATCAATCCGCGGAGCACGGTTTCAAACCTTTACGATGGGCGCTTGCGCGCGCTCGTGCTCCAACATCAGCAGGACGCGCCGCCGGCGCTGCTGAGCGAGTGGGCGCAACAGCGTGGCGTGCGGCTCGACGTCGTTCGCGCTGATCAGCAGGGCGAGTTCGGAGGGCCTGACGGCGCCGCCTTCGTGGCGGTGCTGGGCAGCGACGCCCACGCTTACGAACGCGCCGAGCCGTGGGTGGAGCCCGAGCTCGAGTGGCTCCGCGGCCTCCATGCGCGCGAGCTGCCGATCCTGGGGATCTGCTACGGCGCTCAGGCGCTGGCGGTCGCGCTCGGCGGCTCGGTGCGCGCCGCGCCGGAGCCGGAGATCGGCTGGATCTCGGTACCGACGATCGAGCCGGACCTGATCGAGTCGGGGCCGTGGTTCACCTGGCACGAGGATCTGATCGAGCTGCCGGCCGGGGCGCGGGAGATCGCAGCCAACGATGTCTGCCCGCAGGCGTACGCGTTCGGGCCCCATCTCGGCGTCCAGTTCCACCCCGAGGTGACGACCCCCGTGCTGATGGCATGGGCGGCCGGCCGCAGCGGCGCCGAACAGCTGGAGCGCGAGGGGATCGATCCGGCGAGGTTCGAGCGCGACGCCGAAAGGCACGGGCCGGCTGCCCGCGCAGGGGCGATGCGCCTGTTCGACGCGTTCGCGGCCCGCGTCGCGCAGCGTCAGCGCTAAGGGTTCGTAGGCGAATTAGTTGTGGGAATTGACGAGTGGCTGGGCGTGGCTGGCGCCGCCGGCTCGCCCTGAGAATACTGGGGGTATTTGATGGCGAGCCGGTGGCGGCAGGAGCGTCCAGACGCCGTCAAAACCGCAGAATTTTCCTACGGGCCGTAAAGCGCGCGATATTCGCTGCGCCGCCCGCAAGCGGAGCTAGCTCGCGCGCGCGATCTCCTGAGTGCGGCCGCCGACGAACCACGCCAGCCGGCGGTGATACTCGGGCACGTCGAGCAGGAACGAGTCGTGGCCCCAGGGTGATTTGATCTCGACGTGCTCTGCGTCGAGGCCGCCATCGACGAGTTCCTGCGCGAGGCGGGCGGAGTGCTCGCTGCTGAAACGCCAGTCCGTGTCGAACGAGATCAGCAGGAAGCGGGTTCCCGCGTCTGCCACGGCGCGCAGATCCAGGCCGGGATCTGCGATCGGGTCGAAGTAGTCCATCGTGCGGCTCAGGTACAGGTAGGTCAGGGCATCGAAGCGCTGCAGGAACGACTCACCCTGATGCGCCAGATAGTGCTCGACCTCGAAGTCCTGCTCGAGCGTCATCTCACTTTCAGGGTCCCGTCTGGCGCGATCGAACTTCCGCTTCATCGACTCCTCTGACAGGTAGGTGATGTGGGCCATCATCCGCGCGATCGCGAGGCCGGCGGCCGGTTGCTCCCCGGTGTCCAGGTAGGCGCCACCGGCGAATCCCGGATCGCGCATGATCGCCGCTCGCGCGACAGCCGAGAACGCGATGTTCTGGGCGCTGAGCTTGCCACTGGCACCGATCAGTGCGGCTCGCTCGACTGCGGCCGGGTGGTCCAGCGCCCACTGCAGCGCCTGCATTCCTCCGAGCGAGCCACCGATCGCTGTGTGGACGCGATCGATTCCGAGCACGCCGAGCAGCTTGCGGTGGACGGTCGTGAGGTCCCTGACCGTGAACAGGGGGAAGCCCAGTCCGTACGCGCGCCCGGTCTCGGGATCGATGCTCGACGGGCCCGTCGTACCCTGGCAGCCGCCGAGCAGGTTCGGGGAGATCACATAGAACCGATCGGTGTCAAGCGGGCGTCCGGGCCCGATCATGTTGTCCCACCACCCGAGCCTCGTCGGGTCCCCGTAATGCCCGGCCGCATGCGCATCCCCGGTCAGCGCGTGGCAGACGAACACCACATTTGAGCCCCCGTCGTCGAGCGTGCCGTAGGTCTCGTAGGCGACCTTGACCTGACCCAGCGATGCGCCGGACTCGAGGATCAGCGGGTCGTCCCGGTCATACAGGACGACCCGCTCAGTATGTACGCGGCCGATGCCGCCTCCGGTCATACAGCCGCGAGCGTCCGTGTCGAAGCGAGTGCCTGGTCCAGGTCCTCGACGATGTCGTCGATGTGCTCGATTCCGACCGACAGCCGCACCGTGTCCTGGGTGACCCCCGCCGCCGCCAGCTCCTCGTCGCTGAGCTGCGAGTGTGTCGTCGAGGCGTTGTGGATCGCCAGCGACTTCGCGTCGCCGATGTTGGCGAGGTGGCTGAACAGCTTCAGGTTCTCGATGAACGAGCGACCGGCGGCCGCGCCGCCCTTGACGCCGAAGGTCACGAGCGCACCGTAGCCACCGCGAAGGACCCGCGTTGCGACCTCGTGGTAGGGGCTCGATTCAAGCCCCGGGTAGTAGACCCAGGCGACATCCGGATGGTCGTCGAGGTGGCGTGCGACCGCGAGCGCGTTGTCGTTATGGCGCTCCATCCGCAGCGGCAGCGTCTCGACCCCCTGCAGGAACAGGAAGGCGTTGAACGGCGACAGGGCGGCGCCGGTATTGCGCAGCAGCACCGTACGCGCCCGGCCCACATAGGCCGCCGGTCCGAGCGCGTCGCTCCAGACGACCCCGTGATAGGAAGGGTCAGGCGAGGTCAGGCCCGGGAACCGGGCTGCGTGCGCGGGCCAGTCGAACTTGCCGCTGTCGATCAGCACGCCGCCGATCGAGGTTCCGTGCCCGCCGATGAACTTCGTCAGCGAGTGCACGGCGATGTCGGCGCCCTGCTCGAAGATGCGCGCGCCCAGCGGGGTCGGCACCGTGTTGTCGAGGACCAGCGGCACTCCGGCCGCATGCGCCGCCGACGCCCACGCCTCGACATCGAGGACATTGAGCTTCGGGTTGCCGATCGTCTCGCCGAACACGAGGGTTGTCTTCTCGTCGGCCAGCCGGGCAACGGCTCCCGGGTCATCGGCATCAGCCCATCGGACCTCGATGCCGTACTGCGGGAGCGTGTGGGCGAACAGGTTGTAGGTCCCGCCGTAGAGCTGGGAGGTCGAGACGATGTTCTCGCCGGCCCGCGTGACATTCAGGACCGAGTAGGTGACCGCCGCCTGGCCGGACGCGGTCACGAGCGCGCCGATCCCGCCCTCGAGCGCGGCCAGCCGCGCTTCCAGGACGGCCCACGTCGGGTTCATGATCCGCGTGTAGATGTTCCCCGGCACCTTCAGCGCGAACAGATCGGCCGCATGCTGCGTGTCGTCGAACACGTATGAGGTGGTCTGGTAGATCGGGACGGCGCGTGCGTTGGTGGCGCTGTCAGGCTCCTGACCACCATGTAGCGCGAGCGTCTCGGGTCTCAATGATTCGGTCATGGGGTCTCCTTGGCGGCGTTAGTAAACTCGTAAATTACCTGAAAGACGATTAGGTTTGGGCCTATTTTCGTAACAGGTCGCCCGGCCGGGCGTGCGCGGTTGGCTCGATAGTATTCCAATTTATCCAACTGGTTTGGTACAGATGAAGATGATGCAAAAGGTACGCAACTTATTCTCGTTTCCGAACCCCGTCAACGACAAGGCGGCGCGTGTCGTCGCGGGCGTCGTTTTGACGACCGTGATCCTGACGCTGGTGAGCTCGTGGTACTGGCTGTTGGTGCCGCTCGCCTACGGATTCTGGGCACGGGTGCTGACCGGCCCGAAGCTGAGTCCGCTTGGCTGGATCGCTCAGAACGTGATTGCCCCGCGCCTGGGCCCCAAACGCCCCGTGCCAGGTCCACCCAAGCGCTTCGCACAGGGGATGGGGGCCGTGATGTCGAGCACCGCCCTGGTCCTGGCCTTGGCGCTCGGCGATCACACCGCCGCCGACATCGTGCTGATCCTGTTCCTACCCGCGGCCGGGCTCGAGTCGATCTTCGGTTACTGCGTGGGCTGCAGGGTGTTCGGCCTGCTGATGCGGGCCGGCGTGATCCCCGAGTCTGTCTGCGTCGAGTGCGCCGACATCAGCTCCCGGCTCGGCGTCACTTCGCCCGGCTAGGCGTCACGCATACGGCCGCGGTCTGACGCGGCCGGCGAGCGCAGAGGCAGTGTCGCCAGGACTACGTGCGCCGTCGCAGCGTGATCATGACGATCGCGGTGGTCGCGGCCAGCGCCAGGGCGACGAGCGCGGCGAAGATCGCCACGGTCGAGCCGCCGCCGGTGGAGGCGGCGGTGGACGCTCCGGCGTCGGTGAGTGGGTGGCCATCGGCCGCGGTGATCTTCTGGATCGCGCTCAGCGCCGCCTCGGCCAGTTGATCGCTGCTGCCGCCGGCGGGCTTTCGCAGTGTGGCGACGGCGGCTGTCGCCGCCGGTGTCAGGCCCTGGGTGCCATATCCGTCGGCCATCACGACGAGCAGCGCCTGCTTGGATGTGAAGCTGATCTCCTGATCAAGGAAGTCGGCGTACTCCTGCGGTTTGCCGAGCAGTTGGGGGATCGTGCCGAGATCGGTGCGGGAGGCGATCAGCGCCACCTTGATCGGCTGGTGCTCCCTGGCCGCCGCATCGGTGGCGCCGTTCAGGTCCCGCTGCAGTGCGTCCGAGGTCTGCGGGACATAGGGGTAGAAGACGTTGTCGATCAGCAGGACGTCGCTGGCCGGATCTCCATCGGCGGCGGCGATCGCCGGGTGGAGCGCGGAAGCCCAACTGCAGGCGGCGAGCGCCACGGTTGCAGCCGCCGCCAACAGGGCCCTACCGGGTGTCGGAGCCATCGCCGCAGGTTAGCCGCTGGACTTCGGCTCCTCGTCGTCAGCGCCGGTGTGTCAGACCTCGGTCAAGCTGAGCGCTCGCCGGCCGATTACTCGGTCGACGCCCTCGATGAGCTACGTCGACACCCTTTCACGCATCAACCAGATCGAGCAGCAGATCTCCGAGCTGCAGGCCGGGGCGCTGTCGTCCACCGCCGGCTCGTCCGCCGCAGCGGGAGCCGGCTCGATCGATGGTGGTGGCGCCGCCGCCACGACGCCTGAGAGCAATGCGAACTTCGCTGACGCGCTCGCGCAGGCGCAGGGCACGAGCGGGGTGTCCAGCCTGCTCGACTCCGTACCGAGCAGCGGGATCGGGACCGGCACCTCGCTGCCCTCGACGCTGCTCTCCGGGCTGGCGTCGCTCAACGGCGGCTCTGGGATTCCGATCGGGTCCACGGCGCTCCCGGCGGCTGCCGGCTCGATGCTCACGACCGACCAGCAGCAGTTCGCCTCGCGTCTGGCGGCCGACACGGGCCTCAACCCGGGCGTCATCAGCGCCTGGCTGCTGGCTGAGGAATCGGGCGGCGCCGCCCAGTCGCGCCAGGCGGCCGGCAACAACGACTGGCTCAACATCGGATACACGGGCTCGGGTACCTACGGCGCGGACGGCTCGGAGTGGTCGGACCCGATCAGCGCCGCCGACGCGACAGCTGGATGGCTCGGCGGTCAGAACACGGTCCCAGGCTACGGGACGGCTAGTTCGTCGATCCAGGGGATCCTCTCGACCGTGGGTCAATCCCCGCAAGCGCAGATCGCCGCGCTTCAGAGCTCGGGCTGGGCCGGGAGCGGCTATCCGGATCTCCCGGCCCTCTACAACCAGGTTACCGCCTGAGCCGCCGCTAAGTTTTCGCTAGCCGGCCTGGGAAGACGTTGTCGCCCGGGCCCGTGCGAGCGCCGTGTGGACGGGCAGGGCGTCGTAGGGTGCGGGCGAGGGGCCGGCGGTCAGGCGGGCGTGGGCACGTGAAGCCAACAACAGGCGTGCCGGCGTCGTGGACGGCTCCGCCAGCACCGTGATATCGCAGCTTTCGCCATTGAGAGCCGGGTCCGCTTCGACGATCGTGATCAGTTTCTGCAGTGACTCTGCGGGGGGCGCGAGGACGACGAGCGTGGAATCTGCGCGGCCGGCGGCCTCCTGCCCGAAGGCATGCAGAAGTGATCGATCCGCGACGATCTCCTGCAGCCATGCGATCGTCACCAGCGGGCGCGTGGCCAGTGCGATCAGCGGCGGGGGTGGGGAGGACGGCGCGTGGCCGGCCTCACCCGCAAGGGCGCTGTCGCGACCGAGCGCGAGCTCCAGGTCGATCGCGATCGCGCCGTCGAACGGATCACGCGAGAGCGCGCGCAGCAGCGTCTTGCTGAGGCGTCGCTGAGCACCGGCGCGATCGGCGCAGGCCAGCGCGGCGCGGGCGCCGGCGCCGTCGGCGTTCAAGAGTGAGCGGGCACCGCCGCCTGCCTGCGTCGCGGCCGTCGCGATGCCGTAGCGCCAGGCCATGAACGCAGTGCGCACGTGCTCGACCGTGACGGTCTCGTCGTCGATCAGGTTCCACAGCATCCAGCGCCGCCACTCGAGCTCATGCCGCTGGATCCGCGGCTGCGCATCGGGACCCGAGCCGAGCCCCATGTTGGCGCCGTGGTAGCGGTAGCGGTTGGCGATCCCAGGGGCAATGCGGATCTCGGCCACCGCGGAGATGCAGGCCGCGATCCACCAATCGGGGTAGGCGGCCTCCGGTGTGACCGGATGCACGGCTGGCAGCAGCGAGGCGCGGAAGGTGGCCGCTCCGCCCGAGATGAAGTTGCCCGCCAGCAGGCGGCCGAGCACGCGCCCATCGGTTGGCGGCTCGCGCTGCTGGGAGAAGAACGACGCTTCGCGCACGTGACCGGCGCTGTCGATCACCTCCATGTCGCCGTGGACCAACCCGACCAGCGGCTGCGCGTCGAGCAGATCTGCGTGGCGGCGCAGACGGTCGCGTGGCCACTCGTCATCGGCGTCAAGCAACGCCACATAGTGCCCGCCGACCTCCTCGAGGCCGCGGTCGACGGCCGCGAGGAGCCCGCTGTTGGCCTGTCGGATCGTGCGGATCCGATCCCCGTAGCGCGCGAGCACCGCTTGGGTCTCATCGGTCGAGCCGTCATCGACGACGATCACCTCGACTTCGCCGCCGGGAGGGTCCTGTCCAAGGGCGCTGTCAATCGCGGCGGGCAGGAAGTGGGCGAGATTGAAGGCCGGGATGACCACCGACACACGCGGCCTCCTCCTGCGACCGTCGACCGAGACCGCCGGCGGGGAATCGAGAAAGACCGCCGGCGGCGCCGCCCGCTGGGCCAGAGCCTCGGTGAGCGCCACGCCGGCGGAGTGGTTGAACGGGTCGAGTACGCGAGCGCGCGCAAGCGTGCGGACGCGCTCGTCGAGGTCGGACTCGCCGAGTCCTCGCGCGAGCTCCGATGCCGCGAGCACGCGCTCATCATCCTGAACGTCGATCACCTGCTCGAGCGAGCTGGTGCCGAGCCGGCTGGTCCAGAGGGCCTTCGCCTCCAGCTCGGCGAGCGCCGTCAGCAGACCGTCGATCGAGACTGCGCGGAACAGGTCGGCGATGATCTGGCGCCGTCCGAGCAGCTCACGGCGCAGGACGGCCACGTAGCGGTCCCCGTGCGCACCGAAGCCGCGGTTGGCCTCGTGCAGCCGGTAGTTCGCGAGCGGGCGTCGGATCACCTCGGTCTCGCCGGCGGCTGCCGCATGCGCCGCCAGCCAGTAGTCGGGCGAGGGGCTGCGCGCCGGCAGCGGCACGACATCGGCGGCACGGAACATCAGCGTCGAGTTGGTCGTGAAGTTCTCGCCGATCAGCCGATCGATCACGCGGCCGCGCGGAGGATCGACCTTCATCCGCGCAAAGAACGACTCGTCGAGCACCGCGCCGCAGCCGTCGATCACCTGCATGTCGCCGTAGACCAGCGACACCTCCGGTCGCGACGCGAACAGCTCCGCCTGTTCGCGCACCTTGCCCGGCAGCCACTGGTCGTCGGCATCGAGGATCCCGACGAGCTCGCCACGGATGTGCTTCAGACCGGTCGCGACCGACGCGGTGTTGCCGCCGTTGCGACGCTGGATCAGCGACAGGCGACCGTTGCCGTAGCGCTCCTGGACGGCGCGAACCACCTCGGGCGTGCGATCGGTGGAGCCGTCGTCGACGACGATCACGTGCAGGCGCTCCGGCGGGTAGTCCTGCTGCAGAACGCTGTCGATCGCCAGCTCGACGTATCGCTCGTAGTTGTAGGCGCTGAGGATGCAGCTGACCTGCGGCAGCCGGCCTCGGTCGGGTGCCGAAAGCGAGCTCATGCCGTCACCGTCCTCGCACACCGCACAGTCGCGCCACGGTGCTCGATCAACCTCGCCAGATCGCCGTTGCCGGGTGCGAGCACGGCGTTGCCCGCGCCCCTCGCCAGTCGCAGATGACCGTCGCAGCCGGGGTGCAGCGGAACGTAGGCGTCGACCGCCGCGTGCAGGCTGCGATCACGCTGGCCCCGGATCGGCTCCATCAGGACGTTGACGTCGGCGCAGCTCTCGAGGTCAGCGCCGAACGCTCGGGCTGCGTCAAGCACGGCCGCCTCGAGCACCGCCGGATCGCCGTCAACCGATGGATCCGCGAGCAGATACAGGCAGGCGCTGGTCTCGGGGCCCGTCGCCGAGGACCATTCCTGCAACAGCTCCCCGAGCCGGTCCCGCTTCCGCCAGGCGGGAGCGGCGAGCACTCGCAGCGACACGTCCTCGCTCAGCACAAACGGCTCCGGCGAGACCGGGCCGGCGAGCTTCGGCGCCCGCGCCATCAACGCCGAAAGCCGCGCCGTGTACTGCCGTGCGACCACGTCCCAGGACAGTGCCTGCGCCGCGGTGCGTGCCGCCCGCCCGCGTTGCGACCGTGCGGTCCGGTTCGATTCGGCCTCGCGCAGGAGCTCGACGAGGTGGCCGGTGCTGGGTTCCAGAACCCATGGCCGTCCGGCGGTCGTCAGCGTCTCGACCCGCTCGTGCGCAAACGCGGTCCTCGTCGATCTGATCCGCCAGCCGGCCTCCGGCGGGCAGAACTCATCGGTTGGGCCGCCGGCGGTGGCGATCACCGGCAGCCCGCACGCCATCGCCTCGAGCACCGGCATCGCGAAACCCTCACCCCGATAGGGGTGGACCAACACGTCGCATGACCGGTACAGAGCTACAAGCGCCGGGAGGTCGAGATCGGCTTGGATCAGTTCGATCCGCGGCAACGCGCCTGATTCGGCGTGATCCCGGATCGGACCACGATCCGCTCCGCGGTAGACGCCGTCCGCGCCGAAGTCCTTGATTACGAGCGTCACGTCCTCCCGAGAGGCGAACGCCCGCTTCCACGCGTCCAGCAGCACGTCGGGCCCCTTCCTCCAGATCAGGCCGCCGACGAACAGGAACCGCGTCTGCGCACCGAGATCCGCGAGTGGCCGATCCTGGCCCGGCGAGAACAGCTCCAGGTCGACGCCGTTGGGGAGCACGTGCACGCGCTCGGGGTCAGCGCCGCCCGAGACGTACATCGCGCGGACGTACTCGCTGGGCACCCACAGCTCATCCACGTGCTCGTCGATCTCCTTCAGCCAGTCGCGCGGCACCGCGCCGAACTCCCAGGGCACGATCGCCGCGAGGCGGCCTGCCCGCGGTGCGGCCAGGTCCGGCGGCCATTGATGGCGGACCTCGACGTCGGCGGTGTGGGGCAGCGGTGGATCGAGTGCCGCACCGTCTGTGCGTGCGATCCTCTGCACCGGCCCCGGAAGGCGCTCGATCACACGGTCGTTGACGATCGACAGGCTGCTCGAGAGCCCGTGGTCGCCCTGCCAGCGGACCGCGAGGTCGCTCGCCGGCGGCACGCCACGCAGCGCCCCGGGTCGCTCACCGGCGTAGTAGGCCTCGAGCTCGTCGACGTATTCGCTGAACGATCGTGGCGCCCTGATCCCAGCCTGGAGCCGCTCCAACAGACCGTCATCGAGGGCGAGGGAGTCGAGCTTGCGTGCCAGATCGCCGACGTCGAGCGGATCGAACACGAGCCCGTCGACTCCGTCGCGCACCGCCTCGGCGAGGCCGGCGAGCCTCGGCACCACCAGCGGAACTCGGGCGGCCATACATTCGGCGGCGACAAGCGGAGCGCAATCCCACCAGATCGAGGGAAGTGCGACGGCGTCCACGTCTTCCAGCAGGCTCCCGATCTCGCTCGGCGAGAAGGCTCCGGTGAGCTCCACGACGGCCCGCGTGTCGAGGTCCGCCAAGGTCGCGGCGAACGCCGGCGGGACCTCGCCGATGATCCTGACGGTCAGCTTGGCCCGAGTTCGCTGGGCTGCCGCCACGAGCAGCTGGGGTCCCTTGTGCGGGTAAGCCGAACCAAGGAACGCGACCGTCAGCCGCTCCTGGCTGCGCCCGGGTCTACGCTCACGGCCGACCTGCTCCCAGATCTCGGTCTCGTGCGGCATCGCCTGGCGCACGACATCGACAAGATCAGGGTCGTAACCCTCGGCGAGGAGGGTTCGACGGACCGCGCCGGAAACCGCCAGGATTGCGGTCAGATCCCGCTCGGCGCGCGCACGGATCTCGCGCAGCCGCCGCTGATGACCCTCGGTGTCGTGGCTCGCGACGCACGCGGCGCAGGCGGCGCCGTCGCCCGGTCCGCCGCAGATCGTCCCGGAGCCTGTCAGCAGGTAGGCGCGCGGGCAGATCAGCCAGTAGTTGTGGGTCGTGAAGTAGGACGCCAGCCCTCGAGCCGAGGCATGATCCATCAACGAGGCGCCGAGGTTGTGGAGGTTGTGGAAGTGCACGACATCGGGGCGGTGGCGGTCCAGCGCGGCCGCAAAGGCCTGGCTGATCGCCGGGTCGTCGAGCTCTCGCGCTGGGTTGCCGAGGTCGAAAAGCCCGTGGGGTCTGTTGTGCACGCCGATCAGGCGGACGCCGTCCTGCTCCCACTCGCACAGCTCGTAGGGAAGCCGCGACTCGGTCACGTTGACGGCCGCGTGAAACACGGTCACATCCCATCCGCGGCGGGCGAGCTCCTTGGCGGCGAGTCGCGGGACCGTCGTGCCGCCACCGCTGTCCTCCCAGCCGAAGGCGGTCATCATCAACCTGCCCTTCGTGCGATGCGCCGGCCGCGGCTTGGGGATAGCCGCGGCGCGCCGGCGCAGTTCTGCGCCGAAACCGGGCAACGGCAGCAGGCGCTGCTCAACGGCTTGCGCCAATCGCAGGAGCGCCTGGCGCTGCGCGTCGGCTGGGTCGAGCACCGCCCAGTCGAGCTCCGGCACCAGCTCTCTGAGGGAGTAGAGCTCCAGCGCGGATTCCAGCGCGGCCTCGACGTCGGCGACCTCCGCCGCCCGCCCGCCCCGCTCGTCGGAGGTGTTCTCGCCGTGGCGGCGAACGGCCACGAGAGGGCCACCGCCGCAGTGCCGGAAGCGGAACCTCCGCGCCGCGCGCAGCCAGAAGTCAAAGTCGTTGGCGAGTGGATAGCGCGGGTCGTATCCACCGACGGCTTCGTACACGCGCCGGTGAACCATGCGGCTCGGGTCGACCAGATGGTTGTGACTGCGGAAGAACGACTGGACGAGCGTGCTGGGCGTGAACTCACGGCTGTTCCACACGCCGGTGTGCCGTCCGGCGGCGTCGATCACGATCGCATCGCCGTGCACGACGCCGGTGTCCGGGTATCGATCGAACAGCTGGAGCTGGCGGCGCAGGCGTCCCGGCAGGCATAAATCGTCGTCACCGAGCATCGCGATCAGCTCGCCGCGGGCCTCGGAGACGAATGTGTTGTACGCGGCCGCGATCCCGAGGTTTCGCTCGTGGCGGACGACGCGCAGCCGCTGCTCGCCGGCGAAGCTCTGCAGCACGGCTTCGATCTCTGGGTTGCCCGAGCCGTCGACGACGACCAGCACCTCGAACGCGTCGATGTCCTGATCCAGGCCGCTGCGGATCGCCTCCGCGAGGTAGGTGTCGCGGTTATAGGTGGCGATTCCGAGGGTGACTCGCGGATCAGGGCCGGGCATCGCCGCCGACCGCTGATCGGTGGATCTGATCGAGCGTTCCGGCATGGGCCCACGGCAGGCCGGCGAACGCGCCCCACGGCGGGCGTAGCGCCAGCACCGCATCGACGGCGCCCGCGAGCGCGACCTCGTCCGGCGCGCGGCCGGGGTAGGGGAGGCCGATCATGTCGGGCGACTGTTCTCCATCGAGGCCGAGCATCGAGACGAGCGCGATCAGCGTCGCGCCGGCTGCGACGGGGTCCGTGCGCGGCGCGTAGATCACGAGCGTCGCGTCGTCGGTGGCAGTGAACCGTTGCGCGTAGGCCGCCAGCACGCGAGGGTCGGCGAGCAGGTCGGAGGCGAAGCAGAGCGTCACGAAGCGCTTCGCGGCGCCAAGGCCGACATCGGCTCGCTCGCCGTTCGGCGCCTCGGAGGCTCCGCGGGTCGCCGCGACGCTGTAGCCGAGCGGGAAGATCCATCGCGCATCGAGGCCCTCGTAAGCGGCCACCTTCACGGCCATCGCGCGCAGCGCCGCGGTCGCCTCGGCCCGCCTGGCATCGCGTCCGTCGGGGTAGCGCCCGATCATCGAACCGACGTTGTGCAGGAGTTGCGAGAGCGTTCCGAAGCAGTCGTTACGCGGGCGGATGTCAAGTTGCTCGAAGCCCGCGTCCGCGAAGATCCGCGCCAGGCCGCCGGCCGTGTAGCGGTAGAAGTCGAACGGCATCTCGTGCAGCTCCCAGGCGAGCGGCACGGTCAGATAGAGCCGGCCGCCCGGTCGCAGGATGCGGTGCAGCTCGCGGGCGACCTCGTCGGGGTTCGGCACGTGCTCGAGGACCTGGGTGCAGAGGACGGCGTCGTAGCTCTCGCTCGGCACTCCCAGGTCGTGCGCCGGGCCGACGTGATCGACTGCTCGCGCTCCAGGGTGGGCCGAATGCTCCCAGTCGGTGCTCTCGTAGCGCAGGTGCGCAAGCAGCTCGCGGTACGGGCTGTTGCCCGCACCGACGTCGATCAGGCGGCTACCTGCGGGCAGTTCCGCGGCGGCGCGGATCACGAACTCGAGGATCGACTCGCGCTCGTGTGGCGCCTGTGCGGTGAACGCCAGGAGTTCAGCCGACGGCCGCGGCGCTGCTTGCAGCACGCTCACCGCTTGACGCCGATCCGGCCGGTGTAGTCGATGCGACACAGCAGCGGTGCGTCGTCACGGTCCGCGAAGAACTCATCGACGGCCTTGCGGGCGCCGGTCCAGTGGCCGTAATCGTCGATGATCAGCACCCCACCCGGTGAAACGCGGTGCCACAGCTGCTCGAGCTCGTGACGGGTCGACTCGTACCAGTCGGTGTCCAGGCGCAGAAGGGCGATCAGGTCGGGCGCCTGCGCCGGCAGTGTGTCCTCGACCCTGCCTTCGACGTAGTGGACGCGTTCCTCGGGGTAGCACGCCAGCTCCATGTTGAGCTGCACCTCGCCGAGCGAGGCGTAGGCGAACGTGTGGCTCGACTTGTCGCGCTGCAGAATGTCGATGTGCTCGTCGGCGCGGACACCGGTCCGGGCCTCGACGTCGTGCTCGGAGGGCTCGCTCATCCCCTCGAACGTGTCGAACAGCCAGATGTCGCGATCGAAGTCGCGATGCTGACGGAGCGCCAGGGCGGCGAGCAGGGCGCTGCCACCGCGCCAGACGCCGCACTCCAGGATCGCGCCGGGCACACCGATCCTGTGCAGATGGCCGACCGCCTGCCACAGTGCGTAGCGCCGCTCGAGCGACGTCATCGTATACGGCGCGCAGATCGCCGCGGCGCGGAGGAACTCCGGCTCGAGGTCGGGGTGGGCATCGTCGGCGGTGGCAATCGCGAGCGGGGTCATGGGGCACCTGGGACTGGTCGGGTCACGGGATCGAGGTCAATGTCGCCCTGTGGTGGCGGTGAAGAGTGGTTTGGGCGAGCGCCTGGAGCGACGACGCGTCAGCCGCCGTCGGTAGGTGGGCCAGCTCGGTTCTCACGATGCGCCGGGTCAGGGTCGCATGCACGAGCGGTGCGATCGCGCCCGGACCGATCGGGTCGGTGAGGGCCAGAAGGTCCGGCGAAGAGGGACCGTCGAGCGCGCGCGCGGCCAGCAGCGGCTCCAGCGCCGACAGCAGGCTCTCCGGATCGGCGCCCGGCGCGTAGAGCAGCAAGGTGACGTCGTCGTCGGCGCCGAACTCGCTTGAGAGACCGTCGAGCAGGCGTGGGTCCTGAAGCGCCTCGGCCGCCTCCAGCACCGTCACGAACGCGCGCGCGCCGCGGAGCTTCACCGTCGACGCGGTGCCCGCCAGAACCGGCGGGACCATGCCGCGCGTAACGCCGTCAGTCATCGACCAGGCCAGATATCGCGGCTCGTCAGCCCCGGGGATTCGCGGAAAGCCGGCACGTACTGCCTGGTTGCTCGCCCACAACCCCCACAGGTACCACGAGGTGGCACCGGCGCTGACCGGCGCGCGCAGCCAGGACTGCAGA
The DNA here is from genome assembly GCA_963742025.1 of uncultured Solirubrobacterales bacterium. Classification (GTDB taxonomy): domain Bacteria; phylum Actinomycetota; class Thermoleophilia; order Solirubrobacterales; family Solirubrobacteraceae; genus Palsa-465. The sequence goes on from CAVUKF010000001.1 coordinate 344,425, forward strand.
ACCGAGTGCTCGCTCGGACCGAGTTGCGGAGCCGCACCGACTCGCTCGGCCTCGATCAGCGCGCAGCGGATCGCCCGGCGGACCGTCCCGGTCAGCCGGATCCCCGCTTGCTCAGGCGTTACGCGTTCGCCGGGCCGCGGTCGCCAGCCGGCGTCGTGGAGCTGCGCCACATATTCGCCGACCAGTCGCGCAAGCGCCGGCGAGCGGTCGACCTGCGCGCGCGGGTGAGGCCGCTGCTGGCGACCGAGCGCCGACGGGTCAGCGGGGTCGAAGCCACTGAAGTGGAAGAGGCGAAGCCGGCCGCCGTCGACCCGGTACTCGTCTGCGATCAGCTCGAGCGATCGCTGGTGGAGGTTCCAGCGGGCGAGGTTGACTCCAGGATCACGACTGACCTCGCACGGGAAGTAGTTGACCACGAGATCGAGCCAGCGCTGATCGAGGAAGCGCAGGGGGACGGTCGGATCCAGGGCGGGGCACTCTCGAGCGAGCTTGGATGCCCACCAGCGGAGGAACGGAATCCCCGACCGGCCGGCGGCGAGAAAGCCTGCGTTGAACTGGCCGACTGCCAGCAGGTCGTCATCGCCCGGCGTCGAGAAGCCCGTATCGACGCGCGGTTGCAATGAGTGCGGCGAGAGCACGACACCGACCTCGGTCGCCCGGAGAGCGACCTCCTCCAACGAGCCGCACACGAGCATGTCGGAGTCGAGGTAGAGCGCTGCGGTTGCATCATGCAGCAGGTACTCGAGCAGCCACGGCTTGAGCGCGCAGCAGAGCTCCAGGCCGTCGTAGATCAACGACATCCAGTCGAGCTCGGGTCCGGGCAATCCGACATCGAATGCGCGCACGATCTCGAACGGCTCGGCGCTGCGCACCACTCCCTCCGCCGGCTCGTCAACGAGCAGAACGACGAAGCGGACGCCAGGGTGGTGGGCCGCGAACGAGCCGGCGGTGACGCGCGCCCAGGGCAGATAGTCGCTCGTGACGACTGCGCCCGCGGCGAACGGACGGGTGATGGCTCGAGGCGACATCACCTCACTTGATCGGCAGGTTGGGTGACTGTTTGAGGCCCGACCGCGGACGTCGTCGGGACCGTGAGACAATGCAGGGCCCTTTAACCCACGCGGAGGCGAGATGTGGGCATCTCGCCTCCGCTTCCGGTTCCCTCGATGAATCGGATGTGGTGTGTATGTAGCCCCGCCGCTTTTTGGGGGAAAGGCGGGGCGGTGTGTGTTCCCGGCGCCCGCTGCACGGGCCGGCGTCCGAGCTTGGCTCGCCGCCGGGCGGCGCCGAGCGCGCCGCCCGGTGAGGCGAAAGACTTCCTACTGGAGCAGCTTCAGGATCATCTGCGGATCCTGGTTTGCCTGGGCGAGCATCGAGACGCCCGCCTGCTCCAGGATCTGATCCTTGGTGAACTTCGTCTCCTCGGACGCCATGTCGACGTCCTGGATGCTGCTCTGCGCCGCCGTCAGGTTCTCCGAGTACGTGGCGAGGTTGTCAAGCGTGTAGCTGAGGCGGTTCTGGACCGCGCCGAAGTCGGCCGCCGGCGCCGCCACTGCGTTGATGTACCCGTCGATCGTCGAGAGGGTGGTGCCGGTGCCTAGCGTGACCGCGCCGACCATGCTCGACATCGAGGCGGTCGTCACCGTGATCGTCTCGCCGTCGTTGGCGCCGATCTGGAACGTGATCGTGCGTCGCGCCGTTGAACAGATCGATGCCGTTGAACTGAGCGGTGCTGCCGACGCGGGCGATCTCGGAGGTGAGCTGGTCGACCTCGGACTGGATCGACGCTAAGGTCCTGCGTGGCGTTGGTGCCGTTGCCGTACTCGACGGCCAGCTCGCGGATGCGCTGGAGCATCTGCTCGACGTCGTTCAGGGTGCCGTCGGCCGTCTGGACCATCGAGACGGCGTCCTGAGCGTTCTGCGTGGCCTGAGCGAGGCCGTTGGTCTGTCCGGTCAGGTCCTGGACGATCGCATACCCGGCCGCGTCGTCGGCGGCGGTGTTGATCCGCAGGCCCGAGGACAGGTCCTGCATCGCCGTCGACAGATTGTTCTGCGTGTTGACGAGGTTGTTGTGGGCAACAATCGCGTCGGTGTTGGTATTGATCATTAGGGACATGCGCATCTCCTTGATGGCCGTTGGTTGATTGTCCCGGCCGACTCCGTGTCGGCCTCTACGCCGGTTATCGTCCGTGATGTCACGTACTTGAGCGGTGCCCAGAACGAGTGGACAACGGGATCAGGCGCTGATGTCGATGTGCGGGCCTGGGCGGTCATCGCCGTCGCTCTTCGGACCCGTCAGAAGGCTCGTCCTGGGGGGAGTTCTGCCGGCGGCGCTGGTCGTCATCGGCGCTGTGGCGGTTGATCCCGGGCGACGCGGCGCAGCGCCTGCGGCCTGTCGCGACCGGCGGGAATTGGGGATCAAGCGGTCCGATTCGCTGTATCGGGTCCATGGCGCAGTCACCTGCCGTGCGGTTTGATCGTCGTTTCGGCGACGGCGGCTTCGCGCAGCTCACGGTGCTTCTCGGCGGCGTCTCGGATCTCGGCGATCATCAGCTGCCGCCAGATCGTGACGCTGCAGGCCCACCCGAGCGAGGTAGCCGGCCGCTCCCGCGAGCAGCGCCCGCTCGCCGGCGACAGGGAACGGGCACCGCTGCGCTGAGCGAAAGGTAGGCGGCGATCGCGAAGCCGGCGAGGCCGCCCCAGCCCTTGGCGCGGCGCACCAAACGCGGCCCCGCGCGGGTCCGAAGCGACGCTGAGCATCCCCTGGGCGCCATCCGCGCCGGTGCCCTTGCCCTTCTTCCCTTGCTCTTGGACTTGGCCTTCGCCTTCTTGGATTTATTGTCCGCCATGGACGCTCACCGCCTCAGACCGCGTCCCCGCGGGTGAACGCCAGCGCCCTGCGCTGACGGTCGAAGATGAACCTGATCAGCCGTTCCCTGTCGTGTGCCGAGATTCGGTGAAGACGATCCCGAGCTGGTCGTCTTCGGAGCAGCGGACGACCCGTCCGAGGCCCTGCACCGGCGCAGCTCAGCGCCGAGCGCGAGGCAGAAGCGCAGCTCAGCGTCCAGCTCGAATGCCTGGAGCGCTGAGACCAGCATGCCGCCGCCGCTGAGGTTGACCGAGTGGGCGTCGACGACCAGCCCGCAGAAGTCGTCGAGCCTGACCCGTCGCGGTGCGCGTGACGCGGACGAACTCACGGCGTTGGATCAGTTCCGGCTCGGTGAACACCCGGAAGCGGGCGAGGTCGTCGCTGAGCCGCTCAATCGTGCCACGCAAGCCGGACGAGCCCGCGCGAGGTGATCGATTCGAGCAGCATCTCGTCCTCGGGCCTGTCGAGCGCGGCGCCCGGGTCGACGTGCAGAACCAGCAGGATCTCATCGCCGCGCGGGGCGATCGTCACCGACAGCGCGTCGCCGTCGCGCGGTCGTCAGCTGACCCGGGATCCCGGATGTCGGCCGGCGCAATGCGATCCAATTCGGAGACCTGGGGGCTCACGGCAGGATCCTCGCGGCTATCGCGTCAGGGTCGACGGCGGACATCGCTGTTCTCGGGTCGGTTCCGGCGTGGATGTAGGCGAGCGGGATTCGGTTGAGCACCGCGAGCTCGACGATCGATGCCGAGCTGGTCGGTCTCGTCGGCATGCGTGATCACGAGCGCGGTCGGGCCCAGCGGGGCGAACTGGGCAAGCGCGCGCGCGCGCCGCGCGGCGCTCAGCGTCGCGGGGAGCGCGACATAGACGGCGTCGAGTGCGAGCGGCACCAGCTCGCCCGCGAGCGCCGCATCGCGCCGTCGTCACCGGGGCTGACGGCAACCGTGTCGATCACGACTAGTCCGGCTCGCCGGCCGTCCTGAACGCTCTGCTGTGCCGTCTGGACTGCAGACGCGGTGACGCGACCTGATCGGCTGCGCAGCAGGTCGCTCAGCCTGCGGCCACCGTCATCGGGCGCCAACGCGATCGCCGACACCGGGAGCGTGCTGGCGCGCGCGTAGGCGCTCGCGAGCGAGGCGACGCAGCTGGTCTTGCCGCTGCCGCCGGCGCCGACGAAGGCGATCGCTGCGCCGGCACTCGGCAGCGCCGGCGGCTGGATGATCGCTGCGCCAGCTGCGCGCGGGCGGCATCGCGCAGCGACTGGTGCCGCGCGAATGGGCTGCCGTGGGCGCCCGCGTCGGCGATCAGTCTGCGGCGCGAGTGCCTCCCCAGCCCGACTGCGACCAGGTCGCGGGTGATCAGCGCTGCGGCGGCGTCGTCGAGTGGCTGTCCTGGCGCAAACCTTGGCGCTGGCGGCGGAGCAGTCGCCGGGCGGCCCCGACTCAGCCCGGTGCGCAGCCGCCGCCCGCGACCCCTGACGGTTTGCGCTGCGATGGGTGCAGGCGGCGTCGAGCCCTGCGGAATGTCCGGCCGGTGGCGGCGACGGGGCTGTGCGGTGGCGACGGCGGTGGCGGGTCCCCGGTGGCGCCGGCACGGTCGCCGGCACAGGCCTGTGATCGTCGTTAGAGCTCGGCGGCGGGCGTGACAGGCTCGGGGAACCACGGGCACGGGTGCGGTGGGATTCGATGCCGCGCCCGGCGGCTCGGTCGCTGCGGGTGCGGTCGTGCCGGCTCGACGGCGGGCAGCTCTGTCCGGTTCGTCAAAGCCGGCGTCATCCTCGGTCCACGCCGACGCCGCCGCTCGCAAGGCAGACATGAACTCGTCGGGCACGGCGTTCGGCAGCACTGCTCCCACGGTCTTCCGCCGGCTCGGGCGGCGTGACGGTGACGTCCGGCGCGGAAGCGCCGTCCTGGCGGTGTCGGTTCCGGCGGCGCCAGGTCGTCCTCGGGCTCGTCCTCGTCGTAGACGTCGATCGACGGGCCGCCGCGCGCGCCTGGACCTCGATGAATCGCTGCGCGAAGAATCCGCCGAAGCCACCGACCAGACCCTCGCGCTCGCGCAGGATGACGGCGTCGGGGCCCAGCTCCTCGCGGATCTGCGGGAGGATGTCCTCGAGCCTGCGGCCGCGATAGGTCTGCACGGACCCGGTAGCAGGGCCTGGCCGCGGAGGCGCGGACGCCGTCAGCTCCGTCTCTGTGGCTAAGCTGCGTTGCCGTTCGCTCATGCGTTCACTACTCCGATCGTCTCCACGCTGATGCCGGATGCGATCTCGTTGTATGAGCAAACGGCAAGGTGCGGCAGCGTCTGTTCGACGAGTCGGCGCAGATGGCGGCGGACACGTGCGGAGCAGAGCAGGACCGGGCGCATGCCGCCATGGCTGGCCGCGCGCTCGGACTGGGTGCGCAGCGCCCTGAGCACCGCCTGTGCGCGGGAGGGCTCCATCGCGAGGTACTCACCCTCGGTCGTCTGCGTGATCGAGCTGACGACTTCGTGCTCGATCGTCGGGTCAAGCGTGATCGCGTGCAGCGTCCGGTTCGCGTCGAGGTAGGGGGCGGTGATCGAGCGGCCGAGTGCCTGGCGGGCGTATTCGGCGAGCAGGCTTGGGATCGCGCGTGAGCCGGGCCTTGTCGCCGACGGCCTCGACGATCGCGCCGAGGTCGCGGATCGAGACGCCCTCGCCGAGCAGCGCCTGGAGCACACGCTGGATCTCGCCGAGCGACAGGACGTCGGGGACGACCTCGTTGACGACCGCCTCGTTGGAGGACTTCAGCTGGTCGAGCAGCTGCCTGACGTCCTGGCGCGTGAGCAGCTGACGCCGGCATGGGTGCGGATCGTCTCGGTCAGGTGGGTGACGATCACCGACTCGCTGTCGACGACCGTGTAGCCGAGCGCCTCGGCCTCCGCATGCTGGCTCTGGTGCACCCAGATCGCCGGCAGCCCGAAGGCCGGCTCGGTCGTCGGGATGCCCTGAAGCTTGCCGACCGCGTCGCCCGGATCCATCGCGAGCAGGTGCCCGGCCATGATCCGCCCGCGCGCGACCTCCGAGCCGCGGACCTTGAAGATGTACTCGTGGGAGTCGAGGTCGAGCTCGTCGTGGATCCGCACCCGAGGGATCACCATCCCGAGCTCGCCGGCGATCTGGCGGCGGATCATCGACACCCGGGAGGCGAGCGTGCCACCGGAGCGGCGGTCGACCATCGGCACCAGGCCGAAGCCGATCCCGAGTTCGAGCGCGTCGATCGGCAGCTCCTTGAGCACGACGTCGCGTGGGGCGTTGTCACGGTCGGATGCGGGCTCGGCGGCCACCTCCGGCTCGCGGCGACGGCGTCAGGAAGAAGTCCGGCAGCCCGTCCCGGACGGAGCGGCCGACCATGAACAGCATCCCGCCGATCGAGCAGGAACGGGAGCTTCGGCAGTCCCGGCACGAGCGCGAACATCGCGATCAGCGCCGCCGGCGACGAGCGGCGCCTTGCGCTGCTGGAGGATCTGCTTGGCGATCTCGCTGCCGAGGTCGCGCTCGGAGGCCGAGCGCGTGTCACGAGGATGCCGGTCGCGACCGAGATCAGCAGCGCCGGGATCTGCGCGGCGAGGCCGTCGCCGACGGTCAGCATCGAGTAGGTGTGGATCGCCTCGGAGAACGACAGGTGTCGCTGGAGCATGCCGACGACGATCCCGCCGATCAGGTTGATCCCGTGATCAGGACGGCGGCCATCGCGTCGCCCTTGACGAACTTCGAGGCGCCGTCCATGGCGCCGTAGAAGTCGGCCTCGCGAGCGATCTCCGAGCGGCGCTCGCGCGCCTGCTCGTCGGTGATCAGGCCGGCATTGAGGTCGGCGTCGATCGCCATCTGCTTGCCGGGCATCGCATCGAGCGTGAACCTCGCGCCGACCTCGGCGACGCGGCCGGCGCCGTTGGTGACGACGACGAACTGGATCACGACAGGATCAGGAAGATCACGAGGCCGATCACGACGTTGTCCGCCGACGACGAACTTGCCGAACGCGCTGACGACGCTGCCGGCGTCGCCGGTCGACAGGATCCGCCGTGTGACCGAGACGTTGATCGCGAGCCGGAACATCGTCGTCAGCAGCAGCAGGCTGGGGAAGACGGAGAAGTCGAGCGCCTTGGACTGGTACATCGTCGCGACGACGATCGCGAGGCCGCCGGAGATGTTCATCGTGATCAGCAGGCTGAGCAGGAACGGCGGCAGCGGGATCACGAGCATCGTCACGACCGTGACGACGGCGAGCGCGGCGAGCAGGTCGGTGTGCTTGAGCAGCCTGCGGAGCCCGGTGTCGTTCATGCGCCCCGCTTCTTCCTGGCCGCGAGCCGGTAGACGAACGCGAGCACCTGGGCGACCGCCGCATAGAGCTCGGCCGGGATCATCTGGCCGATCTCGACCGTGTGGTGCAGCTCACGTGCGAGCGGCGGATCCGGCACGATCGGAATGTCGTGCTCCTCGGCGATCCTGCGGATCTGCAGCGCGACGAGGTCCTGTCCCTTTGCGATCGGCGACCGGCGCCGGCAGGGTCCCGTCGTAGGAGAGCGCCACCGCGAAGTGGGTCGGGTTGGTGACGACCACGTCCGCCTTCGGGATCGCCGCCATCATCCGCGCCCGCGCCGCCTGGATCTGGCGGCGGCGGATCGCCGCGCGGACCTCGGGCGGCAGCTGGTGGCGCTTGAATTCGTCCTTGACCTCCTGCTTGGACATCTTCAGCGACTTCTCGCGGCGCCGCCTCTGCCAGATGTAGTCGACCACTCCGATCAGGAAGTACGCGATCGCGCCGCGTTCGACGATCCCGGTGACGCCGGCGCTCATCGCCTCCGTCAGCGCGGTCGGCGTCGTCCCGACGCTGGCGCCGAGCTGGGTAAGGTCCGGCAGCAGCGCGAGCGCGATGATCACACCCACGACCGCCACCTTGACGAGCGACTTGACGGTGTCGAACGCAAGCCTCGGGCCGAACAGATTCTTGATGCCGTTGAGCGGATTGATCTTGCTGAAGCGGGGAACGAGCGCCCGCGGAGACGGACGGAAACCGACCTGCGCCACGTTCAGGATCACCGCGGCCGCGAGGCAGATGCCCACGATCGGCGCGAGGACCCGTAGCAGCGTGCCGGCGGTCTCACTCAGCAGACCGCTGACGCCGCTCTGGGACACGACCCGCGCGGGGCGGGCGATCGCGTCGAACGCGTTCGCCATCTGCTCGCCGGTCAGACTGACGATCGCCGGTGCCGTCAGGGTGACGGCGATCAGCCCGGCCATCAGCACGCCGGCGCCGTTGAGGTCGGCGCTCTTGGCGACCTGCCCGCTCTGACGCGCCTCCCTGCGGCGCTTGGCGGTCGGTTTCTCTGTCTTGTCGTCGTTGGCCATCTGGTTTCACTAGGCGAGCTGTAGCGAGTGCAGCGCGGTCCCGACCGACGCATCGAGTTGAGCGGTGATCCACCCGCCGAGGAACGGCAGCGACGCCATCACGACAAGCAGCGCGACGCCGATCTTGACCGGGAAGCCGACCGCGAACACGTTGAGCTGCGGTACGACCTTGGCGACCATCCCGAACGCGATGTCGGTGACCACCAACGCCAGCAGAACAGGCGCCGCGACCTCGACCGCACCGATGAACACCGCTGCCATCTCCTGCACGGCGCCGGCGACCAGCGGCGTCAGCTGCGGACCGCGGGTGATCGGGATCGCCACGAAGGTCGCCTGAAGACCCCGCAGCATCCATTCGTCGCCGCCAATCGCGAGGAACACCGCGAGTCCCACGAACCCGTAGAAGTTGGTCAGCGCGCCGCCCTGATTGCCGTTGATCGGGTTGACGGTGGCGCCGTACGAGAAGCCTGAGACCGAGTCGGCGAGTACGCCGGCGCCCTGGACCGCCGCGAACACCGTCGCGATCGCAAACGCAAACGCGAAGCCGACGAGCAGTCCCTCGAGCATCAGGCCGATAACCGCGAGCGGCTCGGTCGGCGGGTTCTGACCGTGGGCGGCGATCGGCGTCATCCCGATCGCAAGCGCGAGCGCGACACTGGTCCGCACGCGTGGGATCAGCTGTGGGGAGGAGAAGAGCGGGGCGATCACGAACATCGGCGTGATCCGTGCCAGCACGAGCAGAAATGCGATCAGATGATCACCGCTGATCGCGTGGATCAGAGTGCGGAGGGTGTTCTGCGTCATCCGCCGATCAGGGGCGGGATCGATGTCCACAGGTTGGCGGAGAAGGCGACGAACTGATCGAGCATCCAAGGCCCGAGGATCACGATCAGGATTGCCAGCCCGATGATCTTCGGAATGAACGACAGAGTCTGCTCCTGGATCTGGGTGACCGCCTGGAACAGGCTCACGGCGAGTCCGACGCGAGTCCGACCAGCAGGATCGGCCCGCCGATCTCGAGCGCGAGCTTCATCGCCTGGGTTGCGAGGGAGACGACGGTGTCCTGATTCATCGCGCGTCAGTGGAAGCTCAGGACGAGAGAGCGCGCGATCAGATCCCAGCCGTCGACCAGGACGAACAACAGGATCTTGAACGGCAGCGAGATGAAGGTCGGTGGCAGCATGATCATGCCCATGCTCATCAGCGTCGAGGAGACGATCAGGTCGATGATCAGGAACGGCAGGAAGATCAGGAAGCCGATCTCGAACGCCGTCTTGAGCTCGCTCATGATGAACGCCGGGATCAGGACGTAGGTCGGGACCTCGCCCTCGGTCTTGGGCGGCGGGATGTGCGCCATGCTCACGAACAGCGACAGCTCACTGTCGCCGGTCTGACGGAACATGAACTGGCGCAACGGCATCTCGGCGCGCTGGATCGCGGTCATGGTGGATATCTGGTGATGCTCGAGCGGCTCCCACGCGACGAGCTTGATCTGGTTGATCGTCGGCGCCATCACGAACAGCGTCAGGAACAGCGCGATCCCGACGAGCACCTGGTTGGGCGGCGTGGTCTGGTCCCCATCGCCGTGCGGATGAACCCGAGCACGATCAGGATCCGGCTGAAGCCTGTGACTGTGAACAGCATCGCCGGGATCAGCGTCAGGCCCCGACGAGCAGCAGAACCTCGACGACGTTGCTGGACTGGGTCTTCATCCGCGTACCGTCAACCGCCGCAGCGTCTCAATCGCCTTGGAGATCGGAGGGGGCTCCGGCTCGCCGCTGTCGCGGTCCTGATCGACCGTGATCGCCAGGCCGGCCGCCTGCGCCTCGTCCTGCGTGAACGTCCTGATCCGGCTGACGCCGTGCTCGGCGACGCCGAGCAGATGCAGCTCGCTGCCGACGCGGACCAGCGACACCGAGCGGCCGGTGCCGAGCGGGAGGCTGGCGATCTGCTCAAGACCGGTGCCGAGCGCGGGGTTCTTCGCAGCCTTCGCGTGTCGCAGGATCCAGGAGAGGCCGTAGATCACCGCGATCACGATCGCGAGACCGACGATCGTCCGCACGATGCTCCCCGGCGCCGCTGCCGAAGTGTGTGCGCCGGTGCTCGCGCCGAGGTGCAAGGGCGTGTTCTGCGCCGAAGTTCGCGGCGAGCGCGAAGCGGGCGTTCAGGAGCGTCATGGCGCCGCTGATAGCAGCGCCACGTAGGAGAGTGTGCGGCTTCATCGAGGGAACGACTCCCGAGGGGAGAGTCCCTCACATATTCGGCCGCGATTCTCCGGACTTTAGGTGTGTCGGCCGGTGGCGTTGCGCGCGCCGGAGGGGGGACGCCTCAGGCGAGGGCTTTGCCGACCGCTTCAAGCACGCGCGCCGGTTGGAACGGCTTGACGACGAAGTCCCTTGCGCCGAGCTTCACAGCCTCGAGCACCTTGGCCTCCTGTCCGAGCGCCGAGCACATCACGATCCGAGCAGTCGGATCGATCGAGATGATCTCCGCCAGCGCCGCGAGCCCGTCCTTCTCCGGCATGGTGATGTCAAGCGTCGTCAGCTCGGGACGCAGCTCCTGCCAGCGGGTAACGGCCTCAGCGCCGTTCCCCGCCTCGCCGACCACCTCGTGGCCGCCGGAGGCGAGCGCGTCGCTGAGCAGCTTGCGCATGAACGCTGCGTCGTCGACTACGAGTACACGGGCCATCAGTTCTGATCCTTTCTTTCGTTATGCGGTTGATGGAGCAGGCGCCGGCTTGCGCGCCGCCGGGAGTTTCCAGCGAGTCGACCTGGATCGCCCACTCGCCGTCGCTGGTGACAAGCAGGTGGCCATGGCCGAAGCACAGGCCGTTGACGAACAGATCGAGCGGGGCGTCGGCGGGCCGGTCGAGGTCGACGACGGCGCCAATCGGAAGCTCGAGAGCTTGCCCGAGACCGAGCTGTGTGCGGCCGAGCTCGGCCCAGATGCGCACATCGACCCCGCGCAGGGCATCGGTCAGGGATACCGGGCCGGCGCGGTCCGATCGCGCCGCGCTCGTCGTCGCTCTCCGTGGGCTGCTCGTTGCGCATCTCGTCGAAGGCACGCGCCATGCGCACGACGAACGCGCTCGGCACGAGCTGGATCAGGCGGCACGGCTCTCCACATACGATGAACGAGCTCGAGCAGGCATGTGGGGACTTGCCGAACAGCTCGGTCGGATCGCTGGAGTCGGCGAGGATGCGGGTGTCAGGCGGAGAGATTGCGACCTCCTCGCCGAGGACGACGCTGATCGCCGCGGCGGCGGCTGCGAGCATCTGGTTCGCCGCCTCGCCGATCGCAGACATCTCCAGCTCCGAGAGCTCCGGCGTGGGCGTCTCAGCTTCCGGTGAACCGGCGCCCATCGCGCTCGCAAGCGCCCGGGCGCCGGCAGGGGTCATCACGAACACGTTGGCGCCGGTGACGCCGTCTATGTAACGGACGCTCGCGACGACCGCAGAGGTCGGCAGGTTGGCGAAGGGCGTCGCGCCCTCGGCGATCACCGATACCTCGCCACGCTCGACGGCGCCTGGGGCGAAGAGCTCGAGCACGTTGGCGACGGCTTCCGCAGTCGACGCGCCGAGGCGGATCAGCGCCTCCTGCGGTGTGATCTCAGACGGTGGCACGATCGACCTCCTCTGACCCCCGGATCTGGACCGCGCGGCGGGGGCCGTTGCAGCCCGGCTGGGCCCGGCCGAGCCGCACGTTCTCGGCGAACAGCGATACGCCATCCTCGGCGCGGGCGCCGAGCGGGATGATGCTGCCCGGCGTCAGCGCGAGTATGTCCTGAATCGGAAGGTCGCACCGACGCGACCTCCGCGCGCAGCGTGACCGGTGCAACGGACAGCGCTCGCCCGATCCCGGAGGAGCGCAGGACCTCGGGGTCGTCGGGGCGCCTCGCGGCCGGCGATCCGGTCAGAGACGGGCTCGATCGCGGCCCATGGGATCATCAGGGCCATCGCCGACGACTGCTTGTTCATCCGGCATTCGATCATCACGACGAACGTCGGCTCGCTGACGGCCGCGACCTGGCTGGCATCGTTGTGGAGGTCGATGTCCTCGATCGCGAGCGTCAGGCCGCCAAGGTCCTGCCAGACGATCGAAAGCTGATTGACGATCGACTCGACGAATCGCTGTGTCAACCGCCAGTCGATCTCGCTGAATCGACGCTCCTTGGGCGGTCTGTCCGCAGTGCCGCCGAGCAGGCACTCGATCGCGCTCAGCACCAGCGGCTGCTCGGCCGTCAGCAGCATTTGGTGCCGATCGGCTGGACCTCGAGCCTGATTGCCAGCGAGCCGGCTGGGAGCTGTGCCTGTGCCGCGTTCCACGTCAGCTGCGACGTGTTGATCGTCTCGAGCTCGATCTGGGACCGCAGCTCGGCCGACAGGCGGGTCGCCGCAGTTGCGTTGAAGGTGTCGATCGCCCGCGTGATGCGGCGCTGGTGGTCGGTCGTGAACTTCGTCGGCCGTGAGAAGTCGACGGTCCGCAGGCGGTGGACGCGGCGTGCCGACGCGGGCGTGTCGGGGACGTTGCCCTGCTTGGCCGCTTCGAACAGCGCGGCGATCTGATCCGGGTTCATGAGGTCGCTCACGACGTCGCCTCCGCCAGGCCGGTGACCCCGAGCGTCGATGACGGACGCCGCTCCGGCTGCCTGAGGTCGAGCAGGGCCGTGCGGTCGCCGCCGGCGAGCTGCACCGAGATCGAATGGCCGATGATGATCCGGGCGGTGCGGCCGCGATTGCCCGCCGATGTCCTCGGCGTGGATCGCCACGCGCTGCGGTGTCCAGGCGCTCTTGACGGCCTCTGCGTTGCGGGCGCCGATGTCGTTGCTCAGCCCGAGCGCGAACATCCGCGCGCCGCCCATGACGACCGCGAGCAGGCGCCGCCTGTCGGCGCCTGCGCGCCTCGACACGGCGCAACAGCTCCGGAACGGCGAGGTCGGCGAACTTGCCCGGTGGCCCGTCGGCGCCGAGCGACTCGGGCAGCACGACGTGCGCGAGGCCGGCGACGCCCGACTGGCGATCGATCAGAGCGAGGCCGATGCAGGAGCCGAGCCCGATCGCGCTGAGCTCATCGCCGGGTCGCGCGAGACGACCATTTCGCCCATGCGCACGTTCTCCATCGGCTCTAGGCTGTGGCTTCCGCGAGGCCGAGCGGAGCCAGACAGGTCGTGGATGCCGCCCTCGTTCGGGAGCAGCATGAACGAGATCGAGCACGGCTCGCCGGCGACGTCGAGCTCGGAGTCGAGCACGAGCACCGTGTCGCCGTGGCCGGCGGTCTGCGCGATCAGCGGATGCGACGACGGCTCCGAGCAGGTCGGTCGACGAGGTGCGGCGGCGCAGGGCATCAGCGACAGCCCGGTCATCGACGCCAGCGCGTTCAGGTAGGAGGTGCCGAGGATGTTGCCGATCTCGCACAGCGCCGAGTCGCCGACCTCGCTGCCGGGCTCGACGCCGAGCATCTGGCAAAGAGTGGCGCCCGAGGTGACCGGGATCAGCAGCAGCACGAGGCCCTCGATGTCGCCGTCAAGCGGAAGCGCGACCGCCTTGACGGTTGCGCCGGGGTCGCCGGCGGCGTCGACGGCGTCGGCCAGCGGCAGCGCGAGGGCGCGTGGGACGCTCAGTTCGATCTCTCGCCCGAGCATCTGCGACAACGCCGTTGCCGCGGTGCCGGAGGCGATGTTGGCAAGCTCCCGCAGCGCGTCGAGTTGCATTTCGCTAAAGCGCTGGGTCACGAGATGCTCCTGTCTGGGTTTGTTCGCAGGTCATGTTTCATGCCGCGATCTGGGTCGGTTTGGGGGAAGTTCCGTTGGGCGCGAGAAGCCTGGATACCAGTGCGTCGCAGTCGACGATCAGCGCGATCTGTCCGTCGGCAAGCACGGCGCCGCCCGATACCGGCTGGCCGTCGGAGACGATCGACGGCAGCGGGCGCGTGACGAGCTCACGCTGGCCGATCGAGCTGGTCGACGGCCAGCCCGATCCGCCGGTCTCCGCCGCGAACGATCACGGCAAGCTGATGCGGGCCGAGCGGTGTGCGCTCGAACGTGCTCGCGCCCTCGAGCAGCGGCAGAACGCCGGTGTCGAGGTCGAGCATCCGACGGCCCGCGACCGAGCGGACGGTGTGCGGATCGAGCCGCAGCGTTCGCTCGACGCGGTCGATCGGGATCGCGAACGAAGCGCCCGCGACGTCGATCTGAAGCGCGGATACGATCGCCAGCGTCAGCGGCAACCTGATCTGGGCGAGCGTTCCGACGCCGAGCGTCGACTCCATCAGCACCTCGCCGCCGAGCGAGCGGATCTTCGCGCGCACGGCGTCCATGCCGACGCCGCGGCCAGAGACGTCGCTGGTCGTCTCGGCCGTCGAGAAGCCGGCCTGAAAGAGGAGTTCGATCGCGCCGCGCATATCGATTGCGGGTGCCTGGTCGGCTTCGATCAACCCAGCTGATACCGCCTTGCGTGCGACCGCATGGGGATCGACTCCGCGACCGTCGTCGCGCACCTCGATGACGACGCTGCCGCCCGCGTGGCGCGCCGAGATCGTCAGCTTGCCGACCTTCGGCTTGCCTGCCGCCAGCCGTGTCTCGGCGGCCTCGAGGCCGTGATCGAGCGAGTTGCGCACGAGATGGACAAGCGGATCGCCGAGCGCATCGACGACCGTGCGGTCGAGCTCGGTGTCGCGCCCGACCAGCTCGAGCTCGACCTCCTTGCCGAGCTTCGACGAGAGGTCGCGCACGACTCTCGGGAAGCGCATGAAGACGACGTCGACCGGGATCATCCGGACCTGCATGACCATCGACTGCAGCGCCTGGGAGCTGCGCGTGAGGTTCTGGACTGCGTGGTGCAGCTCAGGCGAGTCGATGCTCGCGGTGTGGGCCTCGACCGCCGTACGGTGGATCACGAGCTCGCCCATCAGATGCATCAGCTGGTCGAGCCGCTCGGCGTCGACGCGGACGGTGCGGGCGGCCTGCGCGGCTGCCGCGTCCTCGCGGGCAGGTGCAGCTGCGGCAGCCGTTTCGCCGGCGGGCGGCGGCTGGACGGCCGCGACTGGCGGCGGCTCACGGTCGCCCGTGTCCTCACGCACGATCACCGACTTCACATCGCTGATGTCGCGCGCCACCTGCGCGACCGACTCTTCGTCGTCCTCGGTGGCAAGCCAGACCTCGATCTCGCGGCCGGCAAACTGCTCCACGCCCTCCTGGGAGGGGATGCTGCCGATCAACTCACCGCAGTCTCCGAGTGCGGTGAACACCATGTACGCGCGGACCGCGGGCATCATCACCCCGGCGTCGAGCACGACGGCGATATGCAGGACGCGGTTACCGTAATCACGGGCGGCCTGAAGCGCGGTGATGTCGGGAATCTGGGCGCCGCCGGCATGTGCCAGCGCCTGCTCGGGAGTGCGATCGTGGACAAGCTGATGCAGCGCCGCGATCAGCGGCGCCGGGTCGAGCTGCTCCTTGCCATCGGACTCGATCGCATCGACCGCGTCCGAGAGCGCATCGAGGCATGCCAGGAGCGTGTCGACCGCGTTGGCCTCGAGCGGGCCGGTGCGCTGGCGGAGCAGCTCGAACACGTCCTCCATCTGATGGGTCAGCTCTGCGATCGCCGCAAAGCCCATCGTCGCGCTCATGCCCTTGAGCGAGTGGGCGATCCGGAAGATCTGGTCGATCGTCTCGCGGCTGTCGGGGCATTCCTCCAGCTGGACAACCGCCAGATTCAGCTCCTGAAGGTGCTCTCGGGATTCAGCCAGGAACATCGGCATGTACTCAGAGGTATCCATCACGTCTTCCGATAGACGAGTGGGTGGGTCCTCTGCAGGGAGAGCGCCGTCGGATCGGCGACCCGTTCGGTCGCCCCGATGATCAGGTAGCCGCCGGGCCGCAGGGCCCGCGCGAGACGCGCGTGGAACTCGTCCCGGATCGGCTCCGAGAAGTAGATGACGGTGTTGCGGCAGAGGATCAGGTCGTAGTGACGGCTCGGGGGCCTGCCGGCAAGCAGATCGCCGACCTCGAACTCCGTCATCGCGCGCAGACTGCGCTTCGCCCGCCAGCCGCCTTCGATGCGGTCGAAAGCAGCCTTCAGCTTGGCGCGGGGGGCGGAGCGCGCGTCGGAGTCACTGAAGATCGCCGCCCTGGCTCGAGCGACCATCCGCTTGTCGATGTCGGTCCCTCTGATCTTGATCTTGGCGCCGCGATCGGTGAGATGGCAGATGGCCGCGAGCGTGTATGGCTCGGCGCCGTAGGAGCAGCCCGCGCTCCACGCCCGCAGCTCTCCGCCGGCGCAGTCGAGATCGGGCAGGATCACGGACTCGACCAGTTCCCACAGCTTGGGGTTGCGCCACAGCTGCGAGACGTTGATGGTGATGCGGTCGAGCAGCGCATCGAGCTGGTCGGGGTCGTTGCGCAGGTCCTCGATGCAGTCGGTCAGCCGGCTGATGCCGCGGCGGCCGACGAAGGCGCGCAGTCGCCGCTCCATCTGGGGGCGCTTGTACTGAGTCAGGTCGACCCCGCTCAGCTCTCGCAGCGAGCGACAGAAGGCCAGGTAGTCATCTCCCGCCAGGACGCTCATGCGGCGGCCTCGTGCGCGATCGCCTGCGCCAACTGATCCAGCGGCAGCGCATCGTCGGCGAGCTTCGCCTCCTCCACAGCACGGGGCATCCCGTAGATCGTGCAACTCTCGCGCGACTGGACCAGGATCCGGCCGCCGCAGCGCCGAACCGCGGCCGCGCCTCGGAGACCGTCGCTGCCCATCCCGGTCAGCACGATCAGCAGCGTTCGATCACCGAACACGTTCGCGGCGTCCTCGATCATCAGATCGGCACGTGGGCGCAGTCCGCCGACCTCGGGCTCGACGCTGAGTTCGGTGCGTCCACTCTCGCAGACGCGCAGGTGCTTGCCGCCCGGTGCGATCAGCGCGACGCGTGGATCGAGGATCTCGCCGCCCTGCGCCTCGCGTACGCGCAGCTTGGAGTCCTGGTCAAGGCGAGCCGCGAGTGACGCCGTGAAGCCGGGTGGCATGTGCTGCACGATCAACGTGCCGACGCCGAGGGGGGAGGGGAGCTGCGGGATCAGGTCCGCGAGTGCCCGTGGGCCTCCGGTTGAGGTTGCGATCAGCACCGCCCTGCTGACCTTGGAGCGCACCCGCGGGACCCGCGGCGTCGGTCTGGCCGTTCCCAGGTCCGAGACAGTCCGCGCGGCTGGCGCGCTCGGCGTCTGTCGCGAAGCGGTCGCGGCCTGCAGCTTCTCGACCAACCTCGCCTGGAACGATCCAAGGCCCTCGCCCAAAGCCGGCTTTGCGACGAGGTCGAAGGCACCGGCGGCGAGCGCGTCGACCGCCCGCGCGCCTGCCGCCGGCGAGAACGCCGAGACGACGACGACCGGCATCGTCGGTCGCCCCGGCTGCTGCAGTGCACGCAGGACGCCGAGACCGTCAAGTCCCGGCATCGCCAGGTCAAGCATCAACGCGTCAGGTTGTTCGCGCTCGCATAGCGCGAGAGCCTCGTCGCCGTTTGCCGCACTGCCAACGACCCGCACGCCCGCCAGCGTCAGCGACGCGCTGACGATCTGTCGCATCATCGGGCTGTCGTCGGCAACTACGACTCGCGTGGGCGTGCTGACTGGCACGGACTCTCGGTTCGGTGGTCGGTCTCGGCCGGTGGGGCCTAGGCGGTGACGAGCTCTGGGTTGGAGAAGATCGCGTTCGACTTCAGCAGCACGACCAGGCGGTCGTCGACCTTGATGATCGAGTCGATCAGCTCGGTGTCGGCGCCAGGGACCTCCTCGAACTGCTCCTGCTCGACGGTCAGAACCTCTTCGACGTCGTCGACGATCACGCCGGCAGTCTCAGAGCCGGCCTCGACGATCACGATCTTGGTCTGATCGGTCAGCTCGGAACTCAGATGCAGGCGCGCGGCGAGGTCGTAGACAGGGACGATTCGACCACGGAGGCTGATCACGCCACGGACCCACTCGACGCGCGAGGCCACCGAACGCGGCTCGTCGTAGCGGATGATCTCGTGCACCTGCTCGATCGGCAGCGCGTACTGCTCGGTACCGAGCGTGAACACGACCAGTTGACGGGCTTGTGATTCCTCCGACATGGCTCCTTCTCCTGATCTAATGGGGTAGGTCCGACACGCCCGAGACGTGGTCGATCCCGTACCCGGTTGTTCGACCCCCGCGGCCGAAGCTTTAGTTGCCCGCGGCCCGCTGGACGGCTGTGTTCCAGCCGTGGGACGGCGCGCTAAGGAGCCGGAGCGTCGTCGTCCGATTGCACGCCGGACGCCTGCACGAGCGGCGCGGATCCGAGCACGTCGGTGATCCGAAGCCCGAACTGCTCGTCGATCACGACGACCTCGCCTCGGGCGATCGGCGTGCCGTTGACGAGCAGGTCGACCGGCTCGCCGGCCATCCGGTTGAGTGTGACGATCGAGCCAGGTCGCAGCTCGAGGGTCTCGCCGACGGTCATCCGCGTGCGACCGATCTCGACGGTCAGCTCGACCGGCACGTCGCTGAGGCGGCGCAGATCGCTGAAGGCGCCTGCGGCGGGCACCGCACCGGTGGCGTTCAGCTGCTCGAGTTCGACGCGGTCACTCATCGGGGCTCCTCTACTGAACGGCGAGGTCGGTGAAGTAGATCGCGGTCGCTTTGACGTCGGTCTGCTTCGAGATGTCGGACAGGATCTTGGACTCGAGCTTCGCGCGGCCGGAGCTGAGATCAGGGCGCTCGTCGGCTGGCCGGTCACGTCATTGGTGATGATCGCGCGGACAACGGCCTCCTCGGGCAGGTCACCGAAACCGGTCGGCGGCGGGTTCGTCGGGCTGGTCGTGGCCATCGCCTCGTCCGCCGGGAGCTGCAGCGCGACGGTCAGCGTCGCGTACTGGCCGCCGGCCATGTTGAGCGTGAAGTCCTTCGGCAGGATGTAGATCGCGCCGGGGATCTTCAGCTTGGGGGGTGGGGGGGCGGTCGCCATGCTGTAGCCCTCGTAGCCGCCGAGCAGCAGCACGATCGCGAGCGCAGGAATCAGTTTCTTCTTCATCAGTCAATTGGTCGGTTGGTAGGGGTTCAGGCGTTCGAAGACGATCTCGACGCGGCGGTTCATCGCCCGGCCCGCGGCGGTGGCGTTGCTCGCGACCGGATGAAGGTCCGCATAGCCGGCGGCGCCGAGACGGTTCTCGTCGACTCCGTGGGCGATCAGGTACTGCACGACGGTGGTCGCGCGGGCGGTCGAGAGCTCCCAGTTGCTCGGGAACTCGGCGGTGTGGATCGGGACGTCGTCGGTGTAGCCCTCGACGACGATCGGGTGGGTCCTGTCGAGGTTGAGCAGGTTCGCGATCTCGTTGAGCAGCGGATAACCGGCCGCATTCAGCGTCGCGCTGCCGGAGTTGAACAGGAGCTTGTCGGTCAGCACCGTGACGACCAGGCCGCGGCGCTCGATCGTGGTGCTGACCTCGCTGGCGAAGCCGTGCGCCTTGGCGAACTGCTCGAGGCGGTACTGAAGCGACTGGAAGCTGTACTGCTCCGCGGAGGCGGCCTGCGCTTCGGACATCGCCGCAGCGAGCTGCGCAGGGGTGAAGTTCACGGCGCCGTGCGTAGCCTGCTGAGCCGCCTTGATCGCGGCGTAGAGCTGATTGGTCCCCTCGTCGTTGGGCCTGGGAACGTCGGGCGTCAGCGGCACGATCGCCGGGACCGGCGCGGTCGCCGGCGTGTGGGCGGCGGTCGACTCCGAGCCGGACTGAAGGATCGAGCGTCCGCCGGGGAGGATCGAACCCGAGAACGCCGCCTTCAGCGACTCCTGCAGGGTGATGTACTTCGAGATGTTGACCGACGAGATCGAGAACAGCACCATGAACAGCGCCATCAGCAGCGTGATCATGTCCGCGTAGGTCAGCAGCCAACGCTCCTCGTTCTCGTGCCCGGCTGCGCTGCGCCGCGGCGTCCTGATCGAGCCGACATCTAGGTGCCCTCGCCGGAGATCACGCGGCCTCCGCCTGGCGGTCGGGCATCGGCGTGACGTTGTCCTCCTTCTCGCCGCCGCGCTCGGTCGGCGCGACGTACGAGTTGAGCTTCTCGGCGACGACCCGCGGGTTGTCGCCGGCCTGGACGGCCAGGATCCCGTCGAGCGTCAGCATCCGCAGCTCGACCTCCTCGGCGGACAGCGCCTTCGAGCCGGTTGGCGATCGGCAGGTAGATGACGTTCGCGCTGCCGACTCCGAGCAGGGTCGCGATGAACGCGCTCGGAGATCGCGGGGCCGAGCGTCGACGGTGCGGCGAGGTTCTGCAGCACGTGGACGAGCCCCATGACCGTGCCGATGATCCCCATCGTCGGCGCGAAGCCGCCGGCCTTCTCGAACGGCGCCGCGCCCGCATGGTGGCGCGCGCTCATGCCGTCGATCTCGGCCTCCAGCACCTCGCGGACGAGGTCGGGGTCGATGCCGTCGACGACGAGCTGGAGGCCCTTGCGGGTGAACTCGTCGTCGATCTCGTCGACCTGCTGGTCGAGCGCGAGCAGGCCCTTCGCGACGCGCCTGCTCGGCGAGCGACACGAGCAGCGTCACCTGGCCGCTGAAGTCGGGTGGCTCCGCGTTCAGCACCCGCTTGTAGAGGCTGGGGATCCGCTTCATCGATTCCATGCCGACGCTCGCGAGCGTGACGCCGCCCGTGCCGAGCGATGATGATCAGCAGCGCCGGGATGTCGATGAACGCGGCAGGGCTCGTGCCCTCCATCATCGCGCTGAGCAGGATTCCGCCTGCGGCCAAGCCGATGCCGATGCCGGTTGCGGGCTTCATAGGCCTGTGATCGGCCAGGCGCGTAAACCTTCAATTGGGTTGGGCCGGCTCCGCGTCGGAGCCGCTCTGCGAGCTGCTCAGGGGGTGTCCTCGCCGGGGCTTCGTCGCTCTGCTCGCGCTCACCGGCGCCGGCACCGCCGTCGACGGACACGAGCATGCCCTGCGCGGCGCGGCGGGCGAAGACCCCATGAGGGGGGTTGCCGTCCTGCCGGCGGCTGACAGCGCGCCCGACAGGACCGCGACGCGGTACTCCTTGATCTGTTGGATCACGCTTTCGGGCGGCTCCGCGACGACGATCTTCGTGCCGGTCGTCAGCGTGACGACCGTGTCGGGGTTGCCCTCGACGGTCACGATCAGGTCCGGGTTCAGATGGAACGGTTCGGCTGCGTGGCCGAGTCTGTGCAGAGTGATCATGCGTCGTTCCGCTCCTTTGTATCAGCTAAAGATGCGGAAGAGGGGCGGCGCTCCCTCGATCGCCGCCCCCTCGATCCGCTGCTCGGGCTGTCGCTTAGCCCTGTGCCATCTGCACGGCGGTCTGCATCATCTGGTTCGCGGTGCTGATCACGCTCGAGTTGGCCTGGTAGCCACGCTCGGCCTCGATCATGTTCGTGAACTCCGTGCCCATGTCGACGTTGGACTGCTCGAGCTCGCCGGAGATGAGCTGCTGTGCTCGCGAACGAGCCTGTCGCGGGCGTGCCGAACGTCGGCGGCGCCGGAGTTCGTCGACGTCGTCCAGTTCGACCCGGCGAGCCGGGTCAGGCCGGCCTGGTTCGGGAACGAGGCGAGCGCGATGTACCCGGCGGTCACCGTCGGCCGTACGTGGGGTTGGCCGGTTCGTCGTCGGTGTAGGTGACGGCGCCGTCCTGGCCGATCGCGACGTTCGTCGAACCCGGCGGGATCTGGATGTACGTGTCCGGTGCATTGCGGGCGGCCGTGCGGGTTCGCGACCGGCCGCGTCTGGTCCGGTGCAGGCGCCGCTCGCGACCGCCGCTGACCGATCACGTACTGGCCGCTCGCGGTGGTCAGATAGCCCTGCGAGTCGGTCGTCAGGTTGCCGGCGCGCGTGTACTGGTCGACGGCGGTGCACGCCGGCGGTCGTGCGTCCGGCTCGCGCTCGGCGCTGCGTGCCGTTGCCGACGACGAGGAAGCCGTTGCCCTGGATCGCGACGTCGAGCGTGTTGCCGGTGCTCTCGAGCGAGGCCGGCGCTCATGATGTTGTCGATCGAGCCGATCTGGACGCCGAGGCCGATCTGCTCGGGGTTGGTGCCGCCGTTCGTGTCGGTCTGGCCGGAGCCGCCGGACAGCAGCTTCGTCAGCGAGTTGACGAACGTCATCCGCTGCGCCTTGTAGCCGATCGTGTCGATGTTGGCGAGGTTGTTCGCCGTCACGTCGAGCAGGCCCTGGTGGGCGTCGAGGCCGCTGATCGCGGCATACATTGCGGGCATCATCGGTGCATCACTCCTTGCTGCGGCCCCCTCAAAGAGGTCCAGCCGCTGGTTGTTGTTCGCCGCGATCGCCTCATGCGATCACGGCACTGTCGATGTTGGTGAACACGTGCTCACGCATGTGTTCGGGGGTCACCGCCGTGATGACGGTGTTGTTCTGGACGGATGCGACGAATGCGGTCCCGTCCACGAAGACGACTGAGTTGCGCGAGCCCTTGCTCGCCGCGCGCTGCGAGGCCGTCGGTCAGTCGCGAGAGCGTCTGGCCGTTGACGTCGATCCCGCGCTGGGAGAGCCGGTCAAGCGCGTGCTTGGAGAAGGTCGGCGCATGCGTCGTCGCGGTCTGGTCGGCGAGCACGATCGGCGAACGACGGACCGGTGGGCGCGCCGCCGGCGGCCGGCGTGGCCGCCGGCGGCGGCGGTCGGCGAGCCGACGGCGCCGGGCGGCAGCAGCGCCGGGTTGGGGATGATCGTGCTCATGACACCTGCGTGATGCTCGACGGCGCGATCCCGGGGACACCGCTGACGGTGACGGTCGGGCCGCTCGAGCTGATCTGGACGCTCTGGACCGTGCCCGAAACGGTCGCGCCGGTCGTCTGGTCGGTGTAGCTGACCGTGTGACCGATCATGCCGACGGCCTGGTCGAGACCGCCTCGGCTGTTGCCGCCTGCGCGGTCGACTGCGCCGTGTTGGTCTTCTGCTCGACCTGAGGTGAACTGCGCGAGCTCGGAGAGGTACTGCGTCGGGTCGGTCGGCTGCGAGGGGTTCTGGTGGGTCAGCTGATCCATCATCAGGTTCAGGAACTCATTGGTGCCGATCGTCTGGTTGCTCGAGTTGCTGATCGTCGTGCCGGCGGTGCCGGTGATCGGCTGGCCGGCTGGCGTTGGTGCTGACTGGGGGGACTGACGTGCTCATGTCGTTCTGCTGCTCCTGTCGGGGTCATGCGAGGACGTCGACGAGATGAGCCGCTCCGGACTGCAGCGCGCTGGCAACTCGGTCGATCGGTGTCGCGTCCTCGTCGGCGGATTCGTGCCGTCGGATCGCCGGCCGAGCCGCGCCTGGTGGACGGCTGGCCGGAGGCGCCCGGCTGGCCGCCCGGCTGCCCCGACGGAGGCGATGTCGAGCCGCAGCAGCGTCAGCCCGCTCGCCTGGAGCGAGCTGCGCAGCTCGCCGCTGTTCTCCAGCAGCGTGCGCGCGGCCTCGGGGTGGTCGGCGACGACGTGGGCGACGAGTCCGTCTGAGGTCTGTGACAGCGAGATCCGGATCGTCCCGAGCGAAGCGGGCGAAAGCGGGATCCGCGCCTGGCGGCGCCCTGTCGCACGGCCATCGTGACGTTCGCGCGGACCGCGTCGACCGCATTCTGGAGGGTGACGAACTGCCTTGGTGCAATTGCCGGCGGCGTGTCAGCGGTCTGCGCGCTCGGTGTGGAAGAGGCCGCCGGAGTGCCGCCGGCGGCGGTGGCGAGCGACTCGGTCTGCGCCTGGGCCGACGCCGGCGTGCCGGCCGCGGTACTCGCCTGCGTGGCGGCTGAGCCCGGGCCCGGCGTGCTTGTGATCGTGGCGGTCGCGACGTTCGTCTCCCTGAGCGGCTTGGCGCTCGACGAGGCCTGTGTACCGGGCGCATCAGGGCTCGCCGCCGGCGCCTGGCGTGAGTCGCCGCCCTGCGTGCTCGAGCGTGGGTCGCCTCCTGACGCGCCGCTCTGGTCTGAGCCGTTGTCGAGCGGCGCACCGTGCGTCGAGGCGTCGAGTGGGCTCGGTTGGGTGGGCGGACCGTGTTCCGCCGCGACGCCGGGCGAGCTCGCCGGAGCTGCTGCCGCCGCTGCCGGTGCGCTCGACGTCAGCGTGGGGGAGGGGGTGGTTGCGCCGGCGGTGGCGGGGGCGAGCGCCGCGGAGGTCGTCTGTGCGGTCGCCTGAGTCGCCGCGGCGCTCTGCGGGGCAAGGGGTGTGGCCGTCGTCGTCTGGGCGTTTGTCGCCGGTGTCGCCGTCGTCGTCTGGGCGTTTGTCGCCGGTGTGGCCGTCGTCGTCTGGGCGTTTGTCGCCGGTGTCGCCGTCGTCGTCTGGGCGTTTGTCGCCGGTGTCGCCGTCGTCGTCTGGGCGTTTGTCGCCGGTGTGGCCGTCGTCGTCTGGGCGCTCATCGCAGGCGCCGTCGTCGTCTGTGCAGTCGCCGGAGCGGGGCGGGCGGCCGGGGCGTCAGTGGTGCCGTTGGCGGACGCCGTGCTCGCCGGAGCCGGAACGTCATCAGGTGAGGTCGCATCCGCCGCTGACGATGGGGCTGTTTCGGGCGCGGCCTTGGGGTTGCCCGCCACCGCCGAGCTCCGGCCGCCGGGTGAAGACAGGGCAGGCCCTTGGCCCGTCGCGCTCTGCGCCTTCGTGACCTGCGCCGTTGTGACCTGCGCCGTTGCGGCCTGCGCCGTTGTGACCTGCGCCGTTGTGACCTGCGCCGTTGTGACCTGCGCCGTTGCGGCCTGCGCCGTTGCGGCCTGCGCCGTTGCGGCCTGCGCCGTTGCGGCCTGCGCCGTTGCGGCCTGCGCCGTTGCGGATGTCGCGACCTCGACGTCCGGGGTGGCGGTCCTGGCCGTGCGAGCGCCGGGTCGGCTGCTGCCGGCACGGCCGCTCGCGCCGTGGCGGTTGCGTCGGGGTTGCGGTCGGGGTGCGGTCGGGGTTGCAGCGCTCCCCGGTCCGGCGATACCTGGGCCGCGGGGGGTTCGAGAGTTGGCCGCTGGAGGGCGCTACGCCGTTTCCGCTCGCCAAGGTCGCCGCCGGCGCCTCAGCGACCGTACCTGACCGGCGGTGTCGGCCGCGACGGCTCCTTGCCGTCGGAGTCGAGGCGGGCGTCGCCGGCGCGGTCGCCGTGGGGCTCAGCGCAGCGTTCGCCGACTTCGCAGCGGTGCTGGTCGGAGTGGCGTCGGGCTTCGACGATCTCGGGGAACCGCCCGTCTGGTTGGACCCGGTCTTCTTGCCGGTTCCCTCTGGCCTTCCGCAACTGCGGTCCGGGCCACTTGATCGTCCAGCACGCTCAATGAAGGGCTGGCCTGTGGGCCGCCGCTGCCCGGCGGACCGGCCCCCGGCGGCGCCGCCCCTGGCGCCGGACCCCGGCGAGGGCGGAGAGAGGTGAGCGCTCATGCGGCCGCCCGCCTCGAAAGCCGTTGATCGCGATCTCATCGAGCGCAACCGCATCGTTCCGCGCGACCTCGCGGTCGTGGTCAGCCTTGCGGTGCTCTTTGAGCCGTTCCAGCGCCTGACGGTCTCGCGCAGCTTCGGTGAGAGCGTCCGTCGTCCGGCGACGTCGGCATCGTGTTGCTGCCAGCTCGGTCAGGGTCGATCGATGGGCGCGCTCAACGCGCTCGAGGTAGGCCTGGCGGCTGATCAGATCGTTCGCGCTCGCGGTGCCGGACGGAAGCTGCGTCGTCGCGCGGTCTCGACGCGGCTCGGCGCTTCGATCGCCGCCCGCTCGGATTTGTCGCGGAGGGCCATCGCACCGGCGAGCTGTAGCCTTCGCCTCGTCCTCGCGTCGCTCGCGGAGAGCGCGCACACGCTCGAGCCGGAATCTGAACGAGGGACCGATCATGATCTGGTTAGTCGGCAGCGGTCGGGATCTGAAGCGTGCATGGCGAACTTCTGCGCGTCATTTTCGATTAGCTCGCGAGGCTGAGAGCCGGGATCGCGGGGGGCGCCCCGCCGGGAGGACCGCTGCCGGCGTCGTTGTCGGCTGCCGGCCCGGCGGCCAGGCGGCGCCCTCGGGGATCGTGGCAGTCCTGCGGGCCTTCGCCGTCGAGCTCTGCGGCGATCGAGAGCAGCTGCTCGTCGGCCTCTGTTCGGTGGTCGAGCTCGTCGACCGCCTGGCGCAGGAACGCCTCGATCTGGCGCGCGCAGCGCGATCGCGCCGTCGACCAGTGGGTCGGTGCCGCGCTGGTAGGCGCCGATCGAGATCAGGTCCTCCTTTTCGCGGTACGCGGCGAGGGCCGAGCGCAGCTGCTGGCCGGCGCGCTGGATCTCGGGGTCGACGACCTCGCCGATCAGCCGTGACACGCTCTGCAGGACGTCGATCGACGGGTAATGGCCGGCGTGGGCAAGCGCACGCGTGAGGACGATGTGGCCGTCGAGGATCGAGCGGACGGCGTCGGCGATCGGCTCGTTCATGTCGTCGCCGTCGACGAGCACCGTGTAGAGGCCCGGTGATCGAACCCTCGGTGCTCGTGCCGGCACGCTCGAGCAGCCGCGGCAGCAGCGCGAACACGCTCGGGGTGTACCCGCGGGTCGCGGGCGGTTCGCCGATGGCGAGCCCGACCTCACGCTGCGCCATCGCGAAGCGCGTCACCGAGTCCATCATCAGCATCACGTGCGCGCCTCGACCACGGAAGTACTCGGCGATCGCGGTTGCGGTGAACGCGGCGCGGATCCGGACGAGTGCCGGCTGATCGGAGGTCGCGACGACGACGACCGAGTGGCTGAGCGCGTCGCCGAGGTCACGCTCGATGAACTCGCGGACCTCACGCCCGCGCTCGTCCGACGAGCGCGATCACGTTGACCTCGGCGGTCGTGGAGCGGGCGATCATGCCCAGCAGCGACGACTTGCCGACGCCGGATCCGGCGAAGATCCCGAGCCGCTGCCCGCGTCCACACGGCACGAGCGTGTCGAGCGCCCGGACACCGAGTCCGACGCGCTCCCGGATCCGTGGGCGCGAGAAGGCATCCGGCGGCGAGGCCATCGTCGAGCGCCACTGGTCCTCGCCCAGCTCGCCGAGGCCGTCAAGCGGTACGCCCAGCCCATCGATCACGCGTCCGAGCAGCTCGGTGCCGACCGCGACACGGAACGGCGCGCCGGTCGCCGTGACGGGCGTGCCCGGCCCGATTCCGCCGAGCTCGCCAAGCGGCATCAGAAGCGTCCGTCCGCCGCGGAAGCCGACGACCTCAGTCGGAACCTGCGGCTGGCGACGACCTTCGCCGAGAAGGCACAGCTCGCCGATCTCGGCCTCGAGCCCGGTGACCTCGATGATCAGCCCGATCAGGTCACCGACCCGCCCGCGCCGCCGGGCGAGATCGCTGCTCCTGATCGCGCCCGTAGCGCGTTGCAGGGCGCCCGTACTCCGCGCGCTAGACGTCATCGCCGGTCTCGTGCGAGAGCGCCCTCGTCGCCGCGGATCGCGGCGACGATGATCTCACGAGCGCTCTGCAGCTGCGCCGACACGGTCGTGTCAATCTCGCCGGATTCGGTCCGCACGATCGCGCCGCCGCGGTCGATTCGCCGGTCGGCGTGGACGTCGAGGTGCTCGATCCCGCCGAGCTCGGCCTGCAGGCGCTCGACCGACTCGGCGATCAGCTCGATGTCGGAAGGGTTGACGAGAACCGTGACGCGGTGGCGGTCGGCGAGACGTCGCAGTGCGCCGCGCGTGATGTCGATGATTCGCTCGGGTTCGACTTCGAGCGCGCCGGCGACGATCTGCTCGGCGATCCTCACGGCCAGCTCGGCTGCCTCGCTCTCAAGCGTCTCGACAATGCCGGTCCGCAGCTGTTCGAACGACCTGACCGCCTGAGCGAGCGCCGCGAGCGTGGGCTGCGCCTGCGCGGCAGCGGCCGCAAGGCCCTCGGCACGACCTTCGGCTTCGCCTGAGGCCCACGCCTGGGCACGGACCTGCTCGGCTTCCTCCCACGCGGCCGACAGCAGGTCGGCCGTGCCGCCACCGACGTGAGCCGGACTCTCGAGCTGCTCGAACGCGTAGGCGGAGATCCGGGGAGGCGCCTCGCGGGAGGCCTGTTCAGAAGACGACATCGGACTCACCGCGAGAGAGGACCACGGCGCCTGCTTCTTCGAGCCTGCGTACGACCGCGACGATCCGGCCCTGCGCCTCTTCGACGACGCGCTTGCGCTGCGGCGGCTGGTACTCCATCTCCTCGAGCAGCATCTGGGCGCCGCGCTCGGACATGTTCTGGAGGATGCGCTCCCTGACCTCGGTGCTGACGCCTCGCAGCGCGAGCGCAAGGTCCTTCTGGTCGGTCTCGCGCAGGACCAGCTGGATCGAGCGGTCGTCGAGCTTGATGATGTCCTCGAACACGAACAGGAGGCGTCGCACCTCGGCCGCAAGCTCCTCGTCGGCCTCGGTCAGCGAATCGAGGACGTTGCGTTCCGTCGGCCTGTCGGCATGGTTGAGAATCTCCGCGAGCGACTTGATCCCGCCGGCGATCGAGTAATCCTGCTGGACGATCGACGCGAGCTTCTGCTTCATCACCTCCTCGACCTTCTTGACGACGTCCGGGCTGGTCTCGCCCATCCGGGCGATCCGCATCGCGATCTCGGCCTGTTCGGTCTCCGGCAGGTGTGAGAGCACCTGGGCGGCCAGCACGGTGTGCAGGTTCGCGACAACCAGCGCAACGGTCTGGGGCGCCTCGTTACGCAGGAACGTGACGATCTGCTCGGGTGGTGTGCGACGAAGGAACTCGAACGGCCGCATCTCGATCACGCTCGAGAGTCGGCCGATGATCTCCGCGGCCCTGTCCGAGCCGATCGCCCGTTCGAGCACCTCGCGGGCGTAGTCGACACCGCCGGCCGACATCGAGTCGTACGCCTGCACGGTCGCGGCCAGCTCTTCCAGCACGGTCGAGGTGACCGTCGGATCGACCTGGTGGAGTTTCGCCATCTCCAGTGAGAGGGCCTCGATCTCGTCGAAGTGGAGGTGCTTGAAGACCTCGGCTGCCCGTTCGGGTCCGAGCGTCACCAGCAGGACCGCGGCCTTCTTGCGGCCCTTGACGCGCGCGGCCGCGTGGGTGCCCGGCGCGCCCGGCGCCGGCGTACCCGGTTGCTGGTAGAGCTCGACCGCCATCCGCTGCTAGTCCTCGGCCATCCAGGCGCGGACCTGCGATGCGACGCGGTCGGGGTCGCGCTCGACGAGATCCTCGACCTGCTGCTTGGCGACGTTGACCGGGCCGCGCAGCTGCATGATCCGAGTCGTCTCGGAGAGCTGTTCGGCCTCGACCGCGGCAAGCGGACGCGGCGCCTCGAGCTCGCGCAGCCAGGTCGGTTGCCCGACGAAGCCCTCGCGCTCACGCTTGCGGAGCATCCGTGACATGAAGAACAGGAAGACGGCAACGCCGATGCCGACGATCGCGTACTTGGCGTAGCCGATCATCGCCGTCGTCGCGGCGGGCGCGGGCAACGCCGGCGCCGGCGCGAACGCGACCTGGCTGATCGAGATCGTGTCGCCCCGTTTCGTGTTCAGGCCAACGGCCGCCGATATCGCCGACTTCAGCAGGGGAATCTCGGCCGCCGGGACGGTCTTGTCGACCAGCACCGAAACACTCTGGTTGTTGATCTGACCGGCGGAGACGTTCGACTGTGTGACGGTCTTGTCGACGCCGTAGGTCGTCTGCTCGACCGTGTTCTTGTAGTTCGACGGCCCGCTGCCGCTGGTGCTCACGGTGCCCGTGACGCCTGCCGTGGTGGGGGAGGTCCCGCCGCCCTTGTTGACCAGCGTCTCCTTGGTGCTGTTCGTCGTGAGCGGGATCGGCTTGCCCGAATAGACCAGCGACTGCGAGTTCGTCTGGTCGGTGTTCAGATCCGAGCTGACGACCACCTGCGACTTGCCGGCGCCGATCGTGCCGGCCAGCAGCGCGCCGACCTTGGCTTCCATGCTGCTGTCGTAGGCGTTCTCCGCGGCCTGCTTGGAGAGCAGGCCGCCGGTGCTACCACTGGTCCCGCTGGGCCACAGCACGCTGCCGGTCTGATCGACGATCTTGACGTTGGCAGCGGTCAGCCCGGGGACCGCGCCGGCGACGGTGTCGGCAATCCCCTGGGCAGCTCCCGGATTGAACGCCGGGGAGTCGATCAGGTTGACTGAAGCGGAGGCTTCCGATGCCGTGGAGCTGAAAAGGTCGTTGGTCGGGTCCGGCAGAACGATCTGCACCGAGGCGGTCGTGACGCCCTGGATGTTCTCGATCGTGTCGTCAAGCTGTTGCTCGAGCGCCGCCTGATAGACCTCGTTCGCCTGTTGGGTGCTCTCGCCGAGGCTCTGGTTGCTGATCAGCGAGAGTGGCTGGGTCGAGCTGCCGAGCAGGCCGGCGCCGGCGAGTGCGACCCGAGCCTGGGACACCTCTGCGCTCTGCACGGCGACGGCGGTGCCCCCGTTCTGGAGCTCATAGGACACTCCGGCGGTCGACAGTGCGCTGGTGATCTTGCTCGTCTGGGCCGGATTTACGCCGGCAAGCAGCGTCGTATAGCTTGGCGCCGACGCCATCGTCACCAGCAGATAGAGGAACGCGAGCGTCGCCGCCGCCGAGCCGCCGACCATCAGCCAACCGCGGGGGGTGAGCTTCGAGGTGATCTGTGTGAGGTTCATCGAGGGAGAAGAGATCGCTCGGGATTACATCTGCGTCTGGAACAAGGTCTGCGCCGCGCTGTCGAGCTGGTTGCGTACCTGGGCCGCGAAGTCGAGCGTCAGCGACGCGTTCTCGACTGCGGTGATCGCGGTTGTCGGGTCGGTGAGCTGGCCGGTCGCCAGTTGCTGCGAAGCGGTCGAGGCGGCGTCCTGCGTGCTCTCCAGCGAGCCGATCGCGTTGGTCAGGGCGTCGCCGAAGCTGCCGTCCGCGGTGCCGGCCGACTGTCCGCTTGTGCTCGTTGCACCCGCTCCGAGGCCGCCGATTCCCGAGACGCTCCACTCGCTCGCGCCGAGCGGTCCGATGCCGATCGCGGGGATCACTTGAGCAGGCTGAGGGTGGAGGTGTACATCGTCTTGGCCGTCTGCATCGCGGTGACGTCGGCCTGATAGGAGTTCTGACTCGTCGATCAGGTCGGTCATCTCGGTGACCGGCTGGACGTTCGGCTTCTTCACGTAGCCCTGCTTGTTGGCCTCCGGGTTGCCGGGGTCATAGATCGAGCTGGTCTGGGGTGGGGTCGGTCGACGATCCCGGCCACCTCGACGCCGCCGGGGTCGAGCCCGGCGTGTTCCATCGCGGTGGCGAGCGTCGAGCCGAAGTTGCCGTTCACCGACTGCAGCACGACCTCCTGGCGCTGGTATGGCCCGCCGTTCGGGCCGACCGTGGTCTCGGCGTTGGCGAGGTTCTCGGCCGTGACATCCATCCGCGTGCGCTCGGCCGTCAGGCCGCTGGCGGCGATGTTGATCGCGTCGAAGAAGCTCATGCGCTGCTCGTGTCGATCGCCGTGCTGTACCATCCCCTCGCGGGCCGCCGCGACGTCGGTGAGCTCCTGGTAGAGCAGGCCGTTCTCGGCGATCTCGGCGTTCGTCTGTTCGCGTCGACGCCGTTGCCGTCTGGGCCGTTCGTCTGCGGCGCGCTGTACGGCTGGAACTTGACCTGGCCCAGCGGCTGGCCCTGCTGGAGCGCGTTTGCCAGCGTCTGCTGGAAGTTGACGTCCTGCGGCTGGAAGCCGGGCGTGTCGGCGTTGGCGAGGTTGTTCGTCAGCAGCGTCTGGCGCTGCATCGAGCCGCTCATCGCCGCCTCGAGTGCCTGTTGGGTGATGTCGAGGAAGGACATACGGAAGCTCTCGCTTCTGCCCTCCCTGGGCATTCACCGGACCCGTTTCCCTCGGGTCCCTCACTTGATCGGCCGCGCCGACGCCGATCTTTAGCGTCGCGAGTCGGCCGGCTGTTCACGACTGCTGCGGCCGGCAGCGCGAGCCTGTTCCCAGCCGACGATCTGGAGCTCGGGTCGTCGAGCAGGGAGATCTCGTAGGGATCGCCGCCCTCGGAGTCCACAGGCAGGATCCTGACGACCGGGCGGTCGAGCATCCGCTCCGGGCAGCTGACGACGACGCCTGAGCGGCCGTCGGTGAGCTCGATCGGCGAGCCCGGGCGGGAACGGCGGCGACGATCCTGCTGAAGGTCTCGACGACGTCAGGGTCGAACAGCGTGTCGGCTCCCTCGGTGATCACGCGCACGCCCTTCGTGGCGGGCCGTGCCTTGCTGCGTAGACGCGGTCGGAGGTGACGGCGTCGAAGACGTCGGCAACCGCGGCGATCCGCGCCATCTGGTGGATCTCCTCGCCGGCTTTGCCGTCGGGGTAGCCGCTGCCGTCCCAGCGTTCGTGGTGGCGCAGCACGACCGCCTTGACGAGCGGGTTCCAGTTGCTGCCGTCCAGCAGGTCGACGCCGGCCCGCGGGTGGGTCTTCATGATCTCCCACTCCTTGGGGGTCAGCTTGGCCGGCTTCTTGAGGATGCTGACCGGGCACGACGAGCTTGCCGATGTCGTGCAGCAGCAGGCCGAGCCCGAGGCTCGTGAGCCGCTCGTCGATCTGGGAGAAGTGCCGCGTGCCGAGGTAGTCGACCCAGCCGTACTTGCGGAAGTACCGCTGACCGATGAGCAGGCCGGGCGCGGTCACGTCGATCGAGTGCTGGAAGGTGTAGGCGTCGGCGGTCGACAGGTCGGCGAGCGCCAGCGCCACTCCGGCGGCCGTGTCGATCTGGCTGAGGATCCGCGTGACGATGTCCTCGAGCGACGCGATCGCCTCGGGTGCGAGCGGCTTGCCCGTCGCGAACGCGTCCTTGGCGCTGCTGTAGGCGCTCGCGACCGCCTTCGTCGCGACCTCACGTGTCGCGTCGTCGATGATCGGCTCGACGACGATCCCCTCGCTCTCGGCGTCCTCCACGTAGATCGCCGAGACGCCGCGCGTTCATCAGCAGGCTCCGATATCGCTCGGTGATCCTCACCCCTGAGCGCAGCAGCGGGCTCCGTCCGCCCGTCCGGTGAGGACGTCTCGGCCGAGTTCGGAGCCATCTGCCGCCCGATGCGTCGCTACAAGGCGCATAGTGGACGAATCGGCAGCGGCGCTTCGGACTTGAAGAGGATGCGAGGGATCTCCGGCAAAGATCTACGCGGAGGTCGAGTACCGGTATCGGCGCGGCGGCCGGTAGACACGAGCGGCGCGACGGACCGAGCGAAGTTGGCCCAGCGACTGCTCGATGCTCTCGCGCGCCCGCATCGTGTCGATCACAACCCGCTCGTGCAGCAGTCTGGCCCGCTCGAAGGTGGCCCGAGCGCTCTCCGGCGCGTCGGTTCCCAGTGCGGCGAGCAGTTCGCCACGTCTGCGCACCGCCTGCTCGAGCTCCTTGAACTGGCCCTGACTGACGAGCTCCAGCTCGTGTTCGATCATCGCGATCAGCTGCTCGTAAGGCTGTGCCTCAGCGCTGCTCACGAGCGGGCGATCTTGCGACCACGACTCGCGCAGTTCGAGCAGCAACACGTCGACCTGTTCGACCATCTGGGAATCGCGCTTGACGCGTGCTTCGTTGAGGCGGCGCAGGCAGAACCCGTAGATGCGCTCCAGGCGGAAGGCGACCTCGCCGCCCTGCTCGTGGTCGAGCGTGTTGCGGAGATGGCTGATGATCGCCTCCGCACGGCGCAGCTTGCGGTGCGCGTCGGCGACGTCGCGCCCGGTCATCGCGATCGAGGCCTGGCAGAGGAAACGGTGGGCGCCGTCATACAGCATCACGACCAACTGCCCCTGCGATGCGGTCAGAACGGCGCTGCGCTGATAGGCGCTGCGCGATGCGGCGAGTTGCGTTGCCATGATCTGTATTCAGATGATCGGCCGTGGACCGCCGAGGTTGAGACCGGCAGAGGCTGTTTACGCGCCCGAGGATGTCTGCGAGTTCGACAGAGCGCTCGACGCGGAGGTGAACGCCGAGCTCTGCGATTGGAGTTGCGACAGGGTCGACTCGACGGTCGCCCACTGCTCCTCCATGTCCTGCTCCTGCTGGGCGTAGAGGGTCTGCATCGCCGAGATCTGGCTGTTCAGCGTCGTCATCTCGTCGCTGTCGCCACTGATCCTGGCGTCGAGAGAGCCGCCTGGGCCGGCCTCGTCGTTGACGACGTTGTAGAAGCTCTGCGACCACTGCTGCAGGATCTGCTCGACGCCGTTCGGGTTGCTCTGGATCGCTGCGGTCAACTGCGAGGTGTCGACCGTCAGCTGTCCGTTGACCGAGTTCTGCTGGATCACTCCGGTCGATGTGCCCGTGCTGATGCCGATGTCGGTCAACGCAGCGAGCCCGGTCGGCAGCCCTGCGCCGGGTGTGTACATCGTGGTCCGCATGTTGCTGAGCAGATCCTCGAGCTCGGAGTCGCCGAACAGCGATCCCGCGTCCTGGTTGTAGGTGCCGCCGCTCGAGCTGTTGGTCGGCTCAGTGTTGACGGCGCTCTCGATCGAGCTGACGGCGGAGTTGTAGTCCTGGACGAACTGGTTGACGGCCGCTTCGATCTGCTGCACGTTCGCGGTGGGCGGCTGCACGCTGACGGTGACCGGATTGTCGCTGCCGGTGACGCCGTTGAGGGTCAGGGTCACGCCAGGCATCGCGCCGGTCACAGTGTCGGAGCTGGAGGAACCAGCCACACCGTTGAGCGTGTACAGCGCGTCCTGACCGTTCTGTGCCAGCGCGGTCTGTTCAACGAGTGCGCCGCCGGGATCTGAGACCTGGATGAAGTTGGAGCCGTTATCGCCCGTCGTACGGCTCGACAACACGACCTGGCCGCTGCTGGTGGCTGACGCCCAGACATCCATGCTGCTGTCGGCGTTGATCGCGTCGGCGAGGTCCTGGCTGGTGTCACCCGCGCTGAGACTGACCTGCTGGCCGTCGATCGTGATCGTGTCCGCCGATGACGGGCTTGTGAACGTGAACGTGCGTTGGGCCGCGCTGGCGAGTTGGCTGACGGTGACGGTGGTGCCGCCGATCACACCGCCGATGCCGGAGGTCGAGGCGGCCGTGACGAGGCTCGGATCGCTTGAGGCGACCGACTGCGTCGGGCTGAACAGGGTCGGGTCGGCGAGCGACTGCGCGTCGAGCGAAACGGTTTGAAGTGAGGACTGGATCGAGGTGAGCGTGTTGTTCATCGTCTGCAGGCCGCTCACCTGGTTCTGCATGTTCGTGATCGGCATCTCGTCCTCGGCCAGTTCGGCCTCGACGATCTCGTTCGTGTTCAGGCCGGACGCGAGGCCCGTGATCTGTAACGCGGTGCCGTTGTTCGTGAGCGTCCCGGAGGACGTTCCCACTGTCGTCGTTGACATCTCGCGACTTCCTTGTCGTTAGGTTGAGAGCTCGCCTCCGCCGGCGACGTCGAGCACCTGGCTCGGCGTCACCGTGCTCAGAACGTTCCCGGTGAGGTCATGTACCTCGATCGACAGCCGTCCGGTCGGTGGATCGACTGCGAAGTGCAGCCGCCGCCCGCCTGCTTCGAGGTTGTCGTAGGACTGCGCTGCGGCGGCGATCGCGTCCGTCAGCTCAGGTGGGGGTGTTGACGGAAACGTGTCCACTGAGACCGCCTCGTCGTGGCCTTCCACGGCGGGCGCATCCTGCACCTGCGCCGCGCCGGCAGTGGCGCTCGCCGGAGCGGCGGCGCTCTGCGTCTGCTCCACTGCACCGATGTCAAAACTCATCGACCAAAGTCTCCTTCAGGTGCCGCCGTCGGCGACGGCCGCCCGCGATCGTGGGATGCCGGTCTAGTACCCATAATCGTTGTTCTGGCGCAGATCTTGAGGGCTCTTAGCCAATTCTTAGCGGGTTACCCAGCACCTTGCGACGAAAATTGGCGCCCAGCAGGCGGTGCAGCTCACGCCAGCGCGACCGCTTCTGGACGCTGCGAATCGAGGATCGCCGCCGCGCCATTGCAGCCTGGATCAAGCGCCAACGCGTTGGCCGCGAACGTCCGGGCCGCCTCGGATTGGCCGTTTGCGAGCGCGATTTGGGCGAGCCCGAGCAGCGCGCCGGCGTCGGGCTGATCGTTGACGACCGCCATCCACTCCCGGGCGGCGGACCGCAGGAAGCCGCGGCGCAGATAGATACGACCGAGCAGCTCACGCTGTTCGCGGACTGGTAGCTCGCTCGCCGCCACCAGCGGCACGAGCACCTCGAAGTTCTCGAAATCCTGAACGCGCAGGAGCGCTTCGAGTACAACCTCCAGCAGCGGCGCAGCCGCGAGCGGAATCCCCCGCGTGCTCGGATCGCCCGTTCGCAACCCAATCCAGCCGCCGAACACAGCCAGCTCCGGGGAAGGCATTCCGATCCGCGCAGCTCGCTCGAGCGCCACCTGGGCGCCATCGAGATCGCCGGCTGCGACCCTGCCGAACAGCTCGCTGCGGGACGCGACGACCGCCAGCGGATCATCCTCGGCCATCGCCGCCGCCTCGCTCGCGGCTTCTGCGTAGCGCCGTTGGTGCAGCAGCGCCTCGCTCAGCGCTGCCCGCGCGCGCGCATTGTTCGGATGGCTCGCGAGGACGAGCCGGAACTGCTGCTCGGCGTCCGGGGCGGCGCCGCCCTCGAACAGCGCCGTGCCGAGCATGAAGCGTGCGGTCGCGGTCAACTGCGGAATCCGCTGCTCGATCTCGGCGACCGTCTGCGCCCCGCTGTTACCTGCGCGCAGCAGCGCGGACGCGTACGGGACGATCAGACCGAAGAAGCCCGGATCGGTGTCGGCGCATAGCCGCAGCAGCTCGAGCGCAGGCTCGACCTCGCCTTTGCGCAGGCGAAGTTCGGCGAGCGAGATGCGCGGCAGGTAGGTGCCGCAGCCGACGACCGCCGTGTAGCCGGCCGGGGCGTCGCCGATCGCGAGGCAGCGTTCGAAGTATTCGATCGCTTCGTCCTCACGCTCGCACCGCAGCGATGCGATCGCCTGCTCGTAGACGAGGTCGGTGAAGCCGGGGAACAGCTCAAGACCCACCTGCGCCATCTCGATCGCGTCCTGTGGCCGATCGCAGACGCGCAGCGCCTTGACCAGGCGGACGAGCAGCGACGGAAGGAACTCATACTGACCGTCGGGGCCGGTGGCCCTGATCATCGCCCACGCCTGCTCGAACTCAGCGAGCGCAGCCTTGGGATCCTCAGCGGCGAAGTACTCGGAACCGAGGTTGAAGTGCAGGAACGGAGTTGGCGCGCTCTCGGCCTTCTGGGCGAGCAGCAGCTCGATGTTCCGACGCGACTTCTCCTTCGCGTCGCGGACGCTGCCGAGGTAGCCATAGTGCTCGACCCGGATCGTGCTCTGATGGATGCGCTCGGGTACGTAGGCAGGCAGGTTCTGCGCGATCTGCTCGTGCAGGCGCCCGCTGAAACGGTAGTTGGGACGGTTGCGGAAGATGCGCAATGCGCTGTGCGTGACCGCGGTGCCGGATTCCTCGTGGCCGGTGAAGTTCGTTTCGACGAGGTAGAACGCATCCCGCCACGTCTGGGCGGTCAATGCGCGCAGCCGCTCCGCGTCCTGTGCGACGAGGACCTCGTCCGCGTCGAGGTAGAGCAACCAGTCGCCGGTCGCCTCGTCGAACGAGACGTTGCGCGCGTCGGCGAAGGAGCCCGTCCATTCCCGTTCGATCACATGCGCGCCGAACGAGCGCGCGATCTCGATCGTCCGGTCCTGGGAGCCGGTGTCGACGATCACGATCTCGTCGACGGCCGCCGCCACCGCCTCGAGGCATCGCGGAAGCATCTCCTCCTCGTCACGGACGATCATGCACAGGCTGAGCTTCAGACCGCTGGCCGGCTGCGCGCGGTCTGCCACGCCTTGGCGCGGCGAACGAACTCCGGCGGGATGCCGTGCACGAGTCGCTTGGGCACCGCACCGTTGCCCCTGCGGCGCTTGCACTCAGCCAGGTTGCGACGCAGATGCGGGAGCGCCGGATCGAGCCGTTGCGCGGCGAGGAACAGTGCCCGCGCCGCGTCGAGGCTCCAGAGCTCGTAGAACGCGATGCCGGCGTAGTTGAGCAGCACCGGCTCCGCCGGGTCCGCATCGAGTGCGGCCAGCGCTCCGGCGGCCGTCACCAGCAGGATGTCCGCGGCCTTCGACGCCGGTACCTGTCCGGCGGTCGCGAGTCCCTGCTCGAGCAGTCGCTTACGCGCCTGGTAGCGCCGGTTCGGGTCCTCGAGCGCGTCGGCCTGCTTGAACAGCTCGCGGTAGTCGATCAGGCGGTCGCCGGCGAGCGTCGCGGCTGCGACCGCGACCAGGCGCTCGACCGCAATCGACTCTGCCTCAGGCGTGGTGGCCGGCGTCTGCTGGAGCGACGCTTCGGGTGACGGCGAGGTGGATGTGAGTCGGAGTGCCATGCGAGGGCGCCGGCGGAGGGCAGCCCGGTGATCGGCACCCGCAGTTGATTGTTGAGCGGGAGCGGCGGTCACGCCTCGCGGCGGTTCCCGCGCGTGCGCGAAGCGGATCGGCTCGGACCGCCTCTGGACAGATCGCTAGACGCGTATCTGGACGAATGATCGTGTAAGGCTCGTGGCCAAGATGACCGATACCTGGTTCGTCTCGTCCATCGGTGTGGTGTGTGAGGAGTATCAAGTGACGCGAGTCAAGGCTCGACGGGCGTCGAGCGAGTCGGTGCAGAAACTGTGGGAGCAGTACCGCGCGTCGGGGGACGCGCGGGTCCGTGACCAGCTGGTGCTGACGTTGGCGCCGATGGTCAAGTACATCGTCTATCGGAAGGTCCGCGAGATTCCGGCGCGCTGCGAGGTGGAGGATTTCATCTCGTGCGGGCTGGAGGCGCTGATGCGGTCGATCGACCGCTACGACCCAGAGCGCGGTGCGACCCTCGAGCAGTACGCGTGGACTCGGATCCACGGGGCGGTGCTCGACGAGTTGCGTCGCAACGACTGGGCGCCACGCTCGCTGCGCCGTTGGGAGCGCGACATCGCGCGTGCTCGTGAGCGGTTCATCGCGCTGCACGGTCACGCGCCCTCGCGTGAGGAGCTGGCCGATGCGGTCGGACTCTCGCCGGCGGAGCTCGACAAGTGGCTGGAGGACATCGGCCGCTCCGATGTCGGCTCGCTCAACGTGCTCGTGCTCGGCGACGACGACACGACGATCGAGCGGATCGACACGATCGCGAGCGTCGACGAGGAGAGCCGACCCTGAGCGCCAGGCGGTACGCGACCACGCGAAGGAGCGCTTCCGCGCGGCATTCGAGACGCTGCCCGAGCGCGAGCGCCAGGTGGCGGTTCTGCTCTACGTGCACAACCTGACGCTCCGCGAGATCGGCGAGACGCTCGGCGTGACCGAGAGCCGCGTCTGTCAGATCCACAGCGCGCTTCGTCGCCGGCTTCGCGAGAAGCTCGCGGTCGACGACCTGCTGTTCAGCGAGGTCGCCTAGCGACCTGGCGGCGGGGCCCGCGCGGACTCGCGCGGTTCCGCATGGAGGCAATCAGGCCGGTCTGTCGGCTCGGCTCGCGTCGAGCCGACAGACCCACACGAGCGCTTCGATCAGCGCGCGGCGCATCGGCTCCGGGAGATCGGGCCCCAGGTCCGCCTCGGCCAGCACCTTCGCCACCTCAGGTGGCCAGCTGGAATGCCCGGGCAGCTCAGACATAGACGTCGATCGGGTCGTGACGGGGCGCATCGAGACGGTGACCGCCCGTGGAACGGCGGCGGCGAGCGCCTCCCGCAGGCCGTCGGCGGCGCTGCAGGCGAGTTCGTACGGTTCGCCGGCGCTCAACGAGGCCGTCAGATCCAGCGTCGCCGGGTCGAGCACAAACCGCATCTCGACTGCACCCAGCGACGGTCCGTGGTAGACGATCTCGAGCACGTCCCTCGCCGGCGCCCCATCGGCGCCACCGCCGGTCTGCGTTCGTTCTCTGACCTCGAACGCGCCGCCTCCGGGCAGCGGTGAGTTGACCGGCTGGTCCAGGATCGGCGGGCGCTCCTCGAGGCCCGAGCACCACCTTCTCCGGGGTGACCTCACGCACCTGGAGGCGAATGTCCTGGCCGGCCTGCAGGTCCTTCGGGAGCTCGGCCGCGAGCAGCGCGCCGGCCAGGCTGATCGTCCCGCGACCGTTCTCGTCGACACTCGCGACGCGAGCCATCAGCGTGCGGCCCACCGACAGCCTGAGATCGCCGACCATCAGAGATCGCAGCAGCTGCAGGTCCACGGCTAGCGTCTCCATCGGCATCCCGGACTAAAGAATGATGCATTCAGGCCGACTCATGTGGTCGTATGGATGTGGGCCTATACATCGCTGCACAGGGGATGCTCGCCGAGCAGGTACGACAGGACCAGCTGGCGAATGATCTGGCGAACGCCTCCACTCCCGGGTACAAGTCCCAGACCTCGGTTCAGGAGAGCTTCGGCTCGGTCCTGCTCTCGAATCCCGGTGGTGGTGGCGGCACGATCCAGACGGGCGTCAAGATCGTAAGAGAGGTGACGAACCTCGCCCAGGCGCCGCTGCAGGCGACCGGGAACCCGCTCGACTTCGCGATCGCCGGCGACGGATTCTTCGCCGTCAGGACACCCCAGGGAGTCCAGTACACGCGCGACGGGCAGTTCAGCTCCGACAGCCAGGGTCTGCTCGTCGACCAGTTCGGAGATCCGGTGCTCTCACAGAGCGGGGCGCCGATCCAGGTGGGCGCGAAGGGCACCGTTCCCGGGTCCGCGCTCGGCGTGTTCAACGTTCCGAACGCGAAGGAGATCGGCAACAACAACTTCACCGGTGCAGCTGCCGGCGCCGGCACCGGTACCGTCGAGGCCGGACAGCTCGAAGGCTCAGGCGTCGATCCGATCGACACGATGGTCGACATGACGACGTCGCTACAGGCCTACCAGGCCGGCCAGCAGGCGATCCAGACGATCAACCAGACGATGCAGGAGAGCGCCGGCACCGTCGGCCTGATCGAAGGAGGGTGATCCATGCTCCAGGGTCTATACGCGGCGGCAGCTGGGATGGAAGCTCAGCAGACGCAACTCGACGCGGTCGCCAACGACATCGCGAACTCTGACACGCCCGGCTACCAGTCCGAGGAGATCGGCTTCCGCGACCTCCTCTTCAACAGTAGCTACGGCGGTGTTGACACGGTTTCCACCGGCACCGGCGCGGCGGCGCAGATGGTCGGCTTCAACCAGGCTCCCGGCACGATCGAGCCGACCGGGAACCCGCTCGACGTAGGGATCGGTGGCTCGGGCTACCTGCAGGTTCGTCAGGCCGACGGAACCGTGGGCCTGACGCGCAACGGCACGCTTCAACTGAATGCCAAAGGGCAACTGACCACCGACCTCGGCATGCCACTGGTGCCACCGATCAGCGTACCGCCCGGGACGCAACCGTCGGATATCACGATCTCCTCCGACGGAACCGTCAGCGTCGGGTCCCGCAATCTGGGCAAGATCGCGATCGTCACGGTGCCCGCGCCGGATCAGCTGCTGCCCAGCGGCGGTGGCGTGTTCAGCCCGACCGCCGCCAGCGGCGCGGTCACCGCGGCGAGCGGCATAACGCTGCAGCAGGGATCGCTCGAGCAGTCGAACGTCGACGTCAACACCTCGATGACGACGATGATGACGGCCGAGCAGAGCTACGACCTCGCGAGCAAGGCGATCCAGTACGAGAGTCAGATGGGCCAGATCGCCTCGACACTGAAGCAATGAGCTTCATCACGCCAAGCGACGCACTCGGGCTGGCCGCCGGCGGCTCCAGCGGGCTGCCGCCGATCAGCGCCGCAGATCTTCCGGCGAGCGTCCGGAACGGCCCACCTGCGGCCAAGCAGGCCTACACCGAGGCGCTGGAATTCGAGCAGGTGCTCGTCAACCAGCTTGCGCAGCAGCTTACCGCCACGATGACCCAGAACCGAGCGACGGCTCCTCGGGCGACTCATCCGGCGGCGCGGACTCTGGCTCGGACTCCGCCGGGGCCGGCGCCGGTGACGTCAGCTCCGGGATACTGGGCTCCGATCCGGCCACAAGTCTGTACTCAAGCCTGATCCCGCAGGCGCTCACGGACAGCATCATGTCCAGCGGTGGACTGGGGATTGCGTCCGAGCTCGCCCAATCGATCGACCCGTCGCTGAAGTTGAGCGGATGAGCGCGATCACCGAATCGGGGCCGGCCGACCAGCTGCTCGCGGGCGACGTGCTGGCGCATCTCGACGCGCAGCTCGTGGCCGCACAGCGGCTGCTGTCGGTCGTGTTGGAGCAGGGCGCGGCGATCCGCAGACGCGACGTTCAGAACGTCGTGCGCCTGGCCGGGATGCTGCAGGTCGAGATGCAGCGGCGCCAGATGCTGGAGGACGAGCGGATGCGGCTTCTCAACCGGGCCGGCTCGAAGCTGTCACTCGCCGGCGAGCAGGTGACGCTGACGATGCTCGAGGCCTTGATGGACTCCAGCTCCGCCGCGGAAACCCGCCAGCGGACGGCGGAGCTGCGCGGAATGCTCGCCGAGATCCAACGCGAGCACACCGTCAATCGCGCGCTGATGACCCAGGAGCTCGCGTTCCTCGACCATCTGCTGCGCCTGGCCGGCGGAGCCGGTGGCTACGACGCAGCCGGCGACCATGCCACGCCCGGGGCAGGGGGCTCGGCGCGCCGCCGACGAGTCTTCGACCTGGAGGCGTGAGGGCGTGTACATCTCGACGTTCACCCCGCTGCAGACCGCGCTGAGCGGGATTGAGGCTGCCCAGCAGGAGCTCGACACCACCGGCAACAACATCTCCAACGAGAACACCGCCGGTTACACCGAGGAGTCGGTGAACCTCGGCGAGAACCTGCCGCTGACGATCGCGTCGATGAACGGCGCCGGCGAGCAGATCGGCACCGGCGTCACGGTCGAATCGGTCACGAGTGCCCGCAACGTGTTCCTGGACACCGCCGCGCGCACACAGAACGCGATCGCCGCAAACGCCTCGACCGAGCAGAGCTATCTGAACCAGATCCAATCGGCGCTCGGCACGCCCACGGGCGGGATCGCGACCCAGCTGTCGAAGTTCTGGAGTGACTGGAACACGCTTGCCAACAACCCGACGAGCACAGCCGCCAAACAGGCGGTCGTCAACGACGGCAACACGCTCTCGCAGTCGATCAACCAGCTCAGCTCCGATCTCAGCTCCGTCCAGACCCAGGCGAGCAGTCAGTACTCGACGATCACCGGCACGGGCGGCCAGCTGCAGAACGACGCCAACGAGATCGCGAAGCTGAACCAGGCGATCAAGCAGGCGCAGGCCGCCGGCGAGAACCCGAACCAACTGGAGGATCAGCGCGGTGCGGCGCTCGACGACCTCTCGACGCTCGGGAACGTGTCGGTCACCAACAACAGCGACGGCACGGTCACGGTCAACTTCGGCGACGCGGCCTCGCCGCTCGTCAACGGCACCACGGTCAACTGGCCCCAGACGATCACCGCGGCGACCGGCGGGACGCTCGGGGCGCTGCTGAGCCTGACCGGGACCGCCGCCGCACCCGGCCAGATCGACCAGTACCTCAGCGACCTCGACAACGTCGCGCAGACGCTCGCGACCGAGGTCAACAACCCGACGGTCAACGGCACCACGGAGGCGACCAACCCACCGTTCTTCACCTACACCGCGTCGGCGACCCCCGGCGTCCCGTCGAGCACGCTGGCGGTCAACGCGGCGCTCGTCGCGACCCCCGCGAACGTGCAGACGACCGACACCGCCAACGTCGGCGACAACGACGTCGCGCTGGCGATCGCCGGGCTCAGTGGTGGCGCTGCGGATCAGGCCTACGACGCGTTCGTCTCGGGCGTCGGCAGCGACGTCCAGGCCGCGGGCACGAATGCGACGACGCAGCAGAGCCTTGCGACCGCGCTCAACAACCAGCGTCAGAGCGTCGAGGGCGTCGAC
Source organism: uncultured Solirubrobacterales bacterium (assembly GCA_963742025.1). GTDB lineage: Bacteria > Actinomycetota > Thermoleophilia > Solirubrobacterales > Solirubrobacteraceae > Palsa-465. The sequence continues at coordinate 388,430 of CAVUKF010000001.1, forward strand.
CTTCCCCAGGAGGAGTCGGCCGTGATCGAAGAGCAGCAGGCCTACCAGGCTTCCGCGCAGGTGATGAACGCGTTCAACACGATGATCAACAGCCTGCTCACGCAGGTCGGAGCCGGCTGATGACCGAGCGGATCACCGCGCAGATGCAGTCGAGCAACGTGCTCGCGAACCTCAACAACGACCTGAGCGCGCTCGACACCACGCAGGAGCAGATCTCGACCGGTCTCTCGATCAACCAGCCGTCGGACAATCCCGATGGCACGGCGCTCGCGCTGCAGCTGAGCGGGCAGATCGCGGCGATGAACAGCTACACGGCCAACGTCAACGACGGGACGGCATGGAGCAGCACCGCGAGCGCCGCGCTGCAGAGCATCCAGCAGATGGTCCAGACGGCGCGAACGCTGGTCGTCGAGGGCGGCAACGGCGCCTTGAACCAGACGAACCTGACCTCGATCGGCGACGAGATCAGCCAGATCGTCTCCGACATCAAGCAGACCGCGAACACCCAGTACAACGGCATGTACATCTTCTCGGGGACTGCAACCGGCACGGCGCCATACCTGACCGCCGCGGGCCAGGACACATTTCAGGGCAACGCGGCGGCGATCATCCGCTCGATCGGACCCGGGACGAGCCTGCAGGTCAACGCCAACCTGAACTCGGTGCTCGGCGGCGGCCAGGCGGCCGCCGACGGTGGGCTGCTCGACACGCTCGAGACGGCCGCGCAGGATCTGACGACCGGGAACACGGCCAACCTCGGCACCGACCTGACCGCGCTGGACGCGAACATGACCACGCTCGACGGCGTTCAGGCCGATGTCGGCGCGACGCAGGACCGCCTTGAGATGGCGTCCACGCGGATCACGGCGCTGCAGACCGCCGACCAGACGCAGCTCGGCAATACTGAGGACGTCGACATGGCACAGGCGTCGATCAACCTCTCGACCGAGCAGGCCGCCTACAGCGCGGCGCTTCAGTCCGGCGCGCAGATCATTCAGACATCGTTGCTGAGCTTCCTGAGCACTCCGCATGATCACGATCGAGAGCTCGCGGTTCGGGACGGTCGAGATCGCGCCTGAGAGCGTCGTCGAGTTCCCCGACGGCCTGATCGGGCTCGGCGGCCATCGCTACGCGCTGCTCGCGAGGGATCCGGACAGCCCGTTTCTGTGGTTGCATTCGCTCGAGGATCCGACACTCGCCCTGCCCGTCACGAACCCCCACCGCTTCTTCTCGGACTTCACGGTCGAGTTCACCGACGACGATGCCGAGCGCCTCGGGGTGGATCGGACGTCGTCCGTCGACGTGTACGTGACGGTCCGCGCGGCGCCGGCCCTGGAGGACTTCACCGCCAACCTCAAGGCGCCGATCCTGATCAGCGACGGCCGCGCCCACCAGGTGATCAACCAGGCCACGGGCGCCGAGCTGCGGGCTCAGCTGTTCCCGGCCGCCGCCGACCCGGCGCAGCAGGCGTGCTGAAGATCGCGCGGCGCCCCGGCGAGCGCGTGATCGTCGGCGACAACGTCGTCGTCGAGATCCTCGAGGTCCACGGGCAGACCGTGCGGCTCGGGATCGAGGCGCCGCGCTCGGTTCCGATCTACCGCGAGGAGATCTGGCTCGCGGTCAAGCGGGAGAACGAGGAGGCGGCATTGGCGGCGTCCGGCTGCACTGCCGGCACGTGGCGCCTGAGCGCGCCTCCTGGCGGTGCTCCGCCGGCGGGTCCGACCCCACCCGCGCCGCCCCGCGCCTCCGGCTCGGGACGTTGTAGTCAGGGTCGAAAGGGAGCGCGAGGGGCTCTCGGGCGGGATCGGACCCTGCTGGCTATCCGGCCGGAGCCGGTGGCTCTCACCTTGGGCGGGCTGGAGTCTATGCTGCGCGGGCTATGGCTGCCAAGAGTTCTCGGCGTAGACGCTCGCGTAAGCGGGGACGGACGGTTCCGTCGCCGTCGCTCAGCGGGAGGTTGTCGCTTGCGCCGCCCGCGGGGCCGCGGCTGCGGCCGGGGTTCTTTGGGGCGACGGTGGGGGAGCGGCCGCGGGGGCTCTTCGGCGGCTTGCCGGTCTCGGAGTTCGCGATCCTCGTCGGGGGCATCGGGCTGGTCGTCGGGGTGCTGAACCAGGGCGGCCGGCGCTGACCGTCGGCGCGGTCGTCTGCGCGCTCGGCGTGCTCGAGGTGACCGCGCGCGAGCACTTCTCCGGTTACCGCTCGCACGCGGCGCTGCTGGCGGCGTTCCCGGCGCTGGGCGCCGAGGTGGCCACGCGTTGTGCTGATCGGGGAGCCGAGCCACCGGGCGCTGCTGCTGGTCGTCCTCGTGCCGGTCTTCGCGCTCTGCTTCTGGCTGCTGCGGCGCCGCTTCGAGTCGCCCGTCACGCGCGCCTCGTCAGGCCACCGGCGCCGTAGGCCGGTTCGTCGTCGGGATCCTGCCCTGCGGGCCGGCCGGCGTCGGTGGCCGTCGGCAGGTGCAGCGTGAACACGGCGCCGCCGTCGGGCGCGTTGGCGGCGGTGACGCTCGCCGCCGTGCTGAGCCGCGACCTGGCGCACGATCGCCAGGCCGAGGCCGCTGCCCTGGCGCCCGCGCGAGTTCTCGCCGCGGTAGAAGCGGTCGAACACGTGCGGCAGGTCCGCGTCCGCGATGCCGTCGCCGTGGTCGCGCACACGCACGCCGTCGCGGTCGACGACGACCTCGACCGGGCCGCCGGGCGAGGTGTGCCGGGCCGCGTTGTCGAGCAGGTTGTTGACCGCGCGCGCCGAGCCGCTCGGGCACCCCCTCGACGACGACCGGGCTCGAGCCGCGCGACGAACTCGACCTCGCGGCGCGTTGCGCCGCGCCCGCGCGACGCACTCCTCGACGATCCGGTCGAGCCGGACGTCCTCGGTCGAGCCGTGGCGGTAGGTCGCCGCGCGCGAGCTCGATCAGATCCGAGACGAGCGCGCTCAGCTCCTCGGACTGCTCGACCACGTCGGCGAGCAGGCGGTCGCGGTCGTCGTCCTCGAGCTCGCCGCCGGCGAGCAGCACCTCGATGTTCGTCCGCAGGCTCGTGACCGGCGTGCGCAGCTCGTGCGAGGCGTCGGCGACGAGCTGGCGCTGGGCGCGGACCGACTCGTCGAGCTCCGCGCGTGAGTGCTCGAGCCGCTCGAGCATCTCGTTGAAGCGCGTCGCGAGCTGCCCGACCTCGTCGTCGGCATGGACCGCGAGCCGCTGGCTGAGGTCGTCGGTCTCGCCGATCACCTGCGCGGTCTGCGTGACCTCGGCGAGCGGCGCGAGCACGCGGCCGGGCGGCGAAGCGCCCGAGCGCGGCGGCGAGCGCGATCCCGCCGACCAACAGCAGGAACAGGACCAGGCGGAGGTTCGAGAGGACGCCGTCGACCGGTCCGAGCGGGCGTGCGAGCTGGATCGCGACCGGGACGACGGCCGTCGCGGGTAGCCGAAGTAGACGTGGAAGCGTGAGGATCCGCAGGTCGGTGCCGTCGACCGTCGCCTCGCCGAGCACGTTGTTCGCCGGTTCCCTTGGCGACGCTGAGCGTGCGTCGAGTCGACCGGCAGCGTGATGTTGCCGGACTCGGCCATCGACGGTCCGCCGGTCGCCGACGACGATCTGCCAGTACGGCGCGCGGTCCGCCCGGCGCTCGGCGAGCGACGGGACGCTGGTGCCGGTCAGCGCCGAGCGGAGTTCGCCGTTGCGACGTGCGGCGGCCTGTGCGCTCAGCTCCGAGTCGATCTGGCCGAGCAGCTGGTGGCGCACGACCCAGTAGCAGACCATCGCCGCGAGCGCGACCGCGATCCCCACCGCGCAGGCCGCCACCAGGCTGAGTCTCTTGCGCAGCGGCACTGCAGTCGCGCTCAGTCGCGCAGGACGTAGCCGATGCCGCGCACCGTGTGCAGCAGCCGCGGCTCGCCGCCCTCCTCGGTCTTGCGGCGCAGGTAGCCCATGTACACGCCGAGCGCGTTCGAGGTCGGGCCGAAGTCGTAGCCCCAGACGTTCTCGAAGATCGTCGAGCGGGTCAGCACCTGGCGCGGGTGCTTCAGGAACAGCTCGAGCAGCAGGAACTCGGTCTTCGAGAGGTCGATCAGACGGTCGCCGCGGTGCACCTCGTGGGCGACCGGGTCGAGCACCAGGTCGGCGTAGCGCAGGACCTCGCCGTCGCCGTCCTCGGACGCGCGGCGCAGCAGCGCCCGCAGCCGCGCCTGCAGCTCGCGCAGCGCGAACGGCTTGACGAGGTAGTCGTCGGCGCCGACGTCGAGCCCGTTGACCCGGTCGTCGATCGCGTCGCGCGCGGTCAGCATCAGGATCGGCGTGCGGTCGCCGGCCGCGCGCAGCCGCCGGCAGACCTCGAGCCCGTCGATCCCGGGCATCGACACGTCGAGGATGATCGCGTCCGCCGGCCGCTCGGCGAGCACGTCGAGCGCCTCGCGCCCGTCGGCCGCGAGGTCGACGTCGTAGCTCTCGAGCCGCAGCGCGCGCTCGAGCGCGCGCCGCACGGCGGGCTCGTCATCGACCACCAGGATTTGTGTCATGTCAGGAGATCTTCCCGCTTACGCGTAAAAGAAGCAGAAGAAACGCGTGCAGCGCGCTGCGATCAGGTGAGCGTGACCAGCAGCGGGGCGTGGTCTGAGGGCTTCTGGCCCTTGCGGAAGTTGCGGTCGATGCCGCACTCGCTCCAGCCGCGGCGCGAGCTCGCGGCTGAGCAGCGCGAGGTCGATTCGCAGCCCGAGGCCCTTGTGGAAGTGGCCGGCGCGGTAGTCCCACCACGTGAACTGCTGCTCGTCGGGGTGCAGCGTGGCGGTAGGCGTCGATCAGGCCGGTGTCGAGGATCCGCGCGAGCAGCTCGCGCTCCGGGCGCGCTGACGTGCGTGCCGCCGACGAACGCCGCCGGGTCGTAGACGTCGATGTCGGCGGGCGCGATGTTGAAGTCCCCGGCGATCACCCGCGGCCGGCCGGCCGGCGTGGCCGCCCGCCGCGCCACAGCGTCCAGGAAGGCGAGCTTGCGCGGATACTCCGGGCTGTCGAGCGAGCGGCCGTTGGGCACGTAGGTGCTGGCGAAGCGGATCCCGTCGACGGTCGCCTCACACCACCGCGCCTCGCTCGGGTCCGGCTCACCGGGAAGGCCGAGACCCGCGTCCGCGAGCGTCAGCGGCGATCTGCGCCAGCAGCGCAACGCCGGCCCACTGTCCGCCGGAGTGATGGACGGCGCCGTACCCCGCCTGCGTCCAGCTCCGCGATCGGGAACGTGTCGGGCGCGCACTTGGTCTCCTGCAGACAGACGACGTCCGGCGCGTGCAGCGCCAGCAGCTCGAGCACCCGCGGCAGCCGCGCGCGCAGCGAGTTGACATTCCAGGTGACGAACTGCATCAGGTCCCTCGGCCGCCCGCTCGGTGACCGGCGCTCACTCTACTTGACGTACGCCAACTCGATCTTCTGGAAGGTGAACGACAGCGTCTCGGTCTGCGACTCGCCCTTGCCGGTGGGTGGACGTCCGACGTACTCGAGGACAGCGTTCGTCAAATCGATCACCTCGTGCTTGCCGGCCCCATCGGAGAGCGAGATCCTGACCTGCTTCAGGAGCTCGTCGCGTGCCAGCGCATTCAGCAGCAGCGGCGAGGCCGGGTCGACCTGCTTGGTGACGACGATCGGGCCGTGCTGGCGCTTGCCGCTCGGCAGGCCCGAGCTGTTGTCGACTGGCGATTCGGTCCCAAATGAGAACGAGGTGATATTGAAGCTACTGCTCGACGTGTTCTTGCCCGAACCGCTGACGCTGCCCTGCTTCGGCCACATGATCGTGGCCGTGCCGAGCGAACGGCCCTTGCCGGTGACGGGCGCAGCGGGCAGGTCGCTGCCGCCGACGGTGATCACCTCCCGGTTGGGGAGCGTCAGCGTGCTGCCCGAGATCACCGTGGCGGTCGTGCCGGTTGGACCGGGCGGACCAACCTGGCCCGCGGGACCGGTGGCGCCCTGCGGCCCGGTTTGATCAAAGCTGAGCGTTGTCTGGCCGGGACCGGTGGACATGCCCTTGGTGACCGGCGCGACGCAGCTCTGACCCGCCGCGGGGTCGATGATCTCGAGGTTTGCGCCGGTCGTGACCGGCAGCTGTACGGTGCCGGTGTTCGAGACATCGACGCAGGCTGTGATCCCACCATCGCTGCCGGGCACCGCCGCGACCGCGACCGCGACGCCGCCGCCGATCGCTCCGGCCGCCAGCAGCACCGCAGCCTTCCCAGGGCGGCCGATTCGCTTGGCGATGCCGCCGGCTGAGCGCCCGATCATCCGGGCTAGACCTTCTGATGCCTGTACTGGATCGTGAGGGCGCCGTAGACGAAGGTGACCTCCTCCTCGGGACCCTGATCGCCACCAGCGCCAGACCACTGGATCGCCTCCGGGGAGACGAGGCTGAAGCTGTAGACGAGGAACTCCTTCGGGCCCTTGCCCGCTTTTCTGATCACGATCACGGCCGTCTTGTAATGCTTGCCGGCGGCGAGCGCCTGCGACAGCTTCGGGGACGTCGAGTCGAGCGTCTTCGTGATCGAGAACTCATTGAACCTCGCCTTGCCGGCGCCGCTGCCGGTGGCACCGCTGCCGGCTCCGTTGTTCGCCGCGGTGGCGAAGTTCAGGACCGGGAAGCTGACCGTGCCCGCGCGCGCACCGTTCGAGAGCACGAACTCGCCGACGGGGTTCCTGTTGGGCGTGAGGACGCCGAGCGTGGCGGTGTTCGCGGTCCCACCGATTGTGATCACCTGTCCGTCCGCGAGCGTGAGCGTCTGGCCATCGGCGACCGTGGCCGTGCGCCCAGCCGGTCCGGTTGCGCCCTGGGCGCCCGGGACTCCGGCCGGGCCGGCCTGGTTGAAATCGAGCGTTCCCTCCTGAGCGGCGGCGGGGCCGGCGCTCGTATTGCACGACTGGCCGGCGCTCGGGTCGATGATCCGCAGATTCGGCCCTGCGACGTCCGGCACCGTGGTGACCGGACCGCCGACCGCCGCCTGCGTCGTAGTCACCTCGTAGCACGCGTAGATCGTGCCGTTGGAGGAGGGGACCGACGCGACCGCGAACGCCGCACCGGCGCCGGCGGCGCCGACACCGAGCAGCAGCGCCGCTTTCCCGACCCTTCCGAACCGGTTCCGGATGCCCACGACGGGCGATCCTACGCCCGTGGCACGGCAGAATCAACGCAGATGGCCGACAAGCTCGATCACTATCGCGCCAAGCGCGACTTCGGGGTCACGTCCGAGCCGACGGGGCGGGGCGCGATCGCTCCCGCGCCCGCCATGCGTTTCGTCGTCCAGGAGCATCACGCCACGCGGCTCCACTGGGACCTGAGGCTGGAGCACGACGGGGTCGCGGTGTCGTGGGCGATCCCCAACGGGATCCCGCAGACCCCGAAGGAGAATCGGCTGGCGGTGCACACGGAGGACCACCCGCTCGAGTACCTGGAGTTCGAGGGTGAGATCCCGAAGGGGGAGTACGGCGCCGGGACGATGAAGGTCTGGGACCGGGGTGTGTACGAGACGATCAAGTTCGACCCCAAGAAGGTCGAGGTGATCTTCCACGGCGAGCGACTCGAGGGCCGCTACGGCCTGTTCCCGATCGGTCGCGCGGGCGAGAACGAGCGCGACTGGATGATCCACCGGATGGATCCGCCGCAGGACCCAGAGTGGACCGCGATGCCCGAACGGATCGAGCCGATGCTCGCGCGGGCTGGGGATCTACCGCTGGCTCAGGAGCTCTGGTCGTTCGAGATCAAGTGGGATGGGGTCCGCGCGCTCGCGTACGCGCGCCCGGGAAGACTGCGTTTGGAGAGCCGCAATCTGCGCGAGATCACCGAGTCCTACCCCGAGGTCCGCGGGATCCTGGCCGACCTCGGGATGCGGGATGCGGTGCTCGACGGCGAGATCGTCGCGTTCGATGCGGCCGGCCGTCCGAGCTTCGCCGCACTTCAGCGCCGGATGCATGTCACCGCGCCGGCCGCGGTCCGGCGGCTGGCGGCATCGACCCCCGTGGTTTACGCGATCTTCGATCTGCTGTACCTCGACGGGCGCTCGCTGCTGAGGCTTCGATACGGCGAGCGGCGCGCCGCACTCGAAGCGCTGGCTCTGAACGGCCCCGCCTGGCGCGTCCCCGCCGCCCACCCGGGCGCAGGCAGCCGGCTGCTGGAGGTGACCGCTGCGCAGGGGCTGGAGGGGGTGATCGCCAAGCGTCTGGACTCCCGCTACGAGCCCGGGGCGCGCAACGGCGCCTGGCTGAAGATCAAGCACACCCGGAGGCAGGAGCTCGTGATCGGTGGCTGGATCCCCGGCACCGGCAAGCGCTCGGAGCGAATCGGCGCGCTGCTGATGGGTTACTTCGAGGGCGATCAGCTCCGCTTCGCGGGTCGCGTCGGTACGGGCTTCACGGAGCAGACGCTGCAGCAGTTGGCGTCGCGGCTCGAGCCGTTGCGCGTGGCCGGCAGTCCGTTTGAGCCGGGCCGCAAGCTGCCGGCGTCAGCGCGGTTCGTGGAGCCGGAGCTGGTGGCCGAGATCGAGTTCGCGGAGTGGACGGCGGACGGGTCGATGCGCGCGCCCTCCTACAAGGGCCTGCGCGACGACAAGGCGGCGCGCGCGGTCGTGCGTGAGCTACCCGAGCCGGAAGTCGAGTCGCTGCAGGCGGAGTCCGGCGGTGACGACCCCGGCGCCGGCGCCGTGCAGGCGGCCGGCGCCGCAGACCCGATCAGCACGTCCCCGGAGGAGTTGTTCGATTCGGTCACCAGGGCGGCTGACGGCGTGCTGCGCGTGGTGGTCGGCGGGCGGCAGCTGAAGCTCTCGAACTGGGACAAGGTGCTGTTCCCCGCGGCGGGGTTCACGAAGGGCCAGGTGATCACCTACTACGCCGAGATCGCGCCTGTGGCGGTGCCGCATCTGCGAGACCGGGCGCTGACGCTGAAGCGCTACCCGAACGGGGTCGACGCTCCGCATTTCTACGAGAAGCAGTCGCCGTCGCACCGCCCGGAGTGGATCCCGACGGCGCGGATCGGCGGGGTCGACTACACGCTCGCGCAGGAGGCGGCGACGCTCGTGTGGCTCGGGAATCTCGCCGATATCGAGCTCCACACCTCGCTGTCGCTCGCATCGAATCCGATCCGGCCGACGATGCTGGTGTTCGATCTGGACCCGGGCCCGCCGGCCGGGCTCGTCGAATGCTGCCGGGTCGCGCTCGTGCTCCGCGGGATGTTCACGGCGCTCGGACTCGAGCTGTATGCAAAGACCTCCGGTTCCAAGGGGCTTCAGGTGTATGCGCCGCTCGGCGGCGAGGTCGACTACGAGCAGACGAAGCCGTTTGCGAGACGGGTTGCCGAGCTGCTCGAGCAGCGTCTGCCGGAGCTCGTGGTCGCACGGATGACGAAGCGACTGCGCGCCGGCAAAGTGCTGATCGATTGGAGTCAGAACGACGCGCACAAGACGACCGTGACCGTCTACTCGCTGCGCGCGCTCGAACGTCCCGGGGTGTCGACGCCGGTCGGCTGGGAAGAGCTCGAGTCATGCCTGCAGACGGGGCGCACCGAGGCGCTGACGTTCACGCCCGAACAGGTGCTGGCGCGGATCGCGGCGGTCGGCGATCTGTTCGCGCCGGTGCTCAGCGTCCACCAGGAGCTGCCACAGCTCACATGACGGTTGCGTTATCTCTTAGGATGAACCGCGGTGGATCAGATCACACTCCGAAACAGATTGCTGGTGGCAACCGGGATGTGGAAGGAGGCGATGGCCGAGCCCCTGCCGAAGATGCCACCCGGCGATCCAGCCGACCAGATTCAGCGCTTCGAACTGACCTTGGTCAACCGGCTGTTCGAGGGCGCGACGCCAGAGACAGCGCGTGAAGTCGCCGATCGCACGTGGGATCTGGTCCACGATCGCCCCGACTCAGACCCCGTCAAGCGGCGCGTTGTCGAGATCCACGACGGGCTCGCGAAGATGACGCGGCTCGGCGACTGAGGCGTCCGGGCCGTAGTCGGCGATCAGCAGGCAGACGTCGTCGTCGTGCGATGTTGCCGGCATCTCTCGGAGGATCGTCTCGAAGCTCTCGAAGCGTCCAACCGGTGTGTCTGCTCTGCATGGATCATCAGATGCGTGAGGCCGATCGCAAGATCGACGCCACGCTGCTCAATCAGGCCATCGGTGAACCGCAACAGGCGATCTCGCGGCGCAAGGACGCACCGGTGCTCCGGCTGTCTGGGGGGTGGTGGCATGCATCCCGCCGATCGGTAACGCCACCGCGCCCTGGAGATGAGATGAGGTTCCACCGCGGCCGACGACGACCGGGCTGGGGTGCCCCGCAGACGCCCATCTGAGTTCACCGGCGAGCGGATCGAGTTCGGCGGTGATGATCGTTGCGAGGGCGTCGGGCTCCTGGCTGGTCAGGAGGCGGAGACCTCATGGAGATCCGGCCGCAGCGCTTCGCCGGCAACCTGCTCACGCACCGCGACTGCGAACTGATCCACCGTCGCGAGGTCGATCTCATCGCGTACCGATAAGACCGTGCGGCCGTCGATTCGCACGACGGCTTGGCTGTAATCATGAGCTTTCTCGGCCATCTGGCGACACCATGCGCAAACACTGCCGGCGTGGGGGGTGACCGTTCAGGGGTGCGCGGGTTCCCGCCGGGCGTTAGGGTCTGCCGAGCAGCAGACATCCGATGAGGTTGTGATGAGGGTCACCAGACTGGTCCTGCCGATGGTGGTGGCGTCGCTCGCCGCGATGCCTGCGGTGGTTGCCGCACCTGCCGCGGCGTCTCGCGCGCTTGGCTGGACGAAGGCTCTCAACGGGACCTATTCCGGCGTCTTCCCACACGGGATCGGGACGGTCGAGCTGACGATCCGGGGCGGTCGCCTGACGGCGTTCGTCGCCCCGAAGGTCACGCAGCATGACGCCGTCTGCCCGAACATCTCAACGGCGCTGGATCTGGCGGGGGGACCGGACTGGGGCAAGGGCCAGATCGAGCCCTACCCAAGGGCGGTGGTTCAGGCCAACGGCAGGTTCGACGGGAATCTCGAATGGCGCGGTCCGCCGGCGAGCGGCACGGGGATGACGGTCGGGTGGTCGGGGCGCTTCACGTCGCCCACCGCGGCGACGCTGTCGCTGTCGATGAACTGGACCTACATCGACCGCTCCTCAGGCGGCTTGCTCTCACAGTGCTACACAGGCCGTCGGCGCGGCACGATTCGGAAGCTCGGCTGAGCGGCGGTTCTCAGTTCGTGCGCCGACCCTCAGTCGGACTCGATCCGCAGGCGGAACGACTGGGCGCCCTCGACTGAGGCGCCCTGCGCATATGCGCGCTCCGACAGCCAGCGATCCGAGGTCACGACCCTGACGGCCTGGGGGTGCTCGTCGGACTTCAGGCGCCGAACGATCTCGTCGTCGGCGGCGTTCCGGCGCGGCTTCGGGGCGTGTGCGACCTCGATCACGGTCGAGCGGATCGGGGGCGACGGTGGACGCTCGAACACGACGACCACGTCCTCGCCCTCGGCCGCCGCCCAGCGCTCGAGCGCGTCGACGAGCCGGAGCATCGCGGCGTCGCGGTCCCTCCACCATGCGTCCGGCCGGGTGCCGATCACATTCATCCCGTCGACGAGCCAGCGCATCCAAGCAGCGTAGCCCGGCGCAGTTTCGGGTGTGGACCCCGACGGAGTGGTGGCGTGCTAGCGTGCCGCCCGGTAAGGCCGTCTGAAGGCGGCGTCAAGCAGGTGCAGGCGCCGGTGGTGATCGAAGAATTCCTCCGCGGTAGCAAGCACTTAGAGCTACGGAGGAGCATTCCCAAATGCCAACCGGAACAGTCAAGTGGTTCAGCGACGAGAAGGGCTTCGGCTTCATCACGCCTGATGAGGGCAGCCGCGATCTGTTCGTCCACCACTCCGCGATCAGCGCCGACGGCTACCGCTCGCTCGCCGAGGGCGCGAAGGTGTCCTACGAGGAGGAGGCCGGGCCCAAGGGTCCCAAGGCGATCAACGTCGTCAAGCTGTAGCGCCACGCTTGATGCCGCGGCCCGTCGGCCGGTGGCCAGCGCGGCGTCAGTGGAAGATGATCGTGCCGTCGGCGGGTTCGAGCGGAAGGCCGGCTGCGTCCCACGCGATGATCCCGCCGGCCATGTTGTGGGCGTCGAACCCGGCCTGCGCAAGCGCCGCCGTCGCCATCGCCGAGCGCCCGCCGCTGCGGCAGTAGAGGACAACGGGCGTCGAGCGGTCGATCGTGTCCGCCTTGGCCGGCAGGTCGCCGAGCTCGATCAGCCGCCCGCCGGCGATCCGCGCCGGCCTCGTGCTCGTGGCGCTGGCGGACGTCGATCAGCTGGACGCGCTCCGCCGGCGAGCAGGTGCGCGACCTGCTGGGGCGTGTAGTCGCCGTCCATCAGGTCAAGGGTAGCGCCCCGGCGTCGGCTGACGGGCGCTCGGCTGCCGCGCGGACACCCGGATTCGACGTAGGGAAAGCGACATTCCTGTTGAGATCTGGTTACACTCCCGACCAACAACCCAGCCGAGTCTCTGGCCGCACGTCGGCGGAGAACGGGGAACCCAATGTTGAGCCATAAGGCTCTTGGGGCGAATCGCCACGAATTCTGTGGCGTAGCGCAAGCTCTTTCAGCGCGAGCCCGACAGCTAACCCCGTAGGCACACGAGAGAGAAGGGTTAGTTTGTCGAACTCGATAACAACGCGTATCCGGTGCGCGAACGTGTGTTAGCGGTGTTCGTTGCGAGCCTGTCACTGGCGTGCTGCCATCGGCGCTCGCGGCCGCACCAGCGCGGCGGCCAGGTGCTTCGCCTCGGGATGCACGGTGCTGCGGTGCGCGACCCTCCAGGTTGATCTCACCGCGGCCGGCTACAAGCCACACCGTCGACGGTGTCTTCGGCGCTGCCACCTACGCGCATGTGATCGATTTCCAGCGCCGCTATCGACCTGCGTCCGACGGGGATCGTCGGCAAGAGCATGTTGCGAAGCTCAAGGAGGTCGCGACAGTCAAGTCGATCCTGACCTCGCCGTCGCCTGAGACCGCGACGACAGGTGCTGTCAGCCCCGTCGGCACGATTGCGACCACGAGCAAGACGGTCACGAAGACCGCAACACGACCGTGACCACCAGCTCCACGTCAACGAGCGGTCAGGACACCGGCGGCATCGCATTGGGCGGCGGGCCCCAACGACGCACCCGTCGAGCGAGCCGACCTGGAGTCCGACGGGCTTGTGGTTCCGCCGGCGGAGCGCCCCAGGTGATCCGCGACGTGATCGCCGGGGCGGACCTGATCGCGTTCGATCCCTACATCTACGGTGGCGGGCACGCCAGCTTCATCTCGGTCGGTTACGACTGCTCGGGCTCGGTCAGCTTCGCCCTGCACGCCGGCGGGTTGCTCTCCTCACCGCTGGACTCGACCGCAGTTCGAGACCTGGGGCAAGCCCGGGCCGGGCCGCTGGATCACGATCTGGGCCAACGGCGGCCACGCGTACATGGAGATCGCCGGCCTGTGCTTCGACACCGCGGCGCAGGAGTACGACGAACGGGACGATCGCTGGTCGCCGGTTCGCGATCTCATCGGCGAACGGGTTCGTCGCGCGTCATCCCGCCGGCTGGTAGCGGCGGAGAGCATCTAGACGACACCGGCCTGCGGGTCTGCGCGGGACGATGCGGTCCGTCCCGTAGCATGGTCGAGGATATGACCGCCACGGCTGATCTGTACACGATTCCGCAGGAGCATCTCGATCTCCGCGACACGATCCGCCGGATCGCGACGGAGCGGATCGCGCCGCGCGCGGCCGAGATCGACGAGCGGGCCGAGTACCCGCACGATCTGCGGCGGCTGCTGGCCGAGCAGGACATCCTGGCGCTGCCGTTCGAGGCCGGAGCACGGCGGGACCGGCACCGGCACCTGATGCTCAACATGGCGATCGAGGAGATCGCCAAGGCCTGCGCCTCGACGGCGCTGATCCTGATGATTCAGGAGCTCGGGACGCTGCCGATCAAGCTGCACGGATCCGAGGAGCTCAAGCAGCGGTTTCTGCCGCGCTGCGCCACGGGCGAGTGGTCGCCCGCGTTCGCGCTGTCTGAGCCGGAGGCGGGCTCGGACCCGGGCGGGATGATCTGCAGCGCGGTCCAGGACGGCGACGGGTGGGTGATCAACGGGACCAAGAACTGGATCACGAACCTCGGGATCGCCGACTTCTACGTCGTCTTTGCGGTGACCGACCGTGAGGCCGGCCACTCGCATGGGATCACGGCGTTCGTCGTCGAGGCCGACCGGCCCGGGTTCAGCGTCGGCAAGCTCGAGCACAAGCTCGGGATCCGCGGCTCGCCGACCGGCCAGCCGATCTTCGACGACGTCCGGGTCCCGGCCGCGAACATCGTCGGCGAGGTCGGCCACGGCTTCAAGGTCGCGATGTCGACGCTTGACCGCTCGCGTCTCGGCGTCGCGGCGCAGGCGCTCGGGATCGCACAGGGGGCGACCGACTACGCGGCCGCGTACGCTCGCGAGCGGCGCCAGTTCGGCCGGCCGATCGACTCCTTCCAGGCGATCCAGTTCAAGCTCGCCGACATGGAGACCCAGTGCGCCGCCGCGCCGCGAGCTGCTGTATCAGGCATGCTGCCAAGGTCGACCGCGGCGACGCCGACATCGGCAAGTACTCGGCGATGGCGAAGCTGTTCTGCTCGGACATGGCGATGCGGTCGACGGTCGAGGCGGTGCAGGTGCTCGGCGGCTACGGATACGTCAAGGAGTATCCGGTCGAGCGGATGCTGCGCGACGCCAAGATCACCCAGATCTACGAGGGCACGAACGAGATCCAGCGGCTCGTGATCGCGCGGACTCGCTGACCTGAGCGCGATGAGACACGGGAACCGACGCCCGCGCAGGATCTGCTGGTCGCGGCGCTCGTCGCGCTGACGGTCGGCGTTGGGCATCATCGTCGCTGGTCGCGGCTTCAGCGAGAGCCAGCTCGTGCGACTGCTTCAGGGGCTGGCGATCTTCGGTCTCGGGGCGGTGATCGTCGGAGGCGATGGTCGCGTTCGCGCTCGTCCGGCTCGCGGACTGGCGCGACCCGGAGTCGGAGGACGAGTTCGACGCGCTCGTCGAGCGCTCCGAGCGGCTCGCGGCGCAGGGCTCGTGGGGCGAGGTCGAGGACGACGAACGGACTCGGCGCAGGACGATTCGTCGACGACCTGTTCGGGCTCGAGCGCGAGGAGGACTTCAGGGCGCTCGTCCGCGCCGCCGTCGACGAGCTGCCGCTCGAGTTTCATCGTGCGCTCGAGCACGTCGCGATCGTCGTCTCCGATGGCGGTGCAGCAGCGCCGCGCCTACGGCCTCTACCAGGGCGACACGGTCGCCAACGACTACTTCCACGACCGGATCGTCATCTTCCGGGACACGCTGACTGCGCGACTTCGGCCACGATCCCGAGCTGCTGCGCGCGCAGGTCACGCGTGACGTCCGCCACGAGCTCGCCCACCATCTCGGCTGGGACGAGAAGGGCGTCCGCGGCCTCGGGCTCTGAGTCAGCGCCGGGCGCTCAGGTCGACGCGGCTCGCGGGTCACGTGCCGGTAGCGCAGGTAGCAGCGAATCGTCGCCGGCGAGCGAGCAGCCAGACGATCTGCATCTGCGCGAGCTCGCCCAGAGCGGGCTCGGACCGTCAGCGTCGGACCGCTGTCGCCGCCGGCGAGCTTCGGCGTGAGCGTCAGGAACAGCTCGTCGACGAGCCGCTCGCGCAGCAGCGCCGAGAAGAGCGTCGGCCCGCCCTCGCAGAGCAGCGAGCCGACGCCGTAGTCGGCTCGCAGCGTGCCAGCGCGGCACGTCAGTGGGTGCGGCGCTGCAGGATCGGTGCGTACGACCTCGACCTGCGCGCGGGCGCCGCTGAGGTCTGGCTCGAGCGGCGAGAAGACGACGATCTCGGGCCTCGGGCTCGGCGAACAGCGGGATCTCGAGCGGCAGGTTGCCGCTGCGGCTGATCACGCACGCGAGCGGCTCGGGCGCTGCGGCCGGCGCCGCACGCGTCCCGCGCGGCGCTCCGCGCTCGGGACGATCCGGCCGTAGCGCTCGCTCGCGCAACGTGTTGGTGCCGGCGAGGACGGCGTCGACCTGCTCGCGCAGCGCATGGAAGATCGCGCGGTCGCCGTCGTCGCCGAGCGCCCCGGAGCGTCCCTCGAAGGCGATCGCGCCATCGGCGGTGGTGGCGAAGTTGGCGATCGTGTGCGGCCGGTCGCCGTGGCGCGAGATCGGATCCGTCCCGAGCTCGCGAGGCAGCTCGTCGGCGTCGACGCTTGCCGGGCTCGGCAGCAGCTGCGTGAACAGGGGCGCCACGCGTGCCAAGCTAACAGTTAGAGTCGGTCTGGAACCGATGCTCGACTGCACCTACCGTGTCCAGATCCCGCACCGTCTCGGCATGCTCGCGCACGGTCGCCGGCGTGATCGCGGCGCAGGACGGGCTGATCGGGGATGTGCTCACCGTCTCGATCGGTCACGAGCGCTCGCTGCGCGAGATCACCGTCGAGGTGCGCGACATGGAGCATGCGGAGGCGATCGCCCGCGCGCTCGATGCGCTCGACGGCGTCCGCGTTCTGTTTCTACCAGGATCGCGCGCTGATGCGCCACGAGGGCGGCAAGCTGAAGATCGAGCCGATCGATCCGGTCCGCACGGTGCAGGAGATGCGCGACGTCTACACGCCGGGGGTCGCGCGCGTCTGCCGAGGCGATCGAGCGCGACCCGCTGCTCGCGCGCCGCTACACGATGATCGCCCGCAGCGTCGCGATCTGCACGAACGGCACCCGCGTGCTCGGTCTCGGCAACATCGGCCCGCTCGCCTCGATGCCGGTGATGGAGGGCAAGTCGGTCTTCTACCACCAGTTCGCCGGAATCTCGGCGATGCCGATCCTGATCGACGCGAGCGACGTCGACGGATTCGTCGAGACGGTCATCCGGATCGCGCCGACGTTCGGCGGGATCCACCTGGAGGACATCTCGGCGCCGGAGTGCTTCGAGATCGAAGCGCGGCTGATCGAGGCGCTGCCGCAGCCGGTGATGCACGACGACGTCCACGGCACCGCGGTCGTCTCCGTCGCTGCGGCGATCGTCGCCTGCCGGCACGCGGGTGATCGAACTGGCCTCGGCGACGGTCGGACAGCTCGGACTCGGCGCCGCCGGGCTCGGGATCGCAGCGCTGATGGTGCAGAGCGGCGCGCGCGTGTGATCGGCTTTGACCCGCAGCCGGCGGCGCACGCCCGCGCGCCGGCGGCCGGGATCGAGATCGCCTCGATGGAGGAGGTGATGGCGCAGGCCGACGTCGTCGTCGCGACGACCGGCAGGCCCGGCCTGATCACGCCGGAGATGATCCGCCCCGGCCAGGTGATCCTCGCGCTGACGAACCCGGAGCCCGAGATCGCACCCGAGGAGGCCGAGCGGCCGGGGCGGCGTTCGCCGCCGACGGGCGGAGCGTCAACAACGTGCTCGGCTATCCGGGGATCTTCAAGGGCGCGCTGCAAGCCGGCGCCGGGGTATCGACCTCGAGATGAAGCTCGCGGCCGCGCGAGCGATCGCAGATCTCACGGGCCGAGGATCAGCTCGTTCCGGACGCGCTCGACCCGCGCGTCCACGATGCGGTCGCGCTGGCGGTTCGCGACGCCGCGTAGCGCAGCGGCTCGGCGCGTCCCGAGCTGGCGACGGCGAGCCTGTGAACTGAGATAGGGTTCGACGTGATGAGCTCCGCGTGTGGCACCGCCCCGATCCAGCGACTCCGATGAGCGACGCGAGTGCATCTCGGCGACCGGACCGCAACCTCGCGCTCGAGCTCGTCCGGGTGACCGAGGCGGCGGCGCTCGCGGCGGCGCGGTTCGTCGGGCGCGGTGACAAGGAGGCGGCCGACCAGGCCGCCGTCGACGCGATGCGCCACGTGCTCGACTCCGTCTCGATGGACGGCATCGTCGTCATCGGCGAGGGCGAGAAGGACGAGGCGCCGATGCTCTTCAACGGCGAGCAGATCGGCGACGGCACGCCACCGGCGGTCGACATCGCCGTCGACCCGCTCGAGGGGACGCGCCTGACGGCGCTGGGGATGCCGAGCGCGATCACGGTGATCGCGCTGGCCGAGCGCGGCGCGATGTTCGATCCGGGACCCGTGCCTGTACATGGAGAAGCTCGCGGGCGGTCCTGAGATCGCCGACCTGCTCGACATCGAGCGTCCGCTGCGGGAGACGCTGCAGCTCGTCGCCGAGCGCAAGGGGACCGACATCCGTGACGTGATCGTCGTGATGCTCGACCGTGAGCGCCACCACGAGCAGATGCGCGAGGTCCGGGACGCGGGCGCGCGCGTCCGGCTGATCCTCGACGGCGATGTGTCCGCGGCGCTGCTCGCGGTGTCGCCGAACTCGCCGGTCGATCTGCTGTGGGGGATCGGTGGCACGCCGGAAGGGGTCATCTCGGCCGCCGCGATCAAGTGCATCGGCGGCCAGCAGCTGGGGCGTCTGTGGCCGCGCAACGACGACGAGCGCTCGCGCGCGATCGACGCCGGCTACGACCTCTCGCGGGTGCTCGATGCGAACGATCTGGTCAAGGGCGACGACGTGTTCTTCTCCGCGACCGGCGTCACGGACGGCGATGTCCTGCAGGGCGTGCGGTATCCAGGTGGCGGCAGCGCCTCGACCGAGTCGCTGGTGATGCGGACGCGGTCCGGGACGGTGCGGCGGATCTCCGCGCGCCACGATCGCAGCAAGCTGCGCGCGCTGAACGCCGACTTCTATCTTTAGGCGGTGTCGCCGGTGTCGGCGGTGCCGGCGGGGTGCTGCGCCGAGAGCCGCCCGACCCTCGACTCGGCCAGCTCGAGCCTCGCCAGCGAGCGTAGGAACGCGTGCGTGACCAGCACGTGGACGAACGCCTGCGTCGCCTCGTAGACGAGCGTGCTGAAGCCCGACAGGATCGAGGGGTAGAAGTTCGCGACCTCGACCTGAACGTGCAGCACCGCCAGGCCGTCGGATGCGGGCGGCTCACGGCGGACGTCGAGCGACAGCAGACCGCGCGCGTCGCGGCCGGCGCGCGCGACCAGCAGGCCGTCACGGATCCACCACGTCACCCGGCCACCGTCGGGCGTCGAGCTGGTATTCGGGCGCTGTGAATCGCAGCAGCGTCAACGGCCTGATGCCGAGGACGACGCGGCGCTCGTCGTCCCCGTAGACGACCCGGATCAGGCCGAGCGTCACGCGCGTCAGAAACCGCCAATAGGTTCGCGCGAGGTTCTCGAGGTTCGCAGGTGTCCAGAGCCGGTCGAGGTCGGCTGGAGAGAGCGCCAGACGTGGGCTGACTGGACCGAGCGGACTGAGCCGTCGCTTGCGATCACGGTCGACTCCTGCGGCGAGATGATCAACGTTCGCGCCGGTAGCTGCACGGCCGCTACGCCACCGGTGGCAGCGACGGCGGCGATCCCGGCCGCACCGATCAGGACAGCGCCCCGCGCCGCTCGCCGCGGCTTCTCTGCCGGCGCCACTCATGCCGGCAACGGCTCGAGCTCACCGCCGTGCCCGCGGGCAGGTCGCCCTCGCCGCGGGGGATCATCGCGAGCGCGTCGGCGTCGAGCAGCGAGGTGATGAGGTGCGACTCCTGTGCGCCGGTCGGTGTCGCGACGGTTGCCTGCGCACGCAAGCGCCAGCCGCACGCAGATCGCGCGCTCGCGGCTTGGGTTGCGCCTGACGGCCCCGCCGAGGACGGCGGAAGCATCGGCGCGGCGATCCGGGCGGGAGCCCTGCAGCGCCCTCAGCGCGGCGCGGCGAACAGCGTGAACGTGACGATCGCCGACACCGGGTTGCCTGGAAGTCCGAAGACCAGCTGCTCGCCGCGCGATCCGAACCAGGTCGGCTTGCCGGGCTGCAGCGCGACTCCCCAGAAGTGCTGGTCGACGCCGACCGTCGAGAGCGCCGGGCGGACGTGGTCGTGCGGTCCGACCGAGACCCCGCCGGTGATGATCAGCAGATCGGCCCGGTCGAGCGCGTCTGCTGAGCGAGGCCTCCGTCGCGCCGAGGTTGTCGGCGAGTCTGAGCACCGGTTCGACGATCGCGCCGCAGCGAGCGGCGAGCGCGGTCAGCATCGGCCCGTTGGAGTTGTGGATCTGACCCGGGCCGAGCGGCTCGCCCGGTGCGCGCAGCTCATCGCCGGTGCACAGCACCACGACGCGCGGTGCCCTGGCGACCGTGACGCATGCCGGCGCCGGCAGCCACGGCGGCGCCGAGCGCACGCGGCGAGATCACCGTTCCGGCCGGCAGGACCAGCGAGCCGCCGCGCATGTCCTCGCCGGCGTCGCGGATGTTCTGCCCGGCGGCGGCCGCAGCGAGCGTGTCGATCACGTCCGTCGTGGACGGTCACGTCCTCCTGGCGGATGACGGTGCCGGCCTGCGACGGGACGGCCGCCCCGGTCGAGATCCGGATCGCCTCGCCGCGGCGAGATCGATCCGGTGTAGGGCGTGCCGGCGCGCGATTCACCGACGACGCGCAAGCGATCGCCCCGCCGAGCCGTCGAGGACCGCGTAGCCGTCCATCGCGGAGCTGCCGAACGGCGGGACGTCGTCCTGCGGCGAACAGGTCCTCGGCGAGGACACGGTCCAAGTGACCGCTCGACGCTGATGCGTTCGGTGCCGAGCGGGCCGTGCGCGACCTTCAGCACCCGTTCGCGGGCATCGGTGACGCTCAACAGTTGCTGGGTCATGCCGAGATTGTGGCTGATCGTCGACGACGTGTCGGCAGCGAGCGAAGCGCTTCACGGACTCGAGAGCGAGGTGGCGCCGATCGCCTCCGTCTCGCGCATGCCGAGCGCTCTGGCCGTCGCTTCGGTCAAGTCCCACTCGACACCCTTGACGTAGGGACCTCGGTCGATCACCGGAACGACGATCGAGCGTCCTTTGAAATCGAGATCGACGCGCGTGCCGCACCTCAGCTTCACGTTTGCGACGCCCAGCGTGTTGCGGCGCAGCGTGTCGCCACACGCGGTCTTGTGGCCATACAGGCCGGGGCCGTAGATGCTCGCAATGCCGATTCTGTAGACCGTGATCGTCAAGGTCGGCCAGGTCAGCGAGGGGGCCGTGGACGTGGGGGAGATCGAGGGTGCCGAGGATCCCGTGGTCGAGGCTGAGTCTCGGATGAGCAACGCCCTGATCGAGAATCGGCCGCTCTGGCGAGCGTCCCAGGTCGCCGAGAAGGTGCCGATCGCGGTGACCGGACTCGACGTGGTCAAGACCCATCGGCCGTCGGTCCCAGGGCCGATGCGCTCAATCTCGACCGCGTCTGCCGCCGTTGCTCCGGCGACGCTGCCGGAAAACACAAGCTGGTGGTGGAGCAGCGCGGACTCGCTGGTCGCGATCGTGATCCCGTCAACGCTGGCCGAGACGGTCAGGTTGGCCGGCTTGACCTGCGGGTTGGAGCCGGTGCCATCGGTCCCGGTGAGGCCGGCCGCGCCGTTGCCGGCCGGCGACGACTGAAGCGGAGCCGCGAGACCGGTCGAGGGGATGAGCATCGCTCCGATCGCCGCTGCCGACACGGCCAGTTCAAGATGTGAGCGGATCACTGGTCCCGCACGTGGTTGCGCCGGCGATGTCCCCGGACGGAGCATCGCTCGGCTGGACGGTCGAGAGTATATGAGGGCGATCCCCCGGACCTGACGAAGTCGGCCGGCTCGATCAGTCTCAGGGACGCGGAAGTCGCTCGAGCGCCGAGCGGATCGCTCGCGCGGCGAGCGACAGGCCGATCTCGGTCATCTCGGCCGCGGCCTGAACAGTGGTGCTCAGCAACTCCGAGCGACCCGGCGCCGGCGCTCGACCGGCGGGCGCAGGGCCGGCCTGCGGAGGTGCAGCGGGCGGAGGTGCGGCGGGCGGAGGTGCGGCCGGCGGAGGTGCGGTCGCCCGCGCGGGCGCATACGGCTCGGAAGGGGTGGAGTGGGAGCGGGCCGGAGGGCCGGAGTCGGACGGGACGGGCGCTTGGCGCTGCGGCGATGGGGCCGGGAGCGCGGGAGCGAGCCGAGCACATCGGTGTGGCGATCATCGGTCATCTCCGAGATGATCGCGCACTGTCGGCGCCGGCAGGCTCGCAACGAGCGTGAGCGCGAAGAAATTTCGCCGCGGCTCGAAACATCGGCGGCGTTCGAACGTACATGACCTAGAGGTAACGCTCGTGCGCACTGCGGCTCGGCCAGTTCCGCGCCATCTCCGAGCTGCCTTGACTTCAAAAAAGATAGTGGCTATACTTGGTGAGCATGTTGAAGTAGCGGGCGTGCGCCCTCTGTTGGGTCGGCGTCCGCACTCTGATCTAAGGTGCCGGTGGAGCTTGGACCACCGGCATGACCACGGAAACGGAACCAGATGTCAGTAGCGGAACTGCAGGAACTCGAAGAGATCAAGGGCCTCGTCAATCGCGGCCAGCAGCTCGGCGTGCTCACGTTCGCCGAGATCGCGGGCGCGATCTCCGAGCTGGATCTCGACGAGGCCGACGTCGAGGAGCTGCACGGTTTCCTCGAGCGAGCCGAGATCGAGCTCGTCGAAGAGGTCGACCCCGCGCTTGCCGAGGCCGAGGTGGAGCGTGCGCCGGACAAGCGCGGCCGGCGCAAGCCGAAGACGGCGCTGGATCTCAAGCCGGACATGACGACCGACTCCCTTCAGCTGTTCCTGAAGGACATCGGCAAGGTGCGGCTGTTGACGGCCCAGGAGGAGGTCGATCTCGCCAAGCGGATCGAGCGCGGCGACCTCGACGCGAAGCAGAAGATGGTGGAGTCCAACCTCCGGCTGGTCGTCTCGATCGCGAAGAACTATCGCAACCAGGGACTTCCGTTCCTCGACCTGATCCAGGAGGGGACGCTCGGACTCGTCCGCGCCGCCGAGAAGTTCGATTACCGCAAGGGCTTCAAGTTCTCGACATACGCGACCTGGTGGATCCGTCAGGCGATCGCCAGGGCGCTGGCCGACAAGGCGAGGACGATTCGGATCCCGGTCCACGTCGTCGAGAAGCTCAACAAGATCGGCCGTGCCGAGCGCAAGCTGGTCACCGAGCTGGGCCGCGAGCCGACCGCTGAGGAGATCGCCGAGGTCACGGGGATCGAGCCCGAGGAGGTCGAGTCGATCAAGCGCTCCGCACAGGCGCCGGTATCGCTTGAGAAGCCGGTCGGTGACGAGGAGGAATCCGAGTTCGGTCAGTTCATCGCCGACGAGCGTGCCGAGTCGCCGTACGAGCGTGCCGCCGAGATCCTCACCAAGGAGGCTCTGCGCGAGGCGCTGGAGAACCTCTCCTACCGCGAGCGGCGCGTGCTCGAGCTCCGCTACGGCCTCGGTGGCGAGCATCCGCGCACCCTCGACGAGGTCGGCCGCACGTTCAACGTCACCCGCGAGC
This sequence comes from uncultured Solirubrobacterales bacterium, assembly GCA_963742025.1. Taxonomy (GTDB): domain Bacteria; phylum Actinomycetota; class Thermoleophilia; order Solirubrobacterales; family Solirubrobacteraceae; genus Palsa-465. The sequence continues at coordinate 411,768 of CAVUKF010000001.1, forward strand.
GGATCCGGCAGATCGAGAACCAGTCGCTGAAGAAGCTTCAGTCGCTCGCCGAGGCGCAGAAGCTCCGCGACGTCGCGTAGGTCGCATTAACGCCCCGGACAACACCTTTCGTCGAGGCCGCTCGCGAGCCTCGACGAAAGGTGTTGCCCGAGGCGTTTGGCGGCTCCGAGGGCGCTGAAGCTTCTGGCCGTGCTGCTTTCTTGGCTCGCCGGATGGTTGTCGTTGGTGTTTACTTCAGTTCGTGAAGCTATGCGCTAGACTGGGGTCTCGATGGCTTACGACGACACGTGTCCCGTCTGCCGCACGGCCGAGATCGTGTGTGGGAAGTGGACACTTCTGCTGATCAAGGACCTCGCCGAGGGGTGCTCGCGATTCTGCGAGCTCGAGCGTTCGCTTGGCGGGATCAGCCCGCGGACGCTGTCGCTGCGGCTGCGAGCGCTCGAGGAGGAGGGGATCGTCGACCGCCAGACCTATCCCGAGGTTCCGCCGCGGGTCGAGTACGCACTGACCGAGAAGGGCCGCGCGCTCGTGCCGCTGATCGAGGACATGCGCACCTACGGTCGCCGCTGGCTGGGCGATGAAGTGGCGCAGAGCGTGTCGGTGCGCAAAGCACCGCCGATCAGCAGTCGCACACGTTCGTTGCAGCGTAGCCGAGCCTGCCGGCTGCATCCTGACCTGGGGGGTTCCGTGCTCGTGAAGGATCTGGCGGCGCCACGCAGAATCGGCGGGTGTGCGAAACGCAATGCTGCACGAGGTGCTCGAGGTGTTCACGGCTGAGGCTGCGGATGCGCTCGCGAACGCAACCGCGGACGGCGAAGAGATTCCATTCGAGGTCGTGCAGGCTGAGCGCGGCACGCGTGGCCCTCGGGTGCCGCTGTACTGCTACCGGCCGCTGACCGACGCGTTCATCGGTGAGCGGGTCGAGCTGCTCTCGGCGCTCGCAAGCTATGCGCCGGCTGCGCGGGAGCTGGAGACGCTTGAAGGGGTCGACGCCTACATCCGGCACCGGGGCGAGCTGCGGATACCCCGTGACCACAGGGAACGCGCCGACGAGGTGCTCCGCTGCTTCCTCGCGCGCGTCTTCGAGGATCGCAGCGAGTTCGAATTCGACTTCGAGCGCTTCGAGCTGGCCTACGACGAGCTTGAGCGGATGCTGTTCGCCGGCCGGTGCCTGACGGTCGTGCTCGCGCCGGTGCTCGGGGTATCGCTGGACTCCGACACGATCGAGATCGATCTCGGCGATGGGCTGTCGCTCGTCCGTGGCGATCAGGTCCGCGGCGCACCATCCGAGGCGGTTTGGGGGGAGGCCGGCGAGATTCCGGGCGAGGCTCCGAGCGTGGTTGTCGTGCTGCGGACGATGCAGGAACGGTCCTCGCCGCCGCCGGTCTCGGAGGCACGCCGGCGTTTCCGGCGACTGCTGACGACTCTGCGCCTGTTCGAACGCGGCGGTTACACGCTCGGACCGCTTGCCTGGACGCGGATCGACGACGGCGCCTGGCATGCGGTCCCGCTCGGGATAAACGGCCGCCCCCGAGGCTCGATGCTGCTTTCCGGAAACCAGGCGGACGAGCTGCGGGCGTTCTGTGCGCTCGTAGCCCGGCGGATGCCCTCGACGGCGCCCGCGATGGGAGTTCGGCCACCAGCTCGCCCGAGGTGCCGACTCCGGACTCATCAGGGCGAGGCGAGCTTGCCTGGGCGATGGCACGCTTTGAGATGGGATGCGAAAGGCTGGCGCCGTTCGAGGCGCTGACCGACTACCTGCTGGCGCTGCGAGCGCTGCTCGAGCCCGAGGGGCCGTCGAGCGGGCGGCTGGCGCAGCGACTCGCGGTGATCTGCGCCGCTCCCCGAGGATCGCGCAGCGCTCGCGGAGCGGACGGCACACGCGATCTTGCTCGAGCGAGCGGTGATCGCGGGGCTCGCGCCGGCGCGAACAGGTGTCGACGCGCTCGTCGAGGAGATTGCCGAGCACTTGCGGGCGATCCTGCGTGACGTGCTCTGCGGCCATCTCGACATCGACGTGCGCGCCGTCGCCGACGGGCTGCTCGCCGAAGCCGCGATCGCCTTGCATTGACGCCTTCGGGTAGAGGCGGGACGAATTTCGCTACTGGTGGTGCCGTTTTTCGCCCAGCCTCGGGGTGGCCATCGGCGAGCCGCTTGCGCTCGGTGTTGAGGCGGCCTACGCGACGAGCTCGTCGATCAACTGGGCTCGCTCGGCATCGGTCGCGAACAGGTAGCGCGCCACCAGCAGCAGTCCCTCCAGATCGTGGACGTCGTCGTCGAGATGCGGGACGAGCAGCACCGGCTCGTCGGTGAGCTCACGCACCAGCCGCGCGACGTTGGCGGCATCGCGTTTCGCGAGCACCCGATAGTCGGCGTAGTTGGCCGCCACTCGTGCTGAGAGCGAGTCGTCGAGCAGCGTCGAGAGCTCCTGAGAAAGCGCCAGGGGATCGTCGCCGGCACCGAGATCATGGTGGTAGCGGTTGACGATGACGCCGGCGAACGGCAGGTCGCTCTCCGACAGCGTCTGCCGGAACCAGATCGCCTCGTCGATCGCGTCCGGCTGCGCGGAGGTGACGAGCAGGAACGCGGTCGTTTCGGCATGGAGCATCCGCTCGACCTCGACTGCGCGGGCGCTGAAGTCGTTCGTCATGCCGCCGAGCAGCTGGAAGAAGCTCGAGAGGTCTGAGATCAGGTCGACGCCGGTGACCCGCGACAGAACGCTCAGAACGGGCGCGGCGCCATGACCGAGCAGCCGCATCCCGGCGCTGGTTGGGCGCAGGAACATCTTCAGCGCGCGGCCGTCGAGAAACGACGTCAGCCGGCCCGGCGCATCGAGGAAGTCAAGCGCGTTGCGCGACGGTGGCGTGTCGAGCACGAGCAGGTCGAAATCCCGCTCGTTCGCGAGCTCGTAGAGCTTTGAGATCGCGGTGAACTCCTGCGAGCCGGAGACGGCCGTGGACAGCTCACGGTAGACGCGGTTTGCCTTGATCTCGGCTGCCTGATCGGCGTCGGCGGCCACCTTGTCGATCAACTCGTCGAACGTCCGCTTCGGGTCGAGCATCATCGCCCACAGCTCGCCCTCCACCGGAGTGCCGTCGTTCGGCCAGGCGCTCGGGCTCGACCCGCCGGGGCTCGTTGTCGAGTTCCTGCAGTCCGAGCGCGCTTGCGAGCCGCTTCGCGGGATCGATCGTCACGACCGCGACCTTCGCCGCCTCGCGCCGCCATCCCGAGCGCGATCGCGGCCGAGGTCGTCGTCTTGCCGACCCCACCGGCGCCGGCGCAGACGCAGACGCGCTTGCCCTCCAGCAGTTCGGCGACGCTCACCGCGGCGAGTCTAGACAGCCTCAGCGGCGGGCGGCGGTCAAGCGCCTGGGTCAGCTCGAACCGGTGTTCGCAAGGCCGGCGATGTGATCGCCGGACGTGTCGTCCTGGATCTCGGCGACGCTGACGCCGGGATCGGGGAGCACCCGTAGCGCGTCGGCCGGAAGGCCGACGCTGACGGGCGTTCCCTGGCTGTAGGGAAGCGCCGCCCCGTCGTTGCGCACGAGCGCCTGAAGCGCCGAGCCGTTGGCGAGGCGGAGGTAGATGTGCGTGGTCGAGCCGAGGAAGACGAGGCGCTCGACCATCCCCGGCACGCGGTTGGCGCCACCGGCCTCGTCATACGGATGCAGGTGGATGCGCTCCGGGCGGATCGCAAGCTTGACGCCGCCGGTGGCGTCAAGATCGCCCGCCTCGGCATCGAGCACGAAGTCGCCCAGGCGCACCCGGCAGGGTCCTTGTGCGGCGCGGCCCGGCTCGACCTGGGCGTCCATCAGGTTCGACACGCCCAGGAAGTCGGCGACGTAGGCATCGACCGGCTCGTTGTAGACCGCTTCCGGGGCGCCGAGCTGGACGATGCGCCCGTGGTTCATGACCGCCAGGCGATCGGACATCGTGAGCGCCTCTTCCTGGTCATGGGTGACATACAGGAAGGTGATTCCCACCTGCTTCTGAAGCGCCGCCAGCTCGACCTGAAGTGTGCGGCGGAGCTTGGCGTCCAGCGCCCCCAGCGGCTCGTCGAGCAGCAGCACCGACGGACGCAGTACCAGCGCCCGTGCCAGTGCGACGCGTTGCTGCTGTCCGCCGGAGAGCTGGTTGGAGCGGCGGTGCTCATACCCCGACAGCTGGACCATCGCCAGCGCCTCGGCCACGCGGTCGTTGCGCTCGGACTTGGGCACCGACTTGTACTTCATGCCGAAGGCGACGTTCTCGGCGACGGTCAGGAACGGGAACAGCGCGTAGCTCTGGAAGACCGTGTTGACGTTGCGGCGGTTGGGCGGCCAGCTTGCGACATCAACGCCGTCGAGCAGGATCTTGCCGCTGGTCGGCGGCTCGAAGCCCGCGACCATGCGCAGCGTCGTCGTCTTTCCGCAGCCGCTCGGCCCGAGCAGCGAGAAGAACTCGCCGGCTCGGATCTCGACCGAGATCTCGTCGACCGCGGTGACGTCGTCGAACCGCTTCGTCAGCGACTCCAGCTTGATGTTGCCTCCACTCATTTTTCAGTCCTCTCACATGCCCGCGATGCTGGTAAGCGCCTCGGCGCTGCCCTCCGTTCGCTCGCCCCGCGTCATCCACCGGTAGGCGACGAATCCGATCACCGCGGCGATGAGCGAGACGACGAGCATGATCGTGGCCAGCGCGTTCAGCGACGGCCCGCTCAGCCCGCCGTGGACGTTGGAGTAGATCAGCACCGACATCGGCTGCGTGTTCGCGGTCGAGGAGAGCTGCTCGACGATCACGAAGTCGTCGACGACGCTGGCGAAGACGAGCACGGCGCTTGCGAAGATCGCCGGCATCAGCATCGGAAGGAGCACCCGACGGATCGCCTCCAGTCGCGATGCGCCGAGATCGGCGGCCGCCTCTTCGTAGCTCTTGCCGATCGACACCAGCCGCGCCCGCACGATGATCGCCGGCCAGCTTATGCACCATACGACCAGTCCGGCAACCTCGGCCGGCGTTCCCAGCCGGATGAACGTCAACGACTGCGTGACGAGCATGAACAGCGCCACCGCGAGCAGCAGCTCGGGGATCACGAACGAGAAGATCATCACGAAGTTGAGCGCGTTCGAGGTCCGGCTCCGCCAGCGATCGATGCCGATCGCAAAGCCGACTCCGATCGGGACGGTGATCAGCGTCGTCAGGATGCCGAGCCTGAGCGTCTGGATCACGGACTCGTGCAGGCTCGGGTTGTTGAGCACGGAGGTGACCTGCGGGCCGACGTACCACTTGGTCGAGAAGCCCTGCCAGGTCGTCTGCGATGCTCCCTTGTTGAACGAGAACAGCACCGCGATCGCGATCGGCACGATCGACCAGATGATGTACAGCCACGTGAAGCCCTCCAGCACCCACGGTCGCCTCCACGGGTTGCCTCCCGATCGTGCGGCCGCCCGTCGCGTGCTCGCGGCCGCGAGGGAGCCGAACCGGACTCGGCGTGATCGGCTTGCCGACCGTGCTCGCCATCAGGCGGCCTCCCTCGACGCTCTGGCGGTGCTGACCGCGTAGTAGATCATCGGGATCAGCAGGACGACGAGCAACATCAGCGCGAGCACCGCTCCCTGTCCCGCCTCGCCCGGCGAGTCGAGCTGTCCCTCGATCGCGTTGCCGATCATGGTCGTGCCGGGAGCTCCCGACAGCAGCTGATTGGTGAAGTAGTCGCCCACCATCGGGAGCACCGTGATGAACGCCCCAGCGATGAGCGCCGGCTTGCTGAGCGGGATCGTCACGTGCCAGAACGTCCGCCACTTGCCGAGCCCGAGATCGCGGGCGGCCTCGAGCAGGCTCTGGTCGATCCGGTCGAGGAAGGCGTACAGGACGAGGATCAGGTAGGGGATATAGCCGTAGACGAGCCCGAGGATGACGGTCACCGACTTGCCGCCGAGCCAATCGGTGTTGCCAGGCAGGCCGAAGAAGGCAGCGCGCGATTGAACAGGCCGCCCTGCTGCAGGAGATCGATCCAGGCCAACATCCTCATCATGTAGCTGACCCAGAACGGCGCCACGAGCAGGACGAGGAAGAGCCCCTTGCGCCTGCCCGCGTACCGCGAGACGAAATACGCCACCGGATAGGCGATCGCAAGCGAGATCACGGTTGCGACCGCCGTGTAGAGGATCGTCCTGAGCGCCGGCCCGCCAAGGT
>CAVUKF010000002.1:0-680129 GCA_963742025.1 uncultured Solirubrobacterales bacterium
CCCAGACCCTTGCACGTCACCGATCCGGCGAGGAAACGCAAACCTGAGCGCGGCCGGCGCGAGCCGTGACCGCGTCCGCGTACTGATATGGGGGACGCCACCCGCCAAACCGGCTGTTCCTGTTGCACAACCGCCGCATCTGTCGACGCGACCGCCTGCTCCATCCTCGTTGCCCGTCTTCGCCGAGCCTCCCGGGCTCAGTCGTAGATCGATGTTCCGGCGCCGGGCGCCGCGTTGGCGCCGTGTGGCATGACGTCTTCGATATAGCCGGGTTGCTGCTCGACGCGCTCAAACCAGGAGCGGAGGTTGGCGTACGGCTGCAGGTCGAGCCCGGCTTCGTTGGCAAGGTGCGTGTAGCGGTCCAGCATCAGCGGCAACTCCGCCTCCCGCTCGACCCCCTCGGCCGCGTCCGTCTCCTCGTGGTAGCAGAGCAACATGTATTGAGCCATCACACCTCCAACATTCGTTCGCCTCGCCGCACGATACGCGGCCCTACCACAACGTCGCCGCACTTCGGTCGATTTGGACAGATCCAACGGGCGCCCCGCGAGCATCCACCATCAGCCCGCGATCACAGCCGATCCAGCCCAAAACACCAAGCCCAGAACCGGCTCTCGAGCGCGGACGAGCCCCCAAAGACGCTCGAGCCCGACAAACGCTTCACCACTCACGCGTGCGGCCGTCTAGGCGTCGGCGATACCGTCGCCGCTCGGCGAGTGAAGCAGTCATCACGTGCGCCTCGAAACGGCCGACGCGCGTTGCTGCTGTCGGACCAAGAGCAGCCATCCCAGCGGCATCGCCACGAACACCGCGAACACGAATGCAGAGCAGGACCCCGGGCGAGGCACGGACCCCGCTCCTCGCCTCAGAAGCGTGCACGCGCGCCACGCGGATGAATCCGTCAGACCGAAGCTCGCGGTGCTGGCCGAAGATCCCAAAGCTGCAAGCACCGGAGCGGTCACGACGGCGCCGGGACCAGCACTGCCGCAATAGGCGTGGAGAAGCCACGGTCGGGCCGGCTCGGCGATTGTCGACGAGACCTGCCCTCGTGGTTGCACGGGCATCTCCTCGACGACTACACGGGCCCCTGCTATGCGCGGCCAACGGGGCTCTCGCTTTTAGTTGCGTTGAGGGGCATGTTGCTGGTCGTGATGGCCGGGTTCGGTTTTGCGGGGTGTGGCCAGGTCGGCTTGGAGGTCATGGATGATCGCGCCGAGGCGGCCTGAGGCGAGAAGGCCTGGTCCGAGTGGTCCGGACTTATCCTCACCTACGGGTGGCAGCTGTCGTAGCGCCGCTCGAACTTCGGCGGAAATGATGCTGAGCTGCCAGCAGATCTCCTCGCTCGCGGCCGCTGGTCGGTGAGGCTCCGCCAGTTCAACGGCGCGGGCTGCGTACGCTGCGGCGCCGAGGGCGTGCGCGCCCATGCGTGCGACCGCTGAGGCCTGTCCGGCGGCTCTGGCCGCGGCAGCTGCCGCTGGATCGGCGACACGCGCCGCACCGGCTGCGGCGAAGCGGCGACGAATCTCCTCCGCGCCGTCAAGCTCACCCCGGGCGAAGGCACGGGTTCGGGCGATCGCATCGCGTGGGCGAGGATCCCCTGGACTGCTGGACTCGAACAACTCGAGAACGCGTTCCGCGCAGTCGGCAGCCCATGCGGCGACGACTCGTCGCTCGTGCTCGCCCAGTGCTTGAGGAGAGCCCACAACCCCGGATTCTGCCCAGCGCCGCACACGACACGCCAAGTGCGCCGCGAGGATCAAGCCCTCAGCAGCGCGATCACCTCGCGCTCGAGGGCGGCAGTGCCGCAAGCTGGTGAGCGATGAGGACGACGTACCTTGTTCGCTATGTCCGTTCAGCGGATCAGTTGCCGATGGTGCGGGGCGCTTGTCCCGGATGTGAGTGGGCCAGTCCATAAGTACGTGCCGAGCGCGCCAGGGTGCTGGCAGATTTTCGAACAGCTGCAAGCAGACGAGTCGCTGCGGTTCGGATACCCGCCAGTTCACCGCCTCGTCGTCGACGCGTACATGGCTCAGCACCCCGGAGACGGCAGCGACCGACGCGACCGCCAGTCAGTGTTCGTGCACCTAGCCGGGTTGTGCGCGGTCCTTGAGCTGAAGATCGAGCCAAACCACGCCACCGACGTCCTTCGGCGAGTGCTTCAAGCCCACGACGATTTCCCGGTGCTCCCGCGCGAAAACGGCCCGGGCGAGCTGACCGTGCTGCACCTCGTGGGCGCCAGCGATCTGGACGACTACGAGCACCGGGCCGAGGCATGGGCAAGCGCGGTATGGGCGGCGTGGGAGAGCCACCATGCGCTCATCCGGGATGCGGTCACCACCGTCCTCTCCTGAACCCAATCCAGACAGCGCCGCGTCCCGGCGTGCTGCAGGCACCCGCTTTACCACACGACACGCTGCCTCCAGATCGCCGCAAGGCACCTCCTATGCGCGGTCAGCAGGGCCGCCCCGCGCGCCGGGAACCCGTGGGTCCCTGGCGGTAGCAGCCGGAACGGAGATCGAGTACGCCGACATCAACGCCTGAGCAGGCCCGCGATCGAGAGGATGTGGATATCGACGCCGGCTGCGTCCATCGCCTGAATGCGTTGCTCGCCGATGTCGAACAGGCGCGCGGGGATGTCGCCGTGATCGTTCAAGGCCAGGCTCTCATCTCGTATCCCCGCCGGCTCGGCCCGTAGTTCCTGATATTCCCTCTGTGATCCAGTGCTCTTCGATGGCGATGACGCTCATGCAGCCCTCCTGGCTGAGCTTCAGCGTGACCCCAGCGCTCCGTGCTCAAACCGTCGGTTGCGCTCGTGGCGACGAGCGGATGCCGAGGCATGCGCGAACCGAGACCCGGATTGCCGCTAGCGCGGGCGTGAGAGGTCGGCGGCTCGTGGCTGCCTGTGGCCGACGCCGACAGCCGCTTGCCGTGTTCCTGACGTGGTAATCGGGCGCCGTTTCGGTCGTGGACGACAGTGTCCTCATCCGGCCTCGGCGCGGCCGCTGCGGTGCTCGCAGCGAGGCGGATCCTGGCTAACGCTCGCTCGACGCTGGTCGGCGGATCCCGTCACGATCTGGCGCGTCGTCATTTCTGGTTCGCGGGTTCGCCACGTCGTTGAGCTCCTCGCCGGATGGGAGCCGATCCGCGTCGCGGGGGGGCCGGTCGTATGTGTTCATTCGTCACGCCCGGGATGGCAAGCCGACGCTGGAGTCAGCGGAGGAACGCTTCGATCGTCGGCACGAAGTTCGGCTGGTCCTGAAAGAGGAACGCGTGGCCCGCGTCGGGGTAGAGACGGAGCTTGGCGCCATGGATCAGCTTGGCAAGGGTCTGGCTGTTGGCGAGCGGGTCGAGGCGATCGAGCGTCCCGTCGGCGATGAACGTCGGTGCGGTGATCGTGGCTGGCTTGGTGCCGGCCGGGTCGGTTCCGTTCCACCAGGCGTCGATGGCGTGGCGTTGAGCGGCGAGTACGTCCTCCGGAACGGGCGGGGCGGGTGTATAGCTGGAGGTTGCCACGAGGTAGGTGTTCTGCGCTGCGGTCTGGTCGGCCGGGAAGAGAGCAGCCATGACCTTCTGCTGTTCGCCGCTTTCGAACGCGTTGAGTTCTTGGCGGGAGGGTTGGACGGTCGTGCCGTTGCCGGGGTAGCCGGCGCAGAGCACGAGGCGGTGCACCTGGTTGGGGTGCAGGATCGCGAGCGACTGGGCGATCATAGCTGCCCATTGACCAGCCGAGCACGTCTGTGCTCCGAGCCGGAGCGCGTCGATGAGCGCGCTGGTCTGGTTTGCCATCGCGTCGATCGTCAGCGGGGCTGGGCAGGCTGCTCGTATTGCCGATGCCGGCGTTGTCGAGGGTGATGACGTGGTAGTGCTGGGCGAGGGCGTCAACGAACTGCGGCGCCCAACTGTCGATCGTGCCGCCGTAGCCCGTGATCAGGAGCAGCGGGGGACCCGTCCCGATCGCACGGTATCCGACCGGTCCGAGGCGGGTGTGTGCGGTGCGGACCGGTGCTGAGGCGATCGAGACGCTGTCGGGTACCGGGGTTGTGGCGCCGCTCTGCGCTTTCGCGATCGCCGCCCGTGCGAACGCCTCGACCGTGGCTGTCGCGGGCTGTCCCAGGTCGGCGTACGAGAGGTAGCCGTAATACCGGCGTGTCTGGAAAAGGACGAGGTCGAACCCGAGCCTGATTCCAGCCAGCGTGAACGCCCAGGCGTACGCCGACGAGATGTCGACCGAGCCGTGGGAAGGCCAACCGACGGACTGTCAGCCTCGACCGTTGGTATCGCCTAACTGCAGCGCTGCTGACCGGCAGCTTGGCGAGGACTCCGCTCGAAGCGGTCCCACACCTGCTCAACCCGGCACCGGTCGCGAGCACCTCGCCGAGGTTGGGGATCGACTTACCCTCGATGAAGGTGGCGGTCTGATAGCTCAAGCCCTTCGAGTTCGTGAGCAGATGCGAGAGGCATGGCGTGTCGCTCACCTTCGACGGGCTCGCCTGACCGCGCCGCCCGACCACCCGGCTGGCAGGTCGGCGAGCGACAGAAGCCGACCCTGCAATCGTGACGCGGTGCTGCTTCCACCGCACCCGCACACCAACACAGCGACTAGCACACCCAGAAGAAGCACAAGAGCCACCGCACGGCGTCGAACATCGCGGCGCATCTAAACCATCATCCCACAGGGGGCAGCCCGACAACGAGCGCCACGATCACCACCTCGGACCGACGACCGTGACTTTGAACGGCTCGAGCCGCTGACAGAAGCGCACATCTTGGCCCTCCAAGTGCAGGTCGGCTGCTGGTCGAGCCAGGCGTCTGCGCTCGGAGCGCACCGGTTCTCGTCAGCTGCAGCGGCTGAACGGCGGCCACGCGCCTGCTCGGGCGGGCTCCCGACCGTGCAGCCGGCGCCCGTGACCCTGTTAGTCAGGCCCTGATCCAGCAAGGCGGCCGCCACCAAGACCTGCTCTGCGAGCGCCGCGGGTATGTCCCGCGTGTGCTCACTGCACCTCCCTTGCGCGGAAAGCGCGCATCGTCGCGCAACGGATCCACCAACCAACTGCGCCTGTTCCAGCCGTTGAGCATTTAGTCGTGTCGCGCCTCAATGACCTCGGGAAGGACCGCTGGCTCGTCTGCCATGACGCGGTCGCTGACGATGAACTGAGCTTGGCTCAGACCGATATCGGTGGCCAAGCGGCGGAGGTGGCTGGCGACGACGGGACCGGCCAGATAGCGGACCTGCGCATAGCGGCCGGCCGCTATGGAGGCCTGCCAGCCGCCTAGGGCCGCTCGCTCGCGTCGCGTGTTGGACAGTACCGGCGGAACCACGACTGCTACCGGCGGCCCGTTGTCGAGCGAAGGCCAAAACACCAGGTCTGGCAGCCGGCGGCTGCGGCCGCCTCGCTCGTTCGCGACCTCGGTGGCCCAGCGACGAGGTTCGAGGGACAGCTCGCGGCCTGCGTGCCAGAGATGGCCGGCGTGCTCGATGTCGGCCGCCGCCCAGGCCACCTGGATGCCGTGCCGTGTCAGCGGCGAGAACGGGCCCGGCGCGCGGAGCGCCGGCAGTTCACGCAGCCCCAAGCCCGGCAGCCCTGCAGCGGTCATCCACACCAGCGACCCGTCACCTCGTATGGCCGCCATCCGCTCACACCAACCGACCCTCGCCAGCTTTGCCACATGCTTGCGCACCACCCGCTCCACCAGTCCCAAACCATGCTCGATCGCCGGCATGGGCACCACCCCAAGACGCCCAACGAATCGTCCTACGCGTATTGACCCAGGCCCGATTTCTACCGCCCGCTCAACCACCCCTACCCGCCTTCAATCGCCCAGGCTCGCGGACCCGACGAGCACGCCCGTGTCTCGCGGCACGAGCTCACGAGCAGCTCACCTGAGCATCCGGCTGGGGCGGCTCAGCTGCGTCCTCCGCCAGCGGCTCGCGTGCCGGCCGCTTCTCGATCGCGTCTGCGACGTCGGTCAACGCGCTCGCCAGGTCACGCAGAGCGCTCGCCACCGCCCCGCCGGACTCGCCCTCCAGCACTGTTCCGAGGCGGGTGACGACGCGGTCGACGCGATGCCATGCGTCCTTCGGACCCGGTCGGGTGCCTCCTGGACGGAGCTCGTAGGAAAGCGTCATGCCTGCCGAGTCCGGGATCGGCTGCCACACGAACTTCGGGTCCTGCATGCATTCTCTGATCGCAGCTGCGCGGCGCGACGCAGCCTCGGCGATGTGACGGATGCGGCCGGCGAAGCGTGCATCCGGCGGCGCCATCCGACTCTGGTCGAGCGCGATCTCCCACTCGTAGTGGGCCATCGAGTAGTCCCGTTCGTTCCGCTCTCGCTCCTGCTCCGTGGCTTCTTCGGCCAGCCGGTCCCACATCTCCGCAGGGCGGTCGTCGGGCTCCGACATCTCAAGACGTGGGGAGACCGGCGGCGGGGGGAGGGCAGTGGCATCGTCGCCTTGCCCCAGCATGCGCGCCAGCTCGGAGTGTCGGACCAACCACTTTCGCTGTCCGGCGCGCGTGGCCGTCAGCTGGCCCTTGGCGATCCACGAGCGGACGGTCACCGGTCGAACCCGCATCTCGTCCGCGAATTCCGCGATTGTCATCCAGGGATCGTCACGTGCGTCGGGCTCGGGATCGTTCACTCGGTCTCCTGTGCTTAGCGCTAAAGTTATCAGCGCTGTTGGCGCTATTAAGCTACCATGCGATCCCATCCTCCGCCAATGAATCGAGCAGGGTTCTCGGAAGTCTTCTGATGTTCGCCCGGTCCAAGTCGTCAACCGCGTCGAAGTGCACGTTCCCGTGAGTGGGCGTGCCCGAGCGCAGCGGCCGGTCGCGCCCGTCGAGCGGATTCTCTACACGCGCGAGGAGGCCGCGACAACGCTCGGAATGAGCGTCGACACGTTCGAGCGGCGCGTGCAGCCGTTCATCCGCGTCGTGCCCTGCGGAGCGCTCGTCCAAGTGCCGCCTGACGAGCTGCGGCGCTGGGCGCGTGACAACGCCCGCTCGTTCTTCAAGCAGACCGCTTGATGCCGCCTGATCCGGGCGTAGGCTGGATGGACCCGGATCAGGAGACGGTTGTGCCCGAGTACCGCAAGACCAAGACCGCAGGCGTCTACCTGCGCCACCAGGCGCGGTGCCCCGCCGCCGGCGGCGACGGGGCGCGATGCCGGTGCCGGCCGTCATACCGTGGTCGCCGCTGGGATTCGGGCAAACAGGAGATGGGTGTGGTCCCCGACGTTCGGCGACCGCGCCGAGGTCATCAGCTGGCTCTCCGCCACGCTCAAGGGGCAAGAAGCCGTCGACGAGGCTGAGGTGGCCGGGCCGACGTTCCGCGAACTCGCCGACGAATGGCTCGACGGTGTCCACACAGGGGCCGGGGGCCGCCGCCGCGGTAAGAAGGGCACCGGATACTCCTCAACGACGCTCGAGGGTTACGAGCGATCGCTGCGCTACGTCCTCACGCCCGAGTTCGGTAGTCGGCCGGCAAGCGAGATCGACGACCGGGACTGGCAGACCTGGGTCGACCGACTGAGTCGTGAGGGCCAATCTCGCTCGCGGATCGCGAACCACTTGGCCGTTGCGCGCGCGATCTACGGCTGGGCAAGCCGCCCGACGCGACGGATCGTCGAGCGCAACCCGCTCCTCGGAATCGAGCTGCCTCCTAACGACGAGAAGCCGCCCACGAGAGTCGCGAACGCCGAGGAAGCGGCCGCGCTCATTGCCGCCTTGGATCCCGCCGACACCGTTCCATACGCTCTTGCCTTCTACGCCCGCCTGCGGCGGGCGGAGATCAAGCGGCTCGATTGGCCCGACGTCGAGCTCGGCGGCTACCGCCTCGTCGTGCGGAAGGCCAAGAGTAGGGCCGGGACCGGCAGGCGTCCGCCGATCGCCGAACCGCTGCGGCCGATCCTGCTCGGTGAGTTCATGCGGCAGGGGCGGCGGGAGGGCGGAGCGGTCAGCGCCGTCTCGGTCATGTCGGGCAAGATCGCCGAGCGAGCTCGGAAGCGCTGGGCGGCCGCCGGACTCGAGCCGATCACGCTGCACGAGTGCCGGCACACCTACGCGAGCTTCCTGATGGCCGCCGGTACACGCTGCGAGAACTCATGGAGTACATGGGGCACAGCTCGCTCCAGGCGACTGAGCGCTATGTGAAGCTGCTGCCGCCGCTCGACGAGACGGATCCGGCCGAGCGGCTGAACGCCTATCTGCGGCGGAGAGCACAGTGACCGACGAGAGCGAAACCGCGATTGGTGACGAGCCCGCGGCGCAGGCGCTGCTCGGGTACATGAAGTGGTTCAGTGAAGAGCGCTGGTGCGCCGGCTGGCTGATCGGCCTGCACGTCGAGATGGCTCGACTCGACGATCCTGCGTTCAAGTGGCTTGTCGAGCAGGCCGGCGGTTGGTGGTGGTGGCCGGAGGGCGCGAGCGATGTCTCGTTCCAAACAGGATCGCTGTCGGATCTCGCCGGTTTTGGCGCTCGCTGACGAGAACTGTCCCTTGTCCCGGGACAAGGGACACGTGCTACTCTTCGCCAATGCTGCGAGGTGAGGACATCCTGTTGCTGTTGAAGCTTGTCGACACGCCGGCTGATTGGACGGTGAGGTCGATTGAGTCTGAGACGACGATCCCGCGGAGCGTCGTGCAGCGGGCGATCAAGCGGCTGGCGCAGGCGGGCCTCTACGACGAGCGCGGTCGTCGTGTGCCGATCAGCCAGTCCGAGGAGTTCTTGCTCCATGGGCTCCGATACGTCTTTCCGGGTCGTGTCGGCGGGCCGACGCTCGGCGTGCCGACGGCGTGGGCTGCGGATCCGCTCGTGCGCAAGCTCGCATCGACCGACGAGCTGCCGCCCGTCTGGCCCGCCGCCAAGGGCACCCACCGCGGATTGGAGTTCGCGCCGATTCACCCGGCCGCGCTCGAGGCATCAGCGCGCGACCCCGCGCTTGGCGAGCGCCTGGCGCTGGTCGACGCCATCCGGGCCGGCGGTCCGCGCGTCAGGGGCCTGGCGGCCGAACTGCTGATCCCGCGCCTGTCGTCGCCGCAGAGTGAACATCGAGCTGCTTGAACGCGCTGCCGTCGCGCTCGGTGAGCTGGTCGAGGACGTCATGTTCGTCGGCGGCGCGACGATCGAGCTGTGGCTGACCGACCCGGGCGCGGTGATATCCGTCCGACGCTCGACGTCGATGTGGTCGTCGAGGTAACCTCGCGCCTGGCGTTCCACAACTTCGAGGCGGAGCTCCGCCGCCGCGGGTTCGCTGAGGACCAGGCCAGCGGCGTCATCTGTCGGTGGCAGCACCGCGCTCACGATTTGACGCTCGACGCGATGCCCGCTCGCGCCGAGATCCTCGGCTTCGAGAACCGCTGGCAAGCAGCGGCTCTGCCGCCGTTAGGCAGGACCTCCCGTCTGGCACGACGATCCGGGTCGCGTCGCCGCCGTACCTCCTGGCGATGAAGCTCGAGGCCTTCAGGGGCCGCGGGAAGGGTGACTTCATCGCCAGCCAGTCCGGGCGCCAACCCGCGTTGAGCAAGGCGCGTCGCAGTCCGACCGAAGTCAGCACTGGCGCTCTCAGCCGGACCGTCCTGACGAGAGCAACGTGAACTGGTAGTTATCGCCGCTGCCGACGCCTCCTTCGCACGGTCCCGAAATACCGACCGGGGCCGAAGCGGTGATCGTGTAGGTTCCTGGGGTGCTGTATGTGTACTCGGCTATGGGAAACGTCTCGAGGGGCGCGCTACCGGTGAACTCGACGGTCTGAACTGGGCTGCCGTCTCCCCAGTCAATGTTGTCACTGAGCGTGCAGCCCGAAGCGCCTTGTGTGGTGGCCTCATCAGTTACGAGCGGATCGGTGCTCTGGCAGTCCGGCGGCCCGCTGTTTGAAAACACACATGGTGCTGCATCACTCGTGGTGACATTCAGCGTTGCGGTTCCTTGGGCGGCACCGTCAGTCGCGGTCACGGTGTGGTCGCCATCGCTCGCCGGGGTGCAGGTGTAGCCGCTACAGGACCCGTCGGGGCTGATTGACAGCGTCGCGTCGGTCACCGGTCCGAGGTCGTCGTTGGCGGCGTCGTATCCTTCGACTGTGTAGGTTTCGGAGCCACCGGCGGTGATCGAGGCCGACGCCGGTGAGAGTGTGAGGTGGTCGAGCGGACCGGTGGCGGTGGCGGTGACGGTTAGCGTCGCTGATTGGCTGAAAGCTCCTGAGGTAGCGGTCACGGTGTAGGTTCCGGGGGTGGTGGCGCCGCACGTGTTTGCAACGCACCAGCCATCGGGGCTCCCGGGGCTGATCGAGAATGTTGTGGCGGACTCGACAGCACCCGGGTCGATGGGGTTGTCCCACGCGTCCGTGCCGAATACCGCAAAGTTCGTGTCCGCGCCCAGTGGGATCGTCACCGTTGTCGGCGCCAAGCCAAAGAACTTCAACGGCCCGGGGAGCACGGTCACGGGGACGCTCGTCATCACGATGCCGACGCCGGAGGCGCCAACCATCGTGGCGGTCACCCCGTCCGGACCGGCCACGGTCGTAGTACATATCTGAGCTGGGCATGGCCCCCCGTTCGGGACCATGTTTACCGTCGCGGCCGGTTCTAGTCCGAGCACCGAGAGGTTGGGGCCGAGCCCCTTGACGACGAACGCCGCTGGCTGACCCGCCGTCATTTGGACGTTCGCGCTGGGCACGATCTCCAGGCCGAGCGGATGCTTGCTGTAGTAGATGTTGAAACAGGCCTCGGTCAGTTCGGTTCCGGCCACAATGCCTCCGATAAGCGCCGTCCCAAGCTCGGCGCTAGCACCTGCTAGGAGGGCGGCGGTTTCGGGAAGCGAGGCCTCTCCGAACGTCGCAAGCACGCCCGTTGGAATCCCGTCGGCGCCGACGGAGCCCACGAGATCTGAGCCGAACGCCTTGAAGGCGGCCTCGGCCGACGCCCGCGACAAGCCCTGCAGCTGCAGCAGCGCGACCGAGAAATTACCGTAGAACGAAGCCCCCGTCAGGCCCTCCAATATGTGCGTCTGGAGTTTGTCGCTAAGATGGTCGGCTGCGAGGCCGGCAACCACGGTCAACAGCTCCTCGTTTGCCTGCTCCTGAGCATTGACTGGGGTTGGCGGAGTGCCCGGCGGGAAACCCGTATGCGCGATCCTCACGCTTGTGTTCTCGTTCCTCGTGTCGACCGGGACGAAGGACGCAGCCTGAAGTGGCGACATCGTATTCACGTACGCGTTCAGCACAGAGCCTTGCAGCCACGAAGTCACGCGTTTCGCCACGGATGTTGCTGCGCTTCCTCTGCCCGCGCGCACGATCGAGGCTTCCAGGCGATCCAGGGCACCGTCGCCTGTCGACGGCGCCGTCGCCGCGCCACTGCTTGATGCGCGCTCTTGTGCTTGCACGTCGGCGGCGAGCGTTGCCGGACTTCCGAGCAGTTGCTTGCCTTCCCTGACCTGCTGCGCGATCCCAATGTTGTCGGCCGCGGTTGCTACTAACCGCATCAGAGCTGCCTTCTGGGGAGCGCTGAAGCGCTTACCAGCCCGGCTTGGCGCGAGCAGCGACCTGTTGGCAGGAGCATCAATCAGGATGCCGAGCTCCACGAGCGACCTTTGTGATGAGCTCATTTCGCTGCCGTATGTGCTCAATCCGATCTTGAGTAGGGTCTCCGTGTTGGCGGAGTACAGCGCCGTGTCGAGCGCGGTCTCAGAGGTCTTGGCCGCAGTTGAGTTCGCGATCGAAAACATTCCCTTCAGCAGCTGCGACTGGGCTGTCGACAGCTTCGCATCCGCTTGGGGTATTCGAACGAGCATCGAGCACGGGATCACAACCGACATGACCACGGCCATGACTATCCGCGGCCGTCGCTTGCACAGTCGCCCCGATACCAGTCTTCGGCTCCCGACCAGCATGCCGCTGACCAGCTCGCCCGATGGAACACGCCCTTCTCGCCCACGCGGGGCCTCGGGCCGGAGGGTGTCGCGATCCGGTGTACGCCGTGCCGACCGGGCGCCGGAACGTCGCCGGAGGAAGTTCGGAATTAGCATTCGTTTCATCTGTGCGCAGCGATCGTCGACCAGGTCGTCAGCGACCCTGACGCTTGGCACTAAAGTGACGTCGGGGTTCGCCGCCGGCCTTTGTAGGAATCTCGAGGTCGGCGACGATCGCTTGGCGTCGTTGGTATCGGCGGGCGCGCTTCGAGGGGCACATGTCGTGGGGGTCAGTAGAAGGAGTGCATCAGGATGTTCTGGAGGCTGCGGGTGGTCGTTAGCGCGTTGACGGCGATCCCGAGCTCCTGCACCTCGCCGTCGCGGACCTTTAGCACCGCGGTGAGGTTCGCTTTGCGGGCGAGGTACCAGTAGTTCAGGCCGATGTGGAACGGTGGCTCGGTGCCCAGCGCGCGCGAGGCGGTCGCGATCGACTCGCCGGGACGGATCCCATCGAGCGAGTAGTAGGGATTGGATGTCGAGGACCACACGACCGTGCCGTTGAGCTCCGCTTGCTCGCGGCGGGAGAGATGCTGAAGCAGCTTCGGCGAGGCGTAGCCGACGCGTACACCGATCGGGGTCAGGCAAAAGAAGTCCTCGTACTGCTTGCCGCGGTTGGAATGATGGACATACGCGCGACGTGCCTGGCTGCGGGTCATCCCGAGGTGGATCAACCCAATCGTGGTGCCTGACAGGCTGCCGGTCGCGCCCGGGCACAGCGCAACGAACGGGATCGGAACCTTCACCTGCGCACTGTCCGCAGACCGGCTACCAGCAGCGTTCATCGCGGTCACCGCGCACGTCAGTGTCGTGCCCTCATCCAACGTCCCCAGCGCATATGTGTCGTCCGTCGCACCGTCCAGCGTCGTCCCGTTCCGGATCCACTGAAAAGCGAACCCCGTCGGATCGTTCGCCCACCTACCGGTCGAGCACGTCAACTGTCGTCCAGTAATCAGCGCTCCCGAGATCACCGGCGGTGTGACCTCGACGGGCAGTGCATGCACGACGAGCGTCGGACCCGCATTTCCTCCGATATTGATCGTCTGCTGGACCTGGGGTGCCGCGGCAAAGTCAACGTTGCCGGCCTGGTTTGCGTCGAGCACGCAACTGCCCGCGTGCTGGTACATCACGGTATCGCCATCGAGCGTGCAAGCGTCGTTCGTTGTTGACCTGTCAACCGACAGCGCGACGGCGAGCCCCGAGGACGCGCTAGGCGCGAGCACCGCAGAGCTGTTCACCGTGCCCTGCAAAGGCGCGGTAAACGTGATCGTCTGAGCCGCATTTCCGATACTGATCGTGATCGTCTGCTGCACCTGGGGTGCCGCCGCAAAGTCGGCATTGCCGGCCTGGTTTGCGTCAAGCACGCAACTGCCCGCTTGCTGATAAACCACGGTATCGCCATCGAGCAGCGTGCAAGCATCGTTCGTTGTTGACGCGTCAAGCGACAGCACGACTGCGAGCCCCGAGGACGCGCTAGCCGTAAGCACCGCGGAGCTACCTACCGTGCCCTCCGAAGGCGCAGCAAATGTGATCGTCTGAGCGTCCTCAGGGATCTCGGCGACGACGAACGACTGGATGGGGTCGCCGACGTTGTCGATATCCCCGACCGCGACGCAGTTCTCGACGGACGGACACGAGATCGACGAGAGCGGCGAGGCGGCGACGTCCTGCCCCGAGTCCCACGAACCATCGGTCTCCGTGACGACGAGACCCAGCGACGCGGTCTCTGTGGAGTAATAGCCGGCGGCGCTGCAGTTGCCGGTCGACGCGCAGGAAATGGAAGTGATCTGGCCGTAGTCGTCGACGTTCAACGATCCCGCAACCTCCTGCGCCGGCTGCCAGACGCCGTCCGTCTCCTCGACAACCATCGCCTGTACGTCGTCGGCGCCGTAAGCGTAATACCCGCCGGCCGAGCAATTCCCGTCGGATGGACACGAGATCGACGCGAGGCCGGAGTCGTACGCGTCGAGCGGCTGGGCGACCTCCACCACATCCCCCCACGTGCCATCAACCTCAGACACAACGAACGCGTACGTGTAGTACCCGATGGAGGGAGCAGGGGAAGTGTAATAACCGCCAGCGCTGCAATTGCCCGCCGACGAGCAAGACACCGACACGATGTCGGAAGCATCATCGGCATCGTTGTTGAACGAACCGTTCAGGTCCTGCACCGATCCCCAGGTTCCGTCGGTCTCGTCAGCGACCAACGCGTAGCTACCGCTGGAGTCGGTGTAGTCGCCGCCAGCGCTGCAGTTACCCGCCGAGGAACACGAAATCGAAGTCAGCCCCGCGCCACTGTTCAGTGATCCAGGAAGGACCTCGGCCGTCCCCCAGGTGCCCGCAGACTCGGACACAGCCACAGCCTGGCCGCCGTAGGTGCCGGCGGCCATGCAATCGCCATCCGAGGGGCACGACACCGACGAGAGCGACGTAGAGCCTACGATGTCCTGCGGTGCGCCCCACGCTCCGGCGGTCTCGTCCATGACGAAACCCGCGTCGCTTTGGCTGTTGACACCGACCACTGCGCAGTTCCCGGATGAGGAGCACGAGATGGCGCTGAACCGATACAGGTCGTCGTTGTCGTCGGCGACTTCCTGCGCGGTGCCCCACACGCCGTCGGTCTCGCTGATAACGAAACCCTCGTCAACCGCGGACCCATTGCGTTCGAGCGTCCCGTCGAAAGTCCCGACGGCGCTGCAGTTGCCGGCAGACGCACACGAGATCGCCTGCATCGACTCGCCGTCCACTACATACGCGTCGGGGAAGATGAGGACAGGCGCCTGCCACACGCCGATCTGCGGCGTCGCCGCGGTCGCGACTCCCGGACCAGCGACGGCAGCAATCGCCAAGACGGAGAGCGCCGTGGCAGTCCCGACCAATCTCAAGTACTGCCCGACCCCCATTACTGGCCTCCAGGCCACGTCGGACGCTACACCCTAGACTAAGCCACCCTAGCAGCTTTGAGTCGATAGAGGGTAACGGTGGGCGGCGATGATCTCGGGATCCAGCGTTCCGAGGCCGGGGCCGCGTCAAGCCACGCCATGGCTGGGGTGGTCGTGTCTGGTGCCTCCAGAGAAATGGGGCCGAGGCTCGCGCACAACGCCCACGCGTAGGACTCATAGTCCGCCCGATAATCAGCCGGTGTGTACGCCTGTGTCCAGTTGTGCGGCGGTGCTGGCTCGGTCGTCGAGATCCGCTGGCGCACCCGCCACGGCTGGCGTCCGTACAGGTCCGGCTCGTTGCCGATCTCGAGTCCCGCGAGCGTCGATGGTGGCCGGGCGCGTTTGACGGCGGCCGCGAAGGCCACTTCGAGCGCGGGCGAGTGAACCGCGAGGTTGAGCCCCAGCACGACCCACAAGTCATCTCTAGCGACGAACGCTGCCAGCCCGGAAACCCACGGCTTGCCGATCGTGAAGACGCCTGCCGGTGCGGGCTTGTCCGCCGTGTACCACCAGGCGTGATCGGCAGCTATGCGGCGACGCGGAGCAGCAATGGACCGTCACCGGGCGACCTCAGCATCCCAAACATACGATCGACCGCTCGCCCCGCCAGCCGGTAGCGCCCGATCTCGCTGACCTCGACCGACAACCCCAGAAACCCCGCCGGGATGGCGCGGCTGCTACCCGTTAACGTCAGGGGCGCGCTCAACGAGTGAATTGGAGCGCCGTGTCGCGCGACGCGCTCGCGCGGCGAGCGCGCGTCCGTCGACGCCACTCCGACGATGCTCACGATCGCGACGCACAGAGTCACGATTGAGCGCTGCGATGGGGCACGGATCTTGATTACGACCGCCGCTCGACCAGGGCGACCCTGACGCCGGCCCGTTCGGGCGCGAACCGACAAGCACGCAGGTCCGGGTCGGGACACACGAGACAGCGTTGAACGTCGCGACGGGAAGCCCGCGGGCCGCGGGCTGCCGCTTCCACAGCGAGCCGTCCCAGTGCTCGAGGCGGCCGCTTCCGACCGCGGTGCACGCGTCGGCGGTCACGCACGAGATCGAGTTCAGGACGGCGTTGGGGTTCGGGCCCAGCGACAAGCTCATGCCGTTCCACTGCTGCGCGATCGCATTTCAGTCCGTCAAGGACGGGCAGGACACGGCCGACAGGCGGGTCGCTGCAACGGTGCCTGCCGCGACCACCGCGATCCGCTCCAGCCCTCCGCGAGTGTCCCGGCACGTCCGGCCCGCGGCTCTGCGGGTAGATGTAGTAAGTCCCGACGGCGACCCACCGATCACGCATCGGCACGAAACCCCCGTCAGCGTCGAAAAGTCAGGGTCTCCAGTTAGCCGCAGCACGCTCTCGCTCGACCGCTCGCGGCCGTTCCATCGCTCGGCGAGCGTCGCGCCGGCGAATTCGCCTAGGCCGCCGTATTCGTTCCACGCTTAGGGCGCTGCCGCCCCCGACCGCGATGCAAGCGCTCGGGGATGTGCATGAAACGGCATTGAGGCCCTCAAACTCGAGGCCGTCAGCCGACGAGCCGGGCCGCCGATCGTGTCCAACGACCATGTGCGGCCATTCCACCGCTCCGTCAGCATGCCGGTGTCCTGGAACCCGACGGACATGCATGCCGTGGCCGACGCGCACGACACCGCCTCGACGGCTGCTCCTGCTGGACCTTCGCGCTTTGAAGCTGCCAATCGCGTCCGTTCCAGCGCTCCACGACCACGCCTCCCCGGAGCCGTTGAATCGTCGTACGCCGCGTACGTCAAACTGGTCGAGAGCGATAAGGCGTGGCACTGCATCGACGGCAGCCAAGGCAGCAGCGGATCAGATGGATACGACGAAGGCGCGCGCGCCTTCGTCTCGGACATTCAGAAGGCGGGCGAGACTCACACTGGCATGTCCTGGTCCGCCGCGACCCCGCCCGGCTGGAAAAGAGGGGGAGGCCATGATGGCACTGGTCCTGGCTTCAGCGGCACATTGTTTGTCGTAACCGTCGACTCGACGCCGTCGACGGAGTAAGGTCGGTTTTCCGATGCCCAGGACGCACACGGCGTCATCGATACGACCATCGCACGCCCAGAGGAACCCTGACTGGGTTGCTTCGGTGCGCATCGCGTCCGGGGGCCGCGACGCCGATCGGGCTGAGAAGGAGATCGATGTGCGGCAGCCGTGGAGACTAGGTTTGATCCCGGTGGTGGCCGTCGTCTTTCTGGCGCTCGTGTCTACGGGCGCGCAGGCGACTGCCGGCGCCAGAGTTGCCTCTCCGTGTCTGGTTCAGGCGGTCAGACCGATAGTCGGTAAGTTCACCAAGCGACTCGTGCTGCGTGGCAAAGTGTCGTGTTCCGAAGCCGGTCGCACATACCGTGCGTTTCTGCGCGATGAAGACTCCGGGGCGTGTGGATCAGGACAGATCTGTGGAATACGCCAAGCCGGTGGCTGGCAGTGCGCGTTCTTGAGCGTTGTCGAGTCCAAGCAGGACCACGGCCTCGAGGCGGGCTGCAGCCGCCGGGGTGCGTCATTCGGCGTTTACAGCGCCGCCGGCAAGTCGGGTAAAGCCCGCGACACAACGGCACCGGCCCTGACGTCGTCGGCCATCGTCAACGGCGTGTTCCCGCCACCGGCCACTCAGCAGGCGCTCGTGGAGAACTGGAACGGTGTGAGCTGGACCCGGATCACTCTCCCGGACGTTCCGACCGCGCCCGGCACCAAGTGGACGTTCGCCAACCTCGGTGCTCCGACCCTGTCAGATATCTCGTGCCGAGGCATGCGAGCGACGACGAACGGCCGCCGCGCCGAGCGTCGAAGGTCGCAAACCGTTGGATGGCGCTCTCACCTACGACGTTTGGGGGAAGCATGCGGTTCAGGCTCGTCTTAGTCGCCGTCGTGCCGCTTGTAGCGGCCCTGCCACCGGCGGTCGGCGCAGCCGCGCCGTCGAGTCTCAGCTTCACTGTCGGCAGCAGTGGGGTGACGTGTTCGTTGACAACCGCATCGGTCTCATGCCAGAGCGCGACGTCATCCCGAACGGTGTCGGCGCAGCTGACGCCCGACTCCAAGGTTGTGACGTGCAGCCAGCCGCAGGGCTCCTCGCCCGGGTGCATCCTCTGGCCGGGGGCCGTGTACAAGAACTTCTTTCCGGGGCCCCCGAGCGGCCGTTTCGCGTGCATCCCGCTCGGAAACGATTTCTTCACTATGCCCACGGGCGTCGTGTGTTCGGTCATCGCTACCGGGGAGGGCTTCCGGATCACCGCCGGAAAGGTGTCTCGCGTGAGCACGATCTCGCCTGGCCCCCACCCGCGGTGCACAAAAGCTGCATTGACGGCGGCGCTCGAGCGCGCGTATCACGAGCGGTCGCTGGCCCCGAGCTACCTGTCCAAAGGGTCGCAGTGTGTTGGGAGCTACGCACTCGGTCAGTTCATCGCTGTGCACGACGGCCAGAGTGATGACGTCACGGTCGTCTTCCGCGCCGCCGGGCGTGACTGGAGGCTCGGCGGTGTTGCGGACTGCGGGAACGGCGAGATCCCGGCCCGGATCTGGTACTTCTCCTGCGCAGTGAACTAAGGGCTCGGTACCGGTTGGCGTAAGGTTGCTAAGGGAGACATTCAGATGTACAGACGACTCATGACGATCGCGAGCCTCGCCGGTGCTCTTGCTGTGATCTTCGCGGCTCCCGCGGCAGCGAAGCGATCGTGCGGCAGCGAGCGTGTGCAGCCGGGAACAATCGGCCCTCCTAAGGCTGGTTCTGTTGGTGGTTCGGGCATCCCCTACGAGATCGTCGTATGGCGCGGTTCGGTCTCCTGCCGCACGGCGCGGAGCCTGATAGAAGCGACCGGCGAAGGCAAAGGCACATGGCACGAGGCTCGAAGCATTGCCGGGATCTACACGAGCTTCCCCGGAGGCTGGCGCTGCGCGCTCGCCACGGGAGGAGGCTACGGGTGTTGGCGGGGCCGGCGCGTCGGGGTTTCCGGACACGCGGACGAAATCGACGGCATACAGCTCTAGACAATATGGATTGAGGTCCGTCCGGCCGTCGGATGTAGAAGAGGCCGGTTCCCCCACGGCGGTCGTGGGGTGGATGTTCGTGCCGCACGGCTGGCACCCGTGCGGCGGCCCACAATCGCATAGGAGGAACCAGCCATGGCGAAGGCTAAGACCGTCGTCGGCTTGGACGTGCACGCGACGAAGATCGTCGCGGCGGTGCTGGGCGTCGAGACCGGGGAGCTGTCACGGTTTCGAGATGAGCGGTGATGCAGCTGGGGCGGCCGGGTTCTGTGCCGGGTTGCCGCGCCGGTGCGGGTCGCGTATGAGGCCGGTCCGACGGGGTACGGGCTCGCGCGCGAGCTAGCGCGCCGTGGGGTGGAATGCGTGGTCGCGGCCCCGTCGAAGATCCCGCGCGCCTCAGGGGATCGGGTGAAGACCGATCGGCGCGACGCGGAGCATCTCGTCAGGCTGCTGTTGGCCGGGAAGCTGCACCCGGTGAGGGTGCCTGGGCCCGAGGAGGAAGCGTTGCGTGATCTGGTCCGCGCCAGGGAGTCAGGTCCGCGTTGATCTGATGCGCAACCGGCACAGGCTCTCAAAGTTGTTGTTGCGTCACGGGATCCGGTTCGATGACGGGAGGGCGTGGACCGACCGTCACCGCGCCTGGCTGGCCACGATCACGTTGCCGTGGCCGGCGGCGCAGATGACGCTGTCCGACGTGCAGGGAGCGATCGACGCGCTCTGTCACCGCCGCGACCAGTTGGAGCGCGAGATCGTCGCGTTGGTGCCGGCCTCGCCGTGGGCCGATGCAGGTCGGGCGGTTGCGGTGCCTGCGCGGGGTCGACACGCTGACCGCGGTCGGGTTGTGCGCGGAGATCGGCGACTTCGAGCGGTTCGCCAAGGCCGAACAGCTGATGAGCTATATCGGGCTGGTGCCATGCGAGTCAACGACCGGGCAGCAACGCCGGCTAGGGTCGATCACGAAGACCGGATCCGGGCACGCCCGCCGGCTGCTGGTCGAGGCCGGTTGGCACTACCGGCAAGCGCCCCGGCGATCGGCAAAGCACTCACCGAGCGCCAGCACGACCAGCCACCAGAAGCGGTCGCGATCGCCTGGTCAGCCCAACGACGATTACACCAAACGTGGACCCGCCTGGAAGCCAGGTCGAAACGCCGCACGATCATCGCGGTCGCCGCCGCCCGCGAACTCGCAGGGTTCTGCTGGGCGATCACCCAAATCGAATGAGCCCGAGAGCCCGAACCTCTCACCATCCCGTCGACTGGGTCGGTGGCGGCCCGGCAACGCGCGGGGAACCCGCGATACGGCTATGAGCAACCCGCCACGACCACAGGCCGGCCACGCCCGATCCTAGATAGCGGCTCCCCACGACGAACATGGTCCTGCGGTCCCCAACCCGCGAATATCAGCCTGACCGCGCGTCGCGCCCAGCAAGCCGGACCGCCACCCACCCAGCCGACCACACCACCACCAGACACACAAGCGCGAACGCGAGAAATCACCGCGCCCGACTTGACAAACGACTCTCCATATCAGCCGTACTCAGCTGGCGGAGGTGCTTGCCGCGACGTGCTCACGTGCAAGCAGTTCGTGGAAGCGGCGGCCACAGCTGACTGCGATGCGCACCGGCCTGGTTTGCTTGACGCTGGCCTCGCTTGCGGTTGCGCCGGTGGTGCCGGCGGTCGCCCAGGCTTACCGCGCGGCTACACCGACCGAGCTGTCCGAGATGGAGCGCTCGGCGGCGCTCTACCACGAGAATCCCCACGACTATGGTCCCGGGCTCACGTCGGCGCTGATCTACTTCTGGAGGGTCTACCTGCACCTGCCGGCCAAGCACCCCGAGAATCAGACCCGCTGCCGCCCGGGTGATGGGGAGCCCGAGACGCGATTACGGTGACCCGATCGACTTTGTTCTCAGGCGAGGTCCGTCGGATGACGCCGACTGGCTGTTCGGCGTCTATGACGGCACGCCGGTGCAGCCGTGGATCGCCGCGCTGTTCATCGCCGACACGGGTGCCGCTACGTGATCGCGCCGTGCGGGACCACCAGCGATCTGTGGGGGCAGAGCTCGGTCCTGCCCGTTTCGAGCGCGCCCGTGTGGGCTGCGTGAGCTTCTGGATCAAGACCTAAAAAGATCTCGCGAGGTCCTCTGTACGCTGCGATGGTTCTCGGCGTGCCGTCTCCCAAAAAGCCAGCCGGACCGGTGCCGAGGCTGTCCGTCCACCGCACTGTCCCGAGACCGACCGTACGTCTGCCTCTGACTGGGGCGGAGTGGGTGCTCGTCGCCGTCTTCGCAGTGGCGTCGTTCGCGTTGTTCGGGCTGGACACGGTCGACGCGGCCGTCAACAACCGCGTTTACCTCGGCGCGGCGAGCGCCACCGCCCAGGACTCGATGCAGTACCTCGCATGGGCGACGGACGCCGCTCACCACGGGCTGATCGCGAACCTGTACGGCTTCAACAACGGGGCCCACGTCTTCTTTCACCCGATCTGGCTGGTCACCGGGCTGCTTCACGTCGACGCCGGCGTTTCGTATGTGCTGCTGCTCGGGCTGTGGCAGGCAGCGGCCCTGATCCTCCTGGTCATCGTCCTGCGCCGCTACGCCCAGCTCGTGCTCGGCAACGACGGACGAGCCCGGGCGATCTCGCTGACGCTCGCGCTGTTCCTCGTCAGCCCGTTCTTCCTGTTCGTCGTCAACCTCCACTTCAAGATCAACGGCCAGTGGACGCTGCGGCTGACCGGCGAGAGCTACGCCGTCCAGTGGATCAGCGGCTACTTCCCGATCGCGCTCGCAGTCACCGCGATGATCGGCTACCTGATCGCGCTGGAGCGGCTGATGGGGACGCTCGACCGGCCGACGCTCGGCGCCGAGCTTTTGCAGCGCGCGGGTTTCGCGGCCGCGGCACTTGGCGCGACAGCCGCGTTCCTGCACCCCTGGCAGGGAGCCGAACTGGCGGTCCTGACGGTCGGAGTGGCGATCTGGGGCCGGCGGCTATCACGGCGCAACGTCCGGCTGCTGCTGCCATTGGCAGGCATTGCTTTGCCGCTGCTCTACTACCTGATCCTGCCGAAGATCGATGCAGGCTGGGCGACGGCCAGCCGGGGGTCAGGCCCGCACCGGGCCGGCATTCCGCTGCTCGGCTGGCTGACCACGTTCGGGCCGGTGGCACTCGCCTCGATTCCAGGGTGGCGGACCCGCGCGACCTCAGACCGCCAGCGGCTGCTGAGACTGTGGCCGATCGCGGTGCTGATCATCTTCGTCGCCGTGCCGACCGGCAAGGTCCACGCGTTCGATGGGGGTGTCGATCCCGTTGGCGTTGCTGGCCGTTCAGGGGTGGCGACGGGTCCTTGAGGAGCGCCGCCTGGCAGGCCGCAACCCGCAGGTCCTGCGGTTCCTGGTCACGGCGGGCGTCGTCGTGCTCGTGTTCGGCGCTGTCCCGGCGACGACGTGGCTGCTGATCAAGAGGCGGCTTGCCGTCCGGGCCGTTGCCGAGCTAGACCGCCCGGACGCCGATGCGCTCGATTACCTCGCCCGCCAGCCCCGAGGCGGTGTGCTGAGCACCGCGAAGGTCGGTATCTGGGTACCGGCCCTGACCGACGACAGCACCTACGTCGGGCACCTCGTCTGGACCCCGCAGTGGGCACGGCGGGGACACTACGTAAGCCGGATGTTCGACTTTCCGGGCAAGCGGCCGCTCAGCCCGACCGCGGCGCTGACGCTGATCGAGCAACCTGGGGCGCGCTACGTACTCGAGCCCTGCGGGGCTCGAGAGAAGCTGTGGCCGTTGCTCGAACCGCGCGGCTACACCCGGCACGCGTTCGGCTGCGCGACCGTCTACTCGCGCGGCCGATCCGCGCGCACACGCTGAACACCGAGCCATCCGCTCAGTGGATGCGCCCCGCGCGGGAGTCCTCGCGGAAGCGGCCGGCCAGGTCGGAGACCGCCACCCCGCAGCGAGCGCTGCCGTAGTCGGGCGCGACAGGGTGACCCCGGCCCGAACGCGGGTGCGAAGGTTGTTACGCTGCTCGCGTGGGCCCCGTGGTGGTGTTCCTCAGCATCGGTCGGTGCGGTACCCAATGGCTCGCGGCCACGTTCGCCGAGCTGTATGGCGGGTCGGCGGAAGTCGAGCACGAGCCGTTAGGTGGTCGGTACTGGCCGCGCCGGTTTTTTCGCTCCTACGCAAACGACGAGGAGATCCTCGAGCTACCTGAAGTCGCGGCGCACGTCGAGCGTGTGGCCAGGAGCGACTACTACGTCGAAACGGGATGGCCGGTGCACGCAGCGCTTCCGATGCTGGCCGCCCGGTTCCCTGACCGTCTCCGAGTCGTTCACCTCACACGACACCCCGTTCCGTCGGCTCTATCTCAGCTGTCGCACAACACCTGGCCGGGCGGCCCGCCGCACGAGTTGACCCGGCTTGCCGTGCTGAGGCCGACCGATCCCAACGTATTTCAACCGCACTACGCCCAAGGGTGGCACCAACTCAGTTCCTACGAAAAATGTCTCTTCTGGTGGACCGAGGTGCATATGCTGGGGCTCGAGTTCCCCGCCCGGAGGCCGGAAATCCCGTGGGTTCGAGTGCAGTCGGAGAGACTTCTGGCCGGCGATCGAACGGAACTAAGCAAGATGCTCGAGCTGATGGAGCTCGACTGGGACGAGCGCTGGGTTGCGCGCGCCGGCCAGCTGATCGACCGCTGGCACCACCAGACCGATCGGCCCTTTGAGCCATATCGGATCTCGCGGCACCAACAAACCCTCCGCACCGCACGCCAGCTGGGCTACGAGCCGCTGGACATAGATCGCGCGGCCCTCGATCGCCGGTATAAGCTCTCCTACCCCAGTGCCGAGGAGCGCGGGCCTGCGGTGGGCGCGTACAACTTTGGGATCCTGCTGGAGCAGTGTGGTGACGTGGAAGGCGCGGAGGCCGCCTACCGCCGTGCCGACGAGCACGGACTTGCGGCGGGCGCGTACAACTTCGGGGTCCTGCTGGAGGAGCGTGGTGACGTGGGGGGCGCGATGGCCGCTTACCGTCGCGCGATTCGATCAGGCGATCCCAATCCGGCGGCTCGAGCAAGCGAAGCGCTCGAGAGATTGATCGGCTGACGCGCCCCATCGTGTCCCTTCTCCGTCAGATGACGGCGCCATCGGTGTACGCCAACGTAGAACCCGATCGTCATGCCTGCGCAAGGCACTCCGTCACATGGCGCGCGAGTATGCGCGCGTTAGGGCCGTACGCCATCGTACGATGATCACCGGGAACGGCTCGCACGCTTAGGCCTCCGTCGGCGAGGCGTGCCCAACCCAGATCAGGGGTACGGTTTAGTCGCGCCCACCCTTCAGTCGCCCAGAACAGCACAATCTGCCCGGGGTAGCTGTTGGGACGGTATTGAATGCGAACAATTGATCCAGGCGGCGTCGGCACCCGCCAATCGTGGGGAAGCTTCTTGAGGAGCCACCTGAACCACCGGTGCCTGGTGATCGCCGGGACCGTGTGCGCGATGTAAGTGCCTCGGCTAAGCCAGGATCTCGTCCGCAACTCGGCGAGCACCCGCCTGAATTGGGCGGCGTTCGCCGTATGCATGCGGAGTCTCACGGACAGCGGGAACACGTATCCCGGCGCCGGCGTGTCGAGTAATCCCAGAAAGCTGACACGGTCCCCGGATGCAAGAAGTTGCCGCGCCATCTCGTAAGCGATCACCCCGCCGAACGAATAGCCGATCAACTGGTAGGGACCTTCGCGCTGGATCCGGCGCACCTCCTCCACGTAACAGCGAGCAGATAGCTCGAGAGGCGGCTTGACCTGCCAACGACGTGCTAGGGGGTCCTGGATCTGAAATACCGGCTGGTCGGCGTCGAAGTAGTTCCTTATCGAGAGCAGCTCAGCCCACCCATGGATCCAGAACAGCGGACATCGCGTTCCATGAACGTTGATCCCCCTCCACATGCCAGGTTGTGCTCCCTGTGCGTCGACCGCACTTGCCAAATGACGGATGGTCGCACCTTCCAGAAGGAGTGACAACGGTAAGTCCCTTCCGGTCCGCTCCGCAATCTCCTCCATTAGCCAGACCGCCAGCAGCGAATCGCCACCGAGTTCGAAGAAGTCATCCTCCGGGCCAATATCGGGTCGATCCAGTAGCTCGGACCAGATCCCGGCCACAGCTGCCTCAGTCGGAGAAAGGAACGTACGTACGTCAGATCGACCGCGATCTCCCAACATCGTGGCGGCAACGGCAGGCACCTCACCCGGCCGTCGCGAGTCAATTCCCAGCTGTGAGTCGTGGGGGGCCCGCCGGATCAGGTCCGTGCGCCGCCGGCGGCGTGGGTCAGAGGTCATCTGGCGCGCGGTATAGGTAGACATGTGCGCGGCGATGTGGCCTGCTCGCCGACACTAACCACGAACGACGTTTCCAATGGCCCACTGGGGCCATCGACTATCGGGGTTTTACGGTCGGCCAAGCGCAGCAGAACGGCGTTCGGCGAGTGGGTACAGGGCCAGCGCGACGCATCGAGCCCGGCGAATCGCCCGAGGATGCTGAGCAGGAGAGGATCTGCGGGGGCCCAGATATCACCCAAACGGATTTCCGCCCATTCATGGGGCGTCCCCAACGGCGGCGCCAGCAGTAGCCCGTATGCCATCCGCGCCTCAATTCCGCGCTGCTGGCACTCACTGACAACGAACCGCGATGCTGTCAAGCAGCCGGCAAGGCCCGTACGGCGCGCAAAGTCGAGATCGCCGGCCAGGGTCGGGGGTAGGATGTAAAAGTCGAACGCGGCGGCTTGATGCAGGACGCGCTGAACGTTTGGGGGAAAGGTCCTCTCGCAGTTCGCCATTTGCACATTTAGCCTGGCGACAATCTGGTCGGGACCGATTACGGCCTGCACGCGCCGACCTTCGGGCAACAACACATCTACAGTCGCCCCAAGGCTGGCGTAAGTGCGATACCGTAGCCCGATCATCTGCGACCCACACTGGGCAGCGTTGGCGACAGAGTGTGCCCACGAGCGCATGGTCCTCAGGTATAGACGCGCAGATCCGAGCCGCAGAGCGATGTAGTGAAGGTCGGACCACGCGAATCTGGCCTCACCTTCGAAGGAAGATCGGGGTAATCCGCGGTCTGAGAGAAGATTCGCAATGGCCGATGTGATCCCGAACTCAAGCTCGGCTCGCCGGGGCGTGACGTCATACACCCTTGCAGGTGGCGGCACGGCGCCCAGAGCAGCTATCCAGCGATCAACCGCATCGAGCGGCACGGTGGAGATCTCGTTGTCTGTGGCATTCCTGCCCATGGAGCTACCGGCGCGCGAGCGCGGAGCACCTGCCCTACCCCCGGCATCCATCGCTACGGGACCACTCCGCGCTTTACGCACCACGCGCATACAGCATCGGGCATTTAGAGCAAACGGGCATGAGGCCGTGCTGGTCGATGGTCTGGCGCAGTTCCTCCAGCTGAGGTCCATGCCAGATTTCGGCGACGCCGGACGTGGCGAGTCGACCAACCGCCAGCTCGGGGAAAAGCTTGCAGGTAATGGCCTCGCCGGTCGGAAGCACATCGAAGCGGCTGTTGATCGACACGCAACGAGTCCGGCCGCTGGCGGGCCGATCGCTCCCGGCCAGGAACCCTTCAAGGCTCGCGTCGTCGACTTCCGGGTTATAGCGCACCTTCGTGCGCCAATCGGCGCTGTCGATCCGGGCCAGATCGCTGCGAAGGTCGCTGATCGCAGAGGGGTTGAGCCCGAACGTATATGAGTGCCAGCTCCCGCTTCCCGGCGGTACACGTGCCGCGACGCTGGGAAGGTGCTCGGCGACGTAGTCATCCATCAGCGCTGCGGTCCGCGGGGAGATGTGCCATGGGTAGCTGAGGTAGACCGCGTCAACGCCCTCGTCTTGCATGAACGTGACGAAGTCAAACAGTCTCCCGACCATCGAGTCCTGGAACACACAGTTAACGGTCACCTCGCCGCGATAGTTACCGGCTTGCCGCTCATGGACCAGGCGGCGGAGCCCTTTCATGGTTCGACGCCACGAAAGCGCTCCGCGCAGGGCGTCGTGCTCGCTCTCGAAGCCATCGACCGCGATGAACATCTCGAGGCGCTCGGAGATGGTCAGCAGCGAGTCGAGGCGCTTTTCGATGTATACGCCGTTGGTGCACACAGACGTCCAGCGCCGGTGCTCAGCGAGCAGCTCGACGAGGTCGTCCCAGTGCGAATAGAACAACGGCTCACCACCCCAGAGGAACACGTTTGCCCGGCGCTCCCGCGTCGCATCGAGGACCTTGGCCACCACGCCGATGTCAAGGTCGCGGTTGCGTTCTTCGGCTTCGAGGGTGTGGTGGTGGCCGTCGTCACCCCACTGGTAGCAGTGGTGACAGCGTAGGTTGCAGCGGTTGGTGAGCTTGAAGCTGACCTCATCGGGCAGCGGTCGTGCGACCTGGCGCGCTCGCCGGGCGGCGAGCGCGCCAGGGGCGATACGGCGCAGCTTCTCGAGTGCCACGCGGTCGACGACGGGAGTACTCTTCAGCTGGGTCATGAGTCGTTCCTCCGCCTTGCGGTTGTCCGGGCGATGGGATGCGCCGATGTCGCGTAATACCTCGTGCATGCAGTGCAAATCGAGAACAGCTCACGCCGGAGGTGGGAGCGAACCTCCGCCGCGCGCTCCCCGTGCCAGATGTCGATCAAGCTGCGGTCGTAGATGTTTCCAACCGTGATGTCGTAGAACGAGTGGCACGTTGTGACATCCCCGCGCGCCGAGATCTCCGCGTACATCCATGGTACGGCGCAGCGCTGGTGGTGATCTGCCATCGCCGTCCAATCAGCCGAGAGGTATGCGGCGATGGTTTCGCTTTCCAGGGTATGCGGCTGGCTGAAGAAGCGGATGCCGCGCTGACGGCAATCATCCTGCACGCCACGCATCTGGCAGGCGACCGCGTCGGCATCGACGTTCGCGAACACTGCCGGGTCGCGCACGTAGGCGGCGGCGCTTGGCGTTGTCGTCACTCCGAATTTCTCGTGGGCGACACGCGCGTAGTGGCGGTGCTGCTCGGCCGTGACGTAGCTCTGCAGCTCGATGCTGACGGCGCCGAATCGCGAGAGGTCAAGTTCGAGGAAGAACTCCTGGATCGTGTGGTGGTTGTCCGGCGTCACCACAAAGGTGACGCCGAGCTCGGGATACGGATGGCCGGTTTCGTGTTTGAGACGGTCGATCGCGTCGATCCCGCGGGTCGCGCGGTCGTATACGCCCGCACCACGCTGCGCATCGTTGATCTCCCTCGGGCCATCGAGCGAGATCCAGACCCGGGTCGGATTGGCGGACACAAGTCGACGGGCGTGCCGGGCGAGGGTCGTGCCGTTCGTCGGGAACGAAACCTCGCACCCCGCATCCCCGAGCACCTGGAGAAGTTTCCAGATGCCGCGATAGAGCAACGGCTCGCCGCCGAAGAACTCGACGCGCGGCTTCCCGGATAGACACTCCTCGAGCCGCTTGAGAAGCAGGTCGAGATCGAGCTCAGCAAGGCCGGGCAACGACGTATACGCCCCGGATTCGCCCCACTCGTAGCACATGTTGCACCGGAGATTGCAGCGCTCGAGTAGCTGGATCACGATCCACGATGGGCCTCCCGCGAGAGGGCGCAGCTCAGCGGTGGTCACGCTGCCGCCTCCGTCACGAGTAGGTCGACGTCGGGCTCGCCGGCCTCGAGCAACCTGTGATGGAGATCCTCCAGCACGCGGTGGTCGAAGCCCGTCTTGCGCCAGCGCTGGAAGTCGATCCCGAAGCCGAGCTCCTCCCACAGCGCCGCGTTCCTGGCCTCCGGCTCGCCCCATGGGGTGAGGAGCACGATGGGCGTGGCCGCAGCGAGTGAATCGAGCAGCGTGCCGCCACCCGGCTTGCTGACCACGGCCATCGCCTCGCGAACATTCACGTGTGCCGCAGGAAATCTGAGCTCCGATCGATAGCGCACCTCGCCGTCGGGGCGAACCTCCCCGAGCGGCGGGAAGGTGAGGTCTCCAGCAGCGTTGCGTACCCAAGGGTGCCACTGGGGGTCGCCAACGAAGCGCCGGTCGAGCGGTCCTCGGCCCTCCCAGTCAGGAGAACCGGGACCGAGAACATCGAGCGCATAGCCGGCTAGGGACAACTCCGTCAGCACCTCGGCGTAGGTCCCCAAGCCCCAACCGCCACCGTGTGCGACAAGCCGCCGCGCTCGCTCAGCGAAGGGAAGCGGAGCGCCCGCCGGGACGGCGAGGCGCCTGCCCAGGGCGCGCCGTCGCCAGCTCCATAACCAGACCTCCCGTCGCAGGACGCCCGCCGGCTCGTGGTGGACACGAAAGGAATCGCTCTCGATGGCGTCGCTGAAGCAGAAATCCAGTTCAATGCGCACGTCCGGCACGGAAGCCGCATAGCGCTCGAGCACCGGCAGCCAATATCCGGACCAAACAAAAAAGCGGACACGGCCGTCTCCTCGCCAGGCGGTTAGCAGTCGATTGATGCGTTCGTCGTCAAGGCGCCCCTCGACGCTCCCGGCCATCCGTCGACCGGCAATCGCAAGCCGGAAGTCTCGATGGAAGGCCTGCTGGTGCATGAGGTGGCGCTCGATATGGTGGTCGGTGAACCAGCCCTCGACGACCTCGACGTCGACTGGATACCCCGCATCGCGCAACAGTGCGTGATGCAGCATGGCCGCGACATACGCGCCGAGGCCAACAGCCGACGTAAGTACGGTGAGCGGCGTCACTGCCGGGGCATTGAGTCAAGGAACGAGGCGAGATCAGCCAGCGACTCGAGGTGGTCGTAGCTCAGCCGCTCGAAATCGACTTCGATCGCCAGGCTGGCCTCGACCTCGAGCATGAACTGCAGCAACTCGAGGGAGTCCAGGCCCACATCGCTGATCACACTCGCGTCATCAGGGAGATTCTTGAGATCCGGATCGCCGCGGAGGTCGGCGAGAACGTCCTTGAGCGCGATGACGGTGGGCATCCTGTATCTCCTCAGCTTCTCCTGGGTGATCGGTTTGGGCTCTCCGCGCCGCGCCTGACGGCAAGTCCGATCCCCATGAACGAACCGAGCCCCTCGTACTGGGCGATGAATTCGAGGCCGGGTGTAGCGTGCGAGGCAATTGCCCGGTCCTGCAGTTGCGTGCGAACCAAGGAATCAGACAAGCGCGGCCTTCTCGATCTTCCCGTTCGCCGTCCGGGGCATGGTGTCGACGATTTTGATGGCTTGCGGGACCATGAATGGCTCCAGCCGCTCGCAGCATGCCGCGCGAAGAACGGCGGGCGTCACCTGGCTGCGGTTGTCCACTACTACGAAGGCGTGGATGGCCTGACCGAGAACCTCGTCAGGCCGGCCGACTACAGCGGCCTCAAGCACACCGGGCGAAGATCGCAGCGCGGCCTCGACCTCGGCGGGAGCGACCTTCTCCCCGCGTGACTTGATCACGTCGTCCATCCGCGAGACGAAATAGAGGTACCCGTCATCATCGAGCCGACACAGGTCACCGGTGTAGAGCACAAACTCTCCGGGATCCGGTCCCGGGCGAAGGCGTCGAGCCGTTTCCTCGGGGCGGCGCCAATAGCCGGCCATGACCGTCGGTCCACGTACGACCAGCTCACCGACCTCGCCAACCGCGACGACCCGATCTTCGGCGTCGACCAGCCAGATCTCATTGCCAGGGATGGCAACGCCGACACTACGCGGCTTCCGCTCAAGGTCGACCGGCGGCAGATACGTACAACGCTTGCATTCCGTCAACCCGTACATCGAGAAGATCTGTGCCCTCGGGAAGGCACCGCGGAGCCAAGCCACCTGTTCGCTCGCGAGGGCGGATCCAGTACTTGTGATCGTTCGGACGCCGGTCAAGTCCCAGCGCTCAGGCGAACGAAGCCTTGCCAGCATCGCAAACATAGTCGGAACCCCTGGGAAGACGGTCACTCCCTCACGCACGATCGTGTTGAGGATCTGTCCAGGGAGGTCGAATGACCGCTCCAGCACCAAGCGTGCACCGACCTTCACACTCATGATCATCTGATAGAGGCCGTAGTCGAATGACAAGGGCAACGCGCACAGCAACACGTCATGGCACGTGAGATCCAAGTAGCCGCAAATCGCGGTCGCTGCTGCATCCACGTTTCCGTGGGTCACCATTACGGCCTTCGGCTCTCCGCTACTACCAGACGTGTAGATCAACGCCGCCAGATCCGTGCGAGCAGGGACGTGTAGGCCGTCGGCGGCGTGTG
This sequence comes from uncultured Solirubrobacterales bacterium, assembly GCA_963742025.1. Taxonomy (GTDB): domain Bacteria; phylum Actinomycetota; class Thermoleophilia; order Solirubrobacterales; family Solirubrobacteraceae; genus Palsa-465. The sequence goes on from CAVUKF010000002.1 coordinate 31,120, forward strand.
AGCCGGCGGCAACGGCGTCATCCAGCGTTACTGAGTGAGCGTGCTGGGGCAGGTCGGCAAGCGCAGAATGAGGCCCAGCGACGATGACGGCGCGGAGCTTCGCCAAGCCGGTGGCCACGGCGACGCCTACCAGGGATTCGTCCGTAATCAGCGCGGCCGCATCAGCGTCCTTCAGCACCCACGCCAGCTTATGAGCAGGCATCCGCGGGCTGATCATTACCACCACGGCCCCGCACATCACCACGGCCCAGAAGCCGACGGCCGCCGTGATCGTGTTCGGGCTGAGTACGATGACTCTGTCACCAGCCTGCACACCGGACGCGCGGAGCGAGTGGGCTACAGCAGTCGCGTCGTGTCCGAGCTGACCGTAGGTCAGAGTCGCTCCACCCGCGCTAATCGCCTGGACGCCAGGCGAACGGAGCGCCGCCTGAGTCAAGAAATCATGCAGCACCGGATGCTCCTAGCCATCACCTTTGTCGGAGGACACTCTCAGCCGACCATGGCTTTGTCAAGGTTCAGCCCGGCCGATCTGGTCGATTCGCAGGCAATAACCGGGTGGATGTTGCTCTGAGCAGGATCGATTACTTTCGTAAGAGGCGTCGACGACGTGAAAGAGCGCTTCGGCGGCGTCCGGCGGGGGCATCCCGACGGGTGCGTACCATCAGCGCGTTTGGGTTCGGCGGACAGAACTGCGTGCTCGTGCTGCGCGGGCCATGAGATTCAGGGGACCCGGCGTGATCAGCGACAGGTCGCCGATCCCCAGGCGATCGGCTGCCGTCTTCCTCTGATGCCAGAACGGATAGATGAGCGCCGGGCGGCTCACCCGCTCGAGGCGCTGGTGCTCCTCCGCGCTCAACTGCAAGTTGATCGCAGCGAGGTTGTCACGGAGCTGTTCTTCGGTGCGGGCGCCAACGACGAGACTCGTGACTGCCGGCCGCCGGAGCAGCCAGGCCAATGCGACCTGAGCCGCGGACACGCCGTGCGCTTCGGCGACCTCGACTAACGCATCGACGGTGCCCCAGAGCTTGTCCTCGTCGTAGACCGGCGGCTCGTCCCAGTCGGTGGCGTGCCGGGAGCCCTCGGGCGCCGGCTGGTCACGGCGGTACTTGCCCGAGAGCAGGCCGCCGGCGAGCGGACTCCAGATGAGCAGGCCCAATCCCTGATCGAGCGCCGAGGGGACGATCTCGTACTCGGCCGAGCGCTCCTGGAGCGACAGGTACACCTGCTGGCTGACAAAGACCGGCAAACCCTCCGCGCGGGCGATGCCGAGCGCCTTCATGACCTGCCAGCCGGCGAAGTTCGAACACCCGACATAGCGCACCTTGCCGCTCTGGAGGAGGTGCTCGAGGGCGCCGAGCGTCTCCTCGAGCGGCGTCTGCCCATCCCACCCGTGGAGCTGGTAGAGGTCGATGTAATCGGTGCCGAGCCGCCGCAGGCTGGCCTCACAGGCCCGGACGAGATGATGGCGGGAGAGTCCCGCGTCGTTCGCCCCGTCGCCCGTCGGAAAGCGGGCCTTGGTGGCCAGGATGACGTCGTCCCGGCGCGACCCAAGCGCCTCGCCGACGATCTCCTCCGTCTTGCCCATCGAGTAAACGTCCGCCGTGTCGATCATGTTGACGCCGGCCTCGAGGGCCAGGTCGATCTGACGCCGGGCGTCCTGCACGTCGCCGGTGCCGACTTTGGCGAACACGCCGCCGCCACCGAACCCCATCGTGCCCAGCGTCAGCGCCGAGATACGCAGGCCCGAGCGCCCGAGTTGCCGGTATTCCACTGTTTCTCCTTTTAGTTGTGATTTCGAGGGAATCGTTGCGTATCGCGCAAGAACAGCCGCGTGCTGCGCTGCGGAGATGGGCACAATCGTTCCCGCTCCATCCGGGCACCACTCACAAGCCTGACTCGGCCGCATCGATCCCGATGCGGCCGTTTCGGCTCAGCCGTTTAGCCCGGGGAAGTAGCTAGGATGACGTTGATGTCAAAGCCGCCTCTCGTCTGGCGGCGACGGTCATCGGCCTGGGCGCCACCGCGGGGACCGCAATGGCGCTTCACCGCCGGAAGCTGAATCGCGTCGCCACCGCGTCCGTCGGGTCGCGCATCCTTGCTCGCGGAGTCGGGATCGGGTTTGCACTGTATGCAGCCGGCGCCGCGATTGCGTTTGTGATGCAGCTCTGCCTCGCGCGGTGGCTCGGTGCGACTGCCTATGGCACATACACCTACGTCATTGCATGGAGCGGGCTCCTGGCAGTCGCGGCGGGGATGGGATTCCCCATTCTGGTTCTTCGCGTGCTACCCGATTATTCAAATCGCCAGGACTGGGGACGGGTGAGGGGCGTGCTCGCCACCAGCCTCGTGGGAACCGTCCTGATCGGCGCGTTGATCGCCCTGCTTGGAATCACGCTGGTTCTATCCCTTGGCTGGCAGAGCAACGCGTCTGTCCCCGACTCGGTGATGGGCTTTGTGATGGTGCCCCTCTTCGCCCTGATGGCCCTTCAGCAGGAAATCGTCCGTAGTTTTCGGAGAATCGGGCTCGCCTATGCGCCGTCTCTTCTCCTGCGTCCCAGCCTCGTCATCTTGGGCGCCGCCGGTGTCCTCGCGTTCGGTCACCAGCTCGATAGCAGCATTGCTCTCGCCCTCACGACCACGGCCACGCTCTTTGTGATCGGACTCCAGGCGTGGCGGTTCCGTCGCTCGCTAGGTCCAATTGTTTTGTCAGCACGACCCGTGTACGAACGGTGCATCTGGATCAAAGCAGCTCTCCCGCTGCTCCTAGTGTCGGGCTTCATAGTCATCGTCGAGCAAACCGACATCGTCATGGTCGGCGCCATCCTCGGGGACCGCGCCGCCGGCCTCTACGGCGCGGCCGCCAAGACGGCAAGCCTGGTCGGGCTCATTCTGATCGCGGTCAACGCGATCGGAGCACCGATGTTCTCAGTCCTGTTCGCACAGGACCGCCATAAGGACCTTCAGCAGCTTGTATCCGCAATAACCGCCTGGGCGTTCTGGCCATCGTGTCTGCTCAGCATCATTCTCGCCATCTGCGCGCCTCTCGTCCTCACGATTTTCGGGCCGGCATTCGCATCTGCCGAGTGGCAGCTGCGCGTCCTGCTCGTCGGGCAGATCATCAATGCCGCCGCTGGCTCGGTCGGCTGGCTCATGCTGCTGTCAGGCCGTCAGAACGTGGCCGCCCGGGTCTACGGATGGGTTGCGCTTATCCACGTTGTTCTCCTTGCCGTCCTGACACCCGTATTCGGGACGCTCGGAGCCGCGGCGGCGACGACGCTCACGATGAGTTTGTGGAACGTCTGGCTCCATGCCGCAGTCGTCCGCGAGCTCGACATTCACCCTTCGATCATCTTCAATCTGCGCTCGGCTCGCGCTGACGGGACAACCCGGCGCCTGATGCCGCCATTCGGTTGATGCCGGCGCGGCGCTCGTGTCCGAGCACCGCGAGGTGATACCGATCTCGTGGCGTGGCGCTCGGAAGGGCTGGGATCCGTAGTCTGAACCCCTGTGAGAGGTCGTGAGAAGTTCAGCGTGCCCGTCGTGGGAGGGTCGCTGATCGGGTGGATCGGCGGCTCTGGGGCGCCGGTGTTACTGCTTCATGGCGGTCCGGGGCTGAGCTTCTCCTACCTTGATGATGTCGGGGTTGAACTTGAGTCCGGGTTTCGCGTCGCCTCGTTTCAGCAGCGAGGCCTTGCACCGTCGACGACGGAGGGTCCGTTCACGATTCCTCAGGCGATCGCGGACGTCGTTGCGGTTCTCGATGCGCTTGGTTGGGAGCGCGCGTTCGTTGTCGGGCACTCGTGGGGTGGGCGCCTCGTGTTGCGAATGGTGGCCGCCCATCCCGAGCGGCTATGGGGCGCGCTGGCGGTTGATCCGCTCGGTGTTGTCGGTGATGGTGGCATGGCGGCGTTCGATGCCGAGATGACGGCGAGGACGCCGAGACAAGGCCGAGAGCGCGCTCGCGAACTCGACGAGCTTGAGACTGCCGGGGAGGCGTCGGTGTCTGAGTCGCTTGAGGCGCTGAGTATCGTTTGGCCCGCTTACTTTGCGGACCCGGAGACCGCGCCGCCGATGCCGGAGATACACGTCTCCGTCGACGCCTACGTCGGGATCTTTGCCGAGATCGGCACGGGCTTGGATGAGGTGAGTGCCGCGCTTGCGGCGACCGAAGTGCCGTACGGGGTGCTCGCCGGAGCAGCGAGCCCGATGCCATGGGGACAAGCCGCACGGGCGAGCGCCGAGCTCTCGCCCGGTGCGTTCCTGACTGTGGTGCAGGCGGCCGGCCATTTCCCATGGGTCGAGGCTCCCGGTTGCGTGCTGGCCACTCTCCAACGCCTCAGCACCTCAACCAACCCAGCAAACTGAGCAGACCGGTCAGGCCGCGGTGTCTGCTTTGAGAGTGAGCAGCACCTGATATCCGTCCGGGTCGGCGAAGGAGCGGGCGTTGCGTTGCCAGTAGGGGTTCTCGGGCGTTCTCTCACTTCGCTCAAGACGCGCCGCGATCGCTTCGAGATCCTTCTGCGTGACTAGGTAGAGCACAAGCAATGTCTCGGGGTGTGGCTCGGGTGCAGAGCACTCGCCGCCCGTCGTGAACTCGAGTTGCGATCCCGTTCCCGGGATCTCGAGGAAGGCGCCGTCATAGCCATTGTGGTCGGTGAACCGACCGACCTCCGGAAGTCCGACGAGGTCACGATAGAACGCCACCACCTCCTCAAGTCGATCCGTGTGACGGGCGACGCGCAGTTCCATTGGCTGGGATATTGGCATCGGCATCGAGCCCGCGTTCCAGGTGCCGGTTGAGGCAGGTCTGTTTGATGGAGACCTTGATCCCCGGCGGGGACCGCGATCGGCCAGTTGTTCTCCTCGGCCTGGGTCATAAGCGAAGTCGCGATTCCCTGACGAGTCTGCTCAAATTGGTGGTGTTCTGGAATTGGGGCGGGTAGGCTTGCCGAGATGACCATCTCGCGTCGGTTTTGCTCGATGATCTGGACGACGGCGGTGGCTTGCGTCGTGGCGGCTGTTGCCCTGGCGCTCGCAACGACTGGCTCGGGGACCGCCGCCGCCGCGCCCGCGCGAGCGCACGCCTCAGCGTCTGAGTCCGAGTGCTGCTTTCTGATCGAGGCGAGCTCCGGCGGGCAGTTCTCGCAGAATTATGGGACGAACCTCAAGGCAAATGGGCGCACCGGCACGGAAGAGTTCGACTGGTACTGGTTCGAGAAATCGATCTTCGAGTACTCGGTGAGCGGTGGTGAGCCGGTCTTGGAGCCCGCCGCAACGGAATCGGGCCACTTCGCACCGGTGCTGGAAGCAGACTCCAACTGGACCAGCGAGTCTGCCGAGGCCAGCCAGGGATCGCCCACGCAGGCGCCGTGCCACGGCAGCTACCAGTCCCCGCTCAATAAGCTGGTCTATAACGGCCAGCTGTTCTACGAACCATCGCGAGTGTCGAAGGAGGGGCCTCCCAACGTTTGGAAGACATTCCAGGGCCGTCGGTGGGTGCTGGAAATAGGGAGTTTCGGTGACCCCAGCTACACTCCCTGCGGCTTCTACAGCGAGGTTCCGGACGGCTTGGAGGCGTCGCCTGAAGGAAATCCGTTCGGCGTCCCGGATCAGGCGAGCCAGCTATTTGGTCCCTACCAGTACTGGGTGAAAATGCCGCCCCGCAGCTTCCTGAGTCGGGCCGACGGCGCCCCCAGCCAGGTCTCGTTGGACTACGTGCGGCACTCGAGCTTTACAGGCTGTTTGAGCTTCAACGGCTTTACGCCGTGCCTCGCTGACAACCAGATGAGCCAGCACGTGACAAACGAGAGCACCAATCTCTCTGTGGACATCAAGTGGTTTCCGAGCTGGCAGCTCCAGGCAGAGATCAACAAGCTCAAGCGAGCAGCAGGCAAGTAGCACGACAGCGGACCAGACCCGCGCGCGTCAACGTTTCGAGGCCGTCCGTGAGCATGGCGGACCTAGAGGGATCGAGGTCGAAGAAGCTGCGGAGACGGCTCCTCAAGGCGCGACCGGGAACTCCGGCATCCCACAGGTCAAGATGGCGTTTGTGTCCCGCCCGGTAGGGACTCTGGTGAGTAGGACCATCCGGCCATTGCTCTCTCCGGTTCCGCTCGGCGGGCCGATCGTGCCGGTGAACGATCCGGCAGCCCGCGGCGATGGAAGCACCGCGAACTCGCCAACGACGGCGCCCTGCGCCCGGTCCTCGATCGTGTCAATGACTCGGTGGCCCGATCTGCGCTCCGTCGTATCGAGAAAACGCCTTTGACCGATACAGGCGTTGAACGTATTCACACCGGCGCTGCCCCCGCCATGACAGACGAGCACTACTGCTACTGCTACTGCTACTGCTACAGCTAGCGCAACCAACACCGGCGCGCCGATAGTCGGGGACATCCCGGCGGGGCCGAATTGTGGTCGCCGCTGAAGCATCGCTACCGACGGTCACGCGGCGACCGGCTTATGGGCCGCAGAGATCTTGCCGCGGAGCTGCTTCAGCGCGGCGACGTAGATCTCGGAGAACGTGGGGAACGGCTGGATCGTGTCCGCCCAGACGTCGAGTGCGACCTGGGCGCGGATCGCCAGCGTGGCCTGCTGCATCCACTCGCCCGCCTCAGGCCCGAGCGCGTAAGCGCCAGTCAGCCAGTCGCCGTCGCTGAGCAGTGTCAGAAAGCCGTTCTGGTCGGCCCGCGTGTAGGTCGCGGTCTTCGCGATCTCTGCTACCGGCACGCTGGCGCTGAAGCGGCCGGCGGAGGCGCCCACGGCCGCAGCCTGCGGGTCGGTATAGACCACCCGCGGCACCGCGTCGTAGTTGGCCTCCCGCGGCTGCCCCAGGATGTTCGCGGCGACCACCTCCCCCTCGTACTTACCGACATGTGTCAACGGCCAGATGCCGTTGACATCGCCGATCGCCCACAGATGATCCGCCACGCGCAGGTGCGCGTCGACCGGGACTCCGTGAGCGTTGGGCTCGACACCGACGGACTCGAGGCCGAGTTCGCGGACCCGTGGGCGCCGACCCGTGGCAACAAGCAGACGGTCGCCGCGCAACTCACGTCCGTCATCGACATCGAGGACATAGTCCTCTCCATCGCGGCGGGCGGCCGTCACGTTGGCGGTCAGCGCCAGCTCGATGCCCTCGCGGCGCAGAGCCTCGCCGAGCGCCTCGCCCAGCGGCGCCGACTCGTGGCCGAGTACGTGCTCGGCCATGTCGATGACAACCGCCTCGCCGCCGAGTCGATGCACCGCCTGCGCCATCTCGACCCCGACCGGCCCGCCACCCAGGATCAGCAGCCGCCGCGGAATCGCCTTCATCGACGTCACCTCGCGGCTGGTCCATACGCCTTCGAGATCGCGCAGGCCCGGGACGGGCGGAACGACCGGATCGGCACCGTTCGCGAGGACCACGTGGTCGGCGGTGTGGCGCACGCCGTCGACCTCGACAACACCCGGCCCGGCAAGTCGGCCGCTGCCGCGCAGCAGGCCGATGCCGTGATCGGCCAACCAGCGCTCCTGTCCCGCATCGGAGTAGTCCGAGACCATGTAGTCACGCCAGGCAAACGCCGCCTCGACATCCACCTCGGCACTCGCTGCCGCGTCACGCGCCTCGTGGACCGCCTCGCCAGGCCGCAGCAGCGTCTTCGACGGGATGCACGCCCAGTACGAACACTCCCCTCCCACGAGCTCGCGCTCCACGACTGCCACCCGCAGCCCGCCCTCGGCCAGCGCGCCCGCGCAATGCTCGCCCGGCGAGCCGGCACCGATCACGATCACGTCGTAGTCGCTGTTCATTCCGGCAGCTCCTCGCCGGCGCGCTCACGCACCATGTAGAGGGCATACCAATCCGGCCAGTTCGGATCCTCCTTGCCCGTTCGCTCCTCATGCTTACCGTGCGCCTCTTCCGCTCGCCTGAGAGCCTCGGCGAGATCGCTCACGGACTCATACGTCGTGGTCATGACCTCTCCTCTCAGCGGCCCGGGAGCCGAGTCGTGATCTCCTGCAGCAGCCAGCCGTTGCCATCGGGGTCGCTGAAGACCGCGAACGAGCCGTAGCTGCTTCGGTCGGGCGCCGCTCCGCTCACCCGATCGGAGTCGTGGAATCGAGCGCCCAGGACGCCCTCGTGAAACACCTCGCTCACGTTCACGCCGCGCGCGAGCAGCGCGTCACGTGCGGCCTCGATGTCGGAGACGACCAAGTACACGTTCAGGGCCGAACCGGGCGTAGCCGACGCGATGTTCGTGCCAAATTGAATGGAGCACCCGGAGCCTGGAGGTGTGAACTGCACCAGCCGCAGATTGTCACCGCGCGCGATGTCGGCGTCGAGCCTCCAGCCCAGGTTTGCGTAGAACTCCTTAGCCCGATCGACATCCGAGACCGGCAACACCACGACCTCGAGCCTCACCTCCCCCGCCGCCACCGGCGGGCTGGCGGTCACGCTCTGGCTGTCCACACGGACGCTGCTCATCCTGGCCTCCATCGTTGGTGACACTGCGACACGTGCCCGTGACTTGCCGCGACTACGACTGGTCGGACAACACGACCGAGCATCGCCGCCCCGGAGCCGCCACGAGCGTCCCTTCTGATCGACACCTCGCCGGTCTTCCGGTCCGAGGACGCCGTCAGGGGCGTATTACTTTCCTCTCATTCGAGCGGAAGTTCAAGAGTCGTGGGCACTACGCCGGGATCCCCCGCGTCGGCGACAATGCACTCACAGCTCCGACGCCCGGCCCCGGGAGCAAGCATGCTGGATTCACATCAAGAACTGTCAGGCCGTCTTGCCCGGAGCGTGGGCGCCCTCGGTGCGGTGCTCGCCGTCACGCTCAGGCCGACGTCGCTCCGGTCGCGCGGCAGCTTACGAAACTGGCCGCAGCCTCAGCTGTTCACCGACGAGCAGCTCGAGATACTCCCCAACCTCCCGGGCGAGCTCGGATAGCGCCCCGCACGGTCATCGTGGCCGCGCCGAACTTTGACCGAGGCTTCTGGGAGTCAGCGAGCGAGTCGTCTGGATCGAGGCCGATCTCGCGACCTGGAACCCGCGGCCGCAGCACTCGTTGTCACCTGTCTGTACGTCCACATCGCGGGTTCGGTACACGAGATGGTGCGCCGGATGGATGCTTGGGTCGCGCCAGGCGGAACTCTGTTTCTGGTCGGGCACCGGCCGGGCGACCGGCGACGGGAGCCGTTGGCGCCGGCATTGACGCCGTGATTCTGGCGCGACGCCTGCAATGACCTCGAATCGACCACCCAGCATCACTCGCAGGGTCAAGCGTCGCTGCTGAATAGGATCATCGTTATCGACCGGTTGGGCCTCCGGCACCAGGCTTGGCGTCACGTAAAACGTGTATTTATGTGGATTTCCGCGCCAACTGGCAGGGCGTTGCGATCACCTGAGAGCCGAAGCGTTCACAACAGCGATGCTGTAGCTGATTTGTAGCTTGCCGGGGGTCGGGCGTAGAACCTTTCGATCGCACGAGCAGGAGTCCAGCACCACCTACAACAGCTTTGCTGAACAACCACCATAGGAGGCGACATGTCCAAGCCAGACATGGCCGATCACCCGAGTGTCGAGGACCTCGTGCTGAAGGCGCGCGACCACCTCACGGCCGGCGATGACACGGAGGCGGCGCGACTTCTGACCGATGCTGCCTACCACACGCACGACCCCGAGATCGAGCAGCAGGTACGCGCGCTCGCATCGCAGGGACTCGAGCGCGCAGGTCGGTTTCGCAAGGGCCGCTGGCAGGAGATCATCCGAATCGCCGACCTCCGCGCTCAGCGCCGATGAGAGCTTTCAGGTCGCCCGGCGCGACCGCGGTGCCGCGCCCGCCGTCAACCGCGAGCGGGACGCCGTAGCGGCGATCACACCCCGGACGGCGCCGGCTTCAGGCCGGCCGTGACCAGTCGCCGGCGCCGAGTCGGCAACCATGCGATCAGGCCGCCCAGGCCCGGCACCCAGATCGAGATCGCGTGGTACATCAGCACGGCGCCGACGGCCGCGGCCGGTGAGAGCCCGTAGAGCACCAGCGACGCAGCGAGTCCCGAGTCGAGCACGCCCAGACCGGCCGGCATCGGTATCGCTGTCGCCAGGTAACCGATGCAGTAGGCGATCATCACAGCGAGGAACCCGATCCGATGGCCGGTCGCTGCGCAGGCGGCCCACAGGGCTGCCATGTCGAAGACCATGAAGCCGACCGCGCCGAGCAGCCGCCAGTTCAGCCTTCCGATCTCCCCCCACGCCCCCTCGAGCCCGGCAGCGACGCCGCGGATCACGCGGGGAGCGCCGGCACCGACCCTTCGGGCGCCGAGCACAACCAGCGCAGCGACCGAGAGAACACAGACCGAGACGAGGATCGGGATGCCGGCGTGGCTCAGACCATGCGGACCGTCCGGCACCCCCGCGAGCAACAGCAGTCCGGCGATGCCGTTCAGACAGAATCCCAACGCGGTCAGCAGACATAGGAGCGCGGCGCAGCGCTCGATCAACCTGCGGGTGGCGACACCGTGATGGCGCAGCAGCAGTCCAGTCGCCGCGGCTGATGAGATGTTGCCGCCGGGAAGAATCGCACCCACACCCATTGCGATCCACGCCACCCGCCAGCTGACGGCGCGTGGCGGCTCCGGGAAGAAGCGCCGAAAGACCACGACGTAGCTCAGGCATGACACGAACTCCAGCCCGATCGCCGCGACTACCCAGCTGACGCTCATGTTCGCGAGCTGGGCGAGCACCCGATCGGGCGGCGCCACCAGGATCAGCGCGACACAACTGGCCAGACCAATGACGGCGGTTCCGATCGCGCGCCAGGAAGACCACCTCCACGCCGACGTCGCGGTCGAAACGTCGACGCTGCCGGAAAGGTCTTCGATTGCCACTGACGACATGCTCCCGCATCGCGCGGCGCGATGCGGGCCGAGACCGGCGAGTCGCTAATTCGCGGCGGCGGCCGCCGGCGTGCTGAGCGGGTCGGGAGCGTCGCTGTGAGCGTCGCTGCTTTGCAGGAGCTCTGCGCATCGCTCACCGATCATCACGGCGGCCGCATGGGTGTTGCCTCGGATCACCCTCGGCATCACGGAACAGTCGGCGATCCGCAGCCGCTCGATTCCGTGGACGCGCAGTTCTGGGTCGACCGCTCCGTCCTCAGGAGAACCGATCCTTGCACTGCAGGCCGGGTGATACGTGTGCTGGCAGGTCGTGCGGATCCAGGCGGCTATCTCCTCGCGGCTGCGGACCTGTGGGCCGGGGGTGATCTCAGCCGCGAGCACGTCACGCGCCGGGGCAGCGGCGACGATCTCCCGCGCGCGCTGGACCGCGGCGATCATCTGGTCCATCTCTGACTGCTCGGAGAGCATGTTGAGCGTGACCGCAGGCTTCCGCGCGGGGTCGGCCGAGCGAACCCGGACAGAGCCGCGACTCTGGGGCGCGATGTAGGAGAGAGCCATCCCCGCAGCCGGAGCATCCCACGACACGAGGCCGTGCTCGAAGAAGAAGCCGGCACCGAACAGCAGTTGGAAGTTCGGCGCCGGCAACGCCGGGTCGGTGCGGATGTGGGCTCCGCATTCGGCGAAGTTGCTGGCCAGCTTCCCGCGCCGTCGCAGGACCCAGTTCGCGAGATGTTTGGGCTCTTCGGCGTCGAACAGCCCGATCTGGCCTTCGGCAAGTTCATGTGTGACGTAGACGATCGGGTGCTCCATCAGATGCTCGCCGACGGCTGGCAGATCCGCGATCGGCTCGACACCGACCGATTTGAGGAAGTCGGCGGGCCCGATCCCCGAATGCTGAAGCAGCGCCGGGGTGTTGAACGCGCCGGCGGCGAGGATGACCTCGGTCATCGCGTCGATCCGCTCATGTGCGCCGCGAGCGCCGTTGAGCTCAACTGCGACCGCCCGGCCGCGCTCGACGATCACCTTCCTGACCAGCGTATTGGTTCGGATCGTCAGGTTCTTCCGGCGCCTGGCCGGGCGCAGATACGCCTCGGCGGCGCTGAACCGCAGCCCGCGACGCTGGGTGACCTGAAACTGGCCTGCGCCGTCTTGCTGGGCGCCGTTGAAGTCGCTGTTTCGCAGGATTCCGAGCGAGCAGGCGGCCTCGACGTAGCTGCGGCAGACGGGATCGACGTCTTTGATCTGCGTCACATTGAGCGGGCCGCCGCGGCCGTGTAGGTGGTCAGCGAACTGTTCGTTGTTCTCTGCGCGCTTGAATACCGGCAGGACATCGTCGTACGCCCAACCGGTCGCGCCCTGCTCCGCCCAGGCGTCGTAGTCGAGCCGGTTGCCACGGATGTAGATCATCGCGTTCATCGAACTGGAGCCACCGAGCATCTTGCCCCGCGGCGAGAAGATCCGACGGCCGTTGAGGTTGGGTTCGGGCTCGGTCCAGTAGTCCCAGTCGAGCTTCGAATGGAACTGCTTGCTGAACGCGAGCGGCGCCTTGACGTCGAGCTTGCGGTTCGACCCGCCGGCCTCCAGCAGCAGCACGCTCGCCGCCGGATCCTCACTGAGCCGTGCTGCCACCGCGCACCCGGCCGAGCCGGCCCCGATCACGATGTAGTCATAGCCATTCGACATGTGAGCTCTCCCATGGAATCAGGCACCTTCAGATCAGTCCTGAGCCTAGCCGCCCACGCAGGGCGGCGCCACCTCGACTCAGAGACGCCATGCCGACGAGCGATATCGTGGTGGGCCAATGACTCGGATCAGAGCTTCTCTGGCCGGATTCTTCCTGTCGATGGGAGTCGCCCACCTGACGTTCGGAGCACGGTTCTTCGAGGCGATCGTGCCGCCATGGGTCCCCGGCAACCGCAGGACGATCAACCGCGCGACAGGCGTGGCCGAGATCTGCGGCGGCGCGCTGGCGATGATCCCCGGGGCTGAAAAGCCTGCCCGGCGCTATCTGATCGCGCTCCTCCTCGCCGTCTTCCCGGCGAACGTTCACATGGCCGTCCGCCCACAGGACATCAAGGGCGCTGATCGCCTTCCGGCCTGGCTCCTATGGGCCAGGCTCCCGCTTCAGTTCGTGGCGATCGCGTGGGTGTCGAGGGCACTGCCGTCAGAGGTGAGAGCCGAGGGGGATCCGGCGGTCAGGGATCAGTGATTTCGACGGCCCCGAAGCCCGGGAGCGGCCCGTCGACGAAGAACATCTCGACGGTGATGTCCGGCTCGACGTGGGCCTGTGAGATGAATGCGACCACATTGCGGCCGGTCAGTGACTTGATTGTGTGCTTGTAGCGCTCCGCCATCATCGCCTGAAACTCCTCGCGCATCTCGACGATGCGCCCGGGCTGACCACTGTCCATGTGCGTCTGCTCAAGCGCGGTGAAACCGCTACCCCGCATCACGACGACGATGATGTCGTCGATCGCGTACGTTTTCGCCTTCATCGGTCCGCGGCCGTAGTGCTCACGCAGGAGGGCGACGATGCTGGTAGAGATCTGCGCCAGCAACCGTCCACCGGCGAGATTCTCGGGGGAAACCTTCCCCGACAGGCTTTCCATCCAATTTGCTCCTTGTCCGGCGAAACCCGCTAGGTCTCGGCCGTCCACTACTCGTTAACGTGACGCGACCCAAGGCGCACGGACACCTCAGACGTCGTCGCCAGCGAAGATTACTCCGCAGCTCCGGGTGAGGTCAACGGAGCTCGCCCGGAGCTCAGGCGGCTCGGGCTCGAGCAGGAACGAGCTCGCCGGGCGGCACGGCACGGGCCTGCGCGAAGGTGACCATCGTCCCCTGCTCCTCGTCCCACAGCTTGAGCTGAACCGCCCGCACAGCGTCAAGCAGAGAGAGCGTCGTCACCTGCTGAAACACCGGGTTCTCGTCGTGCGCACGCTGGAGGTTGTAGTTCGGTATCCGCGCGTTGAGGTGATGGATGTGGTGCAGGCCGATGTTGCCCGTAAAGAACTGGAGGATCCACGGCATCCGAAGGAATGAGCTGCCCCGCATCGCGGCCTCCGTGTAGCTCCAATCATCGTTGCGCTTCCAGTACGCATCTTCGAACTGGTGCTGGACATAGAAGAGCCAGATACCGACCGAGCCCGCCAGCATCGCCGAGGGTGCCCAGACGATCAGGAACGTCTGCCACCCGACCAGGAAGCAGAGCGCTCCGACGACCGCGAACAGAACGCAGTCGGTGAGGAGCACGCTGTGACGCATCCTCGGACGCTGCGCACGCGTCGCGATCCGGGGTCCGATCATCATCGCGATGATCGGACCGATACCGAACATCACCAGCGGGTTGCGTATCAGCCGGTAGGCGAGGCGTCCCTTTGCGGACCGCGCGCGATACTCGGAGACGGTCAGCGTCACCACATCACCGACGCCACGGCGATCAAGGTCACCCGAGCTGCCGTGGTGGACAGCATGGTCATGGCGCCAGCGCCCGAACGGTGAGAGCACCAGAAGTCCCGCGACCCTCCCAACATAGCGGTTGGCCCACTTCGAGCGAAACAGCGACCCATGTGTGCAGTCGTGAAAGACGACGAAGCTCCTGACGAGGAACCCCGCCGCCAGAACGGCAAGCACGATCGACAGCGCCGCGGAGGCGCCGAGCGAGAAAAACATCAGCACCGAGAGCGCGAGGTATGGAACTATCGACGTGGCGATGTCCAGCATGCTTCGCCAAAGGCGAGGCTGCGCATAGGCACTGAGCGCTTTAGGCCCGAGCCCGGGCTCGGATAGAGTCGAAATGAGACAGCTCCGTTCAGGATGGACGACGCGACTAAAGATCAACGCCGCCCTCACCGATTCGGGGTCCCGACCGTCACGAGTGCGAGTTGTCCTGTTTTCCGACGCAACCCGGCGGTGCCTGAAGCGGTCCCACCGAAAAGCCTCGAGGGCGACAGCTTATCGAACTCGGAACTTGAATCTCACGCGCTCGCCGCGCGAAGCATGACCACGCACTCGGGATTGACCCCGATCCGAGCGCCGGTTTCCGCCTCGACCAACCACGCCAGTTGCATGAGAGAGCCACGCGCCGCGTCCAGAATCGCGCGCTCGATGTCCCTGGCGTCCCCATCGACGAGGTAGCGAGCGCCGCCGATGACGGTTATCTCGGTCGTGGCGGTCACGGGCCGGAACGGCTCCGTCGCTTGTCGGTCACCCGAGTTGGCTGTGCGTGATGTTGGCGCATTTGGGAGACCTGGGATGCGGCATACCTTATCCGTTCCGCCGCCTCTTCAACCGCTGGTTCTGGTGCTACGGTGAAGGGTGGCGGGTGACGTACGGTCGCCCGCGAGGTTCTCCGTGCCGACGCAGCGAATCTCCCCTGACCCAGCACGACGTCGCCGGCGAGGGAAGGAGTTCGATGCGCACGTCACGTGAGCGCGCCGAGGACAAACGCCAGGCGAAGTTGGAGCTCGTTCGTGAGCAGATCGAGAACGGAGCGCTGGTGGTGCGCCAGATGACCGACGAGGAGCGCGAACGCTACCCGCCTCGTCCTCCCCGGCCGAAGCGATACGGAAAGGAATGAGACCATTCGAGATCGCGAGAGTCTGATCGCCCGGATCCGGCAGGTTCGACGGGTTGCGGTCGCCGAAACGTCGTCGGCGGAGGTCGACGCCCCCGGGGCTTCGACCGCGTTGCACGCATTGGAGGCGCGGATCTCACACCTTGAGCGGATGGTCGAGGCGCTGCAGGACTCGGTGCATCGCGAGTCGGAGCGCTACGACAACCGGATCGGTGATCTCGAAGCCAGGATCGAACCTGCTGCGCTTGGCGTAGCGCTGAGCACGCACGCCCGCGAGCATGGTCTCTAGCGGCTTATGACGGCATTCTTCATCCCTGGTATCGCCCTCGACGACGGTGGCGGCGAACTCGAACGGGCGTACGACAAAATGCGCGACCTGGTCGAGGCCGACATGGGTCGCCGGCCCAGCAGGCGGCGGATTGCGAAGCTCTGGACGCGCCGCGGAAGCGTCGACTGCATGACCGAGGTCGGTAGCCCTGATCCGCTACGAGGCGGTACCGTGCTGGCGATCTTCGACATGGGCCCGCGGCAGCCTTTCGTCGTTTGGCGCCAGGGGGAGGTCGGCATCGGTGACGGGCTGCGTGAGGTTCTCGGTCCGACTGCCTACTCGGTCCTGGAGTTCGATTCGTGAGCTCGGCCGGCGACCTCGAGGTACTGGAGGCTGACGCGCGCTACTACCATGACCGTGTTGCCCTCCTACGAGCGAGGCTCTACCGGTGGGGTCTGGGTTCGAACGCCCGCCTCGAGGATCTCGAGCGACAACTGGAATCCGCTGAGCAGCGGGTCGAGGCGCAGCGCGTTCGCAAGTCGACTGACCCACCTGCTACGTTGCTTGCGAGCGGTCGGCGCCGTCGGCCGCGAGGCAGCTTGCTTGGGTCCCGCAGTCAGCGGTTCGGGTCAGCCATAGCCTCCCGAACCGTTCGCGGCCCACAGCGCCGCCAAGGAGTCATGCATGTCAACGCAGTCCTTCGCCGATCTCGGCGTATCGCGCGCCGTCGTCAGCACGCTTGCCCAGCAGGGCATCACCCAGCCGTTCGCCGATTCAGGACTGCGGTGATCGGCGACGTGCTCGCCGGCCGCGACGTCCTCGTCAAGTCGCCGACCGGCTCGGGCAAGACGCTCGCCTTCGGGATCCCGCTCGTCGAGCGGATCGAGGCGGACGGCGCCGCGCCGGCGGCGCTCGATCCTCGCGCCGACGCGCGAGCTCGCGACCCAGATCGCCGAGGACATCCGCGGCGATCGCCCATGCGCGCGCGCTGCGCGTCACGCGGTCTACGGCGGCGTCGGCCTCGTCAAGCAGGCGCGCGACGCCGCCCGCTCGCACATCCTCGTCGCGACCCCGGGACGCCTCGAGGATCTGCTCGCCCGCGGCGCGTTCACGCTCGACACGATCCGGATCCTGGTGCTCGACGAGGCCGACCGGATGCTCGACATGGGCTTTCGGCCGGCCGTCGACCGCATCGTCGAGCCTGTGCCCCGACAGCGCCAGACGCTGTTCTTCTCGGCCACCCTCGACGGCGAGGCCGGGCGCATCGCGCGGCGAGTACACCCAGCGACGCCGCGCTGCACGAGCACGGGCCCTCCGGCGCGCCGAGCGAGCGCCGACGTCGAGCATCGCTTCGTCCCGATCGACGACGAGCATCGCGTCGAGGCGCTCGATCGCAGAGCTGCGCGCGAGCGCGAGCTCGCCGCTGGTGTTCGTGCGGACCAAGCGCGGTGCCGACCGGCTCGTCAAGCGGCTGGACCGCCACGGCGTCGACGCCGCTCGCGATGCACGGCAACAAGTCCCAGCGCCAGCGCGAGACGGCGCTCGCCGCGGTTCGAGTCCGGCCGCGATCGACACGCTCGTCGCCACCGACGTCGCCGCGCGCGGGATCGACGTGAGCGGCATCTCGCACGTGATCAACTTCGACCCGCCGGTCGACAGCGAGACCTACGTCCACCGCGATCGGACGTACCGGCCGCGCGGGCGGCCAAGGGCATCGGCATCACGCTCGTCGCCCCAGGCGAGCGTCGTGAGGTCAGCCAGATGGCGGGCCAGCTCGGTATCGAGCATTCGCTCGGCACGACCACCGCGGAGCGCCATGGCACCTACCAGTCAAACGCCGCCCGCAGCGGCACGAGCAGCAAAGTCGTGGGCCGCAACCGCGCACGGCAGAGGCCTCGCCGGCGCCAGTCCCGCTGAGAGCAGGGGCCGAAGGCTCACACGATCTCTTCGACGCGGCGCTCGATCTCGTGCTCCACTCCCTGTAGGCGGCGCAGCCGCGGCACCTTCAGCGTCCTGCCGACCCGCAGCGTGGCAAGCGCACATGCGAGGAAGCAGGCGGCTCCAAGCGACGTGTTCCAGTTGGCGGCGGCCAGGTCGAGCAACGAGCCGGTGGACGGGACGACGTAGCCGGCCACGGCCGAGATGCCGAAGAACACGCAGCCCAGTAGGTTGACCCCGGGTTCCCACCAGCCGTGGTGGGCCCGGTCGGGCCATGGACCGTGCCGCGGCGATGCGCGGTAGAAGATGAAGCCCGAGATCAGGAAGCAGACCGAGCCGAATGCGTCCGGCCGCCACACAAGCCTGTCGTAGTGCGAGCTTGAGCTGGCGTTTGAGAGCGCGGTGAAGGTCGTGACGTTGAAGAACAGCGTCCCGGCCGACTGGATCCACGCTGTCCGCCAGGCAGCTGCACCGCCGTCAGGCGCGGCACGGTCTGGCCAGGCGAGACGGCTCTGGATTCCGCCGCCGATCGTGAACAGAATCGAGCCGATAAAGAAGGTGATCGCGTCGGCCTGATCGCCCACCAAGGAGGCATAGCCCGGGAACGGGCCGACAAAAAAGCAACTCGAGCCGAGCGCGAAGAACAGGGCCATCCCCCGCGCCCCGAAGATCGTCCGACGCTCGCGGTCAGCCGCCTGGTGGAGCTGCTGACGGTCGGCCATCGTCACGTGCGCCGCAATCTACACCGGTTCCAACGCCCAACCTGCGCTAGAACCTTCGCGGGGCACGGATCACATACAACGTCGCGCATCCGAAGCGTTGGATTGATTTGGTGATTGGTGCGAGCGCGTCGGTGATGTTCTTGCCGGGTAGCGTGCAGGTGGAGTTCAGTACGAACCGTGCGTCGGTGCTCAGCACGTCGGCGCGGATCACGGTCGCGGGCACTCCGGGGGCTTGGAATATGCGTTGCACCAGTTGTTCACGCGCGGGGCAGTTGGGTTCTGACCACTGGCAGGTCCCGAGGTAGACCTGCCGGCCCGTCAAGCCCGGCGCGATCAACCCGAGATAGTCACGACTCAGCAACGCCCCCGGCTGCGGGTCGCGCGCGAGATAAGCGAGCGCCGCTCGCTCGTTGGGAGCGATGAAGTTGGCGTTCCCCGGAACGGGCACCAGATACTCGGCGGCCGATTTCAGTTCATCGATGCTCGTCGGGATCGTGACAGCGGCCACCAGCAACGGACCGAGCAGCCACCAGACCGACAGCCGCTGGGCTCTGAGCGAGAGAACCCCCTCGACGCTGAGCACTCCGAGCGGGATCGTGATCCCCGCGAACGCATGCAGCGGCGTGTCGCTCAGCCCCGATTCCGACACGATGAACACCGTGAGCGCCGCCGGCAACCACAACCGAGTCGCGATCGCGATGAAACTGTCAGGAATCCGTCGGTAGGCGAGCACGCTGGCCGCAAGCAACGGCGCCAGCGCGAGCGCGATCGTGCTGAGCGGGAAGCTGTGCTTGCTGGAGACACGCGCCAACCCCCACTGCGGATCGATGTGCGCGAGCACCAGGTAGTACAACAGCGGCAGCACCGTCACGATCACGGTCACGGCGGGCAGCAAGATCTGAGCGCGGGTGAGTCCCGGACGCCCAGCACGCGCCCACATCACCAGCTCGCTGACGACCACGATCAACGCCAGCGCCTCACCCTGCCATGGGTGCGACCACGACGCAACAGCGCCAAGCGCGGCCGGCACCCAGGAGATACGCCCGGCAGAGCGCGCACGCTCGTAACTGACCAACGCGCCCGCCATCGCCGCGAGCGCCAGCAACGCGAACGGATAACCCCACGACCAGAATCCCGGCCACATGTCACCGATCGCCGGGAACGAGCCACCGAACAGTCCGATCACCAGCGCGGCACGCCGCGCGCCCCGACCGCTCAGGTTGCAACGTGCGAACGCGCGGACCGCGAAGAACATCGCGACCACCGCGATCGGCTGCCACAGCAGCATCGAGAGCCAGGCGGCCATCCCGACTGCCGTCAGGACACCGGAGATCGCCACCAGCGGCTGGAGGTAGTCGGCCGGGTTGGAGTGCACGACGAACAGATCCGAGATCAGCACGTGGTGAGACGCCGACTGGATCCAGGCGAGATATTGCATCTGGTCGGTCAGGAACAGCCCGTCGGTTCCCGTCCAGACCTTCCCGTCCACGACCACCCGCCACAGGTCCAGCCCCAAGGTCCAGGCGGACACGGCCGCGAACGCCGCCAGCACGGCGAGCTCAAAACGATCCAGCCCAAACCGGTACCAGGCCCGCGGCGCGGATGGCCCAGGCCCAAAGGACGGGAGGCCCCCGACCTCCCGAGTTCCAGCTTCGATGATGTCGACTTGCACGCTTATCAGTTGTCCGGGCGCTCAGCGCCGTCGCCGGATTCGGCCGCCACCTACAGCTGCCGGGCACGAAGACCGGCGCACGCTATCACCGGTAACCCGCTCGGTGAGCGAAGCGTGCGGTGCGACAGTCGATAATAGTGTCTGTGTCCGTCCTCGACCCGCCCGCCGAACGGTCAGCGGAGCCACCGGTCGATGCGCTGCGCTCTGAATCCGGTATAGCCGCTGGGGCCCGCTGGACGGTCCTCGTATATCTCGCGAGCCGCGCATTGCTGCTCGCCGTAGCGATGCTGACGTCGGCCCTCACCCGCGAGTCGTTGCTGCAGGCGCTCGGTCGCTGGGATGGGACCTGGTTCGCGCGGGTCGCGAGTGACGGCTATCCAGCTCACACTGTTCATGCTCCCAGCACCCTCGGGTTCTTTCCGCTGCTGCCGCTGGCGATGCGGCTGGTGGCGCTGATCGGCGGGCCGTTGCATTCGTTCGTGCTCGCCGGCGTGGTCGTGTCGTGTCTGGGCGGCCTGATTGC
Source organism: uncultured Solirubrobacterales bacterium (assembly GCA_963742025.1). Classification (GTDB taxonomy): domain Bacteria; phylum Actinomycetota; class Thermoleophilia; order Solirubrobacterales; family Solirubrobacteraceae; genus Palsa-465. Next base: position 51,697 of record CAVUKF010000002.1, read on the forward strand.
GACGCTGCTGGTGCAGCGGCTCGCCGCCGGATGGTGGGGCCAGGCGAGCGGTCGCCGCGCTGTCGTCCTGTTCTGCTTCTTCCCGGGTTCGGTCGTGTTCTCGATGGCGTATGGAGAGGGGCTGCTGATCCCGCTTGCAGCCGGCTGCATCCTCGCGCTTCAGAAGCGCCGATGGGTCCTGGCCGGTACCCTGGCCGGCATCGCGACGGCGGTCCAGCCCGATGCGCTGGCATTGTTTCCGGTCTGCGCGGCCTCGGCTGCACTCGAGTTGCGCCGCAGCGGCTGGAGCCCCCGAGCCGGCACCAGCCTGCTGGCGCCGGCTCTTTCGTTGACTGGGATCACCGCGTTCGCCGTCTACCTGTGGGCCTGGACCGGTACCCCGTTCGCGACGCTGCAGGCGCAGCGATACGGGTGGCGTGAGAAGCTCAACCCTCTGGCGATCGTCCACCAGGGCGAGGACATCTGGCATGAGCTGACGCAAGTGAACGCGCCGCATTTCGCGCTCAACCTCGCGCCGGTCGCAGGGCTGAGCGGTGCGATCATCCTGCTGGTCGGCCTGAAGTTGCTGATGCGGCGACCGTTGACCGTCTCGGTAGAGGCGCTCGTGTGGACGGTTGGGATCGCGCTGATAGCACTGATGTCCGAGAACGTCGCGCCGAGCCCTCGGATTCTGATCACAGCGTTCCCCGCCGTGATCGTTTTCGCCGACAGGCTCGAGGGGCGCCGCTACCAGTGGCTGATCGTAGTCAGCACGGCGCTGCTGGTGGTCACGAGTGCGCTCACCTACGGCGGGCACAGCCTCACCCCCTGAGGCGAGTGCCCCGTGGGGTCACGGATCGCCGCGAGTCTCTCGGCAACAACGTGACGGTTCAGATGCCCCGCTGCAGTGCGAGCATCAGAAGCACGACTGCGGCCACAGCCGGCGAGAACCACCGACGAGCAGGTTCGCCGCCAGCGCGACCCGGAGCGCGCGCACTCCGCGGGGACCGGCCCGTTGCGACCCTCGCCCTCCCACCGCCGACCCCTTCGCTTCGGGCTGCTGATCCTGCAGCGGAGCTCACCGAGCTGGCAAGAGCATCGGTGACGAACCGGTTGAGGCTGACATCGTCGCGCTCGGCGGCCCGTGCCAGCTGCTCGTGGAGCTCGCTCGGGCATCCGTACCAGGAAGCGGCCGCTGTAGGTCGACGGGACTTCGAACCTGCGGCACGGACGACGGGTCCGGTTGAGCGCCCCTTCCCCTTGACCTGGTCTGCGGCCACATCGGCGATTCTAGCGTCCGCCGGCGAGCCGCCGGCGGACACCGAATCCGCGGACTCGCTCGACGAGCGCCTTCTGCTTCCGCGCTCCGCGGCGGCCGGTCCGGCGGCGATATCACCGCTCCGCGCGTGGTATCCGCTCCTCGCGGCGGCCCAGCGGAGGTTCCGAGCTCGTCGCGCAGCTTTCCCAGTGCACCGTCGAGCAGGCGTGAGACGTGCGCTTGGGAGATTCCGACCGCTTCGGAGATCTGCCGCTCGGTCATATCCGCGTGAAAGCGCAGGAACACAATCCGGCGCTCGCGCTCGATCGAGCGCACGCAACCCACGCGCGAGGAGCATCCGATCATCGCTGCCGGCGAGCGCCTCGGCGCCGTCCGCCAGCTCAATCTCTTGCTCGTCGCCGGAGATCGTGACCGAATCGCGCGCGCGCTCGGCCTCGAGGACTCGCTCGACCTCGTGCTCATCGATACCCAGGGCCACTGCGAGCTCCCTGACGCTGGGAGAGTGACCGAGGGTCGCGGTGAGCTCCCCGCTGGAGCGGTGCAACTTGGCCCCCATCCGCTGAAGCTCACGCGGGATCCGCAACAATCGGGCGCGGTCGCCGAGATGTCGAAGGATCTCGCCTTCAATCGCCGGCGCGACGAAGGTAGCGAACGCGACGCCGCGATCGGGGTCGAAGCGCTCACTCGCCTTCACAAGCCCGACCGCGCCGACTTGTACCAGGTCGTCGAGCTCCTCGCCGCGGCCTGCATAACGGCGCGCGACGGAGCGCACCAGCGGCAGGTGAGCCTGGATCAGCGCCTGCCGCGCGGTTTCGGCGGCTACCGACCCATCCAAGCCAACCGCCGGAAGGCCGCGGTAGCCGGGCTGTCTTCTAGACCCGATCTCCCCTCCCATCGTGACCGGTATCACAAATCCAGCCGGACGATACCACGACGCGGGTCACCAGATATCACCTGGTGTGGCGCCAAATTCATGGATCGTCTCGGAGCGGGGCGGCGACATTAGCTCGTAGAAGTTCGATCGTGGGTGATCCAAGTTTGCGAAACCTTCCGCGGAAAACCGGCTTGATCGCGAAGGTGGGAGCGCTTCTGGTGCTCTTGCTGCTCGCCGCCCCTGCCGCAGCCAGCGCCTCGAGCTCGGTCGGCGTCGCGCTGGTGAGTCCCGGGGCCGCCGTTCGGAGCGCCCAGAGCGTTGTCAGCCAGGCGCTTGCCGAGACCGATTCGGGCGGAGCGGCCGCCGTTGGGTCTGCAGCCGTAGCAACTGCGGCCTCCACGGCCGCGTCCGCCGGCTCTGCCGCAGTCAACGGCGGCGCCGCTCCGACGCAGGCCGCACCGGCGCAGGCCGCTCAGACGCACGCCGCACCGGCGCAGGCAGCCCCGACGCAGGCCGCGGCGAGGCCGGCAACCAACCTGACTTCACAGCCGGCCGTTCAGATCTCTCCGGCGTCCGGAAACTCACCCGCGACGGCACTGAAGGTCGGCGGCGCCACAGGCTCGACTGCCGCTCCTACGCCACCTGCGGGTGTGTCCACGTACGAGCCCGCGCCGAGCTACGTCGCGACGCCGGCGGGCAGTCTCCCAAGCCTGCCGCCGCGCGATCCGGCTGCCGGCACCCGTTTGCCGAACGTGACTGGAATCACGATCGCCGCCCCTTCGGCCTTGGTATCGCCCGGCGTCCCGTCGGGGGCGCTGACCGCGGGCTTCGCGAGTGAGTCGGCAACGATGGTGACGACCCTGGGCGATCAGCTCGAAATCCTGCTCAGGCAGCTCGAGACGATACCGGCGTCGCTTGAGCAGTCGGCGACTGCTCAGCAGCTGTCTTACACACACCTGGAGTCCTCGTTCCCAAGCGGTCTGGCCGCTGCCGGGCTCAACGCGTCGCTGCCGGAAATCGGTCCGCCGGGGCCCACTGCGGCTGGATCCGCCGTCCCGTCCGTCGAGCCGAGCGGCCCGTTCGGCGTCACGCATGGCCGCACGTCCGTGGTTCGGAGGCCCGATCGCGGGGCAGCCTCCGGGAGCCGCGCGTCGGAGCCGCCCGGGAGCCTCGCTGGGCCCTTCTGGCCTGCTGTCCGCAGCCTCGCGCCCGGCGCCGAACGGACGATCGCTTCCGCAGATGGCCTCCGTGTGGGCAGTGGTGACCATGGTCGACGGGCCCGCGCCGCGCCGGACAGGAGCGCTCCGGCCGCAGCCGTCGCCGTCCAGCCGGTGCCGGCGTCGCTGCCAACAGGTGCTGCAACGGGCGCTGCGAGTAGCGGCGCGGGCGCTTCGACGGTCGCGCTGATCGCCTTGCTGGCCGCCTGCGTCCTGACGGCACTGCTACCGGGCCGGATGGCAGTCGATCTCTTCCCGTGGGCGTCCGCGTTCGTCGCCCTCCGGCTGGAACGCCCGGGATAGCAGCGGCGGACTCTTTCAAGCATTCCTGTTCGCAGCCGCTCGGACAATGGTGTCGAAGCGGCGCGACTCAAACGAGAACCCAGAAGGAGAAGCAGCATGAAATCGAAGTTGATTGCTGCTGCCGCCAGCGTCGTCGCGCTTGCAATGCCCGCGACGGCTATGGCCGGCAGCAGCCCGGGAGGCAGCCCAGGGCAGGGTGGCGCTGGCCAGGCTCAGCTGAGCCAGCAGGCCGCCGCTACCCTCCAGGCAGCGCTCTCGGCAGCCAACGCAGCTCAGAACGCAGTCAATAGCAATGCACCGGTGAACAACGCCGGCGGGAGCGCGTCGGGCGGCGCCAACAGCGCCAACCAGACCGCCACGAACGGCGCCGCCAGCGGCGCCGGCAACAAGGCCGTCACCAACCAGACCAACACCCAGACCCAGACCGACCCGAGCTCAGGCGGCTCGATCGGCTCCGGCGGCTCCGGCCAGGCGCAAGTGTCCGGCCAGGGCGCAGCCACCCTCCAGGGAGCGGTCTCAGCGGCCAACGCCGATCAAAGCGCGGTCAACGCCAACGTACCGGTGAACATCGCCGGCGGAAGCGTGTCGGGTGGCACCAACAGCGCCAACCAGACCGCCACCAACGGCGCCCTGAGCGCCGCCGGCAACAAGGCCGTCACCAACCAGACCAACACCCAGACCCAGACCGACCCGAGCTCAGGCGGCTCGATCGGCTCCGGCGGCTCCGGCCAGGCGCAAGTGTCCGGCCAGGGCGCAGCCACCCTCCAGGGAGCGGTCTCAGCGGCCAACGCCGATCAAAGCGCGGTCAACGCCAACGTACCGGTGAACATCGCCGGCGGAAGCGTGTCGGGTGGCACCAACACCGCCAACCAGACCGCCACCAACGGCGCCCTGAGCGCCGCCGGCAACAAGGCCGTCACCAACCAGACCAACACCCAGACCCAAACCGCCAGCTCGACGTGCACGATCGGGTGCGGCGGCGCAGGCCAGGCCCAGATCTCGGGCCAGCAATCCCTAACCGGCCAGTTCGCGGCCTCGAGCGCCAATGCCAATCAGACGGCGGTCAACGCCAACGTACCGGTGAACATCGCCGGCGGAAGCGTGTCGGGTGGCACCAACACCGCCAACCAGACCGCCACCAACGGCGCCCTGAGCGCCGCCGGCAACGACGCCAAAACCAACCAGACCAACACCCAGACCCAAACCGCCAGCTCGATGTGCACGATCGGGTGCGGCGGCGCAGGCCAGGCCCAGATCTCGGGCCAGAACGCGGCCACGTTCCAGGCGGCGCTCTCAAATGCATGCGCTGACCAGAACGCGGTCAACGCCAACACACCGGTGAACATCGCCGGCGGGAGCGTCTCGGGCGGCGCCAACAGCGCCAACCAGACCGCCACCAACGGCGCCGCCAGCGGCGCCGGCAACAAGGCCGGCACCAATCAGACCAACACCCAGACCCAAACCGCCGGCTCGACGTGCACGATCGGCTGCGGCGGCGCGGGGCAGGCCCAAGTCAACAGCCAGAATGCGTTGACCGGTCAGCTGGCGGCCTCGTGCGCGGACGCCTATCAGAACGCGGTGAACGCCGACGCGCCGGTGAACATCGCGGCGGATGACATCGTGGGCGGGGCCAACTCCGCCAACCAGACCGCCACGGACGGCGCCCTGAGCGGTGCCGGCAACGACGCTGGAACCGATCAGACGGGAGGGCAGAATCAGACCAGCAGCTGATTGCGCACTGGCTCCCGCGCAGGCAGTAGGTGCCCGCCGGAGCCCCTGACTCCGAAACCCCGGCCGCCCGTCACGGGCCGGCCGGGGTTCACCGGACGGACACGATGACGGTACTGCGATCCCTCACCCGCGCGAGGTTCGGCCTCGCCCCGCTCACAATCCTGGCGGTGCTGGTCGTCATCGGCCAGGCCAGAGCCGACCAGCCATCCGCAACGACCGGCAACCCGCCGGCGATCGCGGCCCCTTCCCCACCGGCGACGAGCCCGGTGAGCTCCAGCGGCGGCGGTGCCGGGACCAACGCCACGCCAGCCGGCAGTCAGAGTGATACCAGCACATCGACGGACACCTCCGACCCGCCAACCGACGGTGGTACCACGAACGGTGCGTCCGGCGCGCAGGGAGTGACGGGTTCGACGAACAACGAGGTCGCCACCACCACTACGAGCGACCCGATCGGCGCCACCACCACGAGCGACCCGGTCGGCACAAGCACCACGAGTGCTTCGGCCTCCACGGTCAGTACGGACGAGCCGACTGTAGATGCGGGCTCCGGTCCCGGCGACCCCCAGGGCTCTGCGGATTCCGCAACCACGCCCGGCGTCGAACCTGGCGACCCGGCACCACCGGCAGCATCGCCGGAGCAACCTCCAACCCCACCCCCGCTGTCGACCACATCCCAGTTTCGGGCCACGCCCGAAACACCGACCTCAGCGCCCCCATCGAGTGTGTCTGGCAGCAACGATCCAGCCCCTGTCACGGTCGTGTCGAACACGACCACCCAGACGATCTTGCAGATCCAGATCGCAGGCTGCCTCGTGGACTGCCAGAACCTCACTCTGGCCCAGACGGCCACGCAGCAGAACACGACCGTCCAGGTGATCGGGGCCGCCGCGCCACTCGCGGCCGGGCCTGGCCTGACGACCGGATCCGAGTCCGCGCCGCAAACCCCGGGCCGGGTCGTGCAGGTTCAGGTCGGATGTCTCGCGGAGTGCTCCGGTAGCACGACCGTCGAGGCCGTTGCCGGGTTCAGCATCCGGGCGCTCACGCAGTTGCTCGCCTTGCTCGTGCCGCCTGATCAGGTGGGCCAGACGCCGGTGCCGGCGACCGAGCAGAACGTCGTCGACCAGACCACGTGTCAATCCCAGACAGGCGCCCCAGAGGTTGCCGGACAGAGCCAGAGCGCCACCGAGACCAGCAGCACGACCCAGATCGTGGCCCTCACGCCGGCCGCGATCGCGTCGCTTGAGGTCGCCTTCGGGCTCTCCCAGGTGCCGGGCATCGACACCGTCAACCAGACCGAACAGATCATCGTCCAGGTCCAGCTGGGGTGCCTGTTCCAATGCTCGGGGACCGAGCAATCGCAACAGGCGCAGCAGGAGAACGCGACCACGGAGCTGATGGTGGCGCCGAGCGCAGCGGCGAGCGACCCGACGGCCGATGCGGTCGATGCCGTCAATCAACTCATCTGGCAGCTGCAGATCGGCTGCCTGTTGTGGTGTTACGACGCAAACGAGCAGCAGACCGCCACCAGCACGAACACGCTCGTGGCGATCATCACCGCACAGACGCCTGCGCCGGCAGCTCCAGATCCGACGTCGACGACAGCCGTGAGTGGAGCGCAACCGGCTCCACCGGCCAGCCACCAGGCAGGCAACGAAGCGACCAGCACCATCCCGGTGTCGGTCCCCACCGCCGCGGCGACGTCGCCTCGGTCTCCCGCCGGCGGCGAGGCCGGCTCGACCGCCACGCGCTCGAGTTCGCGGTCGCCGTTCGCCACCGGGTGGGCGGTTGCCACCGGGTGGGCGGTCCTCAGCGTTCGGGCGCGGCCCCGCGGTCCAGCCAGGTCAGCCGCCGCGCCGGTGACCAGCTGGGTCAGGCAGGTCACGATCAACGAGACCGGCGCGCCGACGATCGCCCCCGCCGGCGCGGCGGCGCCGATCAGAGTCCTCGCCCAGAGTGATCGGCGCCACGCCGGGGCACAGCCGCCAGCGTCGTCGCAACTCCGCGAGCCCAGCACGCTGATCGAGGCCAGTGCAGACGCCCCAGGAGGCTCGCTCGCCCCCGCCGCGGTTCTGCTGTCGGTGATCGGCGTGGGACTTATCCGCTTCCGGCGCCGGACCAAGCTTCGCCATGGACCTTCGAATTCGAACTTCGACCGCTGATCGGAACGGTTGACATGCGTGCGCCGAAGCGTATGGTTGCTCTCCAGCAAGAACACCGGAGCAAGAAGACACCGTTGGGCAAGGGATCGTCGGGTACGCGGCGGCGCTTGGGGCAGTGTGACGCTGGTTCTTGGGCCGCACCAGTCCTCGCCCCGATCGTCGGGGCGGCAGTGGCATGCGTGCTCGTGCTTGCGTGTGTCGGGTCGGCCATCGCGTATGCAAAGTCGCTCGGCGTCGCCCCAGATCCAGCGCCCCACCCCGCACGTTCGGATCCCACAGCAGCGACACCGTCGCCCGACCCCTCGCCCCAGGCGGCGACCTCGGGCTCGCCGAGCACCTCGCAGGTCAGCTCGGTCCGCTCCGACGGGACGAGCCGCCCGCCGGCGCCGGCCGTCATGTCCCCGAGGACTGGAAACGCGATCCGCAGCGCAGCGACGCCCGCGTCGTCCGGGGCCGCGAACGCGACCCGAGCAGGCTCGGGCAAGGCGACGGGCGGTGACACGCGCCGGGGGCTGCCGCGCCGACAGCGCCACCGGGCCATGCAGCCGACCCGCGCACCGTCAGGTAGCTCAGCGAGATCCGACCTCGGACCTCTTGCGCTGATGCTGCGCCGGCTCGGCGAGCTGTTCCGGCCCGCCAATCAGGCCGGCAGTGGGGCGCCGCAACGCAATGGGCTCCTGCTGCTGCTGAGTGCGGTCGCGCTTGGAGTGCTGGTCATGGCGAGCTCAAGTCTCCGGCGGTTGCTGGACCGGATGCGCGCCGAACTGAACGAGGGACCGGCCGCATGAGGAGGTGGCGCGCACTGGCGGTGGGCGCGGGCACGGTGGCAATGGCGCTCGTCATCGCGTCGGCGGCGTCGGGCGACCCGTATCCGCTCTGCAACGGCCTGCCAGCCTGTAAAACCGGCTGGTACACGAGCCCGGTTACAGTGACCTGGGATTTGAACGGCGGCTCGAATCGGCCGGGTGCGCCAGCCAGTATTACGCACAAGACACCAACCAATCCGGGCTGGAGAGCGTCGAATCACCTCGCAGCTGCCCGCCATGGACCTACTGCACGGCGAGTGATCTCGCAGGGGAGCGCCACGATCCTCTACTTCATCCACGTCGAGATCTCGTCTCCAGTCGCCACCGCGATCGCGTCGGGCGCCCCTAACTCCAACGGCTGGTTCAACCAACCGCTGACGATCGGGTTCAAGGGCAGCTCGTTCTCGGGCATCGCGTTCTGCACGTCCACGACGTACTCCGGGCCGGACTCCGCGAATGCCATGGTCGCGGGCAGTTGCACCGACAACGCCGGCAAGAGAGCCACCGCATCGTTCTCCTTCCCCTACGACGCCACCCCGCCGAGCCTCAGCGTCGGTGCCGATCCGGGCGCGGAGAACGTCTCGCTCAACTGGAGCACAAGCGGGGATCTGGCGCCGTTGGCCTCGGTCAGCGTCTCCGCACACCCGGGATCGGCAGCGCAAGCCCGAGCACGGTCTACAGCGGAACCGCGGAGTCCTACGAAGATACCCACGTCAAGGACGGGGTTCAGTACACATACACGATCACGGCGCGCGATCAGGCCGGCAACACGACGGTCCGCACGATCAAGGTGACGCCGGAGCCCCGGCTGCTGGCGCCCGCCCTGCGCGCGCTGCTGACAACGCCACCGATGCTCAGCTGGACCCCGATTCGCGGCGCGACCTACTACAACGTGCAGCTGTACCGAGACGGCAAGATGTTGCAGGCCCGGCCGACCCGGGCGCAGCCGCAGCGCAAGGTGTTGAGCGCCTGGCCGACCGGAGCGCAGTTGCAGCTCTCGCCGACCTGGCGTTACAAGGGCCACCGCTACAGGCTGAGGCCCGGTCGCTACCGGTGGTACGTCTGGCCCGGGTTCGGGCGGCGCGCCGCCGATCACTACGGCCACGTGATCGGCAAGGGCACGTTCGTCGTTTCCAAAACAGCTGCGCCCGCGCCTGACTGATCAGCTCGAGGCCGCGGGAGTGACCTGTGTGTCGGTCCCGATCTCGATCACCGGGTCAGCGGACGGTTTCAGCCACCGGAGCACATCGAGCAGCTCGGCCTCGGGCAGCGCGACGCAGCCCTCGGTCGGACCGTCCATCCAACTGTGCAGGAAGATCCCCGAGCCCGGCGCGGCCGGCCCGGCAACCGTCGGGTCCATGTTGAACTTGATGACCGCGAAATACGGGTACGCGACCGTCTCGGTCCATAGCGCCTCCGACCAGCCGGCGAACCCTGGCGCAACCCCGCAGGGCACGTACACGAACTGGTTGTAGCGCGGCGAGAAGGGATCCTCGTCCCACCAATCGCCGCAGACGAGCTGGTGATAGCGATAATGAAGCCCTCCCGGATCGGGCTCGTTTCCGTACATCGTCAACCCGATCCCGAACACGCCGATCGGCGTCGCATGGTCACCCTCGTGCCGCACCCGCAGGAGATGGCCGCTGCCTGTCTCGGCCCGCCAACCGCGGAACACCGGCCGCCACGGCGATCGCGGTCCGACGCGATCGTAGGTTGCGAACGTCGCCAGGTATCCGGGCGCGGCGGGCGTCGTCGTCGGGCTCGAGACGACGATCAGCTGCCTGGCGCTCGACGGCAACTCGAAACGGTTCCCAGCACGCCGGGCGCCCGGAGCCGCCGACGCCGTCTGCGCCGCGCACGAGGCGGCGATCAGGCCAGCGGCGAGCGCTACCGCGAGGTGTCGAAGCGATCGATAGGGGTTCGCCATGCTCAGGGGCTGACCCCGACCGTTCGGGAGCGAGCCTCACCGAAGCCGCGGGGGCCCTCGCCGCCGAGGGCGATCGTCGCCCTGGCCGTGACAAGGTGATAGAGGATCAGCAGCTGCACCAGCGCCAGCGATTCGGATCGGTGCAGTTCTGTGCCGACCGTGAACTCGCCAAGGCGACGGGCGCGAAGATGCGTCGCGAAGTGCATCCGCCCCCAGATCGCCTCCTCGATCGCCGCCGCCAGCACCGGGTCGACATTACCGGGAATCTGGAGCAGCCGGCATCCCTCGGCGTCGCTGAGCGTCGGACCGTCCGGACCGCCGTTGACGAACGGCGCCAGATCCGGATGCGGGAGACCGTCATAGAGCGTCAACTCTGCGTCCATCTGGGCCTGATCGCCAGGATCGTCCGGTGTCCTGAACGAGACCAGCATGTCGGCCCAGCGCCGCTGCGGGCGGATGTAGGCCTCGGAGTCCGGCTCGCGCCGGTCGAGTTCGGCGAGTACCTGGTCGGTGGTGTAGCCGCGGCGTGAGCAGTCGCGCTGCACCTTCCAGCGCCGGCGAAGGTCCTCGGGCGGGTTCAGGAAGATACGCACGTCGTAGACCTCGCGCATCTCCGGCAGGTAGTAGCCGAACAGGCCCTCGATCAGCGTGAAGCGCTCCGGCCTGATGTAGACGGGCGGCCCGAAGGAGCCGTCCTGATGGCGGTAAACCGGCTTCAGGATCGGCTCGCCGGCCCGCAGGTGCGTGAGGTGCTGAGCGATGATGTCCAGGTGGTTGCAGTCCGGGTTCAGCGGCGTGAGCCCGAGCTCGGCGCGCTGCCTGCGGTCATAGCGGTGGTAGTCGTCGGTGCACACATGGGTCACGTTCTCCTCGCCGAGCACGCGCACCAGGCCGCGGGTCAGCGTCGTCTTGCCGGCCGCCGAGTCGCCGACGACGCCGAGGATCACGGGGCGTGGCATCAGTTCATCTCCCCTTCGTCGAACACGCGGCTTGCACGGATGTCCGGCTCTTCGATCCGCACCAGGTCGGCGATCGTCGGTGTACTGCCGGCGCGAGCGGCCTCGTAGATACGGTTCGCGTGGCGAAGCCGCCCGCGCTCGATCGCGTTGCGCACGCTGCGCGCGTGGGCGAAGCGCGGCTGGCGCATGCGGAGCTCCAGGTACTCCCGGAACGCCTGCTCAGCTCCAGGCGAGAACTCGTAGGACTCGGCGGCGAGCATCAGCTCGCCGATCGAGAGCAGCTCGTCGCTCGTGTAGTCAGGGAAGTCGATGTGGTGTGCCACGCGCGATGACATCCCTGGGTTCAATCGGAAGAAGTCATCCATCCGATCTTTGTACCCGGCGAGTACCACGACCAGCTTGTCACGGTCGTTCTCCATCACCTGCAGGAGGATCTCGATCGCCTCAACCCCATAGTCACGCTCGTTCTCAGGCCGGTAAAGGTAGTAGGCCTCGTCGATGAACAGCACGCCGCCGAACGCCCGCTTGAGGACCTCCTTGGTCTTCGGGGCAGTGTGCCCCACGTACTGGCCGACGAGGTCATCGCGGGTGACGGCGACGACCTTGTTGCGCTGGATGTAGCCGAGGCGATGCAGGATGTCGGCGATCCGCATCGCGACGGTTGTCTTGCCGGTGCCCGGGTTACCCGTGAAGCTCATGTGCAGCGACGGGCGAGTCGCGGTCAACCCCGCGTCGCTTCGCAGCCGATCGATCACGAGCAGGGCCGAAATCTCACGGATGCGTTGCTTGACCGGTGCGAGCGCGACCAGGTCTCGGTCCAGCTCCGCCAGCACCGTCTCGATGTCCGCGTCCTTGAGGATGGCCTCGAGGTTCGCCGGTGTCCGTGTATCCGGCAGCTCGAGCACGGCGCTCACGGGTTCGATCCGTTGCCATCCGCGTAGCGCCGGCCGGAGGGCTTGTCGGTCGCATAGGCGTGCAGGCTGTAACGGATCACGCGATCGTGCGCCTCGGTGCGGTTGAGCCGGTAGCCGGGCTCGTGCGGCGGACGTCCGACGATCAAGCTGAGCGCAGTCGTCTGGCGCCCCAGCGAGGAGTCATAGGCGTTGAGCTTGACGTAGTGGTCGGGGTGCGCCTCGCGGCAGGCACGGACCTCGCGCAGGACGACCTCCGTCTCTTCAACCTCGAGATCGAAGACCGGTGGAGCCCACATCTCCCAGTAGGAGTTGCGCGGGTGGGGGTCGTCGGTGTATTCGACCGACATCGCCCAGCCGCGCTGCAGCGAGTAGCGAATCTGGGCGGCGATCTGCTCGTCGGTCATGTCGGGCAGGAAGGAGAACGTTCCCTGGGTGATGCGCATGCTCTGCTCCTCTCTCAGCCGACGGTGGGGGTGACCACGTAGTCGGGGGTGTCGGTCGACGTGAAGTCGAACGTGATGTCCTTCCAGACCTGCAGTGCTGCGTCAAGCTCCGGGCAGCCCCTGGCTGCCTTCTCGAGGATGTCGGGGCCTTCCTGGTAGTAATCGACGCCTTCGTTGCGAGCTTGGATGATCGCCTCGACCGCGACTCGGTTGGCCGTCGCACCGGCGGCGATCCCCATCGGATGGCCGATCGTGCCGCCGCCGAACTGGAGCACCACGTCCTCGCCGAGGTAGTTCAGGAGCTGGTGCATCTGGCCGGCGTGGATCCCGCCAGAGGCGACCGGCATCACCGGCGCCAGCGACTGCCAGTCCTGGTCGAAGTAGATTCCGTGCTCCGGGCTCGCCGGCACGTGATCGAGTCGGAGCGTGTCGTAGTAGCCCCGGATCATCATCGGGTCGCCCTCGAGCTTGCCGACGACGGTGCCGGCGTGGATGTGGTCAACACCGATCAGCCGGCACCACTTCGCAATCACCCGGAACGAGACACCATGCGTCTTCTGGCGCGTGTAGGTACCGTGGCCTGCGCGGTGCAGGTGCAGGATGACGCCGTTGCGCCGCGCCCACTTCGACATCGACTGCATCGCCGTGTAGCCGACGGTCAGGTCCATCATGATGATCACGCTGCCGATCTCCTTGGCGAACTCGGCGCGCTCGTACATGCCCTCCATGTCGGCGGCCGTCACATTCATGTAGTGGCCCTTGATCTCGCCGCTCGCGGCGCCGGCGCGATTGACGCCCTCGATCGCGTAGAGGTAGCGGTCCCGCCAGCGCATGAACGGCTGAGAGTTGATGTTCTCGTCGTCCTTGGTGAAGTCGAGGCCGCCACGCAGCGCCTCGTAGACGACGCGACCGTAGTTCTTCGCAGACAGTCCGAGCTTCGGTTTGACCGTAGCCCCGAGCAGCGGCCGGCCGAACTTGTCCAGATACTCGCGCTCGATCACGATCCCGTGCGGCGGGCCCTGGAAGGTCTTGACGTAGTGGGACGGGATCCGCATGTCCTCGAGCCGCAGCGCCTTCAGCGCTTTGAAGCCGAACACGTTGCCGATGATCGAGCTTGTCAGGTTCGCGATCGAGCCCTCTTCGAACAGATCGATGTCGTAGGCGATCTTGGCGATGTACTCACCTTCGCGTCCGGGTACAGCCTGCACGTCGTAGGCCTTCGCCTGATAGTGCTCGTGCGCGGTCAGGCGGTCAGTCCAGACGACCGTCCAGGTCGCCGTCGAGGATTCGCCGGCAACCGCGGCAGCCGCCTCGATCGCGTCGACTCCGGGCTGCGGCGTGATCCGGAACGCGCACAGGATGTCCGTATCCTTGGGCTCGTAGTCGGCGTCGTAGTAGCCCATCTCGGCGTAGGGCGTGACTCCGGATGCCCAGCGGTCGCGCTTTTGATCGGTGTTGTCTTTCAGCATCATCGAGGTGGGCCTTTCGTTGCAGTCGGCAACAGCAACGTACCTCGCCGTGACATAGCCGTCAAAGACTGATTCGCCGCGATCCAATAGAAGATTACCTATTGATGTCCAGCCTCGACGCTTAGACTGAGCGAGCAGATGCGAGAACCCGGTCAGCGGAGGCGAGGTGAGCGCCCGATGGCACGGCCGATCCTGATCGGCATCGTCGGCGACTCGGCCTCGGGCAAGACGACGCTGACGCGCGGTCTCGTGCGGATTCTCGGCGAGGCCCGGGCGACGCACGTGTCGGCCGACCATTACCTGCGCTACGACCGTAAACAGCGCTCCCAGCGCGGCCTGGCGGCGCAGAACCCCGACGCCAATCACATCGACATCCTCGAGCAGCACCTACTGCACCTGCGCGCCGGCGACGCGATCTTGAAGCCCGTCTACAGCCACCAGGACGGCACATTCCGCGCGCCCGAGCATGTCGCACCCAACCAGTTCACGATCGTCGAGGGGATGCTCGCGTTCCATACGGCAAGGATGCAGGACGCTTACGACATCAGGGTCTTCCTGGATCCACCGGAGGACCTGCGGCGCCGCTGGAAGGTACAACGCGACTGCTCTCGTCGTGGCTACACCACCGATCAGGTTCTGGACGAGCTTGACCGCAGCGAGGCCGACTGCGAGGACTTCATCCGTACGCAACGTCGTTGCGCTGACATCGTCGTCTCGTTCAGACCGGGAGGCAGCGGCGACCAGGAGCACCTCGACGCCGAGCTGTCCCTGCGACCCGGCCTCGCCCACCCCGATCTGTCTTCGCTGGTGGAGGCTGACGGCGAGAGCATGACGCTGAACACGACCGGCTCGGAGCTGCGCCTGTCAGTCCCCGGAACGCTCGCGCCCGATCGCGGGCTCGCGATCGAGGAGTCGATCTGGGATCGGATCCCGTTCGCCAGTCACCTGCGCCCCGAGCGGCTCGGCGAATTCACTGTCGGCACGCAGTTGCAACGCTCCGAATCGTTGGCGATCACACAGCTGCTGCTGCTCTACCAGATGATCACGGCGCGCGCGGCGATCTCGGTCGGCGCGGCCGATGCTCGTACCGACCGCATGCGGAGATTGCCGAGCGAGACGTAGCGCGCGGCACTAGGCCACCAGCTCGCGAGCCGCCTCGCCGGCTACGAACGCGATGAACTCGGCGACGAGCGGGCGCAACGGACCGACCGCGGATCGCACCACGTACCAGTAGCGTGGCGACGGTCCGTCCGCCAGCGGGATCTCGGCGAGCCGGCCGGAGGCGAGCTCCGACTCGACGGTCGCCCGCGAAACCAGCGAGATCCCAAGCCCGGCGCGTGCAGCCTGCTTGATCGCACCGTTGGAGCCGAGCGTCAGCGTTCGCGGCGTCAGCCCATGAACCTCGAGGAACTGTTCGCCCAGCATCCGTGTGCCGGAGCCCTGTTCGCGCAGCAGCCACGGCCGCTCGCCGAGCGCGCTGGAATCCGGTGACGGTCGCACGGCGAGCGGATCGCCGGGGGCCGTGATGCATGCGATCTCATTGGCCGCCAGCTGCAGGGACACCAGCCGCGCGTCGGCCGGTGGGGTACCTGAGATCGCGACGTCGGCGGCGTGGTCAAGGACGCGTGAGAACACATAGTCGCGGTTGCCGACATCGAGCTCGAGCTCAACGTCCGCGGTGAGCTTCTGGAAGGCGCGCATCAGTGGCGGCACGAACGACTCGGCGGCTGTCGTCACCGCAACGATCCGCAGCCGGCGCCCAGCGACCGCCGCCGCCTCGCGCGCGGCCTCCCGGCCCTGCTCCAGCAGCCCGATCACATCGGCCGCATACGCCGAGAACGCCGTGCCGGCAGCGGTCAGCTGGATTCCGCGGCCGGCCCGCTCAAACAGCTCGCAGCCGAGCTCCCGACCGAGCGCGGCGATCGCGGAGGATACGGACGGCTGGGTGACGACGAGCTCGTCGGCCGCGGCGGTCACCGAACCGCCGCGGACGACCGCCAGGAAGGCATTCAGCTGGGTGAGAGTTATAGCCACTCAGCTAAGAATACCGCCCATCGCATAGAACTTTGGGCGGCCAGGCTAACGCGAAGTCGCAGCGACCGGCGTGGTCAGCTCGACTCCGTACCGCGCCAGGTCCTCGACGCCACCATCGGCGACGTGAACGACGCGCGTGATCCCGGCCCGCTCGAGTATCGACACGGCCACCGCCGCACGGTTGCCGGCTGAGCAGGAGACGGCCAGCGGAATCGCTTCGGCGCGCTCACGCACCGGCTCGAGCTGATCACGAAGCACGAGCAGCTGCACGTGCATCGAGCCGGCGAGATGCCCTGAGTCCCACTCCTGATCGTCACGCACATCCAGCAGAGACACCTCACCGCGGCCCAGCCGAGCAGCGAGCTCCTCGACGGTGATCGACTCGGTTGTCTCGGTTGGGAGGCCGGCATCACGCCAACTGTCGATCCCACCGGCGAGCACCCCGCGGATGTCCCGGAAGCCGACCGCCTCAAGGCGCCGTGCGACGTGGTCGGCGAGATCCTCCGACGCCGCGGTCACGACGACGGCGCAGGACGGATCGACCGCGCCGGCAGCACGCGTGCCGACGGTCGCGTGGACGATCGTCACGTTCAGCGAGCCCCGGATGTGGGCCGCCATCCAGTCGGCCGGCGCTCGGCCGTCGATCAGCGCCACGCCGTCACTGAGCAGCGCGGCGAGATCAGGCGCTGAAATACGCTCGAGCGGCGCCGCCGCCGCCAGCAGCGGACCCCGGTTGAGCTCGACGATCCGGCGGAAGTTCGGCGGCTGCAGCCCGAGGCCGTGCGTCGCCGCCGCGACGAATTGCGACTCCTGATCGATTCCGAGCATTACGTTGGACCGCCGCTCATAACCGATCGTCGAGCCTGGGGCTTCACTCATTGAAGCGCCGCCGCACAGCGAGCCGCCGATGTGTCCCGGGAACACCTGCACGTGGTCGGGTAGCTCGAGAATCCGCTCCAGCGAATGGAACAGCTCCCTCGCGCCCTCCTGCGCCTGCACGGCGAGGTCCGGCCGGGCAACATCTCCGACGAACAACGAGTCGCCGGTCAGCACCATGCAGGGCTCCGTGCCGCGGCTGCGGTCGAAGACCAGATAGGCGGTGTGCTCCGGGCGGTGGCCGGGCGTCGCGAGCGCCTCGATCCGGACCGCGCCGAACTCGAGGGCCTCGCCGTCGCCCAGCGTCTCGTGTGGATACTCCAGCTGTGGCGTCGGCGACACGTAGATCTTTGCGCCCGTCGCCGCGGCGAGCCGGCCACGGCCGGAGACGTGGTCAGCATGGTTATGGGTCTCGAGGATGTAGCGGATCTCAAACCCGTGCTCGTCGGCCAGCCGCAGGTACTCGTCGATCTCCCATTTCGGGTCGATCACCGCTGCCTCGTGCGCGTCGGCGATCACGTACGAGGCGCAGCCCAGGTCGTCGTGCAGAATCTGGCGGAAGAACATCCGGAACCCCAATGTTCGAGTAGCTCAGCGGCGCTACCGTAGCACCGCGCCAACCCGGGGCGCGATCCTCACAGCGCGATCGGCGGCCACCGTGCCGGCGAGCAGGCCGCTACCGTGGGTCGCGTGGCCGGCGCCGTCAGCCATCCGATCTTCGCCCGTGTCTATCGGGTGCTCAGCCGATTCGACGAACGCGACGTCGGACCTCACCGGTCTGAGCTGCTCGCCGGCCTCGCCGGAACCGCCGTCGAGATCGGCGCCGGAAACGGACTGAACTTCAGCCGTTACCCGGCCGGCATCAAGTCGGTGGTGGCGGTGGAGCCCGAGGCCTACCTGCGGCGACTGGCCGAGGCGGAGGCTCGTCGCGTGAGCACAGCGATCAGCGTTCGAGACGACGTGGCGGAGGCGCTGGCACTGCCAGACGACACCTATGACGCGGCTGTCGCGTGCCTGGTGCTGTGCACCGTTGCCGCGCCGTCGAGAGCGCTCGGCGAACTGCGCCGGGTTCTGAAACCAGGCGGAGAGCTTCGCTTCCTCGAGCACGTGCGGGCAGCGCCGTCGCGTCTGGCCCGCCGCCAGCAGATGCTTGACCAAAGCGGCGTCTGGCCGCTGCTGGCGGGCGGGTGCCACTGCGCACGGGACACGGTCACGGCGATCGAAGCGGCCGGCTTCGAGATCGTGCGTAGCAGCCGGCTGACGCTCGGAGCGTCGTGGGCACCGACCAGCCCGGTCGTGCTCGGCGTCGCCCGCGCCGCCGGCGGCAGGTGAGGCGGGATGGCGCGGCCGAACGCCCGCAGCTGGGCATCTCACCAGCCCAACGTTCCGGGCGCGGGCATCATGGCATCGTACGGGCCGCGCTTCTGGTTGCTCGTGCTCCTGCTCGGCGTGGTCTCCGGAGTGAGCGCGTCGCTGCTGATCGCGCTGCTCAATCTGGTCGAGCACCTGAGCTACGGTGGCCGGCCCGCCACCTACCTGCTGGCGGTGCACGCAGCGCCGCCGTGGCGCCACATCGCGGTGCTGATGCTCGCCGCGGCGATCGTCGTCGTCGGCCTGCTCGTTCTCGGGAACATGTCGACGTCGGGCGGGACCGAGGTGTCCGAGGCGTTGTGGCTGCGGCGCGGCAGGGTCGCCTTCCTGCCGAGCATTGCCCGAGGCGTGCTGTCGATCGTGACCGTCGGCATGGGCGTCTCTCTGGGCCGCGAGGCAGCCCCCCAACTCGCCGGCGCGGCCACGGCGAGCAAGCTGGCAGACTGGGCTGAACTACCGATCTGGCAGCGGCGGCTGCTGGTGGCCTCAGGCGCCGGAGCCGGGTTCGCTGCCGTTTACAACGTGCCGCTCGGAGGGACCCTGCTGGCGATGGAGGTGCTGCTCGGGACCTTCGCGCTGCCGCTGGTGATCCCCGCGCTGATGGCGTCGGTGACCGCGACCGCGGTGGCCTGGCTGACGCTCGGGACCGGTCCGGCGTTCTACGCCCCCGCGTATGGCGTCCACTTCTCGCAGCTCGTCTGGGCGGTGGTGCTTGGACCTCTGATCGGACTGGTGGCGGTCGGCTGGGTGCAGCTGATCTCCCGCGCCAGCCGCTTCCGGCCCGGGGGCGCGGCGCGCTACATCACTCCGTTCGCAGTGTTCGGCGTGCTCGCCCTGCTGTCGATCCCCTACCCCCAGCTGCTCGGAAACGGCAAATCGATCGTCCAGCTGGCGATCGTCGGGAAGCTCTCGATCGGACTGCTGGCGGCGCTGTTCGTGCTGAAGCCGCTGGTCACCGCCGGCTGCATCGGGTCGGGATCACCCGGAGGTCTGTTCATGCCGACATTCGCGGTCGGTGCGCTGTTCGCCGGTCTGGCCGGAACCCTGTGGTCCGACGTCTGGCACGGAGCCTCCGCCGGCAGCTACGCGCTGGTCGGAGGGGGCGCGTTCCTGGCGGCTGCGATGCAGGGGCCCCTGGCTGGGACCGTGCTCGTCCTGGAGCTGACCCGCCACATTGATGACCTGGTGGTACCGACGCTGATCGCCGTGGTCGAGGCGACGGTCGTCGCACGCGTACTCGGCGCCCACTCGATCTACTCGGCGCGGCTGCCGTCGGATCCGCACACGGAGGTCAACCCATCGGCGAGCGCCGCTGCGATCGCCACGTTGCATGCGCTCGACGAGACGTTGCCCGACGAGCTGATGGACGTGCCGCCGACGGCGCCATAGACCGAGGCCGCTGAGCGCGACCGCCGGGCTTGGGGCGATCAGCTCGGCGACGGGTTCGACGCCGCCGCCCGCAGCGGCGTCACCAGCAACATCGAGGCGGGCATGCCGACCAACAGGCACAGGCCGCAGGCGAACAACAGCGCCGCGTGGACGGTCGAGGCGCTCGGCCCACCCGCCAACGCGGCTCCGGCGAGCCCCGCTCCGATCGCCGCTCCGAGCAGGCGGCCGACCGACAGCGCCGCTGATGTGCGCCCATGCGCCGAGGCCGGGTTGGAGTTCAGCGCTGCGCGCGAGGTCGGTACGAACAGCATCCCAAGCCCGAAGCCGACCGGGATCAGCGGCAGCATCGTCGCGGGACTCTGGAGCGAGACCCCGGGGATCCCCAGCACCGCCAGACCGATGCCGGCGATCAGGAAGCCGAGCAGTGCCGGCAGGCGCTCGCCGCGCGCATCGACCAGACGTCCGGCGATCGGTGCAGCGACTCCGACCACCACCGCCACCACCACCAGCACGGCCGATGCGCCGATCGGCGAGTAGCCGGCGACCCGCTGGAGGTACTGCTCGGCAAGGTAGAAGGTCCCGATCATCACAGCGAACGTCAGTCCTGCGATCAAGGTTGCCGCGAGCACCACCTGGTTGAGGACGGTGCGCTTCGGGCCGACCGCCTCCGGGTGCCCGATCACCGGCAGGTTGCGCAGGATCCCGAGCGCGCAGAGCAGCGCCAGTGGGACCAGCACCCACCAGTTCGCGCGCCAGCCGAACGCGACCGTCAGCAGCCCGCCGAGCAGCGGCCCGACAAGGTTGGCGACCCCAGCACTGGCTCCCCAGATGCCGAGCGCCGAGCCGCGCCGCTCGGGTGGGAAACCGCTGACGGCACCAGCGAGCGCAGCCGGGCTGACGAGACCAGCTCCAGCCCCCTGCACAACCCGGCTGGCGATCAGCGCGGCCATGCTCGGCGCCAGTGCGCCGGCGGCCGCGCCGACGGCGAACACACCGAGGCCGGCCAGCGCGACCTGGCGGGCCTCGTAGCGATCGACCAGTGCACCGCCGGGGATCAGCACCAGCGCGTACGAGATGAAATAAGCGCTCAGCACGACCGAGGTCGAGGCGCTGGAGACGTTCAGACCGGTTGCCACCGACGGCAGCGCAACCGTGATCAGGGTTCCGTCGATCTGCAACAAGGCGGCCGCAGCAGTGCACACAGCGAGGCGCAGCCACGCCTCGCGAGGGACCGGCTCGCCGGACCCCGCCCTGCTGGATCGAGTTCTCCTGCTCACAGACACATCAGTATCACGCGACCAGCGCGCGGCGGGCGCGCTGGTCACTGCCCGGTCGGCCCGATCGGGCGGCGCTTCGGTCAGGCGGGTCGGCCGCGCAGCGCGCTACGCCGCAGCCGCCGCATCGCTCTGGCTGACCCAGGTGGCGTACATGTCGGCGTAAATGCCGCCCTGTTCGAGCAGTTGCCCGTGCGAGCCGAGCTCTGCGATCACGCCGTCGTCGACCACGACGATCCGGTCGGCCTTCATCGCCGTCGTCAGGCGGTGCGCGATCAGGACGGCGGTGCGTGCCGTCAGCAGCACGTCGAGTGCCGCCTCGATCTTCATCTCCGACATCAGGTCGAGGTTGGAGGTCGCCTCATCGAGCACGAGCACACGCGGCCGCGCCAGGAACGCCCGCGCGAGCGCGATCAGCTGCCGCTCGCCGGACGAGAGCGACTGTCCACGTTCGTGAACGATCGTGTCAAGCCCGTCGGGCATCCGCTCGAGGACGTCGGCGAGGCCGACGGCGTTGACCGCCTCCATCACCTCCTCGTCGCTGGCGTCGGGGCACGCGAAGGCGATGTTGTACCGGAGGCTGCCGGCGAAAAGGAACGGCTCCTGCGGGACCACGCCGAGCTGACGGCGCAGTGAGTCGAGCGTCACCGTCCTCAGGTCGTGACCGTCAAGCAGGACGCGACCCTCAGTCGGATCGTAGAAGCGGGTGATCAGCTTCGCCATCGTCGACTTGCCGGCGCCGGTGCGGCCGACGAATGCGACCGTCTCCCCCGCGGCGATCCGCAGGTTGATGTCGCGGATCACCGGGATCGCGGGGTCGTAGCCGAAGGTGACGTGGTCGAAGACGATCTCGCCTGCGATCGGCGGCAGCTCTTCTGCGTCCTGCGCCTGGGGCGTGCTCGGCTCGGTTTCGAGCAACGTGCGGAGCTTCAAGACCGACGACTGTCCCTGCTGGATGCTGTTGTACTGCTGCACGAGCAGCTGAATCGGCGCGAAGAACCGGTTCAGGTAGAGGAAGAACGACAGCAGCGCACCGATACTGAGCTGATGGTTGAGGACCATGTCCCCGCCGATCGCCAGCAGCGCCGCCTGCGCGAGGTAGCCCACGAGCTGGGTGCCCGGGCCGTAGATCGCGTTGATCTGCGCCGTGTAGTCGTTCGCCCGTCGGTAATCGCCGACGACGTTGCGGTGCTGGACGGTGTTGAACGCCTGGCGGTTGTGGGCGGCAACCGTGCGGACGCCGTGCAGGCTCTCGGACAGGTCGCCGAGCACGTACGCGATCCCGTCGCGGACCCGCTCATAACCACGCTCAGACGCGGTGCGGAACCACAACGAGCCTGCGGTCAGCACGGGTACCACCAGCGCGAGCGTGATCAGCGCCAGTTTGACGTCGATGATCAGCAGCACGATCGTGATCACGATCATCGTCAGCCCCTGCCCGACGAACTGCGCGAGTCCATCCTGGAGCAGCTGCTGCAGGTTCTCGATGTCGCTGGTCATCCGGGTCATGATCACCCCGGCCTTCTCGTCCGTGTAGAAGTCCATACCGAGCCGCTGCATGTGCGTGAACACGCGGACACGCAGGTCGTTCATCACGCGCGCGGCGAGCCGGCCGGTCACCTTCGTCTGGTAGCGCTGTGCGACCGCGGTGATCAGGATCGCGACGAGGAACACCGCGGTGATCAGTGCGACCACCGCGAAGCTCTGATGACCAGGCTGCATTCCCTCGTTGACGGCGATTCCGATCAGCGCCGGGCCCGCCTGGCTGGTGATCGAGACGATCGTGACCAGCACCGCAGCCATGACGGTCAGACGGCGGTGGCGGAGGATCATCGACTTCAGCTTCAGCCGGCGGGTCTCCTCGCCGCTGGCGCGGTAGTTGAACGACGCTGAGGGCTCGCCGTGGTCGGGCTCCTCGCTCAGCAGCTGGTCGACCCCTTCCTGGAGCTCCGACGGGATCCCTGCGAATGGCAGGCCGCCACCGGGACGCGCCGCCGATACCGACCCGCCTCCGACGAAGCTGCCGCCGCTGGTGCCGAACCCCGCGCCACCGAAGCTCATCGCTCGCTCGCCTCCTCGCGCGCGCGGCGCTCTTCCTCCTCGACCTGCGCCAGCACCTCCACGTAGAGCGGCGTGCTCTCGAGCAGCTCGGAGTGCGTCCCATCCGCGACCACCCGGCCCCGATCGAGCAGCACGACCCGGTCAGCGAGTCCGATCGTCGACAGCCGGTGAGCGACGATCAGCGTCGTCCGGCCCTCCATCAGAACGCGCAGGCTGTCGTGGATCTGCTGCTCGACCTGGACGTCGACGGCGCTGGTCGCATCATCGAGGACGAGGATCGGCGGGTTGACCAACAGCGTTCGCGCGATCGCGATCCGCTGGCGCTGACCGCCCGAGAGCGTGTAGCCACGCTCTCCGACGACGGTGTCGTAGCCGTTCTCGAGCGACAGGATGAACTGCTCGGCACCGGCCGCACGGGCGGCGGCGCGCACCTCCTCCAGGGGAGCGTCGGGCCGCCCATAGGCGATGTTGTCGCGGATCGACACCGAGAACAGGAACGGCTCGTCGAGGACCACGCCGATGTGCGAGCGCAGGCTCGCGACCGTGAGATCACGGACGTCGTGCCCGTCGATCTCGACAGCACCACCGAGCACGTCGTAGAAGCGCGGCAGCAGACGCGAGACGGTGGTCTTGCCGCTCGCGGTGCGCCCGACCATCGCGACCGTCTCGCCGGGCGTCAGGTGCAGCGACAGTCCCTCGAGCACGAGCGGCCCGTCGGCGTAGGCGAAGTCGACCGACTCGAAGCGCACGTCGCCACGGCACTCGACGAGGTCGATCGCTCCCGGCGCATCGACGATCGTCGGCTGCTCGTCGAGGATCTCGTAGATCCGCTTGGCGGAGGCCGATGCCCGCTGACCGAGCATGATCAGCATCCCGAGCATCTGGAACGGCGCCTGCAGGATCACGACGTACGCGCTGAATGCGAGGATCGCGCCGACGCCGAGCTTGCCGTGGATCACGAGCCAGCCGCCGAACAGCAGGATCAGCGCAAGGCCGACCTGGGGAATGTTCTGCACCAATGGGGAGAAGCGGGCTCGGAGATCGGCGTCCTTGATGTAGGCCCACTTGAGCTTGTCAGCGGCCTCGGCGAGCGTGCGCAACTCACGTGGCTCGGCGACGAACGACTTGACGACCCTGACCCCGTTGATGTTCTCGTCGACGATCGTCGCGATCTCCGCCAGGCGCGCCGAGATCAGCCAAGAGACCGGGAACATCACCTTGCGCATCCTCACGCTCAGGATGAACACGAACGGGATCATCGACATCGCCACGAATGCCAGCGGCACGCTGATCGTCAGCATGAAGACGAACGCGACCACGGCGACCAGGCACTGGACGATGATCGCCGGCGCGAACGTGAGGTACATCTGGACCGAGCGGATATCGGAATTGGCGCGTGAGATCACCTGACCCGATTGGACGCGGTCATAGAACCCGAACGAGAGCTTCGTCAGATGCTCGTAGAGCAGGTTGCGGAGATCGAACTCCATCGCGTACGCGGTCCGCATCAGAAACAGGCGCGAGATGTAGGCCGAGATGCCCGCGCCGACGCCGAGGATCACCGAGATCCGCACGTAGTGCGAGAGCGGCACCGTCTTGCGCTGCAGCGAGTAGGTGATCGCATGGTTGAGGACGTTCGGGATTTCGACCTGGAGTACGAGCGCGACGAACGAGAGCACCAGCGCGGTACCGAGCGTCCAGCGGTGCGAGAGCACGATCGGACGCGCGCGCGCCAGCCAGGTCTTGTCCGAATCCGGGTCGATCGTCGCCCGAGGCGGGCGGTAGCGCGAGACGACGCCGCCCGGCACGAACTGGTCGGCCTGGCGCTCGGTGGGCGCCCGTGGCTCGGTCGCGGTCGCGCTCACGAAGCGGCTCCGATCCGCGCCGCGTGACGAGCACGCCGGTAGCCGTCAAGCGCCATCAGCCACGAGGCGAGACCGGCAAATGCGTCCTCGCCGCAGACATCACCGCACTCGAGGATCTCCTCGAGGTGACGTTGAACGGCCGTGTCGGCCTGCTGCAGCAATCGCCTGCCATCGGCGGTCAGCGAGTGGCCGACCCGCCGGCGGTCAAGCGATTCGTGCTGACGCTGCACGAGCCCGCGCGCGACCAACCCGTCGACGACTCCGGTCACACTCGGGCGGCTGACGGCGAGCTTGTCGGCGAGCGCAGAGGCCGCCTCGTTGCCCTCGCACAGGTGGACCAGGACTCGGTACTGCGGCGCGGTCAGATCGACGCTCGCCAGCGCGACGTCAACGTGCCGCGCGAGGCGCACGATCACGCGGCCGGGGGTCGAGGGTAGTTCGGGTGACACATGATTAGGGTAGCGAACTACTGACGCCGGCGACCGCCACGGCGACCGATGTGCTGCTGATTACAGGTCATGCCGAGCGCGTGCTGCGGCGATTACACACTCGCACCGGTGGCTGACGCCACGTGGTACGAATCGGTCGATGCGAGAGATCGGCGCCCTCTGGTCGACCGACGTGCGCGTCCGCCTCGCAGGCGCGTTCGCGGCCGGAATCCTCCTGGCGAGGCTGGTGAACATCGTTGGCCGTTGAGGTCCGTGAAACAACCCCGCCGCCGCTCGCCGATGCAACCGGTCGCGTCGTCGAATGCACGCTCTCGATCGTCCAGCAGGAGCTCGAGCTGGCACGCATCGAGGTCGTCGAGAAGCTCCCGGCCACCGGCAGAGCGCTCGTGCGGTTGGTGATGGCCGCCGTGATCGTGGTGCTCGGCGGGATCCTCGTCGTGATGGCGGTCGTGTGGGCGCTCGCCGAGTACGTGTTCGGCTTCCAGGACGTGTGGGCGAGCTTTGCGCTCGTCGCGGCCTTGCTGCTGGCGATTGGCGGATACCTCGGCGCCGGCGCATTGCGACGGGCGCGCACGACCGGTCCGCCGCTGCCGACGGCGGCGATCAGACAGGCCCAGGCGCTGCGGGAGTCGATCCGACCGTGAGCCCGACCCGAACGACGACAGAGGTCGAGCGCGAGCTCGAGACGAGCCGCATCGAGCTGGTGTTCGC
This sequence comes from uncultured Solirubrobacterales bacterium, assembly GCA_963742025.1. Taxonomy (GTDB): domain Bacteria; phylum Actinomycetota; class Thermoleophilia; order Solirubrobacterales; family Solirubrobacteraceae; genus Palsa-465. Next base: position 77,790 of record CAVUKF010000002.1, read on the forward strand.
GATCGAGGATCTGCGAGCGAGCGTACGTGAGGCGAGCGATTTCAGGAGACGCGCCGAGAGCTACCGAGATCAGGTGGCGGCCAGAGTCGCGCGCGACGGCGATGACCTGCTGGTCGTCGCGGCGGCCTCCGGGTTCGTCGCGGGCGGAGGTGTCCAGGGTCTCGCGCGCGTACCGGCCAAATTGGTAAGGGTGGTGTTCGGCTACCCATCGTCGAGGTCCAGATTGGAGAGAGCGATGAAGGAGGACGGTTACAGCCGGCAACTCGGACGATCGCTGGCAGCGGTCGCATCCGCCGACCGGCACATGCGAAGCCGGCGCTACCAGGTGTGGCGGGCGGTCCGTCCGACGCCGCGGCGGCTGCTGATGATCGCCTCGGCCGCGGGCAGCGCATACGTATCGAAGCTGGACGAGGACACCCGCCGGCGACTCGAAGGCGAGGCGCGGGCGCTCCTGCAGGATCTCAGCGCAGAGCTGGCCAGACGGATCGACGCGATCGGCGCATAGCGCGGGCCAGAAGACGCCGCGTGGGGCTCAGCGTCCCGGCCACCGCGCGCTCACAGCCGATGGCGGAGCAGCTTGCCGAGCGTGTTGCGTGGCAGCGCGTCGACGAACTCGATCGCCTTGGGCACCTTGTATGGGGCCAGCTGCTGAGCAGCGTGCGCGCGCAGCAGCGCCGGGTCGAGCACCCGATCGGCGACAACCACGGCGGTGACCGCCTCCCCCCACTCCTCACTCGGACGACCGACCACGGCTACCTCGCGAACGCCGGGAAAGCCGGCGAGGGCCTCCTCGACCTCAAGCGGGTGGACGTTGAGCCCGCCGGTGATGATCAGCTCCTTGCTGCGCCCGACGAGTCGCAGGTGGCCGTCATCGTCGAGCTCACCGAGATCGCCGGTGCGAAACCAGCCGTCGGCCGTGAACGCCTGGGCGTCGGCATCGGGCCGGCCGAAGTAGCCGCCGAACACGTTCGGGCCGCGAACCTCGACCTCTCGCTCAGCTGAGAGGCGCAGCTCGACGCCGGGGAATGGCAAACCGACCCTGCCCGGCTTGCGCGGCCCGTCGAGCGGGTTGGAGGTGAGCATCACCGTCTCGGTCATGCCGTAGCGCTCGAGCGGCAGCTGCCCGGTCGCCTGCGCGATCGCCTGCGCGAGTGCTGGGCGCAGTGGCGCCGATCCGGAGACGAGCAGCCGCAACCCGGCGAGCGAACGGGCGCTCCCGGCGGCCGCGAGCCGCTGGTACATCGCCGGCACACCGAAGAACATCGTGACGCCCCCGGCGCATCGCTCGGTCACGTCCGCCGCGTCGAAGCCGGGACGCAGGATGATCTGCGCGCCCGCCGCCAGAGCGCCGTTCACGCCGACGCCGAGCGCGTGCATATGGAACAGCGGCAGCGTCAGCAGCAGGCGGTCCTCCGCGGTCCAGCGCCACGCGAGCGCGACCGCGGTCGCGCTCGCGAGCAGGTTGCCGTGACTGAGCGGCGCACCCTTGGGCGCGCCGGTCGTGCCGGAGGTGTAGAGCATCACGGCCGGGTCGCTGAGCGAAGCAGCGTCCAGCGGCTCGTCGAGGACCCCCTCGCGTGGCGGCAGGTCGACGTCCAGGCCGCCGATCGGAACCGACCCGTCCATGGCATCGCCGATCGAGCGCGCGTGCTCACCGTCTTGTACGAGTGCGGCAGACGGCGCCGCGTCGGTGACGATCCGCTGCACCTCCCGCCGGGTGTAGGAGGGGTTGATCGGGACCGACACGAGACCGGCGCGGAGCGCGGCCAGGTAGGCGATCACCCAGGCGGCCGAGGTCTCGCCGCAGATCGCGAGCCGGTCGCCAGGCGCAAGCCCGGCGCCGCGCAGCCTCAGCGCGGCGGCGCCGCTCCTGTGATCAAGCTCCTCGGCGCTGATCCAGGTGCCGTCGATGTCCTGGACGATCGGCCTCGACGGCGCCGCGCGCCAGTTGGAGACGAAGCGAGACGAAAGGCTCGCGCAGGGCAGCAGATCCTGAGGACTAATAACCGGGTAGGTGGTAGATGTCGAGCGTGCCGGTCAGCAGGTGATTGTTGTCGTTGCCCTCGGGCAGGATGATCCGCCCGCCGACCACGATTGGGCTGTTCCAATGTCCCTGTGCGGCGGGCAGGCTCGCGAGCACGGCGCCGCTGACCGGGTTGTAGATCTTGAGCAGACCGTCGCTCTGGTCGTAGATGTAGAGCAGGCCACCGGCGATGATCGGGCTCGTCCCAGGCGTGTCGTTCTGCCACGCGATCGCCAGCCGGTCGTCGGCGCGCAGCACATAGTCAGCCGTTCCGTTGGCCGTCGCGTAGTAGACGTTGATCCTTCCGGCGGGACCGGACCAAACCGCCGGCGTGGCGAACACCTGCGTGGAGCCGGGTGCAGGCAGCTCCTGCAACTGACCGCCGGTCCGCGGCCCGGCGGGGCCGGCTGTGCCGTCCAGCTTGTCGAGGTCGAGCAGCTTCACGAGCCCGTCCTTGCCAGCCATCACCGCTAGCGGCGGTCCGCTGGTGTTGCCGAGCAGCGCCGGTGAAGTGCTGCCCAGGTCGACGTCATTGTTGTTGAGGTACGCCTGGTTGACCGGCGTGTAGTTGTGCAGCAGGTGCAAGCTCGGGGAGAGCTCGAGCACGCTGTCGCCCCAGTTCGTCGTGCCGTTGAACGGCGCGTTCCCGGTCGCGACGAGGATGTCGCCGTTGGGCTCGATCACAGAGCCCGCGCGGCCGAAGATCGCCGAGTCGCTGGCGGAGCAGGAGCTCGGCGGGTCGATCAGGTGGCGGCGGTTTGAGCACAGCGAGTTCCAGACGGCGGTGATGTGGCCGCTGCGCCGGTTGATCAGCACGACGTGACCCTGGTAGGGCGGGATGTCGCCGATGTAGCCGCCGGTGACGACGACGAGCGACCCGCCGGTGATGTTCAGCGAACCGGCGATCTTCTCGTGCGTGGCGTCGAACGTGACGCTCGTCGACCAGACGGGGCGGCCGGTTGCGATCAGAAGCTTGTGGACGAGGCCGTTGGGGCTCGACACGTACACGTAGCGCAGATCCGGATCGATCACCGGCGTCGCTGTTGTGAACTGAGCACTGCCTGCGAGGCGCGCGTATCCGGATGGCTGGAACTGCCAGAGCTTCGCGCCGGTGCGCGCATCGAGCGCGATCGTCCGCCCGTAATCGGTGGTCACGATGATCACGTCCCGGGTGCGGCCGCCGATCGCGACGGCGTGCAGCTCGACCGGAGCGGAGTCGACGGTGCCGTCGAGCTGGATCGTCCTCCGCCGCAGCAGGTGCAGATTGGCGGCCGTGATGCCGGTGTCAGCGGGGCCGACACCGCTGCGCTGCGCGTTGTAATCGAAGGTGGTCCAGTTGCCGCCCGGCACCGCTGCAGCCGCGCCGCTTGCGCCTGGCGAAGTGGTTGTGGCGGGCGCCGAGGCGCCCGTCGTGGTCACACGGCCCTGGCCCGCGCTGCTTGCGGTGGCGCCCGTCGCCGGACCACCGCACGCGACCAGAGCGATGACGCCGGCGGCACCCAGGGTCGCGACCAGATGCCTGCTCGAGGGCCGGACTTTGTGCACCGCACAATCGTAGGGCCATCGGCGCCGGATCGCGGCGAGCACCGGGCGGTAGGCTCTCAAACGTGCGACGGGAGGCCCGATGATCCATGACTTCCCGGAACGGATGCGATCGTTCCGCTGGCGGGACGGCGAACGGACGATCGCGTTCGGCCGGGGGATCGTCGCCGACGCCGCCGACCTCCTCGGCGCCGACGGATATACGCTGCTGAGCACCTCCCGCGCCGCGGCATCCGCACCGGGGATCGTTCACCGTGCGGGCTCGCTCCACACCGTCGCGGACGGCCGTGTGGACGAGTTGGCCGCGGCACTGCGCGGGGAGACCAACGGCGAGTTGATCGTCGCGCTCGGAGGTGGACGCGTGATCGACACGGCCAAGGCGCTGGCTGCGGCCTCCGACCCGCCGCTGCGCGTCGCAGCGATCCCGACGACGCTGTCCGGAGCCGAGATGACGAACGTCCATATGCACGCCGCCGGGGTTGCGCCGCAGACGCCGCGGCTGCGGCCGGCTGTCGTCATCAACGACCCGTCGCTGTGCGCGTCACAGCCACCCGCATCGCTCGCGCAGAGCGCCGCCAACGCGCTGGGGCATGCTGCTGAGGGGCCGCTGACCCCGCTGCGAAGCCCCGTCACGTCGCTCGCGGCGCTGGAGGCCGCGCGGTTGATCGGCGGTGCGTTCGCGGCTGGCGCACTCGCCGACGCGCACGGGACCGGCGACGACGAGGTTCGCGACAGCCTCGCGCTGGCGGCGCTGCTCGCGGGCTACGTGATCGGCTCGACCTGGTACGGCCTGCACCACGTCCTGTCGCAGACTCTGCGCCGCTGCGCCGGACTCGGGCACGGCGAGGCCAACGCGATCATGCTGCCTCACTCACTTGCCGCGCTGGCGCGGCGGGACCCGTCGTGGGCGATGCGGCTGGCCGGTTCGCTGGGTGAGGAGCCGACCGGCTTCGCGGCGCGGCTGTGCGCGCTGGGCGGGGTCACCACGCTCCGCGAGGCAGGCGTCGAGCAGGCGACGCTCGCCGAGTGCGTGGAGCAGGCGGCGGCGCGACCTGAGCTTGCGCTGACGCCACCGTCCGCGGACCGCGACGAGCTCCGCGCGCTCTACGAGGCGGCCTGGTAGAGCTCGACGGGCGCCGGCGCCGGGCCGACGCTCACGAGAGCCTGATGATCACGATCGTGTTGACCGCGAACAGGATCGCGAAGCCAACGGTCCAGCGGTTGAGGTTCCGCTCGACGGTGGAGCCGCCGCCGAACGGGCCGGCGCCGGTGCCGACGCCGAACGCGCCCGAGAGGCCGGCGTCCTTGCCCGAGTGCATCAGGATCAGGAAGATCAGCATCACGGCCAGGAACACCTGGACGACTTCGAGAATCGTGACCATCGGCGCCGATGGTAGCGCCGATCGCCGGCCGCCGGCGTCGGTGCCGCTAGACGACGGGCTCTCTCGCGGGCTCCGCTTCGACGTCCCCAACCGGTTCGAGCTCGTCAGCGCCGGGCGGTTCCAGTCCGGGCTCGCCAGACTCACGCTCGCGCACACGCTCGCGCGCGGCGTCCAGTTCTCGCAGGATCGCGATCGCCTCCGCGCGCAGCGTCTGATCGATCGCGGCTGAGTCGGCGGCGGAGAGCTTGCCGGTCTGATGGTCAAGCTCGGCATCGCGGATCTCGCGGTATTTGGCGTCGCGGGCAGCTTCGAGATCGAGCAGCTCGGCTGCGGCGTATGTCGCGGCGCCGGCGCTGCGGCCGCGTGCCAGCGACGGCACCGGCCAGAGCGAGATGAGCCCGCCGAGTGCGATGATCAGCGCGCCGAACCAGACCCAGGTGACGAGCGGCGAGACGATCAGCAGGAACTCGACCGGCCATGGGTGTGACACGTATTGGCTGACGATCCCCGCAACGGCGAGGTCTCGAAGCCGCCAGAAGCCGGCCAGATCCGCGTTCTGCCGCGCCACGGGGAGGTTCGCGGTCCGTTTCAGGGCGTTGGCCAGAGCAGTGTCGAACAGCTTGTTGCCCTGGTTGACCAGATTCTGAAGCGGCTGCAGAGTGCCCGGGTTGACGACCGTCCAGATGTCTCGGAAAGCTCCGGCGTCGAGCCCGACGTTGCTGTCGGCCTCGCCGTCGAAGAAGCGACCGATCACACCGCCACCGCTTGTGGACGGGTAGTAGCCGCGTTTCGTCACCAGCGTCGTGACGTGCTTGCCGCCTCTTGAGACGTCGAGCACAGCGCCGAACTGAAGCTTCGCCGCCGTCGCCACCGCCGTCGCACGCACATAGCGGAACGTGTAGCCGGCGACCTCTGCCGACTGCCCGGGCTTCAGCGAAACGTCCGCCGAGCGCTGGAACGACGAGGAGGCGGCGACGCCGATCAGCAGGATCGAGATCCCGGCGTGCACGGTGTAACCCCCGTAGCGCCGGCGGTTGCGACGGACCAAACCGATGAACGCCACCGGCCACGAATCCCTCGTGATCGCACGGCGCGCCCTGGTGCCGCGGTAGAACTCCTGGGCGACCGTCCCGAGCACGAACGCCCCGAGCGAGAACATCGCCACCGCGAGCGGGCGTGCGCCCGCGGATGTGAACACGAGCACCGCGATCAGCGTGAGCAGCCCCACCGACACCGGGAACACGAAGTTGCGCCGCAGATTCGAGACACTCGCCCGGCGCCACGAGATGATCGGCCCGATCCCGGCGAGCGCGACGAGCACCAGCGCCAGCGGCACCACGAACGGCGTGAACGCCGGCGGGCCGACCGACACCTTCGTGCCCGTGATCGCCTCGGAGATCAGCGGGAACAGGGTCACCCAGAAGATCACGAACACCATCGCGACCAGCACCAGGTTCTGGAACAGGAACATCGCCTCACGCGAGAGCAGCGAGTCGATCTGGTGCTCGGAACGCAGCAATTGACGGCGGTACACGATCAGGCCGATCGATCCGAACAGCATCACGCCGAGCAGCGCCACGAACGGTACGCCGAGCGTCGAGGCGCCGAACGCATGGATCGAGTCGAGCACGCCGGAGCGGACCAGGAACGTGCCGAAGATCGCGAGCGTGCCGCTCAAGAGGATCAGCGAGACGTTCCAGACCTTCAGCATCCCGCGCTTCTCCTGGATCTGGATCGAGTGGATGAAGGCGGTGACGCACAACCACGGCATCAGCGCCGCATTCTCGACAGCGTCCCAGCCCCAGTAGCCGCCCCACCCGAGCTCGGTGTAGGACCAGCGCGCACCGAGCACGATCCCGACCCCGAGGAACAGCCATGCGGCGAGCGCGAACCGTCTCGTGTCCCTGATCCATTCGGAGCCGAGCTTGCCGCTGATCAGCGCGCCGATCGCGAACGCGAACGGGATCGACATCAGCGTATACCCCGAATAGAGCATCGGCGGGTGGATCATCATGCTCGGGTGCAGCAGCAGCGGGTCGAGGCCGGCCCCCTGTGTCGGCGGGTGTGCCGTCGTGTCGAACGGGTTCGCGGCGAACGACGCGAGCGACGCGAAGAAGGCTGCGAAGCCGAGCAGCACGGCCGTTGCATACGGGGCGATCTCCCGCATCCGCTTGCGCGTCAGGAACAGGACGAGGCTCGACCACAGCGACAGCAGCAACACCCAGAGCAGCAGCGAGCCCTGCTGCGAGGACCACGGCGCGGCGAGCTTGTAGAACGTCGGGATCGTGGTCGCCGAGGTCTGCGCCACGACGATGAACGAGAAGTCGTTGCGTTGGAAGGCGAGCTCGAGCACGAAGAACGCGAGCACCATCAGACCGGCGAGGGCGTAGACGGCGCGGCGGCCGGAGTCGACCCACGTCGCCTGCCGCGTCCTGGCGCCGTAGATCGACGCGGCGATCCCGTAGACGCAGACGGCGAGCGCGATGAGCAGCAGCGCCCGGCCGAGCAAGCCTGTGTTCATACGCTGCGGCTGACCTCGCCAGCCATCAGTTGTACGCGCCTGAGGCGGCCACGTACTTCGAAGGACACTTCGTGGTCAGCGAGTTCTGCTCCCCTACGAACGTGCCGTGGTCATCGTTGACGGTGACCATCACGGCGCGGCCGGCGGCGAACGGGTCAGGCACGATCCCCGTGTAGCGGACCGGAACGGCCACGTCCTGCGTCGGGTCGCGGATGCTGAACAGCAGCGTCGTTCCCTCCTGGCGGACAGAGCCATCGAGGACCGTCCCGGCAAGGATGTAGGAGCCCCCCGGATGTGCGTGCTTGAGCAGCTGGGACGCGGTGAACTCATCGCGACCGGCATTGAAGCTGACGTAGACTAGTGCCGTCGCCAGCAGCAGCGCCGCGCTCAGGGCCACGGTCAGCCGGATCGCACGCTTACGACTCGGATCCATTCGCGGCCCATTCTTCCACAGCCGGGCGTTCCACCGTCGCACATCGCCCGCTGCGGCCTCTCCCCCCGGGAGCGGTTTGCCCGGCTCGGCAAGCCACGCCTGGCGCGATTAGCGTCCGGTTAATAAGTAGGGAAGTCTGATCCGATGGCGAAACCAATCGGTGCGCGGAGCGTTTGTTGTCATGTACGTGTCAGTTCGACCTAAACCAAACAACAAATTGGCCCGGGGCATGCGGACCCGGCGCCTGTCACGCGGCGGCCTGCACGAGACGCGCACGGCCGCGCCGAGCGAGTTGCCCGCCCGTGACCAGCCAGCCCGCGCGGTTGACAACGCGAGCCAGAGCCTCGATCTGGCGAGCTACAGCTGCGAGTGCGGATACGTGTTCGAGGCGCAGGTCTCGACGACGGTCGACTGCCCGCACTGCGGCGCCGGCCAGGCCTGGTAGCGAGCCTTCACTTCAGCATGCCGCGGGCGGCCTTGGTCCAGGTCTCGGTGATGTCCCGGATGAACTTGGCCTGGGCGGTCGCGACGCTTGCGATCCAGTCGATATCGCTCTTGCCTGGGCCCTTCTCGATTCCTGCCGCGATCGACTTCAGAGCTTTCTCGTAGCTTGAAAGAGTCGTCTCGCCGGCATCCCGGCCGGCGTCGATGATCCGCTCGTTCAGCTTCCGCAGCCGCTCGGCGACCGCTTCGACCCTGGCGTCGTGCTTCGCCTGACCCTTGGCGCTCTGCGGAGCCTCTTCCTTGGCCTTCGCCTTCGTTTGTGACTTCGAGGCGGCCTTCTGCGCGCCGGTTGCCGGCTTGGCCGCGGTCGACTTTGCGGCGGTCGATCTCGCCGCGGTCGATCTCGCCGCGCTCGACTTCGCCGCGGTCGGCTTCGCCGCCGCCCGCTTCGCCGCTGTCGACCTCGAGGCCGTCGGCTTCGCCGCCGCCGGCTTCGCTGACGTCGACCTGGCCGCACGTGGCCTGGTGGTCCTGGGCCGCGGTGCCGGCTTGGCAGTGTCCTTCGCCGCTACCCCGGGAGCGGTCTCCGCGCCCGCCGCCGCGCCTGCGTCATCGGTGCTCGCTGACATTGAGATCTCCTCGATTGGTGACGATCCTCAGGTGGACCCTAGCGGGCAGCAGCGAATCAGGTGGACACGGCTGCCGTGTTTCAGGATTTCTCCCCAGCAGCGGCGACCTGCCTGATCGCGCCGTACGCTCCGAAGCGCCTGCCGGCGGCCTCACGTTGGGACTCATCCAGAAGCCGCGGCGGTCCGATCGAGCTCGCCCGCCAGTAGATCTCACAGACCCACTCGAGCAACCGCGCAAAGCTCACCGCCTGGGCTATGTCCTCGCCGAAGACCAGGGCGCCGTGGTTCGACATCAACGCTGCGGCGCGGTCCCTCAGTGCATCGATCGTGACCGCCGCCAGCTCGTCGCTGCCGAACGTCCGGTACGGCGCGACGCGGATGTTGCCGCCCAGCTCGACCAGCGCGTAATGGACGCAGGGAAGCTCATCGATCACGCAGCCGAGCGCGGTCGCAAAGCGCGAGTGAGTGTGGACGACGGCCCCTGCGTCGCGGGCGCGGTAGACGCCGAGATGTAACGCCAGCTCAGAGGTGGGTGCGAGCCCATCGCCGACCACGGCGCCGTCGAGGTCGACGACCGTGATCTGGTCCGGCTTCAACAGCGCGAGCTGAGCACCAGTCGGCGTCACAGCCACCCGGTCGGCGACGCGCACGCTGACGTTCCCGGAGGTGCCCGGCGCGAAGCCGTCCAGGGCCAGCGCGGTTGATGCCTGGGCGACCGCCAGGCGGGCGGCCGACATATCGTCCGGATGCCCGTCACCACGCGTCGTCTGCACGAGCGCAACGTACACGATCGCCAACTTGGCAAACTGCTGAGAGGTGCGCACTGAACCAGCCCAGCAGGAGCACGTCCTCAGCAAGGACGGATTCGTCGTCGAAGCACGCGATCTGAAACGCCGCTACGGCGAGGGGGTGACGGCGGTCGACGCGTTGCGCGGCATCTCGCTCGATGTGAAGCGTGGCCAACTGGTGGCGGTGATGGGGCCCTCGGGCTCTGGCAAGTCGACCCTGATGCACACGCTCGCGGGACTCGACAAGCCGACGTCTGGCACGGTCACGATCGCGGGCACCGACATCACGGCGCTCGACGATACGAAGCTGACGATGCTTCGGCGGGAGCACATCGGCTTCGTCTTCCAGTTCTTCAACCTGCTGCCGATGCTGAACGTCGAAGAGAACGTGCTGCTGCCTCTCTCGATCGCGGACGAACGCCCGGACCGCGAATGGCTTGACGACCTGCTCAAGAACGTCGGCCTGATGGACCGCCGCCGGCATCGTCCCTCGGAGCTGTCGGGTGGCGAGCAACAGCGGGTGGCGATCGCGCGCGCGCTCGTGACCCGCCCGACGATCCTGTTCGCGGACGAGCCGACGGGCAACCTCGACTCAAAGACCGGCGGCGACATCCTCGAGTTGCTCCGTGCGTCATCGGAGTCCTACGGTCAGACGATCGTGATGGTGACCCACGACGCACGTGCCGCAGCGATCGCCGATCGGATCCTGTTCCTCGCCGACGGCCTGATCGTCAAAGAGCTGACCGAGGCCAGCGCCGGCGACGTGCTCGCGGTCATGAACACGTTGCAGTCGTGACCACGGTCGCCCTCAAGGGTCTGCTGGGACGCAAGCTGCGAGCCGCGCTGACGGCGATCGCGATCGTCCTCGGCGTGGCTATGGTCAGCGGCACCTACATCCTGACGGACACGATCAAGGCCGCCTTCACAACGGTCTTCACCGATGTCTACCAGCACTCAGATGCGGTGATCACCGGCAAGAGCGCGATCGGCACGAACAACAACAATGGCAACGGCCCAACGGTGCCCTCCCTACCGGAGTCACTGCTGGCGCGGGTCAGCGCGCTACCGGGTGTGGAGGCGGCGTCGGGGTCGATCAGCGACGAGGCAGGGCTGGTCGGTCGCGACGGCAAGGTGATCGCCCGCGGGGGCGCTCCCGGCCTGGCGTTCAGCTACACCCCGTCGGGCCAGCGCTTCAATCCGCTGACGCTGACCAGCGGCAACTGGCCGACCGCCCCCGACGAGATCGACATCGACGCCTCGACCGCCGGCAATCAGAACTTCAGGGTCGGCGACGAGATCGGCGTGGTCGCTCGCGGGCCGGAGCTCCACTTCCGGATCGCCGGGACCGTCGAGATCGCCGGCGTCTCCTCGCTCGGCGGCTCGACGATGGCGATCTTCACGCTCCCGACGGCACAGCGGATCTTCGACAAGGAGGGCCTCCTCGACGAGATCGACGTCGCCGCCAAGCCGGGCACCTCCCAGCAGCAGCTGGTCGACCAGATCCGGCCGATTCTCCCGCCGACCGGCCAGGTGCGAACCGGCCAGGCGCAGGCGCAGCAGGCGACGAAGGACACGAGTGGGTTTCTCACCATCATCCAGGACTTCCTGCTCGCGTTCGGGGGTATCGCTCTGTTCGTCGGCAGCTTCGTGATCGCCAACACGCTGTCGATCACAATCGCGCAGCGCACGCGCGAGCTCGCGACGCTCCGAACGCTGGGGGCTCTGCGCAAACAGGTACTGCGCTCGGTGCTGCTGGAAGCGCTGGTGATCGGGCTGCTCGCCTCGATCACGGGGTTGTTCCTCGGACTCGGACTCGCCAAGGGGCTCAATGCGCTGTTCGTCTCGCTGGGGATCGACCTCCCACACGCCTCGACCGTGTTCGCGACGAGAACCGTGGTCGTATCGATGCTGGTCGGCGTCGTGATCACCGTGCTGGCAGCGCTGCGACCGGCGATGCGGGCAACGCGCGTGCCCCCGATCGCCGCCGTTCGTGAGGGCGCCATGCTGCCACCGTCGAGGTTCGCGCGGTACGGCACGCACGCGGCGTTTGGAACCATCGCCGTCGCGCTGGCGCTGATGCTGATCGGCCTGTTCGTCACGTCCCTGTCGACCGCCCAGCGGCTGCTGGGGATCGGCATCGGCGCGGCAACGCTGTTCATCGGCGTCGCGATGCTCGCGCCGACGCTCGTACCGCCGCTGGTCCGCGTGCTCGGCGCGCCGGCCGCGCGCTTCGGCGGTGCCGCCGGCTCGCTGGCGCGCCGCAATGCGATCCGCAATCCTGCCCGCACCGCGTCGACGGCGTCGGCACTGATGATCGGGCTGGCGCTGGTGACGCTCGTCGGAGTGCTCGCGGCCGGGCTCCGAGCACGCTTTGAGAGCTCGGTCGACCAGACGTTCACGGCCGACTACGCGCTGACCTCGACCGACAACTTCACGCCGATCGGCGTCGCTTCGGCGAACGCGCTGCGCGGCGTCCCCGGCGTCGAGGTCGTCTCCGGCGTGCGGGCCGGTGCCGGCCGCGCGTTCGGCTCGAACGTGAACGTCACCGGTGTGGCTCCCAACGTCAACAAGGTGCTCTACGTCAACTGGAAGGTGGGCAGCCAGCGGACGCCGGCGGAGCTCGGCTCAAGCGGCGCGTTCGTCGATCAGGCCTATGCCACGGCGCAGCACCTGCACGTCGGCTCGCCGATCGCCGTCGAGGTGCCGACCGGCGCTGTGATGCATCTGGTGATCCGCGGGATCAGCGACCCGCCGAAGGGCGGGTCTCCGTACGGCGACGTGACGATCTCGCAGGCACGGTTTGATTCCGAGTACCAGAACCCGGAGAACCTGTACACGTTCATCGACACGGCGGGCGGCGTCACGGCCGCCAACACCAAGCGGCTGCAGACCGCCCTGAGCTCATTCCCCGACGCCAAGCTCCAGACCAAGGAGCAGTTCAAGACCAACCAGCTGCAGGGCCTGACGACGTTGCTGAACCTGCTCTACGTGCTCCTGTCGCTGTCGATCATCGTCAGCCTGTTCGGCATCGTCAACACGCTCGTGCTGACGGTGTTCGAGCGCACGCGTGAGCTGGGGATGCTGCGCGCCGTCGGGATGACCCGTAGGCAGGTGCGCCGGATGATCCGGCACGAGAGCGTGATTACCGCACTGCTCGGCGCGACCTTCGGGATCCCGCTGGGCGTCGCGCTGGCGCTGATGGTCGGGCAGGCGATCTCCTACCCGGTGTTCACGATCCCGTGGGGGACGCTGATCGTATTCGTGATCGCCGCGGTCCTCGCCGGCCTGATCGCCGCGATCTTCCCGGCGCGCCGCGCCGGGCGTCTGAACGTGCTCGAGGCGCTGCAGTACGAGTAGACGCGCCGAGGATCGGCGATCAGCTGCCGATCCTCGCGCGGACGGCGCCGAGCACGTCGGGCTGGAGCAAATCGGCGCAATAGATCGTGAGGTGGATGCCGTCGAACCGGCAGAGCTTGCCGTTCACCATCCCCTGGTACTGGTTCCCGGGTGAGATCACCTTGTCGATGTCCAGCACGCTCACGCGACCCGGGTAGCGGCGGGCGGCGGCCTGGAGCAGCGCGTTGATCTGGCTGTGACGCGCCGGCGTTGAAGCAGGTGCGGGAGAGCCGTCCGGGAGCGCCGGGGGGCGAGCCCACGGAACCGACAGCAGGATCACCTTCACGCCCCCAGCCCCGAGGACCTGGACGTAACGGTCGATCTGCCCCTCCACGTAGGCGTCGAACGACGGCTGGCCAAGATGCTCGACGCGACCGTCGATCCGCCAGTCGAACTCGTCACGGTACCCCAGCTCGACGACCACAGCCTGGGCGTTGATGCTGCGCTCGTCGCGAGCCCACTGCGCGACCGCGTTCGGGCAGCCGGCCGACTGGCCCTGCCAGACACCCGACACCTGCAGCTGACCCTTTGTCGTGAACGCGCATCCGAGAATCCCCGCGTTCGCCATCTCGACGCCGTAGTTCTGCTCGCCGTCCATCACTCCGACACCGAGCGTGAACGCGATCGAGTCCCCGACCAGCAACACCCTCCGAGGCGGGCAGGTATGGAAGGTGACGGCGCCCTGCCCGCTCCAGTGGAGCTTGTGAGCCTCCAACCACTTGAACTCGAGCGCCTGGCCCGCGCTCGGTGTCAGCGGTTCCAGACCGTAGTCGGGGGTGTTCTTCAAGGTGACCGCGCACGGCGGATCGCTGCCGCGCAGATGAGCGGTGCTCTTCGGCTGCGGCGCGGTGGCAGCGGCCCCAAGCGCGGCCGCTCCGACCCCCGCGCCGACCAGCAACGCCACGATCGCTCCACCCGCCGCCACCGGAGCGAGCGAGCGGATCAGCCATGTCGGCAGCTGGCGCCGGCGGACCGGCTGCTCGATCACAAGGAACGAGGCGATGCTGACGAGCATCGTCACGGCGAGGCGCAGCGTCAACAGCGGCGTGCCGCTAAGGCCCGTGGAGCTCTGATCGAGCCACAGGAACAGCGGGAAGTGCCACAGGTAGATGCCGTAGGAGATCATCCCGACCGCGCGCAGGTAACGCAACGAGAAGATCCGTCCGACCGGCGAGGTCGGGTGCAGCACGACGGCCGCGATCACGACCAGCACCGCGAGGTCCAGACCCACGAAGCCGAACGGATACATCCAGGCCGAGCTTCCGTCGGCGACGCGCATCATCACCACCAGCGCCAGCAGCGCGATCATCGACGCGCCGCCCAGCACCCGCCGGGCGACTCCCGCGATCCCGGCACTCGCCGAGGCCGCGGGCCGGCGCCGCAACGCCGCCAGCGCGATCGCGAGCGATGCCCCCGCCAGCAGACTGAACGCTCTCGTGTCGGTTCCGTAATAGACACGGTCAAGACCTCGCCCACCGTCGAACAGCAGCGCCATCTCGATCGCCGAGGCGATCGCCCCCACGACGCTGAATGCCAGCAGCGCCCGCAGCTCCCATGGCGAACGACGGCGGGTCACGCGAACGGCCAGCCAGAGGACGGCGAACAGCACCGCCGGCCAGAAGATGTAGAACTGCTCCTCGATCGCCAGCGACCACGTGTGCTGCAGCGGCGAGATCGGACCGGTCGCCGCGAAATAGCTGCTCTGGGTGACGATCTGATGCCAGTTGCCGAAATACAGCAGGGTCGCGATCCCGTCGGCCTTCAGGCCTGGAACCGCGTTCGAAGGTCCAGCCAGCGCATAGTAGATGCCGATCACCGTCACCAGGCAGAGCAGTGCCGGCAGCAGCCGCCGAGCGCGACGCGCCCAGAACGCCCCGAGCGCGATCCGATCGGAACCCCCCCACTCGACCACCAGCAACGACGTGATCAGGAATCCCGACAGGACGAAGAACACTTCGACCCCGAGAAACCCGCCGCCGGCCCACGACACTCCGCCGTGGTAGAGAAGCACCCCAGCCACCGCGAGCGCCCGCAAACCGTCCAACCCACCGTAATAGTGGCCCCCGACCGTGCGCCTCGCGGCGATCGGCCCGCTCAGCGCCACGCTGAGAACGTTCCACCCGGCATCAGCACCAGCAGGCCGGGAAGTGCAGCGGCGGTCGGCAACCAAGCGTGGCCGGGTGATCGTGTCGTCGCGTCGTAACGGAAATCCAACAGAAAATTTAGCAAAATTTAGATACCAGCCTACCCGGTGACGGCGCGGGCAAACGTCACTCATGGCTGAGATTGCAAACTCAGTGACCGGCGCGCCAGGTGAGGCGCCCAGCGGCGCCAGCATGCGGTGAGAAGCGCACAGCGACGATCCGGGCGTGCGAGCCGACGGCGAATGCGACGCATCCGGTCCGGACATCGCCACCGACGATGTAGTTGTCGAAGTCTCGCAGCGGCGTCTGGCAGATGCCGTTCGGCACGAACACCGGCGTCACGACACCGGTCGACGACACCACGGAGAAGTCGCCCGTCGCCGAGCTGTCGTAGATCGCCGGGCCGTTGTTGGCGATCCGCACGAGCACGCCCACGGCTCGCGTCCCGCTCAGCAGCGCGGCGCCCGAGCCGCGAAGCGGGTCGATCAGGCGCGTGATGGTCACATCGAGATTCGCGCCGCGGGTGCTCACGTGCTGGGTGACGCCGATCGCCGGCGTTGCGGTCGCCGGCCTCGACCGGCCGCGCGCAGGCGCGGTGGCGGTCTGCTGGGCATCGGTGCTCGTTGACGTTGCGGTCGCGCTGGCGGTGGCGCTCGGCCCAGGCGCCGAGCTCGAGCTCGCACCGCCGCTGCTCGAGCCGCACGCGCACAGCATCACCGCAGCCGCAAGCGCAGCCACACCCGCGCCGGCGTGATCGCGGAGGCTCATCGCGATCAGAGTATCCGTAGGGTCCCCGGCATGTTCGAGCTCCGGACCCACGCAGCCGGCTCCCGCGCCCGTACGGGGACATTGCATCTGGCGCACGGCGATGTGCGCACGCCCGCATTCGTCCCGCTCGCGACCCGCGGTTCGGTCAAGACGCTCGAGCCGAGAGACGTGCAGGCGCTCGGATACGAGATGGTGCTGGGCAACACGTTTCATCTGCTGCTCTCCCCCGGCCCCGAGTTGATCGCATCGTTCGGCGGTCTGAACGAGTTCATGCGCTGGCCGGCGCCGATCATCACCGACTCCGGCGGCTTTCAGGTGTTCTCGATGGGCCACGGCGGCGTCGCGAACGAGATCAAGGGACGCGGTCACTCCGGACAGTCCGGCGGCGCGATCGTCTCGATCGGCGAGGAGGGGGTGCGGTTCCGCTCCTACGTGGACGGGAGCGAGCAATTCCTGGCGCCGGAGACCTCGATGGAGGTGCAGGCGGCGCTGCGCTCGGACATCGCGCTGGTGTTCGACGAGTGCACGCCGTTCCACGTGCCGCGTGAGTACACCGCCCGCTCGACCGAGCGCACGCACCGCTGGCTGGAGCGGTGTCTGCGCTGGCACGAGCAGCATGGTCCGCAGGAACAGGTCGTCTACGGGATCGTTCAGGGCGGTGTCGAGCAGGACCTCAGGCTGGAATCTGCGCAGGCTGTTGCGGCAAGCGCCTGCGACGGGATCGCGATCGGCGGCTCGCTCGGGCAGGACAAGGCGCAGATGCACGAGGTTGTCGCGTGGACGACCGGCGCGCTGGCGCGCCTCGCCCCGCAGCGACCGCGCCATCTGCTCGGGATCGGCGAGATCGACGACCTGATCCGCGGCGTCGAGGTCGGGATCGACACGTTCGACTGCGCAATCCCGACGCGCCTGGCGCGCCACGGTGTCGCGCTGGTGCCGGAGCCGGAGGCGCGCTGGCGCGTCGACCTCGTCAAATCGCGCTGGAGGGGCTCACGTGAGCCGCTCCTCGAGGGCTGCCCCTGCCCGACCTGCGACGGTGGCTTCACGCGTGGCTACCTGCACTATCTGGTGCGTGCCGGCGAGCAGACCGGCGCCAGGCTGATCACGCTGCACAACCTGGGTTTCATCGCGCGCCTGATGGCCGACCTGCGCCGCGCGATCGACGCGCAGCACCTCCCGCAAACCGCTGCTGAACTGCGAGCCGGCGGAGCTCCCGGCAGCTTGAAAACCTGAGAAGTAGTGATAAATTTGACAAATAGCGACTGAGATTTTATGATGCAAATTGCAGTCGTAAAAATTATTTAGGAGGCATGAGATGGCACTTATCAGATGGGAGCCTGCGCGCGAGCTGCAGTCAGTCCAGAGCGAGATCAACCGGCTCTTCAACACGTTGTTTGACTCCCCCACCCCAGTCGCGACCGGCAACGGGGTTCCCCGCCGCTGGATTCCGGCGATGGACCTGGTCGAGAACGAGCAGAGCTTCGTCCTGCGCGCCGACCTTCCGGGCCTCAGCGAAGGCGACGTCAAGGTCGAGCTGCAGGACAAGGTCCTGACAATCTCCGGCGAGCGCAAGGCTGAGCATGAGGAGCGCAAGGAGGGTTACTACCGCGTCGAGCGTTCCTCCGGTTCCTTCGCCCGCTCGCTGACGTTGCCCGAGGGCATCGATCCGGCCAAGATCACGGCGAGCTTCGATCGCGGCGTGCTGGAGGTCCAGATCCCGAAGCCCGAGGTCCGCGAGCCGCACAAGGTCGAGATCTCGGTCAGCGGCGCGACCACCGAGGCCGCGGCCGGTTCAGAGCCAGTCGCCGCGTAGCTCTCAGCGTCACAAGCAGCATCGGAGGCGGGCCACGTGCCCGCCTCTTTGATTTCGGTGGGGCGCCTGCGCCGCGCCTCTACTTCGTGTACTGGTCGATCAAGCTCTTGAGCTTGTTGACCGCGTCGGTCACGTCGTGGGCGACGATCACCCGGTAGTGGACGACCGGGGGCGACGCGGTGGTCGCCACCGTGACCGCGATGACCACAGCCACGACGAAGACGACGATCAGTCCCAGCAGCAGCATCAACCGCCGCAGCGCTCGGCCGCGGCTCGGACGGCGGCCCGCCGGCACGTTGGCACCGCGCGTAGCGGCGGCCGTCGCGGGCGTCCGCTGGTCCACCGCCGCTCGCGAGGGCGCCCGCGACGGCTGGGCGCGCACAGGCCCGCTCGGGCGACCCGGATCCCGTGGCGCCGGTGGGCGCGTGGCAGCGCGCCGCTCCGGCGTCACCCTCGTCGCCGCTGTCGGCTGTGCGTCGGCGCGTTTGGGCAGCACCCGGGTCGCGGCCCGGGAGCCACTCACCGCGCCGGCGCCGGCGGGCGCAATCCCGTGGACGCCATCCTGGATCGCCTTCGCGAAGGCCATCGCGTCGGCCGGGCGGCCCTCCTGGTCGATCGCGAACCCCCAGGCAACGGCCTTCGCAAGCTGCGGCGGTACCTGCGTGTTGAGTGTCGAGAGTGGAATCGGCGACTCACGCTGCTGCTTCAACGCCAGCTCCGAGAGCGATGCCGCCTCATACGGCAGCCGTCCCGAGAGCAGTTGGTAGGTGACGACGCCGAGCGAGTAGATGTCCGCCCGCGGGCCCGCCTCCTCCCCGCGTGCCTGCTCAGGGGACAGGTATGCCGCGGTGCCGAGCACCGAGCCGACCTGGGTGATGCTCGACTGGTCAGCGGCGCGCGCGATCCCGAAATCGGCGAGCTTGACAACGTCGGTCCCCGACACGAGCAGGTTCCCGGGCTTGACGTCGCGGTGTACGACGCCGTTGCGGTGGGCGTAGTCGAGGCCCCTGCAAGCCTGGGTGATGATCTCGACCCCCTGATCGACGCGAAGGTGGCCGCGGTCGCGCAGCAGTTCTGCGCACGAGTGCCCGGCGACGTGCTCCATCACGATGTAGTGCTGGTGACTCGACTCGTCTAGCCCGAAGTCGAACACCTGGACGATGTTCGGATGCACCAGCCGTGCGGCCGCAAGCGCCTCACGCCGGAAGCGCGAGACGAACGTCGGATCGTCCGCGAGATGCTCGGCGAGCAACTTGACGGCGACGTATCGCTCGAGCCGATCGTCGAACGCCAGCATCACCGTCGACATGCCGCCGACGCCGAGCCGTCGCTCGATCCGGTAGCGACCGGCGATCGTCGTCGCGTTGGCCACTATCCGCCTGCTCCCCCGGTGGCGCCGCCGCCGCTGCCGGCACTCGGAGTCGAGGTCGTGCCCGGCGACGTACTGCCCGGGAGGCCGACGCCGCCCGACGGGGAGGTGTTCGTCGCGGTCGTGATGGTGCTCACGGGCGTGGTGGTCGTCGCCGGGGTGCTGGTGGTCGTGGTCGTGGCCGTCGAGGTCGTCGTCGTCTTCTGCTTCGAGGTCGTCGTCGACGGCGTGCTCACCGGGCTCGAGCGGCACTGCACCTGCGCGAGCTGCGCGATCGTCTCGACACCCTGGTTGAGGTTGTTCACCAGCGTCTGATCGACCGAGGAGAAGCCGGCGAGCGTGTTCTGTAGACCGGCGATCGCGCGCTGCGCGGCAACGCACTGGTTGCCCGCGACCTCGGCTGACACCTGACCGAGCTGGTTGTCGAGGCTGTTCGCCTGATCAACGCTCAGCAGGCTGCCGCTGCTGCCGCACGCCACCAGCGCCGACACGGCGAAGCCGAGGCCGCCGGCAACGAATGCCCTGTTAGCAAAGCCCATCGGCTAAGTGACTTTAGAGACTCGATTGCCCGGCGGCGAGCCAGGCGACGGTGACGCGCGTTTTGTGCAACCGATGCTGCAGCGCGGGCGCCGTCGATCTCACTGGCCGAAGCGCAGCCGCTCCGCGAGCGACTCAGGCAGCCGTGCGCGACGAATGGCGGTGATCGCGCCGTCGATGTCGTACTCGGCTCGGTGATACACGGCAGTCCACTGATCGAGGTCGAACTCGAGCCACGCCGCGCGAGCGTCCCCGTCCCGCGGCTGCCCGACGCTCCCCGGGTTCAGCAGCCACAGGCCGGTGCTGACATCGAGGCTCTCGCTGTCGCCACGGGTCTCGCCCGTGGCCAGTCTCGCCGTCGGCGCGACAGAACGAAAGCGCGACGTGAGAGTGCCCGATCAGACCGACCCGGCGGGCCTGCACCTCAAAGCACAGCTCGGCCTGCAGCGGTGACAGCACGTACTCCCAGACGGGGTCGCGCGGGCTCGCGTGGTAAAGGCCCACCTGCTGGTCCTCGTTGCTCGGCTCCAGCGCGCTCAGATACTGATGGGTCGAGGGTGCGATCAAGTCCCTGGTCCACTCGGCCGCGCGCCTTGCCGCCTCCGAGAAGTCGTTCACGTCGATCGCGCCGATCACAGCCAGATCGTGGTTGCCGGCCAGACACAGCGCAACGTGGCGACGTGCAAGCTCAACGCACTCGTCGGGCTCCGCTCCATACCCGACGAGGTCACCGAGGCACCAGACCTCCTCGCACTGCGACGCGCCGATCTCCTCCAGCACCGTTTCGAACGCCTGCCGGTTCCCGTGGATATCGGAGACGATCGCGACCCTCACCTCGTACAGTCTCGCGTGTGAGGCAGTCCAGTGTGCGAAATGTCGGCGCCGCCGTGGCTGCTGGCGCTCGGCTGTGCGTACGCCGCAAGTCGGATCCTCTCCCCGCGAGAGCCCGCGCCGGCGGTCGAGCCGGTCGACGTCCACGAGCACTTCAGTGACTCGGAGATCGCCCGCGGCGCACGCTATGCGCGGGGCCAGATGGCGATCGGCCTCGCCCGCGCCGCGATCGACACATGGGCGCTGACCACGGTTGTCCGCCGCCCGGTGCGCCGTGGCTTCCCGGGCGGCCAGGGCGCGCTCGCCGGCGCCGCGGCGGCCGCGAGCCTGTCTGCTGCGCTCTCGCTCCCCGGGCTACCGCTGTCGGCGCTTGCGCGGCGACGTTCGCTCAGGGTCGGGCTCGCGACCCAATCCTGGCGTGATTGGGGTGTCGATCTCTTGAAGGCACAGGCGATCGAGACGGCGTTCACCGGCGCTGCGGGCGCCGGTGTGATCGCACTGACACGGCGCTGGCCGCGCGGCTGGTGGCTTCCGGCCGCGGGCGGCTCGGTACTGATCGGCGGCACCCTCTCAGCGCTTGCGCCGGTTCTGCTTGACCCGATCTTCAATGAGTTCACGCCGATCGCGGACGGTGAGACGCGCGCCGACGTGCTGGCGCTCGCGCAGGCCGCCGGGGTCAGGGTCGACGGGGTCTATTCGGTCGACGCGAGCCGGCGCAGTACCGCAGCCAACGCCTACGTGACCGGGCTGGGACCGACGAAGCGGATCGTCCTGTTCGACACGCTGCTCGAGAACTTCACGCGTGACGAGGTCCGGGTCGTGGTCGCCCACGAACTGGCGCACGTCCGCCACCGGGACGTGCCGCGGGGCATCGCGTTCGCGGCGCTCACCGCTCCTGCCGCGGCGCTGGCCGTTCAGCGTCTCAGCTGGGTGCTCTCACCGCAGCGCGGGACGCCCGGGGCACTGCCGGCGCTGGCGCTGGCAGCCGGGATCGTCGCAGCGCCGATCGGCCTGATCGCCAACCGCCTGTCCAGGGCGCTTGAGCGCCGCGCGGATGCCTTCTCCCTGCGGCTCTCCAACGCTCCGGAGGCGTTCGTCTCGTTCGAGCGCGCGATCGCGCTGCAGAACGTCGCCGACGTGCAGCCACCGCGGGCGCTGACCGCGCTGCTCGCCTCGCACCCGCCTACCGGCGAGCGGATCGGCATCGCGCTCGCCTACCAGAGAAGGCGAGTGGTCTAGGAGTCCTCGAGTTCGGATCGAGCACCGAACTCGGGCAGGTTCTTGACGTCCTCGCGGTGGCGCCATTTGGCGTAGTTGTCCTCCATCGCGTCAACAAGCTCGCGCATGAACTTCGGCGAGAGGTTGATGCGGGAGACGACGACGCCTGGGATCTCATCATCCTCGATCTCGTGGTCGACTCGCGCGAACGTGATCGTGAACTCGTAGTCCGAGTGGCTCACGTTGGCGAAGTTGGCGTAGTGGCCGGCCATGACCTCCGGCGAGAAATGGATGTTGATGTGGCGTTCGGGCTCGTTGGGATCGTCCATTGCGACGTAGTATCCGCCATTGTGCGGATCATCGTCGTCGCCGTGGGCAGGCTGCGCCCGCCATTCGCCGATGACGTGCAGCACTATAAGAAGCTGATCGCCGGTCACGCGAAGCTCGAGCTGATCGAGGTGCGGGAGTCCGAACAGGTCACCAAGCGGCTGCCGCCCCGGGCGTTCATCTCGCTGCTCGACCTCGGCGGCGAGGTGATGGACTCGATCCGCTTCAGCCACTTTCTGGAGGAGCGCCGCATGAGCGGCCGCGATCTCTGCTTCGTGATCGGCGGCCCGTTCGGACTCGAGCTTGCGGACGTCGATCACCGCCTGTCGCTCGGCGCGATCACCCTCCCCCACCAACTTGCGCGGGTGGTGCTGCTCGAGCAGCTCTACCGCGGCCACAAGATCCTCGCGGGCGAGCCCTACCACTACTGAGGCGATGCCAGACCGGTCCGAGATCGAGAACGAGCGGGTGAGCGCCGCGCACCGGCGCACAGCGCGCAACGAGCTGGCCGGGTTCGTCACCCGGCTCAAGGTGCTGCTGGTCACGGTCGTCGCCCTCGTGGCGCTCGGAAGCGTCGCGTTCGCGCTGGCCGAGCACGTCTCGGTCGCCTTCGGGCTGGTTTGGACGCTCGACACGATCACGACGGTCGGCACGATCGCCGAGCCGCGTGACACGGCCGCCCGAGTGATCATCGTTGGGCTCGAGCTGCTCGGCATAGGTACGCTTGCCTACGGCCTCGCGACCGTCGCGGAGTTCTTCGTCTCCGGGCAGCTCACCGGCGCGCTCGCCGATCGCCGGCTCCAGAAGATGATCGACACCTACTCAGATCACTACATCATCTGCGGCTACGGCCGCGTCGGCAGCCAGGTCGCACGTGACCTGCGGCTGCATGGCGCACGGCACGTGGTGATCGACTCAAGCCCCCACAACCGGGAGTTGGCGGCTGGTGACGGCGTCCCGTACGTCGAGGGCCGCGCCTCGGAGGACGACGTGCTGATCCAGGCGGGAATCCAGCGCGCCAGTGCCGTGATCGCCTGCGTGGACTCCGACGCCGAGAACATCTTCATCACGCTCAGCGCGCGCGAGCTGCGCTCTGACATCCTGATCGTCGCCCGCGCCTCAGCCGAGGATTCGGAGAAGAAGCTGTTGCGCGCCGGGGCCGACAGGGTGATCTCGCCCTACAAGACGACGGGCACCGAGATGGCGCGGATCGCGCTGCACCCGCAGGTCGGCGGCGCGGTCGAGGTGGCTGACTTCCGTGTCGAGCAGATCGAGGTGCCTGAGGTCTGCGCCGGAGTCGGACACACCGTCGCCGAGGTGCGGGGTCGGTCTGTGATCGTCGCACTGCGCCGTCACGACGGAACGCTTGAGCCGCAGCCCTCGCCGGACGCCGTGATCGAGGCCGGCGACACGCTGATCGCGTTGGGTGGCCCCGCGGCGCTCGATGCGCTCGAGACCGTCTTCCAACCGATGTCCGTGGCGAGCGCGTGAGCCTCGCGCCGGCGCCGGCTGATCCGGTCGCAACGCTTCGACGCGACGTGCTGAGCGCCGCGGCATCGCTGCGCCATGATGGCGTCGAGCTGTCGGCGGAACCCGGCCTGTCGCGGCCCAAACGGGCCGGACAGGGCGACTACGCGACGAACGCCGCGATGCTGATGGCGCCGGCGCTGGGCGAGGCGCCGGCGGCGATCGCGGCGCGGCTCGGAGACCTGCTGGCGGCGGCACTCGGAGATTCGCTGCTGCGGCACGAGGTCGCCGGGCCAGGCTTCCTCAACCTGGTGCTCTCGGATGGTTGGCACCGCGCCGCACTGGCCAGCGTGCTCGCCGCCGGTGACTCGTTCGGCGGCGGCGGAGCGGACCCAGCCGAGCGCATCCTGCTGGAATTCGTATCGGCAAACCCCACGGCGCAGCTGGTGGCCGCATCCGGGCGGCACGCCGCCTACGGGGATTCGCTGGCCCGGATCCTTCAGCACCACGGACACACCGTCTCCCGCGAGTACTACTTCAACGACGCCGGCTCTCAGATCCGGCGCCTGGGCGAGTCCGTGCAGGCACGGGCGCGCGGCGAGGAGGTGGCGCAGGACGGCTACCAGGGCGAATACGTCACCGAACTCGCGGCGTCGATCCCCGGCGCCGCGGCTGACGACGTGGACGTGGTCGCAGCCCGAGCGGTCGAGATCCTGCTGGCGCAGATCAAGACAACGCTGATCCGCTACGACGTCCACTTCGACACGTTCTTCAGCGAGCGCGTGCTGCACGAGGGATCCCCCAGCGCGCTGCAGCGTGCGGTCGCGATCCTCGAGGCCGGCGGCAACGTCTACCGCTCAGACGGCGCGGTCTGGCTCCGCACGACGACCTTCGGCGACGACAAGGATCGGGTGCTGTTGCGCTCGAGTGGAGAGCCGACGTATTTCGCGGCCGACGTCGCCTACATGGTCAACAAGCAGGATCGAGGCTGGGAGCGTCAGTTGCTGCCGGTCGGCGCCGATCACCATGGTTATAAGGCCCGGTTGAAGGCAGCGTTCTCGGCGCTCGGCAACGACCCCGACCTGCTGGAGGTGCTGATCCTCCAGTTCGTCCACCTGGTCGAGGGCGAGGAGCGTACGGCCATGTCCAAGCGCCGCGGCGACTTCGTTACCCTCGACGAGTTGCTCGACGAGATCGGCGTCGACGCCGCCCGGTTCTTCATGCTGCAGAGCTCGCATGACCGTACCCTCGACCTCGACCTCGACCTTGCGCGCTCGCAGTCGCGCGAGAACCCCGTTTACTACATCCAGTACGCGCATGCGCGGATCGCCTCGGTGCTCACAAAGCTCGGCTCGGCGCGGGTCGACGCGGCGCTGGCGCAGGACGCCGATTGGGGCTCAGGCGCGGATCAGCTGCATTCATCCGAGCGCGAGCTGATCAAGAAACTGTTGGCGTTGCCCGCGGAGATCACTGAAGCGGCCGATCAGCGGGGACCGCATCGGATCGCCGCATACGCGCTGGAGCTCGCGCAGGATTTCACCGCCTTCTATCGGGACTGCCGGGTCCTCGGCGCGGAGCCGGCCGGCGTCGAATCGTTCCGGGTGGCGCTGTGCGTCGCCGCAGGGCGCACGTTGGCGATGGTCCTGGGGCTGCTCGGCGTGAGCGCTCCGGATTCGATGTAGGGCGAGGCCCAGAGTTTCAGATCAGGTGCGCCAGGTCGTCGTCGAGCCGCTCGGACTCAGCCGGGCTCAGCGGCGTTGCTCCCGGTAACGGCGTCGCGGCAGCCGCGCGAGAGCGCGCGCGCCACTTCGGCAGCGTGACCATCAGGAACACGATCCCGCCGAGCAGGATCGCCGGCGGCAGGATGTAGATCAACAGGTTGAAGCCGCTCGCCGGCGGCTTTCCGAGCACGGAGACGCCGTACGCGGTGACCATCGCGTTGACGATCTGCTGCTTGTTATCGCCTTGGTCGATCAGCCGCTGGATGTACTGCTTCTCCGAGACGGCCTGAGGAGACTGCACGAGCTCGAGCGGCTCATGACAGGAGGTGCACATGAACTCGCTCTCCATCGTCAGCAGGTTCGGGCGCGGCGTTGCAGCAATGCTGGTGCCGGCGCTGAGAACGCCGGCGAGCGCGAATGCCAGCGCGGCGACGGCCGCAATCGGCGCGCCACGCCGGCTCACGAAGGCTCCGCGAGGATCCGGGGCAACGTCTTGTTGACCCACTGCATGTCCAGCTGGTAGCGCTGCAGCGCCTGGATGTGACCGCTGCGGTTGATCACGAACGACTCGGGGACGCCGGTCGTCCCGAACGCGTGCACGTAGCTGCCGTTGACGTCACTCAGGACCGGGTAGGTCAGGTGGTACTGACGCATGAACGCCTCCTCGTCGGGAGGGTTGTCGAGGTAGGCGATACCGAGCACGGTGCCGTCGCGGCGTCGCATCATCCGCTCGGCCCGCTCGAGCACGGGCGCCTCCTGCTGACAGGGCACGCACCAGGAGGCAAACACGTTCATCAGGACGACCTTGCCGCGGAAGTCGCGCAGGCTCTTGGTGGCCGAAGGGGAACCGAGCACCGGCAACGCGACGCCGGCGTTGGGCGCCGGCGGGTAGTCACCCCGTGCGACGAGACTGTCGATCGAGCTGTTCGTGGTCTGACTGGAGATGCCATAGGTCAGCACCGCCAGCAGCGCCACCGCCAGGCTCGTGAACACGATCGGGAGGGTGTACCGGCGCATCCCCCTTAGGGTAGTCACAGCCAGCCGAGTGCGACGCCGCACACGACGCCGATGATCAGATCGAGCGCCGCGAGCGCACCCACACGCGTCCACCGCTGCCGTGGGGCCGGCGCGTCGTAGACCCAGGCTGCGTAGACGAAGAACCACACGTAGCCGAGCACCACGATCACCGGCCAGGAGGCCGTGTTCCACCACCAGTACGCCCAGTGGAACGTCCCAGCCACGTGCAGCAACAGCTCGACGGCGACGCTCACCAGGGACAGCCCGAGGCCGACGGCGAGGCGATTCGGCATCCCGAGAATCCGCAGGCGCCGGTCGGCCGGAAGCAGCTTCGCGTAGACGATGCCCGCGATCGCGAACATGAAGGTGATCTCGATGTTCAACCCGATCAGGATTTGGTAGGCGGTCGGCCCGGTCACGGTCCAGATCGCCGCGTGGTCGGAGAAATGCAGCACGAGCGCGTTGATCAGCTCGTTGAACCAATCGGCGAGCCAGATCGCGAGGCCGGCAGCGATCACATCCCAGCGCCCGCGCTCGGCCTCGTTCGCGTAGACGTAGACGACGAACGCGAGCAGTGCGACCGCGTACCACTTGAACAGATGCGGATCTCGCAGCTGGCGCTCGGCCTGCAGGGTGAACGCGGTCCGCGCGCCGAGGATTGGGGCCATCTGCGATCGTGCGGCGCGCGCTAGCGCTGAAGCTCGAGCACGAGCTTGCCCGTGTTCTTTCCCTCGAAGAGCCGTGAGAGTACTGCGGGGAAATCCTCGATGCGACCGCGGACCGTGTCCTCGACGCTGCGCAGCGCGCCGGCCGCGAGCCAGCCCGCCAGCTCGGCGATCGCCTCGCGGTAGCGCTCCGCATAGTCGAATACGACGAACCCGGTCATCGATGCGCGTGAGACGAGCAATGCCATGTAGTTGCTCGGCCCCGCAACCGCGGTGTTGTTGTATTGGGAGATCGCGCCGCAGATCACGACCCTTGCGCCGCGTGCGAGCCGGGTCAGACCCGCGTCGAGGATCTCGCCCCCGACGTTGTCGAAGAACACATCCACGCGGTCCGGGGTCTGCAGTCGAAGTTGCCCGAGCAGGTCGGGGGCCCTGTAGTCGATCGCGGCGTCGAACCCGAGCTCATCGACCAGCAGCGCGCACTTCTCGGGGCCGCCCGCGATCCCGACGGCCCGGGCACCCCTGAGCTTTGCGATCTGCCCGACCACCGTGCCGACCGATCCTGCGGCGCCCGACACCAGCACCGTGTCCCCCTCGCCCGCACGCCCGACCTCGAGCAGCCCGAAGTAGGCGGTCAGGCCGCCGATACCGAGCACGCCCAGGTGAGCTGCCGGGGAAACGCCCGCGAGCGTCGGGACCACGTTGGCGCCGTCGCCGTTGCTCAGCGCGTGCTCCTGCACGCCGAACAGGCCGCTCACGACCGCGCCGACTGCGAAGCCCGGATGCCTGGAGGAGATCACCCGTCCCAGCCCGAACGCTCGCATGACCGCGCCGATCTGGACGGGTTCGATGTAGGAACGGCCGTCGTTCATCCAGCCCCGCATCGCCGGGTCGATCGAGAGATGCGTCACCTCGACGACGAACTGGCCGTCGGCGGGCTCCACCACCTCAGTGCTGATGAGCTCGAAGTCCGACGCCTTGACCTCGCCGACCGGACGCGCCGCAAGACGCAGCTGTCGCGACACATTCACCTCAGACACCTGGCGGGCGCCGCTGCGCCCACGGTTGCGCAGTCTCGATCTGGGCCGCCAGCGAATAGAGCACGTCCTCGGCGCCGTAGCGCCCGGCGAGCTGCACGCAGAGGGGCAGGCCGTCGGAGCCGATCCCGGCGGGGATCGTGATCGCAGGCTGGCCGGTCAGATTGAAGATCGGCGTCCACGGCGTGAAGCTCGCGGCCATCTGAAACGCGATCGGCGCCGGCCGGCCATGCCCACCGTCGGCGGGCAGCGCCGTGCGGGCCAGGCCGGGGGTCAGCAGCACGTCGACGTCGCTCCACAGTGAGGCGATCCTCGCCGTAGTCGCGGGCCTCCTGCGGCGCAGCGCGTCGCGCCGGAACGGTGGCACCAGAACCCGGCCCGCCGCGGCCATCTGTCGCGTGCTGCGCTCCGCCAGCGAGGGGTCGGGAAGCTCCGTCAGCGACTCGTGAGCCGCGCGGAGGTAGGTCTGGGTGATCTCGAGCGCCGCGGTCCCATAGCGCGGGTCACGCTCGGTCACCTCGTGGCCGAGCTCGTCCAGCAGCCTCGCCATCCGGTCGAAGGCGAGCCGCTGATCGCTGGACAGCCGCGCGATCAGACCGGGCGGGATCTTGCGCGAGACGGCGATCCGCAAACGCGCAGGCTCACGCGCCGCGGCTTCGACGAAGGTCCCGTTGATCGGCGGCGCCGGGTCCGGGTCTCCTGGCAGCGCGCCCTGCATCACGTCGAGCATCAGTGCGCTGTCGGCGACGGTCCGCGTGAGCGCCCCGATCACGGTCAGCCCGAGCCAGCCCTCGCCGGCCGGACCGATCGAGACACGGCCCCGTGTCGGCTTCATCCCGACCAGGCCACAGCAGCCCGCGGGGATCCGGATCGAGCCAGCGCCGTCAGATCCGGTCGCCGCCGGGACCATCCCGGCCGCCACCGCCGCAGCCGATCCACCAGAGGATCCTCCGGGCGTCCGTGTGATGTCCCAGGGGTTCCTGGTGATGCCGCTCGCGTCGCTCGCGGTCCACGGCCAGAGCGTCAGCTCGGGGACGTTGGTGATCCCGATCGGGATCGCACCCGCCGTTCGCAGACGCGCGACCGCGAGCGAGTCGACGTTCTCGACGGGCCCGATGCTGCGAGAACCGAGGTTCACGGTCTGACCGGCGACAGGGAGGTCGTCCTTGATCGCGACCGGAACGCCGGCCAGCGGGCCGGCGCCGGCGAGGTCCGAGTCCGCCAGCGCGTCGGCCGCCGCGAGCGCCTCGTCGGCGATCGTCAGGCGGAACGCGTTCAGCCGTGGGTCGAGGGCCTCGATCCGCGCCAGGAACAGCTCGACAAGCTCCCGCGGCGCCAGCTCGCCTGAGCGGACCCTCGTGCCAAGCGCGCCCGGCCCCGCGAATGCCAGCTCGTCATCGCTCATTGAAGTGCGCGCACCAGCTCACGGATCGCGCCAGGGTAACGGTATGAGATTCCTCCGTGGCGGCCATCGAACAGCTCGAGCGTGTGGTCGATGCCGAGCTTGGCCAGCTCCATCGACACGGCCTGGGCGCCGAGGTCCAGGTAGGCCTCGTCCGAGCGGCCGGCGTCGAGGTAGATCCGCCGCATCGTCCGCAGCGCCTCCGCATGGACGGGCACCATCCGCACCGGATCGTGCTGGCACCACAGCGCCCAGACATCGTCGACGAGCTTGCCGGTCCCGATCTCGAAGGGCATCCGCACCCCCCCGGGACGGTCGGGATCGGGCGAGTAGGCGGCGGCGTAGGCGTACTGCTCGAGCGGCTCACCGTAGCGGTGGAAGTCGACGTGCTCGGCCTGCGCAAGGCGCTCGTGGAACACCTCGTAGGAGGACTCGAAGTGGTCCCTGAGGGTTCGTGCAACGCCCGGGAACCGTGGCAGGCAGCAGCACTCGAACAGCGCGTCACCGGCGTGAGACGCGAGCGCGCCGAAGACATCCGGTCGAAGCATCGGCGTGACCATCGCCCCGTAGCCCCCTGAGGACTTGCCGGCGATGCCACGGTGGTCACGGTCGGCGGCCGTTGGGTAGCGGCCGTCGACGAACGGCACGATCTCGTCACACAGGTAGTCCATGTAGCGACCGGTGCCGATCGAGTTCAGGAACTGCGAACCACCGAGCGACGTCCACGCGTCGACGAAGACGACGATCGCGTCGGGGCAGTGCCCTTGCGCGAACATCGCGTCGACGCGCTCGATCACGGTCGGCTCGAATGCGCTGCGCGACAACCACATGTCAAGCTGGCCGGTGAACCCCTGGATCATGTAGACCGACGGGACTTGTGTGGCGCTACCTGCGAGCACTCCGGGCGAGCGGTAGACGTACAGAGGGCGGCGCGCCGGATCTCCGAGGGGGTTGTCGGCGAGCAGCTCAGACTCGACCACCAGCATGTCGAGCGAACCCGACAGCGGGCGCAGCCACGGCGCGCCCGCGGGCGCGTCCACTTCCCTGACAGCCATGGCGTCACCGTACCCGAAAACGGACGGCGCGATGCATCCCCCGAAGTGCAAGAGAACCCCCGGTCGGGGGGAACGGCCAGGGGTATATTGAATTGGCAGGCGCAGGCTGACGAACAGTTGGCGTCTGCAGGCGATGACAGACACAGTCCACATCCAAAACCACAACGGCTTCCCGGCCGATATCGACGCCGGCGAGACGAGCGAATGGATCGAGGCGATCGATGCGGTCGTCGCGCACGACGGCCCCGATCGGGCGCGGTCGCTGCTGACGCGCGTGGTCGAGCGCGCGCAGCACGCCGGCACCGGGCCGATCGCGACGCTGAACACTCCGTATGTCAACACGATCCCGGCGCAGCGCGAGGCACCGCTGCCAGGTGACTGGGACGTGCAGATGCGGCTCACCCGGATCATCCGCTGGAACGCGATGGCGATGGTCGTGCGCGCCAACAAGCTGTCGTCGGAGCTCGGCGGCCACATCGCCTCCTACCAGTCGCTCTCGGTCCTCTACGACGTCGGCTTCAACCACTTCTGGCACGCGCCGTCCGAGCACCATGGCGGCGACCTCGTCTACTTCCAGGGTCACTCCTCTCCCGGCAACTATGCGCGTGCCTACCTCGAGGGCCGGCTGACCGAGGCGCAACTCGACAACTTCCGCCAGGAGGTCGGCGGCGACGGCCTCTCCTCCTACCCGCACCCCTGGCTGATGCCGGATTTCTGGCAGTTTCCGACGGTCTCGCTGGGGATCGGGCCGATCACCTCGCTCTACCAGGCGCGGTTCATGAAGTACCTGCAGGCGCGCGGGATCACCGAGACCGACGGTCGCAAGGTGTGGGCGTTCGCCGGCGACGGCGAGATGGACGAGCCCGAGTCGATGGGGGCGATCGGCCTCGCCGGACGCGAGCGGCTCGACAACCTGATCTGGGTGGTCAACTGCAACCTGCAGCGCCTCGATGGCCCAGTGCGCGGGAACGGCAAGATCATCCAGGAGCTGGAGGCAGATTTCCGTGGCGCCGGCTGGAACGTGATCAAGGTGATCTGGGGCCGTCGCTGGGATCCGCTGCTGGCCGCGGACACGGACGGGCGGCTCGAAGCCGTGATGGACGAGTGCGTGGACGGCGACTACCAGACGTTCAAGTCACGCGACGGCGCTTACGTGCGTGAGCACTTCTTCGGCCGCGACCCGGTCCTGCGGGAGCGGGTCGCCCACATGACCGATGCCGAGATCTGGAGCCTCAACCGTGGCGGCCTGGACCAGCAGAAGGTCTACGCCGCCTACCACGAAGCGGCTCGGCACACCGGCCAGCCGACCGTGATCCTCGCGAAGACGATCAAGGGCTACGGCATGGGCGTCTCCGGCGAGGGGCAGATGATCACCCACCAGGCCAAGAAGATGACGCAGGACGCGCTGCTCGCCTATCGCGACCGCTTCGACCTACCGTTGAGCGACGAGCAGGTGCGCAACGCCGAGTACTTCCGGCCGCCGGACGATTCCGAGGAGATGCAGTTCATGCTTGAGCGCCGCGCAGCGCTCGGCGGCTCGCTCCCGGTGCGCCGGCGCACGGCGCCCGAGGAGCTTCCCGTCCCTGAGCTGTCCACGTTCTCCTCGCAGATCGAGGGCAGCGGCGAGCGCGAGATCTCGACGACGATGGCGTTCGTGCGGATCCTTGCGACGCTGCTGCGCGACAAGCAGCTCGGGCCACGGATCGTGCCGATCGTTCCCGACGAGTCGCGCACCTTCGGCATGGAGGGACTGTTCCGCCAGGTCAGCATCTACGCGCCCTTCGGCCAGCACTACCAACCTCAGGACTCAGAGCAGCTGATGTTCTACAAGGAGGACGCGAGCGGGCAGATCCTCGAGGAGGGGATCACCGAGGCGGGATCGATGTCGTCGTTCATCGCGGCAGGAACCTCCTACAGCGCGCACGCCAAGCAGATGGTCCCCTTCTACATCTACTACTCGATGTTCGGCTATCAGCGCGTCGGCGATCTGATCTGGGCGGCCGGCGACAGCCGCGCCCGCGGGTTCATGCTCGGCGGCACCGCCGGGCGCACCACCCTCAACGGCGAGGGGCTCCAGCACGAGGACGGTCACAGCCACGTGCTGTTCTCCGTGGTACCCAACGTCCGCGCGTATGACCCGACCTACTCCTACGAGGTCGCGACGATCATCCAGGACGGGCTGCGGGCGATGGTCGGCGAGCAGCAGGACGTCTTCTACTACCTCACGCTGCTGAACGAGAACTACACGCATCCGGGGATGCCGGACGGCTCGCAGGATGGGATCCTGCGCGGGATGTATCTGCTTGCGTGAGGGGCGCTCGCCGCGCTCGCGCAAGCAGCCGCGTGTCCAGCTGATGGGATCCGGCGCGATCCTGCGGGAGGTGCTCGCCGCCGCCTCCCTGCTCGAGGAGGATTGGGGCGTGCACTCGGACGTCTGGAGCGTCACCTCGTTTACCGAGTTGCGCCGCGATGGGCTCGAGGTGGAGCGCTGGAACATGCTCAACCCGCTCGCCAAGCCGCGGCAGGCGTTCGTGTCGCAATGCCTCGCGGGGCGGCGTGGGCCGGTCGTCGCGTCGACCGATTACATCCGCACCTTCGCCGACCAGATCCGTCAGTGGGTTCCCGGTTCTTACCGGGTGCTCGGTACCGACGGGTACGGGCGCAGCGACTACCGCGCATCGCTGCGGCGGTTCTTCGAGGTCGACCGCCATTACGTCGCCGTCGCGGCGCTGAAGTCGCTCGCCGAACTGGGCGAGGTCGACGCCAAGCGCGTGCAGGAGGCGATCGAGCGCTACGGGATCGACGCCGCGGTGGCGATGCCGACGACGCGATGACGGCGACGCTGTTGCCGGTGACCGTGCCCGACATCGGCGATTTCGCCGGTGTGCCGGTGATCGAGATCCTGGTGGCGGTCGGAGACACCGTGGCGCTCGACGACCCACTGGTGACGCTCGAGTCCGACAAGGCGACGATGGACATCCCCGCCCCCGCTCCCGGCACGGTCACCGAGATCAACGTCAAGCTGGGCGACGAGGTCGCTGAAGGGAGCCTGCTGCTGTCGCTGGCTCCGCAGGGCGACGGCACCGCGGTGGAGGTCGCCGCACCCGCGCCGCTCGTCGCCGCACCCGCCGCACCCGCGCCGGTCGTCGCCGCACCCGCCGCCTCCGAGCCTGTCGCAGCCGCACCAGCCGCCCCCGAGCCTGTCGCAGCCGTCCCGCCGGCAGCGCCCGCCGCCAACGGTGGAGGACCGGTCTACGCAAGCCCATCGGTCCGCCGGCTCGCGCGTGAGCTCGGCGTCTCGCTCGCGGGCATCAGCGGCAGCGGCCGCAAGGGCCGGATCACCGCGGAGGATGTGAAGAACCTCGGCGACAGGGGACCGGCCTCGGCACCGGCCACCGTCTCCTCGCCCGGCAGCCGGATCGGGCTTGGACCTGGCGCCCTGGCCGGTGGTCGACTTCGCGAAGTATGGTCCGATCGAGCGGGTGCCGCGCACTCGCATCCAGAAGATCTCCGCGCCGAACCTGGCCCGCAACTGGGTGATGATCCCCCACGTCACACACAACGACGAGGCGGACATCACAGAGCTGGAGGCGTGGCGCAAGCAGCTCAACAAGGAGCACGAGCGGGACGGCGTGAAGTTCACGATGGTCACCTTCCTCGTGGCCGCGTGCGTCGCGACGCTGAAGGCAGTTCCCGGACTTCAACTCATCGCTCGACGGCGACGATCTCGTGCTCAAGCACTACTACAACATCGGGTTCGCGGCCGACACGCCCGGCGGGCTCGTCGTGCCCGTGATCAAGGACGCCGATCGCAAGGGGCTGGCCGAGATCGCGAAGGATCTGAGCACGCTGTCGGGCAAGGCGCGCGAGGGCAAGCTGATGCCGGGCGAGATGGCCGGCGGCACGTTCACGATCTCATCGCTCGGCGGGATCGGCGGCACCTCGTTCACGCCGATCATCAACGCTCCCGAGGTCGCGATTCTCGGCGTCACGCGGGCGGCGATCCGGCCGGTGTGGGACGGCAGCGCCTTCCAGCCAAAGCTGATGGTGCCACTGTCGTTGTCATACGACCACCGGGTGATCGACGGCGCCGCCGCCGCCCGGTTCGTCGCCCACCTCGTCGAAGTCCTCCACGATCTGCGTCGAGCGCTCCTATGACGACCGAGATCCGCGTACCAGACATCGGTGACTTCACCGATGTGCCGGTGATCGAGGTCCTGGTCAAGCCGGGCGACAGCGTGAACGTCGAGGATCCGCTCGTCACGCTTGAGTCCGACAAGGCGACCATGGACGTCCCCTCTCCGGCCGCGGGAGTTGTGACCCAGCTGCGGGTGTCGGTCGGCGATCGGGTCTCCGAAGGCAGCGTGCTCGCCGTCCTGGAGCCCGAAACCGAGTTCACGCCCGCACCGGAGTCGGTCGGCGCAACATCGACAGCGCCCGCGGCTGACACCTCCGCCCCGGCCCCCACATCCGCCCCCGGCCCGGCGCGGGCCAGGAGCGCGATGCGCAGGTCGTGGTGATCGGATCGGGTCCGGGCGGGTACACGGCCGCCTTCCGCGCCGCCGACCTGGGCCTCAAGACGATCCTGATCGAGCGCGACCAGACGCTCGGCGGCGTCTGCCTGAATGTCGGCTGCATCCCATCCAAGGCGTTGCTGCATGCGGCGCGGGTGATCGCCGAGACCGAGGAGATGGCGGCGCACGGCGATCAGCTTCGGCAAGCCGTCGATCGACCTCGGTTCGCTGCTCGAGTGGAAGACCGGCGTCGTCGACCAGCTGACCGGCGGCCTCGTCGAACTGGCACGGCGGCGGTCGATCGAGGTGGTCCACGGCGAGGCTCAGCTCACGAGCGCCAGCTCGGTTGCCGTCGGCGAACGGACGATCACCTTTGAGAACTGCATCATCGCCGCCGGCTCCTCGCCGGTCACGTTCTCGTTCATGCCCGAGGACCCGCGCGTGATCGACTCGACCGGCGGCGCTGTCACCGACGGACATCCCCAAGCGGCTGCTGGTGATCGGCGGCGGGATCATCGGTCTCGAGATGGCGACCGTGTACGACGCGCTCGGCTCCCGTGTGACCGTCGTCGAGCTGCTGGATCAGCTGATCCCGGGCTGCGACCCCGACCTCGTGAAGCCGTTGCACAAGCGGATCGCAGAGCGCTACGAGGCGATCCTCCTCGACACGATGGTCACCGACGTCAAGGCACAGAAGAACGGGCTGAAGGTCCAGTTCTCCGACAGCGAGACGCGGACCTTCGACCGGATCCTCGTCGCCGTCGGCCGTCGTCCCAACGGTGATGCGCGTCGACGCGGTGCTGCCGGCGTGACGGTCGACCCGCAGGGGTTCATTCCCGTCGACAGCCGGATGCGCACGAACGTCCCCGGCATCTACGCGATCGGCGATCTGGTCGGCGGGCCGATGCTCGCCCACAAGGCATCCCACGAGGGCAAGGTCGCGGCCGAGGTGATCGCGGGCCAGGCCGGCGCCGAGTTCGATCCACGCGCGATTCCGTCGGTCGCATACACCGATCCCGAGGTGGCATGGATGGGCCTCACCGAGACGGCCGCAAAGGCCGATGGGATCAAGTACGAGAAGGGGGTGTTCCCGTGGGCCGCGTCCGGCCGGGCGCTGTCGCTTGGGCGCTCCGAGGGTGTCACCAAGCTGCTGTTCGAGCCGGGCACCAAGCGGCTGCTCGGCGCCGGCATCGTCGGCGTCGGCGCAGGTGAGCTGATCGCCGAAACCGTGCACGCGCTCGAGCTCGGCGCTGACGCCGAGGACATCGCCCTGACGATCCACCCGCACCCGACGTTGTCGGAGACGGTGATGTTCGCGGCCGAGATGGCCGCCGGCACGATCACCGACCTGATGCCGCCGCGCCGGCGCTGAGCGGTCTCAGCCCGCCCGGCGCCGGCGCCGGCTGACAGCCAGCAGCAGGCCGATCAGCGCAGCGGCGACCAGCACGCCGTGCACGAGTCGTGCGCGGCCCGCGCGATCGGACGCACCGGGCCCACTGTCGGCACGATCACTGTGGACACCACCGGCACGCGACCGGTGCGGTGCCTGAGCAGGCATCGGAAACTCCTCGGCGACCAGCACGTCACGGGGCTCGGGGCTGCCCGTCAGATCCTCCGGCAGCACGATCGGCCCGTGCCTCAGCGCCGGGTCGCCGGCGCCAAGGGGAAACTCCTCGGCGGCGAGCACATCATGCGCGGGCTCCGCGTGCAGCGCCGGATCGCCGGCGCCGAGCGGAAACTCCTCGGCGGCGAGCACATCATGCGCGGGCTCGGCGTGCAGCGCCGGATCGCCGGCGCCCACGGGAAACTCCTCAGCCGCGAGGACGTCGTGTGGAGGCTCGGAATCCTGTCCGCTTCGCTGGTCCACCTCTGCATCTTCGCAAAACAGCCCCGGGTGCGGATTCGAAGCCGTCCCGGAGCCCCGGCGGGCACGCCTCGTCAAGGGGAGACCGCCGATGCGATAATCTTAGTGAGGTTGACTGAGATCAGACTCATGGTCGAGTGCCTCCCGTGCTATCCTTTGCTTACGTTGAATAAGCTAATCGTGAAAGTGAAGTCCCTATGACCCGCCTTCTTCTCGTGCCACTCGACGACATCGTCGTGTTCCCGGGCATGTCGCTCACGCTCGCCGTGGACGCCGGGACTGACGAGACGCACGTCCTCCTCGTACCCCGACACGAAAACGAGTTCGCCGCGATCGGCACCGTCGCCGAGATCTCTGACCGAGTCCGGCTGCCCGGCGGCGCCAAGGCCGTGGCCCTGAGCGGCTTGCACCGCGGAATCGCCGGCGCCGCCCACACGATGCCCGATGGACGCCTGTTCGTCGACGTCGAAGAGCGCCCCGACCCGACCGGCCCGCTCGACGGCAAGACCCGCAACCTCGAGCGCGAGTACCGCGCTGTCGTAGAGGAGATCCTTGAGCTGCGCGGCGACGACGGACGCGTCTCGGCGTTCGTGCGCAGTATCAGTGAGCCGGGAGCGCTCGCCGACACGTCCGGCTACTCACCCGACCTTCGCTATGAGCAGAAGGTGACGCTGCTGCAGACGATCGACGTCCCAGAGCGTCTCGAGCTCGCACTCGGCTACCAGCGCGAGCGCCTTGCCGAGATGCAGGTCCGCAAGCGGATCCGTGATGACGTCGAGTCGGGCGCTGAGAAGCAGCAGCGCGACTACTTCCTGCGCAAGCAGATGGACTCGATCCGCAAGGAGCTCGGCGAGGACGACGCGTCCGTCGTTGAGGAGTACCGCACCAAGATCGAAGAGGCCGGTATGCCCGAGGCCGTGCGCGAGCAGGCTGAGAAGGAGCTCGGCCGCTTCGAGCGGATGGGCGAGCAGACCGCGGAGTCAAGCGTGATCCGCACCTACCTCGACTGGCTGCTTGCGGTGCCGTGGAATCATCGCTCGGAGGAGCGACTCGATCCGACGCATGCCCGCGAGGTGCTGGATACCGACCACGCCGGCCTCGAGGACGTCAAGGACAGGATCGTCGAATACATCGCCGTCAAGAAGCTCCGCCAGGAGCGTGGGATCACCGAGGACAAGCGCTCTGGAGCGATCCTGACCCTGATCGGACCGCCCGGCACCGGCAAGACGTCGATCGGCGAGTCGATCGCGCGTGCCACCGGAAGGGAGTTCGTGCGGATGTCGCTCGGCGGCGTGCGCGACGAGGCCGAGATCCGCGGGCACCGGCGTACCTACATCGGGGCGCTCCCCGGACGGCTCGTCCGGGCGCTCCGTGACGCCGGCACGATGAACCCGGTAATCATGCTCGATGAGGTCGACAAGGTCGGCGCCGACTGGCGCGGCGACCCGAGCTCGGCGCTGCTCGAGGTGCTCGATCCGGCACAGAACCACAGCTTCCGTGATCACTACCTCGACGTCGAGCTTGACCTCAGCGGCGTGCTGTTCATCGCCACCGCGAACGTCGCGGACACGATCCCCGGACCGCTGCTTGACCGGATGGAGGTGATCCGCTTCGACGGCTACACCACCAAGGAGAAGGTCGCGATCGCGCGGGGCTACCTCTGGCCGCGTCAGCTGGAACGCAACGGACTGCGCCCGGAGGAGGTCGAGATCTCCGATGAGCTGTTGCTGTCGGTCGTGACCGAGTACACGCGCGAGGCCGGCGTCCGCCAGCTCGAGCGTGAAATCGGAACGCTGCTGCGTAAGACCGCCACGAAGATCGCCGCCAACGCGTCGCACGCGCCGGTGACCCTCGACAACGACGCTCTGCGCGACGCACTCGGACGCCAGAAGCACTTCCAGGAGTCCGCGGTCCGTACCGCCGTCCCCGGTGTCGCCACCGGTCTGGCCGTGACCGGAACCGGCGGTGATGTCCTGTTCGTGGAGGCCACAGCGATGCACGGCAAGTCGGGCCTGACGCTGACCGGCCAGCTCGGTGATGTGATGAAGGAGTCAGCCCAGATCGCGCTCTCCTACGTGCGTGGCCACGCCGACGAGCTCGGAATCGATCCGGGCGCATTCGAGGAGCGTCAGTTCCACGTCCACGTTCCCGCTGGTGCGATCCCGAAGGATGGCCCGAGCGCGGGCGTGACGATGGTCACTGCCCTCGCGTCGCTGCTCAGTGGCAGGCCGGTGCGCCACACGGTCGGAATGACCGGCGAGGTGACGCTACAGGGCCGCGTGCTGCCGATCGGTGGACTCAAGCAGAAGGTGCTCGCCGCCCATGCGGCCGGCCTGACCGAGGTGGTCCTGCCGGAGCGCAACCGAGGTGACCTCGATGACGTTCCGCAGGAGGTCCGCGACGCAATGACGTTCCACCCGGCGATGACCGTCAACGAGGTTCTGGCGGCAGCGCTGGAACCAGCCGTCGTTCACTCCAACGCGTGAGCACCAGCTGAACCGGGCTTCGGCGAGGGATGCCCGGCGCCACCCCAGGCGCCGGGCATCAATCCCCCCCACAGCTCAGAAAGTCGCGTACCCGGTCTTCGAGATGAAGAACCCGCTCCAGGCGCTGTCGAAGCAGGTGACTCCCGAGACGCGTACCTGGCAGGTTGCGCCCTGGTACTCGTCGTCGTAACCAGCGGCCACGGCGGATCCGTTCGGATCCAGCACGCTGTCGCCGGCGCAGACGAAGTGCGCGCCGCCGGACGGGCCCACCTTCATGCCCTGGCCCCAGTCGAGCTTGCAGCTAGACGGTTTGCCGGGTGGCTGCCAGGTCCGCGAGGAGATGTCGCAGCGCACCGCGCCGCCACCCAGCTTGCAGCCGATCTTGCCGCCCGAGGTCCGGAACGAGCCGTAGTGCAGCTTCGCATTAGCCGAGGGCACGAACGCCGCCGGCGGCGCGTGAGGGGTGACCGTGACGGTTTGAGTCCTGGTGATCGTCCGCGTTACCGGGTGCACCACGGTCACCGGTACCTGCTCGCTCTGCGACACCGGCGCAGACCCAGACGAGGACGACGGGCCTGAGGACGACGAGGCCGAGGACGACGACGGAGACGAAGAGGACGTGCCAGACGTGCCGCTCGAGGCCGTGTGCGAGGACTTGGCGTCAGACTTCTTGTTGTTCGATTTCGACCCCTTCTTGCCGGCCCCGGTCGTCGCGGTGGTCGGCGGCGACGGGATCGTCAACGTCGGCCCGAAGTTGGTCGTGCTCGCCTGAGGGACCACCGCAGCGGCACCGCAGCCGCCGACTAGAAAGCCGGCACCTGCCGCGATCACGAGCATCCCTAATCGTTTTCGCATCACTACAGACCTCATGTCTCGTATTGGCCCAGTGCGTAGTGTCGCACGTTGGAGTAGCTTGCATTGCATGACTACGACCAGCGCAACACACGAACAACATGTGCTCGACTCCGTTCGCAAGCAACTGTACATCGGCGGCGAGTGGAGCGACGGTGCCAACGGCACGCTTGCGGTCGAGGACCCTTCAACGGGCGAGTCGATTGCGGAGGTGGCCGACGGCTCCGTCGATGACGCGAAG
This sequence comes from uncultured Solirubrobacterales bacterium, assembly GCA_963742025.1. GTDB lineage: Bacteria > Actinomycetota > Thermoleophilia > Solirubrobacterales > Solirubrobacteraceae > Palsa-465. The sequence goes on from CAVUKF010000002.1 coordinate 118,276, forward strand.
GCCGCGCTCGACGCGGCGACGCACGCAGCCGGCGCATGGGCCGGGCACGCTCCACGCGAGCGTGGCGAGATCCTGCGACGCGCGTTCGAGACGATCATCGCGCGCGCCGACGACCTGGCGCTGCTGATGACGCTTGAGATGGGCAAGCCGCTGTCGGAGTCCAAGGGAGAGGTCATCTACGCAGCCGAGTTCCTGCGCTGGTTCTCCGAGGAGGCGGTGCGGATCGACGGTCGCTATGCGACGACGCCGAACGGCGCCGGGCGCCTGCTGACGATGCGCCAGCCGGTCGGCCCCTGTCTTCTGATCACGCCGTGGAACTTCCCGCTGGCGATGGGTACGCGCAAGATCGGCCCGGCGATTGCAGCCGGCTGCACGATGGTCGTCAAGCCCGCCAAGCAGACGCCGTTGTCGATGCTGGCGCTGACCGGCATCCTCGAGGAGGTCGGCCTGCCCGCCGGCGTGCTCAACCTTGTCACCACCAACTCGGCAGGACCGACGATGGCGGCGCTGATCGGCGACCCGCGGCTGCGCAAGCTGTCGTTCACCGGCTCGACCGAGATCGGCCGCACGCTGATGTCACAGGCCTCGGACACGCTGCTGCGCCTGTCGATGGAGCTCGGCGGCAACGCTCCGTTCATCGTATTCGAGGACGCCGACCTTGACAGCGCCGTCAACGGCGCCGTCCTGGCGAAGATGCGCAACATGGGTGAGGCATGCACCGCCGCCAACCGTCTCTACGTGGCTCGCCCGATCGCCGAGGAGTTCGCGACGCGCCTGGCCAAGCGGCTCGCATCGATGCAGGTCGGACGCGGCACCGAGGAGGGCGTCGAGGTCGGGCCGATGATCGACGCCACGCAGCGGCGCAAGGTAGCCGAGCTGGTTGACGATGCCGTCAGCCGCGGGGCACGGGCGCTGATCGGCGGGAGCAGCGTCGAGGGCGCGGGTTACTTCTACGAGCCGACGGTGCTTGCCGACGTTCCGCTCGCGAGCAAGCTGGTGCGCGAGGAGATCTTCGGACCGGTCGCCCCCGTGATCGCATTCGACACCGAGGATGAGGCGATCGCGGCGGCCAACGACACCGAATACGGCCTCGTGTCATACGTGTTCACGACCGATCTGAAGCGTGGTCTGCGTGTCGTCGAGCGCCTCGAGACAGGCATGGTCGGACTCAATCAGGGGATCGTCTCGAACCCGGCGGCGCCGTTCGGCGGGGTCAAACAGTCCGGCTTCGGGCGCGAGGGTGGTCCGGAGGGGATCGGCGAATACCTCGCGACGAAGTACGTCGCGATCAACATGGACTAGGGATAGGGGTTAGCGGTCCGCGAAATGGCCCCAACCCGGACACGCGGCGCGCTTTGCCCGACAAGAGGCGACACGGCTAGAGCACGAACCGGCGGCAAACTCCCGTCGCGCGGACTGGCGCGGTAACGGTCAAAGGCTGTTCGCTGCGGTTACATGGGCGTTCAGATGCGCTTGAGCAGTTCGGATTTCTTAGCCTCGAACTCTTCGGTCGACAGACAGGATCCCATCATCTCTCAGCCCGGCAAGCTCCCGAATCTGCGTGACCACTCCATCCGCTCCGTTAGACGCTGATGCCCCCGCGGCTTCGGTCGCTAACGGCGCGGGCTCAGGTGCGGGTGTTGGCGGTGACTCGGAGCGTGCTTCAAGCTGGCGGGCTGCCGTTGTCTTCGCTGCGAACGTCATCGCATCCTGCTGCCGGTCGGGGTTCAAGGAGATGACGAACGCACCGTCCGTGCGAGGTTGTCCCGGGGCTCGTAGAACTTTGATGTGACGGCGGTCCCTCCGGCCGCGTCCGCTCCTGTTGGGAGCGTTCGCGGCGATCCGTCCAAAGATCGAAGGAGGAACCGCCGTGAAGGGCAACGTACCGGTCGCTGAGGCGACGCGTGATGAGGCCGTGCTCCCGGAGCGCGTGCAGGAGGCTCTGGGCCAGCTGGTCGGGGCAGCGAAGGAAGGGTTGCTGGCGCTCAGCGTTGGTGTCGGGCTCGGGGTGCTGTCCGAGTTGATGGAGGAGGAGGTCGATGATGTCGTCGGTCCGAAGGGGAAGTGGAACGCCGAGCGGACGGCGGTGCGTCACGGCCGCGAGGGTGGCGAGGTGACGCTCGGCGGGCGTCGTGTCGAGGTTGCGCGCCCGCGGGTGAGGTCCGCGGACGGCGAGTCGGAGTTGGCGTTGAGCACGTATGAGCATTTCGCTGACCGCGATCCGTTGGCGAGGGTGGTACTTGAGCGGATGCTCGCCGGCGTCTCGACCAGGCGATTCCGTCGCACGCAGGAGCCGGTCGGCGAGCAGGTCGAGCAGACGGCGCGGTCGACGTCGAAGTCGGCGGTGTCCAGGACGTTCGTGGAGCGCACCCGTGAGGCGCTCGGCGAGCTGATGGCCGGGAGACCGACTACCCGCGCGCGCTCGAGCAACTCACCAGACTCGCGGACGAGCTCGAGCACACGCACCCCGGCGCCGCCGGCTCGCTGCGGGAAGGGATGGAAGAGACGCTGACCGTGATCCGGCTCGGGATCCGCGGGAAGCTGAGGCGGACCCTGGAGTCCACGAACGCGTGCGAATCGATGATCGACACCGTCCGCACCACCCAGCGCAACGTCAAGCAGTGGACCTCCGGCGAGATGGGCATGCGGTGGACCGCCGCCGGGATGCTCGAAACCGAGAAACAGTTCCGCAAGGTGATCGGCTACACCGACCAGCCCCGCCTCGCGGTCGCGATCGAACACCGACTCCATGCTCACCAGCCCAACACCCTCACGACCCAGGAGGCCGCGACCGCAGTCACTATGTAACGATCACACCGGGACCGTCGTCACCGAACTTCCACGGCGACCGGGACAACCTCCCGTGCCTTGAACGACCAGGTAGAGCTTGCGGTCATCGACCTTCTTGGACGCCCCCAGCACCCCCAACGCAAGCATCCGGCCGGCCGAGAACTGCTTGGAGATCTGTCCCGTGCCATTGACTTCAAGCTGAACACCTATCAGCGCGACGCTCTCCTCGCCGCGATTCTTATTCCAGTGATACAGCCGGTTCCGGGAGATGAACAGCCAACCGCCCGGGTAGCGATACGTCGTGCTGTCGGCGTCCGCTCGGCGGCCGGTGTCCTTGTGGATTAGCTCCGCTCGTGTCGTCGTCTTCTTGAACATGCGGACTCGCTCGCACAGCCTAACTCGCCTTCAAGCTGAATCGAGCAATGACTCTAGGTGTCTGGCTACCGCCCGGCGTCATGAGGCGAGCCAGACCTGTTGGGTCGTTCGGCTCCGCCGTTCCCCTATCTCACGAACCAACTTTTCTTCGAACGCTGGCGACCGAGAGTGTTGTTTGTCGATCAGAGCAGAATCGTTGGCTGTGAGCTTGCAGCTGAGCGAGTTGTGCGCGAGGATGGCGCAATCTCGATCCGAAGGAGGCAAGCATGTACGCGGTTGTAGTGGACGTCTCGATCACGGATGTCGCGGAGGCGCAACGCGAGTTGCGTGAACGGGTCGTCCCCATGGTCACGCAGCTGCCTGGGTTCGTCTCTGGTGTGTGGATGGAGGATGGCGACGGAAAGGGGCATTCGGTCGTAGTCGTCGAAAGCAAAGACATAGCCGAGTCGATGGCGCAGCAAGTGCGGAGTGCTTCGATGTCCGTCGTCGTTACTGACGTAAGTGTCCACGAGGTCTTCGCGCACGCGTGAGCCGAGCCCGCGAGTTCGGCCTTGCGGAGACTCGCGCCCACTACTGCCGCAGCCAGTCTGAAGCACTGATCGTCTGACCCGCCCCGCCGCGTCCGCTCCATGGGTGGGCGACCAGTACCGCTTGTCGATCGGAGGGGAAGCGGGTGACCTATCCGGGGTTGGGCCTGAATGAACCGGATGTCACTCATGACTGGGCCTCCATCAGTTGGCCGAGGCGGGAAAGACCACGGTGGACGCGGGTACGGGCGGCAGCAGGAGTGATCTTGAGTCGCGCACCGATCTCCTCGTAGTCAAGTTCGTCAATCACGCGCAGCTCAACGACATCTCGCTCAGCCGCTGAGAGCGATGCCAGCCCAGCTCGTGCCAAACGCGTGACGCTCGTCACGGTCAACCAGCGCAGCGATCCGCGCGGCCGATTCTTCATCGATCTCGGCACGCTCATTCCCAGCCGGCGTGCCGCCTGCATCTCCACTCGTCGATGGCGGTAGAAGTGAGAGAGCTTCCGGATCGCGATGCCATACAGCCACGCCCCACCCGGCCGCCCGACATCACAAACCGGGCCCTCGACTCAAACGCCGCAGCAAACGTCTCCGCCATCAGATCGGCCGCGATCTCAACGTCAAGCACGCGTCGAACGAAGTGCTGGAGGATCGGTTCAGCCCAACGGTCGTACAGCTCACGAAAAGCTTCCGGATCCTCCCGCGAGGCAAGGATCAACTCTTCATCCGATCTCAAAGCACCGGCTCCAGTCGACAACGATGGCATCACACCGCTTATGCCTACTGGTTTCTCGATCCAAGCGGGAGCTGAGCGGTGTCGCCGTGGACGATGTGTTTGGCCCGCTTAGGGGTTGCCTGGATCGTGTGTCTCGGTGAAGATTGCGCCCTGTCCTGCTCCTGATCCGGCAGCGCCGCCGCCTCGGCCGCGCAGGATGAATGCGATGCCGACCGCGATTGCGGCTCCGGCGAGCGGTCCGATGATGTACACGATGTAGTGCGAGAAGTTGCCGCTCACGAGGTCGGGACCGAACGTGCGGGCCGGGTTCATCGACGCGCCCGAGATCGGGCTGCCCCACAGTCCGGCCAAGGCGATGTAGCCGGCGACGCCAAGCGCGCCGAACAGTCCGACGTTCTGCGCGCCCGAGGCGGTACCGAGGATCACGCTGACCAAACCGAGGGTCAGGACGGCCTCCATTGCAATCGCGGCCCCGGTCGAGTAGCTGGCTGCCGGATAGTTCGACCCGTATGTGGCGGACACGTTGATGACCGCGTGCAGGAACAGCGCGGCAAGCGTCGCGCCGATCAACTGGACGACGATGTAGCCGGGCACTCGCTTCCAAGGGAAGTCCTCGCGTAGGGCGAAGGCGATGCTGACTGCCGGGTTGAGGTGTGCGCCGGAGACCTTGCCCATGAACAGGATCACGCCCATCACCATCAGGCCCGGCGCGACGACGGCGTCGGTGCGGGTGATCATGCCGGGGAACGCGTGGCCCATCATGCCGCCACCGGCCGCGACGAGCACGAGCAGGAACGTGCCGAACAGTTCCGAGAACAGACGCCGCCACTCCTGGTGGGGGTCCTGGAAATCGGCGATCCGGTCGATCACGCTCTGCTCGTAACGCGCGATCGGGCTCTCGACCAGTGTCACGCCTTGGGTTGGGGTCATCGTTGCCTCACAATGGTTAGGCGTCGAGTTTCAGTGAACTTCGCCCTCGGGGGCCAGTCGGGGGAAGAGGTGCCAGGCGACGTCTCTGAGGACTTCGATGATCACCTCAGCCGTAAGCTCCGCGTCGGGGCCGTCGAGTTGTGGTGGGAGGTTCGTCACACCCATCGCTTTGGCGTGTTCGATGACGCCCGCCCCGATCGTCTTGCCGAGTCCGCTGATGGCTTTGTCGACGAGCTTGTAGTCCAGCGCCCATTCGGGCACGGGTTCCGCCTGCACGGTCACCCACGTGTCGGGATCGCGTGGCGTCTCGCGCGTGAACAGGTTCTCGAAGGTGCGTGCCGAGGCGTCGCGCTGGGTGAGCGCATCTCCGAGCCCCCAAGTCTTGCGCAGCGTCGCGATCAGCGAGGTGTGGCGATACTCGTCGTTGTACACCGAACCCGACTCAACCCACGGCGACACAAGGATCGCGGGGACGCGGTAGCCGGAGCGGTCAAACTTGAAGCCAAGCTCGCCGGCCGGTGCTGCCGGGTCAGGCGGCGCGGCCGGACCGGGGGCAACATGGTCGTACGTGCCGCCTGGCTCGTCCCAGCCGATCAGCAGCGCGGTGTTCCACACGTTGGAGCCAGTCTGCGAACTGGCGCCGCGGTAGGCGTCGAACACCCGCGCGAGAAACGCCTCGCCGCCCCGCACCGACGAGGGAGAGTCGACCGCGAGGTCTTTGTTGTCACCGATGAACGACCGGCCCGCTGCCGGGTGGTAGTCGCCGTGTCCGGACAGCATGTTCGGCTCGATCAACGCGAGGTCAGGAAGTGTTCCGGCGCCAACGTCCTTCTCGAACTCGGCGAACGGCACGAAGTGCGTCGCCAGGCGGTCCTTTAATCGCGAGTAGTGGATCACGCCGGCGAACGAGAGTGGCATCGACTGGACGTAGACCTTCCACGTCTTGCCATGCGCCTCCAGTCGCTCGAAGATCGTTTCCGCATCGTTCGCCGTGAGCCACTTCTTCGCAGGGCTGTTCACGACCAAACCCGATGACGTCGCGGCCGTCCAGAACGACCGGTTCATGAACGTCTGCGACGGCACCTCGGAGAACCAATGGTCGAATACCCCGAAATCACGTGCGATCGCCGATAGCACCGGCACCTGCTCGGGGGTGTAGCCGGTCATGATCTGCGCGTACTCCTCGTAGGTCGGCTGCCGCCCAACCTCGCCCGTGAACGTGCTGATGTAGTCGGTGACGAACCCTTCCATTGTCGGCATCGCGCCGGCCGGCGGCACGTTGTACGGGGCGGTCACACCCTCCCCGATCTTGAAGCGGTTGTGCTCGTCGATCGTGTTGAACAGTTGCGTGTTGGTGTGGTACCACTCCTCGCCCGAATCCGGGTTCGGCGCATCCATGTCCGTCGCGACCGTGTACGGGACCGTCTTGCGCTCAGCACCATGCTCAGCCCACTCCGGGATCGGGTTGCTCAGACCCTTACCGATCACACCCTCAAACGTCTTGCCGTCCCCAGGGCCATACAAGTGCCCCAGAAGATTGTCTAAAGATCTGTTCTCGAACAACACCAGAACAACATGATCCAACGCATGATTACGATCATCAGCCATCGCGACCCTCCGGTTTATTCAGGACGTTGCCTTGTGGGCTCGACCTCGGAAAAGTACGAAGCGACCATAAACCGCTTCAAGATACCGACATCACCCAAACTGGATGAGAAATCTCTTACGATCGCAAACCGCTGTCGCGTAGCTGACCCTCACTCCCGCGACCGGGCCTAACCCCGGCGTTACCGGTCAGCAGTCCTCCTTGGGGGGCACGGATGCGAGTCTCCTCACCGCCCACGCCACGCTTCCGGATCGGGCCTGATCCGACAGCGTGCGAGTCGTTCGGGACCGCCGGCTACACGTCTGAGATCGCCTGGGCGAACGCCTCCCCGTGACGCGGGTGCGGCACCTTCTTGCCAAGCCTGATTAACGAGCAGTAGTGCTCGGACAGCCCGGTCGCGGCTACCAGTTCACCGATCGAGAGGTCATATCAGCGTGGGAGGATCTCGGTCCGAAACTCCTCAGGGTCGGCATGGACCAGGGTGGTCGGTGCTGCTGCTTTTGGGTTCGGCGCGGAGAAGCGGGGACCCAGCGGCGGCCCGCCGTGCTCGTGACGGCGTCCGGGTATTGGTCAGTGGGGCTTGCGTCTTCTGATCACTGATCCGGCCACGATCAGCAAACCGACGCCGAGTAGCGCGCGCCCGACGACCGTGTCGACCGCTGCCCATGCGCCGGCGGTGATCATCCCGCCGAGAATGAACGCGATCGCCCACAGCGCGCACCCGATCGTCGTGAGGACGATGAACGGAATCAGCGGAACGCGTCGCGCTCCGGCTGGCAGCGAGACGAAGGTGCGCGCCAGCGGCAGCAGGCGGGCGATCAGGACCGCACGAATGCCGTAACGCCCGAGGAGGTGGTCCCAACGATCCAGGACGGCGCGCGCGATCGGTAGCCGTTGGAGCAGTCCGGTGGCGCCGAGGCCGTACGCGAGCAGTGATCCGAGCAGGTTCCCCCCGGTCGCCGCAAGCGCGGCGAGCTGGAAGCTCATCCAGCCTTCGTGGACGGCGAGCCCCGAGAACAGGAGGGTCACCTCGCTGGGAAGCGGGATGCAAGCGCTCTCAGGCACCATCAATGCGAAAACGCCGAGCGCGCCGAACCTGACGATCAGGCTGGTCATCGGCTGATCACCGTGGTCGCAGGGTCGGTGGGTGACCGCAGCGCGACCGAGCCGACCGCGGCGACTGCAAGACTCGAAGAACCGATAAGGATCATTATTGGTTAAGCATACTTAACTAATGCCTGCGCCTCGTCACTACCCGCTCGCCGCTGCCGATGCGCTGATTGCTGTCGCGCCGCTCGTCAGCCGCTGGATCGAGCGGCTGCTCGCTGCGCACGAGCCATCGCTGACCGTCGCTCAGTTCCTGGCACTGCGCACGATCGCCAGCGGCAGGGGATCGGCCGCTGAGCTCGCACGCAGTACCGGCGTCTCCGGGCCGGCGGTCTCACAGATGCTGGCTGGGCTCGCCGACTCCGGGCTGATCGAGCGCCGCGAACTCAAACAGGATCGCCGCCGCCAGACACTCGCGTTGTCCACGCGCGGCACCCAGACCCTCGCCTCCGCTCAGACGATGCTCCAAGAACGGCTCTCCGCACTGCTGGCCGATCTCCCGCGCCCAGAAGCAGACACGCTCGCCCGGGCGCTTCCGCACGTCGAGGCAACCCTCGCCGGAACGCCACCGCCACGCCGACCGCCCCCACCACCACAGTCGCCTGCAGGCCCCCCGCATGGTCCGCCACAACCGCGATAACGCGGGTACCGCAGTGAGGCAGCCACGCCAACGCTATGGGCCGGACGAGTCATTCCTCGCCGGTGCGCTCCTGCTGTCTGCGTGGTCGAGGTGTGAGCGGTTCGTGGAGGATGCGGGTGGGCTCGCGGCCCAGCTGGCGAGGAGGTCGAGACCTTCTGCGGAGCGGGTGCCGGGTTCGGCGGTGTAGGTAAACATCGTCAGTCCGCTCTCGGCTGCGAGGTCGAACCGTTCGAAGTTCAGGGTCAGCTCGCCGACGAGCGGGTGCATCATTTGCTTGGTGCCGGTGTTGTGGAAACGGACGTCGTGCGACGCCCATCGAGCTCGGAATTCTTCGCTGCGGATCGAGAGTTCGCCGACCAGTTCGGAGAGTCTGGGATCGCGCGGATCCGCGCCGGCGGTGTGGCGCATGATCGCGGCGGTCTCGTTCGCGATCAGATCCCAATCGGGGTACATCTCCCGCGCGGTGCGGTCCAGGAACAGATACCGGGCGGAGTTCACCGGCCGCTCGACCATCGCGTATATCGGCGACCACAGCGCCTCGCCGAGCGCCTGATAGCACTGCGCGACCTGCTCTCCAACGGCTGCGACAGCCCGCCGCACAACCCAGAGATCCACATCTCCGAGCTCCGCGCAGCCCTGTACTACATCCGTGCCGGACTCAAGCCGACATGAGCCCGCCATGCGCGACCGAGGAGCAAACGCCCCCGCCCAACCCTCGACGCCGAGCCAGTGACCGCCGCCGCGGTCACAAGGGTCGGGAGGGCGTCGGTCTCCTCACCACCTCCGGCGCCGCCCGGTGGTGCGCCCCTCGCAGCGGCCGGGGCGGGCGGTCGGGCGCTTCGGCGGCCCGCTGGTCGCGTGGGCTCATGGCTCGGCGTGAGCGGATGGGCTTGCGCGTTCGGTGGCGGTCGATGCTTCGGCGCGTGGGTGGTTGACGATCGCGACGCCGGTGATCACGACGACGATGCCGACGGTGGCGACAGGACCGGGAAGCGCACCTTGAGCCGCTTCGATGAGGACGGCGACGACGGGGACAAGGAACGTCCAGGCGTAGACGCGGGTCGCCGGCCAGCGGCTGAGCGCGGCGTTGAAGCCGAGGTAGACGAGTACCTGGCCGCCGATTATCAGGTAGGCGAGTTGCGCGATCAGTGTCGGGTCGCTCCAGCTCGTGTTGCCGCCATCAAGCAGCGCGAGGGGAATGAGTGGAATGGCGCCGGCGATGAATTGGGCGGCGGTGTGGCCGGCGATGTCGAGGTCGGGCTCTCGTTGGGTGAGTACCCGCATCCCGAGCCCGCCGCCTGCCCAGCCAAGCGCTCCGAGCAACGCGAGCACGAATCCGATCGCGAGCTGGGTGCCGCGTGCGATGTTGCCCGGATCGGCGAAGACGACGAGCAGGACTCCGCCGAAGCCGGTCACGAGCCCGATTGCGCGCAGACGGGTAATCGGTTCGCGTAGGGCGACCCGTGCGATCACGGCGACGAAGAACGGTGAGGAGTTCAGCAGGACCGAGGCGACGGCGGCACCGGCGCGTGCGGTCCCGACGCTGATCCCCACCTGCGTCAGCGTCGTGTTCCCGAACCCGATCGCGCACGCCCACAACCACAACCGGCGGGTGCGCGGCAGCCGGCTTCGCAACAGCGGCAGTAAGAGGGTGAGGATCAGGCCGCCGATGAGCGCGCGCAGCGTCGCGATCATGATCGGCGAGGTGTGCTTCAGCGCCGAATCGGTGACCGGGTAGACGACACCGGCGGCGATCATCGACACCGCGAGGATCAATGAGACCGGTAACCGCTCGTGTGGCGCCCTGGAGTGCTCCTCCATTCAAGCTCTCAGCCTATGATCGCCGACCGACGAACGACAACTGTTGCCCGGTGGTCGTGTCCCGTCAGTTCAGCGGCTTGCGTGCACGGATGATCGCGGCGGCGGCGTGTTCGTGGACCTGATGGGTGCGGTTGATCTCGACGTTCTCGAAGCCCGCTTGGGTGAGTGAGTCCCGGAACTCCACCTCGGTCAGGGCTCCGGCGATACAGCCGGTCCAGGCGGCCATATCGGCGCGGGTCCGCTCGTCCATAGTGGGCTCGGCGATCACATCGGAAACGGCGAATCGCCCGCCCGGGCGAAGGACGCGCGCCGCTTCGGCGATGACCTTCGGCTTGTCGCCGGAGAGGTTGATCACGCAGTTCGAGATGACCACGTCGACGCTGTCGTCCGCCAACGGCATGTCCTCCATGTAGCCCTTGACGAACTCCACGTTGCTGACGCCCGCTGTCCTGGCGTTGGCGCGCGCTAGCTCCAGCATCTCGTCGGTCATGTCGAGCCCGATCGCCCTGCCGCTCGGAGCGACGCGGCGGGCGCTGATCAGCACGTCCGCACCGGCTCCGGATCCGAGGTCGAGCACGGTCTCGCCGGGCTGGAGCTCAGCGACCGATGTCGGCACGCCACAGCCGAGCGACGCCTGAATCGCATCAGCGGTCGCGCCTTCGGCGTGCTGATCGTCGTATAGGACGGAGCCAAAGACCTCCCTGCCGCGCGAATCGCGGTTGTTCCGCGTGCTGCAACCGCACGACGGCCGCTCCTCCGGCGAGAGCGCACGGGCGGCCGCGGCATAGCGCGCGCGCACGGTCTCACGAATGTCGGGCTCCTGCGTCTGCCCGGCGGAACACCCGCACGGGAGCCCAGCGGCGCTCTGCTCACAACACGCCGCCTTCGTAGACGGGTCGCAGCATGTTGTCTGTGCCTCGGACGAGCAGCAGGATGAAGCCTGGGTTGGTCTGGTGCTCAGCTCAGCCATGTGGACAGCTCCTTCAGCGCGTCGTTGATCACGTAGTAATACGCCCAGAGCCCCTCGCGCTCAGAGCCGACGATCCCGGCATCGCGTAGCACCTTGAGGTGGTGGGAGACGGTCGGCTGGGAGAGGTCGAACAGCGGCACGAGCTCGCAGACGCAGACCTTCCCGGCGTGCTTGCGTAGCACGTCCACGAGCTGCAGGCGAACCGGGTCGCCAAGCGCCTTGGCGATGCCGGCCATCCGCTGGGCCTGTTCACGCTCAACGTCCGGATAGACGACCGGCTCGCAGCACGGCTCGCCGGGCAGGCGCTTGGTCTTCGGAGTCAGCTCCAGATCGACACTCATCAATCTACATATATCGATTGAAGTGATGATTGTCAATAGATATGCTCTCGGCCGTGAACGTACTGTTCGTGTGCCTGCATAACGCTGGGCGCTCTCAGATGAGTGAGGCGCTGTTTGACCGCGCCGCCGCCGGGCAACATCGTGCACGGTCAGCCGGTACGACCCCAGGCCAGGCAGTCCACCCAGCGGTCGTCGCCGTGATGAGCGAGATCGGGATCGATCTCTCGCGGCGCGTCCCGCGGCTCCTCACCCGCGATTTGGCGGAGTGGGCGGACGTCGTTGTGACGATGGGCTGCGGGGATCAGTGCCCGTTCGTGCCCGGTGCGCGCTACATCGACTGGGAGCTGGCGGACCCGGCCGGGCGACCGATCGACGAGGTGCGTGACACCCGGGATGAGATCGAGCGGCGCGTCCAGGGCCTGCTGGCAGAACTCGATACCGCCGCCACCCACTGAGCAGATGACCCAGGACATGCCCCGACGCCTGTTCGCGGAGCTGCTCGGCTCGGCGTTCCTGGCCGCGGTCGTGATCGGCTCCGGGATCATGGCCCAGACGCTGTCCCCCAGCGACACCGGCCTCCAGCTGCTGGAGAACGCGCTCGCGACCGCGATGGGGCTGGCGGCGATCATCCTCATGTTCGGACCCGTCTCCGGCGCGCACTTCAACCCCGTCGTCTCACTCGTCGACGCGAGCTTCGGCGGCCTGCGATGGAGCCACGCACTCGCCTACATCCCCGCACAGATCATCGGCTGCATCCTCGGCGCGATCGCGGCAAACGCGATGTTCGCCAGAGCGCTCATCTCGATCTCGACCAAGCAACGTGCCTCGCCCGCGCATTTCCTCTCGGAGATCATTGCGACGCTCGGGCTGATGCTCGTGATCTTCTCGCTCGCAAGGACCAAACGCGGCTCGTACGCACCCGCCGCCGTCGGCGCCTACATCGGCGCCGCCTACTTCTTCACCAGCTCCACAAGCTTCGCCAACCCCGCGATCGCGATCGGCCGCATGTTCTCCGACACGTTCGCCGGCATCGCACCCAGCTCGGTCCCATCCTTCGTGGTCGCCGAGCTAGTCGGCGGCATCGTCGCGATCCTCACCATCAGGGCCCTCTACCCCGACGTCACACCCGAACAGGCAGCCGACGTTGTTCTTCCCCACGAGCAACGCCCAGAGCCAACCGGTGCCGCCGCAACGCGCATGCCCCGACTCGACGAACCCTGAGCCGCGAGCCGGGCACCGGAGTCCGCCGAATCATCCTCCGGTCACAATCGAGGGGGTTGCTGCGTCTTTACCGACTATGAGCGTTGGTGTGCACGTCCATGATCGTGACCTGCTGAGGCGCACGCGCGAGGGCGATGCCGAAGCGTTCGCCGCGTTCTACAGAGGTCGAAGAGGTGACGTTCTCGGCTTCCTGCGCGTGCGCGTTCCGAGCACCGAGCTTGCGGCGGATCTGATGTGTGAGACTTTCGCCAAGGCGCTTGTCGCCGTGCATGACGCCGACCGCGAGCTACCGATGGTGCCGATCGCGTGGCTGTTGACGATCGCCCGTAACGAGCTGACCGACTCGGCTCGCAGGGGCCGTGTCGCCGACGACACCAGGCGCCGGCTCGCGATGGAGCCGCTTGAGCTTGCTGATCCGGATCTCGCGGCGGTTGAGGACGCCACCGCTGACGCGGAGGTGCTCGCCCAACTGCGGGAGTCGTTGCCCGCCGAGCAGTTTCAGGCGCTCACCGCGCGGGTGATCGACGGGCGCGAGTACGTCGAGATTGCCCAAGAGCTGCAGACGTCGCCGAGTGTTGTCCGTAAGCGGGTCAGCCGTGCGCTGGCGCTGTTGCGATCGAGTCGAGAGGAAGCATCATGAGTTCTGCACTTGACCAGTTCGAGCGGTCGCTGGTTGCCGCCAGCCGCGAGCTCCACGCTCGCGAACAGATGGCAATGACGCAAACCGCCAGCGCGACAAACGGCGGAGGTCCCCACGGGCCTCGACGCAGGACGGGCGCGTCGAGGCGCACGCGACTGGCGCTGTCCCTCCTCGGCGTCGTCGTCGCCGCCGGCGGTGCTGCGGCGGCGCACTCGTTGCTGTCGCCGTCTGAGCGGCTGGCTGACGGCATGGTCAACTGCTTCCTCACGACTTCCGGAACGGCGCGGGCGATGCTGGAGATGAAGACTCCCGCCTTCGGCGAGCTCAACTCGGCGGCCGAGTCCCCGATCAGCCTCTGCCGGGCGGGCTACCGTGCAAACGACGATCGAGTTAACTGGCCTTCACGGACTGGTCGAAGGGTCGCCGATCTTCCGCTCGTCGCCTGCCAGGAAAACGCCACGACGGTCTCGGTCTACGTCGCCACCGGCCGATCTGACCAATGCAAGCGGATCGGCGAGAAGCCGCTCCCGACAACCTACCCGCAGGCCGAACTGCGTCTACGCGCTCTCCAACAGGCGCTGCTCGCGCTCCAGGACGAGCATGACTGCATCACTCCCGCCGCGCTCGCCGTTGCCGCCCGGGGCGTCCTCGGCCTTCAGGGCTTCGCGGGATGGCGCGTCATCATGGGACCGCGAGATCCGGGAACGAGCGGCTGGCTCTTCGGCTTCCCGATCCCGGCGGGGACCGGCGGTACGTGCGGCAAATGGATGGACCTGAACACAGAACGCCAGACCGTGACCGTCAGCGTCGGCCCGCCGCGGACGATCGACGTCGAGCTCAACCACATCAGCTACGAGCTCTACGCGACCACCTACCAGCACTGCTTCACAGCCACCTCGGTGCGCTCGCTGGTACGGCGATGGTTCGCAAGCACGCCGCTGCGCCCGCGATTCGCCACGGCGAACACGTCGGACGGCGGGCACTACGAGCCGCGATCCCAACGCCTCTACGAGCAGGGATGTGTGCGCTTCAACTCCGCGATCCCCGGCAACAACGAGCACTTCGTCGACGTCCTCCTGAACGCCAGGAACGCAGCACCGCTTCCCGCCGGTCAGTTCTACCCGCCCGCGGGCGCCTTCCAACCGTAGGGCTCGCTCGATAGCGACGCGAGGCAGGCATTCGGGCGCCCGCCAGCGCGTCAGGCGTGCAGCCGTCAGCCGGAGCCGTCCGGTTCGAAGGCACACTACGCTTGATCGCCATGCGATCGGCGCAAGTTCGGCCCCGGGGGCGCATCCGGGAGGTTCCGTTTTCGCGGTCCCGATCGCCGATCCCAACAAGCCGGGCCAGCGCGCGGTAGCGCGGCGGCGGGACGGGACGGGGAAACGATGCGGCAGTTCTCGCCCCCCCACCTCGCGGCATTGGCGGTGATGGTGCTCGGCGTCGGCGCCAGCGTCTACGCGGCGCGGCGGCACCCCGGTCCTTGGACGACGAACTTCGCCCGCGGTCTCGCCGTTCTGATCGCAGCCGGCTGGCTGGGCGAATACGTCTATGACGTGGTCACCGGCACCTGGTCGATCAGGTTCACGCTGCCGCTGCAGCTGACCGACGTGGTCTCGCTGACCGCGATCCTGGCGCTGTGGACACGCCGGATCGTGCTGATCGAGCTCGCCTACTACTGGTCGTTCTCAGCGTCGCTTCAGGCGGTGCTGACGCCCGACCTGCACACGACGTTCCCGAACACCCTCTATTTCACGTATTTCATCTACCACGTCGGCGCGATCATCGCGTCGGCCTTCCTCGTGTTCGGCCTCGAGCACTACCCGCGCAAGGGCGCCGTCTGGCGGGTCTTCGCCGCGACGCTGGCGTGGGCGGCGGTCGCCGGAGCCGCCGATGTCGCGACGCACGGCAACTACATGTACCTCGCGTGGAAGCCGGCGCACGCCTCGCTGCTGAGCGTGCTCGGTCCGTGGCCGTGGTACATCGCCGGCGCGGCTCTCGTCGCGCTCGTGATGCTGCTGCTGGTGGCGGGCATCACATCGATCCTGCGAGGTGGGCGACCCGCCGCCACGGCCTGAGCCCGACGGTGCTCATTCGACCCACATGCCACTTGCGACCGGCACCTGCACCAGCCGCGGCCCGTCCTCGGCGGCGATCGCGCCTACGAGCGCCTCCGACAGCTCCTCACGGCCGGCAACCTCGACCGCCGTCACACCATAGGCGCTCGCGACGGCCGCTACATCCAACCCCGGCAGGTCCATGCCGGGGATGCCCGAGAGCTGCTCGGCCGCCGCGAACCACTTGAGGATCATGTACTCGTCGTTTCGCAGCACCAGGAACGTGACCGGAATCCGGTATGCGGCAGCCGTCCACAACGCAGTGATCCCGTACTGGGCCGAGCCCTCCCCGAGCACGCACACGACCGGACGGTCAGGCTCGGCGAGCTGCACTCCGAGCGCCGCCGCGATCCCGAAGCCGAGCCCTCCGCTCGCGCTCAGGTAAAAGCTGGCGGGCCGGGAGATGCGCAGGCGATTTCGGAGCGCCAGCGTGTTCGATGGCGACTCGACCACCGCGATCGCATCAGCGGGCCACACGTCGGCGAGTGCTGCCATCGCCTCGGAGCCGCTGAGCCGATCGACGCCGGGCGGCGCGGCGGCGGGCGGCACGGGCGGCTGACGCCCGGCCGGCTGTTGACGCTCACGTGCCTCACCGGCGAGCTCGACGAGCCGCGCCAGCGCACTGGCGACGTCGCCGAGGATCGCCTCCCCCATCGGCGCACGCGCCGCCTCGCTCGGGTCGGAGGTGATCACAACCAGACTTGCGCCCTCAGGGAGCAGCGGACCGGGGATGTAGGGGTAGTAGGGGAACACCGATGACCCGACGACGAGCACCAGGTCGTGGCCGGCCAGCGTCTGTGACGCAGCGGCGATCGCCGGTGGCAGGATCCCCGTGAAGCACCGGTGGTTCTCAGGGAAGCCGATCCGCCCGCCGCCGGGCACGCACGTCGCCCACACCGGCAGCCGCTGGCGCTCGGCCAGCCTGACCGCCGCGTCCCAGCCACCGGCCGCGTCGATCTCGGGACCCGCGATCAGGACCGGCGAGCGGGCGACCTGGAGTCTCGTGGAGAGCTCGCGCATCGCCCTGTCATCCGATGCTGGGGCGCCAGTGACCCGTCGCGCGATCACGTGGGCGCTGAGGTCGTCGTCGGCCGGCGCGCCCCAGTCGTCCATTGGGATCGACACGAACGCCGGTCCCCTCGGCGGCAGCGACGCGTGATGGATCGCCGTCGCGATCGCGCCGGGAACATCCTGCGCGCGGACCGGCTCATGGCTCCACTTGACGTAGGGCGCCGGACCGATGACCGCTTGGCGGTTGGTGAGGATGGCCTCCATCAGCACGTGCTGACGGACCTGCTGGCCGGCCGTGATCAGCAGCGGTGACTTGTTGGCCTGGGCGTTGAAGATCCCACCGACGGCGTTGCCGACCCCGGGCGCCGTGTGCAGGTTGACGTGCGCGACCCGTCCGCTCGCCTGTGCATAGCCGTCGGCCATCCCGACGCAGACCAGCTCCTGCAGGCCCAGCACGTAGGAGAAGTCGGGCGGGAAGTCCGCCAGCATCGGCAACTCGGTCGATCCGGGGTTGCCGAAGATCGTCGTCATCCCGTGGGCGCGAAGCAGCTCGAATGTGACCTCACGGACGCTGGCCATCAGGCGAAACATATCCATCCGTCGGCGGAACGAGCTTGAACCTGCGCTTGCGCGATCATGTGCGGATGGCCGGCGACGAGACACTCGCCCGCGTCAGCGCGCTGTCGCTGACAGCGGTGAAGGCAACTCAGCTGCGACTCGTCGAGTCGATCCTGCTGCAAGACGGTGGCGCCCGCGGCGACCGCGCGTTCTTCCTGATCGATGATCGGGACCGGATGATCAACGGCAAGCACTTCGCGCGACTGCACAGCGTCGTCGCCGACTGGAACGAGGACGATCGACGCCTGAGCTTCTCGTTCCCCGATCGTGAGCCCGTCAGCGCGGTTGTCGGTTCGGGAGCGAGCATCACGGCGAGTTTCTTCTCCGGGGCGGCGGTTGGCGAGGTCCTGCACGGACCATGGTCGGAGGCGCTGTCGTCCTACCTCGGCGGCTCGGTGCGCGTTGTCAGGGTGATCCCGAGCGAAGATCGAAGCTCCGCGGTGGACCGCGGTTACGACGGCGCGGTGTCACTGATCTCCACGGCCTCGGTGCGTCGACTCGCGGCTGAGGGACAGCTCGGCCACGTCGACGCGCGGCGGTTTCGCATGTTGATCGAGGTCGA
The DNA here is from genome assembly GCA_963742025.1 of uncultured Solirubrobacterales bacterium. Taxonomy (GTDB): domain Bacteria; phylum Actinomycetota; class Thermoleophilia; order Solirubrobacterales; family Solirubrobacteraceae; genus Palsa-465. Next base: position 136,287 of record CAVUKF010000002.1, read on the forward strand.
CGGCATCGAGGCACACGCCGAGGACAGCTGGATCGGGCTGGCGGTTCGGATCGGGAAGGCCGAGGTTCACTTCACCGGCAACGTGGGGCGCTGCCTGATCACCACCAGAGACCCCGAGACCGGCGTGGGCGACATGCCGACGCTGGAGCTCCTCGGCTCGTATCGAAGCGGCCTGAAGACGACCGAACCGCTGCCGTTCGGCGTCTACGGACATGTGGTGCGTGGCGGCGCTGTCCGGCTGGGTGACGACGTCGCGGTGCTCACCGGATGAGCAGCGAGCGCGTCCGGATCGCGATCTCCGACCACGTCGCCGTGGTCACGCTGAACAGGCCCGAGAAGCACAACGCCCTCGATGGTGCGATGTTCGACGCGATCATCGCCGCCGCGGCGCGGCTCCGTTCAGAGCCGGGCGTCCGAGCGGTCGTTCTGCACGGTGACGGCCCGAGTTTCTGCTCGGGCCTCGACGTGGCGGCGCTGATGTCGGCGCAACCGAACGGTGAGGCGATCACCGAGCCGCTGCGCGGAGCCGTGCCGAACCGCTTCCAGCGCACGGCTCACGATTGGATCGAGTTGCCGGTCCCGGTGATCGCCGCGATCCACGGCAACTGCCTCGGCGGCGGCCTGCAGATCGCTCTCGGCGCGGACATCCGGATCGCGACTGCGGACGCGAGGCTGTCGGTGATGGAGGTCAGCTGGGGGCTGGTTCCTGACATGGCGATCACGCGCACACTGCCGCGGCTGGTGTCGATTGACGTAGCCAAGGAGCTCGCCTACACCGGTCGGGTGTTCAGCGGCGAGGAGGCGGCACGACTCGGCGTTGTGACTCATCTCAGCGCCAGTCCGCTCGCCGACGCTCAGGCCCTCGCCGCCGAGATCGCCTCACGCTCGCCCGACGCGGTACGCGCGGTCAAGCGTCTGCTCGATCAGTCCTGGACGGCTGCGACAGAGGAGACGCTGGCGCTCGAGGCGGCGCTGCAGCTGCAGCTGATCGGCTCGCCGAACCAACTCGCAGCGGTCACCGCCGGCGTCACCAGAACGCAGGCCGAGTTCGTCGACCCGGCCTGAGCAGCACCGCTGGCTATACTCGCCCGCGGCTCACTGCGGGGTGGAGTAATCGGCAACTCGCCAGGTTCTGGCCCTGGAATTCAAGGTTCGAGTCCTTGCCCCGCAGCTCAGCCGAAATCGCCCGTATCTATAGGGCTTCGGCGGTGACGGCAGGCCCGCTTGTCAACGGTTTGTCAACGATCGCGGCGGCGACCGCTTCGGCGGCCATCACGTCGGAGTGCGGCAGTAGGTGCGCATACGTCGTCAGCAGCGTTTGCGGATGGTCGCCGAGGCGTGCCGCGACAACGTGCAGCGGTACCCCGGCGGTGAGGGCCAGCGTCGCGCTCGTGTGACGCAAGGCGTGCAGCGACCCGACTGGGACGCCTGCCGCCTTGCGAAGCGCCGGAAACGCCCGTGTCAGCCACTCGGGACGAATCCACCGGCCGAGTTCGTTGCAGAACACGAGATCCCCGTGCTCGTAGGCGTCGCCTGCCAACGCCTGCTCCAGCAGCTGTCTGTCTCGGTGTTCGCGGAGCGCCTGCACGGTGCCGGCATCCAGCGCGATCGTCCGGAGTCCGCGCTTTGACTTCGGGGTCCCGAACCTGGCGCCGACACCGGCAGGATGCAACTGACGCTCGATCCGCAGTGTCGCGGCGTCCAGATCGACGTCAGCCCATTGCAGGCCGAGCAGCTCGCCGCGGCGCATCCCCGTTGTGGCCGCGACGCGCCACAACGCGAACAGCCGGTCGTGCTCGACGTGCCCGAGGAATCGGCGCAGCTCACTCGGCGTCCACGACATCACGCGGGTAGCCTGCGCACGTGGCGCCCTGATTCGGGCTGCGGGGTTGCGCGCACGATCCTCGTGGCGTACGGCATCGTTGAGCGCACGACGGATACCGCGTGGATCAACTGCCGGGTAGCGGGAGAAAGGCCGGTGCAGCGCGCTGGTTCCTTGTGGTTGCACGTCGCATCGGAGCAGCGCTCCAGATCCGCATAGAGGTCGATGATGTGCGTCGGCGTGAGTCGTCCGAGCGGGACGCTCCCGATGTCTCTGGGCTCGATGTACTGCGCGACGATCTGGCGATAGCGCGCGATCGTTCCTGGCTTCACTTCCGCGTTGGCCTCGACGGTGTCCAGCCATCGCACCATGAAGGCGTGAAGAGACTCTGAGGACGGCGCGACATAGGTCCCGTCGGCAACTCGGTGAGGTCGTCGACGTCCATCGCAACGAATTCGGCGAAATCGACCAGATCATCAAGAAGCCGAACGCCGCCGGTTCGAGGAAGTCGCGCGCGGCGGGCTTACTACCAGGGGTTTGAGGCGGGAGCGACCGCAGCCGTGGAGTCGCTCTCGCAGACGCTTGGCGAGACCGCGGGCGAGGCTGCTAGGCAGGCGTTCGTCCTTGGTGCCCGCCACGCGCTCGCCAGCGAAGCAGAGCGCCGCCGGACCGTCCTCCGGGCCGAGTTCGGCGAGCTGCGCCGCTGCGCAAAAGCTTCGGCCTCGGGCGTGATACCGAGGCCGAAGCCGGGCGCCCTGAGAGCCAGTCCCGGCCCACCGCTTGCCCGGGGCTCCGGGCCCCTTCTTTCCGGAGGCCCGGGCGGCGGCGGGGAAACCCGACGAAAGGTGACCAATGGCAGCGACCACGACCAAACCGCCTAACGGAAAGACCGAGAAGCCGAGTCGCTCGGCCAGCAGCTTCGCTCTCCTCTCTGAGCGCTACCGGCAAGTGATCCTGGCGCATGCTGCAGGCGAGTAGTCCGCGCTGAGAGAAGAGTTGAGAAGATTGGCTAGGGCCAGAGACTTCTCGGGAGCGCTAGGGCCTTGCCGCCGATGAGGAGATTCGGCAGAATGTGCGCAGCATTATGGGAACCTGGGGGCTTGGGGGTCCCCAACAATCGAAAGGGAGGCAGGTATGAGGTTTCGTATCCTGTTCGGCGCCGCCATGTTGGTGGCGTCGTGTGGGGCGGTGGCTGCCGGGTTGGTCGGTATCACAGGTATCGCTAGCGCACACCCGTCCCGCTGGCCTAGCGGGCACCCGTCCCGCTGGCCTAGCGGGCACCCGTCCCGCTGGTCGAGGGCGTATACGTGCGCCGGGGGTGATCTCGCGACGGGGAACTTTGTCAGCATCCCGTCGGGGACCTATTCCAGCATCAACGTGACGGGCGCCTGCAACGTAGTGCCTGGTGCCGTGATCCGCGTGTTCGGCAACGTGAATGTCGCCGCCGGTGCGGTGTTCGACGCGCAAAGCGCGCCGTCGACGATCACCGTCGGACACGATGTCACGGCCGGTCCGGGTTCGCTTCTTGGCTTGGGCTGCCTGCCTAATCCTCCGGAACACTCGACGGGACATGCGTGTACCGTCGATCCAACCGGAAGCTCCGACATCACCGTCAACGGGGACGTCTCCGCCTGGGACGCGAACACCGTTCTGCTGAACGGAATCACGGTCAAGCGGAACGTCACGGTGATCGGAGGAGGCGAGCAGACTGGTAGTCCCTGGTCGATCAAGACCGACACGATCGGCGGCAGCCTCACGGTATTCGGGGCAACGCCAGAATGGCTCGGTGTGCTCGTCGACACAGTCGGTGGCAACGTGATTCTCGGCAATGTCACCATCGCTGACGGGGAAACGATCGACGTCGTCAACAACACGATCGGGCGGAACCTCGCCTGCTGGAGGCTCGCCCCAGCCGTGTCCGGCGGCGTCCCTGGCTCCGTCAACGTCGTCGGCGGCAAGGCGCTCGGTCAGTGCGCAAACCTGCAGGACATTCCGCCAAGCTAGTCGGCACTCTGTCCGTCCGCCACCCGCTGAAGCGGGTGGCGGACGGGCGGCTACTGGCGAGGGGCGGCACGCTGGGTTCAGTGAGAGCAATCCAGCTCCGGAGCGGCGGGCGATGGACGGCTATCGGAACGCAGGCGCACCAACATCGTCCTACGTTCACTGGGCAAGATTCAACCGTTGGCGCTGGGAGTACGTCCGGGTAAGGGTTGCCGCGCCCGGGTACCTCGCCACGACGAGCCGGACGGTCCGCGTCAAGGGCGTGTGATTCGGTCCGCGACGGCGGGGTGCGTTGGTCGAACGTATCCCGTTGTCGGCGCGGGCTGGCCTCAGCCATACCCCGGTGCGCCCACGCCGACTGGCGCCCCTCGTCTCGCGTATCGACCGAAACCTCCGGACACACCGCAAGCTTGCGTGCGCCGACATCCAGGATCAAACTGTCCGCGAGACTATGAACGGCGGCGATCCAGAACAGGTAGCGCGCTGGATGCTTGGCGAGATCAGGCAGTACGGCCGCCTCGATCAGTGGTGGGCAGTCCAGGAAATCGAGTCGCGCTTTGGCGGTGAATTCGTCTACGCGAACGAGCACGGGCGTCTGGAGATCGCGACAACAGTGCTCTCCGCCTTCTACCGACTGTCCGAGGCTCCGGTCGTGTGGGATCCGGATGGTAAGGGGTGGCGAGTAGCCCAAGGCGGCGAGTCGAGGCCGGTTGCCTAAATCCTTCGACTGCTCTAACTTTCGGTGTGAGTTCAACGGGGGATTCAGTTGAAAGCCATCGCCGTTTGTCGGAAGAGGCGATCGAACCGTTTGCGACGTGGATCGAGTCATTCCAAGAGCGCGAAGCCAAGTCCGCAACCGATGCTCTCGTTCGCTTCGCCCAGCCTACTCTGCAGACGGGAAGCAAATTCCGATTCCCGGGGCCATTGAAATCTGACCGATTCGTCGCCGCGATAGCCGCGGCGCTGCTGGTCGCGGGCTGGATGCTCAGCGACGATGAAAAGTGGTACATCAGGGAAGCACCAGCCGACGAACGCGGATGAAAGCTATCGTTGTCAACGCGTTGTCAACGCGTTGACAACGAACGTAGCCGAACACTTGAGCACGCCGCGGCATGGATGGCACCCCGCTTCTCATGTGCTCCCTGCACATCCGCAACTTTCCGGCACGAGGAATAACACGCCAACACGAGCGAAAACGAATTCAAGGTTCGAGTCCTTGCCACGCAGCTTTCCAGCCGGGCCGCGCACGCCGGTCCGCTAACGTGAACCCGATGCGTGTGCTCGGGTTGCCGATTTACACACCGCGAGCTGTCGTCACCCGCGCGATCTCTGACATCGCTGCGGTCGAGCGGCTCGTGCGCTCGCTGCCCGACCAGCTGGAGCGTGGCCTGGCGATTGGCGACGAGCTGGTCGTGATCGGCCACCAGGTGCTCGAGGTCGCCGAGCGGCTGGATGATCGCGCCGGGACGTTCAACGACCTGGGCGAGCGGCTCGACGTTCGCGCTGGCGAGCTGCTCGAGCTCGGCCAGAGCATCCGCAGCCTCGGGGATCGGATCGACGACACCGGTGTTGAGATCGTCGAGCGGGCCGGCCAGGTGGTGAACACAGCCGCCGAGCTGATCACGCTGCTCCCGGCGATGGAGCGCGCCCTCGACCTCGCCTCACCGCTCGGTGGCGCGATCGACCGTTTCGGGCGGATGGTCGACAGGTTCCCCGGTGCGCCCTCGCCGAAGCGTCGCGAAGTTCCGAAGCCGCCAGATGCCGAGATCGTCGTTGAGGTCAAGCCAGCGGACATCATCGAAGTCGAGCCGGCAGCCACTGACCCCGACCCGACGCAGAGCGCCTCGAACGGCTCGACGTAGCCGTCGGCCGCATCACGTCCCGGCCAGCGCCAGCGCTAGAACTCCGAGAGGTCGCTCGAGAGGTCGCCGAGCTCCTCGACACGCTCGCCAAGCTCGCCGCCGGCGGCGATCAGCCGCCGCGCCTGCGCAAGATCCTCACCCCGGCCGACCGACAGCGCCGCTCTCAGCCGCCCGCCACCGATGTAGAAGATGCTGAATGCCCCGTCGTCGAGAGAGCCGCGCACGATCTCACGATCCCAATCGCTGGCGGGGCCGACATATTCGAGCGACACCCAATCCGACAGGTCGGAGAAGAAATAGGGCACGACGTCATGCGGGGCGTCAGCGCCGAGCATGTTTCCGGCGACCGTGCGGCCCTGGCTGAACGCGACGTCCCAGTGCTCGATCCGGATCGGGACGCCGTCGTGGACCACGCTCTCGTACTCGGCTGCGTCGCCGGCGGCGTAGATGCCGGGCACCGCCGTCCGCAGCCGCGAGTTGACGGCGATGCCGCCGCTGCTCCCGAGCTGAAGGCCGGCGGCGCGTGCGAGCATCACATCGGGAACCGCGCCCACGCCGACCACGACAGCGTCTGCATCGAGCTCACGGCCGCTCTTGGTGATAACCCGCGTGACCCGCCCGTCCGCGCCCTCGAATCGCTCGAGCTCCTCCCCGCCGTGAACCGTGATCCCGTGCTCCTGAAGCCGAGACTGCAGGAACCGTCCCGCCTGCGCTCCGAAGCCCCGGCTCAGCACGACGTCCTCGAGCATCACGATCGAGCACTCGCTACCGAGCTCGGTGAGCGTGGCGGCCACCTCGCTGCCGATGTAGGAGCCACCGATCAGCACGACACGCTTCCCGGCGGCGTCCTGCCGGATCGTGTCGCTGTTACCAAGCGTGCGGAGGTAGTGGATCCCCTCGAGCTCGGAGCCCGGGACGTTCAGGCGGCGAACGTTCGCTCCGGTGGCGACGAGTGCCTCGCCGAACGCAACCTCGTCCTTGTTCGAGAGCTTCAGCGTGCGTGATTCGAGATCGAGCTTGAGGGCCGAGACGCGGGTCAGCACCTCGATCTGGCGCTCGGCAAACCATTCCGCTGGGTGCAGCAGCACCTCCTCACGCGACTTGGTGCCCTGCAGGTAGCCCTTCGAGCACACAGGTCGGTCATAGGGAAGGTCGATCTCCCGGCCGACCAGCAGGATCGAGCCCTCAGCGCCGCCTTCGCGCAACCAACGCGCGCAGTTGACGGAAGCCAGACCACCGCCGATCAGCGCGTAGTCGACCGTCCGTGAGCTCATCGCGACGCCGAGGCCCCGGCCACCGGGCTAAGCCGACGCCCCGGCTCCGCTGGAGGCGAACTGCAGGGCGATCTGGGACTCGAGCCCCGGATCGAGGATCAGCAGGACCTGGTCGCCGGCCTCGATCAGTGTGTCCGGTTTGGGAACGAAGCCGGCACCGTCACGCAGGATCGAGATGATCAGCGCGCCGCTGGGCAGTGCCACATCTCCCACACTCTTGCCGGCCGCGTCGGAGCCGCCTGCGACCTCGAGCTCGATGATCTCGAGGTGCTCCTCCTCAAGCGCCAGCAGCTGCACAAGACCGTATTCGGGGACCTCGTGCTCGATCAGCCCCAGGATCAGATCGGTTGCAGACACCGCCGGCTGAATGCCGAGCAGTTTGAAATGCTGGAGGTTGCGCGGGTTATTGACGCGGGCGACGATCCGCTGACAGCCGTACTTCTCCTTCGCCACCTGGCAGATGAGGATGTTGTCCTCGTCGTCGCCGGTTACGGCGATCACGAGGTCGGCGCGCTGGATGCCGGCGCGCTCGAGCACCCAGAGCTCGCTCGCGTCCCCGTACTGGACCGCGTGCTCGAGCTCCTCCTCGACGACGCGGTAGCGGGCGTGGTCGGACTCGATCAGCGTCACCTCGCCGTCCTTCGCGATCAGCTCACGAGCGAGGTTCCACCCCACCTTGCCGGCTCCGGCGATGATCACATACATCCTCGGTTGTGCCTCCTCACGTTGCGAGCGCGATGCTCTGAGCCTGGTCGATTGCCGCCTGCGTCGGGCAGATCGTGTGGAGCCCCTGCTCGGCGTACCACGCCGCCCGCGCCGGGTCGGCGACACGGACCACCACACGCGGCACGTTGAAGCGCTTCTGCGCGATCTGCGCGATCACCAGGTTGGTGTTATCGCCACTGGTGGCGGCGATGAAAACGTCTGCCTGCTCGATGCCCGCCTCAAGTAGTCCGTCGAGCTCGAGGGCGGCGCTCACCGTGAAGCGTCCGCCGGCGTCCTCCCATGTGACCATCTGGTCCTTGTCGAGACGCTCGTGCGACAGGGGGTCGCTATCGAGCACCGAAACCTCATGTCCGGCGTCGAGCGCCAGCTTGGCCAGAGCCGACCCGACACGACCTGATCCGATGATCAGAATGAACATTGACTGGACTCTAGACGGACACGCCTTCACGTGCCGGCTGACCGGCAGCTTGGTGCATCGGCGGCGGCGTCAGCGCCGCCGCGACGATCACCAGCGTGAACGCGAGCAGTCTCGCAGCGAGCGCAAGCCGGCCGGTCGGGAGCGGCTCGCCGAACACGACCGGTCCCGCTGCGATCGTCGTCAGGTTCGCCGCCGCACTGGTCAACGCAATCACCGGTACCGCCTCCCCGAGCTGGAGACTCCGGGCCGAGATCAGCAGACCGACCAGCGAGGCGATCAGGATCACGAACGCCAATGGTTGTACGAGGACCCCCAGGCCGAGCGTCGAGAGGTGCGAGCTGAGCGCCTTGATCGAGGTGTCCGACGCCGCCCACAGCAGCCCAGCCGACACCGCTAGGACCGTGCCTCGCCTGGAGACGAGCGCGAGCAGCATCCCGGCGGTGCAGACGACGAGGAGAAAGATCGCCAGCGTCCCCGGCTGGTAGCGCGAGTGCGCGCTGCTTGCATCGCCATCGAGCGTCGCGGCCAGCGCGGCCAACCCGAGCGCCATCAGCGCAACTCCGATCCACTCGCGCCGTGTCACGTTGATGCCGAACAGCCGATCGGCGACTACGGTCAGCAGCACCAACCCCCCCGCGACGACCGACTGCACCAGGGAGATCGGCGCCAGCGTAAGCGCGCCGACATGCAGGAACCATGAACCGAGAGCGATCCCGATCCCGAGCGCGTAGACGGGTGATCGAAAGAGCTCGATCGTGCTGTGGATCGGGCGGCTCAGCTCGACGGCCGGCGCCTGTCGTGCGCCGCGGAACTTGTAGAGGAAGCCAGCGACGGACCCGAACGCAGTGAGCAGCGCCAGCAGCAGCCCCAAACAGACCGACAAAGGCATCGCTTCACGAGCGTAGCGTTCAGGGAACGGTGATCGCGGCAGGCGCGCTGGGCAGGCTGGCCTGATCGCCGGCAGCCACCGACTGGACGGTGACCGACCAGTCGCCTGGTGCCAACGGCAGCACATCGGCAACCTGGCTCGCGGGTACGGCGTCGCGGACCGGCGAGCCGCCGCTCGCCGGCGTCGCAGTGATCGCGTAGGTGGCAGCGCCGGGTACGGCGTTCCAGCCGGTGTAGACCTGCCCAGCGCCGAGCGAGTAGGGCTGCTCGTCGGTGGTCGAGGCCTGCACCCCGGTCGGCGTCGCGGGCGCCGAAGCGTTGACGATCTCGACGGAGTTCGGCCAGTATTGGATCGAGACCGGGATCCCGTTCTGATCGACAATCGCGTAGGGCCAATAGCGCCCGCTCGCCAGCCCTGACAGCTTCCAGGTGGCGGCGCCTGACGGCGGCAGCCGGTCGCCGATCATCACGCCGCCGGCGCCATGCGGTCCGGTCCCAGCCCAGAGCTCGACCTTCGTGCCGGGGCCGGCACGGGGAACGCTGTAGTTCAGCGTCAGGTCCTTGTCGGTGGAGACCGTCCCGGACGGCAGGTCGCTGGCGCGCTCGACCGCGTGCGGGTAGCTGGTGCTATGGATGGCGTGGCGCGGGACCGCAACCGTCACCGAGCCGATCTTCGGCCCGCGCAGGCGCTTGACCGTCCATGTGCCCCCGACGGGAAGCTCCACCAGGAACCCCTCGCGGTGGGCCTTGCGATCGACCCATGCGATCGCCCCGGTGTGGTTGTGGAGCGTTCTGGAGGTCGCGAGCGTCAGCGTGCGGCCTCCGCGCGCGCCGCGCGGGCTGATCAGCTCCACGTCCGGCGTGCCGCGCGTGCTGTGGATCGTGAACGACGCGAGCTGCTTGCGGGCAGGCACGCGCACGTACCGCTTGTCGGTGCCGGCAGCGCTGCTGCTACTGACCTGCGGGACGGTCGCGTAGTCGTCGATGTTACCCCCGTCGAGGTCGACCGTGACCTCGCCGGTGGACCACGAGTATGCCGCCAGGAAGGTGATCTTCGGAGTGCACTCGGTATAGGTGTGGAAGCCGAGATCGACGCTTACGCAGTATTGCGGCAAGGACGCCTCGGCGGCCGCCGCCTCGTCGGAGATCAGCGCCTGAACGGCGCCGAAGCTATCGCCGCCAATCACCGGGACGTAGCTCGGGACCACCAGTTGCACCGTTCCCTCGCCCGTGAAGTGGGGTGGCTGGATGCCAATCGAGATCGTGCCCTTGAGGAACTGGACGGGGAACGGCAGCGGCGGCAGGAACATCGTGCCGGTCGCCTGCAACAGGTTCGGCGGCGTGTAGTTGATCGCCGCACTCGCCAGCTCGACCCCCGCGAACCCGCTGTTCAACAGGTTGTCGACGACGTTGGTGGCGCTCTGGCCCGGCACCAGCGGCGGCGGATCGGAGAACGTGCCGCCGTGCAACGGCGCCAGGCCAACACCGCCGCTGGCAGTGAACTGGCCGTCGAGCAGGTAATCGAAGTCGCCGCCGGCGATCACCCGATCACCGAGCACTCCGATGATCACGGCACCGTCGATCTGGGGAGCCGGTTCGGGCGGCGGACAGGACCGGAATCTGCTCGGGGCGCACACGGTCGGGAGCTGGAATTGCCCGATCGTCGGCGGCGGGTTGTAGTCGATTCCCTGGAGGTTGATCATGTTCAGATCGACGTCCTTGAGGTCCAGGACCGCACCGATCGTCGGAAGGCTCGAGCTGCTGCCGCAGATCTTCGACGTGGAACAGGCGAAGTTCACACCGAGATCGTCAAGCTTGCCGTCGCTGATCACGCCGTTGACGCTCAACTTGACGAGACTGGCGAAACCGAGGGCTGCACTGCCGGTCCACTCGTCGCCGGCGCGCTGGTACTGGAGCTCCGCGTTGGCGAGCTGGATCGAGGAGTCGCCAAGAAGGCTGGCCTTGAACGAAACGCCACCGTTGATCACGCTGAGCTGCCCGGACGAGTTCGCCTGCACTGAGAGCTCTCCAGACACCCCCGGGACCAGGCCGGTGGCTACCAGCGAGCCGAAATTGATCGCGTCCCCAAGCCACGTCGGCAGTGCCAGCCGGCCATCGGCGATCGCCCCACCACCGTCGCTGCTCGGCGCAAGATACGCCGTCGAGGCCAGCTCGGACCCGCTGAACGTCCACCCGGACAGCGACAGATCGACACTGCTCAGTCCGGTGACCTGCGCACCACCGGCGATGCCCGAGACATTGTCGGTGACGCCCTGTGTGTGGATCACCAGATCGCCCGTCGCGACGTCGACGCCGCCCGCCTCCAGCTCGCCGCTCTGCGGGCCATTGCCGGCGGGCGCGATCGAGATCGTATGCGCCGCCGGGTCGAGCACGAGCGTCGCAGGCGTCTGTGTGCCGGCGTCGACGATGCTGGCCCCGTCGCCGAAACGAGTGTCGCCCGTCGCCAGGTAGGTGCCGTCGCCCTGATCGGTGATACAGCCGGCGAGCACCTCGACAACGTCGACCGTCATGCTCGTCGGGCATGGCGGCGTTACGGTCGTCGTCGCGGTCGCCGTGTTGTTGGCCGAATTCGGGTCGGCTGTAACCGCGAAGACGTCTGCTGTGTTTGACAACGTTCCAGCCGTGTCCGCCGGCCACACCAGCGTGACCGTGACGGTAGCCTGGTCACCGTCAGCGAGGGGCCCGAGGTTACAGTTCACCTCGCTGGACGACGGAACATGGATGCAGTCCCCCTGACTCGCGCTGTCGGACTGCAGCGTCGTTCCGGTCGGAAGCGTGTCGGACACGGTCGCCCCGTCGGCCGTGTCCGGGCCGTTGTTGGTGACCGTGAACGTGTCCGTGACCGGCTGGCCTGGCCCTACGGGGTTGGGTAGGGCCGACGCAATCAGCGCGAGGTCGGCGGACTGCGATGACAACGAGGTGCCGGTGATCGTCAGGTTGAGCTCAGTCGTGTCGTTGCCGAAGCCGCCGTCGGCGGCCGGACCGAGGATGAAGTAGAGCGTGTCGCCGGCGCTGACACTCACGGGCGCCGGCTCGAAGCTCCCGGAGCCGCCGACATCGTTGGTTCCTGACGCAAGCGTCGTGGAGCCGTCGTCGACGTACCACGTGGTCCCGTCACCTCCATTGGGATCCATCGAGGCGAACGATCCGGCGACCGCGATCGTGCCTGATTCCGGGCTCGTCCAGGCGACGATCGAGTAATCGGTCCCCGAGGGGTGCATCACCACTGTATGACCCGGAGCCGTGGCTGTGCTCGAGCAGACGTAGGTCGTTGAGCTTGCATCGAAGTCGACGACCGGAAGCGCCGGGCCGGGGTTGCTCCAGGTGTAGAAATCAGGACCGTTGCAGTTCGTCGCCTGCACTCCACTGGGCAGCGGCGTGTAGTCGGCAGGCGTCGAGAGGTCGGCTAGTGGCGCCTGAAGGTAGGACCAGACAGCGGGGTTACCGAAGCTGTCGGCGCTGGGGTTCGCCATCGGCGAGGTCTGGAAGTCGTGCGCGACGCTCCACTGCGGCGCGGTCTCGCCGTAGCCGGCCTCGAGCGCGCCGATGTCACAGCCGGATCCCTCGGGCCGCGCGTCGCCGCGCTGATCGGTGCCGGTGCAACTCGGGTCGGCAGTCAGGATCGCGTCGAGGGCGGGGCTGCCGGCGGCCAGCGCCTCGGTCTCGGTGGAACCGCCGTTGTTCGCCAACGGCCCGAGCCGGGCGTCACCGAGCAGGTCAGTCGATCCTGTGAAATTGCATGCGGCAACGCCGGTCGAATCGATCCCGTCGGTCAGGTTGTAGCCCTCGGAGATGAAGTCGTTCCGGGGGTAACAGTCGCCGCCGGTGGGGGCCGCGCCGTCGGCGACGATCGTGTCGGCGACCATGAATCCATCCGGGTCGTTCGTGTTCGTCCAGAGATCGCCTCCCTCGGCGTTCGCTCCGACGGCCGTGTTGAAGGCGATCGTGTCGAACGACAAGGTTGTCGAGCCGGTGTCGCCACTGGGTGATTCGTCGGAGATACCACCGCCTTCGCCACCGGGCGCCAGAGTGCCACCGCCGGCGGTGTTGCCGCTGATCGTGCTGTCGCTGACATAGAGCGAGCCATCGTCGTTGTCGATCGCCCCGCCGGTGGGAGTGAAGTCGCTGTTGCCGCTCGCCACGTTGCCGGGCCCGAGCGTGCTGTCGGTGATGTCCATGCTTCCAGCCGAGAGCTCGATCGCGCCCCCGGCGACGCCGGCGGTGTTGTCAGACAACGCGACGCCGGCGAGGTCGACGGTCGCACCGGCAGCGTCTACGTCGATCGCGCCGCCGGATCCGGTCGCGAGGCTGCCACCCGACGCGTCGCCACCTTCGATGGTGACGAGGGAGATCGTCAGCGTCGAACTCGACGGGAGCCCGGACACCTCGAAGATCTGAGAGTTTCCGTTGGCATCGATCGTCGTCGTGTTCGCTCCCGCGCCGCTGATTGTGATCGCCTTGCTGACGTCAATCGTCCCGAGTGTGACGGCGTATGGAGTCGCGCTTGCGGGCAGGCTGACGGTGTCACCCGCCGACGCCGCTGCGATCGCCTGCCGCAGCGAGCAGTCGCCCGCAGCGGGGGGCGTGGCGCAGTCGCCGACAACGGGGGAGGCGTCGCTGGTCGTGTTGACCGTGAAGGTGGCGGCCGACGCCGGCGCAGCCGCAGCGAGACCCATCGCCACCGTCACAAGCATGGCACGCAGCACGTCTCGGGTGCCGTGCACACACATCCCGCGGCGACCCTACTCCGAGTGACGCCACTACGGTGAAATCTTTGGCGTGGCGGAACAGCTCGATCGTGCTGTGAATCGGACGGCTCAGCCACGGCAGCCGCCGGGCCGCACCCGTGGGACGAGGCGGCCCGGCGGATCGTTGCTGTGTGACTGCGCCTGGATCAGCCCTACCCAGACGACTCGACCGCGTTGCCGAACACGGAGCAGGTTCCGGCGTCGTCGTATGACATCAACGTTCCGGAGACCACCACACCGGCCGATGGCTCGTAGGCAAAGCTTTCCGCCGCCGGGGCGGCCGTCGTATCCGTGTCGGTGTCTCCCGTATTGAAATCACCTTCGCTGCCCTCGAGGTTGGTCGCGTTGGCGTTGGCCACGGCGCTCATCGCGTAGGCAGCGGCGTCCGTCGCCGTCGTAGCCTCGATCTTCACGTCGCCTCCTGTGCACACCAGCGCCAGCGTGAGGCCTCCGAGATCGCTCAGGATCGTCACGGGGGTCGCCGAGCTGCTGGTGGTATTGACCTGCGCGAACGTCTGCCCCGCAAGGTTCATCGCGGTGACCGCGTTCGTGGCGTTGGTGGCGTTGGTTGCGTTGGTTGCGTTCGTGGCGTTGGTTGCGTTTGTAGCGTTCGCGACTGCGCTCGAGACGTGACCTCCGGTGATGGTGCCCGTGATTGTCCCCGCAGTGGTCGCGGTTACAGCGTTGGTGGCATTGGCCACCGCGCTTGACACCTGACCCCCGGTGATCGAGCCCGTGATCGTCCCCGCAGTGGTCGCGTTCGCTGCGTTAGCTGCATTAGCGGCGTTTTTCGCCGACGGGACCGTCGGGAATCCAGAGACGTTCACCTGAGCTCCCCCGACCGTGTGGTTCTCCAGCTTTATACCTGCGACCGAGTGGTTCTTCAGTTGCGAGCCGCTGATCGAGTTGGATACGGCGTACGAGGTTCCGCCCATCGCAACGAACAGCGCGAGTGTCGCGATGACCGTCGATGGCTGGAGCCTGAGTTTGAACCGCATGGCTTCTTACCTCCCCCTTACGGGTATTGACACCTACTGGATTGGATGCCTCCCTGACTTCGTTCGCCTCGCACCTCTCGGCCACATGTGGTGGCGAGCAGCCCGACTGCCTTCAAGAGCTCGCCACTTCGACGGTTCTGGACTGTGTCCGCCGTCTGCTGTCCACGAGGCAACCCCGTCGCCGCGGCGAAGTGCGCTGCGTCTCATACCGAGCACACCGTCCGGCGCCGACATTCCCCATGCTTGTGGCTTCGAACGAACCGAGCCATGATCGAGACCGTACGGTGTCTAATGCAGCATTGCAAGCCACGGGTTCTCGGTGATCGGGTAACCATTCGAGACGCTCGCATCCAGCACTCGTGATCACGAAGGCGTTGTCGGCTCGAGTCCGGCCGTATATGCGGCGCTGCGTCAGCTTGTGCCGACCAGCAGCTTGCCGTCGGCGGTGCCCGCCACGCAGAGCCGGGTGGATGAGCAGGCGAGCGCGTTGATCGAGTCACCGGGGTCGACGCTCTGCGCCGGCCAGTCCGCCACGCCGCCGGTCGGGTCGCGTGAGGTCTCGATCGAACCGAGACTGTCGCCGGTGAGACAAAGCGAGCTTGACGGGCACGCGATCGCGTTCAGCGACGCGTTCGAGTTCACCACCGTCGCGGCCCAGGAGGACGCTCGGGTGGGATTTCTTGCCGTGATCACCTCGCCACCCGCGGTGACGGCAACACATAGGTATCGAGACGGGCAGTCAACCCCGTCGAAGCTGTTGTCGTTGAACTCGGTCGTCAGATGCCAGCCGTTCGATCCGCCGGCGGGCCTCGTCGAGGTGAACACGTCATCGATGAAGCCCTCCCCCGTACTCTGGTCCACACCGACGCACAGCGACCGGGTTGGGCACGCGAAGCCCGACAGGACGCCTGGACTGTCGCCGTTGGATGGCAGCTGCACCCGCCGCCAGGCGTGCCGGCCGCCGGTTGGATCAGTCGAGGTGAGAAGATCGCCCGCGTAGTCCCCGGCGAGGCAGAAGCGCGTCGAGGGACATGAGATCGTGGACAGGCCCGGGCCCGCGTCGACCCGTACGCTGCTCCACGACGTCGCGCCCGCGGTCGGCCTCGTCGAGGTCAGGACGTTTCCACGGGCGTCGACCGCGACGCAGAGCGTCCGAGACGGGCAGGAGATCGCGGTCAGCTTTCGGTCCACACGGGAGCGCCTCCAGGCACCCGCGCCTGCCCGTGGGTTGGTCGAGGTGAGCACATCGCCCGCCTGATCGATCGCCACGCACAGCGGCCCCGCGGCGCACGACATATCGATCAACGGGCTGGCGACCGTGTAACTGTCAACCGTCGCCAGCGCCCAGCTGTTCTCGGCGGCGGGGTTCGTGGATGCGTAGGCGTCGCCATTGACGATCGAGACGCAACTCGACGACGACCCGCACGACACACCACCGTCGAGGATGCCGTTCGATCCGGCGGCCGGCACCCGCGTGCGCGTCCAAGCGCCCGCTGTGCCGGTCGGGTCACCCGACCCGAGCAGGTAGCCATCGTCGTAATCCTCTGCGACGCACAGCGATGTCGAGGCGCACGAGATGTTGTCGGGAGCCACGTACGAGGGCAGGCGGACACTGCTCCAAGCACCGGCCCCGCCGGTGGGGTCAGACGTCGTCGCGATCACCGGTTGGACATAGGTTTCGCTCGCCGAACCGACCGCGACGCACAACGACACCGACGGGCATGAGACTCCATACAACGGGTACCCAAGGTTGACCGAGCTCCATGCGCTCGAGCCACCGGTCGGGTCCGAGGAGCTCAGAACAAGCCCCTGACCGTCGACCGCCACGCACAGCGAGGCATTCGCACACGAGACGTTGAGCGTTTCGCCGTAGCCGATCTGCTCGACGTTTGCGATGTTCCACACCGGCGCGACGGCCGCGGGGGCGCTCGAGGAGACGACGTTGCCGTCCCTGTCGCCCGCCACGCATAGCGAGATCGATGGGCACGAGACGCTGTCGAGCGAACCCCCGTCCTGGAACGCTGCCTCCCCGCTGAGCTGCGTGACATGCCAAACCGCGGCGCCGCCGGCGGGGTTGGTCGAGACGGCGACATGCGATCCGCCGACCGCAACGCAGAGCGTTGTCGACGGGCATGAGATCGCGCCCAGCCCGTTTGGGCCGGGGCCCACCGGGAGACCCGACAGCGGCGCGCTCACGCGCCAGTGCGTGTCGTGCGCGGTCGGCTCGGTCGATGTGACGATGTCTCCGGCGGCATCGACCGCCACGCACAGCGACGAGGACGGACATGAGACGGCAACGAGCGCATGAACCGCGGTCGAGCGCGGGCCGAGCAATCGTGGCGCCGACCAACGCAGCGCCACGGCAGACGAAACGCCGATGGCGCCCACGACCACACCGGCCATCACGAATGCACACCCAACTCTCCGCAGAACGCCCATCGCCACCGCGAGCCTACCGACGCGACAGGACGGTCGCCGCGCCATCAGGCGAGGAAGCTACGGAGGGGCGGTTGCGCCCTCGGGACTCGCGACGGCCCGGTCGAGCGCACCGCGCCCGACCAAGCTCATGCGGTCCAGAGGGCGCAATCGCCGCCGAAGGGCTAAATCAGGTGATCAAAGGAATGATCAGCAAGGCGACGATATTCGCCACCTTGATCATCGGGTTGATCGCCGGACCCGCGGTGTCCTTGTAGGGGTCCCCGACGGTGTCGCCGGTAACCGCAGCGGCGTGGGCCTCAGAGCCCTTGCCGCCATAGGCACCGTCCTCGATCAGCTTCTTCGCGTTGTCCCAGGCGCCGCCACCAGAGGTCATCGAGACCGCCATGAACAGGCCGACGACGATCACGCCGATCAGCAGGCCGCCGAGCGCCTCGATGCTGATCAAACCGACGACGAAGGTGACCACGATCGGGATCAGCGAGGGCAGGATCATCTCGCGTTGGGCCGCCTTGGTCACGAGCGCCACGCAGGTTCCGTACTCGGGCTTTTCTGTGCCCTCCATGATCCCGGGCTTCTCCCGGAACTGGCGGCGCACCTCCTCGACGACCGCGCCCGCCGCGCGACCGACCGCCTGCATCGCCAGCGAGACGAACAGGTAGACCATCAGCCCGCCGATCAGCAGGCCGATCAGCACGGGCGGGTTCCCGATCGAGAAGTTCGGCAGCTTGCCCTTTGCGATCAACTCGTCCTCGAAGGCGTTGAACAGCACCAGCGCCGCGAGCGCGGCGGAGCCGATCGCGTAGCCCTTGGTGACCGCCTTGGTCGTGTTGCCGACGGCGTCGAGCGGGTCGGTGACGGCACGGACCTCCTCGGGCAGTTCGGCCATCTCGGCGATCCCGCCGGCGTTGTCGGTGATCGGGCCGAACGCGTCGAGCGCGACGATGAACCCGGCCAGCGACAGCTTCGCCAAGGCGGCGACCGCGATCCCGTAGATGCCGTCTCTGCCGCTGCCACCGAGCTTCCAGGCGCCGAGGATCCCCAGCGAGACCACGATCGCCGGTGGCGCGGTCGACTGGAAGCCCTGCGCGAGCCCCGCGATGATGTTCGTGGCGTGGCCGGTCTGAGACGCCCTGGCGGTGCTCTTGACGGGCGCGAACCGCGTCGAGGTGAAGTAGTCGGTGATCACGAACAGGCAGGCCGTGATCGCGATCCCGATCAGCGCGCAGAGGTAGTACTTCCACCACTCAGGGGCCACGTTGCCCGTGATCAGCGCCCCCTTGAACGTGAGGCCCCGCATCAGCCAGTAGGTGATCGGCACGAACGCGAGCGCGGCCAGCACGCCGGAGGTGATCAGCCCCTGGTAGAGCGCGCGCTCGACGTTGCCGGCCTTCGACTTGACGGCGTAGGTGCCGATGATCGAGGCGATGATCGCGACCCCGCCGAGCACCAGCGGATAGAGCGCCACCGCCGACTGCTGGTGGAACAGCAGCACGCCGAGCAGCATCACGGCGACCGCGGTGACGGCATAGGTCTCGAACAGGTCGGCTGCCATACCGGCGCAGTCGCCGACGTTGTCACCGACGTTGTCGGCGATCACGGCCGGGTTGCGCGGGTCATCCTCGGGGATCCCTGCCTCGATCTTGCCGACGAGGTCGGCGCCGACGTCGGCCGCCTTGGTGAAGATGCCGCCGCCGAGCCGGGCGAACACCGAGATCAGCGAACCGCCGAAGCCGAGGCCGATCAGCGCGTTCACGGCGCTCCGGGGGCTCTCACCGGCGATCCAGGTCAGCACGCCGTAATAGCCGGCAACGCCGATCAGCGCGAGGCCGACGACCAGCATGCCGGTCACGGCGCCACCGCGGAAGGCGACGTCGAGCGCTTTGGAGACGCCGCCGCGGGCGGCTTCCGCGACGCGGGCGTTGGAGCGCACGGACACGTTCATGCCGATGTAGCCGGCGGCGGCGGAGAGCAGCCCGCCGATCGCAAAGCCGATCGCGACGCGGATGTTCTGGATCGGGATCAGCACGATGAACAGGACCACGCCGACGCCGGCGATCGTCGTGTACTGGCGGTTGAGGTACGCGCGGGCGCCCTCCTGGACGGCGGCCGAGATCTCCTGCATGCGCTCGTTGCCGGGCGACAGCGCGAGCAGCGCGCGGGAGGTCAGGGCGCCGTACAGGACGGCGGCGGCGGCGCACACGAGCGCAACGAGCACGCCGTGGTGCGTCAGGAAGCTGGACAAGGCGGGTCTCCTAGGGAAAGCTCTGAGGTTAAGCGAGGGCGCTCTTGCGACCCGCAGTCAAGCGGGGCCGCCGACCGACGGTTCAGGCGGAGGCCCTGCCGATCAAGGCGCAGCACTCTAGCGCGCTGCACGCCAGAACGTCCCTTCGACGCGCCGCGGAGCGGGCTGTGAAGCGCCTGCGCGCGGCGCTCCGCGTTCTCCTACTGACCCGGTATCCAGAGCCGGCCGCTGCGCTGCGCGGGGCCGGGCTCGCCCGGTTTCGGCGCCGGCGGCTCGGATGCCGCCGGCTCGGTCGCGGGCGTCCCGGCGCCGCTCGGTGGAGCGTCCGCCGCATCAGGGGCGCTCGGTCGCCGGCGCATCGGCGGGCTGGCCGCCGATCCGCACGTAGGCGAGCTGCAGCTGCGAGAGCGCGTCGCGGATCGGTTCGACCTGCTCTGGCGCGACCCGTTCGATCAGCGGCAACTGCGCGCGAACCGCCTCGATCGCGAGCTGCACCTGCGCGGGGTCGCGCTCGTCCTCGCTGCCGGCCATCAGGCCGCTGCGCCGCATCCCGAGGTTCACCAGCGTGACGATGCCGTCGAGCAGCACGTGCTCGACGCGAACCCGCTTCATCTCCTCCTCGTATGCGGCCCGCAGCTCCTCTTCGCTCGGCTGTTGGCGTTCTGTGCTCATCTGACCTCCGCGGTGCTCGGGACGATCTTCGTGTACGTGTCGGCGGTCTGCTCGACGACCTGAGCGTATACCTCCTGCAGGCTCATACCGCTGCTCGAGCAGCGCCGCTGCCGCTGCGCGCCGTTGGCCTCAGGGAACGACGCCTCGATTCCGAGCTCGGAGCGGACCGGCGCCGTCCACCGCAGCAGCCGCTCGATCGCCTCACGCGCCGGGTAGGTCTCCCCTCGTTGCAGGTCGATCAGCTCGCCGTCGAGCCCGTAGCGGATCGCCCGCCACATGTTCTCCTCGATCAGCCGGGGTGGCTGATCGACGTGCGGGACACCCGCGTCGACGTCCCGCGCCGCCTGGGCGACGCACGCGAGGATCAGCGCCGACAGCGCCTCGGACTTCGTCGCGGTCGCCTGGGCGTCGCAGATCCGGACCTCGACGGTCCCGAACGTGAAGTGCGGCCGCACCGACCACCAGACCTGCGTGTATTCGACGATCGAGCGCGGTCGCGATCAGGAAGTCGATGTAGCGGGCGTACGCGTCCCAGCTGCCGAACGCGTCGGGCACGCCGCAACGCGGGAAGCTGCGCGTGAAGGTCTGCGTGCGCGCGCTGTGCAGGCCGGAGTCACGGCCGTCGAGGAACGGCGAGTTGGCGGAGATCGCCAGCAGGCTCGGCAGCAGCGGCCGCAGGCGGTCGCACACCTGTACGGCCCGGTCGGCGCCCCGGATGCCGACGTGCACGTGCAACGAGAACGTGTTGTTGCGCCAGGCCACGTACTTCAGGCCCTGCTCGACACGGCGGTAATGCTCGGTGTCGATGATCCGCTGGTCCCGGTAGTCGGCCCACGGATGCGTTCCGGTTGCGCCGAGCGCGAGTCCCTGCGACCGCGGCGAGCGCGAACAGCCTCCGCCGGCGCTCGCGCTGCGCCGAGGTTGCCGCCGAGCAAGGTCTCCGCACGTCCGGAGCGGATCTCGATCTCGGAGGAGATCAGCTCGCCCGCGACCGCATCGGCGAGCAGCGGGTCGGCGTCGGCCGCCGCCCGCAGCTCCTCGTAGCGCTGCGCCAGCGTCAAGCGTGTCGCCGTCGAGGATCGCGAACTCCTCCTCGAGGCCGACGGTGAAGTCCGTCGAGCTCTCGAAAACGCTCGAGCGTTGTCCAGATCGATGTCCAAGCCGTTAGGTGAGGTAGAAGTAGAGCGCGTACAGCAGGTCGACCGCCGGGCTCGACGCGTGCACGGTGACCTCCGGCGGGACGTCGAGCAGCGCCTCGGAGTAGTTGAAGATGATCTTCACCCCGACCCCGACGAGATCGTCCGCCAGCTGCTGCGCCGCCGGCCCCGGCACCGCGAGCACGGCGACGACGATGTCCTGGTCGTCGACGACCGCGGACAGCTCGTCGTAATGGCGTACGACCAGGTCCCCGATCTGCGTCCCGACCTTCGCCGGGTCGACGTCGAAGATCGCGACCACGCGGAAGCCGTGGTCGGCGAAGATGTCCGAGGTCGCGATCGCCGTGCCGAGATGGCCGGCGCCGAACAGCGCGATGTTGTGCTGACCGGAGGTGTGCAGGATCTTGCGGATCTGCGAGACGAGCGAATCGATGTTGTAGCCGACGCCGCGCTTGCCGAACTTGCCGAATCCGGACAGGTCACGGCGGATCTGGGTCGAGTTGACGTGCGTGTAGTCGGCGAGCTCCTGCGAGGAGATCGTCTGCTTGCCCATCTTGTGGGCCTGCGTGAGCACCTGCAGGTACCGCGACAGCCGAGCGGCGACGCCGAGCGAGAGCTTCTCGGCGTAGACCCCGTCGTCATTCGTATCGGCCGTCACTTGGGTCATGACGCGATCACTCTACTGATGGACGTTACACCGGATCCCGGGTCGCGCAGCGTCGCGCTCGAGCTCGCCCTCGTCGACGAACAGCTCGAACGCCTCGCGTCCGTCGATCGAGATCACCGGAATCCGCTCCAGATACGCGGCGAGCAGCGCATCGTCGGACTCGATGTCGCGTTGCTCGAGCGCGAACGGCACGCGCTCGCGCACGCGCTCCAGCATCGCGAGTGCGTCATCGCACAGACAGCAGCCCGGCCGCCCGTAGAGCGTCACCGTGCGCATCAGGCGACCGGGGGCCGCTCGCCGGAGGCGTAGACGTCGAGCTCCAGGTAGTCCGGGAACGGCAGCCGCGGGCGCCTAGCGCGCGGCGCTCGCGATCATCGCTGCGTTGTCGGTGCAGAGCGCGCGCGGCGGGCACGTCGAGCTCGACGCCGAGCTCGGCCAGCCGCTCGCGCAGCGGGCCGTTGGCGGCGACGCCGCCGCCGACCGCCAGCCGCTCGAAGGCCCGTCTGCTTGAGCGCGCGCCTGACCCGGATCGTCAGCGCCTCGACGATCGCCCGCTGATAGGAGGCGGCGAGGTCGGCGCGGCGGCGCTCGGCCTCGGGCTCGCCGAGGTCGCGGATCTTGTACAGCAGCGAGGTCTTCAGGCCGGCGAACGAGAAGTCGAGTCCAGGCGAGCGATGCGCCGGTCGGGAAGTCGAAGGCCTCCGGGATCGCCCTCGCGCGCGAGCCGCTCGAGCGCCGCGCCGCCCGGGTAGCCGAGGCCGAGCAGGCGGGCACCCTTGTCGAACGCCTCGCCGGCGGCGTCGTCGAGCGTCTGGCCGAGCAAGCGCGGCGTCGATGAGCGGTCGCGGACCTCCTGCGAGCAGCGTGTGTCCGCCGCTCGCGATCAGGCTGAGGAACGGCGGCTCGAACGGATCCGGCTCGAGGAAGCTCGCGGCGACGTGGCCGCGGAGATGGTCGACCGCGGCGAACGGCAGCTCGCGCGCGGCGGCGAGCGCCTTGGCGGCGGAGAAGCCGACGAGCAGCGCCGCGACCAGCCCCGGACCACGGGTCGCGGCGACGAGGTCGACGTCGTCGAGGGTCACGCCGGCGCGAGCCAGCGCCTCGTCGAGCACGCCGTCGATCAGCTCCAGATGCTGGCGCGAGGCGATCTCCGGCACGACCCCGCCGAAGCGCGTCGTGGATCATCTGCGAGGAGATCACGTTCGCGGCGATCACGCCGTCCCAGCCGAGCACGGCCGCGCAGGTGTCGTCACAGCTCGTCTCGATCGCGAGGATCATCGACCGCAGCCACGGCGTGCCGAACGCGCGCCACATGATCAGCGCGTCCTCGCCGTTGTCGGAGTAGTAGCGCCGCCGCCTGCCGACGCTGCGGAACGCGTAGCTCTCGTAGAGCGCGATCGCCGGGCGTGTTCGAGACGCGCACCTCGAGCGTGTAGTTCGACGCCTCGCCGGCGCGCTCGATCAGCGCATCGATCAGCGCGCGCGCGATCCCCTGCCGGCGGCGCTCCGGCTCGACCGCGATGTTCATCAGGTGCCACGCCTGGTCGTAGCGGGCGCAGATCAGGTAGCCGACCAACCGCGCTCGCCGAGCTCGTCGCGGTCGTCGTGATCGGCGCCGTCACCGGACCGCGGCAAGGCAGATGCCCGACGGCTTTGACAGCTCGAGCACGAACATCGGCAGCGACCATGGGGTCGTGAACGCGCGCCGCTCGATCGCGATCACCGACGGAAGGTCCGCGTAGCACGAGCGGCCTGATCGCGATCCGATCGCGTCGAGTCGCGGCGCCGTCCGCGGTCACGTCTGAGCGCGCCTTCCGCCGAGCATCTCGGCGTCGGGCGAGGCGGAGGTACTCGGGCCGCACCGCAGCCGGAGGGCCCGGCGCAGCGGCGGCGAGCACGCAGTGCGCGAGCGCCGAGACCGGTGAAGCGCGACTCGATCGGCCGGCACCATCGCGCCCTGGCGTTCGAGCACTCGACGGAACAGTACTGCGCCGTCGCCGACCGCCAGAAGGCCCGGATCGCCGGCCCCCAGGAGCTCCGGTCCTGCCGAGCGCCGTCAGGGTGCCGTCCAGCGCGGCCGGCTCCAGCACGCTGGGCCCGACCAGCGGCGCTCGGTCGTGGATCCGCGCCGGCGCCCAGCCGGCGGCGAACAGCTCGCCGCGGCGGGCGTCGATCAGCGCCAGGACCCCGCGCCCAGGCGGCGGCGCCGACGCCGCGGCTGCCAGCGCGAGCGACCGCAAGCGTGCAGACGCCGACGAGGACCAGATTCCACGCGCGCGCGAGCGCGTGCGCGCGTGGCGATCCCGATCCGCAGTCCGGTGAACGTTCCCGGCCCGACCCCGACCGCGATCCGATCGACCGTCCGAGCAGCCGCCGGACCGCTCGAGCAGCTCCGCGATCAGCGCCAGCAGGCGCTGCGCGTGTCCCGGCCGCGCGCCGGCCGGAGGATCGTCACGCGCCTCGAGCACGAGCCCGCTTCCGAGCGGCACGTCGCGCAGCGCCACCGCGGTCGCGCGCGTGGCGGTGTCGAACGCGAGGCACTCCTCATCCGACGTCCGCCACCTCGATCTCGATCGCCGGCGATCGGCGCCGGCGTGGGTCAGGCGCACGCGCCACGACCCGGCCCGGCTCGGCGAGCTCGCGCGCGCCGCGCCTCGGGCCACTCGACGAACGCGATCGTGTCAGGCCGGACATAGTCGGCCAGCAGACCGGGATCCTCGGCGCTCGAGGTCGTCGACGCGGTAGAGGTCGACGTGCGCAGACCGGCACCGGCGCGCCGTAGCGCTGGCCGATCGTGAACGTCGGGCTCGTGACGACGCCCTCGACGCCGAGCGCGCGACAGGCGCCGCGGACGAACGTCGTCTTGCCCGCGCCGAGCTCGCCCTCGAGCAGCACGACATCGCCGGCCGTGAGCGCCGAGGCGAGCTCGGCGCCGAGCCGCTCGGTCTCGGCGCCGGCGCGAAGCGCGACTGACGCCTGCCGCCATCACTGGGAGGTCCAGGCAGTCGCATCGGTTCGCGACACTGTAGTCAAAGCGCACCGCGGCCCTGAGCCGCTGTCCGAAGGCCTGTCCGCTACCGTCCGTGCCCGTGATGTCGACCCCTGCGACCGAGATCCGCCTGGCCGCTGCGGCCGCGATGCTCGGTCGCTACCGAGGAGCCGATGCGGAACCTTCGCTCCTCCGACACCGCCAAGGCCGGCGGGCTGGCGCTCGCGATGATCATCAACAACGTGATCGCGCTCGGCTCGACGGTCGTGTTCGCGCAGCTGCTCGAACGACTACGCGGCGCTGGCGGCGCTGATCAGCTACTACCTGATCCTCGGTGTCGTCGGCCAGGCGATGCAGGTGGCGACCGCGCGCGAGGCGCGTGCTCGGGAACCTCGGCGTCGGCGACGGGCTGATCGTCGACGCTCAGGCGCTGGACGCGGACGATGGTCTGGGTGACGCTCGCGCTGACGGTCGTCTCGGTGCTGCTGCGCCAGCCGATCGCCGCCGCGGTCGGCGTCAAGCAGTACCAGTGGGCCGCCGCGCTCGGGATCCCCGCCGGCTGCCTGTGGCTCGAGCTCTCGATCCTGCGCGGCGGCGCTCCAGGGCGTCGGTGACTACAAGAGCGTCGGCATCAGCCTGATCGGCGAGCAGGGCTCGCGCCTGGTCACCGGCGCCGCGCTGGCGGTCGTCGGCCTCGGCGTGACCGGCGCCTATCTCGGCACGCCGCTGTCGTTCGTGATCATGGGCGCGCTACTGCGCTGGTCATGCTGCGCCGGGCGACGGCCGCCGCTCAGGCGCTGCCGGGAGCGGCGACCGGCGCAGCCCGCGAGCCGGCCGTTCAGCCTGTGGACGCCACGTCAGGCGGGCATGGGTGCCGATCGCGGCGCTGATCATCCTCGCGGTGCTGCAGAACATCGACATCATCGCCGCCAAGCACCGGTTCAACGGGATCCCCAACCTCGCGAACTCCTACGCGGCGACCGCGGTCGCCGCCAAGGTGCTCGATCTGGGTCGCGATCGGCGCCGGCTTCTACCTCGTGCCCGAGACCTCGCGGCGCCACCACGCCGGCGAGGACACGCGGCCGGTCCTCGCGCGGGCGCGTCGGGATCATCGCCGTCTGCGCGATCCCGGTGCTCGGGATCTACGCGTTCGGCTCCCACCGCTCTGCTCAGGCCGTGTTCAAGCAGGATCAGCTGTGGCGACGCAGCTCGCTGTTCGTGCTCGGCTGCGCGTTCGCGTTGCTCGCCTGCACATATCTCGCGATCCAGTACATGCTCGCGCTGAAGCGGACGTGGTTCCTGCTCCCGCTCGCGCTCGTCGCGATCGCCGAGCCGATCCTGCTGCTCCGGGCCCCGAACGACGCCGACCGGGTTCGCGACCGTCGTGCTCGCGGTCCAGGCGGTCGCCGCGGTCGTCGCGTTCGCGCTGGCGCTGCGGATCGGGAGGACGGACCCGGCGCGGTGGCCCCGGACGGCACCGAATCGCCCTCGAAGAGACCCAGCTAGAACAGACCCAGCTGCTCTCCAGGCGGCAGCGGCGCCGCCGTCTCACCGTCGGTCGAGTCCTGTTGCGCCAAGGGAGCTCCGATGCGAGTCCACCCCCGACCGCGGAGAGCGGCTCGCTCGTCGAGCGCGGCGACGGACTCGAGCTCGGCCGGCTGCTCCGGCGCGCCGAGCGCCAGCAGCTCCGGGATCCGCGCGGAAGTCGCGCCCGCAGCATCTCCAGCGTCGACGGCGTGTACAGCGCCGCGGCCGGGTGGTAGAGCGGGTACAGCCGGACCGCGCGGCTGCCGATCAGCCGGACCTCCTCCTGCCCGTGGATCCGTGAGATCCCGGTCGGGTCGCCTCGCAGCAGCTTGGTCGCGAAGTTGCCGAGCGTGCAGATCACGCTCGGCTCGATCAGCGCCACCTGGCGGCGCAGGTAGTCCTGGCAGGCCTCGATCTCCCGCGGGAGCGGGTCGCGGTTGTCCGGCGGTCGGCACTTGAGCGTGTTGGCGATGAAGACCTCGCTGCGCGGTCCAGGCCGATCTCGGCGAGCAGCGTGTCGAGCAGCTTGCCGGCCTGCCCGACGAACGGCAGCCCGAGCCGATCCTCGTTGGCGCCGGGCGCCTCGCCGACGAACATCAGGTCCGCGTCGGCGTTGCCCGCGCCGAACACGACCGTCGTGCGGGTCTGGTGCAGCTGGCAGCGCGACGCAGACGCGGGCCTCCTCCCAGACCTCCTTCAGAAGCTCGCGGCGCTCCTGCAGCGCTGCTCACGACCGGCCATGTTAACCGCGCCCGGATTTGCGCGCAGCGCTACGATTCTGGTGCGGAGGCCATCACCGACACGGGATGGACCTCCGGACAGTACCGCAGATCACCCGCACGCCGACCGGTATCTCCGATGAGGGAACTGGAATGCAGCAACACGGATCCAACACTCGCCGCAGTCCCGTCGCTGGCCGTCATCGGCCGCGGCCGTCTCGGATCGGCGCTTGCTCGCGGCGCTCGCCGCCGCCGGCGTCGAGGTCGACGGCCCGCTGGCCGCGCGGCGCGGACGCCGCCGGCTACGGCGCCGTGCTGCTGTGCGTCCCCGATCAGCGAGATCGCCGCGGCCGCGGCGCTGATCGCGCCCGGCCCGCTCGTCGGGCACTGCTCGGGCGCGACCGGACTCGAGCCGCTGGCCGCCCACGAGGCGTTCTCGCTGCACCCGCTGATGACGGTCACCGCCGACAGCGCAGCCGCGGTTCGCCGGCGCCGGCGCCGCCGATCGCCGGCAGCTCCGCCGCCGCGCTCGCGCTCGCTCGCGCGCTGGCGACCGGCGCTCGGCATGGAGCCGTTCGAGGTGCGCGACCGAGGACCGGGCCGCCTACCACGCCGCGGCGTCGATCGCGTCGAACTTCCTGGTCACGCTCGAGGCGGCGGCCGAGCGGCTCGCGCGGCAGCGCCGGCGTCGGCCGCGCGCGCGCTCGTGCCGCTCGTGCGCGCGACCGTCGAGAACTGGGCGGCGCTCGGACGCGCGACGGGCGCTGACCGGGCCGGTCGCGCGGGGCGACGACGCAACCGTTCGCCGCGCAGCGCCACGCGGTCGCCGAGCGCGCGCCGGAGCTGCTGGCGCTGTTCGACGCGATGGTCGATGCGACCCGGCGCTCGCGCTGTCGTCCAGGAGGCCGCGTGAACGCCCGGAGCCAGAGATGAGGGTGCTGCGAACGGTCGCCGAGGTCCGAGCCGCGCTTGCGCAGCCTCGGCGCGCAGGCGCGCGGATCGGGCTCGTCCCGACGATGGGCGCCTTCCACGAGGGCCACCTGTCGCTGATGCGCACGCGCACGAAGCGACTGCGACGTCGTCGTCGTCTCGCTGTTCGTCAACCCGACCCAGTTCAACGAGGCGAGTCGACCTGGCGGCCTACCCGCGCGACGAGGCGCGCGACGTCGAGCTCGCAGCGCAGCCGGGGTCGACCTCATGTTCGCGCCGGACGGCGAGGAGATCTACCCGGCCGGGTTCGCGACGACCGTCGTCGGTCGCGGGCATCACCGAGCGCCTCGAGGGGGTCCAGCGCGGCACGGGCGCACTTCGACGGCGTCGCGACGGTCGTGTACGAAGCTGTTCAACATCGTCGGGCCCGACGTCGCGTACTTCGGCGAGAAGGACGCGCAGCAGGCGCTGGTGATCTCGGCGGCTCGTGCGCGACCTCGACATCCCCGTGCGGATCGAGGTCTGCCCGATCGTGCGTGAGCCTGACGGGCTGGCGATGTCGAGCCGCAACGCCCTGCTGAGCGCCGAGGAGCGCCGGCGCGCGCCGCCCTGCACCGCGCGCTTGAGGCGGCCGCCGCCGCCGTCGACGCGCGGCGAGCGCGACGTCGGACGCAGTGATCGCCGCGGGACGGGCCGAGCTCGACGTCGACGGGATCGACACCGAGTACTTCGAGCTGGTGGCAGCCGACACGCTCGACGCCGCTCCAGCAGCTGAACGGGACCGCGCTCGCGCTGGTCGCGGCCAGGGTCGGGAGACGCGCCTGATCGACAACGAGATGCTCTCGACCAGCAGATGGCGGGAAGCTCTGAGAACAGGAGTAGCTGAGATGTCCTACACACCAGCCGCACCGCAGTTCACCGTCCCGGCGGACGCCTCACGTCTGCCGGTCACGCTGCCGATGCTGGCCGAGAAGAAGCGGCTCGGCGAGCCGATCGTGATGGTCACCGCCTACGACTTCCCGAGCGCGCGGGCGGCCGAGGCCGGCGGCGTCGACATGGTGCTCGTCGGCGACTCCGGCGCGATGACCGTGCTCGGCTACCCGTCGACGATCCCGGTCTCGACCGAGGAGCTGCTGATGCTGGCGCGGCGCCGTCCGCCGCGGCCTGCGGACGCCGCTGCTGGTCGGCGACCTGCCGTTCGGCTCCTACGAGAGATCCGATGAGCAGGCGGTCGAGACCGCGATGCGGTTCATCAAGGAGGCCGGGCTGCGACGCCGTCAAGCTCGAGCGTGGCAACGCCACCTCGGTCGCCCGCGCCCGCGCGATCGTGCACGCGGGGATCCCGGTGATGGGCCACGTCGGACTGACGCCGCAGACCTCGACCGCGCTCGGCGGCTACCGCGCGCAGGGCCGCACGACCGAGCGCCGCGACGCGGATCGCGCAGGAGGCGCTGGCGCTGCAGGAGGCCGGCTGCTTCTCGATCGTGTTCGAGGCGATCCCGGCCGCGGTCACCGCCGAGCTGATGCCGCTGATGCACGATCCCGGTGATCGGGATCGGCGCCGGGCCGGCGACCGACGGCCAGGTGCTCGTCTTCCACGACCTGCTCGGGATCCGCGAAGGGCGAGGCGCCCGCTTCGTGCAGCGCTACGCGGACCTGCAGGACGAGATGAACGACGGCGTCGCCGCGTACGCGGCCGACGTGCGCGGGCGCCGCTACCCGCGCGCCGAGCACACCTACTCGATCGACGCCGACGAGCTCGCGCGGTTCCGCGCGGATCTGGCGTCCGCCGCGGACGGATAGCGCCGCTCTCGCCGAGCGGGTCGCAGCCCGCACGGGCGGGCACGGCGAATACCATCCGTGTATGCCACGGATCGCCCAGGTGTTCGCTCCGCGTGATCGGGCCTACTTCGAGCTGTTCGAGGAGGCCGGCCAGAACATCCAGCAGGCGGCCGACCTGCTCGACGAGCTGCTGTCCGGCTACCCGGACAGCCGGGACCTCGCGCAGGAGATCCTCGACTGCGAGCACACGGGCGACCGGATCACCCACGACATCATCGGCCGGCTCAACCACGACGTTCGTCACGCCGATCGACCGCGAGGACATCCTCGCGCTCGCCTCGGCGCTCGACGACATCGTCGACTACACCGAGGAGGTCGCCGACTACCTCGGCCTCTACAAGATCGAGGCGCCGATGGACCAGGCGATCAGGCTCGCCCGCGTGCTGAAGGCCGCCGTCGCCAGATCTGCGAGGCGATCCCGCGGCTGCGCGGGTTCCGCGACATCTCCCACTACACGGTCGAGATCAACCGGCTGGAGAACGAGGGCGACCGGATCACCCGCGAGGCGGTCGCCTCGCTGTTCGACGGCGGCATCGACCCGATGGTCGTGATCCGCTGGAAGGACCTGTTCGAGCGGCTCGAGGCGGCGATCGACGCTGCCGAGCAGGTCGCGAACATCCTCGAGGGGATCGTCATCAAGAACTCGTAGTGGCGGTGCCGGCCCGGCGCCGCCACTACTCCAGCTTCGTCGGGCGATGTGGCTCAAACGCCCGCCCGACGCTAGCGGTCGTCGCTGCCGATCAGGACCCGGACGGGGTGGCCGGCGGCGGTCATCTGCTCGATCACCGATTCGGAGTGGCTCGCGCCACGGGTCTCGAGCAGCATCTCGATGCCGGTCTCGGCCACGTGCAGCTCGACGCCCTCGCGAACATGGAGCACCTCGCGGACGTTCGCGCCGGCCGCGGCGACCGTCGCCAGCAGCTCGGCGAGCCCACCGGGGCGGTCGGACACTCGCGTGGCGACGCGCAGGCGACGTTTGGCAACGGTCTCGTGGCGCGCGATCAGGCCGACGAGGACGCCGACATCGACGTTGCCGCCGGAGATCACGACGACGGTCGCCCCGCGCGGCGCGGGCGCGGTCGCGCCGACCAGCAACGCAGCGGTTGCAGCCGCGCCGGCGCCCTCGGCGAGCAGCTTGCTGCGCTCCAGCAGCAGCATCATCGCCTCGGCGATCTGATCGTCCTGCACCGTCACGATCCCGTCGAGCAGCTCCTCGACCAGCGGTCGCGTCAGCTCGCCCGGGCGTTTGATCGCGATCCCGTCGGCGATCGTCGCGACCGGGGCCCGCGCCGGGCGTCCGTTCAGCAGGTCCGCGAACGGCGCGCAGGCATCTGCCTGCACCCCGACGATCTCGACGTCGGGCAGCAGGCTCTTCATCGCCATCGCGATCCCGGACGCGAGACCCCCGCCGCCGACCGGCACGATCACCTTCTCCAGGTCAGGAACCTGCTCGCACAGCTCCAGACCGACCCCCGCCTGACCTTTGAGAACCTCGATGTCGTCGAACGGGTGTACGAATGTGGCGCCGTGTTCGGCAGCGTATTCACGGGCGTGAGCGATGCAGCTGTCGACCGAGTCACCGCCCTCGAGCACTCGTGCCCCGAATGCCTCGATCGCGGCGATCTTGGCGACCGACGCGCCGACCGGCACGTAGACCGTGCAGCGCGATGCCGCGGGCGCGCGCCGCGTATGCGAGCGCCTGCGCGTGGTTACCGGCGCTCCCGGCGACGACCTCGGTGCAGGCGGGGTCGAGCGTGCCGAGCTTCGACATCGCGCCGCGCAGCTTGAACGAGCCCGTTCGCTGCAGGTTCTCGGCCTTGAGGTGGATCTCACCACCACAGCGGGCGCTGAGGCTGCGTGAGGAGAACACCGGCGTCATCCGGACGATGTCCGCGGAGGCACGCCGGCGCTCCTGGAGCTCGGCGAGCGAAACCGGCAGTGTCGCAGTGGGTCCCGACGCCGGCATCGCTAGCCTCTCTCGACGAAGTAGCTGCCGTGGCCCTGACCGTCTGAGAACCAGCGGCTGGTCACGGTCTTCTTGCGCGTGAAGAACTCGACCGCATCGGTCCCGTGCGCGTGCAGGTCGCCGAGGAAGCTGTCCTTCCAGCCGGAGAACGGGAAGAACGCGACCGGCGCGGCAACGCCGATGTTGACGCCGATCATTCCCGCCTGCACCTCGTGACGGTAGCGGCGCTCGGACGCGCCGGACTCGGTGAAGATCGAGGTGCCGTTGCCGAAGCGGCTCGCGTTGACGATCTCGATCGCCTCGTCGAGCGTCGCCGCCCTGATCACGCACAGCACGGGCCCGAACACCTCCTCCTGCGCGATCGCCATATCCGGCGTGACGTCATCGAGGATCGTCGGACCGACGATAGCAGCCGGCGGCGTCGGCATCCGGGTCACGGCCGTCGACCAGCACCTTGGCGCCGTCGGCGACGCCACGGTCGATCCAGTCCCGGATCCGGTCGCGCGCGGCGCTCGAGACGACCGGGCCGACGTCGGTGCCGTCCTCGAGCCCGTCGCCGACCCGCAGTGCACGTGTCGCGTCGGCGAGCGGACCGATCAGCTGCTCGTGCGCGTCGCCGACGGTGACGACCACCGATCCCGCCATGCAACGCTGGCCGGCGGCGCCGAACGCCGAGGCGATCGATCCCGTCGACCGTCTTGGAGATCACCGCGTCGGGCATCACGACCATGTGGTTCTTCGCACCACCGAGCGCCTGGACGCGCTTGCCTGCCTTCGCGGCGCGCTCGTAGACGAGCTTGGCAACCGGCGCCGAGCCGACGAATGACACCGCGTCGATCCCCGGGTGATCGAGGATCGCCTCGACGATCGCCCGGCCGCCGTTGACGAGGTTGACGACGCCCGGCGGCAGGCCGAGCGCGTCGAGCTCCTCGAACGCGATCTGCTGGGTCAGCGGCACCTGCTCGGAGGGCTTCAGCACGAAGGTGTTGCCGCAGGCGATCGCGAACGGGAGGAACCAGAACGGCACCATCGCGGGGAAGTTGAACGGCACGATCGCCGCGCAGACGCCGACCGGCTGGCGGAAGGTCGCGGCGTCGATGTTGCGCGAGACGTCCTCGAGCACGCGGCCCTGCATCGTCGTCGGGATCGCGCAGGCGGCCTCGACCATCTCGATCATGCGGCCGACCTCTGCGCGGGCGTCGGCGATCGTCTTGCCCATCTCGGAGGTGACGGCGCGGGCGAGGTCCTCCCGGCGCGCCTCCAGGCGCTCGCGAAGCTCGAACAGCGGTTCGCGCACGCTCGATCGTCGAGACCGCCCGCCAGGCCGGGAGCGCCTGCGCGGGCGGCGCGGACCGCTGCGTCAAGGTCTCGGCGCCGGAGAGCGGAACGCGCGCGAGCACCTCGCCCGTCGCCGGGTTGGTCACGTCGAGCGCTCGGTCGCGCTCGGCGGCCGGAACCCACGCGCCGTTCACGTAGTTGTCCAGCAGGCGGGTTGTAGTCGTGGCCATCAGTTCTCCTTGTTCACGCGAATCGGCCCTCGGCCTAATCATTGCGCAGCGCCGCGATCAGTGGGGACTCTCGGGCTCTGCCCGCCGGGCGCGATCGTGCGCAGCACCCGCGCGGGCTCCGGCGGCGACCGAGAACGGCGGGATGTCGCTCGTGACGACCGAGTTGGCGCCGATCACGCAGCGCTCGCCGATCGTGACGCCGCTCGTGACGACGACGTGGGCGCCGCACCAGACGTTGTCGCCGATCCGGGTCGGGCCCTTGGTCGTGAAGCCCTGCCAGGTGACGGGCCTGCTGAGATCATCGAAGCGGTGGTTGGCGTCGGTGACCAGGCAGCCGTTGGCGAGCATGCAGTGCTCGCCGATCTCGACCAGCTCGAGCGCCGCGATCATCACGCCGAGGTTCAGGAACGTCCCGGCCCCGATCCGGACCCGGGCGGCGCCGGGCGCCGTGATCCACACGCCGGGCTCGAGCAGCGCGTGGGCGCCGACCTCCAGCCGGCCCTCGCGCAGCGCCTCGAGCACGTCGCCGTGCACCGGCCAGCGCACGAACGCCTCGCGGCGCATGAACTCGTAGTGGATCCGCGCGCGGTTCCAGGGCAGCGCATTGCGCTCATACCAGCGCCACTTCTGCGCCCACAGCCTGGCCTGAGCGGCCGACGGTCGAGTCACACCGCAACGGCGTCCGGCTGCGACGCGGCGCCGCGCGCTTCCGCGCGGACACGCGCGCGGACCGGCAGGACCTCGGCGAGGAACTGGCCGGTATATGAGCCGGGTACCTGGCTGACCTGCTCGGGCGTGCCCGTCGCGATCACGGCTCCACCCTCGTCGCCCCCTTCGGGACCGAGGTCGATGATCCGGTCGGACACCTTCAGACACGTCGAGGTTGTGCTCGATCACGACGATCGAGTTGCCCGTCTTCGACGAGCCGCATCGAGCACCTCGAGCAGCCGCTCGATGTCGGCGAAGTGCAGGCCGGTCGTCGGCTCGTCGAGGATGTAGAGCGTGCGCCCGGTCGCGACCTTGCACAGCTCCGCGGCGAGCTTGACCCGCTGCGCCTCGCCGCCGGAGAGCGTCGTCGCCGGCTGGCCGAGTCGCATGTAGCCGAGCCCGACGTCGTTCAGCGCCTGCACGCGGCGGCTGGATCTTCGGGATGTGGGTGAAGAACTCGCAGGCCTCCTCGATCGGCATCTCGAGCACGTCGGCGATCGTCTTGCCCTTGAAGCGGACCTCGAGCGTCTCCCGGTTGTAGCGCTTGCCGTGGCACTGCTCGCACGGGACGTACACGTCAGGCAGGAAGTGCATCTCGATCTTGATCTGGCCGTCGCCGCGGCAGACCTCGCAGCGTCCGCCCTTGACATTGAACGAGAACCGGCCCGGCTTGTAGCCGCGCGCCCGCGCCTCCTGGGTGCGCGAGAACAGGTCGCGGATCTGGTCGAACAGGCCGATGTAGGTCGCCGGGTTCGATCGCGGTGTGCGCCCGATCGGCGACTGGTCGACGGAGATGATCTTGTCGAGCTGCTCGAGACCGGTGATCCGCTTGTGCGTGCCGGCACGCTGCCGCGCGCGGTGCAGGGAGTTCGAGACCGCCTTGTAGAGCACCTCGTTGACGAGCGTCGACTTGCCCGAGCCGGACACGCCGGTCACCGAGCAGAAAACGCCGAGCGGCACCTTCACGTCGATCCCGCGCAGGTTGTGCTGGGCCGCACCCTCGATCGCGATGTAGCCCGACGGCTTGCGGCGGCGCTTCGGGCACCTCGATCCGCCGGCGCCCGGACAGGAACTGGCCCGGTCGGCGAGTCCGGCACCTTGCGAAATCTCCTCGGCGGTGCCCTCGCGACGACCTCGCCCCCGTGCTCGCCGGCCGCCGGCCCCATGTCGATCACGTGGTCGGCGGCGCGAATCGTGCCCTCGTCGTGCTCGACGACCAGCACCGTGTTGCCGACGTCGCGCAGCCTCAGCAGCGTCTCGATCAGCTTCTCGTTGTCGCGCTGGTGCAGGCCGATCGACGGCTCGTCGAGGATGTAGAGGACGCCGACGAGCGAGGAGCCGATCTGCGTCGCCAGGCGGATCCGCTGCGCCTCGCCGCCGGAGAGCGTCGAGGCGGCCCGCTCCATCGACAGATAGCCGACGCCGACGTTCTCCAGGAACTGCAGCCGCTCCTCGATCTCACGCAGGATCAGCCGTGCGATCCGACGATCGTGCTCGGACGCGTTCGCTGCCAGCTCCTTGATCCAGCTCAGCGCGCGGCGCGCCGGCAGGGCGGTGAACTCGTGGATCGGCATGCCCGCGACCAGCACCGCGCGCGACTCGGGTCGCAGCCGCGCGCCCTTGCAGTCCGGGCACGGGCGCAGCGTCATGTACTCCTCGATCTTCTCCTTGTACATCTCGGAGTCGGTCTCCAGGTAGCGCCGCGCGAGGTTGTTGACGATCCCCTCGAACCGCGTCGCGTATGAGCGGCTGCGGCCGAACCGGTTGCGGTAGGCGACCTGCAGGCGCTCGCCGCCGGTGCCGTACAGGAAGAAGTCCCGCGACTCCTCCGGCAGCTCCTTCCATGGCGTCTCGAGGCTCACGCCGTAGCGCTCGGCGATCGCGCTCGTCAGCTGGTCGTAGTAGTCCGACGCGCTCGCCGCCCACGGCGCGATCGCGCCCTCGCCGATCGACAGATTCGGGTCGGGCACGACCAGCTCAGGGTCGATCTCCATCTGCGAGCCGAGTCCCGTGCAGCGCGTGCAGGCGCCGTGCGGGGAGTTGAACGAGAAGACCCGCGGCTCCAGCTCGATCAGGCTCGGACCGTGCTCCGGACACGCGAAGCGCTCCGAGTAGGTCTGGATGTTGCCGGGTGCCTGCTCGTCGACCAGCTCGATCTCGACCAGGCCGTCGGCAAGCGCCACCGCCGTCTCGATCGAGTCGGCCAGGCGCTTGCGCAGCTCGCCCTTCATCACGAGGCGGTCGACGACCACCGCGATGTCGTGCTTGAACTTCTTGTCGAGCACGATCTCCTCGTCGAGCCGGCGCAGCTCGCCGTCGACCTTGACGCGAGTGAAGCCCTCCGCCCGGAGATCCGCCAGCGGCTTGCCGTACTCCCCCTTGCGGCCGCGCACGATCGGCGCGAGCACCATGAACCGCGTGCCCTCGGGCAGCTCCATCACCTGGTCGATGATCTGTTCGGCCGACTGGCCGGTGATCGGGCGTCCGCAGATCGGACAGTGCGGATGTCCGATCCGCGCCCACAGCAGCCGCAGGTAGTCGTAGATCTCGGTGACCGTGCCGACCGTCGAACGCGGGTTGCGCGAAGTCGTCTTCTGATCGATCGAGATCGCCGGCGAGAGGCCCTCGATCGAGTCGACGTCCGGCTTGTCCATCTGGCCGAGGAACTGGCGGGCGTAGGCCGAGAGCGACTCGACATAGCGCCGCTGCCCCTCGGCGTAGATCGTGTCGAACGCGAGCGACGATTTGCCCGATCCCGACAGCCCGGTGATCACCGTCATCGACCCGCGCGGGATCGAGACCGTGATGTCCTTGAGGTTGTGTTCGCGCGCCCCTGAGACGACTAACTGATCCACCCCACCGAGTCTAGTCAATCGAACAGACGTTCCCGTCGCCGTGGTCGTAAGAAGCCTGCTTCAACCGGCGCGCAGGCGGAGTTGCCCGGGGATGTACTCCACGGTGTGCCGCCCGGCCTTCTCGGCGATCACGACGTCCAGGCGGATGTGCCGCGAGGCGAGCGCATCCGCGACCAGGCTGCCGCCGAGCCAGCTCACCGTGACGCCATGTTGGTGGGCACGTAGCACGAAGTGGCCCTTCGCCAACGCCGCCGTCACCCGGGTCACCACCTGCGGGAACTTGGGGGCCTTCGCTGCCGTCGCTTCGAACACCGAGCCGTCCGCGGCGAGGTTCTTCGTCGCCGCGACGATCACCGACGCCGTCCCCGAGCAGCTCCCGGACGGACACTCGACAGGGATCGTCGAGTCGCCGGAGGCCGAAATCGAAACCGCGTCGACCGGCGCCATCGTCATCGCGTCGGTCACGAGCACCCGGTCGAGCGCGACGACGATCTCCGCATGGGTAACGGTCTTCGCGTCCCCGCTCGAGCCGCCGTCCTCGCTGTTCTCCTCGCCGGTGAACGTCGCTCGCTCGTTCGCCGGCGCGAGCGGTCCGAGCAGCGGCGGCGAGAATGTCATCGGGTACGGAAACGCGGGCGCGTCAATCCCGAACGGTGGGCACTCCATCCCGTAGGGAGGCGCAGCGCTGCCGCTGATCTCGGGAAGCCCGTCCACGTCGAACGTCAGCACGTCCGCGGCGGATTGCGGCTCACACTCGAACGACGGTTGCGTCGGAGGCTGGCAGTCATCACCGGGTGCGTCGCCGATCTGGATCTCGTCCTGGCGATTCTCCTGCAGCTCCGTGGGCAACGACGGAAGCTGGAACGTGAACGCACTCGCGCCGGAGCCGATGAACGTGGTCGGGACCGAGTCCCCTTCCGAGTACGTCGCCATGTCGGACCCGTTCCCGGTCTCCGGGTAGTCGCAGCCACCGCTCGACTGATGGTCGATCGACCAGGTGTTGTCCTCGGTCCCGTTGGCGATGTGCGCGACGTAGCTCGCGATCCACACGCCGGAGCCGGCGGCGAACGCCGCCTGCGCGGACGCGCCGCAGCACGCGACCGCCACCGCGATCGCGATCCAGCCCCTCCTCATCCGGTCCCTGTTCCGAGCGCGTCAGCCATCGACGCTCGCGTAGACCTCGTCGAGCAGCGTCGCGCGGTCTGAGAGCTCGAAGTTGTCGGCGAGGTAGCGGTCGGTCTCCTCGCGCGGGGTCCCGTTCAGGGCCATGTTGAGGGCGATCAGACGCGCGCCCTCGGTGTCCTCACCGTCGCCGCCCTCCACGTCGGCCCCGGCATCCGGCTCCTGCGCCGCCGTCGCAACAGGCGCGACCGGCTCGGCCGGCTCGGCCGGCTCCTCGGCTTCGAGCGCCACAGCCTGCTCCGGCGGCTCGGCGGCGGCGGGCTGCTCGGGCTCCGACTCGGGCTCGTCCGCTGCCGGCGCCGCCGGAGGCGCGGCCGCCACAGCGTCGGCGCCCGCCTCAGCGGCCTGTTCGTCCTCGGGCTCGAAACGGGGCCTCAGGCGCAGGACGGAGTTGACGTCGCCGAGGTTCCCCTCGAGCAGCTGGAGATCCGCCTGCAGCCGCTGCGCGCCGGCGCGGAGCCCCTCGATCATCGCGCCCAGCTCGCTCTCCATCGCGTCGAGCCGCTGCATCATCACCCCGGTCGCCTCCGACACCTTGCCGACGTACTCGCGCGCCTGGGCGGTCGCACGTTCACGCGTGGACTGCGCCTCCGCCGCCGCCTCCGCCCTGATCTCCCGAGCCTCGTCCTCGGCCTGGTGCTGGATCTCCGAAGCGCTGTTCTCAGCTGCCTCGACGATCGAGCGGACCTGCTCGCTTGCCGTCGACGCGAGCGTCTCGGCGCGCTTGCGGGAAGACAACTTCAGCTCATCGACCTCATCGGCGAGCTGTGAAAGGTGAGCGTCGACGGCATCGGGGTCGTAGCCACGGCGACCGATGGGGAAATCCCGCTTCTCGATGCTCTGTCGTTCGAGCGCCACACCAACCTCCGAAGTCGAGTTCCGACGAACAGCAGCTGCAGCCTATCGGACGCTCCGGCCCTCGGAGATCGCGACGTCGAGCTCACGCCGCAGGTCCCGGATCTCGTCGCGCAGCTTCGCCGCGTACTCGAATCGCAGATCCTCCGCGGCGGCCAGCATCTCCTCCTCGAGCTCGACGATCGTGCGCTCGATCTCAGCCGGCGGCATCGAGCCCTCGGGGCGCTGGCGGCGCCGCCTCGAGCGCGGCACCTTGGAGTCGGATTGCAGGAACTCGGCGATGTCGGAGATCCCCTTGACGATCGTCTCGGGCGTGATCCCGTGCTCTTCGTTGTAGGCCCTCTGAATCGTGCGGCGGCGGTCGGTCTCCGAGATCGCGGAGCGCATCGCGGCGCTCTCCTTGTCGGCGTACATCAGCACCTTGCCCTCGATGTTGCGTGCCGCACGGCCGATCGTCTGGATCAGCGACGTCGCTCCCCGCAGGAATCCCTCCTTGTCGGCGTCGAGGATCGCGACCAGTGAAACCTCCGGCAGATCGAGTCCCTCGCGCAGCAGGTTGACGCCGACGAGCACGTCGAACTCACCCAGTCGCAACTGGCGGATGATCTGGATCCGCTCAAGTGTGTCGACCTCGGAGTGCAGGTAGCGCACCCTGAAGCCCATCTCCAGCAGGTAGTCGGTCAGGTCCTCTGACATCTTCTTGGTCAGCGTCGTCACGAGCACCCGCTCGTCGCGGTCGGCACGCCCGCGGATCTCGTTCATCAGATCGTCGATCTGGTTGCGGGTCTCGCGCACCTCGACCTCGGGGTCGATGATCCCCGTCGGGCGGACGATCTGCTCGACGATGCGGGGCGAGTGCGTGCGCTCGTACTCGCCCGGAGTCGCTGAGACGAACACGAGCGTCGGCGTGATCGAGAGGAACTCCTGGAACGTCTGGGGCCGGTTGTCGAGCGCGCTCGGCAGCCGGAAGCCGTAGTCGACGAGCGTCTGCTTGCGCGAGCGGTCGCCTTCGTGCATGCCGCCGATCTGCGGCACCGTCTGGTGGGACTCATCGACGAAGCACGACGAAGTCATCCGGGAAGTAGTCGAGCAGGCAGTACGGCCGCTCGCCCGGCTGTCGGCCGTCGAGGATCCGCGAGTAGTTCTCGATCCCGCTGCAGAACCCGAGCTCACGTAGCATCTCCATGTCGTACTGCGTGCGCTGGCGAAGACGGTGGGACTCGAGCAGCTTGCCCTCCGCCTCGAGCTCGGTGCAGCGCTCGTTCAGCTCCTTGCCGATCGCCGCGACCGCATCATCGATCATCCCTTCGCGCACGTTGTAGTGCGACGCCGGCCAGATCGCGACGTGCTCGAGGTCATCGCCGATCACCTCGCCCGTGACCGGGTCGAAGTGCTGCAGATGCTCGACCTCGTCGCCGAACATCACGATCCTGAATGCCGTCTCGGCGTAGGCCGGAAAGATCTCCAGCGTCTCGCCGCGCACCCTGAACGTGCCGCGCGCGAGTGCGACGTCGTTGCGCGTGTACTGGATCGAGACGAGCTTTCGCAGCAGCCTGTCGCGGTCGATCATCTC
Organism: uncultured Solirubrobacterales bacterium; assembly: GCA_963742025.1. Taxonomy (GTDB): domain Bacteria; phylum Actinomycetota; class Thermoleophilia; order Solirubrobacterales; family Solirubrobacteraceae; genus Palsa-465. The sequence continues at coordinate 176,876 of CAVUKF010000002.1, forward strand.
GCCCTTGTTGAGCGTCTGCAGGTTCTCGTCGTAGACCTCTGGGGACCCGAGTCCGTAGATCGCCGAGACGCTCGCGACGATCAGCACGTCACGCCGCGCGAACAGCGCCGCCGTCGCCGCGTGCCGGAGGCGGTCGATCTCCTGGTTGACGGCCGAGTCCTTCTCGATGTAGAGGTCCTTGCTCGGGACGTACGCCTCCGGCTGGTAGTAGTCGTAGTAGGAGACGAAGTACTCGACCGCGTTGCGCGGGAAGTAGCTGCGGAACTCGTTGCAGAGCTGCGCCGCGAGTGTCTTGTTGTGGGCGATCACGAGCGCCGGCTTCTGCACTGCCTCAACCGTCGCGGCCATCGTCATCGTCTTCCCTGTCCCGGTCGCCCCGAGCAGCGTCATATACCGCTCGCCGGCGAGGATCCCCTCCGCCAGTGACGCGATCGCCGCCGGCTGGTCGGCCGTCGGGCTGTAGGTGCCATCGAGTTCGAATTTCGGCATCGGAGCACTGAGCGTAGCGCCGCCACGCGACGCACTGAACGGGTCACCGCTGGGGCCGGCTGCACAATGCCGGCCCCAGCGCCGCAGGTCAGCCCGTGGACCCGAGCAGCTTCCAGCTGCCGTTGATCTGTGCCAGCACGAGATCGACGCGCAGCGTCGGGTGACCACTCGCCTCGGCTGTGACGGGGAGAACCCATCCCGGCGAGCCGTCGGGGAGCCAGATCGCGCTGCCGCTGCCACGTGCGGTGACGCTCTTGATGTGGATCCCCTGCTGTTGCAGCGTGCGCGCCACCGCGGCGGGACTTGCACCGCCGAGCAGTGATGGTGCCAGCAGGCGGGCCAGCCCCAGGACGTTTCCACTGGCAAGCAGCCCGACCGCCTGCCTGCCGGTTCGGCGGGCCAGCTCGCGATTCAGGCTCGGGCTGTCGATCGTGGCGCTGACCCGCGGACGGCTGATCTGGATCCTTATGCGCGCAAAGTGCGACGCGGGCCGGAGCGTGCCGTGCAGCGTGGCCTTGACCGTGGCCGCACGGTCGGACCCGACCTCGTGGACCGGGATCGACAGCTTCAGATCGATCAGACCTCGTCGGGCCAGCTTTGGCGGCAGTGACCCGGCGAACGTGTGACCGTCAAGCTGCAGTGTCAACTCACCCTGCGCCGCGCCCCTCGCGGTGTAGAGCGCGACGGCGTCGCTGCCTCGAAGTGAGCGAAACACGACCGGTTGACCACCGGCGCCGACCGTCACCGGCCGGTCGGCCCGGTCGCGGTCGGCCGGACCCGCTTTTTCACCGGCACGCGCGGCCCGCGCGCCGTCGGATGCGGCTCTCGGAGCGGGCGCGGCGTGGGAGCCAGGACCGCATGCGTCCCACGGGGTCTCGAAATCCCGCGCGATCTCATCGGGGATGTAGACAGTCGCGCCGTTGGCCGCACACGACTTGACCTTCAGGTCGCCGGAGTACTGACCCTGAGCGTTCTCGTATCCCATGTAGTTGCCGAAATTGAAGTGGTTGTACGGATCGGCATACGGGTTCTGCATGTCAATCGAGGGCTCCGGGTCAAACGTGAGCTGCGCCGTCGAGGAACGCTGGATCACGTACTGGTGCTGATCTGCAGCGCTGCCGGATGGCAGGAACTGCGACCCGCCCCAGGCCGGCATCGCGTTCCAGGCCGGTTGCCCCAGCTGGATCACGCCATCGCCGATGAAGTCGGTGCTGCCCAGGGTCTTGGTCCAGTAGAGCAGCGACTCCTTGACCACGACGTTTTCATTGACTGAGAGCGCGTAGTAGTGGAGCTTCGGAGGTGGCCCGGCGCCGATGATCGACTGGTAGTAGTAGGACCCGGGGGCCAGATCCTCGACGCCGGGACGACCCGGGTCCACCCCCTGCGAGGCGGCGATGCCGAGGGCCAGCCCATCGATCGTCTGCCCGACCGGATTGAGCGAGCCTCCGAACGACAGACCGGCGTCGACCCCCTCGCCGACCGCTGCTATCCACGAGCCTTCGACGGCGCCTTCGAGGAACAACACCGTCGTCACAGCCTGTAACGCCGGGCTCTTCTGGGCTTGGGCCAGCTGGAGCCAGCCACGGGTCACCCCACCCCCCATCGAGTTGCCGATGATCGCGATCGGCAACGGGTGCCCGTAGGTGCTGATGTCATAGTCCACCAACTGGACCAGGCAGCTGTTCAGGAGCGCGGCATCGTACGCCATCGGGCCGTTGCCGTCGTTGGTCTCGCTGGTCCCAGGTTGATCAGAGCTGACGTACAGCGGATACGCGGCCCCGGGCGCTGTCACATCTGCGGCCGGAACGTAGTTGTCAAAATCGCCCGCGGGTCCGCGACTGGTGTCCGACCAGCACGGCAGATCCTCGGGAGCCGGACCCCCTGCACGCGCGAGATCGTCGTAGTAACAGAACGTGTACATCGACATTCCGGCTCGTAGCAGGGTGTCGAACAGCGCACCGTAGCCCTGGCCCTGGACCGTGCCCATCTGCGAGCAGTTCGCCCTGATCCCGTGTACGAAGATGACCTGTTTGATCGGCAGGTCACTCACCGGTGGTCCGGACGTGAAGAGCGTCTCGTCCTGCCCGAACGAGGTGCCGTACCTGTTCGTCGCCTCGATCCGATAGTGGTAGCGGGTGTAGGTCTGCAGACCGGTGAGGCCTGCGGACACGGCCACCGGACCTGATCCCGACCCGACCGTCTGTGTGCACGGCGCCGTCGAGCCGTACGCATCCGTGACGCCGTAGTCGAACTGACAGTTCGTGACCGTACCCGAGTTGGCGTCGACGGTGCCGTTGACCGTCGCCGTCGTCTCGCCGACCGTCGTGGTGCCGGTCGTCACGACAGGTGCCGCGCTCGCCGACAGCGGACCCGTCCAGACGTATGCCGCGCCCTGGCCGGCGTTGTCCCCGACCTTCGCATTCGGGGCGCCGCCCGCGACCGTCCCGCCATCGGCTGAGATCGCCGCGCCGGTGCCGAGTCCATCGTTGTAGACGCCGTCTGAGGAGGTCAGCTCCTGCGTCTGCGTCTGCGTGGCGCTCGCCGCCCATCCGCCGGACGGCCGCAGGAACAGGTAGACGGTCCCCTGTTCCTGCCCGTAGAAGGATTGCGGGTCACCGGCGACGATCGCCGCGCCGTTCGAGGACACCCCGATCGAGGTGCCCAGAAGCGACACGATCGTCGCGTCCGATGCACTCAGCACAGCGGCCTGTGTGCCGCTGGCCCAGACCCCTCCCGTCTGCGACCAGACGTAGACCGCACCCTCGACGCTCCCCACCTTCGCGAACGGCGCGCCCGAGATGATCGTGCTGGCGTCGGCGGAGATTGCCACGTTGTCTCCCAGTTCCTCAGCATCGCTCGGATCGGACGGCGTCAGCACCGCCGACTGCGTCCAGGAGCTGCCTGAGCCGGTGAACACATACACGGCTCCTGACGCCGCATCGTCCACCTCGGCGCCACCGCCGACCGCGATCGTCGTCCCGGTCTGCGAGACCGCGACGGCGGCACCGAGCCCGTTGTCGGCGGTCGGGTCGGCAACCTGCAGGTCCGCCTTCGGCGTCTGCGTCGACCACCCGGAGGTGGATTCGTAGACGTACGCGGTGCCGACGGTCTGGTCGTTGGATTGGTAAGTGCCGGCGGCCACGATCGTGTCGCCGTCGCCCGAGATCGCCGCCGAGCTTGCGAGCGTGTCGCCCGTCGAATCCGGTCCGAGCGTCAGCTTCGCGGTCTGAGTGGCGGACGTCCAGGTGCCTCCTGTGCGCTCGAACACGTACAGCGCCCCGGTGCCGTCCGAGCTCTGATAGTCGGCCCCGGGGGCGCTGGCTACGATCACCGAGCCGTCATCTGAAACCGACACCGACGACCCGAAGTAGTCGTTCGAGGCTCCATCAGCGGCGGTCAGCGTCGCCGTCGCGGTGGTGGCCGACCCCCAGCCCGAGGTCGGTCGCTGGAAGACGTAGACCGCGCCCTCGTAATCGTCCTGATCGTCGGCAGCGACGACCACGGTCGAGCCGTCGCCCGAGATCGCCACCGAGGTGCCGAGCCCGTCGCCGGCGGCCCCGGCCGAGTTGGTGAGCTTCGTCGCCTGGACGAACGGATCGACCGTGACCGGGAAGCGCGCCCCCCGCACGGCGACGTGCAGGAGCAGCCGCCGGCCGGTCAGCGTCATCCAGCTCCGCAGCGGCCGGCCGCCGCCACCTGTCGCCCACAGACCACCGTAGCTCAGGGCTCCGGACAGCCGGATTCCCTTGCCACCGTGCTCGACCGCGGCGTTCGGTGCGCCCGAGAGACGCAATCCGATCGTCAACGGACTCGACGTCGGCCGGCGCGGAGCGACTGCCACAGTGAACCCCTGCTCGAGCCCCAGCGGCCCGTTCGCATACCACTCGCCGACGCCGGGCGTCGCGTACAGCACGCGGTTGCCCTCGGCCCTCGGCCGTGCCGGCCGGATCGCGCTCAGCGCCCGTCCGTAGCCGATCGCGTTGAGGGACAGCCGGACGCGCTGCCGGCCGATGGTCAGCACCACGCCGCGGTCCTCGAATCGCGACGAGAACCCCTGCGATGCGTTGGTGGCCGCCAGCGCCGGCCCCACCCGGCGGACCTCGTACCCCGGCTCGGTGGCGCCCAAGGCCTTCGAGATTGCCCCCTCGGCGGAGACCGAGAGCCGCGACTGGCTGCCGGAGGGTCCACGCGGTCGCGTCAAAGCGGGGCCGGACGCGGACGATACGATCGGGCACAGCCAGACCATGATCGCCAGGGCCGCGATCCCTACGGAGCGCACCTGCAGACGCATTATCCGGCTCGAGTCGATTCCACGAGTCCTCCCTCGAACGCCGAGGTCGAGCCTATCCGGCCCGCGCGCCTGAAATCAAGAGGATCCCGCGGCCGGCGCCGCGATCGGCCCCGCCGAGCTTGGCGGTGCGTTCGGTCGTCAGGGCGGGTCCGGACCCGTGACCTCAGGTGATCATGAACTTGCGCGTCGGCGGCGTCGGCTCAGGCGAAGCTCTTGCGCAGCGATTTCACGTAGCCGGGCAGCGGCAGCTCGCAGCCGCCGGCGGCGATCGGTGCGCCGGCAACCATCCGCAGCGGGACCTGCCCCGCCCAGTACGGCAGATCGAGGTCGGCCTCGACGTCCCGCGGCGGGCCGGACCGGACCTTGGCGGATGCCTCGGCGATCGTCAGCGCGATGATCTCGGTCGCCTTCAGGTCCTTGTCGCTCGGCGGTCGCGAATCGTCGGCGCGTCCGGGCACGATGTGGTCGACAAGGTCCCACATCGCCTTCAGCTTCTCGTCGCGCTTACGGACCGCGCGCGCTTCGCCGATGACGACGACCGAGCGATAGTTGACCGAGTGCGTGAACCAGCTGCGGGCGAGCACCAGCCCGTCGAGATGGGTGACGGTGAAGCTGAGCGGCACAGCGGAGCCCGCCTCGACCAGTAGCCGACTGCGCACCGCCCCGTGCAGGTAGAGCCGATCTCGATGTTGAAGCCTCGTCTCGGTGCGTGTCGAGAGAGCTGATTATGGCGCCGCCCCAGGCGGCGGCTGTGCGCACCAGGCGGCGCCTGTGGTTCGGTGGCGCGCGGGCCGACGAACGGTCACGCACCGGTAACCTGAGGCAATGGCGAGCTGGGATGACGTGCGACGGTTGGCGCTCGCCCTGCCGGAGACGAGCGAGCGCACCCGCCGTGATCAACTGGCGTTCTGGGAGGTGCGCGGCAAGGGCTTCGTCTGGGAGCGGCCGCTCGGCAAGGGCGATCGCCGGGCGCTCGGCGAGGCGGCGCCGGACGGGCCGATCATGGGCGCGCGAGTCGAGCACCTCGGCGCCAGGGAGGCATTGATCGCCGACGATCCGGGCGTCTTCTTCACGATCCCCCATTTCGACGGATACCCGGCCGTTCTCGTCCTGCTGGACCCGATCACGGTTGCGGACCTCGAAGAGGTGGTCGTGGAGGCGTGGCTGGCGCGGGCGCCGAAGCGGCTCGCCGCCGAGTACGCCGACGCACACCCAGACGCTCGCCGTCCCTAATGCAGCCCAAGCTTGCCGACAAGCAGCACAAAGCCGTTTCGTCGAAGACCAAGATTTCGGTCCATCAACTCTGACTACGTTTTGGTTCCTGGCGAGCCAAAACGTAGTCAGAGTCACCGCGTGGGCTGTCCAAACCGAGGCCCAGGGAGTCGGAAGCGCCGCCTTGGTTCGGTCAGAACCCGGCAGACGCCGCTAGGCAGCGACGTCTGCCGTCACCGGCTCGGCGCTGGACGGCGAGCCCTGGTCCTCCTGCACTCCCCATCGCAGCCCGATCAGCGCGGCGACCGCCGCTGCGATCATGATCAGCGCCATCGCCTGCAGCACCGATCGCGTGGCGTAGGCGAAATCCAGCCGTAGGAAGCGCGGGATCGACGACAGGCTGCTCCCGCCTCCCTGACTCTGCGAGAGCTTCGCGGCCTGCGCGGCTGCCAGGTTTGGAGGCTCTCCCTGGCTGACAAGCGACGCGGTGACATGCGAGCTCAGCCGCGAGATCAGGAGCGTGCCGAGGATCGCGAGCCCGAGGCTGGCGGCATAGTTGCGCACCGTCTGGGTGATGCCGGTGGCCTCTCCGTACGCGAGCCGCCCGGCGCGGTTGATCGCGTCGGTGTTCGCCGGGCTGATGATCATGCCCATTCCGAAGCCGGTCACGATCAGCGGCCACTGCACGTCGGAGAGCTTCAGATGAACTGCCTGCTGCCCCCAGGAGTGGAAACCGTACGCCGCGATCACGCATCCGATCAGCACCGGCAGCTTCGCTCCGCGCTTGTCGAGCAGGCGGCCGCCGATCTGCGAGGCGACCACGAACCCGATGAAGAAGTACAGGAGCACGACGCCGGCGTGCTCCGAGCTCAGCCCGAGCGACAGCTGCGCGAACTCGCTGGCGAAAAAGAACACCGGGATGAAGACCAGCATCACGATGAACAGCACGAGGTTCTCGGCCGCGAACGCCCTGATCGAGAAGATCCTGACCTGGACCAGCGGCGACTCGGTGCGCAGCTCGACGAATACGAACACCACCAGCAGCACAGCACCGAGGACGATGCACAGCCAGGTGGCCGGGCTGCTCCATCCCCAGATCGTCGACTCCTGGAAGCCGAGCACGCTCAGCGCCACTCCGGGCGCGATCAGCGCGAGGCCGCGGTAGTCCATCTTCGCCGGCTGGTGGTCGGTGACCGGGCGCGAGATCGCGATCAGAACCAGGGCGATGATCGCGATCGGGATGTTGACCCAGAAGATCGCGCGCCAGGTCCACTGCGTCAGGATCCCGCCGAGGATCGGGCCCAGCGCGGTCAGGCCTCCGGCGATGCCGAAGAACAGCGCCAGTGCTCTACCCCTGGACCGCAGGTCGAACGTCTGTACCACGATCGCGAGCGCCGCCGGGAACATCAGCGCGCCACCGAAGCCCTGCACGACCCGGAAGGTGACGATCCAGGCTTCAGCCACCGAGCCGGTCGGCGTCAGTCCGCACATCGCGGACGCGCCGGCGAAGGTGAGCACGCCGACCACGCACATGCGGGTATGCCCGACCGTATCCGCGAGGCGCCCGCCGAACGCGAACATCGCCGCCAGCGACAGTAGGTAGGCATTGATCGCCCACTGCAGACCGGTGGACGTGAGCCCCAGCTTGTGCTGGATCACGGGCGCCGCGATCGACACGATCGTCATGTCGATGAAGGTCATCGACACGGCGAAGATCATCGCTGTCAGGACGAGCCGTTGAGAGCGCATATGCACGAATTTACCGAGTCATCGAACGGCGGGTGAGGTAATCCGACTGACCGGCACCGGCGTGGCGTCGGACGCCTCGACCGGCGTCTACGATGGGGCCATCACCGAACTTCCAAGCGTCCATCGGGGCTTCCTGTGAGCGAAAGCGGCGCGAGCGGGGTGCTCACCTACGCCGACGCGAACGTCGTGCAGCGCCAGCTCCGGCGGTTGGTCGCCACGGGCCCGATGGCGAAACTCGGAGCCCGGCTGTACCACCGGATCGACACTCCGGTGTTCCGCCTGACGCGCGGGCGACACACGCTCTCGAGCCTCGTGACCGGCCTACCCGTCGTATTCCTGACGACCGTCGGAGCGCGCAGCGGTCAGCGGCGCACGTCTCCGGTGCTCGGCTTCCCGACCGGAGGCGGCCTGGCGGTGATCGCATCCAACTACGGCCAGGCGGCGGATCCCGCCTGGTGTCACAACCTCCGGGCCAACCCCACGGGCGAGGTCGTCGTCAACCGGGTGCGCTGCCGCTTCCGCGCGGTCGAGGTCGAGGGCGAGCGCCGCGATCAGATCTGGGCCGAGGCGCTGCGCATCTACCCGGGCTGGAGCTCCTACGAGCAGCGAGCGACCACCCGCCGGATTCCGGTGTTCGTTCTTGGGGCTGGCTAGTCAGCGACGCGCGCCGCTCGCAGCGAGCCCCTGTGCGCGCATCGCCCGCCGATAGGCGACGGCGACCGCGTCGAACTTGAGGTGCATCTCGGCGGCGAGATCGAACGGGACCCGCTCCGGCCGCTGGGACTCGACCACCAGCCTGTCCTGCTCGAAGATCGTGTCCTCGAAGTCCTGTAGCACCTTGGCCGGCTGCTCGTGGTCGTAGTTGCGGGCGATCACCACGTAACCCGTGCAGCGATCCTCGTCAACCGGGCTGGAGCTGAACAGGTAGACCATCCCGCTCTCGCCCTCCCAGCCGAGGCGGATCACGATCGTGTACGGGAGGCGCAGCTCATAGCGTGAGTGCCGCTCGGGCGGCTTCTCCGTCGTCCTGTTGTCGAACACCGGGAACTCCTCGGAGTTGGCAGCCTCGGGCCGGACGATCTCGTAGCGCAGCACGTGCCCTTCGGTCTGCACCGTGTGACGCGGCACCACCGGACGCTCGGGATCGCCCAGCAGCCCTGGATGCACCCAGGGGAAGTGCCCGAAGTCGGTGAAGTTCTCAAGCTGCCGCGAGGCGTCGGCGTTCCACGAGTACGGCCCGGTCCTGACCACTGTCCAACCGGCGCTGTCGAGCTCGGGGAGCTCCGGAAGATCCCAGCGGGGTTCGTCCATCGCGACCCAGATCAGGCCGAGCTGCTCCCGGCATGGGAATGCATCGACGCGCGCCTTGCCCGGCACCCGCAACGGGTCCTCGAGCTGCGGTATGTGCGTGCAGCGGCCGTCGGGCGCGTAGCGCCAGCCGTGGTATGGGCACATCAGCTGGTTCTCGACGACGCGCCCCAGTGACAGCGCCGTGCCCCGATGGATGCACAGGTCGCGAAGCACGTGCGCGGCCCCAGCTGAGTCTCGCCAGACCACGAGGTCCTCCCCCAGCAGACGGACGCGCTTCGGCTGATCGACGAACTCGGCAGCGAAACCGACCGGATGCCAACAGCTGCGCAACGCCTCGAAATCCGGCTCCGCCGCGGGGGCGTCAGCTCCAGCGTCATGCTCGCCCATCGAGTCATCCTCCCTCAGTCGCGTGATGCGTTGCGCGCTCGAGCGTATAGCTTGCGATGTTCGGCAATTCAATCGAAAGGTATTTGCATGCGTGTTCGTCTCGCAGTCGCAGTGGCCGCCATTTCGCTGATCGCCGCGCCGGTGGCGAGCGCCGACACAGGTACGCCGGGAACACTCAGCGTCGACGGGTCGGGATCTGTGACGCTGACGCCCGATCTGGCGTCGCTCACGGTGTCAGTGTCGCGTTCGGCCACGACGTCCTCCGCCGCGCTGTCGGCCGCCAATCGGACGGTCGATGCGATCGTCGGCGCCACCCGGGCGCTGGGGGTCCCCGCCGACGGAATCCAGACGAACTTCGTCAACGTCTACGGCGGCACGGTCCGAGTCGGACCGCGCAAGCACCAGCATCGTGTGAAGCGCTTCACAGCCAACGAATCGTTGAGCATCACCTCGACCGCATCGATCGTCGGCCAGGTGATCGACGCGGCGACGCACGCGGGCGCCAGCAACATCAACGGCCCTGATTTCTCGTTCTCTAACCCGAATGCCGGGGCAGTGGCGGCCACGGACGCGGCGCTCGTGGACGCCCGTCAACTGGCCGATGCCGCAGCCGCGACGCTCGGGTACACGGTGACCGGCGTGCAGTCGGTCAACCTGAGCCCTCAGTCCTCCGTCGTCGTGCCGGTTGTCGCAGCTCCGGGCAGCAGCTCCAGCTCCAGCTCCGGGACTCCGACGAACATCCATCCCGGAACCGAGGAGGTCGACGCGACCGTCGCCGTCGTCTTCACGATCGCCCCGAGTTGATCAGATCGGCGCTGCTCACGTCTCCGAGCAGAGGATCAGGTCGACCGCTTCGAGCAGCCCGTCCGCCCCTGGGGTTCGCGGGCCATTGGCATCGGATGGGCCGTTGCGCCGCACGTGTACGGCCGGGATTCCGATCGCCTCGGCGCCCTGAACATCGGCGATCGGGTTGTCGCCGACCATCCACGCCCGCGCCGGGCTACCACAGGCGAGCAGCGCCATTCGAAAGGCCTCGGGATGGGGCTTCTCGTAACCGCTGACACCAGATGTGAAGACCCGCGTGAAGTGATCGGCCAGGCCGAGGCCCCGCACCAGTTCCGGCAGCTCCGGCACGTGGTTCGACAGCAGCACGTTGTGCCAGCCTGCCCGCGCGACGCGGGCCAGCGCCGGCACGCTGTCGTCGAACACCAACCAGCCACGCGTCGGGTCGATGAAGCGCTCCCGGACCGCCGCGGCGATGCGCTCTGTGTCAAGCCGATCGCCACCGGCCTGACTCACCGCACCCGCGATCAGCTCCTCGACCGGCTCCCACCAGGCATCACCGTCGTTCATTTCCGGATGCGGCCGGTCGGGCTCGTGCCATGGGAAGCCGGAGCGCAGACCCACACGGACCGATTCGAGTGTCACTCCGTGCCCGGGCTCGAGTTCATCGAGCACCTCGAGCACGCAGCCTCCCCACAATCCGGGGCGCCACGCGAGCGTGCCGTCGAAGTCCCACATCACCACGCGATTGGACATCGTGGCCAGTCTCGCACGCGGTACGGCGCCGGTCTCACGCGCCGCACCGGCGACAATCCGCGATGTGGCCAGCTTCCCGATCGGCGCCTCCGTACGGCTTGAGCAGCTGGAGGGCGACCCACACGCGCTGCTCGCACAGCTGCGTGAGCGCGAGCCGGTGTCATGGCTCCCCGCACTCGAGGGCTGGCTCGTGACCCGCCATGACCTCGCCGAGGCGGTCGTCCGCGATGCCGGCACGTTCACTGTCGACGATCCGCGCTTCTCAACCGCGCGCGTGGTGGGTGTGAGCATGCTGAGCCTCGACGGCGATCGGCACGCACGCCATCGCGCACCGTTCGTGGCGCCGTTCCGGATCACCGCGGTGCGAGAACGGTTTCAGGCGCCGGTTGCGCAGGACACCGAGGAGCTGCTCACGGCGCTGGCGGGCGCTCCCGGCGCCGAACTGCGCCGGGGGTTCGCCGGACCGCTCGCGGCCCGGATCGTCTCTCGCGCGCTCGGCCTGCAGACATCCGAGGTCGACGAGCTGCTCGGTTGGTATGACACGATCGTCGCGGGCGTCACGGCGATCACCGCCGGCGAGGGCGCCCCGACCACGGCAACCGACTCCTTCGACGCGCTCAGCGCAAGGCTGATGGCGGTGATCAACGGTGCCGATCACTCCTCGCTGCTCGCGATCGCGGCAGCCGGCGGTGACCTGACTGCGGCCGAGGTGGTCTCGAACGCAGCAGTGCTGCTGTTCGGCGGTATCGAGACCACCGAGGGGATGATCGTGAACGCGATCCGGGAGCTGCTGGAGCATCCGAGCGAGCTGGCTCGCGCCCGGGAGAGCACCGAGGTGCTCGACGCCGCGATCGAGGAGTCGCTACGGCTGGAGCCGGCAGCCGCCGCCGTAGATCGGTATGCGACCGCAGGCGTGCAGATCGGCGGCGCTGCAATCGCGGCCGGCGACCTCGTCCGCGTCTCGATCACCGCAGCCAACCGTGACCCGGCGGTGTTCGCCAGACCAGACGAATTCAACCTCGACCGTACCAACGGGCGCCGGCACCTGGCGTTCGCCCAGGGCCCGCACATCTGCCTCGGCGTCCATCTCGCGCGACTGGAGGCGCGCGTCGGGATCGGCCGGCTGCTGACCCGCTTCCCGGCGCTCCATCTCGACCCCGGCCGAACTGCGCCGGTGCGTGGGCTCGTCTTTCGCAAGCCTCTGTCGCTACACGTCCTCCTGGACCAGCGCCGAGATGCGTCCGGCATGCTCCGCCGGGACCGGCCTCATCAGCGGTAGCCGAGCTGGGTGGCGTAGGTGTGGCGGTACTCCTTCTGCGCCGCAAGCACCTTCTGAACGTATGCGCGGGTCTCCGGGAACGGGATCGTGTCGACCACGAAGCGCCGGTGCTGGGCTCGCGCCCGCGTCAGCCAGCCATCGACGTTCGTCTCCCCTGCGTTGTATGCGGCCAGCGCAAGCAGTTTGCTGCCGTGGTACTCGTTCAGCAGATAGCGCAGGTAATAGCTGCCGTAGGCGATGTTCACCGACGGTTTCCAGAGGTCTGAGACGGTGAAGGCGGACCCACCTGACAGGTGCGCGAGAAACTCGGCGGTCTGCGGTTCGATCTGCATCAACCCCTCGGCGCCGGCCGGAGACGTCCGGGCATCGAACTTCGTCTCGGCGTAGATCACGGCTGCGATCAGCGCCGGATCCAGCTGCTTGGCGGCGGCCTGATGCCGGATGATCCCCTGGTACTGGAGCGGCAGGCCGAACTCGGAGACCGCCCGTCGCAGCAGTGGCAGCGACAGCACGACCGCCAACGTGCACGCGCCCGCGAGCAGCAGCGCCAGCGCGCCCGCCCCGGTCCGGCGCCGTCGCTGGGAACGGCGTCTGGCAGCGGCCGTCGCCCGGGGACCGCGGGACACGTTCACGGGTGGGCTGGCGGTTCGGCTACTCGGGCTCACCTTGTCAGCATGTCAAGAACCGACGACAGCGCGGACTCGAGCGCCGCGAAATCCCCGTCGTTGACCACGACAAAGGTGGATCTTGCTGCCTTTTCCTCCTGCGTCAGCTGCCTGCTCCCCCTCGCATCCAGCGCGCGGTGGCCACGAGCGGCTGCGCGCTCGGCGCGGACTGCCTCAGGCGCGATCACGGCGATCGTGGCATCGTACGCCGCCTCCGTCCCGGACTCGAACAGCAGCGGGACTTCGACGACGGCGGCTCGGGCCGGCGGAGCATCGCTGTTCACACGCTCATGCCACTGGCTGATGCGCGCCCCCACCATCGGCCACAGCAGTTGCTCCAGCCAGCGCGTGTCGGCATCGCTCGCAAACGCGTGCTCGGCAAGCACCGCGCGATCGACCACACCGTCAGGCGCGACGACGTCCCCGAATCGAGCGACGACCGCGTCCCTCGCCTTCGGCTCGCGATAGAGGTCGTGCACAACCGCATCCGTCGACAGCACCGCGGCGCCGAGTCGCTCCAACGCCGCCAGCGCGGTCGACTTGCCCGCCCCGATACCGCCCGTCAGCCCGACGAACGGCGGCACTTCAGTTCAGGCGGAGGGCTCGTCGTCGACCGTACCGCCGGCGTCCTGCGCCGGCTCCTGCGCCTCGGCCTCAAGCTCCTCGACCACAGCCTCGTCGACAGCCTCGTCCTCGAGCGCCTCGATGACAGCCTCAGCCTCAGCTTCCTCGACGACAGCCTCAGCCACGGCTTCCTCGACGAGGGCCTCCTCGACGACCGCCTCGGCCTCGGCTTCCTCCTCGAGCTCCTCGACGACCTCAGCCTCAGCCTCCTCGACGACAGCCTCCGCGGCAGCCTCAGCAAGAAGCTCCTCCTCAAGCTCCCCCTCAGCCTCCGCAGCTTCCGGCGCCTCGCCCAAGGCGTCCTCGGAAGCCAGCTCAGCCGTGGCCTCTGACGAACCGCCTGCTCGCGTCGCCTCATCGTCCGCCACCGCCGCTTCCTCAATCGCGGCAGGCGCGTCGTCAGAGGCCGACGGCTGAGCCTGATACTCAGCTGAGAAGACATCCTCCGACAAGCCGAGTTCTGGCATGTCCTCGAGGTCGCCGGCGTCGCCCTCGGTCGGCGGCACGATCGGACGGACCGGGAGCACCTGTCCCTCGACACGCTTGATCGACAGCGACAACCGCCGGCGCTCCGCATCGATCTCCAGGATCTTGACGCGTACCGGATCGCCGGGCTGGATGATCTCCCGGGGGTTCTCGACATGGTGCTGGGCGAGCTCGGAGATGTGCACCAGACCCTCGACCCCGTCGAGGATCTCTACGAAGGCACCGAAGGTGACGACCTTGGTGACGTTGCCCTCGAGCTCATCCCCGATGTTGTAAGTGTTGACGACGCGCTGCCACGGATCCTCCTGGGTCTGCTTGAGACCAAGCGAGATCCGCTGACGCTGACGGTCGATGTCGAGCACCTTGACCGAAACCGTGTCGCCGATCGACAGGATCTCCGAGGGATGGTTCACGTGCGACCAGGAAAGCTCCGAGATGTGAATCAACCCATCGATCCCGTCGAGGTCGACGAACGCGCCGAAGTCGACGATGTTCGAGATCTGGCCCTCGACCACCTGGCCGGGCTGCAGACGGTCGAGGATCCGCTCGCGATCCTCCTTGCGCTGCTCCTCGAGCACGGCGCGGCGCGACAACACGACGTTGTTGCGCGAGCGGTTGAGCTCGATCACCTTGCACTCGATCGCCTGGCCCATGTACTCGTCGAGATTCGGTACGCGCCGGATGTCGACGAGCGAAGCGGGCAGGAATCCGCGCACGCCGAGATCGATGATCAGACCGCCCTTGACGACCTCGATCACCTGGCCCTCGACCGGATCGCCTGATTCGGCCGCAGACTCGATCCTGCGCCAGGCCTTCTCGAAGCGTGCGCGCTTCTTGGAGAGGATCAGGCGGCCGTCCTGGTCCTCCTTGGTGAGGACGAGCGCGTCGACCTCTTCGCCGAGCGACACCTCGTCGCCCGGGTCGACCGACTTGCGGATCGAAAGCTCGTTCGCGGGAATGACGCCTTCGGACTTGTAGCCGATGTCGACGAGGACCTCGTCGTTGTCGATCCGCACGACATGGCCGGTTACTACGTCACCCTCCTGGAAGGGGTGGATCGTCGCGTCGTAGTTGGGGACGATCTTGCCGTCGATCTCGAGCAGCAGGCCGTCAGACCCTTCCACGACCTTGACATTCGATTGATCGGTTGGCATTGAGGCTGTGATAGTTGACATGTGTTCGTGTGAGGATAGCCACCTATCCCAACTCGGGGCGCTCCGTATCATCGAACGGCCATGCCCCGGCGAGCGACAAAGCGCGGTCTCGAGCGCACACCCCTGCGGCGCGACTGCGATGTGCTGATCTGCGGAGCGAGCTTCGCGGGTCTGGCGGTCGCGCGCGAGCTGGCCGGCAGCGGCGCCGATGTCCTGATCGTGGACCGCTACGAGATCGGCGAGCGGCAGACCTCTGCGTGCGGGATCCCGACCGGCTGGCTGGAGGTGCTGGACCTCACCGACTCGTTGCACCAGACGTTCGGCGAGCTCGTGATCCACACGCCGCACACCACCGTCCGTTACGAGCTGCCCTGGACATTCTCGACGTTCGACTACCGCTCGCTCTGCGGCCTTCTGGCAGCTCAGGGCGAGTTCCAGTTCGAGACGGCGAAGGTCGACGGCCACTGCGACGGTGTCGTGCAGACCGACCGCGGCGAGATCCGCGCCGGTCTGATCGTCGATGCGCTCGGCTGGCGGCGGGTGCTCGGCGGCGGTGAGCCGATCCAGCCGCCCGACGCATATCTGTCACGCGGGCTGGAGGTTCACCCGCGCGGGGGCGGCGACGATCTGGAGATCTGGATCGACCGCTCCTACGTCCCCGCCGGCTACGGGTGGAGCTTCCCCGCCGATCACGAAGTGCGGGTCGGCGTCGGCTCCTTCGACCCACGCTTCCATGTCAAGGAACCGACCGTCAGGCTGGCGGGTGATCTGCGGCGCGACGCCGACGGCTACCAGGGCAACTGGATCCCACACCGGATCCGGGAGGCCACCGAGGGTGGAATCTTCTTCGTCGGGGACTCGGCAGGTCATTGCCTGCCGTTGACGGCGGAGGGGATCCGGACGGCGCTCTACTTCGGGATCGCGTGCGGTCGTGAGTTGCGGGAGGTGATCGCCGGGCGCCAGGCGCGGGCGGCTGCGCTCGCCGGCTACGGAGCGTTCAGCGCCGCGCACCGCTCGAGGTTCGAGTGGATGCTGCGAGTGCAGCGTCTCGTCCCGCGGGTGCCACCGCGGACGCTCGCGCCGGTCGTGCGAGCGCTCGGGCGCAAGTCGTTCGTCGATTGGTCGTTCGGGCACTACCTCCGGATCGCGCCGCCGGAGTTCGCGCTCAGCGCCGCCGCGCCGGCGACGCATGTTCCGGCGCCGGCCTGACCCGCACGGCGCGCGTCGCGAACACCCAGTTCCGGGCGCTGTCGGTGAGCTGCAGCACGACCTGGTAGCTGCCGGCATGAACGTAGTCGTGTGAGACGGCCGCGCCGGTTGCACGACCTCCGTCACCGAACGTCCAGTCGTAGGAGTCGATCGACCCGCCCGGCTGACGGCCATGGCCGGTGAACGCCACGCTTTCACCCGCAAGCACGCGTTCGGGGGCCGAGATCGACGCCACATCCGGGCGTGGCCGGGCGGCGCAACGCCCCTGCAGCCGGCTGAAGATCTCCTGCAGCCAGTAGTGGTGACGGTCGATCAGCTCATCCCACCGACCCGATCCTGACCCGCCCAGCGCACGGCCATAGTCGGTCAGGCAGACGTCGGCGATCTCGTTCCCTGACGGGTCGACCCAGGCATCGCCATACGGGTCGGTGATCGTCTCGATCTGCTCGTGGCTGATCGTTGACAGAGCCGGGTCGGCTGTGCTCGAGTTCGGGCGCGGGATTGTCGGACTGGCAGTGACCGGCGACCGCGTTGTAGGGGATCACCGCGTACAGCGTCCCTGAGTCCGTCGAGGAGTGATAGCCGCAGTAGCCGGTCGCCGGCCCGCCCAGTGCGCATGAGGAGGAGGACGAGTCCTGGCAGTCACCGAAGCCGTCGGGCATCACCAGGAAGTAGATGTTGTCCCCGCCGGCCGGCAGGCGGTCGACCGACAGCACGTGATCGAGCTCGTCCTGCAGTTGCGCATCGGTCAGGCAGACCGACCATCCCGGCCCGGTCTGCGACGGCTCGCTGCAGCCGTTTGCGGGCAGCGGGTCGACGTCGAGGACCGATCCGCCGTAACTGGACGCGTAGGCGGCGGGGCCACCGGCGTCCGCGTACTCGCCGGTGATCCCGAACTCGTTGGTGACCATGTGGCTGTCGTGCGCCACGTCGCTCAGGAACTGCGTGACCAGCGCCATGTAGCCGGGATCGAACGCCAGGCCCGAGCCGGCCGGCTGCCAG
The DNA here is from genome assembly GCA_963742025.1 of uncultured Solirubrobacterales bacterium. Classification (GTDB taxonomy): domain Bacteria; phylum Actinomycetota; class Thermoleophilia; order Solirubrobacterales; family Solirubrobacteraceae; genus Palsa-465. The sequence continues at coordinate 194,273 of CAVUKF010000002.1, forward strand.
AAGATCACGTGCGTGCGGTTCACGTGCAGGACCGGGCCGCCCTCGTAGGGGATGCTCGCGATCCGGGCGATCGGCGCCCGGCCGGCACCGGCGTGCCGCGCGGTCCCGGCGATGTCGGGCACCAGACCGAGCGCCGCCCCGGGATACCACACCGAGCCCCCGCGAGGGCCTTGATCCAAGCCGAGCACTCCGAGCAGCGGCGAACGTCTCGGCCTGCGTAGCCACAGCGAGCAGGCCGAGGCAGACGACGATTCCAGCGATCGCCGCGCGGATTGCGCTGCTCATTTCGCGCCCAGCCAGTCGGAGCCGATGCCGGCTTCGACGGCCAGCGGCGGATCCATCTCGAATGCTCCAGCCATCTGCTCCACCGCGAGCGCCCTGACCGTCTCCGCCTCGTGCGCAGGGCCTTCGAACAGCAGCTCGTCGTGGATCTGGAGCACCAGCCGCGAACGCAGGCCGGACTCCGCCAGCGCGCGGTCGCAGTCGACCATCGCCAGCTTCATGATGTCCGCGGCGGTCCCCTGGATCACCATGTTGACCGCGAAGCGCTCGCCCTGCTTGCGCAGCTCCCAGCGCCGCGCGCGCAGCTCCGGCACCTGACGGCGGCGCCCCAGCAGCGTCGAGACGTAACCGTGCTCGGTTCCCTGCTCGATCGTCTGCGCGATGAAGCGCTCGACCGCGGGAAAGCCCGCGAGGTATCGCTGGATGAACTCGTCGGCCTCGGCCTGTGGGATGTCAAGCCGGTCGGCCATCCCGTACGCCGACAGTCCATAGACGATGCCGTAGTTGATCATCTTCGCCTTCGATCGCATGCCCGGGTCGATCTGCTCCGGTGTCACGTTGAACACGCGGCAGGCGGTTGCGGTGTGCACGTCCTCGCCGCGTCTGAAGATCTCCTTGAGGACATCCTCGCCGGCGATGTGAGCCAGCAGCCGCAGCTCGACCTGCGAATAGTCCGCGCTGACCAGGAGGTTTCCCGGCTCGGCGACGAAACAGGCGCGGATCTCTCTCCCCAACGGCGTGCGGATCGGGATGTTCTGGAGATTGGGGTTGTTCGACGACAGCCGCCCGGTGGTGGCGGCCGTCTGATTGAACGTGGTGTGGATCCGCCCGTCGTCCGCGATCAGTGCCGGCAGCGCGTCGAGGTAGGTCTGCGCGAGCTTCGTCAGCTCCCTGAAACGCTCGATCTTCGCGATCACCGGGTGCTCGTCCCGGATCGCCTGAAGCACGCGGGCGTCGGTCGAATAGCCGGTCTTGCCGCGGCGTTTGCGGGACAGGCCGAGCTTGCCGAACAGGACCTCCTCCAGTTGCTTGGGCGAGCCGAGCGTGAACTCCTCGCCGACCATCTCGAAGATCTCGCGCTCGAGCTCGTCAGCCTCCTGCTTGACGCGCGTGGAGATCGCCGCGAGCCGTTCGGTGTCGACCCTGAGGCCGGCGAGCTCCATCTTGCGCAGGATCCGGACCAGCGGCAGCTCGACCGTCTCGAACAGCTCGGTCAGGCCACGACCGCGGATCTCCTCACGCTGCCAGGTCGCCAGCTCCCTCGCGAGCAGGGCATCGGCGCCGGCCTCGTCCTCGATCGCGGCTGCGAGCCCGCGCTCCTCGCAGAGCTCACGGAACGGGTAGGCGCGCCGGGCCGGCTCGAGCAGGTAGGCCGCGACCTCGGTGTCATGGGCGAGCGCGGGCGGCACCGTGCCCAGCGACTTGGCGTCGTGCGCGATCACCGGTCGCGTTCCGACCGCGTCGACGAGTTCGCCGGGCCCGCCGCACTCACCGACCAGCACCTCGCGGCCGCTCTGCGCGTGAACGCCGAAACGCCAGCTCGCCTCGGTCGCGAACAGCGCGCCCTCCGGCGTCAGCGGCGGGCGGATCGCGAGCGACAGCTCCGCGTTCTGAAGCGCGCTGACGTCACGCAGCGTGGCCTTGCGCTCGACGGCGGCGACCTTCGTGTCGGCGTGCGGGGCCGGCGCCGCCGCCTGCGCAGAGCCGAGCGCCTCCTCGAGCCGGCGCAGCGGCTCACGCAGCTCGAACTGCCGAAAGACGTCTCGCAGCCGCGAGCGGTCGGGTTCGCGGGAGATGTAATCGTTGAGATCGATGTCGAACGGGACGTCGCGCTTGGCCGTCGCCAGCTGCTTGGAGATGCGCGCCGCCTCGGCGTGCTCGGTCAGGTTCTGCTTGCGCTTGGCGCCCGAGATCTGATCGACGCTGTCAAGGACGCTCTCCAACGAGCCGAACCGCTGCAGCAGCTCGGCGGCGGTCTTATCACCGATCCCGGGAACGCCGGGGATGTTGTCGGACGTGTCGCCCTTCAGTCCGATGAAGTCCGGAACCAGCTCGGGCGGGATCCCGTAGCGCTCGATCACCCCCTCGCGGTCGTAGATGCGGGTGTCGGTCACCCCTCTTGAGGTGGTCATGATCCGGATGCCATCGTCGACGAGCTGGTAGGCGTCGCGGTCGCCGGTGACGACCATCACCGGGATCGGCGGCTCCTGCTCGCCGGCGCGCTGCGCGATCGAGGCGATCACGTCGTCGGCCTCATACCCATCCACCCGAAGGTTGCGGTATCCGAAGGCGTCGACCAGCGGCTCGAAGCTCGGCCACTGCTCCTTGAGGAGGTCGGGTCGGCTCGATCGCTGCGCCTTGTATTCAGGGTAGAGCTCCTTGCGACCGGTGAGGCCCGCGTCCCAGACCACCACAGTCGCGCGCGGCTCGAAGTCGGTCAGGATCTTGACGAGCATCGACGCGAACCCGAGGATCGCGTTGGTCGGAAAGCCGGTCGAGGTGGCGATCGATTCGGGCAGCGCGAAGTACGCGCGATACGCCAGGCTGTTGCCGTCGATCAGGAAAAGGTCATCGGACACGTGGGTTGGAGGCTATCTGGCGCGATGGCGTCGACCTTGACTGACCGGGTTCGCAGGTGTGAATGTCACGGCTCGACGTCGCCGGCGCTCGGATTCGTTTCAGCTCCGCGACGACATTCACTCAATCGGAGGGTCTGCTGTTGAGCGGCGGTGGTGGTGCGCGAGCCTGGCATCCATGACCCCATCAGACTCACAGAGGCACCCCGAGGCGGCGGCGCGCCGAATGACCACAAAACCCCACACCCGGACGTCGTCGAGCCAGGGTGGTGATTCAAGCCGCTCAGCGCAGCTCAAGACGCCAGGGGCAGTGAGAGTGCTGGGGGACTGGGGAATTGTGGTGGTTGAGGGGACCCCTCACGAGCGCGTCGGGGCGCTCGCCGGCCGTCAGCGGGGCCACGTGACGCATCAGCAACTGCTCGCGGCTGGACTCACACGCGCCTCGATCCGGACGATGGTCTCGCAGGGCAGCATGATCCCGGTCCACCGCGGGGTGTACGTCGTCGGGCACCTGGCCCCTGTGAGCTTGGGGCGTGAAGCGGCATCGCTGCTGGCATGCGGTGAACATGCGATCCTCAGCCATACCTCGGCGGCCTCGATCTGGGAGCTGCCGCCGTGGCAGCTCGCCGGGGCGTACGTGGAGCTGACGTTGGTCAGTGGACGGTGGTCGCGCAAGCGAAGCGGGATCCGAGCCCACAGAAGCGCGATCATCACACCAAAGGACATCAGGATCCATGACCGCCTTCCCGTCACCTCGCCGGCGCGCACGCTGCTCGATGTGGCCGGATTGCCGGCCTCCACACGCCGAGACGTCGAGCGCGCGTTGGATGAGGCGCTGGCTCGGCGAATCGTCAGTCTGACCAAGATTGCCGAGCTGCTGGAGCGTTCCGCGGGGCACCCTGGCCATGGGATCCTGTCGGCGCTCGTGGCGCAGCGCGGGCCATCGACGGTCACGAGGTCCCAGGCCGAGGAGCGGATGCTCGGCCTGATCCGAGCGGCCGATCTCCCAGCGCCCGAGCTCAACGTGCGGCTCCTCGGCTTCACCGTCGACTTCTTCTGGCGTGAGCAGCGCGTGGCGCTCGAGGTCGACGGTTACGCATGGCACTCCAGCCACAGCGCCTTCGAGCGTGACCGTCGCAAGGCCAACGCGCTGACCGACGCCGGCGTTCCGCTGATCCGGGCCACCTGGGATCAGATGAACAGCGAGCCGTTTGCGATCGTGGCGCGGCTGGCGCAGATGCTCGCCAATGCCACGGCGCGCAACGCGCCGATCGGCTGAGTGCTATCGCGATGGCGCGTCACGGACCGCTGAACGGCAGCGTCTGTGCGTAGGTGGGGTCGCCGTCGCGCCCAACCCTGTAGAGACCGTAGGAAGCGAACGTCGTCTGGCCGTCCGGCTCGATCGCGAAGCTTCCGAGCGGCGAGGCGTGACCCACCGAGAACAGCGCGCTGCGCACGGCTGCCCGGCTGTCGCCCCCGCGGCCGGCGCTTGCGATCGCCTGCAGGCCCAGCTCCATCGCCGTGTATCCGAACAGCGCATACGGGCTGGGCGCAGCACCACCAAAGACGTGCTCAAACGCCTTGGTGAAGGCGGCCCCTCCCGGATAGCGCGCGACCGGCAGTGGTCGGGTGCAGACCAGGAAGGCGTCGACCGGTGACAGCACGCCACCGTAGCCGGCGTTGGTCCAAGCGCGGGTGCACATGCCGGCGGAGCCGATTATCCAGGCGCTCGGCAGGAGCTGGTGAATGCGCGTCGTGATCACCACTTTGTGATCGGCCGCGACGGACCCGGCGAGCACGACGCAGTCGGCGCCCGACTGATGGACGCTGACCGGAAACGAATACTCGCTTTGCAGTCCCGGGCGCAGCAGCGTCTCGCTGACGATCTCGATCCCATTGCCGGCAGCTGCCGCCTTGATCTGTGCCGCGAGGTTCGCTTCAGCGCGGTCGTAGCCGACCGCGACCTTCGTGCACCCCTTCTCCTTCAGCGCCGTCAGCTGGGCCGTAGCCTCGACGGCATCGCCCGGGACAAAGCTCCCGAGGCTCACCTGTGGGATGTCGGCCAGCTTCAGGATCGGCATCGAGATCGAGCTCGCGATCGGGTCAAGCTCACCGATGTAATAGACGGCGCTCGGGTCTGAAGCTGCCCGCCGCGCGTTCGCTGCGGTCCGTGCCGGATCCCAGCCCCGCGCAGATTCGCTTCCGTCGTCCAACCGCTGTTGCTGCCCGTACGTGACCCTGAACCGGCCGGCTCGACGACCGGCTTGGGCGAGTGCCAGCTCGATTCCGCTCGCCGCAGCGTTGCCCGCGGCAGCGGCCGGGCCATGCATCGGAAGGCTCGAATAGATCGCGACGGAGTCCGGTTGGCGCAACCGGGCGCCGGCGCTGCTGGCGTCACCGCTGCCGCCACACGCAGCGACCAGAACCGCGACCACCACAGCCATCACCACCACCACCGCCGTCGCCGCCGCCGCCGTCGGGATCACACCCCGCGGGCTCACGAAGGCGTCTCGATCTGGGAAGCCGAGCGCCAGAAGCGAAGCCGCCCGTCGTTGACGCGGTAGACGCCGTAGTCGTCGAGCGTCGTGTCGCCATCGGCTTCGATGCTGTACTCGCCCAGCACGCTGTGACGGTCCCGCGTGCTCAGCAGTGCCCTGAGGACCTGGGAGCGCTCGGCCTGACGGCGGCCATCGTCGGTGGCGCGGCGGATCGCGCTCAGGAGCAGGCTCATTGCTTCATATCCATTGATCGCGGCTGGTTCAGGGGGACCGTATCTCCGAGCGTAGTCACGGTAGAACGTGGCGGCCTGCGGCGTCGGATCGGCCGGATCCCCGGCGGCCGCTGTGATCAGGATCCTGGGGTCGACCCAGAGCGCGATTCCGCCGGCGGCCGAATTGGTATAGCTGCTCTGGGCAAGAGCGTTCGTGCCGAACAGCCGCACCCTCGGCAGCGCGGCTGCGAGCTGATCGGTGAGCGCGGCCGTGCCCGAGTCGGGGATCGCCGCGATCAGGAGGCAGTCGGCGCCGCTCTGCCTGATCGCCTGGCCGAGCGATGCGTAGCTGCCGGCTTTCGGCTCGAAGGGCTGCTCGGCGGCGATCCGCAGACCTTCGACCTCGGCCTGCGCAACGAATGTGCTCGCGGCGGCCTCGCCATCGAACTCGTCCTCGTCGTACACCACATCGGTCGCCCTGCAGCCGAGTAGCTGCTGCAGCGCGATCTGCAACCTCGCCTGCTCCAGATCTGTCGGCACAACCCGTACGAACGTGCGGCGAGAAGTCGGGTAGTACTTCTCCGGCTCGCCGGGGTTGGCGCCAGGCGCGTCAGAGGTCAGTCCCACGGCGGTCGACCCTGGCGTGACCTGGGCGATGCCGAGCGCGTTGAGCAGCGGAATCGAGACCGCACTGGCGCCAGAGTTGAGCTCGCCGATGTACCCGATCGTCGTCGAGTCGTCGATCGCGATCTTGGCGTCGCCCGATGTCTGACCGGGATTCCAGCGATCGGTAGTCGGAAGCGAGTCGTCGAGCGTGTGCAGGTGGATCACGAACCGACCGACCCTTGCCCCACTCTCCGCGAGCGCAAGCGCCGCTCCGCGCTCGACCGCCTCGCCGCTGACCGCCGACGGTCCGTCGAGCGGAACACTCACCCAGATCGTCAGCAACCGACCGTGTATCCGGTTCCCGCGCGCCTGCCGCTCGCTCCCCGCGCAGCCTGTCAGGAGCGCCGCGAGCGCGACGGCGACCGCGAACGTCGTCGTGAGCCGTCGAGCCGCGGCATCCGTCACGGGGCGGAGGCGACGGCGACAAGCGCGCCGCCCCGCACACGGTTGATCACGAACGGCGCCGGGCTGGTGTCTCCGTCGGACTCGATCGAGAGGTCACCGAGCACCGATGTGGGGTCATTCAGCTTGAGGAAGTCCTTGACGACCGTCGCTCGGCTGTTGGCGTTCGCACCGGCCTGGTGCAGCACATCGAAGAGCGCGTCCACCGCCGCGAATCCGAAGATCGCCTCGGGTGCCGGCGTGTGCCCGTAGGCGGCGATGAACGGCGCGATGAAGCGAGTCCGCGCGGCCGTCGGCAGATCTGCCGGCATGAACCCCGGCGCAGAGATGTAGCTGCGACGCGCGGCCGCCGCTGACAGCGCCGAGGCGAACGCCCCCGTATCGAGCGCCGAGGAGCCGAACAGCTTGGCGCTCGGGTCGAGCGTTGCCGCCGAGTTCATGAACCGAGCCCCGGCGGCCGGCGAGCTCGCGCCGTAGAAGATCGCGCCCGCAGTCGATTCGCCGCCGGCGATCGTGATCGAGGGCGGCGCGTCCTCCTGCACGGCGTGGGCGATCGCGCTGCCGTAGTCGCTGCCATCGTCGGCGACGTAGAGACTCGTGACCCCGAGCGCGCGCATCTCGGCGACGAGCGCGGTCGCCTCCTGAGCGCTGCTCGGCACGACGTGCGCGTAGGTACGACCGTACGAACCCCACGACTCGTAGAACTTGCTCGGTGCGCCCGGAACCGCGGGCGTGCTGCGCGTCAGCTCGAGCGCCGTGTCGGTCGGGCTGATCTGGAGCAGTTGAAGGGTATTGGTGATGCCGACGGTGTCCTGCGAGCTTCCCGGCGCGAGCTCGCCGACATAGGCGATCGCGCTCTGGTCCTGGATGGCGGTCCGGGCATTGGCGGAGATCTCGCCATCGGCGGCAGTGGTGCAAACGACGCCGAAGTCGGTGACCTCGCGCCGATCGGCGTTGCAGGCGAGCTTTTCGGCGTCGATCAGGTCCTGCTGCGCCGGGTTCCCCGACAGGCCCGGAGCGACGCTCAGATATACGTTCAGCGTCGTGCCGATCGCGGTCACGGCCGAGCCGGCCTTCGTTGCGGTCGCGCAGCCGCTCAGCGCCAGGGCCACGAGGACGGCGCCCCCGCTCACGAACGTGCGAGCACGCGCCCGCATAGCGCCGCGCACTACCTGCCGGAACGGCGGGTCAGGTGCGGCCACACGCTGCGCACCGCGAGTGCCACCAGCACCATCGTGACGCCGATCAGGATGCCGTCGAGGCCCGACATCCCCAGCGACCACAGGATGATCCACAGGCACAGGCCGGCCGTTGCTGTGACGATCACGCCCATTGCCGCGCATCCTATCCGAGTGGCACGCACTGAAGCGCCACGGAGAACGCAGCCACCAGCTCCTGCGCGGCCGCCACAGGGTCGGCAGCCTCGCCAACGGCTCGAACGAGCCTGCTGCCGACGATCACCCCGTCCGCACCGGCGGCGGCGCTCGCGGCCGCCTGCTCCGGCGTGCCGATCCCGAACCCGACGGCCACCGGCACTTCGGTGCATGCGCGTGCCCGGGCGATCACGTCCCCCAACCCGTCCTGGAGGCTCGTCCGCTCACCCGTGGTACCCGTCAGCGAGACCGTGTAGAGGAATCCGCGCGCCCGCGCGCCGATCTCGGCCAGACGCGGATCGGGTGTGGTCGGCGCGACGAGCGGCACCAGCGCGAGCCCGCGAGCGTCGCAGGCCGCGAGCGCCGCCGGAGCCTCCTCCAGCGGCAGATCGGGGACGATCACGCCGCTGGCGCCGACCTCGACGAGCGCGTCGGCGAAGTGCTCCAGCCCACGGGCGAGGATCAGGTTCGAGTAGCACATCACCACCACCGGGACGTGCGCGGAGATCGCCGCGGCAAGTTCAAGCACGTCGCCCACGCGCGCGCCGGCCCTGAGCGCTGCGACGGCGGCGGCGTGGATCACGGGTCCGTCCGCGAGCGGGTCGGAGAACGGCACGCCGAGCTCGACGAGGTCAGCGCCCGCCCGCGCGTAGGCGAGGCCGATCTCGCGCGAGGTGGCGAGATCCGGAAAGCCGCCCATCATGTAGGGCATCAGCGCCGCTTGGGCCCGCTCGGCGCGCGAGCGGGCAAATGCCTCCCCGATCCGCTCGATGCCGTTCACGCCGGGTCTGCGCGATCGAGCCGCTCGAGCACCTCGGCGAGATCCTTGTCGCCACGGCCCGAGAGGCAGACGAGGTCGAGCTTGCTCGGCTCCGCGGCGAGTGTCCAGGCGATCGCGTGGGCACTCTCCAGCGCCGGGATGATCCCCTCGAGCCGCGAGGTCGCCACGAACGCCGCCAGCGCTTGATCGTCGGTGACCGCGACGTAGCGGGCACGACCGCTGTCGCGCAGCCAGGCGTGCTCAGGGCCTGTACCCGGGTAGTCGAGCCCGGCCGAGATCGAGTGAGCCTCGAGGATCTGGCCATCGTCGTCCTGCATCACCGCCGAGAACGAGCCGTGCAGGACGCCGGCGCGGCCGCCGGCGGTCAACGGCGCGCCGTGGTGCCCGGTGTCGATGCCGGCACCCGGCCGCCTCAACGCCGATCAGCGCCACCCGGGGATCGTCGAGGAAGCCGGTGAACATCCCGATCGCGTTGGAGCCGCCGCCGACGCAGGCGATCACCCGCTCCGGGAGCCGTCCAGCCTGCGCCAGGATCTGCGCTCGCGCCTCGTCGCCGATCACGCGCTGCAGGTCGCGCACCAATGCCGGAAACGGCGCCGGACCGACACATGAGCCGATGATGTAGTGGGTGTCGCCGACGTTGGTGACCCAGTCACGGATCGCCGCGGACACGGCCTCCTTCAGCGTCCGAGCGCCGGCGTCGACCCCGACGACGCGCGCGCCGAGCAGCCGCATCCGCTCGACGTTCGGCCGCTGGCGGCGCATGTCCTCGGTGCCCATGTAGACGACGCACTCGAGGTCGAGCAGCGCACAGGCCGTGGCCGACGCGACGCCGTGCTGGCCCGCGCCCGTCTCGGCGATGATCCGCTGCTTGCCCATCCGCACGGCGAGCAGCGCCTGCCCGAGCGCGTTGTTGATCTTGTGCGCACCCGTGTGGTTGAGATCCTCGCGCTTGAGGTAGATCGCGCGGCCGGCGACTTCGCTCAGCCGCGTCGCGAGGTACAGCGGCGAGGGGCGGCCGACGTAGTCGCGCAGCAGTGACTGCAGGCGTTCGGTGAACGCAGGCTCGTCACGCGCCGCGAGCCACTCCCGCTCAAGCTCGGTCAGCGCCGGCATCAGCGTCTCCGGGACGTACTGGCCGCCGTAGGGGCCGAATCGATGCTCGACCGCGGCCGCCGCCATCAGTCCGCCACCGCGAGCGAGCCCGTCACCGCGAGCGGGCCCGTGACCGCCTGCGCGAACCGGCGCATCCGGTCGTGATCCTTGCGCCCCGGCGCGGACTCGACGCCACTGGCGACATCGACCGCGAAGGGGCGCACCTGCGCGATCGCCTCGGCAACGTTCTCCGGCCTCAGACCGCCGCTGAGGATCAGCGGCACCTTCGCGGAGTGGCCTCGAGCGAGCTCCCAGGAGAACGTCTCGCCGGTGCCGCCCGGGACGTCGGGCGTGTAGCTGTCGAGCAGATGGAAGTCGGTGTGGAAGCTCGCCAGCGCCTGGATCTCGGCGCGGCTGCGCACGCGCGCGGCCTTGATCACCCGGCAGCCGGTGCGCCGCGCGACCTCGCCGCAGAACACCGGCCCCTCCTGGCCGTGAAGCTGGATGATCGTCAGCCCGATCTCATCGGCCGCGTGCGCCACCTCCTCGAGCGTCGGGTTGACGAACACGCCGACCATCTCGGCGCGCCGCTTCAGCGTGGCGGCGATCTCGGCCGCGGCTTCGGGTCCGACGGAGCGCGGCGAGTGCTCCCAGAGGATCATCCCGACCGCCCACGCCCCCAACTCGACCGCCAGCTCCGCGTCGGCGCGCCGCGTGATCCCACAGAACTTGATCCGCACGGCGCGCTCGGTCACGCCCCCAATCCTACGGCGAGGCCGACGCCGGGTTCGCGCCGAGCACGATCCGCACGGACTCGACGCGCCGGCCGTGGCGGATCGTCACCCACACGGGCGCCCCCGGCATCCGCTCCTTCACGATCGCGTTCAGCTGCGAGATCGCGTCGACAGGCTGGCCGTCGATCGTCTCGATCGCCTCGCGGCCCGTTAGCCCGGCGACGGCCGCGGGCCCGCCGGGCGCGACGTCCACGACCACGCCGGCCGAGTGCTGAGACCCGACCGCCGGCCGCGCTCACTCCAAGAAACGCAGACGCCGGTGAAACTCCTTGCCCGGCCGGCGGCAGCAGCTGTTTGGCCGTGTCGATCGGGACGGCGAAGGCCAGCGGCGCGGTGCCCTCACCGTTCGCCGCGGCAGCCTCGATCTGCGAGGTGATCCCGATCGCGCGACCGTCGGCATCAAGCAGCGGTCCGCCGTTGCTGCCGGGGTCGATCGGCGTGTCGGTCTGGATCACATCGTTGAGCCTGAATCCGTCAGGGGTCACGATCAGCGGCTGCAGGGCGGAGACGATCCCGCTGGTCAGCGTCCGCTCGAGTCCGAACGGATTGGCGAGCGCCAGCGTCGCGTCACCAACCCTGACCGTGGTCGAGTCACCGAATGGGATCGGGCGCACCGGTGGCAGGCCGTGCATGTCGACTCGCAGCAGCGCGAGATCCTCGGCGGCGTTCTCCGCGACCAGGACCGCAGGCCGAACTCCGCTGTCCTGGAACTGGACGGTGATGCCGCTGCTCGGATCGGAGCCCTCGATCAGGTGGTAGGCGGTCAGCACCAGGCCGGTTCGGTTGACGAGAAAGCCGGAGCCGCTCGAGGTGCTGTCGGGGCGCTGCGGGTGCAACTCGAAGGGGCTTTCGACGGGCGAGGTCACGAGCGCCCTGACGAACACGACAGCCGGAGCGTCGCGGACGTAGATCTCGTGAAGCGTCAGGCCGCGGATCGCGGCCGGTCGTTGGCCCGCCGGCCGCCGGGGCCTCCTCGATGATCGGCTGCGTCGTGCGCCGGCCGGCGATCCCGAACGCGACGAAGCAGACGGCGACCACGACCCCTCCGGTCAGCGACGCGAGCACATGCGAACCGGCTGACGATCTCATCCATCTCCCAGTCTGCTGGCGGCGTTGAAGCCGGGCTAAATGGCGCTGAGGGCCCGCGCAAGAATTGCCGACTACAGAACGGTCAACTCCCGGCAGGCCGCCTCGATGTCGGCCGCGCGCATCAGCGCCTCGCCGATCAGCACCGCGTCGACGCCGGCCGGCCAGCTCGTCGAGCTGCGACCGCGTTCGCAAGCCGGACTCGGCGACACGACGGCTCCCGGCGGCACGTGCTCGAGCAGCTCGAAGGTGCGGCGCGTGTCGACCTCCAGCGTGGTCAGATCGCGGTTGTTGATGCCGATCAGCTCCGCGCCCGACCGCGGTGGCCACGCCAGCTCCGGCCGATCATGGACCTCGACCAGCGCCGCAAGGCCCAGCTCGCCCGCAAGCTCGAGCAGCTCGGTGAGCTGATCGGCGTGACAAGCGCGGCGACGATCAGCAGGATCGCGTCCGCGCCCGCGGCGAGCGCCTCGTGCACCTGGTAGGGATCGACGATGAAGTCCTTGCGCAGGATCGGCAGCACGCTCGCGCCGCCGCGCGGCCCGCAGGTCCGCGAGCGAGCCGCCGAACCGTGACTCCTCGGTCAGCACCGAGAGGGCGCGCGCGCCGCCGCGCTCGTAGGCGGCGACGACCTGCTCGAGCGACACGTCGCCGCGGATCAGCCCGGCAGACGGGGAGCGCCGCTTGTGCTCGGCGATCACCGAGATGCCGGGCGCGCGCGAGCGCGGCGCGCAGCGAACGCGGCGTGCGCCGCCGCCGGCGATCCGCTCCTGTGCCGCGGCGAGCAGCTCCGCGAGCGGACGCTCGCGCCGGCGCTCAGCGAGCGCGACGCGGGTGTCGGCGACGATCTCGTCGAGTACGTTCATGGCCTGGACCGCGCGAGCTCCCGGCCGGCGCTTCACGCCAGCGAGGCCAGCTCGCGCGTTCGCTCGATCAACGCGTCGAGCTTCACGGCCGCCGCGCCGGAGTCGATCGCCTCCTGCGCGGCGCTGACGCCCTCCGCCAGCGTGCCCGCACGACCGGCGGCGTAGATCGCAGCGCCGGCGTTGAGACCGCCATGTCCCGCGCGGCCCCGGCCTCGCCTGCGAGGATCGCGCGGGTCGTGGCGGCGTTCGCCTGCGGGTCGCCGCTCGGGACCGCATCGGCCGGATGGCGCGCGAGACCGACCTCCTCGGGCGCCACGCTGTAGCTCGCGCAGCTCGCCGTCGAGCAGCTCGACGACCCGCGTCGCGTCCGAGATGCTGAGCTCATCGAGCCCGTCGTCGCTGGAGACGAGCAGCGCGTGCTCGGTGCCGAGCAGCGCCAGCGCGCCCGCCATCGTCGTCAGGTAGCGGGGATCGGAGACGCCGATCAGCTGGGCGCTGGCGCCCGCCGGGTTGGTCAGCGGGCCGAGGAAGTTGAAGATCGTGCGGACCGCGAGCGCGCGGCGGACCGGGATCGACGTAGCGCGTCGCCGGATGGTGAGCGGGCGCGAACATGAAGCCGAAGCCGACCTCCTCGATGCAGCGCGCGACCGCGGCGGGCGCGAGGTCGATCCGCACGCCGAGCGCCTCGAGCACGTCGGCCGAGCCCGACAGGCCGGTCGCCGAGCGGTTGCCGTGCTTGGCGACCATGCAGCCGGCACCGGCGGCGATCAGCGCCGCCGTCGTCGAGACGTTGAACGTGCGCCGGCCGCCGCCGGTGCCGGCGGTGTCGAGCAGCCCCTCGCCGTCGATCGGCACGCGGGCGGCGAACGCGCGCATCGTCCGCGCCAGGCCGGCCAGCTCCGCGACCGTCTCCCCCTTCGTCCGCAGCGCGATCAGGAACGCCGCGATCTGGACCTCCGAGGCCTCGCCCTCCATGATCAGCCCGAGCACGCCCGCGGCGTCATCGAGCGTCAGATCCTGCCCGTTCGCGAGCGCGTCGATCGAACGCGTCAGCAGCTCGGCCGCCGGTCGTCCGTCGCTCATCGAGCGGCGCTCCAGGAAGTTCGACAGCAGCTCGCGACCGTGCTCGGTCAGCACCGACTCGGGGTGGAACTGAACCCCCTCGGCCGGCAGCTCACGGTGGCGGACGGCCATCACCACATCGCCACCGAAGGCGCTGCGCTCGAGCACGTCCGGCAGCTCCGGGTCGGCCACAGCGAGTGGTAGCGGCCGACCTGCAGCCCCTGCTGCAGGCCGCTGAAGATCGTCCGGCCGTCGTGCTCGATCACGGTCGTCTTGCCGTGCACCGGCTCGTGCTGGATCACGCGCCCCCCCCACGCCTGCACGAGCGCCTGATGGCCGAGGCAGACGCCGAGCGTCGGGATCCGCGCGAGCGGGAAGCGCCGCACCGCCTCGAGCGAGATGCCCGCCTCGTTCGGGCGTGCACGGGTCCGGGCGAGACGATCACGGCGTCGTAGCCGCGGATCAGCAGCTGATCGACGGTCGCGTGGTCGTTGCGCACCACCTCGAGCTCGGCGCCGAGCTCGCCCAGGTACTGGACGAGGTTGTAGGTGAAGCTGTCGTAGTTGTCGAGGACGAGGACTCGCACTGCCCGCTGCATCGTAATGACCGGTGGCGATCACGGCCAGTCCGGCTGGTTGACGGCGAGCTCGATCGCCGCGAGCACCGCTCGGGACTTGGCGACCGACTCCTCGTACTCGGCCGCGGGCTTGGCGTCGGCGACGGTGCCGCCGCCGGCCTGGATGTGCGCGACCCCGTCCTTGACGACGACGGTGCGGATGTGGATGCAGGTGTCGAGGTCGCCGGTGTAGCTCGCGTAGCCGATCGCGCCGCCGTAGCCGCCGCGCTTGACCGGCTCGAGCTCGTCGATGATCTGCATCGCGCGGACCTTCGGGGCCCCCGAGAGCGTTCCGGCCGGCAGCACCGAGCGCAGCGCGTCGAGCGCACCGACGTCCTCCCGCAGGGTGCCGGTGACGTTCGAGACGATGTGCATCACGTGGCTGTAGTTCTCGACGCTCATGTAGTCGTCGACCTTGACCGTGCCGTACTCGCACACCCGGCCGAGATCGTTGCGCCCGAGGTCGACGAGCATCACGTGCTCGGCGCGCTCCTTCGGGTCGGCGAGCATCTCGTCGGCGATCCGCCGGTCCTCGTCGACGTTGGCGCCGCGCGGGCGCGTACCGGCGATCGGCCTGGTCGAAACGCGCCGGCCGGTGACGGTGATCAGCGGCTCCGGGCTGGCGCCGGCGATCTCGAAGTCGCCGAAGTCCAGGAAGTACATGTACGGGCTCGGGTTGATCGCCCGGAGCCCGCGGTAGATCGAGAAGGCGCTGACCGGAACCTCCGCCGACCACCGCTGCGAGGGCACGACCTGGTAGGCGTCGCCGGCGCGGATGTAGTCGATGATCCGCGCGACCATCTCCTCGAAGCGCTCGCGCGTCATGTTCGATACGAACGCCGGCGCCGTCCGGCCGGGCAGCGAGCCCGGCCGGACGGGGCACAGGTCCGGCCAGGCGACGGCGCACCTCCGCGATCGTGTCGCGGGCACGCGCGTAGGAGGTGTCGACGTCCTCGTCCGCGTAGACGTTCGCGAGCACCGTGACGGTGCGCTCGAGGTGGTCGAAGGCGACGAGCGCGTCGGTCAGCATCAGTGCGAGGTCAGGGATCCCGAGCGGGTCCGGCTTCGGTTCGCCGAGCGGCTCGACCGCGCGCACGAGGTCGTAGGCGAAGATCCCGACCGCACCACCGGCGAACGGCGGCAGACCCGCGAGCGGCGCCACCCTGCAGCGTTCAAGCTCCGACGCCGCCAGCGCGTAGGGGTCGCCGGCGTCGCCCAGCGACCAGCGCAGCACTTTGCGAGGCCGGTAGCCGATGAACGAGTAGCGCCCGACGCGGCCCTGATCGGCCGACTCCAGCAGGAAGCACGGACCATCCTCGCGCAGCTTCAGGAACGCCGAGACCGGCGTCTCGCAATCGTCGATCAGCGTCTCGCAGAGCGGCACCAGGTCGTACTCCCCGAGCAGCTCGCGCGCCTCGGAGAGCGTCGGCGAGACGCCCAGCCGTGCGCCGGCGTCAGGCGCGACGGTCATCGAGCACGCGCCCGGCGTCGGCGAGGCTCAGCCCGCGTGAGGCGAGCAGCACGCACAGGTGGTAGAGGACGTCGGCCGCCTCCTCGGCGACGCGCTCGTCGGACTCCTCGCGCGCCGCGCGCGCCACCTCCTCGGCCTCCTCCTGGACCTTCTCGCCGATCAGCTCGGGAGCGGCGAGCAGCGACGCCGTGTAGGAGCCATCGGGCCGTTGCGCGGCACGCGCGGCGATCGTGCGCTCGAGCGTCGGCAGCGCCTCGTGCGGCGCCTGCGGCGCCAGCTCACCGCGGTGGAAGCAGGTTCGCTCGCCGGTGTGACATGCGGGCCCGGCGGGGTCCACGATCGCGAGCAGCGCGTCGGCGTCGCAGTCATAGCGGATCGCCTTGAGGCGCTGGACGTTGCCGGAGGTGGCACCCTTGTGCCAGAGCTCGCGGCGCGAGCGGCTCCAGAAGTGCATCTCGCCCGTCCGCCGGGTCAGCTCCAGTGCCTCCGCGTTCATGTAAGCGAGCGTCAGCACCTCGCCGCTGCGCCAGTCCTGCACGATGCAGGGCACGAGTCCGCGCTCGTCGAAGCTGATCTCGGGCTGCACCATTTGAGCTCTGCAGTCTATGTGGCTACATTCCGATGCAGCGACATGCGCGTTGAAGCTCGGTCAGATGCAGCGCTGTCCGCGGCGCAGGGCGCCGCAGGGCGGGTGATGGTGCTGTTCGAGACCGGCGCCGCCGGCGCGGCGACGATCGAGGTGGCGCGAGCGATCGCCGATCGCGACGGTGCTTGCCTCACGGTTGTGAGCGTCGTCCCTCAGGCGCCGAGCGGCTCGCGCTGCGGCAACTCGGCGCGGGAGTTCAACACGATCGTCCTCGAGCAGGTCGCCGCCGAGCAGGATCAAGCGCGTCGGTTGCTCGGTCCGGCGGCCGACGCCGCTCGGTTCGAGCTGCTGATCGAGGGCGTCGATCCCCCGATCGCGACATGGAGCGCGGCCGCGCGATTCGACCTGATCCTGGTGCCCGCGCGCCGCCGCCCCTTCCGCGGGGACAAACACCCCCAGGCGGCCCGGCTCTCGCGCGAGACGAGCGCCGAGGTCCGCGTCGTCGGCCCGACTGCCGGTCGGTAGGTTGCCTCAGCTCCCGCGGCGGCGGCGCTGTTCGATCCGAATCCCAGCGCCGAGCGCGGCGCCAAAGAACAGCGCTCCGATGTAGAACGGACTGACCGCGAGCATCACGGCGACCCCGAGCATCGTGAGCCAGATCACTGGCCTCCATCGCTTCCAGCCGCCGCTCATCCCATGACTCTATCCAGCGTGGAAGAAGCGCAGCGAGTGAAGCCGGTGATGCGCGTCCGCGAGGCTGTCGACCGTCTCGGGGTGCTCGGCATCGAGATGCGATGCCAGCGCCAGGAAGACCTGGGCGGTCGTAAGCGCGTCGCCGACCGCGACGTGCGGGCGGTCGGCCGGAAGCCCGAGCGCGGTGGCGAGTTCGCCGAGGTGCACGTGACGCCTCAGCTTGCCATCGCGCGCGTGCAGCCACACCCGCCCGAGCACCTCGGTATCGACCACCGGCCCGCGCAGCTTGAGCCCCTGCTGCCGGAGCGCTCGCCGCAGGAAGGTGGTCTCGACAGCCGCGCTGTGAGCGATCAGGACCCGTCCGGCGAGCGCTCCGAGCAACGGACCGATCGCCTCCTCGAGCGCCGGCGCCTGGGCGAGGTCGGTGGTGCGGATCCCGTGTATCCGGATCGAGGCCTCGCTCAGCTCACGCGTCGGTCGCACCAGCCCGGACGCGGCGCCACGCAGGCGAATCCGGGCACCGTCGATCGGAATCGCCCCGAACGAGATGATCTCGTCGTGACGGCGATCAAGGCCCGTCAGCTCGAAGTCAAGCGCACACCAGCGCGCCTCTCGCCACCGGGTCCCGGACGCGGGGAGCGGGGCGCGCGCGTAGGCCGCCGCCGCGGGGTCCCGAAGATGGCGGCGCGCTGCGATCGCATGCGCGAGCCTCATCGAATCCCGATGTTGATCTCCGCCGCGACCTGCTTCTGGATCGAGGCGACGGCCCGAAAGGCCTCCTTGAGCTCGCTGCGCATCAGCGGGCTGAGCGCTGCGGGATCGACGTAATCGTCCGGCTCCTGCCCTGCCCGCAGTTGCTCGACCTGATGTGCGAGGCGCAGCCCGGTCACCAGCTCGAAGGCGTCCTGCAGCGTGTGCGTATCGGCCTCCGGCAACGTGCCTGCCGCGCCGGCAGCCCGCAGCCGCTCGAACGTCGAGGCGCTCGTCACCCCGGCCGCCATTCCGGCCCATCGCGCCAGGTCGACGATCGGGATCACGCCGCCGTGCTTGAGGTCAAGCCGGCCGCGGTGCTCGCCGCTGTGCTCGACGACGAGCCCGCGCAGGAATCCCGTCGGCGGGCGATAGGAGAGCGCGAACCGCGCGAGCAGGCGGAGCAGGTCCGAGCGCTGCGGTGCGAGGCGGAACGTGTCCGTCACCGGAGTCCCCATATGCACGCCCCAGACCGGCCTTGAGTCGACCAGGACCGAGGCCAGGATCAGCGCCTGCTCCTGTGTCGGGTCGGTGATCCAGCTGCGGACCGCGTGCTGCCAGGACTGCAGCGAGCGCACAAACAGCACATTCGATGCCGTCGCACCATGCTCGTCAGGTCGTAGCCCGCAGCGCTCGAGCGCCGCGACCACCCGCTCGCCGAGCGAGTGCAGCCACGGCCTGATGACGAGCTCATCACCGTCGCCGAACCACACGATCGCGCTGTCGACGTCGGCACTCGGGGTCATCTCCCGGCGCGACTGGCTACCGAGCGCGAGCCACGCGAACTCGGCCGGTTGCTCCCCCATCTCGTGGACGGTCAGCTCGAGCAGGCGACGCGACAAGGCGTCGATCACGACGGCATACACCGCCATGATGTTCCTCGCCGCGACGCGCGCGTCATCCATCGCGATCACCATCGGATGCAGCTCGCCGGCGGCGGCGACCAGCTCATCGACACTTTTTGCGCGCCCGATCCGCTGGCGCAGGAAGAATGACGAGCGCGTCTGCACAGCGACGACGTCGAGATCCTCGATCACGCCCATGATCTCGCCCGTCGGCGAGATCACGGGGAAATGCCTGAAGCCGCGGTCGAGCATCTCCAGCAGCACGTCGCCGCCGAGCCTGTCCGGCGCGCACGTGTATGCCGGCGCCGACATCGCCTCCGATACGGGTGTGTCGCCGGTCAGGCCGGCGGCGACGACCCGGCTGCGCAGGTCGCGGTCGGTGAGGATCCCGAGCGTCCCGTCGCCGATCCTGATCACGACCGAGGTTGCGGAGGCCGAGGTCATCCGCTGCGCAACCTCGCGGATCGGCGTTTCCGGAGCACAGATCAACGGCTCTGAGCGGACCAGTGCGCCGACCGGCTGATGCGCCGGATCCGGATCGCGGTCGTGCGCCGCACGAGCGACGTCGGCGGCGGCCTCGAGCAGCGAGATCGCGACGAAGCGAACGCCGGCGGGCGCCGCCAGCGCCTCGGCGGCCACGTCGGCATCGATCACGTAGCAGAGCGTGTCCTCTGCAGCCCGCGCCTCGAAGCCGGCGGGTAGGCCGGACAGCATCGAAGCGTGCCCGAACAGCTCGCCCGGGCCCATCAGATCGAGCACGCGGCCGTCGAGGACGACCTCGACAGCGCCGCTGCGCACCACTCGCAGATGCTCGACCGGCTCCGCCGCCTGGGCGAAGATCCGCGTTCCGGCCAGATGGAACTCGACGTCCGCCGCGGCGGCGACGCGCTCGACGGTTGCATCGTCGAGCGCGTCGAACGGCGGGTATACACGCAGGAAGCGGGTGACCTCTAGCAGCGCCTCCGAGCGGTCGTTCACATCAGGGAGCTGCGTCCCCTCGCGGTGCCGGCGGCATGTAATCCGCGACTGCGCGGTGCTCCTCGAGCACGTCGGCCGACTTGTGCCTTTGGACCGTGAAGTAGTAGATCATGCCGATGATCAGCATCGCCCCAATGAACAGTTCCGCGCCCCACTTCCAGTACCAGTGCGGCGTACCGACGACGTTGTAGATCGCGTCTCGCGGCCAGGCGATATTGATCGCGATCAGGGTGCCGTACACGACGGCTCCGATGTTGACGAGCATCCCCCAACGGCCGAGCGAAAAGTACGGACCGTAGTCCTTCTTCGGCCAGGTTCCTTTGAAGCGGCGGATCAGCATCGGGATCGTGACGCCGAGGTAGGCCATGTAGAACATGATGATCGCGACCGAGGTCAGCACGTAGAACGCGCTCTGGTTGCCGACGTTGATCGCAAGCAGCACGATCGTCAGGATGCCGGTCACCAGGGCAGGGACGATCGGCACCTTGCGATGGCCCGAGACGCGTGCGACGGCCGAGCCGAAAGGCAGCCGGTTGTCACGGGCCATCGAGAACAGCATCCGGATCGTCGCGGTCTGGACAGCCAGGCAGCAGACGAAGATCGCGATCCCCGCGTCGGCGAGGAAGATGTTCCCCGTGGTGCTGCCGAACGCCTGCTTGATCACGTACGGCAGGCCGAGCAGTCCGATGTTCTTATCGGCGAGGTCCTTGCTCGACATGATCCCGAGCAGGATCACGAGGCCGCCGATGATCGCGGCGGCCGCGATTGCGCGGATGATCGCGGGCGGCGCGTGTTTTCGCGGGTCGTTGGTCTCCTCGGCGAGCGTCCCGGCGGTGTCGAATCCGTACATCACGTAGGCGCTGACGAGCCCGCCGACGAGCAGCGCGCCGAAGTAGCCCGCCGGATGACCGGCGCCGTAGCCGTAGGAATGCAGGATCACCGACGGCGGGTGATGCAGATGGAACAGCAGCAGGATGATCAGGACGGTCGAGCCGCACAGCTCTGCGGTGACGCCGATGTTGTTGATCCGTGACATCAGCTTGACGCCGAGCATGTTGATGATCGTGGTGATCGTCACAAGCACGGCACCGAGGAAGAGCAGGTTCTCCGCGCCGCCCTTGGTGGTCGTGAGGCCGGCGTCGGCGGCGGTGCCGAAGACCTGGAACTTGGTGCTGATCTGGGGCAGCACCACCTGCCAGTCGACCGCCACGGCGGCGATCGTCACGATCGCGCCGACGATGTAGATCCAGCCGGTCATCCACGAGCCGAACGGGCCGGCGAGCTGCTTTGACCATTGGTAGACCGACCCGGCGATCGGGTACTGGCCGGCCATCTCCATGAAGCAGAGCGCGACCAGGATCTGGCCGAAGACCACAGCAGGCCAGGTCCACCACACGCCCGGCCCGGCGTTCAGGTAGCCGAATCCGAACAGCGCGGTGACTCCGGTCAGGATCGAGATATAGCTGAAGCCAGCCGCGAACGCCGAGAAGCTCCCAAGCGAGCGGTCCAGTTCCTGCTTGTAGCCGAACCCGGCCAGATCGTTGGAATCGCCGCCGCTTGCGGCTCTCGCCTCGTCAGTCGTGGTTGCCATCAATCATCCTCCCTCTCCATGCAGCGCTTGCGCGCGGCTCGTGTTGGACCACGTCCAAGCCCCTGGGTGGCCGATGAGCTTCCCGCTCCGGTCTCCTTGTGCGGCGTGGCCGCCTGTTTGACTCGTTGACCCGGGCCTGATCGCGCTGTTATATATCAGTCCTCAGACGGTGTCAACGCGAGCCGCCTCGTGACGAGAACCCAACGGTGGAGGAGAGGTCCTGTGACGACGACGGCGCAACAGCAGATGTTCATCGGCGGAAGCTGGGTGTCGAGTGCCAGCGGCGAGACGTTCGAGGCGACGAGCCCGGCTACCGGTGCATCGATCGGAACCGTCCCGCAGGGCGACCGTGGCGATGCTCAGAGAGCGATCGCCGCCGCTCGCGACGCCGCCGACGGCTGGGCGCGCCTGACGGCGTTCGAGCGTGCCGCGAAGATGCACGCCGTCGGCGACATCATCGAATCGCGCCGCGAAGAACTGGCCCAGACGCTGACGCTCGACCAGGGCAAACCGCTGCGCGCCGAGGCGTTCGGTGAGGTCGACGAGCTGATCGAGTACTGGCGGATGGCAGCCGAGGACGCCAAGCGGCTGACCGGCGAGCTGCCGAACTCGTTCTCGCCCGGTAAACGCGTGATGCTCGTGCGGCGCCCGCGGGGGGTCGTCGGCGTGATCAGCCCGTGGAACTGGCCGTACACGATGCCGGCGGAGCTGATCGCCCCGGCGCTGGCATGCGGCAACACGGTCGTCTGGACGCCGGCGCCCTCGACCGCGATCTGCGCGGCGGCGCTGGCCGGCTGCATCGCAGACGCCGACCTGCCGCCGGGCGTCTTCAACCTCGTGACCGGCCCGGGGCCGGTGGTCGGCGATGAGATCGCGCGCAACCCGGGTACCAACGGCGTCGCGTTCATCGGCTCGACCGTCACCGGTCGTCTGGTCGCGCAGGCCTCCGCCGGCAAGGTGGCGCTGCTCGAGATGGGCGGCAACGGACCGGTCGTGGTGATGGACGACGCCGATCTGCAGGCCGCCGTCGAAGCCGCGCTGACGGCCTGTTTCCTCTGCGCCGGTCAGAGTTGCACCGCCGGCGAGCGCCTGCTGGTGCACCGGGCCGTGCGAGACGAGTTCGTGCCGCGGCTTGAGCAGCAGGTGCGGGACCGGATCCTGCTCGGCGATCCGTTCGACGACACGACCACGATGGGGCCCGTGAACAACGAGCCCGTCGCGGCCAAGATGGACGAGCACGTCGCTGACGCCGTCAGTCGGGGCGCGCGGGTGGTCAGCGGCGGCGCGAGGGCGGGCGGTTTTCCAACGTCGCTCTACTGGCCTGCAACGGTGCTCACCGACGTACCGGCTGATGCTCGGGTGGCGACCGAGGAGACGTTCGGTCCGATCGCTCCGATCGTGACGATCGACTCGCTTGACGAGGCGATCGCGCTCACCAACGCCTCGCCGTACGGCCTCCTGTCGGCGATCTTCACGGCCGACCTCCAGGCGGGGTTGGAGTTCGCCGACCGGGTCCACACCGGCTGGGTCAACATCAACGAGTCAAGCAACTACTGGGAGGCCCACCTCCCGTTCGGCGGCCGCGCGGGCACCGACAGCGGCGTCGGGCGTGTCGGCGGCGACCACGTGATGCAGTCGTTCACCGAACTGCAGACGGTCGTGCTCTCGCCTCACACCGGGGGCGCCTAGACCCTGCCTCGCGCCGCGCCGACCCTACAGCGCGGCTCTGATCTCGCGCTCGAACGTCTCGATGTGCTCGGCCAGGATCAGACGTGCCAGCTCCGCGTCACCGGTTGCGATCGCACGGAGCAGCGCGTCATGCTCCTGCACCCGCGCAGTCAGGTGCGGCAGGCGATCGAGCACGAGGTACCAGACCCGCAGCGACAGGTTGAAATAGCGATCGAGCGTGCTCTCGAGATACGGGTTGCCGGCACACGCGTAGATGAACCGGTGGACCCGCGCGTCGAGCTCCATCAGCCTCGCCTGGTCGCCCACCTCGCCGAAGCTGTCGAGGTCCTCCAGCAGCTGCGTCAGCTCCTCCCGCTGCGCGTCGGTGATCCGCTCCGCAGCCCGGTAGGCGGCGTGACCCTCGAGCATCTTGCGCACATCGGAGACGTGCGCAAGATCGCTGATGTTGATCTCCGAGGCGAACGTCCCCCTTCTCGGGAAGACGGTCACGAGCGATTCCAACGACAGCCGCTTGATCGCCTCACGCACCGGCGTGCGACCCATCGCCAGCTCGGAGCCGATCCGGTCTTCGTCGATCGGCTCCCCCGGTCGGATCCGGAGCGTCACGATCCGGTCGCGCAACTCGACGTAGGCGCGATCAGCGAGCAGCTCCCTAGCCGGAGACCGCCGATCTCCGGCTGATATATGAGTCATAGGTCAGCAGATTACAGCGGGTGTCCAGCCGATTCGAGTGCAAGATCCAGGCCTGCGCGAGGAGGTTGCCGGCGGTCAGTCACCCAGCTCGGCTCGCCGACGGACGACGTACTCCTGGAGCTCCTGCCGGATCCCGTCGTCGATCGGCGGCTGCTCGTAGTGCTCGAGCGTGTCCCTCCAGATCTCCCCCGCCCGGGTGGTGGTGTTGCGGGCTCCCTTCTTGGTCCAGCGGTCGAAGTTCTCGGTCGAGGACAGCAGCGGACGGTAGAAGCATTCACGGAAGCGCTCGAGCGTATGCATCGCGCCGAGGAAGTGACCGCCGGCCCCGACCTCAGTGTGAGCATCGAACGCCAGCGACGCCTCGTCGATCTCAAGCGGCGTGAACTCGTGGCGCAGCTCCCGCAACAGCTCGATGTCGACGATGAACTTCTCATAGCAGGAGACCAGCCCGCCCTCCAGCCAGCCGGCGGAGTGCATCACGAAGTTCGCACCGGCGAGGAACGTCGGCAGCAACGTCATCAGCGATTCGTAGGCGGCCTGGGCATCGACCGTCTGCGATGCGTTGAGCGCGCCGCCTCCACGCCACGGCAAGCCGAAGTGCCGCGCGATCTGACCCGTGCACAGGACACCGAGGCCCGATTCAGGAGTACCGAACGACGGCGACCCCGACTGCATGTCGGTGTTCGACAGGAACGAGCCGAACACGACCGGTGCCCCGGGCCGGATCAGCTGGCTCAGCGCGATCCCGGCGAGCCCCTCGGCGATCTGCTGTACCAGCGTCGCCGGCAGCGACACGGGCGACATCGCGCCCATCAGCAGGAAGGGGGTGATCACCACGGCCTGGTTGGCCTTCACGTACTCGAACATCGCCGCGAGCATCCGATCGTCATAGCGCAATGGGGAGTTGACGTTGATCAGCGAAATCGAAACCGGCGTCCGCTCGATCGCCTCGCGGCCGCCGAACAGGATCTCGCCCATCCGGATCGTGTCGGCGGCATTCGGCCCGGAGGTCACAGAACCCATGTAGGGCTTGTCCGACAGCGTCTGCAGCGCGTACACCATGTCCAGATGACGGGAGTCCAGCGGCCGGTCCTCGGGCTCGCAGATCGTCCCGCCGGGTGAATCGAGCTCAGGAAACGACTGCGAGAGCCTGACCAGATTCTCGAAGTCGGCCATCTTGGCGTCGCGCCGCACGTCCCCCTCTCGGATGAACGGGCATCCATAGACGGGCGCAAACGCCATGTGGTCGCCGCCGATGTGGAGGTTGTTGGCCGGGTTACGCGCCTGCAGGTCAAACTCGCGCGGCGCCTTCGCGACCTGCTCGAGCACGAACTCGGGGTCAAGTCGCACGCAGTTGTCACCGACGACGGTCTGGCCGGCCGCCCGCAGCAGCTCGACGGCCTCGGGCAACAGGAACTCGATCCCGAGCTCGCTGACGATCCGCCGCCAGCCCCGGTCGAGCACGTCGATCGCATCCTCGCTGAGGATCTCGTAGCGGGGCATGGCATTGACGAACACTGAGGGTCCTCCTTGGATCGGGCTTGACCTGACGGTCGGGATGCGTAATATAACGTCCATGGAACAAGAGTTTCAAGATCAGCGTGCGAGGACGGGCGCCGCACATAGCCTGACCGCCGTCGACCGCGGCGCCGACCTGTTGCTGCGAGTGCTCGAGAGCGAGCAGCCGGTCGCACTGAACGAGCTCGCAACCGCCAGCGGCATCCCCAAGAGCACGGCTTCGCGTCTGCTCGGTGCGCTGGAGCGCCACGGCTTGGTCGAGCAGGATGGCTCTCGCGGACGCCTGCGGCCCGGGCCGGCGATTCTGCGCGTCGCCGAACGCGGAATGCTCGAGCGCAACGTCGTCGAGCTCGCAGGCGCCTCGCTGGACGCGCTCAGTGAGGCGTGTGGCGAGACGATCAACCTTGCGGTCCCCGCGCGCAACGGGGTCGAACACGTGGCGCAGGTCGAGAGCCGCCACTTTCTCGGCGCCGGCCAGTGGCTCGGCCGAGCGGTCGAGTACCACTGCTCGGCCGTCGGCAAGGTGTTCCTGGCGTTCGGGCGGGCGCCGATGCCGCAGCCGCCGCTGGCGCGCTACACCAACAAGACGCTGACCGACCTTTCGAGCCTGCGGGCCGAGCTCGCGAACGTGCGCCGCGACGGCTTCGCCGCCGCGATCGATGAGCTCGAGCTCGGTCTGGCGGCGATCGCCGCGCCGGTCCGTGGCGAGCGCGGTGATGTCGTCGCCGCGCTCAGCATCTCGGGGCCGACGCTGCGAATGAACCCGGAGCGCGTCGACGAACTTCAGGGACTGTTGATCGACGAGGGGTCGGCACTCAGTGCCCTCCTCGGTTACCACCAAGGAGAGAACGCCGCATGACCGATGAGGAGATCTTGAAACTGTTGTACGACGAGACGCTCGTCGGCAACGCGCCCGCCGTCAGCGACGGCGTCAACGAGGGCTTGGCGCAGGGCATGGACCCGGAGGTCCTGCTGTATGACGCGCTGATCCCATCGCTCGAGGAGGTGGGCGCGCGCTTCGAGCGTGGTGACTACTTCGTCCCCGAGATGCTGATCGCGGCGCGCGCGATGCAGGGCGCGCTCGACATCCTGCGCCCGCTGCTGGCCGAGAGCGGCAACACCGGCGTCGGAACGTTTCTGATGGGCACCGTCAAGGGTGATGTTCACGACATCGGCAAGAACCTCTGCAACATCATGCTGGAGGGCGCCGGCTTCACCGTGATCGACCTCGGCGTCAACGTACCGCCGGAGCGGTTCATCGAGCAGATCGAGGAGCACAACCCGGATGTCGTCGGGTTCTCGGCGTTCCTGACGACGACGATGCCGATGTTCAAGGCGAACATCAATGCGCTTCAGAAGGCCGGCCTGCGCGACAAGGTGATCGTGATGGTCGGCGGCGCACCGGTGACCCAGGAGTACGCCGACGCGGTCGGCGCCGACGGCTACTCGGCGGACGCCTCCTCGGCGGTCAAGAAGGCCAAGGAGCTGATGGAGCTCAAGCGCGCGCAGGTCCCGGCGTGAGCCAGAGCCCTCCGGCCAGCGGTACCGGCGACGGAATCGGGACCCCTGGACTCGCCCGGCGGTTCATGGCCGCCGCCGAGCATGTCGTCAAGGGTCCGGTCTGGGGCTGTCAGATGTGCGGGCAGTGCGTATTGCACTCGACCGGCATGACCTGCCCGATGACCTGCCCCAAGACGCTCCGCAACGGCCCCTGTGGCGGTGTCCGCGCGGACGGCAACTGCGAGGTCAAGCCGGAGATGCGCTGCGTCTGGGTGAAGGCCTACGAGCGCTCTGAGCACCTGCCTCTGTGGCGCGGGCACATCGACGATCTGCGACCGCCGGTCGACAACACGCTGAAGGGCACCTCGGCCTGGCTGAATCTGTTCAGCGGCCGCGACCGTCGCGTCCCAGCCGGATGGCAGACGGGGACCGAGGCGGATGGAACCGGGAACGATGCCGACGCTTGAGGACAAGCTCGCGCTCCGCTCGTTCGTCGTGACCGCCGAGATGCCGGTGATCGACGGTGGCGGCCGCGACGACGTGCTGCGGCACCTCGAGCCGATGACGCAGTTCGTCGATGCGTTCAACGCGACCGACAATCCGTCGGCGCATGCGCACTGCTCATCGCTGGCCGTCTCGATCGCGCTCAAACAGGCGGGCGCTGAGCCGATCATGCAGCTCGCCTGCCGCGACCGCAACCGCCTCGCGCTGCAGGCCGAGCTGATGGGTGCAGCGATGCATGGGATCGCGAACGTCGTCTGCATGACCGGCGATGACGTCAGCGCCGGCGACGAGCCGGAGTCGCGCCGGGTCTTCGACGTGGACTCCTCACAGCTGATCGCGATCGCGCGGACGCTGGACCGGGGTCACTATCTCTCAGGCCGCGCGATCGAGCCCAAGCCGCATTTCGTGATCGGTGCTGTCGAGAACCCGGGCACCCCACCGTTCGAAGTCCGCGTCCGTCGCGCCGCCAAGAAGGCGCTGGCCGGAGCGAGCTTCCTGCAGCTGCAGCTTTGCTACAGAACCGAGCTGCTGGAGGCGTTCATGCGGGCCGCTGATGAGACCGGCCTGAGCGCGCGCGTCGCACTGATCCCCTCGATCTGCATTCTTCGCAGCGTCGGCGGGATGCGGTTCGTCGCGACCAGGGTTCCCGGCATCGACGTGCCGGCCGCGACCGTCGCCCGCGTCGAGCAGGCAGCCGACGCCGAGGCGGAGTGCTTCGAGATCGCGTACGAGCTCGCGACCCACGCGCTTTCGCTGCCGGGAGTCGCCGGCCTGCACTTCATCTCGTTCCGCAAGGACGCCGGCATCGCGGCGCTCTGCAAGCGGCTGCAGATCCCCACCAGACTTGAAAGGGAGCAACATGGACACAGTTCTCAGGTCGCGGTCTAAGTCCGTGACGATCGGCGCCGGGCAGCCGTTCTGCGTGATCGGCGAGCGGATCAACCCGACCGGCCGCAAGTTGTTCGCCGAGCAGTTGCGGGGCGGCGACCTCTCGACCGTCACCGTCGACGCGCTCGCCCAGGTTCAGGCCGGCGCCGACGTGCTCGACGTCAACGCGGGGATCCCGCTGGTCGATGAGCCCGAACTGCTGATGGGGATGTTGCGGACCGTCCAGGAGGCGGTCGACGTCCCGATCTGCATCGACTCCTCGGTGATCGAGGCACTCGAGGCCGGCCTCTCGGTGTATGAGGGCCGCGCGCTGGTCAACTCCGTGACCGCCGAGGACGAGCGACTGCAGGAGATCCTGCCGCTGGTCGCGGCGCACGGTGCGGCGGTGATCGGCCTCGCAAACGACGAGACCGGGATCCCGGAGACTCCCCAGGACCGTCTCGCCTGCGCTCGCAAGATCGTCAGTGCGGCGGCCGACTACGGGATTCCGGTGGAGGACATCGTGATCGATCCGCTGGCGATGACGGTCGGCGCCGCCACCGACGCCGTCACCACGACGCTCGCGACGATCAGCCTGATCCGTGACGAGCTCGGGGTGAACATGTGCCTGGGCGCGTCGAACGTCTCGTTCGGTCTGCCGGAGCGCCACGTGCTCAACGCCGCATTCCTGCCGATGGCGATGGCGGCGGGGCTGACGAGCGCGATCATGTCGACCGCGCCCGTCGTCGTGCAGGCCGTGCGCGGCGGCGACCTGCTGCTCGGCAACGATCCCTGGGGCTCAAGCTGGATCGCCGCCCACCGCGCTCGCAAGGCGGCGGTCGAACAGGAACTGGCTGCAAGCTGATGGGCGTGCCGGCGAGGAACCGACTGCGGGCGATCGAGCCCGAAGCGCAGCCCGGAGACGGCGCCGAGCGCGTGCGTGTGCGGTTCCTGCCCGACGGCGCCGAGGTCCGCGTGCCGAGCGGCACGCCCGTGTTCGACGCGGCCAGCTGGAACGGGATCGCGATCGACTCCACCTGCGGCGGCCACGGCACGTGCAAGAAGTGCAAGGTCAGGGTCGTCTCCGGGGACGTACCTGTCGACCGGCTTGACCCCCGCGCCTTCACCACGGATGAGCTGCGTGAGGGCTGGCGGCTGGCGTGCCGTGCCGGCGCCCGCGGCGACCTCGTCGTCGAGGTGCCGCCGCTTCAGACGCGCCCGAAGGCGGCTCTGGCCGGCGTCGGCCGGCACGTGATCCTCCGCCCAGCCGTCCAGAAGCGTCATGTCGTGCTGCAGGAGCCGACGATGGAGGATCAGCGCCCTGACCTGCAGCGGTTGCTCGATGCGATCGACGATCTGGAGCCGAGCGCATCGCTCGAGGTGCTGCGGGATCTCGGCGGGACGCTGCGCAGGTCGAACTTCGACGTCACCGCGGTGATCGTCGACGAGGAGCTGATCGACATCGAGCCGGGCGACACCACCGCGCGGCGCTTCGCGATCGCGTTCGACCTCGGCACCACCACCGTCGTCGCGACGCTGCTCGATCTCGACAGCGGCCAGCCGCTCGCGGTCGCCTCGATGCTCAACCGCCAGCAGCCGTTCGGCGCAGACGTGATCACCCGGATCTCGGCGACGATGATGGACGACGACGCGCTTCCGGCACTCACCGACCGCGCCCACGAAACGGTCGCCGAACTGGTCGCGGAGGTCTGCACGGCGGGCGCCGTCGAGCCGCGTGAGGTATATGAGATCACCGTCTGCGGGAACGTGACGATGATGTCGCTGGCGCTCGGGATCGACCCCGAGCCCCTGTCGATGGCCCCGTTCGTCGTCGTGACCCATTCGTTTCCGGCGCTGCACGCCGCCGACTTCGGCGCCGTCGTGCACCCGAGGGCGCCCGCGTTCGTGTTCCCGTCGCTGGGCGCATACGTCGGCGGCGACATCGTCGCCGGGATGCTCGCGACCGGTTTGACGCGTGACCGGCGGCTGCGGCTGTTCATCGACGTGGGCACCAACAGCGAGATCGCGCTCGGATCCGCTGAGCGCGTCCTTGCCACCGCGGCTCCGGCCGGTCCGGCGTTCGAGGCTGCGCAGATCCGTTGCGGGATGCGCGCCGCCGAGGGGGCGATCGAGACCGTTCGGATCAAGGACGAATCGCTCGAGCTGGGCGTGATCGGCGATGTCGACCCCGTCGGGATCTGCGGATCCGGCCTCGTTGACGCGGTCGCCGAGCTGGTGCACAACGGGATCGTCGATCACTCCGGAAGGTTCGTGCCCGATGAGGAGGCGCTGGCGCTCCACCCGGGCCTTGCGCCGCGGCTGACGAAGATCGGCGAGCAGCGCGTGTTCGTGCTGGCGTGGCGCGGCGAGGGTCCTGAGAGCGCGATCTACCTCTCTCAGCGCGACATCCGGGAGCTGCAGTTCGCAAAGGCGTCGATCGCCACAGGCTGGGGGATCCTGATGCGTGACCTCGGCGTCGAGCCGGGTGACATCTCCCAAGTCCTGCTGGCCGGCAGCTTCGGGGCGTACCTGACCCCGCTCAGCGCGGTCCGGATCGGGCTCGTCCCGAAGATGGCGCTGCCGCGGATCGTCTCCGCCGGCAACGTCGCCGGCGAGGGCTCGAAGATCGCGGCGCTCAGCTCACGCGAGCGCGCCGAGGCGATGTCGATCCTGCGCGAGGTCGAGTATGTCGAGCTGTCCGGGCGCAGCGACTTCAACGACCTGTTCATCGACCAGCTCTCGTTCCCCGGTTGACATGAGTGCGGGTGAGCGGCGAGCGGCGGTGATCGGCTGCGGCGCGCTCGCTGCCGAGGTCGCGGCAATTGCCCGCCGCCGCCACTGGAAGGTCGATGTCCACCCGATTCCGGCACTGCTGCACAACCGGCCCGAGCGGATTGCGCCGGCCCTCACCGAGACGCTCGACGAGCTGGCCGGTCGCTACGACGTGCTGGCGGTCGCATACGGCGACTGCGGCAGCTATGGCGCGATCGACGAGGTTCTGCTTGCGGCCGGGGTGTCACGTTTGACCGGGGAGCACTGCTACGACGTGTTCGCCCGCGACGAGGTTCGCGCACTTCTGGAGAGCGAACCCGGGACGTACTTCCTGACGGACTTCCTGGCCCGGACGTTCGAGCACACCGTCGTGCGCGAGCTGGGGCTCGACCGCCACCCCGAGCTGCGCGACGACTACTTTGGCAACTACACCCGCGTCGTCTGGCTTGCCCAAAGGCCGACGCCCGCCACCCGCGCGGCGGCAGAGCGCGCCGCCGCGCGGATCCGTCTGCCGCTGCAGGAAGTCCAGGTCGGCACCGGCGAGCTCGAGCGAGAGCTGGAGCGGCTGCTTGCGCTGCCCAAGGTCTCGCTCTGATCCGTCGCCTCAGCGTTCAGCAAACCAGAGCACGACGCCGCCCGATCAACTCTGCGGCGGCGACTCCGCGGCCAACATCTCGTCAACCCGGTCCGCCGCTGCACGGCCGGCTCTCGCCGCATTCTCCATCGACCCCCACTTTGCGAAATAGTCGCCTGCCAGATGGAGGTTGCGCCCCGGGCCAAGCGCACCCTCGAGCGGCGGCTGGAGCGCCTGACGTCCGGGCGCCGCGTAGGCGTTGCCGACCTCCCAGCGGTGGACCGACGCGTCGTCGATGATGCCCCGGGTCTGTGGAAACAGGCCGTGGAGATCGTCCAGAAATGCGGTGCGGACCTGATCATCGGGCTGCTCGATCATGCGAGCGCCGCTCGCGCCACCTGCGTATACCATCAGCGAGCCGCCCGGCTGCCTGGGCCCCCCTCGCAGCACTTGCGCGTGGTTGAAGAACATGCTGAAGCTGCGTCCGGGTGTGGCCAGCGCATAGATGCCGTCCCACGGCATGACAGCGTGCTCGCTCGTGCGGATCGCCATCGTCACAAATGGTCCGGTGGCGAGCGCTCCCAGCGCGTCGGCGGCATCAGCCGCCGTCGCGCGTACGAGCGGCTCCGCCTGTGGCGGCGGGACTGCGAGAATCACGTGCCGCGCGCGCACCGCACGAGGGATACCGTCGTGCGCGAAGGCGACGCGTAGTCGCGCGCGCTCCGGCGTGAGCTCCGTGACTCGTGCCCCTCGGACGATTGTCCCACCAAGCCGCAGCGCGAGGCTGTCGAACAACCGCGCAGGTCCGCCGAGAAGGTTCCGCCCGATCAGCGAATCGCGCCCGCTCCAGACCACCACGAACAACCCGATGCCGCCTCCCGCCGAGAGCTCCTCAGGCTCAGCGGACGTGCGATTCGCAAGACACGCGAAGATCGTTTCCACGCGCGACGGGAGCGGACCGAGGAATTCGGCGAAGGTCCGCCGGTCCTCGAAACCGAGGACCCGCGCGCCCGCGTCGTCAGGCGTGTCATTTGGTCGCTGAGCTGCCACGCTGCGATAACGCCTGACTCCGAGCTGAATCTTGAGCCCCGCCCTTGCGAACGCGACACGCTCGCGAGGCGTCAGCGGCAGTCGGAAGGGATAGCTCTCGGGCGGTCCGCTGGTCAGCAGGCGATCGCCAAAGGCGATCCCCCTCGTGCTTCCCGTGACCGGCACCGTCGTCAGCCCCATCTCGCTGACCATGCCCTGCACGACCGACCCGTCGCCGGGGAACAGGTGAGCGCCGTAATTGACCCAGTAGTCACCGTGCGTCTCGGAGAAGAGCCGGCCGCCGAGGCGATCGCTGCACTCCAGCACCAGGATCCGCCTATGTCTCAACCGCCATGCAGCGGTCATCCCGGCGATCCCGCCGCCAACGACCACCGCGTCGAGTTGCTCGTCTTCGTTGTCGACGCTTCCGGCGATCGCAGTTCCCGGCTCTCTGCTCACGCCCACCTACGTCAAACCCCCTGGTTCGATGGAGAGGTAGATCGGGCCGCGTTCGATGACCGGGTCCAGGATGCCGTTCATGATCTGTTCGGCGGCCTCATCGAATGGAGCCGGCTTGCGCTCCTGCCCCGGATAGTTGATCGCCTCTCGCACGGATGGGACCATCAGGTAGGCGCCCGCGAGGATCGAAGAGACCGCGTGGAAGACGACCGCCTCTGCTTCGCTCAGCACACGCAGTTCGAGCAGCATTGCTGATCGATCCATCCCCCGCAGACGCTCAGCGACTCCGACGATTACTTCAAACGCGTCGCTGCGTGCCGCCAGCGCGCAGTCCAACCAGCGAGCGTAGTCGGGCGCGTGACCGGCGCCTTGGCGGCCCGGCGCATCCGGGATCAGAAGATCGGCCGCCGCCAGCAATGTCGCGCGCTCGTCATCACGCAGCGGCCTCGGCGGACTGAGGCGGTGGCGAGGTACCGAGGGATTGCTCATCGGCCGTGGCCGTGAATGCTGGTCGTGCTCGGCAACGGCTGATCCCGAGCGGTATCCGCGATGTGCTTGCCCACACGCAGCGCGAGCGCCGCGATTGTCGAGGTCGGGTTGACGGCTCCGCCGGTCACGAACAGACTTCCGTCAGCGATGAACAGATTTGGCACGTCGTGGGCCCGCCCGTGGGAGTCCACCACCGATGAGTTCGGGTCCGTGCCCATCCGGGCTGTGCCGAGCAGATGCCCAGGCTGGTCTATCCAGATCTCGACGGCCACCGTCTCGTCTGCGCCTGATGCCTGATGTATCTCAGTCATCCGCTCCACATGGAATCGTAGGATTCGCCGGGTGTTCTCGCTGATCCGATAGCGCACCTTCGGTGCCGGGATCCCGTCGCCGTCGGTTAGGGTGTCGTCGAGGACGACCCTGTTTTCTGGCTCAGGCAGGTCCTCCGTATTGGCCGCCCACAGGATGCCGCTCCCGTGGCGAGCGACAATGTCGTGGAAGCTGGGGCCCCACAGTTCGTCGAACGGCAGGCCACGGTGGGTCTCGAGGGCACAGAGCGGGCCCGGGGTGGGGAGCGCGTTCATCTTCGCGCCACGAACGAAGTCGTGCTCCGCGCGCGTCTCGTAGAACGCAAGCGAGTGAATCAGCTCACCAGCAGGTCCGCGCCAACTCTCGAGGTTCTCGTCGTAGTAGCCGGTGACCGTGCAGTTTGGATGGAGCATCAGGTTGCGGCCGACCAACCCGGACGAGTTCGCCAGCCCGGCCGGGTGCCGGTTCGAGGCCGACAGCAGGAGCAGACGCGGGGTTCCGATCCCGTTGGCGCAGATCACCACCACCGAACAGGGCGTGAGACGCTCCTCTCCATCACGGTCAGTCCAGAGAACGCCTTGCGCCATGCCCCGTCGATCGGTGAGGATCCGGCTCACCCTGGCCCCGGTGATCAGCTTCGCGCCGGCGGCCAGCGCCTGTGGCATGTAGATCTGATCGAAGGAAGCCTTGGCGCCGTCCGGACAGCCCCATTCACAGATGCCACGCCGCACGCAGCGGTCGAGTGTCTTGTAGCGCTCGACGGCGATCGCGTTGCTGCCGGGCCACCAGTGCCAGCCGAGCGCATTCATGCCTCGCGCGGCGACAACGCCGGCTCGACCGATCGGGTGAGGCGGCATCGGAAAGGTGAGACCGTCGGGATAGGCCGGGTCGCCATCGACGCCTGAGACCCCGATGAACGCGTCGACTTCGTCGTGGTAGGGCTTGAGCTCCTCGTACGAGATCGGCCAGTCATCGGCAACACCATCGAGCGTGCGAACCCGGAAATCTGAAGGGAGCAACCTGAGCCATTCCCCTCCGTAGAACAGACTCGACCCGCCCACCGCGTTGAACATCACCGGAGACATGTCCGAGTCTGACACGTCGATTGGATAATCGGCTTCCAAGCGCCGGACATTCGGGTCGTGGTGCCAGCGGTTCTGACAGAGGAGCTCCCACTCCGGGTAGTTACCAGGGAACTCGCTCGGATTGACCCAATCTCCTTGTTCCAGGCAAGCAACACGAAACCCGCGGGTTGCGAGCGTGTGCGTCACGACCGCGCCGGATGGTCCGGCGCCGACGACGACGACATCAACCGGGTCCTCGGTCATGCACTTCCGGCAGGCGCAACGGCGACAGCGGACGCAAGTCGTTCCAGCAGCGGCGCGAGCTCGGCGATCCGCGCATCCTCGAGCGGAAGCGCCGGATGACGCGGCGGACCGATGTCGATCCCGCGCAGCTGCGTTGCAGCCTTGACGGCCTGAACATAGCCCGACGTCTCGAAGAAGCGCATGACCGGATAGAGCTCCTCCCACAGCGCGCGTGCAGCGTCCAGGTCAGGGTCAGCAACCGTCAGTTCCCACAGCCTGACGCACGCGACAGGCGTGGCGTTGGGCGCACCCCAGACGGTCGCCTGCGCTCCCGCGAGGAACCCCAGAATGGCGAGCGAATCCTGGCCGTTGAGGATCTGCAGGCGGTCACCGCACAGCTGGCGAATCCGGAAGATCCTACCGGCGTCCCCCGTCGTGTCCTTGATGTAGCGCACCTGTTCGATCTGACTGAGGCGTGCGATCAACGACGGATCCATCGACCAACCGGTAGCGCCCGGGTTGTTGTAGAGCATCAATGGCAAACCGACCTCGGCCACTCGCCGGACATAGGCTTCGATCTCGTGGCTGTCGATCGGCTCGTAATACGGGCAGACCAGCATTCCGATGTCGGCACCGTGTGCCAGCGCATGCTCGGTGTGGCTGATCGCCTCTGCGGTGGTCATCGCACCGACCTGAACCGTGATCGGTACGCGGCCGTCGGCTACCTGGATGACAGCCTCAACGACCTGCCGGCGTTCCGCAGGAGTCATCGCGGCGAATTCACCCGTTGACCCGTTCACAACGATCCCGTGAACGCCCTGCCTGATCACGTCGTCGGCGAGCGCCGTCGTCGTCTCGAGATTGAGCGAGTAGTCGGAGCCGAAGGCTGTGGCAAGCGCCACATGCACTCCTGAGAGAGCAGTCATGTTGTCTCCTGATTGATCACTAGATGCTTGACACGTGTGAACTCTTCGAGGCCGGCGAGACCGCCCTCTTTGCCATAACCGGACTCACCAAAGCCGCCTACTGGAAGCTCCGGAGTGAAAGCAAAGTGATTGTTGACCCATACGGTGCCAAAGTTAAGCGACCCGCCCATCCGGGTCGCCCTTGCGACATCGCGGGTCCAGACCGATGCAGCCAAGCCGAACCGTGTGTCGTTGGCCAGCCGGAGAGCTTCGCTCTCGCCTCCGAAGCGCTGGAGCGTAAACACGGGTCCGAAGATCTCCTCTTGAACGAGTTCGTCGTCCTGTCGCAGGCCTGCCACGATCGTCGGCTCCAGGTAATAGCCGCTGACACCGTGGCGACCGCCGCCGCGCAGGACCTCTGCATGGTCTGGACGACGACCGAGGATCCCTTCAACGCGAGCGCGGTGTCGCTCGGAGTTCAGCGGACCGAGGTTCGTCGCCTCGTCCAGCGTGTCGCCGATGACCCATCCGTCGATCCTGCCCTGCAGCATTTCTACGAATGAGTCGTATGCAGCATCGGCCACCAGCACGCGGCTCGCCGCGGTGCATTCCTGGCCGCAGTTGTACAGGCCACCGAACGCGATCGTCTCTGACGCAACCGCCAGGTCGGCGTCCTCAAAGACCACCGCCGGCGCGTTGCCACCCAGCTCCATGACAACGCGCTTCACACCATCAGCTGCGGCGTGAGCCACCCGCCTGCCGGTTTCGACTGAGCCAGTGAACGAAACGAGGTCGACGTTCGGGTGACCCGCGAGCGACGCTCCCGTCGCGCCCGCGCCGAGCACGATGTTGAGCACCCCCGGGGGCAGTATGCTGCTGGCGAGCTCGGCAAGGCGACTCACGGACATCGGTGTTGTCTCAGCCGGCTTCAGCACGACCGTGTTTCCTGTAGCGATCGCGGGCGCGAGCTTCCAGACGGCCTGCCAGAGCGGGTAGTTCCAAGGTGTGATTGCGGCGACGACGCCGACCGGCTCGCGCCGCAGGATCGAGAGCTGTCCGGGCATGTATTCACCGGCCGACGGGCCGGTGAGGGCTCGAGACGCCTGTGCGAAGAATCGGATGCCCTCGATCACACCGGGCAGCTCCTCACTCCGCACGGCGGCAATCGGCTTGCCCGCGTCGAGCGCCTCGAGCCGTGCGAGTTCGTCGAAATTCTCTTCACACAGATCGGCGAGGCGGTTCAGCGCCCGCGCCCTCTGCGCCGGAACCGTGGCCGACCAGCCGGCTGAAGCATCGCGGGCCGCGGCGACGGCGACGTCGACGTCGCGCCCTGATGAAGCGCTCGCTGTGGCGATCACCTCACCGGTGGCGGGGTTGAAAACATCGTCGGTTGCCCCGTCGGCGGCGGCGACCAGCCGGCCGTCGATCAGGTTGTTCAGTTGGACATCGGGAGTTACGGTCATGTCGTCGGTCCTTCCGCTGATGGGTCATAGTCGAAGCTGACTCGCCCGCCGGTTTCGATCCGGGCAAATGTGGCAACAGAGGCCGTCGCAAAGTCTTCGTGGTCGAGTTCCAGGACGGGCATCGACTCACCGAAGACCTCGTCAGCAACGACCGCGCCGATCGCCAGTACCTCGTCGGTACCGGCGAGGATGATTGCCGCCGGCCCTGTGCCGGCGAGGATTGTCTCGAGCAGCATCGCGCTCGCTGAGCTCGATCCACGCCCACTCGGAAGCACGAGGATCCGACCGGTGATCACTTCGCCGTGGAGCGGGTGGTGACGGTCGATGATGGTGCCCGTCTCCACGTCTAGACCGCCCCATAAGCTGAGCGGCGTGTCGGTCGCGAGCACCCGGCCGGTCGCCTCGCCGTCGACGAGCACCCGGCAGCTCATGTTGTCGCCCACCGTGGTGTTCGCACCCACACCTGACCCTCGACCGCTGAGAGCACACACTCCTCGGTGCTGCCAAAGATGACGTCACGGTCAAGCATGCCTGGCGCGTAGTGGGCGTACTTCGCCGAGTTCGTCATCAGCAGTCGGTTCGAAGGCGGCAACACCGGCGAGTTGAGCACGCAGGTGTCTGTGATGAAGGACGCTCCGAAGCCCTCGATGATCTCGGCCAAACCAAGTCGCCGCGCGATGTCATAGACCGTTGTACTAGTCGTGATGCTGAAATCCACGCTGCCGGCGCAGCGCCTTCCTCCGACAAGCTCAGCCAGCGATCGGCATTCCTGCAGGGAGGCATGTGGACTCCCGAGCACGACCGATCCAACGGTTCGCCCTCTGGCCGTCGACAGCTCGGACCACGCTGCGTGGAGATCCCGCGGGCGAACTTCAATCTGGCGCCGCGGTCGCCGGCCGCCGAGCGCAGCCTCGATCGTCGGCGCCTCGGGGGTGACGCCGACGATGTGGAACATCCCCACCGCCCCAGACGTCGCCGCCGCGGCGGCGAACGCTTTCAGCGCGTCGCGAGCGGGACGACCCGGAACGCCGACGACGACGGGAACCTCGTCTCCGGCGTGTCTGCCGACAGCGTATCCGAGCACCGGCCAGAACGACTCGTCGACTTCCTCAACGTCGACGCGGACATCTACCTCTAGAGTGGCGAGACGGTTGTCATCGACGTGGTAGCCGGACAGCGGCACCCGACCCGTCAGTCCCGCGCACGCGTCGATCAAGTCCCCATATCGGTTGGTCCGAGCGCCGAGGACACCGTTCGCGTAGGCGATCGCGTTTGACTCGGCCCAGGCGATCTGCTCCCCGATCGCGGGGGGTCCGGCAAGCTCATAAGGCGCGCATGTGAAGGTTGGCGTCGCCCCCATCCGCAGATAGGCGTCGGCTAAGCGGCCGGCCTTTTCGGCCCACTCAGCCGGAACTCGCTGCTCGCGCCAGCGCCGGCGATCGACCGAGATGACGTTCGTGCTAGTTGGCACCGCAACCTGACCGCCCTGGTCCGCGAGGATCTCAGCGAACCGGATAATCGCGTCGCCGGTATAGATGCACCCATCGATGTGTGCCCTCGTGATATCGATGAACCGCGGTGCCCGCTGGAGCTCGGCAAGGCGCAGCAATATGCGCATCGCTGTACGCCGCGCCTCCCCCTCTTCGCCTGCAAGCAGTGCGCGGTCTCGGATATCGAGGTCAGGCATCCGCGGTGAGAACGCTTGGTCCGGGAGGATCGAACGCTCGCGGCTTGGCGGCCCCCCACGTATCCGACAGCGTGTAACCGGTCGGGAGCGGGTCGGACGGATCGACGCCAAGCTGCTGCGTGCTGTATATCCAGCTACGGCCTGTGACCTCAGTTGTGACAGCCGGGAACTCGCCGATCCGACTCTCAGCGACCACACAGCCGTCGAACTTCGTCGAGAGGATGCTCTCATGGGAGAAACTGTCTCCAGCCCGCAGCTCGCCCCTCCGGAAGAGCGCCGCCATCCGCGCCGACGTGGCCGTCCCGCAGGGTGAGCGGTCGATCCGGCCGGGACTGACGACCGTCGCGTTGCGAGACGTACCCCCTGCCCGCGGCGGTGACGTCCACGTCATCAGCCCGATTGCGTGAATCCCGGGGTTCTCGGGATGAGAGACGGCGATCTGCTCACCGGTCGCGGTCTTGATTCGCTCGCCGAGCGCCGCGAGATCCGCGGCCTCGTCGGGCACGATTTGAAAGCCCTGTCGTACAGCGTCCGTGAGCACAAAGAAGTGCCCGCCGTATGCGACGTCGACCAGCACCGTCCCCACGCCCTCGACCTCCACTGGTCGATCGATGTGGGTGGCGAATGAAGGCACGTTCCGGAACGTGACGGAGACGCACTTGCCGTTCTCGCAGCGCGCGAGGATCCCAACAAGACCCGCAGGCGTCTCCAGAGTGAGCGACGTCTCGGGCTCAACCATCTTCAGCATGCCGGTCTCCAGCAGCACGGTCACGGTGTTGATCGTGTTGGTGCCCGACATCGGCGGATAGTCCGTGCCCTCCATGATGATGTAGCCAAGGGCCGCCTGCGGATTGGCGGAAGGCAGCACAACTGTCGCCGACAGACAGGAATGGCCGCGCGGTTCGAACAGCAGCATCCGGCGAAGGTCGTCGCGACTGGTCTCGAGGTATCGCTTCTTGTCGAACATCGTGTCGCCCGGCACATCAACCACTCCACCCACGACTACTCGCGTCGCCTCCGCCTCGCAGTGCGCGTCCACCGTTTGGAGCACGCGGGACAGTCTCATGGAATGACTCCTCTGATTGGCGTGGATCGCGGCAGTTCCGAACTGCTCCGTGGCACTACTCTGGACATCGAGTCCAGTCTTCGTTAGAGTCTACCCATGGGTCGGTCGTCTGACAAGGAAGATCCGACTGCTCGCTTCCCATCGGGGCGCGGATGAGTGAGCGAGTCAGAGCCAAGTCGGTCCTGATCTCCGGAGCAGCTCGTGGCCAGGGCGCGGCGATCGCACGATTGCTTGCGGCCGAGGGTTCCGCCGTCGTCCTCGGCGACGTCCTCGACGAAGCAGGCGAGGCAAGCGCGCAGTCGATCCGGGAAGATGGCGGCACAGCCACGTTCGTCCA
This sequence comes from uncultured Solirubrobacterales bacterium, assembly GCA_963742025.1. Lineage (GTDB taxonomy): Bacteria > Actinomycetota > Thermoleophilia > Solirubrobacterales > Solirubrobacteraceae > Palsa-465. The sequence continues at coordinate 234,664 of CAVUKF010000002.1, forward strand.
CCTCGACGTCACCGACCCGCAGCAGTGGGAGCTCGCGGTGGAGACCGTTGAGCGCCTCCATGGAAGGCTCGACGCGCTCGTGAACAACGCCGGCATTACCGCCTACTCGGGCGTCGCCGACTGCAGCGACGAGGAGTGGGCGAGGGTCATCGCCGTCAACCAGACCGGCGTGTTCTACGGCATGCGCGCGGTGATACCGGCGATGCGGCGCAGCGGTGCAGGGGCGATCGTCAACACGTCGTCGATCTTTGGTCTCAATGGCGCGGAGGACTACTTCGCCTACGTGGCTTCGAAGGCCGCCGTGATCGGGATGACCAAGAGCGCCGCCCTGACTTATGGTGGGGACGCAATCCGGGTCAACGCGATCGCACCGGGTGTGATCGACACGCCGATGCTTCAGCAGGAGATGGCGGATCTCGGCCCCGAGGGGATTGAGTCACTGCTCGCGGGGCAACCGATCGCGCGCGCTGGGCTGCCGGCGGACACGGCCTACGCGGTGCTGTACCTGGTCTCCGACGAATCGTCGTTCATGACCGGAGAGGTGATCACGATCGATGGCGGATACTCAGCGCGATAGCAGCGGGTCGATGCTCAAGGCGACTGGAGCGGAACGTGCACACTAGAGATGCGGTTGCAGTGGTCACCGGCGGCGGCACCGGGATCGGGAAGGCCTGCGGACTGGCACTCGCGTTGGCCGGCCTCGATGTGATGCTGGCCGGACGCAGGCCAGATCTGCTCGAAGCCGCCAGATCGGAGATCGAGACGGCGGCGCCTTGCCGCACCGTCGTCGGGCGCGTGACCGACGTCGCGGTCCCCGATGAATGCGAGGCACTGATTTCCGACGCCGTCGATCGATTCGGGCGAGTGGACGTGATCGTGAACGCCGCCGCCATCTGCGAACCGATGCACGCGCTCGAACTGGACGCAGAGAACTGGGACCGAACGCTCGACATCAATCTCCGCGGTTCGGCGCTTTGCAGCATCGCCGCTGCGCGTCAGATGCGCGAGCAGGGCGGCGGTCGGATCGTCCTGTTCGCCTCGATCAATGGGGCGATCTCAGAGCCCGAATCGGCACACTACAGCGCCTCCAAGGCCGCGATCTCTTCATTGGCTCGATCGCTCGCCGTCGACCTGGCCGCTGATCAGATCGCCGTCAACGCGATCGCTCCCGGCTGGGTTCGCACGCCGATGACGGAAGGCTTCTTCGAAGGCGCTGCTCCAGACGCCGTGAGCCGGTTGAACCCTCTCGGCCGAATGGCTGACGCCAGCGAGATCGCAGGCGTCATCGTGTACCTGGCGACAGATGCACCGACGTTCCTCACCGGCTCCACCCTGTTCGTGGACGGTGGGCAGACGGCCGCCGCCGTTCTGCCCTGAGCCGAACACCGTGGGCATGATCACAGCCGTGGCCGTCGTCGAGCGGCCGCCCGCGGAGACCATCGGGGATCAACCCCCCGCGCCGAGGGCCTGCTTCAGTTCGATCAGCCGCTGATCGCGCCAGGCGACCCGTGCCTCCCAGCTGTCGAGCGGCAACGAGGCACGGCGCTGCCGAGCGACCATCTCGACGAGCTCGTCGGACCACGGATCGTCTTGACCACGCGCCGCGCCCATCCGCGCATAAGCGGGGCCGATCCGCTCCGCGTGGACCGTGATTCCTCCTCGCATGTTCAGATCCGCGGTCTCGAACGGACCCGCGATCGCCCAGCGGAACCCGAGCGCCTCGCGGACCACCCGGTCGACATCCTCAACGCTGGCGATGCCGTCTCGAACCAGGCAGTATGCCTCGCGCAGCACGGCGCCCTGCAACCGGTTGAAGACGAAGCCCTCGATCTCCGCACCGATTCGGATCGGCACCATTCCGGCCGTGCTCAGCAGCTGAGCGACTGCGTTTACAGTGGACTGATCGGTGAACGGCGCGGGGACCAGCTCTACGATCGGAATAAGGTGAGGCGGATTCACAGGGTGTGCCACCAGGCAACGCGACCGCGTCGCCAACCACTCGAAGAGCTCGGTTGGCAGCATCGCCGATGTCGAGCTTGCGATGACCGCCCCGGGGGCGGCGACGCCTTCGACGCGCGTGAACAGCGAGCGCTTCAGCTCGAGGTCCTCGGACACACATTCTTGGATGTGTACCGCCCCAGAGAGCGCCTGCTCGAGCCCGGGCTGCAGGCTGACACAGCCAAGCAGCTCGGTGGGTGCCTCGTTGATCAGGCCGGCGCTTGCCAACGCGTCGGCCCGAGCGCGCAGCTCGGATCCTGCGTCCCGGAGCCGGCACCGATCACTGTCATGGAGAGCCGTGCTGTGTCCGGCACGGGCGAACACCAGCGCCCAGGAGATGCCGATCGACCCCGCCCCGACGACCGCGATCGCCGACGAGCGAGCGATCGTAGCCCGGTCCGGTTCAGCCGGCACCGTCAAGGGCGCTGACCAGCTCCTCGAACACTGCGGTGTGTCTGTCTACGTCGGCGTGTGTATGTGCCGGAGACATCAGCGCCATGCTGTGGAACGGCGTCATCAGGACCCCTCGGTTCAAACTGGCGAGGTGCATATAGCGATCCAGCTCGGGATCGATCGCCAGCGCGGCTTCGGCGCCGTTGGCGGGAGGCTCGGCCCGATAGCGATACTCTCCGCGGCATCCGAGCTGTGCCACGTGCCACGGCAAGCGCGCAACCGAGATCACCTCCTCGACACCGGCACGCCATCTATCAGCGGCATCGATCATCGACGAGAAGGCGTCGGCCGTGAGGACGTGCTTTAGCGTCGCCTGCATCGCGGCCAACGACAAGGCGTTGCCGGCCACGGTGCCGCCAACGCCACTCGGTCCGCGCAATGGGCCGGCAAGGCTGTCGGTGATCTGGTCAGCCAGTGAACCAGTCACCCCGAGGGCCGCGCCTGGGATGCCGCTGCCGAGCCACTTTCCCATCACCAACATGTCGGGCTCCAGCTGATAGGCGCCGGTCGCACCGCCGGCCCCGGCACAGATCGTGTGGGTCTCATCGATGACCAGCAGAACGCCACGCTCACTGGTGAGGCGGCGCAGTTCCTCGTGATAGCCGGGCTCAGGCAGCACGATGCCGATATTCGTCAGCGCCGGCTCGGCCAGGACACACGCTACGTCGTCGTTTGCCAGCGCCCTCTCGAGCTCGCCGAGGTCGTTGAACTCGACGACGCGTGAGGTCAGCGACGGATCGACCACCACTCCGAGCGCCCACCGCTTCGGCCGGATCTGACCGTCGATGAGTGACACGAGAGCATCATCGACGGTGCCATGGTAGGCATAGTTGAAGACCAGAACCTTGGGTCGCCCGGTGACGTGGCGCGCGAAACGAATCGCGTTGCGGTTGGCGTCGGTGGCCGATAGCGTGAATTGCCAAGTCGGAAGGCCGAAGCGGCGGCCGAGCTCCTCCGCCACCCAGATGCTGTCGTCGGTCGGGAGCATCGCTGTGATTCCGCTCGCGGCTCGCCGCGACACGACCTCGGCGACCGCCGACGGGGAGTGTCCGGCCAGCGCCGCGCTATCGCCCAGGCAGAAGTCGATGTACTCGCGCCCATCTACGTCGATCAGTCGCGCGCCGGACGCTGACTCGAAGTAGAGCGGAAAGTCGCCTGCCCACATCGTCATCCACGGCATCGGCACACCGGCGTACATGACCCGGGCGCCACGCTGCGACAGCTCAAGGGAGCGCGGATGGTCGCGACCGTAGGTCTCGATCTCGGCCGTCAGCAACCCGGCCAGATGAGTCTTGTCGATCGTCGCGTGAGGCAAGAGGATCAACCTATCGAATCTTGGACTCCGTGTCCAGTGTTACGTAAGATAGGTCACGACCTACGTGGCAGATACAGTTTGACGCTGCTTCCCGGAGACTTGACGGCTACTTATGGTGAGATTCAGCTGCCCGCTGAGTTCAAACGCAAACAGCGTGTGCGGACGCCAGGTGTGTCTGGTCGTTCAGCGGGCGATCTCCCCTTTGATCAGTCGGGAAGTCCACCACAGCCGGGCCCCACGATGACCGTCGCGGATGGCAGGTTGCGGTCCGACAGCGAACGGACTCGGCAGCAGATCCTGCGGGTTGCCCGCGAGATGTGTCGTGAAGACGGGTACGAGAACATCCGCATCGCGGATATCGCAAAGCGAGTCGGTTGCGTCCGAGCAACCGTCTACAACCACTTTGCCAGCCGTGACCTGTTGCTCGAGGCCGTGTGCGCCCAGTACCTGGCGGGCTATCTTCGGATCCCCGAACAGATTCAGGCTTGGACTGCGCCGGACAATACGGTGTTTGACGTATTGCGAGAGACCGTGGCCACGGAGCTCCGCTGGCGGGCCGCCCATGGTGCGCTTCGGGGGGCGCTCGACAGCGCACGCCGTCTGCGCAAGGATTTCTACGTGTACGCGAACGCGCGTGTCGACGAGGCGATGCTCGCTTGGTACGAAGCGATCTATGGCGCCTCCGCGACGCACGGCCTGCTCCACAGCGAGTTGGATCTCACGTTTGCCGCAGCTCCGGTCTACGCGATGACGGACTCGGTCGTGATCGAGTTCGATGTGAACACGCCGGAGCAGGAGGTCGAGCGCGTGGCCGATCAGATCGCCCGCTTACAGTGGTATGCGCTGTACGCCGGCGAGCCGGAAGCCGCGCCCCTGTTTTCGTCGCTGGGGATCACACCCCTCAAGAAGATCACCCGGAGACGAAAGCGCGCAGTCCCGGCAGCTCTGCCAGAAGTAGCCTGAACGCAGCGTCCGGATCAACGGTTGCCAGGAGTCCGGCAGCGGCTGCGATATAGCTCTGGTCGATGACGATCCCTGCCGATCGCGGGGCTGGATGGCTCGGCTCGATCCTTGACAGGGCCGCAGTGACGATCTCCTCGGCACGCTGACTGTGCACGATCGATCCGCCCGTGGCAATCACGACCATCACGTCCCTGAGGTCGCGTCCATCGATTGTGACCTCGGCACCCTCGCCTGGCACGTAGCGAGTTGATAACCGTCCGACATGACGGCGGAGGGCGAGCATGAAGCAACTCGTGGCCAGTGCGCGATCGATCTCGCGCTCCGCATCGGTCTCGGGCACGAACGCCGGCGTCGCCTGACGAGAGCGAGCCGCACCCTCGAGCTCGGACACGGCCAGTCCGAGCTGTGACTGGATCCACTGGAGATCCTGGGCGCAGACCGCATCGGCGTTCGATCGGACGCCGAGGTCACCCTCAACGGTTCGCGCCGACCGCGCCGGAGGGGGCGACGAGCGACCGAACGAGGGTGAAACACGCGTCGGAACGATCACCGAATGCACGTCGGTTGTGGCGCCGCCAACGTCAACGATGACGGCGCTGCCGATGCCGGCGAACGCCGGCGATCCGTCGGCGAGCAGCTCGGCGGCACCCAACACGGCTGCCGGGCTTGGCATCACAACTGAATCGAAGAAGGCGGCCCGACGAGAGAGGCCCTTGCCGCGAACGACCCGGTCGATGAACAACTCACGAATCGCCTCGCGCGCCGGCTGCGGCGCCTCGCGATCGATCGACGGGAGCACGTTCGCGACGACCACCACGTCGTGTCCCGACCGCTCGAACAGACGGCTGACCGCCGACGCCACCTCGCGATTGCAGGCCACGACGATTGCGGCGCCAGACCGGGCGTCGGCAACGGCTCGAGCATTGCTAAGCACTCGTTCACGCTCGCCGCCGTCGGTCCCTCCGGCGAACAGCAGGACATCTGGCGCCTGTCGTGCGATCTGCCGCGTCTCGGCTTGCCCCAGCCGTCCGGACCAAACTGCCTCGATTCTTGCGCCGGCACTGAGCGCCACCCGTCTTGCCGTAGCCGCGGTCAGATCGTCAACCAGCCCGACTGCCGCCATGCGAAGGCCACCGGCGGCGCTCGAAGCTGCCAGCGCTCCGTCCGTCGCACCTAGCCCGGCGGTCGAAAGAGCCGAATCAAGTGCGCACACGAAGCCGTCGAAGACGTCGGTCGATGCTGTCGTCGGATGCTGCGCGCTGGACAGCAGCGTCCCCGTGTCGCAGTCGACTAATGCGACCTTCGTGAACGTGCTGCCGAAGTCGGCGAGTGACCGAACCAATGCGCCGTCAGACCGCGCCCAGCTGCTCGATCAGTGTGCGTAGGTCGCCAGGCGTGCTTATGCCCTGCTGCCAGAGCGCTTCGCGCACGTCGACCGGTGTCGGGGAATCGGCGGTGTCCTCGTTCAGCACCCCGCCCATGAACACCGTCGCGGAGCACCCCTCGACCGCGAGCCCCTGCGTGAGCGCCGCGCCAAACGAGCGGGCCACCCCGTTGTGGGTTGTCACCGCGACCGCGTCGGCAGCCACCTCGATCGCGACCTTGACGATGTCCTCGGGATCGCGGCTGACGCCGATGTCGACGACGGTGGCGCCGGCCTCGCGCAGCGCGGAGCCGAGCAGGTAGAGCGCGAAATGGTGAACGTCAGTGGACGCGGCAACGATCGTCCGGCCCTTGAGCGACTCTCCGCCGAAGCGCTGCCTGATATCTGCCAGCGCCTCGGAGCGCAGAGCGATCGTCTTGGCCACGAGATCCGTGCGCAGCACGGGTCGGCGGCCACCGAACTCCTCGTCTGCCGGTTCTCCGACCGAGAACAGCCGCTCGAACATGTCCGCGCCGACCCGCTTGGCAGCAAGCAGAACCTGTAGAGGCTCACCTACGTCGACCCCGGTCGCGCTCATTGCGTCAATGCAGTTCTCGAACACGCGCCTGCCCGCCACCACCAATCGATCGGCCTCGGTCTCGATCGCACGCCAGTCGATGAACCGCTCCATCGCCGGCAGGTAATCCTCGAGCCGGCGATTGACAGCGTGGATCTCGGCGACCTCCTCCCAAGACGGGATCCGTGTCGTCTCCGTCACTGGGACGGCAATCACTCCGGCAGCGATCCCGTAATGGATGCAGACAGCTTTTGTCGTCAGCACGTCGACTGACACGGCGGCGAAGTTGAGCTTGAAGTCATCGGTGTGACTGATCGTGTCCCCCTGGATGTAGGCCGGAGGCACGCAGTCTGGGTTCAGGCGGTGCAACGCAAGCGTGACTGCTGACTTGTGGAACGGATCGGCGGTCAGCCCGCCCCATGAGACGCTGAAGGGCGCGCCGAGAAGCTGCTCGAACACATATCGCTCCAGCATCGCCCAGCCGACCAGGACCGCGTAGTCTCCGAACGCTCCGCAGTAGCCATCATCAAGGTAGGTGTTCAGGCAGGCGCCCTGATCCTTCTTGGCTGCGATGATCGACGCGGCAGTCACCACCGCCTCGATCTGAGCGACCTCATCGTCCCAGTACGGCCAGCGCCACACGAACTGACTGGCGACCCCAACTGTCGTGACCCCGGCTTTGAGTGCGGCAGTGACGTTCGGCACCGATCCGGGACCGCCGATCGTGTTATCGCCTGCCTCTGGTTGGATCGGCACCGTGTTGCCCAGCTCCCACCAGTCCTGTTCGCTCCACAGACACGGACCCGTCTCAGGCGGCGCGGACTCGCGCAACTCCGGAGGCAACCCCATCCGCCTCTCGGCCAGCAGTTCGTAGCGATCGGGTGGCCGGATCCCCCGAGACAGCGAATCCTCGTGGATCAGGGCGATCGCCTCGCGCGTGTCAGCCCACGTGGCCAGGCCGATGTTCATGGCCGTACAGGGTATGCGTTGCTCAGCGGCACGCCGGCGGTACTCGATCTCTGACCGCACGCCCTTCTCAGCCAGGTAGAGCGTGGTCCCGACCTCGATCTCGGCTGCTCGAAACCTAGCTTCCGCGACGAGGTCCTCCGAGCGAACAAGGTCGCGGGGCAGCAGAGCGCCTAGGTCGATCGCAGGAGCCGGCATGTTCGAATTCCTCTCAGTAGCGTCGATCCGACAGAGCCGACGGTCGTGCTCGAATGAGCACGACACCTCGCTCAGCGGATCGTACCCAACTTGGACCCGGTGTCCAGAGTACACCGTGCGCCCCCGGCGAACCGGACACAGACACTGGCCGGGCACTTGGTGCACGGGCCGTGCACCGAACTGGGTGCAAGTCTCTCATCCTGGGTATTGCAGCGGATCAAGACCACACCGAGAATCATGCCATGGCTCTGCGAGAGGTTTACGACTACATCGTCGTCGGCGCTGGTTCAGCCGGCTGCGCGGTGGCGGGCCGGCTCAGCGAGGACCCAGACCTGCAGGTGGCCGTGATCGAGGCCGGACCTCCAAGCGCAGGGCGCCTGTTCGAGGTTCCCGCGCTGTTCGCGCGCCAACTGAAATCGGCGTACGACTGGGACCTTCAAACCGAGCCTGAGGCGGCGCTCGGGTGGCGTCGCAACTATCTGCCGCGCGGGCGCGTTGTGGGGGGAACGAGCGCGATGAACACGATGCTCTACGTCCGCGGGAACAGGGCCGATTACGACGCGTGGGCAGCTGATGGCGCTACCGGCTGGGGATATGACGATGTCCTCCCATTCTTCGTGCGCTCAGAGGACAACGAACGTGGTGCCAGCGCCTTCCACGGCGCCGGCGGACCGCTGAGCGTAAGTGATGCTCGCTCGGTACACCCACTGCTCCAGGCATGGGTGGGGGCGGCGCTCGAGTCAGGCTACCCGGACAACGACGACTTCAATGGGCCAGAGCAGGAGGGCGTTGGCATTTACCAGGTGACCCAGCGCAACGGGCTGCGATGCAGCAGCGCGAAAGCGTTCCTCGAGCCCGCGAGATCCCGCGAGAACCTGACGCTGCTTGATTCGACGCTTGCGCTGCGACTGGTGTGGGACGGCGATCGAGCGAGCGGCATCATGGTCGACCGCGCCGGCGAGCAGCGAACGATCTACGCCAATGCCGAGATCATCCTCTCGGCCGGCGCCTATCTGTCACCACAACTGCTGCTGCTCTCGGGCGTCGGTCCAGCGGATGAGCTGCGCGAGGCCGGTATCAAGCCGATAGCCGACCTTCCTGAGGTCGGACGCAACCTGCAGGATCACGCCGGTTCGATGCTCGCGCTGCCGAGCAAGACCGAGCATCCGATGCTGGGCGGTGACACCAGCGCAGAAGAAGCTCGGCTCTACCAGGATGGGGACGGCCCGATGACCTGGGCCGAAGCCGGGGGCTTCATCCGCTCGCGGCCCGAGCTCGAGGCGCCCGACCTGCAGTTTCATGCCGCTCTCGGCCTGTCACTCGATGAGGGCCTCGGGCCGTCGAGACGCTCCGGCCTCTCGTTCGGCCCCTACGTGGCCAGGCCCGCGAGCCGCGGCTGGGTGCGCCTGCGGACCCCGGAGCCCTACTCGAAGCCACGGATCCAGCACAACTTCCTGCGCGAGGCCAGCGACCGCGTCGCCCTACGTGACGGGATCCGCCTGGCGCTCGAGATGGCACGCAAACCCGCTCTCAGCGCGCACCTGCTCGACCTTTCGCTGGCCGCTTCCGAGGGCCTGATCCCAGCATCAGACTCAGATGCGGCGATCGACGAGTTCATCACGCGCACGACCTTCGCCTTCTACCACCCGTGTGGAACGTGCGCGATCGGTGAGGTCACCGATCCACTGCTGCGGGTCAAGGGGGTGAGCGGCCTCCGGGTGGCTGACGCCTCTGTGATGCCGCGCATGATCACCGGCAACACGAATGCGCCGGCGATCATGATCGGGGAGCGCGCGGCGCACCTGATCACCTCGCAACAAGGCCGATCTGAAACTCGGCCGTACATGTTCGACCGCGATCCTGAGGCATCTCGATCGTGACGTCTCCGCTCCGCGACGATGCGTCTACGCCTTCCGCGGCGACACCGTTCGCCCTGGGCCAGGTCCCAAATCGCTTGTGGTCATGGAATCGCGACCCTACCGAGTGGAACGCGGACGGGCTGGCCGTGGTTTGGCGTTGCCAAGGCGGGACGGACTTCTGGCGCACGACCGAGGGCGTCCCCTGCGCCCATGACGGCTGCTCGCTGCTGACGCCGATGGAGGACGATTTCGAACTCGAACTGGAGGTTTCCGGCGCGTTCGAAGGCCTCTATGACCAGGTCGGACTGATGGTCGTCGCTTCGGAGCTGCGTTGGCTGAAGGCGGGAATCGAGGTCGATGGTGACGTTTGGCTCTCGGCGGTCCACACGCGCGAGGAGTCCGACTGGTCACGCGAGCGCTGGGACACCACCAGCGTCAGGCTGCGAGCTGTCCGGCGCGCTGGGACGATCGAGGTGTTCGTCGAGGAAGCCGGCGCCTGGCGGGTGTATCGGACCCTGTTCCTGCCGGGCGCGGTCGGCATCGGCCCATACTCATGCTCGCCGAAGGGGTCCGGCTTCCAAGCGTCGGCTTGGGGCATCACGGTGCGCGGATAACCTCGCGCGCCTCCAGTGGCCGACCCGGTCCGACGCTGACGCAGCTACAACGAGCCCGCGTCAGTATTGCGGCGGCGTTCTTCGTATACGGAGCCTTTCTGTCGACCTGGGTCTCGCGGATCCCGGTGATTCAGCACGAGCTGCGCCTCGGCACTGCCCAGCTCGGGGTGGCCCTGATTGGTCCCCCGATCGGCCAGGTACTCGCGATGCAGCTGATGCCGGGCTCCGTCCGCCGGTGGTCGAGCGCGACCACCGCCCGCTGGGCGGCAGGCGCGACCGGAACGACCCTGGTCCTCCTCGGACTGGCCCGCAACCTGCTGGAGCTGACCGTCTGTCTCACTCTGTTCGGCTTCGCCCTCGGCGGGCTCGACATCTGCATGAACACACAGGGTGTGGCGGTGGAGCGTCGTTACAAGCGTCCACTGATGTCAGGGCTGCACGGTGTCTACAGCGTCGGCGTACTGGTGGGCGCCTCGCTCGGCGCTCTGGCCGCCGCACTCAGTGTCGAACCCGTTGCCCACTTCGCCCTCGCCGCCGGCATGTTCACGGCGGTCAGCCTACTCAGCATGCGCGACCTGCTCGGGCGCGGCGCCGACCAAGTCGTTGACGCGGAGGCGCATGCGCCCTCGACCGACGTGCGGAGGCTTCGGCTCCAGGAGCATCCACTCCTGATAATCGCGGGGTTCGTCGCGTTCTGCGCGTTCTTCGCGGAGGGCGCGGTCGATAACTGGAGTGGCGTTTTTCTTCACCAACACGGACACGCCTCGTACGGCATCGCGCCGCTGGGAGTGGCGTTGACCGGTATCGGCATGGCAATCGGTCGGTTCACCGGCGATGCCCTGATATCCCGCCTCGGTCGGCGAATGACACTTCTATGGGCGTCGCTCGTATCCAGCGGGGGGATGGTGCTCGCTGTTCTCGGCGGATCGATCCAAATCGAGCTCGCCGGCTACGCCGTGTTCGGGCTGGGGGTAGCGACGATCGTCCCGATCGCCTTCACGAACGCAGGGAACACGACCGGCGTTCCCCCCGCTTGGGCGCTCTCCCGGGCGAGCACGATGGGCTACGTCGGTCAGTTGTCAAGTCCGGCGCTGATCGGACTTGTCGCCCATCTGACCGGTCTGAGCTTGGCCCTGGCGATCCCGATTGTGCTTCTGCTCGCCGTTGCGCCGCTCAGCCAAATGACCCGTGACAGATCGCTCAGAGGGACGCGGGATTGATCGTCGCTCCTGTCCGCGCCGCCCTCAGCACGGCCAGCGCAACCGCCAACGAACCGATCCCGTCCTCGGCCGTCGCCGCCGGCTCGCCCTGTCCGCGAATCGCATCGAGAAACGCGTCGACGACGCGGACATACGGATTCGGACGGCTCTCGATCGGCACCGACTCGACCGTGCCACCGCGACGCAGGAACACCTCCCCGGTGGGAGCGGCGCCCAAGAGGTCTCGGCCGATGATCGAGCCGCTGCTCCCGTGGATCTCGAGCGCCGTCCCCGCATGGCCGACCGTGAAGGCGTCCTGAAACGACACCAGCGTTCCCCGCTCGGTGCGCATCGCCCCGGCGACCGCGTCTTCGATCGGCTCGACCGACAACCCTTGGTTTGCTGCAATCGCGGCGACACTCACAATCTCGTCGTCGAGGATGTAGCGGACGGTGTCGACGTCGTGGACCGTAAGGTCGAGCACAACGCCGGCGCCGGCCTCGGGACTGCTCACCCGCCAGGTGCGGCGGTGTTCGACCAGCGACGCGAGGAAGGAGACGCGCGCCGCCAGAATCTCGCCGACCGCCTCGGCGTCAAGCAGTCGCCGCATCGTTCTGACCGTCTCCTGGCAGCGCATATGGTGGTTGACTCCGAGGACCACGCCGGCCGCGCGGCAGCTGTCCCGCATCTGTCTCGCATCCGGGAGGGTCGTCGCCAGAGGCTTTTCGCAGAGGACATGCTTGCCGGCACGCGCGGCCGCTGTGACCTGCGACGCGTGGAGGTCATTGGTGCTCGAGACATAGACCGCATCGACGTCGGGATCGGCCAGGATCCCTTCGAGCGAGGCGTAGACCCGGGGGACTCCGTTGCCCTCCGCGAACGTCCGTCCGCGTTCCTGAGAGTTTGAGAAGACTGCCCCGACGCGGCTACGACCCGGTCGCGTCAGCGCCTCGACCATGACTTCTGCGGCGAAGCTGCTCGCGCCGACCAGACCCCAACCGACGAGTCCCTCCTCAGACAATGGGGTGGTTACGACGGCGACGGACTCCTACGAACCTTGACGGCATCCCGATCAGTCTCCGCGTGGGGGCGCCTCCGGAACAAGGAACATAGCGCGAAACGCTTCGATCGCGTTTGCACGCTATGCGGCTTTGCTGCACGGACCGAGCAGCCGCCGTGATTGCTCTGCCTCAGAGTGTGTCTTGCCACGCGGAGCCGCCGTCGCGAGCCTTCGGCCGATGCTCAATGACAAGATCTGCCTGGTTACCGGAGCGGCCGGCGGCATGGGCTCGGCCGCCGCCACGCTGATGGCCGAACGCGGTGCCGCTGCGGTTGTCTTGACGGACATCAGCGAAGAGCGCTGTGAGGACGCAGCCCGGCAGGTCGCGCATGCAGGCGCGACCGTACTCGTGCACGCGTGCGATCTGACCGAGGCGACGAGTGTCAAAGCCTTGATGGCCGCCGTCGATGAGCAGTTCGGCCGCCTCGACGTCTTGCACAACAATGCCGGTGTGCTGGATACGCAGTTCACCGACAAGACGCGGATCGACACGATCCCGGAGGAAACCTGGGACCGGGTATTCGACGTCAACGTCAAGGGGGTCTGGCTGTGCACGAAGTACGCCGCGCCGCTGTTACGGAAGTCCGGGCACGGGGCGATCGTCAATGCGGCGTCGATCTCCGCGTTCGTCGCATTTCCCGAGGAGCCGGCCTACTGCGCCTCAAAGGCGGCGGTCGTCCAGTTGACAAAGACGACAGCGATGGATCTTGCGCCCGACGGAATACGGTGCAACTGCTACTGCCCCGCGTCCGTCGACACGCCCATGCTCGACCCTTACTTCAGTACCTCGACAGACCGCCAGGGCCTCGAAGGGGAGCTGACGCGACCTCATCTGGTCCCGCGTCTCGGGCAGCCGGAGGACATTGCGCAGCTCGTCTGCTTCCTCGCATCCGACGACGCATCGTTCATCAATGGAGCGTCATTTCTGATCGATGGCGGCGTGCTCGCGTGGCGCGGGCTCCGTGACGTCTGAGGCGCTCGCTCTACTTGGCTATCTAGACAAGCGAGTTGGGGCGATCCGACGGCCAGGGCAACGGAAGCATCGCCGTTTGTCCACCGTCGACGAGTACGACGCTGCCCGTCACGTAGTCGTTGTCCGGATCCGCGAGCCACAGAGCGGCCCTGGCAATGTCCGCAGGTTCGCCGACCCTTCGCGACGGGTTCATCACCATCTCCGAAAGGTGCTCGAGTTCCTCCGCAGACATCTCCGTCCGCACCCAACCGGGCGCGATCGTGTTCACCGTCACGCGCTCAGGGGCGAGTTCGATTGCGAGCGATCGCGTCAAGCCGTGCAGCGCAGCCTTGGAGGCGTCGTAGTCTGCCGAGCCGTACTGGCCCATCACGGCGTTCATCGACGAAATGAACAGGATCCGCCCGCCGTCTCCCCGGTCGAGCATCCTGCGCGCCGCCGCCTGCGCGCAGAGGAACGTACCGCGAATGTTGACGTTCATCGTCCGGTCATATTCGTCCAGCGAGATGTCCAGGAACGAGCGCGTCCCGGCATACACGCCGTGGGAGCAGACGAGCACATCAAGTCGTTTGAATCGACCGCTGACCGCATCAGCAAGTTCGCTCACCTGGGAGGGGTCCGCCACGTCGCATCGGTGGATGCTGACCCGGTCGGGTGCCGCGAGGCGGTCATGAGCGCGGTCGAGGTCCGCCTGGGTTCGTGCCGCGATCGCGACGTTGGCGCCCGCTGCCAGCAGGCGTTCGGCTATCGCAAACCCGATGCCGCGAGCGCCGCCGGTGATCAGGGCGACGCGTCCATCAAGGTCGATCTGTCGAGGAGAGTTCATACGGGCACGCTAATCAGGCGACAGTCGCATCACAACAGGCGGAGTGTGTTGTGCTGACGGAGCACTTTCACACATCGTTCATGGCTACGACGAGCGACCCTCTTCGTCATCCGCCCCGGTCTTGGCGTGCCAGGGTGGCAGCCCACCTGGATATACCAGCACGCTGACTCTGCGGCCCGCGCGCACCGCCGCAACGCCGTCGTCGAACTCCGCGAGGCCGAAGCGGCCGGTGGCGAGCGCGCCGAAGCGATCCGGATAGGCACTCAACAGCGTGAGCGCAAGCGGGAACGAGGCCCGAGCGCTGTACGCGCCCTCGACTGAGAGCCCCCGATTCGCGATTAGGCTAGGGGTGATCGTCGCCCGCGCGGTCTCGTCGACACCGGAGATGAGAGCCTTCCCACCCTTGCGCAAGCATCCGAGCGCCTGGTCGAGCAACGTTCCGACGGCGTCGACCACCACGTGCGCACCACGCCCATCGGTGACGCTGTGAACCATCTCGACCAGATCCTCACAGGTGGGGTCCAAGACGATGTCTGCGCCTGCTCGTAGCGCCTCCTGCCGCCGAGTCGCCGATGGCTCCGAGACGATCAGCGGCGTCGCTCCTGCGAGCTTGGCGAGCATGCAAAACAGCAGACCGGTCCGCCCCGCTCCCTGGATGACGACCGGCGAGCCCGGGGCCCAGCCCGCGCGAGTGGTCGCGTTGAGAACGCACGCAAGCGGCTCGGCCAACGCGGCGAGATCGCCGTCAAGACCGCGTGGAACGAGGTGAACGGCATCCCCGGGAAGAACGCAGAGATCGGCGAAGGCCCCATTGAGCGTCGCACCGAGATGCTCGCAGTTGTCGCAGTGCTGCGGCTCCCCCGACCGGCAGTAGTGGCAGCGCCCGCAGTGGATGTTCGGATCAGCAACCACCCTCTCGCCCAGCAGCTGCTGGCTCTCGGGACCTGCATCGACGACTTCGCCGACGAACTCATGACCCAAGATCACTCCAGGTTTGACGTCCACCTGGGTCTGGGCGCCCAAGGCGCTGATCTCCGAGCGGCAAATACCGCAGACCTCAACGCGCACGATCACGTCCCGCGAGCTCGACAGCGCAGGCGGTGCTTCGTCCTTGATCTCGACCCGACCCGCTCCGGCGAAGACCGCTGCTTTCATGTCCACCCTCCTATTCGGGCACGATTGACCTCGCCACACGCCCTTCGGCCACCCGGCCAGGCTCGTTTAGGGCCCGCCGGAAAATTATCTGCGGTTTTGACGGCGCCTGGACGCGCCTGCCGCCACCGGCTCGCCATCAAATACCCCCAGTATTCTCAGGGCGAGCCGGCGGCGCCAGCCACGCCCAGCCACTCGTCAATTCCCACAACTAATTCCCCTACGAACCCTTAGGCGCCGTTGACCGGCTCGCGGTCACGGATCTCGAGCACCTCACGTGCCCGCAGCGCGAGGTACATCTGCATGCGCTGGTCCGGTGCATCGATCGCACGCCCGAGCAGCTGCTCGATCCTCGTCAGGCGGTAATAGACCGACCGACGCTGAAGGAAGAGAAGTTCGGCCGTCGCCGCTTTGCTGCCGTTCGTTTGCAGATACGCATCGAGCGTTCGCAACAGCTCGGAGCGGTGTTCCTGGTCATAGCGGATCAGGTCGCCCAATTCATCCTCGACGAAGTTCGCGAGCTCCGGTCCCGCCTGAAGCAGCGGTAGCAGGAGACGGTAGAGGACCAACTCGTCGTATTGATGCACGTAACCTGAGTGCGCAGTCGGACCGAGGCGATGAGCGGTCTGGGCTTCCGTGAACGCCCTCTGAAGCATCGACGCCGTCGTCGGGCGACTGACGCCGATATGGAGATCAATCTGGTCAGTGGCGAGCCGAGCGCGGAGCGCCGCAAGGCTCGCATCGAGGGCATCGGGCGGCGCGGCCGATGCGACCACGGCGATCCGTCCGGCGAGCGTGCCGACGAGGCCTGGCCAGCTCGCGTGGCGGAGCGCGTCGCGAACGTCCTGCTCGCCGATCTCCGACGCACCGCGCTCAGTAGCGTGGTACGGGCGGCCGAGGATGATCGTCACCAGCTGGGAGTCGACATCGATCCCGAGACCCGTCGCCCGAGCGATGAAGTCCTCGCCGCTGAAGTTCGGGCCGTGGGCGACCTCCGTGACGAGCGAGCGCTCCACCGCTTCGCTGAGGTACGCGTCGCGCTCGGCCAGGAGGTACAAGGCGACGTTCGAAGCCGCACGGCTGAGCGCGAGGCGGGTGACGTCGTCCATTGGAGTGTCGACTTCCAGCACGTGGAGCCGACCCCACGTGTCCCCCCGCACGGCGATGCTGCTCCACGCACACCTCGGCTCGCTCTCGGCCTCATGGACGCCGACCTCATCCCCGCGGTGTCCCTGACGCGAGTGAGCCGCCCAGTTTCTCAGCAGCGACGTGATCGGCTGCTGGTACTTGGCGAACGCAACCGCGTGACGGGAGCCGTCCTCCAGTACGACCGGGTTGCGCAACCGGTCGGCGAGCAGCTGAAGCAGCAGGGCCATCGGAGAGCCCTCGAGCACGAGCCGCGCGAGCTCGTCTCCGATCTCGGTGGCGCTTTCCTGTACCGCGTTCTGCTCGCTGAGAATCGCGGTGTGGACCCGCTGAGTGACCTCGACAAAAGGAACCTCGCGCTCGAGCTCGGCGATCACGAGGCCACGCTCCGCCGCCTCGGCGACCATCTCGGCCGGAACCCTGCGGAAGCCACGCCCGAGCTCGACGACGAGCGCGACCGCGCCGGCCTCCGCGAGCTCCTGCACATAGCGCCGCCGCCGCTCCGAGGTTGAGTTGGCGAGCCCGGTCGCCGCGGTGAACAACACCTCACCGCCTCGCAGATATCGCGCGATATCGACGATTTCGCCCGTATGTGCCCACCGCACGGGGCGGTCGAGATCATCTGCAACGATCACGCGGAGCCCGGCGTTCTGAAGGATCTCGAAGCTGAAAAGCTCACGCAGCAGCATCGGCGCGAGTATACGGACCGTGCAATCACCAGGCAAGCGTTTCGCATCTTGTGCGTTGTCCCAGCAGGCGGCGTGTCCGAGACTGGCGGCAGGATAAACCTGACTCGGACGTAAGAATGATCAACTACGTGAAATATGCTGCCCGCGGTCCCGTGGCTGCAGTTCCCGAGGTCACGCGGACGGTCAGCGACATCTTGGCCGATGTCGAGCTCAACGGTGAGCCGGCCGTCCGGAGGTACTCGGAGCAGTTTGATAAATGGGTTCCCGAGCGCTTCACCGTGGATGCCGACACCGTCCAGTGCGCCGGCGAGCAGGTCCCGGAGGTGCTTCGCGGATACATCGATCTCGCCGCCGAGCAGATCCGACGCTTCGCCCGCGCTCAGCGCGCGATGTTCACGGATCTCGAGATCACGACGCTGCCCGGGATCGTCCTCGGCCATCGCCACGTTCCCGTGCAGTCCGTCGGCGCATACGTGCCCGGCGGACGCTATCCGCTGATTGCTTCGGCGCTGATGACGACGATCGTTGCCGCCGAGGCCGGCGTGGAGCGGATCGTTGCATGCGCGCCCCCGCTCAACGCCGATGGGATCGACCCGGCGATGCTGTATGCCATGTGCATCGGCGGAGCGGACACCGTGCTCTGCGTCGGCGGCGCCCATGGGTTGGCCGCGATGGCGTTCGGAATCGAGGATGTCGCACCGGTCGACATGATCGTCGGCGCCGGCAACGCGTACGTCGCCGAGGCGAAGAGACAACTTTTCGGGCGGGTCGGAATTGATCTGCTCGCCGGCCCGACCGAAATCCTCGTGATCGCCGACAACACGGCGGATCCCGAGCTGATCGCGGCCGATCTCGTCGGCCAGCTCGAGCACGGACCGACATCCGTGGGATGGTTGCTCACGACCTCTGCCGCGATCGCCGAGAAGGCTCAGGCCGCGATCGCGCGTCGGATTGAGGCCCTGTCGACGAGCGAAGTCGCGTCGGAGGCCTGGGAGTCCTACGGAGAGATCGTCGTGTGCGACACCGATGACGAGGTGGTGCAGGTCGCTGATGGGTTCGCAGCCGAGCACGTGGAGGTCCACACCGCCGACCCCGATTGGTACCTCGAGCGTCTCCGTAACTACGGATCCCTATTCCTCGGCGACCAGACAACAGTGCCCTACGGCGACAAGGGCATCGGCACCAATCACGTGCTGCCGACCGCGGGCGCCGCGCGCTACACCGGCGGACTGTGGGTCGGAAAGTTCCTCAAGACGCTCACCTACCAGCGCGCCGATGAGCAGGGGTCGGCTGCGATCGCGCCGATGGTCCTGGCGATCTGTGAAGCCGAGCGGCTGCCGGGACACGCCCGGAGCGCGCAGGAACGCCTCGACCGAATCCGCCAGACTGCGTGATGTCCGCGGCCACCGCTCTCGGCCAGGACCACCGCACCGATACCCGAGACGACCCGTCTTGAAGGTTCAGCGCATCGATCATGTGTCGTTCACCGTCGGGGAGCTCGATCGCTCGATCGCGTTCTACGAGCGCTTCGGCCTCGAGCTGTTCAAGAGCTACGTCTCGGCCGGCCCCGAAGTCGACGAGGGTGCCGACACGCCGAGCGCCGACATGAACATCGTCTGGCTGCGCCAACCTGGCGAGCGCGTGATGCTTGAACTGATCCGCTACGTCCACCACCCGGCCGAACGCTCGGCTCACAATTCGAAGGTCGGCGCGGCGCATCTCTGCTTTGCCGTCGACGACGTCTACGGGGCCTACGATCAGTTGTCGGCCGACGGCATCAAGTTCTTGTCGCCGCCGCACGAGGACGAGTTCGGCCTGCGCTGGGTATACCTCCGTGACCCCGACGGCAACGCCGTCGAGCTGATCCAGGATCCGGACACGGCGTCTTCCGACTGAGCGCCGCACGGGGCCCGGACCGGCAGGACGATCGCCAGCGCGAGTGCCGTCAGCGTGAAGAGTGGCAGCAGTCCGATCGCAAAGGCGATCCCGGCGTCCCCCGCGATCGCAACGAGCCCGCCGGCGATGATCCCGCCGAGCCCGATCGCCAGACCGTAGGTGATGCCGGAGGCGAGGCCGATCCGCGCCGGCAGGAACTCCTGGCCGATCAGGACGGTCGTTGAGAACGGGCCCTCGAGGACGAAGCCGACCGCGGTCAGGAGCACGATGAACTCCGCGAGTTCCGCGTGGCGCAGCGCGAACAGGAGAAGTGTGAGCGGGACCATCGCGCCGACGACGACCGTCTTGCGGCCGAACCGGTCGGCGCACCGGCCGCCGACCAGCGTCCCGGTCGCGCCGCCGAGCAGCATCAACGTCAGGGCCACGCCTCCCAGCGCCGTTCCGGCATGGAAGTGGCGCACGATGTAGAGCGGCACCAGCGCCAGGAGCGTGAAGAACGGCACCGTCCGCAGCACGGCGACGGTGACGAGGCCCGTGAACGGCAGCCAGGCGGACCTCAGCTGCCCTTCGTGGCTCTCGCCGGACGTCCTCGCGGGCCGGAGGTGCGCCGTGATGTACGGCATCTGCCGCATGATGATCGCCGCCGCGAGGAGTCCTGGGAGGGCGATCAGCGGCGTACCCGCAAGACCGAAGGCGAGCATCAGCGGGACGGTGACGAGTGGCCCGAGTGCGTATCCCAGGTTCCCGCCGACGGCGAAGTAGCTCATTCCCTCTCCGGGACGCACTGCTGAGATCGCGTTCGCGACCCGCGCTGCCTCAGGATGAAAGGCGGCGACGCCGATGCCCATCAGCGAGACGGACGCCACGATCATCGGATATGAGTGGCAGAGCCCGACGAGGCCGATCCCGATCGCGGCAAGGCCGACACCGAGCGGCATCAGCGCCGGCCGGGATA
Organism: uncultured Solirubrobacterales bacterium; assembly: GCA_963742025.1. Taxonomy (GTDB): domain Bacteria; phylum Actinomycetota; class Thermoleophilia; order Solirubrobacterales; family Solirubrobacteraceae; genus Palsa-465. Next base: position 254,863 of record CAVUKF010000002.1, read on the forward strand.
GGCGATCGCTCCAGACCCCGAACAGCGGCTGGATGATCGAGGAGCCGATCGTCCCGGCGATGATCAGCACCGAGGCCTGGGCGAGGCTCAGGCCTCGGTCTGCGATCAGGAACGGGAGCAGGGCCGGGAGCGCCCCTTGGCAGAAGTCGGTACAGAGGTGCGCAAACGAAATCGGCGCGAGTGCGCGCGCACTCAGACGTCCGCTCGCGGGATTGCGGGAGGTCACGGACCTGCCGCCGACGAGCGGTCAGACATGCTGCTCTTCGGCGCGCCCTTCTGTGTATTCGGTCTGGCGCTCGTCGTCGATATAGCCGGGCACCGGGAAGTCCCACCAGCCGGGCACCCACGGACCTGCCGCGTCCCGTGCGGTCGGCACCTCGACGAGGGTCGGCGCGTCGGTCTCGACCGCCCGCTTCAACGTGCTCTCCAGCTCGTCTGAGGACTCCGGGCGCCACGCCTCGAGGCCGAAGCTCTTGGCGAAGCCGACAAAGTCCGGCGAATAGGGAGTCCCGTCGGGACGGGTGAACTCGCTGGCCACGTGGCGGTCCATGATCTTGCGCTGACCGCCGCGGATCGACATGTACCCGCAGTTGTTCTGGACGAGAAACGTCACCGGGATCGCGTTCGTGACGCAGACGGCAACCTCCTGCAGGGTTTGCATGAAGTCACCGTCGCCGAGCACGCAGACGACCTTGCGATCCGGCTGGCCGAGCTTCGCCCCGATAGCTGCAGGCACAGCCCATCCCATCGACGAGTAGCTCCCCGAGGTCATGTGGGTCCGCGGCTCGTAGACCGGGAACGACTGCTTGACAGCTCCCTGGGAGTTGCCCGATCCGACGACGACGATGCCATCCCGTGGCAGCACCCGCCGCAGGTCGCGCAAGGGACGTTGTGAGGTGAACGGGTACTCCTCGCTGTCGAGCCGCTTTGAGGTCACTTCTGCCCAGTCACGCTTGAGCGTTTCGAGCTCGACGAGCATCTCCTTGTGGTCCGCTCTGCCGGCGTCTGAGCCAAGCTCGTCAACGAGAGCGGCGAGCGCTGGCTTTGCATCGGCGACGATGCCGACAGCCGTCGGATAGTTCTTGCCGATCTCCTGAGCGTCAATATCGATGTGGATCAGTTTCGCCGGCGGAATCGAGAACGAGACCCCGCGCCGGTAGCTCGATGCCGACCAGTCGGTGAATCGGCATCCCACGGAGACGATCAGGTCCGCTGACGCCGCGATCGTGTTCCCGGGAATGGTCCCGGTCTGCCCCACCGAGCCGGCGAACAGCCGATGATCCTCCGGAAAGCCTCCCTTGCCGTTCCACGTTGTGACGACCGCGCTGCCCGTGGACTCGGCAAGCGCCAACAGCTCGTCAGCCGTCTGGGAACGAAGCGCGCCTCCTCCGACCACGATCACCGGCCGCTGCGCTGCGCGCAGCAGCGCCGCGGCAGCCGTGATCGCAGTTGGGTCTGGGTAGGACACGCCAAACGGGAGTCGCGCACTCAGGTCGTGGATGCTTACGTCGACCATCTCGGCCTGAACATCCATCGGCACCTCGAGATGAACCGGACCCGGACGACCGGTGAGCATCGAGTTGAACAGCCTGTGCATGACGAACGGGAGCTCGCCCGCATCGCTGACGGTCCAGCTGCGCTTCGTCACCGGCCGAACGATCGAGCCGAAGTCGTTCTGGTGGTAACGGTCGAGCTCCTGCATGGTGCCGTGACCCTGCATGTGGGTTGGCGGCGCGCCCGTGATCAGCAGCACACTCGTCGAGTCGGCGTACGCCGTGGCAAGACCGATGATTGTGTTCGTCGCGCCTGGTCCGACCGACGTCACGGCCGCCATCGGCTTGCCCGAGGCACGGTAGTACCCGTCAGCCATGTGCGTCGCGCTCTGCTCATGGAAGACCTGGATCACGGGGATCGTCGACTCGGGCTGAAGGAACGCGTCGAGCATCGACCACGCCCCATGGCCGGGGATCGCAGCGACGTACTCCACGCCGTACGTCTTGAGCGAGCGAGCGATTATTTCTCCTCCGGACAGCCTCATTGCGCTACTCCTAGTTGTCGGTGTTTCGAGCGGCCCAGGCTAGTCCCTGCCGCGTCAGCCGGGTCACCTCTGGATCCTGGAGATCCTTCGGTAGATGACCGATGGATTGATAGAAGACGCGCCCCTTGCCCCAGTTCTTGACGTAGGCGACCGGCATCTCGATGTTCGCGAGCCAGGGCATGTGCTCACCGCTGAAGGTCGTCGTCGCCAGGACGTGGACGGCGGGATCGACGAGCATGTAGTACTGCTCGGTTGCGGCCCTGAAGTCATTGACGCCGCGCGTCACGACGTGATCACGATCGACGATCGTAACGTCGTAGGGGACCTCAACACCCTCGCCGCCCGGGTGCTCGACAAACGCCGCGCCGCACATGAAGTTGTAAGGCAGGCTCGCGCGGAACGCCGCAGTCATGCCGTGCCAGCCGGCGAAGCCCGTCCCCTGAGCAACGGCTTCGACGAGGCGCCGCTCGGCTTGGTCGGTCAGGTCCTCGGTCGTCAGCGCCTGGGTCCAGCCGATGACGATCAGGTCATAGACGGTGAGATCCTGATCGAGCCGACAGGGATCGTTGACCACGTCGACGTCGAACCCGAGCTCGCTCATCAGCGGATCGGCCCACTCGGCAGCGACGTCGTACGGAGCGTGGCCGGGAAAACCGCCGTACAGGAACAGAACGTGGGTCATGCAGTTCTCCTTCTCGCAACTGAAGCGACGGCGTACTCGACCCAGGGCCGTCGGTTCGCGGCCGCATGGGCATCTGTGACCGGGAAGCTAGAGTGACACCCGACTGGCCGCAACGGTCAGCCGGTGCAGTGTCCAGTCAGGCATTTGCACAGGGTGTGCAGCTCTCTCTGCGGCGAGCAGAGTCGACTGCGCACCGCGTAATAAACGACCGCCGCCATTGCATAGATCGGACCTTGCGCGGACGCGACGCGTCGCCGATGCTCTTTCGCCTCGCTCTTGCTTTCACATGATCAGGCCCGTCGACCAGGAGAAGAAATGACAGACCTGACCCGAATCTTCGAACCGATCACGCTCCGCAACGTCGAGATTCGCAACCGGATCGTGATGACCGGACACGGAACCGGATTCGCGCAATCGCACCTCCCGTCCGATCAGCACACGGCGTACTACCGCGAGCGGGCGCGAGGCGGCGTCGGGCTGATCGGGATGGCGTTCCCGCAAATCCACCCGAGCTCCCAGAACGTCCCCGGCGAGGTTCGGGCATTTCTCCCGGAGGTGGTCCCAGGCCTGCGGCGAATCACGGATGCAGTCCACGCCGAGGGTGCACGGATCGTGATGCAACTCGGGCATGTCGGACGGCAGTCATCTTCGACCTGGTCCGAGCATCCCCTATGGGCGCCGTCCTCGATCCCATGCCCGCTCAATCGCGAGATGCCCAAGGAGATGGAGTCCGAAGACATCGAGGAGATCATCGCCGCCCACGCGTTGTGCGCGCGACACGCCAAGGAGGGGGGCATGGACGGCGTCGAGATCCACTCGGGATACGGCGGCTACCTACTCGCGTGCTTCCTCTCGCCGTACTCAAACCATCGCACTGACGAATACGGCGGTTCGACCGAGAACCGTGCGCGGATCGTGCTCCGCGCGATGCAGGCGGTGCGTGACGAGGTCGGACCCGATTACCTCGTCGGGATGAACATCCAGGGTGACGACTTCAGCCCGGGAGGACTCAGGGTCGAGGAGTGTCAGCGGATCGCACAGCTGATTGGTGCGACCGGACAGATCGACTACTTCGTCGTCAAGGGCAGCACGTACTACTCCGCGAGCCAGAACGTGCCCGACATGCAGCACCCAAAAATGGTCTGGGTGCCGCTGGCCGGCGCGATCAAGCAGGTCGTCGACACCCCCGTGATCGCCGTAGGTCGCGTCACGGAGGCGCAGGAGGCCGAGCGTGTTCTCGCCGAAGGGCAGGCGGATATGGTCGCGATGACGCGGCAGCACATCGCCGACCCCGAGACCGTCAACAAGCTCCGAGCCAAACGCTACGAAGACATTCGGGGCTGCATCGGATGCAACCAGGGCTGCATCGATCGGCTCTTCAAAATCACCCACATCACCTGCGTTCACAATCCCGCAGCGGGCTATGAACGGGAGCTCGGAGCCGGAACCCTCGAGTCGGCATCGGTCAAGAAGCGCGTGGTCGTCGTCGGCGGTGGCCCGGCGGGCATGAAGTGCGCCGAGATCGCCGCGCAGCGCGGACACGAGGTGATCCTGCTCGAGCGCCGGCAGGCGCTCGGCGGCCAGCTCAAACTCGCTGCCAGCGTCAAGGGACGCGAGGACATCGCCGAGGTGACCCGTTACCTCGAGTCCCAGCTTGCGAAGCTGCATGTCGATGTGAGGCTTGGGCAAGCCGCGAGCGCCGAGTCCGTGCTCGGCTTGGCCGCCGATCACGTCGTGGTGGCAACGGGCTCGGCCCCCAGCCGGACGATCATCGGCAACCTCTCGCACGGTCTTCCGCCCGTCGCCGGCATCGAATCCGAGCGCGTCCTGACGACCTGGGATCTACTGGAGTCCGAAGCGCAGGTCGGTCATCGCGTGCTCGTCGTCGACGACGGCGAGGGCTCCTGGAAGGGCATCAGCGTGGCGCTGCAACTGGCCGGCGAGGGTCATGAGGTGCATCTCTCGACCCCGCTTGGATATGTCGGCGCCGCCGTCGGCCCGTTCAGTCAGAACAAAATGCTTCCCCGGGTGTTCGAGGCCGGGATCAGGATGCACCCGTTCTCGCTGCTTACCGAGGTCCGTGACGACACGGTGATCCTTCGTAAGGAAGGACGGCCGTTCGAGCTTGAAGCGATCCACAACGTACTCCTTGCCGGCTGGCACACTCCGGTGACGGGCGTCTACTTTGATCTGAAGGCTCGAGGTGCGTCGGTGGACCGGGTCGGCGATGCGGTCGCCGCGCGGAGCATGCTTGAGGCGATCCACGACGCCGAGCGGCTGGCACATCGTGTCTGACATCTTCGGCGACGGCAATCCAGCTGTCGTCACAGAGTCCGACGACCGGATCGACTGCGATATCGCGGTGGTTGGCTCCGGCATGGGCGGTGCAACTCTGGCGTGGGCACTGCGCGAGTCCGGCGCGCGCGTGCTCGTGCTCGAGCAAGGCGATTTCCTGCCGCGTGAGCGCCAGAACTGGTCCGCACGCGACGTACATCAGTTGGGCCGCTACAAGAACTCCGATCCCTGGATCGACGCTGATGGCCACGCGTTCGTACCGGGCAACTATCACTATGTCGGCGGCTCCACCAAGTTCTACGGTGCGACCCTGCCACGCTTCCGCGAGGCCGATTTCGGTGAGGTCGTCACCCAGGACGGAATCTCGCCGGCATGGCCGATCTCCTATGCCGAGATCGAGCCCTTCTACGGACAGGCGGAGGCACTCTTCTGGGTTCATGGCGGCGAGGGGGATCCGACCGATCCGTGGCGGTCCGACCCCTACCCGTTCCCGCCGGTGCCTCACGAGCCGCCGGTGGCGCGGGTCGCCGAGGGCCTGCGCCGTCAGGGACTGAAGCCGTTTTCGTTGCCTCAAGCTGTGGACAGCCGGGCCGGGGGACGCTGCGTGCTCTGCCGGACCTGCGACTCCTATCCGTGCATGCTCGACGCGAAGGGCGACGCCGATGTCGCCGCGATGCGCCCGGCGCTCCTCTCGCCGACGGTTCGGTTGATGACTGGGGCGAAGGTGCACTCAGTGGTGACGAGCGCGGACGGATCCCGGGTGGTTCACCTCGAGGTGACGCGCGCAGGACGCTCATTGCGAATTGGCGCGCAGCGATTCGTGATCGCCGCGGGCGCGGTCAACACTGCCGCGCTGCTGCTGCGCTCGCGATCCGGTCACGAGCTTGGGGTTGGAAACAGCTCGAATTTGGTCGGCCGCAACTACATGGCACACGTGTCGACGTTCGTCGTCGGAGTCCGACCGGGCCCGGAGCACCATCTCACGTTCCAGAAGACACTCGGCCTCAACGACTGGTATGAGGCCGGCCCCACGAACGAGTACCCCCTCGGAAACGTCCAGGGGCTCGGCAAGCTCCAGGGCGCGACGATCAAGGCTCATCGCCGATGGGTTCCGCTTGATGTGCTGGAGTGGTTCACGCGGCGCAGCATCGACTTCTTCGTCGAGACTGAGGATCTCCCAGAGGCCCGAAATCGCGTGATGATTGACGAGCGCGGTCGGGTCAATCTCGCTTGGACTGCGAACAACGTCACTCCCCATCAGGAGCTTGTCCGACGCCTCAGCCGCGCGCTCCGCAGGTGCGGCTACCCGATCATCTTCACCCAACATCTCGGCATCGCCGCGACCTCTCACCAGTGCGGGACGGCATCGATGGGTCAGGATCCCGCAACGAGCGTCGTCGACCCGGACTGTCGCTCCCACGACGTCGAGAATCTCTGGATCGTCGATGCGTCGGTGTTTCCGTCGTCCGCGGCCGTGAACCCGGCTCTCACAATCGCAGCCAATGCGCTCCGCGTGGCAGCAAAGGGAGTCCTTACGAGCTGAACGGCACTCGCCGGAACCGCCACTTCGGCGGTTGCTCGCAACCTGCCTCGTCAACAATCACTGAAAGGACCTGATGCCCACGCTCGGCATGAAGCTTGACGGCCTCCCGACGGAAAAGGTGCCGGTCCTCGCGAAGGCCATCGAGGAGCATGGACTCGACGAGGTCTGGATCTGCGAGGACCTCGAACTGAACGGCGGGATCGCGCAGTCCGCAATCGCATTGAGCGCGACCGATCGCGTCGTCGTCGGACTCGGGATAGCCCCGGCCGCGGTTCGCAACGTTGCCTACTTCGCGATGGACGTCGCGTCACTGTGCCGTACGTTCCCACACCGCTTTCTTCCCGGTCTCGGTCACGGGATGCCGTTCTGGCTGAAGCAGGTCGGCGCACACCCAGGCGGGCTTCTGTCCTGCCTCGAGGAGACGACGGACGCCTCCAATCAACTGTTGGCAGGCGAGACGGTGACGATGCACGGTGAGTGGGTGAATCTCGACGGGGTGAAGCTCCGTTATCCACCGGCCGACCCGCCACAGATCAGCCTCGGCGTCCGCGGTCCGCGAGGCCTGGACGTTGCCGCTCGAGTCGCAGGGGGCGTGATCCTTGCGGAAGGTTCGGGCCCGCCATACGTTCGGCGCTCCGTGGAGCGGATCGGACGCCCCGAGCAACGCGTGACCGTGTTCGTCTGGTTCTCGATCGACGACGATTCCGAGATCGCCCGCACGCGCATCCAGGCGACGGTCGCAGGAGCACTCGATCAGGAGTCTATGCAGTTCCAGGTTGCGCATCTCGCGACGGAAGGCCCGTCCGACGCCGTGATCGGCGAGCTCACCGTCTCGGGAAATCCGACGGAATGCGCGCACGCGATCCGTGCGTTGTATGACGCCGGCGCCGACGCAGTCGTTCTGCAACCGATACACGGGACGGAAGCCGAACAGCTTGATCGCGTGGAGCGCGACCTACTGCCGCTCCTGCACGATCTACGCCCGTGAGCTCCTTCGCGGCGGTGCGTGACAATGCCTACTCGGCGCTGGGTGACACCGCCTAGGCAGCGCTACGTGACACCGCTGAGGACAATCGCGGGAGATCCTCGAGAAGCTGCTGGGTGTAGGGGTGCTGAGGGTGCTCGAGCACCTGTTCGACGTCACCGCTCTCGACCACGCGCCCGCGCTCGAGGACGATCACGTGGTGCGCGATGCTCCGCACCACAGCAAGGTTGTGGGTGATGAACACCATCGATAGCCCACGTTCAGTCTGGAGGTCACGGAGCGCCTCGACGAGCAGTGCCTGGACCGAGACATCAAGCGCCGAGGTGATCTCGTCGCAGACGAGGATCTCCGGATGGACGATCAACGCTCGTGCGACCGCGGCGCGCTGGCGCTCTCCGCCGGAGATTCGTCCCGGCGCCACATCTGCGAACTCGACGCCGAGATGGGCCGTGTTCAACGCCTCGATCGCACGCTCGCGACGCTGCGACGGCGACAGGCGCTCGAAGTGGCGTAGCGGCTCCTCGACGTTTTCGGCGACGGTCATCGTGGGGTTCAGGGAGCCGAACGGGTTCTGGAAGATGTACTGCATGCGCTGGAGCTGTTGCTTGGTCCGTCGAGCGGCAGCGGTGTTGAGAGAGTCATCGCCGAGCCGAATCTCCCCGCTCCAGGATGAGTGCAGGCCGACAAGGCAACGCGCGAGCGTGGTCTTGCCCGAGCCCGACTCGCCGACGATCGCAGTGCATTGGCCAGGATCGACTTCAAAGCTCACTCCGTGGAGGACCTCTGTCCCCCCGTACCCCGCCTTCAGGTCGATCACCTTGAGAGTGCTGCCGGCACGCGCGGTCGCGTGAGCCGACAGGTCCGCTGCGATCGATGTGACAATCGGGGCGTCCAGCGGGTGGAAGCAGCGAACGACACGTCCGGCGTCGATCGTTTCAAGCGGAGGAACGCTCGCACGGCATTCCGAGGTCGCCCTCGAGCACCGGCCGGCGTATGCGCAACCAGGCGGCCAGCGACCGGGACGCGGTGGCTTGCCCTCAATGCCCACCAGCCGCTGCTTCCGATCCGGCGATGGAACACCTGCCAGCAGACCGGCGGTGTAGGGATGGCGAGGACTCGCGAACAGCTCGCGTGATCGGGCCTGCTCGACGAGGCGCCCCGCGTACATCACAGCGGTGTCGTCGGCGATCTGGGCCACAACGGCGAGATCGTGGCTGACGTAGACGGTGCTCGATCGGTAGTTCCTGGAAAGCTCGCGGATCGTGTCGAGGACATGTCTCTGGGTGGTCACGTCGAGACCGGTCGTCGGCTCGTCGAGGACGATCAGCTTGGGTCGGCACGCGAACGCGATCGCAATCACGACGCGCTGCTGCTGACCGCCGGACAGCTGATGCGGGTAGCTACGGCGCAGCTTCCGCGTGTCCGGAAGCCGAACGTCCTTGAGCAGCTGACTGATTCTCGCGTCGACGTCCGGCTCACCGTGAACGGTGAGCGCCTCGCGGAGCTGGTCGCCGACGCGGTGAGCCGGATTCAGGCTCGCCGCCGGATCCTGGGGTACATACGAGACGAGCGACCCGCGGGATCGTTGAAGCTCGTTGTCTGCGAGCTCGAGCACCTGAACCCCGCCGATGCAGACCGAGCCCGAGGTGATCGTGAGCCCGGGGCGGGCCAACCCGAGGAGCGCCACCGCCGCGGTGCTCTTCCCGGACCCTGACTCTCCGACAAGTCCCATTGTCCGCCCGGCGGCAATCGAAAAGGCGACGTCCTGCACGACCGGGGCTCCGCTCGCGACGACTGACACGGTGAGGTCCTTGACGACGACTGAAAGGCCCTCGGCGACGACCATGGGACCGCCGGGAGGAGGCTGGGCTGACAGATGGCTCATCCGAGGACCTCCTCGATCGCCGCGGCATCGGCGTCATCATCCGCGCCCTCGCCGACGCCGGACTGCGCAACGAGCAACTGGATTGTCGGGTCGTCGGCAGCACCCGAATGAAGATTTGCGCGAGCAATGGCATCGGAGAACGTGTTCACACCGATGGCGAGGATCGCGAGCAGGATCGAAGGTGCGAGGACCGCCCAGATATTCGTGGACATCCCGAGCTGGTTTTCGTTGACCATCACGCCCCAGTCGGCGTTGGGTGGCTGAGTTCCGAGACCGAGGAAGCTCAGACCGGCCACCAGGATGATCGCGAAGCTGAGCCGGAGACTGAACTCGACCATCAGCGGCGTGATCAGGCTGGGGATCACGTGGCGGCGAATGACGGTGCGAGGGGGTACTCCCCATGCCGCGACCGCCTTCACGTAGTCCCGCTCGGAGACATCGTGGGCAGCGGCGCGGATCACCCGCGCCACCTGAGGCGCCTGGGAGAGACCGACGGCAAGGATGATCAGCCAAACCTTCGGTCCGAGGACGCTGAGCAGCATCAGGACGAAGACCAGCTGCGGGATGCCAAGCACGACATCTACCGAACGCATGATCAGCGAGTCGATCCAACCGCCACGATAGGCCGCGGTTACTCCGAGAATCGCGCCGAGCCCAACGGCGAGCGTTGTCGCCGCGATCGCGAGGAGCATCAGGCGCCATCCGCCGTTCAGAACCCGGGCGAAAACACTGCGACCGAGGACGTCGGCGCCGAGCGGCCCAGCACCATGCCCGGGCGGAGCAAACGGCGCCGTCAGGAGCGCGAGCGGCGAGACGGTCGGAAGCAGCGGGCCGATGAAGGCGACCGCGAACACGAACAACGTCAGCACGAGACCAATCTGACCGCGCCGAGTGCGGAGCGCACGGCGGAAGACACGGGAGACCCTTCCGCCTCGGGCTCGCCGTGCCGCCGGCTGGACGGTTTCGCTCGATGAGGATACAGCTGCCATGTTCAGGAGCGGGGGTAGCGCTTGCGGGGCGTCACGAGCAACACTCCGACGTCGGTGGCGATGTTGAGGATGACGTAGAAGACGGCCAGGACGAGCACGATGAATTGGATCAACGGCACGTCGCGGTTGTCGATCGACTGTACGAGCAGCTGTCCGATCCCGGGATAGTCGAACACGGTCTCGACGAGAACGATGCCGCCGGCGAGGTAGAGCAGATTCAGGCCCACCACCTGGATCACCGGCGCGACAGCGTTCGGGAGCGCGTGTCGGAACAGGACCCTGTGGAGCCCCACGCCCTTCATCTTGGCGAACTCGATGTAATCGCTGTCGAGCGATTCGATCATCGCGCCCCGCGACATCCTGAACACATAGGGTGTCACCACGATCACGAGCGTGATCACCGGCAGCACCAGCTTGTCCGGAGCGGTGAGAATCGACGTTCCCGGTGGCAGTAGCGAGACGGCCGGGAACAGGTGAAAGACGTTGATGGCCATCACCATGATCACGAAAATCGCGACGACGAACTCCGGGATCGCGCTGCTCATGAGAGCGATCACCGACCCGACCGAGTCGAACCATCCATCCCGCCGGAAGGCTGCGAACACGCCACAGACCACCCCGAAGAACGTCGAGATGACGGCGACGACCGCGACCAGAATCGCGGAGTTCGCCAACCGTACGCCGACGACCGACGTGACAGGCTCGCCGAGCGAAAGCGACTTGCCGAAGTTGCCCTGCACCGCCTTGCCCGCCCAATCGAAGAAGCGGGTGAGCACCGGCTGGTCGAGTCCCAGTTGGTGCCGAAGGATGGCGAGTCGTGCCGGCGTCGCCGTCTGCCCGAGGATCGCCGTCGCAGCGTCGCCAGGAAGGACGAGCGTCGCGGCGTAGACGATCACCGCGATCATCACGATCGTCATGATCCCCAACAGTGTTCGCTTGATCAGGAGCGATCGGATCGGGTGCGGTTCGCGCCCACCCGCATTGTCAGCCTGCGGGTCGGGAGCGTCCGCGGGCGCGTTGATTACAGCGGTCGACATGATTTCAACAAGTGACCGACCTCAGCCTCCGCCATCGGGGCCTAGTCGAACCAGAAGTTCTGGAAGCTGAACGTGTCGAGGGCCTGTGCAGTCACCGCCGTCTCCACGCCATGGAGTTTCGACGAGACAGCATCGATCACAGGGAAGAAGAACGGAACGATCACCCCGCCCTGGTCGCGGTCGTAGGTCATCATCTCGTGGGCGATCTCCGTCTGCAGAGATGGGTTCAGAGTGCTCGTCGCCTCTGTCCAGAGTTTGTCGTAGGCAGGATCTGCCTGATGGGTCTCGTTATACGGAGCACCGGTGACCGTGCACTGACTGGCCGTTACAAGGTACGGCGAATACTGCCAGTAGTCCTGGGAGAAGGGGACCTTGAGATAGGACTGTGCGAAGTACGTCGTCGTCGTCTGCTGAACGATGTTCACCTTGAGGTCGGCGCCCTGAGCCTGGGTCGCGAACACCTCCGCTGCCTGCACCATCCCCGGTGCGTTCGGCGTCGTGATCAGCTGCGGAACGAAGTCTGACTGGCCGGCTGACTTCAACAACGACTTTGCCTGCGCGAGATCCTGGACGCGTTGCGGCCACAGACTCGCGTCATACAGCGGGTCGGCGATCGAGAAGACGTCGTTGCCGATCGTGCCCCGACCCGCGAACACACTTTCGAGCATCTGCGGGCGGTCGAAGATTAGCTTTATCGCCATTCGCACGCGGTTGTCGGTGTACGGCGCTCGGTCGACACGGAGCGTGAACGGCTCCATGCCGGCCCCTTTAGAGATGACGGCCTGGACGTTGCTGTTCGACTGCAGCTCCGGTAGCGACGCGGCGGTGAGGTAGTCGATCGCCTGAACCTGGTCGGTGAGCAGCGCGTTGAGCTGCGCGGTCTCGCTGGCGATATTCGTCGAGATGACCTTGTCCAGGTACGGCAACGGTTGGTTGTAATAATCGTCGAAGCGCACCGTCGTGCTCGATTGGCCCGGCGAGAAGCTGACGAGCTTGAACGGTCCCGTGCCGATCGGCTGCTTCGGGTTGTATCCCGACGGCACCATGTACAAATACCAATGGAGACTGAGCGCATCCATCAGGATCGAGAACGGTCGCTTCCACACGAGTTTGACCGTCGTTGCGTCCGGCGCCGAGGACTGCGCGATGTCGATCGGCCCCAGAGCGTAGGTCGCCGGGAACTTGTTCTTGAGGATGCGGTTGAGCGTGTACAGCACGTCGCTTGCGCGGAAGGTGGTGCCGTCGTGACACTTGATCCCCGGGCGCAGCTTGACCGTCCAGACCGTGGCGTCCTTGTTCGGCTCGATCGACTCCGCCATCGCGAGCTGCGGCCGGCCGTTCCGATCCATCCGGACCAAGGCGTCATACAGTTGCGAGAGCCGCGCGAAATCCTGGTTGGTGAGACCGTTGGAGGCCTCTAGCGTATCGGTGTTCGCACCGCCCGAACCACCGAAGTTCAACGTCCCGCCCTGCTTTGGCGTACCCGCCGCCGCCGCGCTGCTCGTCCCTGCCGCGCTCGAGCTGCTAGACCCGCTGCTGCCGCACGCCGCAAGCAGACTGCTCCCACCCACAGCTAAGAGGCTGGCACCTGCACCCTTGAGTAGCGAGCGGCGATTTAGCTCCTCTTGGAGCAGCAGACGTTCTAGCGGGTTATTACTCACGACCATCTCCTCTGGTTCCTCGAGCTGACACTTCTCTGGACCAGCCTGCGCGGTCGCCTCACCGGCTCCGTGCGTCTGGCTCCCGTGCAGATTCTTAGAAGCTTCGTCGCGACGCACGGGAGGCGCAAGGCGCAAGCTGTGAAGCATGGGGCACCGAAACTGCACAAGCTGTGCCCCGGTCGCTCGCCACCGTCCTCACCGGGGGACCTGCAAGTGGCGACACGCGAGGTTCTCGGGGCCCTGCTTCGCATCGCGGCAACTTAACGAACATTGGACTCACTGTCCACTATCACAAGGAATCCTTAACACAACTCTTCCCTGGCGCGAGGCCACAGGACGAAAGCGCCGAGCAGACGGCGTTGCCATGCCGCGAGTCGGTGGCGGGGGCTCGAGCGCTGGATCCACCCGTGGGCATCGACCCGGAGGTGCGGGTCGCGCCGAACGGCCGGCCGCTCGCGGGCATCAGGCTTGGTGATCTTCGTCGCATAGCGACTAATGCGGCCAAGCCTCGCCCGGGAGCGACTGCTGCAAGCTGTCCTGGTCTAGGAGCCCGGCAGCGCCTCTGCCAAAAGCGTCGCAACATCGACGACGCGCATCGACTCACCGGCGCCCTGCACACCGTCATCGAGCATCACCGTGCAGTACGGGCATGCGACGGCGAGCGTTCCCGCGCCCGTCGCGGCCGCCTCGCGCACGCGCTCATCGTTGATCGCGGTCCCACGCTCCTCCATCCACATGTGGGCACCGCCGGCGCCGCAGCAGAACGTCTGCTTGCGCGAGCGCTCCATCTCGACCGGCTGCCCGACGGCCGCGACCAGTTCACGTGGGGAGTCGGTGATGTCGTTGTGGCGCGCGAGGTAGCAGGAGTCGTGGTAGGTGATCTGCAGACCGGGATCGTGCGCCGGCTTGAGCTTGCCGTCGCTGAGCAGCTGGGCGAGCAGCTGCGAGTGGTGGATCACCTCGTAGTCACCGCCGAAATCCGGATACTCGTTGGCGAGCGTGTTGAAGCAGTGCGGGCAGTTGGCGATGATCTTGGTGATGCCGGCGCCGTTGAGGACCTCGACGTTCTGCTGCGCGAACTCCTGGAAGACGTACTCGTTGCCCATCCGCCGTGCCGGGTCGCCGGTGCAGCTCTCGCGCGGACCGAGAATCGCGAAGTCGACACCTGCCTCGTTGAGCAGCCTTGCGGTTGCCTCCGCGGTCTTACGGGCCCGTTCGTCGAACGAGGAGGCACAGCCGACCCAGTAGAGGTATTCGGGCGCCGGCTCGCCGGGCTCCAGCACACGCACCCCGAGGTCGGCTGCCCACTCGCCCCGCTCGGACTGTGCGCGCCCCCACGGATTCGATGAGCGCTCGATGTCACGCATCATCGGCTCGGCCTCGGCCGGGAAGCTCGAATCGACCATCACAAGGTGGCGGCGGAGGTCGACGATGTGGTCGATATGCTCGATCGAGACCGGGCACGCCTGGACGCAGGCGCCACATGTGACGCAGTCCCAGACCGAGTCCTCGGGCACAGCGTTGGGCACCAGCGCGCCACCCTCGCCGGCGAACAGGTTGTCACGCAGGCCCATGATCACCAACTTGGGCGACAGCGACTTGCCGGTCGCGAACGCCGGACAGGCGTCCTGGCAGCGGCCGCACTCTGTGCACGAGAAGGTGTCGAGCACCTGCTTCCAGGTGAGGTCCGCGGCGGTGCCGGCCCCGAACCGGATGTCATCGTCGGTCTCGCCCTCCTGCGGTTCGAAATGAAGCGGCTCGAGCCGGCCGCCGGCGCCCGTGCGCACGAACCAGACATTCGGGGCCGCGGTGAAGATATGGAGGTGTTTGGAGCCCGGGAGGTACGCCAGAAAGGTCAGGATCGCGAGCACGTGCACCCAGACGAACACCCGCTCCAGCACGCGCGTGGTCTGCCCGCCTGAGAACAGGTGCGAGAGCAGGTTCGCCACCGGCGACCACGAGGCGGGCCACTCGCTCAGATGCAGCGCGATCCGCGTCGCGTGCCACAGCAACAACGAGATCACGATCGTGGCGATCAGGCCGAGGATCAGGTCGGCCTCACCGAGATGGCTGCCCTCGAACCGGCGCGGGCGCTGGACCTTGCGGATCCATAGTGCCGCGAGCACGCCGATCAGAACGAGGGTGGCGAAGATGTCGACGAGCAGCGCGTACCACCCCTGATCGCCCAGCCATGGGAAGGTCGCGTGCCGGTCGACGATCCCGATCATCGCGATCAGGATCGTCGGCAGCAGCACCATGAAGCCCCAGAAGATGAACGCGTGCATCAACCCCGGGCCCGGCCGCTGCAGCAGTTTGCGCTGGCCGAGCACGATCGTCGCCTCGTTTCGCACGCGCTTGCCCGTGTCGCCGGAGCGCGACGCCGGTTTGGCGGCGCGCATCAGCGCGACCAGCTCCCGCCCGCGCAGCGCGAAGATCGTGCCGCTCGTCGCGATTGCGGCCGCGAGCAGCAGCGCCGCCAGCGGCGAGGCTATGTGCCCCTCGCTTTCCTGATCTCCGCCGAGATCGCCGGCAATACCTCGTGCACGTCGCCGATCACGCCGTAGTCGGCGCTGGCGAAGATCGACGCCTCACCGTCCGAGTTGATCGCCAGCAGCTTCTTCGCGCCCTTGCAGCCGGCCATGTGCTGGGTGGCGCCACTGATCCCAGCGGCGATGTAGAGATCGGGCGAGACCTTCGTGCCGGTCTGGCCGACCTGGTCGCTGTGGGGCCGCCAGCCGGCGCTTGTGACCGCACGAGAGCACCCGACGGCTCCCCCGAGCAGCCCCGCCAACTCCTCGACGATCGCGAACGCCTCGGCCGAGCCGATGCCGCGGCCGCCGGAAACCACCACCGGAGCCTCTGTCAGCGACACCCCGCCGGTGGTGGCGTCAAGGCGCTCGAGTACTCTGACCCCCTCGTCGCCGGCCGCGACCAGCGTCTCGATCGGCTCGAGCACCGGCTCGGCGGCGACCGCATGCGGGGCGACGGTGGCCAGCAGCGGCGCGCCGTGGACCAGCGCCTCCTCGAGCAGACTCCCGCCCCATCTGACCCGCGTGACCTTCGCCGGCGATCCCGTGTTCGCGAGCGTGGCGGCAACGCAGTTGGCGGCCATCGGCAGCTCGAGCTGCGCTCCCACGTGGGCGAGCAGCTCGTTGCCGCGATCGCTGCCCGGCGCCAGCAGCGCCGACGCGCCGTGCTGCTCGATCGCCTCGATGATCGCCGCCGCCCAGGCGGCGGGGGCGTATATGCCCTCGAGCGTCACGCCGCGCACCTCGTCGCCGAGCGAGCGGGCAAAGGTCAGCGCCTGCCGTGAGAGCTCGTCCTGCGCATCGGTGACGAACACCAGGATCATCGCCGAACCCCCGTGTACGTGAGCGGCATCAGACAAGCCCCAGTTCGCGCAGCATTTCGACCACGGCGCTCGCTGCCGCAGACCCGTCCCCGAGCATCTGCACCTGCTTGCCCGATCCGAGAGGCAGCTGCAGCTTCACCATCTCGAGCTTCGCCTCCGGCGCCGCCACGCTCGATGCCTCCAGAGGCTTGCGCTTGGCACGCAGGCGTCCCGGCACCGACGGGTAGCGCGGGAGGTTCAGACCCTCGAGCACGGTGATCACCGCCGGCATCGGCAGCTGATAGACGTCGCGGCCGCCCTCGACCTCCTGCTCGCAGCGAACGTGGCCGTCCTGCACGCTGATTCCCTTGACGCCGGTGACGACCGGCAGGCCGAGCGCGTAGGCGACCCGGATCGCAACCTGGTAGTCGCACGAGTCGGCCGCCTCGTTGCCGAACAGCAACAGGTCAAACGGCTCCGGCTGCGCGCGGATCGCGGCAACGATCGCGGCCGCCGTCGCCTGCGGGTCCCACTCCTCGCCGCCGGTCACGAGATGCACGGCCCGGTCGACGCCGATCGCCATCATGTCGCGCAGCTGCTCCTGCGCGTCGGCGGGACCGAGTGTCAATACGGTGCTTTCGCCGCCGTGCTGCTCGACCAGGCGGACGGCCTCCTCCGCGCCGCACTCCTCGTGCGGACTGACGGTGAAGCCGAGGTGGCGGGTGGAGATCGCCCTGGCGTCGTCGGTCAGCACGATCTTGCCGCCGGTCAGCGGGACGCGCTTGACGCAGACGAGGATGTTCATGGGAGCACCACTATGACCTGACGCGGGAGTTCTCGGGATCGAACACTGCCGTTGAATCGGCGCTGGCGACTGTTACGGGGTAGCGCTCACCCATGTACTCGACCGCCAGCTCCTCGCCGAGCACCGCGTGCTCGGGCGGCAGGTAGCTCATCAGAATGTGTTTGCCGATCGAGGGCCCGGCACCGGCGCTCGTCACATAGGAGCGCCTGCCCCTGCGATCGAGCAGCGAACGCCCATCGCGCGTGAGGATCGGCTCCTTGCCGAGCATGTAGCGCTTGACGCCGGATGCGGAGCGGTGATCCTCGACGGTCAGCGCGCACATGATCGCGGCGGGCTCCTGCTCGCGGTGTCGGATGTGTGCCTCCTTGCCGACGAAGTCCTGCTCCTTGACCTTGCCCCACGCCATCCCCGCCTCGACTACGTTGAAGTCGCCTTCGAGCTCGGCGCCATAGGCGCGATAGCACTTCTCGAGCCGCCCGGTGGTGCCGTAGACACCGATCCCAGCGGGGACGATTCCATGCTCGGCGCCGGCCTGCGAGACCATCTCCCAGAGCCTCGCGCCCTGCTCGAACGGCACGTACAGCTCCCAGCCGAGATCACCGACGTAGGAGATCCTGGAAGCCAGCACCGCCAGCGGACCGATCTCGATCGTCTTGCAGCGAGCGAACGCGAAGCCCTCGTGGGAGACGTCGTCACGGGTCAGCGAGCTGAGGATGTCGCGCGCTCGCGGGCCCCACAGGCCCAGTGTCGACCAGGAGTTCGTCTGGTCGTGCAGCTGTGCGGAACCGTCTTCGGGAAGATGGTCCGTGAACCACTTCGCGTCAGATCCACCATGCGCGGCGCCGGTGACGACCCGGAACACCTCGTCATCGAGTCGCATGATCGTCAGGTCCTGCTTGAAACCGCCGCTGTGGGTGAGCAGCGGCGTGTAGACGACGCGGCCGGTCGGCACGTCCATCTGGCGCATCGCGACCCGTTGCACGACGTCGAGCGCCGACGGGCCGCTGATATCGAAGATCGAGAACGCGCTGAGGTCGATCATCGCCGCCCGGTCGCGCATCGCGAGGTGCTCGGCGTTGATGATCGGGGACCACCAGCGGGCCTCCCACTCGGCCTCACGGCGGCTGATGCGCTCGCCGTACTCCTCGAGCAGAGGTGTGTTCGACTCGTACCAGTGAGGGCGCTCCCAGCCGGCGGTCTCGTAGAAGACGGCGCCGAGCGCCTCCTGCGCATCATAGAACGGCGAGCGCCGCACGCCGCGGTCGGACTCCCACTGCTCGGAAGGATGGACGATCCCGTACATCTTGTTGAAGCCCTCGGAGGCACGGGCGACCACATGGGTCCTGGTGCGCTGGCACGGATACGCGCGCGCGATGTCCGACTCGTGGACATCGATCTCCGATTCGCCGTGGACCATCAGCTCGGCGATCGTCTTGCCGGCGCCGGGGCCCTCCTTGATCCAGATCGCTGCGGCAGACCACAGGCCACGCACGTCGGGCGTCTCGCCGATCAGGGGCATGCCGTCGTAGGTGACGCTGAGCACGCCATTGATCGCGTACTTCACGCCGACGCTCTCGTCGCCGACGATCTCGGGCATCAGCTCGAGCGCGATCTCCATCTGCGGGTCGAAGTCGGCCTGGGTGAAAGGCATCTCGGTCGGACTGAGCGCGGACTCCTCGATTGACGGGATCTCGTCGGCATCGAGCGTGATCGGCCGATGTGCGTAGGAACCGATCTCGAGCCCGGTCCCCTCCTGGCGCTCGTACATGTTCGTGTCCATGTCGCGGACGATCGGGTATTCGATCATCGCGGTCGTGTCGGCGAACCGCGGCGCGGGCCCGATGTCGATCATCTGGTGGATCATCGGCGTCAGCGGAATCGACGCCCCTGCCATCTTGGCGATCCGCGGGCTCCAGGCGCCACAGGCGATCACGATCCGCTCGACCTCGATGTCACCGCGCGCGGTCCGCAGGCGGCGCACATGGCCCTGCTCGACGTCGATCCCCAGCACCTCGACGTTGGCGACCACATTCAGGCCCATCTCGACGGCTCGCTCGCGCATGATCGTGCCGGCGCGCAAAGAGTCGACGACGCCCGCGCCCGGCGTGTAGAAGCCGCCCAGGATCAGTTCCTCGTTGATGAAGGGGACGAGCTCCCTGACCTGTTCAGGCGTGATCATCGACACCGGCTCGATCCCCCATGACAGCGCTGAGGCCATCCGCCGGGTCAGCTCCTGCATCCGTGCGGCGGTGCGGGCGATCTCGATGCCGCCGCTCTCGATGAACACGCCCAGCTCCTTGTACTGGCGCATGCTCTCGAGCGTCAGGAGGGTCATCTCCTTGTTGTGATCGACGGGGAAGATGAAGTTGGAGGCGTGTCCGGTGGAGCCGCCAGGGTTGGGCAGCGGCCCCTTGTCCAGCAGCATGACGTCGGTCTCGCCGAGTCGGCACAGGTGGTAGGCAAGGCTGTTGCCGACGATGCCGGCACCGATGATCACGGTGCGCTGGGAGGACGGCAGCTCGCGGTTGATGGCGCTCATGCCCCTGATATATCAGATGCAGCCGCGTCGACGCGGTCCGAGGCGATTAACGAACGGGAACCGGACTCTTAACGCCCCGTAACGCGACCGTGAACGGACGCGAACGAGGCCATTAACGGTCGCCGCTGGAGCTTGACGGACCACGCCGGTGCTGCTCCAATCGATCTCACTCCCGGTGCGGAGCGATGGGCGGCACCGCGTCACATCGCAGATCCGATGCTCGAGCCTCGCGTACAGCGCGGGGTGTCCAAGTCAAACGAAAGGGGAACACATGCGTGTTCTCAGGAACCTGACCGCCGTCGGAGGATTGCTGGCGCTCGCGCTCGCCGGCCCGATTTCAGGCGCCTACGCGCACGGGTGGAGCTCATCTGTGGTGGGGCACGTCTACGTCAACGACAACACCGCCCCGGCCAACACGATCGCGGGCTATGCACGACACGCCGACGGCACGCTGACAAGGCTGCCGGGCTCGCCATTCCAGACCGGCGGTTCGGGCGCAGGCGCGACGGTCGGCTCGCAGGGGGCGCTCCAGAGCGCTGATCACGGTCGCTACCTGCTGGCGGTCGACGCCGGTAGCAACCAGGTGTCGGTGCTCGCCGTCGAGGCCGACGGCTCGCTGCGGGCGATTCCGGGCGGTGTGGTCTCCTCGGACGGGATCGAGCCTGTCAGCATCGCCGTCCACGGCCGCCTCGTCTATGTCGCCAACGCGGGCGTCGACGACAGCGGCGCCGGCGAGGACTACACCGGCTTCTGGCTCGGGTGGGGCGGTCACCTGAATCCGGTCGCGGGCTCGACTGTGGCTCTCCCCGACGGTTCGACCCCCGGCGACGTGCTGTTCAACTCGACCGGCACCAACCTCGTCGGCACCAGGGTCGGGACCTCGCTGATCGACAGCTTCGCCGTGGGGCGTGATGGGCTGCTCACAGCCGCGGCCGGCTCGCCGTTCGCGGCGCAGGGTCCGGGCCCATTCGGCAGCGAGTTCAGCCCAAGGAACCCAAGCCAGCTGTTCGTCTCGAATGCACATGGCGGCGCCGGCAACGGCACCGTTTCGGCTTTCGACGTTGCCTGGGACGGGACGCTCAGCTCGATCGGCGATTCGCCGTTCCCCGACGATCAGACGGCCCCGTGCTGGGTCACCATCTCGGCGGATGGACGGTACCTGTTCGCCGTCAACACGGCCGTACCCAGCATCTCGTCGTACTCGATCGCCGCCGACGGCTCACTGAGCCTGCTCGGTTCCACCGCGTTCAAGTTCGGTTCCGGGCTCGGCCCGTTCGATGCGCAGCTCAGCCCCGACGGACGGTCTCTGTGGGTTGTCGGTTCAGCGGGCAACGTGCTCAGCGGCTTCGCCGTCCGCGGCGGCTCGCTCCGCGAGCTCGCCTCCTCGCCGGTGCCCCTGCCGGCGGGCGCGACCGCGTTCGGAATCGTCGTCAACTGAGACGATTCGCACGGGCCGGGGGGCAGGCGTTGCCCCCCGGCCCGTGGGCCGGCTCAGGCGCCGGATCGCTCAGCCCAGCTCGATGATGCGGATCAGGTTGCCCGCCGGATCCCGCAAGGCGCAGTCGCGAACCCCGTAGGGCTGGTCGATCGGCTCCTGGACGACCTCGGCGTCACTGGCCTGCAGCCGCTCGAAGGCGCCGTCGAGGTCCCGGGTGGCCAGGCTGATGTTGCCGTAGGTGCCCTTGGCCATCATCTCGGCGATGGTGCGACGCTCGTCGTCGGTGATGCCCGGCGTGGCAGCCGGCGGGTACAGGACGATTGAGGTGCCGGGCTGGTCGGGGGGGCCGACCGTGATCCAGTGCATCCCGCCGTATTCGACGTCGTTGCGGACCTCAAAGCCGAGGGTGTCGCGATAGAAGGCCAGGGACGCGTCCGGGTCGTCATGCGGGAGGAAGGTCGTGATGAATCGTGATGTCCATGGCCGTCACGTCTAGCTGCGGCTCGGTGACCGGCGCTGCTCGGGTTCCTGACCGGTCTGGTCACCTGTTTGGCGACACACGGCGGCATCCCCGCCGTAGCGCTTGCCGCATCGGCGCCGGTAGGTGCTCGGCGGTATGCCGACCAGCTCGGTGAAGCGACGTGCTGAAGGTACCCAGCGACGAGCAGCCGACCTCGAAACAGACCTCGGTGACGCTGAGATCGCCGCGTCGCAGCAGCGCCATCGCGCGCTCGATCCGCCGCGTCATCAGGTAGCCGTACGGCGACTCGCCGTACGCGAGGCGGAACTCACGGCTGAAGTGCCCGGCCGACATGTGTGCGCCTCGGGCGAGCGCCTCGACGTCCAGCGGCTGCGCGTACTCCCGGTCGATCCGGTCGCGGACGCGGCGCAGCCGCGCGAGATCACCGAGCTGCTCGGGCGCGGCGGTTCTGCTCGTCACCCGCAAGATCGTGCCACACATCAGAGCCCTCACGCTGTCCGCAAGCGATCAGGCGCCGACGTAGGCCGCGAGGTGCTCGCCGGTGAGGGTGGAGCGGGCGGCGACGAGGTCGGCGGGCGTGCCCTCGAAGACGATCCGGCCGCCGTCGTGGCCGGCGCCGGGGCCGAGGTCGATGATCCAGTCGGCGCGCGCCATCACCGCCTGGTGGTGCTCGATCACGATCACCGACTTGCCGGAGTCGACGAGCCGGTCGAGCAGGCCGAGCAGCTGCTCGACGTCGGCGAGGTGGAGGCCGGTCGGTCGGCTCGTCGAGCACGTAGACCTCGCCCTTCTCGGCCATCTGCGTGGCCAGCTTCAGCCGCTGCCGTTCGCCGCCGGAGAGCGTCGTCAGCGGCTGGCCGAGGCTGAGGTAGCCGAGCCCGACGTCGGCGAGCCGGTCGAGGACGGCGTACGCGGCCGGCGTGCGGGCCTCGCCGGCGCCGAAGAACTCCTCAGCGTCGGTCACCGACATCGCGAGCACCTCGCTGATGTCGCGCCCACCGAGGTGGTGCTCGAGCACCGATGCCTCAAAGCGCTTGCCCTCGCACTCCTCGCAGATCGTGGCGACGCCGGCCATCATCGCCAGGTCGGTGTAGATCACCCCGGCGCCGTTGCAGTTCGGGCAGGCGCCCTCGGAGTTGGCGCTGAACAGCGCCGGCTTGACGCCGTTGGCCTTTGCGAACGCCTTGCGGATCGGGTCGAGCAGCCCGGTGTACGTCGCCGGGTTGCTTCGTCGCGAGCCGCGGATCGGCGCCCTGGTCGATCGACACGACACCGTCGCGGCGCGGATACGAGCCGTGGATCAGCGAGCTCTTTCCCGAGCCGGCGACGCCGGTGATCACCACGAGCACGCCGAGCGGGATGTCGACGTCGACGTCCTGCAGGTTGTGGGTGCTGGCGCCGCGCACCTCGCAGCACTCCCGTCGGCGCCCGCGACCGACGGCTTGAGGACGGCCCGGTCATCGAGATGGCGGCCGGTGAGGGTGTCGCTGCGCCCGAAGCTCCTCGACGGTGCCCTCGAAGCAGACCGTGCCGCCCGCCGTGCCGGCGCCGGGGCCGAGGTCGACGACGTGATCGGCGATCGCGATCGCCTCGGGCTTGTGCTCCACGACGAGCACGGTGTTGCCCTTGTCGCGCAGCCGCAGCAGCAGGTCGTTCATCCGCTGGATGTCGTGCGGGTGCAGCCCGATCGTCGGCTCGTCGAAGACGTAGGTGACGTCGGTGAGCGACGAGAACCGAGGTGGCGGATCATCTTGACGCGCTGCGCCTCGCCGCCAGACAGCGTTCCCGACGGCCGGTCGAGCGAGAGGTAGCCGAGCCCGATCTCCACGAACGAGTCGAGGGTCTGCTCAGCGACGTCAGCAGCGGCGCCACCGACGGCTCGTCGAGACCGCGGACCCAGTCGGCGAGGTCGCTGATCTGCATCGCGCAGGCGTCGGCGATGTTGATCGCCGTTGATCTTCGACGACCGAGCCGCCTCGCTGAGGCGGGTGCCGCCGCAGTCGGGGCAGGTGCTGAAGGTGACCGCCCGGTCCACGAATGCGCGGACGTGCGGCTGCATCGACTCCCTGTCCTTCGAGAGCATCGACTTCTGGATCCGCGGGATCAGCCCCTCATAGGTCATGTTGATGCCCGCGATCTTCATCCTGGTCGGCTCGTGGTGGAGGAAGTCGTGCAGCTCGTTCTTGGTGTACTTGCGGATCGGCTTGTCCGGGTCGAAGAAGCCCGACGCGCTGTAGAGCCGGTAGTTCCAGCCGCCCGCGCTGTAGCCGGGGATCGTGAGCGCGCCCTCGCGCGAGCGACTTGCGCGTCGTCGAACAGCTGGCTGAGGTCGATATCGGTGACCGTGCCCCGCCCTTCGCAGCGCGGACACATGCCGCCGGTGCGGTGAAGGTCCTTCGTCACGGTCTTGCCGTCCGCCGCGCTCGACCGTGATCTCACCGCTCGCCCGGACCGAGGGGACGTTGAACGAGAACGCGTTGGGCGAGCCGATGTGCGGCTGCCCGAGCCGGCTGAAGAGGATCCGCAGCATCGCGTTGGCGTCGGTGGCGGTGCCGACCGTCGAGCGGGTGTCGGCACCCATCCGCTGCTGGTCGACGATGATCGCGGTCGTCAGCCCTTCGAGCACGTCGACCTCGGGCCGCGCCAGCGTCGGCATGAAGCCCTGCACGAAGGCGCTGTAGGTCTCGTTGATCAGCCGCTGCGACTCCGCGGCGATCGTGCCGAACACGAGCGAGCTCTTGCCCGAGCCTGAGACGCCGGTGAACACCGTCAGCCGGCGCTTCGGGATCTCGACGCTGACGTCCTTGAGGTTGTTCACGCGCGCGCCGTGCACGCGGATCAGATCGTGGCTGTCGGCGACGCGCGGCGCGGGTGACCGCTTGTCCGTCCTCGTGGCCGTGCTCATCGCATCTGCGGGGGGGCGCTCACGGGTCCTGCAGCAGCCCGAGGACGTTGCCATCGGGGTCGGTGAAGCTGGCCACCAGGCGGCCGCCGCCGACGTCGTGCGCGGGCTCCTTCACGGTGGCGCCCGCCGCGGTCACCTCGGCCAGCTTCGCCTCGATGTCCGGCACGTGCCAGTAGGCCACCGGCGAGGTCATGCCCTGCGGTCCACCGCCCGGCACGAGCCCGATGTGCTGGCCCTCGGCGTCGAAGCCGACGTAGTAGGCCGCGTCGGCCTGTCGGCTGGACGCCGAGCAGCGCGGTGTACACCGGCTTGGCCGCCGCCAGGTCGGACACGGGATGCAGCACGGTCTTGATTCCCTGCGGTGGAAGAGCCGGTCATGGTCACTCCTGAGGTCGTGGTCGGGGTCGCGATCAGCTCGTGCCGCTCATGCTAGTTGCGGCTCGTGACCGGCGCTTCTCGATTCCTGATCGGTTACTCGATCCCGAGCCGGTCGAGCAGCCGCTCGTCGGCGCGCCAGTGGCGGCGCACCCGGACCGACAGCGCGAGGTGCACGCTGGCTGCCGAGCTCGCGCTCGATCGCGCGGCGCGCCGCGATCCCGATCGCCTTGATCATCCGGCCGCCGGAGCCGATCAGGATCCCCTTCTGTGATTCGGTCTCGACCAGGATGACGGCCTCGATCCGGATCAGATCCTCGCGCGGCTGGATCGATCGACTCGATCTCGACCTCGACCGCGTGCGGAACCTCCTCACGCGTGCGCGCGCAGCACCTGCTCGCGGACGAGCTCGGCGAGCACGACCGCCTCGGGCTGGTCGGAGTGCTGGTGCGGCGTCGAAGTAGAACGGCCCCGCCGGCAGCAGCGAGACGAGGTGCGCGACCAGCTCGCCGACGCCGGCGCCGGTCCGCGCGGAGACCGGGAAGACGTCGCTCGGCGATGCCGAGCTCGGCCGCATCGTGAAGCGTCGCGACCGTCCTGCGCCTTGTCGGCGCGGTCGACCTTGTTGACGGCGATCACGACCGGGACCGGCGCGCTCGCAGCAGCGCGGCGATGAAACGATCGCCCGGGCCGATGCCCTGCTCGGCGTTGACGAGCATCAGGCAGCCGTCGGCGTCGGCGAGCTCGTGCTCGACGCGGTGCTGCATCCGCTCGGTCAGCGCATCGCGCGGGCGCTGCACGCCGGGGAGGTCGACGAGCACGAGCTGCCAGTCGCCTCCGGTCGCGACGGCGCGGATCGCCCGCCGGGTCGTCTGCGGCTTGTCGGAGACGATCGCGACGTGCGCGCCGACGATCGCGTTGGCCAGCGTCGACTTGCCGACGTTCGGCCGTCCGGCGAGCGCGATGAACCCCGAGCGTGTCGGTGCCTCCTCGGGCGTGCTCATCGTCGGCTGCGAGCGCTCATGCTGCGTCGCCGGCGCTCAGGGTCGCGCCGGCGCTCACGTGACCCAGCGCATCAGCTCGGCCTGGAGCGCGAGCATCTCGCCATCGTCATGCTCGTGGTCCATGCCTGTCAGGTGGAGCGCCCGTGCACGATCGCCTCGCGAAGATCGGTCGTGTGCTCCGGGCAGATGATCACGTCGCCGAGCTCTCGCGGGCCGGCCGGCATCGCCGTCCTCGTCGACGCCGAACGACAGCACGTCGGTCGGCTGCATCGATCGCGCGATGCTCGCGGTTGAGCGTCCTGGATGCGTCCGCGTCGACGAACTCGACCGCCATGTGGCCGTCCTCGATCCCGGCCGAGGCGAGCGCCAGCACGCACAGCTCGCGCACCTCGATCGCGCTCGGGCGCCTCGTCGCCGTCGAGCTCGTCGATCCCGATCACCTCGATGTCGAGATCGCTCACGCAGGCTCACCCGGTTGCCCGCGTCTGACGGCTGTGCGCGCGCAGCTCGGGCGCCAGGCGCTGAGCGTGCTCGGTGTAGGCGGCGACGATCCGGCGCACGAGCTTGTGGCGGACGACGTCCTCCTCGCCGAACCGCACGAACTCGATCCCCTCGACTCCGTCGAGGATCTCGCTGACGACGACCAGCCCGGACTTCTGATCGCCGGGCAGGTCGATCTGGGTGACGTCGCCGGTGACGACCATCCGTGGAGTTGAACCCGAGCCGCGTGAGGAACATCTTCATCTGCTCCGGCCTCGTGTTCTGGGCCTCGTCGAGGATGATGAAACTGTCATTAAGGGTGTTGTGCGTGACCAGGTAGTCGTCGGTGATGTAAAGCGAATCGGCGGCGGCGACCTGAATGCAGACGGTCTCCATCTCCCCCACGGGCTCGATCGCGTCGATGAAGCGCATCGGTCGCCCTCCGCCGAACCGGTCGTAGAGCCCCTGCTTCCTCGCCAGCCGGAACGGCTGGATCCCCTGCGGAAGGCGGACATCGATGACGAATGCGTCATGCCGGTGGATCACCGGTCGCCCGCCCGCCAGTCCGGGACGCCGGCCAGCGGCACTCCTGCGCCTGAAGTAGACAATGCCCCCGAGCGACCTGACCAGATAGATGAAGTCATCGAGAAGCCTGTCCGAGCAGGTCGTGTACTGGATCCGGCAGGTTCGCCCGTTCTGCGTGACCGGTCCACCATCGCTGTCAAGGAGTCCTTGGAGGAGCGCGACGCGGACAGCTGCAGAGTTGTGCAGATACGACTCGGGGATGAACTTCGTGTGCGACCTCGTCCCCGCCAGCCCCAGTTCCCGGAGCGACGCCGTGAGCGGATGGGCGACGATCACGCCGCCACGATGGCCATCCACATGACGAATCACATAATCGGGACCGCGCTTGTGTCGCAACTCGACCCCGTCAAGGGCCAGCTCGAGCGCATCTGCGAGCTCAGGCTCCGAGGTTGCGAACGTTGGTGTAGTCGATGTGGTGAGGAACCCGTCACCGAGAAGCAGTCCAAGGGCATAGGGATCGAGCGGAACCTCGCGAGGAAAGAACTCGGCGGGGGCCGAGAGCAGCGGAAGCTCGAAACGGTGCTGATGGGCAGAACGCAGGCGTCCGATCATCTCCTGCGTCTCGACGACACGGCCGGGCTTGCCGCGGCGGCGATCTGCCGGCGTCGAAACCTGCCACAGGTGCTCGGCGCAACACAGCGTCGAGGCACCGTCCTGCGTGAGCACCCGGAAGACCGCCTTGGGGCCCTGCGGATACACGCCGAGGACCGGTGTCGGACTCCCATCGGAGCCGACCACCAGGTCGCCGATGCGGAGACTCCCGATCGGGCGGAAACCGGAGGGGGTCAGCACACCGCTGCAGAGCGGTTGCGCGCGGCCCCGCATGAACGCCAGCGGCGCGACCTCGATCACGCCGCGCTCGAGGTGCGCGGTGACGCGCTCGGGCTCGAGCATGTCGTGGAGCGCGTCGAACAGCGGCCGCAGGTAGGGGTCGACCTTGGCCATCAGGTCGCCGGGGAGGAAGCCGAGCCGCTCGCCGGCCTCGACCGCGGGTCGCGTGAGGATGATCCGGTTGACCTCACGGCGGTGCAGCGCCGCGGCCGCCAGCGCAACCGCGAGGAACGTCTTGCCGGTGCCCGCCGGGCCGATCCCGAACGTGATCGTGTTGGCGCGGATCGAGTCGACGTAGCGCTTCTGGTTGACGGTCTTGGGCGCCACCTTGCTCGCGCGGTGGCGCCAGACGACGTCCTCCAGGATCGCGGCGGGGGACTCGTGCGCCGTCGAGCGCCTGCGAGACCGCCTCGATCGTCCCGGGCGCGAGCTCGTGGCCCTGGGCGATCAGCTCGGAGAGCTCCCTGACGACTTCGGCGCCGGCTCGCACGGCGTCCGGCTCGCCGTCGAGCGTCAGCACGTTGCCGCGCAGGAACACGTCGCAGTCGAGATGGCTCTCGCAGCGTCCGCAGGATGGTGTCCTGGCTGCCGGCCAGCTCGGTCGCGGTCGCGTTGTCGAGTTCGATCCGGTCGCGCATCGATTTCAAGTTACGCGCTCAGCGCCTCGCGTACCGCCGCCGAGGCCCGCTTGCCGTCGACGAGCCCGTCGGAGCGGTCCATCACGAGCTTCATCACCTGGCCCATGTCCTGCGGCCTGCTGGCGCCGGTCTCCGCGATCGCCTCGCTGACGATCGCGTCCAGCTGCTCGTCGTCGAGATCAGGCGGCAGGTAGGTGGAGATCATCTCGCGCCTCGGACTCCTCCTGGCGGGCGAGGTCGGGGCGTCCGCCGTCACGAAACTGGTGGGCGGCCTCGAGCCGGCGCTTGCGCTCCCGGCGCAACACCGCCAACTCGTCGCCGTCGCCCTCCTTGACGTCCTTCTGCAGCTCCGAGAGCAGCAACCGAAGCGCGCCGACGAGGTCCTTCTCGCCCGCCTTCATCGCGCGCGTGATGTCAGCGCGGACCTGTTCGATCACACTCAAGCCTCTCAGAGGATACGCCGCCGCGGCGACGCGCTCGTCACGGCGTTGTTACGCAGCGGATCCCGTCGGCGTGCAGCTCCTCGCAGGTGACGTCGATCAAGCTCCCCGCGAGCGCCGGCGCCGGCCGGCAGGTAGCAGCGCGTGTAGTCGGCGGTGTAGCCCGAGCACTGCGACGTCGGCGAGCTTGTCGATCAGGACGCGCTCGCGGCGCCCGAGCTTGGCGGCGCGGTGGTGGCGCGAGCGGACCTCCGAGCGTGGCCTCGCAGCACCTGCGAGCGGCGCTTCTTCTCCGCCGGCGCCACGCGATCGCCGAGCGCGGCGGCGGCGGTGCCCGGCCTCGGCGAGTAGGTGAACGCGTGAACGCGCGTGATCCCGGCGGCGTCGATCACCGCCAGCGTGCGCTCGAAGGCGGCCTCGTCCTCGGTCGGGAAGCCGACGATCACGTCGGTCGTGACGTTCACGTGCCGGGACCGCGGCCCGCAGCGCGCGCGACGCTCGCCAGGTACTGCTCGGCGTCGTAGTGGCGGCCCATCGCCGCCAGCACGCCGTCGTCGCCGGACTGCATCGGGATATGAAGGTGCGGGCAGACCTTCGGCTCGGCCGCCAGCGCCTCGATCAGCGAGTCCCGGACGTGGATCACCTCGACGCTCGAGAGCCGCACGCGCTCGACGCCGTCGACGCGGCGACCGCCACCATCAACTCACCGAGCTCAAGGCCCTCGCTCCGGGTCACGGTAGTCACCGACGCTGATCCCGGTCATCACCATCTCCGGCTGGCCGCCGGCGACGCGGCGGCGCACCTCGTCGAGCACGGCGCTCGCCGGGCGCGAGCGGGCGGCGCCGCGGACGGTCGGGATGATGCAGTAGGCGCAGTGGCAGTCGCAGCCGTCCTGGATCTTGACGAAGCCCCTTGTGCGGGCCGATGCCAAGCCGGATCCGGCGGAGTCAGCTCGCGGGCTGCGCGCGAGCACGTCGTGCTCGACGTCGGCGCACGCACCGAGGCCGGCCTGCACCTCGGCGGCTAGGCTGGCGGCGACGTCGTCCGCCGTGCCGACGAGCGGACGCACGCGGGGATCGATCGCCGCGAACTGGCCCGCGTCGAGGTTGGCGGCGCAGCCCGTCGACATACACGTGGCGCGGCGTTCTTCAGCGAACGGCGAACCGACTGCCGGGACTTCGCCTCGGCCTCACTCGTGATGCAGCAGGTATTGACGAGCTGCAGCTCCGCGTGCTCGTCGTCCACCTCGTTGTGGCCGGCTTCCAGCAACGCCTGGCGCGCCAGGATCATGTCTGCCTGCGAGACCTTGCAGCCCAGGAACTTGACGGCGAACGTCGTCATCGTCCCCGGAAGGTAGCGCCGTCGGCAGATCCCGGCTCACGACCGGTGGACCTTCGGACTCCTGCACGCTTGGCATCTCCGCGGCTGTCCTCGAGACGGCACGCGACAAGAGGAGCGAGTCACGCGGGGATCCGTAGCGAGGCTTGGGTCGCGGAACGATGATGTCCAAAAGCCGGCCACCGAGGGTCACACCGATCGCGAGCGGGACCGTCAACTGCATGTCATCTCCCCGACTGAGCGCTCCATTGCTTCATCCGCGATCAAGCATGACCGCCATGTGTCGGGGGTACCTGGGCCGTTTGGCCAGCATTCGTGCGCCCGCGGTTGTCCAAATGCGCAATCAGGCCCCAGACGGAGAACTCGCGGACGCTGCGAGAGCCCTGCCGATCGCTCGTCCAGCCGGACGGTTCTCAGCGAGGTGAGAGGCGGACCAGCCGGGACGTCGCGGTCGCGTCGGAGAAGCCGTCATTGATCGTGACTCGGAGCCGGACTCGGGTCCCATGGTGAAAGAGCGCGAGCGGGACACTGAAGCTGTTGCCGCTGAGCCCGCCGGCGAGCGTCTGCCAGCCCTGCCTGGCGGAGGCCAGATACTGGACGGTGGCCGTCAGCGTGACGCCGTGGGCGCCGCGACCCTTCCAGCTGATCGTCAGCTGATGGTGCGCGACCCTGAGGCCTCTGCGCGGCACGATCAGCCGCACGCTCGGACCTGGCGTCGGCCGGTGTTCGACGGCCAACACCTGGGACCCGCTCGTGACTTCGATCTTCGACGCCCCGGTGGCGGGGACCGTCGCGTCGATCATCTCCACGCCCTTGCTGTCGAGCACGAGCTCGGGAGGGACGCCGACATTGGCGACGACATGCCCGCCCGAGCCGAGGACCTCGATGTGGAATGCAGATGGTTGCGAGGGCGTCAACGGCCCGGTGGTATCGCCGGCACCGAGGATCGTCGTGACGCCGCCGGGCACGACCGTCGCCTGAACGTCCATACGGGCCCCCGATGCCGGGCCGGCCAGACGCTGGCTCCGCGAGGGACGATCCTCGGCGGGCCCGGGTCCTGAGTCCAGCTGCACGAGCTTCGTCCAGTTGATCGTCGAGATCCAGGCGACGTCGTCGTTGCCAAGCGTGCAGTAGGACATGAAGTCGTACCACTGAGGCTCGCCGACGCCGGGAGCGATGATCTTGTAGAGCCCCGGTCCGCCGGAGTTCGGCTGCCGGTCGAGCCCGATCCCCTGGATGTATCCGCGCCCATCAGGTGGCCAGGGGACGGCCACCTGGCCGTTGGCGCCGCCGCCGCAGCCGGGGCTGGCGTGCTGGAGCCCGAGCAGATGGCCGAGCTCATGCGTGGCCGAGGTCAGCGGACGCGGCGGCGTGTCAGGCCCGATGAACGAGATCCCATCTCCGGTGTAGGTGACCCCCTCGTCGATCGGAGTGAACCCCATCAGGTACGTATGGCCACCGTGCGCCAAGGTGAGCTCACGCTTGGCGATGCCGACCTCCCACCCGTCGATGTAGTTGGCGCAGTATGCGATCGCTTCGCAGTCGCTCAGGTTGGGTTTGGTCAGGTTGACGCCGTGGGTGCGTTCGTAGTGGACGATCGTCTGGACCTTCGCGGAGATATCGACCACCGCCGCCGGATAGGGCTTGACCACCAGGCCGCCCGGTGCGAGCGGGAGTAAGTCGCGGGCGCGATCGAACAGCGAGCTCAGGTCAGGTCCCTTCTCGAACAGGAGGTGCCCATTCGGGAGCGGGTAGTTGTAGGTGACCTCGAACGGCACGATCGTGACCGTATGGGTGGCCGTGAAGCTGATCCCAGTGAGCGCGAAGTTGTCGTTCTGAGTGCAGTCGAGGCACTCGTGGATCGGGCGCTCGCCGTCGACCTCGGGGTTGACCTCGGCGACCAGCGTGATCGGCCCACCCTCGGTCCAGGATTTCGGCAGCGTGAACGTGTACGCACCAGCCGGATCGGTACGGGCGACCGGCAGCGATGCGCCGACGTTCAACGTGCGCACGGGCGCCGAGATCGGGCTGCCCGCCAACTCCGACCCGTCCGCCGTGTACGCATGCAGCTCGGCCGTGACGTCCTGCTGGGCCTCCGCGTTCTGGCCGGCGACGACGCTGGCGTAGACGCGCACGACGGTCGGGACATCGGTGACCATCGGCACCCCGGTGTAGGTCGCGGCCGGCACGGTTCCAATCCCGGGCACCTGAATGCTGCTGCCGCCGGTGCTCCAGGTGATGTCCTGGATCCCCTGGGTGATCTCCACCTGTTCGGCCTGGATGTCAGGCAGGACGTACTGGAAGGTCGCGGTCGCCGCCCCGCCGGCCTGCAGATCGATATCGCAGGTCCCGCCCGGGGCGGAGGCGTCGGGGCATTCAGGCGTGTACCACTTGCCGCCGGTGGGCTGGTCGGAGGGCAGCCCGGTCGTCGCGTCGACCTCGTAGCTGCCGGGGTCGACGTCGAACGAGTAGCTGCCGTCGGCAGCCGTTGTGGTGGTCAGGTTGGTCGAGTTGTCGGTTCCCGTCAGCGTGACGGTCGCACCCGCGATCGGATCGCCCTGCCCGTCGGTCACGGTCCCGCTGATCGGCTTCTGCTCGTAACTGATCGTGACCTGCCCGACGTTGCTGAAGTCGACGCCGACCTCGCCGCTGCTCGTCAGCGCTGTCGGGGAGATGTAGCCCGAGCCGCCACCGCCGGAGCCGCCGCCGCCGTACTCGCCGTCGCCGCCGCCGCCGGTGTAGCCGCCGCCGCCACCGCCGGCCATGCCGAAATTCGTCCCGGTCGCGCCGAGGCCGCCCGTACCTCCAGAGCCGCCGACCTCGTCGAGACCACCGTTGCCGTCGGTTATGTTCGGGTCGCTTGGTCCGGTTATCGGACCCTTGCCGGCTTGTCCCGCAGCCGGCGAGGTGGTCTCGTCGGTCCCCTTGGCCCCGGCGGCTCCGCCCGTCCCCGGAGCTGCCGGAGTTGCGCCCCCGCCGCCCTGACCGGGTGCGTCGCCGGTCTGCCCGTTGAACGTCGCGCCGACCTGGCCGGCGCCCCCGCCTGAGGCGTCCCCGCCGGCACCGCCGCTCTGCTCGATGCTCGAGTCGTAGCTTCCGGCACCGCCGCCGCCGCCGGCCACGACCAGCGGGGCGCCGCTGGGTCCGAACACGTACGAGCCACCGCCGCCCTTGCCACCTTCCTCGCCGACCCCGCCGACGGATGAGGTATCGCCAAAGCCGCCGCCGCCTTCCCCGCCGGCGCCGCCAAAGCCTGCATCGCCTACGAGGATCGTGAGCGTCTCGGTCGCGGGAACGCTGAAGGTGCCCTGCTCCATCCCGCCGCCGCCGCCGAATCCGACGGCCGTTCCATTGTCGTTACCCTGCCCACCCGGCGAGCCGTATGCAGTGATCGTCATCGTCACGCCGGCCGGAACGCTGAGCGTCTGCTCCATCGGTGCCAGGGACGAGAATGTGTAGGTGCACGTATCGCCCGACAGGACGCCCGGGCTCGGGCACAGCGAACCACCGGCAGCGCGCGAAGCACCGGCGAAAACGCCGACGGCGACCAGCGCGAAGCCGATCACGACCACACCGGCGATCGCCAACGTCCATCGCCGGACCGGCCGCTGTCCTGCAGGGCTGCGGCCACCATCCCCTGGTGGTGCTGCGGTCATCCTCTCAAGCCCGCGCCTTCAGTTGACGTCGTCGGCGCCGAAGCCTACCTCGGCGCTGTCGGCTAATCAACGCACGGGTTCACAGATCTGCAGCTGCCCGGCGCAGCGCCAACGCCGCCCACTCCCCTGAACACAGCCGCCGCTGCTCGAGCAGGCCGATCGTCGCGAACTGCTCGGCGATCGCGTCGGCCTCGGGCACGAGCAGGCCGCTTGCGATCACGTCGTCAGCGATCAGCTCCGGTGCGGCTCGCAGCCGCTTGATCCAACTGAGGAGCAGCGGCGCCAGGAGGTTCGCGAGCACCAGCTCGCCGGCCGGAACGTCGGCGTCACGCAGATCGTGTCGGCGGACATCGAGTTCGACGCCGTTCACCAATGCGTTGGCAATCGCGGCATCCACACTCAACGGGTCGAAGTCGAGTGCCAGCACCGGCCGCCAGCCGAGCGCCGCGGCTGCGATCGCGAGCACGCCCGAGCCGCAGCCGAGGTCGACCGCAGCCCAGTCGCGAGTGGGCGACGCGGACCCGGGAGAGCCGCCGCCCACGCCGGGCGGCGGCAGCTCCAGCAGCAGCTCCAGGCACATTCGCGTGGTCGCGTGCGCGCCGGTGCCGAAGGCCCTGCCCGGGTCGATCACGAGATCGATCGCCGTCCGGCCCGGAGGCTCCCACGGCGGCCGCACTGTCAGGCGCTGCCCGAGCACCAGCGGCCGGTGGAACTCGCGCCAGCGGTCGGCCCAATCGTCGGCGATCTCGGTCGTCGCGAGATCGACGAGCGCGTCGCCCGCGGCAGCCCGCAGCGCCGGCAGCTCCGGCAGCTCGCCGGGCGACCCGTAGATCACGTACTCGATCTGCTCCGGGTCGACGTCGACCTCCTCGACCCCGCTCGGCGCCAGCTCCAGCAGTTCGGCGAGGACGAGCTCGGCGTCCGCGCGCCGAACGCGCACGGCGAGCCGGATCAACCGCCGAGCACGCGCTTCAGCTTGCCGAACACGCCCTCGTCGCTCTGCAGGTTGTGGTCGGTGAGCGAGTCCGCGAGCTGCACCAGCAACTCCCGCTGCTCACGCTTGAGATGGCGCGGGATCACGACGTTGACGACGACGCGCAGATCGCCCGGGCGCCGGCCCCGCAGCGACGGCATCCCGCGCCCCTTCATCACGATCGTCTCGTGCGGCTGCGTGCCGGCCGGGATCTCGAGGTCGACCAGGCCCTCGATCGTCGGGACCGAAACGGTCGTGCCGAGCGCCGCCAACGGCGCCGAGACATCGACGGCCGTCAGCAGGTCGTCGCCGTCACGCATGAACCGCGAGTCCTCGCGCACTCGGATCAGCACATACAGGTCGCCGGCGGGGCCGCCGTGCTCGCCGGCGTGGCCGCGGCCGGCGACGCGGATCCGCTGGCCGGCGGCGATCCCGGCCGGCACGTCGACCGACAGCTTCACGTGCTCGACCCGCCGTCCACGCCCGTCGCAGACGCCGCATGGCTGGCTCGCGACGCGGCCGTCGCCACCACAGACATCGCAGGTGGTGGCCCGCACAACCTGGCCGAACGGGGTCCTCGAGACAGCGCGCAGCTGACCGGTCCCGCCGCACCGCGGGCAGGTCTCGATCGGCGTCCCCGGCTCGGCGCCGTTGCCGTGGCAGTGCTCGCAGAGGACGACAGCCTCGAAGGCGACGTCGACCTTCGTGCCGTGGGCCGCCGCCGCGAGATCGATCTCGGCGTTGACCGCCACATCGCCTCCCTGGGTCGGCCCGGCCGGCCTGCCGCCACCGCCGAAGGCGGCGCCGAAACCGCCCCCGAAGAACGCCTCGAAGATGTCCGCGACGGAACCGAACCCCTCGAAATTGGGCGCATAGCCGCCGCGCTTGAGGCCATCGAAGCCGTAGCGGTCGTAGGTGGCGCGGCGCTGGGAATCGGACAGGACCTCGTAAGCCTCGGCAGCCTCCTTGAACTTCTCCTCGGCCTGCGGATCGTGGCTGTTGACGTCGGGGTGAAGCTCACGCGCCAGCTTGCGGAAGGATTTCTTGATCTCGCCCTCGTCAGCCTCCCGTCGGACCCCGAGGACCTCGTAGTAGTCGCGCGGCATCGCGTCCCGCTAGCGCTCGTCGTACACGTCGGTGACAAAGCTCGACAGGTACGCGGCGGCCTCGCGGACCGAGTGGATCGCGCGGCCGTAATCCATCCGCAACGGCCCGATCACCGAGACCGTGCCGAGCTGGCGCTGCGGCAGTCCGTAGCCGGCGGCGACGAGCGCGAGCGATTGCAGCGCGTGCTCGTCGTTCTCGGTGCCGATCCGGACGAGCACATCCCGCCCCGCCAGCGCGCCGCGCAGCACGCCGAGCATCGTGACGCGCCGCTCGAGCATCTCCATCAGCGAGTTCAGCTCGGTGACGTCGCCGAGCCGCTCGAAGCGCATCAGCCGCGCGGCTCCCTCGACATAGATCGTGTCCTGACCTGCCTCCTCGAGCTCGGTGAAAACCGGCGAGAGCGAGTCGATGAACGCCGCCTCGGTCGCCGACAGGGAGCTGTCGTGGAGCCTCTGACCGAGCCTCCTCGCGCCGAGCCCGGTGCCCACAAGACACTCGTTGAGGTAGCTGGCCGCCCAGTCGGCGAGACCCGGATCGACGGGCCCCTCGAACGTGAACAGCCGTTTGGTGACGCCGCCCGTCGAGGTGATCACCACCACCATCAGCACCTGCGGCTGCAGCGTGAGCAACTCGATGTGGCGGATCGTCGAGGTCTCGAGCGGCGGCGCCATCACGATCGCCAGCAGGTTCGTGACCTGCGACAGCGCCTCGCTGGTGGCGCGCATCGCCTCGTCGAGCTCACGGCGGACGAGCGACAGGCCCAGCTGAGGGGCGCGATCGTCCGGCGGCAGCAGGCGGTCGACGAAGTAGCGGTAACCGGCCTCCGTGGGCACCCTGCCGGCCGAGGTGTGCGGATGCGCCAGCAGGCCCAGCTCCTCGAGCATCGCGAGCTCGTGACGGATCGTGGAAGGGCCCCATTCGAAGCTGACCGAAAGCGCCTTGGAGCCGACCGGGACGCCCGCGTCGAGGTATTCCTGGACCACGCTCCGGAGCACCAGCTCCTGTCGCTCGCTCAACATCACATAGATTCTAGGATCGCCCGAGGGTGGATCAGTCCAGCGCGATCTCTGCCACCGCGTTACGGATGATCCGGCTGCCACCCTGGGTGGCCTCCGACTCGACGCGCGCGATCCCGCCCTCGACCTCCCTGACGGTGCCCTCGATCACGATCTCCTCGCCGATCTGGCCCATCCCCCGAAACTGGACGCTGAGCGACTTCAGCCGCTCCGGGCCCCCGGCGGCACTGCTGTGCGCGCGGGCCACCTGCGCCATCGTCCACAGACCGTGGAGGATCCGGTGCGGAAGGCCGACCTCCTGGGCGAACTCCTCGTCGATGTGGATCGGGTTGAAGTCGCCGGAGGCGCCGGCATAGCGGACCGTGACGTAGCGGTCGGGAGTCACCCGCAGCTCGATCGTGGCACCGGGCTCGAGCTTCGAGGCGCTCACTCCACACCCCTGACGATGTTCGTCCAGGTCCCGTCGCAGACGAGATCGCCCCGCTCGTTTTCGGAGACCGACTCGAAGATGTAGAACCCGAGCCCGGCGCGCGCGGAGATGTCCTTCACGCTCAGAACGGTGCTGATCTCATCGCCGGCGAGGACCAGCTCCCCCCAGCGGAACTCCTGGCTGCCGTGGACGAGCATCGAGAAGTCAATCGCCAGCTCTGGGTCGAACAGAGCCTTGCCGAGCGCCTGGCGGCAGTAGACGACGCTGAACATCGGCGGCGCGACCAGATCGCGGTAGCCGGCCGCCCTGGCCGCCTCCAGGTCGTGATGGAGCGGATCGGTCTCACCGACCGCGCTCGCGTATTCACGGATCTTCTCGCGGCCGACCGCATAGCTGACAGCGGCGTAGCGCTTTCCGATCGCCTCGATTCTCGCCGGCACGGCCATGAGTGTCTCAGATGATCACCGAAGAAACGTAAGGCCGAGGTCCATCCGCCATGATTGTCCGATGACGACGACGGCATCGCACGACACCGGGTACCCCTCCGCGAACCCCGATCATCGGGCTTCGGCGATCATCCGCACGCTCGGCCTGACGAAGATCTACCCGGGCACCGATTTCGCCGCCGTCGACCACCTTGACCTGAGCATCGACCACGGCGAGATCTTCGGCATGCTCGGGCCGAACGGCGCCGGCAAGACGACCACCGCCGGGATGCTCACCACCCGGGTGATCCCGACCTCAGGGACCGCGTACGTCGGCTCGGTCGACGTGGTCGCCCATCCTGCGCTCGCCAAGCAGATGATCGGTGTCGTTTCGCAGCAGAACACGCTCGACAGGCAGCTGACGGTGTGGGAGAACCTCTACCTCCACGGCCGGCTTTTCGGGATCGACGCAGCGCAATCCCGGCGGGAATCCGACCGCCTGCTGGAGCAGTTCCAGCTGAGCAAGTGGGCGAAGGCTTCCGTGTATGCGCTGTCCGGTGGGATGGCACAGCGCCTGATGGTCGCGCGTGCGATCTTCCACAGGCCGGCGGTCCTGTTCCTCGACGAGCCGACTGCCGGGCTGGATCCGCAGAGCCGGCTCGCGCTCTGGGAGATCCTCGGCGAGCTCAACCGTGCCGGCCAGACGATCATGCTCGCGACCCACTACATGGAGGAGGCCGACCAGCTATGCAGCCGTGTCGCGATCATCGACCACGGCAAGATCCTTGCGCTGGACACGCCGGCAGCGCTCAAGCAGACGCTCGGCGTCGACACGATCGTGACCGTCAAGGCCACCGGCGACGGCGACCAGCTGGCGCACGCGCTGGGCCGCGAGCTCGAGGGCGTCACGAGGACGCGTGTGATCGAGACCGGCGTCGAGCTGCACGTCAAGGGCAGCGAGCGGATCATCCCGCGCGTCGTCAGCGCCGCCGAGAGCGCCGGCATCGATCTGATCGATCTGGCGGTATCGGAGCCGACACTCGAGAACGTCTTCATCAACCTGACCGGTAAGGACCTGCGCGAATGACCGCCACCACCGATCGAGCTGGGTCGAACCCGCTCCGGGACCTCTCCCCGATCGCGCTGACACCGACGCGCACGACGATGCAGGCGAGCCGCACTGCGCTCGGCGCCCTGATCCTGCGCGACCTGATCGTCCTGCGCAAGAACTTCGGCGAGTTCGTCGCTCGCACCCTGATCCAGCCGTTCCTCCTGGTGTTCGTGTTCCTCTACGTGTTCCCCAAGATCGGCCAGGGGATCGGCGGAGGCAGCCACGACCCTGCGGCCGAGTCGGAGTTCGCGACCGTGCTCGTCGCCGGCGTCGTCGGCATCTCGATCATGTTCCAGGGCATTCAGGCGGTGGCGATGCCGATGTCGACGGAGTTCGGTTACACGCGGGAGATCGAGGACCGCGTCCAGGCACCCTGCCCGATCTGGCTGGTCGCCGCGGCGAAGGTGCTCTCGGGCTCGGTCCAGGGACTGCTGGCGGCACTGATCGTGTTCCCGATCGCGGCGGTCGTCCACGCTCCCGGCGTCACCGCGCACCTGTCAGTTCACTGGTTGATCGTGATCACCCTGATCCCGCTCGCGTGTGTCGCGATGACATCGCTCGGGCTGCTGCTCGGCACAACCTTCGAGCCGCGCAACATCGGCCTGATGTTCGGGTTCGTCGTGCTGCCGCTGACCTTCCTCGGCGGCACCTATTACCAGTGGCAGCGGCTGGCCCCGGTCAAGATCGGCGGTTTCCCGTGGCTGCAGACGCTGGTGCTGGTGAACCCGCTGATCTACATCACCGAGGGTATGCGCGCCGGGCTGACAGAGGCTTCGCACATGCCGCTGTACGTGATCTATCCGGTGCTCGTCGGCTTCGCCGTGCTCTTCTGGACGATGGGCCTGCGCAACTTCAGACGTCGCGTGCTGGTGTAGATCACGGACAACGGTTGGTGGCCGGCCCGCCGGCGCGCTAATCTGGTGGTGTGCCAAGGCGGTCCTCGATCAGAGCGTCCGACGCAGACCGGGAGAGCGTCGCCGAGCGGCTGCGTGAGGCGGCCGGCGAGGGACGGATCCTCGCGCACGAGCTCGAGGAGCGTCTTGCGAAGGCACTGCGCGCGCAGACCTATGGCGACCTCGACGCTGTCGTGGCCGATCTCCCGGGAGTGCCGGCCAAGCGCCGATCCCGTGGCCGTGAGCTTGCGCGCTCGCATCCGATCGGTGCGGTCGCGGTGCTGACCGCGGTGACGCTCTCGGTGCTGCTCGTCACGGTCGTGCTCGCTGTCGTCTTCGTCTGGTTCATGACCTGGGGACTCTGGCTGCTGGTCGTGCTGGCAGCGTTGACGCTGCGCGGAGGTTCCCGCGGGCGCCACTCGAACCGGCACCGTTACGGCCCACGCCCGGAGCGCTACGCTTCGCCGCGCCGCGGCGGGTTCGGCTGAACTCAGCTGGCAGGGTGGCCGGCGGGGAGCCTGAGCCACAGGTTTACGCGACCGGCCTGACACGCCGGAACATCGAGTTTGCCCTCCGTGGCGCCGGAAAGGATCCGGAATCGCTCCTGGCCGCGGATCTGGTGGCGCTGGAGGACTTCCACACCCTCGGACGGATCGCGACGCTCGGGCTGGTCGGGCTCGCCGGGATCAAAAGCGAGGATCGCGTCCTGGACGCCGGAACCGGGATCGGAGGTGCCGCGCGACTGATCGCCGGCGAGATCGGCGCTCACGTCAGCGCTGTTGACCTGACAGCCGAATACTGCGAGGTGGCGCGCTGGCTCAACGGTGCGGTCGGCCTCGCCGGGCGAATCGACGTACGCCAGGCAGACGTCGTTGATCTGCCGTTCGAACCCGGAAGCTTCGACGTCGTGATCAGCCAGCACGTGCAGATGAACATCGCCGACAAGACAGGTCTATACGCCGAGGCCCGACGGGTGCTGGTACCCGGCGGGCGCCTCGCGCTCTGGGACGTCACCGCCGGACCGGAGCAGCCGATCCGATTCCCGGTCCCGTGGGCTCTGAGCGCTGAGCAGAGCCATCTCGTCACGCCGGTCGAGCTACGAGCGCTCGTCGAGCAGGGCGGCTTCGAGGTGCGGGCGTGGAACGACCTGACCGAACCGGCCGCCGGTGCGATGCAGGCATTCCTCGCCGCCCCACAGGGCCCGCTCGGTCTGCACGTGTTCGTCCCGGATTTCGCGGTGAAGGCCGCGAACCTCGGTCGAGAACGCCCGGGAGAACCGCCTCCGGTTCATCCAGGCCGTGCTCGTAGCACGCTGAGACTCAGCCCTTGTCGCCGAGCTCGAGCACGGCGAGGAACGCCTCCTGGGGCACCTCGATCCGCCCGACCTGCTTCATCCGCTTCTTGCCCTTCTTCTGCTGCTCCAGCAGCTTGCGCTTGCGGCTGATGTCGCCGCCGTAGCACTTGGCGATCACGTCCTTGCGGTAGGCCTTGATCGTCTCGCGGGCGATGATCCGGGAGCCGATCGCCGCCTGGATCGGGACGTCGTACTGCTGGCGCGGGATCTTCTTGCGCAGCTTCTCGGCCAGCAGGCGCCCGACCGGCTCGGCCTTGGAGCGGTGGACGAGCATCGAGAGCGCGTCGACCGGATCGCCGGCGAGCAGGATGTCGAGCTTGACGAGGTCGGACTCGCGCAGGCCGATGATCTCGTAGTCAAGCGACGCGTAGCCGCGGGTGCGCGACTTGAGCTGGTCGAAGAAGTCGAGCACGATCTCGGCCAGCGGCAGGTCGTAGGTGATCTGCAGCCGCTCGGCGGACAGGTAGTGCATGCCCGGCGTGCTCGCCGCGGCGCTCCTGGCAGAGCTCCATGATCTGCCCGACGAACTCCTTCGGCGTCAGGATCGAGGCGCGGATGTACGGCTCGCGGACCTCGGCGACCTTGCGTCGGCTCGGGCATGTCGTTGGGCGAGTGGATCGGGCAGCACCGTGCCGTCGGTCAGCGTCACCTCGTACTCGACGCTCGGCATCGTCGCCAGCAGCTCGAGGTCGTACTCGCGCTCGAGGCGCTCGCGCACGATGTCCATGTGCAGCAGCCCGAGGAAGCCGCAGCGGAAGCCGAACCCGAGCGCGTCGCTGGTCTCGGGCTCCCACGACAGCGCGGCGTCGTTGAGGGTCAGCTTCTCGAGCGCGTCGCGCAGGTCGGGGTAGTCGTCGGAGTCGATCGGGAAGAGGCCGCAGAAGACCATCGGCTTGACCTCGCGGTAGCCGGGCAGCGGCTCGCTCGCCGGCTCGCGCATGCGTCGTCAGCGTGTCGCCGACCCGCAGCTTGGTGACGTCCTTGATGCCGGTGATCAGGAAGCCGACCTCGCCGGCGCTGAGCGCGGGCGCCGAGGTCATCTGCGGCGTGAAGAAGCCGATGTCGTCGATCTCCGCCTCGGTGCCGGCCTGCATCGCGCGGATCGCCTGCCCCTTCGTGAAGGTGCCGTCGACGACGCGGATGTAGGCGATCACGCCGCGGTACTGGTCGAACTCGGAGTCGAAGATCAGCGCCCGGGCGGGGCGTCGGGATCGCCGCTCGGCGGCGGCACGCGCGCGATCAGCTCGTCGAGCACCTCGGTGACGCCCTCGCCGGTCTTGGCGCTGATCCGCCGAACCGTGTCGGCCGGCTCGCCGAGCAGGTCGGCGACCTCCTCGGCGACGCGCTCGGGCTCGGCGCCGGGCAGGTCGACCTTGTTCAGGCACGGGATCAGCTCGAGCCCGGCCTCGATCGCCAGGTAGGTGTTGGCGACCGTCTGGGCCTCGACCCCCTGCGAGGCGTCGACGACCAGCAGCGCGCCCTCGCACGCGGCGAGCGAGCGCGAGACCTCGTAGGTGAAGTCGACGTGGCCCGGGGTGTCGATCAGGTGCAGCTGGTAGGTCTGGCCGTCGGCGGCCTCGTAGAAGACGCGGACCGCCTGGGCCTTGATCGTGATCCCGCGCTCGCGCTCGAGGTCCATCGAGTCGAGCAGCTGCGCGCGCATCGCGCGCGGGTCGACGGTGTGGGTCAGCTCGAGGATCCGGTCGGCCAGCGTCGACTTGCCGTGGTCGATGTGGGCGATGATCGAGAAGTTGCGGATGTGGGCCTGATCGGTGATGGCAACAAGGTTAGGGTCAGCGACTCCGCGGCCGCGGGCCCGCGGGCGAGTCCGTGCGCGCCCGACGGCGGGTCGTCGGCGGCGATCAGTCGCTCGACGCGCTCGTACTCGCGCTCGGACGCCGTCGCGGCGCGCCGCGCGACCAGCGCGAGCTCACGCAGGGCGCCGCGGCCGGCGACGCCGGCCGTCAGCAGGGCGCCGAACAGGGCGACCGCGTCGATGCTCTTGCGCCCGGCCTTGGTCCAGTAGTCGTCCTGGAGGTCGAACCAGAGCGCGAACTCGTCGAGCGTCAGCGCGCCGGCGATCCCG
Source organism: uncultured Solirubrobacterales bacterium (assembly GCA_963742025.1). Taxonomy (GTDB): domain Bacteria; phylum Actinomycetota; class Thermoleophilia; order Solirubrobacterales; family Solirubrobacteraceae; genus Palsa-465. The sequence goes on from CAVUKF010000002.1 coordinate 298,219, forward strand.
TAGGTCGTCGCGGTCACCCGCGAGAGCCAGCGGGAGCGTTCAGGCACGCCGACGTCCCGAGCTGGTAGGTCCAGAGGTAGCCGGTGCCGAGCAGCCCGAAGATCCCGAACGTGCAGTGGTGCAGGTGGCGCCCGCCGGCGTCGAGGTTGTGAAACGGCCCGATCCCGGCGCGGATCGAGTGGGTGACAACGCGGCAGGTCGTGAATGCGGTCGCGAACCCGACCGCGCTCAGGAACGCCCGCTCACGGCGCGGGTCGGCGAAGTGACGGCCCCACAGGCCCTGCAGGTGGGCGTGATGGTGCAGCCGTTCGGCCGTCGGACAGCGGGCGTGGCTCGGATCGGCAGGCTCGGGCATTGGTCGGGCGTGCAGCTCATGGTCAGCCCAGCTAACCGACTCAACGCGCCGCAAGGCCGCGCTCGCGCAGCCGGCCGAGCACGAGCGTCTCGATCTGGCGCGCCTCGGGGATCCGCATGACGAGCACCGCCTTCGCGTAGAAGGCGCCCGCGATCGACGACGGCGAGGCCGACCGAGATGAGCTGGGCGAGCGAGCGAGGTGCCGAGGATCGTGTCGAGCAGCAGCCACAGGCCGCGGGCGATCGCCGCCGCGAGCGCGGCCGCGACCGCGATCCGGACCGTGATCATCAGCGTCTGGCGGCCCTCGAGGCGGCCGTTGAAACCGACCCGCAGCCGGTGCAGCTCAAGCCCGGTCATCACCATGTTCGCGACCGCGGTGCCGATCACGAGCCCGGCGATCCCGTAGGGCTTGTAGAGCGACGAGGCTGACGATGATGTCGACGACCATGTTGATCGCCGCCAGCCGCGTCGGGATCCACGGCCGCTTGACGGCGAAGAAGGTCCGCGTCAGCAGCAGGTTCATGCCGCCGAACGGCAGGCTCCACGCGAACCAGAAGAGCGCGATCGGCGACGTAGTGGGCCTGGCTTCGGCGTGAGCGTGCCATGCTCGAAGACGAGTCGGGTGATCGGGTAGGCGAGCACCATCAGCCCGCGCGGCCGCCGGGATCAGCAGCAGGTTGATCTGGCGCATCCCGTTGCCGAGCGTGTGCCGCATCGGGCCGACGTCGCGGCGCGACGCCTGCCGGCTGAGCGTCGGGAACAGGACGGTCGCGACGGCGACGCTGAAGATGCCCTGCGGGAGCATGTAGATCAGGAACGCGAGCTGGATCGCCCGCGGCGCGTCGGTCGAGACGAGCGTGCCGAACGTCGAGTTGAGCAGCTGGTCGAGGTTGACGATCCCGAGGCCGATCGTCACCGGCAGCATCAGCAGGAAGACCTGTCTGACGCGCGGGTCGCGCCAGTCGCACTCGAACCGCAGGCGGTAGTCGATCCGTCGCAGCGCCGAGGCGATCAGCAGGCCCTGGACGACCGTCGCGACGAGCCACGCGACGGCGTACGCGTAGATGCTCTGCTCGAACTGATTGCGCAAGCCGACGAGCAGGATGATGATCACGATGTTCCAGACGACCGGCGCGAGCGCCGGGATCGTGAACTCGTCGTAGGACTGGAGGATCCCGACGAGCAGGCCGGTCAGCCCGAGGATGCAGGACGACCGGGAACAGGACCTGCGCGAGGCCGATCGTCAGCTGCTTATCCGCCGCCGTGAACGTCGACAGCGTGAACAGCGGCATGATCACGCCGGCGAACACGATCCCGAGCGCGCAGATCACGCCGAGCCCGACGAGGATGATCCAGAACAGCGTCGAGGCGAGCTTGAACGCCTCGCGCTTCGTGCCCTGCCTGCAGCAGCTCGGTGAAGACCGGCACGAACGCCGCCGAGAGCGCCGCCTGCGCGAACAGGTTCGCCATCAGGTTCGGGACCTGCGAGGCGATCGTGAACGCCGACGCCGGCGCGCTCGTGCCGAAGAAGTACGCGGCGATGACCTCCCGCGCGAGCCCGACGACGCGGGAGAGCGCCGTCGCGACCGTGAAGATCGCCGTGTTCGTCGCGATCCGCCGCCGAGGCGGATCGCTCGCGCCGTGCTCGGTGCCGCCGTCGGCGACTTGCTGTCTGCTCACAGGGCCGCTGCGTTTCGCACGGGCCGCTATAGTACGCACGCGTCGCGGCGGAACGTCGTGGCCGTTCGTCTGTCCACACTCAATGGCCAACATCCATTCACAGAAGAAGCGGATCGAGCGCGCGCGTTCGCGAGCGCGACGAGAACCGTCGCTACACGTCGCGGATCAAGACGTACTTCCGCCGGCTCGAGCACGCCGTCAGCGAGGGCGACGATGCGGCCGCCGACGCCGAGCACCAGGCGCTGGTGCAGACGATCGACAAGGCCGTCAAGCGCGGCGCGCTGCACCGCAACAACGGCGCCCGCAAGAAGTCCCGCGCCGCCCGCGTTCGCCGCGGCGCAGCCGAGTAGACGCGGCTGGCGCCACTGCTGCGCCCGGTCAAGCGCCGACACGGATCCCGAGCACCGTCAGCAGCGCCGCTGTGTCCTCGCCGAGCCCGGACGGGCGCAGCCGCCGCGCGAGGCGAGCTCGAGGTCGGCGATCTGCTCGATCGCGCGCGCGCAGCCGGTCGACGCCCGCCGTCGCGCGCCTGGGCGATCAGCTGGTCGGCGGCCCGCGGGGGCATCCGCAGCGTCGACTTGATCCGCGCCGGCGGCCTCGCCCGACTCGAGCGCGACCGCGACCCGGTGCGCCTGGCGCAGGCGCGAGCTCATCCAGTAGATCGAGGCCAGCCGACCCGCTCGCCCTGTTCCCGCAGCGTGAGCAGAACGCGCGTCGCGGCCGCCGGCTCGCCGGCGAGCAGCGCGTCGGCGAGCGCCCAGGCGCGCAGCTCGGATGACGGCGCTGTCAGCTCGCTCGACCTCCTCGACGCCGACCTCGGCGCCCGGCCCGAGTTCGAGCGCGAGCTTCTCCAGCTCGCGCAGCAGCCGCTGCTGGCGGTCGCCGACGTGCGCGATCAGCGCGCGGGCGGCGTCGGGCGTCCAGCGTCGAGCTGCAGCTCCGCGGCCCGCGCGATCACCCACTTCGGCAGCTCCCACGGCTTGACGTTCTCCTCGGCGTTGACGTCACCGCCGGCGCCGCGGACGGCGTCCAGCGAGCCGCTCGGGCGCCTTCACGCGGCCGTCCTCGCGCGCGAAGAACGCGACCGTCGTGTCCGGCGCGATCGCGGCGAGCGCGACGCTTCGAGCGCGTCGAGGTCCTTCTCCTTCCATCGCTCGACGCCGTCGACGATGATGAACCGCCGGCCGATCGCGAACGTCATCGCGTTCAGCGCCGCCGCGATCGCCTCCGGCGTGCTCGCGTCCCCCTCGAACAGCTCGACGCCCGGCGGCGCCGCTCTGGGCCTCGGCGAGCGTCCGCAGGCGGGCGCGCCGCTCGGCGATCCGACCGTGGTCGTCGCCGTGGATCAGGTAGGCGGGCTTGAACGCGGGGGCACGAGCGCAGTCTACGGCTGCATACGGCAGCCGCAGACTGCTTGCGTGTGCTGCCGAGGGTGCTACCTGATCCGGTAGTCGTACGGGATTGCCGCCAGCTCGTCGCCGTGTACTGGCTGTACACGGCGGTCGGCAGGCCTGTGTCGTACGCATCGACGTACACGTTCCCGGAGACACGAGTTGCCCGGCGCGCCCGACGGGCGTGAACGTGACATCGATCGTGACCGTCTGACCCGGGTTCGCCACGACCGGCGTGAACGACGCCGCCGGGTTGACCGACACCTGCCAGAGGTCGCCCGTGTCCGACGTCACCGACAGGTCGAACGGCTTCGTCTGCACGGTCATCGCGCTGGTCGCGCTGCCGGCCGCCGCCGGAGCCGAGTACGGCCCGCACTCGGTCGGCTCGGCGTACCAGATGCCGGCCGACGACCGAGCCCCCAGCCGGCGTGTAGGAACCCTCGGCGGTGTCTGCACACAGCGAGCCGACTGCCCGGCGAAGCGCTGGCCAGAACCGGATCGCCGATGTCGTCTTCGAAGTCGAACATCGCCGGCACCGTCGAGGTCTGCGCGACGCGAGAGACTCGACGTCTCGGTCGGCACGATCCACACCGGCTCAGGGGCTGTGTCAGGCATCGGCAGCGCGACCGTGCCGGTTCCCCCGAACTGCGGTGCCAGCGTCAGTGCCTCGGTGCCGTTCAGGCGCGGATCGACGAAGAAGTCCTCCGGCGCCGCGCCGGTGTTGGTGACGGTCACCGGGACCGTCACCGGGGTTCCGGCCGTCAGCCTCGCTGCCGAAGCCGTCGGGCACGCCGTGGGCGCTGACCCGCACTGCGTCGAAGCGGATATCGCCCGTGTACCGCTGCGATACCTCATCGCCGACGATCGGCTCGCCGAACGCGACGATCAGCGTCCATCTTCCTGGGACCGGGTTCAGCGTGTAGGCGCTCAGCGACGTGCCGCTGGTGCCGTTCAGCGCGTTCTGCCCATATCCGAGCGTGTCGCCGTCCGGGCTGACCAGGTACGAGCCGACCGGATCGCCGGCGTCGTTGGTCAGCGAGACGTCGGCCGTGATGTCACGCACGCCGTAGGGCACATCGAACTCGTAGTACTGCTCCTGCCCTTCGCCGAGGTCGACGGCCGTTGCCGCCGGTGAGCACGCCGGAGAATGTTCCGCCACCCGATCCGACGTCGACCAGGCTGCGCAGCGTGACCGGGATCGAGGTGCTCCCGCCGGTGTTGGAGCTGAGCGACGATCGAGCCCGAGCCGTCGCCCGGGTCGGAGGGCATCGTCGCGCTGACCGACACCGTCCTGCTCTGACCGGGTCCGAGCGTCACGCGGCTCGGCGACACCGAACCGAACGGCACGTACTGCTGGGTCGCGACCCGCCACGGAACCGTTCCGTTGGTCCCGCCATCCGCGGCGACGTCGCCGAAGATCACGCCGGTCCACCTACCTGGAGCGGGACCTACAACATCCACGTTTCCGTAGTTGCCGGGACCCTGTGGCAGCGAGTGCGCCGCGAACCGGCCCGAGCGGGTCGATCAGGATCAGTCGCACCCGGGAGTTCAATCCGACTTCGCAGCCCTCGTCCAGGCAGTAGGCCGGGTTGCCCGGCCACGCGATCGAGGCGTCGAGCCGGTCGGCGCCCGCCGGCACGTGGAAATGGATCACCGCGTAGTTGTTAGCCAGACCCTGATAGTTGGCGAACTGCGGGCTGGTGGCGTCGGCGAGCGTGACGCTCCCGGTCTGCACGTTCTGGTCAGAGCCGAATGACCGGCCGCTGCAGGTTGACCGTCTGCGGCCCGGCACCGGTATTCGTCAGGGTGACGTTCCAGCTGTGCGTCGTGCCCGGCTCGCCGATCCCGTTCAGCTGGGTCGGTGAGCTCAGCAGCGAGCTGCCGGTCGGCCTTGGCGAGCCCTGCCCGGTCTGAATCGACTCGGCAAGCTGCACCGCCTTGTACGAGTTCAGCAGCCCGGCGCCCTGCTCGGTTGCGGGCGCTCCCAGATCGGTGGCGGTGCTGACCAGGATCTGCTTGACCAGCGCCGGCGAGGGAGTCGCGCCGCCGTGGGTCTGCCGGTAGGCCTGGATCACGAGCGCCGCCGCGCCGGCGACGAATGGCGAGGACTCGCTGGTCCCGCCGCTCTCCTCGATGTCGGAGGACTGACCCTGGAAGTTGATGCAACCTCCGTACGTCGGACTGGCGTCGCACGAGGCGACGCTGATGTCGCCGGGGGCGACGAGATCGACGGTGCCGCCGTCCTCGGCGTAGCCACCGGAGCTGAGCGAGCTGATCTGGTCGCTCAGCCAGCCACTGGTCGCAAAGTAGCGCGCCGCGGCGTAGTTGGTCTGTGCGTAGAACTGGAACTGCGTCGAGGCGCCGACCGAGATCAGGTTCGGGTCGGTGGCCGGAGAGCCGATCGTGTTCGTCGACCCGGAATCGCCAGTGGAAACGGTGACGACCACGCCCGCCGCCACGGCCGCGTCATCGAACTGCTTGGTCACATCGAGCGCTGTGATGTCAGGGAACAGATTGGAGCCGAATGACTCGTTGAGAACGTTGACGTGGTCGGTCTCGACCGCGTAGTTGATCGCCTCAAGGAAGTTCGACTCGGTCGTGTACTCACCGCTGTAACCGAACACGTCGAGCCCGACCAGGCTGGCTCCCGGAGCCACCCCTTCGATCCTGACGTTACACGCGGTTGGGTAGGACTGCGCGCCGAAGCCGTTGAGGTTGTAGACCTGCAGGCCCTGTCCGGCGATCGTGTTCGAATCAAGGAACGCCTCGTCGCCACTAGTCGGCTGACCCGGCCCGTCACCGCTGAAGTCCTGATAGTCACCGCCGGTGGCGGGGTCGAACACCGACGTGCCATTGGCGCGGATGAAGTTGATGTTGTTCGGATCGACCCCGTCCGCGATCCAGCCGACCTTCACGCCCGCCCCGGTGAACCCAAGCGAGCGCGCAGTCGGCTGGTTCGGGTCATCAGATGCGGTGTTGGTGAGCGACAGGCCCTCCGGTGCCAGCGCCCCATGGGCGTTGGCCGTGCACGCCCCGGGGATCACATGCGGTGTCAACGATGTCGTCGTATGCGCGCGCAGCTCATGCGACACGCGTCGCGTCGGAGCGGGCGCGCTCGAGGGGGATCCGAGCTGGATCATCGCGTCGGGGATGACTCTCGCAACGGCAGGGTTGTGCGCGAGCCACGCACGCTCGCCCTTGGAGACGGTCGCAGCGAACGAGTCGATCAGCTGGTAGCTCCTGATGTGGGTAGCGTGCACCTGACGGAGCTCACGCATCATCGGTGCCTGCTCCGCCTTGATCTCGGCAACCCGCAGGGCCGCGCTCCGGCTGCCGACCAGGGCAGGCTGGATCTGGCTCTTCATGACCACGATCACACGCTGGTTGACGTGCCGTGAGAGCTGCGCCGCCCGCGATGCCGTCAGCTTCTGCTGCTCACGCGCAAACCGCGTCCGCGTCGACGATCCGCTCGCGGCCACGGCGGCCACGGCGACAACCGCACCGACACCGAACAGGGAGACGATCGAAACCGCCACCACCGAGAGCGACCTGGCGGTCGCGCGCGCGTGTGCCCTCGAGACACCACGATCAAAGCGTGCTCGCATGGTCCTTCACCCCTAGCCTTCCCATAGCCTTGGTCACCCTTGTGGGGAGATCTTTTCCCGTGCGGCCCGAGCGCTTGTACCACCCACGCCACCCGTGACAACGGTGCGACCCTACCACGAGGCGCTACCACGCGGTACATTTTTTGGGCTTTCGCCCCGGGAGAAGCGTCTACGAGAGCTTCTGCTCGGCGCGCAACATCTTCGCGAGCGATTGCAGCAGCGCCCACGCGATCCCGGCGTTCTCCTGAACGAGCGGACGGAAGTCCCAATAGGTGAGACCGTGGCACACGAGCTCGCCGACTGCCGTGACGGTCGCGGCGCGCTCGCCACCGTCGATCAGGGCGATCTCACCGAAGTAGTCGCCCTCCTTCAGGCCTGGTCGCGGGGTCCCGCGAACCGTGACGCTTGCCTCACCTGACTTGATCAGGAAGAACGCGGCGCCGCCGGATCCCTCCTTGGTGACGGTCTCGCCGGGCGCGAAGCGACGCTCCTTGAACCGCGACCAGAGCTGCTCGAGATCCTCCTTTCGGCATTCGGCGAACAGAGTGACCTGCTTGAGCTCCTCGAACGGCGCGCGCCTGCGCCAGCGCGGCGCGGGTTCTCCGCCGATCCGCGTCACCGCCCGGCACTGCAACAGATACAGCTCGGCCGTCGGCGATCGCCCACTCGATGTCGCGCTCCGGTCCATAGACCTCCTCGCAGCGCGCCGCGAGGCGGCTCAGCTCGCCAAGCTGGGCGTCGTCGAGGCACAGGGCCTCGACGCGCTCGGCGAGCAACCCGATCCTCGATCGTGCCGCCGTCGGGCAGCGCGCGGACCACGACCTTCTTGTACCCCGCCGTCCGCTCCAGCACATCTCCGGAGCGCGCGACGCGGTAGCTGTCCGGGATCACACGGCCCGCGACGACCGCCTCGCCGAGCCCCCAGCTCGCCTCGATCAGGCGCTCGTGGGCTCCGGTGACCGGGTTGCGCGTGAACATCACGCCCGCGGATTCCGGATCAAGCAGCGCCTGGACGACGACGGCGATGCTCGGACGGGTGAACAGGCCGACGCGCTGGCGGTAGGTGATCGCCGAGTCGGAGTTCGCCGACCACCAGATCTCCTTCAGTGCTGCGGTCAGCTCGGTCGTCGAGGGGACGTTGAGCAAGCGTCATGTGCTGACCGGCGAAGCTCGCGTCGGCGCCGTCCTCGTCGACGGCGGAGGACCGCACCGCGAGCGGGCCGCCGAGCGGCCCGACGGTCTCGAGGACCTCATGGATCGAGTTCTCCTCACCCGCGGCGACCGCCTCGACGATATCCCCCGACAGCGCGAAGCCGGGCGGGAGCGGGAGGCCACCGCGGGCCGCGTCTCCGAGACCCGACCGCCTTCGAGCCGAAGAGGGCGGTGTCGCGCGCCTCCTCCAGCCCGACTACCGTCTTCACCCCAGGACCGTCACTGCGCCGGCGTCGCCGTCGACCCGCACGCGGACCCCGTCGGCGATCTCCTCGGTCGCGTTCCGGGTCCCGACGACGCCGGGGATCCCGTACTCCCGGGCGACGATCGCCGGGTGCGAGAGCACCCCGCCGCTGTCGGTGACGATCGCACCGAGCAGCGGCAGCAGGATGTTGAACGCCTCGCTCGTCGCACTCGGTGACGAGCACGTCACCCTTGATGATCCGGTCGAACTCCGCCGGCCCCGCGACGCGGCGCGCCGGCCCTTCGTAGACGCCGCCGCTTGCCGCCAGCCCGCGGAGGGTCGCTCCCTCGTGCGCCTCCATCGAAGGCGCGAACATCGACATCATCGTGATCCCGGCCGCCTGCATCACCCGCGCTGCCGCCGGCGGCAGCGCCAGACGGGTCAGGCGGCGGCTGCTGCCGGCGGGCCGAGGGTCGGCGGGGCCTCCTTCGCGGTGTGTGCCAGACGCCAGCGGTGACGCTCCGCGAGCTCCGCGGCGGACGGCCCATCCGCTCCTGAGAGCAGCGCGACGCATCTCGTCGAAGCTGGCGTCGATCAGATGCTCGGCGTCGTCGATCTGTCCCCGGTCGGCGAGTCGCCTGCCGCTCATCACGACCGCGCGGCGCATGATCCCCGACGCCCAGATGTCGCTGAAGACGCCGCGCTCGTCGCGGATCCGATACATCAGCCGCGCCTCGCCGAGCAGCTCGTCGAACTCCTCGCGATGCTCGTCGGGCACGCGGTCGCGGACCTCGGCGATCCTGGCGTCGACATCGAACTCCGCCCTGCCCTCCTCGCTTGCCTGCACCGCGGCACGGATCGCCCGCAACAGCACGTCGGGCATCTCCAGCGCGTAGCGGCCCGAGATGTCGAACCCGTCGAGCAGCCGATACCCGGTCAACTCGAGGTATGCGGTGACCGCTTGGCCCGCCTCGCTGTCAAGCGCGCGGAGTTGGTCTAGCACCTGGCCAGGGTCGCCGCCGGATTCGAGCAGCGCCCTGGCCGTCGGATCGGCCTCGAACGCGGCGATCATCCGCGCGAGCTCGCCCGACGCGCCGGCCGACACCGGCGCTGCGCCGCGCATCATGCTGAGCAGTTCGGCGGGAGGCATCCCCGTCCAATCGCCCGCATGCACGAGCAGATCTCCGAGCGGCACCATCGCAGCGCCCGTATGGCGCATGTGCTGGTAGCACATCTCGATGTGATGCTCACGGCAGCGTGTCAGGTACGCGACAAGCTCGGCGTCGGACAGGGCGTCCGGGTCGACCGACTGAAGCTCCTTGTGGATCCTGATCGAGTTCGGCTTGAACGTCTCGTCCCAGTCGCGAAGCTGCTCTCTCCACACCTTGCGCTCCCACACCTCCTCGGCGCGGGCAAAACGCGCTGGGACCTGCTCGGGATCGACAGGCTTGATCGCGTGGTAGGCAAAGCCGTTGACGAAGGCGAATTGCAGCGCGTCGATCAGCATCCCGTAGTACGCCGTGAACTCGGCGAATCCACGCTGCATGGCCGCTGGCTGGACGTCGATGTAATAACGCGTGGCCGGACGCGGGAAATGGACCGCGTCGATACTCCACGAGCCCGGTCCCGGCGGCTCGAATTGAAGGTCTGAAACTAGATCTGACAAGGCCACGGCTACCTCCCCTTCTGATTTCACATACCCCTCTCGCCGCCGACTCTATCGCGGCTGTTCGCGCTGCATCGAAAACATGATCGTGGCCGTCCACGCTGTCGGCCGGGGGTTCGGATTGCAACCCTGTCCAGTGGCTCGCCGCCAGGAGCGCGCGCCCGACGGCCATCAGCGCATGACGGCCCTCAGCGCACGAGGGCCCTCAGCGCACGACGATGTTGACCAGCTTGTCGGGCACGACGATCACCTTGACGACCTCGTGCCCGGCGACGTGGGCCTGCACGCCCGGAGCCGCCAGCGCGAGCGCCTCGAGTTCCTCGCGCGGAGCGCCCCTCGGCGCGCTCACCCGGTCACGCACGCGACCGTTGACCTGGCAGACGAGCTCGAAGGTGTCGGCATGCAGCATTTCCGGGTCGGCTTCTGGCCACGGCACCTCCCACACCCGCTCGCCCGTCAGCCGTTCGTACACCTCGGAGCCGAGATGGGGCGCGAACGGAAACAGCAGCGAGGCTGCCGTCGCGGTCGCGAACCTCCGCGCCGCACGATCCGCCTGCGGATGGCGGTAGACCTCGTTGACCAACTCCATGATCGCGGCGATCGCCGTGTTGAAGGCGAACCGTCCGGCCATGTCGCCGGTCACCTTCTCGATCGCCCAGTTCGCCTTGCGCACGAGCGTCAGCGCATCTCCACGAGGGTCGACGGGCTGCTGCGCGCCGCTGGGGTCCGGCGGGGAGCCGGCTTCGTGATCGCCGGCCGAACTCCTCCCCGAGGCGCCACAGGCGGGCGAGGAACTTGTGGACCCCCTCGAGCGAGCTCTCGTTCCACGCCGCATCCTGATCGGGCGGGCCGATGAACAGGATGTAGCAGCGGGCTGCGTCCGCGCCGTAACGCTCGACGATCGGCGCCGGACTGATCACGTTGCCGCTTGACTTCGACATCTTCTGGCCGTCCGGTCCGAGGATCATCCCCTGGGTGAACAGCGCCTGGAACGGCTCCTGGACGTCGAGCAGGTCCATGTCCGCAAGCGCCTTGACGAAGAAGCGCGCGTACATCAGGTGCAGGATCGCGTGTTCGACGCCGCCGATGTACTGGTCGACGGGCATCCACTCGCGCAGGACGCGCCGGTCCCAGGCGGCGTGATCGTTGCGGGCGTCGCAATAGCGCAGGAAGTACCAGCTGGAGTCGACGAAGGTGTCCATCGTGTCGGTCTCCCGCCGCGCCGGCCCGCCGCATTTCGGGCAGCTGACGTTGACCCAGTCCTCGGCCGCCGCCAGCGGCGAGCGACCCTTCGGCTGGTAGTCCTCGACGTCGGGAAGCTCGACCGGCAGCTGATCCTCGGGCACCGGGACCATGCCGCAGCGCTCGCAGTAGATGATCGGGATCGGGCAGCCCCAGTAGCGCTGACGCGACAGCAGCCAGTCGCGCAGGCGGAAGTTGATCGACTGGTGGCCCTTCCCCTCGCGGTCGAGCCAGGCGACGATCTCGTCGTACGCAGTCCGGTTCTGCGTCCCGTCGAACGCGCCGGAGTTGACCATCGGGCCGTCACCGGTGTATGGCAGCTCGTCGCCCTGCGCGGACTCGATCACACGGCGGATCGGCAGGTCGTAGGCACTTGCGAACGCGAAGTCGCGCTCGTCGTGGGCGGGCACCGCCATGATCGCGCCGGTGCCGTACTCCATCAGCACGTAGTCGGCGACGTACATCGGGATCTTCTCACCGGTGGCCGGGTTGCTGACGCTCCGGCCCAGCGGGACGCCGGTCTTCGGCTTCTCGAGCGCGCCACGATCGGCGGCCTGCTCGTTCAGCGCGCGGTTCACGTAACGGTGGACCTCCTGCTCGTGGATGGTGCCGGCTGCGAGACGCAGGACGTCCGGGTGCTCGGGCGCCATCACGAAGAAGGTCGCGCCGAACAGCGTGTCAGGTCGCGTCGTGAACACCGGGTAGTCGATCGCCAGCTCCTCGCAGCGGAAGTTGACCTCGGCGCCGGCGCTGCGGCCGATCCAGTTGCGCTGCATCGCCTTGACGTGCTCGGGCCAGCGGATCGTGTCGAGGTCGTCGAGCAGCCGCTCGGCGTAGTCGGTGATCCGGAAGAACCACTGCTCCAGCTGTCGCAGCTCGACCTCGGCGCCGCAGCGCTCGCAGCGGCCGTCGATCACCTGCTCGTTGGCCAGCACGGTCTGGTCGTGGGGACACCACTTGACGGCCGCCTCCTTGCGGTAGGCGAGCCCGCGCTCGTACAGCTGCAGGAAGATCCACTGCGTCCAGCGGTAGTACTCGGGCTCGTGCGTGGAGAACTCGCGCGACCAGTCGATCGAGATCCCCCACGAGCGGAACGCCCGCTGGAACTGCGGCGATCGAGTTGCTCGGTCGAGACGCGCGGGTGCACGCCGGTCCTGATCGCGTGGTTCTCGGCTGGCAGGCCGAACGCGTCGTAGCCCATCGGGTGCAGCACCCGTGAGCCGGTGCGGCGGTGGAAGTGGGCGATCGCGTCGCCGAGCGCGTAGTTCTTGAGGTGGCCGATGTGTGGCTCGCCGCTCGGGTAGGGGAGCATCTCGAGCACGTAGGACGTTGTCGGCCGCCGCCGGAGTCGTTCGAGACCTCCCAGGTGTGCTCGCGCGCCCAGACGGCCTGCCACTTCGGGCTCGATCTCGCGTGGGTCGTAGCGGCGCTCGGACATGTCTGCCGGGCAGGTTACCCGGGCGCAATTCGCGGCACCCCCTGCCGGTCTATTTATTGCGCGTAGCGCGGCGCCGCGGTTCTACCATCCGTGCATGTCCGAGCCCTCGAGCGCAGCCGAGCGGGTCGCGGAGATCGTCGCCGCCGCCGAGCAGACCGCGGATCGCATCCGAGCGCGAGGCCGAGGAGCGGCATGCGCGATCGGATCGCCGAGGCCGACCGGGCCGCCGCAACCGCGTCACGGCCGCCGAGCAGGAGGCCGCCGACATCGTCCGCTGGGCGCGCGAAGAGGCCGAGCGTGTGCGCGAGACGAGCCGCGCCGACGCCCAGCAACTGCTCGAGGAGGCGACCGGTGAGGCACGCGATATCGTCGCCCGCGCCCAGGCCGAGGCCGACCGGATCCACATGGAGGCGGCCGAGGCGCTGTCAGCACGGCGACCAGCGAGGCGCAGGAGATCCTCGCGCGGGCGCAGGAGAACGCCGAGGCGACGATCCGTGATGCGAATGAGGCCGCCACGAAGACACGGTCCGACGCCGACGAGCGCTCGCGTGAGCTGCTGCGCGAGGCCCGCCAGATCACCGGCGAGGTCAAGTACGACGGCACCGAGCTGATCGGGAACCTGCGTGAGATGAGCGACTCGCTGCGGTCGAACGCCGAGCGGCTGCTGCGTGACGTCAAGACCCTGCACTCGAGCATGGTCCGCCAGATCGACCGTGTCGACGCGGGCCGTGAAGACCTCCTGGCCAGTCCGCCACCCGCGCGCGCCCGCTCCGGCGAACGCGGGCGCGCGGGTCGGTCACCGACGCCGCAGCGTCCGGAGCGCGAGCTGTTCGACCAGAGCGAGCTCGACGTTCCCGAGTTCATCCCACCCCGCTAGCCGGGCGGGCCCGTCCGTCTCGCGACGCAGACCCGCGTGTATTAACCTAGAGTGCGACTCGCTTCTCGATGGGGCTATAGCTCAGCTGGGAGAGCGTCTGGCTGGCAGCCAGAAGGTCGTCGGTTCGAGCCCGACTAGCTCCACTGAAAGAGGAATGCAACCGTCAGCGCTTGTGCGGTGGTTCGCGTCGGCAACTCTGACTACGTTTTGGTTCCTGACGAACCAAAACGTAGTCAGAGTGAGGCGAAATCCTGATCCGCCGGCATGTGGCCGACCAGAGGCAGGTCTTTCGAGATCAAAAGCTTCCGCTTATCAAGAGCTTTCACAGTTCCGGGGTGCGCACGTACCGAACACGCTCCCGGTTGCCGTGGCTGGTCGCGGCCGTGCTAGTGGCTGCCGTCATCGTCGCGCACGTCGGCTTGGGCAACGGCACCCAGCAACCCGGCGTGATCGACCCGGCGGCCTTCAGCCCCGGCGCATGTGTAGCGTTCCCGCCGACCAGCGGCAATCGGCACCTGACGGTTTTTCTCGACGCCGGCCACGGGGGTATCGACCCGGGCGCGACCGGCACCACGCAGAGCGGTCAGACGATCTATGAGGCCGACGAGACGCTTCCGGTCGAGTTGGACGCGGTCGCGCAACTGCGAGCAGCGGGCTTCCGGGTGATCGCGTCGCGCACCCGTGCCGGATCGGTGGTTCGCCTCACTCGCGGCGACGTCTCCGCTGGCCTGCTCACGCTCCGGGGCGTCCACGACGACGTGGCCGCGCGCGACGTCTGCGCCAACCTGGCGCACGCCAACCTGCTGGTCGGAATCTACTTCGATGCCGGCGCGGCCGGCAACGCCGGCAGCGTGACGGGCTACGACGCCGATCGCCCGTTCTCCGCGGGAAACCACCGCTTCGCCGAACTGTTGCAGCGCGACGTCCTGGCGGCAATGAACAAGCAGGGCTGGCAGATCCCCGACGAGGGCGTCCAGCCGGACAATGAGCTCGGTTCGGCGATCGGCAGCCAGGCAATCGCCTACGGCCACCTGCTCCTGCTCGGGCCGGCCGCCCGCGGGTATTTCTCGACACCCAGCCGGATGCCCGGCGCGCTGATCGAGCCGCTGTTCATCACCGACCCGTTCGAGGGCACGATCGCCGCCAGTGCCGGCGGTCAGGAGGTGATCGCCGGTGGGATCACGAAGGCGGTAGAGCAGTACTTCGCCAGGTCTGGTGACCGTGCTTGAAGCTGCGAGCACGTTCGCGCCGGCCCTACGATCGGGGTTCCAGATGCACTTCGATCAGCGCGGCACTGGTTCTCGGGAGAACGACCGCGTACCCGTGCGCCCCTGGGGCTACGGTCTCCTGACGCGGCTTTCCCTGCCAATCGCCGTTCGATGCGAGCCACTGGCCATCCAGGGTGATCCCGTCGGTGGAAGCTGCTGAACGGGCCAGCAATCTCTGGATGACCGCGCGGCCGGTCGCTGGTAGCCCGAGGCGAACGTCGACCGGCCGTCTGCCCTTATTGATGAGCAGAACGTGCAGGGCGCTTCTGCGGACCGTCACAGCCCAGATCTTCAGGTGGGTTCGGCGGCCGGCGTGCAGCCGGAGCGGCACGAGCTGTGCCTGCGGCCCCATGGCTCTTTCGAACAGGATCATGCCGTAGAGCAGTGGACGGGCATCCAGGCCGTGCCTGGTCAGGGTGAACGCGGCGTTGATCGCGTTGGCGCGAACGTGGATGTTGACGCCGTTGACGCCCGTGCGCATCAGTTCGAACAGCACGTCGGGCACCCACAGCGCCGTCGCGAATGAGTTGCTGACGCCCGCGAGTCCTCCGCACGTGACGGAGTTCAGCTCGGTCAGGCGGAAGGGCATCCCGGCGCCGTGGGCGAGACGGACGGCGGAGCTGATCGATCTGGCAACGCCTACGGTGGCTGCTTCGCTGAGGATCCTGGGGATCGTCGGATAGCTCGCCGAGGTCGGGCGCACGCACGCCGAGTATGGGTAGCCGTGTGCGGTGATCGTGGCGAGTCCGGGGTGAGCGCCAGCGATCAGACCGGATATCCAGCGAATGTCTCGGCTGGGGTGTGCGATCGCCGGTCCGAGCAGCGGCACCTTTGGTGCGACGGCCGCGAGCGAGCGCGCGTACGCCGCGAAATCCTGCTCGTAGCTGACGGCGGTGATCGAGCGGGGCAGGAGTGCCGCCGCGCTTCTGGCGTCATCGAGTTTGGAGAGCCAGATCGATCGACTGTAGAGGTCGGGTTCGTTGCCGATCTCAAAGCCGATGATCGCCCCGTGAGGGAGGCCACGCTCGGCTGCGCTCGCCCATTGTGCGGCTCGCCTCGGTGTGGCGGTCACGAGGTTGAGGTCGAGGATCAGCTTCACGTCGGCACGGCGCACGACGATCGCGGTGCGCCGCAGCCACCTGGGCGTCAGCCTGAAGACCCAGCTTGGCTCGTGTCGCGCCTTGGGCCTCCAGAACGTCTGGTCCGAGGAGGTCCCGCCGATGCGCAGCACGAGCGGCCCCTGACCGGGCGCATGGAGCAGCGAGATCACCCGCTCGAACAGGGCGGAGTGACGCTCGAACGGTGAAAGGTCCCAGTACTCGGTCGACAGGCCCAGGAACGAGCGCGGAACGTCGATGCCCATGCCACCGGCGAGCAGCGTCACGTCCGCTTGGGCGAGCTTGTCCGCTGATCGCGCGCGGGCGGCCGTGTGGGCGCTTGCAGCAGCCGTGTGAGCGATTGTCGCCGCGGTGAGGGCCTGCGCGATTCCGGGCTTCGCCACCGCTCGCCGGGCGCCACTCGAGTCCGGCACCTCGAACAGAACGAGCGCCGCAGCCAGCACCGCCCCCAGGATCGCGACCGGCAGCAGTCGCGCAAGCGCCGGACGGGCGCTCATCGCCGGACGGAGCGCTGCTCGTCGCGCATCACGAGCGAAGGTGGGCGTTCACATCAATCAGCGTGCAACCGCTGGGAAAGAGCGCGGTAAGCGATCGTCCAGAAGGCCCTTACCTACCGATTTGGCCACTCGATTGCGACGGCGGCGGCGTAACCGGCGGCCACCGGCAGATCGAGCACCGTCCAACCTCGCGGCCGTGCCCGGTTCGGCAGCGTGCCCACATAGTGGGTGTCGAGATCGTGCGCGATTCCCGTCCCGATGCCCTTCAAGAAGGCCTCCTTTCGCGTCCAAAGACGGGCGAAGACCTCGGTCCGCTGCGATCTCGGCGCTGAAAATATCTCGTTGCGCTCGTCGGCGTGCAGAAGCGCGCTGACTCCGCTCACGATCCGCTCGCACGGAAAGACCTCCAGATCGACCCCGACGCGCACAGAGGCGATCGCGATCAAAACAACGCCACCAGTGCGAGACATCGAGAAATGCAGCGAACCGGCCGCCCCGTCCAACACGGGGCGGCCATTCGGGCCGCCGCAGCTGCTGCACGGTTCCCGGCCGAAGGCGATCTCCACCGGGGACACACCGAGGCGCCCGCCCAGCAGCTCACGCAGAACGACGTGCGCGGCGATGTAACCGAGGCGATCAGCGCTCCGCGCCATCGCCGCCGCGCGGTCACGCTCGTGCGCATCGAGGACGGCGGCGTCGAGCTGCGTCGCGTCGATGTCGGCGACTCTCAGCGTCCAGACTTCCAGCGCTCCCTGGTCACGGCCTGCAGATAGGGTCGGGGTCAGCCGAGCGCCGCCGTGCGGCAAGGGAGCGCGGTCCGGAGCACGCAGGCCGTTCAGCACGCCGCCCGGACGGCATCGGCGAGAAGCTCCAGCCCGTGACCCAGCTCCTCGGTGGTGATCGTCAGCGGTGGCAGCAGCTTGACCACCTCGTCGCGGGGCCCGGCTCGCTCCACGAGCAGGCCACGGTCGAAGGCTTCGCCACTCACCCTCCGGGCCAGCTCGCCGTTCTCAAACGCCAAGCCGTGCACCATGCCCCGGCCGCGCGGCTTGATCTCGACGCCGGCGATGGACGCCGCGATCTCGGCAAGTGCGAAGCCGATCCGCCCGCCGTTCGCGTGGCTGTTGCGCTCAAGCGCGTCGTCGCGCCAGTATGTGCGGATCGCTGCGGTGGCTGTTACGAGCGCCGGATTGAACCCGCGGAAGGTGCCGTTGTGCTCACCCGGCTCCCAGATATCCAGGTCCGGCCGGATCAGGGTGAGCGCGAGCGGCAGGCCATAGCCGCTGATCGACTTCGACAGGCAGACGATGTCCGGTTCGATCCCCGCTTCCTCGAAGCTGAAGAACTCACCGGTGCGCCCGCAGCCCATCTGCACGTCGTCGACGATCAGCGGGATCGCGTGCTGCCGGCAGCGCTTGGCGAGGCCACGCAGCCACTCTGAGCCGGCCACGTTGACGCCCCCCTCGCCCTGCACCGTCTCCACGATCACCCCGGCCGGGGCCTCCGCGCCGCTGCGCTCGAACAGCATGTCGAGCAACTCGAAGTCCGGTGCCTCGCCGTTCACCGAGTGGTCGAACGGCAATCTCACCGTGTGCTCCAGGGGCACACCGGCGGCGCGGCGCATGAACGGGCTCGCGGTGGCGGCGAGCGAGCCCAGCGAGACGCCATGGAACGCGTTTGTGAAGCAGATCACGTTCATCCGGCCGGTGACCTTGCGCGCCAGCTTCATCGCCGCCTCGACGGCATTGGTTCCGGCCGGGCCGGGGAATTGCACGCGGTAGTCCAGCCCCCGTGGCTGCAGGATGATCTCGTCAAGCGCGACCAGGAACTCGCGCTTGGCGATCGTGAACATGTCCAGGGAGTGGATCACGCGGTCAGAGCAGACATAAGCCAGCAGCTCCTTTTGCAGCAGCGGATTGTTGTGGCCGTAGTTGAGCGCCCCGGCGCCGGTGAAGAAGTCAAGGAAGGGCCGCCCGCCCTCTTCGTAGAGCCAACTGCCGACAGCGCGGTCGAACACGATCGGCCAGCTGCGGCAGTAGCTGCGGACGTCAGACTCGAGCGCCTCGAACACCGCCGCTGTCTTGTCGTGACTCTCAGAGATTGCCATTGGTCTCAACTCCTATCTCGATGTGTGTTCCACGTCGAACGCTTTACTGAGGGATGGACCCGGCCAGGGGAAGATTGGTGATCACGCCGCCTGCAGCTCCGCGTCGCGGCCCGCGCCAAGCGCGGGCAGAACGATCGGCAACTCACGCGGAAGCTCGGACGCCGGGTTGCCACGCCAGCGGGCGCCGGGCTCAACCATCGAGCCCTTCATCAGGAACGAGTCTGGGTCCAGTACCGAGCGGTCCCCCATGCCGGCTCCGTAGTTGACGAGCGCGCCGGTGCCGACGGTGCAGCCGTTGCCCACGGTGATCCGGTCGGATTTGAAGGCTCCGTCCTCCAGAGTGTGGCTCTGGAGATGGGAGCCCATGTTGAAGGTCACGTCGTCGCCGATCCCGACCAGCGTCCGCTCGGTGATCGCCACGCCGTCATCGAAGACTCGGCGACCGACCTCCACCCCGAGCGCCTTCCACATGAGGCTCTTGAACGGCGTCCCGTCGAACATTCGCATGTAGCCGGTTGGCGCGACCTTCCAGAAGCGCTCGTGGCGCCAGAACTCGACCTGATAGATCGAGCAGTACCTCGGTTGGAGTCGTCGAAAGCCGGCCACGGCGCGCTCAGCGAACACGAACACGGCGATCACGAACGCCAGCTCGAGGACCGTCGAGGCGACCGTTCCGCCAAGATGCGAGGCGCCGCTGCCACCGAAGGGGCTGATCGCGATCGCGATCAGCCCGACGAGGACCACATAGGAAACGAGCAGGTGCAGGCCCATCGTGACGACGTTGTGGCGCGTCTTCGCCGCGACGCGCCGGCGGCGTTCGGTCCCGGTGCCCAGCTGATCGAACTGGCGGTCACGGAGGACCGACCGCGGGATCTCGAAGCAGGGCGAGCCCAGCAGGCCGACGTTGGAGCGCACCGGACCGCTGGTTGGAACCATCGTCTTGGTGGCGAACAGGACGTTGTCGCCTGTGCGCGCTTCGGCGGGGAAGCTGATCGCGTTGCCGAGGTAGTTGCCGGCGCCGATCGCGACCGGCATCACGCGAAACGACGTGCTGCAGAATTCGGCGTTGATCATCGACAGGCCGTCGGAGACCATCGTCCCGGTGCCGATCCGGCACAGCGCCGGGACCTCCTGTTTGACGTCGAGGCCGAAGTTCGACCCGGTCTGCTCGACCGTCCCGAACTGATAGCCGAGCATCTGAAGGTAGTGCACGATCGCAACGCTGTCCCCGAACAGACTGGTCAGCAGCGGATTGTTCGAAGCTCGGCTGATCAGGCGCTGGACGCCGTAGTGGAAGCCGTAGAGCGGATACACACGGCCCGGCTGCAACCAGCGAGTGAGCACGCGCGAGGTGCCGAGCGACACCACCAGGGCGGCGAGCACGGCACCGACCAGGATTGCGCCGGCGATCATCGGCACGGCGATCAGGGGGAGCCGCTGCACCCAGCCAGGGTGGGCCAGGAGCACGATGCTGACGGCCGCCTCGAGCGGCCCGAAGATCGCCGCCAGGATCAGCAGCCGGACGCTCGCGTACCTGACACGGTGGAGCCTGCTGGTCCTGGCCGGCGGCAGGTTCCCGTAGTCAGAGCCGACGGGGGCCGGCCGCGCCGGCGAGCCGTGCCAGCAGCCGCCGGCGGGCACGCTCTGGCCCGCCTGCAGGGACGAGGAGTGACCGAGCTGGGCGCCGTCCCCGATCGCGGTGTTGATGTCGAGCACCGAACGCTCACCGACGAAGGCGTTCCTACCAAGGGTGACCGGTCCGATCTCGATCACGCCCGCGCGGGCCCGGTAGCCGTTGAGGAACGCATCCTTGTGGACCACGGCGTCGGGACCGATCGTGAGCAGGTCCGTGCACACCGGGACGTGCTGGGTGAAGATCACGGCGCGACTTCCGATCCGCGCCCCCAGTGCCCGCAGGTACAGCGCGTACAGCGGCGTGTCGATCAGCAGATGCGGAAGCGGGTTGGCGACGGTCAGCGTCTTGACGACCCAGTATCGGTAGTACGCGAGGCTCCATACGCGGATGCTCCGCGGCTTCCAGCGTCCGATCAGGATCCATTTCGCGGCGATCGGGAACAGACCCATCACCAGCATCAGCCCGGTCCCCAGGACCAGCAGCCGCAGGTAGATCGCAAGTGGCGCTCCAGGCGCGAACAACCATCCCGTGGCGGCGTCCAGGGCGACGCCGAGGACGGCGATGTAGGCGAGGAACGTCAGCAATTGCAGCACGCCGCAGAGCACGTGCCGGGGCGTCCCGGCCGGCATCGGCAGATCCGGCTCATCCCACTCCGGCACGGCTGCCGAGTCGCCCACCGCACCGGGCTTCGAGATCGCCGCGGCGAGGCTCCGCACCGTCGGGTTCAGGTAGACATCCCTGATCGACACCGGCGGCAGTTCAAGCAGGTGGCGCACGCGCGCAGCGAACCGCGCCATCAGCAGCGAGTCGGCTCCGAGCTCGTCGAACAGGTCGCTCTCGACCGAGACCCGCTCGAGCCCCATCAGGTCCGCGAGCACGGCCGCCAGCGCCGACTCCAGCTCGCAGGACGGGGCGACGTAGTCGCTGCCGGCAGCCAGATGACGCGGCCCCCGCGGCACCGGTAGCGCCCCGCGATCAACCTTGCCACTGGGCATCAGGGGCACCTCCTCCAGCCGCTCCAGATATGCCGGGACCATGTACGCGGGCAGCGCTCTTCGCAGGCCTTCGTAGAGGCACGCGGGGTCAGGTGTCTCGGTGCCCGGCCGCACGCTGTAATAGGCGACCAGCTCGTTGACGCCAGGTGCCGGCTGATGGGGGCTCACGACCGCCTGGGCGACGCCCGGCAGCCTCTGAAGCACCGTCTCGATTTCGCTCACCTCGATCCGGTAGCCGCGGACCTTGACCTGAGTGTCGATCCGGCCGTGGTGCTCCAGCTCTCCGGTCTCGTTGACCCGGACCAGATCGCCCGTTCGATAGATCCGGCCAGAGGGGTTGTCTGGAAGCGACAGAAAGTCGGGTACGAACGCGCGACGCGTCAGCTCCGGACGGTTCAGGTACCCCGCAGCCAGCCCGATCCCTGCGATCCCCAACTCTCCCATCACGCCGGGCGGGAGTGCCCGGTCGGCGTCGGGATCGAGAACCACTGCCGAATAGGTCGGCAGCGGCACCCCGATCGTCACCGGCCTCGAGGGATGCAGCAACGTCCACGTTGCGCTGACCGTCGCCTCGGTCGGGCCGTAGACGTTGAGGAAGCGCCGCCCGGGCCGGTGCCAGCGGTCCACGAGGTCCTGCGTGCAGGCCTCCCCGGAGACCAGCAGGAAGCGCAGTCCAGGCAGATCCTCGTCGAGCGTCGCCAGCAGCGTCGGCACGCAGCACAGCGCGGTCACGTTGTGCCCGGTAAGGAAGTCGTGCAGCTCCTGACCGAGCAGCGCGCCTCCCGGCGGCTTCGGGACCAACGTGGCCCCGGCCATCCAGGTGACCCAGATCTCCTCGATCGAGAAGTCGAATGCGATCGTCAGGCCCTGGTAGACACGATCCGAGGACTCGACGCCGTACACCTCCGCCGCGACGCGGACGAAGTTGCAGATGCTGGAATGGTCGATCGCCACACCCTTCGGTCGTCCGGTCGTACCCGACGTGTAGATCACGTAGCAGAGGTCCTCCGGCGACTGCGCGGGCTCGACGTCGGTTAGTCGCTCGTCGCGGTGCTCCGCAATCTCGGCGTCCGCCTGATCGAGGAACACAACCCCGGCATCACCGCCGAGCTGATCGAGCTTCTCGGCCAGCGGCGATCGCGACAACACGAGGCGCGCGCCGGCGTCCGACACGATGTAGGCCAACCGCTCGGGAGGAAACGCGGCATCCAACGGCACATACGCCGCGTGGAGCTTCAGGACCGCGAGCATCGCCACGTAGCCATCCACCGCGTGATCGAACAGCAGGCCGACCCGGTCGCCCGCACGGACACCCGTACGCGCCCTCAGGAATCGAGCCAGCCGGTTGGCGCGCGCATCCAATTCCCTATAGGTCAAGCTCCCGGCGGGCCCATCGACGGCGAGCGCGCCACCCCGGCCGTGCGCCTGCAATTCGTCGCAGCGCTGCTCGAACAGATGCTCCAAACGCTCGCCGAGGCGCCAACGGGTCGCGCCGTCGCATCCGGCACAGGTCAGGGCGCGACCATCCGCCATTGAAAGCGATTTCGGGCGCGATGGCCAGGGAGTCACGCCAATCAGCGTGCAACCGCTGGGAAAGAGCGCGGTAAGCGATCGTCCAGAAGGCCCTTACCTGCGGATTTGGCCTGCACAACCTCCTAAAGTGAAAGCCTGAGATGCGGATCCTCGTGATCGAAGACGAGCAGACGCTCGCGGGCTTCATCGAGCAGAGCCTGCACGCTGAAGGACACTCGGTCACCGTTTGTGGTGATGGCCTGAGCGGTGAACTGGCCGCGTTGAGCGGCGACTACGCGCTGGTTCTGCTCGACCTCACGCTACCCGGCAAGGACGGACTGGAAATCCTCTCAGCGATCCGGGCGCGGAAGCCGGTGCTGCCGGTGATCGCCCTGACGGCGAGGACCGCGGTCGAGCAACGTGTCGAGGGACTCGACCGCGGCGCGAACGACTATGTGACCAAGCCGTTCTCGTTCGAGGAACTGCTCGCGCGAGTCCGCACGCAGCTGCGCTCCCCCAACCAATCTGAAGCATCGGTGCTCGAGGTCGCGGGCCTGCGGATGGATCTGCGCACCCGTCGCGTGCAGAGCGACGGGGATGAGGTGAGGCTGACCGCTCGTGAGTTCGAGCTGCTCGCCTATCTGATGCGTCATCCCGACCAGGTCCTCTCACGCGAGCAGATTCTCAACGCCGTCTGGGGCTTCGACTTCGACCCGGGAACGAAGGTGCTCGAGGTCTATATCGGCTACCTCCGCCGTAAGCTCGGAGACGCCGAGGACGCTGAGGCGATCGAGACCGTCCGTAACGTCGGCTACCGCCTGTGTGTGCCCCATGGTTAGACGCCTGCTGCCCGCCGGCCTGCGCGCCCAGCTCGCGCTCTCGATCGCGCTCGTCGCCGCGCTCGGCGTGATCGCCAGCTTCCTGGCTCTCTACGGAGGTACCAGCGCACGGCTGCAAACCCATATCAACGCCGACCTGAGGACACATCAGGCCGACTGGCAGCAGTTCATCGCCGGCATGGACATCTCCACCCCCGCCGCGCTCGAGCAGACCGCCAGGCGGTTCATCGCCCGACAGCGATATCACCCGGAATCGCTGATCATCGCGGTTCAGGTCAACGGTGGCCCGACGGTCGCCAACGACTCCGACATCCTCTCGCGCGAAGAGGCCAAAGAGCACCACGACAACGACAGAAACGGGCTCCTGGACACCCGCACCGGTCTGTCTAACGCGTCGGTCGCCGAAGCCGGCCACATGCGGGTGCTCACCGAGCCAGTCGACTATCGCAGCCGGCGCGTCGGCACGATCCGAATCGCCTACCCGCTGGTCTCACTCGAGCGGGCGCAGGAAAGCCTCCTGCACGTGTTCCTGTTGGTCGGGGCGCTCGCGCTCGCGCTCGCCGCGGCAGCCGGGATCGGGCTGGCGACGTTGATCGCCTCGCCCCTGCGGCGGATCGCCGGGGTCGCCGCCGCCGTCGATGCGGGCGATCTCTCGATGCGCGCAGGGCCGATGCCGGCGCGCGGCGAGGTCCGCGTTCTCTCCGATGCGTTTGACCACATGCTCGACCGGCTCGAACGATCCTTCAAGCGCCAGCGAGACTTCGTCTCAGACGCCTCGCACGAGCTGCGCACGCCGCTGAGCGTGCTGCGCGCCCAGGTCGAGTTGCTCGCCCGGGAGACCGACGAGCAGCGCCGGGGCGAGGCCACCGCGACGCTGCTGCGCCGCCTCGACGAGCTCGACCGCCTCGTTGGCGACATGCTCACACTCGCCAGCGCCGAAGCGGGTCAGCTGGTCGAGCCACGGCAAATCGATCTGGACGACTTCTTCGATGACCTGCGCCGAGACCTGCCGCTGTTCGGCGAGCGCGACTACCAGCTGCAAGCACCCGGCGGGACGCTCGAAGCCGACCCCGATCGCCTCACCCAGGTGCTGCGCAACCTCGTGCGCAACGCCGTCACCCATACCGACCCCGGAGACCGGATATCGATCACGGCGCACGGTGTCGATGGCCGCCTGGAGATCACGGTCAGCGACAGCGGGCCCGGAATCCCGCCGGATCAGCTCGACCAGATCTTCGAGCGATTCCACCGGCTCGATCAGAGCCGCTCACGCGACCGCGGCGGCAGCGGGCTCGGCCTCGCGATCGCCCGTGCAATCAGCGAAGCACACGGCGGCAGCATTGAAGCCGAGTCCGGGCAGGGCCACGGAGCGACATTCCTGATCACCCTGCCCGGCCATCAACCACCCCAGCCGCGAAGCTCCACCCGATCTGTTGCTGCAGGCCCGCGCCCTGCCGAGCGCGAGTCAGCGCTGGTGGCCGGTGAACCGCCTCACCCAGAGTGAGCAGCTCTTTAGCTGCCCGATAGTCGGCCACGCAACAGTTCTGCGGTGAGCAGGCGGCTCAACCAGATGCGGACCGCTCGGTGTCCGGCATGAGCTACCCGACGCTCGTGACGGTCTCGGTTGTCCTGGCGCTGCTCGCAGCCGCAGTTGCCGGCGTGGTGGCCGTGCTCGCGCTCGCGCGTCGCGGACGCTGGCGGGACAGGGGGATCGGCGTGGTCCTCCCCCTGCTTGTGGGCGCGGCGCTGTCCGGCTTCCTCGCCTCCGCCGAAGGCGACCACGACCTGCAGCGGCAAGCGCGTCGGGTTCTTTCGCTTGCCGCCAAGGCGGAACGAATCGAGCATGCGCGCGTCGGGCACTACACGACCTCAGCGGTCCACCTGAGTCGACTGAGCCAGGCGCTGGGCATCGAGATCCGCGATGACGGGGCGTCGGTGCTGGCCGTGGCAGGCAGATTTGATCGCCACCTCCGGCTGCAGGCCTCGCTTGGGTTCGGAACCAACGCGCAGGCCACGCTGTCTGACCCCCGATCAGACGCGGACGTAGCGACGGTGTACACCCGCAGGCGACGCCTCTGAGTCGCGGGACGCCGAGCGGGGTTCGCTCGTCTGCACGGTCGAGCGGCGGTTATGCTTGGCCTCGCTTGTGCCCTCACAGCCGCGCCGACCGGTGGCCCCAAAGGTGCCGATGCCCAAAGAGGCCGGCAATTTGCAACGTCAGCGAGATCTGACCGCCGAACGGGTCGAGCGAGCGAGCGCCCGGTGGCTGATTCGCTCTGCGGTGAACTCCTGGCGGTGGGCGGCAGTGCCATTCGCTGTGCTCTATCTGGTGCTGCTGGCCGTGCGGTTGCCGGGGGTCGTCACAGCGACGAACCTCGACGCCGACGCGGTCTCCGCACCGGTGATCGGACAGCTGTTCTCCAGCGCCCCGGCCCACGCAAGCGTCGTGCTTGGCGAGTTTGGCTGGTACGCGTCACTGCTGTTCCTGCTCGCGACCAAGTGGCTTCCGTCCCACCGGGAGGTCTGGGAGATCGCGCCGTACGCGATCGCGGTGGGCGGATTCGCACTGACGTCGTGGTCGGTCTGGCAGATCGCCGGGCGCTGGGCGGCGAGTCTGACTGCGGTGCTGCTGATCTGCGCGGCCCCGGACACGCTGCACCTGTTGTTCTCGATGACCCAGCACGCCCCCGACTGGTTCTGCCTCGGCGTGCTCGCGGCATTCGTCGTGCTGCTTGCCCGCCGCGGGGCCACGCTGCGGTGGACCGCATTCGTGCCGCTGTCCCTCGTCGTCGGTGCGATCGTCGGGGTCAACGCCGCATCAGACCCGCTCGTCGTGATCGCCGGCCTGGTCCCGTTCACGCTGGCGCTGCTCACAGGCTTCCTCGCCGCGCGCGGACCCGACAGCGTTCGGGCACTGCAGATCGGGTTTGCGACGCTCGTGCTCGCCTTCGTCTCGGCGCTGCTGACGCTCGCCGTGATGTCGGCCTGGAACGTCACGCCGGAACCCGGGCTCGACACGACCATGCTGGCGACAGGCGACAAGATCGTGGACAACTTCAAGCTCTGGTGGGAATCGATCGCGGTCCTCGGTAACGGCGACTTCTTCGGCCACGATCTGTCGTTCAGCTCGTGTCTCGCGGTCGTCTGCGCCGCACTGAGCAGCGTTGCGATCTTCATCCTGTTTCGGGCGGCTTGGCGTGGCGTCCGCGTTCACGCCATCGCCTACGCGACGCCGTCGCAGGCGCAGTCGCCGCCCTCCCAGGCCCGGTCTGCGCCGCAGTCACGCGCGCGGCTCGCGTTCATGGTGTTCTGGTGCTCCTCGGCGGCCCTCTTGAGCCTCGCCTTCATCCTCAGCGCGACGCCGGTCGACATTCATGCCGATCGCTACCTGGTCGGCCTGATCTACGCGACGGCCGCGGTGATTCCGGTGCTGGCCGCCGGCCACGCGCGCTCCGAAGCGGTTGCGCTCCTCGGAACCTGCCTGTTCGCACTGAGTGGAGTGATCTCGATGGCGCAGGGAACCGTCACCCGCAACACAGAGGGGTTTCCGCCCACCGCCGTCGCGCTACGAGTCGCGCAGATCGCCGCCCGCGACCACCTGACGGTCGGCTACGCCGGCTACTGGAACGCGGCACCGATCACATGGGCCACCCACTTCCGCGTTCAGGTCTACCCGGTGTCGGTCTGTGATCGGGGTGTGCGTCTGTGCCGGTTTGACCTGCATTTCATCAGCAGCTGGTACACCCCGCGTCGCGCCGGCGGGAGTTTTCTGCTGACCGATCGGACACTCGCGGGCGTGCCGCGACCGACGCCCGATCTCGGGCGACCGACTGCCGTGCGCCACATCGGCGCGATCACGATGTACGTGTACCCATACGACATCGCAACGAGGATCGTGCGGTAGCCGCCTGAGCTCGGATCCGGTTGATGGCGAGCGGATGCTGCTCCGGCGGCGATACGATGGTGCGGTTGAGTATCCCCTGGCCGATCCGAAGCGTGCTGGCCGGAACCGCCGGCACAGCCACGATGACCCTTGCCTACGCTGGTGAGCGCCAGCTCCGAGGGGACCGCGACCGCGACCGGCCACTCGATTACGACGACTCGCTCGTTCCCGGCGAGATCGTCGCGAACGTGATGCACCTCTCGCACGTGACCGCAAAGCAGGACGCTGAGCTCGGGCTGATCCTGCGCTGGAGCTATGGGTCTGCGTTCGGCATATACCACGGCTTTCTGCGCCGTCGCGTCCGCGAGCCGTGGGCGAGCGCGGTGTTCGGGGCAACGCTGATGAGCGCCACGCTGACGCTGTTCCCGCTGCTCGGCCGGACACCGCCGCCCTGGAAGTGGCCGGCTGATGTGATCGCCACCAGCCTGGGCACTCACGTCGCCTATGTCACGGCGGTGGCGATCGTCGATAACGAACTGAGCCGCCTGGCGGTCGAGCGCCAAAGCTGAAGGCGCGCGCGAACGCCCGGGGGCGGCGCGAAACCTAACCCTGTTTCGCTGCCTCGATCGCCGCCTCTGGAGTGATGGTCGGATCACCCTGGGCGATCGCGACCGCACGATCGGCCACCTCGGCGGCCTGGGCGCCGCCGATCGAGTCGTCGCGCAGCGCCATCGCCAGGAACCACTGACGTAGCATCTCCGGATCCTGGGTATTTGGTGGCGGCCCGGCCGGCGGCAGACCGCGAACGGTCGCGAGGATCGTCGCCGCAGTGGTGCCGCCACCCAGCAGCCGCCCCGGATGCTTGTCTGGGATCTGGGCCGCGATCGCGCCCGTCGCCGGATTCACCAGGTTGACCTTGCTACGCAGGCCGACGCGCTCCAGCGCCAGCCGGTAGCCGGACAGGCGCAGGTAGCCGAGCTGGGCCGCCAGCTGGGTGTAGGCGGCCATCTCACGCTCGTCGCGGAGCTTGTGCTGGTGCAGCGAGATCTGCGTCCCGACGTCGACGGCAGCCGGATCCTGTTCGGGGGCGACAAGCAGGAATGCGTGCTGCCCCAACCTGCCGGCGCCGACCCCGCCGACATCGACGAGCAGCGTGTAGCCGCTGAGCGACAGCGCTCCGACGATCCCCGTCGGCAATGGGTTGGCTGCGAGATGCCCGGGACGAAACGACATCAGTTGCCGAGCAGGCCGCCGACGATCCCGCCGAGCGCGCCGGCGCCGCCCTGCTGCTGCTGGGCCCCACCGCCGCCGCCGGTGTCCTCTCCCGGCGGGTGGACGTAGGCGCTCTGCAGGCCGACGCGGCCGGGACCGGTGAAGCGGTTGAAGACGAGCTGGCCGCCGCCACCGCCGAGCAGGCCGGTCTTGAAGCCATACAGCTCCTGTGTCATCTCGACCGAGTGGTCACGGAATACCCAGCCGCCGGGCTCGATGTCGATCGTCTCGCCCGGATCGAGGTTCTTCTCGAACACGTTTCCGTAACCGTGGACCCAGACGACGCCCTCCTGCGAGCCGGCGAAGAACTGGTCGACGAAGAAGCCGCCGCCGTAGAGCATGTTCGCGAAGCCCTTGATCCGCGTGTAGTCGTACTCGACGCCTGCGGTCGCCGCGAGGAACTGGTGCTCACGGACCATGATCCCCTGGCCCGCCTGCAGGTGCAGCGGGACGATATGCCCGGGGGCGTCACGGCTGAAGGCGATCTCGCCGGCGGACTCAGCCTGAAGCAGCAGGATCGGCATCCCGCCGAGCACGCGGCGCTTGAGCCCCTTCTTGAGCGGATGCAATCCGATCTGCATCTGCGGGTACTTCCAGAGCAGCACATGGTGCTCGAAATAGACGGGCACCTGACCGTCCAGCGCCATGTGCAGGGCCGGGACCAGCTCGCCCTCGAGCCGGTAACGGACGCCCGGGGCGGTGCCCTCGGGAATCTGCGTCGGAAGGATTTTCGGTGCGGAAGACATGTCTTTCTCCAATCGCGGGGATATCAGCGCTGAGCGGTCGGCGTCAGCGTAATGCTTTGCACCGACGGTTTGGACGATCTGCACATCGTGGCTGCGCGAATCGGTAGATAATCGGCACGATGTCGACCGTCTACGTCACCGGCCATCGCAACCCGGACACTGATTCGATCGCCGCGGCGGTCGGATACGCCGAGCTGAAGCGTCGGCTGGACCCCGATAACGACTATGTCCCGGTCCGCCTCGGCGAGTGCAATCCGCAGACGCGCTGGGTGCTCGAGCACAGCGGTGCAGCAGAGCCGGAGCTGCTGCATCACGTGATGGTGCGCGCCTGCGATGTGATGCAGAGCGACTTTCCGAGCATCGGTCTTGATCAACCGGTGCGCGCCGCCGGCATCGAGATGGCCCACGCGACGATGGACGTGGTGCCGGTGCTCGACACCGATGCTGCGCTCGTCGGGGTCGTCACCACGCGAACGCTGGCGCGACGCTACATCCGTGAGTCGCGCGCCGGCTCAACGCTGCAGGACGCGCCCACCTACGTCCACGCAGTCGTGGATGTGCTCGAGGGCGAGCTCGTGACGGGCGAGGACAAGCAGCTGTCGGGACGTGTCTGGGTGCACTCGATGGACGACGGTGACGAGACCGGAATCTCCGAGGGTGACGTGGTCGTCGTCGGCAACCGCACCGGGGCGCAGCGAGTCGCGATCGAGCACGGCGCGGCGCTGCTGGTCACCTCCAACGGCTCGCGGCCGCCGGACGACGTGCTGAAACTGGCGCGTGAACACGGCACCGCGGTGATCGTCTCGCCGCTCGACACCTACGTATCCGGCCGGATGGTCACGCTCGCCGCCCCGTGCCGAGCGCTGATGGAGGTGGACCCTCTGACGGCGAGGGCCGATGATCTGCTGAGCGACGTCTCCGAGCAGATCCGAGAGATCCACTATGGCGCCGCGGTCGTGATCGACGCCAAGCGCCGGCCGGTCGGGCTGATCACGCGCTCAGATCTGGTGGCGCCACCGCGCCGGCGAGTCCTGCTGGTTGATCACGCCGAGGAGGCGCAGAGCGTGATCGGGGTCGAACAGGCTGAGATCGTCGAGATCCTTGACCACCATCACATCGGATCGATCGAGACGAGGATCCCCGGTGAGAGCCACGTTCGACCCGGTCGGCTCGACCGCGACGCTCGTGATCGAGCGCTTCCGCCAGAACGGAATGGAGCCGAGCAGCACGACGGCGATGCTGCTGCTGTGCGCGATCCTGTCGGACACCGTCATCCTCAACTCGCCGACCACGACCGAGCGTGACCACGCCGTGGTCGAGTATCTCGAGCGGGTGCTAGCGCTCGATGCGCGTGAGCTCGGGCGCGAGATGTTCGAGACGACCGCCGATGTGTCCGCCGTGAGCGCCGAGGAGATCATCTCGCGTGATGCCAAGGCATACCAGACGAGCGCCGGCGGCCAGATCTGCATCGCACAGGTGGAGGTCGTCGGCAAGGGCCTGCTCGAGCGCGCCGATGAGCTGCTCGCCGCGATGTCACAGGAGCGGATCAACAAGGCCATGCACCTCTACGCGCTGATGGTCACCGATGTGCTCAGCAAGAGCACCGTGATGCTCGTGGCAGGCGACGTCCCAACCGTCGCGCGCGCGTTCGGTGTAGAGGCCGAGAACGGCAGAATCGAGCTTCCCGGCGTGATGAGCCGCAAGAAGCAGGTCGTGCCGAAGTTGCTGGCGGTCCTCTAGGGAGACGTGGTGGCGCGACACCGGACGACCGATGGTCTGGGTTCGCCCCCAGATCCTGCACCCGACGTGCAGGTCACGGTCGTTTCGCAGGCTCGCCCTCGGCCGCCTGCCCGGACCCGGATCGTGACGACGCTCTGCGCCGTTCTCGCCGTGGCGGTGCTGGCGCTGGTCGCGATCCTGGAGGACCCGCTCCACGGTGCCCGCGGCACCGGCACCGAACGCCACGGGAACGATGCGGTGCTGGGGGCCGCCTACTTCGCCCCGGAGGGCAACCCCGGACAGGACCCGATCGCCGCCGCGTTCCGAGGTCCGCTTCGCTGCCTGAGCCTCACCTATGCCGCCAGCGATCGCCAGTACGTGCGAGCGCGGCCCGCATCCGGGCTCACCTGTCCGAGCTATCCGGCAGGCGCGATGATCTTCCGCTGGGTCAACGGCAACCCGGAGCCGATCCTGGAGAGCGCCACGTATTCGTGTCCGGTCCGATCGCTTCCCGCAAGCGTCCAGGCGGAGCTTCGCGTGTGTCCTCGCCGGGCCGATCCGGCCCCGGACGGCAGCTGAAAGTCAGCGGCTGACGCGTGACTACGCGGCTGCGCCCTTCGTGCGAGCGTCGGCGACGAGCGCTGTCGCGCCGTCGATCGACTGTGCCAGTTCGCCCGAGATCGTCGTCAGGCGCTCGGCCGTGCGCGCTACCTCCTCGGCCATGTGCGTCAGCTCCCGGGAGGAGCCTGCGACGCTGTCAACGGCGGCCACGATCGTCTGCAGCGCACCCGCGCTCTTCTCGACGGACTCGCGGATCTCGGTGAAGCTCTCGCGTGAGGAGCCGGTGTGCTGCTCGACGGCCTCGGCCTCGGTCTGCGCCGACTGGACCGCGTCCCGTACATGCTGAATCGCCGCGAGTGACTTCTCGTTGAGCTCGCTGATGTCGCCCAGCGACTCCCGCGTACGGTCCGCGAGCCGCCTGACCTCGTCTGCGACGACAGCGAAGCCGCGGCCGTGATCGCCTGCCCTGGCAGCCTCGATCGCGGCGTTCAGCGCCAGCAGGTTCGTCTGGTCCGCGATCCCCTTGATCACATCGACGATCCGCGTGATGTCCTCGCCCTGACGGGCGAGCACGGCGATCTCGGTGACGATCCCCTCGACCGACTGCTTCATGTCGGCGACTGCCTTCTCGCCGCCCGCGACGACGGCGACACCCTCGCCGGCGACCTTGACGGCGTGGTTGACGAGCTCATCGGCCGAGCTGCGCCTCGTCTGCCATCTCGCTGGCGGTGTCGCGCATCTGCGACGAGGACGCGAACGATTCCTCGGAGGCAGCGGCCAGCGACTCCGACACGGCGCTCATTTCGCGCTGCTGCTCGGACAGATGCCCCGTCTGCTCCTCGAGGCGCCCAACCAGCATCGCGGTCTTGTCGCGAGCGTCGATGAACGTCTGGGTGACCGTCGAGATGTCGGCGGTGAACAGCTTTCGGTAGGCGAGAATCGCCTTGGCCATCGTTACAGGGTCGTCCTGGAAGCGCTCGACCAGCCACGGGATCACGATCCGGTCGAACCGCAGGGTCGCGCCGATGTAGCACATCAGCGGCAGGTCGATATCGTCGTGGACGGCGGCGATCCTGACGACGTCCTCGACACGCGAATCGTCGACGCGGCCGGTGAAGAAGCTCTTGAAGTACCTGTCGAGAGTCGCGCGTGAGGCGCTCCAGCGAGGTGTTCTGCTCGATCAGCGCGCGCAGCTCGGGCTTCGCGAGGACGTGGTCGTAGAAGGAGCCGGCGACGGCGTCGGACTGGTCGCCGAGCTCGGCGACCTGCCTGAGCAGGGCCAGGTCGTCTTCACGGAGATCGCAGAACTCGATCAGCTCCGACCAGCGCCTGTTGGCGACGCGCACGAGCGGCCCGCCGGACTCGACCGCCGCGGGATCGACGCTGACCGGCGCACGCACCGCAGCGCCGTGACCGTTCCCGTTGGCCAGCTCGCCGGCGACGCCGTTCTCCGCTTCGATGTACGTCATCGGTCCTCCGGTTGATGGGTGCGAGACCGCCCGCCGCCAGCCGGTCGGCGCGTTGGCCTATAGGCAGGCGATCGGCCGTTAGCCGCAAGGCTTTAGCGGCAAGCCGCCCCGATGGCCCAAAAGACCGCCGCCGATGACTAAGGGTTCGTAGGGGAATTAGTTGTGGGAATTGACGAGTGGCTGGGCGTGGCTGGCGTCAGGAGCGTCCAGACGCCGTCAAAACCGCAGATGATCTTCCTACGGGCCCTAAGTGTGAGGACTACCCGCCAGGGCCAGCGCCGGAGCCTCGCCCCAAAGCTGCTCGAGCCGGTAGTACTCCCGCGTCTGTGGCGTGAACACGTGGACGATCACGTCGAGGTAGTCCATCAGGATCCAGCTCGCCTGCGGGAGCCCCTCGACCCGGCGCGGAAGCAGGGCATGCTCGTCCTTCATGCCGATGTGGATCGCGTCGTGGATCGCCTTGACCTGACGGTCCGTGCGACCCGTGCAGATCACGAAGTAGTCGGTGTAGGAGATGATCTCCCGCAGGTCGAGCTGGACGATGTCGAGCGCCTTGTGGTCGGACGCGTATTCGGTGATCGCCTGCGCGATGTCCTCGGGTGTCATCAACGTGCCTGTCCTCCGTAGAGACGGTGTTCTGCGATGTAGCTCGCCACCGGATCGGGGACGAGGTAAGTGATCGGCTGCCCGGCAGCGCACCCGGCGCCGGATCATCGTCGAGGAGATCCCGATCCGCGGCATCCGGAAGAACTCCGCGCGCTCGCCGCCGCGCATGCCCGCGAGCGCCGAGTCGACCGCGCCCCGCGAGGTACCGCGACGCTTGGCCACGGCCAGCCGCGCAAGCGACAGTACACGCTCGCCCTCGTGCCAGGCCGGGAGTCCCGCCGCGACGTCACCGCCGACGATCAGGAACAGCTCGTTATCTGGCGCGATCCGTTTCAGCTCATGGAGCGTATCGACCGTGTAGGACGGGCCTGGCCGGACGACCTCGATGTCCGACACCTCGAAGCGCTCGTCGCCGCCCGACGGCGCGACGGCACAGCTCGAGACGGTGCTCGGCGCCCGGCTCATCCTCGACCGGTCTTGTGCGGCGGGATCCCGGCCGGCATCAGCATCACCCGGTCGAGCCCGAGCTGGACGAGCGCCTCCTGGGCGCAGATCAGGTGGCCCGATGTGCGGCGGGTTGAAGGTCCCGCCGAGGATCCCGACGCGAACCGCTGCGTGACGCTCGGAGATGGGACGTCGCAGGCCGCGCTGCGGTCAGGGGCGGACGTGCCCGTCGCCCTCGACCAGGTACTTGAACGTGCACAGCTCGCGCAGCCCGATCGGGCCGCGCGCGTGGAGCTTCTGGGTCGAGTTACCGATCTCCGCGCCCATCCCGAACTCGCCGCCGTCGGTGAAGCGGGTCGAGGCGTTGACGTAGACGCAGGCGGCGTCGACGCCGAGCTGGAACGCCCGCGCCGAGGCCGTCTCGCCGGTCACGATCGCCTCCGAGTGGCCGCTGCCGTGGCGCGTTGATGTGCTCGATCGCGTCCGCCGTCGAGTCGACGACCGCGACCGCCAGCTCGAGCGCGAGGTACTCGGTGTCCCAGTCCGCGTCGGTCGCCGGGATCGACCGGCGCGCCCGGCGCCGCGGCGCGGGCGCGCTCGTCGCCGTGCAGGATCACGCCGGCCTCGTGCAGACGCTCGAGCACGCGCGGGCAGGAACGCGTCGGCGACGTCGGCGTGGACGAGCAGCGTCTCGGCGGCGTTGCAGACCCCGGGA
Source organism: uncultured Solirubrobacterales bacterium (assembly GCA_963742025.1). Lineage (GTDB taxonomy): Bacteria > Actinomycetota > Thermoleophilia > Solirubrobacterales > Solirubrobacteraceae > Palsa-465. The sequence continues at coordinate 333,256 of CAVUKF010000002.1, forward strand.
CGCTGGAGCTTGGCGTTGAGGACGATCGCGCGCGCATGCCTCGAGGTCGGCGCTGCGGTCGACGTAGACGTGGCAGTTGCCCGACGCGGCGTAGATCACCGGCACGGTCGCGACGCCCTTGAGCGCCGCCTTCAGCCCCTCGCCGCCGCGCGGGATGATCAGGTCGACGAGGCCGGTCTGCGTCGCGAGCTCGGCCAGCTCCTCGCGACCGCCGCCGGCGACGAGCGACAGCGCGCCGTCCGGCAGCCCGGCCTGCGATCGCGGCCTCGCGCGGCGACCGCCGCGAGCACCGCGTTTGAGTGCGCCGCCGAGCTCGAGCCGCGCAGCACGACCGCGTTGCCGGACTTCAGGCACAGCGCGGCGGCGTCGATCGTGACGTTCGGCCGCGCCTCGTAGACGACGGCGATGACGCCGAGCGGCACGCGCACCTTGCGCATCGTCGAGCCCGTTCGGGAGCCGCGAAGCCGTCGATCACCTCGCCGACCGGATCGGGCAGCGCCGCGATCTTGCGGGCGCCCGCGGCGATCGCGGCGATCGCGCTGCGGGTCGAGCGCGAGCCGGTCGAGCAGCGCCGCGCTCAGCCCGGCGTCGCGGCCGGCCTCGAGGTCGCGGGCGTTGGCCTCGAGGATCTCGGGCGTGCGCTCGATCAGCGCGTCGGCGATCGCCTCGCAGCGCCGCGTTCTTGACGTCGGAGCCCGCGCGTCGCGAGCGCGCGCGAGGCGCGCTTGGCACGCGCGCAGATCTCGGCGACCGATGTGACCGTGGTGGCCATCGCCGCAACAGGTTACGCGAGCCGGAAACGGTCCCGGCGACCGCTCAGGCGAGCACGAAGTAGTCCCGGTGGACCGCCTCGTCGCTCGCGCGCGGCAGCAGCTCGCGGATCGCGGCGGACTTCAGCCCGCGCACCTGCCGCAGCTCGTGCGGCCGAGTAGTTGCTGATGCCCTTGCCGACCGTCTCGTCGCCGATGCGCGACCTCGATCGCGTCGCCGGCATCGAAGCTTCCCGCTCGACCTCGACGACCCCGACCGGCAGCAGGCTGGTGCCGCCCTCCCGCAGCGCCCGCGCCGCGCCGGCGTCGACCAGCACCCGCCCGCGGACGGGCTTGGCGTACTTGAGCCACAGCTTGAAGCTCGAGTAGCGGCTCGAGCCGCGCCGGGAACGGGGTGCCGACCGGCCGCCCCTGCGCAGGCGGCCGCGATCGTGCCGGGCTCCAGGCCGCTCGCGATCACGGTCGGGATCCCGGCGGCCGTCGCCATCTCGGCGGCGACGACCTTCGAGCGCATCCCGCCGGAGCCGAGCGGCGAGGTCTGATGGCCGATCCGGAACTGCGTCGAGCGCGTCGAAGTCCTCGATCGCGCTCGAGCAGCTCGGCGCCCGGGTCGGTCCGCGGGTCCGCCGTGTAGACGCCGCCGGCGTCGGTCAGCAGCAGCAGCCGCTCGGCGCCGAGCAGGATCGCGACCTGCGCGGCGAGGAAGTCGTTGTTGCCGAACGAGATCTCGTCGGTCGTCGTCGTGTCGTTCTCGTTGATGACCGGCACGACCCGCCACTCGAGCAGCTTGCGCAGCGTCTGGCGTGCGTTGAGGTAGTGGGTGCGCGCGCTCATGTCGAAGAACGTCAGCAGCACCTGGGCGGTCGGCACGCCCGCGCGCCGCCAGCAGCTCGTCGTAGACGCGGTAGAGCTTGCCCTGGCCGACCGCGCTCGCCGCCTGCAGCTCATCGATCGCCCGTCGGGCGCGGGATCGCCATGACGCCCATCCCGCGGGCGATCGCGCCGCTGGTGACGACGATCACCTCGTCGCCGGCGTGGTGGCGCTCGCTCAGCTCGTCGCAGATCCGTGCGAGCACGTCGTCCCGGACGACTGCCGTCGTCGTCGGCGACGATGCTCGACCCGAGCTTGACGACGAGGGTGCTCACCGCCGTGAGGTTACGGGCATGACGCCGTGAGGTGGATCCTCCGGGCGCCGCCCTGCGGTGGCGGCGCCCGGAGCGCGATCCGTCCGCCCGGCCAGCTCAGCGGGGTCGCTTACGTCAGGACTTCTTCGCGCAGAACGGGTTCGACGGGATGCCCTTAGCACGGATTGGGCATCGTCGGCAGCTCCCGCGCCGCCGGCAGCGGGTGCAGCCCGTTCTTGACCATCGCCGGGTTGGTCATCGGGTACGCGCCGCTCGGGCACGACGAAGGAACGCCCGACACGAGCTGGACCTGCGAGTCGCACAGCACCTCGAGCTCGAAGGAAGCGTCGCTGCCGCTGCCCGCGCTGTTGGACGGCGCGGTGCGTCGACGTCGGGCAGTTGCCGTCTCGCCGACTGCAGCGTCGCGGCGTATGCGTTCAACGGCTGCCGCCGTTCGGCGCCGGTCGTTGGCGCTGTAGCACTCGCTCGGGTTGTCCGTCGAGGAAGTTCACCTCGGCGAACGCGCCGTTGGTCGGGTGCCCGAAGGAGCCGTCGTTGATGAACGTGTTGCCGATCAGCGCGTCGCCCGAACTCGTCGAACAGTGCAGCTGGAGACCCGACCGAGCGTGTGTCCACGACACCGCCGGTGCACGGCGTGCCCGCCGATCGAGGTACGGCACGAGCGATCACGCCCCACGCGTCGTTGTCGTTGAACGTGTTGTCCATGATCGTGTCGTTGCGACCGCCGGAGATCGACATGCCGGTCCCGACCGGGCCCTGCGGCGGCGCTGCCGGCCTCGGGAACGTTCGGGTTGTTGTTGTTGTAGACGTCGTTGTGCATCGAACACCCAGCAGGACTGGGTGTGCGTGATCGGGCTGATCGCGCCGTCCGGGCAGGCGCCGTTCTGCGGCGGCGGGTTGTCGCCGTTCTGGCTGTTGGTGTCGAACCCGTCCTGGTTGTTGTCGAACTTCGAGTCCTTGACGACGAGGCTGCCGCCCGAGTTCGAGCCCGAGTAGCCGAGCGCGTTGTACTCGCCCCAGCCGTTGTCGATCGTCTGGTTGCAGAGCTGCTGGCAGGCGCCGATGTAGTAGCCCGAGTCGTTCTGGTTGCTCGCGTAGGTGTTCTTCCAGATGCCGCCGTCCCAGTCGCTCGAGAAGATCCCGTATTCGGCCGCGATCTTGTTCGCCTTCTTCAAGGCCGCTCTCGGTGCCGTTGGACGGGAAGAACGTGCTCGTCGCGTTCAGGTACTCGCCGAGGTAGCCCCAGCCACCGATCGCGCCGCTGCCGGCGCCGCCGTTCCACCAGATCTCGTTGCCGGTACCGCCGTCGCCGCCGGAGCCGCCGAGGAAGTTGCAGGCGGTCAGGTTCTCGACGTTGACGTCGTCGGCCTTCCAGACCATGATGCCGTTGAGGCCCGGCAGGGCCGCCCGCCGCCGATCGGACCGTAGTTCTGATCGGCCGCGACGTCGTTGCAGGGCTTGCCCTTCTTCGTGCCGTCGACGATCACCGTGTTGCGGTTCATGCCCGCGGATCGTCAGATACGGGCGTGGTGATCACGACGCCGGCCGGGAACTTGACCGCGCGACCCGCTCGGGATCTCGTCGAACGTCGTCTTGTAGTCGCCGGGGGCGACGAGGATCACGTCGTAGGGCTTGGCGGCGTTGACGGCCGCCTGAATCGTCTTGTACTGGCCCGTGAATCCCCTTGTAGGTCCCGACGGTCAGAACTTTGGGCGTGCGCGGCGACGGCCGATGCCGCGAGCGAGACCGCTCGCGACAGCCAGTGCCGCGGCAACAGAAAAGACAGCGCTTCAAGAATGCTCCTCTCGAGTTCGGACGACGGACACTCCGGCCAAGCGCGGCAGCATAGTGCCGACCGGCGTTTGCCCGCATTTTGCGGCTGTTAGGCCGTTGGCCGCGGCGAGTGTGCGGCTCCGTCTCGAACACGCCGCCTGAGCGAAAGTCTCGCTGCCGACCTGGCGTCAGCCATGCCGCCGGGTCGAGCTCGAACTCGACACCGGCGATCTCGACGTCGTCGCCGGGCTCGAAGCCCTCGGACTCGAGCGCCCGGATCACGCCGATGCCGCGCAGCCGCCGCTCGAGATGGGCGAGCGCGTCGTCGTTGTCGAGGTCGTAGCGGGCGACGAGCCGCTCGACCCCGTCGCCGGCGACCGCGAAGCTGTGCGGGCCGGTGCGGCGGACGTCGAAGCCGCGTTTCGCCGCTGGGCCGGAAGACGCGGTGCTCGGCGAGCTGATCGAGATCGACTGCGGGTCGACGCGGCTTCCGCGGGAACCGATCGGATGCCGTCGCCGGCAGCGGGATCATCCGCAGCAGCAGCGTCGCGAGCTCGCGGCAGGCCCTGGTGGGTCGCCGAGGAGGTCACGAGCACCGGCACCTCGACGCCGAGCCGCTCGACGCCATCGATCGGCGGCGTCCGCGGCGAAGGAGGGCTCGACGAGATCGCATTTCGACAGCGCGAGCACGCGCGGCAGCGAGGCCAGACGCGGGTCGTGGGCGGCGAGCTCGTGCTCGACGGTCGCGTGGTTGGCGACGGGGTCGGAGCCGTCGAGCGGCCGCAGATCGAGCACATGCACGAGCAGCCTCGTGCGCTCGATGTGCGCGAGGAAGTCATGCCCGAGCCCGGCGCCGGCGCTCGCACCCTCGATCAGTCCGGGAATGTCGGCGATCACGAGCTGGCGGTCATCCTCGTGGAGCGTGCCGAGCACCGGCTCGAGCGTCGTGAACGGGTAGTCGGCGACCTTCGGCGTCGCCCGCGTCAGCCGCGACAGCAGCGAGGACTTGCCGGCGTTGGGAAGACCGACCAGCCCGACGTCAGCGAGCAGCTTCAGCTGCAGCGTCAGCCAGCTCTCCTCGCCCGGCGAGGCCGCGCTCGGCGAACCGCGGCGTCTGGTGGGTCGGGCCCGACGAAGCGGCGGTTGCCGCGCCCGCCGGAGCCGCCGCCGTGCGACGAGCGCGCGCTGGCCCGGGGCGACAGGTCGTAGCGGGTGCCGTCACGCTCGACCAGCACCTCGGTGCCGGGCGGCACCGGGACCACGAGCGTCTCGCCGTCGGCGCCGTGACGCTGGGAGCCCTCGCCGTGGCCGCCACGGCGCGCATTGAAATGCAGGCTGGCGGCGGAAGTGCTCGAGGTCGCGCATCGAGTCGTCGCAGACGAGCACGACATCGCCGCCGCGACCGCCGTCGCCGCCGTCCGGCCCTCCCTTGGGGACGTGCGCCTCACGACGGAAGCTGAGGCAGCCGTTGCCGCCGGCGCCGGCCTGCACGAAGATGCGCGCTCGGTCCTTCATCTCGCCTATTGTCCTCTGCGCCGGCGTTGCACCCGCCTGGGGCGGCCGGCCGGCAACCGTCAAACGACAGGACTGGAGGCTGTTGCGGTGAAGTCGATGCTCGAACGATTTCAAGAAGTTCCTGCTGCAGGGGAACCTGGTCACGCTGGCGGTCGCGTTCGTCATCGGCACCGCATTCGCACTGGTCGTCAAGTCGCTCGTCGACCGACCTGATCACGCCGATCATCGGGCTGATCTTCGGCAAGCCGGACTTCAGCGCGCTGTCGTTCTCGATCAACTCGAGCCAGTTCCTCTACGGCGACTTCATCAACGCGGTGCTCGCGTTCGTGTTCACCGCCGCCGCCATGTTCTTCTTCGTCGTCAAACCCTACGAGGCGTTCCAGGCGCGGCGCGTCAAGGACGACCCGGACATCAAGGAGTGCCCCGAGTGCACGACCGAGATCCCGGCCAAGGCGCGGCGCTGCCCGCAGTGCACAGCGGAGCTGAGCAGCGCAGCGCGGTCAGTCTGAGCGGAGGCGCGTACTCGTCCTGCGCGGCCGCAGACTCCGCGGCGGTTGACGGCGCCGCAAACGTCACCTTCCGCGACGGGTGCGTGATCGCGAGACGTGCGCTGGCGTTCTCCATCAGCGAGGAAGAGGGCGGGGCGGCTCGTCAGCGCGTCAAGCAGGGCGTCACCGTCGATCAGCCCGCAGCGGCACACGGTCACCGCGGTGACCGTCGCCGTGCGCGGGATCTGCTCCAGCAGGCCGATCTCGCCGAAGTAGGCCGGCGCCTCGAGCACACGCAGCACGCGCTCGGGCCCGCCGGCCTCGCCGTGCGCGGTGACCTCCGCGCGCCCCTCGAGCAGCACGTACAGCAGGTCGGCCTGATCGCCCTCGCGGATCATCACCGTCGCCGGCTCGATACGTCTGCCGGGGTGAACACCGTCGGCAAGCCGTTCGAGGATCGGCCGGCTGGCGCTGGCGAAGATCTGGAGCCCCTCGAGCACCGCGATCCGCGGCTCGAGCTCGCGCGTGCGCGCGGCGGTCGCGCGGTCGATCGCCAGCAGCGCCGGGTAGCCGGCGAGGCCGAGCGCGAACGGCGCCAGCGCCATCGTCCAAAGTCCGGTGTCGAGGCCGTAGCTGTGGACGATCAGCGGCGTGATCACGGTTCCCAGCACGATCGCGGCGAGCACGAAGGCGAAGAACACACCGAACACGCGGGCCAACTGATCGCCCGGCACCGCACGCTGAAGCGAGGTGATCGCCATCACGTCGACGACCAGCGTCGAGCCGCCTCGCACGACCTGGATCGCGACCGCCAGCTCGGGGCTGTGAACCACGGTCAGCAGCGCGGTCGGCAGCGTGTAGCCGGCGACGCCGGCGATGATGATCGGCGCGAGGCGGCGGTACGCGGCGAGGCGGTCGACGGCGGCGGCCATCAGCACGCCGCCGATGCCGAGTCCGCCGAGCAGGTAGCCGAAGCCCTCGGGGCCGGTGCCGAGCCGTTGCGCCGAGACGCCGACGAACAGCACAGTGTCGGTGCCGTAGACGAAGCTGACGAGCACGCTGAACGCGACCAGCGTGCGTGCCGCGGACAGCGCGAAGATCGTTCGCACACCGACCGCCATCTGGCGCATCGGGCCGGCGTCGCCGCCCTCGGTCACATCGACCGGGCGGCTGCGCGTGCCGCATCAGCCCGACGAGCAACGCGGACGCGACGAAGCTGACGCCGTTGACGGCGAATACGACCGACGGCGAGCTGACCAGCAGCAGCGCCGCGCCGACCGCGGGCCCGGCGATCACGACGAGGTTGTCGATCGTGCTGTTGAGCGCGTTGGCGGCGACGAGGTCGTCCTCGCCGACGACCGCCGGGATCGTCGCCGCGACCGCCGGGCTGAAGACGACGCTGCGTCGCCGAGGTCAGCGCCGAGAACACGAGCGCGAGCAGGACCGGGCCGCCGGTGGCGGCCACGACCACCAGCCCGGCCTGCCACAGCGCGCACACGTAATTGGCCTTGACCATCAGCCGCACCCGCTCGGTGCGCTCGGCGAGCACCCCTCCGTAGGCGCTCAGCAGCAGCGACGCCATGAACCGCACGAACCCCGCAGCGCCGACCCAGCCGAGCGAGTGCGTGCGGTCGTAGACGAACGCGAGCAGCGCGACGTTGTACGCCCAGCTACCGGTCGACGGAGACCGCGAGGCTGCCGAGCAGCAGCCGCAGGTCGCGCTCGCGAAAGCGCGGCCCGATAGCCACCGAACCACTTTCCAAGCCGTCCCTGCTGCGTCGGTTCCGCGGTGGTCGCGCTCATACTCATCCCCGCCGATGGTCCTCGCCTCAGCGCCTCACCGAAGATGCTCGGCGGCGCCTGGTCAAGCGCCTCGCGAGCGGCTGCCCTGCCGGCCTCACGCGCCGCGTCCAGCTGGTGGAATTCCAGCAGACCGACGCCGACGGCCTGCGGCCTGATCACCAGGTCGGCCTGGCGTCCGGACTCAGATGTGTTGGCGCTGCCGAGCAGCAGCACGCGAGTCAGCGTCTCGCCAAGGCTCGGGGTCCGCGCTCGGCCGCGTCGGCGCTGCGGCGGCGCTCGGTCGGCTGCTGTCCGTTTGATCTCGCGGCCACCGGGCGATCGAAGCTCGCCTTCACGTCGACCGCGATCAGCGGGCCCTCGGCGAGCTCCGCAATCGCGCTGACCGGCAGGTTGTCGATCAGCGAGCCGTCGATGTAGATCTCGCGGCCCTTCACCTGGGGCGGAGCGATCACCGGCAGACAGATGCTGTAGCCGACCTGCTCGCGCAGCGAGCCGTGCCGGGCCAGGACCAGCCTTCCGGCGCGCAGCTCGGTGTAGGCGCAGATGAAGCTGCGCGGTAGCTCCTCGATCTGGATCTCGCCGAACGTGCGTTGCAGCATCGCCCGGAAGCGATCGCCTCGGATCAGCGCGTGGCGCGGCAGCGTGTAGTCGCTGAGCGGTCGGCGCTGGACCCATTCGTCGAAGCAGATCGCGTCGATCTCCTCAGCGTCGAGCCCGATCGCGAACATCCCCCCGATCACGGCCCCCATACTGACGCCTGCGACCCGGTCGATGGTGATTCCCGCGGCGAGCAAGCTCCTCGATCACGCCGATGTGCGCGAATGCCCGGGCGCCGCCGCCGGACAGGACCAACCCGACCGAACGGCCGCTGAGCCGGCGCGCGAGGCGGGCGATGTCCCCGTCGAGGGCCTCGGAGCGAATCAGGTGCGCCTCGATCGGATCGAGCACCTCGGCGAACCCCGCCAGAGCGCCGCCGCCGGCGGTGACGTCGTGGACGACCAGATCGCAACCTCGCAGCTCCGGACGTGATCGCAGCCAATCGGGGACCTCTCCGCCGGACGTCACCGCGAGAATCCGGTCGGCCTGCTGGAGACAGAACTCGGTCCACGGATCGGCGCAGGCCGTGGCGGTGGCCTGCAGGATCACGAGGTCGTGCTCGGCCTCGGCCCGGTCCAGCATCGGTGCATAGACACTGCTCGGATCAGCGCCGGCAACCGCGACAGGGGCGCGGTCGCGATCCAGCAGCTCGGCTGATGTATGCAGCCGCAGGGCAGCGAGCAGGCGCCGCGCCAGCTCGTCCGCCGGGACCCGATCGTCGAGCGGGACGAGCGCGACCGTCGCCGCCCTTGGACGCATCCTGGAGACCGGCGCACGGGTATCGCGCAGCTGCGTCGCGAGCACCCGGTTGAGCGCGCGCGAGAGCGCCGGCGCCTCGACGAGTAGGCTCTCGAAGTCACCGCGGCTGACCGCCAGCAGCGCACTCGCGCGCGCTGCACGCACCGATGCCGACCGCGGCGACTCGGTCAGCAGCGCCAGCTCGCCGAGCGCGTCGCCACGCCCGAGCTCGCGGAGCACCGCTCCGGTGCTTTCGTCGACCACCTCGAGCCGGCCCGCCCGGACCACGTAGAGCACGTCGCCCGGCTCCCCTTCGTGGAACAGCCACTCGCCGGCGTCGATGTTGACCTCGCGGGCGCGACCTGCGAGCGCCTCGCGCAGGTCGGTCGCCAGGTCCGTGAACAGCGGCACGGCGCCGAGGAATTCGACCGCCGATTGGGGCGCGACCGACGGGCGCGGTGCGGCGCGTGGGCGATCGCGCGCCGAGCGCGCGGCGGCGCGGCGATCGCGCGCCTGTCGGAGGCGCTGCGTGTCCAGCACCACTCGCGCCGCGGCACCGAGCGAAGGTGCCACCGCGATGTTGACGCGTCCGATCAGCAGGCATCCGAGACCGACCGTGAACATGCAGATCGCGCCGAACGTCCAGGCATCGTGGAACGCTGTCAGCGCCTGCGGCCGGCGAGGGAGCGCCGAGGATCGCGACGACCAGCGCGACGCCGAGCGCTGCTCCGACCTGCCGGGCAACGGAGTTCATCCCGGTCGCCGTCGCGAAGCTGTTCCCCGGGGCCGACGCGACGGCGGCGCCGCTGAGGTTCGGGAAGGACGCGCCCGCGCCGATCCCGAGCAGGACCATGCCGGGCAGCCACACCCCGAGAAAGTCGGGCGTCACGGTCGTCCGCTCCACGAACCACATCAACGCGGCGCCCCAGAGCAGCCCACCGGCGACGAGCACGGGCCGATGGCCGATCCGCTGTGCCAGCCGGCTGCAGGGGCCGGCCACGGCGACAGCGACGACCGGGCCGACGGTCATCGCGAAGCCCGCCTGCAGGACCGAGTAGCGCCACACACCGGTGAGGAACAGCACGTTGGTCAGGGTGTAGCCGTAGAAGCCGGCGGCGCCGATCACCGTCAGCGAGTTCGCCGACGCTGAACGTCCGGACCCTGAACAGCGACAGGTCGAAGATCGGTGATCGGTGCCACGTGCACCGCCACACGAACGATCGCGCCGAGGACGACGGCGAGCGACGAACGAGCCGACGATCCGGGCGCTCGGCCACCCCCAGTCCTGCCCCTCGACCACGCCAGCACGAGCGCCGCGATCGCGATCGCGAACAGCACCGCGCCGGCGAGGTCGGGCAGCCGCCGGCGTCCGGGGGTGCGGCTCTCGATCAGCGTGCGCCGCGAGAGCACGACCGCCACGATGCCGATCGGGAATGTTGACGAGGAACACGAGTCGCCAGTCGTCGATCGAGACGAGCACGCCGCCGAGCGAGGGGCCGAGCCCGGCGGCGCCCGCGCCGACCGCCGACCACAGCGCGACGCCGTGCGCGCGACGCTCCGGCGGGAACGCGTTCAGCACGAGCGCCAGCGACGCCGGCACGAGCAACGCGGCGCCGAGCGCCTGCACCACTCGGAAGGCGATCAGCGCGCCCGGCGACGGCGCCAACGCGCACAGCAGCGACGCGACCGAGAACAGCTCGACGCCGAAGATGAACATCCGCCGGCGCCCGAGCAGGTCGGCGATCCGACCGGCCGCGACCAGGAACGCCGCGAACACGATGTTGTAGGCGTTCAGTACCCACGACAGGGTCGAGATCGACGTGCCGGGGAACGAGCGCTCGATGTCCGGGAATGCGATGTTGACGATCGTCGCGTCGATGAACGCGATCACCATTCCGAGCGATGCGACGGCGAGCACGGTGCCCGGAGTCGGCCCGCCGGCCGCGACCCTGGCCTCGACCGATCGCCGACAGGCCGCACGGCCTACGATCCCAGCCGCTCCGGAGTCCGCGGCGAGCGCCTCGCGGGCCGCCGCGCGGCCCAGCTCGTAGACGCGCGGCAGCGCGCTCCACTCCATCAGCCCGACCCGATCGACGTTCGGGCTGATCACCAGCTCGGCATGCAGACGCGCCGATGCGACGGTGTCGGCGCTGCCGACCATCACCGTGCGCACGATCGTCTCCCCCAGCCGCGGGATCTCGGTCTCGCTGCCGGTCAGCGCACGACGCACCGGGCCGCTGAGCGCTTCGACGACAGGTCGCTGATGGCGCTTGAACTGCCCGACACGGCCGGTCACGTCGACCGCGATCACCGGCCCCTCGCCCTTGCGTGCCATCGTCGCTACCGGCAGGTTGTCGAGCACGCCGCCGTCGACCAGCAGCCGCCCGTCCGCGGTCGCCACCGGCGGAAACACGCCGGGAATCGCGAGGCTCGGGTACACAGCGTCGACAATCGGGCCCGTTCGGTGGAGCACGGCCTCGCGCGTCGACCAGGTCGCAGCTGAGGCAGAAGAAGCGCAGCGGCAGCTCCTCGATCCGACGCTCGCCGAACGCATCCGCGAGCAGCTTGCGCGTCTTCATGCCGCGAATCAGCGAGAACGCCGGCACGCGTGAAGTCGCTGGTCGGGTTGGTGTCCACGAACCCGCGTTTGAAGATCTCGTAGATCTCCTGCGGCGCCAGGTCCGCCGCCGCCGATGCCGCGATCGGCGCGCCGAGGCTGACGCCGGCGACGCGGTCGAACCGCACTCCGGCCGCGTGCAGCTCGGCCAGGACGCCGAGGTGCGCGAGCGCCCGGGCGCCGCCGCCCGAGAGGACGATTCCGAGCGATCGCCCGGCGAGCCGCCGCGCCGTTGCCGCGATCGCGGCCGCTCGCCGATCGAGCTGCGCGATCACCTGCACCTCGGTCGGCTGCGAGCGCCTCGAGCACCGACGCGCGACACCGCCCGGCCGAGCACGATCAGCTCGCAGCCGCGACAGCGAGGCAGCGACCGCCCTCCACTCCGGCGCCAGAGTGCCGGTGCTGACGACGATCGCCAGGTCGGCTCTCGCAGGACGCACACGTCGGTCCACGCGTCGCCGGGCGGCAGGCCGTCGCGCGCATCACGACGCGATCGCGGTCCCGCTCGGCGGCGTCGATCGCCGCGAGCCCGCCCGCGTTGACCCGCGCCACCGTGCCATGCGGCTCGAGCGCCGTCGGCGAGCCGTCTCCGCCACCTCGCTCGCGGGCGCGCTGCGGTCGACGCCGAGCACGGCGATCGTCCGCGGCGGCGTCGCGCTGACCACCGGCGAGCGGCTGGCGGCGAGCTGCGAGCCCATCGCGCGAGTCAGGCCGAGCGCGAAGCTCGGCGCCTCCCGGATCAGCGCCTCGAACGCGTCCCTCCCGAGCGACAGCAGCTCGGAGTCGCGGCGTGCGCGCACGGACGCCGAGCGCGTGCCCGCCCGCAGCAGCGCCAGCTCGCCGACGACGTCGCCGCGCCGCAGGACCCTGATCAGGGTCTCTGGCGGGCCCTCGTGGACGATGTCCAGCCGCCCGCTGGCGACGATGAACATGCTGTCCGCCGCCGTCTCCCTCGCGCATCAGCCACTCGGCGGCGGGCAAATGGACCTCGTCGACCTGGCCGGCAAGCCGATCGAGCAGCTCGTCGGACAGCCCGGCGAACACCGGCACGTTGCGCAGAAACGCCGCCGTGCGGATCATGCGACGGCGAGCAGGGCGGCGCCGAGGAGGCGGACGCCGGCGAACCCGCCGATCCTGCCGACCGCCTGCGACTCGGTCTGAAAGAGGAAGTCGCCGACGAGATGGGAGACGAGCAGCGCGAGCAGCGCCGCGGACCACGTCATCCGGCTCTGACCTCGCGCTGCTCGTCGATCCGTGACAGCCAGCGCGTCGCGCCGAGCTCGGTATAGATCGCGCGCGCCTCGGCGAGCGCGTCGGCAGTCGTCGCGGCGGCCGGCGCGCTCGAGCAGCGCCGCGGCCAGCAGCTGCCGGGCTCCGACCGAGCGCAGCAGCGCGATCGCGTCGTCCTCGTGGCGCTCGGCTGCCGTCGACGATCGCCGGCTCGGTGGGCCTGCTCGGCCGCCAGCCGCGCCCGGCCCGCACGCAGCAGCGGCGTCGCTCGCACCGGCGGCAGCGAGTCGACGAAAGCGATCAGCTCGCTGATCACGTCTCTCGCGGCCGAGCTCGAGTGCCGCCTCGACGCCCAGCACGTACGCCTCGTCGGTCGCTTCGCCGCCCGTGTTCCTGGTCGTCAGGACGACCCGGCGAACCCGAGCGCCTCCTCGCAGAGCCCGGACTCGATCGCGCTCCGGGCGCCGATGATCATCGCCCCAGACGCAGGTCGACGTAGGTCGAGTCGCGCGTCGCGTCGGCCAGCTCGAGGCAGCGCTCGAGCATCGCGCTCGTCACCCCTGGCGGCCGCGACGGACACGAGGAACCTGGCGCACGAGAGCGAGTCGATGTCGTGTTCACCGGCGATCACCGATGCGCCGACGCGGACGGCCTCGTCCCACCGGCCGAGCACGCACAGGGATATGACCAGGTGCGCGCTCAGACTGCGCTCCCAGAGGCGATCGCCCCGCTCACGCGCGACCGCGAGCGCTTCTTCGAGCTGGGTGACGGCGTCTTCGTACCGGTCGCGCTCGAGCGAGACCTGGGCGAGGTTGAGGCTGGCGCGCAGCGCGACCGCCGGCAGATCGTGCTGCTCGGCCACGGTCTAGCGCTTCGCGCAGCACGCCGCTGCCCTCCTGGAGGCGGTTGTTGTAGATCAGGAAGACCGCGCGGTTGACCAGCCCGTTCGCGAGCGCCGGCCACGCCTGCTGCTCCTCGAGCGTCGTCAGCGCCTCGTCGAGCAGCAGCGCCGCGTCCTCGACATCTCCCTCGAACACGAGCGTGCTGGCAAGCTCCGCCAGGGCCTCCGCACGCACGATCCGGTCCGCGCCGCGCGCCGTCGTCTCCCTGAAGGCCTCGAGCACCTCACGCGCCTCCGCCGTTCGCCCGCCGTAGCGGAGAATGCCCGGCGAGCGCCACGGCCGCGCGGCCGCCGGACGTGCGGCCGGCGGCCCGGTAGAGCTCGACCGCGCCGCTGAGCCGCTGCTCGGCGCCGTCGGGATCGCCGCTCTGCCACAGCGCCCGCCCCGCCTGTTCGAACAGCGCCGCCCGCTCGAGGTCGTCCTCGGCGAGCTCGGCCGCCTGCTCGAAGTAGCGCTGGGCCTCCGGCCCGAGCGCCAGCGAGGCAGCGCGCCTGCCCGGCCGCCGTCAACCGCGCCCGTGCCGACGCTCGCAGCTCGGAGACGTCCTCGGCGTCCGGATCGGCCCGGATCGCCTCCTGATAGTGGGAGGCGAGCACTTCCGCGATATCACGCGCCTCGCCCGGCCACGCCATTTCGAGGTGGCGCGCGGCGGCGAGATGGCGCGCCTTGCGCGTGCGGCGCGAGAGCGTCCCGTAGGCGACCGTTCGCAGCAGCGCCTGGAGGAACACGTACTGCCCGCGACCGGGCGAGCGCGGGTCATCGTCACGCGAGAGCACCTGCTTGTCGACCAGCGCCCTCGAGCACCCGCGCGACCTCGGCCTCCGGCATCCCGCTCAACGCGGCCACGCGCCGCCGGCGTGAACGACTGCCCGAGCACCGACGCGTCCTGCAGCAGCGAGCGCTCCGCGGCCGACAGACCGTCGAGCCGCGAGGCGACCAGCGCATGCAGCGTCTCGGGCACATCGAGGTCGGACACGTCGCCGGTGACGACGTAGCGCGGCCCCTCCTGCACGAGCAGGCCGCGGTCATGCAGCATCCGCACGGTCTCGACGGCGTACAGCGGGATCCCCTCGGACGCGGTGGACGATCTCGCTGACGAGCTCCTCGGGCAGCCCGGGCGCGAGGCCGCCGAGCAGCTCGGCGATCTCCGCGGGCTCGAGCGGCGCGAGCGCGAGCTGCTGCCACGCCGGGCCGCCGTTCACGCAGCTCCGGGCGCCCGAGCGTGATCACGAAGATCGGGAACTCCGCCGACCACTCGAGCAGGTAGTCGATGAACTCCAGCAGCCCGCTGTCGGCCCATTGCAGATCCTCGAACGCGAGGATCACCGGATTGGTCTGCGCCATCCGCTCGAAGAACAGCCGCCAGCCGCTGAACAGGTCGACGCGGTCGGCATCCGGGCGCTCGCTCCAGCCGCAGCAGGTGCGCGAGCCGCGGCTCGACGAGACGGCGCTCACGCTCATCGTCCACGTGCTGCTCGACCGGCAGCCCTCAGCTTCTCCCGCGCGGAGGCGGGATCCTCCTCCTCCTGGATCCCCGCCCGCGAGCGGACCATCTCCGCCAGCGCCCAGTACGCGACCCCCTCGCCGTAGGAGAGGCAGCGGCCCTGATGCCAGCACCGCGTCTCCTCGATCCCGTCGAGGTACTTGAAGAACTCCCAGAGCAGCCGCGATTTGCCGGATCCGGCCTCGCCGAGGACCGCCACGTGCCGCGCGCGGCCGTCGTGCGCGCTCGACCTCGCCGGCGTCGATGATCGTCTGCAGCTCGCGCTCGCGGCCGACGAACGGCGCCTCGAGCCCGACGCCGCGCCGCGCTCCGCCGGCGCCCGCGACGACTCGCAGCGCCGTCCACGCGTGGACCGGCTGCTCGCGGCCCTTGACCTGATGCGTGCCGGCGTCCTCGTAGGCGATCGCCGCCTCTGCTGCGCGGCGGGTCGCGTCGTCGACCAGCACCGTTCCGGGCGCGGCGATCGACTGCAGGCGGCTGGCGGTGTTGACGCTGTCGCCGAGCACCATCCCCTCGCCCTCGGCCCCGAGGTCGACCGCGGCGTTCCCGGTCAGCACCCCGGCGCGCAGCCGCAGCCCGGCCATCCCGACCTCCTCGCCGAGCGCGCGTCACCATCGCGGTCAGCGCCAGCGCCGCCCGGACGGCCCGCTCGGGGTCGTCCTCGCGCGCGACCGGCGTCCCCCAGACCGCCATCACCGCGTCGCCGATGAACTTCTCGACCGTCCCGCCGTAGCGCTCGATCAGCGTGCGGCAGCGGTCGAAGTAGCTGCTCAGCAGGTCGCGCACCTCCTCGGGGTCGCGGTGCTCGGACAGCGTCGTGAACCCGACCAGGTCGGCAAACAGCACCGACACGAGCCGCCGCTCGGACACCGGCGCCGGCATGCCGGCCGGCGCCGGTGAAGGCACGCGTCCCGGCCACCGCTCGCCGAGCGCGCTGCCGCACGACGGGCAGAACCGGTTTCCCGGCGTGTTCTCGGTTCCGCAGGACGGACACACGATCACCTGGGCGGCGCCGCATTGGCGCAGAACCGGTCGCCTGGCTCGCACCTCGGCGCCACATGACGGACAGCCGTTCAACCTCTCCCCGTCCTCGTCCTCATGCCAGCACCCTCACACGAGATCCTCTCCCCTCGCGCCTGCGGCCGCCACCTTGGCACCCAGCTGCTGCGCGCGCTGAAGGTACGGGGTCGCGCGCAGCCGCGTGAAGATCTCGGTCGCCTCGACAAGCAGCGGCACGGCGTCGTCATCGCGCCCGTCGGCGTGGAGCAGCTCGGCGTGCTCGAGCAGCACCTGCGCGAGCACGAACGGCGCCTCGATCTCACGCAGCTCGCGGGTCGCCGCGGCGAGCCGCTCGTGCGCCGTCTTGGTGTCGCCGTTTCGCGCCGCGAGCAGGCCCGCGAACCGCGCTGCGCCGGCGAGCAGCAGTGGCGAGCGCGACACCGGAGGCAGCTCCGCGACGAACTCGATCAGGGCTCCACGGTCGCCTCGTCGCCGAGCGCGAGCGCCGCGAGGCCGGCCTCGACGAACGCCTCGCGGCGGTCCTCGTTGGCGATCTCGGCCGGGCCGATTGCGATCGGCAGCGCCACCTCGAGCGCCTCGGCGTCACGGCCGAGCGCCCGCAGCGCGATCGCGCGGGCGACGATCGGCCCCGTCGCGTAGAAGATGTTGCTGCTGCCCTCGTGCTCGCCGACAGCGCGAGCACCCGCCGCAGCCCCTCGGTGTCGCCACGCGCCGCCAGAACTCGCGCGAGCGCCGGCAGGTAGGCGAGTTGTTGCAAACCGCTCGCGGCGAGCAGCCCGCCGTCCGCGAGCTCCGGCAGATCGTCCCACTCCCCTAAGCCGACCTTCGCGGTCGCGATCAGCAGGCTCAGCATCTGCTCGAACCGGCGGTAGCCGCGAGCCTTGGCGAGCGCCAGGCCGGTCTCGGCAACGGCGACAGCTTCGGCGAAGTGGTCGCGCTGAAGCGGCACGTCGGCCAGGTTGTTGTACATCACGAGCACCTGGTCGGTGATGTCATGCTCCAGGGCGAGCACGAGCAGGCGTTCCCGCAGGGCGATCGACTCCTGGTTCGCGCCTGCTTCTTGCGGATCAGGGCGAGCGTGTTGAGGGCGCGGATGATCGTCAGCCACTCCTCGAGCGGCTCGGCGATCGCGAGCGCCGCCTCGGTCATCGTCAGCGCTTCATCGAACTCGCCCAGGAAGGCGATGTTTGACGCCAGCGCCGCGAGTGCCGCCGCCTTCTCCGCGGTCCCATCGGCAAGGCCGGCGACGGCCCGCCGGTTGATCTCCACGGCCCGTTCCAGACGGTTGTCGGCGTGCAATGCCGCAGCCAACGCGACGAGCGAGCGTGACGCCGCCTCGCGATCGCCGAGCGCCTCGAACAGCTCGACCGCCTGCTCGAACCGCTCACAGGCACCGGCGTAATCCGCGTTCAACTGGGCTGCGCGACCCGCCCTGTCGAGCAGCGCCGCCCGCGTCCGGTCGTCCTCGGCGAGGTCGGCCGCCCGCTCGAACGCGCGCTGCGCCTCGGGACCCAGCGCCAGCGACAGCGCCCGCTCGCCGGCGTCGGCGAGCGTCTCGCACGCGGCTGCTCGGATTCGCGGCGCATCGGCGGCATCTGGTTCGGCGTTCGCGGCGTCGAGAAAGTGCGCCGCCAGGACCTCCGCCAGCTCGGGCGCCTCGTCGCCCCACGCCTCCTGCAGGTGGCGCGCGACCGCAAGATGACGGCTCTTTCGGTCCCGGCGCGACAGCGTCCCGTAGGCGGTGGTGCGCAGCAGTCCCTGGAGGAAGTGGTACTGGCCGCGCTCGGAGGACAGCATGTCGTCGTTGAAGCCGATGATCTGCTTGGCGACCAGGTCATCGAGGATGCCGCGCACCTCGTGCTTCGCTGTGGGCGCCGAGCGCCGCGACCCCGGCGGGCGTGAAGGAATTGCCATACACGGCGGCGTCCTGCAGCACCGAGCGCTCGGAAGCCGTCAGGCCGTCCAGCCGGGCGGCGGCCAGCGCGTGCAGGGTCTCCGGAACCTCGAGCTCGCCGATGTCGGCGGTCACCACGTAGCGGTTTCCATCCTGCGCCAGCAGGCCCCGATCGAGCAGCATCCGCACGGTCTCGACCGCGTACAGCGGGCACGCCCTCGGCGCGACTGAGGATCTTCGCGACGAGCTCGTCCGGAAGTCCAGGCACAAGCCCGTCGAGACCGAGTTGCATCGCGTCGTCAGCTCGAGCGGCAGCGAGCGTGATCGATCCTCCGCCCACGCCGGGCGCGAGCCGAGTCAGCTCCGGGCGCCCGAGCGCGAGGACGAACAGCGGCTGCTCGGCCGACCACTCCAGCAGGTAGTCGATGAAGTCCAGCAGCCCGCTGTCGGCCCACTGCAGATCCTCGAACGCGAGCACCACCGGCGCTGTCGTCCGCCAGCCGCTCGAAGAACAGCCGCCAGCCGCTGAACAGATCAGCGCGATCGGCAGTCGGTCCGCTGCTCGAGCCCAAGCAGATGCGCGAGCCGCGGCTCGATCGAGCCGCCGCTCGCGCTCATCGGCCACGTACGCCTCGACCGCCGCGCGGAGCTTCGCGCGCGCCGACGCGGCGTCCTCCTCCTCGAGGATCCCGGCGCGGGCGCGGACCATCTCGGCGAGCGCCCAGTAGGCGACACCCTCGCCGTAGGACAGGCAGCGACCCTGATGCCAGTAGCGCACCTCCTCGATCCCGTCGAGGTATTTGAAGTACTCCCACAGACAGCCGCGACTTGCCGACTGCCCGCGTCGCCGGTCACCGTCACCAGCACGGCGCGGCGCTCGCGCGCGCTCTCGTCCGCCGCTTCGATGATCACCTGCCAGCTCGCGGTCGCGGCCGACGAACGGCGCCTCGAGCCCGGCGCCGCGCCGCACGCCGCCGACGCCGGCGACGACGCGCAGCGCCGTCCACGCGTGCACTGGCTGCTCGCGGCCCTTGACCTGATGCGTGCCCGCGTCCTCATAGGCGATCGCCGCCTCGCTCGCGCGGCGCGTCACATCGTCGACGAGCACCGTCCCCGGCGCCGCGATCGACTGCAGCCGCGAGGCCGTGTTGACCGTGTCGCCGAGCACCATCCCCTCGGCCTCGGCGCCGATCTCGACCGCCGCGTTGCCGGTCAGCACGCCGGCGCGGACCCGCAGCTCCGGCATCCCGACCTCATCGCCGAGCGCGCGTCACCATCGCCGTCAGCGCCAGCGCCGCCCGGACCGCCCGCTCGGGGTCGTCCTCGCGCGCGACCGGCGTCCCCCAGACCGCCATCACCGCATCGCCGATGAACTTCTCGACCGTCCCGCCATAGCGCTCGATCAAGCGCCCGGCAGCGGTCGAAGTAGCGGCTCAGCAGTTCCCGGACCTCCTCGGGATCGCGGTGCTCGGACAGCGTCGTGAACCCGACGAGATCGGCGAACAGCACCGACACGAGCCGCCGCTCGGAGGTGGACGGGCCCTCGGCTCGGCCGGGCGGCGCCGCTCCGTCAGCGGCGCCGCGCACTGCATGCAGAAGCGGGCGCCGGCGACGACCGGCTCGCCGCACGACGGGCAGACATGCTGCAGCGGCGCCGCGCAGTTGATGCAGAAGCGCCCGCCGGCCGGCGTCGCCTCGCCGCAGGCCGTGCAGCTGACCGTGTCCGTCGCGCTCATCGCGTCAGCCTCTCAGATCCGGCTCACGCCGTCACCTCGCTGGCCTCGGCGAGCTGCTGCCAGCCACCGCGTCGCGCCGAGCTCCTCGCAGATCGCGCGCGCCTCTGCGAGCGCCTGCGCGTCATCCCGCCGGCGAGCGCGCTCCATCAGCGTGCGCGCGATGTACGGCTTTGCGCCGACCGATCGCAGCAGATCGAGTGCTTCTTGCTCGAAGCGGTCCGCCGCGTCGCGATCGCCGCGCCGGTACGCCTGCTCCGCAGCCAGTCGCGCCTCCCCGGCCCGCAGCACCGGCTTCAAGCTGACCGGCTCAAGACTCGCGACGAACCGCTCCAGTTCATCGATCGCCCGTTCATCCGCCAACGCCGTGGCTGCATCGATGCTCAGCCAAAACGCCTCGGCTTTCGCCTCGTCGAGTGACCGCTCCGCGGTCAGCGCGCGGCGGGCGAGCTCCAAGGCCTGTCCGTGTTGCCCTCGCTCGAATGACAAGCGCGCCGATACGAGTGCGGCGGCCGCCCACATGTCGGCGTTGGCCGAGTCGCGATGCTGTTGCGCATGTGCACTGCACAGCTCACACAGCGCGTCGTCTCCACGCGCGGACGCAGCCAGTACGAAGATTCCGGATGTGCCCATCGCATCGAGGTCTCGCTGTCCCGCGATCTGCGGCGTCGCGAGTGTGGTCGCCTCGTCCCATCTCCCCAGCACCACAAGCCCGCCCACCTGGAGTCCGATGAAGGCGCTCTCCCACGGTCGGTCCCCCCGTTCCCGCGCGAGAGCGACGGCCTCGGCGGCTTGCTCGATGCCCTCCTGGAACCTGTTGTTTGCCAACATCTGACCGACGAGGCTGTATCGGGCGCGCAGAGCTACGGACGCCAGATCGTGCGCTTCGGCGAGCGCGAGCGCCTGGCGCGCGAGGGCGGTCGCCTCCTGGGGTCGCTGTTCCACGAACAGCCAGAAGCCCTTCCGGCACAATGCCTCTGCCAGCGGCGCCCACGACTGCTCGGCTTCAAGCGTCACAAGCGCCTGCTCCAAGAGGCGATCTCCCTCCTCTCGCTGGCCCGTGACTCGCAGCACGCTGGACAGCGTCGCGAATGCGTGCGCCACGATCGAGGGCTCGGTGTGAAGATCATCTCCCGTTCTGAATGGCTCGAGCACCTCACCCGCCTCCTCGGTGCGTCCGTGCTGAACGAACATCGTCCCGAGCGCGACCGCGCCTGAGCCTCCCGACGCGATCCCGGCGGCCATGTACAGCTCGATCGCAGACCGCAGACGAACCTCGGCTGCGTCGATCTCCCCGCTCAGCCACAGCGCCCTCCCCGCCTGTTCCAGAAGGTCGGCGCGCTCCAGGTCGCCCTCGGCAAGCTCGGTCGCCTGCTCGAAGTAGCGCGCAGCCTCGGGGCCGAGCGCCAGCGACGCCGCCGAGCGACCCGCCGCCGCCAGCCGCGCCCGGGCCGACGCGCGCAACTCGGGCACGTCGTCCGCCTCGGGGTCTGCGCGGATCGCCTCCAGGTAATGGGAGGCGAGCACCTCGGCGATGTCAGCAGCCTCACCCGGCCACGCCCGCTCGAGATAGTGCGCAGCCTCGACATGCCTGGCCTTGCGCGCGCGGCGTGACAGCGTCCCGTAGGCGACCGTCCGCAACAGTCCCTGGAGAAACACGTACTGTCCGCGCTCCGGGGACCGCGGGTCATCATCACGTCCGAGCACCTGCTTGGCGACCAACGCGTCCAGGGTGGTTTCGACCTCTCGTTCAGAGCGGCCGCTGACCGCCGCTGCCGCCGCTGAGGTGAACGAGTGACCGATCACCGACGCGTCCTGCAACAGCGAGCGCTCGCCGACCGAGAGCCCGTCGAGCCGCGATGCCACCAGCGCGTGCAGTGTCTCGGGAACCTCGAGGTTGGAGACGTCGCCGGAAACCCGGTAGCGCGATCCCTCCTGCACCAGCAGCCCGCGGTCCATCAGCATCCGGATCGTTTCGACCGCATACAGCGGGATCCCCTCAGCGCGGCGCGTGATGTCGGCCACCACATCCTCCGGCAGCCCGGGCGCGAGGCCGTCGAGGATCGCCGCCACCGCGCGCTCCTCCAGCGGCTCCAGCACCAGGGGCTGCCACGCTGCGCGGCGCTCCAGCAGCTCCGGGCGCGCGAACGTGAGCACGAAGATCGGCGAGTCCGGCGCCCATTCGAGCAGGTAGTCGATGAAGTCGAGGAGACCGCTGTCAGCCCACTGAAGGTCCTCGAACGCCAGGATCACCGGGTCGGTCGCGGCCATCCGCTCAAGGAACAGCCGCCAGCCGCTGAACAGGTCGGCACGGTCGGCCTCGGGCCGCTCCTCGAGGCGGAGCAGATGCGCAAGCCGCGGCTCGATCAGCCGGCGATCGCGCTCCTCGGGGACGTACTGCTCGACCGTCGCGGTGAGCTTGGCGCGGGCCGATGCGGGTGACTCCTCCTCGGCGATCCCAGCCCGGGCCCGAAACATCTCCGCAAGCGCCCAGTACGCGACGCCCTCGCCGTAGGCGAGGCAACGACCCTGGTGCCACCAGCGCGTCTCCTCGATCCCGTCGAGGTACTTGAAGAACTCCCAAAGCAGCCGGGACTTGCCCGAGCCGGCCTCGCCGACGATCGTGACGTGCTGAGCGCGCCGCTCGTGCGCGCTGCGTTCACCGGCGTCGATGATCGCCCGCAGCTCGCGCTCACGCCCGACGAACGGCGCCTCAAGGCCGGCGCCGCGGCGCGCACCACCGGCGCCGGCGACCACCCGCAGCGCCGTCCACGCGTGCACCGGCCCCTCACGTCCCTTGACGTTGTGTGTGCCCGCGTCCTCGTAGGCGATCGCGGCCTCGCTCGCGCGGCGCGTGACGTCGTCGACCAACACCGTTCCCGGCTCCGCGATCGACTGCAGCCTCGACGCGGTGTTGACCGTGTCGCCCAGCACCATGCCCTCAGCCTCAGCGCCGATCTCGACCGACGCACTCCCTGTCAGCACGCCCGTGCGGACGCGCAGGTCGGGCATCCCCACCTCCTCGCCAAGCGCGGTCACCATCGCGGTCAGCGCCAGCGCGGCCCTGACCGCCCGCTCCGGATCGTCCTCGCGGGCGACCGGTGTCCCCCAGACCGCCATCACCGCATCGCCGATGAACTTCTCGACCGTCCCGCCGTAGCGCCCGATCAACGCCCGGCACCGATCGAAGTAGTTGCTCAGCAGCTCCCGGACCTCGTCGGGATCACGATGCTCGGACAGTGTCGTGAAGCCGACCAGATCGGCGAACAGCACCGACACCAACCGGCGCTCCGCCATCGGCGCAGCCTTGGCCGGCTCGGCGCCGTGCGCCCCCGCGACGAGCTGGGTGCCGCACTGCATGCAGAAGCGCGCGCCCGCGATCACGGGCTCGCCGCAGGCCGGGCAGGACCGCTGTGCGGAGATGCCGCAGTGGATACAGAAGCGTCCCGCCGCCGGGGTCGAGTCGCCACAGGCGGCGCAGATCATCTCGGCTGCGCTCACGCCGGCACCTCGATTCCGAGCAGCTGCGCGCGCTCCAGATACGGCGTCGCGCGAAGCCGCCTGAAGATCGCCGTCGCCTCGGCGAGCAGCGGCGCAGCTTCCTCATCTCGACCGTCTGCGTGGTTGATCTCCGCGTGCTCCAGCAGCACCTGCGCGAGCAGGAACTGTGCGTCGGCCTCACGCAGCCCGCGCGCGGCGAGTACCAGCCGTTCCCCGGCGGTCTTTGTGTCCCCACGCCGCGCCGCGAGCAGACCGGCGAATCGCGCCGCGCCGGCCTGCAGGAGCGGTGTTCGCATCGCCGGTGGCAGCTCGCCGACGAACTCGATCAGTACCTCGACCGTCGCCTCATCGCCGAGTGCGAGCGCCGCAAGCCCAGCCTCGACGAGCGCCTCTCTGCGATCCTCGTTGGGAGTCTCGGAGCCGCCGGTGGCGATCGGCAGCGCCGCCTGCAGCGCCTCGGCGTTGTCGCCGAGAGCGCGCGACGCGATCGCATGCGCCACGACCGGACTCGCTGCGTATTCGATATTGCTGCTCCCCTCGCGGCCGACTGCGAACGCGAGCGTGCGCCTCAGTGAGTCCAGGTCGCCTTGAGCGGCCTGTACCCGGGCCAGCAACGGCAGGTAGGCGAGCTGGTGAAGACCACCGGTGGTCGGCAACCCCTCATCGTCAAGCTCGGGGAGCACGTCCCACCGACCCATCGCGACTCGGATCGTGACCAGCATCAGACTCAGCGCCTGCTCCCAGCGGCGGTCACCCCGAGCCTGTGCGAGCGCGAGTCCACGTTCGGCGAGTGTCAGCGCGTCGGCGAATGCGTCGAGCTGCAGCGGCTTGTTGGCAAGGTTGTTGTAGGCGCGCAGGGCCGCATCTGTCAGATCGTGCTCCAGCGCCAGCGACAGGGCCCGCTCCGTCAGCGCCATCGATTCCTCAGCCCGCCCCTGCCGCTGGCGACCAACCGCGGTCGTTGTGAACGCGTCGACGATCGTCCGCCACTCACGCAACGGTTCGGCAATCGTGAGTGCTGCGTCGGCGGCTGCGAGCGCCTCGGTGACATCGGTGAACGCGAGGCGGCGCGCAAGACTGGCGAGTGCCGCGGCCTTGTCCGCACCCGCTTCGGGCAGCGCCGAGACCGCACGACGGCTGCACTCGATCGCCTCCTCGAGCCGATCCTCGGAGACCAGGGCTGTCGCCACACCGGCCAGCGATCGGGCGGCTGCAACGCGGTCTCCGATCGCGTCGAACAGCTCGATCGCACGCTCCAGACGGTCACGTGCGACGGCGTAGTCGGCGTTCAGCAGCGCCGCCGTCCCGGCCTGATCGAGCAGCGCTCCGCGCGCGGCGTCGTCAGCCGCCAGCTCGGCGGCGCGGTCGAACGCGCGTTGCGCCTCAGGTCCGAGCGCAAGCGACAGTGCACGCCGCCCGGCGTCGGCAAGCGTGTCGCACGCCATCAAGCGGATCTGCGGAGCGTCGGGGGCATCGGGGTCAGCCTGCGCGGCGTCGAGCAGATGCGCCGCCACCACCTCTGCGAGTTCCGGCGCCTCGTCGCCCCATGCCTCCTGCAGGTAGCGGGCGACCGCCAGATGGCGGCCCTTGCGATCTCGTCTGGACAGCGTTCCGTACGCGGTGGTGCGCAGCAGCCCCTGCAGGAAGTGGTACTGGCCGCGTTCCGAGGACAGCGGGTCGTCGTCGAAACCGAGCACCTGCTTGGAGACGAGTCCGTCCAGGATGCGCTCGGCGTCGTCCACGGAACG
This sequence comes from uncultured Solirubrobacterales bacterium, assembly GCA_963742025.1. Classification (GTDB taxonomy): domain Bacteria; phylum Actinomycetota; class Thermoleophilia; order Solirubrobacterales; family Solirubrobacteraceae; genus Palsa-465. The sequence goes on from CAVUKF010000002.1 coordinate 358,235, forward strand.
ACCACCGACCGCGGCGACGCTGGCCGGCGAGAACGAATGGCCGACGACCGCAGCGTCCTGCAACACCGCTCGCTCGCCCGCGCTGAGCTCGTCCAGGCGCGCTGCGGCGAGCGCATGCAGCGTCTCCGGCACATCGAGCTCACCGATGTCGGCCATCAGAACGTAGCGTGCGCCGTCCTGCTCGAGCAGCCCGCGGTCAAGCAGCATCCTGACCGTCTCGACCGCGTACAGCGGGACGCCCTCGGCTCGACTCACGATTCGCCCCGTCAGCTCCTCGGGCAGCCCGGGAACCAGGCCGGCGAGCGCCTCTCGCATCGCGGCGTCGCTGACCGGGCCAAGATGAATCGCGTGCTCTGTCCACCCGGGCCTCGCGTCCAGTAACTCGGGACGGCCGAGCGCGAGCACGAACAACGGATGGTCGGCCGACCATTCGAGCAGATAGTCGATGAAGTCCAGCAGGCCGCTGTCGGCCCATTGCAGATCCTCGAACACCAGGATCACCGGGGCCCCCTCGGCCAGACGCTCGAAGAACAGCCGCCAGCCGCTGAACAGGTCGGCGCGATCGGATGCCTGGCGCTGCTCCAGCCCGAGCAGGTGCGCCAGCCGGGGCTCCACCAGCCGCCGCTCACGCTCATCGATGACATATCGCTCGACAGTCGCGTGCAACTTGGCGCGGGCTTCGTCTGGATCCTCCTCCTCGACGATTCCGGCGCGCGCGCGGACCATCTCCGCCAGTGCCCAGTAGCCGACCCCTTCGCCGTAGGACAGGCAGCGGCCCTGATGCCAGCGCACCACCTTCTCGACACCGTCGATGTACTTGAAGTACTCCCACAGCAGGCGCGACTTTCCAGAACCAGCTTCGCCGACCACGGCGATCAGCTGTGTTCGCCCGGTGCTCCCGACCTCGTCGGAGCCGGAGACGACCCGCTCGAGCTCGACAGCACGGCCGACGAATGGCGCCTCTAGGCCCGCGCCGCGTCGCACGCCACCCACGCCGGCGACGACGCGGAGCGCCGTCCACGCATGAACGGGCTGCTCACGGCCCTTGACCTGATGGGTACCCGCGTCTTCGTAGGCGATCGCGGCCTCGCTCGCGCGACTGGTCACATCGTCGACCAACACCGTCCCAGGAGCAGCGATCGACTGCAGGCGTGAGGCGGTGTTGACCGTGTCGCCGAGCACCATCCCCTCTGCCTCCGCGCCGATCTCGACCGCCGCGTTACCGGTCAGCACGCCGGCACGCAGCCGCAACCCTGGCATCCCGACCGACTCCCCCAGAGCGGTCACCATCGCTGTCAGTGCGAGCGCCGCCCGGACCGCCCGCTCCGGGTCATCCTCGCGCGCCACCGGCGTCCCCCAGACCGCCATCACCGCATCCCCGATGAACTTCTCGACCGTCCCCCCGTAGCGCTCGATCAACGTGCGGGAGCGGTCGAAGTAACTGCTCAGCAGCTCCCGGACCTCCTCCGGATCACGATGCTCGGCGAGGGTCGTGAAGCCGACCAGATCGGCGAACAGCACCGACACCAGGCGCCGTTCGGAAACCGAGGCCACTCTGGCGCGGGTCGGCGCCGCCGACGTGCCAATCGAAGCGGCGTCGCCCTGCGGAGCGCCGCATGACCCGCAGAAGCGGGCACTCGCAAGCAGCGGCTCGCCGCAATCCGAGCAGGCGCGCTGGAGCGGTGTGCCGCAGTTGATGCAGAAGCGACCAGGCGGCGTCGGCTCGCCACAATCCGCACACACCAGCTCGGCGGCGCTCACGCAGGAACCTCGCTCGTCTGGTCGAGCCTGGCCAGCCAGCGCGTCGCGCGCAGCTCCTCGTAGATCGTCCGCGCCTCCGCCAGTGCCTCGGCGTCATCGCGACGGCGGGCGCGCTCGATCAGGGTCTTGGCGATAAGTGGGCGCGCACCGAGGGCTCGCAGCATTACGATCGCCTCCTCCTCGGCTCGCTCCGACTCGCGCGCATCGCCGCGCCGGTGGGCCCGCTCGGCGCTCAGACGGGCGCGACCAGCTCGCAGAAGCGGCGTTGCCCGCGCCGGGGGCAGCTCATCAACGAACCGCTCCAGCTCAGCGATCAGCGCATCGTCGCTCAACGCCATCGCCGCCTCGATGCAGAGCGCATACGCCTCGGCGACGAACTCGCCGGTGGTCCCCGGACGGTCGAGGACCGGACGCGCGAGGCCCACTGCGTCGATCAGCGCGTCGCGCTCGATTGCGTCGCGAGCGGCGTGCAGGGCCACCGCGGACCGCTGGTCGCTGGCACTGGCGCTCTCCGACCAATCCCCGACGACGGCACGGCAACGATCGAAGGCCTCGTCGTCGCCTCGCGCGGCGGCGATCGCCGCCAGGAAGACTGCCGCGAACAACGAGACGTGATCGTCAGACCTCGACAGCAGAATGCCCCCCAGCGCAACCGCTTCGTCCCAGCGGCCGAGTGCAGCGAGCGGCGGAACCATCTGCGTGATCATCGCGCGCTCCCAGGGCCGGTCGCCACGCTCGCGTGCCAGTCCGAGCCCCTCGGTCGCCTCACGGACGGTTTCGGCCAGCTGGTCGGTGTCCAACCAGACCGCCGCCAGGCTGAAACGCGCCCGCAGCGCAACGGTCGCGAGATCGTGGGTCTCGGCCATCGCCAGCGCATGGCGCAGCACCCCGACCCCCTCCTCGCGGCGGTAGTTGACGATCAGGTAGACGGAGCGGCGAACGAGCGCCTCCGCCAGCGCGGGCCATGCCTGCTCCAGCTCGAGTCGCGTAAGTGCCTCGCTGAACAGCTTCTCGGCTTCATCAGGGGCGTCCGTCATCAGCGCGTTGCCCAGGACTGCAAGCGCCTGGGCGCGGACGATCGGGTCGGCACCGGGATCATCAGAGGTGCGAAACCGCTCGAGCAGAGGCCTCGACTCCTTGCCACGGCCTGCGAGCGAAAGCATCATCGCGAGGGTCAGGGCCGCCGATCCGCCCGACGCTCGGCCGTTGCGCTCATACACCTCCACGGCGGTACGAAGGTGCAACTCCGCCGCCTCGAGGTCGCCGCTGTGCCACAGGGCGCGGCCCGCCTGCTCGAACAGCTCGGCGCGCTCCAGCTCGTCGTCCGCCAGCTCCGCAGCCTGCTCGAAGTAGCGCGCCGCCTCTGGCCCAAGCGCCAGCGATGCCGCCGAGCGGCCGGCCGAGGTCAATCGCGCCCGCGCCGAGGCACGCAGCTCGGGGACGTCGCCCGCGTCCGGCTCTGCGCGGATCGCCTCCTGGTAGTGAGAGGCGAGCACCTCGGCGATGTCCGCCGCCTCGCCCGGCCAGCTGCGCTCCAGGTACCGCGCCGCGTCGATGTGCCTGGCCTTGCGGGCGCGGCGGGTGAGCGTTCCGTAGGCGACGGTCCGCAGCAGGCCCTGCAGAAACACGTACTGCCCGCGCTCAGGCGAGCGCGGATCATCATCGCGTCCGAGCACCTGCTTGGCGACCAACGCGTCGAGCGTCGCCTCCACGTCCGATTCCGCGCGGCTGCTGACCGCTGCCGCGGCGGCCGCGGTGAACGAATGGCCGATCACCGACGCGTCCTGCAAGAGCGAACGTTCGGCGGCTGAGAGACCGTCAAGCCGCGAAGCGACGAGCGCATGGAGGCTCTCCGGAACCTCGAGCTCGCCGATGTCCGCCGTCAGCACGTAGCGGTTGCCGTCCTGCGCGAGCAGACCGCGGTCCAGCAGCATCCGGATCGTCTCGACCGCGTAGAGCGGGATCCCCTCTGCGCGGGCGACGATCTCCGCAACCAGCTCCTCCGGCAGACCCGGCGCAAGTCCGTCGAGGATCGCCGCCACCGCTCGATCCTCCAACGGCTCGAGCACCGTCGGCGCCCACACCTCGCGGCGCGCCAGCAGCTCGGGCCGCGCGAACGTCAGCACGAAGATCGGCACGTCCGGCGACCACTCGAGCAGGTAGTCGATGAATTCGAGCAGGCCGCTGTCGGCCCATTGCAGGTCCTCGAAAGCGAGGATCACCGGGTTCGTGGCGGCCATCCGCTCGAAGAACAGCCGCCAGCCGCTGAACAGGTCGGCACGATCGGCATCCGGGCGTTCCTCCAGTCGCAGCAGGTGCGCGAGCCGTGGCTCGACCAGCTTGCGGTCACGCTCCAGCGGAACGTGCTCGGCAACCGCCACCGCGAGCTTCTCACGCGCCGATGTCGGCGACTCCTCCTCGGTGATACCAGCCCGGGCGCGGACCATCTCGGCGAGCGCCCAGTACGCCACCCCCTCGCCGTAGGAGAGGCAGCGGCCCTGGTGCCACCAACGAATCTCCTCGATCCCGTCGAGGTACTTGAAGAACTCCCACAGCAGTCGCGACTTCCCCGAGCCGGCTTCGCCGACGATCGCCACGTGCTCGGCACGGCGCTCGTGCGCGCTGCGCTCGCCCGCGTCGATGATCGCCGCCAGCTCGCGCTCGCGGCCGATGAACGGCGCCTCGATGCCGGCTCCCCGGCGCGCGCCACCGGCACCCGCGACCACCCGCAGCGCCGTCCACGCATGGACCGGCTGCTCCCGTCCCTTGACCTCGTGCGTGCCGGCGTCCTCGTAGGCGACCGCCGCCTCTGAGGCCCGACGCGTCACGTCGTCGACGAGCACAGAACCTGGGTCGGCGAGCGACTGCAGCCGGGAGGCCGTGTTGACCGTGTCGCCGAGCACCATCCCCTCCGCCTCGTAACCGATCTCAACCGACGCGTTCCCCGTCAGCACCCCGGCGCGTACACGCAGCTCCGGCATCCCGACCTCATCGCCGAGCGCGGTCACCATCGCGGTCAGCGCGAGCGCGGCTCGCACCGCGCGCTCAGGATCATCCTCGCGGGCGACGGGAGTGCCCCAGACCGCCATCACCGCATCGCCGATGAACTTCTCAACCGTGCCCCCGTAGCGCTCGATCAAAGTACGGCAGCGGTCGAAGTAGCTGCTCAGCAGCTCCCGGACCTCGTCCGGATCACGATGCTCGGACAGGGTCGTGAAGCCGACCAGATCGGCGAACAGCACCGACACCAGGCGCCGTTCGGACACCGGCGCCGGCTTGCCGGCCGGCGCCGGTGAAAGCCCGCTGCCCGCTGTCACATCGCCCAGCACCGCACCGCACGACCCGCAGAAGCGGTGGTCGGGCGGGTTCTCGGCGCCACAGTTGGCGCATCCGCGCGCCAACGGTGTGCCGCAGTGTCCGCAGAACCGCTGGCCGGGCGGTGCCTCCGCGTTGCAGGCCGAACAGACGATCATGCGGCGACGCTCGATCCCAGTGCGTCGGCGCGAGCGAGCCAGGGCGTCGCCTTCAGCTCCGCGAACACCGCGGCCGCCTCGTCGCGCGGTTTGGCAAACTCGGCTTCGGAGCTTCCGGTGTGTGCAAGCAGTTCGGCATATTGCAGCTGAGCGCGTGCGAGATGGAACGGCGTTGCGAACTCGGTGAACAGGTCGATCGCCCGCCTGAACCACTGCGCGGCGGCCTGATCCTCGCCGCCGAGCGCCGCCAGACGGGCGCGGGCACGGGCCGCTTCGGCGTCGAGCAACGGCAGCAGCTGGGCCGGTTTGAGGGCATCGACTGCGGCCAGCAGCGTTTCGACGACATCAGTGCGCCGCGCCGCAAACGCACAATCGACGCCTTCGGCAAACATCGTCGGCACGCCGGACTCGGCGATCTCGATCACACCGAGCACCGCCGCAAGCGCGTCATCAACCGCTTCGGCGGCGCGTCCGGTTTCACGCAGGAGCATCGCGCGGCAAAGCTTGGCCGAATGGTTTACGACCGACCAGCCGCTGTCGACACCCACGCTCTGGAGCAGCCCTTGAAGCCCGATCTGGTCGCCTCTCGCTGCGAACACCATTGGCATCGAGACGAGTGCCTGGGCCGTCCAGATGTCGTTCGCCTGCTCCCTCAGCGCGGCGGTACGCGAGTTTGCCTCGTCCCAATGACCAAGCGCGACGAGTGCGATCACCTCCTGGGCCAGCAGTCGCCGCTCGATCTGGCGGTCGCCTCGCCGCCGCGTCAGCTCGAGACCCTGTGCGAGCAGTTCCCGCCCCTCGGTGAACCGGCCTTCGGCCATCTCGTTGTCGGCGAGGTTGTAATAGCCGCGTGCGGCCATCGCACCGAGATCCTGCTCGAGCGCGAGCTTGATCGCGTGGGTCAGCAGGGCATTGGACTCGGCGGGATGCCCCAGCTCGACCAGCGCGATCGCCTTGGTGATCAGCGCGTCAACCAGGATCTCCGCAAACCGCCCCCCGTCGGCGATCGTGAGCGCGGTGTCCGCGAGTTCGAGCGCGCGTTCGCGATCGCCGCGTGCGAACGCGAGGTTCGCGAGCCTCGCGGCGAGCTCTGCGACAGCCAGGTCGTTGCTCCCGTCATCGATCGTTGCGTAGGCCGCCGAGAGCCGCTCCCAAGCCTCATCGACATGTCCCATCTCCCTTACGACGCCGCCGGCCATGCCCTCCGCGCGGGCCGCCTCGCGGATCCGTCCAGCTTCTGAGAGCAACTCGGCGGCGCCGTTGAGCAGCGTCAGTGCATCCGCCAGGTCTCCGCTGCGCTGCGCGGCAATGCCGGCCTCTCGCAGCAGACGGCCACGGTCGGCCGGATCGCTCGCCAGCTCGGCCGCGCGTTCGAAGTGGCGTCGTGCCTCCCGGACCGCTGCGAGCGAGATCGCCCGCCGGCCGGCATCCTCGAGCGTCTGGCATGCCAGCCCGCGGATCTCGTCGGCGTCGGCCGCCTCGGGGTCGGCTTCGACGGCGTCGAGGTAATGACTCGCGAGCACCTCTGCGATCTCAGCCGCCTCCTCACCCCACGTCTCACGAAGATGGCCGGCCGTCGCGAGATGACGAGCCTTCCGGTCGCGTCGTGAAAGCGTGCCGAGCGCGACCGTGTGCAGCAGCGCCTGCAGAAAGACGTACTGGCCGCGCTCGGCTGAGAGGGCGTCGTCCACGTAGCCCAGGACCTGCTTGGCGACCAACGAGTCGAGCACCCGTGTCACCTCGCTGATCGGGCGCCGGGCGATCGCGGCCAGCGTCGCCGGCGTGAACGACTGGCCGATCACGGCAGCGTCCTGGAGCAGCGAGCGCTCGGCGCCGTCGAGGTTGTCGAGCCGGGAGGCGACGAGGGCCTGCAACGTCTCGGGAACCTCAAGGTCGGCGACGTCGCCGCTGACGACGTAACGGTTGCCCTCCTGGGTGAGCACACCGCGATCGAGCAGCATTCGCACCGTCTCGACGGCGTACAACGGGATCCCCTCTGAGCGTCTGCGGATCTGCGCCGCCACCTCGTCAGGTAACCCTGGCACCAGCCCGGCCAACAAGTGTCCCATCGCGGCGTCGTCGAGCGGTTGCAACGTGATCGCGGCGGTCCAGGCCGGACGTGCCTGCAGCAGCTCTCCGCGCCCCAGCGCGAGGATGAAGAGCGGGAACTCCGCCGACCATTCGAGCAGGTAGTCGATGAAGTCGAGCAGGCCGCTGTCGGCCCACTGCAGATCCTCGAACACGAGCACCACCGGCTCGTGCTCGGCGATCCGCTCGAAGAACAACCGCCAACCGCTGAACAGGTCCGCGCGGTCCGCCGCGGTGCGCTGCTCCAGACCGAGCAGATGCGCCAGCCGCGGCTCAACCAGCCGCCGCTCGCGCTCGTCGCCGACGTGGGCCTCGACCGCCGCTCGGAGCTTCTGTCGTGCCGTCGCTGCGTCCTCCTCCTCGAGGATCCCGGCACGAGCGCGGACCATCTCTGCCAGTGCCCAGTACGCCACCCCTTCGCCGTAGGAAAGGCAGCGGCCCTGATGCCAGCGCACGATCCGCTCGATCCCGTCGGTGTACTTGAAGAACTCCCACAACAGCCTTGACTTGCCCGAGCCCGCTTCGCCGACCACCGTCACGATCCGCGCACGACCCTCGCGCTCGGTCGCCTCGAACGACTCGGTGACAAGCGCCAGTTCGCGGTCACGGCCGACCAGCGGCGCCTCCAGCCCAGCGCTCCGGCGAGCCCCGCCGGCACCCGCCACGACCCGCACCGCTGTCCACGCGTGCACCGGCGCCTCACGCCCCTTCACCAGATGCATCCCGGCATCCTCGTATGCGATCGCCGCCTCCGACGCGCGACGGGTGACGTCGTCGACCAAAACCGTCCCCGGCTCTGCGATCGACTGCAGCCTCGAAGCGGTGTTGACCGTGTCGCCGATCACCATTCCCTCGGCCTCCGAGCCGATCTCGACGGCGGCGCTCCCGGTCAACACCCCCGCCCGGACCCGCAGCTCCGGCATCCCGACCGTCTCGCCAAGCGCGGTCACCATCGTCGTCAGCGCCAGTGCGGCCCTGACCGCCCGCTCCGGATCATCCTCCCTCGCGACCGGCGTCCCCCACACCGCCATCACCGCGTCACCGATGAACTTCTCGACGGTTCCGCCGTAGCGCTCGATCAGGCTGCGGCAACGGTCGAAGTAGCTGCTCAGCAGCTCCCGGACCTCCTCCGGATCACGATGCTCGGCCAGTGTCGTGAAGCCGACCAGATCGGCGAACAGCACGGACACGAGCCGGCGCTCTGAGACAGATCCGTGCGCGGCGCCTGGCCCGACGCCCGCGCCCGCGCCGGCGCCGTGCTGCGCCGGCATCGCGTCACTGATCAGCGGCGTGCCGCATTCCCCACAGAACCGCTCACCGGGCACGTTCACGGCGTCGCATGCGGGGCAATGCAATTCGAGCGCAACGCCGCATTGCGCGCAGAATCGCCTTCCGGCCCGGTTCTCCGAGCCACATGAGGAGCAATGGATCTCCGTCAAGGCCCCGGCGCACCTCTATGTCCGGCGCAGGCACCGGCCAGATACAACGTTCCGGGCGGCGGTGTGGTGTCCAGAGCAGTCCCCTCGATCACGCGTCGGCTCACTGCGGGCTGATGGCGAGCCCGAAGCGCGACCTTACCAAATGCCCTGCCTGCGTCAGCAGTGACGGCTGGCAATTGATCGCGTTCAGATGGCGCCGGTCACTCGCGGGTCGACAGCGTTGCTTCGGGCCGGGTCGGCTGAAACAACTCGACCGGGTTACCGCTCGGATCGTCGAGCAGGATCTGCTTGCCGCCCACGCCGGTGACGATCTCGTTGCGAAAGTGGGCGCCCGCTTCACGGAGAACCGCGACGGTTGTCGCGAGATCCTCCAGCTCGAGCATGAACCGGTTCCAGCCGCCAGGCTCAGGACTGGTCCCATCCGGCATCGCCTGCCCGCCACCTCCAGCACCGCTCGGTGCGCTCAGAACCAGCCGGAGGTCCCCGCGTGTGAGCATTGCGAAGGTCGGCGCGGGGTGCATCTTCTCCTCGAAGCCGAGATGCCCGCAGTAGAACGCGATTGCGGTGTCGACGTCATCGACTATGTAACGGACGCTGACGGTGGCCACTGATGTCGCTCCTTGAGTCGGCGGGGAGCCCCCGGGCGTACTTCTACGCGGCGTCGCTGCCGCCGGTGGCCCCACCAGCGACCGGCCCGTCGACGACGGAGATCACGCGCCCGCGCCAGCCGTGCTTGAACGCCACGACGCCTGCGGTGCGGGCGTAGATCGTGTCGTCGCGGCCGATCCCGACCCCATCGCCCGGATGAAAGCGGGTGCCTCGCTGGCGCACGATGATCTCGCCGCCGGTGACCTTCTGGCCGGCGAACACCTTCACGCCGAGGCGCTTGGCGTTCGAGTCACGGCCGTTGCGAGAGGAGCCGAGGCCCTTCTTATGTGCCATCTGAACCCTCCGTGGTCGTGGTCGGTCGGTCGTCTCGGTGCCGGCACTGACGGGCGCGGGTGCCTCCGTCTTGGCGGCGGCCTTGCGCGAGCGTCCGCCCTTCGACGCCGCACCGGAGACACTGATCCCGGTGATCTGGATCCGCGTCAACTCCTGGCGGTGGCCGTTGCGGCGCTTGTAGCCACGCTTGGGCTTGAACTTGACGATCCGCAGCTTCGGGCCGCGCTCGTGGGCGAGAATCGTGGCGTTGACCGACACGCGATCGATCTGATCGCCGTCGACCAGCTCGTCATCGTTCACGTACAGCAGCGGACGCAGCGCCACTTCCGCGCCCTGCGCTTCGGGCAGCCGCTCGACGAGCAGCCACTGCCCCTCCTGGACGCGGTATTGCTTACCGCCGGTCTTGACGATTGCGTACATGTTCACTCTTGCGAAGATTCCGACGGCGCCATTGCGGCGCCCGCCTTGGCAGTCGAACGACGCCGACCACCGCGACGGCCACGACGCCGAGACCCGGATTCTACGTCATCGCCGTCATCCCCGCCGTCAGAGCCGGCCTTCTGCGCGGACGAGCCGGCGCCCCCGACCACCTCGAGCGCCGGGCTGTCGATCAGCCGCGCCACCGCCGAGGTCCTCCCCACCTGCTCGATTCGCACGAGGCGTTTCTCGCCGACCGCAGCGGTCGCGTCCTTGACGTGGATGATGTAGCCGTCGATCTTCGCGACCGCGTCGCCGGAGCTGTACATGTGGGGCTCGACGATCTCGACGTGCACCTCATCGCCCTCCCGGAACGGCAGCGCACGCTCGAGCACCTTGTCCCTCGGACCCTCCTGCAGGACCGCGAAGTGATCCAGCGGCAGTCCCTCGGAGCCCTCGAAAACGAACCACTTGCCGGTCTCCTGCTCGATCACATGCAGCACCCGTCCATCATTGGCTGTGAACTCCGCGCTCACGCGCGGGTTCATCTGCAGTAACAGCGCCTCGGCCTTGGTATTGGCCGCAAGCTCCCGCATCCGTCGTTCGAACTCGATCGCAATCGTCTCCTCCGACTTGATCACGCCCTCGCCGTCGCAGGTGGGACATGGCCGGGTCATGATCTCGCGGACGCCCTCGGTGACGTTCTGGCGCGTCATCTCCACCAGACCGAGCGGGGAGATCTCAACCACAAACGTCTTCGTGCGATCCTCGTCGAGCGCCTTGCGGAGCGTCTTCAGCACGGCGTCGCGGTTGCGCGCTCGCGCCATGTCGATGAAGTCGATCACGATGATCCCGCCGATATCGCGCAGGCGCAGCTGGCTGACGACCTCATCGGCCGCCTCGAGGTTGGTCTTGGTGATCGTGTCCTCCAGGCGGGCACCCTTGCCGCGGCCGATGAAGCTCCCCGAGTTGACGTCGATCACGGTCAGCGCCTCGGCGTAGTCGATGATCAGGTAGCCACCGCTGGGCAGGTCGACGCGCCGCTTGAGGGTCGAGGCGAGCACCTCGTTGACGCCGAACGCCTCGAACAGCGGCCGCGGCTCGGACCACAGCTCGACCTGGTCGACCAGCTCAGGCGCGGTCCGTGAGAAGAACGAGACGAGCCGGTGATACTGCTTGGGATCATCGACGATCGCGCGTTCGAACACCTCTGAGTAGATGTCGCGGACGACCCGCACCGACAGGTCGGCCTCCTGGAAGACGAGCGCCGGCGCCGATGTCTCGGCGACCCGCTTGGTCAGAACCTCGTTCAGCTTGAACAGGTACAGCAGCTCCCGTTCGAGGTCGGCGCGCATCGCGCCGTGCGCGGCGGTGCGGATGATCGCCCCGGCCCCCTTGAGGTCAAGCTTGGCGGCCTCCTTGCGCAGCCGGTCGCGCTCCTTGTCCTCCAACCGGCGCGACACGCCGACCCCCTCGCCGTACGGCGCGAAGACCATGTAGCGCCCGGCGATCGTCAGGTCCATCGAGAGTCTTGCGCCCTTCGTCTTGAGTGGGTCCTTGACGACCTGAACGACGATCTCCTGGCCCGGCTTGAGCAGGTCGCCGATCTGGCGGGTATCGCGTCCGGTGCCGCGACCACGCCGCGGCGCCTCGACCCCCGGCAGCACGATCTCATCGACATGCAGGAACCCGTTCTTGTCAAGGCCGATGTCGACGAACGCCGCCTCGAGCCCAGCGAGCACGTTGTCGACGCGCCCCTTGTAGATGTTGCCGACGATCGAGCGCGCGCCGCGACGCTCCAGGTAGAGCTCGGCGACCCGGTAGCCGGCAGCGGGATTGGCCGACTTGCGGCGGCGGCGAGGGGCTCCGCTCGCGGTCCGGGCGGGCACGTTTCCACTTGCCTCCAGCAACGCGACGCGGGTCTCACCGCGGTCGACGCTGACCAGCACTTGCTTCTTCAATTCGGTTCAGTCCTTTGGTAATTCGGATGGCGGCCGCTGTGCGGTCCTGCCAAATGGAGTGACGCGCAATGCTCCTCTTGAGCCCGGCGTCACGAAATCAGCACCCGCGCCTTGCCCGCCGAGGCGATCCGCGCCTGAACGTGGATCGACTCGAGCAGGCCGATGGCCAGGAAGGTGACGAGTACCGAGGAGCCGCCGTAACTCAGCAGCGGCAGCGGTACTCCGGTGACGGGCATGATCCCGATGGTCATGCCCACGTTCACGAAGACCTGGAACATCAGCATCGCGAGGATGCCGCCGGCGATCAGCGAGCCGAACAGGTTCTTGGACATCGTGAGGATGCGCAACGTGCGCCAGATCAAGAGCGCGTACAGCGACAGCACCAGTGCCGCGCCGACGAACCCGTACGTCTCCCCGACGACCGCGAAGATGAAGTCGTCCTGGTCCTCGGGGAGGAAGTTGAATTTGGCCTGTGTCGCCCCTGCGGCGCCGAGTCCGGTCTTCTGACCGGAGCCGATCGCAATCTCCGACTGCTGCAACTGGTAGCAGGTCGGGTCGTGGATCCCGCACGTGTGCGGCGGGTGCAGGAAGGTCGTCAGGCGCTCGGATTGGTAGGACTGGAGCACGTGCACCCCGAACGCCGGGGCAACGGCCAGCACCATCACGATCGCGGTCACGAACAGGACCGCCAGGGCGGTCAGCTGCTTCCATGACGTGCCGCCGAAGTAGAGCACCGCGACCCCGATCGTCACGTACACGAGCCCGGTGCCGATGTCGGGCTGGGGGATCACGATCATCGCCGCGATCAGCGCCAGCAACATGATCCGCGCCGTCGTGCTGCGCTCGTAGAGCCCACGACCGCGGGAGACCGCGAACGCGGCGAGCGAGACGATCAGCAGGAGCTTGCCGAACTCCGAGGGCTGGAACTCCAGGAACGGCAGCGGGATCCAGCGCGTCGCTCCGTTCACCGCCGGCATTCCGTAGACGACGATGTTCGCCGCGATCAGCAGCCCGAAGGCGACGAACCGGTACTCGCGCAGGCGGGAGTAGTCGAACCTCGCGATCACAAGTGCGCTGAACAGACCGAGCGCGGCATACGCCGCCTGATGCTCGAAGTAATAGGTCCCGGCAGCCCCCTTCAGCGTGACCAGCGAGCACGCCACGAGTCCGAGCGCGGCGAGCAGGATCAGCGGATCGATCGCGAGCTGCAGCCGGGGGCCCGTGGCGACGGGCTGCTCACCCATCTGGATCGGTGACGTGTTCACAGCGTCGGCGAGCTTCCGCGTACGTAGGGGCCGCGCTTACCGAAGAACCACTGAGAGAGCATCTCTCGTGCGACCGGGGCCGCGGCGATGTCGCCGAACCCGCCCTTCTCGACCCAGACCACGACCACGATCGGCTTGCTGGTCGCACTCGCCGGCACGAAGCATGCGTACCAGGAGTAGTCGGTCTCGACGTCCTGGCTGTTGAAGTACTGTGCGGTGCCGGTCTTTCCGTACACGGACTCGGGGAAGTTGCCGAACACGTCGTCGGAGGTGCCGCCCGGCTGCGAAGCCGCGGCGCGCAGGCCCTGCTGGATCGTCGCCAGATACGCCGGGTTGATGTGAATGTTGCGTGCCGGGGGCGTCGGCAGCTTCTGCACCACCGTGCCGTTGGCGGACTGGATGTCGAGGCCGATGTGCGGATGTTCGATCAGACCGCCGTTGGCGAGCGCCGAGTAGGCGACCGCCAACTGCAGCGGCGTCACCTGCACGTCGCCCTGACCGACGGCCATGTTGACGTTGTCACCGATCGTCCACGGCTCCTCGGGCACCACGGTGATCCCGCAGCCTCCGTCGGCTGCCGGATGCTTGGGCTTGCCCTTGAACGGGCCCGTGGCGCTCTCGCACTCCGTCTCCAACTCGTTCTCGTGGGCGCGCCACGCCGGCGAAGGCCGGGTACCCGACACCTCGCCGGGCAGATCGATCCCGGTTGCGCGCCCGATCCCGAACTTCTTGGCCCACTCCTGCAGCGGACCGCCGTTCGGCTGCGTGGCCGGGTTGGTCACGTTCGTCACCGCGCCGAGGTGGTAGAAGAAGATGTCGTCGGAGACCTTGATCGCGGTCTCCAGGTTGACGACACCGTAGGCGGCCCCGCCCGAGTTCTTTCGGCACTCGGTGTCGATGCAGAACGAGCCGGTGTCGTCGTAGGTCTGGTACAGCCCCCAGTCGCCCGACTCGAGCGCCGCCGTGGCGGTGATCGGCTTGAACGTCGATCCGGTCGGGCCGGCGCTCTGGATCGCCCGGTTGACGAGCGGATAGCCGCTGTTCGGATTGGTGAGCTGCTCGTACTCGGCCTGGGGCAGGAACGGCTGCGTGAAGATGCCCGGGTTGAACGTCGGCGCCGAGCCCATCGCGTAGACCTGTCCGTTCTCCGGATCGAGCGCGACGAAGGCGCCTCCGTTGGCCGGCGGGTTGTTCTCGATCGACTGCTGCAGCGCAGCCTGCCCGGCCTCCTGCAGCGGTAGGTTCAGCGACGTCTTGAGGTCATACCCGGTGGTTGGCGGATGCAACGCCCCGTAGCCCTCAAACTGACCGGCGGAGTTGACGTTCACAGTCTGGTCTCCGTCCCTGCCACGAAGGTACTGGTCGTATTCCCACTCGAGGCCGCTCTGGCCGACGACATCCTGTGCCAGCACACCCGGATAGCGCGCCTTGTCCTTGATCTCGGCACCGTTGATCGGACCGACGGTGCCGAGCACCTGCGCCGCCTGGGGGCCGAGCGGATACTGCTGCAGGTAGACACGGGCAGCCTGAACGCCGGGAAACTCGCTGCTGCGCTCCTGCAGGTAGGCGCTCACGTCGGTTGGCACGTTGATCGCCACCGTCACCGGGGCGAACGACTGCTGCGCCACCTGCTGGGCGACGGCACAGGGAATCGGCGCGAGCCGCGGCGAATGCCTGACCCCGACGACCGGACACTTGACCGCTTCTGTCGAGAGCCGCAGGACCTTTCCGAGATGCGTGTAAAGCGCCATGTCGGCGGCCGGCTGATGCAGGATGTTGTTGACGGTTGGCGTCGAGTACGTGACGGCCACGGGCAGTTTGTCGGGCAGCAACTGGACCGCGTTGACAGGCACCGAATCGACCATCGTCGCTCCGTTTGAATCGAGGATCTCCCCGCGCGGAGCGGCGATCGCAATGTGGCGGACATAGTTGACCTCGGCCGCCTTCGCGTACTGGTTGCCGGTCAGCACCTCCAGGAACCACAGGCGGAAGAAGATGATCGCGAACATCGCCAGCGCGAAGCTGCCGACGATCGCCACGCGCCTGGCGAGCTGCGGCGTCATCGGACCGATGCGTTCCTCCGGCGGCTGGATCACCTTGACATCCTCGAAGATGGGCCGAACCGCTCAGATGGGCGGTGCAGCGGGCTGAGCGCGCCGGTCGTGTAGGCGCGCTGCCGGCGCCGGCGCGGATCACGCGGCAACGTCCGGTGCAGGATCCGGCGCACGACCTCGTAGACGGGCAGCGCGATCAGGGTGTTGACCAGCACGGTCAGGAAGATCTGCTGGAGCAGCAGCAGGCTGACCGGCGCGTTGACGCCGAGCAGGAACTGGATCAACGCCATCCCGACGCCCGAGACCGCGGTCGCGGCAGCGCCCATCGCAAGCGGAACGAGCCCGTGGGAGGGGTCACGCAGCTCACGCAGGCGCCCCGATCCGTACCCGATCGCGATATACAGCAGCGACGTCACGCCGAGCGTCTGCACGAGCGCCATGTCTACCAGCAGGCCGACGCCGAAACCGGTGATCGCACCCGGCAGCGACCCGCACAGGAGCCCGATCGACATCACGACGAGCGGCGTGATGTCGGCGCTGACGCCGAAGATCGAGATCTGCGAGATCGCGGCCTCCTGGATCACCACCGCGACGAACGCGATCGCCGTGACCCGCAGGATCAGCCGCACCGGCAGTTGCCCGACTCCGATCACGGGGCCTGCGCCCGGTCCGTCGAGTCGTTGTTGACCCGGGTGAGGACCTGAACGACGCTCAGGTTGCGCACGTTGACGTACGGCTGGACCTGGATCTCCTGATCGTTTGCGAGCTGGTCCTGGCTGGCGTCGGAGACCGTCCCGATCGGGATTCCCTGGGGATACAGGGAGCGAACCGCCGGGTTGCTGGGATCGATGAAACCGGAGGTGACGACCTGCTGCCCCATCAGAATTCCCTGCGCCTGCGGGTTGAGGTCGGTCAACAGCAGCGCGTTGGGGTTGCCTGCCTGGGGCTGGAGAACGCCCGGGTACGCGGCGCTGCCGGTGAACACCTGGGCGCCGACCGCGAACGACGGGTCGGTCAGCAGCGTCACCCATGAGGAGCCGCCTTCGACGGACGTGACCTTGCCGACGAGGCCCAGAGGCGCGATCACGGGGTCGTTGTAGCCGACACCGTCGTCGGATCCCTTGTCGACCTCGATCTGCTGGTACCAAGGCGACGGGTCCTGGGCGATCACGTTCGCTGTCACCGGGTTGTAGGCGTCGACGTTTTCGCTGTCGTCGAGCTTCACCAGGTTCGCGAGCTGCTGATTCTGGAGCGCGTCGCCCTTCAGCTGCGCCAGTTCCCAGACCAGCTTGGCGTTCTGCTTGCGGTACTGAGCAAGCTCGGACTTGGCATTGAACGTGTCAGACACCCAGCCGGCGACGTCGCGCACGGGCGCGAGCACCTTGCTCGCGCCCTCCTGGATCGGGGAGAGGACCGCGACGACACCCCGCTGCACCGAGTGCAGCGGGCTGCTCGGCGACTCGCCGAAGTACGCCGTCAGCAGTATCAGGGAAGCCCCGACGAGCAGCCCGAGGACTGCGCGTCGGCGCCGTACTTGCTTGTCATGCACGTGCTGTAAGTCTCCAAGATGATGCTCCGAGTTGACGCCATCGGCTGGATGATTTTGGAATCGATCATCTAATAGCGACGGCGCCGGTTACGTGAATTCTTGCTCGATCGGTGGATCGCCTCGAACTCCTCGAGCGACCGGCCCGACCCGACCGCGACGCAGGTCAGCGGCGATTCCGCGAGGTGCGCCGGCATCTGCGTCTCGTGACGCAAGCGCTCCTCGAGGCCCTGCAGCAGCGAACCGCCCCCGGCGAGCATGATCCCGCGGTCCATGATGTCCGATGCCAGCTCCGGCGGCGTTCGGTCCAGCGTCTCCTTGACGGCATCGATGATCTGCGACATCGGCTCTTCGAGCGCGCCCCGGATCTCCTCGCTGGTGAGCACGACCGTCTTGGGCAGGCCGGAAACCATGTCGCGGCCGCGAATCTCGGCCTGGACCTCCTCGGGCATCGGGAACGCCGAGCCGATCTCGAGCTTGACCTCCTCGGCGGTCTGCTGGCCGATCAGCAGCTTGTACTCGCGCTTGACGTAGTTGATGATCGCCTCGTCGAGCTCGTCGCCGCCGATCCGAATCGACTGCGACACGACGATGCCGCCAAGCGAGATCACCGCCACCTCGCTGGTGCCGCCGCCGATATCGACGACCATCGAGCCGGTCGGCTCGCCGACCGGCAGGCCGGCGCCGATCGCCGCCGCCATCGGCTCCTCGATCAGGTATGCCTGACGCGCGCCCGCCGATAGGCAGGCCTCCTCGACGGCGCGCTTCTCGACGCCCGTGACCCCGCTCGGCACGCACACGACCACGCGCGGATGCGCCCAGCGGTTCTGATGCACCTTCTGGATGAAGTGCCGGAGCATCTCCTCGGTCACCTCGAAGTCGGCGATCACGCCGTCCTTCAGGGGTCGGATCGCCGAGATCGTCCCAGGCGTGCGCCCGAGCATCCGCTTCGCCTCGATCCCGACCGCGTGCACCTCGCCGGTGCGCGAGTCGACCGCGACGACGCTCGGCTCAGACAGAACGATTCCGCGTCCGCGGACGTAGACGAGCGTATTTGCGGTGCCGAGATCAACCGCCATGTCGCGGCCGCCGAATCCGGTCAGGTACGTGAAGAAGCCCATGGGCAGACGAAGGTAGGGGAAAGCGCAGGACGGGGCGGCGAGTTGCCGGGGAGGTGGCGTTGCGAGGTGCCGATCCCGTCGCGCTGAGTGTAGCGGACAGCGGCCACCCGAGCCCGGTTCGACACGCCGCACGCACCGGAAAATCGCTGGAAAACGCGCGACGCAAGCAAAATCCCATAACCAGCGACGCGTTCTCGCGGGCGGCGAGCCCCCAGCGGGGTCATCAGCTCCGCTGACGATCGCCGTCGCGATCGCGGATCAGCCCGGGAGCGAGCTCCAACAGCGTCGGCACCGGGAGGCCGACGACGTTGGTGTAGTCGCCCTCGATCGCCGTCACGAGCGCCATGCCGGCGCCCTGGATCGCATAGCCTCCGGCTCGCTCACGCCACTCCTCGCTGTCCAGGTACCACTTGAGGATCGCGTCGTCGAACGCCCTGAAGCTGACGGCGGTCGTGGCGGCGGCGGTCCGTGAGCGATCGTGCTCGAGCACGCAGACACCGCTGATCACGCTATGGCGCCGGCCGTTGAGAGCGAGCAGGGTGCCGGCGGCCTGCTGACGGTCCGCCGGCTTTCCGTAGAGCCTTGAGCCGAGCGCGACGACGGTATCAACGCCGAGCACGAGCGCGTCGGGATGGTCCTGCGCGACTGCTGCCGCCTTGCGGTAGGCGTTCTCGATCGCGACCTCGTGCGGCGGGCCCTCCCCCAGCTCGTCGACCTCCGGCACGACCACGGAGAACGCGACGCCGAGCTGCTCCAGGATCGCGCGCCGCTGCGGCGAGCGTGAGGCGAGGATCAGCGCGCTCATCGACGCCCCGGCGCCGCTGACCGGCGCCCGAACCCGAACGGTGTACAGAAACGCTCCAATATCGATCGTTTCTGTACACCCAGCGGCCGCCGGCCCACGCCGCGCCCCCGATCAGCCCAGTTCAGGGAAGAACAGTGCGGCCTCACGGGCGGCGGACTCCTGCGCATCGGAGCCGTGCACCATGTTCTGGCCGACGGCGGTCGCATAGTCGCCCCGGATCGAGCCGGGGCTCGCCTGGAGCGGGTTGGTCGCACCGATCACCTGACGCGCGGCCTCGACCGCCGACTCGCCCTCCAGCACCATCGCGACCAGCGGCCCGGACGTGATGAAGTCGACCAGCTCGCCGAAGAACGGCTTGCCGACGTGCTCGGCGTAGTGCTGCTCGGCGAGCTCGCGTGACATCGTCATCTGCTTGAGCGCTGCCAGCCGCAGTCCCTTGCGCTCGAACCTGGCGATGATCTCGCCGGTCAGGTTGCGTGCGAAGGCGTCGGGCTTGACAAGGATGAGCGTGCGCTCCATGTTCGGCGTCTCCTGTTCGTTTTCGAAAGAGACGGAGGCTACGGCAGCCGTGCTCAGACGGTCGGCGGACCGACGATCGGCTGCTCGGTCGCACGCCGGCGGGTGCGGCGCGGCATCGGCTCACCGCCGGCCACCTCGCCCTCGCAGTACGGGCAGAGCTTCCACTGGGGATCAAGCGGGCGCCCGCAGCTGACACAGGGATCCTTGAGCTTGCGCATGCACGTCGGGCAGCGCAGGAAGTCCTTCTCAACCTCGTGATCGCAATGCGGGCACAGCAGCAGACCGATCTCGGCGATCCGCGCCTCGGCGGCCTGGATCTCGAGCTCGCGCTCATGCACGTCGTCGAGATACTCAGGGGGCCGGACGATCATGTAGATCAGCGTTCCGACGTAAGGGAACAGCGACGCGATCGTGGCACAGCCGATCAGGATCGGGTCCGAGATCCGCCGTCGCGCGTCGGCGAACGTCCAGTAGATCAGCGCCAGCCAGAAGACCGCCAAGAACAGCAGGACCAGCTCGGCTACGAGGCTGAGCGTGTTGTTCTTGATCCCGAAAATGTTCGCCAGGTAGATCATTTGCGCGTCGAGTTTAGTGACTGGCGCCCCGGAGTTCGCAACAACCCGCTCACAGGAACGCCCGACCGAACAGGTAGCCGATCCCGAAGAACACGAGGATCACGATCGCCACGCTGAGCGCGACGAGCGCGATCATCTTCAGGAGGCTCGGGCGGAAGTCTTCGTCTTCGTTCACAGCATCGAGGCACGGCGCCCCGCGGCGCCCGCCGCGGGCAGCCAGGAGGTCGGCGACAAGGTAGATCGATCCGGTGGCCAGGACGACACCATCCGGCCCGGCGAGCTCGCGTGCGCGCTCCAGTGCCTGCAGTGGATCGCGCACGGATTCGGCATTGGTGCACCCGAGCTGACCTGCGAGGGACTGCAGCGTCGGCGGCGGCAAAGCACGTGGATTCTGACTGCTCGTGAGGATGAGCGCATCACAGACTGGCACCAGCTTCGCGAGCATCCCTGGCGCGTCCTTGTCATCAAGGATCGAGACGACCGCGACAAGCCTGCGAGTGCCGCCCAGCCTGCGAGCGTCGCCCAGGATCTCCGGCAGCGATTCCGCCAGCGCCGCGATCCCGTGCGGGTTGTGGCCTCCGTCGAGCAGTGTCAGCGGGCGCTCGCCGAAGACCTGCAGGCGGCCCGGGACCCGGACGTCGGCCGCAGCCGAGGACACGGCCGCCGGATCGAGCGCCCCGAGGTAGGCCTGCGCGGCAGTGCGGGCGACGGCGAAGTTGCGCCGCTGGAAGACGCCGAGCGCACCGACGGAGGTGCCGGGATCGATCCCTGCCTGAACAATCCGTGCGCCCCGCTCGCCCGCAACCTCGCGCGCGACGGCAAGCGCCTCCGGATGCATGTCGGGGCCGAGCACGAGGGTCGAGCCGTTCTGCACGACATCGAGCTTCTCACGGGCGATCGACTCGACGGTCGGGCCGAGCCAGCGGGTGTGCTCGAGCCCGACGCTGGTCAGAACCTGAACCTTCGACGGGATCACGTTCGTCGCGTCGAAACGGCCACCGAGCCCGGCCTCGATCACCGCGACCTCCACCCCCGCCTGCGCCAGTTCGGAGAAGGCCGCCGCCGTCAGCGCCTCGAACTGGGTGACGTGATCGTCAGGATCGGCGAGCCGGTCGACGAGGTCGGCGGCGTGCAGAGCCCGCTCGACGGCGGCCGCGAACGCGCGCGGCTCGAGGTCGGCGTCGTCGATTCGGATCCGCTCGCAGAACGAGACGAGGTGCGGGGACAGATAGGAGCCTGTGCGCAGCCCGTGCCGCGAGAGGATCGCCGCGATCATCCTGACCGTCGATGACTTGCCGTTGGTTCCGACGACGTGGATCGATTCGAACTCCCGCTCGGGGTGCGACAGCGCGGTCATCAGCTTGCGCATCCGGTCCAGCCCGAAGCGCATGCCGAACAGCTCGAGCGCGAGCAGCCGCTGCTCCGCCTCCTGCACCCTCAAGGTGACACCGTCTCGGTGACACCCTGCCGCCAACGACCGCCAACGACTATCACAGCGCCTCCAGCTCCGCCACCAACGCCGCGAGTTTGTCACGCACGGCGGCCACGACGGCTGCCGGCGCCTTCGCGACGAAGCCATCGTTGGCGAGCTGAGACTGCGCACGCTCGATCTCAGCGGTGAGCCTGGCGTGTTTGGCGTCACGCTCGCGCTGAGCCGCACCGAGATCGACGTCGCCGCCGGCGAGGATCTCGACCACGCCGCCCGGCACCGGAATCGTGGCCGTCGCCTCACCCTCGACGTCGGCCTCGGCGTCGACCAGCTGCAGACGGGTGAGCCGCGCAATGTGGGCGTGTGTCTCCTCGTATCCACGCGCGAGCAACCGAGCGCGGAGGCTGGTGCGCGCGACAACGCCGGCCGCGTCACGCCAGGCGCGCACGGCCTGCACGGCTGAGATCACGTCACCGAGTGCAGCCTCGGCCGCTGGGTCGAGCGCACCGTCGCCGCGGGCCGGGGCGGCGACACGCGCGGCCAGCAGCCCTTGGACTCCCGGGATGTAGGAATAGATCTCTTCGGTGACGAACGGGATCATCGGATGGGCGATCGTGACCGTCTCGGTCAACACGTAGAGCAGCGTCCCGGCTGTTGCTGCGTCGCCCTCGTAGAGACGCGGCTTCACCAGCTCCAGATACCAGTCGCACAGCTCGCCGTAGACGAAGTCATAGAGTTCGAGTGCCGCGCGCGAGAAGTCGTACCGATCGATCCTCTCACCGATCAGGCCCTTCGCGCGCTGCAGCCGCGAGAGGATCCAGCGGTCCTCGACCGCGGTCGGGCTGGCGGCGGCTCGGGCCCCGGAGTCGACCCTCATCAGGATCAGCCGCGAGGCGTTCCACAGCTTGTTCGCCAGCTGTTGACCCTGCGCAACCTTCTCCTCGCTGAACTTCACGTCCTGGGTCGAGGACATCGCCAACAGCCCCCAGCGCACGGCGTCTGCGCCATACGCGGGGAAGTCGCCGCCAGACAAAAACACAGGCGGGCGTGGCCCGCCATTAATCAGATCCAGAGGATCGATCCCCGTACCGAGGGATTTGGACATTCGCCGCCCGTCTGGCGCCTGAATCACGGCATGGATGTGGACGTCGTCGAATGGCACGGCGCCGGCGAACTCGAGTCCCATCATGATCATCCGTGCGACCCACAGAAAGATGATGTCGCGCGCGGTGACGAGCACGTCGGTCGGATAGAACGCCTTCAGCTCAGGCGTCTGCTGCGGCCATCCGAGCGTCGCGAATGGCCACAGCGCGCTGGAGAACCAGGTGTCCAGGACGTCCGGATCGCGAATCCAGCCGTCGCCCTCAGGCTCGCCGGTCCCGACGTATGTCTCATCGCCGCGGTACCAGACCGGGATCTGGTGCCCCCACCACAGCTGCCGTGAGATGCACCACGGGCGGATGTTCTCCATCCAATCGAGGTACACGCGACTCCAGCGGTCGGGGTGAAACCTGACCCGCCCGCTGGTGACGACTTCGATCGCGGGCTTCGCGAGCTCGTCCATCCGCATGAACCACTGCAACGACACGAGCGGCTCGATCCGCTCCCCTGAGCGGTGCGAGAACGGGACGGTGTGGGTGTACTCCTCGGTACGTGCCAGCAGCCCCTGCTCGCGCAGCGCCTGCACGACCGCGGTCTGTGCCTCGGCGGCCCGCATCCCCGCGAACGGCTCACCCGCCTGCGCGCTCATCCTCCCGTCCTCGCCGATCACGTTCAACTCCGCAAGGCCGTGACGGCGGCCGATCTCGAAGTCGTTCGGGTCGTGGCCCGGGGTGATCTTCAGCGCGCCGGTACCGAACTCGGGCTTGACGTACTCGTCGGCGATGATCTTCAGGCGGCGGCCGACAAGCGGCAGGATCGCGGTCTCACCGATCAGTCGCCGGTAGCGCTCGTCTTCGGGGTGCACGGCGATCGCGGTGTCGGCCAGCATCGTCTCGGGGCGGACGGTCGCGACCGTGATCGCGCCGCTACCCGATGCGAGCGGGTAGTCGATGTAATAGAGCGTGTCGGTGACCTCGCGGTCCTCGACCTCCAGATCCGAGATCGCCGAGCGCGTGCCCGGATCCCAGTTGACCAGGTACCGGTCGCGGTAGATGTAGCCCTTGTCATAGAGCGCGACGAACACTCGCAATACGGCGTCGGCGTAGCGGTCATCGAGCGTGAAGCGCTCATCCGTGTAGTCGCAGCTCGCGCCGAGCCGCTTCAGCTGCCCGATGATCTCACCGCCGTACTGCGCGCGCCAGTCCCACACACGGTGTTCGAACGCGGCCCGGCCGAGCGCCTCGCGACTCGTGCCCTCGGAGCTGAGCAGTTCCTCGACCTGCTTCTGTGTCGCAATTCCGGCGTGATCAGTGCCGAGAATCCACTTGGTGCGCTGTCCGCGCATGCGGTGATGGCGGATCAGCGTGTCCATGATCGAGTCCTGGAAGGCGTGGCCCATGTGCAGCGAGCCGGTGACGTTCGGCGGCGGGATCGCGATCGAATAGTTCTCGGCCGCCGTCCCCTCCGGCGCTGGATGGAACAGGCCCGAGTCCAGCCACCGGCCCACGATCCGCGGCTCCACCTCCGACGGGTCGTAACGAGTCTTGTCCTCCAGATCCGACATGGTGGCGCAGTCTAGTTATGGGCCGCGCAGGCGCGTACCCGACCGCCGCCGAGGCTCTCTACGCCGCGGCCTCGCCCTCTTCTTCCGGCGCGGCGACGGTGACGAGGGTCGGCGAGGTGCCCTTGTCGATCGTCTCACGCGTGACGACGCACTTCTGCACGTCGCGGCGCGAGGGGAGCTCGAACTGGACCTCCAGCAGGACCTCCTCGATGATCGAGCGCAGGCCGCGGGCGCCGGTCTCGCGCTCGAGCGCCTTGTCGGCGATCGAGGAGAGCGCCTCGTCTGCGAACACGAGCTCGATCCCGTCGAACTGGAAGAAACGCTGGAACTGCTTGACGAGCGCGTTGCGCGGCTCAGTCAGGATCTTCATCAGCTCGTCACGTGAGAGCTGATGGATCGCCGACATGACGGGCAACCGGCCGATGAACTCGGGGATCAGCCCGTACTGGATCAGATCCTCGGGCAGGCAGTGCTCGAACATCTCGCCGAGGTCGCGCTGCTCCTTGGACTGGATCGCGGCGCCGAAGCCGACGCCCTGATGGCCGATCCGCCGCTCGATCACCCGGTCGAGGTTGGCGAACGCACCACCACAGATGAACAGCACGTTGGTGGTGTCGATCGCGAGGAACTCCTGGTGGGGGTGCTTGCGACCGCCCTGCGGCGGCACGCTGGCGGTGGTTCCCTCGAGGATCTTCAGCAGCGCCTGCTGGACACCCTCGCCTGACACATCGCGCGTGATCGACGGATTATCGGCCTTGCGGGCGATCTTGTCGACCTCGTCGATGTAGATGATCCCCGTCTCGGCCTTCTTGACGTCATAGTCGGCTGCCTGGATCAGTTTCAGCAGGATGTTCTCGACGTCCTCGCCGACGTAGCCGGCCTCCGTCAACGCGGTCGCGTCGGCGATCGCGAACGGCACGTTGAGGATCTTCGCGAGCGTCTGCGCCAGCAGCGTCTTGCCGCAGCCGGTCGGACCGAGCAGCAGGATGTTCGACTTCTGCAGCTCGATGTCCTGATCCTCGGACTGCATCATCTGGACACGCTTGTAATGGTTGTAGACGGCGACCGAGAGCGAGCGCTTCGCCTGCTCCTGGCCGACCACGTACTCGTTCAGCACGTCGTAGATCTCCCGGGGCTTCGGGAGGTTCTCGATGTCGAAGCTCGGCGGAGCGGTCAGCTCCTCGTCGATGATCTCGTTGCAGAGATCGATGCACTCGTCGCAGATGTAGACGCCAGGACCGGCGATCAGCTTCTTGACCTGTCGCTGGGACTTGCCGCAGAAACTGCAGAGGAGCTGCTCGTTGGAGTCAGTAGGTCGTGCCATGCGATTCCTCTCCGCAGGAGAACGGCTATCGGCCGCTCGCGCTCGTAGCCCGAAGGTTATCCGTTTCCAGGCGGCTGCCCGGATGCAACCGTCAGTGCTGCGAGATCACGCGGTCGATGATTCCGTACTCCTTTGCCTCCTCCGAACTCATGAAATAGTCCCGCTCGGTGTCCTTCTTGACTTCATCGACCGGTTTGCCCGTATGGTGAGCGATGATCTCATCGAGTCGGCGCCGCACATCGATGATCTCCTTCGCGTGGATCTCGATGTCCGTGGCCTGGCCCTGAAAGCTTGAGGAGACCTGGTGGATCAGGATCTTGGCGTTCGGGAGCGCCATCCGCTTGCCGTGAGCCCCTCCCGAGAGCAGCAGCGCGCCCATCGACATCGCGATCCCGACACAGATCGTCTGCACATCGGGCTTGATGAACTGCATCGTGTCGTAGATCGCAAGGCCGGCATAGACCGATCCGCCCGGTGAGTTCACATACAGCGAGATGTCCTTGTCAGGGTCCTCTGACTCCAGGTGCAGCAACTGGGCAACGATCAGATTCGCGATCTGATCGTCGATCGGGGTCCCCAGGAAGATGATGCGCTCGTTCAGCAGACGACTGTAGATGTCGAACGCGCGCTCCCCCCGGGAGGTCTGCTCGACAACCATCGGTACGAGTGGGCTCATGATCCTCGCTTCTTTTCCTTCGTCAGCCGGATTCCTTCCGAATGTAGCAACCGAAGGCCCCCAGCTTTTGCAGTCGGGCGTGGTTGCAGCGCTCCGCCCACGGCCCGATGTCCTCAGCTGCCTGGAGTCCAGAGCTTGCCGGGGCGCTCCGTCTCGTCGTCCTTGCCGGGAGTCCAGAGCTTGTCTCGCGCCTTCGCCTGCTCGACCGTGATCGGCTTGGCCTCGCGTACGAGCAGTTCGACCGCCTGGCGCGATGCGAGATCGGCACGCATCCGTTCCAGCCGGCCGTTTGAGCGCAGTCGCTCGAGCAGCTTCTCGGGGGTGGTGTTCCCCTCCGTGGCGCTCGGCTCAAGCGCCTCGAGCACCTCCTCGGTCGTCGGCTCGATCTGCTCGGCCTCGACGACGGCGGCGATCACGGCCTCCCGCCGCAGGCCCTGAGCCGCGTTGGGCTCCGCCTCGTGAGCGAGCTGCTCCTCGTCCATGCCGGTGATCTGGAGGTAACCCTCTCTCGAGACACCCTGACGCGCGAGTGCCCGGAACGTGTCGTCGAGCATCTCGTGCGCGCGGGCATGTATCAGCTTGTCGGGAAGCTCGATCTCGGCGCCGGCGACCGCCGCATCGAGCACGGCCCGTTCGAACTCGTGCTCGATGTTGTGCTCCTCGAACTCCTTGGCGCGGACAGCGATGTCGTCGCGGAGCTCCGCGAGCGTGTCAAAGCCGGCGGCCTCGACCGCGAACTCATCGGTGAGTTCCGGCAGTCGCTTGCCCTTGACCTCGGTGACGGTCACGTCGAAGTGTGCCTCCCTGCCGGCGAGGTGCTCGGCGTACTCGTCGGGGAAGGTCACCTCGACCGTCCGCTGATCGCCGGCGACGGCGCCGACGAGCTGCTCCTCGAACCCCGGGATCAGGCGTCCTGAACCAAGCTCGAGCAGCTGGTCACGGCCCTCGCCACCGTCGAACGGCTCGCCGTCGATGCTGCCGAGGTAGTCGATCACGACGTGGTCGCCGTTCTCCGCAGCGCGCTCGGCGGTCTCGAGCGTCGCGAACGACTCACGCATCCGCTCCAGCTCCGCCTCGATCATCTCGTCACTGACCTCGGGCTCTCGCCGACCGACCTCGAGCCCCTTGTACTCGCCCAGCTTCGCACGGGGCCGCACCCCAATCTCGATCGAGAACGAAAGCGGCTGCCCCTCGCCGGGGAGGTCTCCGACGTCGAGATCCGGCTCACCGATCGGGACGACCCCGGCGCCGTCCAGCGCCGACATGTACCAGCCGCCGATCGACTTGCGCAACGCCTCGTCGAAGACCGTCTCGCGCCCGAGCCGGCGGATCACGACCGGCGGCGGCACCTTGCCCTTGCGGAACCCGGGGATCCGCAGGTCGCGGCCCAGATCACGGGCCGCCTGCTGCATCGAGCGCTCGATCTCCGTGGCCGGAATCTCCGCTTCGACGCGCACACGTGACTCGGGCAGCTCGGTGACGTTTGTCTTGACTTCCGCGGACA
This sequence comes from uncultured Solirubrobacterales bacterium, assembly GCA_963742025.1. Lineage (GTDB taxonomy): Bacteria > Actinomycetota > Thermoleophilia > Solirubrobacterales > Solirubrobacteraceae > Palsa-465. Next base: position 385,799 of record CAVUKF010000002.1, read on the forward strand.
TCGAGCGCAGACGATAGCTTGGGCGCGTGTTCTCAAGGGTTGCCGGTGCACTCGTGACCGGCCGCGCGGCGTTCCTGGTGTCCGGCTTGATCGACGTCGCGTGTGCGCTGCCGGCGCTCACGCGCTACTTGTGGCGGGCGCGTCGGTAGTCACTGCAGGCGCGTCAGCGGTTGCTACAGGCGCGCCAGTCGCCGTGAGCGCCCCGTCGGCCGCGCCGGACGCCGCACGGACGAGATTGCGCACCTCGCGCAGCGCGACCGGCAGCGTCGTGGTGTCGTGGATGCCCGAGGACTGGATGTCGGCGATCATGTTCAGGCACCGTTGCACCGCGGCGCCGTGGCCCGCTTCCCAGATCGCGATCGCCTGCTCACTTCCGGCGCTGGGTCCGCCCGCCTCGAGCACCTCCTGTGTGAGCGCCCGGGCGAGCGTGTCGAGGTCATCACGGAGCGCTGCGCGCGCGAGCGCCTGCCAGCGGTTGTTGCGGGGCAGCTCGATCACCTGGTCCCGCAGCCAGTTGAGCTTCAACCGCGAGCCGAGTCTGAAGAACGTCTCGGTCACCACCGCCTGTTCGCGTTTTGCCATGTGCGAGACCTCGACGATGTCGAACACGGGCAGCATCGACGGCATGCTCGCGACACGCCGAGCCAGCTGCGGGCCGACACCGGCGGCGAGCAGCTCGCTGGTGCGGGCGTCGTAGCTATCGCGGTCGGTCTGATCGAGCGTGTCGGGAAGCGCCTTCCAGAGTGACTGCGCGCCAGGCCGGTACCGCGCGACCAACCGCTCGATGTCGATCGAGCTCGGGTTCGAACGCGCCAGCCAGCGCGTCGCGCGCTCGACGAGCCGCCGACCGTCGATCAGCATCGTGAGCAGGGTCAAGGCCTCCACGTCGTTGTCGAGCTCCTCGACCTCGGCCCAGAATTCGCGCATCTCGTAAACCTCGCGCGCGACCGCGAACGCACGCGCGAGCAGCGACGGCGGTGCGCCGGTCTCCTCGCCGAGGCGGAACACGAAGGTCGTGCCGGCCCGGTCGACCAGCTGGTTGGCGACAACCGTCGCGATGATCTCACGGCGCAACCGGTGGCCTCGCATCTGCTCGCTGTAACGCTCGGGTAGCGGCGGCGGGAAGTAGCGCTCGAGATCGTGCGCAAGGTACGGATCCTCCGGGAGATTGGAGTCGAGCAGTTCCGCGTACAGGTTGATCTTGCAATAGGCCATCACCACCGCCAGCTCAGGCGAGGTCAGACCGAGCTTTGCGACCTTGCGGTCGTTGATCGCCTGTGGACTCGGCAGGAACTCGATCTCCCTGTTGAGCCCGGCGGTGCTCTCCAGATCGCTGATCATCCGCGCGTGGACGTCGATCATCGATGTCGCCTGGTAGCGCGCGATGCTCATCGCCTGGGTCTGGGTGTAGCTGCCGTAGAGGACCCGGTCACCGACCGCGTCGGTCATCTCGACAAGCAGCTCGTTCCGCTGCTTGGCCGTCATGTCGCCGTCGGCGAGCAGCGCGCCGAGCAGAATCTTGATGTTGACCTCGTGGTCGGAGCAGTTGACCCCGGCGACGTTGTCGATCGCGTCGGTGTTGATCCGCCCGCCGGTGAGCGCGTACTCGATCCGTCCACGCTGCGTGAAACCGAGGTTGCCCCCCTCGCCGACGACGCTGCAGCGCAGCTCATCGCCATTGATCCGGACGGCGTCGTTGGCCTTGTCGCCGGCGTCAGCCTGAATTTCAGCCGAGCTCTTGACGTAGGTGCCGATGCCGCCGTTCCAGAGAAGGTCGACCGGCGCCCTCAGGATCTCCCGAATCAGATCGATCGGGGCAAGCTCGTCCGCATCGATCCCGAGCGAGCGCTTGACCTCCGCGGAGATCTGGATCGACTTGGCGCTGCGTTCGAACACGCCTCCGCCGGCGGATATCAGCGAAGCGTCGTAGTCACTCCAAGCCGACCGTGGAAGCTCGAACAGCCGCTTGCGCTCGGCGAAGCTGGACGCCGCGTCCGGGTCGGGGTCCAGGAAGATGTGCATGTGGTTGAACGCGGCCACGAGCCGGATGTGCGGCGAGAGCAGCATTCCGTTGCCGAACACGTCGCCTGCCATATCGCCGATTCCCACCACCGTGAAGTCGGTCGTCTGAATGTCTGTGCCGAGCTCACGGAAGTGCCGCTTGACCGACTCCCAGGCACCGCGGGCGGTGATCCCCATCGCCTTGTGGTCGTACCCCTGAGATCCCCCCGACGCAAACGCGTCGTCGAGCCAGAAGCCGTAGTCGGCCGAGACGCCGTTGGCGATGTCGGAGAACGTGGCCGTGCCCTTGTCGGCGGCCACCACCAGGTAGGGATCGTCCTCGTCATAGCGCACGACTCGGGTCGGCGGCACGACCTCGCCGCCGACGATGTTGTCGGTGAGGTCCAGCAGGCCCGACAGGAACGTCTTGTAACACGCGATCCCCTCCGCCTGGAACGCATCCCTCCCACCCTTCGTCGGCGGGCGCTTGACCACGAACCCGCCCTTCGACCCGACTGGGACGATCAGTGCGTTCTTGACCATCTGGGCCTTCATCAGTCCGAGGACCTCGGTGCGGAAATCCTCGCGCCGGTCCGACCACCGCAGGCCGCCACGTGCGACCCGTCCGCCGCGTAGATGTACGCCCTCCACCCGCGGCGAGTAGACGAAGATCTCGAATCGCGGTCGCGGCAGCGGCAGCAACGGGATCTGGGCGGGATCGAGCTTGAATGAGAGGTAGGCCCTGGCAGCGCCCGACTCCGCGCTCATGAAGTAGTTCGTCCTCAGGATCGCGCCGACCACCGACAGGAAGCTGCGCAGGATCCGATCCTCGTCGAGGCTCTCGACGCCGTCGATCGCTGCGTCCAACTGCGAGGCGAGCGCTGCGGCTCGGCCCTGATCGTGATCGTCGGGATCGAGCCGCGCGATGAACAGGGCGACGAGCATCGCGGTGATCTCGGGATGGCCGATCAGCGTCTGCTCCATGTACGAGTTGGAGAACGCGATGCCCGCCTGCCTCAGGTACTTGGCGATGGCGCGGACGATCGTGATCTCGGTGCCGGTGAGCGACGCGCGCAGCACCAGACCGTTTAGCCGGTCGTCCTCCAGATCGCCGCGCCACACGCCGAGGAATGCATCCTGGAACAGGTCACGGATCTCCTCCAGGTCACCAGTGACGCAGCTCATCCCGAAGTCGTAGACCCAGACCGGCTCGCCGTCGACCGGAGTCACCTCATAGGGACGTTCGTCGAGCACGCGCGCGCCCATGTGCTCGAACGTCGGCAGCACCTCCGACAGCGACACGCCGACACCGCTGAACAGCTTGCAGCGAATCACCTCCGGAGGCGCTTCGAGGGGTCTGTACAGGCTGAGCAGCGGCTCGCTGCGCTCGGCGAGTTCCTCGATCCGCGCGATGTCCGTAACCGCCGAGCGCGCGAGCCAGTCCTCCATGTACGCCGCCGGAAATGCGCTCTCGAAGCGCTTGAACAGGGAGTACCCGTGCTCCTCGCCGTGCTCCTCCACGAGCGCGTCACGAAGATCATCGCTCCACGAGCGGGTGGCGACGATGATCTCCTGCTCGATCTCGGCCTCGTCGTACTGTTCCGGGATGCCGTCCGGGCAGTGGACGATGTAGTGGATCCGCGCCAGCAGCGACTCGGTCAGCTGCACGTTCCAATCGATGTGAGTGCCGGCGAACGCGCGCTGGAGAATGTCGGCGGTTCGTCGGCGGTTGACTGTGTTGAAACGGTCGCGCGGAATGCAGACGATGCATGAGACGAAGCGCTCGAGCACGTCCGGGCTCGCAAACAGCCTGACCCGCTGGCGCTCGCCGAGGCCCAGCAATCCGATCGCGATCCGGAACAGCTCGTCCGGCTCGATCTGGAACAGCGAGTCACGCGGGTAGTTCTCGCAGATCTCATCGAGCGCCTTTGCGTCGTGGCTGTCGGGCGGAAAACCGGCGCGCTGCACCACGTAGCGAACCTTTCCGCGGATCAGCGGGATCTCCGTCGGGCGTTCGTTGTACGCGGCCGTCGTGTACAGCCCCAGGAAGCGGCGCTCTCCGATCACCCGGCCGTCCTCACCGAAGCGCTTGACGCCGATGTAGTCGAGATACGCGCGGCGGTGAATCGTCGCCACCGAGTTGGCCTTCGTCAGGATCAGCGGCGAGGGTGACGTCGCCAGCTCGAGCGCCTTGTTGCTGAGCTCGGCCGCGTGGGTCACCGGCGCGCCGCGGAGGATCCCCAGTCCCGACGCGGTCACCGCCTCCAGACGGGCGGGGCCGTCACCGGTGATCAGCAGATACTCGCGGTAGCCGAGGAATGTGAAGTGGTGATCGGCGAGCCAGCGCAGGAAGCTCTGCGTCTCGGCGAGCTCCTCGGCCGAGATCGGCACGTGCTCGGCGGCGAGCTCATCGATCAGCGATTCGGCAACGCCCCTCATCGGCCGCCAGTCCTCGACGGCGGCGCGCACCTCGCCCAGCACCCGATCGATGTGGCCGTGCAACTCGGCGAGGCGCTCACGGTCAGGCTCACGGTCCAGCTCGACGTGGATGATCGACTCACGACGGGCGTCGGCCGCGCTGTCGCCTGGCGGCTCGACCTCGAGTAGCGTCCCCTCGGCGTCTCGGAGCACGCGGATCACCGGGTGGATCACAAGATGCGTGCCGTAGCCATGGCTCGAGAGCTCCAGCGTCACCGAGTCGACCAGAAACGGCATGTCCTCGCTGACGATTTCAAGGACGGTATGCGAGGACTGCCAGCCGTGCTGCTCGAAGTCCGGGTTGTACACGCGGACCTTGGTCACGCCGTCTGGACGCTGCTGAGCAAGATTCCATTGCGCGAGCGCCGCGCCATACAGGTCGAGCGGACTGCGCTCGACGAGGTCCTCGGCGGGCACCCAGTGGTAGTACTGCCGCACGAACTCCTCGCACGAAATCGCCTGGTCTGTGCCGAGCCGCTCATGCACGCGAGCGACCACCGGTTCGATCAGGTCTGCCTCTATGTCACTCGACTTCACGACATTCCCTCTGAATGGATTGTTCGCCGCCCCGCGGAAGGTCTTGAATCGCCGGATCCCGGCTTGCGGGTCGCACTCGTGAGCCTACCCTCCCTGCCCGTCGTCGGGGAATAGCATTGACGCGGGACGCCGTAGGCCGTACCTTGGCCTGATAGTCGGCACGGATTGGCTGGGATACTTGTGTCCGCACCGGGTTGCAGGCACACTTTCGAGGGCGGCCTGCTTAATCGACATTGATGCCGCATGGCGGCGCACCACCCAACAGGGAGAAGACCGATGAAACGAACCTTGCTCACGCTGGCGGCGGCGCTGTCGCTGTCGCTGGGAGCTGCCGTCGCACAGGCCAACCTCCCTGGCGGGTTCGTTCTGCCCGTGCAGCCCTGGTCCCCGCAGGTGATCGTCACCGGGACGATCACCTCGGTCAGCGATTCGGGCGGCAAGGCCGGGACCTTCGAGGCAAATGCGTACCTCGTGGCCGACGGTCCGCGTGTCCCGGGCATGACCCCGCCGGGCACCGCGCCGGCGACCACGCCGGTGACGATCACGCTCGGCACGAGCACCGCCATCCACGTCCAGGGCGTCACGGGCATCGCGACGGTCGACGACCTCCAGCCCGATCAGACCTTCTACGCCGACTACAACGCGTTACCGAGCGACGGAGTGGCCGCGATCACGACCGACGACACTCCGAACGCGGTCTTCGCCTACACCCCCCCGATCCCGACCGCGTGCGTCGCCGGCACGATCACCTCCGCTCCGAGCACCACCGGTTCGTTCAGCGCCAACGCGATCGTGCTGCCCACCTGGTGGTGCCACCGGCACCACCGCTGGCACGGGCGCTGGCCGGTCGCCGTCCGCGGCTGGAGCTCGGCCGGAAGCAGCGGTGGCAGCGGTCAGACGTGGACCGGCGACTCGAACACCCACCACCGAGTCACCGGGTTGCGCAGCGACGTGCGCTCGCACACGTCGTTCACGCCGCCGGCGCCTCCCACCCCGACCGCCGTGACGATCAACACCGGAAGCGGCACGAAGTTCTGGGTCAACGGCAGCGACACCGCGACTGTCAATGATCTCGGCTCGACGATGAAGTTCGTCGCGCTGCTCGCCGGCTCGCCGACCCAGCCGATCGCGACACTGACCGCCGGCGACGCGATCGCGATCCGCGCCTGGGGAACGCCGGCACCACCTCCCGTGGTGACACCTGCGGTGATCGTCCCGTACGCATTCGCCGGCACCGTGACCGGGACGACGACGACGCCGAGCGAAACGATCACCGTCACCTTGGCGCACACGGACCCGCTCGACCTCGCGGCGACCGGCGCGAGCGCGACGTTCACGCTCGGGCCGGGCACGCAGGTCCTGAGCAGCACCTCGCTCGGCTTCAGCACGACGACGCTCGGTGATATCGGCGTCGGCGATACCGTCGCCGGCGGTCTGGACGCCCCGGAGGGTGACTCGCTCAGCCAGGTCGAGCCGTTGGCCCTGGCTGTTCTGGTCGACTTCCCGACCGCGCCGGCCGGCACGAGCACCACGTCGACGACGGCGTCGAAGTCGCTTCAGCGCGTGGTCAAGCTGCTCAAGGGCAAGTCCAAGAGCAAGTCAAAGGGCAAGTCAAAGGGCAAGGGCAGGTCAAAGGGCAAGGGCAGGTCAAAGGGCAAGCGGCATTCGCGCCGGCACGCGAAGCGCTAGCGCCGGGCCGGATATCGAGGATGCACACCGGGAGTCGTTGACGGCGCGGCGGTTGCGCTCCGGAGAAGCTCGCCCCGGAGGGTCGTGTTGGCCTTGACAGGTATACGAACATATGTTCGTGACCAGCGACGGCAACCCGTACACCCGCTTCCGGCGCGCCCTCGAGACCGGCAACGAGGCGCTCGTCACGGCCGCGGCACTCGAGCTGCCACACGTGGCACTCGACGACGCGCTGCGGATCTGTCTCGTGTTACGCGGCGGCGACGCCGCACGCTACGAGCGGGCGGCTGTGCGATGGCTCGGGCGCTTCGCGCTCGAGGCGCGTGAGGTGACGATCGACGATCTGCGGCTCGCAGCCGACGCCCTCGACGCACTGCCGGATCGAGCGGCTGACGCGATGGAGCGGCTGCAGCGGCTCTGTCTTGCACGCGGCGTCGCCTGAGCTACTCGCCGAGCCCCAGCACCCACACGCGATTCCGACCGTGCGGCCGACGATCCTCGGCGTCGCGGTCCGCGGCCGCATCGGAGCGACTCAGCGAGGTTGGAGGACCTCACAGGTGCTGCGGCGGCGGATCGCGGCCGCGTGATCACGTGAGAAGAGCCTTGCGAGCCGGTTCCGCGGCCTCGCCGCAAGCATGATCGCGTCGCAGTCGAATTCCTCAGCCCCGCCCAACAGCGCGTCATCGAGGGGACCGAACAGCACCGTCAGCTCCGCCGGCGTTTCGACGATGCCCGCCGCGCGCTCGAGGTCCGCACGCGCTCGATCGAGCAGCACATCGTTCCATACGCTTGTTCCGCGCGGCCAGCGCGTACGCCATCGAAGCGGTTGCTCCAACTCCACCACGACGGCGATCGTCAGCCTCGCCTGGTACCGGTGCGCCAGCAGATCCGCTGCGACCAGCGCCTCGTCACCATCGGAGGTTCCGTCGTAGGCGACAAGCAGATGGCCGTATGCCACGCTGCCAGCCGCGTCAGACGACCTTCGCGGCTCTGAGCGCGTCCTCCGGGTTCGCATAGTGGACCATCTCGACCGCCTTGCCGTCACGGAACGTGGTGAGGTTCGCACTCAATGGCGCCGGCGCGCCGGAATCCGAGGCCCGTCGGATGATCAACACGACCCTGTCCCCGGCGTCCACCACGTCGACGAGTTCGCCAAGCGGCCGGCGGCTCCGGGCTCTGCGCATGAACGCCAGCGCCTCCTCTCGGTTCTGGCAGGCGCCCGCCGCGGACGGGTCTCCGCCGTGCCACCTGACGTTCGGGTCCAGGAACTCACCGACCGTCTCGAGATCACCGTTCAGCACGGCCTCGAAGCCCCGCCGAGCCAGATCGACGTTGGTCTCGCTCATACCGCCATTGTCGCACCGCAGCCGGCTTCTCAGGCGTCGCTCGATTTGACTGCGATCAGAACGCAGTTGCGCCGAGTGGCTCGGATCGGCGCATCGAGTTCGGGAACGCGCTGCGCGAGATCAGGAGCCTTGATCGAGGCGGCCACGTGACGCCGAGCGGATTCGCGGTCCGCAAACGTGACCGTCCCCTCGACATCATGCTGCTCGACCGCCGCGAATTGCCGCTCGAGGATCGCCCGGCCGTTCTCGGCGTTGAACTGAAGCTCGTAGTGGTCGAGCCCGACCAGCTGCCAGAGCTCGAGCAGATGGCGCTCGCTGTTCGTCACCGCGATCAGCCGGCCGCCCGGGCGCAGGACCCGCCGGACCTCCTCCAACGCCCGCGCGAGGTCCCGAACGTGATACAGCATCCACGCCGCGATCACACAGTCGAAGCTCTGATCGTCGAACGGCAGCGCCTGCACGTCGCCGGCGCGGGCGTCGACGCCGCGCCCGGCGGCCAGCGTGACCATGCGCTCTGAGATGTCGATCGCCTTCACAGCGATCCCGTGCTCGGCACGAAGGCGCTCGGCCAGGTCCCCGGGTCCGCACCCGACCTCGAGCACATCGGCGTGGGGGCCTTCGACGATCGCCTCGATCAGTACATCGTGTGGATCGACGCCCTCAGAGCCCTCGTACGCCGCCCGGCGCGTGAGGAGCCCCGTCTCGGTCGCGTATTCCCGCCTGACGACGTCTGGATCGTCCAGCCTGGCCATGGCCTGAGCTCCTCCGTGCTGGCTTGTCAACATCAGCGTAGAGAGCCCAAGCGTAGAGAGCCGGGAACCCCGCCCCGGCTATGCCTCGGCGTCCGCGGGTTCCGACTGAGGCTCGGCGGCCCTCACCGCGGCGACCGTCGAGTCGGGGAGGTTGTAGCCGCGCGAGGCCTTCACGACCTCACCGCTCTTCGCGAGCTTCGACAGCGTTGTGCTGACCGTCGGACGCGCCAGACCCGTTGCCTGCGCGACCTGCCCAGCCGTCAATGCCTGATCGTGTGAAAGCGCCCCGAGCACCTTGGCCCTGGTTGCACCCGGAGCCGTCCGCGCCGGCCCACCGGCACCCGAGCGGCTCACGGTCCGCTTCGGCGTCACCGACGCCTTTGGCGAGGAGACCCTCTTGACAGGACGCTTCGCCACAGGTGGTTTTGCCGCCGGCGCCGCCGACCGCTCACGCGGGTCAAGCGCGGCGAGCGCATGTCGCAGCTTTTCCGCCTCGTCGAGCAATTGCTCGAGTCGCTGCTGAATGTCGTGTCTGATGCGATCGATCACCTGCATGAAACTCCTTGAGTGGGTTGGCGCCGGGTATGGCAGGAACTGGGCACTCTGGCAGACTCCGGCCGCGCGACGAGCGCGAGTGCCCGTTTGGGTATCCTTGTTCGAGATGCGTCGAACTTTCGTACGATGAGGGACATACCCCATCCCGTCCGCGAGCAGTTGAGCCTGCCGGAGGTGCTGCACGCGCTGAGCGATCCGATTCGTCTGGAGATCGTCCGGGCGCTGCGGGACGGAGCGGAGCTGTCTTGCGGAATGCTCGATGTGCCGGTCTCGAAGTCGACGCTCAGCCACCATCTGAAGGTGCTGCGCGATGCCGGGCTGACCCAGACCCGGGCCGAGGGGGTGCAGCGGTTCGTGTCGCTGCGCGCCGACGACATCGAGGCGCTGTACCCGGGACTGCTCGGGTGCGTGCTCGGCTATTCGCAGCAACCGGCGTCCGTCCGCCGCCGATCGCCGCGCGCGGCGCCCGCCAGGACTCCGGCATCCTGAGGCCGAATCGGCGCCGGGCGAGCACTTGATCGAAGCTGCTGTAAGGGATATACTTCGATCATCATCGAACATACGAACTTATGGAGTTTGAGCTGAATACATTTGAAGAAAGCCGCCGCGCCCGCGGCGAGCACCACAGATCCGAGGTAACGCGACGGCGGCCTCGGGCTCAGAACAGCAGCGAACAGCGCCGTCCGCGCCAGCTTGCGAAGGCCGATGGCAGCCTGCGCGCGGCCGCGGAGACGCGCCCGAACGACGGCGTCGTCGAGTCGCTTGATCTGTTCCTTCGCGACGCGCGCCGCCATGCGCTGCTGACCGCGGCCGAGGAGATCGAGCTCGCGAAGCGAATCGAACGCGGCGACCTCGACGCGAAGCAACGGATGATCAACGCGAATCTGCGGCTCGTCGTCTCCCAGGCGCGGCGCTACCAGGGCCACGGGCTACCGCTTGAGGACCTCGTCCAGGAAGGGATGCTCGGACTGATCAGGGCTGTCGAAAAGTTCGACTGGCGTCGCGGATTCAAGTTCTCGACCTATGGGACGCTGTGGATCCGCCAGGCGATCCAGCGCGGACTGCAGAACTCCGGCCGCACGATCCGGCTCCCCGTCCACGTCGCCCAGCGCCAGGTCAAGGTCCGCAAAGTCGAGAGCGAACTGAGCGTGAAGCTCGGGCGCGAGCCGACCGACGAGGAGATCGCCAGTGTCGCCGAGCTGCCGGTCGAGCAGGTATCCGAGATCCGCGAGCTCGCCCGCAACCTCGCGAGCCTCGATCAGCCCGTCGGCGACGACGGCGAGCTCACGCTTGGCGACCTGTTGCCCAGCGACCGACCCGACGCCTTTGACGAGCTCGCCGACAGCTTGCGTGAGCAGCAGGTCGCCGAGGTCCTCGCACGGTTGCCCGAACCCGAACGCAACGTCATCGAGCTGCGGTTTGGACTCTCCGGAGACGAACCGCGCTCCGCGCGGCAGACCGGCAACGAGCTCGGCATGACCGCCGCGCAGGCAAGCGAGCTCGAGGAGCAGGCACTCCGCCGGCTCGCGGAGAGCCCGGAGCTCGAGGCGCTCCGGATCGCCGCGTAGGCCTCGCAGCCAGGTGACCGCGATCACGTCGGAGGCCCGAGGCGGGCGATCCGCTTTCAAGGACGCTCTGAGCGCGGGGCTGTGATCTAGCATCAGCGCGATGCGGCGGATCGGCGATTTCGGAACTCTGCTGGGTTTCCTTGCTGGCGCCGGGGGCCTGGTCGGAGCGCTCACCATCGGGCTCGGTGGGATGCCGGCAACGGCGGCGCCCGCGCGGCACTCCAAGACTGCGGTGGTCGCGACGGCGTTCGCAGCAGAGCTGCCCGACTTCGGCAACCCCGAGGGGAACTTCTATGTGCCACCGGCCGGGCGCGAAGTCAACACCAGGCGTCCGGACCACGTGATCGGCAACGGACGGCCGGCCGGTTGCACGTCGGCCGCCGTAGTGCGCGATGTCGCCTTGGGCGGCATCATCACGTTCAACTGCGGGCCCAAGCCCGTGACGATCGTGATGACCTCGACTGCCAGCGTGACCAAGACCAGGCGACTGGTCGTGCTGGACGGTGGCGGCCTGATCACCCTCAGCGGAGCGGGCAAGCGCCGGATCCTGTACTCGGACACCTGCGCAGGCACCTGGTCGACCGATGATTGCGTCAACCAGCCGTATCCGCAGATCACCGTGCAGAACATCACGTTCGAAGACGGCTACAGCGACGCGCATCAGGCCAGCTGCACGGGCAACATACCGACGTGCTGGTACGGCGGGGTCGATGGCGGCGGGGCCGTCTATGTCGAGGGAGGCCAGTTCAAGGCGGTCAACTCCCAGTTCGTTGACAACCGCTGCTATGGCTACGGCCCGGATCTCGGCGGGGGCGCGATCCGTGCCCTGGCCCAGTACGAGAACCGTCCCGTATACATCACCGGCGACACGTTCCGCGGCGGGCGCTGCTCCAACGGCGCGGCCCTCAGCAGCATCGACGTCCAGTGGGACGTCCTCAACAGCGAGTTCGACAACAACAAGGCCGTCGGCTGGGGAGCCAACCCTGCCTCAAGCGGCACACCGGGCGGCGGCAGTGGTGGCGCCATCTACCTCGACGGCAGGGACGACACCGTGCTGATCGCCGGCACTGTGATGGACGGCAACACGGCCAGGGAGGGCGGGGGCGCCGTCTTCGACACCGTGGACACCGGTTGGGGCGCGCTGACTTTCGACGAGTCGCACCTGCACGACGACTTCAGCGGAGAGTTCCAGACCTTCCCCGGCGTCTACTACGAGATCGACGGGAGCGACACAGTCCCCGTGATGATCAGGTCCACCGACCGCTGATCCGGCACACGGACCGGGCCGACGGATACAGCCGAGGAGATCGAGGATCCGCAGAGTCATACGGTCCGGCAAGGTGCTGTCGTAGTGTGTGCCGATGTCGTCGAGGTCGTCCTTCCGCAAGTTCGCGCCGGTCGCCGCTGCCGGCCTCATGGTGCTCGTGGTGATGGTCGTGGGTACCACGGCGTCCACCGGCGCGATCGCCGGTGGACGCGGCGACCGCGCGCTCCTGACCCGCTGCCTGAAGGCCGTGCTGGGGGTCGGAGGGGGTTCCGCAAGGCCTGTCACGGGCAGCGCCGATCCGGGATTGGTCTCAAGTTTTGGGGTGTTCCGCCGGTCGAGATCGGCTGTCGACGAGCTGCCGGCGGCCACGCACCTGGGCGAGGTGCTTGCGACTGCGGGCGCGACGACCTACGACCCAGAGGCGGCCGTCCTGCTGACGCGTACCGGCGCGCACTCGGCGGTGTACGGGGTGCCGGCGACGATCTCGCTTCCGGTCCTGCCCGCTGCCTGCGACAGCCTCCAGCAGTTCGCCGGCGTCGGCGCCTATCTTGCGGCGCAGGCCGATGAGAGCGGCAGCGGCGCGGGTGCGTGCTTGATCACGACGCTGTTCGTGCAGAGTGAGGCATCGGGCTCGTCCCTGCCTGGCGAAGCAACGCCGAAGCCGACCAAGACGCTCACCGCCGCTGGAGCGGTGTGCAAGAGCCGGGCCGTGCTGTCGGGCTACGTCGGCGCGATCGGTGATGAGCGTCTGGGCTCAACCCACGAGATCGCCCTGATCCCCGACGGCGTCACCGCGATCACATACACGCTCGCCGACGGCCGCCGGCTGACTGCCCCGGTCGCCGAGAACCTCGTCACGCCACCGGCAGCGCTGTCGATCCCGCCGACATCTCACCCTGTGACCGCCACTGAGCTCGCCCAACAGCTCGCCGCCCACCTGCCCACGACGGTGACCGAGAGCGGCACCGGCGCCTACCCCATCGCAAGCCTGACCCGCCCGGACTCGCTGATCGCCGACACCGTCGGCAGCTTCTCGTTCCTGCGCGCCCTGCTCACGACGAGTTTGATCAGCGGCTCGAGCAGCACCATCTCCGGTTGGGGCGCGTCTTGCAGCGCCCGGACCCACCGTTGCGTCGCCGTGACCGTGACGACGACATGCAACAGCCGCGAACACTGCCGGACGACCCGGGCGATCCACCGCTACCGCTACCTCACAGCCAAGCCGCCCGTGGGTACGACGGGACCGGACACGCAGCCGACGGCACCGATCATCGGGCGCGCGAACCGGTTCATCACCCGACCGGCGAAGCTGACCCTCGTGCTCAGCGGCGTCCCCCACCGCCAAGTCGTCGTTCTGCTGTCGGTCAGTTGCCTCTCCCCCAACTCGTCGGCGAGCGCCGGCGGCCCACCACTCCAGGTCGCAGTGCCTTCCCACACTCCGATCGCGCTCCCCGGCCCCGCCCGCACGTTCCACGCATGCGACGTCGGCGCGCTCGTGATCTCGAGCCAGCACGGCCCGGTCCAGGTGGCGGTCACGAGCAGCCGACGGCCACCCGGTCTGAGGTCCGAGCAAATTCGGACTAAGGTCCGACGCCCTCCAGGTAAGGGGCGCAGGTCCGAAAGTAGCTGCACATACCCGATGCCGGTGCGGCGTCTTAGGGCGATGATCCGCTCAGTCGAGTATGAGGAGCACGATCATGGCAACGTCATTGAGCCAATTGGCCGCGAACGAGCACATCGCGGACCTTCATCGGTCGGCAGACCTCGGTCGTCGAGCCGGACCAGCGGGCCTGCGCCGCAGGCGCCGCACGGCCGCCGTGAGCAGCGCAGGACCCGCCGCGGCGGTGCGGTTTGCGCATCCTGATGAGGCCGGAACGCTCCGCCGCCTCGCCCAGCTGGACGATGCGCCGGAGCTAGCGGGCGAGATTCTGGTCGCGACGATCGGCGCGGACGCCGTCGCAGCCCTGTCGCTGAGCGACGGACGAGTGGTGGCCAACCCGTTCGTACTCACGTCCGAGGCGGTTGAGCTGTTGCGATCCACGGCGGCGGCGCTGACCGGCCGGCGCCGCCATCGCTGGCGCTCGGCGCTGCGAGCGTGGCTCCCGCGAACGGCGCGCGCAGCCACCTCCGACTGACGACGACAGGAGCCAGGAGCGTCGAGCGGTGGGGACTCCGAGCAGCGGCAGCGTCAGTTCCGCCGACGGGACGATGCTCGCATTTGACCGGTACGGCGACGGCAGCCCTGTGATCCTGATCGGAGGCCCCTACAACGACCGCTCAACGGTGGCCGGCATCGCGGATGCGATCTCGTCCGGCAACGTCGCAGCCGTCACCTATGACCGACGCGGCCGCGGCGCGAGCACGAACAACGACGGCGAGTTCAAGCCCGAGCGGGAGCTCGAGGATCTCTCGGCGATGATCGAAGCGCTCGGTGGGTCGGTCGGCGTGTTCGGCCACTCCTCGGGCGCGGTGCTCGCCCTTGAAGCGGCGATGCAACGGCTGCCAATCGACCGGCTCGCGGTCTACGAGCCGTCGTACATGGTCGACGGGACACGACCGCTTCCCCCGGACGACCTCGACGAGCGCCTCTGCGCGCTGGTTCGCGAAGGTCGTCGCGGTGAAGCGGTTGTCCTCTTCTGCACCGAGGCCGTCGGCCTTCCCCCGAGGTGCTCGGCGCGATGCACGCCGCACCGGCATGGGGTCGGCTCACCGCTCTCGCGCACACGCTGCCCTACGACCTGGCTGTTCATCACGGTTACAGACTGCCCAGCAGTCGTCTTGCCGAGCTCGAGCTACCGCTCCTCGCGCTCGACGGCAGTGCGTCGTTCCCGTGGATTCGCGAGACCGCGCACGCAGTCGCGCAGATGGTTCCGGGGGCGCGGCGGCTCACGCTCGAAGGTCAGGACCACGGCGTCCTGCAGCACCCGGAGGCACTTCGGCCGGCACTCGTCGAGTTCTTCAACAGCTGATCACCGGGCGCGGGCTTACGCTGTGGGTCGATGTCTCGGGCAGTCGAGGATCGCAACCGCCGGATGCTTCGCGCGCGCGACACGATAGACCGCGCGTTCGCAGAGCCGCTCGACGTGCCGACGCTGGCACGGATCGCACACATCTCGCCTGCTCACTTCAGCCGCCAGTTCCGGGAAACGTTCGGGGAGACACCGCACCGGTATCTCCAGCGTCGCAGGGTGGAGACGGTGATGGAACTGCTGCGAGAGACGGATCATGCGGTGACCGAGATCTGCCTCGACGTCGGCTTCAAGAGCCTCGGCACCTTCAGCCGCACGTTCCGGGATGTCGTCGGCGAGTCACCGAGCGCATACCGGTTGCGGTTCGCGCACGGCGGCGCCGCCTTGCGCGTGCCGGCACGCTGGGCGATGGCCTGGACGCGACCTGCGGGCTAGTCTCACGAAAGACGGCAGTTTTGGAAAAGCGTCGAGGTTTGACGGGGTTTACCTTGACAGCATGCTCACATCGATCGTCGTGCCGTCGGCCGAGGAACTTCGCACAGCGACGTAGCAGCGGGTCACGTCCGCAGACTCACCCTAGTGCGGCTTGCAGAAGGCGAGACCTGGTGAGCACGATTCATGCCTGAGTGCGCATGCGTTTATGCGATGATATGTGCATGAGTCACGGACATGGTGTCGATCTGGCGTTTCTGGGGAGCGACACGGCGAAGGTCGTGGCCGAGACGATGCAGGCGCTTGCGACGCCAAGCCGCGTGCGGATCCTCAGCCGCCTCGGAGCCGGCCCGTGCTCGGTGACTGAGCTGGCGCGCGCTGTCGAGATGGAGCAGCCGGCTGTCTCCCAGCAGCTGCGGGTGCTGAGGCATCTGGGGCTCGTCGTGGGTGAGCGCCAAGGTAGGCAGACGATCTACGCCCTCCACGACGACCACGTGGGCGTTCTGCTTGCGGAGGCCGTCGCTCATACCGAACATCTCCGTCTCGGCCTCGCTGCGCGCCCAGCTCGCCTGGTGGTCAGCGCGTGAGCGGCACCACCCCGGCGCTGATCGCGGCTGCTGCCGGCGTCGCCTTTGGTCACGCGATCCTTCCCGACCATTGGGTCCCGCTCGCCGTCATCGGCCGCACACGGCACTATCCACTCTCGAAGGTCGCTCGCCTATCGGGGCTCGCGGGGATCGCGCACGTACTGGTGTCGATTGCGCTCGGTGCCGTGATCATCGCAATCGGACTCCAATTCCGCTCAGCCGTCCAAAACGCCCAAGACACGATCATCGGGTGCGTGCTGGTGGCAACCGGCATCGGCTTCGGCGTGCTCGAACTGACCGGCGCAGGGCACACCCACGACCACGCACACGGACACGGCCAGCCCGAAGGCGATCACGATCACGGTCGCGACCACGGTCACGGTGGTCACGCCCACGGCGACCACGCCCACGGCGACCGCGCACACGCTCACCGCCACGGCGATCACCAGCGACGTCGGGGCAGCGGGCTGGCAGCGATCATGGTGCCGTTCGGTGCAGCCGCCTCCCCGGATTTGACGATTCTGCCGGTGTTCCTCGCCGCCACCACCGCCGGCGTTGCGACGGCCGTCGGCTCGCTCGCGATCTTCGCCGCCGTCACGATCGCAACGATCGTCGCCCTCACGCTCACGGCAACCAAGAGCGGCTACCAGATCCACGGCGATTGGCTCGAACGCTGGGGCAACACGATCACGGCGGCAACGCTCATCGTGATCGGGATCCTCGTTTGCACCGGCTCCGTCTAACGCCGACGGCGCTCGTGCGTCGAACGCGTGGCTGCCGCCCCTTGGCGTCTAACTGCCGGCGCCGTTGATCCTGACGTGAGCGGCCGGAATCGTCCCGCTCTGCAATCCCCATTTCGCCAGGATCGAGCAGTACGTGCCGTTGCGGATCAAGACCCGCAACGCCTCAAGCACAGCGGCGTCGAGGCCCAGCCTAGGCGTCGCGAACGCGTACGGTGCGATCGCGTACGCCGGGCCGGTCGGCTTCAGCTTTCCATGAGACTGCGAAATCTCGTAGCTCGCAAGCGGCGAGCGCGTCGACGACATCGACCCTCAGCCCCATCACCTCGCCGAGCGCCTCCGCGAGATCGAACTCCATCCCCACGATCACGTGCCCACCGGGTGTTAGGAATTCGTCCGGCGGGTCATCCGGGTCGGTGCCGACCGTCAGCGTACCGCTGGATCTGACCACCGCCGGGACGATCGCCTGGACCGACGCGACGGCCGATGCAGCGCAGCGGCGTGAATGTCGTCGCCGTCACCGCCGTCGACGCTCTCGACACGGACGGACTCGAGCTCGAAGCGCTGCTCCCGCACCCAGCGAGCACCGACCCGCAGAGCAACACCAAACCAAGCCAGACCGAAATCCACCCATCTGCGCATCACGCCTCCTCCAGCTCCATCCGTGTGACAAAGGCGTAAGACGGGCACTCGACTACTCGCTAACCGTGTAGGCCGCCGGCCGCCTTTAGTACGAGCAACCCGGCGATCAGGACGATGTAGCCTCGCAGCAGCGCGAGCGTCAGGAGCCGCGTCCGGGTCAGCGTCGGGGGCCTGACGAGTTCCAAGGCCGGCGCACTCCAGGTCTGACGCTGCCATGGAGTCAGCGAACTCGCCGGCGGTCGCGGTGGTCGGTCGCGCAGATGGCTGATCGCCAGGGCCAGCCCCCCGGCCAGAAGGAGCCCCATGGTGAGGGTCAGCGCATTCGTGATCTGCAGGCGCGGGAAGACGGTGGTGATCGTGAGCATCGTGGAAAGTGCGAGCACGACGGCTACGGCGAAGATCGCCGCGGCGTTGAGGCAGCGCCCGTTGGTGAGCGGTCCGAGCAGTTGCTTGTCGTTGCACAGGATCAGCAACAGGACCAACGTGCTGGGCAGAAGGATTCCGGCGAACGCCTGCACGAGTGTGGTCACAGTGCCGAGCGGGAGTGCGGGTAGGAGCACGATGCCGGCGGCGAGCACGACGATGGCGGCGAAGCTGGCGTGGAACACTCGGGCGTCGCGCCAGTTGCGATGCAGCGATTGCTTGATACCGAAGACCTCGGCGATCGCGTAGGAGCCCGAGAGCGAAACGACGGACGCACCGAGCAGCGATGCGTTGAGCAGCGCGATCGCGAACACGTCCCCGGCGGCCGGGCCTATGTGCGCGCCAATCCCCTGAGCGACGGCTGCGGTGTTGGTGAAGCGACCGCTCAGATCGCTGCCCGAGAGCGTTGTGGCGCTAAGAATCAGGACTGCACCCGCGACCACGGCGAAAAGCAGCGCGCCGATCGCCGTATCGGCCCGCTCATAGCTCAGCCAGCGCGGCGTGATTCGCTTGTCAACGACGTTGGATTGTTGGAAGAACAACTGCGCGGGTGCGATCGTGGTGCCGACCAGCGCGACGAGCAGCAATAGCGTCGAGGTGGCCGTGCCGCCGCGCAGCGTCGGGAGTAGGCCGGCGGTGACTGCGGCTGGGTGGGCGCGGCTGATCAGCGCGAGTGGGATCAGCGCCAGGTCGGCGATGATCATCACATACATCGCTCGTTCCCAGAATCGAAAGTTGCCGCTTGCCGTGACCACGATCAGGAGAGCAGCGGCGACTGGCACGGACGCGTATTTCGTGAGACCGAGGTAGGAGAGCGCGAGCGCGATGCCGATGAACTCGGTGACGAGCGTCGCCAGGTTGAGGACGAGCAGGTCCGTGAGCGAGAACCCGCACCACAGCCTGCCGAACCGCTCGAGCGTCAGCCGCGCGTGACCGGAGCCGGTGACAGCACCAAGCCTGGCGACCATCTCCTGGGTGATGTAGAGAGCCGGGCAGAGCGCGACCAGGACCCAGAGCAGCCGCATGCCATGGTTCTGGCCAGCTTGCGAGAAGACCGAAATCGTGCCGGCGTCGTTGTCGGATACCATCACGACGATCCCGGGGCCGAGTACCGCCAGCAGCGTTACGAGCTTTCGCCGCAGCGTCAGGCGCGGGCCGGTATCGAACGCGTGAACGGTGCCCAGCGCCCCTTCGATGTCGCCGAGGTGCGCACGATCGAGCGCGTTACGCCGATCAGCCGGCGGCGCGAACGCAGGAGCTGGGACGCTCATGGCGCCTCTTCGAGCTCCCGGACATGCGCGAGCGCCGCATCGATCAGCGCTGCGGTGTAGTCGTTGCGCAGGGCGTACAGCCGCGTGCGGCCGACTCGCCTGACGCTCAGCAGCGAGTTGTCTCGTAGGACGCGAAGCTGATGCGAGACGGCGGATTGCTCCATCCCGACCGCGTCGACGATCTCCGAAACTGTGCGCGGTCCCGAGCGCAGAGCGACGAGAATCTGCAGCCGGCTGGGCGTCGATAACGCGAACATCGCGTCGGCGACCCGAAGCGCGGTGGCCTCCGGGATCCGCCGGCCGAGGTCACGCGCCGCTGAAACCGGTGCTATCGCCCGATCAATCTTCGATCGGCGTGTTGAGATCGGGTCGCCGGCGGCATGGGTGCTGTTGGGTTGTGTCGGCATCGAGCTTTATCGTATGTAAAGTGCTTCACGCTTTCATGCGAGGCGGTGGCGAGAATAACGCGTGTCTGCCGAGGACGCGATACCACGGCAGCAGCACCCAAGCTCACGACCGCCACCAAGCCCAGTCTCCCCGCGCAGCCCGTCATGCATTCATCCATAGCCGCCCCATCGGCTGACGCCGGCCCGGCTGCTTCCGAACCGCAAGCCTGCACTCTCCGACCGGATCTGGCGGCGACGATCGTACCGCCGCCGGGCGGTTACCCGTCGATCGACGCGCCAGCGCCACGGCCGCGGCGCTTCGTGTGGCGGGCGCTGCTGGGCTGCGTGATCGTGCTGCTCGCGGCCGCGGGCGCATCGGCGGTGGCCGTGCTCGAGCAGGTCCACACGTTCGTGCAGGACATCAGCGTCAACAAGCCGCTCAAGGTCGACTCGAAGGTGCTCGCCGCCTCTTCCTTCGGCCGTCCCGAGACGCTGCTGATGGTCGGCGACGACACCCGCTCGGTGTTCAAGCACTACAACGCCTACGTCCCCAATCTCGCCAACGAGATGCTGCTCGTCCGGATCGACCCGAGCAAGCCGTGGATCTCGATGCTGTCGATCCCGCGCGAGCTGTGGGTCAACATCACCGAGCCCGACGGCGTGACCTACACGAACCGGCTCAACTCTGCCTATACGTTCGGGACGACGACGCTTCTCAAAACGATCAAGCAGGTCACGGGGCTCTCGGTCAACCACGTGATTGCGACCACGTTCACCCAGTTCGAACGCGCGATCAACACGCTCGGTTGCGTGTACGACACGATCGACGAGCGCTACTACCACAACAACGCCGACGGAGGCGATCAGTACCAGAACATCGATCTGCAGCCCGGATATCAATGCCTCAACGGCAGCGAGGCCGAGCAGTTCGTCTCCTACCGCCATACCGACACCTCGCAGATCCGCGATGCCCGTGACCAGAGCTTTCTGATCGCCGTCAAGCGCCAATACGGCCCCCAGTTGGCCGGCAGCCTCGGCAAGTTCGAGAAGATCTTCGGCGAGACGGTCCAGACCGACTCGGGGCTTCGCAGCTCGACCGAGATCCTGAATCTTGCCAACCTGTTCATCAGTGCCGAGAGCCTTCGTGTGCGCCAGGTCCCGTTTCAGACGCTCCCGTGCGCCGACACGTGCCCGGCCGGCGATCTCACCGCCACCCCGCAGCAAATCCAGGACAGTGTCCACAACTTCCTGTTCGGAGGCGACACGACCCCGACCCGGCAGGTCGCCGCGATCAGCCACAGGGTTCGGCGCCCGGGCGCGCTCGCGCACCTGCCGCTGACGCCGACGCTGGCGTCCAATGTCGCCGCCGAGAAGGCCACGGCGGCGAAGCTGCAGTTCACCGCCGAGTTCCCGAAGGTCCAGGACCTCGCAGGGAGCGCGATCCCTGTAGCCCCGCAGTGCACTCAGATCGTACAGGCGTGCATCCGCAAGTACCTGATCCACGCCCCCGATGGCGATCCGTATCCGATCTACGTCGAGGCGTTCTCGAACGGGGACCTCGGCCAGTTCTACGATGTGCAGGGAACCACCTGGACCGACGCGCCGCTGTTCGCCGACCCCGATCAGACGATTCGCGTCGGGACGCGGACGTACGACCTGTACTACGACGGCAGCCACCTCGAGACGATCGCGTGGCGCGAGTACGGCGCTGTCTACTGGGTGCACAACACGCTCACCAATGCCGTTGGCAACGGCGAGCTGCTGGCCATCGCCGAGCAGACCGTACCCGTCTCCGCCGTGCGAATCACGCCCAGGCACCTGATCCTCAAAGCCTTCTCGGTCCCGACGCGCGAGGTCGCCCCGATCGAGACGCCGCTCCTCCAGTCCATCGGCCGGGTCGGCGGGCTCGCGACGATTGTGCTGCTGCCGCTGGCCTTGCTGGCGGTGTTCATCAACCACAGACGGATCCGCAGACAGCGCGCCCAGGTGCACGCGGTGGTCTCGCGGACGGCTGTGCTGAAGGCACAACTGGCGACGGCGTCCGCCGGCTACCCGCAGATCGTCACGCAGGGAGCCGCAGCGTTCGCGGCGCCCCAACCGCCGCGCGACGCATTGTCCCCAAGCGCGGCACCAGTCCCGCGCGAGCGCTACCGATCAGGCCGGCGGTGGGCTCTCATCGCGATCGGGGTCGGGATCGTCGCTGCCGTCGCTGTCGCGGTCGCCGTCGCGGCCATTCATCTCACCTTCGACTCGAGCGCGCCCGAGCAGAACAGCAAGCCGCGGATCGAGCCGCCTCCCACGGCGGCGGTGGCGGTCCTGAACGCCGGCAGCACGCCGCGCGCGGCCCACCGTCTCGCTGTCGACCTGTCACGCGACCGGGTGCACGTCGTCGGGACTGGCAACCTGGGGGCCGCGGCGCCAGCCGGCTACGAGGTCCTCTACACACCTGGCGATGCGAGACAGGCGCGCCTGCTGGCGGGAATCTTGAAGGCGCAGCGCCCGCTCATCGCGCCGATCGACCCGGCCGCCACGCAAGCCGCCGGCGCCCAGCCAAGACTCATCGTCGTGATCCCGTGAGCGGGGTCCGATCACCCTTTATGCGACACGGCTTGAGGTAGCGGAATCGCGGCCCTGCGTTTGTCGAGGTCATCCGGATGGGTAGCCGTTGGCGATTCGTTGCGCAGCCTTCCCGTGAGGGCGTGTGCAGATAGGTTCGTGCGACCGCCTCGGCGAGCGCTCGTTCGACGCGTTGAGGCTGGTGCGCCCAGCTCGACGTGACGGTCAGCAGCCGGTAGCCGTCGGTCGCCATCAGGTAGGGATACTGGGGAAACCAGGACTGCCTCGAGGCCGAGCCGGGTGATCGAAAGCGGCGAGGGGCAGCAGCGGATCGGCGTGAACACCTGGCTGTCCTCGACGATCGTTCGCTCGAGAATGAAGTACGGCTGCGGTCCGCTGTAGACGTTGACAAGTGGTCATGACGCGTGCTCCGCCGGCGAGCGTCGACACTCCAAAGGCATTGCGGCGAACCGTTGCTCGCCCGTCGAGCTCGACGCCGTGATCTTGGCTGGAGATACGTCTAGAAACCTCGCCATCGCCACTCGCGCCTTGGGCGGCACACGCCCGCCGATGCAGAGCTCGTCTCGGGCTTGGCGCTGCCGCACGCCGCGACGGGCAGCATCGCCAGGCCGACGCCGACAATCACAGACGTCGACCACCCCCGTACCCGGCCCCGCGGATTCAACGCCATCATCGCCTCCTCTTTCGGTACTCGCGGGATTTTCGCCCGCGCTCCGCACACCGACATGGCGCACCTGTCCTCGAGCCTCGCCGGCGGTGCCTGTCCCTCGCAGGCGTAGGCCCGCCCTGGGCGCGTGGGGCGGGCACGGAGATCGAGCGGGACTACCGCACGTTCATCAGGAGACGGTCACCTTCACGGGTGATGAGGCGATCCCGTTGGCGACCACGACGACGGTGCTTCTTCCCGTCGGCGTCGTGTTGGGGAGGGTGAACTGTGTCGAGGCTCTCGCGCCGGGAGCAATCGATACCGAGCTCCAGTCGTGGGTCCTGGCGTATGTGACCACACCGGTGGATGAGTTGGTAATCCGCACCAAGGGGAAGTTGGTGTTGTCCTGGACATCATCACCGTACGTGGCTCCCGGGTCGAGCCCGGCAAGCTGCGTGCCCGACACGTTGTAGGTGCCGCCCGGGGCAAGGGTGCTCGCGCTCAACGAACTGATCGTGGGCTTCCATGCTTTGTTCGGCGAACCGCCCGCCGTATACACCAGCATCTGGTTGCTGCCGTCGTTGAACAGCACCTGACCGTTGGGCAGCGCGAGCATCCGAGTTTGGTACGAGGTGTCGTTCGGCGCGTTCGGCACGTCCGCGATCTGGGTGATGGTGTTCGAGCTGGCGTTGTAGAGGAAGAAGTGAGTCGGGATGTTGTACGTGCACGCGCTTGCGTCGAACAGCACGTTCCCATCCGGCAGGATCGACGCCGGCCCGTCGGTGCTTGCGTACTGCTCGTTGTCGATGGTCGGGATCTCCGGCCCCGCGCTCCACGTGCCACCGGTCCCGCCGTTGTACTGATACAGCGCGGTCTGCGTGTCTGCGTCCGTGGTGCACGGCGTTGGATACTCCTGCGTGCTCGTGCCGGCCCCGACCACGAACACGTTCCCACCCGGCATCTCGGTCTGCGGTCCGATCTCGACGATCGGGAACGGGTTGACGGGGATGCCGTCGGGTTAAGGGCCCCTGCGAAGCTCCAGGTGTCGCTGCTCGGGTCGAACAGCTCCGTGTTGCCGAGCCCCCACACATCGATGGTCAGGACCTGGCCGTTCGGCTCGAGCGTCCAACCTTCCTCGTCGTTGGGATCGGTCTTGCCGGTCGCCGGTATCACCCTCCAGGTCAGGTTCGCCGCGTCGAGCAACGCATCATCGACGGTCAGGTCCGGATCGGCGAGACACGTGTTACACGGATGTTCGAGCATGAAGGTGCCGTCGGTCAGGACGTCACTGGCGGCGTCCCCGATGTTGGTCCAACCCGGTGGTGGCGCGACAGAGGTCCAGCTGTTGCTCACCGGGTCGTAGATCGCACCCTCGCTGGACCACACCGGGTTCTCGCCGATGTATTCACCGCCCTCGACGATCATCCGTCCATCAGGCAAGATCGCCGAGGCGAAATACAGGGGCGTGTAGTCCGCCGGCATCGATGCGATCTGGCTCCACGTCCCATCGACATAGCTACCGCTCGGATCAGGCGTGAGCTTCCACCAAATGTTCGTGCCGCCCGTTACGTTGTTGTCGGGCTCATCGTGCACAAGCACGGTCCCGTCGCTCTCGAGCAGCATCGTGCCCGGCGTCCCGAACGGTGGCGCGTTCACAAGCGGCGTCCATGGTGAGGCCGTGCTAGCCGGGGCGAGGTCGGGCGTCGGCCCTGACGCTGTCGGATGCTGAAACGGCGTGAGGATCGGGCCCGCGGGCGCGGGCGCTGTAGCAGCGACCGGCGCCCCGCTTACGCGGTGTCTTGACGCGGGCGGCGCACCGGCAACGACCACCGCCAGGGCCAGGCACAGGACCGCACCGGTCAGTACAGCGAATCGCTTCGAAGACATGATCCCTCCCAGGACGTGACCGCGCCACCACCCTAACAGCGCTCGACCCAGTCCTGCAAGAATTTGATTGCTGTTGGTCAGTGTCTCCTGGCCGGGCAGGTCTTTCGATGTCTGAACTTCGAACGCTATTGAGCGGCCTTGTGTTCGGCGAGCAGCCTCGCTGGCATCGGGACCGGCTCTGGTTCTCGGACTGGGGGACGCAGGAGGTGATCGCCGTTGATCTCGACGGCGTCAGCGAGGTCATCCTGCGGGGAGAATCGTTCCCGCTGTGCATCGACTGGCTGCCAGACGGCCGTCTGCTCGCGGTGTCGGCGCGCGACGGTCTGCTCCTGCGGCGCGAGCAGGATGGGTCAATGGTGACCCATGGCGACTTGGGGGCGGTCTCCGACCCTCCGGCCGTGAACGAGCTCGTAGTCGACGCTCGCGGCGACGCGTACGTGAACGGCGGCGGGTTCGACATGATGGCCGGCGAGCCATTTGCGCCCGGAGTGATCGCCCTGGTCGCTCCCGACGGCTCAGCGCGCCAGGTGGCCGACGGCCTCGCGTTCCCCAACGGGATGCTCGTGATGCCCGACGGGCCGACGCTGATCGTCGCCGAGTCCTACGCCAAGCGGCTCACCGCCTTCGACATCGAAGCCGACGGCAATCTGTCGAACCGGCGCGTGTGGGCCGATCTCGGGGAGGGCGTCCCCGACGGCATCTGCGCCGACGAGGAGAACGCGGTCTGGTATGCGGACGTCCCGAACATGCGATGCGTCCGCGTCTGTGAGGGTGGTGAAGAGCTCGAGACGATCGAGCTTGACCGCGGATGCTTCGCCTGTGCGCT
Organism: uncultured Solirubrobacterales bacterium; assembly: GCA_963742025.1. Lineage (GTDB taxonomy): Bacteria > Actinomycetota > Thermoleophilia > Solirubrobacterales > Solirubrobacteraceae > Palsa-465. The sequence continues at coordinate 411,378 of CAVUKF010000002.1, forward strand.
CGGCGGCACGAACGGCACAACCCTATTCATGCTCGCGCAGGAGTGGCGTGGTCCCGAGAGCATGTTCAAGGGGCCACGCTCGGGCGTGCTGCTGACAGCCGGGGCCCCGGCACCCCGTGCCGGATGGCCATAGGAAGCGAGGAGGACTCGAGCGCAAATCTCGCTGATCGCCCACCTCAGAATCGGCTTTAGCTTGACCTTGACCTAACCGTCATTTTCCATCAGGCGATCCTTGCCAGCGCGGCGTCGGGGACGGGGCGGTCGGGCAGCACGCAGACCATTCCCTCACTGAACCCGGCCGAGCCGATCCCGAACGCAGCGTTGAACCGATCGATGTTGACGAGCGTCAGCAATGCGGTGAGCTCGACGAGCTGCTCGTCGCTGAAGTGCTCTCGCATCCGCGTGAACAGCTCGTCGGTGACCTCGACCGGCGTGCGCATCACGGCGACCGCATAATCGAGCGCCACCTGCTCGCGTTCTGTGAACAGATCGCTCTGGCGATAGCGCGGCAGAGCCAGCAGCTCGTTGTCGGAGAAGCCGGAGTGGCGACAGATCTGCGAGCCCAGATCGACGCAGAATTCGCATCCGATCATCTGCGCCCCTTTCAGCTCAACCAGGTTCTTGATCCGCTCATCGACGGACTTCCCCTTGCGCACCGCCTGGTTGAACTTGCCCATTCCGATCATCATCTTCGGCTGTTGGGCCCAGATCTCGATCGGCTCCATCCCGCTGCCGGTTTGCGGTGCGCGACCGGTCAGCTTCTTCATCATTCTTGGTCCGAGCCTGTACACGAGCCTGACCATCGGCCCGGCCTCGCTCTTCGATACTCCCTGGATGCGTGCCATCGGGCACCTCCTGTCACATTGGTTGGGTTTCGGGGGTCTCTCCGGTATGACCCCCGAGACCCGGACGGTGTGACAGCGATGCACGAACTCGAGCTCGCCAGCAAGTTCGACCGCCAACGACCGCGTCTGCGCGCGGTCGCCTACCGGATCCTCGGCTCGCTCAGCGAGGCCGACGACGCCGTCCAGGAGACATGGCTACGGCTGGCGCGGACCGATGCGGCGCAGATCGACAGCCTCGAGCGGTGGCTGACAACGGTTCTCGCCCGGATCTGCCTGAACATGCTCCGATCCCGCCGGGCCCGCAACGAGCAGCCACTCGATGGCTTGCAGCCCGAGCCGATCATCGACAACCCGGCGATCGGGACCGATCCCGAGCACGAGGCGTTGCTGGCCGATTCGGTCGGAATCGCGCTACAAGTCGTGCTCGGCACGCTCACACCGGCCGAGCGACTCGCGTTCGTGCTGCACGACATGTTCGCGGTGCCGTTTCACGAAATCGCGGTGATGGTTGACCGCTCGCCGCAGGCCACCCGCCAGCTTGCCAGCCGTGCGCGGCGCCGCGTGCGAGAGGCGGCGCCCCCGCCCGACCCGGACCTGGCCCGTCAGCGGGCGGTCGTCGACGCCTACTTCGCCGCCGCTCGGGAAGGCGACCTCGACGCGCTGGTGGCGGTGCTCGACCCAGACGTCGTGCTGCGCGCCCACCGCCGCGACGGCGACCCAATCGAGCTTCACGGCGCCGCAAAGGTCGCGCAAGGGGCGATCGCCGCACGGCGTTTCGCGCCGCACGTCCGACCGGCGCTGGTCAACGGCGCTGCCGGCGTGGTCGCGTTTGACGGGGCACGGCCGTTCGCGTTGCTGGCGTTCACGATCGTCGACGACCATGCGGCGGCGATCGACGTGTTCAACGACCCCGAAGTCATCGCCAGGCTCGACGTCCGCGGGATCGTCGCCTGACCGGCACTCACGACCCGTTGACATGCAACTCTCAGATCAAGCGGCACGAGACGTGCTGAGGCTACAGCGTACGCAGCAGACATCAGACGTTCTGTCCTTGGCAAGGGTCAGCGAGCGTGGCGGTGGTTGTAGAGGTGTAAGCGCCCAGAGGTAGGAGACAAGGGCGATGCCGGCGCTCCACGCGACCGTGCCGGCGAGGTTGGAGCCGATCGGCGTGCCTGTGAGGAGCCCACGCAGGGTCTCGGTCGCCGGGGTGAACGGCTGATATGTGGCGAACTGGCGCAGCCCGGCCGGCATCGTGGCGACGGGAACGAACCCGCTTCCCAGGAAGACCAGGATGATCAGGAACATCGGTGTGTTGCTCGCCGTCTCGACGCTCTTGGCGGCCAGCCCGAGCGCGGTCGCGAGCCAGATCAGCGCCAGCGCGAAGAGCGACAGCACGCCGGCTGCCGCCAGCCAATCGGCCGAGATCGGCGGTCGGACGGAAGCCGAGGGCGATCGCGACCCCGAGCACGACGGCGATGCTGGCGAGAGTCTGGATGAGGCTTGCGAGCACGTGGCCGGTGAGCACGCTGGCGCGGGCGATGGCCATCGTGCGGAAGCGGTCGATGATGCCTCCGGTCATGTCCATCGCGACCACGATCGCGGTGCCCTGAACAGCGGCTGCCACCGTCATCAGCAGGATCCCGGGCGCGACGTAGTTGAGGTAGCCGGCACGGCCGGTGTGACCACCGGCGAGCTCGCGACCGAGACCGGCGCCGAGTTCGCCGCCGAAGACGTAGACGAACAGCAGCAGGAACACGATCGGCATACCGATCAGCAGCAAGGTCATCGATGGGTAGCGCAGCAGGCGGCGCAGGCTGCGCCTCAGCATCGTGGCCGAATCGGTGACGGTGTAGGTCAGGGCGCTCATCGCGCGGCGGCCTTCTCGGCGGCTGGGTGACCGGTGACCGCGAAGAACACATCGTCGAGGTCGGGGGTGTGGATGGAGAGCTGCACACCCTCGATGCCGGCGTCATCGAGCCGGTCAAGCACGTGTCGCAGCGCGGGAACGGTGCCGTCGTAGGGGACCTGCAGGACGAGGTCGTCCTCGTCGTCGCGTCGGAGCTCGAGCGCGCGCGCGGCCGCGTGCGGAGCACCGGTCGGCTCGCTGAACCGCAGTCCGACATGGCCGCCGGGGATGCGTCGCTTGAGATCCTCGGGGGTGCCCTCGGCGACGATCCGGCCACGATCGAGCACCGCGACCCGATCGGCGAGCGCGTCGGCCTCCTCCAGATACTGGGTGGTCAGGAAGATCGTGACACCGTCGGCGCGCAGGTCGCGGATGGCGTCCCACATCGTGTGCCGGCCGCGCGGGTCCAGACCTGTCGTCGGCTCATCGAGGAAGATCACTCGCGGAGAGCCGACCAGGGTCATCGCGAGATCAAGCCGACGACGCATTCCGCCGGAATAGGTCGCCACCGGCTTGCGCGCCGCGTCGGACAGCTCGAACGCGTCAAGGAGCTGCGGCAACCCGCCGTCGGCCCGTCGCGCGGTCGAGATGGTTGAGATCAGCCATCAGCCGCATGTTCTCCTCGCCGGTGAAGAGCTCGTCCACGGCCGAGAACTGGCCGGTCACGCCGATCGCCGCTCGCACGCCGTCCGGGTCGCTCGCCACGCTGCACCCGGCGACATGAATCTCGCCGGCGTCCGCCGCGATCAACGTCGACAGGATGCGTACGATCGTGGTCTTCCCCGCCCCGTTCGGGCCGAGCAACCCAAAGATCGTGCCCTCGGCGACCTCCAGGTCGACGTCGTCGAGCACAAGCGCCTGCCCGAACGACTTCCTCACGCCGGAGGCCACGATCGCCATCGCGGATGAGCCGTTCATGACCGGTCCCGCCCGATCGACCCGATCGGTGTCCGGAAGCTCCCCGCTGGCGACCAATGCCTCCCGTCGGGTGGCCCACTCCTGTTGGAGCAGCGGAATCTGCTCAAGCAGGAAATCGGCGAACGCCGACATCTCCACCAGAACCGCTCGGCGCTCCGGCGGAGCGTCGCGCAGCACCCGAAGGCCTTCCCGAGCCAGCTCGCTCAACTCCTCATACTCGGAGATGTCGAGCCCCATCGACTCGCGGCGAGCTCAGATCGATCTGGACCCGGTCCATCCGCTCACCGGCCGCCCGCGACCTTTGGATCGCGTGCATGGTCTCCAGAACCTTGACCGCCTGCGTGATCGCGCTTCGACTCGCGAGCAGCGCGTCTGCGAGCTCCCCGATGCTCTGCTCCGGTGGATCGCACACCGCGAGATAGCCGAGCAAGCGGCCGACCATCGGCGGGAACGCGTAGCGACGTGCGTAGAAGCGCCCCATGTGGTCCGCGAACGTGATCTCGGCATCACTCGGCATGACCCACATCCTACAGAGAGACCTGAGATAACACAAATCCGTGTTATCTCAGCGATCATCGTTGCCCATAGGAACCTCCCCGCGTGGTCGTCTCACAGCAACTTGCAATTGTCACCTCGTTGTGACGTCTGCTCATGTACAACCGGCTCGAACAACCTCAAGAAGGCGACGTGAGGGCAACCAGCGGACACACCGTCAGAGCACTTCGAGCCGGAGGTCGCGCACTTCGGCATCTCCCGGGGTTGATCGCGGTCGGGCTGCTCATCCCGGGCTGCGGAAGCACCTCGCCGAGTGGCTCCGTGAACCGGCCGACGGCCGAGGCGAATGTCGACAAGCAGGTCGTCGCCTTTGCGGTCTGCATGCGCTCGCACGGGGTACCCGACTACCCCGACCCTCAGGTCTCCAGCTCAGGCAGCCAAGTGCAGATCAAGATCTCTCCCGGCAGCGCTGATCCCAACTCTCCAGCATTCAAATCCGCCGGCCATGCATGCCACAACCTCCTGCCCAACGGGGGAACCCCTGCCAACGGCGCCCAGGACCAGGCGCAGGACCTGACGTTCGCGGACTGTATGCGCGCGCACCGGGTGCAAAGTTTTCCCGACGTTGACCGCGACGGAGCTTTTACTCTTCCGTCCACGATCAACCAGCATGCGCCTCAGTTCCAGCGTGCTCTGCAAGCGTGCGCGAACGTCCGGCCGAGCTCACTCTCCCTGAACAGCCAGAGTCCGCCATAAGTCGCTCGCGAGTACGTGGATCAGACGAGGTGCCCGCGAGGCGGCACCTACACCTCGCCAGGCGAAAAGTCCGACCGCCCCCAGCCGCCTCGCGTCAGCTCAGCGCACGGCCTCCTGGGCGCGGCGCGGAAGCTTCCAGCCTGGACGGACGAAGTGGCACGTGTAGCCGTTGGGGTAGCGCTCGAGGTAGTCCTGGTGCTCGGGCTCTGCCTCCCAGAACGGTCCGGCGGGCGCGACCTCGGTGACGACCTTGCCCGGCCACAGGCCGGAGGCGTCGACATCGGCGATCGTGTCCTCTGCGATGCGGCGCTGCTCGTCGTCGACGTAGTAGATCGCCGAGCGATAGCTCGCCCCGACATCGTTGCCCTGGCGATTCTTCGTCGTCGGGTCGTGAATCTGGAAGAAGAACTCCAGCAGGTCGCGATAGGAGATGCGCTCCGGGTCGAACAGGATCTCGATCGCCTCCGCATGCGAACCGTGGTTACGGTAGGTCGCGTTGGGCGTGTCGCCGCCGGTGTAGCCAACGCGCGTGGCGCTCACACCGTCGAGCTTGCGGATCAGATCCTGGACACCCCAGAAGCACCCGCCTGCGAGGATCGCCTTCTCGGTTGCAGCCATCTCTCTCCTCCTTCTCGTCATGATTCCTTGGTCGCGCTGCACACATGATGACAAGCGCGAGACGCCGGACGGCTGTGCGACGACCTGCTCAACGCCGACGCCGCGGGCAACTGGCAGCAGCGCTCCTTCGGCGATAGCCAACTTCGGATCGCTGGCGCCGTCGCCTCCGGGCGATTTGAGAGAGGATTCGATGAGCGATGCCGCTGCGCTATACGGACTACTACGACGTGCTCGGCGTTCCGCGCGACGCGGACCACGATTCGATCCGGCGCGCGTACCGCAAGCTGGCGCGCGAGTACCACCCGGATCTGAACTCCGACAGCGACGCTGAGGAGCGCTTCAAGGAGCTCGGTGAGGCATACGAGGTTCTGTCCGACGCCGACAAGCGGGAGCGTTACGACCGCCTCGGCACTCGTTGGCGCGAAGCGGAGCGCGAGGCGCCTGAGGAGAGCTTCGAGGACTTCTTCGCTCACCAGCGGTTCGACGAGGGCCGTGTGGAGTTCGGCGAGGACCTGTTCGAGGCGCTGTTCGGGGCGCGTGCCGACCGCGCCGACGGGCCCGGGCGCGGCCGTGACCGTGAGGCACTCCTGGAACTGTCGCTCGAGGACGCGCTGTCCGGCGGCCGGCGGCGATTGACGCTGGACGGTCGTGAGGTCAGCGTCAACTTTCCGGCCAAGGTTCGTGACGGGCAGCTGATCCGCCTCGCCGGACAAGGGGGCGAGGGTCGCGGGGGCGGTCCGCCCGGCGATCTCTTCCTACGGGTCTCGCTGAAACCGCACCCAAGCTTCCGCCGCCGTGGCGATCACGATCTTGATGTAGACCTCCCGATCACACCATCCGAGGCGGCGCTCGGGACGACCGTCGCCGTCAAGACTCCAACCGGCACCGCCCGGGTCCGAGTGCCGGCGGGCTCCTCCAGCGGCCGGCGTTTGCGGCTCCGCGGGCGAGGACTTCCAAAGCGCGGTGGCGGCACCGGCGATCTCCACGCAATCGTCAAGATCGTCGTACCGAAGGAGCTGTCGGACCGTGAGCGTGAGCTCTACGAGCAGCTCGCCACAACCCCGAGCCCTGAACCACGGGAGACGTGACGATGAACGCTTACAGGCATAACGAGCCGACTGATCGCGACCTCGCCGAAGAGGAGACGGTCGAGCTGACCGTCGTCGCCAGACGGGCGGGGGTCCAGATCGTCCACGTGCGGCGCTACCTGGAGTACGGACTGTTTGAGCCGCAACGGACCGCTGCGGCCGAGACTCCACGCTTCGACCCGAGCAGCGCCGCGCGGGTGGCGCGAGCGGAGCGGCTACGCCGTGACCTCGGGCTCAACTATGCCGGCGCCGTGCTCGTGTGCGAGCTGCTCGACCGGATCAACGAGCTCGAGGCTCGTCGTTAGCCCACACGAGCACAACGGTCCCCCGCCGGCGGTCTCCGTTGCATGCTTGCGGCTCCCGGCCGGCACGCGCACCGCTAGCCTGCCGTAGTGGAGACCTGCTGGCTTTCTTGTCGGACCGGCGGGTTCAAGAACGCGTGAAGAAGATCGGATTCCTCTCCTTCGGTCACTGGAGCTCGAGCCCGCAGTCGCGGACGCGCTCCGGCGCGGACGCGCTGGCGCAGTCGATCGAGCTCGCCGTCGCAGCGGAGCAATTGGGCGCTGACGGCGCATACTTCCGAGTTCACCATTTCGCGCGTCAGCTCGCCTCGCCGTTCCCGCTGCTGGCGGCGGTCGGCGCGAGGACTTCGCAGATCGAGATCGGCACGGCCGTGATCGATATGCGCTACGAGAACCCGCTGTACTTCGCCGAGGACGCCGGGGCGGCCGATCTGATCGCCGGTGGCCGGCTCCAGCTGGGGATCAGCCGAGGGTCGCCCGAGCAGGTGATCGATGGCTGGCGCTACTTCGGCTACGGTCCCGCCGACGGCGACAGCGACGCTGACATGGCGCGCAAGCACACCGAGGTCGCGCTCGAGGTTCTGGAAGGCAAAGGGTTCGCGAAGCCGAACCCGCGGCCGATGTTCGCCAATCCGCCGGGCTTGTTGCGGGTCGAGCCGTACGCGGCTGGTTTGCGGGACCGGATCTGGTGGGGATCCGGATCGAACGCGACCAGTGTCTGGGCGGCCCGGCTCGGGCTCAACCTGCAAAGCTCGACGCTGAAGGACGACGAATCCGGCGAGCCGCTGCACGTCCAGCAGCGCAAGCAGATCGAGGCCTACCGCGAGGCGTGGAACGAGGCGGGGCACGACCGCCAGCCGCGGGTATCCGTCAGCCGCAGCATCTTCGCGCTGACGACCGACACCGACCGCGACTACTTCGCCGGCAACCGCGACTCCCAAGACCAGATCGGGATGATCGACGAGAGCACGCGCGCGATTTTCGGGCGCTCATACGCGGCCGAGCCAGACGTGCTCGCTGATCAGCTCCGCATGGACGAGGCCATTGACGCAGCGGACACGTTGCTGCTGACCGTGCCCAACCAGCTCGGCGTCGAATACAACGCGCACCTGATCGAGGACATCCTCACCCTCGTCGCGCCGGCGCTCGGCTGGCGCTAGCCACCCCCCGGCGCAGCGTCTCAGGCCCGCTGCCGCATCGGGCGAAATGCGTCACGCAGGCTCCTGGCAAGCAGCTCAGGTTCAGCGACGGCGGGGAAGTGGCCGCCGGTGGGGTGTTCGGCCCAGGACGTCACGTTGTAGTAACGCTCGGCAAGCTGCCGAGGTGGACGGTGACGGGACCTACACGGCCACGATCACCAGCTCGGGTGAGGCTCACGATGTGACGATCACCGCCACCGACAGCTCCGTCACCCCGACGGTGAGCAGGCTGGGGACACTCGTCCAGACGCCTGTGAGCGCGCAGTCGGTGCGAGCCGCGCTCCTGCCCGTCCTCATCCCCAGGCACACCACGATCGACGCTCTGCTCCACAGCGGCCGGCACGAGTTCACGTTCGCCGCCCCGTCGGCCGGCGAGCTGGATCTCCGCTGGTACCTCGTGATGCCGAGCCCGCGTGGGCACAAGTCCGCGCGCATCCTGGCCGGGAAGTTCAGGGCCACGCTCATCAGCCCGGCCGGCCGGCCGCAGGAACTGAAGCTGACGGCTTCCGGCCGGAGCGATCTCCACGACGCCTCCCGGGTCGTGGTCAGTGCGATCGGCACCTTCACACCGGACGGGGGCACCGCTACGACTGTCACGAAGACGTTCATCCTCAAGCGTTGAGCGCTGCGCCGCCGGCTCCGCAGCGTCCTCATCAAACGCTTCGTGATCCCGTACGAGGCTCTGACCCGAGCGTCTCGCGGTTCGCCAACGATCCGATCACGCAGGCCGGCGTCGCCGGCATGTCTCACCCAATGCCTGTCGTGCTCCGCGTACCGCCTCGTGCTTTCGGTCCATTCGGTGTCGGCAGCTCGCATGCGGATTCGCGTGATACCGGCGCTCGCCGCTCGCGCGAGCGAGCAGATGCCCGCGCTTGCACATTTGCCACTACTTGCGATCCGATCGACCCGTTCGGTACCTGCTTTGATGCCTCAACGCGCCTGTCAGCCCAGAGGCTGGCAGTCCTCGTATGCGCGGCAAGCAAGTCCTGCAACGCCAGCGCCGGATCTACAGTCGGACCGAGACTGGGACGGTCGGACCGAGACTGGGCCCGTCGCCCCCAGACTCCGGCATGCGCCTCGCCAACAGCGTGATCGTTGCCGCGGGCGTCAGAGGCGTGCAGACGCCGAGGTAAGAGTTTTGGTGCATTGGCCTCGTGACCGGTCCTCAGGAGGCCGCTGATTTCTCAGGCTATCGGTCGATGTTGGCCATGTTGTTCTCGTCGTGCCGCTCGCCAGCTGCTGGGGTGAGGGTGTTGAGTCGGTCGATCTGGGCGGCGGTGAGTTGGATGCTGTCAGCGGCGGTGTTCTCTTCAACGCGCGCGACGCGGCGGGTACCAGGGATCGGCGCGATGTCGTTTCCGCGGGTGAGGATCCAGGCCAGCGCGGTCTGGGCGGGCGTCGCGTCGATCTCGGCGCCGATGGCACGTACCTCGTCGACGATCTGGAGGTTGCGTTGGAAGTTTTCGCCGGTGAACCGGGGGTTGGTCTTGCGCCAATCGTCCTCGGCAAAGTCCGCGACGGTGCGGATCTGTCCCGTGAGCATGCCGTGGCCGAGCGGTGAGTAGGGAACGAACCCGATGCCAAGCTCGCGGAGGAGCGGCAGGATCTCGTCCTCGACGTCGCGGGTCCAGAGCGAGTACTCGGTCTGCAGCGCGGTGACCGGTTGGACGGCATGGGCGCGGCGGATGGTCTGAGGGCTGGCTTCGGAGAGCCCGAAGTGCAGGACCTTGCCCTCTGCGATCAGGTCGGCGACCGCTCCGGCGGTCTCCTCGATCGGGGTGTTGGGGTCGACGCGGTGCTGGTAGTAGAGGTCGATGTAGTCGGTCCCGAGTCGTGTGAGCGACCCTTCGACCGCTGCCTTGATGTTGGCCGGGCTGGAGTCGATTACGAGACCTTCCGGGCTGTCGCTGTTGTGGGAGACGAGCCCGAATTTGGTAGCGATGACGACGTCTCCTCTGCGGCCTTTGATGGCCTGGCCGACGACCTCTTCGCTGTGGAACGGCCCGTAGATCTCGGCGGTGTCGATGTGTGTCACCCCGAGGTCCAGGGCGCGGTGAATGGTGCGGATCGACTCGGTGTCATCCAGCGCGCCTTCGCTGGTGTAGGTGCCGGCCATGGTCATGGCGCCAAGGCCGATGCGGGAGACGGTGAGGTCTCCGAGTTGAGCGGTGTTCATGAGGTGGTCTCCTGTTGCTGATGACATAGGGCGTGGCGGGCATCCTGGTCGGCTGCTATCGGCGTCTTGACGTAGTGGCTAGGACGTAGGTGGTCAGCGAGGCACGATTCGGACGGTGGCCGACTTCGGGCCGTCGCCCCGCATGATCGGGACGGCCGTGCTGCCTGGATATTTCGCTTCGTACGCCGCGTCGATCGCGTCGGACGCCTGGTCACCGGCCGGTTCGAACGCGACGTCGTAGGTCTTGTCGGCAACGCGGACCCGTCCGGCCTTTTGGCTCATCGCTGCCTGGTACCACCGTGATTGCGGCCCGTTGGCGGCGCGCACGTAGACGTCACCGTCGACGATCAGCGCCCAGGTCTGGGTCGGGGTGCCGAAGGTGGTTCCGTCCTCGCGGAGCGGGGAGACGAACAGGTCGTCGTTCTCCGCGATCGCGCGAAGGTCATCGGTCGACCAGGCAGTCATGGTCGCGTCCGTTCTCGTCTGCTGATGATCGGTGGGCATCTCGGGTCCTTTCAGCGCGGCTGCGTGCTCGAGTGTGAGCACGCAGCCGGCATCTGGTTCGCGGTCAGCGTGACTGTGTGCTCGCGGTCAGCTCGACCGCCCGCGGGTCGCCGAGGTTCTCGGCGAAGAACGGCGACAGGTGGCCCAGGACCTCGTCGACGCGGGGACCGTCGTAGAGGTCCATGTGCGTGGCGCCGTCGATCACGACCAGCTCTTTGGTTCCCGGCGCCTTGGCGTAGAGCTCCGCGCTGTGCCACAGGGACCCCGCTTCGCTGCCTGCGATGACCAGCAGCGGCTGGGTCAGGAACGACTCGACCAGGTCGAACCCGTGGAACGCGACCATGTAGCTGAGGCTGTCGGTCAGCATCTTGTTCGGAGCGTTCGGGTGCTGGCCGCGCGGGGTCAGGTAGTAGTCGGCGGCCTCCTGCAGATCGCCGGGCGCGGAGGTGTCCCCAACGGCCGGGACGTAGGGCCAGTAGACCGGGTCGGCGCCTGCGGCTTCGGCGGTGCGCTGAGCTGCGACGGCTTCGAGGTTGGCGATCTGGTCAGCTTCTGAGGCCTTGCCGTCCCAACCCTTGCGTGTCGCCGCGCCGACGTCGACCGCGCTGACCGTGGCGACGGCCTTGATCCGACGCTCGGTCGAGGTCGCTTTGATCGCGGCGCCGCTGCCCGCGCAGATGCCCAGCGCGCCGATCCGGTCGTTGTCGACGAACGTGAGGGTGGTGAGGTAGTCCACGGCGCTGTAGATGTCAGCGGCGCGTCGCATCGGGTCATCCAGAAAGCGTGGCTCGCCGCCGCTTGCGCCCTGGTGGGAAGCGTCGAAGGCGAGCGTGACGAACCCCTGCTCCGCGAGCTTCTGGGCGTACAGGCCGGCAGTCTGCTCCTTCACGCCACCACCGGGGTGAACGGCGATGATCGCGGGATAGCTGCCCGCGTCGTCGAACCCGTCGGGCAGATAGAGGTTTCCGGCCATCTTGATGGCCCCGTTGTCAAACTGGATGTCGCTCATGTCGGTCATGTCTGCCCTTTCGGCGGGTCGTTCGATGTCTCCACTTCAGCACCGATCGGCCGAGACTGGGAGTCCCTGTGAACGGGCTACTGACAGGGTCTCCCAGACCCATCCGGAGGGGTCTACTCTGGATCTCGTGGACACCAAGAACGAGATCCGCGAGTTCCTGACCTCCCGCCGCGGCCGGGTCACACCCGAGCAGGCGGGATTGCCCTCATACGGCGCTCGTCGCGTGCCCGGCTTACGCCGCGAGGAGGTCGCCGTCCTCGCCGGCGTCAGCGTCCCGTACTACACCCGCCTTGAGCGCGGGGACATGAACGGGGTCTCCGAAGGCGTGCTGGAGGGACTGGCCCGCGCGCTTGCGCTCGACGACGCCGAGCGCGCGCACCTCCTCGACCTCGCGCGCGCGGCACACCTGATGCCAGCACGGCCTCGTCGCCGCCCAGCCAAGCACGGCGTTCGGCCAGAGGTCCAGTGGATCCTCGACGCGATCACCGGCGCTGCCGCGTTCGTGAGCAACGACCGCCTCGACCTCCTGGCCGCCAACCAGCTCGGACGCGCGCTCTATTCCGAGCTCTACGACGCGCCCGCACGACCCGTCAACACGGCAAAGTTCGTGTTCCTCGATCCGCGCGCGCAGGCGTCCTACCCCGAGTGGGACCGTGTCGCGACCGAGACCGTCGCGATCCTGCGCTCGGCCGCGGGCCGTGACCCGTACAACCGCGAGCTCACAGACCTCGTCGGCGAACTCGCAACCCAGAGCGACGAGTTCCGCACCCGCTGGGCCACCCACAACGTCCGCTTCCACAACACCGGCATCAAGCAATTCCACCACCCCGTCGTCGGCGAGCTCAGCGTCAGCTACAACCGGATGGACCTCGCCGCGGACCCCGGCCTGACGCTCTTCACCTACACCGCCGAGCCCGGCTCACGGTCCGAAGACGCCCTGCGCCTGCTCGGCAGCTGGGCCGCCACGATCGACACCGCCGAGCCCGCGCGCGCCACCGACCCGAGTTGAGGCTGAGCTCGGCATGCGTCAGCCTGAAGGCGTCGAGATCGGGGGTCAACCGTTCGACGCATACCTGGCCGGTCCCGAGGCGAAGGCGCTCGCGATTGTCCGGTTCGCCGTCAACCGGACCGTGTGAGGGGTCGCTCGTGCTCGCGGCTTGGTATGAGCGGCAGGGATCGGCATCGGAAGTGCTCCGGGTGGGTGAGATGGCCGCGTCTGAGCCGGGTCGCGGCGAGGTGCGGGTCCGGGTGAACCTGTCCGGCGTGAATCCTGGAGATACGAAGAAGCGTGGCGACTGGGTCGGCCACGGGATGCCCTACCCACGGATCGTTCCGCACAGCGACGGATCAGGTGTCGTCGATGCCGTCGGGGACAGCGTCGACGCCGCGCGGGTCGGCCGGCGGGTCTGGGTGTACGGAGCCCAGTCCTACCGTCCGTTCGGCACGGCGGCGCAGCTCACCGTTGTACCGGCCGAGCAGGCCGTCGAGCTTCCTGAGGAGGTGAGCGACGACCTGGGCGCATGCCTCGGGATCCCCGGCATCACCGCGCACCGCGCGGTCTTCGCGGACGGCCCCGTCACCGGCAAGACCGTGCTCGTAAACGGTGTGCTCGGTGCGGTCGGGTCGCTTGCCGCGCAGCTCGCCCGCTGGGGCGGCGCGACGGTGATCGGAACCGTCACGCGCGAGCGCGATCTCCACCTCGTGAACCCAGCCGTCGCGGACGCTGTCGCGCTTGATCAGCCCGACCCGGTCAACGCTATCCGTGCCAGCGCTCCCGCGGGTGTGGACCGCATCATCGAGGTCGCGTTCTCCGACAACGCTGACCTCGACGCAGCCGTCACGGCCAACGACGCTGTCATCGCAGCCTACGCAACCCGCCAGGACCGCCCCGAGATCCCGTTCTGGCCAATGCTGTTCGCGAACCTCACGATCCGACTGCTCGGCAGCGACGACTTCCCAGCGGCAGCCAAACACCAAGCCGCAGCCGACCTCACGACCGCGGCACGGGAGGGAGCCCTGTCAATACGGATCGGCGATCCGCTACCGCTCGAGCAGATCGCAAAAGCACACGACGAAGTCGACGCCGGCACCCGCCAACGCGTGCTCGTCAAGATCCCCCACTGAACAACCAGACCGACACGACTCCAGGCGCCGAGACCTGCTCTCGTCGTGTCGCGACGCTCGACGCTGATCGGTCGGCGCACCTCGTATGCGCGGAAAGCTCGCATCTCTGACGACCGGTTTGGCCATCCGGGCCTCCCTGGAGCGCGCGATTGGTTTGGCGACGTCTGGATCACGGTGATCGTTCGCGCCCGGGCGACCGCATTTCCACGGAGGCGATCATCCGACGGTTCTGGCCGTCGAGAAAGCTCGGAAGCGGAAGCGAGCCGTGTGGACCGAGCCGGGACGAATGCCCAAGCGGCACGCCGTTGCCGTTTTCAGCGCGCTGCAGGGCATCGGTGTTCTCGTCGCGAGCTCGCTGATTGCCGGAATCGCGTCTGACGCGAGGACGAGAGTACCGGCGCGATGCTCGCTGCGCGGTTCCGACGCAGCTTGGGGCTCGGGAGGACTGTCACTAGACCGTGGTCCGCCGTGGCGATAGGGTCACGCTCGAACGCTAAGCGGTCGAGCTGCGCCGGTCGATCCGGCTGGCTCGCTCAACGGACAGGAGGACCACAGTGATCGGCGTCAACGTCACGTTCGAATACGACGACGACTTTGATCGAGCACGCGTGATCGCGGTAGCTGAGAATGCCCGTGGCATGTTCGAGGGCATGCCGGGGCTGCGTTTCAAGTTCTTCACGTTCGACGACAAGCATCACCGGGCGACGAACTTCTACGTTTGGGACTCCGAGGACGCGGCCGTGGGCTTCTTCTCCGAGGAGTTGCGTGAGCGAGTGACCGGCCTGTACGGCGTCCCACCCACGATCGATTTCGTGGAGATCGCCCAGATGGTCGATAACTCAAACTCGTCCTAGCACCACCTTGCAGGCGTCCGGGCGCTCGCCAGCCCCCCGTGGACGGCGGGCGGGTTCCGACACGGGTCCTGACCTCGCCCACGAGAGGAGGAGTCTGAGCCGGGACGGGCTCGGTCCTGTTGCCCAGCTGCCGATCCGACGGGCGCTCGATGTGCGCTCGAGTTCGTTGCGTCGGGGGTTCATCGGCTGGATTGGTGTGCGCGCGGGCGCCCAGACTTATCTCGGCCCGCGACCTGGGGTTGGCTCCCGGGTCGGTGACATGATGGTTGATGGGGTGTTGATCCCGCTGGGTGAAGCGTTGCGGCCGCTCGATCTTTCGAGGCCGTCCACGCGGACGTGGCGGCAGCAGAATGCGGGAGCTGGCCGCGGTGCATCGGTGACGTAAAGGCATCGCGCGCACCGGGAAGTTTCTCAGGCGGGCGCGAGCGCTTCGTCGCCGAGCTCGCGGAGCGTGTGATAGCTGCGTTTGAGCAGCTCGCGCATCACGCCGAGCAGAGCGCGGTTGCCGCCGAGTCGCTCAGCGGCCTGCTGGTAGTAGGCGTAGTCGGGGCTCGTCTTGCGCCGTGCGGCCTGGGCGGCCTCGTATAGCGCCCATCGCAACGCCGGCGGCCTTGCCGGGATAGGTGCCCGGGCGCGCGGCGCTTGTCGGACGCATGCACGGTTATGTCCATACCTCCGTAACGGACCGCCTCGCGGGAGGACGAGAACCGGCGCGGATCGCCGAGCTCAGCGAGGATCACGACGCTCGTCAGCGCGCCGATCCCGTAGTGCGCCTGCAGCGCCCGACACCCGGCCTGGCGCCGCGCGTAGGAGCACAGCTCCTGATCGATCGGCCGCAGCTGCAGATCGACCGCGTCGATCACGGCCAGCGCGACCGTGATCTGCTCGCGTCCAGCGGCCGGCAGCGGCAGCTGCCCAACCCACGCGCGGTTCTCGCGCGTCAGCAGATCAACACGCTTCGGCAACCCGTGGTGATACAGAACGGCTTGCATCCGCTGCTGCCACTCCCCGCGGTCGTGGACCAGCGCGTGCCTGAGCCGGACCCCTGGCGCGGAGATCGAGGATGTGATCCGGAGCGATCCAGCACTCCGGCACCCTCGACGCCATCAGCAGCTCCCGCAGATGCCTCGCGTCCGCCCGGTCGTTCTTCGCGCGCTGCTTGTTCCCCCGCAGCGCGCTCGTTTCCGCCGGCTCCGCGAGATGCACCCCGGCACCGATCCGGCGGGGCTCCTCGACCACGAACCGCCAGCCCGTCGTTGCCTCCAGCGCGGCCTCGAGCTGCAGACCATTGAATCTCGCCAGGAACCGGCACACGCCCGAACGATCCGCCGGCGCGATCCGACCACGCGACACCTCGCCCGTCTCGGTATCGACCCACTCGGCCGTGATCTGCGCCCGATGCTGATCCAAGCCCATCACGATCGACATACGTCACCTCTCCTTCGACGTGAACTCAACCCACACGCAGCGTTCAGCCCGACCCAACACATACCGTGGGTCACGGTCGGCCCTTCGTGTTCGATTGACCGGCCGCGCGGCTGCTACCGCGCGCGCCTTCAACCCATGTCATTCGACGCGGAGGACCGGCCGCCTTCACCCGGGCCGCTACGTCACCTGCTCATGCCATCTTTCAGCGTTGGCGCCTGCAACCGAGCGCGATCGTAACTAGCGGTCCGCCCCGCCTGATGTCGGCGAACAGGAGGGTGGAAGCGCGAGCCGTCCACGAGCTTCGGCGATGACGCTTATCCCGGGCGCGCCCGGTCGATCTCGGTTGTTCGTATAGCCCCGGTTGGTGCGAAACGTCTGCGCACACGTTATCTGCAACGACGACGAGCTCGTCAGTGCTGAGGATGGGTCGTGGCCGGCCAGCTGCGGGCCTCCGTGCGGTTGTCGATCCTGACTGCAACGCCCGCGAAGGCGCCCCGGAGAGCCGCGGCTGCCTTTGTCCGGGAGCTTTCATGACCTCGTCCGCCGGCTGATCGACGGACAGCTCACCTACGCGCTCGCCCGCCCGGTCAAGCGACACGGAGCGTGCCGACGAACGCCCGGTACGGCTTCTTCGCCGCGTTGCCGACGGCGATGCAGCGTGCCGGCCCTGGGCAGGCGAGCGCGTCGAACTGCTCGGGTAGCACGCGCCGCCGGCCTGGGACGCCGTTCTTGATCGTGACGCCGACGCCCCGTGCCGTTCCCTGAGTGCCGGGGGTATCGCCGAGTGCCTCGCAGGTGCTCGGGGTTGGGCAGGCGACGGCCGACAGGTCCGCCGTCCCCGAGACGAGATGCACCTTGCCGAGCTTGCCGTTCGAGATCGTCACGACGGTGCCCTCGTGCGCATGTGGTGGCGCGAACCCACCGACGGCCACGCACGTCGTCGGTGTCGGACAGGCGATGCTCTCGAGATCGAGCTGACCGGGCTCCTTGTGCTGCGACTGCGGCGCCCCGCCGATGATCGATTCGATCAGGCCGCGGTTGCCCGGCGCCGAGTTGCCGACTGCCTCGCACACCGTGGCGCTGCCGCAGGCGATCCCGAACACGAAGCCGAAGCCGAAGATCGGCTGGTAGTCGGTCGGGGCGCCGTTCGTCGTCTCGACGAGCTCGCCCTGGTCGGAGCCGCCCGCCTCGCACGTATTCGTCGCGGCGGGGCACGCGACGGTGCCGAGCACGTACGCCTTCGGCGCTACTTGCTGAGCCGCGCCGATCGCTCCTCCGGTGAGCCCGAGCACGACGGCAAGCTGCTTCGAGTTCTGGCCGACCGCGACGCACTCGTCACCGCCGCCACATGCGATCCCCTGAAGCGTGGACGTCCCGCGGACGGTCTCGGCGGCGCTCGGGACGCCGTTCTTGATCGGGACGACCGCACCGGCGTGCTTGGCGAACCCGACCGCGTAGCACTGCGCGGCCGACGAACAGGCGACGCCGTACAGCTGAGCCGGCGCGCCAGGTACGGGGTGCACGGAGGCCGCAGAGGAAATCGCGACGCCGACGCTCCGTGCGGCGACAGTGGCCGCACCCAGCGCGACCGCCGCCGTCGCAGCCAGCCCGGCTACGGCGACCCTCAGACAGACGCTCTTGCGCACCAACGCGGCGCAAACCTAACAGAACCGCAGGGCTCCGACCAGGGGACGCGCCCCCTGTCCGCAAGACCTTCGGCACTGAGACGGCTATCGATTGAGGAGTGCCAGCTTGACCTCCAATGCCAGCAGTCGGCTGCGCCGACACCTGTTCCCACCACGCCCCGGGGGCATCCGCCTCCAGCCCGTGAGGCCCTCATTTGCACGGGCAGCAGGGTGGGCAAGATCGCTAGCTGCGATCCGTTCGGCTGCAAGCGCCAGCCTGAAAGCGGGTGTGGCTCTTCCGAAGGGACTTCTCAAACGGCCTGGATCGCCCGGAATTACTAGGGATCCAGGCAACCAGACCGCGGCACGACGTCGGCGTAAAGGGGCCGCGGGCTTTGATGCGCCGGAAGTTGCGGCGGCGGCTCGCTGTCTGCGATGACGAGGACATCAACCAGTGGGTTCGCGTGCTCGCGCGCCCTTGGGCCAGCTTCACCTTCGCCGACGAGCCCAGGCGGGTTGCACTTGTGCAACTAGTCAACACCGAGGTAATCGACGTGATCATCGCGGGGCCGCTGTCAAAGATCGGGATGAACGACGCCGGGACCTTGGCGGAGGTAAACACCTTCATGGAGATGATTCGCCAAGTCAGTTCCCGTGTGACGCGACCGCTGACTGTGATCTTGGTTCACCACGAGAACAAGGGTGGCAGCGTCTCGGGCGCCTGGGAGGGCGCAGGGGACACGATCCTGCATACCCAGAGTGCGCGCAACGGGAAGACGATTCTGGAAGTCCAGAAGGCGCGTTGGGATAGCAAGCGCCACGGTCTGACCCTGAAGCTGCGCTGGACCGAGGGCGAGAGTTTCGCGCTTGAGAACGAACGCGACATGCTGGCCGAGATCCGAGGATTACTGATGGACGGCACGCCCCGCACGGCCGGCGAGATTCGCGTGGCGCTTGAGGCGGGCGCGGACGTTGTCGCAAGCATCCTCAGGACGAGCACCGGCCACTTCCGGCTGCTCACACATGAGGACGCCAAGGCTGCGGGGCGCAGCAAGACTGCCAACGCCTCCAACTCGAACGCCGAATTGATCCGATCCTGCGCCTCACGTGCCTGACGGAGCGCAGGCGAATCAAGCGCATCACGGATCTTGTCCTGCTGCTCTCGGAGCAGTTTGAGCGCCGGACTCGCGAGCAACCGATGCAGCTGCTCTTGTTGCCGACGCATTTGTCCAAACGGGTCCGGTGCTCCCATGCAGGTTGATTTTGCCGGTCGAGCCTCTGGTGCGGGACTGGTTCCGGTCGCCGTCGGCACCACCGCGCTCGCGAAGGTCACACAGGCGACGCAATCGCGGGGATCGCCTGCCGTTCCCGTGACATCAAGCGCCGCCGCGCGAATGCCCCAGATCGGGCGAAGCTGTGTCGATCGCTGGGCGGTTCCGCTTCCGGTTTCAGCTGCAGGAGCTGTCTGACCCGACTCGGACAGACTGCTCCGTCGTCGCCGAAGCGGTGACGGCTGCGGGCGCGTCTCCCTGCCGGATGCGATCGTCTGCGTATGGACGTTCCCGCGGGAACGCCGAGCGCTCCTTCGTCGCCATCGCGGCCGTGAGCTCCGCGAACCTGTTCCGTGCTGTCAGATCAGACGGGCAGCCGACGCGCGACGACCTCGGCCGCGTCACCGCGGTCCAACGCCGCACGTCCCTCGCGCCTGAGGATCAAATTCGTTGAGATTGCCCCGGTATCAAACGCGAGCGTCACCAGACCCGCCGCGAGCGGGGCGCCACACGCCTCGCGGACGTACGACATCACCAGCTCAGACTGCAGGGCGAGCGGGCGATCCGCGTCGGCGTACCGGTTGGTCACCTCGAGCACCAGGACGCGGGCGTGGGTTGTGGCTTTCTCGCTGTCGGGCATCGGAGCCTGATCGGAGAATCCCAGTTGTAGCGCCTCGGCTGCGAGCTGCCAACGGAAGTGCGGCCAGGCGCTGAGGCTCGGCGTCCAGTTCGGGCGACACAGCTGAAGCTGCGTGCTCCTGCTCTGAGTGGTGAAACGGCGACACCGCCGCCGAACATAACACCGTGCCGAGCGAGCCTGATGCCCAGAACCGCCACCGGCGGATCGTCCAGCTACTGATCCAACGGGCGCCCGGGTTAGCCGATCTGGAATTTCTTACTGACCGACGCCCCTTGGCCTGCTCCGTCCAGCGGGCGGACCTGGAACGTGTAGCTCCCCGGTTTGAGGTGTGTGTACGTCTTCGGCGCCTTGCAGCCGGAGAACCGCGGCTTTGCCTGGTTGCGGTGGGCGACCAGCGCACACTGGAAGCCTGTGGCAAAGCCGACCGCCTTGAAGCGGAGGGTCGCCTCACGGCGCTTGGTGCTGGCCGTGATCCCGGAGATCTTCACGGCCGGCGGCCCGGTTCCGATCACTCCGATTTTGTTTGCGCCGCCCTCAGCGAACCACATGCCGCCGCCCGGGCCCGCCGCGATCCCGTACGGAAAGCTGCCTTTGGTCGGGATGGGGATCACGGTGACCGACCCAGTCGTGGTGATCCGACCAATCGCGCTGCGGCCTTCCTCGGTGAACCACATGGCGCCGTCCGGGCCCGCGGCGATCTCGACCGGCTGACGGTTCGGTGCCTTCGGGATCGGGAACTCAGTGATCACGCCGGCGGGAGTGATCCGCCCGATCTTGGCCGATTCGGTGAACCAGAGGTTGCCGTCAGGACCCGCCGCGATCCCGAACGGGTGGGCGTTCGCTGTCGGAATCGGGAACTCGGTCACCACCCCAGCGATGGTGATCCGGCCGATCTCGATTGTCGCGCCCTGCTCGGTGAACCACAGCGCGCCGTCGGGACCCACCGTGATGTCTTCCGGTCGCTCGTCCGTGCTGGTGCTGGGGATCGGGAAATCGGTGATCGTCCCGCTGGGGGTGATCCGCCCGATCTTGTTCGAGTAGCCCTCGGCGAACCACATGTTGCCGTCAGGGCCCGCCACGATCCCGCCCGGTTGACCATCGCCGGGCGGAAGCGGGAACTCCGTGATCGACCCGGTCGGGGTGATCCGCCCGATCTTGTCCCCGATGTTCTCGGTGAACCACATATTGCCGTCCGGGCCCTCGGCGATCCCGACCGGCTGAGTGTCCGCGGTCGGGATCGGAAACTCAGTGATCGACCCGGTCGGAGTGATCCGCCCGATGTTGTTGCCATTGAACTCGGTGAACCACATGTTGCCGTCGGGCCCTTGCGCGATCGCGCCGGGATTGGCGGGATTGGCGGGACCGGTGGGGACGGGAAACTCCGTGAAGGTGCCCAACGGTGCCGCGGCTGCACCCCAGCACCCGAGCAGCGCACACGCGCACACCGCCAGCAACGCCACCAATCCCCTCTCCGTCCGCCGACGCAGGACCGAACTACCGCGGTCACCCTCGTACCCAGCCATCAACCCGTCCCCTCCTGAATCAGTGCCGCAGAGATCTGCGTCCCGCGGCGCGCACGAATGACGTTGTTCTAGCAAGTGAGAACGATGGCTTGCACTCGCCCCGGCGCGATGGAGCCAGTTCAGAGCATCGTTCCCAAGCAAGCGCTCTCCCCCTTGGGTGTAGTCGCTACGCACGATCAGCGCCTTGGATCAGCGTTGTGTCCTCCGCCGATGGTCCCGAGGGCCGCTCACATGTCGCCTTTGCGATGGCCCGCTGCGCCGGCGTCCCGAAGATGAAAGCAATCACGCCGCGGGCGCCGCGCGGACGCTTCAGTCTGGGCGAACTCGCAACCCCGGCGTTGCCAAATGCTGGCGATATCCCGACGAGCGCTTTCCTGGTGGCTGTCGGGCAAAGCGCCGTCCGGCGCGTTTAATGTAATTCGGGGCATGCCGCAGAACTTCATCGCGTGCGACCGCGAGCAGGTGATGTTGTTGCCGCCGTCGCTGTTGGATTGGGTGCCGTCGGATCGCTTGGTGTGGACGGTGTTGGCGTCCGTTGAGGAGATGGACCTGTCCGCGTTCTATGGGGTGTACAGGCCGGATGGTCATGGCCGGCCTGCGTATGACCCGCGGGTGGTGGTGGCGTTGCTGTTCTACGCGTGTGCGCAAGGCGTTCGTTCGTCGAGGGGTATCGAGCGGAAGTGCCGCGAGGATGTTGCGTTCATGGTGATCACTGCTCAGCGGGTTCCGGATCACTCGACGATCGCGGAGTTCCGTAAGCGGCACGAGGCGGCGTTGGCCGGTCTGTTCACCGACGTGCTGGGGTTGTGTGCGAAGGCAGGCTTGGTGAACGTCGGCGTGATCGCGATCGATGGCACGAAGCTCTCGGCGAACGCGTCTATGGACGCGAATCGCAGCTATGAGCGGATCGCGCGCGAGCTGCTGGCGGAGGTGGATGAGAACGACGAGCGCGAGGATGAGTTGCACGGTGACGCGCGCGGCGATGAGCTGCCTGAGCAGCTGTGCACGCCCGAGGGGCGCCGCGCGGCGCTGCGGGAGGCCAAGCGCAGGCTTGACGCCGAGCGCGAGACGGCTGGTGATGCTGGCGAGGTATCGGGCGCTCGGGAGCCGATCGTTGCGTTCGATCTTGATCGTGAGCGGTCAAACAGCGAGAAGGGAAGGCGTGGGTGGCTGCGGGAGGGTCGCCGGCAGCTCGATGAGCAGCGCAAGCAGCAAGCGCGGCCGGTCGCCCGCTCGCGGACCGAGCGTTTGAACGAGTCAAAGCGGCGGCTCGAGGAAGAGCACCAGGTCGAGCTTGAGTCAAACGCGGCGTATGAGACCTATCGGGCGACCGCGCGCGATGGCCGTGGGCGACGGCTGGGTCACTGGCCGGATCCCTTCACGCCGCCGGCGGTGCCGGCCGGGACGATCAACACGACCGATCACGACTCGCGGATCGTTCGCACGACGGGGCAGCCTGCGCGGCAGGGATACAACGCGCAGGCGGCGGTCAACGAGCGCCAGATCATCGTGGCCGCCGAGATCACGATCGATTCGCCCGACTTCGGTCATCTCGAGCCGATGGTCGACGCTGTCGAACGCGAACTCGCTGCTGCTGGTGTCACCGAGTCACCCAGGACGGTGCTTGCCGATCCGGGGTACTGGCACAAGCAGCAGATGGAGAACATCGTCAGCCGCGGTATCCAGGTCCTGATCCCGCCGGACTCAGGGCTACGCACGAACCCACGTCCAGGTTGGGACAAAGGGCTCTACGCGTTCATGAGACTGGTGCTCTCAACGGAGCTCGGCCAGACGCTGTACCGAAAACGGATGGCGACGATCGAGCCGGTGTTTGGGCAGATCAAGTTCAACCGAGGCCTCGACCGGTTCCAACGAAGAGGCCGATCAGCCGTGCGCTCCGAGTGGCGATTAGCAGCCGCAACCCACAACCTCCTCAAGCTCCACAACCACCAGATCGCCGCCGCAGGGCCCTGAAACGGGCCCCAAGGCGCCTATGCCGCCGAATTCGCCAACAACACCGCCCGGCCCAGACCGCCGCTGTCACCCCGACCCACGATTTATCCGACGGCCACCGATCAGAGGGGAAGCGCGCGGGAGCCCGCTTCCGACAACGAGCAGGCACCCGGACCACCCACTCGTAGAGTTCCGCTTTTCAATCGGCGGGACGCTCTCGGCCGCGATGTGGGCGCTGCTCTTTCGACTGTTTCGGCCACCTTCCCGTGCCGACCGGATGCTGACTTCTTGGGAGATGCGGTTGAGGGACGACCGTGTTGCTCTTGGGTCCCGAACCCAGTTAGGCTTGGCAGCGATGCGAGCTGTGGTCTGCGTTGTCTGCATGGTCGCCGGAATCGCCGTGACCAGCACTGGTGTGGCGCGAGCGGCCGCGCCGCCGGCCTACAAGATCGGCTTGTTCGCCGGTCAGGAGGTCGCGGCTAACGGAGACATCGGGGTGAGCTGCGCCAGCCCGCCGTTTTGCGGCGACGGACTGCCGGCGACCAGCGCAGAGCTGACGGCGCCGGTCGGGGTCGCGGTCGATCGGTCAAATGACGTCTTCATCTCCGACAGCGGCGCCGATGAGGTCCGGGAGGTGGTGCGCGGAATCATCACGCTCGATGCAGGCGACGGAGCGCCTTGCTTCACCACGACGCCGGCGCCCAGCTGCGGGGACGGTGGGAAGGCCACGGTCGCCGAGCTTTCGGAGCCGCAATCGGTCGCCGTTGACGCCGCCGGAGATGTCTTCATCGCCGATTACGCGGCGTCGGAGATTCGCGAAGTGCTTCCCTCGGGGACGATCAGAACGGTCGTCGGCACCGGCCTGGCCTGCACCGAGGATCTCGACTTTCGTGTCCCGAACAGTCACTGCGGTGATGGCGGTCCGGCTACGCAGGCCGAGCTCACTGATCCGACCGGGATAGCGGTCGACGCAGCAGGTGACCTGTTCATCGCCGATCAGGGAGATGACGAGGTCCGCGAGGTTTCCGGCGGGACAATCCGGACTATCGCCGGTAACGGTGTTACGTGTCAGGTCGTCAGCGGCTGCGGCATCGGAGGCCCGGCGACCAGCGCCGAGCTGGACAGCCCAGCAGCGGTCGCCGTCGACGCTCGGGGCGATGTCTACATCGCAGACTCGGGCGATGTCGACAGCGGCGAGAGCACCGTCCTGATGATCTCGGGTGGTATCTTGACGCGCTTCGCGGGAAGCGGCGCCGCGTGTGCTTCCCCGCCGGACTGCGGCGACGGCGGTCCCGCTACGAACGCAACGCTCTCCCACCCGTCCGGAATTGCCGTCGACGCGAACGGCAACGTGTACATCGCCGACGGCGGGGACGTTGAAGTCCGTGAGGTGGTTGACGGGACGATCTACCGGATCGCCGGGAGCGGGGTCCCGTGCACCTACGACTATTCGTACGCTCCGCACTGCTTCTACGATGGCGGCCCGGCGACCGCTGCGCGGCTGAACAACCCCGCGGGCGTCGCTGTGGGGCCCGACGGGACCGTCTACGTGGCGGACGAGGGGGACACAGCAGTACGCGAGTTAATCCCCCCGACTCCGTCCAAACCGCTGTTCGCGGCGCCGCTGCCAGGAGCTGCGCCGGTCAGCTACTTCGGACGCGCTTCGATCCGTGTTCTCTGCTCCGGGGGCGCCGCTGGAGCGCTTTGTACCGGCACCATCGTGCTGGCGGATGGGCCGACCGTCCTCGCTAGCGGCGGCTTCGCGGTTCCGAGCGGGGCGACCGATCCAGTTACGGTCCAACTCCCACCGGGCGTGCTCGCAAGGCTCGCGGCCGCGCCGCAGTCCAGCCTCGCCGTCCGCGCGACAGTGACGCTCGCCGGCAGCAAGTCCAACACTGTCGCCGACATCACGCTCACCCTTGCGCCGCCGCCCGCCGACGTCCCCGAGGGTGCAGAGTGCAGCGAGCTCGGCTCGGTCGCCCCAAGCTTCGCCTCGAAGGAGAAGGAGATCGCGGAGCTGCCATCGATCGCTTCGGACGCGCTCCCTATCGCGGTTACCGCAGGGGTCTCGCTCGGGTCCGTAGGGATCTGCCGGCAGGCGGTGTCCGACCTCTTGCCGCAACTCGATACAACAGGTCCGTCCGCCACCAAGCCGCAGTTCAGCCTCGACTTCCAATTCAAGTCAGGCCCACGAGCGGTCGAGCGCTCCGCGACGTTCTCCTTCGTCCCGCCCGCGTGGCACGTCCCGTCAGACACCGGGGCACCGTCGCCGCCGGCGCCGAAGCTCGATTGGGGATCTGCGATTGAGTTCAACCCATCGCTCAGCCTGAGCCTCGCCGGCGAGGGCCCGGAGCTATCCCTGGAGTTGCTCACCGTCCCGATCGCAACAACATCGGCGACCCTCCTGCGTGAAGGGGAGCCGTTTCTGGAGGCGACGCTCGGGCCTGAGCTCGACGTCGGCTTGAAGCTCAACCGCCGGCTCGTCGAGAGCCTCGTCGCCGCCGGAATCACGGAGGGGCTCGGCTCGCTGGCGGCCGCAGAGATGCTTTCCGACGAGCTCGGCGGTGAGCTCGATTCGGAGCTGACCGCGGCCGCGTTCGAGGCCGACCCCGTCGGAACGCTTGGATACGAGCCCTGGCTCAACAGTATCCAGGCCACTGCAGAACAGTCCCAGGTGGACCTCGACGCCGCCCTTCAGGCAACTTCGGTGGAGGCCGAGGCCGATGCGTCAGCGGCAGCCGCTGACGCAGTCAGCACCGCTCCGGCGTGGCTCGACGGGCTCGGTGCGATCGCCGACGGCGTCGGGGACGAGTTCGAACTCGTCGGGGCGGTGGCACTCCTCGCCGACCGCGATCTCCCGACCGCCGACGTGGCGCGCCGCCACCACCGCCACTTCCGGCCTCCGCAGAACCCGCGTCTGGTCAAGACCCAGGGCCGGGTCCTCGGCGCCGGGAGATTGAACGCCTCAGCCTTGACGGTGTTCCACCTAGCCGACTTCCACCGGGGTCCACTCCCGCGGCGTGAGATAGTCGCGGCAGTCCACGGCGTGTTGGCGCTGCCGGTGACGTCGCGCGTCGGCGCGTTGGCCGTCGACGCGCGCAAGCTCAAACCGGGCGGACGAATCGGCATAATCGCGGTCGGTCTCGGACGCGAGGACTCACACACCGCTCTGCTGGTGCTAGATGGGCCGGGCTATCACGCCGTCCGGCTGCTCCACGTCGCCGAGGGCGGCGCTGGAGCGCTTATCCGCCTACCGCGGCACCTTAGCCACGGGCACTGGACCATCGCCGTCGAGGACCTCTCGGGCATCACGCTGAGTGGCACAAGGCTCGTGGGCGACGCGCTAGTGCGCATGGCGATCTTCGACCGCTGATACCCCCACCGACAATGTTCTGCTCCCACACGAACGAAGGCGTCTCCGCGGAAGCGCCGCAAAATCAAGGCTGTCGCTTTTCAGGCAAGCAGCAGGCGCCAGCTAGTGTTCTGCGGCTTAAGTTAGTTGACATGTGGTGATGGGGGTGTGACAATGAGTCATGCCTTCATCAATGCTTGCTGTGAGTGATCGGGACCGCGCGACGTTGGAGTCGTGGACGAGGTCCTCGACCGTGTCCGCCGGGCAGCGAGAACGTGCGCTGATCGTTCTTGCTGTCGCTGGCGGTTCTGGTGTCTCCGGTGCCGCTCGGTCGCTCGGTGTGTCACGCCCGACGGTGATCAAGTGGCGGGACCGGTTCACCGTCGATGGTGTGGACGGTCTCGCGGATCTGCCACGCTCGGGCCGGCCCAAGACGATCGATGATGCGCAGATCATCGCGGCGACGTTGGACCCGCCACCGGGGTCGTTGGCGGTCACGCACTGGTCCACCAGGCTGCTCGGCAAGCATCTCGGGATCTCTGACGCGACCGTCGCCCGGGCGTGGCGCGCCTACCGGGTGCAGCCCTGGCGACAGGGCACGTTCAAGTTCTCCACCGACCCCGAGCTCGAGGCGAAGGTCCGCGACGTCGTCGGCCTCTACCTCGACCCGCCCTCCAACGCGATCGTGCTGTGCGTTGATGAGAAATCGCAGATCCAGGCACTGAACCGCACCCAGCCGATCCTCCCGGTCCGGCCCGGACTGCCTGAGCGCGCCACGCATGACTACAAGCGCAACGGGACCACCACCCTGTTCGCGGCGCTGGAGGTCGCGACCGGTCAGGTCACCGATCGCTGTTATGACCGTCACGGGAAGGCCGAGTTCCTGGACTTCCTCAAGCTCGTCGCGAAGACCTACCCGCGCCGCAGGCTGCACGTCGTGCTGGACAACTACCACACCCACAAGCACGACGACATCAACCAGTGGCTCGCAAAGAACCCGCGGATCACCCTGCACTTCACCCCAACCTCCGGGTCATGGCTGAACCTCGTCGAGGTGTTCTTCGGGATCATCACCCGCCAAGCGATCCGCCGCGGATCGTTCGACAACGTCAAACAACTCATCGCCGCGATCCGCGCGTTCATCGACGGCTACAACGACCGCTGCCGACCATTCGTTTGGACCAAAACCGCGGACGACATTCTTCCGCGCGCCACCCGTCAACCAACTTCAGACGCGCGACACTAGCGCCGCTGACGCTCCCTGCGGGCAATAAGCGAAAGTCCTGCATTGCTCGCAGCTCGGATCTCTAGGGCGCTCGGCCAACAGGCCCGCATGCAGACGAAACGGCGGCTCGCCGAGAGTGTCGCGTCGGGCTGCGAGCAGCCACGAGGGCGGCTGTCGGTATTCGATGTGGCCGTCGGGTAATTCGTTTTGGACCCAGCGCGAAGCGCTCCCGCGTGAACCTATCCAGTGGAACGGATCGGTTCCGGAGGGTTCGGTTCCCCCGGATCTCACCCGGTCAGGGGCGAGATCCGGTGGCGGTGCAGTTTCAGGAGGTTGTGTGTGGCGTTCACGAGCCGCCATTCCGATAACGCGGCCGCCTCACCTCGTCGTTGGAAGCGATCGACACCACGGTTGAACTTCTCATCAGCGAATACCGGCTCGATCATCCCGGGGCGTTTGCGGTAAAGGCCTTTGCCGGGCTCGTGGCTGAGGACCTGGCGCATCCATGAGTACATCCCGCCGCTCCAACCGGCGCGCTCACCTTTGCGGTTGCGCGAATCCGGTGGGACCAGCACCTGCATCCCGCGCGAGGTGATCTGTTGCATCTGCGCCTGGTGCCAGTAGCCGGCGTCCGCGAGCACGACCTCAGGCCGCTCAGTGATCCCCGCTTTGGCGAGTTGACGTTCGGTCGCTTCGATCATCGGCCCGAGATGCCCGAAGTCCGGAGAGTCCAAGGTGATCTCTGCAGCCAGCACGATCTGGTGCTCGTTGACGACCGCCTGGACGTTGTAACCCTGCACCCATCCCTGGCGAACCTTCTGCAACCTGCAGTCCGGATCGGTCAGATTGACCTTCCCCTCCGGCTCGGGCGGCGGGACATATGGTTTCGGGGGGCCGCCGAACCGCCGACCGTCCTTCATCACCCCAGCCTTGCGGTAGGCCTCATACGCCTGGTTCGCCTCATGCTCCACGGCGAGGTCCTGCGCCAAACGCCGCTCCGCTTCCAACAACCGTTCCACCCGTGAGCGAGGAACCGGCCACGGGTTCTGCTCGCGGTAGCGATCGAGTTGATGTCGCGCTGCTCGCAGCCACCCCTCCCGGCCGTTCCCTCCAGCGACGATCTCGCCGGCGTCCAGCTGCAGACAGAACAACCGACCCTCACCATCAGGCTCCTCGGTCGGTTCGGCAGGCTTGATGAGCGGCTCGCTCGACTGTGGCTGCTCACCCCGCGACCGGTCTCGCCGCTCGCGTTGACGTTCGCGTTCGAGCTTCTCCTTCGCTGCTTTCAACGCGGCACGCCGGCCCTCCGGGGTGCGCAGATGCTCGGGCAGTTCATCGCCGCGCGCGTCACCGTAAAGCTCGTCCTCTTCCTCATCGACGCGAGCTGCCTCTTTGAGGATCTCGATCGCGATCCGCTGATAGTCAGCGTTGGAGTAGCTCGACGCGTTCGCGTGCACCTTCGTGCCATCGACAGCGATCACCCCGACCGACGCCAACCCCGCGTTCTTGCACAACTGCAACACCCCACTGAACAACTCCGCCAACGCGGTCTCGTGACGAACCCGGAACTCCGCGATCGTCGAGTGATCAGGCACCCGGTTCGCCAAGATCACCCGGAACACCACATCCTCCACGCACGCACGCTCGATCGCGCGCGAAGACCGGATCCCACGCGAATACGAATAACAGAGCAACGACACCATCACGCGCGGGTCATACGCCGGCCGGCCGCGACCATCCCACCGATACGCCGCATAGAACTCGCTCAAATCAAGCTCGGCGACCGACTCGATGATCGTCCACACCAAATGATCCGCCGGCACCCAATCCAACACCGACGGCGGCAACAAAAAGTCCTGCTCACGATCACAATCAATAAAACGCTGCGTCATACCCAGAAGTGTCCCCACCCTCGCGGACACCCCGAATTACCCGACACCCACCGATCGAACAGGGACAGCGCAGATCTTGCTCGGAGATGTCGTGCCGGTCATCACCTAACCTGGCCACGATGCGTAGGATCCTCGTGACCGGAATGTCGGGAACCGGGAAGTCCAGCGCGCTCGCGGGACTCGGACAGCTCGGCTTCCGGGTGGTCGACACCGACCTGGGGGGCTGGAGTGAATGGTCCGAGGCTGAAGGCGGATATGTGTGGCGGGAGGACCGGATGACCCAGCTCCTCGCCCGTGACGACGGGCCGTCCTTATACATCTCCGGGACGGTGTCGAACCAGGGCCGCTTCTATGATCGTTTCGACGCAGTCGTGCTGCTGGCTGCTCCCGCCGAGGTGCTGCTCAGCCGCATTGAGAACCGGACGACTAACGCCTACGGCAAGAGCCCGGAACAGCGAGACGCCGTCCTACGCGACTTGGCCGAGGTCGAACCGCTTCTGCGGAGTACCTGTACCCACGAACTGGACGCCACTGCGCCCCTCGCGTGCGTCGTCGAGCAGCTCGCAGAACTCGGTCGAGAGCCTTCCGCTTAGCTTAGATCGAGAACCAGCGCTGATGCCTGGCTGCTGCTTCTCCGGCGAGCGACGTTCATCTAGTTCATGGTGGTGCTGTGCGGCCGCGCCGGCAGTTGGCGGGCAACCTGTTGCGGCTGCGTTTGTCACGCCGGGGCGTCGTACTTGCGGTTGCATTGGTTGGGATGTCACACGAGCGGGCGAACTCGGCAACTAGGGACATATGAGCACAGCAGCGGAGGCGAAGGTCGCCATGCTCGGGAGTTCGGTGGGGGCAAAACGCCGCCAGCCGGGCAAGCCGGGCGGCTCGGCCCTCGCCGACTTCGAACAGATGTATCTAGGCAATGTCGATGTCGTGATGTCGTATTTCGCCCGGCGTTGTGCCGAGCCGCAGGTGGTCGCTGATCTGACTTCGGAGACGTTCGTGCGCGCCGCGGGTGCGCTGGGCAGCTTCGATCCGGGGCGCGGCAGCTCGCGGGCGTGGCTGTTCGGGATCGCCGGGCACGTCTACGCACGGCATTGCGAGCAGGTCGCCAGCGGCCGCGAGGCGGCGGCCAGGTATGCCGGATGGCGCGAGCTGGATACGGACGAGATCGATGAGCTGACCGCGAGGATCGACGCCGAGCGGGCCGGCCGGGAGCTGATCGAGCGTTGCTCGCGGCTGCCCGAGCTCGAGCGCTCGGCGATCGAGCTGGTCGACCTCGCCGAGCTTACGCCCAAGGAGGCGGCGGCGGCGCTCGGTGTGTCGCGCGTCGTGTTGCGCAAGCGGTTGTCCCGGGCCCGTGCCCGGCTACGAAAGGAGCATCCTGACCATGAGTAAGTTCACCGATCGTCTGTGGCGCGACCTCGTGCGCGAGCACGGCGCCGACCTCGCCCAGATGGACCCCCTCACCCCGACCCCGCGCCACTGGCGGGCACGACCACGCATGCTCGCCGGCACCAGCCTCGGCGCGGCCGTGCTCGCGATTGCCGCCGCTTTGATCTTTGGCGCGGCGAGCAGCTCGCCGGCGTTCGCGGTGACCCGTAACCACGACGGCACCTACACGGTCCAGATCCACGCGTGGTCGGCGATCGGCGCCGCCAACAACGCGCTGCACGGGATGGATGCGCACGCGGTGGTCGTCCCCGTCACCGTGACCTGTGGCCAGGCGATGTCGACGACGTTGCCGAAGAACGCAACGAACTTCGTGGGTCCCGCGCGCGACCTAGCCCAGGCTCGAGTCGAGGCGGTGATCACTCCGCGCCGGATCCCCGCCGGGAAGACACTGGTGATCGGGGCGTGGCGGAGCGGTCACCAGGTGCGGATCGCGTCGGCGGCGGCCGTCACCCAGGTGCCGGTCTGCCTGCCCCCACCGTGCGTCGCGAACAGCCGCGTGACCCCGGCTCCCGGCAACTTCCAGCAAGGCGGCAATTCCGGGAACAGCGGCACCTCGGGGAACACCGGCAGCTCAGGCACTGCAAGGAGCAATTCCGGCAATTCCGGCAGCAACTCGGGCAACTCCGGGAGCGGCGGCAACTCCGGTTCGCAGTCGACCGCCGGTGCCAGCCAGACCGATCTGAAGCCAAACAAGGCGGTGCGGGCGTGGTCACGCGTGCGCTCCGCCGGTGCCAGCCAGACGGCTGTGACGCCAAACACCACGGTCCAGGTTTGGTGCCCGAAGCCAGGCGCGCAGCCCGCGGGCAACAGTGGCAACAGCGGAAACAGCGGCAGCGGGAACAGCGGGAACAGCTGACCCCGCGCCGCGCCGCCCGCCGCGCTCAGGCCCCCGGTCTCCGTCAACCGACGGGGGCCGGGCCGCGCGGTGGCCATGGCTGTTGGTCGCCGCCGCGGTCGCCTGGAACCTCGCGAGTCTCCGGGCTGAGACGCTACCGGTCGCCTACCTCGACGACAGCTCGCTGCACGAGCAGATGGTGCGCTTCGCGACCGCGCAGCTGAGCGCTGGTCACCTGCCGCTGACCGGTTGG
Source organism: uncultured Solirubrobacterales bacterium (assembly GCA_963742025.1). Lineage (GTDB taxonomy): Bacteria > Actinomycetota > Thermoleophilia > Solirubrobacterales > Solirubrobacteraceae > Palsa-465. The sequence goes on from CAVUKF010000002.1 coordinate 443,627, forward strand.
TTTCCCTACCTCGGTCTCGGTTCGCCGCAGTTCTTGCACTATCAGAGCCTGCCGGCGATCATCGCCGGGGCGATTGGGCTCCTGATCGGCCCGGACGCCGCGTTCCGCTGGACGCTGTACCTGCTGCTGTCGCTGTGGCCGCTGAGCGTGTACCTCGGTGCGCGGCTGCTTGGAGCCGGCCGGGGGGCGGCGGGCGCCGCCGCAGCGATGTCGCCGTTTCTGTGGAGCACGATCGGGATCGGCTACGAGCAGCACGCATACCTGTGGACCGGGTTCGGTGTCTGGACCCAGCTCTGGGCATCGGTCGCCCTGCCGCTCGCCTGGGGACTGAACTGGCGGTGGATCCGCGACGGCCGCCACGCGTTCGCGGCCGTCGCGCTGACGGCGCTCACGGTCGCGCTCCACTTCGAGACCGGATACCTGGCCCTGATCCCGTTGCTGCTGTGGCCGTTTGTTGCGGGCGCGCCGCTCGCGCGGCGGATCCGGCGGGCGACGGTCGCGCTCGGGGGCGCGCTCCTGGCGAGTGCCTGGGTGATCGTGCCGCTGCTGGCGCAGCGCGGATGGGCCGCTGAGAACGAGATCCTGCGCAGGACGCCACTGGCCAACGGCTACGGTGCCGAGCGCGTGGTCGGCTGGCTCGTGTCCGGCCAGTTGCTCGACCACGGCCGACTTCCGGTCCTGACGCTGTTCTTCGCGATCGGCCTCGCGCTCGCCGTCCGCCGCTGCCGCCGCGACGTCAACGCCCGCGTTTTGCTCGTCACGCTCGTGGTCTGCCTGCTGCTGTCGTTCGGGCGCGCGAGTTTCGGGTCGCTGGTCGCGCTGATCCCGGGCAGCGGCGACATCTTCTTCCGCCGCTTCATGATGGGGGTCCAGCTCGCCGCGTTGCTGCTTGCGGGCCTCGGTGCCGCCTGGGTCGGACGGTTTGTGTGGGAGCGGCTCCCCGGGGCTGTCCACCGGCCTGGCGTGGAGGGGATCGCGGCGCTGGCCGCGGCGGTGATCGTGCTCGCGCCCGCGTGGGTCGAGCTCGGGCGCTACGACCAGCACAACGCGACCGCGATCGCCGCCCAGCGCCGCGCCGACGCGACCCAGGGAGCCGAGCTTGACCGCCTGCTCGCGCGCATCCGACGCGACGGTGGCGGACGCGTCTACGCGGGCGAGCCGACGAACTGGGGGGACGGCTTCACCGTCGGCGCCGTGCCCGTGTTCAAATACCTGGAGAGCCGGGATGTCGACGAGGTCGGGTACACGCTGCGGACCGCGTCGTTGATGACCGATCCCGAGTACTTCTTCGACGACACCAATCCGGGCGACTACGTCCTGTTCGGGATTCGCTACCTGATCGTCCCGACCGGCTACCAGCCACCGGTCCGGGCGACGTTCACCGCCCGCGCCGGACCGTACTCCCTGTGGACGCTGCCGGACGGAGGATACGTCCACACGGCGACAATCGCCGGAACCCTCGTCGCCGACCGCGCCGACGTCGGCGTGCGCAGCATCGGGCTGCTGCACTCGACCCTCGCTCAGCGCGGCCAGGAACTGCGCGTCCTCTGGAGCCCGGAGCGACCGAAGCCACTCCCTCCGGCGACGGCGACGAGGCCGCCGGGCAGGGTCCTCAGCACCCGCGCCCAGCTTGCCGCAGGCCTCCTTGACGCCACCGTCAGGATGCGGCAGCCCGGCGCCATCGTGCTGAGCGCTTCCAATGACCCTGGGTGGACCGCGACCGTCGACGGCCGTCAGACCCCGACGGTGATGGTGGCGCCGGCGCTCGTCGCCATACGGGTGCCCGCCGGTACCCACAAGGTCGTGTTCCGCTACCGCGGCTACGGGGCATACCCGCTGCTGTTCGCACTCTGCCTGGTGACACTGCTGGCGCTCCTCGGCGACGAACGCGCGAGGTTGCGACCGGCCCAGGCGTGACCTGCCGCCGTACCGCGACGGCCGACCAGCGCCGCGCTCCAGAGCGAGGCCGCGATCGCGATCAACGCCTCGTTCCCGTCCGCCACGGTCGACGGGACTCGCGCTGCACGCGAGACGGTTCAGACGGAGGCAGCATCACGGATCAGAGCGACGCAGGCTGTTACGTGGGCTTTACCGCCAATCCGTTAGAACCGGTGTCGTGCGCGCCTCTCGCATAACGCCCGCCATCGCCGGCCTGGCGCTGGCGGTCTCCGCCTGCGGCAGCGCACACTCGACCGGCTACCACAACCCCCACTACCCGTACGGGGCGCCGAACGTCCCGATCTCGCTGTCGAAGTGCATGCGCACCAACGGCGTTCCGAACTTTCCCGATCCGATCAAGGGCTCCGGGGGCGAAGGCATCCCGATGGTGTCCTCAGCGCCGGGCACGTTGACGGTCGAGGGGGTCACGCTCGCCGGGCCGGCGTTCGAGGCAGCCCAGAAGGCATGCAAGGAGTATCTGGCGCCGGGCGGATCACCGCCGACGATCCCCGAGAGCCAGCGACTCCAAGACCTCGCCGACGCGGCGTGCATGCGCCATCACGGGCTCTCGAACTTCCCCGACCCGACATTCAACAGCGGCGGCGAGTCGCTCCAACTCCCTCCCGGACTCACCCCGCAATCACCGGCATTCCAACGGGCAGCGAAAGCGTGCGAGCTGCACGGATTAGCGACACACTTCTCAGCACAAGGATGAACCCTGACGACCAGCGCAAGCTCAGAGTGCCGTCACTGACCATCAAGCAGCTCTCTCGTGTCGCTGATTCCAGACGCCGCCGACGCCCCTCATCCAAAACACTTCGCCCGGAGCCTGGCCACACCGCTCCTGCGGGCTGGAACTAGCGTTCTCGCCGCGATCCCGGGCCTGTTGCATCCGCCCGACCTTGCAGCAATCGACGCGAACCGGGCGCTGGAACCTCGCAAGCCCGCCTTCGAGCGAAAGCCTCGCTCGACCAGACCAAGCAGAGCAGGCGGCAGGGCGATCGCATTCCCTAGAAGGAATCGTCCGGTCGGTCCCAGAGTGGACGACCGCAACGGCGACGGAGGAGCCGCGCGGGGGCCGTGCCGGGGGCCATCGTGGTGGACGACCGCATTCGCCGACGACGCTCGGGGCCGATTACGTGGCGAGCGGGTGATCGCAGGCCCACGTTCGGATCGCCCGGCCCGGTCCCCCGCTCCTGCTCTTCGCCTCCCAGAGGCCTTACCCGCCCAGGTGGGTACGGTCCCGGTCGGCGCGGAACCGGTGCCTGCGAGGGGCCGACGCCAAGGCAACGGCCCACTCCGACCCGGAGCAAGACTTCATTGGGCGAGTACTGGCCCCAGCCGCTGTTCCAAAGCGGTCCGAGGAAGCGCGCCGACAACTCGGTCGACCTCTCTGCCATCCCGGATCACCACGAGCAACGGGATCGACTGTGCTGCGAACTCGGAGGCGAGCGCTTGATTCGCGTCGACGTCGACCTTCACGACCTTGAGGCGGCCCGCGTGACGTTTGGCGAGGTCTTCAAGCACCGGCGAGATCATCCGACACGGCCCGCACCACGCCGCCCAGAAATCAACCACCACCGGCACCGACGCGGTCGTCTCGGCCATAAACGCGCCGGTGTCCGCGTCGACGACCCAAGGCAGCGTCGACTTGCACCGCGGGCATCGCGGCACTCCCTGGGCGATCGGGCCGACACGGTTGCGCACATTGCAGTTCGGGCAGCCGATGATCGTCATGATCACCAGGGTAGAGCCCAGCGGAGTCCGCTCGCCTGCCTAACGGTCAGCCGCTTGAACGCACGTCGCGGCCCATCTCCGCGGCGATATGAAGGACACGCGTCAACCGGTCGATCGAGACCACCAGGACGTCATGCTCAACGCGCTCGACGCCCTGAGCACGCACCAGGCACACGACGCCGAGCGCGCCGTTACGCGCCCATCTTCGCCGGCGCCGCGACAGCCAAGCGACCTGCTCGCGCACCGTAGCGAGATGGCGCGCGTAGTACGTGCTGGTCCTGGTCTCGATCGCGACCGCAATGCCGGTGGGCGCGATCGCCACTGAGTCAATGTCTCCTGGCCTTGCCACGGCAGCGAGTGCCGAAGCCGCCACCCCTCCACCTGGAGAGCGGCGAGCCCGCGCTGCACCTCGTCCTCCGAGTAAGCGCCAACTCAGCTGCGACCAGCGAGCGACAGCCAGTGCCGAGCGTAGAAACCGATCGCAACGGCACCGAGGAGCAGCAGCACGGCAAGCTCCGCCACTCCGGCGCTCAAGATCACGAGCCCGAGCAGCGCGGCCATGATGCTCCCCAGCGCCGCTTCGCCGGCATGGACGAGCCGGCGGTACTGCTGGCGGCGCGCGTAGTTGGGCACTGCAAGACGAAGGTATGGCGCCATGTCTCGATGTTGCCACCGCGCCTGGACGATCTTGCCGTGAAGCCGGGCCTTTTGTTCGTCTCCGAGAGACTCCGCGCCTCCCACGCAGTACCTAGCTCTCATCGGGACTTCCGAGGCCACTACCACATCGATGCCGCACCGATACCCAACGCGCAACGCGCCCGTCTCCGCTCGGCCGGGTGCCGTCCGGGACCCCCATCGAGGCAGGCCGGCGCGTTCCGTCGCGCCCGGCAAGGATCACCGAGATCGGCCTGCCGGCACCGACCGCCGGCTGACAGGGCATGGACAGGCTGCTCACCGCTGACGAGCTCGGTGAGCGTCTCGGGATGAAGACCGAGTGGGTGTGGGCTCAAGCGCGCGCCGGCCGATCCCACACGTCCGTCTTGGCAGGTACCGGCGCTTCCGCGAGTCAGCGGTCGAGGAGTGGCTGCGAGAGATCGAGTCGGGCGGAACCGGGCGGGCTGCGAGCCAGCATTTGCGCTCCATCCCGCTGCGCCGCCGCGCGTAGCTCCGCGACCCGGGTCCTGCCCCAAGCTCCCGCTCCAAGGGCTTCGGCGCCTGCCTCCGTGGCACGCCCAATGGCCTCTCGGAGGCAACGAAACCCCTTCTCACACGCGCAAGGTCAATCAAATTGATGGACAATTGATGGACGCTTTGAGCTGTCAGGATGCACCGCCTGATTGATAATCGGCGATTACCAGGGACTTCGAAGGGTGAGCGAGGGGACTCGAACCCCCGACCGCCTGGACCACAACCAGGAGCTCTACCAGCTGAGCTACGCCCACCGCGGGATCCAGAATCTACCAGTGACGCCGTCCGGGGCCGGTCCCGCTCGACGGCCGAACACGAGCGAGACATCCGGGCGCCAACCCTGACGGACTGACGGCCCGCTCACAGCCGCTATCGAATTGCGCGCCGAGCCGACGTGCGCGATTCCGAGTGCGAACTCCGGGCAATTTGCCCGCAGAACCGTGAGCATTCGAATTCGGCAGGCTCACGATCGCCGCATCTCCCGCCGATAGAGAGGAATGATGAGACGAGGTGTCCTCCGTCCTTCGAGGGTTCCGCAGCGACCTGATGCTGGGTTCAGTTGGTCGGATGCGTCGATCAGACGCTTCAGCATTCTGCTCGGCGTGGTCTTCTGCGCGCTGTTCCTACCCTCCGGCGCCTTCGCAGCGCAGCCGAGGACGATCACCGGCGCCGTCACCGCGATCAGCCCCTCGTCGTTGACGATCCAGACCAATGGGAGGCGGACCGGGGTGATCAACGCCTTGACCGAGGCCGCCGACGCCATCACCAAAGACGACTACGCGTACGTGTGGGGAGGCGGCCACGCTCAGGCCGGAGTTGCGAGCATCGGCATCAAGGGGCCGGGATACAACGGCCACCGTGTTGGCTATGACTGCTCGGGGTCGGTCGCGGCAGTCCTCGCCGGCGCCGGTCTATGGCCGGCGGGCAGTCCGGTGCCGAGCGACGCGGGCATCATCACACAGCTGTTGCAGGAGCGTTTGATCGCTCGCGGAGTGGGGCAAGCGCCCGACGAGGTGACTCTCTACGACGATCCGGGAGTGCACATCTTCATGAGCATCGACGGGCGCTTCTTCGGCACCTCAGATGGTGGCGCGGGCAATTCGAAGGGCGGGCCAACCTGGCTTGCCGACGGCGCTCCAGACGCCTCCGATCGAGTCTACAAGCGCTACCACCTGTTGCCTTCAGTACTGCAGGACCAGACCACATACGGTCAAAGCTTCAGTTTTCAACTGAGCCCCAGTGCGGTCGGCATCGACGACTACGCGATTGGCGATGACCTGAAGGTCAGTTACGTCGAGGCCGGCTCCGGCGCCATGATCGCTCGCACGATCGGATTCGTGGGCGCGATCACGATCAGCGGCACGGTCACATCGATCGCGCCCGACGAGTCCTCGTTCGTCGTCGAGACGGCAGCCGGCCAAAGCCTGACGCTGTCCACCGACGACTTCACCGATCTGATCAGCGGCGTCCAGGTCGGCGACCAGGTTCAGGTGGTCTACACAAAGATGGCGCAAGGGTCGCTCACGGCGCACTCTGTACTGATTACAACCACGCCCGGCATCTCGGAGGCATCGGGCACCATTGTCGCCATCGCGCCCAGGCTCGCGTCGTTCACGATCCTGACTACCAGTGGGGCTGACATGACCTTTGACACCGGCGCGCTCGAGGGCATCATCGCGAACCTCCAGGTCGGCGACGGCGTGCAGGTGAGCTACACGCAGGCACCCGACGGGGTCCTCACCGCGCAGCAAGTCGCCGACACGGGGACCACGACGGGCGGCCGTACCCCGTAAACGAGCGGTAAGGGTCACAGGCCCATGGTCTCGTGCATCGCGCGCAGCGTCGCCGCGGCGCGCTGTGCAGCGTGGCATTCGCCTGCACCTAGCCTCGCTTCGAGCCGTAGCGCAGCGAGCTGCGCCAGCGGGCGGATCGCGCCAACGTAGTTGCCGAGATGCAGATCGCCTGTGGGCTTGATGCCGGTCAGCGCGACAGTCTGAGTCGTCATCTGGACAGGTCCTTTCGCGCGCGTGCGGAGTTGAAGCGGGGCGTTGGTACCGACAGGCGCATTCGGTGCCCCCACGAAGGGCGAGGCCGGCCTGCTCGCAGATCCTTGGATCGCTGAAAGCGGCCGGCAGCTAGCCGGCCCACCACCCCGCGGGCGTCAGATCGCAGCCGACGGCTACGGTGTCGAGGCGGACGTCACGCGAGGTCATGGTCTGGCCATGATACCCCGAGCCCACGGACAGTTCGCGATCCGTCCGGACTCGACGCTGACGCCTCTGCGAACAGGGTCTCGTGTGGGCGGAGATGAGATTTGCAGCAGTCGCAGATACGGACGGCACAGCACGCGCGGGCCGGTTCGACCATGATAGGTGGGCATGTCCGAGAAACCCGCCGCCAGAAGTGTCAAGATCGCCGACGATGAGCGGACCGGCTGGTCATCGGAACGGCCGCGCTCTGATGGCGCCCCGCGCCGCCCAGTCGACGTTTCGGTCCGCTGCCGCGTTCTCGCTCCCTCTGATCGGCTGCGCTATTCGCCGGGAAGCCTTCTCGTAATCATCGGTCCCGAGGCGTCGCAACCCGCGCAGTTCGCCGAGCGAGCCATCGAGGAGCGAGGCGTCGCGCTGGTACCCGCCCGCGTACGGACACTGCTAGCCGGACGCGTCGCGGACGACGAGATCGATGAACGTTCGGGCGAACTGCTCGCTGGCGCGGTCCTCAAGCGGCTCCAGTCGGGGCAGACCGTGGTTCTGCCGCTCGAGGGGTTCGACGCGCAGGAGCGCGAACGGTACGTGCGTCTCGCGCATGGCCTCCGGCGGCCGCGACACCTGATCCTGCTGGACGCTTCGCGCGAGCAGGTACTCGACGACGAGCGACCGGCACTCGACGAGCTGCGGCGGTCACTGGATGCCGGCGAGCTGGGCCTCGAGGGATTCCAGACGGCACTGCGTCTCGGCGGCCGCTCGCTCACCGAACTCAAGCGAATCGTCTTTCAGCCCGCGCCACGCGACGACTGATCCTCGCAACGCGCCGCGTGGGACGACGCGCGTCTCGCGGCCGCAAAGCCGCGCCCTCGGCTACCAGGTGTCGACAAACCGGTGCCCTTGGATCGGCGGGCGCGGCCCCGCCGCCGCCGCCAGCGTCGAGGCGATCAACGGCCGCGTGTCGGCCGGGTCGATCACGTCGTCGAGCTCGAACAGCTGGGCAGCACTGAGCGCCTTTGCGTTGTCCTGCGCAGCGGCTGTGAGCTCGCGCACCCGGCGCTCCCGCACGTCGTCCTCGGAGATCTCCTCGAGTGCCTTACGATGCCCCAGCCGAACCGCTCCCTCCAGCCCCATCGGCCCGAGGTGTGCGCTCGGCCAGGCAACAGTCAGGAGCGGCTCATGCAGTCCTCCTCCGACCATTGCCTGTGCCCCGAGACCGTAGCCGCGGCGTAGGATCACGGCCACCAGCGGCACTCGCAGGGCAGCTCCCGCGACGAGCAGCCGCGAGGCGTGCCGTACCAGACCCTCCGCCTCGACGGTCGGACCCACCATGTAGCCGGGCGTGTCGACCAGCGACACGATCGGCAGCTCAAACGCGTCGCACAGCTGCAGGAAACGGGCCGCCTTGTCAGATGCCGCGGCTGTCACCGCTCCGGCCATCACGAGGGTGTTATTGGCAATTATCCCAAGCGGCCGCCCCTCGATCCGCGCGAGCGCCGTGACCAGCTCCGGCGCGAACTGCTCACGCAGGAACGTGACCGACCCCGTGTCGGCGAGTGTCTCGATGATCGGCGCGACCTTGTATGCGCGACGCTCGCGTTCCGGGACGAGCGCGCGCAACGGCGTCTGGTCGGCGGCGGCGCCGGGCACCACGCTTCCCTGGAAGTAGCCGATCAGCCGCTTGGTAGCTGCCACCGCCTCAGCCTCGTCGGCGACGACCACATCGACGACACCGTTGGCGGCCTGAACCGAGGTCGGGCCGATCGCATCAGCGTCGACATCTCCGAGCCCGCCACCGGCGATCATCGCCGGTCCAGCCATTCCGAGCGAGGCGTACTGGGTCGCGACGATCAGATCCGAGCAGCCGGCGATCACGGCATTCCCCGCGAAGCATCGGCCTCGCACGATCGCAATCCTCGCCACCAGCCCGGAGAGTCTCGCCCACAGCGCAAACGCGCGCACATCGAGCGCCGAAACCACCGGAAAGTCCAAATCGCCTGGGCGTCCACCGCCGCCCTCGGCAAAGAAGACGGTGGGCAACCGCATCCGCTCGATCAGGTCGAACAGCCGGTCCTTCTTGCGGTGCCCCAGCACGCCCTGGGTCCCGGCAAGCACCGTGTAGTCGTATGACAGAACGGCGCACGCCGCGCGGTCTGCTCCGACAAGCTCTCCATTGATCCGCGCGGTGCCCGCGATCAAGCCGTCAGCGGGCGTACGCTCGATCAAGTCTCCCAGCTCCCGGCGCTGCCTTTGCGCGGCGATCGCGAACCGGCCGTACTCAACGAATGAGCCGGGATCGATGAGATCCGCGATGTTCTCGCGGGCCGTTCGCGCACCACTCGCGTGCCGGCGGGCGACCGCCTCGGTCCGCGCCGCGTCTTCGGTCAGCGCCCGTCGGCGTCGCAGCTCCGTCAGGTCAGCGCGAACTTCCGGATCGTCGTCGGCCATCAGCGTCCAACATCATCGCCGAAACCAATCGATCGTCGCGAAACGCTCCCCCTTCAGGATGAGGTGATGATCGCCGAGTCGGGGGATGCGCGGCGGTGTCAGCGGGTCTAGGCTCATGCCGTGGAACGACCTCTGAACACGGCGCTCGGGTGGCGATTGCCCTTGTGGCTGCTTGACTACGGGCCGGTTGCCTTCGTCGGGTTCGTCGGGCTTGCGGTGATGCACCACGGAGCTGAACGCCGGCCGTCGGGCTGGGATCTGCTGGCGCTCGCCGTAACCTGCGTGGCGCTGCTGCTGCGCCACCGCTCCCCGCTGTTCTCACTGGCCGTGGTGTTGGCCATAGCAATGGCATCCAACAGTGAGGCGATCCTGATCCTTCCGGTGCTGCTCGCCGTGTTCACGGTGGTCGAGTACTGCGAGCGTTCGAGGTTGGTCGTCGGCGTGCTCGTCGCCACCGCGGTCGTCCTCGTGACGCCGGTGCTCCACGGAGGTGGACTGTCGCCCGCTGCGGTCTTGTCGCGGTTGGTCGCGATCGGACTGGCGGTCGCGGCCGGGTTGTATCTCCGGACCCGGGCGGATTACATCAATGGTCTGCGCGACCGCGCGACCCGGCTCGAGCGCGAGCGCGCACTGCTCTCCGGCCAGGCGATCACCGAGGAACGCGTGCGGATCGCGCGCGAGTTGCATGACGTCGTAGCCCACAATGTCTCGCTGATGGTTGTCCAGGCGCAGGCGCTGGCGGCCACGCGCACCGGCGATATCGAGGAGGCCGAGGCGCTGCGGCGGATCGCCGACCTCGGCCGCGAGGCGATGTCGGAGATGCACCGGATGCTGGGAGTTTTGCGACTCGAGGACGCGCCGGACGCTGAGCGCGGGCCGCAGCCCGGCGTGCGTGACCTCCCGCAACTCGTCGCGCGAACCCAGGAGGCGGGGCTCCAGGCGGAGTTGGCGATCCTCGGCGAGCCGCGTGAGCTGCCGCCGGGAGTTGATCTGTCTGCCTACAGGATCGTCCAGGAGGCGCTGACGAACGTGATCCGCCACGCCACCGCCACCCGTGCCACGGTCACCCTCGCGTATGTGCCGACCGGGCTTGATCTGACCGTCCTCGACGATGGGCTCGGCCTCGCCACCGCGATCGACGCGTCGACCGGGCCGGCGGATGGTCCAGAGGGCCACGGCCTCGTGGGCATGCGCGAGCGCGTCGCGCTGTTCGGGGGGTCGCTGACGGCGGGCCGCCGCGGCGAGGGCGGATACCTCGTCCATGCCATCCTCCCGCTCGGTTGAACCCGTGGCCAAGCTCCGGCTCCTGATCGCCGACGACCAGCCGCTGATGAGGGCGGGCTTTCGCGCTGTGCTGCAGGCCACCGGCGAGATGGAGGTCGTCGCCGAAGCCGCCGACGGCCTCGAGGCGGTCGCGGCGGCGAAGGCCAGCCGGCCAGACGTGATCCTGATGGACGTGCGGATGCCCAACCTCGATGGGATCGAGGCGATCAAGCGGCTCCCCAACCACCGCGTGCTCGTCCTGACGACGTTCGGACTCGATGAGTACATCGTCGAGGCGCTGCGGGCGGGGGCGAGCGGCTTCATCACAAAGGACGTCCCGGCCGAGCAGCTCGTGCATGCGGTCCGCGTGATCGCGGCCGGAGACGCGTTGCTGACGCCGGCGATCACTCGTCAACTTCTCGACCGCGTCGCCCGCCGCCTGCCCGCGCCCGTCGCCGGCGGCCCCGAGGGTCTGAGCGAGTTGACCGATCGGGAGCGCGAGGTGCTCGAACTGCTCGCCCGCGGGATGTCGAACGCTGAGATCGCGGCGGCGCTCGTCGTGGGTGAGGCGACCGTCAAAACACATGTCTCGAACGTGCTGATGAAGCTCGGATTGCGCGACCGTGTGCAGGCCGTGGTCTATGCGTACGAGATCGGCCTCGTCCAGCCGGGCTCCGTCTGACGGGGGAGAGCGCACCTCACAGTCAGCCGCGTGGGCGAGTCCCGGATCGCGCTGGCGGCTGACGACACGCCGACCGTCAGTCCGTAGCTTGCCGTCCATGAAAGCGATCCCCAACATCATCGAGACGTCTCACCTGTCCAAGCGCTTCGACGAGCGTGTGGCGGTGTCCGATCTCGATCTCAGCGTGCCACGCGGCAGTGCCTTCGGCTTCGTTGGCCACAACGGCGCCGGGAAGACGACCCTGATCCGGATGCTTCTCGGACTGACCCAGCCCGATGGCGGAACAATGAGGATCTCCGGCCGCCCGCTCCCGCAGGAGCGGGCAAGTGTGCTTTCTCGAGTCGGCGCGATCGTCGAGGAGCCGCACTTCCACGCCCACCTCTCCGGCCGCGAGAACCTACAGATCGTCGCCGCCGCGCGTGGGCCGGAGGCGAACGGCCGGATTGAGGGGTCGCTACGGCGCGTCGGCCTGCTTGACCGCGGCGATGATCGGGTCCGCACCTATTCCCAGGGCATGCGACAGCGGCTGGGGATAGCGCGCTGTCTGCTCTCGGACCCCGAGCTGCTGATCCTCGACGAGCCGATGAACGGCCTCGATCCCGGCGGCATCCTCGATCTGCGGACGATGATCGGCGAGCTCATTGCGGAGGGTCGAACCGTGTTCCTCTCCTCGCACTTGCTCGACGAGGTGGAGAAGACCTGCGACAACGCCGCTGTGATCGACCAGGGGCGGCTGATCGCGCAGGGGCCGATCGCGGCGATCGTCGAGGGCGGTGCGGCCGAGCTAGAGGTCGGCTGCGACGATCCGCGGCTGGCACTCGACATCCTCGATGGTCACCCGGCGGTATCGATCGCTCGCGAGACCAGCGAGGGGCTCCATCTGACGCTGTCGGCCCGAGACGCCGCCGCCGAGATTAACTCGCGGCTCGTCGGGGCCGGTGTCGCGGTGTTCCGGCTCGAGCCGGTCCGAGAGTCGCTGGAACACCGTTTCCTGGAGATCACAACCCGAGTCGGAGGTGCCGAGTCATGAGTTCCTTGATCGGACGCCAGATGTTCGCTGCCGAGGTGCTGAAGCTTCGGCGCAACCGGCCCGTGATGGGCTTCGCGCTGCTGCTCTCGGTCGGCGTGGTTGCGCTGTTCTTCGGCTGGCAGGCGGCCCAGCACGCGTCGAACGCCCAGCAGAACGCACCCGCCGGCGGGCTCGAGGGCTTTGGCCGGGCGGTCCGGTTGCTCGGTGTGTTCTTCGGCTCGCTCGTCGCTGCGCTGGTCGGCACCGAGGCGGGGACCGCTGATGTGTCAAGCGGCGTGTTCCGGGACCTCGTCGCCACGGGTCGCTCACGCCTGTCGCTGTTCCTTGTCAGGGCTCCGGCGGCGTGGGTCGTGACGCTGGCGTTCACGTACACGGCGCTCGCTGTGGCGGTCGTCCTCAGCTTCGCGCTCGCCGGCGGGACGGCGACGCCGACGGTCGGACTGGTCCTCCAGTCGGCCGCCTGGATCTCTCTATCCAACGGGGTGGTTGTTGGCCTTGCGGTCGGAGTCGGCGCGCTTACCGGTTCGCGCGGGGCAACGCTGACCGCGGTGATCGGCTGGCAGGCGGTGGCCACCCAGCTGCTGCTGCACGTCGACTCGCTGGGTTCAGCCCGCGACTGGCTGCTCACTGCAGCGCTCGGTCAGCTGATGCCCGTGGCGGGGAACATCGCCGGGATCACGATGGCGACCGCTGTCGCGATCACAGTTCTCGCAGTGTGGGCGATCGTGCCGTCGGCGGCCGGTGCCTGGCGCACTGTCCACCAGGACGCGTGATCACGGCCGGCACTCAAGACATCAGGTCTGAGCTGTATGGAGCAGGCGATAGGCGAGATAGAAATGCAGTGCAGCTGGCGCCACCAGCAGCACTCCCCACCAGTAGCCAGAGCCACAGGCGATCGCGGCGAGGATCAGCAGCCATACGCCGACACCGATACGAATGCGAGCTCCTACACGCGGGTGTCTGGCTATCGATGAACGCGAAAGTCTCATTCGCCGACCACGGATGCTAGCGCCGGCACACATAGCGCCGGCGCAGCCAGCTGGACGCGAGTGGTGCGAAGATCAGCTATGCGCTTGAGGGCCGTCGCCGCGGGGCGGTGGGTTCGGTTGGACGTTATACGTCGCCGAGGCTGGTTCTGACGACGTTCGTGCCTACCAGACAAATCCTGGCGATTGCTCGCCATCTGACACTACCGGCGAGTGTCAGGAGGAGATGGCGAGTTGGACGCTGACCGACTCGTCGGTGGCGCTCACGCCGGGCTCGTTCTGGGTCGCTGCCGCTGGTCAGGAACCGGATGGAGTGACGCTTCTCGGGTACAACCAGCAGGGTCCGATCTACGAGCCCCAAAGCTCGCTGATCCCTGCCGGCCCGTCACCCGGGGCGATCGCTGCGGTCACCGAGCCTGGTGGTGCGTGGAAGAGCGATCTTGCGATCCTCAACGAGGGAGCTGGAACGATCACGTTGCTGCGGCAACTGCCGGGTTCCTCGCCGGCCCCGAACGGGTTCCCCGCTTTCTCGGCGAGCGCGATTCCTGTGACGGGTTCTCCGAGCTCGCTGCTGGGTGAGCCGTTCGGCGCGCGACTTGACTTTGCGGCCGCTATCGAAGCGAGCCCGACGCCGACGGATCTCGCTCTGCTGGAGCCCTCCGGCGCCGCCTCGGTCATGCTCGCGCGCGCGCCACGACTCTCGTTCGGTCCGGCGATGACCGACTTCCCTCGCGTCGCGACCGGATCTGTGTCGTCGCGACCGGATCTGTGTCGTCGCGACCGGATCTGTGTCGACAGCCTAGTTGACCGTTACCAACGTCGGCTCGATTCCTGGGCCGATCGATCACTTCTCGATGGCCGCGCAGCCGCTCGGATACCCGCAGCCATTCTCGGTCGGGCCTGACGGATGCAGCGGGAAGACGCTCGCTCCCGGGGCGAGCTGCGCGATCACGATCACGTTCGCGCCTCAGTCCCCGGGCGACTGGGCAGGGGGTATGTATGCGTTCGCCGGCCCTGCGGGCTCGTCCGTGCTCGGCGACGCACGCTTTGAGGGTTGGGCGGACCTGTCCGCTGGCGTTTCATCGCCCGGCCAACAGCGGCTCCAGAATGCGCTTCGCCGAGGCCTCCGCGCCTACGGCAAGTGCTCCTCCGCCTGCACGCTCACCGTGAAAGCGCTCGCCCGGGCAAGCGGCATCGACACGCGAACGCTGATCGGCACGGCGATCTCACATCTACGACGCCGCGGCTCGGTCTCTTTCACGATCCACATCCCGTCGCATCAAGCCCCGTTCCTCAGCCGTGAAGTGTCGGTCGAGCTGCTGTCCAGCGCCAGCGCGACCAGTTACGCAAACGGCAGCCGCCAGACGTTGGTCGTGAAACTCAGAACCGTCCGCGTAAAGCTCTCGGCCACCTCCAACCGATAACCAGCTTGTCCGCTCCCGACACTGATTGAACGCAGACTGGCGCAACCTGCTACCTTGCGTCGCATGGCAGCGCAGATCCGCGAAACCGCGATCTCACAACTTCGGCGGGGCGTGCTCGAATTCTGCGTGCTCGCGCTGCTGCGCGACGGTGAGCGCTACAGCTACGAACTCGTCCGCGCGCTCGGTGATGCCGATGGCCTGGTGACGACCGAGGGAACGCTCTATCCGCTGCTCGGCCGACTGCGTCGCGAGGGCGTGGTGGACACCACCTGGCGCGAATCGCCGTCAGGGCCCCCGCGCCGCTACTACCGCCTCACCCCAGACGGCAAAGCAGCGCTCGGTGGCTTCGGGATCGAGTGGACGCGATTCCGCGACTCCGTCGATGCCCTACTTGGGAACGGAGTAATCAGATGAGCACCGATACCCTCCATCCGCTCGCCGCCCAGTATCTGCAGCGCCTGCGCCGAGCCGGACGTGGTCTCCCGCCCGGACGGCTGCGGGAACTACTCGCCGAGATCGAGGCACACCTATCCGAGGCGATCGACCCAAGCGCGTCGGATGCCCAGGCACTCACCGTTCTCGACAAGCTCGGCGATCCCGAAGCGATCATCGCCGCCGAAAACCCGCTTCCGGACGAGCCCCCGGCTCGGCGCGGAACCCGGGAATGGGCCGCGGTCATCTTGCTCCTGATCGGCGGCTTCATCTTCGCTGTCGGTTGGGTCGCCGGTCTGGTGCTGCTGTGGAGCTCGCGCGCCTGGACTACCCGCGACAAGTGGATCGGAACGCTCGTCATACCCGGCGGGCTCGCGACCAGCGTCCTCATCGGGCTGATCGTGATCGCCGAGCCCACCAAGGAAATCTGTCGCGGGTTCACCGGCGGGCTACAGCGCTGCACCCCCGTCCACGGACCGAGCAACGGCTCGGACGCCCTCGGAGTCGTGGTCTTCGCGATCCTCCTACTCGTTCCGATCGCGACCTCGATCTACCTCGCCCGGCGCGCAGCCTAGGCCATGGCACAGCACATCGACCGACGCGCTGCGGCAGAACCGCACACACGGACTGAAAGGGGAACGGGGAAACAGGCCCTCGCGGCACCGCGCCCCTAACTACCGATGCATGCACAGCGCCTCACGCACCTCCCGTCGCTGACCGTTCTCGCCACCGTGACCGCCGTGCTGCTCGCGGCGTGCGGCGGCTCGAGCAAGCCGCCCACCTCGGGCTCGAGCGGATCGTCACACAAAGCACTCGCATTCTCGAATGCCGACAAGTACCCGACGTGCATGCGCGCCCACGGCGTCACCAACTTTCCCGACCCGCAGGTCAACGGAAACACCCTCACACTCCAGCTCACCCCCTCGATCACCGGGTCCCCGGCATTCAAGTCGGCCCAGAAGGCCTGCGCACAGCTGTTGCCTGCTGGAAAGGGTCAGCTCAACGGCCCCAACCCGGCGCAGCAGACGGCCAGCAGGGAGGGGCTGCTCGCGTTCGCCGCCTGCCTCCGCGAGCACGGCTTCCCGAGCTTCCCCGACCCCACCAGCAACGGCCAGCTGACACTCGCAATGATCGCCCACGCCGGCATCAATCTCCGACAACCGGCAGTACTCCAGGCCGGCGACGCATGCGTCTCGGTCAGCCACGGCCAGATCACCAGAAGCGACGTCGCGCAGGCCGTCGCCAACCCCAGCACCGCCACCGCCGGCACACAGAGCTCGACGACAGGCTGAGCAGCGATAGGCGGCTGCCGAGAATCGATCAGGACCCACGTGGACGCACCGCGCACCGGGGTGGGATAGGCGAGGACGTAGTCTCCTGTCGCAATAGCAGTCGTCGGTGCATCGCCCTGCGTGAGAAAGCAAGGGATTCGCTTGGAAAAATGGGCCACCTTCGCGGCGGTTGTCGGTGGCGCCGCAGCCGGTCTGACCGGTCTGCTGTTCGTGGCCGTCTCGATCAGGATCGACTTCATCGCCAGCTCACAAGAGCTCAGGAATCGCGCCGCGCAGACACTTGCGCTGTTCGTGACCGTACTGTTCATAGCGATCCTGTTGTCGATCCCGGGCCAGACGTACGGAGCGCTCGGTAGCGAGCTCGTCGCGCTCGCAGTGATCGCTGGAACCGGCCTACTGGTCCTCGACCGACGCGCCACAACTCGCCCGGGATTGCGAGGCACGAACACTCAGAAGGTGGCGGTGATCCTCGATGCGGTGGCGCCGAATGCGGTCACTTCGATTCTGCTCGTGATCGCCGGCATTCTCATAGCCGTTGGAGTTCATGCCGGGCTGTACATCTTGGTCCTGCCGGTACTGACAGCCCTGGCGGGCGGCGTCGTGAGCGCGTGGTTGCTCCTCACCAAGATCGTCGAATAGCGCCCACGGTTCTGTGTCCACCGTCTGAAGCAAGCCCGATCAGCATGAGGCTAAACGGCGGCGCTGCACGCGGACGGTGCCCGCGGACACGCTGACCTCGCTGCCGTCATGGGGGTCAATCAGCTCGAGTTCCAAGGACGCCTGTCGGAACCCGGACTCTCAAAACCCGGGCGATGTGCGCTCACGATCGGGGGCGAGTAACGCCGGATCGGGGCGAGCAACGCCGCCAAGCAGAACACCACGTCCAAGCAGCACTCTCGCCGCCTGAGGCAGCTGGCGGGCGATGACCGACCCGATTCCCTTAGGGAGTCGGCCCGTTACGCTTCGTGAATGGGAGAGGACCTGCGAGGTGGAAACCTGAAGCGCTGGGGGCTCATCGGCCTCGGAGTGGCCGTCTTCGCGGTGCAGGCGAAGCAGGCGCGAGACGCTTATGACGAGCAGGCCCCGCCGCCCGGGAAACCGCCCCCGCGCGACCCGCCTCCGCCACCGCCCTCGTCCGGAAGCAAACCGATCGAAGGTGTCGGCACCGCAGTCGCGGCGTTCTGTGGTCTCCTCCCGGCAGCAGGAACGGGACGGGGCGCACGAGGTGGCGATCTGAAGCGCTCGGTGTTTAGTGGCCTCGGAGTGGCAGTGTTACTGGTTCGGGCGAAGCGGGCGCGAGACGCGTATGTCGAGGAGGTGTCGACGGGCAATAAACCCATTGAAGGGGTCGGCACGGCAGTCGCGGCGTTCGTCGGTCTCCTCCCGACACGCCGGCGGAAAGGCGCATAGAGGAGTCACCGTAATCGCCACAGGCAGGATTCGGGTACCGCTGGATCCGGGTGCTCAGACTGGCGAATCTCGCCTCTCGTGGCTTCTCCTTCCGCGTCGTATCCAGGCTGACTAAGCCTCGATCCACCGTTTGATGGTGATGCTGGCGTAGTCCCGGGTTGATCGGTGGTCCGGGACCTTGGCTGGCGCGGTATCGGCGTAGACGCGGGTGTGGATGTTTTGGCTGGGGCTGGTTGGGGCAAGTTGAGGCCATCGCGCTGGTGGTCGTCGCCGGGTCCGGGCAGGCCGAGGCCGGGGTCCGGCGCCGGTCGTTCTCGTGGGCGACTGTCGTGCGGTCAGGTGAGCGCTGGGATCGCGCGGAGTCGTTGCAGCGCGGTCGAGGAACTCGTGTTCCCAGGGCCAGCGGGCTGGCATCCGGAGTGTCACGGTGCGGGCGGTGCGGGTGATCCGGCCGGGAACGGTGAGCAGCCGGCGGCGGAGTGTTCTGGCGGTCGGGATGGTCGTGTCGGGTAACCCGATCAGGGTGGTCCATCTGAGGAGGTTGTGCGCGAGCGCGGCGATCACGGTCCAGGCGGCGTTCGCGAGGAACTTCCCGGACGGGAAATGCGCGAGTGCCTGGTCTTTGAGGTCACGGATCGCGAGTTCCACAACGGCGTGCTGGCGGTGCTCGGCTTCGACGAGTTCGAGCGGGTCGGTGCGGTTGGTCAAGAACGCGTGATAACGCCAGTCGGGCCACAGCTCGGCTTGGGCGCCGACGAGTCGGGTGCGGCGCACGATCAGCCGTTGGCGGCCGAGCATCGTCTGCGCGATCTGCGCCTCGCCGCCGTCGGGGTAATCCTCGAGCGGTTGCCAGTCCTGCTCAGGAATCTGGGCGATCGCGGCCTTGATGTGCTTCTGCTGGCGCACTCCGATCGAGTAGGTCCAGCCCGCGCGCTCAAGGCGGGCCATGATCTTGTTGTTCCAGAATCCCGAGTCGGCGCGCAACAGCTTCGGGCCGCTCGCGCCGGCCCGCGCGACGCGGGGAATCAGTTCTTCGACGAACCGCAGCGCGCCGCGCGAGGTGTTCGCCGACCCTTTCCGGGCGCGGATGTGCAACACCTCACCGGTCCCTGCGCGGGTCGCGAGGATCGGGTGATACCCACGCTCGTGGGTGTACCCATAGCCGGCGCCTTGCTTGTCGTATCCGTAGACCTCACCAACGAAGCTGTCGACGTCGACGATGAGGCG
The DNA here is from genome assembly GCA_963742025.1 of uncultured Solirubrobacterales bacterium. Taxonomy (GTDB): domain Bacteria; phylum Actinomycetota; class Thermoleophilia; order Solirubrobacterales; family Solirubrobacteraceae; genus Palsa-465. The sequence goes on from CAVUKF010000002.1 coordinate 462,888, forward strand.
CTCCCTCGCCAGGCCCGGCGCCCGCCGCCCAGGCCCGTGCCAGGCAGTCGGCCAGCACCTTGTCGAGCTGGCGGACATGCCCGAAGGTGAACGCACGCAGAAAGGTCCCCAACGTTGATGGCGCCGCAACCCGATGCCCCAGCACCGCGCGTGTCTGGCCCGAGCGCAACACGTCGCAGTCATCGATGCAATCCGCGCCGAGCACCATCGCCGAGATCAACGTCATCACCTTGCGCCCCGCGTTCGCCGCCCCGTCCCGATCACCGAGCGCAACGGTCCCGTCGACCACCGCCTCAATCCCGAGCCGCTCCGCGAGCACCGCAGGCAGCAGCACGCCCGCATTCGCGACCACCCGCTCATCATCGAACAGGACCCTCGTCGCGTCCGGCAGACCCTTCACCATGTAGGTGACCTCCTGGTGCAGGCCCGCCGTCGCCTGACACGACACTTTCTTGCCTGCTCAGGAGGTCATTTAAATCTCAGCCGCGGACGACTCCCCACCGAAGAACGGTGGATCAAGGCTAAGACCGGCGTAGGTTTGTTGTTTTGCGTCGGCACGTCTTCGGAGCAACGCGGCGGAGCGTTGGCGCTCAGAGGCGTGGCCACACCGCGACCGCGCTGATCACGCCGTTGCCTGGAAAGCGGCAGCAGCGACCGGCGGCTGCGGTGGGCTGCGGGGTCACTCATTGGCGATGCCGGCCTGCCGAGGTAGGCCGGGAGGACACGTCTTGCAGCCCACCACAGTGCAACCAGCAATCCGCGGGCTGGGACAGCCGGGCGACTTGGGTTGGGACATCCAGACTCACGGCGAGGTCTACGGCGCGCCGAGTTCGGCTGGAACGCCAACTTCGAGGCGCTCGTCGCCCGGATCGTCGCGGACTACGCGGCTACGCACGACCCGCGACGCGAGGCCGCATGGATCGCTGAGTTGGACGGCCGGCGCCTCGGCTGCATCTTCTGTGTGTGGCCGACTCCGACGAACCGGACGCCGCGAAGCTTCGCATCCTGCTCGTTCATCCCGACAGCCGCGGACACGGTCTCGGCGCGAGCTTCGTTGATATCTGTCTCGACGTCGCCCGCGCAGCCGGGTACACGCGCATCCGCCTGTGGACCAATCACCCGCTCGAAGCGGCGCGACGGATCTACCTGGCACGCGGCTTCGCACTCATCAACGACGAGCTGCATCACTCCTTCGGCGTCGACCCCATCGGACAGACCTACTAGCGACAGCTCGCTACGTGCTGCGCATGAGTGGGTGGTCGAGGCGGTGCTCGGCGCAGAGGCGTGGCAGGCTTGCAGGCTCGAACTCCACTCCGTAGCGACCTCCGAGCGGCCCCATCTGCGCCGCGTCGAAGCCCGGCGCCTGCATCAGTGCAGCTAGGTCGTCGAAGAAGTGTTCGAACCCGCCGGGGGAGATGATCTCCAGGATCCGGCACGGGGTGTCGTCTGGGTTCCAGAAGGTGTGCCATTGGTCGCGGGGTTTGAACACAAACTCGCCGGCGTCGGCGTAGATCACGTCATCGCCGAGGATCGCGCCCATCCGGCCCTCCAGCACGAAGCTGTATTCGTCCTCTCTGGAGTGGCGGTGCAGGGGCGCGACCAGAGTCCGGGGCGGGATCGGGTGCTCGACGAGCGAGAACCCGCCGCCGGTCTCTTCGGTCCAGGCCATGAACCTGACGCCCACCGAGCCGAGGTCGATCGCCTTGCCCGCTTCGGGTCCGAGTTTGCGCGGCCCCTGCGAAACGTTGTGTCGCCGCAGGATCTCGGTCTCCGTCGCCACCATCACAGTCTCCCCTAAAATCGTCGAACAGTGGTGTGCAGCGAATCTGTAGCACCATCGGAGTCCGCTGTCAATATTCGGCATACACTTATGGGCAGCGAAAATAGTCCGCCGCGGCGGACCTACCGCAAACGCCGCCGCGCCGAGCAGGAGGCTGAGACACGTCGCCAGATCACCGCGGCGGCGGTCAAGCTGCACGGCACCGTCGGCCCGGCGCGCACGACGATCAAAGGGATCGCAGCCGAAGCCGGCGTGCAGCGCGCGACCGTCTACCGGCACTTCGCGGACCTCGAGTCCCTGTTCGTAGCCTGCTCGGCGCACTGGGCGAGCCTGAACCCTCCGCCCGACCCGGCCGTCTGGGCGCGGATCGTGAACCCAGACGACCGCCTGGGCCACGCGCTGACCGAGCTGTACGCCTGGTATCAGTGGGCAGAACCGATGCTCACCAACGTCTACCGCGACGCCCCACTCGTGCCGGCGATGGCGCAGGCCAACGAGAACTTCCGGCGCCACTCCGAAGCCCTCCATGCGACACTGATGCACGGCCGTCCGATCACGGGCCGACCCCGCCAGCTAGTCGCAGCCGCGATCGCACACGCACTCGACTTCAGCACCTGGCGATCGCTGACCCGTGACCACCCGCTCCAAATCCTCGAGACAGTCGAGCTGATGCTTGCCCTCGTTGCGAGCGCCAGCCAGACCCCGCGCCCCACACGTAGCGGCTTCGCAACCGAACCGCCTCACGCCACCCCGAAGCCAATCACTTCCTAGGCCGCACAGCACGACGGCAACGCCCCAATTCGGCGGCTAACGACACCCGGCAAGATTCGCCGGCTGCCTTTGCCACCAGCCAACGACCGACGCTCCCGCGCATAGGGCGTCCCCCCGAGATTCATCGGAGACGGATGAGCCACAGAAAGCAGCTTCTATCGGAGATCTGGCCAAACCTGGCCGACGCGGTCTTCGCGGTGCTGTCTGCGACCGCGACGAACGATGTGAGCTACCAGCTGAACCGGGGCGGCGACATGGACTGGTCTTTATGGGACGGGCCCTACTATGCGCTTGTGCGAAGGTCCTCGTTGAGCAGCCGCGGTGGAGGTCCGTGCTCGATCATCCCGACACTGTTTGTCGGGGTGTCGATTCTCGCGTTGGTCTCCTGTGTCGCGACCGGACCTCTGCCAACTCCAGGCCGAACGCGGCGATGCGCAACGCGATCAGATGGCGACGCACATCGCTGACCCGATCACGGATCTTGGCCTTCAAGTGCCCGTGCCCGGTCGGGATCACTGGCCTCCAGCAGCGCCTGTGACGGAGACGACGGCATCTAGGAGAGCTCCAGATCACGCATCGCGTCCACGAGCGGTTTCGGCCGCCGCTTGGCGCCTCCACGCACCCTCTGTCGGGTGAGGGTCCGTGGCCGTGCGCTATGGCGATGCGGGAAAGCCGGCCGGCTGTCTGGGTACGGGGTAGTCACAATCCTGTTCAGCTCGCTTGAACCCTGGCGATTGGATCGTGGTCTGATCGGGTACGTCGAGCGTGATGTACGGGCCGTTGAAGCTCGGGTCCGCGATGTTGATGCCGTGGCTGCGCATGCACCTCGCTGCGGCGACGAGTTGGCGCCGGGCGCGGTCGGACAGCACGTGTTCGGCGACCGGAGCGGGCAGCAGCCTGCCGCACGTCTGGCGGGCCGCTGTGTACGCCGGAGACTGGGTGTTGATCCCGGCCGGAATGTCGAAGCCGCCGCCGGCGCTCGCGTCGGTGAAGTTCGGCACGCCGTGCGAGCGCATGCAGTCTGAATACTTGACCCCAGCCGCAACATGAGCTGGGTTCCCGCCACCGGATGCCGCCCCGGGCGAGATGCTTGAGGACCCGCATGCGGCGATCGATATCGCACACGCGATCGCTGCGGCCAGGATCAGCGCCTGGAAGCCCTTCACATTGACCATCGCCACCGGTTCTAGCGAACGACAGATAACACCGACGTAACCGCCTTGACGCTGTCGCATCGACGAGTTGCGACAGCGCCCAAGCGAGAGGCCCGGTGTCTAGCGCGGCTTCGCGGCCTGTATGCGTGTCAGCGGCGGACGCTTAGATCGTGAAGCGTTTGGTTGGGCTCATCGCGCGCCCGCCGGTGGGGGTGAACGTCGCCGTCGCGGTGATCTTCACGCGCTTGCCGGCTTTGAGCAGCTTGCGGCCCTGGCAGTCAGCTTCAACCTGACCTTGGCCTTCCCCGCGTGGTGGCCCCGTTGGGCAACCGACTGGCGCTAGTGTCGCGCGTCTGAAGTTGGTTGACGGGTGGCGCGCGGAAGAATGTCGTCCGCGGTTTTGGTCCAAACGAATGGTCGGCAGCGGTCGTTGTAGCCGTCGATGAACGCGCGGATCGCGGCGATGAGTTGTTTGACGTTGTCGAACGATCCGCGGCGGATCGCTTGGCGGGTGATGATCCCGAAGAACACCTCGACGAGGTTCAGCCATGACCCGGAGGTTGGGGTGAAGTGCAGGGTGATCCGCGGGTTCTTTGCGAGCCACTGGTTGATGTCGTCGTGCTTGTGGGTGTGGTAGTTGTCCAGCACGACGTGCAGCCTGCGGCGCGGGTAGGTCTTCGCGACGAGCTTGAGGAAGTCCAGGAACTCGGCCTTCCCGTGACGGTCATAACAGCGATCGGTGACCTGACCGGTCGCGACCTCCAGCGCCGCGAACAGGGTGGTGGTCCCGTTGCGCTTGTAGTCATGCGTGGCGCGCTCAGGCAGTCCGGGCCGGACCGGGAGGATCGGCTGGGTGCGGTTCAGTGCCTGGATCTGCGATTTCTCATCAACGCACAGCACGATCGCGTTGGAGGGCGGGTCGAGGTAGAGGCCGACGACGTCGCGGACCTTCGCCTCGAGCTCGGGGTCGGTGGAGAACTTGAACGTGCCCTGTCGCCAGGGCTGCACCCGGTAGGCGCGCCACGCCCGGGCGACGGTCGCGTCAGAGATCCCGAGATGCTTGCCGAGCAGCCTGGTGGACCAGTGCGTGACCGCCAACGACCCCGGTGGCGGGTCCAACGTCGCCGCGATGATCTGCGCATCATCGATCGTCTTGGGCCGGCCCGAGCGTGGCAGATCCGCGAGACCGTCCACACCATCGACGGTGAACCGGTCCCGCCACTTGATCACCGTCGGGCGTGACACACCGAGCGACCGAGCGGCACCGGAGACACCAGAACCGCCAGCGACAGCAAGAACGATCAGCGCACGTTCTCGCTGCCCGGCGGACACGGTCGAGGACCTCGTCCACGACTCCAACGTCGCGCGGTCCCGATCACTCACAGCAAGCATTGATGAAGGCATGACTCATTGTCACACCCCCATCACCACATGTCAACTAACTTAAGCCGCAGAACACTAGCTGGACACAAGTCCGCCTGGTGGGGCGGGAGTGAGGCCGTGGCGGCGCATTACCTCACCGATCGCGGTCAGATTCGGGGGATCGCCGGCGCTGGCGGCAAGGACCTCGGCGATCTCGCGGAAATAGGCCGGGCCGAACACACCGGGAGTCGCGATCGCCAGGAACGTCGCGTCAATGTCGCAATGGTTCTCAAACCCGTGGATGTGCCCGCGTCGTACGCACACCGCCTCGCCGGGCCCGACGTCAATCGTCTCGCCATCGATCGTCCAAGTCGTGGCGCCCTTGAGCCCGTAGATCGTCTCCTCGAACCCGTCATGGCTGTGGGGCGCCGGCATCCGCGAGTTGGCTGGGACATGGCACTCGAACACCGACGCGCTCCGGTTCGAGACGGCGGCGTCGACCAGGAAGCGCACGCCGAGCTCACCGACCGTGATCGTTTCGTTGTGCATGGTCTTGTACATGCTCGGTCCTTTCGGTGGTCTTGTACATGTGGCTCCCGCCGGGCAACCGCCATTACGTAAAGCGCCTTTACCAGTGTATACTGGGCGGATGAGCCTGTCAAGTGGCTTTACTCACCTCGACGTTGGGCCTGCACCGCCGCCGCCGCTGATCGGCGCGCTCCTACGAGTCCCATGGGAGACGGTGCGCGACCGAATGCTCGTTGGCCTGCACGACCGCGGCTTCACCGACCTCGTCGCAGCCCACGTTGATGTGTGGCGGTACCCCGGCCCAGAGAACCAGCGCCCATCGGAACTCGCGACCCAGACGCGCATGACCAAACAGGCGATGAACTACCTGCTCGGGCAACTTGAGCAGCTCGGATACCTGACCCGCGAAACCGACAGCAGCGACCAACGCTCCAAGCGCATCCGCCTCACCTCCAAAGGCAAAGCTGCAACCAAAGCAATCTACGAAATCGTCCAAGACGTCGAAACCGAATGGGAACAACAACTCGGATCCCGAAAGTTCGGCCAGCTACGCCGCCTACTCACGCAGCTCAACACGATCACCGCGCCGAGGAACGACCAGACCTGACGGGAAATGACTGTTACGTCAAGCTGCAGCTGATTGGAGCGTGACGGTGTGTCCGAGTTCGTGGACCTGCTTCACATTGCGGGCATTGCAGAACGCCAGCTCGAAATCGTCCTCCAGGATGTGCCACACCGGCTGCCAGTACACGCCGGTGCCTTCCATCGCAACACGCGTCACCCGATACGCCGCGAGCCAGTCGCGCAACGCCATCAACCCCGCGACCGTCGTCGAGAACTCCGCCAGATGCGGCTCCCGATGCCCGCTGTCATCCGGCACCCGAACGCACAGGCGACGCGAGCGAAAGGGGTGAGCTAGCCCCGGCCCCGTTCATTGAACGGTGGGTGCGGGGTTGGGGTCAGTCTGCGTAAGGATCGTTATGAAAGTCCGCCCGCTCCTATGGCGATAGACGGTCTCGAACACGAAACTGCCCGCCAGCGTGACGCCGAGGGCAATGGCCGACGTCGGCGCTGTGGTGACCATGTGGTAGAAGAGGACGGCAAACAGGGCGAGACAGGACACCGCCGAGGCGACAATCGGCCACCGCTTCGCGCCCGTCTGCTTTCGAATCCGCAGGTGACCTACGGCGACCGCGGCATAAACCAGCAAAAACCCGGCGCTGCCCATCGAAGCGACCGCGCTCAAAGGGAAGATCAGCACGAACCCGATCACGATCGCGGCCGTGATGAACAAACCCTCCACATCACGCCCCCAAAGCTTGCGGTCAAACGCCGGTGGAAGACTGCCGTTCTTAGCGATCTGATACGCGATATTCGTGGACCCGAACAAAGTCGCGTTCACCGCGGACGCGGTCGAGAGCAACGCGGCAATCGCGATCAACCTGAAACCCACCTGTCCCAACGAGGGTCTCGCCGCAACCGCAAGCGCGGAATCCCCAAGCCCCTTGAGGACATTCAGCGGCACGTTGCTCACGACACCACAGGCGACCAGCACATAGATCACGCTCACGATCGCGACGCTCCCGTAAAGCGCTCGCGGCAACTCCCACCGGGGTTTGGCCATGTTGGCCGCAGCGTTGGTGATCAGCCCAAAACCCTCATAGCCGACAAACAGCACGCCCGCACCGGTCACGATCGCCCACGGTCCAGGCCACGTTGCGGGCGAGAGCCGCGCAAACCCGTTCCGCGGAAGCGCGATGAACGCCGCCACCACGAACACGACCAGGATCGCCACCTTGATGATCACGATCACCGACTCTGCCCTGCCCATAATGCGCGCACCGAGGAAGTTGATAGCCGTGAAAGCGACAACAACCCCAACCGCCCACAGCTTCGACGGCAGCGCGATGAACGTCACCGCGTACGCAGCGAACCCGGTCGCGTAAAGGGCGATAGAAATGACGTAGCTGAAGTACTGAAACACGTTCAGCGAACCCGACCACACGCCCTCTCCATAACCACGAACCAAGAACGTCACCGCGCCGCCGACACTCGGGAACGTCTTCCCGAGCGCAGCGTACCCATAAGCCGCTAGACCAGCCACGACGGCGCCGATCGCGAACGACAACGGCATAGCGGACCCTGAAACACGCGCCACCACACCAAGAATCGAAAAGATCCCAGCGCCGATCATGCCCCCCACACCAATGCTCAACGCCGCGACCAGGCCAATCTCGGACTTCGTTGTCGAATCTGCCATCAAACCAGTGACGCGGTGGATCTCCCCAACCTACCATTACGGCCTCCGAAGATCCCTTTCGTCGCCTCGGCGCCATGCGGCGCGTGGTCACAACGGCGGCCACGCAGGCGCGCGCCCAAACTCGCGCAGACGGTCGCAATGCGCGAGGCTGTCGCGAAACTCCGCGGCGGGAACTGATGGTCGGTCCTGACGGCATCGCTTGAACGGTGTTGATCGTCGCGGCCGCCTTTTCAGACGGCGATGGTGGCGAGTTGGTGGCGGTGGAGCTTGGTGAGGTTGTGGGTGGCCATCAGGAGCCGCCATTCGGTCCGCACGGCGATCCTGCCTCTGTCGGTGGAATCGGTTGATCAGCCGGTTGTGTTTGGTGTGCGCGAACACGGGCTCGATCATCTGGATCCGTTTGCGGTAGAGCTCTTTGCCGTGCTCTGAGGCCAGCACGGCTCGCATCCATGCGTAGCGGCCGCCGGTCCACCCGGGCCGGGGTTCGCTGCGGCCGCCTCGGTCGGGTGGTGATCAAGACCTGGATGTGCTTGTTGGCGATGACCTCGTCGAAGTGCTGCTCGTTCCAGTAGCCCGCGTCCGCGAGCGCGACCTGAGGGCGTTCGGTCGACACCAGCCCGCTCGAGCTCGCAGCAGGGCGGCGGTGATCATCGGGTCCAAGTTGGAGAAATCGGTCGGGTTGTTGGTGATCTCCGCGGCGAGCACGAGCTGCCCCTCATCAACGACGGCTTGGGCGTTGTAGCCCTGCACGTAGCCGAGGTTCGCTTTCATCCGCTGGCTGTCGGGGTCACTGACACTGATCAGATCGTCGGGGAGGTCTGGCGGCGCCCACGGGTTCGGGCGTTTGCCGAGCCTGCGGCCGTCGGTGGCCCGACCGTTCGTCGCGGTAGTCCTCATAGGCACGGTTGGCCGCGAGCTTCATGTCACGCTGCTCCTCCAACCGCTCGGCTGCGAGCAACAACCGTTCCTCACGCGCACGGGGATCAGGTTGCCCTCGCTCCCAGCGGTGGGGCTCCAACTGACGGCGGCCTTCCCGGGTCCAGCCGTCGCGCCCCTGGCGGCGGGCGACGATCCGCTGCACATCAAACTCAAACGCTCGTCAGGACCCGCTGGCCGGCTCCGGGATCAGCTCCGGCTCATCTGCGGCCTGCTCGGCGGCCTGCTGCTCGCGAACGCTGGCGGAAGAACTCGGCGCGCCCCTCGCGGGTGCGCAGCTCCTCCGGCAGCTCATCACCACGCGCCTCGCCGATAGAGCTCATCCTCAGCCTGCATCGGTCGCGATCGCCTCAGCGATGATCTGCCTGGCGATCTCTGAGAAATCACGGTTTGACTCACGGCTCGCGTTGCCCGGCCATCTTCGTCCCATCGATCGCGACAACCTCCGGACGCACCAGCCCGGCCTCGCGCGCACAGCCCGAGCACCTGGCTGAACAGCTCGCGCGAGTGCGAGCTCGTGACGCTCGACGAACCTCGCGATAGTGGCGTGATCCGGGGTCTCCATCATCGCGATCGTCTTGAACGCGACGTCCTCCCAGCAGGCCCGCTCGATCGCCCGCGCGGACCTGCACCCCGCGCGAATACCCGTAGAGCAACAAGGCCACCATCATCGCCGGGTCGTAGGCGCGGCGGCCGACACCGTCAGCCCGGTAAGGAGCCATAGAAGCCGGACAGATCCATCCCGGCCACGGCGTCCAGAACAAACCAGGCGAGATGCCCCTCAGGCAGCCAATCCCTCACATCCGGCGGCAGCAAGAACGACTGATCACGATCACAACCAATGAAGTTCTGAGCCATCCAGAAATGGTCTTAAACGCGCCGGACGACACGGTAATTACGCGACAGCCTCTCGCGAAAGGGACAGCGCACCGGCTCGACCGCAGCCTCCCGCTCAGATCGATCTACGACAGCGACCGGTTTCGCTGCTGCCAGCTCGATGCACCTGTCTGGCGACCCCTCATTTCAGGCCCCGGAGGGGGCGTCTTCGTCCGATGGGGGACACTGCTGTTTTGAGGGTTCGGCGCGCTCGCTCGCGGACGGCCGCCCCGGCTAGCAGCGACCGCTCGGTTGCAAAGTCCGTCTGGCTGTTGCGTGCGCACTGCGGTTGATACTTTTGACATCGACCTCGCGCAGCGTTTGGGGAAACCACCGATGTGCGCGATGGTTGGGTGTTGTGGAGTGGATTTCGGATGCTGGGCTCGTCTGCACGGCGGTCGTGGCTGTGCCGCTTCTGATCGGCCGGGTCCCGACCTGATGAAAAGGAGGATGTGATGGCTGAGACCCTGACTGATGTGCTCGTTGCCGGCTACCAGGACATCGAAGTGGCCACGAAGGATTTCGATGCGCTGGTCGCGCTGGTGGACGACAAGGAGGTCGCGATCGAGGGGGTGATTCTCGTCACGCACGCCGTTGACGGTCGCGTCTCGGTACAGCAGACGGGCGATCATCTTGGCCGTAAGGGTGCTGGCTGGGGCGGTGGGGTCGGTCTCGCTGTTGGGCTTGTTCGCGCCGCCGTTGCTGGCGTCGGTGGCGGTGGGGGCGGTCGCGGGCGGTCGTCGTCGGCAAGTTCATCGATCATCGCCTCGAGCATGAGATCTGTCCACGACAAGATCGGCGCTGAACCTGCCGCCGGGCTCGGCGGGGATCATCGCGGTGTTCGACGAGCGCAGCGGCTCGGGGTCGAGCAGGCGCTCGGCGGATCGCTGCTGAGGTCGGTGGTGCAGAGCGACAAGGCGGGCGTCGAGGCGCTGAAGGACGTCGCTCGGCGGAGGCGATGGGCAAGTTCAGCCCGGACCGTACGGTGCTCCCGATCCGGACCGGGCTTCGGCGGGACGATCGGGCGAACGATGGAGAAGTCGGTGGCGGATTGGACGATCATCGCGGGACCCAAGGCGCCTGATGGACGCGCCGAACGTGCTGATCTGTCTGATCGACGACGCGGGGTTCGGGCATCCCGAGACGTTCGGCGGGACGATCGCGCACGCCGAACCTGACGCGAGTTCACCAGGCGGGTCTGACGTATAACCGCTTTCACGTGACCGCGCTGTGCTCGCCGACGCGGGCGGCGACTGTTGACGGGGCGCAACCATCATCGGGTCGGGTTCGGCTCGATCGCTGAGTATCCCGGCCCGTTCCCGGGATACACGGCTCGGCGCGGCCGCGGAGCTGTACTGCGCTGCCGCGGATCCTGCAGGAGAACGGTTATGTCACCGGCGGCTTCGGGAAGTGGCATCTGACGCCGGACAACGTTCAGGGTCCGGCCGGTCCGTTTGACCATTGGCCGCAGTCATGGGGGTTTGATCACTAGTGGGGGTTTTTGAGCGGCGCGGCGGGTCAGTATGACCCGATCATCACCAGGACAACACGACCGTCGGGGTGCTAGGCGGGCACCGACGGAAGGCCGTACTACTTCCCCGATGACCTGACCGACAAGGCGGTCGGTGGCTGCACGGGGTCCGTGCGCAGGATGCGCAGAAGCCGTGGTTCATGTACTACTCGACCGGTTGTGCGCACGCGCCGCACCACGTCGCGAAGGAGTGGGCTGACAAGTACAAGGGCAAGTTCGACGAGGGCTGGGATGAGTACCGCGAGCAGACGTTCGAGCGCCAGAAGAAGCTCGGGATCGATCCCGCAGGACACCGAGCTGACCGAGCGCCCGGACCTGTTCCCCGCCTGGGACTCGCTCGACGACGAGCAGAAGAAGCTCTACGTCCGGCAGATGGAGGTGTATGCCGGCTTATCAGGAGAACGCCGACTGGAACGTCGGGCGGCTGCTGGACGCGATCGAGGAGATGGGCGACCTCGAGAACACGCTGATCTTCTACATCTGGGGCGATAACGGCGCCAGCATGGAGGGCACGACGACCGGGTCGTTCAACGAGATGACGTTCCTCAACGGCGTCGTGCTCGAAGCCGACCAGCAACTCGAAGCTGATCGACCAGTACGGCGGGATCGAAGGCGCTCGGCGGCGAACACACCGCACCGCACGTCGCCGCGGCCTGGGCGCACGCCGGCAACACACCATTTCAGTGGGGCAAGCAGATGGCCAGCCATCTCGGCGGGACGCGCAACCCGATGGTCGTCTCCTGGCCGGAGCGGATCAAGCCGGACAGCGACGTGCGCAGCCAGTTCACGCACTGCATCGACATCGCGCCCGACCGTGCTCGAGGCGGCCGGCATGCCCGAGCCCAAGACTGTCGATGGGATCGAGCAGGAGCCGATGGACGGCACCAGCTTCCTCTACACGCTTCGACGATGTTCAACGCGAAGGAGCGTCACACGGTGCAGTACTTCGAGTTCGCCGGGTCCCGAGCGATCTACAAGGACGGCTGGTGGGCGTGCGCGAAGCTGGACCGGATCCCGTGGGACTTCTCGCCCGAGACGATGAAACGGTTCGCGCCAGGCGTCCTATGACCCCGAGAAGGACACGCTGGGAGCTGTACTACCTGCCCGAGGACTTCTCGCAGGCGAAGGACCTCGCGGCCGAGCACCCGGACAAGCTCGAGGAGCTCAAGGAACTGTTCTGGCGGAGGCCGAGCGCAACCGCGTGCTGCCGCTGATGGGGTCGATGTCGATCTTCTTCGGGATCCTCCCGCCACTGCCGACAATCACCCGGTTCACGTTCAGCGGCGATGTCCAGAACGTCCAGCGCGGGATGGTCCCACGCATCCACGGGACGGTCATACGCGATCGAGGCGGAACTGACCGATGCCCGACAGCGGCGCCGAGGGAGTGATCGTCGCGAACGCCGACTTCATCGGCGGGTTCGCGCTCTGGCTCGACGACAGCGACTGCTGCACCACACCTACTCATTCCTCGGCGTCGAGACCTACAAGCAGACCTCGACCGAGCCGATCCCGACCGGTACGGTCAACGTCAAGATGCTGTTCGAGGCCGACGAGAACAAACCCGGCAGCGGCGGCAAGGTGACACTGTTCGCCAACGACAAACAGATCGGCGGAGGGCCGACTGCGATAAGACCGTCCCCGTCGCGTACTCCTCATACGCAGGCATGGACATCGGCCGCGACAACGGCCTCGTCGTCGACCTCGACTACGAACCCAAAGCCCCATACGCCTTCACCGGCACCGTGAAACAGGTCGTCTTCGACCTCAAACCGGTCATGGCCCACGATGACGAGCAGGCGCTGCACCAACACGCGAGCCTCAACGCAGTCGCGCACGGAGTCAGCGCCTAGACGATCAACCGTCAAACGGGCGGCGGACGCGATCCCGCCGCCCCGCCTGGTTCGCCGAGACAGCAGCGGGAAAGCGCATCGACGAGGATCTGAAGTTCGCCGGTTGACGCGCGTGCGTTAGCAATAGACACACGACCCAGCAAGCAGTCCCCAGTCGAAAAGGGACACGATGGCCGGGGCCCCTTGGTGCTTCCCCACGATCGACCGATGTCGCTCCTACGCATGTCGCTTCTATGTCAATGGGTGGTCGCTGTTTGCGGGTTTTCGGGTTTGGGCTGACTATCCACAAGTCAGAGCACGGCGGCTTGCCCTGCAACGGTCGCTGGAGCACGGCATGGATCTCGTTCTTGACCGTGACCGTGAGCGCACCAGCTGCTCTCGGCGCGCGAGGCGCCGGCGCAGAATCCGGCAGCGCTCATCCGGCATCCAGACCGCCTCTAGCTCACCGCGCGACAGCAACAACGCCGAAGCGCGAGCGTCCAACCGGTCAGTCTTCGCGCGCGCGCTCGAGATCCCAGTGTCATCCGGGCTACGACGATCACCCGGTTGACATGCGGCTCGAGGATCCTCGCGACCTCCCAGCAGCTGCCCGTCACCTCCAACGCCACCTGGTCAGACGCCAACAGGCTCTCCGCCAACGTCCCGATCCCCTCAGGGGTGCTCGGGACCGGAGCGGACCTTCCCGTCCTGGCAGATCGCGATCACAGAGAAATCGCGGTGGACATCCAGACCGATCGCGCGGCCTGTCCATCTCGTCAACGGCACTCTCACCTCCTATCAACATGGTTGACAGTACGGCGCGAGAACCAGCCGGACAATGACACATACCGATACGAGCTCGCAGCTCAATCCAAGCAAGTCGCAGGGGCGGCCGAACGAAAAGCACGGGCTCGAAGCCCATCGATCATTTACGGCCTACCCGACTGCGTTCTCCCAAAGAAGCCCTGTCCTGGATGGATCCGGAACTTAGGACCAGTGCCGGACAGAGCCTCCGACAGGCAGTTTCATGCTTCGAAACTCAGCACTCGCGACGTGTCCCGTTGCAGGCCTATAGGGAAGCGACGGGATGCGGGGTTACGCGAGGTCGCGAACCGTGTTGAGGCCCCGAATGAATTCGTCTGTGAAGTCGCCTCCGCCGTGGCCGGCATCGTCGAGCGCGACCAATCGGCTGCCCGGCCAAGAGCGGTGAAGGTTCCAGGCTGTCCCTAGCGGCGAGGAAATGTCGTAGCGACCGTGGATCAGGACCCCGGGAATACCCGCCAGTCGGTTGATGCCGTTGAGGATCTGGTCCTCAGCCAGGAAACAGCGGTGGCTCCAGTAATGGGTCACGAGGCGAGCAAACACGATCCGGAACGTCGGGTCCTCGTACCTCAGCGACGGAGTCCAGTCCGACGCCAGCGACACGTGAGTGTCCTCCCAACGACACCACTGCTGTGCCGCGTCCGCACGCACGCGAGGATCAGGGTTGGCGAGCAACCTGGCATAAGCAGCAGCAAGATCGCCGCCGCGCTCATCGACCGGCACCCCGGCGATGAATTGCTCCCATTCGCGAGGGAACACGCGCCCCATCTGCCGCGTGATCCAATCGATCTCGACACCGGTGCCAGTGTTGACCGCGCCTAGCACCATTCCAGCGACCCGCTCGGGGTAGCGCTCCGCATACACCAAGCCGAGGGTCACGCCCCACGACACGCCTACGACCACCCACCGGTCAATTCCGAGATGTTGCCGAAGCCGCTCGATGTCCTCAACGAGGTGCGCCGTGGTGTTCACGGACAGATCAGCGCTGGCGTCGCTGACGAGCGGGCGGCTCCGACCACAACCACGCTGATCAAACAACACACCCCGAAACCCATCCCGGTCAAAGTACCGGCGCGCGCCCGCAACGCTGCCGCTCCCCGGCCCGCCATGCAGATACACCGCCGGCACCGCGGACCGACTCCCGACCGCTTCCCAGTAGAGAACCTGGCCGTCACCGACCTCGAGCAGGCCGGCCTCATCCGGCTCTATTACCGCCTCCTGTAACACCACCAGCCAAGCATCCCATCTATCAGCACGCGGCGGCCGGAACCCGCAAATGACAGATCCGTGACCGCCGGGACCTCACCAAAGCGCTTGGTCAACGACTCGGCTTCGACGACCGCTGTCACCTGCGGTCCCGTGTCTGGTCAGGTTGAGCGACCGCGGACGCGAGCTCTCGCAGAACCTCCGAGGTGTTCACGCCTAGCGCGCCCAGCAGCACCGCCGCAGGATCTGGTGGTTGGAGCGCGAGGATCTGAGTCAGCACCTCTGGGCCGGTGACCTGGAGCTTCCGATGACCCTTGGGCTTGTACGCCTGCTCGAGCACTTTCTTGGCTGCAGGCGTCATGCGGAAGCGGTCTTTTTTAGCGACGTCTCTGATGCGCGGCTTCTTCGGCACGGCGCGCATCGGGATTGGGGGAGCGTCGGCGCCGGCTCCCAGGCCCAGGGCGCCCATGGCTTCGTGATCGAGCAAGTCAAGGGCCTGGCGAGCTTGCTGCAGGTTCACGCCCAACACGGCTTCGATCGAGGGCTCCTCCAACAACGCGAGCAAGAGGTGATCAGTGCCAGTTCGGCGATCGCCTCGGCGACGAGCCTCCTCACTGGCCTGCAAATAGATGGCCCAGGCGTGAAGCACCTCTGGCGCAACGGATTCGGTGGTCATGATGAGTCCTTTTTGTATTTGGTGTGCACGGATTGGCGGGTGACGCCCAAGGCGTCACCGATCTGCTGCCACGACCAGCCCTTTTCCCTGGCCGACGCGACGTGGTCCGCTTCGACCCGCTCAGCCAGGCGATGTAGCGCCAACGAGGCGCGTAGCCCAATTGCCGGGTCGTTGGATGTGATCGCGGAGGCGATGTCTTCAGCGTTCATAGCTGTCAGTCTAGACTGACAACGACCGTTTGTCAACCCAAACTGACGCATGCTCTCGGGGCGATCGGTATCCAGTCCCGTGCATCGCGGGTCGCTCTCGCGGGGTGGACCGGGAGCGTGCGGCCGCATCGAGTCCGACGACACGCTTCCCCTTTGACGCTGGGACGCGCCTTTGGGCACACAGACCAGCGGTCTCGCTTCACGCGGAAGCAGAGCCCGGACCAGAGTGTCGGAAGGATCGAGCTTCGGCAGCGGGCGGGCTCGACAGCGCCCGCAATCCTGAGCAGAGCGGCGATCGGCGAGCTCCCGTCAGATCGGCGCACCGGCGTCGTGCGGTCGCCGGGTCTCTGCCGCTCCCAAAAACGAGACACCTGACGCGACTCATCTGAGACACATGTCCCGACTCATCGCAGCAACGCCCCCGGCAGGACTCGAACCTGCGACCCACGGCTTAGAAGGCCGTGGCGTACCGTGTGAATCCAATAGATACGGGTAGTCTGATCGCTCAGATGCCTGTCTATGCGGTCTTTTTGAGCGAGAAGGTTGCCCGGAGCGGTTGCCCGAGCAGACCGTTGCCCGACAGTTGCCCGCCGTCTCGAACTAGTTGTAAGCTGCTGGTGTGACCCTCCCCCACCCCAGCTCGAGGCCGTTCATCCGCCAGCGCGCGACCGGGCCGTTCTGGTACGGGAAGTGGTCGCGCAGCGGCACGCCGGTGATCCGGTCGCTCGGCCGCGCATGGGTCGAACCCGACGGTCACGGCGGCTGGCGGCGGCGCCGCGGCCGGGCGCCCGAGGGCACGCTCACCGAGACCGAGGCGGCTGTGCGGATGCACGAGCTGGTGTTCTCGCACGACGAGGAGCTATGCCGGCTCGAGGCGGACGCTGAGGAGCGCCGTCGGCGCGGCGTCAGCTTTCGCGAGCTGGCTGCCGAGTGGATCGTCTACCTCGAGCGCGAGAAGGGCGCGAAGGCGTCGACACTCCGCGACTACCGCTGGCTGCTCGCCGAGCCCGGCCAGGGTCACCGCCGCGGCACGGGCAGCTCCCCCGGCGTGATGATGGCCAACGCTCGGCGACCGGGCGGCGAAGGACCTCACCACGCGGGACATTGCGGAGTATCTGCGGTCGCTCGACCAGGCCGGCGCCAGTCCGAGGACGGTGAACAAGCACCGCCAGGTGATCAGCGCGGTGTTCAGCTTCGGCATGCGCGAGGACACGTATCGCCTTCCGGCCAACCCGGCCGCCGGGACCAACAAGCGCCGCGAGCCGCCAGCGGCCGTCCTCGACTTCTACGAGCCGGAGGAGGTCGAGGCGATCGCCCGCGCCGCCGCAGCCGGCGCTCACCGCAACGTCACTAGGCTTCGTCTGGACGAGGCCGAGCGCGCCGCCCGCGTCGGTGAGGACCAGCAGGACGCTGAGCTCATCCGGATCGCCGCCTACACCGGCCTGCGCCTCGGAGAGCTGCTCGCGCTTCACTGGGATGACGTCGACCTGGTCAACCGTCGCCTGGTCGTGCACCGGGCGTTCAGCGACCGGGTCGAGGGTCCGACGAAGAGCTGGCAGGCACGGTTTCTGCCGATTGCCGACGTCGCGGCCGAGGCGTTCGCCCGGCTCGCCGAGCGCGGAGACTTCACCTCACCGGACGACTACGTCTTCTGCAACCGCCTCGGCCGCCCGCTCGACGGCTCGGCGCTCCGCCGGCGGTTCAAGGCCGCCGCGGAGGCGGCGGGCCTACGCGTCCTTCGCTTCCACGCGCTGCGCCACGGCGCCGGCTCGCTGGTGGCGCGACGGGCCGATGCGCGGTGGGTTCAGGCCTTCCTCGGTCACTCGAAGCTGACGACGACTGAGCGCTACCTCCACGCCAAGGCCCGACCGGAGGACGTCGACCTGCTCAACAGCGCCTTCGCGTCGGTTGGTGCGGGGCCGGGTGGACCGCGGCACCGCGTCGCGACAATGCCGGCCGGCACCCTGCAGGAGTGGGACCGGGTCGTCAACGAGGATCCGCTTCCCAACCCGGACCCGAACCGCACCGTGCTTGCCCGCAGTGGCGGTCGGCCGGCCACGCGCGAGGAGCTGCTCGAGTTCGCGCGCGAGAACGACACGCGGATTGAGCGCGAGCGCACCGGCCGGTGATCGACGACCAGCCGCCGCTTGACCGAGCGGCACTCCTCGGCTCGCAGCACCGCCACGGCGTGAGGTTCGTCCTCGTCGGCGGTCTGGCCGCGCAAGCTCATGGAGCGAAGCGAGCGACGAAGGACGCCGACATCTGTCCGGAGTGGAGTGACGCGAACCTGGAGCGACTGGCCGCTGCGCTGACGGAGCTCGGCGCCCGGCTGAAGATCGGCGACGGCTCGGTCGACGTCCTCGAGATCGCGATCGACGCTCGGACGATCCACAACATCGAGATCGGCGCCTGGCGCACTGCGGTCGGCGACGTGGACGTGCTGCTCGGCATCCCGCGGGAGAGCCGCACGGTGTTGGCGCGATACGAGCAACTCGCGGAGAACGCGACCGAACTCGAGGTCGATCAGCTCCGGATCCTCGTGGCATCGCTCGACGACATCATCCGCTCCAAGGAGGTCGCGGCCCGCGACAAGGACCGCGCCGCGCTCGAGGAGCTGCGTCCCCTCCGAGACGCCGGTCACGTCGAGTAGCTCACGGTCCGAAGGGGACGACTTGGGACGTCTTGGGACGTCTGCACCCAGTGCGTGGAGTGTATGTCTCTGCTGGTGGGGTTCTGGAGGAGGCCGGAGCGGACGGCAGGGTGCTCGATGCCGGACCTCGTTGCGGAACCGCGTTGGACGAAGCGCTGGTCAAGGGAGGGCCGTCAGGCCCAGCCGAAGGCTGCCCCGAAGGGGCGACCTTGACGGGCGCGAGGCCGACGCGATCATGCGGAGGAGTCCGGCAGCGCGTAAGTAGCAGGTGGACCCCCGAGGTCACTGGCGTCTGCGCAGAGCGAGCTGGTGAACAGCGCCGGCATGAGATCACCGAGCATCGCTGTGTGGCCGAAGCTATGACCGCGGGCGTGGTGCCCTGGCCGGCGGATGCGATCGTGCGGCCGGCCGTTCAGATCGGTTCGAATCAGAGGACGAACGGGATCAGCTTCTTCGTTCGCGCCTGGTAGGCGGGGTACTGCGTCGGGAATGTCGCTGTCAGGTTCTGCTCCTCGACCGTCGTGATGAAGGAGACGGAGACGAGCACCAGCAGCGCGACGAGCAGGTCGATCAGATTCGTTGCCAGTCCTGTTCCGACCAGCGCCAGCACCAGGCCCGAGTAGATCGGGTGGCGGATCCATCGGAACGGCCCGCCGGTCACGAGCTCGGGCTCGGCCTTCTGCGTCATCGGCATTCCCCAGTTGGCGCCCATCGTCACGCGGGCCCAGATCGCCAGTGCCAACCCACCTGCAAACAGTGCCGAGCCGACTCCGCCGAGCACCGGGTTCGTCACGATCAGGCTGCCGTGGTGAACGACGCGTGCAACGACCACAACGACCACCACGGCCGGGAGGAAGATCGGGAATCGGGCGCGTCTGCCGCCGGCGCTTTGCTTCGCGGTGCCCGCGGCGAGCCACCAGCCGATCCAGAACAGCGCCCAGACGATGTAGATCACGGCCCTCAGCGTTTGCATCCCATGAACCTATCCCTTCGGCTCGGCCCCGTCATCAACCAGCCGGAACATCTCCGAGCTCACCCGAGCGGCAGATAACCCGAGGACCACTCGGGCCGGCGCGGATTCCGCCGTACCGCGGCAGCGGATCGTCGCGAGGCCGTCGGAAAATGCGGAAAGAGCGGGATTCTGGGTGTCGGCTGACGGTTCCGCGGAACCGCCGTGTGGGTTGCCGTTCGTCGTCTCTCAGGCGGTGTTGGCGATCGAGTGGCTGTGGAGCTTGAGGATGTTGTGGGTTGCTGCCACCAACCGCCACTCCGACTGCGCGGCGGCCCGGCCTCTTCGCATGAACCGGTCGATGTGCCGGTTGTATTTGATCTGTCCGAATACCGGCTCGATGGTGATCTTCCGCTGCGCGTAGAGCGTGCGGCCTCGTTCGCTGGTCAGTTTCTCGCGCATCTGCTGGTAGCGGGCGTCGTCCCAGCCGGGGCGAGTGCCCTCGCGCATGTTCCCGTCTGGTGGAGCGAGCACCTCGATCCCTTGCTCCTCGATCGTCTCCATCTGCGCGGTGTGCCAGTAGCCGGCATCAGCGAGCACCGCCCCCGGGATCTCTTCGATGCCCTGCTCACGTAAGCCGCTGAGGGTGATGTCAAGCATCGGCCCGAGGTGCCCGAAGTCCGGCGCGCTGATGCTGATCTCCGCGGCCAGGACAATCTGCCGGTCGTTGACCGCGGCCTGCGCGTTGTACGCCTGCCGCGGCGGGGTGCCCTGGGTGCGCATCACCCTTGAGTCCGGATCGGAGAGGTTGATAACCCCGTCGGGCATCTCCGGCGGTGTGAACGGCTTGCTGTTGCCCTTCAACACCCGGCCCTTCGTGTCGCGGGCGCTCGCACGCCACCGCTCGTAGGCCTCGTTGGCGGCTAGGTCGATCCGCTGGTTCTGCTCGAACCGCTCAAGCGTGTCGATCAGACGATCCTCCCGATCACGCGCGATCGGCTGGCGCTGCTGGGCTCGGTGCGCTTCCAGCTCACCGCGAGCGACCCGAAACCACTCCCGCCGACCATTCCGACGCAGCACCCGGCGCCCGAGCACCGTCGACTCAAGATCCATCTCCAGCTCCAGCTCCAGCTCCATCTCTGCCACGGGCTGATCGCCGACCGAGCGGCCCTTGCGCTCCGTCAACCGCCGCTTCGCATCCGCCAACGCCTGCCGACGACCCTCCGGAGTCCGCAACTCCTCAGGCAGTTCATCACCGCGGCGGTCCTTGCCATAGAGCTCGTCCTCGCGCTGGTCGGTCTCCTCAGCCTCCCGCAGAATCTCCTGGACCAATGCGCCGTAGCTGCGGTTCTGGTCCATCGACGCGTTCGCCTTGATCTTCGTCCCATCGATCGTGATCACCCCGACAGACACCAAACCCGCCTCACGACACAGCCCGAGAACGTCGTCGAACAGCTCCGCGATCTCGGTCTCGTGCCGGCGGCGGAACTCCGCGATCGTCGAGTGATCCGGCGTGCGCATCCCTGTGATCACCTTGTACGCCACGTCCTCCCAACACGCCCGCTCGATCCCCCGCGAGGACCGGTTCCCCCACGCATACGCATACATCAAAAGCGCCACCATAACCGCCGGGTGATACGGCGCACGACCCGCCCCACCCAGCCGATACGCCACCCGGAACCGGTCAAGATCCATCTGCTCGACCGCCCCCAAGATCGTCCACACCAAGTGGTTCTCCGGCAACCAGTCCGTCAACGACGGCGGCATCAACAACAACTGACCACGACCACAACCAACGAAGTTCAGAGCCATACAGGAAGCGTCTTAAACCCGCCAGACAGCACCAATATTCCGACAGCCTCTCGCCATTCCGATCGCGCGGTCTGCGCTACCCGAACGGCGAATGCAGTCGTCGGGCTTCGGGGGTCGCGACGTGTGCCTGCGGGCGATGTGCAAGCAACGAGTCGGGGCACCAGCAGCCCGCCACTGCGACTGGGTGCTCATTCCGAATGATCGCCGCTCACTGGCGGCTGTGTCTTGTTGTCAGCGCCCGTAGATCGCTGCGGTTGCTGCGAACTCCGTCGGCGTTGGCTGCTGCGGCCACGACGATCCTCTCAGCCATGATCGCCCGAGAGGTCGGAGGGGCGTCGCGCACAGATCATCGCGGCGGCTTGTACGGCCAGTTCAGGGTTCGCGCTGGTCGTTGGTCACACCGTCATGACCACGACGTTCGAAATGTTGAGTACGACGCTTCTGGGGTGGTTGGTGATCCGGGCGATCCTCCGGAGTAGTGGCGCGTCGATCCTCGCCGCCGGCGTTCAGCGTTGGTCTGCCTGTCGATACCGGCCGCGCCACGATTGGTACGCACCAGCACCCACGCACGCTCCAACACGTCCCTGCGATGGACCTTGTCATAGAGCGCATGGAACCGACGTCCGGGATCGGCCTTGGCCGCCCGGTAAAGCGTTCGCTGGAGTTCTCGGACTTTGTCCTGCCTGGCGGTCCTAGCTCTATCGGATCGTGTCGCCGTCGGTGGTCTTGAGCGCCGCCGCTGGCCTCGATCCCGGCTCCGGTGAGGCTGATACTGGCTGCTTACCCGCGCTGGGTTTCCTGAGCGCAGACGATCACCGACGGGAAGCCTGACCGAGAGCTTTCGATCGAGTTGCGGTCGAAACTTTCCGCATCGCGGCTTGGCGCGAGCGTACTATGAGCCTGTGTCCGCGCGTGGTGTTGCGCTGGGTCTGTTGATCGCGCTGCTGGGTTGCTCGACGGCGCGAGCGCAGGCCTCGGGCCAGTTTGGTTTGCCGTTGGCGCCGTTGGCGATCGGTCAGAGTGAGGTGCTGCTCGGTGATGGTGCCAGCTGGAAGCCTGTGTGGGGGGTGCCGCTCTATGTGACGTTGTGGTCGCGGCCGCTGTTCACACCGTCGAAGACGGATAACGCGTACGTGGCGCTGCAGCCGGTCACCCGGGGTTGCGCCGATTCGCCGACGGCGGACCATGCGTCGAGCTTGCTGATCGCGCCGGATGTGTATGCCGATGCGTACCAGAGTGATGGGACCTACGAGTATCAGTTCGCGGCGCATCCGACGTTGAGCGTGGCCAGCTCGGTGCAGGCGTGCATCTGGTTTGCGCACTCGCCGCACGAGCAGGTGTTTCCCGTCAGTCAGGTGCTGCCGTTGATCAACGGTGCGCAGGGGGCGACGATAACCAGCCTTGGTTCGCCCCCGGGTTGGTGGGGAATCGACTTTTTCAGCCTCGGCTTTGGAGAGGGCGCGTTGGCGCCCCCGATCTCGATCACCGGGACGTACGATGAGTGTGGAGACTCTCTGTCACTCGACGTTGGGCCGACGTTGGGCGGATCCGAAAGCAGCGACGGGCAGTGTAGCGACGGCTCCATCGACTACGACCTGACCGCGACGTTCAGCTTCGGCGGTGTGGGCGGCAACACGCTCAGCTACGACGCGGCGCTCGGGACGGCGATGCCGCCGGCGGTTGAGCATCTCGGTGACTGCATCTTCGCACCCGCGTTGCCGGTGGCCGAGGCGGTCTACTACCTGGAGAAGCAGGGGTGCACGGTCGATCGGCTGCTGCCTGACGGCGAAGCGGCAAGCGGACCCGCGACGACTGTCGACACGCTGATCGACGGTGGCGAGGCGACCGTGTTCCCGGTGGGGACGCATGTCGATCTTGAGGTGACCGGCACGGGTGCCCCGGACGGATCGGCGCCACCGGTGGTCAGCGGTGTCAGCGCGGTCCCTGCGCCCGCGGGCGCGGACTGCAACGATCTCGCGACGTTCGCACCGGGTTTCGCGTCCAAGGAGAAGGAGTTGTTCGAGTTGGAATCCCTCTCCTCCGAGGACGCGCCGATCGCGGTCACGCTCAGCATCTCGCTCGGATCGGTGGGGATCTGCAGCCGGGAGGTCGACGATCTCAGCCCGTCGCTGGCCGCGAAGCCGTCGCCGGAGCTCGATCTCGCCTTCGAGTTCCCCGTGAAGGGCCAGACGGAGAACCGTATAGGCAGCTTCACGTTTCTGCCGTTCGGGTGGCATGTTCCGCCAGGCGACGGCGGGCGGACGCCGGCGCCGGCGGCGATCAACTGGCCGGACGCGTCGCTGAACATCAACGCGGTGCCGTCGCTGAGCTTCAGCTACACACCGGGCGAGTCGCCCGACGTCGAGGTGACCTTGATGTCGGTGCCGATCGCGCAGACGACGGCGACGCTGGTCGACGCCGGGCAGCCGTTCCTGAACGCGACCGTCGGACCCGAGCTGGATCTCGGGCTCAAGCTCAACCGGACAGAGCTCGAGGAACTCGAGGCGCAGGCGCTGGCGCTCGGGCTGGATGCGGTTGCTGCCAACGAGTACGTCGTGAACGCGATCGCCGACCAGCTCGCGAGTGCGCTGAACCGGCTGGTCGTCGAGATCACCCCTCCGTCTTCTGAGTCGATCGAGGGCTACGAGCCCGATCTGACCGACGTCGATACCGAGGTTGACAGTGACATCACCGCGACCGACGAAGCGGCGGAGGCCGCCGCGGCGGCGGCAGCCACGGAGGAGGAGGCGGAGGCCGAGGCGGTGGAGAGCGACGTCATCGAGAGTCTGTTCGACGAGGCCGATACCCTCGGCGGCGACTTCGTCGAGGATCTGCCAGAGGCAGTTGCAGCAGCAGCGGCCGATCACCGCCCGCCGGCGGGGACGTCTGCTGCACCGCCAGGTCTGGTTGCCGGGCACGGTGGCCTATTTGCCCCGTCCAAGCTCGTTGTCTCGCCGCTGCGGCGGCTAAAGGCCGATCAGCTGCTCCGTGCGCCATTTCCCCGCGCCGAGATCGGGTCGGCCGCGTCTGCCGCGCTGGCGCTCCCGGATGCAGCCCGGGTTGGGGCTCTCGCAGTGACATCCAAGCGTCTGATACCGCGCGAGCACCTGTCATTCGTCGCGGTCGGCTTCGGCGCCGGCTCGCAGATTGCCGAGCTCGTTCTCGCCGGGCCTGATTTTCGCGCAACCCATCTGTTGAAAGTTGTTGACGGTGCGGCCGCAGCGACGGTTACCCTGCCTTCCAGGCTCGCTGCCGGCCGCTGGACGCTCGCGGTCGAGGACCTCTCCGGCGTCACGGCCGGCGCCGACAACGCGCTAGCCGGGACGGCTCTTGTGCGGATGGGCATCTTCACCGTGCATTGAGAACAGCGAGGCGAGGCAGCGCACCGGCAGCGCGGCCGACGTTGAGCTGCGCGCTGTGCTGCGTCGCCCGCCCAGCCAACACGCCGTTGCTGTCCTGTCCGTTGCTGTCCTGTTGAGGGCCTTGCTTGTGAGCTCGGTAGCTCGATCTTCGAGGATGAGGATTGACCATGCGTCGCGGCTTCCGAGCGCTGGCTCGGTCGCGCCTGCGATGAAGATTGTCTGCACACAGGTGTCAACAGCGACGCATAACGAGGCCAAAGGACACGCTATACCGCCCGAGCACGTTATTCGTCGGGAACTTGACCGAGCGAGCCTCGCGTCCGGGCGATCAATCATTGTGGCCTCGGTGCCTCGACAACGCCGGCATAGGGGGATTAAGATCGCCGGGGTCCAATCTGGCGAGAGAGGAGACAACGAATGCGCAAACTTCGTCATGGACAGCAGCAGAGCTCGACCAAACAGACCAAATCCCGACGCGCAGCCGGCTGTCTGGTGGCAGTTGCCATCGTCGTCGCCTTTACAGCTCAGGCCATCGCGGCCATTCCCCGTTCGGGTGGCTGCTGGGGTACCTGCGGTGGCGACGGGGGGCCTGTCGGAGGTTACTTTGTGGTTGGCGACCACCAGGTTCAAAGCTTCCTGATCGACGAGAAATGCCTCGGAACCGGCAAATATGGCTTGCCGAACGAGATAGCCGACGTGCCGAGCATGCCGGTCAGCCGCAACGGCAAATTCCAGTTCAAGGGTGAGGCGCGGCGTACGGCCTCCTCGGGCGAATCGCCCGTGCACGTGACGCTGACGGGAACTTTCCTGACGCCAACGAAGGCATCGATCACGCTGATGATCACCTACGCCAGATGCGGAACCACGCATTTGACGATCGTCCGACACGACTGATCCAGGGCGCGCAGCGCGCCGAGGCATCGCCGCACCGCTGCGGCAGCAGGTGGGCTGAGCCCGTTAGCTCCAACCCGGCTTGCCGTGTAGCGCATGTGGTAGCGGACGTCCTTGGTCCTGGGTCGCGTTCAGCGCGTCAGCCGTCGTGTCGAGTCCCTCGCAACCGTTCGCGGCTACTGCGCGCCTTCGGGCCACGAAGGACGCCCGTAGTAGCCAACCAAGTTGTCGCCGGTGCGCACTTCGACGACCTTCGTGAAGTGTCCAGCACGGGGCTTGGAGAGGGTCACGCTTGTAGCCACGGGCGTTTCGGAACCTTGAGCGCAGTTAGGGATGCAGCCCTGGATGTTGCTCGTCCCATGCCCGACCGCGGTCGCTTGGTTCCATCGCGTCCACCTGATCTTGGTGACAATGTTGCCGCCGTCTCCGCTGAACGAGACATCCTGGGGTTTGATCCCGGAATACGAGCCGGCGACGAGCTTGGGGACTGGCCCTTGCTCGTGTGCCCGTGCAGCCGTCGCTTCCGCACTCAACATCGCCACCGTTCGCCAATCCGATCGCGCGAAATTCGACCGACTTCACGTGAAAAGCACTCGTCCGCGACTTGCCGACGGGTCGGTGCGGTGCACGATGCGTCGCGTTTCGAACGGTTGGTCCGACGCGCGCTGCATCCTGGAGGGCGATGGCACGTCAATGCGCTTTCTGCGGCAGCACCGAGAACCTCAGCAAGGAGCACGTGTGGCCGAAGTGGGCCGCGGAGCATCTCTCCGGAAACGACGACACGTTCACCGTCTACCGGCAGTTCGAGGGTGACGGGTTCGAGCGGCAGGACCCGCAAAGCTGGGACCACAAGCCATTCGACTGGACCGTCAAGGCGGTGTGTACGCCGTGCAACAACGGCTGGATGGGCAGCCTGGAGGTCAAAGCGAAGAATGCCCTGTTCGAGTCTGCGTTCGCGGGTCGCGGTCGGCTCCTGCACGGCGTCGGGCAGCGGACGCTCGCAGCATGGGCGCTGAAGACTGCAATGATGGTCGAGCAGACCAACGCGGAGACCATGCGGGGCATCCCGCGGGCGGAGTACACGCACCTCTACGAGCGTGGTGAGCCATCGGCCCAGGTCCGGGTGTGGGTGACGAGCTACGTGGGATCGCAAGCTGTTGCGCTTGGTCTTCCGTTCGGCAAGGACGTCGACATGGGCGCCGGGCCCGACCCGAAGCGGGGCGAGCGGGACGTCTGGGGCTCGACGGTGTTATTCGGCCCGGTCGTCTTCCAGGTGATCGGCACCGGCGTGCCCGGACTGCTCGATATGCTCGAGCTGAGAACCCCGAACACGCATCGACTCTGGCCCTACGAAAATTCGTTCACATGGTTGCCGAGCCCGGGCATGGACGAACGCGCGGTGTTCGGACTGCACAACGAGTACCTCGCCTGGATTGACTCGCTCGCCGCGGGCGGCCCGGACTGACCTTCGGCGATCTCTGTCGGGGTGTCCAGCGTCCGCGTTGCGCGGGCGGGAGGTCGGTCCGGCTGATGCCTATGCTCGCAGTGCGATGAACGGAGCGCAGACCGACGACGTGTTGGACCGCCTGGAGAACACGGTCCGAGATCATCTTCTCGGGCTGATGCCCGCCGACGCTTCGGGCGAGCTGGCGGCGATGCCACTTCGGGCGCTGCTGAGCGTGTACTGGACGTGGCGTGAACGGTTCCCTGCGGCACGGCCCAGGGCTGTGCACCGCTCGCGGGAGCTCGCGGCAAGTCCCGACGCAACGCAGCATGCCGCGGACCTGGCGGAGCTGGAACGGAAGATGACCGCGGGCGAGGACCTCACACCGCATCTGAGCGAGCGCGTGGAGGTCGCGTACATCCCGGACGCCGACCGGCCGAGCGTCGACCGGCGGATGCGTGACGCGGACCGTGACCGGATGCTCAATGCCTGGGGCATCCATCACCTTCACTTGTCGAGCGCGCCGGGTCGCGGCACCTTCACCGCGCGCGGCCGCGACGTTCTGTACGTCATCTTCCGGCCCGATGACGCGTACCTCCTCGGCGTGTACACCCACGACGACTGGGCGCGCGAGGAACTGGTCCGAGTCATCGTGCGCAACTGGCCTGACGCCGGCCTGTTCGTGAAGTCCGCGACCGCCGTCGGTGCCCGGGCTCGGTTCAGCGATGAGGACCGCCGAGCGCTCCGCCGGGCGAACGTCAACGAGGCGCTCTACGAGATTGACGGCGCGTTCTACGGGCCGCCCGGCCTTGGGCAGGCGGCGACTGGCGGGTCGTTCGCGGCGGCGCGACGTGCGATGGGCTACATGGAAGAGCTGCGCCAGTTGCGCGAAAACCTGGACGACCGTCTCGCAGCCTGCGGGCGGCTGCTGGACGAAGCGGCCGGACGGCCGGTGACAGGCGACTGGACACCGTACGTCCACGAGGGTCGCATCGGGCTGCTCCGCGGTGACGACGCGTTCATTGGCATGCCTGCGCTCGACATCGGTTGACTGCGGCCGGGCCATCGGCGCCCAGCCAGTGCGCTTTAGCGCCATCAGGCGCAGCGGTCGCCGCGAAAGCGATCATCCTGGCCGAGCGTCGCTCTTGGGTTCCTTCCAAATCTCGCAAGCTCCGTTGCTGGCGGCAGACGATCGCGGGCCTTCTCCGAGGATGTCGGGCGGACTACCACTCGGGCTGAGGCAGAATGAGGTCGTGCGGCCGAGTGATGCGATATTCCGCGGTCAAGACGACCTGACCACGTGGACAGCCACGCTGATTCGCGAGCTTGGCCACGGCGGCAGGGAAGCTCCGCCCCAGGTGCTGACCGCTATCGCTGCGCTAGATGAGGTAGTTGCGACCTGTAACTCCGTCATCGGCGGTCGTGACGGGATCCGTGATGACGACGTGACGTCGCTGAAAATGGACGTATACGAGAGTCTGCGGGGGCTGGGGCCAGCTACGTCGAAGGCAGCCCGGGCGGTCCTCCAGCCGTTTCAGGCTGGCGACCTCTCAAGTCTGAACAAGTTGCTGCTGCCCGACAAGCATCGGCCCAGCGTTGCCGGCGCGAAGCATCTGAGGAGCTCGGCGAAGGAACTCATTGCCGAACTCCTTCTTCCTCGGACGTCGCTTGCGGCATGGGAAGACGTTCTTGCTGCGTTCCAGAACCCTGGCTCTGTTGAGACTTGTAACCGCCGGATCGCTCAACTACGAGAGATCGCGGTTCGGCGAGGCCAGAGCTGGGATACGATCGAACGTCGGCTAGTTGGCGTACTTGCTGACCGCTATATCGATATCGCTATCGCCCGTGGCAATGTCGTCGAGACCGCGCCTGCGGATCCGATGGCGAGCGCGGGTTCGACATTCGATGAACGTCTTGCTCTTTGCCGGAATGTAGTGAGCGAAGCTCCGATGGTGCGAGGCTCAGTCGTGTGGCTGGTCTTCGGAGGTGCGTACCTGCGCAACTTGTACTTGCATCGAGGCGCTGTTCAGTTCTTCAGCGGCGATCTCCCGATCGACGCGATCCGCGATGGATGTCCTGCTCTGGACAGACCTGGGTTCGAACGTCCCCTTGAGCTCGAAGATCCTATGGCGGAGCCGATCTTTACGGCCCTTCCCGAGCCGCCGTTCGTGCTCGCGCGCATTGATGTTGATGCCAGGCACTTCGCTGACGTGGCGAGCTACGCTCGGGATCTCGTATCAGGGCTGGTTGAGCTTGCTCATCGTGATTCGAGATGGCGGCTCTTTGATGGGGAGGCGATCTATACGGCTGGTCAGTGGTGGGGAACCCTCGGCTTCAGCGACCCTAGGAATGCCGAGGAGTTCGACGATCCGCGGTGCGAACGTACTGGACAGTTCATCGAAGACCTGGACGCACGCCTTGACGACCTCTTGGTCAACGGCGACCTGCAGACCATGGCCGCGCTTCAGCAACGACGGTGGGAGCTGGCGGTCGCCACGGCGAAGGAACCTGCGCAGCGGGTCTCGTTGGCGATGCGGACGCTCGAGGAGGCGCTTCCGAGCACAAACGGCGTCTTTGGAGGCTGCGAGCGTTACCTGATGGATGCTTGGAGCATGTGGACGCTTGGTCAACAGCTGCGCGATGCGGCTTACTACGGCACCGGTTACGCGCTACGACCTGGCGCCACCGAAGACCAAGCGAAGCTGCGACAGGCAATGCTGCCTTCAACCGGCGATCTCTCGTTCGGTTTTGACCCGGGCGTGTTCCTGAAACGCATCTCGGAGGTTCTCGCAGGTCTCCAAGAGCTCACAATGCAGCACTGCATGGTCGACGAAGCAGCCTTGTGGGCGTCAACAGGTGAGGAGATGACTACTCAGTTGCAGCGGCTCGACGAGCGCTTCCGAACCTTGCTCAAACGCGCCATTCGCCAGCGCAATGCGGTCATGCATGGTGGCGAGACGGTGCCTCAAGTGGTGAGCTCGTGTGAGCCGTTCATTCGCGATCTCTGCGCCCAGCTCGTCTCCCAGGCGATTGGGGCCGCCGCTAATAGTGAGGACCTGATTGACAGGCTTGAGCGTTCGCGTAACAACTGGCTGCGGCAGCGGACCGCGATGGCCGAGAATGGGTCCGTGCCGGCGCACATCGTCTTCGCTGGCACGTTGACCGACTAAACCAAGGCCCAAATCGCCGGGGCAGTTCGTCGAAGGTATCGTCCCACGATAGCTCCAAGATGGGGTGACGGAGAATCTCTCCCAGCACACGCCAGGTCACGATTGCTTTCGCTTCTCGGACGCTTCCCCGCTCCGCTAGCGCTATGGCGACGGACCGATGACGCCGCTCACCAGTCAGACGTGATCAGGCGGTCTACGAACTCGCTATTGGCGAATCTCAGGGCCGCCGGTCGCTGGGCGGTATGTCCCGCTTTCATGGTTCCGCGGGTCTCCTGCCGGGCGCACGCGAGCGGTCGTAGCCGGGGCAAATGCGCAAGCGCGAGCACCCGCTCGGGGCGCTGGCGGTGAGCGCCGGTATAGCGCGAATCCACAAGGACGCGGAGCGCTACGAAGCTCGCAAAAGCACGGCAGCCTGCGATGCGTGACCGAGCAGGATGCGCACCCCCGTCCGAGGCGATCGTTCGAGAGACAACCTTTCGCGCGCCAACAGTGGCGACGCAAAATCAAGTGGCGAAATGCTCCGCTGGACCACCATTCGTCGTCCGAGCTCCAGGAAAGCAGCTTATTAACAGGGACTTCGTGAAGCGGGAGCGACGGGACCGGCTCAGCTGAATGTGCGCGAGGACGTAGAGCCCGGCGGCGTGCGTCTGAGCCTGTACTCCCACTGACACGTTACAGCTCAAGCCCGTCTCCGGCAAGACGCAAGTGATCGAAGATCGCCCTGACCCCAAGCCGCGGAGCTTGACGCCGTCGCCCTATGGATGTACGTTTGTACTTCCTTCCGCCGCCTCTGCTGACCGACATTGGCCCGCAACCCGATCCCTCGCAGCCAGGTGTCGTTATGAGAGGTCTTGGCGGCACCCCAAACCCAAGGTTGAACCGAATGAGTCGGGCGCCAAATTCGATGCCGATCCTCGATGTCGCCATCGTGGGCGGCGGTCCGAGCGGGCTGGGGACCGCCTACGCCCTACGTGACATCGACGGCGCCGCTATTCGCGTCTTCGAGAAGAGCGCCGAGGTCGGCGGTCGCACGAAGACGGTGATCGTTGACCGGTTTTCGATCAACACGGGCGCACTCTTCGTTTACGCGGGAACCAGGACGGCCGAGCTGTGCGCGGAACTCGGCATCGACTGGCTCCCCGTCGAACCCGAGACATTCGCCATCCACGCCCGTGGCAAGACGGTGATCGCAAGGGACAGTGAGGAGGTGGCGGCCAATCTCCCTCTGTCGGGCCAGGCGCGAGACGACTTCCTTCGGGTGGTTCGTCAGATGCGCACGGACTACGCCGCGTATGGCGGCAAGGACATGATCGGCTCCGAGGAGTTGGCGTCTCTCACACTGGCGGAGTACCTGGGTCCGCTGCACCCGGAAGCGGCCGCGATCGTCGACGCAGCGGTCACCGCCGCCGTGGTTGGCAGGCCGAACGAGTTGTCGGCTCAATACGGGCTACGGTACTTCGCAAGTTATCTGACTCAGGACTCCGCGAGTCGTGGCCTCATCTCCGAAGGGATGCAAGCGATATGCAAAGCGATCCGGCGACGGCTGGACGATGATGTGGTGCAGCTCGAGACGTTGGTGGAGAGCATCGAACCACTCGCCGATGGCACCTGGAGGCTCCTGATCAGGCATCAGGAGCGCGTGGAACATCACGTCGCCCGACACGTCGTCATGGCTGTCCCGGGCCCTCACGTCGCCGGCATCGTCCCGTCGTTGCCGACCTGGAAGTCGGATGCCATCGCGCAGGTTCCTACGCCGCCGGCGGTGTCACTGGCTGTCGTGGTCGATTGTTCTGACCGGCGCGCATGGGAGGACATCTTCGTGATTTTCTCCGTCGGAACCGT
The DNA here is from genome assembly GCA_963742025.1 of uncultured Solirubrobacterales bacterium. Lineage (GTDB taxonomy): Bacteria > Actinomycetota > Thermoleophilia > Solirubrobacterales > Solirubrobacteraceae > Palsa-465. The sequence continues at coordinate 494,950 of CAVUKF010000002.1, forward strand.
CTTCCAATGCGTGACACAGCCACGGTGCGGCCCCGCGTTCTTGCCCCGGTCTGAAGACAAGACGTACTTCATGCTCTACCGAGAGCACGACGATCTCGATGCGGTGCGGTCCTACGCCACCGAAACGTTCACGCATCAGATGCTCGAGGACTTCTACAAGGTGCTCCCCGACGCGAGGGGTCGTGTCCTCGCGACGCATCTGACTCGCTGGGAGGCGTGTTTTGCCTATCCTGGCAAGGACCGGGCGGCGGCTCTACCGGCCGTCCGCGCAGAGGTCGGCTCGATGCACTTTGTCGGGGACTACACCTCAGCGTCCGCCGGCTCGCACGGCGCGTTCACTGAGGCGGACAGAGTGGCCAGCGCCCTGCGTGCACAGTTGCGCTCGTTCCGTCGCGAGCACGAACTTGGCAGCGGGATCTTGACTTTCGCGATCACCTGCGGACTGCGATCCCCAAACCGGTGAGCCGATCAACGAACACGGTCGCCGGCCGACTCGTCGACACCCTGTCCGAACTCGGGGTCGATGTGGTGTTCGGCCTGCCCGGCGTCCACAACCTGCCGATCTGGAACGCGCTCGCAAACTCGCGCATCCGGCTGGTCGGTGTGCGCCACGAGCAGGCGGCGGCCTATGCGGCCGACGGGTTCGCCGCCGAACCGGAAACTCGGCATCGCCATCGTGACCAGCGGTCCCGGCGCCGCGAACGCGGTGTGCGCAACAGGAGAAGCGATGGCCTCCAGCTCACCGATCCTCGTCATCGCCACGGACATCCCTATGACCCTGAGGCGCCAGGTGTCTATCGCGGCGTTCTGCACGAGACGCGGGGCCAGGCCGACCTATTCGCGCCCGTGACCAAGGCCGCACGTGCCCTCGGTACCGACGAGGGAGTCGCCGACGCGGTCGCGGAGGCCGCCAAGCTCGCACTCGCGCCCAACGCGGGGCCCGTCTACCTCGGCATCCCCACCGACCTGTTGGCAAAACCCGCCGAAGGATCCACTGCCGGGCACCGGCCGGTCCGCGCCTGCTCCCGGCACCGCCGAGACGCGCTACTGCACAAGGCAGCCGGCCTCTTGACCGAGGCCCGGCGGCCGCTCATCTGGGCGGGCGGCGGTGCGGTCCGCGCCGGCGCGGGAGGCGAGATCGGCAACCTTGCCCGCCGACTCGGTGCGCCGGTGCTGACAACGCACATGTCGCGCGGGCTCCTCGGCGGCCACCCGTGTGTCGCGCCGGGTCCCGTTCACGACCCTGAGATCGGCCGGTTGTGGGACGAGGCCGATGTCGTGCTCGCCATTGGCACCGACTTCGACGGAATGATGACCCAGAACTGGCGGATGCCGGCGCCGAGCCAGTCTCATCAACATCAACGTCGACCCGCTCGAGGCCGACAAGAACTACCCCTCTGATGTGGCGCTCGTGGGGGACGCGCGCCACATCAGCGGGCTGCTGCTCGAACTCCTGCCGGACACAGATCATGGCGACGAGGTCGCGGCGCGCCTGCGCCGATCGCCGATCGCATCAGACGCGCAGTCTGCCGGGACGAACCGCAGGCACGCATGTTCCTGGAGGTTATGAGTCGAGGGCTGCCGGCGCACGCGGCCCTCGTCGCCGACATGTGCATTCCCGGGTATTGGCTTGCGGGATATCACCATGCGGTCGCAGGTCGCCAGTTCGCCTATCCGGTCGGTTGGGGAACGCTCGGATTCGCGTTCCCGGCCTCATTGGGCAGCGCCGCCGCGGGCGCCGGTCCGACCGTTTGTGTGACCGGCGACGGGGGTTTTCTCTTCGCATGCGGTGAACTGGCGACGGTCGCGCAGGAGCACCTGGCCGTCACGATCGTCCTGGTCGACGATCATGGCTATGGCATGTTGCGCTTCGACCAACAGCACGCCAGCGAAGCGCCGTTCGGCGTCGACTTCGCACCGATCGACTTCGCGGCCCTCGCCGGGGCGTTCGGCGTCCCGGCGACGACCGTCGACAGCTTCGGCAGCGCATTCGAGAAGGCTCTCGCCGACGGAATCGCCGGCCAGGTGCCGAACCTCGTCGTCGTCAACGCCTCGATGAAGCCTCCGGTGACGACGTCGCCCCGCTGGTATGCGCGCAGACCACCGCACTGCAGAGCCACGGTCCCCAGGCGAGCCCGGACGCCAACAGCGGCACCCGCCGTCAGTGCCTGAACCGATCCGGGGCGTCGAATGACGTCCAAATCAACTCCCGTCCCGCGGAGGCCAGCCGATGACTGTAGCCCGGAGCCATCCTCACTTTCGGCACTGGCGCTGCCTTCGACCGACGAGTTGCGTCGAGTCGCGCGCCACAGCGCCACGGAGTGCGGCGTGGAATTCGCCGCCGACCTCGGCGAGATCGTTGTGGCCGCGCGTTCGCCAATCACCGGCGAAAGGCTCTTCGACATTCGGGGCGCTTCTGAGGATGACGTCGCCGCAGCGATCGCCCAGGCCAAGGACGCGTTCGTCGCCTGGCGAACGGTGCCGGCGCCGGTTCGCGGCAACGTCGTCAGGCGGATGGGCGAACTGTTCACCGAACACAAGTCGGCGGTCGCAGAGCTCATCACGATCGAGGCCGGCAAGATCCGCTCCGAGGCGCTGGGCGAGGTCCAGGAGGTCATCGACGTCTGCGACTTCGCAGTCGGGTTGTCCCGCCAGCTGTACGGACGCACGATGCCGTCAGAGCGTCCGGGCCACCGGCTCATGGAGACCTGGCATCCGTTGGGGGTCGTCGCCGTCATCTCGGCGTTCAATTTCCCGGCCGCGGTCTGGTCGTGGAACACGGCGATCGCCCTGGTCTGCGGCGATACCGTCGTCTGGAAGCCGTCGCCGCTCACGCCCCTGACGTCGGCGGCCTGCTCGGCGCTGCTCGACCGAGCGCTGCGCGAATGCGGCTCCCCGGAGGGGGTTCATCGGGTCGTGATCGCCGACGCCGAGGCCGGCGCTGGCTCGTCGACAGCCCCGACGTCGCGCTGGTCAGCGCGACGGGCTCAGAGCGCATGGGTGGCGAGTCGCGCCTCGCGTGGCAGCGCGCTTCGGGCGCTGTGCTGCTCGAGCTCGGCGGCAACAATGCCGCGATCGTGACGCCATCCGCCGACCTCGAACTGGCCGCACGCGGCATCGTGTTCGCCGCGGCGGGTACCGCCGGGCAGCGCTGCACGACGCTGCGGCGCCTGATCGTCCACGAGGATCATCGCCGATGAATTGCTGTCGACGCTTGGTCAGCGTGTTCACAGGTCTGAGCGTCGGCGATCCGATGGCCGATGGGACGCTGGTGGGGCCGCTCATCGATGGCCGGGCCTACCGGTCGATGAGCGTCGCAATCGATGAGGCGATCGCGGCGCGGTGGCGAGCGTGCTCGCGGGCGGCTCGCGCCGCCGATGCCGCGCACGAGGATGCCTACTACGTCGAGCCCGCCCTGATCCGGATGCCTTCCAGCACGAAGTGGTGCGCCGGGAGACGTTCGCGCCGATCCTGTACGCGCTGGCATACCGCGACCTTGATGAGGCCATCGCCGTCCACAATGCCGTCCCCCAGGGCCTCTCCTCGCAGCATCTTCACCCGCGATCAGCGTGAAGCCGAGCGATTCATGGCGGCCAGACGGCTCGGACTGCGGGATCGTCAACGTCAACATCGGCACATCGGAGCGGAGATCGGCGGCGCGTTCGGCGGCGAGAAGACGACCGGCGGCGGACGCGAGTCCGGCTCGGATGCCTGGCGGGCCTATATGCGGCGCGCCACCAACACCGTCAACTACTCCGACGAGCCTCCCGCTGGCGCAGGGAGTCAGCTTCGCCTGACGCGACCCGGCGACCGCGGCACGACGCCCGTCGCACCGGGACTCACAGAAAGCGACAGGCATGTCAAACAGCAGCGACGAACCCGTAGAAGTCCTGGTCATCGGCGCCGGCCCGTCCGGAGCCATTGTCACCCATACGCTCGCCACCCAGGGATTCGATGTGCTCTGCCTCGAGCAAGGCGACTGGATCAACCCCAGCGAGTTCCCGGGCAACTTTCCGGAGTGGGAGCTACTCATTCAGCATCAATGGTCCCACGAGCCCAATGTGCGCCAGTGGCCAGCCGATTATCCGCTGGAGCTCTCCGAGTCCGACATGTCGCCGGTGATGTACAACGCCGTCGGCGGCGGCAGCTTGTTCTACGGCGCTGAGTTCCCGCGCTTGCTGCCGTCGGATTTTCGCGTGCGATCACTGGACGGCGTCTGCGACGACTGGCCGATCAGCTACGACGACCTCAAGCCCTACCACGATGAGACGGACCAGTTCCTTGGCGTCGCGGGACTGGACGGCAACACCGCCTATCCCCCAGGCCTCAGCCTATCCGATGCCACCGCACCCGCTCGGCAAGGCGGGCCGACGCGCGGCGCTGGGCGCCAACAAGCTCGGGTGGCACTGGTGGCCTGGCGCCAACGCGATCGTCACCCATCGCCACAAGACGCTCGAGCCATGCGCACGTTGGGGCGTCTGCGAGTGGGGGTGCCCCGAGGGCGCGAAGGCGTCCTTCGATCTCATCTACATGCCCCAAGCGCTGAAGGCCGGCGCCAAATTGGTGACCGGGGCCCGGGTCCGGACGATCGTCACAGGCCGTCGCGGGCTTGCCGAAGGCGCGATCTGGATCGACCGCGACGGCAACGAGCATCTGCAGAAGGCACGGGTCGTCGTGCTGTGCGCAAACGGCATCGGGACGGCGCGGCTGCTGCTGCTGTCTGCCGATCCGGTGAGCCACCCTGACGGACTTGCGAACGCATCCGGTCTGGTCGGCAAGAACCTCATGCTCCACCCCAACTGCGCCGTGATGGGCTACTACGACGAGGAACTCAACAGCTGGCGCGGACCCGCCGGTGAACTGGTGCACTCGATGGAGTTCTATGACACCCGGCCCGAGCATGACTTCGCGCGGGGCAGCAAGATGCAGGCCCTGACGCTGCCGGGGCCGCTGACCGCCGTCGAGTTCCACCGTCGCTTGGGCTTCGACAGCGTTTGGGGCGCGTCGTTCCATGAGATCGCGCGCCGGCATGCGCGCGGTCTGCTGTGGTGTGCCAACACTGAAGACCTTCCCGAGGAGTCAAATCGGATCACCCTTGACGACCGGCTGACGGACTCGGACGGCATCCCCGCGCCGCGCGTGCACTACCGCGTCAGCGAGAACACCCGCAAGATTCTGAAGTTCACTGTTGAGCGCATGGAAGAGCTGCACGAGGCCGCAGGCGCCGTGGAGACCTTCAGCACCGAACTGGTCATCGACCAGCCCGGGCATCTGCTCGGGACCGCGCGGATGGGCAGCGATCCGAAACGCTCCGTGACCGACTCGTTCGGACGCTGCCACGACGTCGGCAATCTGTTCATCGCCGATGGGTCGCTGATGGTGACGAGCGGCGCGGCGAACCCCACCTGTACCATCGCGGCGCTGGCACTTCGCGTCGGTCAGCACATCGTGGAGAGCGCCCGACACGGTCGTGCGGACCGGGTGACTCGGATCATCACAGAGCAGGACGTCGCCGCTCGCGTCCCCATGCCCGCCGCTCTCGACGCCGTCAAGCGGTCGTTCGGACGACTGGCGAACGGCCACATCCATCATGGCCGCAGAGTGCAGATCCCGACCTCCACCGGGTACTTCGCGACGATGTCGGCTTCGGACGAGGTTCTTGGGATCGCCGGCGTCAAGAGTTACACCGCCGTCGGCGACACGCTCGAAGGGTTCTCCCTGACCGTCAGCTCCACCGATGACGGCAGCGTGCAGGCGATCATCGAGGCCGACACGCTGACCAAGATCCGTACGGGAGCGGCCACCGGCGTCGCCGCCGGCTGTCTGACCGGGCCGCGCGCTCGCACCGTCGGGATCATCGGCTGCGGGCGCCAGGCATCCTCCCAACTGCGCGCCGTCCGTTGCGCCATCCCAGGCCTGCGGGCGCTTGCGTGGTGCCGGCGCACTGATGAGCTTCAGCGCTTCTGCGCCGAGGCGGGCGCTACGCACGCTGAGTCGGCCGCCGAAGTCGCGGCCTGCGACATCGTCATCGCGTCGACCACGTCGCAGACGCCGGTGGTCGAGGGTCGCTGGTTGAGCGACGGTGCGCTGGTCATCGCCATCGGCGGAAGCCGCCACGGCGCCCGCGAACTCGATGACGAGGCCATCACCCGTGCCGGTCTCATCACCTGTGATTCGCTTGAGTCGTCGCGCACCGAGGCGGCCGACATCTGGCAACCTGCGAACGCCGGAGTGATCTCATGGCAGGCGATCGTCGAGCTCGGGGACATCGTCACCGGTGCCCACCACGGTCGTCAACGCGACGAGGAGATCATCGTGTTCAAATCCAATGGGCTCGGAGCCTGGGATCTCGCCGTCGCCGCGATCCTCCTGCGCGCAAGCACTTGAGCGACTGCGGGGCACCCCGTCAGAACAGCCTCTGGGCGGCCGTCTGACCGCCATCGATGGTGATGGCCGAGCCCACTAGCGACGGCGGTGCATCAGCGGCAAGGAATCGGACGAGCCGACCCAACTCGTCCGCCTGAATCGCCCGGCCGGTCGGGAGGATCTGGGCGATCACGGCCGGTTCGGCCTGCGCCAGCGCCGCGGACGACATCGGCGTGTTGACCAGGCCTGGCGCCACCGCGTTCACCTGGATACCGTGGGACGCAAGCACGATCCCGAGCGTCTGGGCGAGAGAGTGGACGCCGGCCTTCGCGGCGCTGTAGTGGCAGGCGGACTCTCCCTCGGATTGCATCGCGGAGATCGACCCGATGAGCACCATTCGACCAAAACCCTGCGTGATCATGTGCCGCGCGGCGGCTTGAGCGCACAGCCACGTCCCGCGAAGGTTGATATTGATCGTGGCGTCCCACTGCTCATGGGTCATATCGAGCAGCGGCACCTCGTCGAAGACTGCGGCGGCCGTGACCAGGCAGTCGATGCGACCATGGCGTTCGACCACTTCATCGATGATCCGGGCTGGATCGTCGAGCGTGCCAACATCGGCCTGGATGCTCGACCCGGCGCCAACGTCTCGGAGCCGGTCCACCGCCGCCTCGAGGACCTCGCGCCGCCGACCGGAGATAACCACATGGAAGCCGTCACTCGCGAGCGCCCGGGCGGCGCTGAAGCCGATGCCGGTGCCACCGCCGGTCACGAGCGCGACTCGTCCACCCTGCGGTTGTGCGCTCATTTCAGCGCCTGTGGCGTGCTCAGGGATCCGCCGCGGGCGATGGCATCGAGCCGCTGGCGCGCAGGAAGTCGAAATCACAGCCGGTGTCGGCCTGAGTGACGCTGTCGACGAACAGCCGGCCGAAGCCACGCGGTGGCAGCGCGGTCGAGGCGCCCGGCTCACGGCGGCGCCTCTCAAGCTCCTCGTCAGAGAGCTCGACATCGAGCCTTCGCCCTGGAACGTCCATGACGATCAGGTCGCCCGTTCGGATCAAGCCCAGCGGTCCGCCAACGGCGGCCTCCGGCGCGACATGGATCGCCGCCGTGCCGGTCGACGTGCCCCCCATCCGAGTGTCGGTGATCCGAACCATGTCGAGCACGCCCTCGACGAACCAGCTTGTCCGGCACCGCGATGAAGTTGCCGCCTGCCATGCCCGCTGAGCCCTTTGGACCTTCACCGCGCAGGACGATCACGTCGTCGGCGCGGATGTCGAAGTCGGGGTCGTAGAGCTGCTCGTCGAGCTCAGACTGGCTGTCGAACACAACTGCCCGGCCCCGATGAACCAACAGGTGCGCAGATGCCACCCCGACGCGGACGATCGCTCCGTCGGGCGCGATGTTGCCCCGCAGCACGGCGAACCCGCGTGGAGGGGCGATCGGCTCCTCAAGCGTTCCGATAACACGCGGGTCCGCGATGCGTCCAGATGGAGGCGGCCTCACGGATCGACTGGCCGGTGACGGTGAGGACGTCATCGTCGAGCAGCGGCGCAAGCGCGTTGAGCAGCGCCGCGCCCCCGCCGGCGTTGAAGAAGTCCTCCATGTAGTAGTCGCCGGACGGCCGGAGGTTGACGAGGACCGGCGTGTCTCGGGACAGCTCGTCGAACCGGTCTCGCGAGAGATCGATCCCGAGACGCCCGGCGATGGCGAGCAGATGCAGCACCGCATTGCTGGAGCCGTCGATCGATGCAAGCGCACGGATGGCGTTGTCCAGCGCAGCCCCGGTCATGATCTCGTTGGGCCGGACATCCTCGGCGACAAGCCGCATGATCAGCTCTCCGGTGTCCCGTGCCATCGCGAGCCGGCGGGAGTCGGCGGCGGGGATCGCGGCGCTCCCGATCGGCGCCATGCCGATGGCCTCCGCCGAGCACCGCCATCGTCGAGGCAGTGCCCATGACGTTGCAATGCCCGGGGCTGCGCTCAACCGAATGCGCGAGGTCGTCGATGTCGCCGGGGTCGAGTTCGCCGCGCGCGACAGCCTCGAAGGCCCGGTAGGCGTCGTATCCCGAACCGACATCCCGCCCGCGCCACCAGCCGTTGAACGCAGGGCCGCCGGGAAGCAGCACCGCCGGTAGGTCGACTGAAGCAGCGGCCATCAGCATGGCCGGTATGGTCTCGTCGCAACCTCCGAGGAGCACCACGCCGTCCATTCCGTAGGTCAGAACGGTCTGCTCGATCTCCATCGCCAGCAGGTTGCGGTGCATGAACGTGGCGCCGAGCGGCCGCGTGCAGTCGGCGCCCAGGGTCATGGTGTTGAACACCCGTGGAAGCCCGCCACACTGCAGCACCGAGTCCCTGATTGCCGCCACCATGCCGTCGAAGTGCGCGTGGCAGCGTGTGAAGTCGCTCGTGTTGGTGCAGATACCGACGACCGGACGGTCGAAGTCCTTGTCCCGCAGGCCCTGGACGAGCAGCGACGAACGCTGCAGGAACCCGTCGGGCCCGGCCGGCGGCTGATTCCACAGGCTGCTGCGCCGCGGTCGCGTCGTTCCGACTCGGGTGTTCAGGGTTCATCGAAGCCTTTGGCGAGCACCGTCGTGCGGTCCTCGAGCGCGAGCGGGATCATGCCGCGACCGCCGCATGCTGGCCGGCCGTTTCCGCCAGATGACGCGCGGAGCGCAGGGAGAAGGCGGCGATCGTCGCGGTCGGGTTCACGGACGCCGCCGGTGACCATCACGCTGCCATCGATGACGAACAGGTTCGGCACGTCATGGCAACGCCCGTAAGCATCGACAACCGACGTCTCGGGGTCCGCGCCCATCCGGGCGGTACCGAGCAGATGCCCGGAGGGCCAGGTTGGTCCGCGGAAGACGTGCGCCGCACCGGCGGCCTCATGCGCCTCGATCATCCGCTCGGTGTGGAAATCCATGCTCCGACGCGTGTTCTCGCTGAACCGGTACTGAACTCGCGGTGCCGGCAGCCCACTGCTATCGGTCAACTCGTCATCGAGCGTGACGCGGTTGCTCTCCTCCGGAAGATCGTCGATGTTGGCGAACCAGACGGAGGCCTTACCGGCGTAGCGTGAGAGGTGATGCAACCCGGCGCCCCAGCGCTGATCGAATGGCAGGCCGTCAAACAGGTCTAAGCACATTCAGGACGCCGGGGAAGGGCATCAGATTGAGTTTGGCCCCACGGTAAAACCCGCGCTCGAGGTCCGTCTCATAGAACTGCAGCGAGTACGCCAATTGCCCCGCGGGGCCGTTCCACGACTCCAACTCCTCGTCGAAGACGCCGATGGCCGACGGGTTGGGGTGCATCATGAGGTTCTTGCCGACCAAGCCCGACGAGTTCGCCAAGCCATCCGAGTGCTGCTCATCGGACATCAACAACAGCCGCGAGGTCCCGATCCCGTTCGCCGCCAGAACCACCGCATTCGCACCGACGAAGTGCTCCCCACCATCACGATCGATCCAGATCACCCCATTCGCACGACCACGCGAATCAAGCGTCACCCGCGCAACCCGCGCACCCGCACGAACCTCCGCCCCCGCCTTCGTCGCATCCGGCCAGTACGCAATATCGAACGACGCCTTCGCCCCAGCCGGACACCCACGCTCACACACCCCCCACCGCACACACTGAGCCATGTGCTTGAACTGCCACGTCGGGATCGCATTCGAACCAGGCCACCAATGCCAGCCCAAACGGTTCATCCCCTCCGCGGCCCGCAATCCGGCACGCCCCATCGGATGCGGCGGCAACGGCAGGCTGTGCTCAGGATACGCCGGGTCACCATCCAAACCCGACACCCCGATCTGCGCATCAACCTCAGCGTAGAAAGGCGCGAGATCCTCATAGGAAATCGGCCAGTCATCACAGATACCGTCAACCGAACGGATACGAAAATCAGTCGGACGCAACCGCATCCACTGAGCACCAAAAAGCACACTCGAACCCCCAACAGCACTGAACATCGCCGGAGCGATGTCACACTCATCAAGGTTCATCGGATAGTCACGCAACCGCCCCTGAAGATGCGGATCGCTATCCCACAACTGCCGCGTCAACAACTCATACTCCGGCTTGCCACCCGGAAAGTCACTCGTATCAAACCACTCGCCCTGCTCCAAACACAACACCGAAAACCCACGCGACGCCAACGTATGGGCAGCCACCGACCCCGCCGGCCCCGACCCCACGATCAAGACATCAACACGCTCAACCTCAGCCATCCGAACAACCCCTCTATCGATCAACAAACGCCATCGGCGGAGAGTGTTCAGGGCTCATCGAATCCTCTGGTATCACCGGGTCGAGGATGCCGCTGGCGAGCTCGTCGGCGGCAAGGTCGAACGGCGGGGCGGTGCGCGGGCCGGTCGGATAGCCGATCGCCGTCAGCGCGGTGGGTGACATGAAGTAGGCGCCTGAGACGGCCGTGCCGATCAGCGAGAAGTCCTCCGGATGGCTCGCAGAGAAGACGGTCAGCGTCACCGTCTCGATATCCTCGGGCAGCCGCCGGATCGCCTCGCGTAGCGCGGGAAGATCTGGCCCGAGCGCAGTCGCCGCGCGCTGCAGCAGATCGTCGAACTCGGCGAGGTCGAGCGCTGCCGGCGCGTCGCCGTCACCCGGAACGAGTACGGCGGCCACCGCTCGCAGGCGGCCGACCTCATGAGTTTCGAGCGCGAGCGCGGTCATGCCGCGACCGCCGCATGCTGGCCGGCGGTTTCCGCCAGATGACGCGCGGCCCGCAAGTGCGAAGGCCGCGATCGTCGCGGTCGGGTTGACCGCCCCGCCGGTCACCATGACGCTGCCATCGACTATGAAGAGGTTCGGAACGTCATGGCAGCGACCATAGCCATCCACAACCGATCTCTGCGGGTCATCACCCATCCGGGCGGTCCCCAAGAGATGGCCGGACGGAACGATCGGTCCACGGAAGATATGCGCCGCTCCGGCGGCCTCGTGCGCCTCGACCATCCGGTCGTACTGGAACTCAATGTTGCGGAGGGTGTCCTCGCTGTACCGGAACTGGATCCGTGGTGCCGGCAGTCCGCTGCTGTCCGTCAACTCGTCATCGAGTATCACGCGGTTGCTCTCCTCGGGAAGATCGTCGACGGTGGCAGACCAGAGGAACGCCTTGCCGGCGTAGCTGGACAGCTGATGCAGCCCGGTGCCCCAGCGCTCCTCGAAGGGCAGGCCGTCAAACAATCTGAGCACCCTCAAGGCGCCCGGGAAGGGCATCAGGGCCCACTTGGCGCCCCGGTAAAAGCCTCGGTCGAGGTCCGTCTCGTAGAACTGCAGCGAGTACGCCAATTGCCCCGCGGGGCCGTTCCACGACTCGAGGTCGTCTTCATAGACACCTTCGACCTCAGGACAGGGATGCATCATGAGGTTCTTGCCGACCAACCCCGACGAGTTCGCCAGACCATCCGAGCACTGCTCATCGGACATCAACAACAGCCGCGAGGTCCCGATCCCGTTCGCCGCCAGAACACCGCATTCGCACCGACGAAGTGCTCCCCACCATCACGATCGATCCAGATCACCCCATTCGCACGACCACGCGAATCAAGCGTGACCCGCGCGACCCGCGCACCCGCACGAACCTCCGCCCCAGCCTTCGTCGCATCCGGCCAGTACGCAATATCGAACGACGCCTTCGCCCCGACCGGACACCCACGCTCACACACCCCCCACCTCACACACTGAGCCATGTGCTTGAACTGCCACGACGGGATCGCATTCGAACCAGGCCACCAATGCCAGCCCAGACGGTTCATCCCCTCCGCCGCCCGCAATCCGGCACGACCCATCGGATGCGGCGGCAACGGCAGGCTGTGCTCAGGATACGCCGGGTCACCATCCAAACCCGACACCCCGATCTGCGCATCAACCTCAGCATAGAAAGGCGCGAGATCCTCATAGGAAATCGGCCAGTCATCACAGATACCGTCAACCGAGCGGATACGGAAATCAGTCGGACGCAACCGCATCCACTGAGCACCAAAAAGCACACTCGAACCCCCAACAGCACTGAACATCGCCGGAGCGATGTCACACTCATCAAGGTTCATCGGATAGTCACGCAACCGCCCCTGAAGATGCGGATCGCTATCCCACAACTGCCGCGTCAACAACTCATACTCCGGCTTGCCACCCGGAAAGTCACTCGTATCAAACCACTCGCCCTGCTCCAAACACAAGACCGAAAACCCACGCGACGCCAACGTATGCGCAGCCACCGACCCCGCCGGCCCCGACCCCACAATCAGACATCAACACGCTCAACCTCAGCCATCCGAACAACCCCTCCTTTCGGTCATCAACATCGCCAACGACGTATGCGGCGGTGCCGCATACGCCCCATCGAATACTGTGAGTGCTCCAGCGGGGTCGCACTGACCACCTGTGCGACACACCGCCGACGCATGTCACCCAAGCGGAGAACATAGAAATGCCCAAGGGCACCGATCGATCCGGAGCGGCCACTGCGCATCGCGCAGGCCGCGCTCGGAGTCGTGGCGGAACGCGGCGTCGAAGGACTGACCCATCGAGCGGTGGCGGCGGCCGCCGATATCCCGTTGGGGTCGACGACCTATCACTACAAGACACTCGACGATCTGCTCGCCGCCGCGGCGCGCGAGGCCAAGCACGCAACCGACGTCGAACTGCGCGAGTGGGCCGCCTCGCTCGAACCCGACGTCGACCTCGCGCAAGCGCTCGCCGAGTATGTAATGGGACACTCTCACGCACCACTGGGACCGCACGATCGTCGAGATCGAGTTGTACATGGCCGCTCTGCGGCGTCCCTCCCTGCTGAGCCTCAGTCGGGAATGGGACGCAGCGCTCGTGGACGTCCTGGCCGGGCATTGCGACGCCGACACCGCAAGGGCGCTGGGCACGCTGATCGACGGCATCTTTGTACACGCCATGATCCACGGCATGCCGACCCCGGCCGAGCTGCAGGGGTGCTGTCGCGGGTAGCGAGCTGAGCCGCGCCGCACGCGGGTCATAGATCCGTCGGTGCGTCGCACCGTGGCTTGCACCAGGACGCCCAGCTCGACTGACTTCGCCGCGGAGGGCGCGGGTTCTGCCCCTTGGTCGTCGATGCGGGCCTTCGAGTATCGAGCGGCTGTGATGTCAGCCACCTCCATCACGGGATTCTGCCTCCTGACGCGCGGACGCCGCCTGACGCCCCGCTGGCCGTTTGCTCGTACGTCGGCGCGCCGAGCGCGGAGATGTCGACCTCTACCCCGAGCCCCGGGCCGCTCAATGCCTCGGCGAGGCCTCCGCCCTGCGAGACCACCGGGACGTCAGATATGGCCGGGCGTAGTCCAGTCCGAGGAAAACGCGGCGACCATAAAATTTCGCGGGTCGGTGCTGGCGGCCAGGTGGGCGACGTGCGCGGTCATCAGCGACCCGCCGAACGTGTCATCGACCTCGATGAGCATGTCCAGCGCCTGCGCCGCGTCTCTCAGCAGTCGCGCGCGGGTCAGTCCGCCGACCCGCTGCGGTTTGATGTTGACACCGGCGATGCCCATGCTTTTGGCCATTGCCAGGTCAGCAAGCGTGTTGATGCTCTCGTCGCCGATCATCGGCAACGAGGTGTGCCTGCGCAGCTCGGCACAGTCGACGAGCGTGCGGCACGGCTGCTCCAGGTGAATCGGGAGATCGTCGAGTTGCCGTACCGCCAGCAGCGCTGATTGCAGGCTCCAGCCGCCATTGGCGTCGACGACAACAGACGAGTCTGGACCCACCGCGTCTACGACGGCCTCCACCCGCGCGATGTCGGTCTTCCAGTCATCACCGACCTTGACCTGGAAGTTCCTGACGCCGGCCTGCTGGTGTTCTGCTGCGCGGGCGGCCATCGTGTCCGGTGCCGCAATCGGCAGCCACTGCGCGAGGCGAATCGTCGACTGCACAATCCCGCCCAGCAGCGTGGCGACCGGAACGTCGACCAACTTGCCAAGGATGTCCCAGCACGCAATGTCAAGTGCGCTCTTGGCAGCCGGGGCGCCCAGCATGGTGGCGTCCATCGCCGCGTTGACGCGTGCGAGCTGGCGCGGATCCACGCCGAGCACCGCCTCGGCTAGCAGCGGTACCGCAGCCCGCTCGCCAGCGAAGAACGACTGGTTGTAGGTCGCACCGTTGGGACACGTCTCGGCCCAACCCTCGATCCCTTCGTCCGTACCGACCCTCAGGACGAATGACGGCTGCCCCGTTGCCGTCCTGCCATGAGACATCGTCAACGGGCCATGTGCGAAGTCGACCCGGTACTCGTACATCCGCACCGACGTGATCTTCATGTGATGTTCGCTGGATCGGACTGAACGGGCATGAGGCCGCGTCTACCCCGCGACCGTGACCTCGTCGAAGGCCCGCAGTTGCTCCGCCAGCGCCGCCGCCTCCTGATCGAGTGGCATGAGGTATGGCGGCCTGACGTCCCCGACATCAAGACCTCGCAGGCGGACTCCGAGCTTGACGAGCGCCACATAGTTCTCTGCGGATCCAATGAAGCGTAGAAACGGCCGCAGGCGGCCCCAGGCGGCAGCGAGCTCAGGGCTCAGCTCACCGGTCCTGCACAACCGAATGACCTCGACGATCTCTTTCGCGACGAGGTTGCCGGTACCGAGCAGCGCCCCGTGCGCGCCACCCAGGATCGCCGGCGCCGCAAGGTCATCCCAGCCCGTGTACACCGCGAAGTCCGATAACGCTGACCAAGCGAGCAGATCGCCCAGGGCCGTAGCGTCGGGCGAGCTCTGCTTCACGGCGCTGACGTTCTCGAGCTCGGCCAAATGTTGGATCTGCTCGACGGTCATCAGCCCTGCCGACGGCGTGTTGTACAGCATGATCGGGACCGAGACGGCGGCGTTGACCTCTTGGTAGTAGGCCTCGCGCTCGCGCCAAGTGACCTCCTCGCCGAACGGGGCGGGAAGCAGCAGCCCGGACGCGCCGATCTCTTGAGCATCCACGCTCAGCGCCACCGCGTCGCGGGTAGCCAGGGCGCCTGTTTGCACGATGACCGCCATCCGCCCATCAGCAGCGTCGATGACCTCACGGGCGAGTCGCTTGCGTTCGTCGAAGCTCAGGACACCGTGTTCGCCAGTGCCGCCGGCAACCGCGACGCCGGCAACGCCGGCCGAGACCTGCTGCTCGATGAGCTCGCGTGTTGCGACGAGATCAACATCGTCGCCGCTCATCGGCGTCACAAGCGCGGTTACCAGTCCGGCCGGCCATTGTTCGCGACCCATTATGTGTCCCTTCTCGATGTCACTCGGACAGTGTTGGCAGCAGCGATCAAGGTCCGCCGCTCACTTTGCGAAACGACGCAAAGGCGCCCGCCAACAAAGACACCCGCCGCCCGTGGCTCAAACGGCGGCAGAAGGCTTTTTTGCGCGAGCACCCTCTCGTAAGTACAAATGTACATTTGCATGTTGACGGTGTCAAGGGACTGCCGGCGCCACGGTCGTCAACGCGTCGCACTGCGTGCGGCATCCTCGTTCAGCTCGGCCAATACCGCATCGGCGGCATTGAAACCCGAACGTGCGGCGGCATCCATTGATCCGGCGATCGGATCGAAGTAGTCCCCGGCAAAGCGCAGCACGCTGCGTCGTTGCCGCGAGTAGTCCCACATCGGCTCAAAGCGTGTCGCCGGCGTACGGAAGACGTTGCCAACCGGCCATTTCTGCACGATGGTCTCCCGCACGAGTCCGCGCAACGAAGGGTAGACGCGGTAGAGCTCAGCGAGAAAGCGCGCCTCGATCTGTTCGGGCTCGAGCTCGAGCATCTCGCGCGCCGGTTGCGCTGCCGCGTAGCACATGAAGCTGCCGCCGGTCGGTCGGTCCGGTCGGCTGGCGAGCGGGTTGGCGTGGTTGAAGAGCATGTTGAACGCCATGCTGGGCGTCGCCAACGCATATACCGGATCCCAGGGCATCGGACCTTCGCCCCCGGTCAGGACGGCCATGGAGACGAACGGGCCGTAGCCGACCGAGGCCAGGGATTGTTCGACCGCAGGAGGAAGTCCCGTCACCAGACGGCGCGCCACGGGTGCCGGCACGGCGACGATAACGCGCCCGGCATTCACCCGTGTTTCAGTGCCCCGGCGGCGTACGGTGACGACCGCATCGTCGCCGCGGTCCTCAATGGTGAGCACCTCCGTATCCAGTGACGCCGCATCGCCGAGCCATTCCCTGGCGCTCTCACCAAGGCGACCGGATCCTCCAAGGATGTTGCGCCAGGAGTTCCCCTGGGAGTCGCTGCCCTTCCCGACCCAGATCGTGCCGAAGAGCGACAGGCCCGCACCGGCACTCAGCTCCTCAGGCTCACCGGCGGCACGTCGCGTCGCGCAACGAAAGATCTCATCGACCGATGCGGGCAGCTTCCCCAGAAACTCCTGGAACGTGCGGCGACTCTCAAATGCGGAAGCGCGGTCGAAACGGGCCGCGTCTGACTCCCCAGCCGCGGGCACCTGCGAGCGGTGCCAGGCACGCACTCCAGCCCTGACCCTCAAGCCAGCGGATATCAGAGCAGCACGCTCGCGCGCTGTCAGCGGAAGACTGAACGGCAGCAGCTCTGCGCGCCGCGGGAGGTACGACTTGCCCTTGAAGAAGAGCGCGGACTTCGACCCCGGGACATCCACCAGCGCATCCTCCAGACCCGACCCGCGCACCAGCTCATGGATCGCGGACCCGGGGCCGGAAAACAGGTGAGCACCGAAGTTGAGCCAGAGCTCGCCTCGAGGCAGAGACTTCGCGCGACCTCCGAGTCTGGACTCGCTCTCCAACAGAAGCACGTCGCGATCCCGCAGCCTCCATGCGGCGGCTAAACCGGCGACCCCACCGCCGACGATGACGATCTCGCGGCGCTCGCTGAATCCCTCGCCCGCACCAGCCGGCTCCGGTGTGCGGCTCACGCCCGAGCCTCACCGGGAAAACAGGCGACGGCCGTGTTAGGGACCCCGTCCATGCTTTCGTCTGCCATCTCCTCGAACCTCCGGTCCGGACGCTGCCGGCGAATGCTAGTCGCCGGCCCCAAAATTGTCAACAATCGACCGTTTTCCTCGGTCGCAAAAACACGCCAGGCGCTCTATTCCCTCGACGATGTCCGACGGTCGGGCGGCAAGTGACAGCCTCAGCAGGCCTTCGCTGCTCCTGCCAAACGCGCGCCCGGGGCGCAGATCACACCGTCAGGCGCTGCTGCAAGCCGCCGCGCCAGCGCACCTGTGTCGGTCGTCACGCCGGAAACGTCGGCGAGCACGTAGAAGGCACCGGATGGCGTCGTCGTGTAGAGGTTTTTCGCCTTCAGTCGAGCGACGGCGAGGTCGCGACGTGACGCGTAGCGCCTCGCGCATTGCCGCAATGCACTCCTGGGGACCGAGCAGCGCCGCCAGCGCAGCGTTCTGGGATGGAGTGGATACGCACGAGGCTTCCAGCTCAAGAACCTTCCCCACGAGCGTTCCGATTATGGGCGGGGCGGTGAGGTAGCCGACTCGCCACCCGGTCATGGCGTATGTCTTTGAGAAGCTCGAAATGGTCAAGGTTCGCTCGGCGTCAACCGTCGCCGCGGGCAGGTGCAGGCCCTCGAACACGATCTCGTCATAGACCTCGTCGGAGATCACCCACAGTCCGTGTCGCTGAGCGAGTTCGACGACGCCAGTGACGTGGGCCGGCGTCCAGACTGCGCCCGTGGGGTTGTTCGGTGAGTTCAGGATGATCGCGACAGCGCGGGTCCCGGCCGCCAGCGTCGAGATCGTCGCCCCGAGCTCGTCAAGGTCGGGCTGGAAGGCATTTCCGACTCTCAGCGGGTAGCGGATGGCCGTCAGGCCTAGCAGTGCGCATTGACCAACGTAATTCGGCCAACCCGGGTCCGGCACGAGGACGCAATCTCCCCGCTCGGCAACGGCGTAGAGCGCTCCGAGCAGGGCCTGGACACCACCCGCGGTGATCGTGACGTTGTCGAGCGAAGTGGCTGTGCCTGTTCGCGCTGTCATTCGCCGAGCGACGGCTTCGCGCAGCGGCGCGATTCCTCGACCGG
Source organism: uncultured Solirubrobacterales bacterium (assembly GCA_963742025.1). Taxonomy (GTDB): domain Bacteria; phylum Actinomycetota; class Thermoleophilia; order Solirubrobacterales; family Solirubrobacteraceae; genus Palsa-465. The sequence goes on from CAVUKF010000002.1 coordinate 513,352, forward strand.
GGGCGTAACTGGTCTGATGACGTTCGATGGCCTCGATACCCGCCCGAGCGATGTGTTCCGGCGTGACGAAGTCGGGCTCGCCGAACAACAGGTTGATGGCATCAGGGTGACCGACAGCCGCAACGGCGCGGATGCCGCCTGGCGCAAGCGCTGAAATCGCGGCCGACGGCTCAGACGAGCCAGGTCGGTCGTTTTTGGACACCATCTCCCAGTCGCGCCGTAGCGAGGAACGGTGCGGCGTCAGGAGCGGTACGCGGCCGGGGTGCCTTCGAGGATCACGGTCTTGGTCTCGAGGTAGTTCCTCAGACCCTCGCGGCCACCCTCACGGCCGATCCCGGACTGCTTGAACCCACCGAACGCGATGCCGAAGTCTGAGCGGAACGCGTTGTGGCCGACCGTACCCGTGCGCAGGCGGGCGGCAACGGCGCGCGCGCGATCGACGTCTTCGGTGAACACCGAGGCGTTTAGTCCGTAGATCGTGTCGTTGGCGATACGGATCGCGTCCTCCTCGTCGGCAGCGGGGATCACCGACACGACGGGTCCGAAGATCTCATCCCGGGCAATCGCCTGCGAGTTGTCGACGTTGCCGAACACGGTCGGCTCGACGTACCAGCCACGATCAAGGTGCTCGGGACGACCTCCGCCGGTGACGAGCGTGGCGCCCTCCTGCTTGCCTTGGGCGATGTAGACCTCCACGCGGTCCCGCTGGCGCTCGGCCGCGAGCGGCCCCATCTGTGTGTCCGCGTCGAACGGGTCACCGACGCGAACCCGGGCGAAGCTCGCACCCAGCGCGTCGACAAACTTGTCGTGCCTGTTGCGGGCGATGACGATCCGGGTCAGCGATGAGCACACCTGCCCGGAGAGGAAGCACTCCGCGTCAGCCAGCGTGGCGGCGGTCTGCTCGAGGTCGGCGTCGTCAAGGATCACAGCGGCCGACTTGCCGCCGAGCTCGAGCGTGCACCGCGCGATCCGTTCGCCGCAGATCCCGCCGATACGGCGACCGGCGGCCGTCGAGCCGGTGAACACGATCTTGTCGACCCGCGGGTCACGGACGAGCAACTCTGACACCTCACGATCCGCGGTCACAACGTTGAGAACGCCCGGCGGAAGCCCGATCTTCTCGGCAACCTCGGCGACGAGGTACCCCGCGCCCGGCGCCTCAGGAGAAGACTTCAGGATGACGGTGCACCCGGCGAGCAGAGCCGGCGCGACCTTGATGGCGATCGACGCTATGGCACCGTTCCACGGGATGATGGCGCCGACGACGCCGACTGGCTCCCGCACGAGCAGACCGAACTCACCGCCCTCCGTCGGCTGGGCTCGCTCCTCGAATGCGTAGGTGTCCGCGAGGCCGGCGTAGAAGTCGAAGGGCGCAATGAAGCCCGGCAGTGTTGCGTGCGTCAGACTGTGCACCACTCCGGTCTCACGGGTCCACATGTCGCTGAGCACAGTTGTGAGCTCAGAGACGTCGGCTCCGATCGCGCGCAGGTGCTCGGCGCGCTCGGCGTGGCTCATGCGTGGCCACGGTCCGTTATCGAACGCCTCCTTGGCCGCGGCGATCGCACGATCCATGTCCGCCGCCTGGGCCTCAGCAACCGTGAGGAAGGAAAGCTCCGATCCGGAGTCGATGACGTCGATGGTGGAGTCGCTCGAGGGTTGCACCCAGTCCCCTCCGATGAAGAAGCGGTCCGGATGCTGGATCGGCGCCTGGGTCTGGCTGGTCGGGGTCATCGTGTCAAGCCTCTTAGATCGTGTGCGGTGGTCGGTCGAATGGCGAGCCGTCGAGATTGCCGGCCGGCGGATCGGCAATACCGTTACTGCGGGGGCAACACCTTCCGGAAGTACAAATGTACATCCGGCCCATCGTCGCTGTCAAGGGGATCGTCGACCGCGCCCGGGCAGTTCTGGATCAAGCGGCGGGCGTCCGCGCTTGATAGCCGCTGACCGCGCTCGCCGGCCCCCAACACGCGGCTGCTTTGAGGTGGCACGCCGCCGACATCAGCGTATGCGACGCGACTCGTCACAGACGGCATGTACACGCCGGCCAGTTCCACATCGATGGCGCGGGCCCGGGTCCCTCCGGCTCGTTTTTGCGCCGCGAATCGGACATCACGCCGCCGTCCCGCGTGTCCGTGATGCCGTCGAGATCACTGCGCCGGCCGCCAAATGCTAATCGCCCACTGTGGAGACCTATCGTTCATGGGCGGCGCCGGATCCGCTTGTGTCCGAGCTGCTCGGCCACGCCGACGCCGTCGGACGGGCTCTCCGGCGCCGCCTTGGACCGGCTCGACGTCAGCTCGACAGCGGCACACTAGCCCGCTCGAGCGTATCTCGCAGGTCGTCGACGACGGCGCGCTGATGGACCTGCAACGACTCGAAGCCGACGCCGGTATACCGCGGCAGAAACGGGTCATGTACGCCGGTCAGGCAGCCGGCGAGTTCTTCGATGACCGCCAGACCGCAGAACGGCACATAAAGGGGGGCATAGCCCCCTTCGTGGCAGAGGACGAGCCGGCCCGCGCACAGCTCTTCGGCGGCCTCTCGGCACATGCGGGTCAGCCGCCGGAAGTCGTCGGAGGTCAAGAGCATGCGGCCGGACGGATCCATTCCGCTGGCGTCAAAACCGCACGAGATAATCAACAGCCCGGGAGCGTGCGCACGGATCGCCGGTAAGACCACGTGCTCGAACGCATAGGCGTAGGCCCCGATCCCCGACCCGGGAGGCAACGGGACGTTGATGTTGCGCCCGTGGCCATCGCCTGCGCCCAGCTCGTCGGCTCCGCCCTCGCCGCGGGGATACCAATCGGCCTGGTGCAGCGAGACCGTCAGAACGTCCGCGTCCTCCCAGAACACTGCCTGTGGACCGTTGCCATGATGGACGTCCCAGTCGACGATCGCGATTCGCTCGATCCCATGTGCCCGCTGCGCGTGCCGGGCTGCGATCGCGGTATTGGTGAAGATGCAGAAGCCACGGCCCGCATCAGGCAAGGCGTGATGGCCGGCGGGGCGTACGAGCGCGTAGGCGTTGTCGACCGCTCCCGTGATGACTGCGTCGACCGCGCCGACGCAGCCCCCAGCTGCCAGCGATGCAATCGTGAATGCGCCGGGTCCGAACGGCGTCACCTCACCCGCCATTCCGCCGCCGGCGGCGGACTCCTCTTCGATCCGCGTGACGTACTCGGGCGCGTGAACCGCTTCGAGCAGCGCCCGCGCCGCCGGCGCAAACGACAGCGGCACGAGCGCTTGCGCCATGCCACTCGCCACAAGCAGGTTGTGCAGGCGACGACGTGGTGCGGTGGTTTCCTCTCCGAAGTCGCCCGGCTCGACCCATAGGTCAGCGCCGCCAACCGGGCGGACGGGACCCTGCCCATGCCACATGAACAGCTCGTGCCAGGCCAGCCCAGTCCGGCGCGCCGGGGTGAGGTCACCCGCGACGGCGAACGACGTCACGGGTATGACGTGCCCATCCGGCAACACGCGGCGATCCGACTCAGACCGAGCATCGTGCGTGATCGTCTCAATCCGCGAACACCCGCACGTCGTCAAATACTCCATCCGCCAGTTTCGCTTCGGTGCCCCACCAGTAGATGCGTTGGGGCAGGGAGTTCCAACCCAGGCCACGCCACGCGCCGACGGTCAGCTGCAGGAGAAGCCGCCAATCGCTCGGATCGCCGCCGCAGCGCTCGGGCATTAGCCCCGTCGTCTCATCCGGATATCCCAGCAGACGATCGAACGACCAGACGGAGCCTGGCGCGTCGAACAGAGCGGCGCCCTGCCACTCGGCCACGGCCAGGCGGAGCCCGCGCAAGCGCTCGACCTCATCCTCGCTGAGGTCCAGCCGGCCGACGGCGGCCGACCACACGCGGGGCATCGACCGTTCGACGGCGATGGACACAGGCGTACCGCCATGCCACGCCGACGGATCATCGGGTCCAGCTGCGCGCACCGTCGCCGTTCCACAGTCGATCAGCCCGTGAACGCTCGAGCGCAGCGGTCCATCGTCGAACCCGACCACCAACGCACCCGCCTGCATGTCACCCGTCACGACCCCGACCTGGGCCAAGTGCTCGAGATCAAGCACGCAGACCTCCAGGTTGCCGTCGGCGCCGCGCCCCACGCGGTCGTCGGTTGGCCGCGCGATCCAGGTGCGTCCGCAGCGGTGAGGGAGCAGGCGCGCGCTCAACCTAGCGAGTCGTCGGAGGTCCTCGAACCGGTGCTCGAGCTCGTGGCCCGCGGCGAGCGCTTCGAGTTCGTCATCCGACATGACGCGGTGTGCGCACGGCGCGACGGTCGGCGTCACATCGGCCTCTGGCGGTAGGTGCGCTGCCGGCGCCGACACGTCGAGCCAGCCGCCGGCGCCCAGCCACGCCCCCGGCCGCAGCAGCTCGCGGCGGCTCGCCTCCCTCACGTCGTCTCCTTCAACCGTTCAGACAGTTCCGTGACCATCGCAGCCGACGGGCCGAGCTGTCAATGCGTGGGGCCGACAATCCGCCCGTACGCCACCGGGTCGGTGGCACCCTCCGTCGAGATGAGCAGAACCCGGTCGGCCGCCGTCACCTCCAACTCACTGCAGTACGCGAGCAGGCCGGCAAGTCCCGCGGCGCCGCTCTCGCCCGAGACGACGCCGGCCCGCGCGAGCAGACGCATTGCGTCTTCAGCGTCGCGGTCTTCGACCGTGACGAACGTATCGATACCCGCCAAGAGATCTGGCCACGCCACCAGCGATGGCGCGCCGCAGTTCAGTCCGGCCATGATCGAACTCAACGACCCGCCGATCGCGATCGGCTCTCCGGCCAGCACGCTGGCCTGCACGCACGCGGCGTTGAGCGGTTCCACGCCAATGACGCGCGCGCCAACAGGGATGAACGACCGGACCACGGAGGCGGCGAAGGCGCCGACGCCGATCTGGGCGGCCACGATCGTCGGGGCAGCCTGTCCGTCCTCACCGAGTTGCTCGAAGATCTCGGCGGCGAGCGTGCCGTAGCCATCGATGACCCATCGCGGGACCGTCTCGTAGCCCGGCCATGACGTGTCCGAGATGACAATCGTTCTCGCGTCGGCCATCAGCGCGGACGCCGGCGACGGCTTCATCGTAGGTGCCGTCGATGACTTGGACGGCTGCCCCCTCGTCTTCGATGGCCACGATGCGGGCCGGCGACCATGTCGTGCGGCACGAGGATGTGGGCCGAGAGCCCGATGAGCCGGGCCATCCGCGCGACGGCGCGGCCATGGTTGCCGTCTGTGGCGGCCACCAACCGCAGGTCCGAGCCCTGCACCGCGTTGCGGAGACCGATGAGCCCATCGACTGCAGCGAAATCCAGACCAGCTGCGGCGCAGACGGCGCAGTGGGTCGCCCAGGACGCGCCGAGTATCTTGAACGACGGCATGCCAAGGCGGCCTGACTCGTCTTTGACATGGACGCTGCTCACCCCGAGCGCGGCGGCGATCTCCGGCGCGGCGACGAGTGGTGTCACCTCGTAACCGGGTAGCGACCGGTGAAATGACAGGACCGCCGTCGGTTCTGCCGGCTCCACCCGCCGGGTGGCGTGTGGGTTGGGGAAGACTCTCCGAGGAGCGCTCGCTGCTCACTCGGGCTTGCGGGCGTCAGAGGGAATCTCGAGCAGGGACGAAACGATGGCTGCATAGCCGCGTGCCCCAACCCGCAGCTCCTCGACGGAGATCGACTCGTCGACCGTGTGTGCCAGCGCTTCGCTTCCCGGCCCATAACCGATCGTGGGCAGCCCGAGCCGACCGGCCGTCGCCGACCCGTTCGTCGTGAAGCGGTAGTGGCTGATCTCGGCTGGCAGCCCGGCCGCCAGCAGCCCTGCCACAGCCCTGGTCACCACCGGCGCGTCGGGCTTCTGGCACCACGCTGGCGCAAAGTTCGGCGCTGTCGACCGAGGCGCCGGTATAGGTCGTGAACCGGTCGACGGCAAAGTTCACCGCTCGCAGCGGATCCCCAGCGGTCGGCGACCTGCTGCACGACGGCACGGAGCGGCTCGATGACGGCATCCTCCGTCTCCCCGACGAGGGTGCGCCGGTCATACGTCGCATGGCAGTGGTGAGGGACGACCGATAGCGCCGGATATGGCAGCGACGTGACATCGGTAAGCACGAGAATCCCGTCGCCGAGCGTCTCGTCGTGCGGAACCGGCAGCGCGCGCAGCTCTTGTATCACGTCAGCCATGATCTCGGCTGCGTTGAGACCGGCCTCCGGATAGGCTGAGTGCGCCGACCGACCCTCTACCTCGACCAGGATCTCGGCACGCCCTCGCTGCCCAGACGCGACTCGGCCGCTCGACGGCTCGCAGATCACGACATAGTCGGGCTGGACCCGCTCTGCGACCGGAACGAGCGCGTATCCCTCGACGAGCTCTTCAGCCACCGAGCCGGACACCACAATCGTGCCGCGAACTCCCTCGCGCAACGACGCGACCCCATGAAGGCATGCCGCGAGCGGCCCCTTCATATCGACGCTGCCACGCCCGTACACCCGCCCTTCGCTGACCTCGCCACGTGGATCGCGCGACCAGCGCGCGCTCTCGCCGGCGGGCACGGTGTCGAGATGCCCATCGAGCAGCACAGTTGGTCCTTCGCCCAGACGAAGTGTTCCGATGACATTGCCGAGCGCATCCACCTCGACATCGAAGCCCAGCCGCACGAGCTCAGCTTCAAACGCCTGCGCTGCATCCTGCTCCTGGGACGAATGACTCTCAATGCTCAGCAACTCGAGCAGGAAGCGTTGCATCGCATCGTCGTCAATCGCGCCGGCGAGCAAGCCCACCGCGATTGGTCGCGGCGGCACGACCGGCATGCAGGGAGCCGTCAGCCATCGATCAGTCCAGACTGACGGCAACGTGCTTGAGCCGGGTGAACGCGTCCAGACCGGCGAGGCCCTGCTCATTGCCATACCCCGATGCGCCAAAACCCCCCTGCGGGATTTCGGGGCTCAGCGCGAAGTGATTGTTGACCCATACCGTGCCGAAGTTCAAGTCGCGCGCGAAGCGCATCGCCCGGCCGACATCCCTGGTCCAAACTCCCGCCGCAAGACCATACGCGGTGCCGTTGGCCAACTCGAGCGCCTCGTCCTCGGACGCGAAGCGCTGGATCGTGCCGACCGGACCGAACACCTCGTGCCGCACGAGGTCGTCGGTCTGCCGCACTCCCCCGATCAGCGTGGCTTCGAAGAAGTAGCCCGGACCGTCGGGCACACTGCCGCCGACGATGACCTCGACGTGGTCGGGACGCTCGTCGACATAGCGGCGGACGCCATCCCGTTGCCTCTCGCTGATCAGGGGCCCGAGCTCTGTGCTCGGTTCCGCTGCGTCGCCGAGCTTCCACGCGGCCATCACGTCCCCTAGCCGCGACGCCAGCTCGTCGTAACGCCGCTCGGCGACCAGGATCCGGTTGCCCGACATGCACTCCTGGCCGGCGTTGAACAGGATCGCTGTTGCGAGCAACGGCAGCGCCTTGTCGATGTCGGCGTCCTCGTGGAGGATCACCGGGGCGTTGCCGCCAAGCTCGAGCACGAGCGGCTTCGTTCTCGCTCCGGCGAGCTCGGCGATCCGGCGGCCCGCACGAGTGGAGCCGGTGAACGAGACGAGCGCGATGTCGGGATGTGTCACTAGGTGTTCGCCGACCGTCGGGCCGGGACCCTGCACCAGGTTGAGCACGCCGTGCGGCAGCACCTCGTTGGCCAACTGAACGAACCGTGTTGTCGACAGAGGCGCAGCCTCAGCCGGCTTGATCACGACGGTGTTGCCGGTGACGAGCGCCGGGGCGATCTTCAGCACGGCCTGCAGCAACGGGAAGTTCCACGGGGTGATCGCAGCCACGACCCCCTGCGGCTCGCGGCGGACCATGCTCGTCGTGCCGGCGACGAACTCGCCCGCCATGGGGCCAACCGACAGACGCCCGGCTCCTGCGAAGTAGCGCAGCGAGTCGACGATTCCCGGCGCCTCAAGCTCAAGAGCGGCCGTGTAGGGCTTGCCGGCGTCCACACATTCAAGTCGCGCGAACTCGGCGATATTCGCCGCCAACAGATCAGCGATTCGTCGCAGAGCGTCCGAGCGTGCGCCGGGGGTGGCCTGCGCCCACGCCACCGCGGCCTGTTTGGCGGACGCAACCGCCGCGTCGATCTGGTCGGTACCAGCAGCCCGGAGCTCGGTCAGAACCGCGCCGGTCGACGGGTTGAGTACCTCAAGTTCCAGGTCACCGGTCCCAAGAACCGAAGCGCCATCGATGATGTTCGGCGCCTCGTAATGCTCTGCGGCTTGGTCAGCCATCGCGACTCCTTTCTTTCGGCGCGCGCCTAGGCTACAGGCGACCCGATGAAGTCGATGTCGACAGATCCGAGAACCACCTCCAGCTGCTGGCGGCGTTGCGCGCTGAGCTCGGAAACCGGGGCGCGCGGCGGACCGATGGGCGAGCCGACCGCAGCCATGATGCCCTTGAGCCCGGCGACGTAGCCGCCGGCCAGAAGAAAGCGGAGCAACGGGTACAGACGGGCCCATTCGCGCTGGGCCGCCGCGACGTCGCCGCGCTGGACGGCATCCCAGACAGCGACGATGGGTCGCGGCATGAAGTTCGTGGCGCCGTTGATTGTGCCTACAGCACCTTCGACAAAGCCCGCCAGCAGCATCGTGTCCCAGCCGACGAGCGTCCCGATGACCTCGGAGTAGTCACGTACGAGCCGGGTGAGCTGGTGGTAGTCGCCCGAGGTGTCCTTGACGTAGCGGATGTTTCCGTCACCGGTGGCGAGATCCGCGACGTCTTCCGGAGTCAGGTTCACGCCGGTGACCGACGGCAGGTTGTAGATGATCACCGGAAGGGCGACGGCGGTGCCGATCGCGCGATAGTAGGACTTTGCGTCGGGCAATTCCAGAATCGCGTAGTACGGGGCGACGGCCATGACCGCGTCGGCACCCGCACGTTCGGCGTGCTGCGCGAGCGCCACCGCCTCGACCGTCGACATCGCACCGACGTGCGCCACAACCGGAACACGGCCAGCAGCCTGTTCCATTGTGATCTCGAGGAGCTCGCGACGCTCTGCGTTGGAGAGCAACGCAAATTCCCCGGTGGAGCCCCCCGGGTACGAGCCCATGCACGCCGCCGTCGATTGTCTCGTCGATCAACCTTCGTAGCCGCGGCTCGTCGATCTTGTCCTGATCGTCAAACGGCGTCGCAACAGCCGACAAAACTCCCTGAATACTCATGTCACCCTCGCTTGGTTTCTTCGCGGACCCGGCCCCTCAGCGAGGCGTGCCGGAATCAGCTGTTGATGCAACTCGCGTCGCATGCGTCTCACGCGGCGCCAACCGCACTCATCACGTGCTTGACGCGCGAGTACTCCTCCACGGCCAGCACCGAGATGTCGTTGCCGTGGCCTGAGTGCTTGTAGCCCGTGTTCGGCATCTCGGGTGGCAGGACGAGGTGGCAGTTGACCCACACCTTCCCGAAGTCCAGCGCGCCGCTGACCCGCAGCACGCGCTCGTGATCTCTCGTCCAGACTGACGACGCGAGGCCGAAGCGGACGTCATTGGCCATGTCCAGCGCCTGATGCTCGTCGGAGAACCGCTGGATGGTGAGTACCGGTCCGAAGACCTCCTCCTGGACGATCTCGTCGTCCTGGTGCACACGGTCGATAACGGTCGCCGGGAAGAAGAAACCGCCGAAGGAGCGGTCAGGTTTCCCGCCGACCAGGACGCGCGCGTGGGCCGGCAGGCGGTCAATGAACCCGGCCACCTTGGCGAGATGCTCCTCGCTGTTGAGCGGGCCAAACGTCGTGCCGGGCGAATCCGTCGACCCGTAGGTACACGCCTTCGCTCGGGCGACGATTCGCTCTAGAAACTCGTCGTAGATCCGCTCGTGCGCGAGCACGCGGGTGGCGGCCTCACAGTCCTGCCCGGCGTTGTAGAACGCCGCGGTGGCGATGCCTTCGACCGTGCGGTCGAGGTCGGCGTCGTCGAAGACGATCGCGGGTGCCTTGCCGCCGAGCTCCAAGCTGACCCGCTTGAGATCCGGCGCTGCGGCCCCGGATACCTCGATGCCCGCTCGCTCACTGCCGGTAACCGAGACGAGCCGGGGGATCGGATGGGCGACGAGCGCGCGGCCGGTGTCTCGGTCGCCCGCTATGACGTTGAGCACGCCCGGCGGCAGGATCTGGCTGAAGATCTCAGCGGCGAGGAGAATGCTGACCGGCGTCGTGTCCGACGGTTTCAGCACGACGGTATTGCCCGCCGCAAGCGCCGGTCCGAACTTCCAAATCGCCTCATGCAGCGGGTAGTTCCACGGCGCGACCTGTGCGCAGACACCGACCGGCTCTCGGCGAACCACCGACTCATAGCCTGCGACGTACGAGCCGGCGGCGAGGCCACGCAGGTCCCTGGCGGCGGCGGCGAAGAAGCGCAGATGCTCAACCAACCCAGGAAATTCGACATCGCGCATCAGGTGCAGCGGCTTTCCGGTGTTGACGGATTCGGCTGCCACGAGCTCCTCACTGTGTTCGACGAGCGCCTCGGCCATGCGATACAGCAGAGCCGCTCCGTTCGCCGGGAGTCGTCAGGCGCCACGCGGCGAACGCCGCGTGCGCGGCGCGGCAGGCAAGGTCGACGTCGGCGGCATCGGACAGTGGCGCACTGGCGTACGCCTGACCGTTTGCCGGGTTGATCACCGGGGAGTAGCGTCCAGCGGATCGGCGCAACCCTTTCGCCGCCGATGAGGTTGTCCAGGCGCAGCTGACCCTCGGCCGGGTACACGCCTGCAGAGGGATCGGCGGATGGGTCCTGCTGGGTCATCGATCCTCCGTCTGAACGGTGAAAGCCGGGGCACCGAGCTTGTCGTCGTCGATCTCGACGCCGAGGCCCGGCTCGTCGGAAATGGTCACGATGCCATCCACGAAGCGCGGCCCGGTCGCAAGCCGCGACCGCTGGTAGGTGATCGGCATCTCCGGTGCCCATGAAGTAAGGGGCGCCGAGCAGGTGTCGCCGGCTCGACGGTCGCCGCCAAATGGACGGCGGCCGCGGTGGCGATGTCGGCGCCGGGCGCGTCATCCACCAAGACCATCCAGCCGGCTGCCTCCGCCATGTCGCGGATGCGCGCCGCCTTGGTCAGGCCGCCGACGCGTACGGGCTTGATGTTGATGGCCTCGGCAACACCGCGGGCGATCGCGCCGAGCGCGTCAGCGGTCTGAACAATGCTCTCATCGACCATGATCGGACCAGCGGTCGCTGCGCGCACCTGCGCGAGTTCGGCGAGCGTGCGACATGGCTGCTCCAGGTATGCGTCGACGCCGGCGGTCGCCCGCGCGAAGCGCAATGCCTGCGCGACCGTCCACCCGCCGTTCGCATCGTCCGTGACGAAGACGGCATCGCCGCGAACCACATCCGTCACCGCTTGGGCACGCTCCGCGTCAGCGATCGGATCGGACCCGAGCTTCAGTTGCCAGCCACGATATCCCCGGTCGGCCGCACGCCGCGCTGAATCGACCATCGCGTCCACGGACGCGAGGCTGACGGCGTAGAACCCGAGGAACGAGCGCTGCTTGGCGCCTCCGAGCAGTTGAGCCACCGTGACGCCGAGGAGTTTGGCTCTCAGATCCCAGAGCGCTCCGTCGATTGCCGCCTTCCCGGGAAGGTGTCCGCGCACCCGGGCGTCCATTCCGTCGACGAGGACCCCCGGCGCGAAGATGTCGCACTCGAGTACCCACGGCGCAAGCAGATGGACCGCCTCTCGCGCGCTGGCGGAGAACCCGTCGAGGTAGTTGGCACCCAAAGTGGCCGCCTCGCCGTAGCCGGTCGTGCCGTCCTGCGGCGACGACCTTCACGACGAGGCTCGGAAACGTTTGCAGGGCACGGCCGCGCGACATGACGTACTCCCCGCTTGCGACGGGGGCGTCCACCAGAAAGCAGCTCAGCTCGCGTACACGCATGTCTCGCTCCGCCCTTCGTTCGGTCCGGCGATAGTCGTCGACAATCGACGATCGTAACGGACCTGGCGACCCTCGTCAAGCCGCAGGCGCGACGTCCTCAGGCTGCCTTACAGCAGCGATCAGAGTCGCCCCACCACCTCCAGGCGAGGGTGCGCTCTGCGCCCGCCGCCGCCCTGGCGAACCACGGCGGCCGCCACATCGCGGCCGGCTGCTACTCGGGTGCCTCGGAGCCGTTGTCGAGATAGATCGAGACGCGCGGAGTGCAGATGGTCGACTATCGCCTCGCGCAGCTGGCTTGCGTCGCCGTCGAGGACGATGGCCGCCAGCTCCTCGTGAGGTCCGGCGAGATCCAGAAGGTTCTCGTAGAGATGATGCTCGGCAACAAGATAGAGGCGAAGACGAGACTCCCAGCTGTTCCAGAGGTCCAGGAGCATGGCGTTGCCCGAGTACTCGTAGAACATCCGGTGAAACCGCAGGTGCGCATCGATGGTCGCGGCGACGTTCTTGTCGCGGCTCGCCTTGGTGAGCGCCTCGATGACTCGCAGAAGCTGCTGACGGCGCGGTCCGCGAAGCGTCCCGATCGCCTGCTCTACGGCGTAGGGCTCCACGATGGATCGGAGAGCCGTGATCTCCGTGATCGTCTGCGGGGTCAGTTCGGCTACGAATGTGCCGCGAAACGGGATCTTGACGACGAGCCCTTCCTCCTCCAGACGTCGGAACGCCTCGCGCAGTGGCGCGCGGCTGATCCCGAGATCAGCGGCAATGTGCGCTTCTACCAGCTGCGACCCGCCCGACAGCTCGCCGTCGAGGATCGCCTTTCGCACTATGCGGTAGACATCGTCGGGCGTGGTGCTCTGACGGAGCGGCTTGAAGCTTCATCTGACGCTAGTCCTCGGTCCGGCTTGTGGTGGCGAGGTCGTTCGACACCGCCTGCGCCGCATCGAACCCCGAGCGTGCAGCCGCATCCATCGATCCTCCCAGCGGTGCAAAGTAATCGCCAGCGAAGTGTACGGTGGAACCCGGTCGCCTGGAATACCTCCACATCGCCTCGAAGCTTGTTGCGTGGCGTCGCGTGCGAGTTGCCGATGGGCCACTTCTGCACGACGGCTTCCTCGACAAGGCCTCGCAGTTGCGGGTAGACGCGATATAGGTCGACAAGGAACCGATCGCGGATTTGGTCTGCGGGCACGTCGAGTAGCTCCTCGGCGGGTCGCCCGCCGGCGTAACACATGAAACTGCCACCGGCGTTGACCGTCCCGTGATGTCTCAGCGGGTTGGCGTGGTTGAACAGCATGTCGAACGACAAGCCCGGGTGTGGTGACCGCGTACAACCTCGTCCAGGGCATGGCGCTCTGCTCCCGGGTGAGGAAACCCATCGACACAAACGGCCCGTAGGTCACCGAGGCGAGCGACCGGTCGACGTCGCCTGGCAGTCCCATCACCACTTCACGGACGAGAGGAGCGGGAAGCGCCACGATCACGTGCCCGGCGGTAACGCGCTGCCGAACACCTGACCGGCGCACCGTGACAACGGCGTAGCCCTCCTCTGCCTGCACCGATTCTGCAGGGGTATCCAGCCACAGACGGTCGCCGAGCCAGCGAAGAGCGCAGTCGCTGAGACGGCCCGAGCCGCCGCGGATATTCAGCTGCGACGCGCTGCCCTTGCCGACCCACAGTGCACCGAACAGCGACAACCCAGCACCAGCGCTCAGGTCGTCAAGCTCCGCTGCCGAGCGCCGTGAGGCCGACCGGAAGATCGAGTCAACCGCGGAGGGCATAGGCCCGAGCAGCTGCGCCAGCGTCCGGTCCGAGCCAAATCTCGCAGCGCGGAGATACGACGCGGCCTCTGATTCATCGGCACGGCGCTGCTGAGAGCGGCGCCAGTTGGCGGCGCCGCGGCGCAGCCGTAGCCCCGCCAGTGCAAGCGCAGCGCGCTCGGCGGAGACTCAGGTCCAGGGTCAGCGGCAGCAGCTCAGCCCGAGGCGGCGCGTGCACCGAACCCTTGAAACAGACGGCTGACTTCGACCCCGGGATCTTCAGCAGCTCGGAGTCGAGGTGCATTGCGCGCACGAACTCGTAAACCGCTGAGCCCTGCCCGGGAATCAGATGGGCGCCGAGGTTGATCCAGCGCTCGCCGCGCGCCAACGACTTGATGCGACCACCAGCCCTCGATCGGCGCTCGAGCACAAGCAGTTGCAGTCGCGAAGCCGCCAGGCCGCTGACAAGCCGGCGATGCCGGCCCCGACAACGACGACGTCCCGGTCGAGGCCCGAGCGGCCCGTCCCGGAACCGGGACTCACGCGGACTTGTAGATCGGGCCGCGGTCAATGACCGGATCCAGGATTCCGTCCATGATCTCGTTGGCGGCTTCGTCGAACTGGGCATGCTCGCGATGCTGGCCGGGGTAGCCGATCGCTTCGCGCACTTCGGGGATCAGCAGATACGCCCCCGCGAGCACCGTCGACAGCGGTTGAAAGGTCGCAGGCTCGGTCGCGGCGAGACGTCGCAGCTCCGCCGCGAGTTCCTTGTCGGTCAGCGGACCGAGACGGTCGCCCTCGACAACGATCAGCTCAAAGGCGTCGATCCGCGCGGCCAGCGCCCGCAGGAGCGCCGCCTCGAACCCGGGCGTCTGGCTGGCGGGCGAATCGACGCCGGATCCGGGGATGAGCACATCGGCGGACCTCATCAGCCCGCGCAGTTCGCGCTCGGAGAGGCTGCGAGGCAAGCGTCGAGCGGCCACGGGAAAGGACAGGCGATGCGAGTCGATCATCGTCTGCTGCAATCAGCCATTGACGTCGTGTCCTGCGGGAACGATCGTCGGCGCCGGGTCAGTCGAGGAGCGCAGACGGGGCAGGTCTTCCAACAGTCGCTGCGTGTAGTCGGCCTTCGGATGGTCGAGCACTTCAGACGTGTCGCCGCTCTCCACGATGTCGCCATCCTTGAGCACGAGCACGCGGCGTGAAATGGAGCGCACGAGCGCCAGATTGTGCGTGATGAACAGCAGCGAGAGCGAGCGTTCAGCCTGCAGACGTCGCAACATCTCGATGATCGCCGCCTGCACGGAAACGTCGAGAGCAGAGGTGATCTCGTCACAGACGAGGACGGCGGGTTCGACGACGAGCCCACGGGCAATGGCGACGCGCTGGCGTTCGCCACCCGAGAGCTCGTGTGGGAAGGCCGAGAGCATCTCGTCGAGACAGCGCGACGTCTTCGAGCGCGTGCACGACTCGCGCTGGCGTTCGCTTGCACTGAGTTGATAGAAGCGACGCAGCGGGAGCTCGACGATGTCCCTGATCGTCTTGCGCGGGTTGAGTGACGCGAACGGGTTCTGGAAGATGTACTGCAGAGCGCGAAGGTCCTCGGGGTCACGCGTTCGCGCCCTGCCCGCCAGCGCATGCCCGCGCAGGTTGATCTCGCCCGCGCTGCGCGGATGCAGAGCCGATGATACAGCGGGCAAGGGTCGTCTTGCCAGAGCCGGATTCGCCGACCACGGCCATGCATTCCCCTGCATGCACTTCAAGTGAGACGCCATGGAGAACCTCGACGGCGCCGTAGTTGGCGCGCACATCGCTGACGCTCAGCACGGGCTCCGACTTCGCATCATGATTCGTCGAGCGAAGGCCCTCCCGCTCGTGCGGGCGTCCTTGGCTGCGGCTGGCCTCGATCCGCAGGCACCTCGCAAGGTGGACTTGCGTCTGGGCGTCGATCGGAATCAGTGGCGGTTGGCCCGTGGAGCACTCCGGTTGGGCCAGCTCACAGCGCGGGGCAAAGAAGCAGCCTCGCGGACGGTGGCCGGGACGGGGTGGGCGACCCTCGAGGCCGTGCAGCGCGTGCGCACGGTCGTTTGCGGGCGCTGCGCGCAGGAGATCCGCGAGTGTACGGATGCGTGGGAGCGCCAAAGATCTCGCCACAGCTTCCGATCTCGACGATCCGACCGGCGTACATCACGGCAACGTCATCGACGAGCTCGGAGACGACCGCAAGGTCGTGCGAGACGAAAACGCCTGACAACATCGTATCGGCCGCACAGGTCGCGGATCGCTTCGAGCACCTGGCGCTGGACCGTCACATCGAGGCCCGTCGTCGGCTCGTCGAGTACGATGACGCGCGGCCGACGGACGAACGCCATGGCCAGCGTGACTCGCTGTTGTTGACCTCCGGAGAGCTGGTGCGCGTAGGAGCGCTCGACGCGGTCCTTGGGCAGACTGAGTTGTTCAAGCAGAGCGTCAAGGTTCTCGCCAGCCTCATCTCCCCCGTGCTGACGGACCACCTCACGCAGCTGATAGCCGATCGTCAGCGCAGGGTTCAGAGCGGTGGCCGGGTCCTGGGGTACGTAGGCGACGTCTGATCCGCGCAGTTTGCGCCGGTCGTCCTCCGGCATCGCGAGGATGTCAACGCCATCGAGCAGGACGCGTCCGCTCGAGATCCTCAGCCCGCGGCGCGTGTATCCGAGCAGGGCGAGGCCCACGGAGGTCTTGCCGGAACCTGACTCACCAACCAGGCCGAGCGTCCGGCCGGCAGCGAGCGAAAAGCTATCTGGTCGACAACCTCGGTACCCGAAGGCGTCATCACGAGCCCCAGTTCCTCGACCAGCATCCGCGGCGGGGAGCCTGCGTTTGGCGATGCAGCGGCCATGTCGATCAACTCGGGACCACAGGCGCAGGCGGTGCGTCCATGCGTTGACGTTTGAAGCGCAGTCGTCGAGTCCGCGCTGGCCCGGCGCCGATCGAAGCTCGCGCGATCGCGTCGGTGAACGTGTTCAGGCCGACGGTCAGCAACGCGATCATCACGACCGGCGCGACGACTGACCACGGATTCTCCGTCATCCCGATCCGGTTCTCGTTGATCATCGTGCCCCAATTCGGTGCCGGGGGTTGGAATCCGAGGCCGAGGAAGCTCAGGCCCGCGATGAGGACGATCGAGAAGGTCATCCGTAGGCCGATCTCGACCATCAATGGCGAGGAGAGGTTCGGGACGAGTTCGGAGAGCAACATCTTGCGCCGCGGAAGCGCCACCAACTCGGCCGATGCCATGAAGTCGCGCTCGCAGACGTCGAGGGCGGCCGAGTAGATCACGCGCGCAACCTGGGGCATGTGGCTGAGCGCGACGGCGAAGATGATCAGTCCCAGGCTCGGCCCGGTGATGCTGACGAGCAGAAGCGCCAACACGAGCTGGGGGAAGGCGAGCAGGACGTCCATGGAGCGGAGCAGGACAGCGTCGATCCATCCGCTCTCAAATGCCGCGACGACGCCGATGATGGTTCCCAGTGCGACGCCGATCACGGTTGCTGCCAGGGCAGCCAGCAGCAGCTCCCAGCCGCCGCAGAGTACGCGGCTGAGGACATCTCGCGCCAGATACGTCCGTTCCGAGCAGATACATGTGACTCGGACGCTCAAACGGCAGGGCGTTGTTCTGAAGGGCGTCAGGCGGGTAAGGGGCGAACAGGGGGCCGAGGACCGCGACGAGCACGACGCCGAGGGCCAATCCAGCGCCGACTCGCCCGCGGGTGGTACGAAGGGCGTCACCGACGAGCACCGCCGCCGGAAAGCGTCCTCGCCGGGGCGGTCCGGCAACGGCGCCCACAGCGACGGGTGCGACGGCCATCAGGCTCTCCTCGGAAGACGCCGGCGCGGTGTGACAGCCAGGGCGACCACATCGGCGATGATGTTGACGACGATGTAGAAGGTCGCGAGCAACAAAACGATCCACTGCACCGTGGTGATGTCGCGCGCATTGATCGACTGGATGAGCAGCTGTCCGATACCCGGGTAGTTGAAGACGTACTCGACGACGACGATTCCGCCCGCGAGATACAGGAGATTGAGCGCGATCACCTGCGCGATGGGTGCGAGCACCGTCGGAAGCGCATGGACAAACAGCACCCGCCGTCCGTTGACGCCTTTGAGCACGGCCATTTCCACGAACTCAGACTGCAGCGCCTCGACCATCGTGCCGCGAACGATCCGGAACAGATATGGCACCGTCACGAGGACGAGCGTGGCGACCGGCAGCACCAGAATCTTCGGATCCTGGAGAACGCTGACTTCCCGGGGAATGAATGACACAGCTGGGAATATGTGCCAGACGAGGGTGCTGAAGAGAATGGTCAAAGTGATCGCAATGACGAATTCTGGGAGCGCGACGAAGAAGAGCGCGACAACCGACATGACATGATCGAGCCGCGAGTCGCGTTTGGCGGCCGCAAGGACGCCGAGCGTGATCCCGATCACCGAGCTCAGAACTCCAGCGATCACCACCAGAATCGCTGAGTGGCCAAGCGCCGTTGCCACGACCGGTCCGACCGGCTGACCGGACACCAGCACCGGTTCCTGGATTGCCATGGATGACGTTGCCAAGCCAGGTCAGATAGCGCTGATCAGCGGTTCGTTGAGGTGCAACTGCAGCTCGAGCGCATGCAGGCGCTCAGGCGTCGCTTGACTGCCGAGCGCCGCCGTGGCCGCGTTCCCCGGCAGGACGGTCGTGGCCAGATACACGAGAGATTGAGACGAAAAACAGCGTCATGAGACCCAGGCCGGTTCGCCGCAGGACGAGATCCGTGATCGGGCCAAGTTTGCGCCGCTGAACCGCCTGAGCCGGCGCAACCGTCGACAGTCGGGTTGCTCGTGGTGGCCATCACGCCGCCAGAACGTCGTTGAGAGGTGTTCCCGTCGTGAGCAGGATCAGCAACGAGGTTCCAGCGGCGTTGTGCAGGCTCATCCGAGCGAGATGTCGGTGAAGAAGTATGCGTTGAAGGGTAGCCCCGTCTTGCCAGGCAGGTCACCCTTGACGTTGGCCGCGAGGCCGTCGATCACGGGCGCGAACGATGGAATGACGTAGCCGCCCTCGTTGTGGTCGATCATCTGCATCTCCGCAGAGATCTCGTTCCGCTTGCGTTTGATCAACCGTCGCGATCGCCTCGTTGTACAGCTTCGTGTACTGCGGGTTGTTGAATCCGGTCTCCGGGAATGGCGCTCCCGGGACCGTCGACAGTGCGACCATGGGCAGGTAGAAGTCCTGAAACCAATAGGTGGCGATAGAAGGCGTGACCGGTTGGATAGGTCGAGAAGAAGGTGGTCGCGTCCTGGTTCACGAACCTTGACATTGAACCCGGCCTGGGTGGCCTGTTGAGCCGCCACCAAGCACGATTGCACGGTACCCTGCGCGATCGTTGTCGTCGGCGTGTTGCACTGTGACGCCGGATTGCCCGGCAGCGCGCAGCAGCGACTTGGCCTGCTCGATGTCTTGCTGACGCTGCGGAATGCTGTGGTCGTATTCGGCCGCTGCGATTCCGAACATGTCATTGCCGAGAAGCCCTCGGCCTCCGTAGACGAGATCGCGGAACTGCGGACGGTTGATGGCGAGACGCATGGCCTGACGGACGCGCACATCGTTGAATGGCGCTTTGTCCACACGCATGACGAGGCCGTTCCAGGCTGCGGAGTCGGAGACCACGATCTGCTTTCCAGCGTTCAGTGAGCTGAGCCGCGGAGGTGCCCGTGACAGCATCAATCGCGTCTACCTGGCCCGACAGAAGCGCGTTGACCTGGCTGACAGGGTCATTGAAGCCCTGCATGACCACGCGGTCAAGGAATGGACGCCCGGATACCCAGTAGTTGGGGTTGCGCTCCATCGTGGTCTGAACGCCGGGCTGGAAGCTCACGAGCTTGAACGGCCCGGTGCCGACTGGCTTCTTCGGATTGAAGCCGACAGGCACGATCGTGGATGCCGTCGAGATCGCCATAGCTTGCAGCAGAATCGCATAAGGCGTCTTGCATGGCATTGTGACCGTGAGCGAGTCGACCTTTTTCAAAGCGTTGGCGTCGATCGGAGCGAACAAAGGCGCCGCCAGTGCCGACTTCGACTTGAGGATTCGTTGAAGCGTGAAGATGACGTCGTCCGCGGTGAGCGGCTTGCCGTCTTGGAAGGTGATGCCCGATTTCAGTCTGACCGTCCACTCCGTCGCGTCCTGTTGGAAGTGAGCTCGTCAGCGAGCCACAGCATCGGATTGCCCTCGGGTGTCTGCTTGACGAGCGGGTCGTAGAGATTGGAAACGCGCCCGTAATCGGGCGTACCGACGGGAAGAAGCGGATCGACGGTATCGCTCGAGGAATCGCCGGTGATCCCGGCGATGAGCGTGCCTCCCGACTTCTGAGTCTCGGTGAGCGGTGCGGACGCAGCGTTGAGGATGCAGCGCTGGTGGATGCGGAACTCCCGCACGCGGCGAGCGTCCCGCCGAGCCCAATTGCGGCGGCACCTGCGGAAGCGGTACGGATGAATTCCCGACGGGTTGGTTGGTGCACTTTGTCCTCTCTCCTTTTGTCGTTCTAAAGTCTTTCCGCAGTGCGATAGCTCGCCCACGAGCGGCCGTCAAGTCAGTCACAGCGTCGCTCCCGAGTGTCGCTCTGGATCCATGCGCGGACACGTGCGGGCTTCTGAAGAGACCAGCCGCCTTTCTGGTGGCACACGGCACTCATCCCTCTGCTTCGGTGAGACGTGTCAGAGCCACGTGCGCGGCGTCGATCGCGAAGTCGATGTCGGCTTGACTGGTAACTGAGCTGACGATGCTGTGAAGCGCCGCAGAGGGTGAAAGGTAAACCCCTTCATCGAACATGTGATGGGCGAAGGCGCGGAAGCGGTCGCGATCGACGTAGCGGCAGAAGTCTCGGAAGTTCGACAGCCGGCTGACCCCTTCCTCAGTCCCTTGGCGGTTGAGGAAGTGAATCTGGATCATCGCCCCGACATTCTGGACAACCGCCGGCACACCGGTGTCCTGCGCCGCCTGCCGCAATCCCGTAGCGAGGGCGTCACCTCCAGCCGACATCTGGGCGAAGCGAGATCCACCGTCCTCCACCAGCATCTGCAGGCTCTCGTTCGCCATGGACAGGGACAGATGGGAACCGTTGTGGGTCCCGTAGTGCAACACCTGTCCCCAGGTGAGTGCGTCCATGATCTCGTGGGTGCCGCCCACCGCAGCCACGGGGAGTCCGGCGCCAAGCGCCTTGCCCCAGGTCACCAGATCGCCGATCACGCCGAACAGATCCTGCGCACCACCGGGGCGCAGGCGCATACCGGTGACGGTTTCGTCGACGATCAGGAGTGCCCCGGCCTTTCTCGTCGCTTCCCGCAACGCAGGCAGATATCCGTCGGGAGGCGGCAGGACGCCCATGTTGACCATCACCGGCTCGGTGATCACGGCGGCAACCTTGTGGTTATCGAGCGCGGAGCGGACAAGTTCGATGTCCCCCCAGGGCACGATGACGGTGTCGCGCAGTGCGTTCTCGGTCACGCCGCTCGAGTCCGGTATGCGCACGGGATTTCGGGGGTCGCCAAGGTTCGCTGGCAACGCCGGGTGTGAGTTGAGCAGCAGAGAATCGTGCCAGCCGTGGTAGTGGCCCTCGAACTTGACGATCGTGGAGCGGCCGGTGAAGCCACGTGCCAATCGGATCGCCGACAACGTCGCTTCCGTTCCGGTGCTTGCAAACCGAACCCGCTCGACGCCGGGTGTGATCGAGACGAGCCGTTCGGCGAGTTCGACCTCGGCGCACTCGGCCGTGGCGAACATCGTGCCCTCGGCGGCCACACGCTGGATGACCTCAACCAAGCGCGGGTGTGCGTGCCCGTGGACGAGGCATCCGTAGGCCATCATCAGATCCAGATACTCATTGCCGTCAACGTCAAAGAGCCTTGACCCGGCGCCGCGGCGCACAAATATCGGCTGCTCATAGTTCGCCTTGCCCCGAGATGGAGAGGAGACGCCCTCGGTGAGCACCGCCAGGGCTCGCTGATACCAGGACTCGCTCTAGTGGGAGATCTCGCGTGGAGACTTGGGTTGTCATGGGCCAGGAATATCGCATTTCGGCATGCGAAATGCAACATGCCGTCGTGGACCCGAGGTACGCCGGGTCGCCAGGTTGACCGGCATCGGGGAACACGGCAAACCCCGACACGTCGACTTAGCCCCCTGACCCTGTCCAGCGCAACGAGATACGCTGCGGCAGCGACGATGTCGAGTTCTCCCCCCGCAAAGCGCACGGATGGCATTCAGCTTCAGCGCAGCTTGCTCCGCGACCAGGTTCGCATCGTGCTCATCGACCGCATCGTCCGCGGGCTGCTGACCCCCGGCGATCGACTCAACGAAGCGGAACTGGCGGTTGAGCTCCAGATCAGTCGCACGCCGATCAAAGAAGCCATCCTGGCGATGGAACGCGAGGGCTTCGTGCAAGCGGGACGCGGTCGTGGCCACGTCGTCACGCCGCTCTCGCGGGCCGAGATCGAGGAGAGCTATCCGGTGCTGATGGCGTACGAGGCGTTGATCCTCGCCCGCTACCCCCCGGACGATGAGGGCGTTCGGGAGATGGCGGCGATCAACGCCGAGTTGGCGCAGAGCAGCCGACGTGTATCGTCGCATTGAACTTGACGAAGCGTTCCACGCGGCGATTGTTTCCGGGTGCGCAAACCGCCGGCTGTTGCGGTCGATCGAAGTTCTCGAACTCGTCATTCGACGCTACAGCACGCGTTATCCGACACGGGCGGTTGATCCTGAACGCTCGGTCGCCGACCACTCCGACATCGTCGACGCGCTGCGCCGGAGGGACACCTTCGATGCCCTGCGAGCCGTGGAACGGCACTGGGACAACGCCCTCGTGCGACTGCTCGCCGCGATGGACAAAGATCCGCCCGAGCATTCGGGCCCAGCCCGTATAACTGAGCTCGGACCTTGGCCACACGTTGAGTGACCCGTTTGGGCAGCCGGGCGCCGCCGATGTGCCGACACGCCACGGGTCAGGTTGCCCCTGCGGGATGACGCCTCCATTGACGTGGGAGAACGAGCGGAAGCCTCCGTCGCCGGACAGTGGGCCGCAAAGGGCCCCGCGGGCCTAGGACTGCCCGCCACGGTCTGACCGTCGGCGTCGCCCACCCCGTGTTCTGTGACCCCGGTGGGGACGACCCGCCGGACCATCGCTGAGCCCGCGTACACGCTTCCTCTCCCTCGACACGAATTGTCGACAGTCGACGAGCTTAGGGCATCTCACCGCTGCCGTCAAGAGTGCAGTTCGACGCGAAGTCTCCGGTCGCTGGAGGAGGCCATTGAGCGCTGGCCGTCGAGCCTCCGTGCGCCAGTGGAGGTGAGGCACGAGCGCGGTGCATGTGGGCAGCAAGCTGCGTTCGCAGCTGCTCCGCGCATCGGCGGCGGCCAGCCTGGATCGGCGCCACGCGGAGCAGCGCGTGACCGATTCCCTGCGCTCCAGACCCTCCGAAGCGCGGTTCCTTAACAGGGGCCCAGCGTCAGGTACTTTCTCGCGGCCGTATCGGGCCGTCTTTCTCACTCAGCGGGCTGGCTACGCCGACCGCAAGGCCGCACTTCGCTGCGCGGTGCACCACCAGCCGGTCCGGACCCCCGGAAAAACGGGTCGGACTCGGGTGATCAGTTGGGGGGAGAATCTTTGGGTGATTCACCGCAGTTGCGGGCGTGCCACAGCGAAGCGGAGTTACTTGCGCGACGCCGCGCGGATGGCGTCGGCCTGGACGTGGTCCATCCACATCTCCCATCGTCCTGACCGCGAGTGTCGCTCGTCGAGGAAGCGATATGGGCGCCGGCCGGCGAACTCGATGGTTCGCAGGTGCCACACGCCGCCGAGCACGCTTGCGATCCGACGCCGCGGCCAGGCGAGAGAATCCTCGATCTCCGGGAAGCTGCGAGGACGGTCGGGCCCGGCGGCCAGCGCGTCCAGAAGCTCACGCATCAGATCGCTGCAGCGGTCGTAGAACCGCTCGATCTCGCCAGGGTCATCCATCGCGTTCTGCGGCGCATGCTGTACGCGGGTTGCTCGGCTCGCGATCCCAGACACCGGCCCAGGGTATCCAGCGACAGGGCCCTACCGACGGCCCACGCGGCGCGCGCGGCCACACCCGGAGAGGCGACACGTCCGACGACGATCCATTCCCGGAGAGCGATTCTTCCCAAACGGCCGCGAGCTAGCGATGGCGAAAAGGGAGTCATCAGGAGCCACGGCGAGCGGACCGCACCCGCCCCGAACGAGCGGAATGAGTTCGGGTCCGAAAACTCCGTTTTACGGACCCGAGCTCTGCGTCCGGCCCTCGCGCGGCGGTCCGGTCGCGCCATCCGTGGCCCGGTCTAATGTGACCCGAGATGTGTGGTTTCGGCGATAAGCCCGGCCGGTGAGCGAACTGCCCCCGCCCACCAGGCGTATCGTGCCCGTTATGCCCAACGATGAGTCGTTGACCTCCGACAGTGTCGTCGGTGAAGGACCCGGCCGCTACGCCCACGACGAGTCGCTGACATCCGACAGCGCCACCCGGTGGGGGTTCCTCGGGCCGCACTGCTCACGACTACTCCGCGACTGAGGACGTGGCGACGGTGTCCATCGGACCAGTGGATCTGAGGTTCAGCGGCCGCCTAGAGATCGCGGTGATCCGAGGCGACTCGCAGATGCTCGCCCCGGCTGCGACAAGAGTTCAGCTCGGCCACCCCGAGGGATCAGCTGGAGGCGGCCGGATGGCTGATGACGACGACGATATTTGGCGGCTCGGTCGTGACGCTCGGCAAGGTCGCGCTGATCGGGCACGTGCCTCCACTCGCTGGCGGCATCGGCGGGTTCCTGGTCGGCAAGTGGGCCTGGAACCGCTGGCGTCAGTAGTTCAGCGCTAGTCAGGGACGGTCGGTAGCCTCTCCCGCCGACCGGTTCTTGCCGCCCTCGACAACGCTCCCTTGTATTCCGGCAGCTTGCGCTTCCATCCGGGGCCGGAGCGAGCGTCTCTCTTCCGCAATCGCGTGATACCGGCGCTCGCCGCTCACGCGACCGGGCAGATGCCCGCGCTTACGCATTTGCGACTGCTGGCGATCCGATCGACCCGTTCGGGACCCGCTTTGATGCCCCGACGCGCCTGTTAGCCCAGAGGCTGGCAGTCCTGGTATGCGCGGAAAGCTCGCATCAGCGGGCGATTGCTTTCATCTCTCGTCCGGCATCGGAGCTTGCCACTGCTTCGGCGAGAGGCCGTCGGAAAATGCGGAAAGAGCGGGATTCTGGGTGTCGGCTGACGGTTCCGCGGAACCGCCGTGTGGGTTGCCGTTCGTCGCCTCTCAGGCGGTGTTGGCGATCGAGTGGCTGTGGAGCTTGAGGATGTTGTGGGTTGCTGCCACCAACCGCCACTCCGACTGCGCGGCGGCCCGGCCTCTTCGCATGAACCGGTCGATGTGCCGGTTGTATTTGATCTGTCCGAATACCGGCTCGATGGTGATCTTCCGCTGCGCGTAGAGCGTGCGGCCTCGTTCGCTGGTCAGTTTCTCGCGCATCTGCTGGTAGCGGGCGTCGTCCCAGCCGGGGCGAGTGCCCTCGCGCATGTTCCCGTCTGGTGGAGCGAGCACCTCGATCCCTTGCTCCTCGATCGTCTCCATCTGCGCGGTGTGCCAGTAGCCGGCATCAGCGAGCACCGCCCCCGGGATCTCTTCGATGCCCTGCTCACGTAAGCCGCTGAGGGTGATGTCAAGCATCGGCCCGAGGTGCCCGAAGTCCGGCGCGCTGATGCTGATCTCCGCGGCCAGGACAATCTGCCGGTCGTTGACCGCGGCCTGCGCGTTGTACGCCTGCCGCGGCGGGGTGCCCTGGGTGCGCATCACCCTTGAGTCCGGATCGGAGAGGTTGATCACCCCGTCGGGCATCTCCGGCGGTGTGAACGGCTTGCTGTCGCCCTTCAACACCCGGCCCTTCGTGTCGCGGGCGCTCGCACGCCACCGCTCGTAGGCCTCGTTGGCGGCTAGGTCGATCCGCTGGTTCTGCTCGAACCGCTCAAGCGTGTCGATCAGACGATCCTCCCGATCACGCGCGATCGGCTGGCGCTGCTGGGCTCGGTGCGCTTCCAGCTCACCGCGAGCGACCCGAAACCACTCCCGCCGACCATTCCGACGCAACACCCGGCGCCCGAGCACCGTCGACTCAAGATCCATCTCCAGCCCCAGCTCCAGCTCCATCTCTGCCACGGGCTGATCGCCGACCGAGCGGCCCTTGCGCTCCGTCAACCGCCGCTTCGCATCCGCCAACGCCTGCCGACGACCCTCCGGAGTCCGCAACTCCTCAGGCAGTTCATCACCGCGGCGGTCCTTGCCATAGAGCTCGTCCTCGCGCTGGTCGGTCTCCTCAGCCTCCCGCAGAATCTCCTGGACCAATGCGCCGTAGCTGCGGTTCTGGTCCATCGACGCGTTCGCCTTGATCTTCGTCCCATCGATCGTGATCACCCCGACAGACACCAAACCCGCCTCACGACACAGCCCGAGAACGTCGTCGAACAGCTCCGCGATCTCGGTCTCGTGCCGGCGGCGGAACTCCGCGATCGTCGAGTGATCCGGCGTGCGCATCCCTGTGATCACCTTGTACGCCACGTCCTCCCAACACGCCCGCTCGATCCCCCGCGAGGACCGGTTCCCCCACGCATACGCATACATCAAAAGCGCCACCATAACCGCCGGGTGATACGGCGCACGACCCGCCCCACCCAGCCGATACGCCACCCGGAACCGGTCAAGATCCATCTGCTCGACCGCCCCCAAGATCGTCCACACCAAGTGGTTCTCCGGCAACCAGTCCGTCAACGACGGCGGCATCAACAACAACTGACCACGACCACAACCAACGAAGTTCAGAGCCATACAGGAAGCGTCTTAAACCCGCCAGACAGCACCAATATTCCGACAGCCTCGCGACAAAGCGATGGTTGACCATCGCCGGGATTGGAGACGCAACCCGCGGCCTAGCGGCCGGACAAAGCGGCCGACGATACGCCAGACAGTTGCCCGCGACAGTTGCCCGAATCATACGCGCACAACTGACGGCTCGTCGAACGAGGTCAAATCCCCCTGTGAGCAGGGATTTCTTGAGCGCCCCCGGCAGGACTCGAACCTGCGACCCACGGCTTAGAAGGCCGTTGCTCTATCCAGCTGAGCTACGGGGGCCAGGACTGTCAACTTGCCCTGCAAGACATGCGGTTGTTCATCGAGCGAAGCGGGCCATGTGCTTGCGCGCCGCGGCCCAATTGTGGCCCAAACGCGTCGTCATCGCGTGCAGCCTGGTCAGTCCCGCTCCCGTGGGTCATCGCCGTCGATGTTCCAGTAGCGCAGCACCTCTGCGCGCCCGGCAGTCTCGTCATCCCCGGACGAGATCCGGAACCTGGCGACCGCGCGCTGCCCGCCCTCATGATCGCCGTAGAGCAGATCGACCATCACGCGCTGGCCGCTCCCAGGGTCAGCCGCAGCGAGGATCTCGGCATGTGCCGGATCTTCCGGGTCTCGAATCGCACCCTGCCAGAAGCCGGTGTATCCGGCTGGTATGTAGAGGTCGCGCTGCTGGCGGCGGAAGCCCGACACGTCAGGGGCGCTCACCCCAGCCGTCAGTGTCAGCGCCTGAGCCTGCCAGCCGTGGATCACCGCCAAGCCGCTTCCACCATTGCGAAGGGCGATCGCCATGTAGATCCGCTCGTCGTGCACCTCAAGCGTGCCACCGTGACCCGGCACGCGCAGGATCACCCCGTCGCCGAACCCGGTCAACTCGTCCAGATCATCGTCACGCGACGGGATCAGGACCGGGCGCTGTCCGGCGAGCAGCGCCCGCTCGGCGACGCGCGCCGAGCGATTCGATGAGCGGATCGAGCTGAACGTCGCGACCGCGAGCACCAGCGTCCCGCCCGCGGTCGCAAACGACGCGATCGTCGACCAATCGGTCACGGGTGCTGGGGATCGATCATCTCGATGCCCGACATCATGAACGACGATGGCGACTGACCTCCCGTCCTGGCCGCTGGGCCGCCGGGTTACTGCCGGACGAGGCGGCCTGCGACGATCAGCTTGCTTGGAGCGCGCAGGATCCCGAGCGGGCTCCACATCATCCCCAGCTTTCGGTGGTCGGCGTCTGTGACCGCCTCCATCTCCAGTTCGCCGTCGACGTTGCGGACTGACGCCTCAAGTTCCAGCGGGATCGCCTTGCCGGCGGCGTGCAGCTGTCCGGTGACCTTGAGGACGTCACCGTCAAGCGTCGCGCTATCGGACACGAACTCGACGTTCGGGTGGCGCTCAACGTCGAAGAAGTCGCCGGACCGCAGATGGGCATCGCGTTTGCCCAGCTTGGTGTCAAGGCTGTCGGCGTCGATCGTGAGCTGGACGGCCGGCTCGCGGCTCAGATCCAGCGTCCCGTCGAAACGGTCGAAATGCCCCTTCACGGTCATCAGGCCATAGAAGTGGCGTACGTGAAACTCGACGCTCGACCGCGACGGGTCCAGACGCCAGGTGCCGGTGCGTGGGTCGGCTGCGGCCGCATCGGCCGGAATTGAGGTGCTGCTCATCAGTGTGATCCTTTCGGTCTACGAACAATTGCGGGCCAGATACCGGACCAGTTGGGCCCGACCCTTGTCCAGCATCAATAATATAGCAATATCAAACATCGGTGAGGCTATACTATCTGGATGCATCAGATCAGCCGGGAACAACCACCATCCGGGAGCGTCCTCGTCGAGCGCCTGTCGAGTCCGGGCCTCCTGCTTGCGCTGCTCGGCCAGGACGCGATGCGCCGGCTGCGCGCGGCGCACACCGCTCACGGCCTCACACCACGCCAGTTTCAGCTACTCGGGCTGCTGCACGATGCAGGCGGCACCGGTCAGCGCGAGCTCGGTCAGACGATGGGTGTCGACCCGAGCATCCTGGTGACGATGCTCAACCCGCTTGAAGCGGATGGCCTCGTCTCGCGGGACCGCGACCCCACCGACCGTCGCCGGCACCTGGTCCGCCTCACACCCGCCGGCGAGGAGCAGTTCGAAGCCGCCGCCCGGGCACAGGAGGAAGCCGAGGACAGCCTGTTCGCGGGCCTGCGCACCGAGCAGCGCGCACAGCTGCGGGCGCTCCTGGTCGCACTCAGGGACACGCTCGCAACTGGCTGCGACGCCGTCGAGACAGACGGGAGATGACATCGGGGCGCCCGGATTTGAACCGGGGACCTCCACGACCCAAACGTGGCGCGCTACCAGGCTGCGCTACGCCCCGCGATGCGGTCAGCGAGTCTAGCCCCCTGAAAGGGCAAGCGACCCCGCGGACGCGCTGGAGCGCGCCGGACGGCGGCGACATCGTCTGAAGTAGGCTCACCGCAAGATGGCCGAGATCGAGCCCCTCAGAGCACTTCATTACAACCTGGCGCTCACCGGCGGCCTGCAGCCCGTAGTCGCGCCGCCCTACGACGTGATCGACTCGGCCCAGCGCGCGGCCCTAGCGGCGCAATCGCCGTACAACGTCGTCGCGATCGATCTTCCCGAGCCCGCGCGACCGGGTGGCGATCCGTATCAGCACGCCGCCGAACTGATGGCCCAGTGGCATGTCGACGGGGCGCTCACGCGCGACAGCGAGCCGTCGATCTGGCCGCTCGAGCAGGAGTATGTCGGGCCTGACGGCGAGGCGCGCACTCGTCGTGGGTTCCTCGCGCGCGTACGCGTGGAGGCGTACGGTGCCGGTCGGATCCGCCCGCACGAGCGCACCCACCCCGGCCCCAGGGAAGATCGGCTGCGGCTCACGCGTGCGACCAAGGCCAACCTCTCGCCGATCTTCTCGCTGTTCTCGGATCCTGCCGGCGACGTCTGGGCCACACTCGCACCGACCACCACCGAGCGCCCCTGGGGAGAGAGCACCGACGACGACGGCACCGTCAATCGGGTCTGGCGCGTCACCGACGCCGACTCGATCGAGATCGTCAAGCGGGCTACCGCAAACGCAGAGCTGCTGATCGCCGACGGCCACCACCGCTACGAGACCGCTCGCGTGTACGCAGAGGAGATCGGCGGTGAGGGCCCCCATCGCTATGTGCTGATGTGCCTGGTGGCCCTCCAGGACCCGGGCCTCACCGTGTTCCCGACTCACCGCCTCGTCCGCGGCCTCAGTGCCGAGCAGCACCGGCGCCTGCGGACGGCGATCGAGCGGGATTTCGACGCCGTCGCGCTCGATGACACCGACGATCTCACGCCGGTTGCGATCGCATCCGATCAGGTCAGGATCGGCTATATCGACGCGCGCTCGAAGACCCCGATGATGCTGACGCTCAGGCACGCCGCGACGGCGGCCGCCGCGCTCCCTGACCGGTCGCAGGCCTATCGACGGCTCGACACGGCTGTCCTGGAAGCGCTGATCCTCAAGGGCGCGCTGGGTATGAGCGACGAGCAGATCGACGATCTCGACGGGCTCGGCTATGCCCGAGATCACGCCCAAGCGCTCGAACGCGTCATCTCCGGCGAGTACGACGCCGCCTTCTTCATGGGCTCCACACCCGTGCAGGCGATCCAGGCGGTTGCCGCGGCAGGCGAGACGATGCCGCCGAAGTCGACCTTCTTCTACCCGAAGGTGCCCACCGGCCTGGTATTCAACCCACTCTCCTGATCTTGCCGGTCACCGCCGCCAACCTCAGACAGGTTCTGCTCAGCGCCGAGCAGGCCGAAGCTCTGGATGTCCGTGGCAAGACCGACGCGGCGGTGCTGGTCCCGCTTCACGTTGTCGATGGCGGCGCGCTGGCCGCGGTGTTCACCCAGCGCAACAGCGATATGCGACGGCACGCCGGCGAGATCTCGTTCCCAGGCGGGCGCCGCGACGCAGCTGACGCCGACCTGCTGGCGACCGCCCTGCGCGAGGCCAACGAGGAGATCGGCCTGCCGGTCGAATCCGTTGATGTGCTGGGCGCGTTGCAGCCGACCCCGACGATCGTCACGGGCTACGCCGTCTACCCGTTCGTGGCGATGATCGAGCCGCCGCCGGTTTGGTCGCCCAGCGTCCTCGAGGTGGAGCAGGTGATCGACTTACCGCTCGAGCGCCTTGCAGCCGGCTATGCGCGCCGCCGCGTAGTCCGCCGCGGGCTGGTGATCCGCACCGACACGTATCTGGTCGACGATCACCTGATCTGGGGAGCAACGGCGCGAATCCTGGCGGATCTGTTCGACCGGCTGGCGCTGATTAATTAATTTCCTGTGCCTCTGAGAGCGCCCGGCAGGCCTTCTGCGCCGGCGGGCGGCGTGCACGTTCACTGCCTCCCGTCAGGATCCGCTGAGCACCCGCTCCACCGCGCCCGCAGCCGAGGTCAGCCAGGCGCCGTAGCCGGTCACCGGGTCCGCGTCCAGCAGCGCGAACGGGATCATCGAGTGCTCACACCACGCGGCGACCATCTCGGCACCCGCGGCCAGCACCTGCGGATCGACACTGCCGACGGATTCATAGACGATCCCACGGATCGTCGTATCGAGCATCCGCAGGAGCATCATCTCGAGCCGCGGGCCGTGCAGCGCCGCGAGCGCGGCGTCGGTGCCGCTCGCGCTGCCGAGCAGCAGGCACGCGACGGTCACCTGCGCGAGCGCCGGCGCGAGTGTCGCCACCCGGTCGGGGTCGGCGATCACGGCCTCCGCCCCGACCACCTCGATCGCGTCGACCATCTCCGGCCGGCGAGTTGTCCCTCGGACCAGATGGCCACGCGAGCGCAGTTCGCCGGCGAGCAAACGCCCGCGGCAGCCGCAGCCGACGATCAGCGCGCGGGCCAAGCGCCCCGGCGTGAAGTCTTCGGCGGATCCTGGAAAAGCTCCGCCTCGATCTCGGCGGCCGAGACCTCCGGCTCCCCGCGTGCACGGCGTCGCGCGTTGTGCAGAGCGAGCATCTGCTCGAGGTCCTCGGCTTCAAGCGCCGCATGTCGCGCGGCGCTCGCGCGCGCCGATCTCAAACCGAACGGGTCCAGCGGCGAGCCCTGATGGACGATCCCGAGCACGATCACGAGCACCAGCAGGGCAGCAGCGAGGACGAGCACGACGACAGTGAGTGCGTCCACTGTGGCCGAGTCTACTAACGGATAGTTCGCGACTCACGCAACCACCGCAACTTTGGCGACGGCCCTTTGTTTGAAGGGGCATCAACAGCCGTCGCCACGCAGGCCGGACCGGGCGGAGGCGCAAAAGTCAAATAGGGGAAGGAAGCTCCATGCGTACACGCCTTGCCGTGCTCGCAACGGTTCTGAGCGCGCTCGTAATCAGCGCAGCTCCAGCCGTCGCCAATGCCGCGCCCAGCCTGACCATCAATACGACGGCGAACCCGGTCATCGCGGGTCAGAGCCTGCTGATCTACGGCCAGTTGACAGGACTGCCGAACGACGCCAACAAGCCGATCGTCCTGTTCCACCGGATCGTTCCGGCGGCCCGGTTCACGATCATCGGCGTCCGTAGGACGAACGCGTTGGGCTATTACTCGTTCGTCCGGCCTGACGGGATCGTCGTCTCCAACCGTAACTGGTATGTCGAGGGCCCGTTTGGCCTCCGGAGTGTCACGATCCACGAGAAGGTGTCCGCGCTCGTGTCGCTGGCCTCCAACACGATGACCGCCAACACCGGTCAACCGGTCGTGTTCACGGGTCACATCAGCCCGTATCACCCGTACCAGCGGGTGCTGCTGCAGGAGCAGAACAGCCTCAGCGGCAACGGCTGGGCGACGATCGCCAAGACGTTCACCGGCGGCGGCTCCAACTTCATGGTGCCCCACCGCTGGAGGGCGCCCGGGACCTACACGCTCCGCGCCGTGTTCCCTGGTGACCCGCGCAACATCGCGGGCGACTCCGACAGCGTCACGGTGACAATCCAGCAGAAGCAGGTTCCGTCGTTCACGATCAACAGCTCGAACCCGATCATCCAGGAAGGCGGCTCGACGACGATCTCCGGCGTCCTTTACGCGAAGGGCTCGACCACGACGCCTGAGCCGACCACCGAGGTGACGCTGTGGGCATCGAAGGCGGGCGGATCGTGGCAGGCACAGACGACCATCCCGACCGGCTCTGACGGCAGTTACAGCTTCCCCGTCACCCCGGTCAACAACACGGCGTACGAGGTCAGGACGACCCTTCCCCCGGCCCGCCACACCGCCGTTCTGTTCGAGGGTGTGCAGGACACGCTCACAATCACCGCCGGCTCGCTGACCGGAGTGGTCGGCGGCACCGACATGGTGAGCGGCACGGTCTCCCCGGATCACACCGGTCACCTGATCTACCTGCAGCAATTGGGTACTGACGGCAACTGGCACAACGTCAACGCGGGCGTTGTCACCACCGGCTCGGTGTATACGTTCACCTACACGTTCAACCAGGCCGGCACTGTGCAGCTCCGCGCGCGGATCTTCGGCGGCCCGGAGAACATCGGAGGCGCCTCGTCCTCGGTCTCGATCGTGGTGACAGGCGTCGCACCAATCGCGACACTGCCGACCGGTCCCTAGCATTCGGCAGCTCGTGACACGGGCCGCGACCCGTTGAGCGAGGACATCCAGGAGTGAACACCGGCCCCCGCCAGCCCACAAGCGGCGGGGGCCGGTACCGTCCTTGGCCATGGACGCTCCGCAGACGATCGGCGTTGCCGGCGCCGGCACGATGGGTGCCGGGATCGCACAGCTCGGATGCTTGTCGGGAGCGCTGACGCTCCTGCACGACCCCGACGGCGAAGCGCTCGCCCGCGCGGTGAAGCAGATCTCCGAGCGCATTGCTCGTGAGGTGCAGCGCGGCCGGCTCGCGGAAGCGCAGGCCGCTGCCGCGGTGGAGCGCCTGGCGCCGGCGCCCGCGCTGGCCGACCTCGCCGGCTGCGAACTCGTGATCGAGGCTGCGCCGGAATCGCTGGAGCTCAAGCAGCGGCTGCTTGCGACACTCTCGGAGTCGGTTGTCTCGACCGACTGCGTTCTTGCCACGAACACCTCGTCGCTGCTGGTCACCGCGCTCGCCGCAGGCGTGCACGCACCCGAACGTGTCGTCGGGATGCATTTCTTCAACCCGGCTCCGGTGATGGCGGCGCTGGAGCTGGTCGCCGGCCTCGCTTCATCGGAGCGTGCGCTGGCGCTGGCACGTGCGACGGGCGAGGCGATGGGCAAGGTCGTGATCGACGCCACCGACGGGCCGGGCTTCCTCGTCAACCGCTGCAACCGGCCGTTCGGCGGCGAGGCTCTGAAGCTGCTCGCCGAGCGCGTCGCGGAAATCGAGCAGATCGACCGAATCTGCCGGCTCGGCGGCGGCTTCCGGATGGGTCCGTTCGAGCTGATGGACCTGGTCGGCGTCGACGTCGGGCTGGCTGTCGCTCGGTCGATGTTCGAGCAGGGGTTCGGTGAGCCGCGCTGGCGACCATCGCCGATCGCCGTGCGAACCGTCGCCGCAGGGCGCCTCGGGCGGAAGACCGGCCGCGGCTACTACGACTACAGCAGCGGCGCGATGGCGTCCGGCGGGGCCGACGCCAAGCAGCCGCATCGCCCGGCCGACCCCGAGCCCCTCCCTCGTGGTGGTGGCGATCAGCGTCTGGTCGTGATCGCCGGGGAATCGGTGCTCGCCCGGGAGCTGGCCGACGCCGCGCAGGCGGCCGGCTGGGAGGTCGCGAGCCCGGCAGGCGCGACCGAGCTCCAGGCTCCGTTTCTGATTCTCGACGCGTGCTCGCGCGGCGAGGCTCCGGAGGCGCCGCTGCAGGGCGGACCGCGCGCGATCAGCTGTGCATCGGGGTCGCTGGCGATGCTCGACGAGGGCGGCACCGCGGTCGGCTTCCACGCGCTGCCCCCGTTGGAGGGGGTGAGGTTGGTCGAGCTCACGCGCGGTCCAGACAGCGCGACCTCGGCGGCGCAAGCCACCGAGAGTTTCTTCGAGACGCTCGGAATGCGCGCCACCTGGGTCGCTGACGCGCCGGGCCTGGTGCTCGGGCGGGTCGTCTGCCAGCTCGTCAACGAGGCGGCTTTCGCGCTCGGCGAGGGCGTCGGTGGTGCCCGTGACATTGATGCCGGAATGGTGCATGCGCTGAACTATCCGCGCGGGATCCTGCGCTGGGCCGACGCGATCGGGCTCGACGTGGTGCTGGGCGTGCTCGACGCGCTCTACGACGAGCTGCGGGAGGAGCGCTACCGCCCGGCGCCCGCGCTGACCGCGCTGGTGTGGTCCGGCCGGCTCGGAGAGGCCACCGGCGAGGGTTTCTTCAGCTACGAGGAGGATCTCTGATGCGAGCGGTCACCTTCCAGGCCCCCGGCGAGGTCAGCGTCGTGGAGCGACCCGAGCCGACGCTGACGGCACCCGACGACGCGATCGTGGCGGTGGCGGCAAGCGGCATCTGCGGCTCGGACCTCCACATCTACCACGGGCGGGTGAAGGTCGCTCCCGGCTTCACGCTCGGTCACGAGTTCGTCGGAACGGTGCTGGAGGCCGGCGAGGGCGTCACTCGGGTGGCGGTTGGAGATCGCGTGCTCGGATGCTTCCACACAGCCTGCGGAAGCTGCTTCTTCTGCCTCCGCGGCCTGTACCACAAGTGCGACTCGATGCGCACGTTCGGCCACGGCGAGGGGCTCGGCGATCTCCAGGGAACACAGGCCGAGCTCGCGCTGATCCCGCACGCGAACCTGACGCTGCGCCGCGTCCCTGAGGGGATGGCGGACGGGATCGCGCTGTTCGCCGGAGATGTGATGGGGACCGCCTACCACTCGGTCGTCTCCGCCGGGGTGCTCCCAGGCGATGCGGTCGCGGTGCTGGGCCTTGGCCCGGTCGGGCTCTGCGCCGTACAGGTCGCGATCGCGGCTGGTGCCGGCCCGGTGATCGCGATCGACACAGTGGCGGCGCGGCTGGCGATCGCGCGGCAGTTCGGGGCGGTCGCGATCGATCTCGCCGAGCGCCCGCGCGAACAGGCCGCCGAGCTGACCGGCGGACGCGGGGTCGACGTCGCGATCGACGCCGTCGGCCATCCCGACGCGCTGGAG
Organism: uncultured Solirubrobacterales bacterium; assembly: GCA_963742025.1. Taxonomy (GTDB): domain Bacteria; phylum Actinomycetota; class Thermoleophilia; order Solirubrobacterales; family Solirubrobacteraceae; genus Palsa-465. The sequence continues at coordinate 549,048 of CAVUKF010000002.1, forward strand.
CTCGCGATCCGGCTCGCGCGCAAGGCCGGCACCGTCAGCGTGCTCGGCGTCTACGCCGAGCGCTGCGGGGTACACATGGGCCTGGTCTGGATCAAGTCGATCAGGCTGCTGACGGGGCAGGCCAACGTGATCGCACACGTCGACCGGGTCATCGAGATGCTCGCCTCAGGGGCGCTCGACCCCTCACCCCTGATCAGTTTGCAAGTTCGCTTGCAAGACGCATCCGACGCCTATGCGCGCTACGATGCTCGCGAAGCGCTCAAGATCGTGCTTACGCCCTAGCGCTCTTCAACTGATCAGCGTTTGGACGTTTGTTCTACCCGAGGCGCCTCTGGCTCAAGGTCGGGGCGACTGTTTGCCGTACCTTCAACATGCGTTCCTTGCGCCACCGCCGTAATCGGCCCCCGTTAAGTAAAGGCAGGCGTGCGTCCGTAATCGCCGGCCTGGCGGTCACAGCGCTGCTGCTGACCGCGTCAGCTGGTGCCCTGGCGGGTGTCATCCAGCGCCATGGCATTCGCTGGCGCCCCCCTGCGGCTTGGCGTCACGCTTGCCCGAACATCACCGATTCCCCGGCTCGGGTCCCCCTGAAAACGATCAAGGTCGCGGTGATCTGTCTCGTCAACCTCGAGCGCGTCACCTACGGGCTGCCTGCGCTGCACGAGGACCAGCGGCTCGACCGCTCCGCCCAGGGCTGGTCCAAGACGATGGTCAGCACCCGGCAGTTCGACCACGGCCATGACTTCGTCGCGCGGATCCAGGACGCCGGCTACTGGAACTGGTATTCGGCGGGGGAGAACATCGCCACCGGCTATCCGACGCCCGCTTCCGTGGTCTGGGCGTGGATGAACAGCATCGGGCACTGCCGCAACGTGCTTGACCCCGCCTACATCTCCGTCGGCGTCGGCGTCGTCAACAAGCCGATCCGGCCGTTCGCGACCGGTCCAGCGACATGGACCGAGGATTTCGCGGTCCCTGAGGGCCACCACCTGTCTGCGGACTGGACGCCGGCCGACCTTCACTGCACAAGCAGCCGGGCGGACGGCAGCGGACAGTAGCCCGGAACTGGGCTGCTAGCACATCGGAGGCGGCAACCAGCCCAGCGGCTGGACGTTTGTTGGAACGGTGCCGCATTAGGTCGCACGAGACGCGGCTGGAACCGACCAATCATGTATGCACCGCTGTCGCCGAGCCCTCCGCGCCGTTGCGATCGCCTCCATCCTGGGGGCGGCGCTCCTCCCGACATCCTGCGCGATGGCGGCGAGCGGCCATGATCACGCCGGGCCGGTGCGGACGTCGCAGCACGCGGCCGTCCGTAGACCCAACCGCCATCGCCAGATCAAAGCGCTTTCGGCTGCGGCCTGCGCCGGGGCATATACGCCTGTGAACGTTGGCCCGGCGCAAGCGGTCAAGAGCGCGGTTGTCTGCCTGATCAACCAGCAGCGGACCAGCCGTGGCCTACCGGCGTTGCGAGAGAACTCACGGCTCGACAGCTCCGCCCAGCGTTGGACCGAGACGCTCGTCGCCACCCGGCAGTTCACGCACGGAACCGACTTTTCGGCGCGAATCTCAGCGGCCGGCTACGACTGGTCGGCGGCGGGCGAGAACATCGCGACAGGTTTCAGGACGGCCGACGCGGTCGTCGATGCGTGGATGGCCAGCCCCGGTCACTGCCGCAACATCCTGGACCCTGTCTACAGCGCCGTCGGCACCGGTTTGGTGGACTCGGCGATCGCGCCGTTCTCGACCCATCCGGCGACCTGGACGCAGGACTTCGCGCTCCCGATCGGCGGGCACCCGTCGAATGATTGGGGCCCCGCCGACAGCGTCTGCGGCGCCGGCGACTGAACCCTATGCGCTGGCCGCGCCGGTAACGTCAGCGGGCGCCGGCGTATCGCGCAGGTACCACTCGGCGTCAAGCGCCGCCTGGCAGCCTGTGCCGGCGGCGGTGACCGCCTGCCTGTAGGTGTGGTCGACGAGGTCGCCGGCCGCGAACACGCCAGGCACGTTGGTCCGCGTCGAGCGCCCCTCGGTCACCACATAGCCGCCCGCATCTATCTCCACCTGCCCGGCCACGAGCTGCGACTGTGGATCGTGGCCGATCGCGACGAAGGCGCCGGCGATCTCCAGCTCTCGGGTGGAGCCATCACCTGAATGGCGTAGCCGGGCAACGCTGAGCTTGCCGCCGTCACCCGCCTTGAGTTCCTCGACGACGTACGGCGTCAGGAGCTCGATGTTCGCCACCGCGCGCGCTCGGTCGAGCATGATCTGCGAGGCGCGGAACTCGTCTCGGCGGTGCGCCACGACAACCTTCGACGCGAACTTGGCGAGAAACATCGCCTCCTCCATCGCCGAGTCGCCGCCACCGACGATCAGCGTCGGAACGTCACGGAAGAACGCCGCGTCGCAGGTCGCGCAGTAGCTGACGCCACGACCGGCCAGCTCCTCCTCACCGGGGACCCCGAGCTTGCGATGCTGCGCGCCCATCGAGAGGATCACGGTGCGGCTGAAATGCTCCTCGTCACCGATCCGGACCATGTGAAGTCCGCCGTCCGCCGCCAGTTCGACGGCAATCGCCTCATCCGTCTCGAGCCTGGCGCCGAACCGCTCCGCCTGCTCCCGGAATTGCGACATCAGCTCTGGTCCCATGATGCCCGCTGGGAATCCCGGATAGTTCTCGACGTCGGTCGTCTGCTGAAGCAGCCCACCCCATGCGAAACCCTCCGCGACCAGCGGTGCAAGGTTCGCCCGAGCCGTGTACAGGGCCGCCGTGTAGCCGGCCGGTCCACTGCCGACGATGATCACATTCTCGTACCGGCGGTCGTTCACTTCACTAAGTATAGCTCGGGGTCTGGGGCGGCGCGCGCCAGCGGTTGACCCGCTTGCGCAGCTGTAGGTAGGCGGCGACACCGGGAACGATCGGCAGCCAGAACGAGAACGCGCGGTAGGCGAGGACGGCGACGACGGCCGTCTGCACCGGGACGCCGAACGCCGCGAAGGCGCCGATCATGCCGCCCTCGACCCCGCCGATCCCTCCGGGCAGAGGCAGCGCGTTCGCGATCCAGCCGACGAAGTACGCCATCACGATCACCGCCTTGTTGGGCGAGGCCCCGAACGCGTGGAAGCATGCCCACAGGGTGGCGATATCGAACCCCCACCAGCCGATCGCACCGAGCAGCGCCGGATCACGGCTGCGCAACAGTTCGATCGCGGCTCGCACGCCGCCCGACGCGGTCGCCGGCACGGTCGCGACGCGCCGCGCCAGCGCAGCGAGTCGGCCACGGCCGGTGGTCCACCTCGCGACCAGCCGGTCGAAGTCGCCGGGGAGCAGCGACGCCAACAGGAAGATGAGGATCACGACGGCGCCGAAGATCGCGGGTATGACCGTGATCGCGAACGGCGCCGGCCCCGCGAAAACGCCGAAATAGAGCCCGAGACCGTCGATCACGAGCGAGATCATGTAGACGCCGTACAGCAGCGCCATGAACGCGATCATCCGCCACGCGACGGTACGCGCCTCCATCCCGGCGCGCCGCAGCGCCCATGCGGTCAGGACGATCCCGCCCGCGCCGGCCGCAGCGAACAGTCTCGTCGCCACCAGCCCGGCCATCGTGATCTCGTAGCTCACGCGCCAGCTGATCCGCGGGTTATCGCGCGCGAACACGGCTCGGAACAGCACGATGTAGGAGGCGAACGACAGGACCTCGAGCACGAACGCGACCGCAAACCACCAGACGTTGCCCTGCTCGAGCCGATTCCAGGTATGCCGCAGGCCGAGCAGTTTCGGAAGCACGAAATACAGGAACGCGACGGTCGAGACCACGAATACGATCGAGGCGACGAGCCGTGCGCGCGTGAGCCGCACGCGCGGCATCTGCTCGACCTGCGGCTCGCCGGCACTCGGGAGAACGATCGGCTCGCCCGCTGCGTTCTCCACCTCAGTCAGCCGTTCGATGCCCTTGCCTGCAGCACCGCCAGTCCGCGGGACAGCGCTCTGGCCACGGGTGCCGTGTGCTTCGCACCGACGGAGACCGTCTGTGTGAGCGCGGCGCCCGCGACCAGGTCGATCGCGTAGTGCTCACCGAGGTACACGAGCGCGAGCCCGAGCGTGCCCGCGTATGCCCAGCCCAGCGCGCCGGCAACCGGCCCGACCTCGGACAGCAGCCGGGCGGCCATCAGCGACGTGGCGAAGTGCAGCGACGGCATCGCAGCTAGCGGGTTCCCTCCGAAGACATCGTAGAGGTCACCCCACCTGTCTCCCCAGAACCGCTCGCCGTACTCGATCATCATCCGGCGCACCGCAGGCGCCTGCTCGTGGTCCAGATGACCGCCGGCCGCCGCCCACCACGGCGGCGCCGTCGGCGCCACCCAGTAGCAGACAGCGCCGAGATCGAAGACCGCGTACATCCGCGCGGCTGCGCTCGGAAACTTCCCGGGCGAGCGCAGCAGCACGTACAGGACGCTGCCGTGCGGCACCAGGAACCAGAGCCAATGGCACCAGACCAGCACCCGTTCGAAATCGTTCACCTCACCGCGGTGCGAGAATGCGCGCTGCAGGCGCGCCGACGGGACCGTGCCGAAGCCGAGCACTTCGTCGGCGGCGATCGGGTAGCGGACGTGGACGCGTGCCGCGGCCCGCTCGGGATCGTCGTAGGGCAGTTTGTACGCCTCCAGGTAGGCCCACATCTGCAGCACGCAGACGCCGATGTCACGGGCTCGAGTGCGCGGCAGTGCCACCGACAGCGCCGCCGGCGCGATTGCCGCGGTCGACACGACCACGGCCGGTGGCACCTTCAGGCGCCTGCGAAGCAATGGAGCAGCGACGCCGGCCGCGACGAGGGCCCACGCAGTCGCTCGGATTGCCCTCGACGCACGCAACGACGGCCAGTATATGAAGCGAAGCGCAGAGCCCGAGCCGCCGCCGCGACGGAGGCGACGCCCGCCAGGATAGAATGCCGCGGCCTTGCGATCCACACCTGCCGGGAATACCGCCGCAACGAAAAACGCCTCCCGCGTGCGCGCCCGCACCATGGCGGTTGCTGTGATCGCGCTGACAGGATCGCTGCTGCTCGCCCCCAGCGCCTTCGCCAGCATCTTCGGGCCGAAGTCCGGAGGCTCTCCGAACGCCGACGCGATCCACAGCCTCTACACGATCATCTTCGTACTCGCCGTGATCGTGTTCCTCGGGGTCGAGGGCGCGCTCGTCTACGCCGTCTACAGGTTCCGCGCATCGAAGGGCGCCGTCGCCGCCCAGATCCACGGCAACACGAGGCTGGAGATCGGGTGGACGGTCGGGGCTGCGGTGATCGTCGTGGTGATCGCCGCGGTCACGTTCATCAAGCTGCCGGGCGTGCTGAACCCGCCCGACTCCGGTCCCAACGGCCTGGTGCTGTCCGCGTCGCTGAACGAGCCGACCCCGCCCAACGGCCAGGCGCTCGTGATCTGCGTGACCGGCCGGCAGTTCATCTGGCGCTACACCTACGGAGCCGGATGCGACACGGACGCGTGGGAGCGTCGTCTCCCCTACTCCTACCAGGAGATGGTCGTGCCCTCGAACACGACCGTTCGGCTGGTGATCCAGTCGACCGACGTGATCCACTCCTGGTGGATTCCGTCGCTCGGCGGCAAGGTCGACGCGGTTCCGGGGTATACGACCTACACGTGGTTCAAGGTGCCCCACTCCGGTGAGCTCTACCACGGGCAGTGCGCGCAGCTCTGTGGCCGCCAGCACGCGTTCATGACCGCGCTCGTGAAGGTCGTCACACCCGCCCAGTACATGGAGTGGATCACGACGCAGACCGAGCTGATCAAAACGGCCAACGAAAACGTCACGCAGCTCCGCTTGCTGTTGATCCACCAGGGCGACCTGAGCCCGAGCGGGAACTACTAGGAGGACGGAGCACGATGGCGACGACCACGACCCAGCCCGCTGTCCGCCCCGTCCCGCAGCTGCTCGTGCACGGGATCCAAGCGCCGCGTGAGACGAAGAAGTGGATCGACTGGGTCACGACCACCGACCACAAGAAGATCGGGATCATGTACTTGGTCCTGACGTTCGTGTTCTTCATCCTCGGCGGGATCGAGGCGCTGATGATGCGCCTGCAGCTGGGGGTTCCGAACAACACGCTGATCAGCGGCGAGCACTACAACGAGCTGCTGACACTGCACGGAACGACGATGATCTTCCTGTTCGTGGTGCCGGCGATGGCGGGTTTCGGCAACTACTTCGTGCCGCTCATGATCGGCGCTCGGGACATGGCGTTTCCGCGGTTGAACGCGCTCTCGTTCTGGCTTCTGGTCTGTGGTGGCGTCGTCTTCTACGCCACGCTCTTCTGGCATCCGCCCGAGGCCGGATGGTGGAGCTACCCGCCGCTCTCGAGCATCCAGTACTCACCCAGCGGCGGCCAGGACGCCTGGATCTTCCTGATCCACCTCACCGGCATCTCCTCGCTCGTCGGCGCGATCAACTTCTACGTCACGATCGTCAACATGCGCGCGCCAGGCATGTCCTGGGGCCGGCTGCCCCTGTTCGTCTGGACGATCCTGATCTACGCGGTACTGCTGATCATCGCGCTCCCCGTGGTCGCGGCCGCGGTCACGATGTTGCTGACCGACCGCCATTTCGGCACCAACTGGTTCAACCCGACCGCACACGGCTCACCGGTGCTGTGGCAGAACCTGTTCTGGTTCTTCGGGCATCCCGAGGTCTACATCATCGTGCTGCCCGGGTTCGGCATGATCTCCGAGATCATCCCCGTCTTCTCCCGCAAGCCGATCTTCGGCTACAAGGCGATCGCGGCCGCAACCGTCGTGATCGCGTTTCTCGCAACGCTCGTCTGGGCCCACCACATGTTCGCCTCGCCGGTTCCGATCGTTGTGCTCGGCTTCTTCATGTTGAGCTCGTTCCTGATCGGGATACCCACGGGCGTCAAGATCTTCAACTGGATCGCGACGATGTGGCGAGGTTCGCTCGTGATGAGCACCGCCCTGTACTTCTGCATCGGCATGATCGCGATCTTCACGATCGGGGGGATCACCGGCATCTTCCTCGCCAGCTTCCCGGTCGACTGGCAGCTGAACGACACCTATTTCGTCGTCGCGCACTTCCACTACACGATCATCGGCGGCGCTGTGTTCCCGATCTTCGCGGGCCTCTACTACTGGTTCCCGAAGATGACGGGCCGCCTGATGAACGAGAAGCTCGGGAAGACCTCGTTCTGGGTGATGTTCATCGGCTTCAACATGACCTTCTTCGTGCAGCACGCGCTCGGGCTGGACGGGATGCCACGGCGGATCTACACCTACCAGCCGGGCCTCGGCTGGTCGACCTGGAACCTGATCTCGACGATCGGTGCCTTCATCCTCGGGTTCGGCGTGCTGCTGACGGTCATCAACGTGGTCCGCAGCCTCAATCACGGCCAGAAGGCCACCCCCGACCCCTGGAAGGGCAACACGCTCGAGTGGTTCACGAGCTCGCCGCCCCCGGTCAACAACTTCGACACGATCCCCTACGTTCGATCGGTCGAGCCGATGCGCGATATCCGACGTGAGGTCGAGCGCAAGACCGGCGTCACCCAGAAGACCGGCGGCAGTGAACAGTTCGCCCGGGTGTGATGCGAGCCGGCGCTGCCGGCGACGTCCTGCCGGTAGAGTGACCGCGTCGTGAACACGTCGTCGCTCAGCACAGTGCCGGAGTCATCGCGCTCCGGAGCCGCGCGCCAGCTCCTCTCCGACTACTTCGAGCTGACCAAGCCGAAGGTCCAGACGCTGCTGCTGCTGACGACCGTGACCACGATGGAGGTCGCCGGCGACCCGCCCGTCTCCAAGATCGCCCTGACCTGCCTCGGCGGCTACCTCGCGGCAGGCGGCGCCGGCGCCGTCAACCACTACTACGACCGCGACATCGACGCGCAGATGAAGCGGACCGCCTCGCGTCCGATCCCCGCCGGTCGCGTGTCCCCGCTGGCGGCCCTGATCTTCGGCTGCACGCTCGCACTGGCCTCGTTCGTACTGATGTCGCTGACGCTGAACGTGCTCGCGGCGTCGCTGGCGTTCTCGGGCTTCGTCGGCTACGTCGGGCTCTACACGATCGTGCTCAAGCGGCGCACGCCGCAGAACATCGTGATCGGCGGCGCGGCGGGGGCTGTGCCGCCTCTGGTCGCGTGGGCGGCGACGACCGGGTCGGTCTCGTGGATGGCGATCTACCTGTTCGCGATCGTCTTCTACTGGACGCCGCCACACTTCTGGGCGCTGAGCCTGCTGATGAAGGACGAGTACGCGAAGGTCGGGGTACCGATGATGCCGGTCGTCCGCGGCGAGCACGAGACGCGACGCCTGATCGTGCTCTACTCGCTGCTGCTCTACGCGATCACGCAGCTCCCGTTCTGCGCCGGCTCGATGGGAGTCGTGTATCTCGCCTGCTCGGTGGTGCTGGGCGCCCTGTTCGTCGCCGGTGCGATCATTCTCTACAGGCGCGCGGACCGGCGATCGGCGATCAGGCTCTACCTGTTCTCACTGGCGTATCTGGCGTTGCTGTTCGGCGCCATGGTGGCCGACGTCAAGCTCTGAGGCGCGGTAGGATCCGGCCGTGGACAGAAGGCTCGCCCGCAAGAACCTCCGTGCCGGCCTGGTCGCCGGGGCGATCTGTGCATTCATCTTCGGGATCACGTTCGTCGTGGCAGCGATCTACGTGCATTCGTGAGCGAATTCGAAAACCACGACGCCCCGCCGGCAGGCGAGGAGATCCACCTCCCGGGGCCGTCGATCAAACCGCTGCTCGTCGCGGTCGGGTTGACGCTGACGGTGGTCGGCACGACCATCGACTGGATCTGGACAGTGCTGGGATTGATCATCTTCATCGTCACGGCCGTGCTCTGGATTCGTGACACGCGGCGCGACGTCGAAGCGCTGCCTGAAGAGCATCTTCACCGCTGAGCGCAGCCGTGGCGCCGGATCCAGCAGGGCCAAGCGGCGCGCGCGCGGGTCTCGAGCGCCAGTGGCGCCGTCCGTCGTGAATAACGCATAGGATTGCGGTGAACGAGACCGGATCAGTAGCCAGAGGGAGAGCGGTGCGGAAGAACCCGTTTGCGCAGATGTTGGTATTCGGACTGATCGTCACCGCGATCGGCATCGCGATCGGCCTTTCGATCCACTGGTTCCCGACAGACGCCTCGCAGCAGCTCTCAAGGACGCGAACCCTGTACGACGTCCTGATGATCACGACGATCCCGATCTTCGTCGGCGTCACCACCGTCATCCTGTATTCGGTCTGGAAGTTCCGGATGAAGCCGGGCGAGGAGCTCAAGGACGGTCCGCCGATCCACGGCAACACGCGGCTCGAGGTGATCTGGACGGCGCTGCCGGCGCTGTTGATCATGTCGGTCTGCATCTATTCCTACATCGTCCTTGAGGACAACGAGGCCAGCGTTCCCGGTGCTCGCAACATCAACATCACCGAGCGCCAGTTCGCGTTTGAGTTCTCATATCCGATGGCGAACGGCAAGACGGTCGTCTCCCCCGTCCTCTACATGGCCAAGGGCGAGCCGGTCGTCTTCCATCTCCGCTCGCTGGACGTGATCCACAGCTTCTTCGTGCCGCAGTTCGCCGAGAAGATCGACGCCGTTCCCGGGATCACGACGGTGCTGCGGGTCACGCCGACGCGGATCGGCAACTACCCTGCCGAATGCACAGAGCTGTGCGGAGCCGGCCATTCGTTGATGCGGGCACCGGTCAAGGTGGTCAGCCCGGCGGTGTTCTCGGCGTGGCTGGCCTCCCAGCCGGCCAATGCCAAGCCGCCGATCGGGGTACCGCCGTCGTTCGCCGCGGGTCCGGGGATCCCCGGCTCGGCAACACCGTCGCATCCGCCCCCGGACTCGACGTACGGGTCATCGGCGCCGTCCTCCAAGAGCAAGACTTGAGAATGTTCCCAGAAGCCGCCAAAGTCCATGAGCTGAAGATGTGCCGAGAAGCCAAGGAGATCGACTGATGGCAATTCCCGCCAAGCTCCGCGCCCCTGGCTGGTATCGGGCGGCGCTGTTCGACGTGCTCGGGTTCGTGCTCGCGTTCGTGCTCACCGTTGTGATCCGCTGGTTGATGCACGAGCACCCGTTCGTCGACGGAGACGCGATCACGATCGTCTCGCTGATCACGGTGCCGCTGTTCTTCCTGGCCGGCATCGGCACGATGGACTACTGGTTCTACTGGGCGTCCGGACGCCCGACGCGGCCGGAGGACCACTCCGCGCATGGCGCCCACACCTGGCGGGACTACTTCCGCGTCAACACCGACCACAAGGTGATCGGCATCCAGTACACGGTCACCTCGTTCTTCTTCTTCTTCGTCGGCGGCCTGCTGGCGATGCTGATCCGCGCTCAGCTGGCCAAGCCGGGAATGCAGTTCCTCACGCCGGAGCAGTACAACGGCGTCTTCTCGGTCCACGCGACGGTGCTCATCTTCCTGTTCGTGATCCCCGTGTTCGCCGGCCTGGCGAACTTCGTCCTGCCGCTGATGATCGGCGCACCCGACATGGCGTTCCCTCGGCTGAACGCGCTCTCATACTGGATGCTCCCGGTCGCGGGCGTGATGATGCTGATGAGCTTCCTGGCGCCGGGCGGGTCGTTCGCCGCCGGCTGGACCGCTTACGCGCCGCTGTCGACGACGATGCCGCTCGGCCAGCTGTTCTTCACGCTCGCGGTCCAGTTCGCCGGCGCATCGTCGATCGCGACCGCGCTCAACTTCCTGGTGACGATCATCACGATGCGTGCGCCGGGCATGAGCTTCTTCCGGATGCCGCTGCTGGTCTGGGCGAACTTCTCCACGTCGCTGCTCGTGGTGATCGCGACGCCGTTCATCGCCGCCTCCCAGTTCATGGTGCTGCTCGACAAGACGCTCGGCTTCCACTTCTTCGACGCGTTCGTCGGCGCCGGCAAGGACGGCAACGTGATCATGTACCAGCACGTCTTCTGGTTCTACTCGCACCCGGCCGTCTACATCATGATGCTGCCCGGCTTCGGGATCATCTCGGAGGTCATCGCCGTCAAGTCCCGCAAGCCGATCTTCGGTTACCGGATGATGGCGTTCTCGCTGCTGGCGATCGTCGTGCTCGGCTTCACCGTCTGGGCGCACCACATGTTCGTCTCCGGCATGGCCGCCTGGATCCGGATCCCGATGATGGTCACGACGGCGATCATCGCCGTCCCGACCGGGATCAAGATCTTCTCCTGGCTGGCGACGCTGTGGCGAGGTGTGCTCCACCTCGACACGCCGATGCTGTTCGTGCTCGGCTTCCTGACGGCGTTCACCTGCGGCGGCATCAGCGGGATCATGCTCGCGATGATTCCGTTCGACATCCACGTCAGCCAGACCTACTTCATCGTCGCCCACCTGCACTACGTGCTGTTCGGCGGCTCGGTGATGACGATCTTCGCCGGCGTCTACTACTGGTTCCCGAAGATGACGGGGCGCATGTATGACGAGACGCTGGGTAAGTGGCACTTCTGGTTGACCTTCATCTTCTTCAACCTGACGTTCGGGCCGATGCACATCATCGGGATCGAGGGCATGCCCAGGCGCGTTGCCGAGTACGCCGCCAAGTTCGCCGACTGGAACCTGTTCATCTCGATCTCGGCGTGGATCCTCGGCCTGACGACGCTGATCTTCCTCTACAACATCGTCTCGAGCTGGCGCGGCGGGCCGCGGGCAGCGTCCAACCCGTGGCGCGGCCTCACGCTGGAGTGGCAGGTCTCCTCGCCGCCGCCGATCTTCAACTTCGACACGATCCCGACCGTCGTCGGCGGGCCCTACGAGTACGGGGTACCCGGTGCCGTCCACGGCATCTTCAAGCCGCGGGTCGAGGCTGAAACCGTGCCCGCCGGTATGTCCAGCGGCAGATCCAGTCAGGAGACCAGCGAATGAGCACGATCCTCGTCGTCGCCAACGAGACCCTCGGCGGCCGTGTGCTGATGCAGGCGGTCCGCGACCGGGCGGCGGCCGATGACCACGCGAACTTCGTCCTATGCGTGCCTCAGACGCGTCCCCGTGCCGGTCTGGTCGTCTACGACGACGCCGTCCACGATGCCGCTCAGGCGCGCGTCGACCTCGCGCTGGCATTCCTCCACAGCGAGGGGATCAAGGCGATCGGGGAGGTCGGCGACCCCGACCCGTACACCGCGACGATGGACGCGGTCAGGGAGCATCACCCGGCCGAGATCATCATCTCCACCTTTCCGGCGACACGTTCGGGTTGGCTGCGTCGCGACCTCATCGAGCGGGTCACAGCGGCGACGCGGCTGCCGGTCGAGCACGTCATCAACGACATCGACACGGAGGGGCTGCCGTATGACGTGACGCTCGCGGTCGCCAACCGCACCGCGACCGGGCACGAGCTGCTCGAGGCGCTGAAGCTGAAGGTAGCCGATGACGCCGCGCGCTCACGCTCGCGCCTGTTCATCGTGCTCGTTCCCCAGGAGGGTGGTGACGGGCATGCATCCCGTCGCGCCCGCACCCGGCTGAAGCTGGTGCTCGGGAGGCTGCACGACGAGGGATTGCTCGCGTCGGGAACGATCGGCGACCCCGACCCCTACACCGCGATCATGAACGCGCTCCAGTACTTCCAGGTCGACGACATCGTGATCTCCACGTTCGAGGCGACCAAGTCCGGCTGGATGCGCACCGATCTGATCGACCGCGTCCGACGGTCAACCGGCAAGCCGGTCGAGCACGTCGTCCACCAAGAGGCGCCGCAGGGCGCCCCGATCGCGTAGATGATTGATTCCATGAAGCACTGCGCGCAACACGGATTGGGGGCCGAGCTCTAGATGGAAGCTGCCGCGATTGCCCACGTCGATCATCACCACGGACCGCCGGAGGCCCACCAGTCCTCGCGCGTGAACGCGCCAACCCTCGGAATGATGCTTTTCATCATCTCCGAGATCATGATCTTCGGGGCGTTCTTCACGGCCTATTTCTTCATCCGGATCGTCACTCACGACCCGTGGCCGACCCACGGCACGGACCTGCCCGAGGCCGTCGCCGGCGTCAACACGTTCATCCTGCTCTCGTCCTCGCTGACGATCCACTGGGCGACTGTGTCGATTCGCCGCGGCAATCGCCGAGGTCTGAAGGCCGGAATGCTCGCGACCTTCCTGCTCGGCCTCACGTTCCTGACGATCCAGGTCAACGAGTACATCCACATCGGCTTCTCGCCTCGCTACTCGGCGCAGGCGTCTGTCTTCTACGCGCTCACCGGCCTGCACGGAGCACACGTCTTCATCGGGCTGTGCATCCTGCTGACGGTCACGATCCGCTCCTTCCGAGGCCACTACTCCGCAGAGCACCACCGCGGGATGGAGGTGCCGAGCATCTATTGGCACTTCGTCGACATCATGTGGGTGGTCGTCTACACCACCGTCTACGTTCTGTAGACGCCGGCCGAGGCGATGCTCAACCCGCTGCGCTCCGAGGCCGAGGCCTTCAGGCTGCTGATCTACGTGGTCGCCGTTTTCGCCGTGATCATCGTGATCGTGCTCCTGATCCGCACGCTGTAGACCTCGGAACGGCTCACGCTCGGGAGTCCCCCGCGGACCGCACGCCGGCCGGAAAGCTGGAGGACCGGGTCACGCTCGAGAGCCCCTCGCGATCCACACCGGCCCCGACCAAACGCCTCAAATCCCAACAGCCGGGGCGGCTCGAGCGTGAACCGGTCCGCTACTTGGCTTCGGTCGAGAGGAAGTTGACGAGCGCCTGTATCTCGTTCGGCTTCAGCGTCTGCCCGAACGTCGAGGGCATCACGCCGGAAGCGTAGCCGGTCGGAATGAAGGCGTAGGGATGGACGATCGCGTAATGGATGCAGTCCGCGAGTGTCGTGCCACGGATCTTCATCGAGGCCGCACTGGCGCAGTCGCTGCGCAGGCGCGTGTCGAGATCGGGACCGACCGTTCCGGTCGCACCGGCGGCGGCCAGCGTGTGGCAGCTGCTGCAGCCGTTGCTGTCGAACACGATCTTGCCGTCAGCCGGGGTCGTGCCGCTGACCGCACCGGCTTCAGCCAGCTCGCCCGGTGTCGTGGCCGGGCTTCGACGCCACCGTCGCCACATAGGCCGCGACGTCCTGTGCGTCCTGGCCTGTGAACAGCTTTGCCGGCATCACGCCCTGGCTGTTCGGATACTGGATCCACCAGTCGACAAGCCCCTGGATGGCGCTGCTGTTGATCCCGTCGATGCGGTCCTGGGCGAACGCGTCGTCGAGATTCGGGTCCCGTATCGCCCGTCGTGTTGGCGTGGGCGAGCGTGTGACAGGCGCCGCATTTCTGTACGAACAGCTCCTTGCCGGTGACCACATTGGCGACTGGGTGCTTGAGCGTGCAGCCCCCCAGCGCGACCACGACGACGAGGCTCGGGAGGAGCAGCGCAAGGATGCGGTGGGTGCGTGGCATGAGCTTGAGCATGATGCCGAGAACGGCACTCTATCCGAGCGGGCGGCGCGGTGAGATGGTCCCTCAGGGCCATCCCCCAGCGGCGGCGCTGCAGCTTTCTTGCAACCGCGATGCAACCCTCCGGTCAGCCGGCTCCCGGGCCCGCTGGTAGCATGGCCTTCGATATGAGGATGCTCCAGAAGTACCGGATGCGGACGCCGTCGACGGGCCGAGAGGTGATCGTCGAGGCAGAGCCCGGGCAAGGAGTATGTCGACCGTGAAACCGGCGAGGAGCTCGAGGCGGTCGCGCAGTTGCTGCCGCTGGCGCCGACGGCGTCCGAGCTTCCATGGGCCGTCGAGAACCTCCGCTTCTGCAACCACTGCGATCAGCTCGCGCAGAAGGACCTCAACGACTGCCCTTACTGCGGCCGGCGGATGGAACCGCTCGGCGATTAGTCAGGGGTGACAATGGCGCTCCCCGGCATCCGCCGTATCCGCTCGGCTGGCGCGGTTCGCCTGCTCGCGACCGTGACAACCGGCGCGGCATTGATCGTCGGAACAGCGGGATGCGGCGGCGGTGGCGCCGCATCGACGGACACGACCGGCGCCCCGCCGTTCACGGTGCCGACGACCGGCTCGTCAACCCCGGCGCCGGCAACGACGACCACGTCAAGCACGACCGGAACCACCTCCACGACTACGACCACGTCCACCTCCGGCGGCGCGTCGTCCGGAGGGACGTCAGGCGGCAGCACAAATGGCGGCGTCGCTCCGCCCGCGAACACGACGCCGGCGAGCACCCCCACCACGACACCGACTTCGACCAGCAGCAACGGCGGCGGCGGTCTCTGATCGCCGGCAGCAGCTGCCTTTAGCCGGCGCGCTCGATCGGCTACGACGGAATCGGGCTGGTGATCTCGGTCGCCGAGTACTGGACGGCCGTCGCCGAGTCCGTGACCTTCGGAACACCCGCATAGAGCACTGGTAGTGGGCGCGGTCGCCGATCGCGCTCTGCGCCTGTCCGGTCGTCGGCTGGTTCGTGCACTTCTGCTTGCTCGTCGCCTGCGGCTCTGGCGGTAGGCGAACTGCGCGCCTCGAGAGATCGAACGAGAGCACCGGCGCCCAGGTCGGCACGGTGAGCGCGACGACCTCGCCCGGCACGACCGGCAGCGGCGCGATCAGCGGGAACTGGACGACCTGACCGAGATACGGCTGCAGCTGGAACGCCGGGCTCTGGGCGGCGACCGGCCAGCCGTGCATGAGCGCTTCCCGTACGGGCGGAGAACCGTCAGCTGCGCCTCCGCGGCGCCGCCGTAGGTGCTGTTGAGGCTAGATGTACTTCGCGACGGTCGCGGCATTGGTGCTCAGCGCCGAGACGCCGAGCGAGAACGCGACGATCTCACCCGGCTTGGTGACGTCGTCGGATACGAGACGCCGTCGCGGACGGTCTCGAGCGCGGTCACCTGGGTCAGCACGATCGTGCAGTTCGACTGCGAGACGCCGGCCGGGCAGACGGGAGCGATCAGCGGCGAGGTCGTCGACGCCGACCTCGATCATCTGGGCGAGACGCCGAAGCGGCAGGATCGCGAGCGCGGCGAACAGAGCCGCGCTGAGAGGGCCAGGAGGAATCGTTTCATCAGACCATTGAACACGAACGACGCGCGCACAGTTGCGCTCGGCGTTGCAGAACCGGTGCCGCGCCGGGCTCGGTCGCCTGCAGCCTGAGCGGCTCGCGCCGACCACTCCGGGACGGCAACGCGTGCCGCCCCGATCAACGACCGTCAGATCTTCGTGACGTTGACCGCCTTCGGTCCCTTCGGACCGGCCTCCTCCTCATAGGAGACCTTCGAACCCTCCGGGCAGCGTCCTGTAGCCGTCGCCGTTGATGCCCGAGAAGTGGACGAACAGGTCCCGACCGCCGTCATCAGGCGTGATGAAGCCGAAGCCCTTGTCGTCGCTGAACCACTTGACGGTTCCAGTAGCCATGTGTGTATTCCCCTTCGGAACTGCTCGCTTGACAAACCGGGCTGCCCTTCGGGGCCCCGACCGAACGCGGGAAACGTAGCAGGGACGTCGCCATCGCTGACCGCAAGCGCCCGTGCATCGATCGGCCCGCGTCCCACTCCGTCCCGCTGCGGCTCCGCCAAACAGCCCCTAAAACGCCCCGGAGCAGCACAATCACCGAAGACGGTCGGCGACGGCTGCGATCGCCTGCGGATCGCCCGGCGCCGGCACCCATGGCAGCGTCAGCGGGTCGCCGACATAGCGGGGGATGACGTGGACGTGGAAGTGGAAGACCGTCTGCCAGGCGGCCGCACCCGCACGAGTTGATCAGGTTGACGCCCTCGGCGCCCAGCCGCGCCTCGATCGTGCGCGCGAGCCGCTGCGCCGCGAGCGCGACCGCAGCCAGATCGTCGGGATCGATCTCGAGCAGGTCCGTGGCGTGAGCGCGCGGGACGACGAGCGCGTGGCCCGGTGTCGCCGGGTTGATGTCCATGAACGCGACCGTGCGCTCGTCCTCGGCGATGATCTGGGCGGGCAGCTCGCCGGCGACGATCCTGCAGAACAGGCAGTTCTCGGCACGCTCATCGACGCTCAGCCTAGCGCTCTGCCCGCTCAGCGCCGCGTGAGCAGCTCCCGGGCGCGGTTGACCGCCTGCTCCTCGCCTGCGAGCTCACCGGCGAAGGCGGCCTCCTCGAGCTCGGCGAGCAGCTCCCCGAGCTCGGGACCGGGGCGCAGGCCGAGCGCGCGCGCGAGCCGGTCGCCGCGGATCGGCGGCCGCGGCGCGCCGCGTGCCAGCGAGCGCCTCCCCCATCAGCTCGCGCGCCAGCTCAAGGTGGCGGGCGATCGCCAGCTCGGAGCCGCGTCCGCGCGTCGCCAGGCGGTCGGCGACGCTGAGCAGCGGTGACGTCGACCTCGACCGGCTCGCAGGCGCGCAGGTAGCGGTAGATCGCCCGCCGGTCAAGCGGCGCCTCGTGCACCAGGAAGCCGAGTCGCAGGTGGCTGACGCACGAGCGCCTGCACGTAGACGATCAGCCGCTCGCTCGCCCGCAGGCGCCGAGAACCTCGGCAGCGATCTCGGCGCCGCCCTCGTCGTGGCCCAGGAACGTGACCCGCCCGGTCTCGGTGACGGCGCGGGTCGCGGGCTTGGCGACGTCGTGCAGCAGCGCGCCGAAGCGCAGCGCCTCCCCGCGTGTCAGCTCGTTTGCGAGCGGCTCGATCGAACACCGCCGACACGCCGCCTGCGAGCTCCCCGAAGACGTCGCCCGGATCCGCTCGAGCTCGATCGTCCGCTCCAGCACCTCGATCGTGTGGTCGTGGACGTCGAGGTGGTGATAGTCGCTCTGCGTCGACGCCGTGCAGCGCCGCCAGCTCAGGAAGCACGACGCGGTCGCGCCCGAGCGCCTCCATCATTCGCCAGCCCGCCAACGGCGCCGTCGCAGGCGACGATCTGCCGCAGCTCGGCGAAGACCCGCTCGGCCGCGACCGCCCGCAGCGCGGCTGCGACTGCGGCCGCAGCCGCGAGCGTCTCAGGCTCGATTTCGAACCCGAGCTCGGCGGCGAGCCGCGCGAGCCGCAGCACCCGCAGCGGATCGTCTCGGAATGCCGCCGGCCCGACCATCCGCAGCCGCCGCGCGCGCAGGTCCGCCACGCCGCCGAACGGATCGATCAGCTCGCCGCCGGCGAGCTCTCGCGCGATCGCGTTGATCGTCAGATCGCGCCGCGCCAGATCCTCTTCGAGCCTCTCGCCCATCAGCGGCATCAGATCGATCTGCCAGCTGTGGTCGCGCGCGACCACGCGCCACGCGCCGAACGCGTCCGAGAGCGCGAACGGGTGCGCCGCGGCGCGGCGACCGAGCTCGCGCGCCACCGGGCTCGGGTCGCCGTCGACCGCGACATCGAAGTCGAGGACGTCGCGCGGCCGAGCAGCTCGTCGCGCACGGCGCCGCCGACGAGCCAGCCGTGCTCGGTGATCGCGGCGCAGCGCTTGGAGCGGTGCGCTCAGCGACGGCACCGTCGATCACCGTCGCGGTGGTAGCTGCGCGGCACACGCTTGGAGATCCAGCAGACGACCTCGTAGTTGATCGTCCCGATCCGCTTGGCGAGCTCCTCGGCCGACTGGCGCTGCTCGCCGTCGGCACCGATCAGCGTCGCCGCCGCCCCGACCTCGACGGCCGGCAGCGGTCCGAGATCGACGGTGATGTTGTCCATGCTGACCGTGCCGACAAGCGGATAGCGGCGGCCGCCGATCAGCACGTCGCAGTTGTTGCTGAGCGCCCGCGGGATGCCGTCGTCGTAGCCGATCGGCAGCGTCGCGATCCACGTGTCGTCCGCCGCGATGAATCGCCGTCCGTAGCCGGCGCTCTGCCCGGGGCGCGCGAGCTTGACCGCGGCGACGTAGCTGCGCAGCGCAGCGCCGGCTCGAGGCCCCACCTGGCGGGATCCTCGTTCATCGGGTCGCACCCGTAGATCGCGATTCCGCAGCGCACCATGTCGAAGTGGCTCGCGCGGCGAACGCAGCGTCGCGGCGCTGTTGGCGGCGTGGACGACGATCCCGGGCGCGAGTGCGCGCAGCGCGGCGGCGAACGGCGCGAACGCCGCAAGCTGTTGCGGCGACGAACTGCTGGTCGCTGTCGGCCGTCGCGAAGTGGGTCATCGCCCCGGCGAGCCGAAGCGACGGTGGGCTCCAGGATCTGGCGCGCGATCCGCAGCGCCTCGTCGGGATCGCGCGTCCCGAAGCGGCCCATGCCGGTGTCGAGCTTGACGTGCATCCGGACCGGGACATCCTCGCACGGCGCCGGCCACCAGCGCGACGAACCGCTCGTCCCACGCGACCAGTTCGGCCGCTGCGGCGAGCGCGTCGGGCAGCTCGTCGGAGCTGACCGCCCCCATCACGATGATCGGTGCGTCGATCCCGGCCCGCCGCAGCTCGACCGCCTCACCGCTGGTCGCGACGGCGAGCGCCGCCGGCGCCGCCGGCGAGCGCCGCGCGCGCGACCGGTGCCGCTCCGTGACCGTACGCGTCGGCCTTGACGACCGCGCACAGGCGCGTGCCGCCATCAAGCCCGGCGCACAGAGCGGCCACGTTGCGCTCGATCGCGGCGAGGTTGACGCGTTGCGAGTGCCCGCAGCACGGCGCTCAGTCCTCTCGCCGCGGCAGGGCGCGGGGCAGGGCCGAGATCACGTCGCAGGCGATGACGCCCTCGGGGCCGAGTTCGGCGGCGACCAGACGGCCGGCGGCGGCGTGGATATAGACGGCCGCGCGGCCGCGTCGAACGGGTCCATGCCCTTGGCCAGGTAGGCGCCGATGACGCCCGAGAGGACGTCGCCCGAGCCGGCGGTCGCGAGCGCCGGGGCGTCCCCGGGGCTGACCGCGACCCGGCCGCTCGGGTCGGCGATCAGCGTGTCGTCGCCCTTGAGCACCACGACCGCACCGGCGGCACGGGCGGCCTCGCCGGACCCAGCGCAGCCGCCGCTCGCCGACCTCCTCGCTGGTGATGCCGAGCAGGCGCCCGAGCTCGCCGGCGTGCGGCGTCAGGACGGTCGCGGCTGACCGGGATGACAGCCGGCTGATCACGGCGATGCCGGCCGGCGTGCCGGCACCGCCGCCGGGACGTCCTCGCGACGATCGCCTCGCGCGCGAACGCGCCCAGCCCGTCGGCATCGAGCACGAGCGGAGCCTCACGCGGGCCGCGAGCTCCCGCACGAACACGGCGCTCTGCGGGTCGCGGCCAAGCCCCGGTCCGAGCACGACGCTCTGCACGCGGGCGGCGCGCGCGAGCGCCGGCTCCAGCGCCGAGGGAGCCAGCGCGCCGGCCTCGTCATCGCAGCGGCGCGACCATCACCTCCAGCAGCTTTGTCTCGAACACGCTCGACAGCGACGCGGGCACGGCAGCGGTCACGTAGCCGGCGCCGGCGCGCATCGCCGCCATCGCCGCCATGCACGGAGCCCCGGTCAGTCCGGGCGAGCCGCCGCAGACGAGCACGGCGCCGGCTGTGAATTTCGTCGATCCCTGGCCTCGCCGGGGGACCGCGGCGGTCACGCGCCGGCTGATCAGGCCGATGTCCGGTTCGACCACGCCGCCGCGGACCGGAATCCCGATGTCGATCACCGACACCTCGCCGGCGTGCGCCTTGCCCGGGGGGATCCACAGGCCCGGCTTGCCCGCATGGAAGGTGACGGTCAGCTCTGCCAGCACCGCCTCCGCGGCGACCTCCCCGGTCGACGCGTCGACGCCGCTCGGGACGTCGCAGGCGATCACGGGCCGCTCCAGCCCTGGGCTCGTTGATCGCCGCGATCGCCTCGGCCGCCGTGCCGCGCGGCGATCCGGCGAAGCCGGTGCCGAGGATCGCATCGACGATCGCGCCCGCGCCGCGCAGCCGCTCGGCGGCTGAACGGCTCGCAGGACTGCGCTCGCAAGGCGCTCGTAGTTGGTGCGCGCGTCGCCGCTCAGATCGTCGCCGGGCGCGAGCAGCAGCACCCGGACTTCGTGGCCGTCCTCGAGCAGGTGGCGGGCGGCGACGAACCCGTCGCCACCGTTGTTGCCCTTGCCGCAGACGACGGCGATCTCGCCTCCGGCGGCGCGCGCTGCGACGACCCGCGCGAGCCCGCGCACCGGCCCGCTCCATCAGATCGAGGCCCGGGATCCCGCGCTCGTCGATCGCCCAGTCATCGAGTGCGCGCTGGGCCTCGGCGTCCGGCAGCGCGACGAGCCAGTCGGGCAGAGCGCTCATGTCAGGATCGCGACGGCGCCGGCGTTCGTGCGCGTGTGGGTCAGCGAGATCTCGATGCCGACACCGAGCTCGGCCGCCCGGTCCGCGGCCTTCCGTGCAGCAGGATCGAGGGCACCCCGTCGGCGTCGCAGACGACCTCGACGTCGCGCAAGTTCCAAGCCGGCAGAGCCAGCGCCTTGGCGACCGCCTCCTTGGCGCAGAAGCGCGCCGCGAGGTGCTGCCCCGGTCGCGCGCGCGCGGCCGCGTACGCGCGCTCCCCATCGGTGAACAGCCGCTGCGCCAGGCGCGGCGCGCGCTCCAGTGCTCGCTCGAGCCGGTCGATCTCGAGCAGGTCGAGCCCGACGCGAGTGGCGCCGGCGCGCTCACTCGACCGTGACCGTCTTGGCCAGGTTGCGCGGCTGATCGACGTTCAGGCCGCGCTTGCGGGCGATCTTGTAGGCGAGCAGCTGCAGCGGGATCACCGCGAGCAGCGGCGCCAGCATCCAGTCGGTCGCCGGCACCCGGATCACCTCGTCGGCATGACGGGCGATCTGCTCGTCGCCCTCGGACGCGATCGCGATCACGCGCGCGCCGCGGACACGGACCTCCTGCATGTTGGAGATCACCTTCTCCAGCACCGGCGATTGGGTCGCGACGACGACGACCGGCGTGCTCTGGTCAAGCAGCGCGATCGGGCCGTGCTTCATCTCGCCGGCCGCGTAGGCGTCGGTCGCGATGTAGGAGATCTCCTTCAGCTTGAGCGCGCCCTCGAGCGCGACCGGCAGCCCGACATGGCGGCCGAGGTAGAGGAAGAAGGCGGCTTTGTAGCTGATCGTGGCGACCCGCTCGAGCTCGCTCTCGCTGCCGGCCAGCAGCTCGCTGATCTGATGGGGCATCCGCTTGAGTTCGGCGATCCTTGCGATCAGCTCGCTCGATCGAGGCCTCCGCGCAGCTCGGCGAGCTTGAGCGCCAGCAGGTACATCGCGGCGACCTGGGACAGGAAGGTCTTCGTCGCCGCGACGCCGATCTCCAGGCCGGCGCGGGTGAACAGAACGCCGTCGGCATCCCGCGTCGCCTGCGATCCCATGATGTTCGTCACCGCGAGCACGGCCGCGCCGCGCTCGCGCGCGGTCCGCATCGCGGCGAGCGTGTCGGCGGTCTCACCCGACTGGGTGATCCCGATCACGAGGTCGCCCGGACCGACACCGGGTTGCGGTAGCGGAACTCGGAGGCGACGTCGACCTCGACCGGCACCCGCGCCCACTCCTCGATCGCATATCGGCCGATCAGACCCGCGTGGTAGGACGTGCCGCAGGCGACGATCACGATCCGGCTGATCGTGCGCAGCAGATCGTCGTCGATCGATCCCATGTCGCCGAGTTCGATCCCGTCCTCGCGGGCCGCACGCTCGCCGATCGTCTCCGCGACGGCGTCGGCCTGCTCATGGATCTCCTTGAGCATGAACGTCTCGTAGCCCTGCTTCTCGGCGGTGTCCGCATCCCAGTCGATCTCGACGATCTCCCGCTCGAGCGGCTCTCCCGCCGCGGTGATGAACTCGACGCCACCGGGCGTCAGGACGACGAGCTCGTCGTTGTTGATGAACTGCACCTGGCGCGTCTCGGACAGGAACGCCGGGATCGCAGAGGCGATGAACTGCTCGCCCTCGCCGCGGCCGACGATCAGCGGGCACTCGTTGCGAACGCCGACCACGACGCCCGGCTCCTCCGCACACATCGCGATGAACGCGTAATGGCCGCGAAGCTCAGCGTAGGCCGCGCGGACGGCCTCGACGAGGCCACCGTCGTCATGGTGGTGGGCGATCAGGTGCGCGATCACCTCGGCATCGGTCTCCGAGGTGAAGTCGGCGCCCACGTCACGAAGGCGATCGGTCAGCTCGACATAGTTCTCGACGATCCCGTTGACGACGACGTGGATCCGGTCGTCGTGTCGTAGTGTGGATGCGCGTTGCGCTCGGTGACCGCCCCGTGGGTCGCCCAGCGCGTGTGGCCGATCCCGGTCTCGGGCTGGGGCGCTCGGCGAGCGCGACCACGCTCTGGGCATCGGCGGCGGCGCGATCGTGCACCTCGATCGCCGCCCGCAGCGCCGACAGGTTGCCGACGGCGCGGACGGCGTCGATCCGTTCGCCGTTCAGCACCGAGATGCCGGCGCTGTCGTAGCCCCGGTATTCGAGCTTCTCGAGACCGGCGAGCAGCAGCGGCCTTGCCTCCCTCGATCCGACGTACCCGACGATGCCGCACATGCCAGAGTGCTCCTCGGTCGATGTTCGATGCAGTCAGCGGTCGAGCCGCAGCGGCGGCCCGCGTCCGTGCAGCCTCGCTGCACGAACGAGCCTGCCATGTTAGTGGCCGCCGCCGGCGGCCATCAGCCGCCCAGGGCTTGCTCGATCGCCGCGACCAGCGTCTCGCAGACCGTGTCGGTCTCGCTCTCGCTCGGCGCCTCGACCATCACACGGATCAGCGGCTCGGTGCCGGAGGCCCGAACGAGCACCCGGCCCCGGCCGCTCAGCTCGGCGCTGGCGCGATCGATCGCGTCACGGACGGACCGATCGTCGATCGCCGCGCTCAACGCCCCGCGATCGACCGCACGGACGTTGAGCAGGCGCTGCGGAAGCTTGGACATCCCGCGACGCTTCGCCAGGTCGCCACCGTCAAGGGCCTCCAGCGTCAGCAGCGCGCTGGCGATCCCGTCGCCTGAGGGACCAAAGCCGAGGTCGATGATGTGACCGGACTGCTCCCCTCCGAGCGCCCAGCCGCGTCGGCGCAGCTCATCGAGGACATAGCGGTCGCCGACGTCGGTGCTGGCCACCTCGATTCCAGCCTCTCGCATCGCGGTGTGGAAGCCGTAGTTGGTCATCACCGTGACGGCGACACCACCCCCTGGGAGCAGGCCGCGCTCTCGCAGGTGCAGCGCCGCCAGCGCGATCAGCTCGTCCCCGTCGACGATCGTCCCGGAGCTGTCGACGGCGAGCACACGGTCGCCGTCCCCGTCGAACGCGAAGCCCACGTCGAACGTGCCGTCGCGGATCCGCTGCGCGATCGGCTCCAGGTGGGTGGAGCCACAACCGTCGTTGATGTTGCGCCCGTCAGGCTGGTCGGCGAGCACCTCGACGTCCGCCCCAAGCCGGCGGAAGATCTCAGGTGCGGCGCGGTAGGTCGCGCCGTTGGCGCAGTCGAGCAGGATTCGCCGGCCCTTCAGGTCAACCGCTCGAAGCGGGCGTGGAGCTCCCGCAGATAGTCCTCGAGCGCCCCGTGCAGCGGGCGAACCCGCCCGATCCGCTCGCTGGCCGAGGGCCGTCGCTCGAGCTCGGCCTCGATCGCCTGCTCGTCGTCATCGCGGAGCTTGTAGCCGTCGGCGGCGAACAGCTTGATGCCGTTGTCCTGATAAGGGTTGTGCGAGGCGGAGATGACGGCGGCGAGATCAAGCTGATGGCGGCGCAGCAACAGCGGCGCAGCCGGTGTCGGCAGCACACCCGCGAGCAGCGCGTCGCCGCCGGCCGCGGTGACGCCCGCGGCGATCGCAGCCTCGAGCATCTCCCCGGACTCGCGCGTGTCGCGGACGATCAGGACCGAGGGGCGCTCGGCGTCGCAGCGGGAAACCGCCGCTCGTGCGAGCGCAAGTGCCAGTTCGGCGGTCAGGAACTCGCCGGCGCGGCCGCGGACACCATCGGTGCCGAAGAACTGGCGCGACATCTGCAGAAGCTGAACGGACGGCGGTCTGCCGGCCGATCAGCGCTTCGAGAACTGGGGCCGCTTACGCGCCTTTTTGAGGCCGGCCTTCTTGCGCTCCTTGACGCGCGGGTCACGCGTCAGGAACCCGCGGCGCTTGAGCTCACCGCGCAGATGCGGATCGGCCGAGATCAGAGCTCGTGAGATGCCGTGGCGCAGCGCGCCCGCCTGTGCGGAGACGCCACCGCCGTGCATCCGTGCGACCACGTCCATCCGGCTCTCGTAGGCGACAGCCTCGAGTGGCTGGCGGATGATCCGCTGCAGCGTCTCGCGAGGGAAGAACTCCTCGAGCGTCTTGCCGTTCACCGAGTACGTCCCGTTCCCGGGTTTCAGGATCACGCGGGCGACGGCCGTCTTGCGCTTGCCCGTCGCCGTGTAGCGGGCACCGGCGCCAAGGTCGATCGCGACGTCGGCGATCGGATGCGAGACGACACTCGACTCCTCCTCGGCCGCCCTGGCGGCGGCCTCCTCGGCCTCGGCCTCGGCGGCGGCGTGCGCCTCGGCATCGAGGAACTGGTCCCCTTCGGAGACGATGTCGGGGATCAGGTCGGCGCCTGGGATCGCCGGCTTCTCACGCGGAGCGCCTCGTCATCGACGTACTCGACCTCAGCAACGACGATCTCATCGGGTTCGACGACGACGATCTCCTCGTCCCCGTCGGCCGCGGCCTCTTCAGCCGCGGCCTCCGCGGCAACGATCTCAGCCGCACGCTCTTCCTCCGACTCCGGCTCACCAGCCACCACCCGGGCTCTTCAGCCGCTGCCGCCTCGACCGAAGCCTCCGGCGCCTCAGGCGCAGGTGACGCCTCGGCCTCAGGGTCTGAGGGCGGCGTCTCTTCGGAGGCACTCGAGGCCGTTACTTCCTCGGCCGACGCCTCATCAAGCTGTGCCTCCGACGGGACGTTGTCCTCGACCTCGGGGTATCAGACTCACTCACGAGTTGATCTCCATGGCTTGCGGCTGCTGGGCGGCGTGCGGATGGTCGGGCCCGGCATACACCTTCAATTTGGTCAACTGCTTGCGCGCCAGCCGGTTACGGGGCAGCATCCCCTTGACGGCGAGACGGATGACCTCTTCAGGACGCCGCTCGAGCATCTCGGCGAGCGTCCGCGACTTCAGCCCCCCGGGGTAGCCGGAATGGCGGTAGTAGCGCTTGTCCGAGAGCTTCTTGCCGGTGACCGAGATCTTCTCGGCGTTGACGACGACCACGAAGTCGCCGGTGTCGATGTGCGGCGTGTAGGTCGGCTTGCGCTTACCGCGCAGCGCATCGGCGATCTGCGTCGCGAGCCGGCCGAGCGTCTGCCCGTTCGCATCGACGAGCAGCCAGTTGCGCTCGCGGTCGGATGGTTTGGCTACGTAGGTCTTCATGGCATGCGATCAGGCGCGCTGTTGCGCGCGGGGAGCGGATGATAGGGGATCACGCGATCAGAGGGATCGAGCGGGAACGCTATTCCCACTCGATCGTGCCCGGCGGCTTGCTCGTGATGTCGAGCACCACCCGGCCGACCGGGCGGATCTCGTTGATCATCCGGCTCGCGATCTGCTCGAGCAGGTCATAGGGCAGCCGGGCCCAGTCCGCGGTCATCGCGTCGTCGCTGGTCACCGCGCGGATCACGATCACGTTCCCATACGTGCGTGCGTCCCCCTGGACACCGACGGTGCGGATGTCGGGTAGGACGCAGAACGACTGCCACAGGTCACGGTAGAGCCCGGCCTTGCGGATCTCGTCCTGGAGGATCGCGTCCGCTTCGCGCAGGACGTCGAGCCGCTCACGCGTGGCCTCGCCGCCGACGATCCGGATCGCGAGGCCCGGCCCGGGGAACGGCTGGCGCCAGACGAGCCGCTCGGGCAGTCCAAGCTCTGCTCCGACGGCGCGGACCTCGTCCTTGAACAGCGTGCGGAGCGGCTCGACCAGCTCGAACTCGAGATCGTCCGGGAGGCCGCCGACATTGTGGTGGGACTTGATCGTCGCGGTGCCGGTTCCGCCGCCCGATTCGATCACATCCGAGTAGAGCGTGCCCTGAACGAGAAAGCCGACACCGTCGAGCTTGGCCGCCTCCTCCTCGAACACCCGGATGAACTCGGCCCCGATCCGCTTGCGCTTCTCCTCGGGGTCGGTGACCCCTCTCAGCCGTGCGAGGAACCGCTCCTCGGCGTCGACGGCGACTAGCGGCACCCCGAACGTGTCACGAAAAGCGGCGACAACCTGTGCGCCCTCGTTCTTTCGCATCAGACCGTGATCGACGAACACGCAGGTCAATTGGTCCCCGATCGCACGGTGGACGAGCAGCGCGGCGACGCTCGAGTCGACACCACCTGACAGGCCACAGATCGCGCGTGAGTCCCCGACCTGTGCACGGATCGCCTCGATCTGCTCGTCGATCACCGAGCGCGCGCTCCAGGTGCCCTCGCAACCGCACACCTCACGCAGGAAGTTCGACAGCACCTGGTGCCCGTAGGGCGTGTGGATGACCTCGGGATGGAACTGGATCCCGTAGATCCCCCGCTCACGGGACTCGAACGCCGCGACCGGCGAGGCGGTCGACGATGCGAGCGCGACGAATCCCGCCGGCGCCTCGAACACCGTGTCGCGGTGCGACATCCAGCAGGTCTGTTCCTCGGGCGTTCCCGCCAGCAGGACCCCGTTGGTGTGGACGCTCAGCTGCGATCGGCCGAACTCGCCGACCTCGGCGCTCTGGACCACGCCGCCGAGCTCACGTGCCATCAGCTGCATCCCGTAGCAGATGCCGAGCACCGGGATACCGAGCTCGAGCAGCGCCGGATCGAGCTTCGGCGCGCCCGCCTCATACACCGACGCCGGGCCTCCGGACAGGATCACGCCCTTCGGCCGGTGTCGCGCCACCTCGGCCGCGCCGACATGATGGGGCACGAGCGTCGAGAACACGCCGCACTCCCGGACCCGGCGTGCGATCAGCTGCGAGTACTGACCGCCATAGTCGAGCACGACGACCTGCTCGGTGGCGTTGTGCGCAAGCGGCAGGTCGTTGACGGTCGTGCCGCCTACCTCAGGCGCCGCGGGCGGAGCCGGCGCGCGGGTCTCAGTCGGCGACACCGACCGCCGCGGCCCTCGCGCCCATGCCGACGCCCTGCTCGCGCTGGAGGTACTTACCCTCCGTCTGCAGCGCAGGGGCGACCATCAGCTCGGCGCGGTTGAACTCGGCGATGTCACGGTAGCCGCATGTCGCCATCGAGGTGCGCAGACCGCCCATCAGGTTGAAGGTGCCGTCGTTCTCACGTGCCGGCCCCTTGATGATCTCCTCGAGCGTGCCGTTCGGCGTGGTCGCGACTCGCGTGCCGCGGGGAAGCGTCGGATGGAACGTCGCCATGCCCCAGTTGTAGCCGCGGCCGGGGGCCTCGTAGCAGCGGGCGAGCGCGGAGCCGAGCATCACCGCGTCGGCGCCGCACGCGATCGCCTTGGCGATGTCGCCACCGTTGCGCATGCCGCCATCGGCGATCACCTTGACGTAGTCGCCGGTCTCGAGCATGTGCTGGGCGCGCGCAGCGGCGACGTCGGCGATCGCCGTTGCCTGCGGCACGCCGATCCCCAGCACCCCGCGGGTCGTGCAGATCGCACCGGGCCCGACGCCGACGAGAACACCGGCCGCCCCGGTTCGCATCAGGTGAAGGCCCGTGTGGTAGGACGCACAGCCGCCGACCACCACCGGGATCGGCGCCAGCTCACGGATGAACTCCTTCAGGTTCAGCGGCGGGCGCGATTCGTCGCGGGAGACGTGCTCGGCCGAGACGACGGTGCCCTGGATCACGAGGATGTCGAGGCCCGCCTCGAGCGCGACGTCGTAATAGCGGCGAACCTTCTGCGGCGTCAGCGACGCGGCTGCGACGACACCGTGTGACTTGATCTCCTGGATCCGCTTGGCGATCAGCTCCGGCTTGACAGGCTCACGGTAGATGTCCTGCATCTCACGCGTGGCGATGTCCTTGGAGAAGCTGGCGATCCGCTCGAGCTGGGCGTCGGCGTCCTCGTAGCGACAGTAGATCCCTTCGAGGTTGAGAACCGCGAGCCCGCCGAGCTTACCAATCAGTCCCGCGGTGGTCGGCGAGACGACGCCGTCCAGTGCCGCCGCGAGCAGCGGCAGCTCGAACCGGTACGGGCCGAGCGTCCAGGTGATGTCGACATCGTCGGGGTCACGCGTCCGGCGCGACGGGACGATCGCGATGTCATCGAAGCCGTAGGCCCGGCGAGCCTTCTTTCCGCGTCCGATCTCGACTTCCATTACGGCATCGTAATCGCTTCAGCGGACAGCGGTTCAGGGGCTGTCGCGGATGGCGGACGGAGGGATCGCAAGTGCCGGAAAGTGACCGTCGGAGCGCGGAACATCGGTCCGACCGATCCTAGCAGCGGGCCGATGTCCGGCTCCCTGAGCGTTCGCGCTTACACCGGGAAAAAGACCGGCCGCAGGCGCGCCCCGGTCAGGAGATCTCGGCCGGCGCCTGGATCTGTTCCGCCTTCACATCGTCGACCAGCCGCTCGACCCGGGCGGGCTCGAGCACCCCCGCCCCGATGTGCTGGGTCGACTCCGCACCGCACGCGACCCCGAAGCGCAGGCAATCGATGGCCGCCGCGCCGCCGTAGCGCGCAGCGACATAGCCCGCCAGGAATGCATCGCCGGAGCCGATCCGCGAACGCGGCTCGAGCTCGGCGACGCTGACCCGGTAGAGCACCGGCGAGCCGGACTCGAGCACCTGCGCGTAGCAGCCGTCGGCGACCGTCATGATCGCCTCGGCCGGCCCGAGGCGCGCGATCTCCGCGACCGCCCCGGCGCGGTCCTCATCGTCGTTGAACTCATAGCCCACCAGCTCCTCGGCCTCGGCCTCGTTGGGCGAGACCACCTCCGGCTCGGCCTTGACCGCGAGCCGCAGCGGCTCGCCGTCGGTATCGACGATCGTCGTCGCGCCGAGCTTGCGCACGCTGCGGATCAGGCTCGCGTAGACGTCCTGCTCGATGCCCCGCGGAAGGCTGCCCGCGAACACGCAGATGCTGGCGCCCTTGGCCAGGTACATCAGCTTCTCACGGAACAGCTCGAGCTCGTGCTCGGAGACCGACGGTCCACGTTCGTTGATCTCGGTGTGCATCCCGGTCGTCGGGTCGAGCACCGCTGTGTTGGTTCGAGACTCCTCACGGATGCGCACGAAGGCGTTCAGGATCGCCTCGTCGTTGAGCGCCTCGACGATCCGGTTGCCGGTCGACCCTCCGGTCAGCCCGGTGGCGATCACCGGCTGGCCCAGCCGCTTGATCGCGCGGGCGATGTTGACGCCCTTGCCTCCCGGCATCGTCTGCTGATCAACGGTGCGGTGTCTGCGACCCGGACTGAAGCTCGGCACCTCGAGTGTCTTGTCGAGCGCCGCGTTGAGCGTCACGGTGATGATCATCCCGCCTCCAGAGTGTCCCCAGATCTGATTCTCACACGCCACCGCCGGCGCGCGAGCACCAGACCCGCCAGTGCAGCGACGAAGATCGCCAAACCGAACACGATCCACGTGCCGACGAACCTGCTCACAAGCGTCAGCGTCGAGACCGCCGGCAGCGCGTGTTCCAGCAGCAGCGGTATCCGCGTGACCATGCGTGTGCCGATCACGACGCCGACGTAGCCGACGACGGCATCCCGCTTCAGCGGCCCTGCGAGCTGAGCCGGGACGACGACCCGCAGGCGGACGTCGTACGCACGGCT
Source organism: uncultured Solirubrobacterales bacterium (assembly GCA_963742025.1). Taxonomy (GTDB): domain Bacteria; phylum Actinomycetota; class Thermoleophilia; order Solirubrobacterales; family Solirubrobacteraceae; genus Palsa-465. The sequence continues at coordinate 579,623 of CAVUKF010000002.1, forward strand.
CGACCACCCGTTTGAAGGTGGCGCCGGCGATCACCGACGCTCGTACGCCCGGCGAGTCCTTCACGGTCGGCCGCGCGAGCACCTGTCCCGCGAGAACCGGTGTGAGCATCCGGAACTCGGCGAAGCCGTAATCGAGCAGCGCGAGCGCGTTCTGCGTCGCGCGCGGACTCGCTGGAGGTGCCGAGCACCGACCCGATCAGGGTCATCCCGTCGCGGGTTCCGGACGCGACCAGCACGTAGCCGGCACCCGAGGTGTGGCCGGTCTTGACGCCGTTGATCCACGGCACTCGTCCGACGAGATCGTTGCGGTTGACGACGTAGCCCACCGGTCCGGTGTGCAGCGTCGCGCTCGGCATGTCAACTATCCGCCTGAAAAACGGCGAGTGCGCCAGCAAGTAGGCGGCGAGCTTGTCCAGGTCGAATGCGCTCGAGTAGTTGCCCGGCGTGTCGAGCCCGATCGGGGTCGTGTAGTGGGTGTGCGTCAGCCCGAGCGCTCGCGCCTTCGCGTTCATCATCGCCAGAAACCGGGGGACCGAGCTGCCACCGACGTTGTACGCCAGATCCTCAGCGGCGTCGTCGGCGCTGGGCAGCAGCAGTGCGATCAGCAGATCGTGCACGCTCATCCGCTCACCGGGAACCAGGCCGATCTGAGAGTCGTCGGACGCCGGGTACTAGTCGTTCTGAGTGAAGATCGTGTCCAGGTGCTGGACGTGCTCGAGCGTGATCAGCGCGGTCATGATCTTCGTCGTGCTCGCGATCGGCTGCTCGGCGTTCGGATTGACGCCATAGAGCTGCTGGCCGGTGCCCGCGACGATCAGGCCGGCGGCGCTGACCTGAAGGTCGGGCGGCACCACGGCCAGCGCGCCTGCCGGCGCGAACGCGGCCGCAGACAGCGCACACAGCAGCGCGCAGAGCAGCGCGATCCCGGCGCGCCCGCGCATGGCCGCGCGGGGCGCGGCGCGCCCACAGACGCCACGTCGGGCGCTCACCGGCGCAGCCTCACCCGCTGGCCGACCTGCAGCGCGTTCGGGTTCAGCTGCGGGTTCAGCGCCTGCAGCGTCGCGATCGACACGCCCGTCCGCTGCGCGATCTCGCTGAGCGTGTCCCCGGGCTTGATGACGTAGACGGCGACGGTGGCGCCGGTGGTCTTGTGCTTGGTGCGCTTGGTGACCGCGTGATGAGGGGACGAATGTCCCGCCGGGTGGTTGGTCTGCTCGCCGGCACTCGTGCCGGACCTGAGCGCCTGATGGACGATCAGATAGGTGCTGAGCACCGTCGCCGCCAGCGCCAGCGGCACCAGGTACCGCGCGGCGCTCTCCGACGCGCTGGCGACCGATCGACCATCGCGGCCCGATCATACCCTCAGCGGCTGAGCATCCAAGTGGCCTCACGCAGCCGGGCTGCCTCATTTGCAGCGCCCGCGTGCCGGATCGGCGCCGTCGCGTTCGTGGGCCGCGACGATCCCGCGCGAGGCGGACACGAGGGCGCTGGCGGGACCGGGCGCGAACGCGGCCGCCAGATCCTCGACGCGCCGCCCTGCGCGCCGACGCCGGGAAGCAGGAAGACCGCATGCGGCATCAGCGCACGCAGCTGTTCCAGGCGCTCAGGCGCGGTCGCGCCGACGACGGCGCCGACGTCGGCCAGACCGCAATCACCCCGCCCCGCCTCGCCGAGCGGCGCGACGAGCCGGGCGATCGCCGTCGCTGACCGACGCCACCGGCCGAGCTCGCGCTCCTGAAGTCAGCCGCGCCCGGGATTCGACGTGCGGACGAGCACGAACAGACCGGCGCCGCATGCTCGGGCCGCGTCGACGAACGGGGCCAGCGAGTCGGCGCCGAGCAGCGGGTTGACGGTCAGCGCATCGGCGCCGAGACCCGCGACCGGGCCGAACGGCGTCGGGGTCTCGCCGAGGAACGCCTGCGCGTAGGCGGCGGCCGTGACGTCGATGTCGCCGCGCTTGGCGTCGGCGATCACGATCAGACCTGCCGCGCTCGCCTGCTGGACCACATCGGCCAGCGCCGCCCAGCCCGGGGCGCCGAGCCGCTCAAAGCACGCGACCTGCGGCTTGACGGCGACACAGTGCTCGCCGACCGCCTCGATCACCAGCGCGCAGTGGGCCGCGACCGCCCTGGCGGCCAGCTCGGCAGGTGGGGCGGGCGCTCGCCCGCCCCTCCGACAAGCTCGACCGCGCGCGGCCACAGCCGTGCTGGGTCTGGATCGAGACCCAGCACGAGCTGGGACTCGCGCGCCTCGACGTGGGCCGCGAGCCGATCGGGAAAGCCGATGCTCGCTCGCCGGATCCTGCTGGCGCACTCACGTGCGGCCCGCACCAGGCATCATCGAGGCGACGGCGACGGTCGCGCGGGCGCTCAGTTGACCGCCTTCTTCAGGCCGGCGCCGGCGGTGAACTTCGGCACGCTCGACGCTGCGATCTGGATCTTCTCGCCCGTCGCGGGGTTGCGACCCTCACGTGCTCCGCGCTCAGACACGCTGAACTTGCCAAAGCCGGAGAACACGACGTCGCTGCCGCGCTTGAGCGCGTCCTCGATCGTCGCGAGCACGGCGTCGACCGCCTCCCCAGCGTCCTTCTTGCTGAGACCCGCCCGGTCGGCGACCTGGTCGATGAACTCCGATTTTGTCAACTCTGCTTCCTCCTTCAAGGTGGTATGAACAGCCGAAACTAACACGGTTTGCGGACGTTGAGGGTTCGGATCGCCCGAAAGATCGCCCCGAGTGTGCTCGCGCCACGGCCGCCTGGCGGCGATCTGCCGACCCAAACCGCGACAATGGCGGGCATGAAGCTCGCGCGGGCAGCCTGGCTGGTGACGGTTCTCGTCTGCGTGATCGCCGGGCTGGTGCTCGCGGTCCGTGGCGACTACGGCTATGCGCTGGTCACCTTCGCGGTGGCGATGTCGGCCGCCATCAACCTCGTCTAGTCGCCGCGGGCGCCGCGCCGAGCACCTCTCCGGGCCGGACTCGATCCTCCGGCTCGAGGTGGATCAGCACATCAGCGCTGCCGAGCGCTGATCGATCGCATCCTTCAGCTCATGCGCGGTGCGGTGGGCTTCCTCCAGCGACGTCCCGGATCGAAACTGGACGTGAACGTCGACATATCGCTGGGAGCCGGCACGACGCGTGCGCAACTCGTGGTAGCCGACTACACCCTGCTCGCCGAACGGCTCGATCGCCGAGCTGATCGCGCCACCTCCTCAGGCGGCAGCGACTGGTCGACGAGAACCTGACCGGAGCGCATCAGCAGGCGCACGCCGGTCAGCAGGATCGCGAGCGCGACCCCGAGCGCGACCACCGGGTCGATCCACTGCTTGCCGGTGACGGCGACGAGGACGAGTGCGAGCAGCACGGCCGCCGAGCTCGCCGCGTCGGTGCGCAGATGCGTGGCGTCGCCCTCCAGCGCCGGCGACGAGGCAATCCGGGCGTTGCGGGCGATCACGGCGGAAACGATCAGGTTCACGACGATCGAGAAGCCGACGACGACGATCCCGATGCCGAACCGGTGGGTCTCGCCGTGGCCGAGCAGGCGGCGGATCGCCGCGAACGCGATCACGGCCGAGCCGACCAGGATCAGGATGCCCTCGATCGCAGCCGCGAGGTTCTCGAGCTTCTCGTGGCCGTAGCGATGGCTCTCGTCGGCCGGCTCTCCGGCCTTGCGGACCGACAGGAAGGCGACGATCGACGCGACCAGGTCGACGCTCGAATGCACCGCCTCGGTGAGGATCGCGACCGATCCCGTCACCGTGCCGGCGATCACCTTGAGCACGATCAGCGTCGAGTTGGAGCCGACCGACAGAAGTGCGGTGCGCTGCTTGAACTCCGGCGCCACGTCCGGCGTCTGCTGCGTCATCTCGACGGCTGCCGGGCGGGGAGTAACCGATCCGTGCATTTGATCGCCGCTCACCGCAACCGCTCAGGATGCCAGCCATGCCGCGAATGCGCGCGCAGCGCGGCCGCGGTGGCTGATCGCGTCCTTCTGCGCTTCGCTCAACTGCGCCATCGTCGTGCCGGGCGCCGCCCCCGGCGGGAGCTCGTCGTGGGATGAAAACCGGGTCGTAGCCGAACCCGCGTGACCCTCGGCGCTCGCTTGCCATCCGGCCGGCGCAGCGGCCGGTGAAGAGCTGCTCGATGCGTGCGACAGGGTCGACGTAGGCGAGCGCACAGACGTAGACGAGCTCGCTGCCGGCCGGCGCCTCTCGCATCAGCTTGGCCAGGTTCTCCTGATCGCTCGCCCGCTCCCCGGCATAGCGCGCCGAGCGGACCCCGGGGGCACGACCAAGCGCCAGCGCCTCGATCCCCGAGTCGTCGGCGATCGCCGCCAGCCCGAGCGCCGCTGCGGCGGTCTGCGCCTTCGGCAGCGCGTTCGCCGCGTAGCTGTCCCCGTCCTCGGGCGGCAGTTCGACACGCTCTCCCAGCGGCTCGACCGCAATCCCCGCCGGCGCAAGCAGCCGACGCACCTCAGCGAGCTTGTGCGCGTTTTGGGTGGCGAGCACAAGCCGGGTCATCGCCGCTCAGATGAATCGCTCATCTAGGAGCCTGACTGAGACCGCCGCTTCCTGCGCTTTGCGAAGCGAGTCGATCCCGCCGGCCGCGAGCGCCAGGAGGTCATCGAGGTGCGCGCGGGAGAGGGGCGTACGCTCGGCGGTCGCCTGTACCTCGACCAGTCCGCCTGCGCCGGTCATGACGACGTTCGCGTCAACCTCGGCGGTCGAGTCCTCTGCGTAGTCGAGGTCGAGCAGGGGGACTGCCGGCGACGATCCCGCACGAGACCGCCGCGACCGTCCCGGTCAGCGGCAGGCGGTCGATCCGGCCCTCACCGATCAGCACGCGGCGTCGCGAGCTCGAGCGCGACCATGCCGCCGGTGATCGAGGCGCAACGCGTCCCGCCGTCGGCCTGCAGGACGTCGCAGTCGATGTAGATCGTGCGCTCGCCGAGCGCGTCGAAGTCGACCACCCCGCGCAGGGCGCGCCCGATCAGCCGCTGGATCTCGACGCTGCGACCGTCGGCGCGGCCCTTGCTGATATCGCGCTGCTTGCGCTCGCCGGTCGAGGCGGGGAGCATCCCGTACTCGGCCGTCACCCAGCCGCGTCCGGAGCCCGCGACCCAGCGCGGGACACCCTCCTGCGCGGAGGCGGTGCAGATCACGCGGGTCTCGCCCATCGAGATCAGCGCGGAACCGGTCGCGGTTCTGACGAAGCCCGGCTCGATCGCCACGGGCCGAAGCGCGTCGGCGGCGCGGCCATAGCTCCGCTGCGGTGTCATCGCAAGCAGCGTAGCCGTCCCCGCGGCCCCCCGGAGCTCGACTTGCCTGGTTTGATGCGGACTGCAGAGACGGCATGCGCGCACTGGTGGTCACCAACATGTATCCGAGCCCGCCTCGTTCCCGATGCGGGGGCGGTTCGTCGCACGACCAGGTTCGGCGCTTGCGAGCCTGCCCGAGGATCGAGCTTGAGCTGTTACTCGTTCGAGCCCGGTGACACCGGGGCCTACCTCGCGCGCGGCCGAGCAGCTCCGCCGGCGCTTCCGCGGGAACTCGCTTCGACGTCGTGCACGCGCACTTCGGTCTGACCGCGTGGCCGGCCTTTGCCGCCCGGGCCCGGGCACATGCCGTCACGCTCCACGGAACCGATCTCGCGCATCCGCGATCACGCGCGCTCACGCTCGCTGCGCTTCCCTGATGGATCTCGACCGCGACGTGTCCGGCGAGCTCGCCGAGCCGCGTCCCGCGCTGGGCGCACTCGCGGCCGTCCGGCAGCGGTGCTGCCCTGCGGCGTCGACCTCGAACGGTTCTCGCGTCCGACCGACCGGGAGGCCGTCGGGCGCTGGCGTTGGAGCCCGACGGCCGCTACCTGCTGTTCCCGGCCGACCCGGCGCGCGCCGAGAAGCGACACGACCTGGCGCTGGCGCTCGCCGATGCGAGACGGCGCCGCTGCTGACGCTCGGCGACGTCGATCCCGAGCAGGTTCCGCTGTTCGTCAACGCCGCCGATGCTGTGACCGTCACCTCAGAGCGAGAGGGCTTCGGCCTCGCCGTGCTCGAGGCGCTCGCGTGCGACGTACCGGTGCTGGCGACGCCGCACGGCATCGCCCCGGAGGCGCTCGCCGGCGTGGCCGGGCGCTTACTGCGGTCCGTTCGAGCTCGAGCGCTGGCGCGACGATCGCTGGCCGAGCATCTGGCGGCCGGCGACCCGCGAATCGCCGGCCGCGCCGCAGCCGCGCGCCTACTCGTCGGTCGACGATGGCGGACCGGGTGGCGGACGCGTGGCGGCGCTGCTGCGCTGATCGGTACCAGGCTCGTTCGCCGGCGTCGGCCGGGCCGCGTCGGCCGGTCCGTGTCAGTCGGTCCGCGGCGCGTAACGGTGGTGGAGCATCAGCGCGTTGCCGTCGGGATCGGCGAAGAACGCCATGTGACAGACGCCGTGTCGAAGGTGTCGCCGAAGAACTGCACGCCTCGGTCCTCGAGTCGTCGCCGCGCTGCCGCGACGTCCTCGACGTGCAGCGCGATCGGGGTTCCGATCGGATCGAGCTCCAGGCCCATCGCCTCCGGGCACCATCACGTTGAGGGTCAGGTTGCCGGTCTCGAACTCGGCGAAATGGCGCTCGGGCAGGTGACCTGGAGCGCGGCAGACCGAGCGTCTCGCCGTAGAAGCGAACGGCCGCTCCAGATCACGGCGTCTGCACCGGCGACGAAGTCGACGCCTGAGATCAACTGTTCCTCGTCGGTCACTGAGCCTCCATCATCGGTCTGTTTGATGCCGGATGGCGCAAGCGCCGGCCAGAAGGGCGCGATTCGCGCGAGTGCCTCACGCACGAGTGGAGCCTGTGACCTGCCGCGCTGCTCCTGACGGCTCAGCGCCGGGTCGATCCCAGCGTGCGCGCCGGCGGCCGGTCGAGCGCGCCGGCCGGCGATCGCCTCCATCGTCGACGGCGACCGAGCGCGCCGAGCGCGTCGAGGTCGTAGCCGCCCTCGAGCACGCACCCGAGCGCGACCCAAGCTCGTCGCAGACCGCCGACATCTGCGCGCGCCATGCCGGCGAAGCCCGGCCTCGGTCACCTGGCAGACTCGCGAGCGGGTCGTCGCGCGTGCGCGTCGAAGCCGGCGGAGATCAGGACGAGCTCCGGCTCGAACGCCCGCGCGAGCGGGACCGCGACCTCGTCGACGAGCGCGACAGAAGACCGCGTCGCCGGAGCCGGCCGGGACCGGCAGGTTGACGGTGTAGCCGCGCCCGGCCGCGCGCCGACATCCGAGGCGCCGCACCCGTGCCCGGATACAGCGGCGATTGGTGGATCGAGACGAACAGGACACTGGTCCTCGGCGGCGAAGATGTCGTTCGTCCCGTTCCCGTGGTGGACGTCCCAGTCGAGGATCGATGCACCCGCTCGCAGCCCGAGCGACGTCGATCGCGTGGCGCGCCGCGACGGCGACATTGTTGAACAGACAGAAGCCCATCGCGCGCGCCGGCAGACGCATGATGGCCGGGCGGCCGGTGGGCGCTGAAACCGCGCGCGCCCGGGGCCGCCGTCGACGAGCGCCTCGACGAGCGCGGTGGCGCCGCCGGCGGCGTGGAGCGCGGCGATGTACGAGCCCTCGCTGATCACCGTGTCGGCGTCGAGCGCGCCGCCGCCGGCGCGCGGCCGCCCGCTCGATCCAGCTCGATGTAGGACTCAGGGTGGACGGCGGAGCAGCGCTGCGCGCGCGACCGCCGGCGATGCACGGCGCTCGTAGCCCGAGCCAGCCGCGGCGGTCGAGCTCCTCGGTCAGCGCGAGGATCCGCTCGATCTGCTCCGGATGGGGCCCCGGTATCGTGCTCGAGCGACGAGGGATGCGTGCGAGGAATACCGGCGTCGGCGCCATCTCACGTACCGTACCTTGCCTTGCCCGAGGTGAGTGGCATCCAACTGATCACCGTCGGCGCCGGCGCGGCCGGCATGTACACGGCTCTGTGCGCCTCGCGCTGCGGGCGCTCGCGTCGCGCTCGTCTCGGCGACCCCGCTCGCCGGCGCCTCCAGCTACTGGGCGCAGGGAGGCGTCGCGGCCGCGATGGCGGCCGACGACACGCCGCAGGCGCACATCGCCGACACGATCGCGCGCCGGCCGCGGCGGCGTCCGCGAGTCGGCGGCACGCGTCCTCTGCACCGAGGCGCCGGGCGCCGTCGAGGACCTCGGTCGGACTCGGCGTCCGCTTCGACGCCGACCGTCACGGGCGACTGGCGCTCGGGCTCGAAGGGGGCCACAGCGCCCGGCGAGTCGTGCATGCCGGCGGCGCGGCGACCGGGCGGCGGATCATCCGCCAGCTCTCGGCGCTCGTCGCCGAGGACCCGAACATCGAGGTGCTCGAGGACCGCCGGGTGACGGCGATTCTGACCGGCTCCGGCGGCGAGGAGGTTCGTCGCGGGTGTCGCGCTCGCACGACGGCACCAGCTGAACCGGCGCCCGCCGATCGTCTCGCGACCGGGCGGCGCGGCCGCCCTGTGGGCGCGGACCACGAACCCGCGCGGCGCGACCGGATCGGGCATGCTGCTCGCCCACCTCGCGGGCGCCAGGCTCGCCGACCTCGAGCTGATGCAGTTCCACCCGACCGCGGTCGTCGCGGCCGACGGCGACGACGGCTTCCTCGTCACCGAGGCGGTCCGCGGCGAGGGCGCCGTCCTGCTCGACGCCGCACGGCGAGCGGTTCGTCGACGAGCTCGCGCCGCGAGACGAGGTGGCCCGAGCGATCCAGCAGCGAGCTTGCCCGCAGCGGCGCGCGCTCGGTCGGCCTGGACATGCGGCGCGTCGACCCGGCGCTGTTCCCGAACGTCGTCAGCGCGCTGCGCCGCGCCGGCATCGACCCCGAGCGCGAGCTCGTGCCGGTCGCCCCGGCGGCCCATTACATGATGGGCGGGATCGCGACCGATCTCGACGCGCGCTCGTCGCTGAAGCGGGCTCTACGCGGTCGGCGAGTGCTCATGCACCGGCCTGCACGGCGCCAACCGGCTCGCCTCGAACTCGCTGACCGAGTGCTTCGTGTTCGGCGCACGGGCGGCACGGGCGGCGCTGAATGACGATCGCCACGGCGCCGGCGCGGCGCGCTGTGCCGGTGGCCCCGAGCACGACTCGCAGGCGGGGCACCACCCGCCGGCCTCTCCCCCGCCTGTGCTCACCGCCGCCAGCCGGGAGGCTCTGTGGCGCAACGCCGGCCTCGAGCGCGATGCCGATGGGCTGCGAACGCTGCTCGATGACGAACACCCGCTCGTGCGGCTGATCGCGACCTGCGCGCTGGCCCGCACCGAGAGCCGGGGCGCCCACGTGCGCCGCGATTACCCCGAGCTCGAGTCCGGCTTCGACCACATGCACGTGACGGTCGGCGGCGACGGCGAGCCGGTCCTCGCGGAGTGGCACTGACGCTGAACGCCGATGCTGCACCTTCAATCCGGTACGTTAATCAGTGTCGCGTTGGGCGAACTTCACAACACGCCGGAATACTCGCGTCCGGAAGCGTCTGACGGGGTACGTGAAAGGAGGCGGGCATGTACCAGTTCAGCCGAGCGATCTACCGGGAGCTCGCCGACGAGATCCTGGAGGATCCCCGCTCTGAATGCCCACAATCGAACCACGAGCGTGTACTGCGGGCCTGCGAGGCGGCAGTTGAGCGCCTGGCGACCGACCGCCACTATTTCGCGCAGCCGGCACGGTCGCTGTTCTTCGAGATCCGCATCCACTTCCCGATGTGGTCGCAGAGACGCGTGCTCAACGTGATCGACAGCTACATGTCGGTCGCCGACGAGTACCTGCGCAGCCGGCCGCAGACGGGCTACGACATCTGCGGCAACCCGCTCCACTGCCGCGCGAGCACCCGCAAGGGCACGCCGTGCCAGCGGATGCCGGTTGCCGACAACGGCTACTGCCCGTCGCACCAGCACCTCGCCGAGTCCGAGGATCTCGCCGCCTGATCGGGACCCCCGCCGGCGAGGGCAGGTATCGTGCTCGGTGATGCGCGTCGCCTTCCTGGGCCTGGGGATCATGGGCTCACGGATGGCTGCGAACCTCGCCGCCGCCGGTCCGAGTTGACGCGTCTGGAACCGCACGGCGTGAGACGGCGGATGAGTTCGCCGCCGAGCACGGCGGCCGCAGCGTCGCCGCGCAGCCCGCGCGAGGCCGCGCAACGAGCGAGATCGTGATCACGATGGTCGTCGACGGAGCGCAGGTCGAGTCGCTGCTGCTCGAGGGTGACGATGCGCGGTGCTCGGCGCCGCCCCGGGCACGCTGTTCATCGACTGCTCGACGATCGGACCGACGCGCGACGCCTTCGGATCGCGGCCGAACTCGAGCAGCGCGGCATGACGATGCTCGACGCGCCGGTCACCGGCTCCTCGCCGCGCGCGCAGGACGGCACGCTGACGTTCATGGTCGGCGGCTGAGATCGACGATTTCGAGCGGGCGCAGCCGATGTTCGACGCGATGGGCAAGCTGATCGTCCATGCCGGCCCGCTCGGGCAGGGGCAGATCGTCAAGGTGATCAGCAACGCCGTCTCGGCCACGAATGCCGCGGCCCTCGGCCAGGCGCTGGTCGTCGGTGCCCGCGCCGGCGTCGATCTCGACGCGCTGGTGGAGGTGATGGCCGCCGGCTCGGGCGGCTCGACGATGCTCAACCTGAAGGCCGGGCCGATGCGCAGCACGACTACACGCCGCTGTTCAAGCTTGATCACATGCTCAAGGACGTCGGGCTCTGCCTGGAGGAGGGCCAGGCCGCCGGGGTGCCGTTCCCGTTCGCGGCGCTGACCACGGAGATCCTGATCGCCGCGTCGGCGATGGGCCACGGCGACGATGACTTCGCCGCCCTGATCGAGGCTGCTCGGAGCTGCAGCTCGGGACGCCCGGCAACCCGAGCGATACCTGCAAGGTTCGGCGAAACCAAGCCCTACCCAGTGATTAGCAGCATATTTTGGTTTTTGCGCCAATTGGCCTAGAATGGCTGTCCCCGCGGCCGTTGCAGGTTCTTTCGAGCGGGGCTTTTCTCGCAAATCCACTACCTCCCACCTAATACATGCCGATTGCTTTCAAAGAGTGGGCCGTCACAGTGCGTGCCCTTGCCGAGGGCGAGCAGCTCCTGACCCTCCGCAGGGGCGCATCCCGAGCCGGAAAGGACTTCCAGCTCGAGCACGACCGCTTCTTCCTGTACCCGACCTTCGACCATCAGCGCACCGACCTGGTGCGTGAGTCGCACCGTCCGGAGCTCGCGCGCGCGCTCGAGGAGGGCGTCTGGAGCGACGGCGAGCCCTCCGCTCAGGCGATGCTGCGCGACGCCGAGATCACGCCAGCCCGACCGCGTCCGGATCCGCGCGTGGGCCGAGGTCGCCGCCCAGTACACGATCACCGACCGCCGCGCGGTCGACGCGCTGTCGCCGTTCTACGTCTGGACGACCGACTACGCCGAGAAGCGCCTCGGGTGGAGGCGTCGCCATCCGCTGCACGTGATCCTGCTGCGGACCTACCGCATTCCGCGTCCGGTCACGGTCAAGGTGCGCGACGAGTACGGCAGCGCCGCTCCTGGCTGGAGCTGACGCGCGATCTCCCGTTCGAGGGCACGCCCGTGCTCTCCGACGAGGAGTTCGAGCGCGCATCCGAGGAGATCGCGGCGATCGCCGCGCGATCGCCAGCCGGTTCTGGTCTGACGCGCGGCGGACCCCGGCGCGGTGTGACGCGTCCACCGTGCCCTGGGTCGAGTCCGCGTCGGCTTCGTTTCAGTGCAGGCACTCCTCGGCCGACGCGGACGATGCCGCGCGCGTGCTCGGCGCTGCTCGAGCGCACGCGGGACCGCTGTCGACCGTGTTCCCGCGGACCGTCGGCAAGCTGACGGTCGTCATGCACGACAGCCAGTGCGTCGCTGCTGGCGGCGAACCCGCTGATGCTCGGCTCATCTGGGCGCTGACAGCGCCCGCCGCGCGCCGCTACGTCGCCGGCTCGGTCGGCCGCAACGAGCTGCACGTGCTCGCGCCGGCGGCGCTCGCGCGGCCGCGCCTCGCGGCGTCGCCGGCTCGGGCTCAGATGCTCGCGCTCGCGCCCGCATCGCTGTACACGCGCCGCGTGATCATCGAGTGCAACCACGAGCTGCACGACGCGCAACGCCGGCGACGAGACTCGCGCGGGCTTCGGTGGGCGTGGGTGCTCGAGGGCGGCGCGCGGTGGTTCAGCGGCGAGACCGCGCAGGCTCGCGGCGCGATCGGCGACGGCTGCACGAGGGCCGCCGGCCGCAGCTTCCCGCCGGGCGTCCGCGACGCGCCGCTGCTCGGCGGCACCGTGATCGATATGATCGCCCGCGAGCACGGCGAGCTGGCGGCCGCCCAATTCGTCACGCGATTGCACCCGCAGGGTCCCGCGCCGCGCTGCGCAAGGCGTTCGGCGGCCCGCTCGTCCACGTCGAGGGGGCGTGGCGATCGCACCTCGCTCGCCTGGCGAGCGCCGGCTGAGCTCGAGGCCGAGCCCCAGATAGCTAAGCACGTCGGCTGCATCCTCGTGCAGCGCGGCGAGGTCATCGTCGGCGATCGGCGCAAACGGCTCCAACAGCACCGAGGAGCGATCGAGTTTCCAGGTCGCGGCGGCCGCGCCGCGTACCAGGGCGAACGGCCGGAAGATCCCGTTTCTGGTGAGCACCACATCGTTGCGAGCCGGCAATGAACGCGCGCGAGCCCCAGCCGACCAGCAACGGCTCGAAGGCGCCCAGCAAACGCGGAGGCGGGAGCTCAGAGGCCGGCAACCGGCGACGTAGCGACAGCAGGCCGTCACCGCGATCCGCGAGCTCACCCGCGATCGCCATCAGGCCGGCGCGCGCATCGCGCAGCGGGAGACCGCTCCAGCGTACGAGATCTCGCTCGTGCGCGGGGGCGTGACCCGCGAGGTAGCGGCGTGCGAGCTCGGCCAGCGCCGGCCCGCGGTCACGCGGCGGGGGCGGCGGCCCCAGCCAGTCGCGGACGGATACGTATGCGTGCTGCCCGTTGACGATCGGTCCTCGCAGCGCGATTCCTTCCACCCCCGCGAGGAACATGATCGCCAGATGCGTGTCGCCGGCGGCAGGCACCCCGGCTGACGCGACCCGCTCGGCGAGCTGCGCCCGCGTCAGCGGTCCCTCGGCGATCAGCGAGCGGTTGACCGCCTCCAACGCGCGATCGGCGGTTCCGGGGCTGACGCCCTCCGCGGCGAGCCGCCGGCGCGCGGCGGTGAACAGTGGCGGGGTGCTCAGCGCATGCAGCCAGTGGTAGTCCTCGCTGGCAACGAGATGCAGCGTGCCGCGGCACAGCCAGGAGATCACGAGCGACCGCTGCTCGGTCAGTGCCGAGTCGACATCGGCGACGTTCAGTCCGGTCGAGCGCGCTCGGATCGCGAGACGGGCGCCGCGGGCGTCCTGACCCTGAATCGCCAGCAGGCGACGGGTCACCGTGACCGGATCGGACGCCGGCGGACCCGTCAGCAGCTGTGATGCAAGGCGCTGCTCGATCAACGCACGATCAGATACATCAGCCACACGACGGCCGCACCCGCGGCGAGGGCGATCAGCAGCCCCGCCATCAACCGGACGGCGGACACCGGGTGCGCCGCGGACCCGGGGGTGACGATCTCGGCCTCGAGCAGGACTTCGCGCGCCGCCGGCAGACCGGACTGCGGAACCAGCACGTCTCGCGGCCCTGCGGCAAGGAAGTCAGGGACGTCGAAGCCGGCGCTGCGGCGCAGCAGGCTCGGGATGCCCTCCTCGAGCAGCATCCCCTGGATGAACTCTGCCTCGACCTGGTTGCGCGCCTGGACGACGTGAACCAGCTGTCCCTCGGCGAGCTGCGGCTTCACCTTGCGAACCCGCTCGTGCCGCGCGCTCGGTGGCAGCGGCGGTTGACCATGGGTATCGGTCACCATCGGCAGCCGGCAGCTGTCGCAGAACAGCGCTGCTGGTGGCTGGCGCGCCCCGCAGGCGGGACATACCAGCGGCTCGGCCGGAGCATCTGGGACCCGCGTGCGCCGGCGCATCACTCGACGACCAGCTCGACCTCCGCCACCTCCCGTCCCGGATCGTGTAGGCGCGGACGTCGGCGTCGGCATCCTCACCGCCGGCAAGACCGACGATCACGTACAGCGAGTCGGGGTGGAACGCGAGGTTGATATCGGTCTGCGACGGGTATGGGGCGCTGCGGGTGTGCGAGTGGTAGATCGCGCCGAGATCGTGGCCCGGCACGATCGATCTCCTGCTGGATCTCGTACTGCTCCGCCCCATCGATCTCGTAGCGCAGGGGGCTCGCAGCCTGGTTCCTCGCGCGGTGGACGGCGACCGCGCGGCCGTCACGCGAGGCGATCATGCCGCAGCACTCGTTCGGCGCCTCCTGGCGGGCGTGCGCGACGATCTCGTCGTACAGGTCCCGTGCGATCCGCATCGGCGCCTCAGGCTACCAGCACGGGAATCGGCTCTCACCGCGACCGCCAGATCGCGGGCAGACGCCATCCGCGCACCAGCGCCGCGGGTACCGCGAGCGCGAGCGGCCGTGTGGCGAAGTCGCTGAGCTGCACCGAGTGCTCCGCCTCGTCGGCCAGGATCGAAGCCGCCAGCAGCGAATCGCGCCCGCGCAGCCCGGGGATGGTCGCGTAGTAGAGGAGCCCCTGGAGCTCGCCACGTGAGCGCTTGCAGCAGGTCTACCCAGCCGCGTTGGCTGCGCAATTGCGATGATTGCATCTTGACCGCGATCGTCGTTACGACACGGTCGAGGCTGACCTCGGGCGCCGGCGGCGGGTAACGGCGCCCGAGCGCGTGCGTCAGCACCAGCACGTGCGCCTGCTCCTGGGCCAGCAGGTAGCTGACGAGCCGCTGCACGCCATCTGACAAGCGCCCCGACGTGAGCGCCCAGCCGAAGACCTCCGTCGCGGTCAGCTCCGCGTCGAGCAACTGCGATATCAACGGCCGGTCCGCGACCGCGACCGCAGAGGTGGCCGCGACCGGGAAGGCGGTGCTCGGTGGTGGCCGGCCCCGCAACGAGTCCAGAACCGCCAGGTGCTGCGCATCGTCGCCGAGGATCGCGGCCAGCCGCGTTCGCAGCCAGCTCTTATCCAGGCGGGGGATCGTCGACGCATAGGCTGCGATCTGCTGACGCTCGATCGACTGCAGCAGATCAAGCACCTCGGCCGCCGAGCTCGGATGGCCGAGCTGATACCGCGAGCTCGGCTGGTGCGCGACGCCGCCCAGCTCCGCGACCAGCGAGCGCAGAACCCCGGCGTGTGACAGCTCCTGACCGAGGAACCACCCGGCGGCCTTCTGGTTGGAGCCGTTGAGCAGCGCCCCGGCGGCGACGTAAGCAGCGATCGCGCGCTGATCGACGGCCAGCCCGTGGTTGATCGCAGCGACCTCGGCCGCCTGCGCCGGTGTCGGCGGCCCGGGCGCCGTCGTCACGTCGGCACGGGCGGCGCCACCGCAGCCTGAGATCGCGAGCGCCACAAGACCGCCCAGCGCGAGCACCGGCACGAGTCCTGCGAGCGCAGACCCCCGGGGTCGCGCGAGGAGGCCGCTCCCAGCGGCCGGGCCCCCGATCACCACCAGACGGTGGAGTCCAGGTTCTCGATCTCCTCCAGCGGGCGGGTGTAGATCCCGGAGGACAGGTACTTCCAGCCGTCGTCGGCGACGATGAACACGACGTTGCCCTCGTCGAGCTCGGATGCGATCCGGACGGCGACGCGAGCGATCGCTCCCGAGGAGACCCCGGCGAATACGCGCTCCTCGTCGAGCAGCTTGCGCGTGAAGACGATCGCGTCGGCGTTGGTGACGAAGATCTTCCGGTCGAGCAGCGAGAGGTCGATGATCGGCGGGATGAAGCCGTCCTCGAGCGACCGCAGGCCCTGCACCGGCTCCCCCTGCATCGGCTCTGCCGCGACGATCTTGACGCGGTCGCCGAGCTCCTCCTTGAGCCTGCGGGCGTTGCCCATCAAGGTGCCGCCGGTTCCAAGGCCGGCCACGAACGCGCTGACCTCATCGAGCTCCTCGAGGATCTCCAGCGCCGTGCCGTTGTAGTGAGCGTTCGGGTTGGCCTCGTTGCCGTATTGATAGGGCATGTAATACGACGCATCGCTCGAAGCCATGTCGAGCGCCAGCTCGACCGCGCCGTTCGAGCCCTTCGCGCCCTCCGAGTACACGATCTCGGCGCCGTACATGCGCAGCAGCTCGGTCCGCTCAGGCGTGACGTTCTCCGGCATCACAACCTTCAGCCTGTAACCCTTGTAGCCGCAGATCATCGCCAGCGAGATCCCGGTGTTGCCCGAGGTCGGCTCGAGAATCGTCTGGCGAGGTCCGATCAGACCCTTCTCCTCGGCGTCCTCGATCAGCGCTCGCGCGACGCGGTCCTTGACTGACCCGGTCGGGTTGCGGGACTCGAGCTTCGCCCAGATCCGGACACCGGGCTTCGGGCTGAGGCGTCTCAGTTCGACCAGCGGCGTGTTGCCGATCGACTGGATGACATCCCCGTAGCGGCCGCCGCACGGCCTGTTCGCAAGACGCTCCGCCGACATCACTTCACGAAGTGTAGCGAGCGCAAGCGCCTCGATCTAACCTGATTGGCCTGAGCGTCAGCCAGAAAATGGAGATTTCCGATGAGCACGACGACCAGCGATACCGACACGACCCCGCCGCGGCGCCGCGGCGAGCGAGCACGCGTCGCGTGGACTGCGGCGGCCACATTCGCGCTCACGGTCGCGATGTTCGGCACCACGCTTCCGACCCCGCTGTATGGCCTCTACCGTCAGAAGTTCGGGTTCTCAGAGCTGATGATCACGGTGATCTTCGCCACCTACGCCGTCGGCGTGCTGCTGGCGCTGCTGCTGGTCGGCGGCCTCTCGGATCGGGTCGGCCGTCGGCCTCTGCTGCTGCCGGGACTGGCGCTCTCAGCGTTCAGTGCCGTCGCGTTCCTGCTCGCCGCCGGGCTTCCGTGGCTGCTGGCTGGGCGGATCCTGTCGGGGTTGAGCGCCGGGATCTTCATCGGTACCGCGACAGCCACGATCGTCGACTTCGCGGCTCCGGGCCGGCGTGAGCACGCGACGCTGATCGCGACGATCGCGAACATGGGCGGGCTCGGCCTGGGTCCGCTGGTCTCGGGCGTCGTGTCGGAGCTGGCGGGAGCGCCGTTGCGAACGATCTTCTGGCTCGACCTGGCCCTGCTCGTGCCGGCGATCGCCGGGATCTGGGCGATGCCTGAGCCGGTCGCCGTCCGCGAGCGCCCACGCCTGCATTTGCAGAAGCCGACGGTGCCGCCAGAGCTGCATCCCATCTTTGTCCGGGCCGGGCTGGCTGGATTCGCCGGGTTCGCCGTGTTCGGGTTGTTCACCTCGGTGGCGCCCGCGTTCCTCGAGGACGGTCTCGGCGTGAGCAGCCGGGCGGTCGTCGGACTCGTCGTCTGCTCAGCGTTCGCGGCCTCGACCGTCGGACAGGTGGCGCTGAGGCTGATGTCCGATCAGTCGGGGCTGATCGCCGGGTGCGGCGCGCTGATCGCCGGGATGGCCCTGCTGGCGACCGGACTCGCGACCTCAACGCTGGCGCTGCTGGTCCTCGCATGCGTCGTCGCCGGCCTCGGCCAGGGCTTCACGTTCCGCGCCGGCTTGACCTCGCTCACGACCAGGACCTCGGCCTCGCAGCGCGGATCGGTCGCTTCGAGCTTCTTCGTCGTCTGCTACGTCGCGATCTCGATCCCGGTGATCGCCGTCGGATTCATGGCCGACACGGTCGGTATCCGTGCCGCCGGAATCACGTTCGCGGCGATCGTCGCCGTCCTGTCGCTGGTGGTGCTGACGATGCTGGCGCGGATGCCGGTCGCGACACCGGCGACCGCAGGCTGAGCGCGCGCTGGAGTCGAGCGCCGGGGCCGAGCGCCGCTACGCGCGCGGTGCACCGCCGGCCATCGCCGGCAGGATCACGAGCGTGTCGGTCTCGCCGACGCTCGTGTCGAGACCGTCGAGGACGCGCACGTCCTCGTCGTTGAGGTACACGTTGACGTAGCGATTGAGCTGGCCATCGGCGGCGAACAGCTGCGATTGGGTGTCCGGGTGGCTCTCGACGAGCGCCCGGAGGATCTCGCCGACGTTGTCGCCGGGGGCTTGCAGCTCCTTCTCGCCGCCGACCGACGGGCGCAGGACCGGTGGGATGCGAATCGTGGCCATCTCGCCATGAACCCTAATGGGCGCCCGCGCAGAATGCGTCGTAGTCGGGGAACACGCCGAGTTCGTCGTCCGTGATCTCGTCGGGCTCCCGTGAGCAGATCGGGCACTGGGGGTCACGGCGCACCCGGACCTCGCTCGTCGTCGCCGCGAGCGCGTCGTACATCAGCAGCCGCCCGATCAGCGGCTCGCCCTCGCCCAGGATCAGCTTGATCACCTCGGTCGCCTGCAGCAGGCCCATCGTGCCCGGGAGCACGCCCAGCACGCCGTTGGCGCCGCAGGAGGGCGCGAGCTCAGCCGGCGGCGGGACCGGGAACAGGCATCGGTAGCACGGGCCCTCGTAGGGGTCGAACACCGACAGCTGCCCCTCGAAGCCGAGGATCGCGGCCGACACGACCGGGATCCGCAGCCGCACCGATGCGTCGTTGAGCAGGTAGCGGGTCGGGAAGTTGTCAAGCCCGTCGACGACGATGTCGTAGTTGGGGAGGATCTCCATGATGTTCGACGGGCCGATCCTCAGCCTGTGCTTCTCGACCTTGACATCGGGGTTGAGCGCGTTGATCGTCTGCTCGGCGGAGTCCACCTTCGACATCCCGATCCGGTCGCTCGAGTGGATCACCTGACGCTGGAGGTTGGAGAGGTCGACGACGTCGTCATCGACGATCCCGAGCGTGCCGACGCCGGCCGCGGCCAGATACAGCGCCGCCGGCGAGCCGAGGCCGCCGGCTCCGAGCAGCAGCACGCGCGCGTCGAGCAGCTTCTGCTGCCCCTCGATCCCGACCTCGTCGAGCAGCAGATGCCGTGAGTAGCGCTCACGCTGCTCCGCGCTCATGACGCGCGGGACCGTGACCTCGTAGCCGCGATCCTTCCACAGGGTGATTCCGCCGGTCATCGATTCGACGTGCTCATATCCGAGATCGTCGAGCAACGTGCGCGCCGCCCACGCCGAGCGATTGCCCGACTGGCAGTACAGGACCACGTGCTGCGAGCGATCGGGAGCGGCGCCCTCGATCCGTGATTCGAGGTGGCTCTTGGGGACGTGACGGGCGCCGGGAATATGTCCGGCGGACCACTCCTCGGTTTCACGTACGTCGATCAGCACCGTGCCGTTGCCGGAGTGCTCGTGCACCCACGAAGGATCGACCTCGTCGATTCTGCTCTTGATCTGTCGGAGGACCTCAGCTCCGGAAGGCGGCATCACAAACTCCCCTAAAGACTGTCAGGATTCATTACTTTAGTGAGTATAGCGCCCCCGCCAACCCTTCACGGGAGCCGGCCGGGCACTCCGAGACAGACTTCAGGCCGCGCGCTCCACGTGGCCGTCCTCGGGGCCGGAGCGCCGCTCGAGCGTACTCAGGAAGGCATCGACGACAGCAGCGTCGAACTGCGTCCCGGCGCAGCGGCACAGCTCCTGGCAGGCCGCATCACGTGAGATGCCGGCATGGTAGGGACGATCGGCGGTCATCGCCTCGAAGGCGTCGGCAACCGCCAGGATCCTGGCCTCCAGCGGGATCTCCCGGCGGTTCAGGCGCTCCGGATATCCAACTCCGTCGATCCGCTCGTGGTGGGCGCGGACCCACGCGGCGATGTCATCGAGACCGGCGTTCTCGAGGATCCGCGCGCCGGTCGACGGATGGCGGCGGATCTCATCCCACTCCGCGTCGTCAGGCGCGGTCGGTTTGGCGAGAATCGAGTCGCTGATCCCCAGCTTGCCGAGGTCGTGCAGGACACCGGCCGCATGGATCCGCTCGACCCGCTCCGGCTCGAGCCCGAGCGCCGCGGCCGTCGCTCGCGCGTGGGCGCCAACGGTCCTCGAGTGCTCAGCGGTGCTCGGATGTCGCAGGTCGATCGTCTCGGCGAGCAGCAGCACCGCCGCCAGCCGGAGCTCCTGTGTCTGCTCACGCAGCGCCACACTCTGTGCCGTGCTCAGCCTGACCTGCTCGAGCACGAGCGCGGCGTGGTCTGCGACCGCCATCAGCACGGTCAACTCGGCGTCGTCGGGCCGACGCCCGCTGAGCGGTTGATCGACTGACACGACCCCGAGAATGTCGCCCTCGGCACCGCGGAGTGGCAGCAGCAGAGAGTCCTCAGGGCCCCAAGCATCGGCACCCAACGAAGATGGCACCGACGGTGTCCAGGTCGGCCCGGAGGGTTCCCAGCGGTAGGACTCCGCGGGCAGCCAGACCGCACCGCACCGCTGGTGCTCGGGGCCCATCATCGGCTCCCAGTCGCTCCAGTCGTAGCGGGCGCCGAGCAGCGTCTCGCGCGCCTCGGGCTCGCCGAGGACCGCCGCGACCGACAGCTCACGGCGCTCGTCATCGAGTAGGTTGACGGCCACCACCCTGAACGAGAGCTCCGAGCGGATCGTCTGCGCCAGGACCTCGGCCACGTCGTTGATGCTGCCGCCGGTGACCGCCGCGCGCGACAGCCTCAGCATGCTCTGGAGATGGCGTGGAACCGGCTCCTCGGTGATCGCGGGCTGCCGGATCCTCGCCGTCAGGAACTCGCTGCCGGCTGCGGCGACGACGCGGTCACGCCCTGCGTTCTTGGCCTCGTAGAGGGCGGCGTCCGCGCCCGCGAGCAGCGCCCCATAGCTCTCACCCCCGGCGGCGACGCCGACCGAGACGGTGAACCTGCCGTCGATGCCGTCGGGGTGAGGCAGCGCTGCGGCGGCGACCGCGGCGCGCACCCGCTCGGCAACCGCCATCGCCTCACGCTGACCTGCGTCACGCAGCACCAACAGCAGCTCCTCACCGCCGTAGCGGTACGCGACGTCGCCCTCACGCAGCGCCCCCGCGACGATCCCGGCGATCGCGCGGAGGATGTGATCGCCGGCGAGATGGCCGAGCCGGTCGTTGTAGGCCTTGAAGCGGTCGACATCGCAGAGCGCGAGCGCGAAGGCGCCGCCGGAGCGCGTCAGGGCATCGAGACCGCGGGCGTCATCGGACAGCGCGCGGCGGTTGCGCAGGCCGGTAAGGGGGTCGCGGCGCGCATCCTCCACGAGTCGCTCGTTGAGCGCCGCGAGCTGCGCCTCGCGCTGGATCAGGCGGGCCTCGGCTCCTCGACGCTCAGCCATGATCGCCGCGACCAGCAGGGTCGTCCATGCCGCCACCAGCAGGAACGCTTCCAATACGCGAATCGCCTGAGCCTGATCCGTCGCCGCGTACGCGAACGGACCGACTCCGTGCGCGGTTCCCCGTGCCGCGATCACGGCGACAAGCAACACGAACGCCGCGACAACCCGGGATCCGCCTCTGAGCGCCACCCACAGCAGGATCGGCAGCAGCAGGAAGGCGAAGCGCGAAAGCGGTACCCACCCGTAACCGAGGTGGCTGAACATGAGGCCGGCGAGGACCGCCGTCACTCCGAACATCGCCGCGGTCTCGAGGCGGTTGCAATCGCCGGCCCGTGGCCGGCCCGCCGCGACCACCACCGGCGCGACAACGACCATCGCGGCGCCGCTGGCGAGCCACAGCGGTGCAAATGTGGCGCCGACCCCATCGCCACCGGTCAGCGTCAGAATCAGCGCGTCCAGTGCCGAGGCGAGCGCGTTCACGATCAGCACAGCCGCCAACAGGCCGCAGGCCTCGCGCGCGGTATCGAACGAAACCCGGCGCCGGCCGCCGGCCGACTGCACGGCCAGCGCCGCGAGCCACGGCGTCAGCGCGTTGACACCCGCGAGCAGCAGACCCTGAACAGCGCCGGCCGCGACCTCGATCTCGGCAATCGCACTCGCGATGAACACTGCCAGCGTCAGCAGCGGCCAACGCGACCGCGGACTCACGACGAACACGCCGAAGGCGAACCCGACGGCTGGCCACAGGGGCGTGACGCCGGTCCGGGCGTCGCGGAAGTGCAGACCGATCCGCGCCAGCACGTAGTAGGCGAGCCCGACCAGCAGCGCGATCACGATCTCCCGGCGGCGGTTGACGGCGGACGTAGACGCGCGCGGGGGCAGCGCAGGTGCCACCGGTGTCGGGTGCAACGGGTGCGGCGCGGTGGTTATGGCGGCTTAATCGACCTGACATACGAAAACTTGAGCGCCCGTGAGCGATTCTTCGCAAGCCCTTAGGATCGAGAGGCATGCGACCGCCCGTCGATACGATCTTCGCCCCCGAATTTCCCCCCGGTCTGCCGTGGGTCAATTCCGGTGCGCTGACGATGCGTGAGCAGCTCGGTCACCCGGTCCTGATCGAGTTCTGGGACTTCTGCCGCGCCAACTCGATCCGCACACTCCCATACGTCAAAGCCTGGCATGCGCGCTACGGCGATAGCGGCCTGCGGGTGATCGGGGTGCACTCGCACGGCTTCGAGCCCTCCGAGGACCCCGAGAACGTCCGTGCGGCGGTCAGGCGTCTGGCGATCGAGTATCCGGTCGTGATCGATCTCGACCACATCATCTGGCGCACATACGAGAACCTCGGCTGGCCCGCCCGCTATCTGTTCACCGCCGCCGGCAACCTGCACCACTACCACTACGGAGAGGGAGCCTACGACGAGACCGAGCTCGCAATCCAGGAACTGCTGGCGCTGGCGGGCCCGACGCTCGAGCCGGTGCGCCCAGAGGACGTCCCCGGAGCGCTGCTCAGCATCCAGAGCGATGACGTGACCGGCGGTCCCTACGACGGCCCGTATGAAGCGGGTGGCGTCTGGGCGGTACTCGACGGCGCCGGCACGGTCACCGCCGGCGGTCGTGAGCTGACCGTCGATCACCCCGGGGCCTACGAGCTGATCACCCACGAGCGCAGCACCGCAGGCGTGCTGGAGCTGCGGATCGGCAGCGGCGTTCGCTGCCTGGCGGTCTGCTTCACGCCCGGGCTGGCGGGCCCGGGCGTGGCGGGTCGCGGCTAGAGCGGTGCTCCGTGAGGGCGCTGGCCGGCGAGCGATCTCACCGGAGGCCCACTCCCTACTTCAGCCGCAGCCGAGCGATCCCCTTGACGGTCGGGAGCGTCACCCACAGGGTCCGGCCCGGGCCCGCGGCGATGCCGGGGCCGCCGCCGTCGAAGCCGGCCGGCAGTGCGAAGTAGCTCATCTTGCCGGTCGACGGATCGAGCCGCCAGACCCGGTCGTTGATCGACTCGGTCGTGGCCCAGATGTTGCCGTCGGGCCCAGCCGTGACCGCGATCGAGTATTCGTTGTCCACGGTCCTCTGGTGCAGGCAGAACTGCTTGATCGCATGCGTGCTCGGGTTGAAGCGATCGAGCTCGTCAGTCGTGTACGTCGTGAAGTACAGGTCGTGGTCACGCCCGACGGCGATCCCCCAGGCGGCCGGCCCGGAGCCGCCGGCGTTGCAGCTCGCCGCCGGCGCCGGGTATTGCGTGACCGCGCCGGTTGACGGATCGACGCTGCCGATGCTGCCGATCCCGTCGGTGAACCAGATGTCGCCGTCCGGGCCGGTGGTGATGCCGTCGGGGTTACCGCCCGTCTCCGCGAAAGCTGTGACGGCGCCGGTCGACGGGACCAGACGATCGATGCTGCTGGTGCCCGCGTCGGTGAACCAGAGGGTACCGTCCGGTCCCGCAACGATCCCCGCCTCCGAGGAGCCGGACGGCAGTGTGAACGGCGTGGCCGCGCCGGACCTCGGCTTGATGCGGTAGATGACGCTGCCGGCGGCGACCCAGACGTAGTCACCGGGCCCCGAGCTGATCCCGCTCAGCCCGTACAGCGTGCGGCTGTTCGGCAGCGAGAAGCTCTTCACCGCGCCGGTCTTGGGATCGAGCCTGCCAACGCGGACCGGGTCGCTCTCGGTGAACCACAGATTTCCGTCCGGGCCTTGGACGATCACGTCCGGGGCGAGCCCATCGGCCGAGACCGGACGGGCGCCGTGGTAGAGCTTGATGCTGGGCGCACTCGCGGTCGCGGCCAGCGCGGTGGCACTGATCCCGACACAGACGATGGCGATCAGGGCCAGACGCCGTAGCACCGGGATGAGGTTACACGCCGGCGGCGCCGCCCGGCTCGCCACGACGTGATGCGTCGCACAGGTTGATCAGCTGTGGGGGGCGGTCGTCCTGCACCGACACGCAGAACCCGGGCCGGTACGGGCTCAACTCCGGCCGCACGCCCAGAAACGCCGGCTCGTGGACCCAGCAGCCGCTGTTGAGGAGCCGGGAACCATTGGCGCTGACCCATTCGGCCAGATCGTCTCCGCCCAGCGGGCCGGCGCGGTGCGTGTGACCGAAGATCACGTACGGTGCGCGGACGCCGAGCGCCGCCAGCACGTCGTCGAAGGCCCGCAGGCCGGCGCTGCGCAGCTGCTGTGGCGAGAGGCCGGTTCGCAGCGGACCGATGCCGGCAGCGTTGAGCGCGATGATCGCTGCGCGCAGCGTCAACAACAGAGCGATCCGGCGGATCGCGTCGCCGCGCCGTCGACGCCGTTTGCGCCCACCGTGCCCCAACGCCTCCCAGACCCGCGTCGACGGTCCCGATGAGCGCTCGCCCGTCGTCGTCTGACGCCACTGCGCGAGCGCGTGCATCCACGCGTAGATCGGCGCCAGAATCGCCTCGTAATCCTCGGCAGGATGGGCGCCGGCGATCGGCGATCGCAGCATCCGCCCGATACCGCCGGCGCCGAGCCGCTCGAACATCGGCACGGTCGTGTGCCGGTCGAGATAGTGCCCGTGGGTGAGGTAGACGTCGTCGCGCAACCAGACGCCGGGATAGAAGACGCGCACCACCGCACCCGGCAGCGATGCCGCCAGCACGGCCAGCGGATCGCCTGGGGCCACGTCGACGGCGCTCTGGAGGCCGAGCGGCGCCGGCGGCGCAGCGGCCGCGCGGCGCGCGAGCCAGCCGTCGAGCAGGTGATGGTCGTGGTTCCCGGGAACGATCACCACCTCCGCGCCCGGCGGCAGCGATCGAGCGAGAATCGACAGGACGCGCGAAGCCGCGGCGAGTGCGTCCCTGACAGGGCCTTGTCGCAGTTCGACGAGATCGCCGAGCAGCACCAATCGGTGCACGCCCGTGAGCTCGCCTGCGAGGACTGACAGAGGCTCGCCGGCTCGGAGCACGTCGCGACCCCCACGTGCCCCCAGGTGCAGGTCCGAGACGACGAGCGTTCGCAGCGCCGGCCGGCTTCCGCTCAGGCCCCGCCCGCCATCGCCTGGCGGATCACCTTGGGGAGCATGAAGCGCACGTCCTCCTGAACGACCTCCAGCTCCTGGACATCGCTGACGCCGCGATCCCTGAAGAATTCGACGAGGCGCAGGACGAGCTCCTCGGGCGCGCTCGCCCCGGAGGTGATCCCGATCACGCGCTTGCCCGTCAGCCACTGCTCATCGACCTGGCGCTCGTTGTCGATCAGGTGCGATTCGGCGCCGTGCTCCCGGGCGACCTCGACGAGGCGGTTGGAGTTCGAGGAGTTGCGCGAGCCGATCACGAGCACGAGCTCGCACTCGCGCGCGAGCTGTTTGACGGCGGCCTGCCGGTTGGTGGTGGCGTAACAGATGTCGTCGGTGCGCGGGGCGGCGATCGCTGGAAAGCGCGCGCGCAGCGCAGCGATGATCGATGCCGTCTCATCGACCGACAGCGTCGTCTGCGAGATGAATGCCACCTTCGAGGGATCGTCCACCTCGAGCGTCTCGACATCGGCCTCGTTCTCGATCAGGACGATGTGCTCGGGCGCCTCGCCCATCGTCCCCTCGACCTCCTCGTGCCCGGCGTGGCCGATCAGCACGATCGTGTAGCCCTCGGCGGCGAACTTCTTGGCCTCGACATGGACCTTGGTGACCAGCGGACAGGTCGCATCGATCGTGCTCAGCCGTCGCGTACGAGCGTTCGCGTGCACACTCGGAGCGACACCGTGAGCGGAGAAGACGACGGTCGCGCCCTCGGGGACATCTGTCTCGGAGTCGACGAACACGGCGCCACGCTCACTCAGTTGCTCGACCACGTGCTTGTTGTGGACGATCTCCTTGCGTACATAGACCGGCGCTCCGTGCAGCGTAAGCGCCCGCTCAACCGTCTGTACGGCACGGTCAACGCCGGCGCAGTAGCCGCGGGGCGCGGCGAGCAGCAACCTGTGGGGAGCCTCGGGCATCGCCCTCAGTGTAGAGCGACGCCTGGCCGGCGCTACGGGTTCACACTGCTGACCTGCACCGCCTGGATCTCGCCATCCACCGCAGTGGTCGCCGAGAGCTCGTCCGTGTTCTCACAGGAGAGGAACAGCGATTCGGTGGCCGTCACCTTGATCGCGCCGCCGAGCGACACGGGAACATCCGCGGTGCCGGAGCCGTCGGTCGCTCCGAGCAGCGGCACCAGGACGAGCTGGTCGTTGCCGTCCTCCAGATCGCACTCGACGTCGTAGCTGCTGCCGGATTGATCGTTGACCTCGACGTCGACGTCGACGTTCGCCGTGACGCTGTAGGTCCCTGGCGGAACGCCGGGGAGCGTCAGGACCTCGGTGAGCGTGTTCAGCGGCACGGGTGACGAGAAGAGAACCGGAACGCTCTGCTTCGCGTAGTAGTCCGGCCCGCTTCCGGCAGCGCCCTGAATTCCCTGGACCCCCTGCTTGCCCTGGATCCCCTGGACGCCCTGGATCCCCTGCTGCCCAGCCTGGTTCCAGCTCAGCTTCGAATCGTGGACGGTGCACTTCGAGGCCGCGTACAGGGCCCCACCGCGCTTGTGCACGCAGACGGTGATCACGCCCCCGCTCCGCGCGCCGACCGCATATGCGCCGCCGGCGATGACGGCGACCAGAACCAGCCCCCCTGAGACGACCAGTGTCAACCTACCAACCGCTCTGCCGAACATCACTTCTCCTTTTTTCGACGCGCAATGGCCGCTGAGCGTACGCTTGACCGGACCCAGGAGGCAACGGAGACACGATGGCCCCGAAGCACCTCGACCGATTGACCCCGATTGACGCCGGTTTCCTGCATCAGGAGGGTCCGTCGGCGCACATGCACATCGGTGGGCTGCTGATCTTCGCGGGCGCGCCGCCGCCGTTCGACGATCTGCTCGATCACGTCCGCGGACGGCTGCATCTGGTCCCGCGTTACAGGCAGAAGCTGGCGACGCCGCCGCTCGAGACAGGGCGGCCGCTGTGGGTCGACGATTCCAGCTTCAACCTCGAGTTCCATGTCCGCCACACGGCCCTGCCGGCGCCGGGCACCGAGTCGCAGCTGTTCCGGCTGGTGTCCAGGATCGCCTCCCAGCAGCTCGATCGCACGAAGCCGTTATGGGAGCTCTGGATGATCGAGGGACTGCATGGACCTGGCCGTGACGGCGTCGTCGAGCAGGAGCGGTTCGCGATCATCTGCAAGACCCACCATGCGCTCGTCGACGGCGTCTCGGGCGTCGACCTGGCGACGGTTCTGTTCGACCTCGATCCGGCTCCCGCGCCGGTGGATCACGATCTGGGGCCGTGGGTCCCACACCCTGAGCCGACGGCGGCCGAGCTGGCGGTGGCCGGCTTGCGAGACGCGGTCGGGACCGTGATCGGCGCGGTCGAGAAGGGCCTGTCCGCAGCGATCTCTCCGGGACGCTCAGCCGGGCGCGTCAGGGACGCTGTCGAGGGGGTCGGCGAGATCGTCTGGGCGGGGCTGAACCCGGCGCCGCAGACACCGCTCAACGTCGAGATCGGGCCGCACCGCCGCTATGCGGTCGTGCGCCAGAAGCTCTCGGATTACCGGATGGTCAAGAACAGCCTCGGCGGCACGGTCAACGATGTCGTGCTCTCCGTCGTCTCCGGCGCGCTCGCGAACTGGTTGCAATCCCGCGGCGTCCGGACCGAGGGACTCGAGCTGCGCGCGCTCGTGCCGGTGTCGGTACGGACCGCCGATGACCGCGACACGTGGGGGAACAAGCTGGTGGTGATGCGCGGTCCGCTGCCCGTCTACATCGGCGACCCGGCCACGCGACTCGCGGTGGTGCGCAAGTCGATGGACGGGCTGAAGGAGTCAAAGCAGGCGGTCGGCGCCGCGACCCTGACCGCGATCGAGGAGTTTGCGCCGCCGACGCTGCTCGCGCAGGCCTCCCGCCTGAACTTCTCGACGCGCCTGTTCAACCTGCTGGTCACGAATGTCCCGGGGCCGCAGCTGCCGCTCTACCTCCTCGGCCGCAAGCTCGAGGACCTGTTCCCGATCGCGTTCCTGCCTCACAACCACGCGCTCGCGATCGCGATCATGTCCTACAACGGCGAGGTCGGCTACGGGCTGATCGGCGACTACGACGCGATGAACGACATCGATCTGATCGCGTCGGGGATCGACGAGGCGCTCGCGGAGCTGCTAACAGCGGCCCGGGCGAAGGATCGCGGCGAGGCTGCCAGGACCGACGCCGTCACCGCGGCGACCGCCCCCCGCCGCACCGGCTCGAACGGACAGGGCGAGCTGAAGCGCACGAAACTGAAGACCACCGGGACGGATGCGGACACCGGGGCCGCCAAGAAGTCTGAGCAGAGCGTGGATCCGGCGCCGCTGCTGCCGGGCACCCATCGTCGCCGCCAATCGGGCCCGGCTGCCGACATGCGCGCCAAGCGGAGCACCCGGCGCGCACCGCGCTCTGAACCGCCATCCGGGTAGTCTTCGCATCGATGGCAGCCGACGACAGCACCGAGTTCGACAACCTGATCAAGCCCGGCGAAACGGCCTTTCGCCTCGAGCTGACGGCCGCGCAGCTGAAGATCGTCCACACGGCGCTGAAGTCGCTGTTCGACGACCTCGGGCGAGATCAGCACGACGTCAAGCAGGTCGTGGCGAGCGTGTTGGACAAGCTCCCAGGCGAGCACGAGATCCGCGCGATCGACCTCAAACGCGAGCTTCGCGGCTGAGCGACGGCGCGGGCGAAGAAATATTTTCCCAACTCGCCAACCTCGGGCACCCGGATTCGTTTTAATGGGCACATAGCGGGGATCCCGGCGTCACTGGCTCCCCGCGCCCTCCGCCCACGTCTCGGCTGGTGCTCGCCGTATCCCCCCTGAGCGGCCCACTGGCGGGCGGAAATTAAATTGGGCGGGCCCGACGGATCGGGCCCGCCCAATTACTTTTCTGAGGCCGCGGGCAGATCCGCGGCAAATCTGACCGTCACCGTCAGTCCGCCCTCGGGATTGCACCGCAGTTCCACGGCAGCGTCGTGGGCGGCCGCGATCGCCGCGACGATCGACAAGCCAAGGCCATAGTGGCCGCCGCTCGAGCCTCGATCGGACGGGGCTGTCCGGGATGCGTCCAATCTTTGGAATGGTTCGAGCAGCCGTGCGAGCTGATCCTCCGGGATGATCGGGCCGCTGTTGGCGATCGAGACCGTCGCCCTACCGTCCTGCGTGTAGGTGCGTGCCGCGATCTGTCCCTCCGGCGTGTTGTATCGCGTCGCGTTCTCGATCAGGTTCGCGATCAGGCGATCGATCAGGTCGCCGTCTCCGATCGTCGGCGCCGGGTTGAGCTCGGCGTTCAGCTCCAGACCGAGTCGATCAAGCTCTGAGCGCCGCACGGCCAGCGCCTGCTCGGTGAGCGCCGACAGGTCGAGCGGCTCGTGACGATCGAGACCTCGCTCGCCCGCGGCAAGCGTCAGCAGCGCCTCGAGCAGTCGCTCCTGTTCGACGTTGGCAGCCAGCAGCTCCTCACATGTGGCCCGCAGCTTGGTCGTGCCTGCGCCCGGATCGGCAAGGACAACCTGGAGCAGCGTTCGCTCGAGCGTCAGTGGCGTACGGAGCTCGTGAGATGCGTTTGCGGCGAACCGCCGCTGGCTCTCGAACGACGCCTCCAGGCGTGCGAGCAACTCATCGAGCGTGTCACCGAGCGCTTTGAACTCGTCGTCGGGGCCCGCCAGCGCGAGGCGCTCGTGAAGGTTGCCGGCTGAGATCGTTCGGGCGGTCTGCGTGATCGTGCGGACCGGGCGCAGTACGCGTCCCGCCGCGATCCAGCCGAGCAGAGCCGAGACGAGCGTCGTCAGCGCCAGAACGAACCATGAGACCGCCAGCAGCCGGCTGAGATCGGCTGAGTGCTGAGCCGTGACGATATAGCCGAGCGCCGACGGGAAGTTCTTGATCCGAGCCCGGCTCACGGGCTTCACCGACACGGTGCCCGGTGATGAGGGCGGCGCCGGAGCCAGCGGGCCCGACAGGTGGACGTGCGCTTGCGGGGTTGCAGACACCACCGTGCCATGGACCGGCGAGGAGCGGGCGACCAGCGCATAGGTCGCGGCCAGCAACACCGTGCCCAGTGCCAGGAACAGCCCGGCGTACAGGAACGTCAGCCGAAGCCGGGCGCTGCCGCGCCGGCGCCGGGAGCGGCTTGCCCGCGCCGGTTGTCCGCTTGGCACCGTCACCTTTCTCCTGAGCTGCCGGCCGCGCTTCAGATCCGATAGCCGCCCTCGCGGACGGTATCGATCACCGGCGGCTCGCCGAGCTTTGCGCGCAACCGGCCGATCGTCGTCTTGACCGTGGTCGTGAACGGGTTCGTCGCCTCATCCCAGACCCGGGCGAGCAGTTCCTCCGCCGAGACCACGCGGCCATCCGCCGCCAGCAGACACTCCAGCACGGCGAACTCCTTCGTGCTCAGTGACAGTCGCTGCCCAGCCCTCAGCGCGGTGCGGCGGGCCGGGTCGAGCAGCAGATCGCCGTGCTCGAGCATCGGCGGCACGGCGGCGCCGCGAGCGACGCGCCAATGCCCTGATCCGCGCCACCAGCTCCGCGAAATCGAACGGCTTGGGCAGGTAGTCATCGGCGCCGAGGCCCAAACCCTCAACCCGATCCCGGATCGTGCTCGACGCGGTCAGCATCAGCACCTTGCATCCCCCGCTCCCGGCCACCAGCGCCCGGCACACCTCATCGCCGTGGAGCCCCGGCAGGTCACGGTCGAGGACGACCACGTCGTAGTCGTTGACGCCTGTGTGCGCGAGCGCGTCAGCGCCGTCAAACGCCAGGTCGACAGCCATCCCCTCCCGGCGCAACCCCTCCGCCACCGCGATCGCGAGCCGCCTGTGGTCTTCGACGACCAGGATCCGCATTGTGGTCGACAAGCATGGCGCAATCGAGGTGACAGCCGGGTCACACCCACCGTGACCGTACTGTCACCAGCCGTCAGCTACAACCATTCACGACCTGATCCGATCGCCGCAAAGGAGGCGATGGAATTGCGCAGCAGGACCCGACTCGGAGCGGCGGCGGCCGCGAGCATCGCGCTCTTCGCGGCCGGCTGCGGATCGTCAGCGAAGACGCCGACCGACAGCCACGCCGCGAACCCGCCGCAGAACATCACCGCCGACGCCTACAGGTATTCGGCCTGCATGCGCAACAACGGCGTTTCCGGGTTCCCCGACCCGAAGACGATCAATCAGCCAGGGCAGCAGGGCCTGTCGATCCGGATCACGCCGGCGATCACATCCTCACCGTCGTTTGCGAAGGCGAGCAGCGCATGCAGCGGGATCATGCCCAAGGGGCAGTTCCGGAACGCCGGCCCGGCGCAGCAGGCGGAGCAGCAGGAGCTGCGCAAGGAGGACGCACTGTCGTTCGCGGAGTGCATGCGGGCCAAGGGCGTGGCCAACTTCCCTGACCCCGACGCCGACGGGCAGCTGACCGTGCAGATGGTCGTCGCGCAGGGCATCGACGTGCATGCACCAGCGGTGCTGAGCGCCGTCAAGACCTGCCTGCCGGCATCCCACGGGGCGCTCACAGTGGCCAAGGTTCGCCAGGCCATCGCCTCCGTGCCGTAGCTTGGCGGCGATCGGTCCTCGCGCTCCGGCTCGGTTAGAAGCCGAGCGCGAACTTGGCGTCTTCGCTCATTCGCTCCGGCGTCCACGGAGGTGTGAAGGTCATCTCCGACTGGACCTCGCTGACGCCGTCCAGGTCGCCGACGAACTCGTCGATCTGCTCGGCCACCTGCGGGCCGATGGGGCATCCGGGGCTGGTCAGCGTGTAGGTCACCTTGACGACCCCGTCGCCTTCGACCTCGACCCCGTAGATCAGACCCAGCTCGACGAAATCGAGCCCCAGCTCGGGATCGATCACCTCGCGCAGCGCATCCGTCACGTCCTCGATTGAAACCATCGCTCCGTCAGTGTCGCCCACGGTTGCCATTCCTCCTGGAGATTCCATAAAAACACAAAGAGATCTTAACCTTCGCTTACATCGGACCGCGTGGTTGTGTAGGTTTCATGAATCGTAGACTTCGACGACAAGCCGCCGACCCTCCGGTGCTCGGGCGATGAGGACCGCACCACCCAAGGCTTCCGGCGCCGGGCGCTCGTCCGGGCGTTTGCGGCCCAGGCGGACGTGATCGTCGATCTCAGCGACCTGGTCTTCGCCGATACGTCGCTGATGCTGGACCTCGCGGTTCTCTCCCGGCGCCTGCGGCGCCGCGGACGTGCGATCCGGCTGCGCGGCGCGCAGCCACAGATCATGACCCTGATCGAGATGGTCGGTCTGGACCGGTTGCCGGGCGTCCGGCTCGACATCGCCGCGATCTAGCGCCCGGCAGCCAACCCGCGGCGCAACTTGACGCCGACCCCGAGCCGGCGCCTCGCTACGCTTCAAGCATGCTGTTCCTACTGCTGCTGATCCTCTGGCCGATCGCCGAGCTGATCGTCGCGATCAGGGTCGCCGATCTGATCGGCGTAGCTCCGATGCTGCTTGCGCTTCTCGTCGCCCTGCCGGTCGGTTGGTGGACGATGCGCTCGCAGGGCCGCGGCGTGATGCGCCGCCTGGCGGCTGCGCTCGCGGAGCGCCGCACGCCCGGTCGCGAGGTGCTCGACGGCGCGCTCGTCTTGACAGGCGGCTTCCTGGTGATGATCCCGGGCTTCATCTCTGACGCGATCGGCCTGTTGCTGCTGCTCCCGCCATCACGTGCGCTGGGCCGAGGCTGGATTCTCCCCCGCCTACGAAACCGGCTCGTCGTCCAGGCGGTCGGCTTCACGGCAGGTCGGCGGAGTGCAACCGGCCAGAGCTACGACGTCGACTCGACGGCGCTTGACGTGCCGCCGCCCAAGCTTTCGGCATGAGCGCGGCTCTGGGCCGTATCGACGCCGATAGCTCCCGCATCGACAAGGCTTGCAGCACGGCATGAAGTCACATGTCTCGACCGGGACCGTCCCGATCGCGGCTTTCACCGACCCCCAGACATCCGTGTGGGGGATCGCCGTGGGCGGCGAGTCGCCGCTGGTCGCGCTCGGCTCACTCGATCCGGGAGCGAACCCAGAACACGGCGAGGCGCCCGCCGTCGAGACGGCCAACTCAGAGTGGGCGTTGTCGTGGGCCGGGAGCGATCTGTCGCTCTCACCGACGCCGCCCGATGCTGCATCGGAGGGGATCGACGGGAGCCTCGAGCTGTGTCGGGTGATCGGCGCCGTCACCCTCGGCGGTGCGGTGCGCGAGATCGACTGCTCCGGGGTCCGCTCAAGGCCGCTCCCGTCCGGGCGCTTTGACTCCTCGCGGCTGCTCGCCGCATGGTTTCCCGGCGGCGCCGGCCTGGCTCTGCTGGCGATCCGCCCGGCGGGCGCCAAGGGACACGAGCGCGACAGCGTGCTCGCGGCGGTGCGCGGTGAGCACGAACCCGCCACGGTGTTCGATCCACGGTTGTCGACGACGTATGAGGCCGACGGCACCCCGAGACGTCTCGGGGTCGAACTGTGGCTCGGTGAGAACGACGACGCCGACCTGCGTTCGCGCCGCTTCGCGGGGGAGTCGATCCACTCGATCGCGACGTTCCGCTCCGCCGGTGTGCGGATCGATGGGTATGCGCTGCGCTGCCAGGGTGCCGACGCGGCGGGACCGGGCGTGTATCTGATCGCCCGGCCGGATTGAGCGGGGGACGCTGGTGCACGACACTCCGGCGACAGACCGGATCGTCGCGGTGATCACCGATTTCGGCGGCGTGCTCACATCCCCATTGGTCAACGCGTTCCTGGACTACCAGGCGTCGACCGGAATCGCGCCTGAGGATTTCGGAGCGGCACTCGGTGCGCTCGCCGTCAGGGATGGCGCGAATCCCCTGCACCAACTCGAGAGTGGCCGCATCACCGAAGCGCACTTCCTGTCCGAGGTCGGCGCTCAGCTGACTGCGGCGCTGGGGCGTGAGCTGACGCTGCACGGCTTCGGTACCGCGTTCATGGAGAGCCTGCGCCCGAACGAGCGCATGATCGAGCACATGCGGGAACTGCGCGGGCGGGGCTACAGGATGGCGATCTGCACCAACAACGTGCGCGAGTGGGAGCCACTCTGGCGCGCGAAGCTGCCGATCGACGAGATCTTCGATGTCGTCGTCGACTCTGCGTTCGTCGGCTCAGCGCAAGCCCGAGCCGGAGATCTACGAGCTGACGCTCGAGCGCCTCGGCGGTGCCCCCGCGGCTCGGCGCTGTTCATCGATGACTGTCGAGATCAACTGCCTCGCCGCCCGTGAGCTGGGGATGGCCGCGGTGCACTTCCAGACGACCGAGCAGGCGATCGCCGAGATCGAAGCAGCGCTCGGTCCGGGCTGAGCGCCGCGGCGGCGGTCAGTTCTCGCTGCCGAGGCGATCCCAGCAGTACAGCTCGAGGCACTCGCCTGCGAGTTCGATGCACCGCTCCGCGAGAGCCACGGGAGCACGGTGTCGAACGCCTCCTCCTCGCCGACACCGGCCTCGAACGCCTCCTCGCCACGGAAGCCGGCGGCGATCTTCAGCGCCTCGCGCCGGTTCTCCCCCAGCGAGGGGAAGACGTTGACGAGAAACTCCTTGTTCGGCAGCGGATGGCCGCCGTCGAGCGAGGCGTGCCAGGCGGCGAGCATCGACAGATCGTGCTCATCGAGATCGGCGACGGCCTTTGCGTAGTGGGACTCGAGCTCCGCTTCCGGGATCTCATCAACCCAGGCGCGAACGACCTCGCCGAGGATCTGACGGCGAGCTTCACGGCCAACTGAATCGGCGATCACCCGGATCGCGTTCTGCGGTTCGATGAAGCAGAGGGACATTTGACTCCGGTACTCGAGAGAGAGTTCGAGGAAAGGTAGGACGTGCGTCGGACGGAGCCTCCGCGTTTGATCGGCGCCGCCCGCGCCCTGTCCCGGGATCGCTACAGCTCGAGCGACGTCGCGAACGTGCGCGAGCGCGGCCGGGTCCGGGCTCGCCGGCGACCGGTGACGCCGAGACCGCGAGCGGTGCCCGGAGCCCCAGTTGTGCAGCCCGAGGTCGAGCGCCTCGAGCGGGACCTCGCACGCGTCGCGCGAGATCGGCGGCGCGACGCTCGAGCAGCAGCGGATCGCCGATGCCCGAGCGCGCGCTTCGCCGCGAGCGTGGTCTCGTTCTCGCCGCCGAACTCGAGGCTGCCGGCGCGAGGTCGTAGCAGCCGAGCGCGCCGAGCGTGACGAGCAGGTCAAACCGCTGTCGCGGTGCATCCCCGGCAGCGCGAGTCGCTCGAACGCGCGTCGAGAAGCGGCGCTGAGGTGTCCAGAACGGCTCTCCCGTGAACGCCGCCGCCTGGGAGCCCGGCCCGCGCCGCCCACGCCCGGTAGGCCTCGAGCGTCGCGACCCCGCGGCTCGGGCTCGTGGGCGCTCCGCGGTCCGGTCTCCACGCCGTCGAGTGCCGGGGAGCTCGCCGGACGCCCAGGAGGTCCGGACCGCCTCGATCGCGGCGAACGGATCTGATCGTCCAGGGGGCAGAGGTAGGCGATCAGGAACGCCAGCCAGGTCCGCTCCTCGAGGTCGGCCGATCCGGCGCGGCGACCTCGGCGAACATGCCCGGCGGGTCCTGCTCGAGCAGGATGCGAGCCGAGCGGTGGCGAACACGAGCTCCTCCGCCAGGCGCTCGGCGTCGACGCTCGACTTCAGGCCGGGAACGAGCGGCGAGCGGTAGCCGTCCTCGGCGCCACGCTCGAGGTGCCGGACGCGGACGCCGGCCTCCGGCGCGGTGAGCCGCTCGCCGCGGGCCTCGCGGCCGGATCCTGCCGCGGGCGAGCGCCGGCCGCGCCGGGGCCCTCGCCGTGCCGGGTCCGGGCGCTGCCGCGTGACGCCGCTGCTCCTCGGGTGCCGAGGAGACACGATCGGCCGCATCTCGATCGACTGCTCGCGGGAGCAGATCGGGCAGTTCTGGATCAGGCGGTTGTGTCGGCAGAAGCTCGGCATCGCGGACGCTCACGCGCGCTCGGGTTCAGGGTCTGCTTGCATGCCGACCGCAGCAGAACGCGCCGCCGGGGCATGGTCGGCGAGTGCCGCGCGGGGGGTCACCGGCAGCCGGTTGCCGGCCCGCGCGCCCGCCTGCTGCGGCGCTCGCTCCGGCGAGGGCGTGCAGGTAGGCGTCGAAATCGACCTGCATCGTGTGCCGCTTCGAGGACGACGTAGCGCCTGAACATGAGCTCGCTCGCTCGCGTCCGATGTCGGCGTTCATGATCGCGACTCGGGCGGCAGCCGGTAGTCGCCGGCACAGATAGACGGCGACCCACTCGCCCCTGAGCCTCGGAGAGCGGCATGATCGCGCCGAGCGGCTGCAGCAGCCCGACGAAGAACAGGTTCTCGATCCCGGGCTTGAACACCCGGCGAAGAGCGACAGGTCGTTGTCGGGTGCGGAGATCAGCTCCGGTCGTCGAAGAACGGGAAACGTGACCTTGTAGCCCGGTGCACCAGACGATCACGTCGATCTGCTCGCGCGAGTCCGTCCTGGAAGCTGACGCGATCGCGTCTCGAGCCGGGAGATGTTCGGCTTCCATGTGATCTCGCCATGCGCGATCCGATTGAGGAAGTCCGCCGAGACCGTCGGGTGGGCCTCGCCGATCCGGTGGTCGGGCGCCGGCAGGCCGAAATCCTCGACCCGGCCGACGGCGATCCGGTAGATCGCCGCGCAGCATCGTCCGGCGGACCGGCAACGGCAGCAGCGGCATCGGTCCGTTGATGCCGATCTGATCCAGCGGACGGCCGAACACGTACTTGGGCAGGATGTAGGCACCGCGCCGCGAGGACAGCAGCGTGCGCTGCCGCGACGAAGCTCGACTCGACGGCGATGTCCATCGCGCTGTTGCCGATCCCGACGACGAGCACGCGCTTGTCCGCGCCAGCCGCTGTCGTCGACGTAGTGGTGGGCATGGAGCTGCTCGCCGGCGAACTCGCCCGGATACGGCGGATCGGGCCATCGCGGGTCCCAGTGGTGTCCGTTGGCGACGATCAGCGCGTCGTAGCGGCGCTGCTCGCCGCTCTCCGAGCTGACCGTCCAGATGCCGTCTTCGTCGAGCTCGCGTGCTCGACGCCGGTCTCGAAGGTGATCAGCTCACGCAGGCCGAAGTGGTCGACGTAGGCGTCGAAGTAGGCGGCGATCTGGGTGTGATGTGCGAAATCCGGATAGGACGCCGGCATCGGATAGTCGGCGTACTCCATGCGCCGCCGCGAGGTGTTGATGTGGAGCGAACGGTATGCCGAGGACATCCCGTTACGGTTGGCGAACACCCAGTTGCCACCGACGCGGTCGGACTTCTCAAAGCAATCGAAGGGGATGCCGCGGTCGACGAGTGCTTTACACGCGGTGATCCCGGAGGATCCGGCGCCGATCACGCAGACCGTCGGGAGTTCGCTCATCGCCTCCAGGTTAGACGACGGTCCCGCGAGCCCGGGCGCCACCCGACGCACCTGAGGTCACGGGGTCAGCCCGTGACCGCCGCCTCGTTGCGGCGGTGCTCTCGCCCGCGCGCGATCACCTCGCGGAAGCTCTTGAAGCGGAAGATGAGGATCAGCGCGGCGAAGCCGAGAAGGCAGGTCAGCACCGTCGTCGCGATCTGCTGCCCGACCGAGAACGCGGCGACGTACGCGCTGCCGGCGAAGATCTGGAGCAGCAGCGCCTGCTGGACGCCGAGCCCGCCCGGCGTGAACGGGAACACCGAGGCGACGACCTGGACGGCGAGCACCAGCAGCGCGTTGCGGACTGACCGCCGATGTGGAAAGCGTCGAGCAGCGCCCAGTAGGAGGCGAACCGCGCGACCCAGCTCGCCGCCTGCCAGGTGCACATCTCGCGGAAGTAGCGTGCGGCGGTCGCGCAGGATCGTGAAGCCCTGGCGGACGCGCTGCCAGAACGCCCGCACCTTCGCCGAGAGCAGCGCGAAGGCGACCATGGACAGGACCCCGAGCGCCGTCAGGAAGAACAGCGTGAAGCGCATGTTCGAGGCGAAGAAGCTGATGTCGAACGAGCCGCAGCTTGGCGAAGTTCGGCGGCTTGGGGAACACCCCCTGGGTGAACGCGAAGCACATCACCAGCACCCCCACGAACCAGTCGAAGACGAGCCCGGTCGACAGCGCCGCGGCGACGGTCGGATAGCTGCTGTCCTCGATCGCGACTCGGGTCAGGAACAGCTGGGCGATGTTGCCGCCGCCGAGCGGGAACACGTTGTTGATCGCGTAGCCGACCATGTAGGCGCCCCAGATGTCGCGCCAGCGGATCCGCCGTCCGGGTATGCGGCGCGGAGCGCAGCCCACAGCGCGCGCGAGCGCAGCGCAGGTAGAGCGCGAACAGCAGCATGCCGAGCAGCAGCGCGGGCCAGTTCAGGTCCGGCGAGCTGCGAGAAGAACTGCCCGGCGTTGTTGAGCCAAGTCTCTCGACGGTGCAGGCGACCGAGCAGTGCACGCGTGGAGCGCCGCGCGCGGCCGCTGAGAGACGGGGATCGAGAGCGAGCGCGCTCATCCCGACAAAGTCTCACACCGGGCCACGTCTGACACGTCCACGCGTCTTGGAAAGAGCCCGGGGGGCCCAGATCCATCTGGGCCCCCCGGAGAGCCAGGGAAGTGGGGGCGCAGTTCCCTGACCGACATGGGCGAGTTTCCCCGTCCCAAGCCTGTTAAAGTCAGACTCGGTCACCCCGAGCAACAACCGTCCTGATGCACTGCGCCACCTCGCTTAACGCTACAGCGAACATTCAGGTCAGCTGCCGACCCGCCGTCGGTCGCCGATCTCGGTCAATCACGGCCGCGTTCCCGGTCCGCTGAAGAACTCCTCGCCGGCGCGGACCGTCCCGGCCGCCTCCGCCTCGTGGCGCAGCGTCCGGTCGGCCTCGCCGCTCCAGGCCCCGATCGCGAGCAGCTCGCGGTCCTGGTCCATCGGCGTGCCGCCGAGCGCCTTGTTGACGACGCGCGCGCACTTGCGTCCCTCGGCGATCGCGGTGACGACCAGCGACTGGCCGATCCGCGCGTCCCCGCAGGCGAACACTCCGGCCGTCGAGGTCTTGTAGGTCTGTCTCGGTGCGGATGTTGCCGCGGTGGTCGAGGTCGAGCGCCGAGCTCGCGCGACGCGCCTTCGTGCTCGGGGTGCTCGAAGCCGATCGCGATCAGGACGAGGTCCGCGTCGAGCACGAACTCGCTGCCCGGCACCGGCGTCAGATCGCGTGAGGAGGCGCCGGTCACCTTGCGCGCGTAGACGTGCGTCACGTGACCGTCGACGCGCCGCCGAAGCCGGTCACCTCCGTGCCCCAGCGGCGCTTGCCGCCCTCCTCCAGCGCGTAGGTCATCGGCGTGCGCTTCGGCGGCAGCGGCCACGGGTGCCGCGGGTCGACGCCGTCGGTGCCGAGCTCGGCGGTAGACGTCGAGCATCACGACGCTGCCGCGCCCTCGCGATGGGAGTTGGAGATGCAGTCCATCCCGGTGTCGCCGCCGCCGATCACGACGACGCGCTTGCCCGCCGCGGTGATCTCGGCGCCCGGGTCGACGGCTCGTGGAACGCCCGGCCCTCCTGCTTGGCGACCCAGCGGTTGCGCTGGTACAGGTAGTCCATCGCGAGATGGATGCCGCTCAGCTCACGGCCGGCGTGACCACGAGGTCGCGTGAGACCCGCGAGCCGATCGCGAGCACGAGCGCGTCGTGGCGGTCCGGCAGCTCCTCGACGGTGACGTCGCGGCCGACGTCGACGTCGTAGACGAAGTCGATCCCCTCGGCCTCGAGGATCGCGACGCGCCGGTCGATGATCCACTTCTCGAGCTTCGCGTCGGGGACGCCGAAGCGCATCAGCCCGCCGGGCGCCTCGTCGCGCTCGTAGACGGTGACCGTGTGCCCGCAGCGGTTGAGCTCGGCGGCGACGGCCAGGCCGGCGGGTCCGGCGCCGACGACCGCGACGCGTCTTGCCGGAGCGCCGCGCCGGCGGCTCGGGACGACCCAGCCCTCCTCGAACGCGCGCTCGGCGATCGCCAGCTCGATCTGCTCGATCGTCACCGCGTCGTCGTTGATCGCCAGCACGCAGGCCGACTCGCACGGCGCCGGGCAGATGCGGCCGGTGAACTCGGGAAAGTTGTTGGTCGTGTGCAGCGCGTCGATCGCCTCGCGCCACTTGTCGCGGTAGACGAGGTCGTTCCAGTCGGGGATCAGGTTGCCGAGCGGGCAGCCCTCGTGGCAGAACGGGACGCCGCAGTCCATGCAGCGCGCGCCCTGGCGGCGCAGCTCCTCGTCCTCTGCAGCGCGAAGTACTGCTTGTAGTCGCTCGACGCGCTCGGCCGGGTCGCGCTTGTCGAAGCCGACGCGCTGGATCTTCAGGAATGCTCCGAGCTCGCCCATCTGCTCAGGCCTCGACGGTCGCCCGCCGCGGCCCGCTCCGCGAGCGCGCGCTTGTAGTCACGGGGCATCACCTTGACGAAGCGCTCACGTGCGCCGCGGTCCCATTGCGCGAGGATGTTGCGCGCGACCAGCGAACCGGTCCGCTGCGCGTGCTCGGCGATCAGCGCCTTGACCTCCTCGTCGTCGGCGTCGGTGAGCGACTCGAGGTCGACGAGCTCGGTGTTGCAGCGGGCGTGAAGCGGCGGTCGTCGAGCACGTAGGCGATGCCGCCGCTCATCCCGGCCGCGAAGTTGCGCCCGGTCGGTCCGAGCACGACGACCCGGCCGCCGGTCATGTACTCGCAGCCGTGGTCGCCGACGCCCTCGACGACCGCGTGCGCGCCCGAGTTGCGAACCGCGAAGCGCTCGCCCGCGAGGCCGCGGAAGAACGCGCGGCCCGCGGTCGCGCCGTACAGCACGGTGTTGCCGACGATCTGGTTCTCCTCGGCGCGGAACATCGCGCTCTCCGGCGGGCGCACGGAGAGGATCCCGCCGGACAGGCCCTTGCCCGCGTAGTCGTTCGTCTCACCGCGCAGCGACAGCGTCACGCCGGGCGCCAGCCAGGCGCCGAAGCTCTGGCCCGCGGTGCCCGAGAACGAGATCTCGATCGTTCCCTCCGGGAGCCCGGCGCTGCCGTGACGTCGCGCGATCTCGCCGGACAGGATCGCGCCGACGGCGCGGTTGACGTTGCGGAGCGGGATCGGCCCGAGCTACACCGGCTCGCGGCGCTCGAGCGCCGGCGCGCAGCGCGCACGAGCTCCCAGTCGAGCGCGTCGTCGAGCACCGGCACCGGCGCGCGCGTGCGGCGCCGCGCCGTCCCCGGCGGCAGCTCCGGGCTCGCGAGAACCATCGACAGGTCGACCTTCCGCGCCTTCCAGTGGTCGATCGCATCGTCCATCTCGAGCAGATCGGTGCGGCCGATCAGATCCTCGAAGCGGCGGACACCCGAGCGAGGCCATGATCTGGCGGACCTCCTCGGCGACCATCATCAGGTAGTCGACGACGTGCTCCGGCGTGCCGCGGAACCGCTCACGCAGCCGGGGGTCCTGGGTCGCGATCCCGACCGGACAGGTGTTGAGGTGGCAGACGCGCATCATCACGCAGCCCATCGCGATCAGCGGCGCGGTCGAGAAGCCGACCTCGTCGGCGCCGAGCAGCGCGGCGATGACGACGTCACGCCCGGTCTTCATCTGGCCGTCGACCTCGACCGTGATCGCGGCTGCGCAGATCGTTGAGCAGCAGCGTCTGCTGCGTCTCGGCGAGGCCGATCTCCCACGGCACGCCGGCCGACTGGATCGAGGACTGCGGCGAGGCGCCGGTGCCGCCGTCGTGTCCGGAGATCGTGACGTGGTCGGCGTTCGCCTTCGCGACGCCGGCGGCGACCGTGCCGACGCCGACCTCGGAGACGAGCTTGACCGACACCGACGCCGTCGGATTGGCGCAGCGCAGGTCGTAGATCAGCTGCTTGAGATCCTCGATCGAGTAGATGTCGTGGTGGGGCGGCGGCGAGATCAGACCGACGCCCGGCGTCGAGTGGCGGATCTTCGCGATGTAGTCGTCGACCTTGTGGCCCGGGAGCTGACCGCCCTCGCCGGGCTTCGCGCCCTGCGCCATCTTGATCTGCAGCTGGTCGGCGTTGACGAGGTAGTGAGTCGTCACGCCGAAGCGGCCGGAGGCGATCTGCTTGATCGCCGAGCGCCGCAGGTCGCCGTTGTCGATCCGCGGTGTAGCGGGCGGCGTCCTCGCCTCCCTCGCCGGTGTTGGACTTCGCGCCGAGCCGGTTCATCGCGATCGCGAGCGTCTCGTGGGCCTCCCGCGAGAGCGCGCCGAGGCTCATCGCGCCGGTCGTGAACCGCTTGACGATCTGCGTCGCCGGCTCGACCTGGTCGAGCGGGATCGGCTCGGGCAGCGTCTTGAACCTCATCAGCCCGCGCAGCGCCGAGCGGCGTGTCGCCTCGTCGTTGGCGAGCCGCGCGAACTCCTCGTAGGTCCGCCACGGCTCGTCCTTGTCGCGTACCGCGCGCTGCAGCGTCGCGATCGTGTCCGGGTTCCAGATGTGCAGCTCGCCGTCGCGGCGCCACTGCAGCACGCCGCCGACCGGCAGCAGCTCGCGATCGGTGCGCGGGTAGGCGCGGAAGTGGCGCTCCATCGCCTCGGTCGAGAGCTGCTCGAGCCCGACGCCGCCGATCCGCGAGGCCGTCCCGGTGAAGTGCGCGTCGATCAGCTCGCGGTCGAGCCCGACGGCCTCGAAGATCTGCGCGCCGCAGTAGGACTGGATCGTCGAGATCCCCATCTTCGACGAGCGTCTTCAGCAGGCCCTTGCCGATCGCCTTGACGATCCGCTTCTCGGCCTCCTCGCGGTCGAGGTCGACCGGCAGCAGCGCGCGGTCGGCGAGCTCGTCGAGCGACTCGAACATCACGTACGGGTTGATCGCCGCGGCGCCGTAGCCGATCAGCGTCGCCATGTGGTGGATGTCCCGCGGCTCGCCGGACTCGATCACGAGTCCGGTGCGCAGCCGCGTTCCGCGCCGCACGAGGTGGTGGTGGACGGCGGCGACCGCCAGCAGCGACGGCATCGCGACCCGCTCGGGCCCGAGGTTGCGGTCCGAGAGGATCAGGATGTTGGCGCCGTTGTCGACGTAGCGGGCGGCCTCCTCGCACAGCGCCGCCAGCCGCGGCTCCATCCCGGCCGCCCCCTGCTCGATCGGCCAGGTGATGTCGAGCGTCGCCGCGTCGAACACGTCGTGCGAGACCTGGCGGAGCTTCTCGAGCTCGTGGTTGCGGAGGATCGGCTGGTCCATCACCAGCATGGTGGGCCTGCTCGGGGACCTCGGAGAGCAGGTTCATCTCCGCGCCGACGCCGGCCTGCAGGCTCATCACGACGGACTCACGGATCGGGTCGATCGGCGGGTTGGTGACCTGCGCGAACAGCTGCTTGAAGTAGGCGAACAGCGGTCGGCTGGCGGTCGGACATGACCGCGAGCGCGGCGTCGTTGCCCATGCTCGCCGACCGGCTCCTCCCCGCGAGCGGCCATCGGCGCGATCACCATCCGCAGGTCCTCCTGCGAGTAGCCGAACGCGAGCTGCTTGGAGCGCAGCGGCTCGATCCGCGGCGTCTGCGGCTCGCGATCCGGCAGGTCGTCGATGTGCACGACCGACCGCTGGTACCACTCGCCGTAGGGCTTGCTCGCGCGCGATCCGCCGCTTGACCTGCTCGTCGTCGACGATCTTGCCCGCCTCGAGGTCGAGCAGGAACACCTTGCCGGGCGCGAGGCGGCCCTTG
This sequence comes from uncultured Solirubrobacterales bacterium, assembly GCA_963742025.1. GTDB lineage: Bacteria > Actinomycetota > Thermoleophilia > Solirubrobacterales > Solirubrobacteraceae > Palsa-465. Next base: position 623,529 of record CAVUKF010000002.1, read on the forward strand.
CGCTGGACGTGCTCGGGGGCGACCGTGATCACGCCGGTCTCGGAGGCGAGCACGACGTAGCCCTCGGTGTCCTGGATCCAGCGCCCGGGGCGCAGGCCGTTGCGGTCGAGCACCGCACCGGCGAGCCGGCCGTCGGTGAACACGACCGCCGCCGGCCCGTCCCATGGCTCCATCAGGCAGGAGTGGAAGTCGTAGAAGCCCTTGACGTCGGGGTCGAGATCGTTCCTGGTCCGGTAGGCCTCGGGCATCATCATCATCACCGCGTGCGGGATCGAGCGGCCGCTCAGCACGAGCAGCTCGAGCACGTTGTCGAACGTCGCCGAGTCCGAAGCGCCGGGCTGGACGACCGGGATGACCTTGGCGAGGTCGTCGCCGAACAGCTCGGAGGCGAGCTGCGACTCGCGCGCCCGCATCCAGTTGACGTTCCCGCGCAGCGTGTTGACCTCGCCGTTGTGGGCGATCATCCGGTACGGATGCGCGAGCGCCCAGCTCGGGAACGTGTTCGTCGAGAAGCGCGAGTGCACGAGCGCCAGGCGCGATGCGACCCGCGGGTCACGCAGGTCGGTGAAGTAGCGCGGCAGCTGCGGCGCGGTCAGCATGCCCTTGTAGACGATCGTCCGCGAGGAGAAGCTCGGGAGCGCGACCTCGCTGCCGGCGGCGCGCTCGATCAGCCGCCGGATCACGTACAGCTTGCGCTCGAACGCCTCCTGGTCGGCGATCTCCTCCGATGCCTCGATCAGCACCTGCCGGATGTAGGGCGCCGACGCGCGCGCGGTGTCGCCGACGTAGCGCTCGTCGATCGGGACGTCGCGCCACCAGAGCAGCGCGCTGGCCCTCGGCCGCGATCGTCGCCTCGATCAGCTGCTCGATCGCGGCCCGGCGCTCGGGGTCGGTCGGCAGGAAGCAGACGCCGATCGCCGTAGCGTCCCGGTGCCGGCAGCTCGACGCCCGCGACTGCCGCGCGGAAGAACGCGTCCGGGATCTGCAGCAGGATGCCGGCGCCGTCGCCCGTGTTCGGGTCGGCGCCCTCGGCGCCACGGTGCTCGAGGTTCTCGAGCGCGTCCAGCGCCTTCTCGACGACCGCGTGACTCGCCTCGCCCCACAGCTTCGCGACGAGCGCGATGCCGCAGCCGTCGTGCTCGTTGGCGGGGTCGTAGAGGCCACTGGCCCCCGGTGGAGCGGGTCTGTTCGTCATCGGATGGCGCGCGTGACGCGCGTGAGGAGGTAGTCTGCCGGCCGGCGGAGGAGTCAGCGAAGGCTACCAGCGGGTTTTCGCACCGGCGATCAGCGGCCGCCGGCGAGCGCGCTTGCCTCGATCAGTGCTTGGCCTTGGCTCGCCTTGGCTCGCGGGCTTCGGCGGGCTCGCCTGGAGCCGTTGGCCTGGAGGCTCGTGTGGCGCGCTTCGCGCGGCCGGCCTTCGCGGGTGCTCGGCGCCGGCTCGCGGCGTCGGGCGCTGCATCGCCGCGAGGCTCGCCTCGAGCGCCGCCATCAGGTCCGGCGCCGGCGCCGGCTCGCTCTCCTGCGGCGCGACCGCGATCTCCTGACCCGAGGCCTTCGCCTCGATCAGCGCGAGCACGCGCTCCCGGTAGTCGTCGCGGTAGCCGAGCGGGGTCGAAATCGGCTGAGAGCGAGTCGATCAGCTGGCGCGCCATCGCCAGCTCGCGGTCGGTCGCCTGCTGCGTCGGAGACGCGCGTCGAGCTCGTCGAGCGAGTCGCGGCGGGACGACCTCGTCGCCGAACAGCATCGTCGACAGCGTCAGCACGTCGCCGGTCGGGCGCAGCGCGCACAGCTGCTGCTTGGAGCGCAGCACGACCCGGCCGATCGCGACCTTGCCGGACTCGCGCATCGCGTCGAGCAGCAGCCGGTAGGCCTTGGCGCCGCCGGCGTTCGGCGCCAGGTAGTAGGAGTTGTCGTAGTAGATCGGGTCGATGTCGGCGAGATCGACGAACTCCTCGATGTCGATCGTCCGCGTCGCCTTCGGGTCAAGCGCGTCGAGCTCAGCCGGGTCGATCAGCACGTAGCGGTCGGGGCTGAGCTCGTAGCCCTTGACGATGTCCTCGAACGCGACCTCCTCGCCGGTGCTCGCGTCGACCCGCTTCTGCTTGATCCGCGCGCCGGTCTTGCCGGAGAGCTGGTGGAAGCGGACGGCCTTCGGCGAGGTCGCCGAGAACAGCTTGACGGGGACGTTGACCAGCCCGAAGCTGATCGCGCCACTCCAGATCGCGCGTGCCATCGTGTTGTTTTATCCCCTGAAGGCGCAGTGTTCAAGCGTTGACGCGCGCGATTGCCGCTGCTCAGCGGTTGATCGGGGACATGTCGCCGTAGCGATCGCCTGCCGCGACACCGACGGGCGCGACCTCGTCGATCCGCCGCCATGTCCTGCGCGCTCAGCTGCACCTCGAGCGCCTCGAGGTTCTCCTCCAGGTAGCGCCGTCGCTTCGTTCCGGGGATCGGGACGATGTCCTTGCCGCGGTGCAGAACCCACGCGAGCGCCAGCTGCGCCGGCGTGCAGTTGTGCTCACGCGCAAGCTCGCCCACCTGCTCGACGAGGTCGAGGTTGCGGTCGAAGTTCTCTCCCTGGAAACGCGGGCTGTAGCGGCGGAAGTCGTCCTCGGCGAGGTCCTGCGGGCGCTTGATCGCGCCGGTCAGGAAGCCACGGCCGAGCGGGCTGTAGGCGACCAGGCCGATCCCCAGCTCGCGGATCGCACCGATCACCCCGTCCTCGATGTCCCGGCTCCACAGCGAGTACTCGCTCTGCAGGGCGCTGATCGGGTGAACCGCGTGGGCGCGGTGGATCGTCTCGGCTGAGGCCTCGGACAGCCCGAGGAAGCGCACCTTGCCGGCGTCGACGAGCTCCGCCATCGCGCCGACGGTCTCCTCGATCGGCACGTCGGGGTCGACGCGATGCTGGTAGTAGAGGTCGATGTGGTCCACGGCCAGACGTCGCAGCGACGCCTCGCAGGCAGAGATCACGTACTCGGGGCGCCCGTTGAAACCGCGCGCCTGCGGGTTCTCCGGATCCCGCACGATCCCGAACTTGGTCGCGAGCACGACCTGATCGCGCCGGTCGGCGATCGCGGTCGCCGACGAGCACCTCGTTGGTGTGTGGGCCGTAGACGTCGGCCGTGTCAATCAGCGTGACGCCGAGATCGAGCGCGCGGTGGATCGTCGCGATCGCCTCGCCCTCATCCGCTGCACCGTAGAACTCGGACATGCCCATGCAGCCGAGACCCTCTGCCGAGACCTCCAGCCCCTGATTGCCCAGCGCTCGTTGCTCCATTCCCCCAGCCTACCGGGACGGTGCCGCGCGGCGACTGCTGCGGCGCTTTGGTGTTGCCGCCGTTCCAGCAGCGAGGATCTCACGCCGTGGCGTCTGCGCGCGTTGATCCTTCAGTGAGCCTGCCTCCGTTCCAATCGCTGCTCGATGCCCACGGCCGTGACGTCCACCGGTTCCTGGCCGCGATGGTCGGGGTCGATCGACGCCGACGACTGCTATCAGGAGACATGGCTCTCGGCGCTGCGCGCCTACCCGCGGCTGCGCGACGCCTCGAATCTGCGCGGCTGGCTGTTGACGATCGCGCACCACAAGGCGATCGACCACGATCCGCGCTCGCCGGCGCGCGGCCGGTACCGGTGGCCGAGCCACCGGAGGCTGTCAGGGCCTGCTCCGAAACCGACGTCGATGGTGGCGCGCAGATCCCGGACGACGGCGTCTGGGCGCTGGTGCGCGGGCTGCCGGACAAGCAGCGGACGGCGCTGGCGCTGCGGTACATCCTCGACGCCGACTACGCGCTGATCTCGACAACGATGGCGACCAGCGAGGAGGCGGCACGGCGCAACGTGCACGAGGCCTTGAAGCGACTGCGAATGGAGTATCAGCGATGAGTGAGATCGAGGCCCTGCTGCGAGCCGACGCAGCGAAGCTGGAACGCGACCTCAGGCCGTCTGAGGCTCCCGGGTTCAACCGCCGGGCGCGCCTGCCCGACCTGACCGCCGCGGCCATCGCCGGCGGGCTGCTCGACGTCGCCTACGCGACCGAGGACTCGCCCGTCGGGAGCCTGCTCCTGGCCGCAACCCCGAGCGGGCTGGCGCGGGTCGCCTACCTCGACGAGGTCAGCGTGCAGGAGGCGCTTGCGGAGATCGCCGAGCGGATCAGCCCGAGGGTGCTGGAGGCGCCGGCGCGCCTTGACCCGGTGCGCCGCGAGCTGGACGAGTTCTTCGCCGGCACGCGCCGGCGCTTCGAGATCCCGCTGGACTGGCAGCTGACACGGCGGCTTCGCGCGCGGCGGTGCTGAGAGCCACCGCTCGGATCCCGTACGGATCGGTGTCGTCCTACAAGCTGGTCGCCGGCGAGGCGGGGAGCCCGCGCGCGTTCCGTGCCGCGGGAAACGCGCTGGGCTCGAACCCTTTGCCGATCGTCGTGCCCTGCCACCGAGTTCTGCTCAGCAGCGGCGGAGCTCGGCGGATACACCGGCGGCCTCGATCGCAAGCGCACCCTGCTCTCGATCGAAGGCGTCAACCGCTGAACCCGCCGAGACTGCCGTTGGCACGGATCGGCGCAGCGAGGCGCGGCGGGAATCGCCGCCAAGCGAGGCGCATCCGCCACCAAGCGAGGCGCATCCGCCACCAAGCGAGGCGCATCGCCACCAAGCGAGGCGCATCCGCCACCAAGCGAGGCGCATCCGCCACCAAGCGAGGCGCATCCGCCACCAAGCGAGGCGCATCCGCCACCACAAGTCCCCGGACCCCCACCGTCCTTGCCAAGCGTGGCGTTTTAAGCCCCTCTCCGCGGCTCAAGACCCCAGGGCGCCTCGAAACGGGGTGGAGCGTGGGGAGTTGTGGTGGATGTCGCCGGCATCGATCTCGCCGTCATCGATCTCGCCGGCATCGATGCCGCCGGCATCGATGCCGCTGCGATGGATGTCGCTGCGATGGATGTCGGTGGCACGTTTGGAACCGCCGGTCCCCGGTGAGGAGAACGGTTGCATGCGCCGGCGTCGGCCAAGATCGCTATCACTCCGTTCTTGGACCTGATGGCGCCGCTGCGCAGATTCGACGACTTCCAGCATCGACGGCGATGGCTGTCGCTCCCGATGGCGGTCGTCAAGAAGTTCAGCGACGATCAGGCAGGCAAGCTGGCCGCGCTCGTCGCCTACTACGCATTCCTGTCGCTGTTTCCGCTGCTGCTCGTGTTCGTGACCGTGCTCGGGTTCGTGCTGGCGGGCGACCCGAGCGCGCTGCACTCCGCGAAGGATTCCGTGCTCGGCCGCTTTCCCGTGATCGGCGACGCGATCAGGGATGAGGAGCTGAAGGGCGACACGCTCGCCCTGGTGGTCGGAATCGCCCTGTCGCTGTTCGCCGGCCTCGGCGTCACGCAGGCGGCCGTCCACGCGCTCGACCGCGTCTGGGGCGTGCCCAACAAACATCGACTCGATTTCATCCAGCAGCGCCTGCACGGCCTGTTCCTGTTGATCTGTCTGGGCGGGATGTTCCTGGTCGCCTCGACCGCCAACGGCCTCCTCGGCGCGGGACTCGGCGGCACCCTGTCGCTGGTGATCGGGGTCATCGGCTCGCTGGCGGTCAACTTCGTGCTGTTCCTGGCCTCGTTCAAGCTCCTGTGCTCGGCCGAGACGGAGCTGCGCTGGTTGGTGCCGGGAGCGGTGCTATCGGCGATCGCGTGGTCGCTCCTGCAGGCTCTCGGAGGGGTCTTCATCGCTCATGTCGCCAACTCCAAGAGCGCCTACGGCACGTTCGCGCTGGTGCTCGGAGTGCTCGCGTGGCTGCACCTCGGCTCCTACGCGACGATGTACTCGGCTGAGCTGAACGTGGTCCTGGCGCGCAGGATCTGGCCGAGGTGGCTGTTCAAGGACGAGGATCAGGAGGATCAGCAGCCAGATGCCGCCGGCTATCCGCAGACGAATGCCGAGCAGCCAGACGCCGCGTGAACGCTCAGAACAGCTGGTCGGCGGACGCGCGCCGGGTGAGCGTGGCGGGCCAGGAGCAGAGTCCGTCCTGCGCCGGGCAGCCGTCGCAGATCGCGCGTCGCGGTTCCGCGGCTCACCGAGAACTCGCGTCGCATGATTCCCGCCGTGCGGGCGAGCAGCGACCGCTCGAGCTCAGCCAACTCGGCGCGTGCGAACGTTCGGGTGGCCGGGTCATCTGGCCGCTCCAGGAACAGGTGGACGACCTCGACCGTCTGGATGCCGGTCCGCAACGCCGCCAGCGCGTAGATCGCCCGCTGCTGCGCGTAGCTCGTCGCAACAAGCTCGGCAGGGCTTCGGCGATCGAGCCGGTCGCTCTTGTAGTCGACGACGAGCGAACGGGCGCCATCTTCGAGCGCGATCACGTCGAACACACCGGTGAGCAGCGGTCCGCCGCCGAGCGCCAGCGCGAACCGCTGCTCCCGTCGCACCTCAGCAGCCCGCGTGAGCCGGCTGCACGTCTCGCTCGCGATGAACGCCTCGACCATCGCCGCCACGGCACGCAGATCGGCCGGTGCCAGCCCGTCGATCTGCGCCAACCCCTCGAGCTCCGGCAGCGCCGGACGACGGAAGTCGATCCGCTCCAGCAGCGCGTGCACCGCGGTGCCGCGCTCCGCCGCCCCGGCGCGCAAACGCCCGCCGGGGCTCACGGCGGGAGTGGAGATCTGCTCGATGCCGGCCACCCCCAGCACCCGTTCGACGTAGAAGCGGTAACCGCACCGCTCGTACTCCGCAAGCGCCGAGTAGCTGAGTGACGCAACGGGCGGCGGCGGGCCGGGCGCCGCCGGCACGGCCGCCGGCGCTGAATGCAGCGATGGAGGTTCGGGAGCTCGTGCGGCGGTGTCCGGCCGATCATCATCCGCGGGCGCGGCAGCCTGCACCACCTCCGCGCGCTCATCGGAGGCCGAGATGACCGTCAGACGCACGCCCAGCCCGGTCACCTGCGAGACAGGAGCAGCAGCGATGTCAGGGACGAAGGCCGGGGCGATCCAGTCGATCGGCGTCCCCCTGTTCCCCTTCGCCCAGGTGTCGAGCTTGGCGGCGCCGCTGAGGATCAGCCGTTCTCTGGCCCTCGTCATCGCCACGTAGAACAACCGGCGCTCCTCCTGCGCCTCTACCGTCGCCTGCTCCTCGCCGAGCTGGTTGTAATCGAGCGCCGGGATCCGCGCAGCGGTTCCAGGCCGCGGCGAGCCGTAGCCCGAGCCGCGTACCGTCACGGGAGATGCGGATCAGATCCGGACGGTGCACAGGCCCGCGACCGAGATCCGCGACGCAGACGACACCGAACTCGAGACCCTTTGACCGGTGGATCGTCATCAGCCGAACGGCGTCGATCGCCTCGCTCTCGACCGGCGCCTCGCTCTCGCGGTCCGACAGGCGCATCCGGCGCTCGATCAGCCTCAGGAAGCCGTGCAGATCGCTGCCGGCCTCGGCCTCCCACTCACGGCCGAGGCGCATCAGCTTGCGGACGTTGGCGAGCCGGCGGCGTCCACCGGGCAGCGACAGGACGACCAGCTCATAGTCCGTGCGCTCGATCGCGCGGTGCAGCAGCTCCTCGGCGCCGACCCGCGCGGCGGCACGACGCTCCGGCACGAACCACTGCTCGAACGTCGCCAGCCGCTCGCGGTCCTCGAGCGAGAGCTCGTCACGGGCGCCCGCGGCGATCAGCACCAGCGCATCCAGAGAGATCCCGCACAGCGGCGAGCACCAGGTCGCGTACAGCGCCTCCGCGTCATGCGGGTTCGCCAGCGCCCGGAGGTAGCAGACCAGCTCGACCACCTGAGGATGGGACCAGTAGCCGCGGCCGCCGATCAGATAGGTCGGCACCCCGACGTCCTCGAGCGCCCGCTCATACACGCGCAGGTCGGTGCTCGCCCGCGTCAGCACGACGATCTCGCCTGCCGGCAGGCCCGCGTCGGTCAGCTCCCGGACACGCGCCGCCAGTGCGCGTGCCTCGGCGGTGCGCCACGGCGCCGCGAGGCCATCGACCTCCCAGTTCGCCCCCTTGTCGACGATCAGCAACTCGACCAACGGCTCCTGCGCCGGCGACTCGCTCCGGCCCGGGCGCAGTGGCCGGAAGTGCTCACCGAGCGCCGTCTCGAACGCCGCGTTGAGCGCCGCCAGGATCTCCGGTCGCGAGCGGAAGTTGGTGTTGAGCGACAGGCGAGAGCCGGACGGCGCCAGCGCGGCCCCTCGCGCCTGGAACAGCTCGACCTCGGCGTGTCGAAAGCCGTAGATCGACTGCTGCGCGTCGCCAACCATGAACTGGTTGCCCGCCGACACCAGCTCGATCAGCTCGAACTGGACCCTGTTGGTGTCCTGCAGCTCGTCGACCATCACGTGCGAGAACCGATCGCGCAAGCGGCCGCCGACGTCGCCATCCGCCAGCAACCGGCGGGCCAGCAGCTCGAGATCCTCGAAGTCGACCGCTGAGCGCTCAGCCTTGAGCGCGCCGTAGCGCTCGCCGTACTCCACCAGCAGCTCGTCGAGTGCAAGCCTCGCGGCCGATGCGTACAGGCGCTCGCCGGCCCTGCGCAGCTCATCCAACTCGGCTCGGTAGGCGTCGCACGCCTCACTCGCCAGCGCTGCGGCCGCAGTCGGCGCCGCGAGCGTGATCGCCGTCAGCTCCCCAGGCCACGAGACCTGGCCACCCAGCACCTCGCAAGCCCGGGCCAACGTGTCACGCGCCTGTTCGACACGCGCCGATCGATCGGCGATCCCCGCCAACTCGCTCGCTGCCGCCCGCGCCGCGCGCAGCGCCCGCCCGCGGGAGCCCGCCAGCTCCAGTTCGAGCACGCCTGCGTCCGCGTCGACCCCGGGAAGGGGTGGCAAACGCGGTGCCAGCTGCCCCCGCGAGCGCAGCTGCTCATGCGTCCTGATGATCGCGGCGCGCAGCGCGGCCGGGCCGTGGGCGGCGATCAGCTCGGCACCCTGCGGCCGGATCGCGATCCGATCCAGGGCGGCGTCGAACGCGTCGAGGGCCAGTCGTGCGGCATCGTGCTCATCGAGCACGGTGAAGGCGGGATCGAGCCCCGCGGCGAGCGCGTTGGCGCGCAGCACCCGCGCGCAGAAACCGTGAATCGTCGAGATCGGCGCTCCCTCCGTCTCGCGCGCCGCCTGATCGGCGCCGAGCGATCGCAGGCGGGCGCGAATTCGCTCACGCAGCTCGGCAGCCGCCTTCTCCGTGAACGTGATCGCCAGGATCGCGCCGACCTCGACACCGTCGCGCAGAACGGCGCCGACGAACCGCTCGACCAGGACCGACGTCTTACCGCTGCCGGCGCTCGCATCGAGCAGCAGATCCCCGTGTCCGCGCTCGATCGCCGCGATCTGCTCTGGTGTGTAGACGACGGTCATCCAGCCCAGCAGATCCCGGGGTGACGGCATCCATCGCGTGAGCACGTCTCAGGACACGGAGTCAGCTCGCCGCCCCGCAGCAACGATGCGATCTCGACCGCGTCGCGCTCGACCCGGTCGAGCAGCTCGTCGAGTGCCGGACGCTCGAAGGCGTCCGTCGCGTACGCGTGCGAACTGAGCTTGAGACCGTCCAGGTAGGCGCCACGCGGACGCAGGTCACGGCCCGTCAGCGGCTGGAAGAAGCCTGCGACCGGATCGAGCGCGAGCAGCCTTCGGACCGCGATCATGTAGAGGCCGACCTGCAGCTCGTGTTCGGTGCTCCAGCGGGCGCCGGCGCGCTTGATCGCGTTGGCGCCGCTCTTGTAGTCGCGGACGACCGCCCGGGTGCCGCCGCCGGACTCGACGTCGATGCGGTCGATCATCCCCCGCAGCCGCACCTGATCCTCACCGGCGCCCAGCAGCACCGCCGGCAGCGACTCCGGGTCCTCGTCGAATCCGAACCGCTGCTCGAGCGCCTGCGGTACCCATCCGCAGCCGTCAGCGGCCTCGCTGAGGAGGTATCTGCGCAGATCCGCCTCGATCCCACGCCGGATCGCGGCGCGCACGGCATCTGGCCGGCCGGCGCCGAGTGCTGCGGGCAGCTCGGCCGCCAGCTCGGCGAGCAGCTCCTGTGCCCGTGGCAGCGAGGCGGGCGTGACCGGCCCGCCGAGCGCGCCGATCAGCCGCTCGAGGACGTCGTGCATAAAGCTGCCACGCACCAGCGCCTCGGCTTCGGGCTCCAGCTCGCGGGGCTGGAGCTGTCGCTCGATCAACCAGCTGACCGGGCACGCCGCAAACGACTCGAGCGCGCCTCCCGACACGACCTCGCGGTGACGAACGTGGCCCATCGCCGCCGCACCGAGCGTTCTGGCGACGGGCCTGCCGGCGGCGGATCCCCGCGCGGCGGCGGCGTTTGCCGCAGCCGCCGCCGCGCGCGCATACTGAAGCTCACGGGAACTGGGCGCCTCCTCGGGGCTCCAGACGACGTCCGAGAGCATCCGCCGGCGCCGGCTCGTGACCCACTCCGGAATGAACAGCTCGGCAACGTCGTCGATGAACGGCGACGGCGCCAGCGCGCGGCCCTCCTCGTCAGAGCTGCGGTAGCTGATCACGACGCGCTCGGTCGCCCGCGAGACACAGGCGTACAGCAGGTAGCGCTCGCGCGCCAGCGCGTCCTCGCCTGCTCCCAGCACCAGCCCGGCGGCGAGCGCCAGCTCGTGGCGCCGCTCGTCACCCAGGAACGGATCGGCGGCGCCCGCGGCGGGGAACTCGCCCTCGCAGAGTCCGGGGATCAGCACAACGCGGAAACGGCGCGCCCTGATCGCGAGCGGCTCGGCGATCAGCACCGAGCCCTCCTGCGGCGCGGCCCCCGCCCTGACCTCGAGTCCCCCAGCAGCTCGAGCGCCTCCGAACCGCTGAGGCGCTCGCCCAGCTCGGCACACTCGCTGAGCGCGTCGAGGATCACCGCGGCGGCGCGCGCATCGAGTTCCTCTTCACCGTCGAGACGGGCGGCGCACCCGCGGTGGGGAGCCACTAGCAGGCGCCGAGCCTGGCGCGCGAGCTCGGCGCCGGGGTCGTCCGCCGCTCGCAGCGAGTCGATCTCGCCCAGCGTCAGACCGGACGCCGCGCGAGCCTGGCCCGCCGACCGCAGAGCACTCCGGCGGATCGTGGCCTCCAGTGCATCCAGCACATCGACGTTCTCGAACACGCCCGGCGCGCGGAGATAGCAGACGAGATCCTCGGCACTCGCCTGATCGGCTCCGAGCAGCGTGCAGCGCGCCAAAGCGAGCAGCCCACGACCAAGCCCGGTGTGCGACACGGGGATCACCCGGTCGCTCGCGACCTCGACCCCGTGACGCCGAAGGACCCGCTCGAGCAGGGCGCCGGACCGTTGCAACGAGCGGCAGACGACAACGATCTCCTCCGGCTTGACCCCGGACCGCAGTGACGTCAGCACCTCGGCCGCGATCAGCTCGGCCTCGGCCAGCTCGCCGCCGGCCTCCATCAGCGTCACCGCGCCGCCCGGGTCGACGCGGACAGGTGCCCGCTCGAAGACGAATCGCTCAAGCTGGTGAAGTGCGGCGCGCGCGGCGTCCTCGTAGTGCTCCGCGCCGGATGGCAAGGTCCTGACCGTGGTCGCGATCGCAGCCAGCTCCTGTGCCACGGTCGCCCTCGCCGAGAGCGCGACCCGCCCCGGCTCGTAGGTGAGCGAGGCGGTCACCTGAGCCTCGACGATCCTCGACAGCGTCTCGATCGCGTCGCGCTCCAGGGCTGTCATGTCATCGAAGCCGTAGAAGAACACGGGCGTGGCTCCCCAGCGCTGGGGAGCCCTGCGCAGAGCGTCGAGCGCACGCCAGGCGAACAGCTCCGAGTCGACGCGCCCGATCCGATCGAGCTCACGCCTGTAGGCGAAATACACGGCAGCGAGATCTCCTGCATAGGACAACCTGCCGGGGAGCTCACCGGCCCATGTCGAAAGTGCGGCGGAGAACCGTTGCGGGCTGATCCGCCCGCGTTCGAGCTCGGCGATCAGCGTGCCCGCGGCAGCCGGGAACCCGGACGTCCTCGCCGACTCGCAAAGCGCCTCCAGTTCCAGTGTCCGGAGCGCGCGACGCAGCACGCGGTCGCGTTGTCGGGCCGTGCAGCGGGCGGCGGTGTAGCCGGCGCGGCGTGCGATTTCCGCCGCAAGACCAGAGAACGTCAGGCACCGCCCGAGCAGGACCCCGTCGCCGGCCAGCTCACGGTCGTAATGGGCGGCGTCGGCGGCGGTCGGCACGACCAACAGTGCATCGTGTCGTGAGGCCGCAGCGTAGGCGCCGAGCACCTCGCCGGCCTTGGCGGAGTTGGCAGGACCCAGGATCAGAGTGAGCGGCATCGCGGCGCCAGTGTGCCGCGTGGCGCCGACGGCTCTATGCCGCCTCCTGCGTCTCCTCGCCGGCGGCCTGGGTCTCCGAGGTCTTCTCCTCGACCTCCGGGGGCTTCGCGCCCTCCTTGGCCCATGGCTCGTCGAAGTCGACCCGCCACTTGCCCTCCTCGGTCTGCTCGAGCGCGAGGCGCGCGCGGAAGCTCTTGCCTGAGCGACCCTTGAAGCCGGTCACGGGCTTCTCCGTACGACCCGTCCTGATCAGCTCACGGGCGATCGCGATCGGCAGCTGCTTGCCGGCCTTCGACTTCCAGATCACGAAGCCGCAGCCCGGATCCTCGCGCGCCCAGCACGAATAGCCCTTGCGGTTCTCGACGATGTCGTGCCCGCAAACCGGGCATGGGCCGAGGTTCGCGCGGGGAATCCTGACGTCCTTGAGCTTCGTGTCGAGCTCGGCCACGGTCGCCTGGGCGAACTTGACGATGTCGCCCATGAACGCCTCACGCGAATCGGTTCCGGCCTCGATGTTGGCCAGACGGTGCTCCCACTCGCCCGTCATCCCGGGCGAGGTGAGCGCGTGCTCGCCGAGCAGGCGGATCACGTTGAGACCCTTCTCGGTGACGACCAGCGTGCGGCCGTCACGCTCGATGTAGCCGACCTGGAGCAGGCGTTCGATGATCGCGGCGCGTGTCGCCGGGGTGCCGATCCCGGATTCCTTCATCGCCTCGCGCAGCTCCTCGTCGTCGACGAGCTGGCCGGCGGCCTCCATCGCCCGCAGCAGCGAGCCATCGTTGAAGCGGAACGGCGGCTTGGTTTCCTTGCGAACGGCTGCGACCTCGCGCACCGCCGCGTCCTCGCCCTGATTCAGCTTCGGCAGGCGCTGTTCGCCACCCTCGTCCTCGTCCTTGGCGTCGTCGTCGAGATCGGCGGTCTCGCCGTACACGCCGAGCCAGCCGGGAACCACGAGCAAGCGGCCGCGCGTCCTGAACACATGCGTCTGCACCGTCGTCTCGACGCGCGTGTTCTCGAACACGGCCTCCGGGTGGAAGACCGCGAGGAACTGACGCACGACCATGTCATAGATCTTGCGGTCGTCCTCGTTCATCTTGTCGACGGGGTGGCGCTCGGCGTTGGTCGGGATGATCGCGTGGTGGTCGGTGACCTTCGAATCGTTGACGACGCGAGCCAGCGGCAGGACGTCGAGGCCCTGAACGTACTTCGACGCGGCCGCGTACTCCCTTTGGGAGCCGACGAGACGCGCGATCGGCTTGATGTCGCCGATCATGTCGCTGGTGATGTAGCGCGAGTTCGTGCGGGGGTAGGTGAGCGCCTTGTGTTCCTCGTAGAGCCGCTGCGCGGCGGACAGCGTGCGGCTCGCGTAGAAGCCGTAGCGCTTGCTCGCGGCGCTCTGAAGCGAGGTGAGGTCGTAGAGCAGCGGAGCCCGCTCCTTGCTGGTCCGCTTCTCGAGCTTGGTGATCGACCCGACCTTGTCCCGGCACGCCGCCACGATCGCCTCGGCCTCCCGCGCGCTCGCCAGCCGCGGTTTCGCGCCGGCGTGGAAGCGACCCTCGTAGGCGCGGCCGGCCGGGTCTGCCACCGCGTCGAACTTCGCGTCAACGATCCAGTACGGCTCCGGCTTGAAGGCGCGGATCTCCTCCTCGCGGCGGGCGAGGATCGCAAGCGTCGGGGTCTGAACCCGGCCGAGCGACACGGCACCGTCGAACGACGAACGCAGGCGGATCGTCGCGGCACGAGTCGCGTTCATGCCGACGATCCAGTCTGCCTCCGAGCGTGAGCGAGCCGCAGCCTCGAGACTCGCCAGCTCAGCGCCGGGGCGCAGCTCGGCGAACGCGTCCCGAATCGCCTGGTTGGTCATCGAGTTGAGCCACAGGCGCTGGACCGGCTTCCGGCTGCCCGCCTTCTCGTAAAGGTAGGCGAAGATCAGCTCGCCCTCGCGCCCCGCGTCGCAGGCATTGACGACCGTCTCGACGTCGTCGCGGCCGAGCGCGCGCTGGACCACGTTCATCTGCTTCTTCGAGCGCTCGTCGCGGATCACCAGCTTGAAGCGTTCCGGCACGATCGGCAGGTCCGCCATGCGCCACTTCTTGTACTGCTCGCCGTATTCATCGGGGTCGGCGAGCTGCACGAGATGGCCGACGGCCCACGTCACGACGTGCTCCGGTCCCTCCAGAAAACCCTCGCCCTTGATGAACGGTCCCGGCAGGACACGGGCTAGGTCGCGTCCGACGGACGGCTTCTCTGCGATCACAAGTATCTTTGACATGCGGTTTGCGGAGCCTAGCGACCTACGCAAATGGCGTCGCCGCCGGACCGAATTTGGCGCTGCGCAAGCGCGCTGGGCACCCGCCGCCGATCATCACTCCGCGCAGCGGCCCGAGCTGACCGTGCCGGCATGGGTTCGAGCCCGGGCGATCTCCCTGGCCACCACCGGGTTGGAGACGGCGAACCCGCCGGGCTGACCGCTGGGCGCGTCGGTGATCGCCGCGAACACGGTACCGACGACCTGGCCGGCGGCGTCGACCAACGGCCCGCCGGAATTGCCGGGCCTGACGAGGCCGCGCAGCGAGCTGATCAGGCGCAGCACCGGACCCTGACCGTACGCATTCTCGGTCGAGGTCAGCTGCGTCTGCCCGAGGCGCCCCGGCTGCCGGTTGAATGCGCCGTCGAGCGGATACCCGAGGATCGCAGCCGAGGTCCCAGCGCGGGGGTCGACGGCGAGTTGCAGCGAGGGCTCGTCGAGCCCGCCGACGCGCAGCACGGCGATGTCGTTGTGGGGATCGAACACGACCAGTTGCGCCGACAGGCCGGGCGGCGCTCCGTAGACCTGCACGCGCGTATCGCCGTCCTCGCCGGCGACGACGTGGGCGTTGGTGACGATCAGACCGGGCGCCGCAACCCAGCCGCTTCCCTCGATCCCCAGGCCGCAGGCTTCGCCGATCACGCGCACGACGCTCGGTGCCGCTGCGCGCACGCCGCGGCTGGCAACGATTCCGTGGGACGGCGCCGGAACGTTTGCCGGCGGCCCCGACACGCTCGGGATCGGATCGAAGCGCGCCAGCGCATTCAGGATCGGCCCCGATGGGGGCAACACGCGGTTCAGTTCGCTGATGATCGCGGATCGCTCGATATCGGTGCGCAGCGTCTTGGAACCCGACGCCTGAAGCACGATCGCTCCGACCAACCAGGCGAGCCCGAGCGCGACCGCACATGTGAACACGGCGCCGAGCAGGCCGTCGGCGACTCGCAGCACCGGAAACGCAAGCACGGTCCTGGCGCGAAGTCCGATGCCCTCCAGGCTCGTTGCGAGGATCCCTCCCGCGAGCAGCGCACCCGCCAGGCCGAACAGCGGCGCGTAAGGCGAGCGATCCCCCTGATCGAGCAACAGCGGACCCAGCCGGGTGCCGATGTAGGCGCCGACCACGAAGCCCGCCAATGACAACGCGCCAACGATGAAGCCACGCGAATATCCGTGAAACGCGAGGAGTGCCGCAAAGGCCACGATCACCCAGTCGACGGTCGTCATATCGCCATCGGAGGTTAGTGACCGGTTAGAGCTGCAATCATCGATGCCCCGCGTCTTCTACCGTTCCGCGCGAAAGTGACAGCGAGCGGTGCAACGGTGCCTGTCGCGCGACCCCGCCCCAAGCGGCGGCGGACGCGCCGCTGGCGCCTGCTCACACGGACGTTGCCGCTGATCGTGCTGGCGCTCTGCTCGTTCGCCCTCGGCGTGTATGAGTCGGGATCGGGCACACGTTCGGAGCGGGCGCTCGTGGAACGTTATGTGCAGGCGTGGGCCCGAGGTGACTACCCGCTCATGTACTCGATGCTGGACCCAGTCTCACGGGCTGGCCTCAGCGAAACGCAGTTCGAGGCCGCCTATGCCCGCGCAGCAATGACGGCGACGCTCACCTCACTGCAGATCAAGCATGTGGGCAGTCCGAGCGGCAACGTGATCGATGTGCGCACACGGGCCGATACGACGTTGTTCGGCCGACTCTCCGGCACGGTCGAAGTGCCCCTGATCGACGACAGCTCGGGCACGCAGATCCGGTTCGCCTCGACGCTCCTGTTCCCAGGTCTGCTCCCGGGCGAGACCCTGCACCGCACCACACACATCGGCGCGCGCGGCACGCTGCTGGCTGACAACGGCACTCCGCTCGCCGAGGGCCCTAATCGAACTTCACCGATTCCGCAGGTTGCAGGCGCGATCGTCGGGACGCTCGGTCCAATCCCCAGCGGACAGGCGTCGTACTACGCGGCGCTCGGGTACCCGCACCGCGCGAAGGTGGGGACCGACGGCCTCGAGCAGATCTTCCAGAACCGTCTGGTCGGGCGAATCGGTGGCACCCTGTTCGCGGGACGCCGGATCCTGGCGAGCGTCGCGGCGGGGCCGGGGGCGACCGTCAAGACGACGATCAACCCGGCGATCGAGACCTCGGCGATCAGCGCACTCGGCTCGAGCTATGCCGGGCTGACGGTGATGGACCCGCGCACGGGCGCCCTGCTCGCGCTGGCGGGTATCGCCTTCACCGACGTGCAGCCGCCGGGGTCGACGATGAAGATCATCACCTCGACGGCCGCCCTCCAGGCTCACCTCGTGACACTCAACACCGTGTTCCCATACGCGACGTCGGCCGACGTCGGCGGCTACATCCTCCACAACGCCAGCAATGAGGATTGCGGCGGGACCCTGCTGAATTCGTTCGCGGTTTCCTGCAATTCGGTGTTCGCGCCGCTCGGTGTCGAGGTTGGGGCACAGCGGCTCGTGAGCACCGCCGAGCGGTTCGGCTTCAACTCGGTCCCGTCGATCCCCGGGGAGATCGAGAGCACGATCCCCTCGGCGTCGGCGATCGGCGGCGCCACCGCGGTCGGATCCTCTGCGATCGGGCAGGGAGAGGTTCAGGCGAGCACGCTCGAGATGGCCGATGCCGGCGCGGCGATCTCGATGGGAGGCCGCCGGGTGATCCCGACCCTGTTGTACGGCGCGAAGCCGCGGTTCGTGCACGTGACAACGCGGAAGGTCGCCAACGAGGTCCAGCAGATGATGATCGCCGTCGTCGATTACGGCACCGGGACGGCTGCCGCGATCCCGGGCGTGGTCGTCGCCGGGAAGACCGGTACGGCCGAGCTTACGAACACCGGGACCCAGGCCAACGATACGGCGGACACCGACGCATGGTTTGTCGGCTATGCCCCGGCCGGCAGGCCGCGCGTCGTCGCGTGCGCGCTGTTCCCGGCCGCCGGCTACGGCGGTGCGACCGCGGCGCCGGTGGTGCGGCAGGTGCTGGAGACGGCGCTGGCGACGCGCTACTGAGCGGCCGCCACGCCCGGGGCGGGACTGGGACGGGTGAGGACGGGACGGGGTGACTAGAGGTCCAGGGAGACGGTCGACGGGTGGGTCTGGCCGGCGGCATAGATCAGAAGCGTCAGCGGCCGGTTCGAGTAGATCGAGTCGCTCATCTTGAAGAGGATCAAACCCCCCTGGGTGGGTCCATAGAAGGCCGTCGTGTCCGGGCCCGGCTCGGTCCCCTGGGGCGCGAGCTTCTGTGCGGTCCAGGCGTACTCGTTGACCGCGGTGTCGATCGGGGTCGGGGTGTAGACCGTGCCCTCGGAGTCGATGATCTTGAACGTGTCGCTGGTCGTGACGTACGACTTGGTCTGGTTCTTGGCCCACAGGAACACGCCGAACCACAGCTGGTCGGGCGCGAGCGGGAGCTGATCGGCGGCGACCCCCGCGAGGTACTGGCTGTCCTCGGTCGCGTACGGGTTCAGCGCGCGCGTGATCTGGACCTGGTAGGTGACCCTGCCGGCGTCGACATAGATCTGCTCGCTGTCGGCTGTGGTCGGATGCGAAACCTTGTGGCCGATCCCGCATGCCCCGATGCCAAGCGACACGGCGAGGACGCAGACGAGGCGCGCACAGATGCGGGCGGTTCTGGGTCGCAGGGCGCTCACGGCGG
Source organism: uncultured Solirubrobacterales bacterium (assembly GCA_963742025.1). Classification (GTDB taxonomy): domain Bacteria; phylum Actinomycetota; class Thermoleophilia; order Solirubrobacterales; family Solirubrobacteraceae; genus Palsa-465. The sequence continues at coordinate 641,751 of CAVUKF010000002.1, forward strand.
CGACAGTCTAACCAAGGCGGCTCATCGAGCCGACACCGAGGCGCGCTCTCCGCGCCCGCGGCCCTCCTCGAGGATCGAACGCAGCCGCCTCATCGCCTTGGCATTCTTCCGTCGCGTCCAGGATCGCGCGCCGAACTTCTCCATCAGGCGGTCGGACGGCATCACCGGCAACGTCTCCAGCGTGTACTGGACCTTGCTGGTCCCGCCAGGTCCCTGCAGCACCTCATAGACACCGATCATCTTGATCCGGTTGAACTTGCCCGTGCGACCCCGCTCGACGATCTTGAACGGTGGCTGCACCTCGGCAAAGGTCATGTCGGCCCACGAGAAGCGGCTCAGCGGCGCCTTGACGCGAAAGCGAGCGCCCGCGCCGGTGCCGTACGGATCCTCTCTGGTCAGGTGCCAGTCGACCAGGTAGTGGTCGGTGAACTCGGCGTGATTCGCGATGTCAGCGAGGTATTCGAACACCTGCTCGCGTGGGAGCGCGATGGTCGTCGAGACGGTGAGCGGGTTCACGCAGCGGAGTTTATGTCGGCGCCCGGATTAAGGCGCCGCCGCGGACAGCGCGGTGACCGGGGTTTCAGGCAGCCCGGGGGCGTATCTGGCGGCGGTCCAGGATCCGCAGCGTGTGACCGAACGCAGGACCATGCACGATCTCGGAGCCGAGCGGGTCGCCGCGCTCGAGTTCCCGGCACAACTCACAGAGGGTCGACCCGGAGGCGAATGTGTACATGCGCTCGCCGACCAGCGGGGTGCGCCCGCAGCGATCGCAGCGCTCGGACTGCGCCGACAGGGCGTGCACGCTGCGGCGAAGCAACGCCAATTCGAGGTCTGGCATCTCACGGACGGTGGTGATCATGGATGCCACGTTTCGGCGCCGCCGGCGGACTTCCTCCCGCCGCGCCGCGCGGGCAATTCCGTGCCGAGCCGGTTTGCAGGGTTTTTCCCGGATTGCACAACCGGCTATCATTGGTCTCATCGCGGTAGCCGGATCCGCACCCCCGGGAGAGTGCCGCGAGCCCTCAGCACGTAGCAAGGAGAAGCCCCCCGATGAAAGCTTGGATGTCAGGCAATGTTGCGGGGACCGGGACTTTCCGATGCACGGATTGCGATTTCCCAGTCTCGCTGGAGGCCGCTGATGAGCTTCCGATCTGCCCCAACTGCGGCGGCCGTGAGTTCATTCGCGCTTCGCTGTTCACCACCACGCAGTCGTCCGTCGTCGAACTGCCGCAGGAGGTCGAGGACCACGATTGGATCGAGGATGTGCGCGAGAGCGTCGAAGAACCGGGCCAGTATCTGGCCTACCGTGCCGGCAACGGTGACGTGACCGCATTCGCGCTGCAGCGTGAGTGGACGCGGATCGGGCGCAGCCTCGCCGCCGACATACGCTTCGATGACCCGACCGTCTCCCGACGGCACGCGCTGATCGTCCGTCAGCCCGATGGTCTGCGGGTACTCGATGACCGGAGCCTCAACGGCGTGTTCGTCAATGGCGAGCGGGTCGAGTGGAGCACGCTGGCCGATGGTGACGTGATCGTCATCGGCCGACACCACCTGCACTTCATCGACGCGCCGGCGGTGTCTGGACTGCGCTACACGCGCGCTGCCGGGCGCCGCTCCGCCTGACGCTCGTTTCCGGAAGTCGAGGATGTCTATAGTGGCCATCGATGGCCACGATCTCGGTCCTCTCCCAGAAGGGCGGGACAGGTAAGACGACCACGGTCAGGACGCTGACGGACGTCTTCCGGCGGCTTGACCTGAGCGTGCTGGCCGTCGATCTCGATCCTCAGGGCAACCTCTCCGACTACCTGGACGTCGACCCCGACGCATCACCGACGATCGCCGACGTGCTGGGTGGCCGCGCAGCGCTGACCGACGCGATCCACGGCGGGATCGTGCCCGCAAACCTGTCGCTGGCCGAGGCCGAGCTGTCGCTCGGCGGCAAGATCGGCCGCGAGTTGACGCTGAAGCGCGCGCTCCGGGAGGTCGCCGGGCAGTACGAGCTGATCCTGATCGACTGCCCACCGTCGCTGGGGCTGCTGACAGTCAACGCGCTGGTCGCATCTGATTACGCGTTGCTGTCCGCCGAGGCCCAGTACTTCGCGCTCCAGGGTGTCGAGCAGGCGCTCGAGGTGATCGAGCTGGCTCGTGACACGCTCAACCCGGAGCTCGAGTGGCTCGGGGTGATGCTGAACATCGCCGACATGCGAACGCGGCACTCCCGTGAGGCATTCGACTCGCTCCGTACGCACTTCGGTGAAAAGCTGTTCGACACGACGATCCGGGCTTCGATCGCCTACAGCGAATCGGCCGAGCGTGCCGTTTCGATCCTCGACTACCGCCCTGACCTCGGAAGCGACTATCTGAACGCCGCCGACGAGCTGCTGCGCCGCCTCGGAATGGACGACGCCCGCGCAAAGCTGGCGCCGCTGCTCGCAGGCTCCCGAGCGCCGGCGTAAGCCTGTCCCGAGCATGCCCGGAGCGTGTCGGGAGCATGCCCGGAGCGTTAGGCGGCGGTGGCCGTGAAGTCCGCCTCGGAGCCGAGGTCCCTGTTGTCCGGCACGAACTTGCTCGCGGTGAACGTCGCGCCCTGCGGGTCGGTGATGACCGTCATCCTGACCCAGGGGGCATCGAACGGCGCAACGACCACCCGGCCGCCGAGCTCGGCGGCCCTTGCGGCGGTCGCGTCGGCATCATCGACCGCGAACGTCACGCTCCAGTGCGCTCTGACATCGCCTTGCTCGGACGCGATCGGATTCAGCGTCGCGACGACGTCCTCGAAGCCCTTCGGAGCACCGGTCTGTGCCATTCGCTGATGAAGCCCTGGATCGCTCTGCGCCAGGAAGTCGCCGTAGCCCGGCAGCCGCCACATCTCGACGTCGCCTCCGAACCCCAGCGTCTGCCAGCCGAAGACCGAGCCGTAGAAGGCCCTCGCGCGGTCCGCGTCGCGAACATTCAGGCCATTGAAGTTCAACGAGCCCGGTTCGTTGACGATCTGAGCGCCCCTGTGCTCGTTCGCCTGCCAGACACAGAACACGGCCCCTTCGGGATCCTCGAACACCCCCATGCGGCCCGCGTTGGCGACATCGAAGGGGTCCATCAGGATTCGCCCGCCGGCGGCTGTCACCTTCGAGGTGGTCTCCTCGGCGTTCTGCACCCAGACGTACGTGTTCCATGCGGCAATCGGCGGCGCGCCCTCGGGCTGTGACCTGACCGCGGCCACGTCGCCGCCGCCCAGGCGAGCGATCAGGTAGCTGCCGGCGGAACCCGGCGGCATCGTTTCCTCGAAAGTCCACCCGAAGAGACCACTGTAGAAGGCGGCGGCACCCTCCGGATCGGGCTGGCTGGTGTCGACCCAGCATGGGACGCCCGGCAGATATCCATCCCGTTCAAGCATTGTGCGGCCTCCTGGTTGTTGACATCACAGCAACCGTAGGAGCGATTTAGGTCAGGATCGGTCCCCGACTCGGCGCCGCCGGCGGCTCGAGCCGGTGCGCTTGCGAACGCTCAGCCGGCGGCGCAGGAGACGATCGATCCGTTGCGTACTCGTAACGGTCTCTGACGATCATCTAACGCGTCTGCGACCAATAGCTTATGTGTGGGCTCGATGGTCCTGATCAGACTCTCGAACCAAAGGAATCAAATGTCCACTGCCGTTCGCACCCGCCCGGCCGGCGTCGGCGCCAGCGTCAGCCCCAGCGCCATCCAGCCTCGTACCGAGAGGACCGTCCGCGCTGCCGGCCCGGCGCTCGCCAGGATCTCACGGCTCGGGCAGGTGCTGCTCGGGTTGCTGTGGCTGCTCGACGGTGTCCTGCAGCTTCAGCCGTACATGTTCGGCAAGACGTTCATCACCGGCGTGCTGTTGCCGAACGCCGCGGGCCAGCCTGGAATCATCGGCGGTCCGATCACCTGGATGGCTGATCTGATCGAGCCGCACGTTGTGCTTTTCAACGCTTTCGCGGCGACGCTTCAGGTCCTGATCGGTCTCGGTCTGCTCTACCGCCGCACGGTCAGGCCGGCCCTGCTGGTCTCGTTCCTGTGGGCAATCGGCATCTGGTTCACCGGCGAGGGCCTGGGGATGATCTTCACCGGCAACGCGAGCCCGCTGACGGGCGCGCCGGGGGCCGCGCTGCTCTACATCGTTGCGGGCCTGCTGTGCTGGCCGCGCAGCAGGACACCACGGTCGCGGCCCGTAACGCGTGCCGCGGGATACGGCCTGATCGGTGAACACGGGGCGCGCCTGGCGTGGGCGGCGCTGTGGCTCGGCTCGGCCGCGCTCTGGTTGCTCCCTGCCAACGACGGCGCGAGCGCGGTGCACGACGCGATCGCCGCAGCGCCATCGGGCGCGGGTTGGCTTTCCAGCGCTCTGAACGACGCTGCCAACGCCACCGCCGGCGATGGAACGGCGATCGCGATCGCGATCGCGATCGTCTCGGCCACAATCGGCCTCGCGGTCCTGCGCGACTGGCACGCGCGGGCGTTCCTCAAGATCGCGATCGCGATCTCGGTTGTGTACTGGGTGTTTGGCCAAGGACTCGGTGGGGTGTTCACCGGCGAAGCGACCGACGTCAGTACCGCGCCGCTGATGATCCTGATCGCCTCGATGCTGCTCGCGCTGAAGCCGGGGGAAAGCCGCCGGGCCGCCTTGCGGAAGCTCGAACCGCGAAGCTCGCAACCAGAGCCGCTCGTGGCCGCGATAACGTGACAACGATCGCTGAGGAGCCGCGACCGTGATGACGAGTATCCAGCCTGAGCTGTGGATTGATCACGCCGAGGCGGCAGTCGCCTTCTATCAAGCCGCGTTCGGCGCGACCGTCATCCACCGCGTTGGCGGCGGCGACGACATCGTCGCGCAACTGAGCGTCGGCGGTGCGGCATTCTGGGTTGCGACGGCGAACCCGTCCATGAACCGCCTGAGCCCACGGCTGATCGACGGCGCAACGAGCCGCACGTTGCTGGTCGTCGAGGACCCCCACCAGGTCCTGGCCCAGGCGCTCGCCGCCGGCGCCGCCGAGCGCTCGCCCGTTCGTCAAGAGCATGGATGGCTTCTCGGCCGGATCGTCGACCCTTTCGGCCACGAGTGGGAGATCGGTCGGCCGATGGTCTCTTGGCCTCCAGCCTGCCCGTCGACAACCGATTGAGGCATCGCAACGTCAGTCAGGCAGGACCCTCGCACGCGATCCGGGCGGCTCCGCTCACGGTTGGGTGTCAGGTCGCCCGCGCGCTCCAGTGGGTATAGGCTGGGCCGTCGTGATCACGGGAGCGCACGCGATCATCTTCACCAAGGACGCGGAGGGCGTGCGCGCGTTCCTGCGGGATCTGCTCGGGCTCAGATCGATCGACGCCGGCGGCGGCTGGCTGATCTTCGCGCTGCCGCCTGCCGAACTGGCAGCCCATCCGACCGACGGCGATCCGCATCACGAGCTCTACCTGATGTGCGACGACGTTCAGCTCACTGTCAAGGAGCTCGAAGCCAAGGGGGTCAGATTCACGGCGCCGATCACCGACGCGGGCTGGGGTCTGATAACGGCGCTCGAGCTTCCCGACGGGGGCGAGCTGGCTCTCTACCAACCCAGGCACCCCAATCCTCTGAGCGCCGGCAGCTGACGCCGGTGTGGGCTGAGCCTCGGTTCCGACCACAGCCGATCGTCACCTGGGTCCCAGCGTCAGCAGCGCGGCGCTTGCAGCCGGCAGCGTCACGGCGTATGCACCCGAGCGCCGCGTGACTCGCTGCAGCACCGGCGCGCGCAGCACGCCGGTGCTGGTCATCGCACCAAAGCGACGATCGCCGAGGGTGACGGCGCCCGTGGCGTACGCGCTCGGAGCGAGGAGGCGGATGACCCAATGCTGCGGACCAGCCGCACGAGTACCCGGTTGACCGGCTGCGAGCCGGTCCCCGCCCACTGTCGGACTGTGCTGTATTCAAACGCCAGCCCCAGGAAGCCATCCGCAAGCGGACGGGTGTCCGGCGACGCCCTGACCCACACGCCCAGCGCTGAAGCGTGCGCCAGCGCGGCGCCGGAACCACCCCCGGCCGAGAAGACCAGAACGCCCAGCACCGCCATCGATCGACGCAATCGGGGAGCCATTCCCGTGGCAGTATCGCGTCGACCCCGACGGGCTGCTTCTCGGCTATCCAGGCTTGAGCCCGAACTTGTACGACGCGGACTTTCCGACGGTGTCCTGCTCCCTCGCCTGGACGCTGAAGGTGTGGTCGCCGAGCGCGACCCTATAGGCCGTCGGCGAGCGGCAGGGTTTGGGGCGGCGGTTGTCGAGCTGGCACTTGTACGTGGCGAGGCCCTCGTTGGAGGTCCAAGCGAACCTGACCGTGCTCCTCGCCGCGCGCCGCCGGCTGCTGTGCTTGGGTGCCGAGGTGATCTTCACCACAGGCGGTGGTGTCGCGCCGTTTGCCCAGTAGAGCTTCGGTCCCTCGATCGCGAGGCCGGCGGGGTAGACCGCTCCTTTGATGAACTGCTCATCGACACCGCTCCCGTCGAGGCTCGCGCGGCCGATGGAACCGCCGTTGTAGTTCGCCCAGTAGATGTACGGTCCTGAGACGGCCACCGCGTACGGGTTCGTCGCGCCTGTGATGAAGCTCTGGTCGACGTCGCTCCCGTCGAGATCAGCTCGGCCGATCGTGGTCCCGCCGCCGTTCGCCCAGTAGATGAACGAGCCGGCGACGGTTACTCCGCACGGCCCGTTGGCACCGTCGATGAACGACTGCTCGACGCCACTGCCGTCGAGGTTCGCGCGCCCGATCGAATCATCGTTGGCGCCCTCGTTGCCCCAGTAGATCGACGAACCGGCGAGCGCGATGCCGCACGGCAGGCTTCCACCGCTGACAAGGTTCTGGTTCACGCCGGAGCCGTTCAGGTTTGCCTCGCCGATCGATCCGACGAGACCCTCGTTCGCCCAGAAGATCGAGCTGGCGTTGACCGCCACACCGCACGGGTTCATCGCCGCAGACGTAATGAAATCCTGAACCACCGCACCGCCGTTGAGGCTGGCGCGGCCGATCGTGGCGTCACGGAACGTCCCCCAGTACAAGTCGTCCGAGTTCGCGGCCAAGCCGCACGCGCCGGCCGGGACGTTGATCAGCGCCTCGTCGACACCGGTGCCATTTAGGTTGGCGCTCGCAATCGTCCCGCTCGGCGTGCCGCTGTACGCGCCCGCCTGCGTGGCGACGAGCGCAAGCCCGACGACCGCCGCCAGGGTCAGCGACGCTGTCATCAGCGCCAGCGCGGCGACGCGCCGCAGCTCGGAGATCACGACCTCGATGATGGCGCTAACCGTAATCCCTCCGCATCGCGACGTCCAATCAGCCCGCCGGCGAGTTCACGATACGGTTCATCTCGTCGTGTCTTCATATGTGTCCCGTGGACAAGGCGGCAGCCCAAACGCGTTGGTGCCAGGGCCGGGAGCGGTGAACAAGGACGGTCTCGCGAACCATCTTCAGGAGCGTTACGGCGTCCGTGTGGCAGCTGTCGAAACGTTGGACGTCGGCGTGTTCCGGGTCGATCTCGACGCTAAGCCGAGTTGGGTCGCTCGTGTGTTTCCAGCCAAGCGGCCGTTGGAAGACATCGAGGGCGACGCTGCGATCCTTCGCGCACTTGAGCGCCGCGGGTTTCCTGCCGAGCGCTGTGCAGATCCGGTGGCGGTTTCGAAGCTCGATGCACGCGGGGTGCTTGTGACCGAGTTCGTCGAACGCGGCAAGCCGCTGACCGCGGGGCGGCCCGCCGCGATCCTCGGCGCCCTGCTCGGCCGGATGCACGCTGAACCGGGCGACGGACTGCGCGCCGGTGGCGCGTGGCATCACCTGTCGTTGACCGGCGGGCCGCGCGAGGAGGTTGCGGCCGCTGGTGCGTTGCTCGATGAAGCGCAACCGCGGGTCGGACTCCGTGAACTCCCGCTGTATCACCGCCTGCGCGACGAGGTCGACGCCGTGGACGACTGCCAGGATCTGCCGCACGCCTTCGTGCACCCAGATTTCGTGCCGGCCAATGCAATCCCGACCCCGGACGAGCGGCTGGTGATCGTGGACTGGGCCGGCGCCGGCCGGGGACCGCGGCTATGGTCGCTCGGCTTTCTGCTCTGGGCCTCCGGCGCCAGAAGCATGCGGCTCGTTGACGTCGTTGTCTCGCGCTACCGCCGACACGTTGTGCTCGAACCGGAGGAACTGACGCGGCTCGCCTGGGCGATCCGAGCTCGCCCGCTGATGCTCGAATGCTGGGCGTTCGGCGCCGGTCGACGAGAGCTTGTGGAAGCTGTCGAGCACATATCAGGAGCTGCCGAACTGCCCGACCAGATCGCCGCGAGGGCCCGGCGGGCCTTTGAGATCACCCACGCCGGATAGAAGACGAGCCCGACTCGCACGGGCTCAGTCCTGTACGTCGCGGCGGGGTGGCGTCGTCGCGGTCAGCTGCGCAAGCCGCTCTGGTGTCGTGAGCCTGGCCGGGGATGGGTCGGCAGCGGCAAGCGCGGAGATCCGGCTCAGACTCGACGGCGCGGCCTGGCCGACAACGATCGTATTGCCCGAGCGGGCGCCGAGCGCCCATACGCGCGGGAACGCCGCCGACACGCCGGCGGCGATCAGGCGTACCGCGCGTGCAGCGCGGTCGTCGATTACGTTGACCAGCAGCAACGGCGCCACGCGCGCGATTTCCGTGAACGCCTCTACCGTGACGAGATGGTTCGGCACGCTCGCGGCGATGAAGGCGTCGATCACGACGGCGTCCCAGCTCGCGTCCGGCTGCGCCTCGATGAAGGCGCGTCCCTCCGCGTGGCGGACGTGCAGGCCGGGCTGGCGCCGCAGGCCGAGGTGTGCGCGTGCGAGCTCGATCACCGCCGCGTTCACCTCACACACCTCCTGGCGCCCACCGGGATCCTCGATCGCGAGTGCGCGTGCAAGCGCGCAGCCGCCGCCGCCAACGTGGACGATGCGCTGCGCGCGGGTCGCGCGCAGCACGATCCGAAGCCATCGCATGTAATCGAACTCGAGGTGCGCGGGATCGGCGAGGTCGACATAGGACAGGTCCATGCCATCGTCGCGGAGGAGCCTGCCGCAGGCGCGCCGGGGATCGCGCTCGACGACGAGGTCGCCGTGCCGGGCGATCACGGAGGGGAGCGGACGTACCCTTGACATACCGCGTTGAGGTGGCGCGCGACTATAGGACGGGCGCCGCGGGCTGTTGCTCGGCGGGTCGCATCGGTACGCCGGCGGCGGCGTAGGCTTCCTTGGCGTCGAGCGTTTCGGCTTTGAGCAGCGCCTGGCTGAGGCTGTCGAGTTGCTCACGGTGTTCTGTGAGCAGCTGTGTGACCTCGCTGTGTGCCTCGTCGACGAGGCGGCGGACCTCTTCGTCGATCAGCCGCTGAGTGTCGGCTGAGGTTTCGCTGGTGCCGGGGAAGAACGGCCCGTTGGAGTCGCTTGGCAGCACCGCGATCGGGCCGACCTTGTCGCTCATCCCCCAGCGCCCGACCATGTGCCTGGCGATATTTGTGAGCTGCTCGATGTCGGACTCCGCGCCGGTCGTGATCTTGCCGTACACGATCTCCTCGGCGACGCGGCCGCCGAGCGCGACCCTGATCTTCGCCTCCAGATCCTCACGCGAGTAGGACACCCGGTCGGCGTCGGGTGTCGAGAGCGTCACCCCGAGCGCCATCCCGCGCGGGATGATCGAGATCTTGCGGACCGGATCGGCGTCGGGGCTCAGCATCCCGACCAGCGCGTGGCCCGACTCGTGGTAGGCGGTCCGCTCACGATCCTCGGGACTGAGCACGGTCCCGCGGGGCGCGCCGAGCATGATCTTCTCGAGCGAATCGGTGAAGTCCGCCATCTGCACCTTGTCGTGGTTACGCCGCGCGCCGAGCAGCGCCGCCTCGTTGCAGAGGTTCGCGAGATCGGCGCCGACCATCCCCGGCGTCGAGGCCGCGATCGCGTCAAGGTCGACGTCCTGCGCCAGCGGGATCGAGCGCGTATGCACCTGAAGGATCTTCGCCCGCCCCGTCCGGTCCGGCGGCGAGACCGCCACACGACGATCAAAACGCCCAGGGCGCAACAGCGCCGGATCGAGAATCTCAGGACGGTTCGTCGCGCCGAGCACGATCACCGCCTGCTCAGACTCGAACCCGTCCATCTCGGTCAAGATCTGATCGAGCGTCTGCTCACGCTCATCATTGGCACCCGTCACCGACACCGACCCCTGCCGCGAGCGACCGATCGCGTCGAGCTCATCGATGAAGATGATCGACGGCGCCGCCTCCTTCGCCTTCGCGAACAGATCACGCACACGCGACGCGCCGACCCCAACGATCGCCTCGATGAACTCCGACGCCGCGATCGAGAAGAACGCCGCATGCGCCTCCCCCGCAACCGCCCTCGCAAGCAACGTCTTACCCGTCCCCGGCGGACCCGACAACAACACCCCGTGCGGCATCCGGCCACCAAGACGGACATAACGATCCGGGGTACGCAGAAAATCGACGATCTCCGTCAGCTCGGCCTTCGCCTCATCGATCCCCGCGACATCGTCGAACGTCACCCGAATCTTCTCCGGATCGACGCGGCGCGCCTGCGAACGACCGAAATTCCCGAGCGCGCCCATACCACCCGCCGCCCCCGCAGCACGCCGCATGATCAGCACGAACAACCCGACCAGCAGCAATGTCGGACCGAACCCGAGCAGCAACTCCGCCAGCAACGAGGTGCCCGTGGTGGTCGACTTCGCGTTCACGACGACACCGCTTGAGCGCAGCAACGCCGTCAACTCCGCACCATCCCAGAACGACGGGACCTGGGTCGAGAACAGATCCGTCTCCGTCGCGGTCTTGTCATCAGCCGGATAACGAACCTTCGCCTTGAACGTCCCCTGGATCGTGTCGCCGGTCGAGGAGATCGACTGCACCGCGCCCGCCTGCACCTCCTGCACGAAATACGGACTGAACGGCACCGTCACACGCGGCTCGCCCGGCGCGCGGAACAAGAACACAGACACCCAGTTGAGCACCAGCAACCCGAGCACCACGTACCAGAAACCCCGCAACCGATGCGGCGGTCGCGGCTTATGCTGCTCCGGCATCCCACGCCCATCGGGCGCCGGCGCGACCTGCCAACCACCCTTGTCGCGCGGCATCGCACCCGGTGGCGTCCCGCTCCTATCACCCCGACGGCCACGCTCCGGAGCTCCGGCACCATTCCCGCTCGTCGGCGTCGTGTGCTCAGTATCGAAAGACATGGCCTCAGGACATTAAACCGTCCCGGACCTCACCGGACCCTCAGCGGTCTCAGGGCAGCCTCGGTGCGGACGAGCTCGTCGAGCATGTCGTCGGCGGCCCGTTCCATCACCTCGTTGGCCTGTAGGCGCCCTTCCCCGTCGATGAACTGAGTGTGGAAGGGAATGTTCACCGACTCCGACACGGGCAGCATCTTCAACGTCGTCACGACCTGCTTGAGCTGCTGCACCGAACGGGTGCCGGCGGCGACGCCCCCGTAGGAGACGAAGCCGACGGGCTTGTACTCCCACTCCTGGTGCAGGTAATCGATCGCGTTCTTGAGCGCCGCGGGGTAGCCGTGGTTGTATTCAGGCGTCACGAACACAAATGCCCCGGAGAGATCGACGATCGCGCTCCAGTCCTTGGTGTGCTGGTGGATGTACTGGCGCAGGCGCGGGTGGTTCGGCTCGTCGAGCAGCGGCAGGTTGACGTCGGCCAGGTCGACGCCGACGATCTCAAACCCGCCATGGCCTTCGGCGCGCCTGGTGAACCACTGTGCGATCGGCAGCCCGGCACGTCCCGGTCGGGTCGAGGCGGTGACGATCATCAGTTTGGGCATCTCGGTGTGAACGTCCTTCGGGTCGGGTTACGAGGACTCGGTCGGCGGGGTCGTATCGAACTCGAGCTGAAGTGGCGAGGGTGTGAGTGGCTCGTCGCTGGCACGGGGCCGGCCGCGCTTGGCCCAGTGCGTGGTGACCTCACGCGCGCGGCAGGAGTATCGGTTGACCAGCTTGCGGTCCACCGGCATCAGCGCGAGACCGCCCGGCGCCGGTCCGGTCACGAACGCCAGAAACCGCCGACCGGAACGATGCTCGACCTCGACTATGTCCCCGGCCTCGATTCCATCAAGACGCATCTAGGACTCCCTGGACTCGGTCCGATGCGGCTGCGGTTCGACCACCACTCGAAGATCGCAGCCAAGCCGGATGGAGCGGTCAGTCGATTGCAGCGAGGCCGGCTTGCGCAACCTCCATGTCGTGTGTGTAGTGGCCCCCGCTGACTCCGATCGCGCCGGCGATGCGATCACCGACCTTGATCGGGTAGCCGCCGCCGAAGATGACGAGTCGGTCGATGCCGCCCACCGCGCCGGCAGCGAGCGGGGAGTCATCCTTGATGAAGTCGTGCCAGCCGTCGGTGGGCAGCCCGAAGCCGGCGGCTGTGTATGCCTTGTCCTGGGCGATTTGGACGCTGAGCAGCGCTGCCCCGTCCATCCGGCTGAAGGCCTTCAGCACACCGGATTCATCGCATACGGCGATCACCATCGGCACGCCGAGCTCGGTGGCCTTGGCTTCGGCGGCAGCGATCATCCGCTGTGCCAGCTCGCTGGTGACGCTTGTCTTCTCGAACACATCAGGCACTGTGACTCCTTTTCCGTGAGGCCTAGTTGCTGTCGTCTGCGAAGCGCTGCTCGAGCTCACGAATCTCGCCCAAGCCGATGAAATCGAGGAACTCCTCGAAGCGCAGCATCGAGGGAAGCGCATCGATCGGCGAGCCCTTCGCCCTGATCTCGCTCAGCACGGACCGAATCGCCACGGTCGCCACAAGCAGCGTGCTGATCGGGAAGATGACCAGGCGGAAGCCGAGATCGCGCAGGAACTGGTTGGTGACCGGCGGCGTCTTGCCACCTTCGGCGTAGTTGAACAGCAGTGGCATCTCAGCGAGGGCGGCGGCGATCGTCCGGATCTCGTCAGTCGACTGCGGTGCCTCGACGAACAGCACGTCGGCGCCTGCCTGTCGATAGGCGCGAGCGCGCTCCAGGGCGCCGGTGAGCCCCTCGACCGCGCGTGCATCGGTTCGCGCGATGATCAGGAACTCGGAGGAATTCCGGGCGGCAACTGCCGCCGCGATCTTCGCCGCCATCTCGCCCGCCGGAATCAGCTGCTTGCCGTCCATGTGCCCGCACTTCTTGGGCGCCACCTGATCCTCGAGATGGATCGCGGCAACGCCGGCAGCCTCGTACTCGTGGACTGTCCTGATCACATTGATCGGATTGCCATAGCCGGTGTCGGCATCGGCGATCACCGGCAGGTCGACAGCCTGGGCGATCCGGCGGGCGTTGTCGACCATCTCGGACAGCGTCATCAGGCCCACATCGGGTCGGCCCAGCAGCGACGCGGCGCTGCCAAAACCGGTCATGTACACCGCCTGGAAGCCGGCCTCCTCGACCAGCCGGGCACCGAGCGCGTCGTAACACCCCGGGGCCAGCACCATCTCCCCGTGGGCGATCAGCCTGCGAAGGCTGGGCGTGGAGGAAATCCCAGCGCCGAGCAGGCCGGCCACCTAAACCTCCCTCACCGTTGGAAGCACGAGGAGCATCATATGCGCCATTCTGTACGCATGGATCACGTCCGCCTGGCGGCGCTCGAAGCCGGAATCGACGGGATCCGAAGTGCTCCCTGTGACGATGGCCGCGTCGAGTTGATCGTGCGCCGGCCGCAGATCGAGTCGCGCGAGGTGATCACCGTCGCGACGCTTGATCAGAAGGAGGGGCTGGTCGGGGATTGTTGGCGTGCCCGTGGCAGCCGCGCGACGGTTGACGGCTCAGCCCACCCCGGCATGCAGATCACGCTGATGAACGCACGCTGCGCAGCGGTGATCGCCGGCGATCCGCTGCGATGGCCACTCGCCGGGGATCAGTTCTACGTCGATCTTGACCTCAGCGCCGCCAACCTGCCGCCGCGCATGCAGCTGCGGCTCGGCACGGCGCTGTTAGAGGTGAGCCCCGAGCCACACCGTGGCTGCGGCAAGTTCGCCAGGCGCTTTGGCGTCGACGCGGTCAAATTCGTCAACTCCGAGGTCGGTCGCGAGCTGAATCTGCGCGGGATCAACGCCATGATCGTGCAGGGCGGCACGGTCCGCACCGGCGATCGAGTCGCCAAGCAATCGACCGAGGAACGGGGACGGATTTGCGAATCTGCCTGATGATCGAAGTCCAGGAGGGCGTCGAGTGGGAACAGTGGCTCAGGCTCGCGCAGGCGGCGCAGGCCGCCGGCCTCGACGGGTTCTTCACCTCCGATCACTACCGCTCGGTCAACCGTGGCGACCCGGCCGGCTCGCTCGACGCATGGGCGACGCTCGCCGCACTCGCCGCCCGCACGGAGCGGATCCGGCTCGGGACGCTCGTCTCACCGGTGACCTTCCGGCACGTCTCGGTGCTCGCCAAGTCCGTCGTGACCGTAGATCACATCTCGGGCGGGCGGGCAGAGCTCGGGATCGGCGCCGGGTGGTACGAGTCCGAACACGTCGCCTATGGATTCCCGTTTCTGGACGCGCGGGGGCGCTTTGACGAGTTCGAGCGGCAGCTCGCCGAGGTCGTGCGCCAGTGGACAGAGGCCGACGACATCTGGCCCAAGCCGATCCAGAAGCCGCATCCCCCGATCATCCTCGGCGGCCGGGCGGGACCACGTGCGGTGCGTGCAGCCGTGCGATTCGCCGACGAGTACAACACCTTCGGCCCGACGCTCGACGAGGCGCGCGAGCGCTGCGGCACAATACGCGACGCCGCGCAGCAGGCCGGGCGTGAACCGCTTGCGTTCTCGATCGCCGTCGCCGCCGTCGTCGGCCGCGATGAGGCCGAAACACGGGATCGCCTGCAGGTCTGGCGTGAGACGAGCGGCGGCGGCCACTCCCCACACCTCTCCGGCACCGTTGAGCAGGTGGCTCAGACCCTGTCGCAATACGCCGCTGTGGGTGTGGATCGGGTGATGATCCAGCACCTCGCGCACGAGGACGTCGAGATGGTCGCGCTGCTCGGCGACCTCGCCCGAGAGCTCGCCGCCGCCTGACGCAGCGCAACCCGGGCTGAGCCGGCCACGCCGGCCGGCTCAGACGGCAGTGATGGATTCGCTCATGGTCACAGGGACGTCACGTAGGCGCCCTGGGACTCGAACGGCGCGCGCAGAACGGTTGCCCAGCCGCCGGTCGCCCTGCGCAGCGCCGAGATCAGCGGGCCTGTCTGGTCGGTGCTCGTCCAAACCAGCACCGTGGGCCCGGCGCCCGAGATCGTGGCGCCGATCGCGCCGAGCGCTCGCGCCTGCTCGACGAGCTGCGCCGACTGCGGATACAGACCCGCGCGGTACGGCTGGTGCAATCGGTCGCGCAGCCCGGCCGCAACCAGGTCCCAATCGCCTCGCCCGAGTCCGAGCATCAGCTGAGCGACCGCCGCGAGGTTGGCGCTGACGTCGCCGAGCGGGACGGTTTCGGGCAGCGCCGCCCGCGCGCGCGCCGTCTCCACCTGGTCCGATGGGATCACCAGCACGGCCTCCAGGCCCGGCGGCGCCTCAAAACGGTCGACGCGCGTGCCATCGCAAACCACGAAGCCGCCGCTCAGCGCGGCGCCGATGTTGTCGGGATGTCCCTCGAGCTCGGTCGCCAGCGACAGTACGTCGGCGTCGAGTTCGAACAGGTGGTCGGCCGCGAGCAGACCGGCGAGTACCGCGGCCGCGCTCGAGCCGAGGCCGCCACACAGGGGGATCTCCGAGCGGATCCGGAACTCGAAGTCGTCGGCTGGATGGAGGATTTCGAACGCGCGGACGACGAGGTTGCTCCGGTCGCAGGGGAACGTCTGATCGGTGTGCACCGCGAAGCTGCCCGTCTCGACGATCTCGAGCTCCAGGTGCAATGCGAGCGCCGCCGCGAGCACGTCGAAGCCGGGCCCGAGATTCGCCGAGGACGCCGGCACGCGGACAATCCGGCGTCGCTGCAGGTGGCTTGCCGCGCTCACGTGCTCAGAACCGCGCTCACCCGAACACGGCACGCTCGATCGCGCCGATCTCCACTTCGCAGGAGAGCACCGAGCCGGCCTGGAGCAGCGCGGTGTCAGGGTCCTTCAAACCGTGGCCGGTGAGCACGCAGACGACGCGCTGCGCGTCGCGGGCGCCGTGCGCGATCAGACCGGCCACACCGGCGGCCGAGGCGGGCTCACAGAACACGCCCTCGGTAGAGGCGAGGAAGCGGTAGGCCTCGAGGATCTGCTCGTCGGTGACGGCCGCGACGGAGCCGCCCGAGGAGGTCATCGCCTCCATCGCCTCCTCCCAGCGCGCTGGGTTCCCGATCCGGATCGCGCTCGCGATCGTCTCAGGCTGCGCGACCGGCGCGCCGTGGACGAGCGGGGCCGCACCAGCGGCCTGGAAGCCGAACATCCGCGGCGCCAGACCGAGCTCCCTGAACCCGCGCCAGTAGGCGGTGATGTTGCCGGCGTTGCCGACCGGGAGACAGAGCGCGTCGAGTTCGCCGTCGAGCGCCTCGGCGAGCTCGAAGGCCCCGGTCTTCTGCCCCTCGATCCGGAACTCGTTGACCGAGTTGACGAGCGCGATCGGATGGCGGGCGGCCAGTTCGCGCACCAACTTCAGGGCGTCGTCGAAGTTACCCTGCAGGGCGATCACCCGCGCTCCGTGCATCAACGCCTGGGCAAGCTTGCCGGTCGCGATCTTTCCCGCGGGCACGATCACGGCGCCCGGCAGCCCCGCACGAGCGGCATATGCAGCAGCAGATGCGGCCGTGTTGCCGGTCGAGGCGCAGACGACGGCACGGGCGCCCTCGCGCACCGCCGCCGAGACGGCGCAGGTCATCCCGCGATCCTTGAACGAGCCGGTCGGGTTCGCGCCCTCGATCTTGAGCCACACCTCGACGCCGGCGCGTTCAGACACGCGGGCCGCGAGCACCAGTGGCGTCGACCCCTCGCCGAGTGTGACGACCGGGTCGTCCTCGGCGAATGGAAGCTGCGCTCGGTAGCGCTCGATCAGGCCCCGCATCGCGCTTGAGCATGGCAGAGCCGGCACCGGTTGAGACTTCCCGCGGCGACGCTCACCTCAGGCGACGTCGAGCACTACCTTGCCGACGGCGTGACGTGAGTCGATCAGCGTCAGGGCATCGCCCGCCCGCTCCAGCGGGAAACCGGCACCGACGATCGGCGCCACGTAACCCTGCTTGATCAGGTCCGCGAGCCGGTCGGCGACCTCCCGCACGAAGGCCGGCTTGGCGATCGCGCTCGCGCCCCAGCCAGCGCCGACGATCTCGGTGTTGCCGAGCAGCAGGCGGTTGACCCTGACCTCCGGAATCGAGCCCTCGGTGAAGCCGACGACGACGACGCGACCCCCCTCGTTCAGCGACCGGATGCTGTCGGTGAAGCGGGAGCCGCCGACCGGATCGATGACGATGTCGGCACCGCCGAGCGCCCGGCACTCGTCCTTCCACGGCCCGCTGCTGCGAAGCACGTGCTCGGCGCCGGCGTCGCGAGCGACGCGCTCCTTCTCGCCCGTCGAGACGACCGCGATCGTCCTCGCGCCGAGACCGCGCGCGACCTGGAGCACGGCGGTGCCGACGCCACCGGCGGCTCCGTGGACGAGCACGGTCTCCCCGGCGGTCAGTCGACCGCGGGTGACGAGCGCGAAGTAGGCGGTGTGGTAGTTGAGGACCAGTCCGGCACCCTGGCGGAAATCAAGTGTTTCCGGCAATCGGAACGTGAAGTGCGCCGGTGCCACCGCTACCTGCGCGAACGCCCCGAGCATGCAGAAGGCGGCCACTCGGTCACCGGCCCTAACCGACGCGCCGCTGGGCGCCGAGCGGACGATGCCCGCGACCTCGCTGCCCGGCACGAACGGCAGCGGCGGCTTGATCTGGTACAGGCCACGGGTCTGCAGGACCTCCGGGAACGAGACGCCGGCGGCGTGCACATCGACCAGCACCCCCTCTCCCGGCGTGAGCATGTGCGAGCACTCGGGCTCCGCTATCTCGACCAGCTCAAGCGCGCTCTCGGGCCCGCTCTGATCGATGATCTGAATCGCTCTCATCTAGACGAACTCCTCCTCGACCACCCGAATCGCCCGTGGCGGCGCCCGCAGGAACTCCAGCTCGGCGATCTGGGCCATCGCGTCGCGGAAGCACGACTCCAGGACCGGGTGGACCACCATCACCAGCCGTGCCTGATCGTGCAATCCCTTCTGCACGACCGACTTGACCGACGCGCCGCAGTCGGCGAGCACCTGCGCCACACGGGCCAGCACGCCTGGCTCGTCGGCGACCTCCAGATGCAGATAGAACGCCGAGACGATGTCGTCGACCAGGAGCAGCGGCTCCGTGGCCTGCGCGACCGATGCCGGCGGGATCATCGCGCTGATCACGTCGCCGAGGACGGCGGTCGCGGTCTGAGGCCCGCCCGCACCGGGGCCGGACATCGTGATCTCGGTGATCTCGGGCGACTCGACGGTTATGGCGTTGAACGGACCGCTGACCGAGGCAAGCGGATGCCCCGGGTAGAGGAACGCCGGATGCACCCGAACTGACAACCGCTCGCCGATCCGCTCCGCCGTCCCGATCAGCTTCAGTCCCAGCCCCAGGTCACGCGCGTACTCGAGATCGTCGGGCTTGATCTGCTCGATCCCCTCGTAGGGCACCTGGTCGAGATGCACAGGAGTATCGAACGCGAGCCTCGCGAGGATCGCCATCTTCGCGGCCGCATCACGGCCGTCGACGTCCTCGCTCGGGTCCGCCTCCGCGTAGCCGAGCCGCTGCGCTTCGGCGAGGGCCTGCTCGAAGGTCAGGCCCTCCCGTGCCATCTCGGTCAGGATGAAGTTCGTCGTGCCGTTGACGATGCCGTGCACCCGCTTGATGCGGGCGCCCGCGAGCGACTCCTGGATCACCCGGATCACCGGCACGACGCCGGCGACGGCTCCCTCGAAGCGGAGCTGGACGCCGGCGGCGAGAGCGGCGTCGAACAGCTCCTCGCCGTACTGCGACAGCAGCTGCTTGTTGGCGGTGACCAGGTGGCGACCACTGCGCAGGGCACGCAACGAATATTCGCGTGCAGGATCGATCCCGCCGATCAGCTCCACGATCAGATCCGAGTCCTCCAGGATCTCGTCGAACGAGCCGCTGCTGCGCGACAGAACTCCTGAGATCACCGGCCGCATGCCGGTGATCCGTTCGATTCGCGCCGCCCGATCGACGAGCAGCCGCGCGAACGCGCCGCCGACCGTGCCGCAGCCCAGCACACCGACTCGGAACCCGCCCTCACCCGCGCCCATCGTCTCCCCCTTCGTCGCGAACATCCCGGCTCATCAGATCATCGTAGGTCTCGCGCCGCAGTACCACCCTCGCCGTCCCGTCGGTGCAGAAGACCACGGGCGGGCGTGGCACACCGTTGTAGTTGTTGGCCATCGCGTGGCCGTAGGCACCGGTGGCAGGGGTCGCGATGATGTCACCGGGCACCGGATCGGGAAGGCCGACGTCGCGCACGAGCACATCGCCGGACTCACAGTGCTTGCCGGCGATGTGGCAGCGCTCGGTCACGGGAGCCAGCGGACGGTCGGCGATCACCGCCTCGTAGGCGGATCCGTAGAGCATCGGGCGCAGATTGTCCGACATGCCACCGTCGACCGCGACCCAGGTGGAGACGTTGCGCTTGATGGTCTGGACCGAATACAACGTGACCGTCGAGTTCGCCACCAGCGCGCGGCCGGGTTCGATCAGCAGCCGCTTGCCCGGCCCGACCACGCTGTGGACGGCGTCGACGATGCTCGCGATGTAGTCGGCGATCGACGGTGGCTCCTGGTCGGAGCGGTACGCGACACCGAGACCGCCGCCGACGTTGTATACCGCGAAGTCTCCGAGCGCCGCGAGCGCCGTGATCGCGCGGCGGAACGGCTCGAGTGCCAGCAGCTGGGACCCGATGTGGCAGTGCAACCCGACCAATCGCAGGTGTGGAGTGGCGGACGCACGATCGATCGCCGCGGGCGCATCGGCCAGCCCGAAGCCGAACTTGGAATCGGCCTGCCCGGTGGAGATCGCACGGTGCGTGTCTCCTGAGACATCCGGTGTGACCCGGATCAGGACTTCCTGGACGATCCCGAGCGACGCGGCGACGCGTTCGAGGCGATCGAAGTCATCGAATGAATCGAGCACCACGTGGCCGACCCCCGCCAGCAGCGCCTGCCGGAGCTCGTCGTGGGACTTCGCGTTGCCGTGCAGATAGATCCGAGCTGGGTCAAAGCCTGCGCGGAGCGCGAGCGCCAGTTCCCCGCCGGAGGCGACATCGCATGCGAGCCCCTCTGCGGCGAGCAGGCGATAGACCGCGGTGCACGGGAACGCCTTGGATGCGAACAGGACGTCGCTGTCGGGATGGCGCAGGCGCAGACCGTCCAGAAAGGCTCGGGCGCGCGCGCGCAGATCGTCGACGGCGACCACATATGCCGGCGTGCCGAACTCGGCCGCGAGCTCGATCGCGTCGCAACCGCCGATTTCGAGGTGTCCCCGTTCATTGACGCGGCTGCCGATCGGGTAGACGTGTGAGAGGCGTGCATTGGTCGCGGTCACCGGACCGCGAACGATATGGTGTTTCGACCTGGCTCATCGACCGCCCGCTGGTCCGCGGGCGCCGCCGAGGGCGTAGGCTATCGCCGGACCGACCGTGAGCTGAGGTGAGGTGTGAATGCCGGATAGAAAAGCCAGAGAGGGTGGGTTCTTCAGGGGCCGGATCGGTGCTCGGCGCCGGCGAGGCCAGTCGGATGCCGCTGACGCGTCGACCCAGCCGGGCAGCGACGCAACCGACCTCGCGGCGTCGGCAGCGCCGGCCGGCGTGCCCGACGCGCCGGTCACGAGCGAGCCGCCCGCCGCTGAGGCTGAGCTTCCGGCGCACTCCGCGGCGGACATGCGACTCCCGGACGGGCAGGAAGAAGCCGTCTTCGTCTTCTGCCGTGACCTGCTCCGCGCGCCGACGGCCGACGAGGCCGCGGCCGACGCGCTGCTGGCGTTCAAGCAACTGCTCGCGGCGCACGACGACGATTCGCCCGAGGCACCCGGCGCGGACCTGCTGCTTGCGATCACGCGGCGGATGGCCGCGGTCAGCATGCCCGACCGGGGTTCGCCGAGCGAGCGCCGGATGGCCGTGAGTGCGTCACTGGGCGCCGAGATCCAATGCAGCTGCCGTGAGACCGCGGCGCTGCTGAGTGCACGCTCAAACGGCGACATCGAGCCGCGCGGAGCGGCGGCGCTCAGCAACCATCTCGCGGCGTGTCCCGAGTGCCGGGCGCTCGACGCTCACTTTGAGCGTGCCGAGCGTGAGTTCCGGGAGACGATCGCGGCGGCGGTGGCAGCGGCCGCGGTCGTGGAAGAAGCGCCCGTTCCTGCGGAAGTGCCCGTGGAGCAGACATTGGCTCTCGAGCAAGGCGAGGCTCAACCTCAACCTGAGCCTGAGCTTCTGCCTGCCGAGCCGGAGGTCGAGTCTCAGTCCGAGCCGGAGGTCGAGTCTCAGTCCGAGCCCGAGTCCGAGCCCGAGGCTGAGTCTCAGTCCGAGCCGGAGGCTGAGTCTCAGTCCGAGCCGGAGCCCGAGACCCAGGCCGAGCCCAAGCCCGAGGAACCGGCGGCCTCGGACAGCCTGGATCCGCAGCCGTCGGTGATCCAGCGCGCGTCGGTGATGGTCAGCCTGGTCGTGCTCGGCGCACTCGGCGTCGCCGCCGCGCTGCTCGCGATCACCGGCGTGGTTTAGTCGCCGGGCGCCCGGCGCCGGGGCTCTGGCCCCTCGCGGCGATCAGGTGTTCGGAATCAGGCCCTCGCCGCTGAATTCGGCCGACGCCTCGGCGAACGTCACGTCCGGCGGCGGCACGATCAGGTCCGAGCCACCGAGGTGGTCATCGTCGACCGGTCGCCCCGCCGAGCGGATGAAGGCGATCAGCTGCGCGAACTTCGTCTCGAAGCCCGCCTCGTCGCCGGCCTCACTTGCCGCGATCGCGGCGTCATCGAGCTCACGCAACCTGCCCGCGTCAGCTTCCTGCACCTCGTATTGGCCTTCGGTTGCGATCCGGACGATCACGGCGCCTCCTCGACGGTCGCGTCTTTCACCTCATCGGCGTCAGCGGTCCCTCCGGCAGGGTCCGGGTCGTCGAAGCTCGGCGCCTGCGGAGCGGCGGGGGCGCTCGGAGCGGCGGGGGCGCTCGGGGCGGCGGGGGCGCTCGGAGCGGCGGGGGGGCTCGGAGCGGCGGCGCTCGCTGCTCCCGCACCGGGGTCCAGGGCTGGAGCCGCGCTCACCTCGCCGGCGGCGGGCGTGTCACCCGCAGCGAGCTCTGCCGGCGACCGGCGGCGAACCAACACCGAGCTCGGCCTTCAGCTTCTCGAGGTCGGCGTCGACCTCGCTCGTGCTCGACAGCGCCTTGAGCTGACGATCGATGTCGTCCTCGCCCGGCGTGAGGGTGGTCAGGTCATCGAACGTGCCGGCCGCCTCCAGCTCCTGCACGGCGCCGGCACGGGCCTTCATCTGTTCGGTCTTGTCCAGCGCACGCTGCATCGCGAGACCGACATCCGCCATCTCCTCGCCGACGCCGGTCGCCGCCTCGGAGATCCGCACCTGCGCCTCAGCCGCCGAGTACTGCGCCTTGATGACCTCCTTCTTGGAGCGGAACTGCTCGATCTTCGTCCGCAGACCGCTGCTCGGACTCGGTCATCTGCTGCTGCTGGGCCTCGAGCTGCGAGATCTGCTCGTCGAGCGACTGCAGATCGGTCTGAACGACGTTCTTACGCTCGAGCGCGGTCCGCGCGAGGTCCTCCTGGCCCGCCGCGAGCGCCTGGCGCGCCTGCGTGTCGAGCTTGACGACCTGGGCCTTGTAGTTCTCCTCCTGAAGCTGTAGGCGCTTCTTCGCCGTGACGACGTCCGCGATCCCCTTCTTGACGTTCTGAAGCTGCTCGATCTGCTTCTGATAGCTGTACTCGAGCGTCTCGGCGGGATCCTCAGCGCGGTCAAGCAGCTTTGAGATCTTCGCCTTCACGACGGTCGACATGCGCCCGGAAAGGCCCGGCATCGCGTCCTCCTTGCGGGTGTCTGAGTTGTTGCTACAGCCTACATGGCCGATTCGGCCCGCGGGTCCGCAGGCGGCCGCAAATCGGCCGTGGGCGTGCTTGCGATCGAGAATCGGAATACGCTTGCGGGTGCAGTGCTCGATCAGATCCCCGACCATCCCGGCGACATGAGCCAAGACGAGCACCCCGAGCGTCTGGCGCCCGACCACGAGCCGACCGTCGAGGACGTCCGTGAGCTGATGGGCGCCTCGACTCCCCACTTCGCGCTGCAGCTGCGAGCGCGGATCCGGGCTCTGATCCGCGGCCTGCCGGAGGACCACCCGGCGCGGATCGAGGGCGAGCGGGAGATCGCGCGGCTCGAAGCGATCGCGTTCGACGGCGAGACGCGTGGTCACGCCGAGACGGACGGCCTGGCCTCGCTGCCGAGCTCAGCGCCGAGGAGACGGACGAGCGCGCCGCTACATCGATGAGCGCCGAGCGTTCGGTCTCGGTCATCGGTCTCGGCCGCGTCGGTCTGCCGCTCGCGCTGAGCTTCGCCGACCGGGGCTGCGGGTCCTCGGGATCGATCACGACCCGACGATCCTCGAATCGCGTGCGCGCCGGCCGGATGCCGTTCTCCGAGGAGGGGACCCAGGAGCTGCTCGATCGCGTGCTGCGCAGCGGACGGCTCGAGCTTTCAGACAGCGCGGCCGGCGCCGCGCGAGCCGACGACATCGTGATCACGATCGGCACGCCAAGCTTCTCGCACATCGAGTCCGACCTGCGCCAGGTGCGCGCCGCGATCGACGACCTGCTGCCGCAGCTGCGCCCCGGACATGCGCTGATCCTGCGCTCGACGATCGCGCCGGGCACGACCGAGTTCGTCGCCGGCTACATCGAGAAGCGCCGCGGCCTGCGGGCCGGCGAGGATGTGTTCGTCGCCCACGCGCCGGAGCGGATCGCGGCCGGCCGCTTCCTGGCCGAGATCACGACCCTCCCGTGCATCGTCGGCGGCGTCGGCGACGCGTCGACCGAGCGCGCCGCGGCGCTGTTCGGCGTGTTCGGCGCGCCGATCGTGCGGACCACGCCGGTGCAGGCCGAGCTGGCGAAGATCTGGACGAACATCCTGCGCTACGCGACGTTCGCGCTGCCGAACCTGCTGATGATGGACTGCGAGCGCTACGGCGCGAACGTCTTCGACGTGATCGAGCTGATCAACCGCGACTACCCGCGCGGCGGGATCGCGATGCCGGGGCTGACGGCGGGCACCTGCCTGCGCAAGGACTTCGCGTTCTCCGAGGAGCGCTCCAACGCGCCGGGCATGCTGCTCGCCGTCTCGCGCGTGAACGAGGCGGTGCCGCTGTTCCTGGTCGAGGGGATCAAGCGGCGGATCTCGTCGCTCGCCAACCGCAAGGTCGCGGTGCTCGGGTCTGACGTTCAAGCGCGACACCGACGACGAGCGCGACTCGCTGTCGCCGAAGCTGATCCGGCTGCTCGAGCGCGAACTGGCGGACGTCGCGGTCTGCGATCCGCACGCGCCGTCGCCGACGCAGTCGCTGGGCGACGCGCTCGAGGACGCCGAGGTCGTGATCGTCGCGACCAACCACTCGGAGTTCGAAGGACCGGGCGTGCTCGAGGAGATCCTCGCGCGAGCGCACGACGACTGCCTCGTCGTCGATCCGTGGAACGCGCTCGGGTCCGCCCAGGTGTTCGCGTACGCGTCGGAGTCGGCGGCGCTGGTCGGGCTGCGCCACACGTCAGGCCTGCGGGAATTGAGCCGGGTCCTGGTCACGGGCGGCGCCGGCACGATCGGTCGGCCGTCGTCCGGCGGCTGCTGCGCGACGCCGACTGGGAGGTGCGGGTCTCCGATCACCGCGAGGCCCCGCAGTGGATGCGCGAGGGCTGCGAGGTCCATACCGGCGACCTGCGCGAGGGCGAGGTTGCGCGCGCGGCGATCGCCGGCTGCACGCACGTGATCCACCTCGCCGCGATCGTCGGCGGCATCGCGAACTTCCACAAGCTCCCGTTCACGCTGACCGCAGGTCAACAACGCGCTGACCGGCGCGGTCGTCGGAGCCGCCGTGACCGCGGAGGTCGAGCGACTCGTCTACGTGTCCTCGTCGATGGTGTTCGAGCGCGCGACGGAGTTCCCGACGACCGAGGAGCACGTGCACGCTGCCCGTCGCCCTGGTCGGCATACGGCTTCTCGAAGCTCTCGGGCGAGGTCTACGCGCGCGCCGCCCACGACCAGCACGGCCTGCGCTACACGATCTGCCGCCCGTTCAACGCCTACGGCCCGGGCGAGCTGCCCGACCGCGACGAGCCGGGGATCGCCCACGCGGTGCCGGACCTGATCGCGAAGACCCTGGCCGGCCAGCGGCCGCTGCAGATCTTCGGCTCCGGCGAGCAGACGCGGACGCTGACGCACGTCGACGACATCGCCGACGGGATCGTCACCGCGATGGCCTCTGCGGCCGGCGGGAACGAGGATTTCAACATCTCGGCCTCGCAGGAGCTGACCGTCGCGCAGATCGCGGCGCTGATCTGGGAGGTCTGCGGCAAGGACCCGGCGGACTTCGAGCTCGAGCACCTGCCGAGCTTCGAGGTCGACGTCCAGCGTCGGTGGCCGTCGGTCGAGAAGGCCAGGCGGGTGCTCGGCTGGGAGGCGCGGGTCGAGCTCCGTGAGGGGCTCCGGCAAACCGCCGACTGGCTAGGAAATGTCGAACGCACGGCGAAAATTACTTAGACTGCGCGGACAAATCAGACGGTTGAGTTGATCCATCGCCGGCTTGCGTTCACATCACGTCAACCAGGAAGATGCTCCAACGGCGCCCGAAAGGTTGCGCGAGGGCCGCGCCGAACTGTCACAGCACGATGAGGACGAACTAGGGAGAGGACTCATGGAGAGTGCGACGCTGACGGACCCGACGGCCGGTAATACCGACCTCAAGCCCTTCGACAAGGGCCTCAAGACCAACGCGATCGGCTACATGTCGAACCTGGTCATCTCGGTCGCCTCGACGGCGCCCGCCTACAGCCTGGCGGCCACGCTCGGGTTCGTCGTGCTGGTCGCCGGCGTCGGCGTTCAATCGCCCGCCGTCCTGATTGTCGCGTTCGTCCCGATGCTGCTGATCGCCGGCGCCTACAAGTACATGAACAAGGCCGACCCGGATTGCGGCACGACGTTCACCTGGGCGACCCGGGCGTTCGGCCCGCAGACCGGATGGCTCGGTGGCTGGGGGATCATCGCGGCCGACATCATCGTGATGGCGAGCCTGTCGCAGATCGCCGGCCTCTACACCTTCCATCTCTGGTACGCGAACCCGAGTCCGAGCTCGCTTGGCGTGATCATCGTCGGCGTCGGCTGGATCGTGATCATGACGTGGATCTGCTACATCGGGATCGAGCTCTCAGCGCGGCTCCAAACGATCCTGCTGTCGCTCGAGGTGATCACGCTGATGGCGTTTGCGGTGATCGTCTTCATCGACGTCTACACAGGGCAGGCCGGACCGCACGCGATCAAGCCGGACGCTCGCCTGGTTCAACCCGCTCGATATCTCGAGCGTCAGCACGATGGCCACCGCGGTCCTGGTCGGGATCTTCATCTACTGGGGCTGGGACAGCGGCGTCGCCGTCAACGAGGAGTCAGAGGACGCGGCCAACGGCCCCGGCAAGGCTGCGGTCATCAGCACGCTGCTGCTGGTCGTGATCTATGTCGTCGTGACCGCCGCGGCGCAGTCCTATAACGGCACCGCGCCGCTCACGGCGAACGCCTCGGACATCTTCGCCTACCTCGGTCCTGAGGTGTTGCCCAAGCCGCTGAGCCTGCTCCTGATCATCACGGTGCTGACATCGACTTCCGCATCGACGCAGACGACGATCCTGCCGACGGCGCGCACGTCACTGTCGATGGCCCGCTGGGGGGCGATCCCGAAGGTCTTCGGCCGCGTCCACCCGAGGCACAAGACTCCGAGCGTCTCGACGATCCTGTTCGGCATCATCTCCGTGATCTGGTTTGTCACGATCGACATCCTCTCGCCGAACAATGTTCTCGGCGACTCGGTCGACGCGATCGGCTTCATGGTCTGCTTCTACTACGGGCTTACCGGCTTCGCCTGCGCGTGGTACTACCGCAGGCAGCTGCTCAAGAGCGCCAAGAACTTCTTCTACGTCGGCCTCGGCCCGCTGCTCGGTGGCCTGCTGCTGCTCGGAGTGTTCATCAAGGCCTTCATCTACTACGGCCACCAGGCGAACAACTACTCCAAGGACATCCTCGGGCTCGGGCTTCCCGACGTGATCGCGATCGCCTTCGCGATCATCGGGGTCGTGCTCGGGATCGTGTTTCGCTTCACGCTGCCCGGCTTCTACCAGGGTCGCAAGACCGAGGTTGCGGATCCATCGGTGCTTGCCGATAACTGACCTAACGTGGCCGCTTGCGCTGCGAATCGCGAGCGGCCACGCTTGAATGGCAAATCGAATCCGAACAATCGCGCCGATGATCTTGGCCTGCCTTCTTTTCGCGGCCTGGTGGGCCGCGAGCGCGCAGGCATACGTGTACTGGACGGTCAACGGCACCGGCGCGTTCGGCGGCGGTGGCACCACGATCGGGCGAGCCAACCTCGACGGCAGCGGCGTCACCCACGGCCTCGTCACCGGCCTCTCCAGTCCCAGCGCGATGGCGGTCGACTCCGGATATCTCTACTGGTACGAGCCCGACACCACATCGATCGCCCGCGCGGCGGTTGACGGCAGCGGCCTGGACGAGAGCTGGATCCAGAGCGGGCAGGTCGACGGCCTCGCGATCGATGGCGACTACATCTACTGGACCGACAGCGGCGCGAACACGATCGGGCGCGCGAACCTCAACGGCACCGACGTCAATCCGGCGTTCATCGAGATCAGCGGCGTCACCGAGCCGCTCGGGATCGCGATCGACACCGAGTCCTCGACGATCTACTTCACCGCCGCCAACTCGATCTGGAGCGTGCCGATGACCGGCGGGAGCATGCCGGCAACCGATCGCCTGGCGGTACCGGACACCTCGGCGCTGCCGTCGCTGACGATCACCGGCGGGTCGCTCTATTTCACCGACGATACGAGCGGCGGAGGCTTGATCGGCAGCGTCGTGATCGGTGAGTGGGATGCGCCGAACGACAGTTACGTGCCCGGTCTGTTCGATCCCCAGAGCATCACGACCGACGGCACCTACCTCTACTGGGCCGACCGTGGCGAGGCGGCCGATCAGATCGGCCGCGCGAAGATCGGCGGTAACGGGCCGACGGATATCGAGGACGGTTTCATCAGCGAGCCGGGTGGCCCGGCGGGAGTTGCGGTCGATGCCGGCATCGACCCGACCACGACACGCGTCTCCTGCGTTCAGTCAAGAGTCACGGTGAGCGCGATCACGGCCTGCACCGCCCAGGTGACGGACACGGGATCAAGCTCGCCGCCGACCGGCACGATCGCCTTCTCCGGCAACGCCGGGACAGTACCGATCGGAAGCCCCTGCACGCTGGCGCCGGTCGCGGGCAATGAGACGTGCACGGTCGGGATCGAGCCGACGGTCGCCGGCGGCGACACGATCACCGCCACCTACAGCGGCGATGCCGTCCATGAGGGCTCAAGCGGCAGTGTCAACCTGTGCGCAGGTTCCGCGACGCAATGCGGCGCCCCTCCGCCTCCGCCGCCGGTCAGCCACTGCGTCGTCCCGACGCTCAAGGGAAAGTCGCTCGCGAAGGCGCGGTCACTGCTGGCAATGGCCCACTGCGCGGTCGGGAAGATCACCCGCCCGAAGGGCAAGAAGGGCCACAGGCAGCCGCCGCTGGTCGTCGGCGCGACGCGGCCGGGCGCCGGCGCCAAGCTCGCCGTCGACTCGAAGGTCGCGCTGCGCCTCGTCACGAAGACGCACGGTCGGCGGAAACGCCGCTAGTGCGCCTGAGGCTTGGCGATTTTCCCGATATACGGCCGCAAATCACCAAGCCTCAGCCGCGGAGCGGCGGTGGGATTCGCGGCGCTAGACGCCGCTGAGCGCGGCGACGCGCTCACGGTGCCAACGGGCGTCGCCGAACGCGTGCGCGTTCGCCTTGGCGCGCTTGAGGAAGAAGTGCAGGTCGTGCTCCCAGGTGAAGCCGATCCCGCCGTGGACCTGCAGCGCCGAGGCGGTCACTCGGAAACCCGCATCGCTCGCATAGGCCTTCGCCATCGAGGCGGCGCGAAGTGCGCTCGCAGGGTCGTGGTCGAGCGCCCAGGCCGCACCGTAGCCGAGCGACCGCGCCCCCTCGACCTCCAGCAGCATCTGAGCACAGCGGTGCGCGATCGCCTGATATGAGCCGATCGGACGGTCGAACTGTTTACGGTCCTTGGCGTAGGCGACCGCCATCTCCATCGCGCGCTGGGCGACGCCGACGTTCTCCGCCGCCAGCGCCGTCGCGATCACAGCGTAGGCGTGCTGCACCCGCGCGGGCTCCGCGCGCTCGAGCGGCTCGGCGGGCGTGCGGTCGAAGCCGACGCGGTAGAGCTTGCGCGTCGGATCGAGCGGCTTCTCGGCGCCGATCCTGAGACCTGGGGCGTCCGCCTGCACCAGGAAGTGCGCACCATCAGCTCCGGCGACGATCAGGACATCGGCCGCGGCGGCATCGGGGACGGCGATCTTGGTCCCGGTAAGCGTGCCCGCGTCAAGCTCCAGCTCGGAGGCCTCAGGCGACCAGCCGGCGCGTTCGTCCCAGACCGCGACCGTGCCGCGCAGCTCCCCCGCCGCCAGTCCGCTCAGCCACCGCTCGCGCTGTGCATCCCCCCCGACAGCCCCCAGCAGCAACGCTGCCGAGATGCTCGACAGCAGCGGCGTCGGCGCGAGCGCGTAGCCGAGCTCCTCCTGGATCACGACCAGCTCGACGGCGCCGAGGCCGAGCCCGCCATCCGCCTCGCTGACGACCACGCCCGGCCAGCCGAGCTCGGCCAACTCCCGCCACTGGGCGTCGGTGAAGCCGCGATCGTCGGCCGCGAGCTCACGGACGAGTTCAAGCTTGTAACGCGATTCCAGGAACTCCTTGGCGGTCCGCTTGATCGCGAGCTCGTCGTCGCTGAAGCCGAAGTTCATCGCATCCTCGGGAGCCCGAGCACCCGCTCGGCGACGATGTTCCTGAGGATCTCGGTGGTGCCGCCCTCGATCGAGTTCGCCCTCGCACGCAGGAAGCGATACGTCCATTCGTCCTCGTCGAGCATCGCGTGGGGCCCCGCGATCTCCATCGCCAGCTCGGTCAGGGACTGGTTGACCTCCGACCAGTGCCATTTCCCGAGCGATCCCTCCGGTCCCGGCACGCCCTGGTTGATCACGGCGCTGAGGACTCGGTAGGCGTTCAGCCGCAGCACCTCCCCCTCGATCAACAGCTGTGCGAGCCGCTGCCGGATGACGGGATCCTCACCGGCGGTGGTGCCGCTGTGAGCCGGAGCCCGACGAGCGTGCTCGATCAGCTCGCCGAGCGAGATCTGTGCGGCCACCTGCAAGCCGAAAGCGAGCGTCGCGCGTTCGTGCATCAGGGTCGTGATCGCCACCCCCCAGCCGTTGCCCTCACCACCGATGATGTTGGCGTCCGGGATCCGCGCCCCCTCGATGAACAGCTCGTTGAACTCCGCCTCGCCGGTGATCTGGCGCAGCGGACGCACCTGGACTCCCGGCTGCTCCATGTCCATCAGAAAGTAGGTGAGGCCCTTGTGCTTCGGCGCGTCGGTGTCAGTCCGCGCGACCAGCATGCACCACTTCGCGTGGTGCGCATACGTCGTCCAGACCTTCTGTCCGGTGACGATCCACTCGTCGCCATCGCGAACGGCACGCGTCTTCAGCGACGCCAGATCCGAACCCGAATCCGGTTCGGAGAAGCCCTGACACCAGATCTCATCAGCGGACAGGATCGGCGGCAGGAAGCGACGCCGCTGCTCCTCGGTTCCATGCGCGATCACGGTCGGCCCGCCCATCGCGAGCGCGAGCACGTTCGCCATCTGAGGGGTCTTGGATCGAACGACCTCCTCGAAGAAGATCGCCTGCTCAACCAGCGTCGCCCCGCGCCCTCCATACTCCGTGGGCCACGACAATCCGGCGAGGCCCTCGTCGTTCAGCTTCCGCTGCCAGGCGCGCCGGAACTCGAATGCCGCCTCGTCGCCGACCGGCTCACGCCCCGGATCGTTGGCGGCGAGCCAAGTGCGCAGCTCGTCACGAAAGGCCTGCTCCTTGGGTGAGAGCGTCAGGTCCACTGAGCGGGCCATCCTACCTGGGACACCCCGGTGGGGCGCTCGCGGCCCTGCACGGAGATCAATTACTATGCTCGGCCCGTGGCCACGTTCGATCTCCTCGCCGAGCTTCCGATCGAGATCGACGGATACGCGCTCGAGGGTCTCAGCGCCGAGGTCTCGAGCAACTTCACACGCGTGTGCACGGTCATCCACCTGTACGGCGGCGGGCTCGAGGGAGTCGGGGAGGACGTCGTCTACGACGCCGAGGACCATCAGGCCCTCCAGGAGGCGGGGCCGGTGCAACCGCTTTCCGGCCGCTACAGGCTCGGCGAGTTCTGTGAGCTGATCGACTCGCTCGACCTGTTTCCGGTGGCTCCGCAGCGCGACGTGTCCCGCCTGTACCGGGTCTGGGCGTTCCACAGCGCCGCGCTTGACCTGGCGCTGCGCCAGGCGGCGGTTCCCCTTTTCGAGGCGCTTCGCCGTGTGCCGTCATCGATGCGGTATGTCTGCTCGCTGCGGCTCGGCGAGCCGCCGACGCTCGAACCGGTGCAGCTGCGTCTGGCACTCGATCCGACGCTGCGCTTCAAGCTCGACGCCACCAGCTCATGGACTCCGGAGCTGATCGAGGGTCTGATCGCCACAGGCGCGGTCGACTCGATCGATTTCAAGGCGCTCTACCGCGGCACGATCGTCGATCAGGACGCCGATCCGACGCTGTACGCGAGGGTCGTCGAGGCGTTCCCCGATGCGTGGCTCGAAGATCCCGATGTGGTCGCTCCGGCGACCGCGGAGGTGCTGGCAGCACACCACGACCGGATCACGTGGGACGCCAACATCCACTCGATCGCGGACAT
Source organism: uncultured Solirubrobacterales bacterium (assembly GCA_963742025.1). Classification (GTDB taxonomy): domain Bacteria; phylum Actinomycetota; class Thermoleophilia; order Solirubrobacterales; family Solirubrobacteraceae; genus Palsa-465. The sequence continues at coordinate 673,865 of CAVUKF010000002.1, forward strand.
CGAGGGGCTCCCGTTTCCCCCACGGATGGTCAACATCAAACCGTCGCGGATCGGCGGGTTGGCAAAGCTGTGCGACACCTACGACTACTGCGCGGAGTACGGAATCGGTGCCTACGGCGGTGGGCAGACCGAACTGGGACCAGGGCGTGGGCAGGCGCAGTACCTTGCGTCGGTGTTCCATCCTGACACGCCGAATGATCTCGCCCCGTCGGCCTACAACCAGACGCAGCCGCCGGCGGGTCTGCCGCGGAGTCCGCTCGTCCCCAGCTTCGACGCCACAGGCTTCAGATGGGATGCAACTTGAACGAGTCGCTCGGGATCGCGGGGTCGGGAACGATCGCATGCGGGCTCGCCGCAGTCGCGTCGTGTCATGGCGACGTCGTGCTGTGGGCACGTTCTGAGGATTCGGCGACGCGGGCGCTGGCGTCGATCGAGAAGATCAGCTCGAAGATGCCAGACTCCGGGACCGATCCCGAGCGCGTCCGGATCGCGAACGAGATCGATGAGCTCACCGGCGCCAGCTACATCGTCGAGGCGGTCGTCGAGGATTACGGCAGCAAGACGGCTCTGCTTGCCGAGCTTGCGCTCCACGCCGGCGCGCGAACCGTGATCGCCACGACCACCTCATCGCTCTCGATCCACGAGCTGGCCGCAGCGACCGGTCGCGCCGAGCGCTTCGCGGGACTGCACGTGTTCAACCCGGTGCCGAGAATGGAGCTCGTCGAGCTGGTGTTCCCGCACGACGCCACCGAGGACACCCGTGAGCGCTCCCGCGAGCTGTGCCTGGCGTTGGGAAAGACGCCGGTGGAGGTCCCCGACGTTCCCGGGTTCGTCGTCAACCGGCTGCTGTTCCCGTACCTTTTCAGCGCGGTCGAGCTGATGTCGGAGACGGGCCTCAGCGCCGAGGACATCGACCACTGCATGGTGATGGGCGCCGGCCTTCCGATGGGGCCGATCGCGTTGCTCGACTTCGTCGGCCTCGATGTCTCCAAGGCGATCGGCGAGATCGATCGGCCTGCCGATCCCGCAGCAGCTGCTGACGCTCGTCGACGAGGGTGCGCTCGGACGCAAGGTCCGCCGAGGGTTCTACGACTACAGCTGATCGGCCCAACCGATTCCGGCAAACCGGTTCTGCGCGAACGTCTAACAACCCTTTAACAATCGTTGATGGTCAACGCTCATCCTTCGTGTCGCGACGTACCCATAGCAGCACCTCCTCCCCAGAAGCACGAAGCCGGCCCGCCCCCAGCGGGCCGGCTTCAGTTAACGAGCGCACCGAGCCGCGTGCGGGCTGCCACCCAAGGACGCAACGCGCCTGAAAGACACTGAAGCCGGCCCTTGCGGGCCGGCTTCATCTCTCCTCTCAACCACCGGGAATCTTGGAAGGTGCGCTGCTGGGCAGCGACTCACCCGGTTGTTGCGTGGCGGTAAATGTAACGAATGTTGCGAGCGGCTGCGCTGACGATCAAGCCGCCGCACGCGTGGGCTTGATCCTGACGGCCTCGATCCGGTTCTCGCGGACCGACTCGACCCTGATCGAGTAGCCGTTGGCGGCGATCGTGTCGCCCCGCTTCGGGAGCCGGCCGAGCTCGGCGAACACGAAGCCGCCGACCGAGTTGTAGGCATCGGTGTCGACTGGCAGCTCGAGCCCGTAGTCCTCGAGGTCGGTGACCGCGACGTGGCCACGCACGAACCAATCCCCGTTCGCCAGACGGCGGACCGCGCCGCCGGCAGGATCGTTCTCGTCGGAGATCTCGCCGACGACCTCCTCGATGATGTCCTCGGTCGTGACGATCCCGGCGGTGCGGCCGTATTCGTCGATCACGATCGCCAGCTCGGTCCGTTCACGCTGCAGATCGGCGAGCAGGTCGTCGAGCGGCTTCGTCTCGGGGACGATCGGCGCCTCTCGGACGAGCGCATCGAAGCGCGCGGCCTCGCCGCTGGCCATCAGCAGCTTGACGAGCTGGTTGACGTGGACGATGCCCTTGACGCGGTCGGGGTTGTCGTCCTCGGTCACGACCAGCCGCGAGTGGCCGGTCGAGACGCACGTCGCCAGCGCCTCGCCGACCGAGTCGGAGATGTCGACCGTCACGACCGCCGGAATCGGCGTCATCACCTGACGCGCCTCCTGCTCGTGGAGGTGGAAGACGCCGGTCAGCATCTCCGCCTCGACCGGCGTCGAGCTGGCCGCCGGTCTGGGAGTGGGCGATCAGCCGCTTGAGCTCCTCTGGCGTGCCGCCTTCCGGCTCCGCGTCGGGATCGGTTCCGAGCGCCCGCAGGATCGATCGCGACGACGCGTTGAGAACGACGATGAACGGATGAAACAGGATCGCTGCTGGCGCGCAGCGGCCGCGCGATCCGCCGCGCCAGCCCCTCCGCATGCTGGATCGTGTAGAGCTTCGGAACGATCTCGCCGATGATGCTCTGCGCGGCCGTGACCAGCAGCGTAGGCGACACGACCGCGATCACGACCGACGCCCAGTGGCTGAGCGCGTTGCCGAGCGGCGTCCTGCAGCAGATGCTGGATCGCCGGGATGCCGACGGCGCCGATGCCGATCGACGCCATCGTGATCCCGACCTGGCAGGCGGCGATGTAATCGCCGATCTCGTCGAGCTGGACGAGCGCGAGCGACGCCCCGCGCGCCGCCCTCCTCGGCGAGCGTCTCGAGCCGCTCGCGCCGCGAGCGGACGAGCGCGTACTCCGCGATCACGAAGAACGCGTTGACGAGCACGAGCAGGCCCGCGATGATGATGCGCAGCGCCGTCACCGGCTCGGTCGCACGATCCGCGCCGGCGGTGGCGCGCTGCTACTTCGAGGTCGTTCGTCGTCGTTCATTGAGGCGACGCCATGAACGCTAGCAGCCGCCCGAGCGGACACCTTGAGCGAACGGAATGCGGACGCTCTCAGCCACGCCGGCTGAGAGCGTCCACGTCGAACCCCTCGCGCTCACAACAGCGAGTCGATCGCGGCGGCCAGCGCGAAATCGGCCGCGGTGAGCGCCACCGGCCGAGTGGGTGCTGATCGAGATCCGCAGGTTGTTCCAGCCAGTGGATCAGCATGTCCGGATGGTGGTTGCGGGCTCCTCGGCGACGCTCGGCGATCCGGTTGACGAGCGCGATCACGTCGGCGAAGTTCGCTGAGCGTCAGATCTCGGACGATCGCGTCGCCGTCGCGCTCCCAGGCGCTGTCGCCATGCAGTCGCTCTGCGATCTCCGCATCCGTCAGGAGCTGTGTCATATCGTTCCTCCTCGTGTCTGAAGCCGAACGGCACCTGCGCATCGTCAGCCTCGTTCCGTCCGCGACCGAGCTGCTGTTCGCGCTCGGTCTCGGGGACGACGTTATCGCCGTCACGCACGAGTGTGATTTTCCAGCGGCCGCAGCGGGAGCGCCCGCGCGTCACGCGGGACGTGCTCGAGCCCGGTCTCACGCCGGCGGAGATCGACGCGGCGGTGCAGCGAGCGCACCCTCCGCGGGCGATTCCATCTACGCGCTGGACACCGAGTTGCTCCGCGAGCTGCGACCCGACCTGATCGTCACCCAGGCGCTCTGCTCGGTATGCGCGGTCTCCTACGACGAGGTCCGCGCGATCGCGCAGGAGATCGAACCCGGCCGCAGGTGATCGCGCTCGACCCGCACACCGTCGGCGAGGTGCTCGGCGATGCCCGGACGATCGCGCAGGCGACGGGCTGCAAGGACGCGGCGGTCGACCTCGTCCGCGAGCGCGTCCGCGCGGATCGACCGGGTCCGGCTCGCGGTGCGGCGGCGCCCGGCGGCCCCGCGTGGTCGCGCTCGAGTGGCTCGATCCGCCGTTCGCCGCCGGCCACTGGATCCCGCAGCTGATCGACTACGCGGGCGGCGACGACGTCCTCGGCATGCCCGGCGAGCGCTCCGAGCAGCGCACCTGGGAGGAGGTCAGCGCCGCTCGCCCCGACATCGTCATCGTGATGCCGTGCGGCTATGACGCCGAGATCGCCCACCGCGAGGCCGAGATGCACCGCGACGAGCTGCTCGCGGTCGGCGCCGGCGCAGGTCGTCGCCGTCGATGCCGCGGCGCTACTTCTCGCGCCCGGGCCCGCGGATCATCGACGGACTCGAGCTGCTGGCCCACATCATCCATCCCGAGCTGTTCCGGAGCCGCGCCGCGGCACGGGCCCTGACCGTCGAGCTGTCGAGATGACGCCGGGGCGCGGCGCTGACCGCGCGCGCGACGCGCTCAGAGCGTGAGGCCGTTCGGTGTCAAGCCGGTCCCGCCCGCGACGGCGATCCCGCCGACGACGCTGAGGACGCGCGACGAGCACGCCGCACAGCGCGAGTGCGACCTTCGGTTGGCGCGCGGCGCTCGGCGAACTCGACGACGAACCAGCCGGTCAGCAACCCGGCGAGCAGGCCGCCGAGATGCCCGCCGAGCGAGATTCCCGGGATCGTCAGCGTGAACACGATGTTGATCAGCAGCGTCGGGCCAAGCCCGCTCTGCCAGATCGGGATCCGCCGCGCGTGCGCGACGACGAACAGGGCGCCGAAGATCCCGAAGCACGCCGTCGAGGCGCCGATCGTCGGGATCTGCGGTTGGAACAGCAGCGCGCCGAACGAGCCGGCGAGCAGCGAGGCGAAGTAGATCGCGACGAAGCTGGACGCTGCCGATCGCCGGCTCGAGCATCCGCCCGCAGAAGTACAGGAAGACCATGTTCAGGCGCGATGTGGATCAGGCTCGCGTGGAGGAAGCCGGAGGTCAGCAGGCGCCAATATTCGGTGTTGAGCCGTCGCGTCATGTAAGCGGGCCGAACAGCGCGCCGTGGTCAGAACACCCAACCGCTGTCCGAGCCGCCGAGCGTGACGCCGGTCGCGACCTCGGCGAGGAACACGATCACGTTGATCGCGATCAGGACCTCGGTGACGATCGGCCGCCGAGCCGCGTCAGCCGGCTCGTCCCGACCTTCGTCTTCTCACCGCGAGCACTCGGGGCAGCGCATGCCCGACCGACGTCGGCGTCATGCAGTCGGGGCAGATCGGCCGCCCGCAGGACGAGCACGAGACGCCGGTCTCACGCGATCGGGGTGTCGGTAGCAGACGGCCATCGTTCGCCCGATGACGCTAGCAGCGCGCCGGTCACGGCGTCGGGCGTCAGCGGTCCGGGAGGATCCGGCGCGTCTCCTGTGCGATGTCCGCGAGCGTCCCGGCCGCGAGGTCGAGCAGCCCGTCGGATTCCTGCCTGCGGTCGCGGTGGCGGGAGCGGACGCGTAGGGCGATCAGCGCGCTTCCCGCGGTCGCGGTGACGACGATCGCCGCTGCGGGACGCACCCAGTTGCGCGGATCGCGCATCGCCGAGAGCTCCCAGCTCTCGAGCTCCTCCTGGGCGAGCCCGGTGATGCTGACGAGCGTGACCTCGAGCCTCGTCGCAGATCGGCGGGCGGGTCGACGGGCGTCAGCGCCTCGCGCAGCAGGGCTTCGACGTTCGTGCTCACGGCGCGTCCTCCTGCGTCGTCGTTCTGCGCCACGATCCCCTCGAGCTGGCGGATCGCCCGGTGCAGCAGCACCTTGGTCGCGCCGTCGGTCCGGTCGAGCGCACGCGCGATCTCCCGGTTGTCCATCCCGAGCGCGAATCGCATGATCAGCGCCTCGCGCCGATCTTCGGGCAGCTGCTGGACGCCGTCGAGGATCGCCTTGAGCTCCTCACGGCCCTCGACCAGCGACTCGGTCGTGTGGGGCGCGGAGATCATGCCCGCGTCCTCGATCGCGGACTCGGGCTTGCGGCCTTGTCGCGGTAGAAGTTCGCCGCCAGGTTGTGCGCGATCCGGATGAGCCACGGCCGCAGCGGCCGGCCGTTCGGATTCGCGCAGCGCGCGCTCGTAGTGGCGGTAGGCCTGCAGGAACGTCTGCTCGGTGAGGTCCTCGGCGTCGTGATGGTTGCCGACGCGGTAGTAGCTGTAGGAATAGACGTCGCGAAGATGCGCGCGGTAGAGCTCGCTGAACCGCGCGTCGAGCTCGGCCTTGCCGTGGGGATGTCGTCGGCCACTGCATGGGGAGCCTACCTTCGGCCGCCTCAGGCCCGCACGGGCGGTTGGGCCGTCTCGGTCGAGGGAGCGGTTGCGGCGTTCAGCCAGTCGCTCCGGCGCAAGCCGTCCCTCGACGAGCGCGAGCAGGCTGTCGAGCGTCGGCGTCGAGACGCTCTCCGACCGCGCGACACCGGCGAGCAGCGGGACGGTGTCGACGGCCTCGGCCTCGGGGCCGAGGAGCGGACCGATCTGATCCTCACTGACGCCCTGT
>CAVUKF010000003.1:0-348853 GCA_963742025.1 uncultured Solirubrobacterales bacterium
GCTGGGCGCCGCGCTCAGCCACGGCTCCGCGGCCGCGCTGTGGGGCATGTTCAACGAGTGGCGGCTGCCAATCGAGGTGACGGCTCCGACTCATCGTCGCCCTCGCGGCCTGAGCGTCCACGTTTCGACCAGGCTGACCCGCGCCGACGTCCGGGTCCACTGGGGCCTGCGCGTCACCAGCCCGGCGCGAACGCTGCTGGACATCGCGCCCGGACTGCCCGGCCGCCGCGTCAAGCGCCTGGTCAACGACCTCCGGCTGGCGACGCAACTCAAGCAGGACGACCTGGCCGACGTGCTCGACCGATTCCCTCGTCACCCCGGTGCCCGGCGGCTGCAGCCGCTGGTCGTGCAAAGGCACGGCCCGACCCGATCCGGACTCGAGGATGCCTTCCTGCGATTCGTCGCCGAGCACGGACTGCCGCAGCCGATGGTCAACACCAGGGTCGCCGGCGACGAGGTCGACGCGTACTTCGCGACCGAGCGCCTGATCGTCGAGCTCGACGGGTTCGAGGTGCACCGCACCAAGGCGGCGTTTGAGGCGGATCGGACGGAAGGATTCGGCGATCCTCGCCGCCACCGGGATCCCGACCGTCAGGATCACCTACGCAGCTTTGACGCGCAGGGCGGGCACCGAGGCCGCCGACAACCTGCGTACGAGCCTCGCGGCTCGCCGGGGCTGACGCGCCGGCGCCGGCGCCGGCGCCGGGGGGCGTGGGGCGGTGGGCCGGGGGCGGTGGCGGTGGCGGTTGCGCGGAGCTGAAACTGGGGGCTGAGTCAACGGATCAGGCGGCGGGGGGACGTGCTCACACGCCGGGGCGGCGGTCCCCGGCCGTCGGGCGCGCTCGAGGTCGGCGAGCGTCGGCGTCGCGCCCCGCAGCGGGCGGGCATGCTCGGCGTGCTGATCGCCGCGCGCACGAGATCGAGGTGGCGCTCGACGACCCCGGGCGCCTCGCCGAGCGCCGATGCGGCCGAGCAGACGCCCTTCACCATCATCATCACGTCGAGCGCGCCGATCTCGGCCCGAACAACGCCGGCGTGCTTGCCGGCGACCAGAGATCATCGAGGATCGCGATCACGTCTGCGTAGCGCGGCGCGGATCTCGGCGTTGGCGAGGAACTCGTCGGCGACCGCCTCGAACAGCGCCCGGTCGACCTGCTGGCGCCCGACGATCTCCGCGATGAAGCCGAACACGGCCTCGCCGGTCGGCGCCGAGCAGCAGCTCGCGTCCGGCGCGCGACGGCGTCGCGCATGCGCTCGACGACGATCGCCGCGATCAGGTCCTGCTTGCTGGGGAAGTTGCGAAACAGCGTCGCGCGCCCGACGCCGGCGCGCTGCGCGATCTCGCCGACGCCGACGTCGAGGCCGCGCTCGCGGAAGACCTCGCGGCGGCCTCCAGCAGGCGCTCGCGGTTGCGCTGCGCGTCCGCGCGCATCGGTCGCTCGGCTTCCGTCGCTGGATCGCCGTCGCTCGCTCAGATAGTCGCCCAGCGTCATGCGACTGTCCTCGCATCGCGAGATCGCACGGCCGGCACCCTACACAGGCAGCGAGCGGCTCGGGTCCGTCGAGACCGGTCTCGAGATGGCGCGCGCGCAGCAGCACGACCAACAACACCGCGCCGACGAACGAGCATGCCGGCGGCGACGCCGAACGCGACGCTGGTAGCCCGACACGTGCGCCGAGCTTGGCCGCGACCGCCGGTCGTGCGGAGCGCAGCAGGCTGGTGGTGTGGTCGGCGGCGAGCGTCGCGAGGATCGCCAGCCCGAGCGAGCCACCGACCTGCTGGGCGGTGTTGAACAGCCCCGAGGCGAGTGCCGGCGTCGTCCTGGCCGACGCCGGAGGTGGCGAGCAGCGTGATCGGCACGAACGTCAGCCCCATCCCGATCGACATCGGCACCAGGCCGACGAGCAGGTTCGCACGTAGTGCCGTGGACCGGCACGCCGGGTCAGGATCAGCATGCCGGCCGCGGCCAGCGCGATCCCGACGACCGCGACGTTGCGGACGCCGACGCGGCTGATCAGCTGCTGCGCGATGCCGGCGCCGACGACGATCCCGAGCGTCACCGGCAGGAACGCGAAGCCGGCCTTGAGCGGGCTGTAGCCGAGGAGTCCTGCACGTAGAGCGAGGCGAAGAAGAACATCCCGAACATCGCCCGAGGCGACGAGCAGCATCACCGCGTTGGCGGTCGCGAGCGAGCGGATCCGGAAGATCGAGAGCCGCACGAGCGGCGCCGTGGAGCGCGACTCGATCACGACGAAGCTCGCCAGCAGGAGCACGGCGCGCCGACGAGCAGCGCCGAGCGTCTTGTCGGAGCCCCAGCCCCAGGTCTGCGCCTTGACGATCGCGAAGACGAGCGACCAGCAGTCCGGCGGTGACCGTCGTCGCGCCGGCGACGTCGAAGCGTGCGGTGCCCGAGGTCGGCGCGCGACTCCGGCACGTAGCGCAGCGCGAGCAGCACGGTCGCGATCGCCGACCGGGACGTTGACGAAGAAGATCCACGCCACGAGACGAGGTCGGTGAGGACGCCGCCGAGCAGCAGCCCGAAGGCGGCGCCGCCGGCCGCGATCGCGCTCCAGACGCCCAGCGCCTTCGTGCGCTCGCCGGTGTCCTGGAAGGTGGTCATGATGATCGACAGCGCCGCCGGGGAGACGAGCGCGCCGCCGAGGCCCTGCACGCCGCGGCCGATGATCAGCATCGTCGAGGACTGCGCGAGGCCGTTGAACAGCGACGCGGCCGAGAACAGCGCGACCCCGACCACGAACAGCCGCCGGCGCCCGAGCAGGTCGGCGGCGCGGCCGCCGAGCATCAGGAAGCCGCCGAAGATGAGCGTGTAGGCGTTGACGACCCACTGCAGGTTCGGCGGGCGAGAAGTGCAGGCCGCGCTGGATCGAGGGCAGCGCGACGTTGACGATCGTCGCGTCGAGCACGACCATGAACTGCGCCAGGCAGGCGATCACGAGCACGAGCCAGGGGTTGTGATGAGCAGCCGATGCCGGTATCGGAGGCGGCTGCTACGGCCGCAGAGGCGGAGCTTCAGTTGTCATCGCAGGATCCTCCGCAGTGAAATGGACTGAACGGTCCGCTTACGGTATCACATCCGGACCGCGCGGTCCGCTTAGCGCGACTGGAGACCGTGACTCGCGCGCCGCGACCTCGCGTCGATGCGGACGCATCCGCGGCGCGCCAGCGGACTGCCCGAACCCGCAAGCCGCTACGATCACCTCAGTTCGAAAAGAGAAAGAACGAAGCACTCCGCCGACCGAAGGGCGGAGCAGAAGGGAATTGAATATGTCTGACGCCGTTACGCGCGTGTCCGTCGAGATCTCCGGCAAGGAGATCTCGTTCGAGACAGGCAAGCTGGCCAAGCAGGCCTCCGGCGCCGTTGTCGTCCGTGCGGGCGACACGATGGTGCTCTGCACCGCCACCGCCGGGAATCTCCGCGATGTGGACTTCCTGCCCCTGACGGTCGACGTCGAGGAGCGGATGTACGCCGCCGGGCAAGATCCCCGGCTCATTCTTCAAGCGCGAGGGCCGCGCGGGTGAGAAGGGGACCCTCACCGCCCGCATGATCGACCGGCCGATCCGGCCGCTGTTCCCCAAGGGCTGGCGCTATGAGACCCAGCTGGTCGCGATGCCGCTGTCGGTCGACCACGTCAACCCCTACGACATCCTCGCGATGAACGGCGCCTCAGCGGCGCTGATGATCTCCGACGATCCCGTTCGCGCACGCCCGTCGGCGCGGTCCGGATCGGCAAGGTCGACGGCAACTTCGTCGTCAACCCCGACGAGGAGGACCTGCTCGACAACACCGATCTCGACCTGATCGTCGCCGGCACCAGCGAGGGCATCCTGATGGTCGAGGCCGGCGCCAACGAGATCCCCGAGGCGGAGATCCTCGACGCGCTCGACATCGCCCACGACGCGATCAAGAAGCTTGCGCCGCCCAGGGGGAGCTGCGGCGAAGGCCGGCAAGCGAGAAGATCGAGGTCGAGGTCCCGGGCGTGCAGCCCGGAGCTCTACGACGCAGATCAAGGCCTCGCACGGCGCCGCGCTCGAGCGCGGCGACCCAGGTCGAGGACAAGCTCGACCGCCAGGACGCGTGCCAAGGCCGTCGAGGAGCAGGTCGTCGAGCAGTACTCCGGCGACCCCGAGGCCGAGACATATCGCCGAGTACCGCGGCCAACGCGCAGCGGGCCTTCGACAAGCTGGAGAAGACGCTGATCCGTGAGCGGATCGCGGTCCAGAAGAAGCGCCCCGACGGCCGCACGCGCGAGCGAGATCCGTCCGATCTCGATCGAGGTCGGCGTGACGCCGCGCACGCACGGCTCGGCGCTGTTCACCCGCGGTCAGACGCAGGCGCTCAGCGTCGTCGCGCTCGGCACCACGCGTGAGGAGATGCGGCTCGACACGCTCGGGCTGGAGACGACCAAGCGCTACTTCCACCACTACAACTTCCCGCCGTTCAGCGTCGGGGAGGCGGGCCGCCTCGGCGGCCCCAAGCGCCGCGACATCGGCCACGGTGCGCTCGCCGAGCGCGCGCTGGTGCCGATGATCCCGAGCCAGGAGGAGTTCCCCTACACGATCCGCGTCGTCTCGGACATCCTCGAGTCCAACGGCTCGAGCTCGATGGCCAGTCGGTCTGCGGCTCGTCACTGAGCCTGATGGATGCCGGCGTGCCGCTCAAGGCGCCGGTCGCCGGCATCGCGATGGGCCTGATCAAGGAGGGCGATGACTACATCATCCTGACCGACATCGCGGGCGTCGAGGACCACCTCGGCGACATGGACTTCAAGGTCGCCGGCACCGAGCGCGGCATCACCGCGCTGCAGATGGACATCAAGATCACGGGCGTCACGCTTCGAGATCATGCGCGACGCGCTGGCGCAGGCCAAGGTCGCGCGCGAGTTCATCCTCGGCGAGATGCAGCAAGGTGATCGAGCATCCGCGGGCCGAGCTGTCCAAGCACGCGCCGCGGATCTCGACGATCAAGATCGACCCCGAGAAGATCGGCCTGCTGATCGGCAAGGGCGGCGAGACGATCCGCTCGCTGCAGGAGGAGTTCGAGTCCCAGATCGACGTCAACGACGAGGGTCAGGTGCTCGTCTACGCCTCCAACGGCGAGCTCGGCGACGCGCTCGTCGAGCGGATCCGCTCGATGACCAAGGAGGTCGAGGTCGGCGACGAGTTCACCGGCAAGGTCGTCAAGACGACCACGTTCGGCGCGTTCATCGAGCTGGCGAAGGGCACCGACGGCCTGCTGCACATCTCCAACGTCGCGCCGGGCCGGCGGATCGCGACGGTCGAGGAGGTCCTCAACAAGGGCGACGAGCTGACCGTGCGGGTGGTCGAGGTCGACCGCGAGCGCGGCCGGATCGGCCTGCGCCTCGCCGACGACCCGGAGATCGCCGGCAAGAGCGTCGAGGAGCTGGCGACGATCTCGAGCGGCAGACGGCGGCCCGCCGCGACGCGATCGCGGCGGTGACCGCGGCGGCGACCGCGGCGGCCGCGGCCGTGACGGCGATCGTGGCCGTGGTCGTGACGGCGACCGCGGGCGCGGACGTGAGGGCGCTGAGCGCCCGCGCGTCCGCGACAGCGACCCGGACCGCAGGGCTGAGCACCAGCTACAGCGGCGCGGCGATCGTCCGTGAGCTTCGAGCACCGGCTGACGACGCTCGATTCGGGCGTGCGGATCGTGACGGAGGCAATGCCCTCCGTCCGGTCCGTGTCGCTCGGGTTCTGGATCGGCACCGGCTCGCGCGGCGAGTCCGACGCTCAGGCGGGGCTCTCGCATCTGCTCGAGCACCTGCTGTTCAAGGGCAGCTCCAAGTACGCATCGGTCGAGATCGACCAGATCTTCGACGGGATGGGCGCCGAGCTCAACGCCGGAACCGGCAAGGAGACGACCTCGGTCTACGCGCGCGTGATCGACGAGCACCTGCCGAAGGCGTTCGACGTGATCGCCGACATGGTGTTCCGCCCGTCGCTCGACGACATCGATTCCGAGCGCGCGGTGATCCTCGAGGAGATCGCGATGTACGAGGACGACCCGCAGGAGAAGGTGTTCGACGTGCTCGGCGAGGCGGTGTTCGGCGCGCACCCGCTCGGGCGGGCGATCATCGGCCGGGCCGATGTGATCGCGCAGACGCCGGCGGCCGAGATCGCGCGGCTTCCACGCCTGCCGCTACACACCCGCGAACATCGTGATCGCCGCCGCCGGCGCTGTCGACCACGACCAGCTGGTCGAGCTTGCACGCGCTCGAATACGCCGGCGCGAGCACCGGATCGCCCGCACGGCCGCGCACTCGATCCCGGCTCCGGAGAGCGGACCGCGCAGCCGCCGCTTCGAGCGCAAGGAGACCGAGCAGTTCCACGTCTGCGTCGGCGGCCCAGGCCTCTCGCGCCACGATGAGCGCCGCTTCGCGCTGCGCGTGCTCGACACGATCTTCGGCGGGACCTCGTCGTCACGCCTGTTCCAGGAGGTGCGCGAGCAGCGTGGCCTCGCCTACGCGGTGTACTCGTTCACGAGCGCCTTCCAGGACGCGGGCAGGTCGGCCTCTACCTCGGCACCCGCGCCGACAACGTCAGCGAGGCGCTGGCCGTGGTCGGCACCGAGCTCGCCCGCCTGCTGCAGGAGCCGGCCACCGCAGAGGAGCTGACGCGCGCCAAGGAGAACCTCAAGGGCCGCGTGCTGCTGGCGCTGGAGTCGACCCGGCGCGGATGAACCGGCTCGGCTCGGAGCTGCTCGCCGGCACGCCGCTGCTCTCGGTCGAGGAGGTCGTGGAGCGGATCGAGGCGGTGTCGCTCGAGGACCTGCGCGCGCTCAGCGAGGAGCTGTGGGCGCCGGAGCGGCTGTCGTTCGCGGGGATCGGGCCCGATGAGGAGCAGTTCGACGCCGCGATCGAGGGCGTCCTCGCGGCTCAGGCGGCATGACCGCCGACGCGCCGCTAGCTGACGGGGCGGTGATCCGGGTCGCCGTCGCCGGCGCCGCCGGGCGGATGGGCGCGACCACCTGTGAGGCGGTCATCGGCGCGCGGCGACATGGAGCTGGTGGCCCGTGCCGACCCGGCGCTCGGCATCACGCTGGCGCAGGCGCTCGATCAGCGCCCGGACGTGCTGGTCGACTTCACCGTTCCCGACAAGCGTGGTGCAGAACGCGCGGCAGGCGCTCGCGGCCGGCGTGCACGTCGTGATCGGCACGACCGGCTTTGATCTCGAGGAGCTGCGCGGCGCTGCAAGGGCGCCAACATCTTCATCGCGCCGAACTTCGCGATCGGCGCCGTGCTGATGATGCAGTTCGCGGCGCAGGCCGCCACGCACATGGCAAGGCGCCGAGATCATCGAGCTGCACCACGACCGCAAGCTCGACAAGCCGAGCGGCACCGCGGCGCGCACCGCGCAGCTGATGCGGGAGGCCGTCGAGGCGGCGGGACACGGGCGCACGACTACGAGGTGCCGATCCATTCGGTCCGCCTGCCGGGCCTGGTCGCCCACCAGGAGGTGATCCTCGGCGACGTCGGCCAGACGCTGACGATCCGCCACGATTCGATCGATCGCGAGTCGTTCATGCCGGGGTGCTGCTGGCCGTGCGCAGGGTCGCGACGCTGACCGAGTCGCCGGTCGTCGGCCTCGAGCATCTGCTCGGTCTGCCGACCGCGGACCGTTCATAATCCAGTTCGATGTCTGTGCAGCTCGGAGCGATCCTGACGGCGATGATCACGCCCTTCGATGCCGACTGGGGCGGTCGACGAGGACGCGGCGGTGCGCCTGATGCACCATCTCTCGCAGCACGGCTCGGACGGGCTCGTCATCTGCGGCACGACCGGCGAGGCCTCGACGCTCGACGACGACGAGCACCTCGGCATGATCGAACTCGTCGTCGGCGAGATGCGGGGCCGCTGCACGATCATCGCCGGCGTCGGCTCCAACGACACGCGCCACGCCGTCAAGCTGACCGAGCGGGCGACCGAGCTGCGGCCCGACGCGCTGCTGTCGGTCAACCCGTACTACAACCGTCCGACCCGCCGCGGGATCGTCCGCCACTACGAGGAGGTCTCGCAGGCGACCGATCTGCCGATCGTGCTCTACAACATCCCGCAGCGAACCGGCTAGCGACATGCCCAACGACCTGCTCGCCGAGCTCGCGCAGCTCGAGAACATCTGCGCGGTCAAGCAGGCGAACCCCGCGAACCTCGCGCAAGATCGACGGCCTGCAGATCTATGCCGGCAACGACGACCTGCTCGCCGACGTGCTCGACCTCGGCGAGGCAGGTGGGATCCTCACCGGCAGCCACCTGTTCGGCGACGAGATGCGCCGGATGGTCGACGAGCCGGAGCGCCGGCGCGAGATCGACGCGGGCCTGCAGGACGTCTACCGCGACTTCGCGATCGCGCCGGCCGCCTGCTCGCTGAAGGCGGCGCTGAACATGATCGGCCTCGACGTCGGCGCGCCGCGGCTGCCCGTACGTGCGAGCTCGACGAAGCGCGAGCTGGCGGTCGTGCGCGCGATGCTCGAGCGCCACGGCTACTCCAGCCAGCCGGCACAGGCGTGAGCGGCAAGCTGCGCGTCCTGCCCCTCGGCGGGCTGGGCGAGATCGGCAAGAACATGATGGTCGTCGAGTACGAGGGCAAGATCGTCGTCGTCGACACCGGCCTGCGGTTTCCGACCGCCGAGATGCTCGGGATCGATCTCGTGCTCCCGGACTTCACCTACCTGCGCGAGCGCGCCGCGGACATCGAGGCGATCGTGATCACCCACGGCCACGAGGACCATCTCGGCGCGCTGCCGTGGGTCCTGCGGGAGCTCGGCCCCGACGAACACGCCGACCGGTGTACGGCGGCCCGCTGACGATCGCGATGGCCCGCTCGAAGCTCGATGAGCACAAGCTGCGCGACTATCCGCTCAGCGACCTTGACACCGGCGATCCGATCACGCTCGGCGGCGTTCGAGCTCGAGCTGATCCACATGACGCACTCGATCCCCGACGCATGCGCGGTCGCGCTCACGACCGAGCTCGGGACGGTCGTGCTGACCGGCGACTACAAGTTCGACCAGACGCCGGTCGACGGCGAGCCGGCCGACATCTCGCGGCTCGCCGAGCTCGGCCGCGACGGCGTGCTGCTGCTCTGCGGCGACTCGACGAACGCCGACCGCGCCGGCTTCTCGCCGTCGGAGCGATTGGTCGGACCGCATCTCGAGGAGGTGTTCGCCCGTGCGGAGGGGCGGATCGTGGTGACCTGCTTCGCGTCGAACATCCACCGCGTGCAGCAGGTGGTCGATGCCGCGGCGGCGCTCGGGCGCAAGGTCGCGCTGGTCGGGCGGTCGATGCGCAAGAACGTCGGCATCGGGCGCTCGCTGGGCCACATCGAGGTGCCCGACGGGATCCTGATCCAGCCGCAGGAGGTCGAGGACTGGCCCGACCACAAGGTGGTCGTGATCTCGACCGGCTCGCAGGGCGAGCCGCTGTCGGCGCTGCGGCGGATGGCCCACAACGACCACCGCGCGATCAAGCTCCGCCGCGGCGACACCGTCGTCTTCTCCGCGACGCCGATCCCCGGCAACGAGCGCGCGGTCAACGAGACCGTCGACCGGCTCTACCACATCGGCTGCGACGTGATCACGACGGCCGATGCGCCGATCCACGCCTCGGGTCACGGCTACCAGGAGGAGCTGAAGCTGATGCTCAACCTGCTGCGCCCGCGCTACGTGATGCCGGTGCACGGCGACCACAAGCGGATCCATCTGCACGCCCAGCTCGCCGACGCCGTCGGGATCGACCCGGACTCGGTGTTCCAGGGCAGCAACGGCCTGCCGCTCGAGATCGACGAGCGCGGCGCGCGGTTCGGCGATCCCGAGCAGGCCGGGATGATGTTCGTCGACGGTGTCGACATCGGCGATCCCGCCGACGTCGCGCTCCGCGACCGGCGGATGCTCTCGGCTGACGGGATCTTCATCGTCGTCGCGACGATCTCCGAGCAGAACGGTGAGCCGGTCGCCGACACCGAGGTGATCTTCCGCGGCGTCCCGTTCATCGAGCAGGCCGATGGGCTCGTGCAGGACATCCGCGACGAGGTCCAGCGCTCACTCGCGCGCTCTGCGACCGACGGCGTGCGGGAGATCGACATCCTCCAGCAGGAGCTGCACGACGACCTCGCGGCGTTCGTCTACGATCGGCTCCGCCGCCGGCCGATGGTGCTGCCTGTGGTCGTCGAGGTCTGATCGTCCGCACCGGCTGCGCTCGAAGGGGCGGCCGCTCCGAAGCGGATCACGAAGCGCGTCCCGCCGCTGGCCCCGTTTGCGCCGCCGTCATCGTCGGGCGGACCGAGCTCCACCGTGGCCCCGTGTGACTCGGCCACGGCGGCGACGATCGCCAGACCGAGGCCGGTCCCACGCCCGCCCTCGCCGCCGCCGCGGACGAAGCGTTCGAACACGCGTCGCTGGAGCTCCGGCGGGATTCCCGGACCGTCGTCCTGCACGACGAGTGTCGGCGACACCGTCGACGATCCCGGTCCGCGCGAGGATGTGGGTGCCCGACGGTGTATGCCGGACGGCGTTCTCCAGCAGGTTCAGAATCATCCGGTGCAGATCGTCGCGGCGGCCGGGGACCATGACCGGCGACGGCTGGAGCGTCAGCTCGTGATCTTCGGCCACCGGGCCAAGTTCGGCGGCCGCCTCGATCAGGACCTCGGACAGGTCGGTCGGACGATCTGGCTGCGTGTGTCCGGCGTCGGCTCGGGCCAGCAGCAACAGGTCGCCGACGAGTGCCCGCATCCGCCTCGTCGAGCG
Source organism: uncultured Solirubrobacterales bacterium (assembly GCA_963742025.1). Taxonomy (GTDB): domain Bacteria; phylum Actinomycetota; class Thermoleophilia; order Solirubrobacterales; family Solirubrobacteraceae; genus Palsa-465. Next base: position 10,782 of record CAVUKF010000003.1, read on the forward strand.
CAGCGCCGCGCGGGCGAACTCCGCCTGCTCGCCCGAGAGCTCCTCCGCCAGCAGCTCGAGGTTGGCGAACACGCTGGTCAGCGGCGTGCGCAGCTCGTGCGAGGCGTCGGCGACGAACTCGCGCTGGCGCTTGAGCGCCGACTCGGTCTCGGCGCGCGCGGAATCGAGCGCGCCGAGCATCCCCTCGAGCGTTCTGGCGAGCTCCGCGATCTCATCCTCGGCCTCGGGGTGTGGGACATGCCGAGAGGGGTCTCGCGTACGCTCGATCTCCCGGGCGGCGTCGCTCAGCTGTGCGATCGGCCGCATCGCCCGCTGGGCGTTCGCGAGCCCGGCCAGCAACGCCAGCAGCGTGCCGCCGAGCACGCCGAGCAGCAGGAATACGCGCACCCGGCCGAGCGTGTGGTCGACGCTCGAGAGCGGGCGCGCATAGATCATCCAGCCCTCGCCGACCGGCGACCAGCTGATGTAGCGCGACTCGACGCTGTAGCCGTCCTGCACGTAGGTACCGCGCTGCGTGGGCATCGTGAACTGGGGCGACAGCTGCTGCGCCTGGCCGACCGTCAGAGTTGCAACCTGCGTGCACAGGACCTCGCCGGCGTCGTCGAAGACCCGGATCTGCGCCTCGTCGGCGCTCGCGAAGTCGAACAGGTGGATGTGGCTCGCGCAGTTCAGCTGGCGCGGGTTGCCGGTCGGCGTCGGGCGCATACCGACCTGCAGCTCCTCGGTCGCGGTGTTCATCTGGTTGACGAACTGATCGTTGACCTGACGGTCGGTGAGGACGTCGACGACCAGCGCGAAACCGGCCAGGATCACGAACGTCAGCACCGCGGAGCCGCCGGCAAGCCGCCAGCGGATCGGAACCGACCTATACGCGGAGAACGTAGCCCGCGCCGCGGATCGTATGTAGGAGCCGGGGCTCGCCATCCGCTTCAAGCTTTCTTCGCAGGTTGGAGACGAACACCTCGATCGTATTCGTCATCGAGAACGGGTCATACCCCCAGACCTCGTCGAGCAGCCGCTGACGCGAGACCACGATCCGCTCGTTGCGCATCAGGTACTCGAGCAGCTCGAACTCACGCTGTGTGAGCTCCATCGGACGCCCGCCGCGGGTCACCTCGTGCGTGTCGGGGTTGAGCGTCAGGTCCCCGACGGTCAGCGACGCCTGGCCGCGAGGGGGACGGCGGCGCAGCAGCGCCCGCAGGCGGGCGAGCAGCTCCTGACGCTCGAACGGCTTGACGAGGTAGTCGTCGGCGCCGGAGTCGAGACCCTCCACGCGTGACTCGAGAGCGTCACGCGCACTCAGCACCAGGATCGGGACATCGTCGGTCTCGCGCAGCGTGCGGGCGACCTCGATCCCGTCCATCAACGGCAGCCCGAGATCCAGGATCACCACATCGGGAAGGAACGCGTGAGCCTGGTCCAGCGCCGCGACGCCGTCGCCGGCGACACGGACCTCGTAGCCCTCCATCCGCAGCGAGCGCTGCAGGACCTGCGCGATTGCATCGTCATCCTCGACCACCAGAACCCGTGCGGGACGTTCGAAATCACTCATCCTGGCCACAGATGGTACGGGCGCGGGCAGTCGAGCGAGGCTCGTCTTCAGCCGCCGGTGATTGGAGGGATCGGCTCGCCGGCGTCGAAGCGAGTCCCTCGGACATGGCCGCGGCACGTACCCAGACCAAACGCAGGAAGACCCCGCCGACCCGCGCGAAGCGCTCGCTGCTGGCCAGCCGGCCGTCGCTGCGCGGCGCGCTGGAGCTCGAGCCCCACCAGGTCGACGTGCTCGCGCTGGCGCTGATCGCGATCGGGATCTTCCTCGGCGGCGTCGCCTACCTGCATTGGGGTGGAGGCACGCTCGGCGACGGAGCCGTGCGGGCGGCGCGGTTCCTGCTCGGCGCCGTCGGCTATGTGGTGCCGGCCGCGCTGGTGCTGACCGGGACGCTGATCCTCGCGCGGGACTGGAGACCGCCGATCCGTCCGCTGCGAGCCGGGACCTTGTGCATGACGTTCGCGCTGACGCTGGCGCTCGCGGCCGGAACGCTCGGGATCGGCCCAGGGCCCACGCCGGCGAAGCAGTACTGGCATCCGGCGGCGTTCGAGCAGCGCGGCGGAATCGTCGGCCAGGGCGACTTCTGGGTCACCTCGCATCTGCTCTCGACCGCCGGCGCGGACATCCTGGCTGTGTTCATGCTGCTGGCGGGGGTGATCCTGCTCACGGGAGCCACGCTCGGATCGGCGGTCCGCGGTGCCCGCAGCCACGCCTCCACCGCGACCGTGGCGCTGCGCCGCTCCGGCAGCGATCTGGCACGCGCGACCTCGGCGATCCGACCCTCCACCCATGCGGCGCGGGGCGTCGATCCCGACGAGGGCCCCGGCGGGGATTTCGCAGATGAGCCGTTCGTTGAGGAGCCGGAGACCGACGAATTGATCGTCCGTGCCACCCATGTCGAGGCGCCGCCGATCCACGCCGCCGACGAGGAGCAGCTGTCGTTCGAGGATCAGGATCGCGAACGCGACGGTCCCGCGGACGACGCCGACGATCAGGACGGCGAAGCTGCGGCGAGCCGGCCCGTCAGCGCGGAAGATCTCACCCCGCAGGGGCGCTACCGAGCCTCGATCACCGACGATCCCGATTTCGTCTGGCGGGTGCCGGGGGCGCGCTTTCTCGTGCGGTCGACCGGCGAGGCCGCCAAGCCCGACACGGCCGGCCAGGAACAGGTTGCCAAGGGACTGCTCGAGGCGCTCGGCCACTTCGGGATCGAGGCGAAGGTGGTCGGGCGCGTGACCGGTCCCCACATCACCCGCTACGAGCTCCGGCTGGCGCCGGGGATCAAGGTCTCGAAGGTCGCCGGGCTCAAGGACGACCTCGCCTACGCGCTGGCGGCGACCGACATCCGAATCCTCGCCCCGATCCCGGGCAAGACCGCGGTCGGCGTCGAGGTGCCCAACGCCCGCCGGCGGATCGTGCACCTCGGCGACGTCTTCCAGGAGCCCCCCGCCGGACTGGTCGCCGCTGACGGTGTGGCTCGGCAAGGATGTCGGCGGCCGCGCGATCGGGGCCGATCTGGCGAAGATGCCCCACCTGCTCGTCGCAGGGACCACCGGCGCGGGCAAGTCCGCGTGCGTCAACGCGATGCTCTGCTCGATCCTGCTGCGTGCCAACCCGCACGAGGTGCGGCTCGTGCTGGTCGACCCCAAGCAGGTGGAGCTCAACCACTACGAGTCGATCCCGCACCTGCTGACGCCGGTGATCACGAGCCCGCGGATGGCGGCCAACGCCCTGCAGAACCTCGTCAAGGAGATGGAGCAGCGCTATGGCACGATGTCGCTCGCGCGGACACGTTCGCTGCCGGAGCTCAACCGCCACCGCGAGGCTCACGGAGAACCGCCGCTGCCATACATCCTGTGTGTGATCGACGAGCTGGCGGACCTGATGATGGTCGCCCCCGCCGACGTCGAGGACTCGATCATCCGTCTCGCCCAGAAGGCGCGGGCGGTCGGGATCCACCTCGTGCTCGCGACCCAATCTCCACGGGTCGACGTGATCACGGGCATGATCAAGGCCAACGTCCCTTCGCGGATCGCGTTCTCGGTTTCGAGTCAGACCGACTCACGCGTGATCCTCGACCAGAACGGTGCCGAATCGCTGCTCGGACAGGGAGACATGCTGTTCTCGCCGGTCGGGACCAGCAAGCTCCAGCGGATCCAGGGCGCCTACATCGACGAGGCGCAGATCGCCGAGCTGACCGACGCATGGCGACGCCAGGGCGCGCCCGAGTTTCACGAGGAGCTGCTCGAGGAGGTGGAGTCCCAGGACGGTGCCGACGCGCCCGACGAGTTCGATCCTGACGAGGATCCGCTGCTCGAGGAGGCGATCGCGCTGGTGGCCGGGATGGGTACCGCCTCGACGTCGATGCTGCAGCGGCGGCTGCGCCTTGGTTATACGCGTGCCGGACGGGTGATCGACATGCTCGAACGGCGTGGGATCATCTCCGGCTACGAGGGTTCAAAGCCCCGCCAGGTGCTGATCTCCGAGGCCGACGTGCCGCGCATCCTGATGCACCTGTCGGAGGCCTCGAGCGGTGGCGGACTCGCCGGCGCAGCCGTGGCCGGCGACGGCCCGCCCACCGGCGTCGTCGATCCGGACCAGTAGCGAACGGCCCCGATGGCCGCAGCGTAGCCTTCACGGCATGGCAGAGATCGGCTCAACGCTCCGTGAGGCGCGGATGCGCGCACACATCGACATCACCGAGGTCGAGACGAAGACGAAGATCCGAGCGAAGTATCTGCGCGCGATCGAGAACGAGGAATGGGACCTGCTGCCGGGCCCGATCTACGTCAAGAGCTTCCTGAAGACCTACGGCGAGTGTCTGGGGTTGGACACCCGGATGCTGATCGACGAATACAAGCGCCGCTACGAGCGCCCCTCAGACCACGACACGCACACGATCGCGACGTTGCACCGAGAGCGTGAGCGGGCCGCCCGAGGGCCGCTGCTGCCGCCGTGGCTGATCACAGGCGCCGTCCTGGTCGTGATCGTCGCCGCTCTGTTCGTCGTCGGGACCCTGGGGGGCGGCAACAACGCCGCCAAGACAACGCCCGCAACCGGATCCACGACGCCGCACCACAAGTCCCACCACGAGGTCACGACCAGGACGACGACCAAACTCCCGACCACTGCGCCCGCCACCGTGAAGCTGGCGCTGGTGCCGACCGGCCAGGTCTACGTCTGTGTCGAGAACGCCCACCACATCCGGCTGATCCCGGGCGTGACCTACACCGCCGGCCAGACGATTCCGACGGTGCATGCCGAGAAGCTGCTCGTCACGCTCGGCAACAACTCGGTGACGATGCACTTCAACGGCAAGCCCTACACGGTCGCGGCGTCGTCCGCCGCGATCGGCCTGGAGGTGCTTCCGACGGGCGTCAAGGCGCTCGCGGCCGGCCAGGGACCGACCTGCTGATGGCGCCGGCGTCAGCCGGAAGCTCGCGCTACGGCGCGGTTCGAGCCGGCATTCTCGTGACCGGGACCGAGGTGCTGACCGGGATCATCACCGACCGCAACGGCCCCTGGTTGTCCGAGCGGCTGCGCGATCTCGGTGTCGACGCGGCGATGATCGCGGTTGTCGGGGACCGACCCGAGGATCTGCTGGCGACGCTGCAGCACATGAAGGCCCAGGGGTTCGCGGTGATCGTGACCAGCGGCGGCCTCGGACCGACCGCCGATGACCTGACGGCTGAGATCGTGGGGCGCTTCTGCGGCCGTGAGATGGTGCTCGACGCGCGCCTGGAGCGGCTGATCGGCGAGATCCTGGCGCCGATGATGAAGCGCTGGCCCGGACTTGACCCCGAGGCGATCCGCGCATCAAACCGCAAGCAGGCCGTGATCCCCGAGGGGGCGACCGTGCTTGACCCGGTCGGCACCGCTCCCGGGCTGATCGTCCCGCCCGGCGACAGGGCACGGATCCGGTGCGCCGACCGTGGTCGTGCTGCCGGGCCCGCCGCGGGAGCTGCAGCCGATGTGGGAGACCGCCACCCGGTCCGAAGCGTTCATCGCGGCGATCGCGGGCGCAACCGTCTATCGCCGTGAGATCGTCAGGCTGTACGGGATTCCCGAGTCGGAGATCGCGAACACGCTGCGCGCCGCCGAGCAGGCCGGGTTGCCGCTGGGGGAGCTCGAGATCACGACCTGTCTGCGACGTTCCGAGATCGAGGTGTCGACCCGCTTTGAACCCTCAGCGCAGGAGACATACGACGCGTTCGTCGACTTCATCGAGCAGCGCCACGGCAAGCTGCTGTTCTCACGTGATGGGAGCACGATCGACGAGCAGGTGACAGCGCTGCTCGACGGACGCGCGGTGGCGGTCGGCGAGTCGTGCACCGGCGGGCTGATGGCGGCGCGGCTGACCGAGCGCGCCGGCTCCTCCGAGTACTTCGCGGGAGGCGTCGTGGCCTACAGCAACGCCGCCAAGACCGGTCTGCTCGGCGTCGAGGCGGAGTTGATCGATCGTTACGGGGCGGTGTCGACCGAGGTGGCCGGGGCGCTCGCCGACGGCGCCCTGCAACGCTTCGGCGCAGCATTCGGAATCGGCATCACGGGGATCGCCGGCCCCGACGGTGGCACCGAGGAGAAACCGGTCGGGACCGTCTGCTTCTGCGTGGCCGCGCGCGACGGTGCCCGGCTGACGCGCAGCGCCGTGCTGCCCGGCGGCCGCTCGGATGTCCGCGACCGTGCGACCACGGCGGCGCTGCACATGCTCGCGCGCCTGCTGCGCGGCGAGCGCGATTGACGAGCCGGGCGCCTGAGCGCGCGCGGCTGTTCGTCGCGCTGGAACTGCCCGCGGATCTGCGTGAGGCGCTGATCGATTGGCGCCGGCGCTGGCGCTCGATCGGCGAGCACCCTGCCCTGCGCCCGGTGCCCGCGGAGTCGCTCCATGTGACGCTCTGCTTCCTCGGCATGCAGTCGCTTGGCGAGGTCGGTGATCTCGCCGCTGCCTGCCTGGCGGTGGCAGGCAGCGGCGCTGTGCCTCTGGCGCTGTCGACCGCGCTGTGGCTGCCGCGACGCTCGCCATCGGTGCTGGCCGTCGGACTCGACGATCGCGACAGTGCCCTGGAACGCGTCCAGAGCGTCCTGTCGGCGGCGCTTGAGCGTGGCGGTTGGTATCGACCTGAACCGCGGCCGTTTCTGCCTCACGTGACGATCGCGCGGGTTCGCCGCGGCGGTCGTGTGCCCCGCGATCCGCCGGAAGGTGTGCCACCGATCCCGTTCGACGGCACGAACGTGGCGCTCTACCGCTCGCACCTTGACGGCGCCGGGGCCCGCTACGAGGCGCTCTGCCGAGTCGGGTTGCGAACGCCGCGGGGCGGCATGGAGACGGCCGGAGGATGACATCACCGGGGCCGTTGCAGGCGCGGGCGGGATAATTCGCGTTCGATGAGGCGGACGCTGCCAACCGCGCCGATCGCGGCCGGCGCCCTGATCGGCGGTTACGCCGTCGTGGTGGCGACCGGGTCTCGCGCGCTCGGAGGGCTTGTCCTGGTCGCGCTCGGCTTTGTCTGCGTCGCGATCTCAGCGAGTCGCGACAGCCGCCGGACAACGGCGCTGCTGGTCGCCGTCGCGGTGATCGCGTTCGCGTTGTCGCACGTGGTGGGGCTGTTGATCGGCGCCTGGGCGGGGGTCGTGCTGGCCGCGCTCGGGACGGCGGCCGCCTGCTGGCGGTTGTCCGATGTCAGGCGGCCGCGGGCGCATATCCGACCGTCCGGCGTCGGCGGATAGCGGGATCGGCTGCGATCGCGCGATCCGTCCTGATCAGGCGCGACACTCTCGTCACGAACGTGTCTTGATCCGTTGCAGGTCCTGGACATAGCCTGGCGTTCCGTCCGCGGTGAGCCCTACCTTGAAGTGTTCAAAGGGCAGAAGACAAGGAGCGCAGCCAGATGAGCGAGCAGGACAAGACCGACGTGAAGCGACAGGCGGCGCTGCAGGGCGCCCTTACCCAGATCGAGCGGCAGTTCGGTAAGGGCACGATCATGCGGATGGGCGATCCGGGTGCGCGGGTGTCCTGCGACGCGATCCCGACCGGGGCTCTGGCGCTGGACATCGCGCTCGGGATCGGCGGCGTGCCGCGTGGACGGGTAATCGAGATCTTCGGCCCGGAGTCGTCAGGTAAGACGACGCTCGTCTACCACATCATCGCCGAGGCGCAGAAGCTCGGCGGCGTGTGCGCGTTCGTCGACGCTGAGCATGCGATGGATCCGCTGTACGCGGAGCGGATCGGGGTCGATATCGACGAGCTGCTCGTCTCCCAGCCCGATTACGGCGAGCAGGCGCTGGAGGTTGTGGACATGCTGGTCCGCTCCGGTGCCGTCGACGTGATCGCGGTCGACTCGGTCGCGGCGCTGACGCCGCGCGCGGAGCTCGAAGGGCAGATGGGAGACCAGACGGTCGGCGTGCAGGCCCGGATGATGTCCCAGGCGATGCGCAAGCTGACCGGCAACCTGAACCGCACGCAGACGCTGTGCGTGTTCACGAACCAGATCCGTGAGAAGGTCGGCGTGATGTTCGGCTCGCCCGAGACCCAGCCGGGCGGCCGGGCGCTGAAGTTCTACGCATCGCAGCGGCTCGACATCCGCAGGATCGAGACGCTCAAGGACGGGACCGAGGCGGTCGGCAACCGCGTTCGCGTGAAGGTGGTCAAGAACAAGGTCGCGGCGCCGTTCAAACAGGCTGAGTTCGACATCGAGTTCGGCAAGGGCATCTCCACCTCGGGCTGCCTGCTCGATTACGGGATCGAGCACAACATCGTCACCAAGTCGGGTTCGTTCTTCTCATACGGCGAGGAGCGGCTCGGTCAGGGCCGTGGCAATGCCAAGGCGTTCCTCGACGAGCATCCCGAGCTCTCCAAGGAGATCGAGCTGAAGATCTACGACGTGCTGAACCTCTCGCGAGATCTCGTCAAGCCGATCACGCCACTCGACCCGGAAGCGCTCGTCGCGCTGGAGCCGGAGCCCGAGACCCAAGCGGCCGCCTAGCCGTCGCTCGAGCGGCCGGCGTGCGAAGGTCATGAGCCCACGCTCAGGAGGCTTGAGCGTGGGCGGGTCGGCGAGAGGCGCGTCCGCCCATGAGATTGCGCTACGCCTACATAGCCGGTCGTGAGCGGACGGTCGCCGAGGTCGAGGCGAAGCTGGCGCGCGCCGGCGTCAACCCGGAGCGAGGCAGCTGCGGCAATCGAGGAGCTGCGCTCCCTTCGCTACCTCGATGATGCTCGCTACGCGCGCCTGTTCGCAGAGGACAAGCGGTCGCTCGAGCAGTGGGGAGCCGAGCGGATCGCCCGTGAGTTGACCCGGCGCGGGATCGACCGCGAGCTGATCATGGCGGCGCTGAGCGAGGAGCCCGGCGAGACCGAACTGGATCGGGCCGTGGCGCTGCTGCAGCGGCGATTCCCCGTGCCGCCTGCTGACCGGCGCGCACGTGAGCGCGCGCTCGGGATGCTGGTTCGCAAGGGCTACGACGGGGATCTTGCACTTGATGCGCTCACGCGCCACGGGTCGCGCACAAGCGGACCTGACTGACATCGGTGACACGCGGACGCGTGCCATGTCCGCCGATGTCCAGCGCCCGGTTTGTGCACGCAGGCGCCCGGTTTGCGCACACAGGCCCCCGGTACTACGATTCGGACAGCGAACGAACGGCCTGTCGGGCCGCAAAACACCAGCAAACTTAATCAGATACCGGATTCCAGACCAGCATTGACGGCAAACAGACCCGGGTCGTGTCTCGGCCCACTCCCAACTCCTAGATCCATCGTCAGCTGATCGCTGCCCGATGGGCGGCCACGGCCGCCCATCCGGTGTTCCGTCCGCGTGCTTGCACGGGCCGCTCGGTCGCTCCTGAACAACTGGATAGAAGAAACCAACGGTCGAGGCGATTGCAGCGGCCGTCAGGAGAGGAACGACCATGGATTTCATCGCTGCCGCAGCGCTGATCGCCGTAGGCATCGTCGCCGCGGCCGGCGTCTATGCGTCTATGAGCGGTCGCTCGCAGCGGGACCCGGGAGCTGCCGTGCCGGCGAGCCCGGCTCCGCTTCCGGCCGTGAGGAACGGCGATCTGCCGGCCTCGGAACTGCACAAACGGGAGGACGCGCTTCGGGCCGGTGAGGCCGTGCTGGCGACGGAGCGGGCGGAGTTGCTGAGCGGGCGAGAGGAACTGATCCGTGAGCTCGAGCGGGTTTCAGGCATGTCCGCCTCGCGCGCCAAGCAGGTGCTGCTCCAGGAGGTGCAGGACGACGCGCGACAGGATGCGGCTCGGCTGATCCGTCAGATCGAGGAGGAGACCCGTCGCGATGCCGAGCGGCGTGTGCGCAACATCCTGTCGGTTTGCATGCAGAGGCTGGCGGCTGGGCATGCGGCCGAGACGACGGTTTCGGTGGTGCAGCTCGCGGCCGACGATCTGAAGGGCAGGATCATCGGACGCGAGGGGCGCAACATCCGCGTTCTCGAGAACCTGACGGGCGTCGACTTCATCATCGACGACACCCCCGGAGCGGTGGTGCTGTCGGGGTTCGACGGCGTGCGCCGTGAGATCGCCAGGTTGACGCTCGAGAAGCTGCTGGCGGACGGCCGGATCCACCCGGCCCGGATCGAGGAGATGTACTACCAGGCGAAGTCCGACCTTGAGGCCCACATCATCGAGGTCGGCGAGCAGGGCGCGTTCGAGGCCGGCGTGCAGGGTCTGCACCCTGAGCTGATCAAGCTTCTCGGCCGGCTGAAGTTCCGAACGTCCTACGGACAGAATGTGCTCGCGCACTCGATCGAGGTCTCACGCCTGGCGTCGATGATGGCCGCCGAGCTCGGAGCGGGGGTCAAGACGGCGCGCCGCGCGGCGCTCCTGCATGACATCGGCAAAGCGGTGACGCATGAGATCGAGGGCCCGCACGCGCTCGTGGGCGGTGAGCTGGCGCGGCGCTACGGTGAATCGGAAGCCGTCGCGCACGCGATGGAAGCGCACCACAACGAGGTCGAGCCCCAGACGATCGAAGCGGTGATCGTGCAGGCGGCCGACGCGCTCTCGGGCGCTCGACCCGGAGCGCGCGGCGAGTCGCTGGAGCAGTACGTCAAGCGCCTGCGTGACCTCGAGGAGATCGCGACCCGCCACAAGGGGGTCGACAAGGTCTACGCGATGCAGGCCGGGCGAGAGATCCGGGTGATGGTCGCGCCCGGCGCGATCGACGACGACGCCGCCACGCTGCTGTCTTATGAGATCGCGCGCGAGATCGAGAAGGCGCTCGAGTATCCGGGTCAGATCAAGGTGACGGTGATCCGAGAATCCCGAGCGGTCGAGTACGCCCGCTGAGCTTGACCCGATCGGTCGCGACATGAGAATGCTCTTTTGTTCCGAGGGCCGCCGGCGCCTGTTGAGGTGATGCTCGGCCCTATGATCGGGGGATGGCATCCGCCCAGGTGACACGCACCGGCTCGATTCTCGTAATCGAGGATGAGCCTGGGATCGTCGACTTCGTCCAGCGCGGGCTCGAGAGCTACGGCTATACCGTGACGACGGCGCTGAACGGTGTCAGCGGCACTGAGAAGGCCCTCAGCGAACCGGTCGACCTGATCGTGCTCGACATGATGCTCCCGGGCCGCAGCGGCATGCAGGTGCTCGAGGCGGTCAGGGATGTCAAGCCGACGCTGCCCGTGATCGCCCTGACGGCTCGCAGCGGGATCGACGACCGCATCGCGGGGCTCGACGCCGGGCTCGTCGACTACCTGACAAAGCCGTTCTCGCTGCGCGAGCTCGCTGCCAGAATCCGAGCGCAGCTGCGCGCCGTCTCAGAGGTCACGGCGACCACGCTCACGGCATCCGGCATCGAGCTGGATCTGCTGAGCCGGCAGGTGCGCCGCGGCGGCGAGCCCGTGAGGTTGTCCAGCACCGAATTCGAATTGCTCCACTATCTGATGCGTCACAGCGGCCGGGTGCTGAGCCGCGAGCAGATCCTGCGGGCCGTATGGGGTTATGAGTACGACCCCGGGACCAACGTCGTCGACGTCTACATCGGTTATCTCCGCCGCAAACTGCGCGACGGAGACATCGCCGCCCCGATCGTGACGGTGCGCACCGTCGGTTACCGCTTCGATGCGGAGCCCCAGGACTAGCCGTCGTTCGGTGAGGGCGCCGGGCAGCCTCCGGTGGCGGCTGACGGCGTTCGTCGCGGCGGTGATGCTCGCCTCGGCCGCGCTCGCGTTCGTCGTCGTGTACCTCGAGACCGGAGACCGGCTCCAGGCTGAGATCGATCACGACCTGCAGGGCGACGTGTCTCAGCTCCACGCCACGCTCATACCGTTCGCCGGGCGGAGTCCGGAGGTGGTCAACGCACATGCGCAAAGCTACGTCGGCGAGCAGCCCTACACCGCCTCATCGACGCTGCTGTTCGTGCTGATGCGCGGCTATGCACCGGTCAGCAACCACTCGGAGGTGTTCGTGACCGGTCCGCCGGACGACGGCGAGACGATCACCACTCAGCGGATCGAGAACGCCGAGACGAGGGCGCTGCGGATCCCGCGCTTCGGCTACTCGACACAGACCGTGCCGGACGTCGGCATGGTCCGTCTGCTGGAGGTGCCGGCGACGCTCGGCGGCACGATCGCCGTGATCGGGGCCGGCGAGCCGCTCGCCGGCGTGATGGCGGCCCAGCACGGGATCGCGCGGGCTTTTGCGCTGGTCGCGGCGCTGTCGCTGCTGCTCGCGCTCGTCGCCTCCTACCTTGCCGGCACGAGCGTGACGGCGCCGCTGCGGCGCATGGCGGCGGTCGCCGCCAGGGTCGACGCCGGCGATCTGGAGCCGCGGTTACGCGTAGATGACACGCACGGAACAGAGCTCCGAGTGCTCGCCGACGCGTTCAACCATATGCTGGACCGGCTCTCCGCCGCGTTCGAAGGCCAGCGTGGGTTCATCGCCGACGCTTCGCACGAGCTGCGCACGCCGCTGACCGTGATCCGCGGACAGCTGGAAGTGCTCGCCGCGATGGAGCACCCGAGCCCCGAGCACGTGGCCAGGGTGGAGCGGGTCGTTCAGGCCGAGGTCACGCGCATGACGCGGCTCGTCGACGATCTGCTCGTGCTCGCGGCCGCCGAGCAGGTCGACTTCGTCACCCCCGAGCCGATCGACGTGTCGCCGTTCGTGTCCGAGCTCTGGGACGGCCTGAGCCTGACGGCCGATCGGCGCTTCGAGCTCGGGGCGGTTCCGAACGGCACGCTGATCGCGGATCCTGACCGCCTCGCGCAGGGCGTCCGCAATCTCGCGCGCAACGCGATCGAGCACACTGTGCCCGGTGACGGACTGGTCCGTCTGGAGGTGGAAACGCTGCCCGGCGGGCGGATCGCTTTCGCGGTGATCGACGACGGCCCCGGGATCCCCGCCGCTGACCGCGAGCGTGTGTTCGAGCGGCTTTACCGCACCGACCGTGCGCGCTCACGCAACTCGGGCGGCGCCGGCCTCGGGCTCTCGATCGTTCGCGCGATCGCAGAGGCGCACAGGGGATCCGTCCAGGCCTCGGAGGCAGCCGGCGGCGGCGCCCGGGTGGAACTCGTGCTGCCGGGCTACTCACCGGTCCGGGCCTCGCGGCTACCTCTGGTCCCGAGATGAGGCGCCACCACGGCAGGCGTACGTCGGTGTTACATGTCGCCCGCTAGAACTGAACCGTCAACGCTTCCGCAAGACTCGAGGGAGACCTCGTCCGGCTGGAGGGATCGCTCACGCTTTCCTTCGGCACGAAGTCGGTATCGGCCAATCCGAACACGAGCGGGAGGAAGCGTGTTCGCCCACGTTTTGATCAGCATCATCGGCGCAGCCGTCGTCGTCGCCATCGCCCGCTCCGGCCTAGGTTGGGCGGTCGTCAGCGAGGGCCGCGAGCACTCGCGCTGATCGTCCGGGCTGCCGCAGTGATAGGTGGTCGACGCGGGATGGTGCGTCCCATGCCCCCGAAGGGAACCCACGCCGACCAAGCTGTGTAATCGGCCGGTCGCTCAGATATCGCAATGTTGCGTGCGGCGCATTGAGCCTGTCGGTGGCGTGAGGTGGTCTCCTGCGCGTCGCCGGCATTCGGCGGCCGTCCCCCGGTTTTCGAGGTCAGGCCGGGACGGTCCGCCAAGGCCGGACTGTTTGGCGGGGGGCGTCCCGTCCTTTGTCGGCGCGGGCCAGCGCTCAAACTGTGTTTCCTACACCCGCGCCGACGCAGGAGCCCTGTCCGGTGTATCGGCCCAAATGTCCCGAGGCTGTAGCGCGAAATGTCCGAGGCGCGTCCCGCCCGACAGCCGCCGGCTCCCCCTCACGGAACGCGCCTCGTCGGACCTCGCCGGACGTTGCGCGCACCCTACAGGAACCGTCCGGGACTTGCAACAAAAGACACAAAGAGCGGGCTGGCGCACTGATGTCGGTCCGGTCTGTTGTCGGCGCGGAACCCTCCGCCACGCTCCCCAGAACCCGCGCCGACCCTCGCCGTATCGACCGGGACTTTCGGGCACCTCGCAACGTTGCATGCACGAGAGATGATGTTTGGCCCCGCGACGAATGGGGGTCGTCCGGGGCCGTGGCGTCGACGCTCGGGCGTGGGCGTTCGACGCGCGACCACCCTACATCGATTCGCGCGTATTGTGGCCGGGGTGCGGTCCTGACGCCGGGCTGGCGCGCATGTCAGCCGGACTGCTCGTCTGGCCAGGCGGGAAGTCGCGCTGCGCAGTCCCGGTGAACGACCATGTCGACATCTTCGAGCGACTCGGCCGCGAACGACGTTACGTGCCACGCTCGGTCGATGACCTTGACCAGCGGTTCGTAAACCCCCATCACATCACCGCAGACCGGGCATCGCGCTCGTATGTCCACCACGACCCTTCTCCCGCGTTTGACGGCACGCTAGCTGTGCGTGGGCGCCGACCACGTCCGTGCTTTCCCGCAACTAGTCGTGGACGGGCCGCCGACCGCAACGTTGCGGGCGTGAGTTCGACGATCCGCGAAACGTTGATGTTGGTAGGCGCGAGCGGAGACGCCCCCATAGGCCGCTCGCGCTGCGAGGGGGGGTGTGGTGTGATTCGCTCGCGTCGGTCGTCAGCATCCGGCGCGGGCGTTTCGCCGTTCCGGCTTCGCTTCCCGCCACGAGGTAGCGGATCGGCGGCAAACCTTGCAAATTGGTCAATCGAGAGCCAACCTTTTCCCCGCGACCATCACTGTCCCCGTAGGTTTCGCTGCGTTGGGTGGTGGCTTGAGACATCACCTTGGGCGCGACGGCTACCCCCCTGAAACCGTCGCGCGGGGGCCGAGTGACCCTTCTCGCCCCGGAAGCGACCCAGCCCGCGCCGGGGGCCCCACTGTCTCAGTCCGGCGCGGGCGTTTAGCGCTGGTGCGTTCGCGTCCGTTTCGTGCCGGCTTCGTAGACAAGCGCTGAAACGAGGCGAAGGATGCCGCCATCCATAAACGGTGGGGCGGCACCGCGCGAACGGCCCGCCCCGTGGCTCTGAAGGGGCGAACCTTCAGCGCGCCACGCAACCTACCGAATCAGGCGTTTGCGTTCCTCGCCAGATCGGCCCTTTCGGTGCCGTCGACCGAACGAGGCAGAGCATGGCCACGTCAATCACCTGCGACTACTGCGGCGAACCGATCGAGGCACACACCGGGAGCTTCCATGCCAGCTTCCGCGGCAGGGTAGAGGTACTGGCATACGGCACCGGCAGTACCGGATCCCGGACCGTCGGGCAGTACCACAACACGGACGAGCGCCCGCGTTGGGATGAGATCGTGGACCGGATCTCGATGATTCACGATGTCTCAGCCGACCTGAAGACGCAGCCGACACCACGGCGGGCGGTAGTCCAGGAGAGAGATCCGAAGTGGATCGCGCGCGGGGAGCGCCAAGCAACCTGGCGCAGGATGAGCACGCAGGAGAGGTCGGCGATGCTTCTGCATGCACTCACGGCGATGCACTGATCGGTGCTGAGGTTGCCGAACGGATCAGGTCCGAGCTCGGCGTGGAAGCCGGCGACTACTCCGTGGTTCGCACGGCGACTTCGCCGCTTGGCGGCGCTGATGGTCGAGCAGGGATTGCTCCACGCGGAGAGGAGGGCGGGCCGGGACGGATCAGGAATCGCTACTTGATGCCCGAGGTTCTCCGTCCGTCCGATCCGTGGCAGAGATCGAGCAGGGTCGCTGGTCGGCCCTCTGCGGCGAGCTCGCCGAATTACTCCCGCCGAGCCCCTAGAAGATCAGGAAGGAGGGGACGTGACGGCTCACGTCTGCTCGCTCCCCGACACTGACGGTCCATGCCCGATCCAGCATCACCGCAGCTCCGCGAGTGCCGCTTCTGCGGCGAGAAGTCCATCCCGGCTTCCAGCGGCCCGGATGGACGGTCGTCCGGGCCTACGGCGAGCCCTGGTGGATGTGCCCGAGGTGCTGTCGTGTGAAGCTGCGACGCGAGCGGCACAGGCGAGCCGTCTGACCGGCGTCTCGGCGGGAACGATCCGATGTCGGCTGAGCGCCGGGCTGCCGCGCTGAGCACCGAAGATTTCCCCCGCTGCGTCCGGATCGGTGGTATAGGTCGGCCATCTGTAAAGCGACGGGGCGAGCCGGTCGTGGAAACCAGCGCCGCCCCTGCCCACGACGAAGCGAGGTTCGTTATTGCGGTCACAGCCTCAGCAGAGATCGCCAAACCGCCGGCCGAGAAATGTAGTCTCGCGCCGTCCTACCAACAGCGCTTCATCGCACGAGACCAACGGTGCCGGAGCGTTACCCGTAACAAAACGGGTGGTCAGGGTCTGCGCGGAGTGCGGCCATGAGTTCGAGCCTCGCCGAACCAATCAGAAATTCTGCGCCGCCGCGTGCCGGCAAGCCGCTTACCGCGAGCGAAAGCGCTACGCCTACGAGCAGCAGCGCGATGCAAAACGCCAGGACGCACTAAGGGCCGCGGGGCGACCGGCAGCGTCGGCCTCCTGGTCGTCGCGGGCGAGCACGTCCAGCAGAACATCATCGAACTGGCTCTCCGTCCGCCACACGAGCTACACGCGCACGCCGGCAACCTTCAGGCCGGCCAGATCGACGTTCTCTGACGAGCTGGTCTTCAGCATCGAGGACGCCCACGACGAGGGCGAGCGAACGATCGGTGACGTTCGGATGATCGCCGACCTGCTGGACTGCCCGGTGGCCGACGCGATCGACCGGCTGCCAGCACCGGCGCCAGCCGGTGTGCGCGCCCGGCTCGCCGACTGGATCGCCCGCGGCGCTGCCGTCTGCAACATCCACGGCGGGCACGGCTCTAGGAAGGGGGCCCCCCCGTTGGCCCCGGTTGGCGAACCGCTCCCTGCCGTCCGGCTCGCGATGGTCGTCGCGGCAGCAACCCCAGCCGGAAAGCCCAGCTATCACCGGAGAGGCTCGGCAGCGAGCCGCGCGGTCGAATTGGGCGCGATCAGCGAGCTTGAAGCTGATCGCGCGACCGGGCGGCGATGGGAGTAACCGATGCGCCGCCGCCTTGCGCTGCGGCCGAACCGCGGGCGCGAGCTACTGG
Organism: uncultured Solirubrobacterales bacterium; assembly: GCA_963742025.1. GTDB lineage: Bacteria > Actinomycetota > Thermoleophilia > Solirubrobacterales > Solirubrobacteraceae > Palsa-465. The sequence goes on from CAVUKF010000003.1 coordinate 27,827, forward strand.
TATCTGATGTTGTTGACCTCAGCGCTCTTCCCGGGTCGCGAGGCTCTCTGCGACCGGACGATCCATCCGCACCGGCCACGTCGTCAGGCGAGCCAAGAACGTTGCGCTCGGGCGCGCCGGCGTGTGGCGTAGGTTGTGGCGATGAGCGATGCCATCACTCCGAGGACGCTCTCTTGTGCTCAACGATCGACTCGGCGAGCGAGATAGGCGCGGTTCGCCAGCATGACCTGCACGCCGCGGTGCGAACGTTCGATGCCGTTCGACTTGAGGAAGGGTCTGATTTGGCCGAGGGGCCCGCGAGGCGCATCTCGAACACGCGCCGAGCGATCGGGGCGGTCTGTGGATCGACCGCCAGCGGACCACCCTCCGTGCGAACGTACCCGACGGGGACGCGCGACCACGGCATGGCACCGTGCGCCACCGAGCAGTGCGCTCCCCGATCGAACGTCTCATGTATTCGCTCACAGCTCCGAGCATCATGCCGGAGAGCCACTGTCCAGCGCTGCCGTGAGTGACGCGTCCGACGTCCACGGCCAGCACCTGGCCGCCGGCGCGCTCGACGCGGTCAATGACTTCGGCCTGCGTTGACAGCCAGCGGAACAGTCGATCGAAATACGCTGCGGCGATCACCGATGCTTCGCCAGCCTCGACCGCGCGGACGGCTTCACTCAGGCCGGGACGGTTGGCGAGCGCGCTGCCGCCACTGACGTCCATTTCTTTATATGTACGGACGACCTCGAGGCCGTCGCGTTCGCAGGCGGCGCGGATGCGCTCGGCTTGTTCCTGGGGTGAGGCGAAGGACTCGCCTTCGCGGCCCTTGGTTTCGCTGACGCGCACGATGCCGATGGCTCGGCGCTTGCTGGCATGATGTGGGAGCGATGAGGCCGCGATATGCATAAGCGCTACCACGTGACCACGTTCGGCTGCCAGATGAACGAGCACGACTCCGAACGGATCGAGGGGATGCTCGAGGCGATCGGCTACGAGCAGGCGCCGACGCGCGCCGAAGCCGACCTGATCCTGTTCAACACCTGCTCGATCCGCGAGAAGGCCGATTCGAGATTTGTGGCTCATCTCGCCGAGGCCCGGGCCCTCAAACGCCGCGCTCCGGAAACGATCATCGGGGTCGGCGGCTGCTGGGCACAGTCGGTCAAGGAAGAGGTCTTCCAACGGTTTCCGTATGTCGACGTCGCGTTCGGGCCCGGACAGGTGCACAAGCTCGCCGAGTTTCTGACCAGCGACTCACTCACCGCCCAGGGCTACTTCGAGTTCGAGGGGTTCACCGGCGAGCTCCCCGCCAAGCGTTCGCGGGAATATCAGGGGTGGGTGCAGATCAGCGTCGGCTGCAACTGCGTCTGCTCCTACTGCATCGTGCCGAGCACGCGTGGACGCGAGGTGAGCCGCGACCCGGGTGCGCTCGTCACCGAGATCGAGCACCTCGCCGCCGACGGCGTCCGCGAAGTGACGCTGCTGGGCCAGAACGTCAACTCCTACGGCCGTGACCTCGATCGAAGTCACCGCACGACGTTTGCGCAGCTGCTCACACGGATCGATGCGATCGACGGGATCTCCAGGATCCGCTACACGAGCCCGCATCCGAAGGACATGCGGGCGGATGTGATCGCAGCGCACGCGGAGCTGCGGTCGTTATGCGAGCACATACATCTGCCGCTGCAATCCGGCTCGAGCGACGTGCTGAAGCGGATGCGGCGCACCTACTCGCGTGAGCGCTACCTCGAGCGGGTTGCGATGATCCGTGAACGGATCCCGGATTGCGCGATCACGACCGACATCATCGTCGGCTTCCCCGGCGAGAGCGAGGCCGATTTCGAACAGACCGTCGACGTCGCCGAAGAGGTCGGCTACGACGGCGCGTTCACGTTCATCTACTCGCCGCGCCGAGGCACCGAGGCGGCAGGACTGCCGGGACAGATCCCGCACGAGGTCAGCGTCGCCCGGATGGAACGACTCGTTGAGGTGGTCCAGCGCCGTGCAGCGCAGCGTGCGCAGCGCTTCGTCGGGCGCGAGCTCGAGGTTCTGATCGAGGGCCGCTCACGGACCGACCCGAGCAGGCTGCGCGGCCGCTCGCGCCACAACAAGGTCGTCAACTTCGACGGCCTCGGTGACCCCGGTGAGCTCGTCAGCGTCGAGATCACCGGCGCAAGCTCTCAGACGCTGACCGGCGAGATGTCACTCGTCGCTCACGCCGAACGCTGAGCCGCCCGGCGTTCTCAGCGGGCGGCGGGGTCGACCGCGGCTATCCTCAGGTCTCGTGGCACCATCTGGCAAGCCGAAAGAGCGCCGGGATCTCTCCCTGGATCGGATGTTCGAGACCCGCAGCGAGGCGTGGGAGGCCGTCGGGCTGTCGGTCGAGGTCAACAAGCACGCTCAGCGCCGCGCCTGGCGTGAGATCGCGGTGCTGATCCCGCTGCTGATCGGCGTCGTCGTCGGCAAGCAGGTCGCGGTCGAAAACCTTCACAAACACCAGGCGGCATGGCTGACGGTTGTGACGATCGCCGCGGCGATCGCGGTGCTCGTGCTCGGCTGGATGCTCTCCCGTGACATCGCGCACCTGACGCCGACCTTCTTCAAGCGGATGGATCCAGCGACGGCCGGCACCGTCGAGTTCGTGATCCGCTTCGCGTCGGTCGCCGCGACGGTGGCGGGGGCCCTGTACATCGCTGGTGTCGACCCTGCAACGCTCGCGCTCGGCGGCGCGTTCACCGCCGTCGTTCTGGGTCTCGCGGCCCAGCAGACACTCGGCAATCTGTTCGCCGGAATGGTGCTGCTGACCGCCCACCCGTTCCGGCTCGGCGAGCGGATCCGACTCCAGGCCGGCGCGGTCGGCGGCACGACCGAGGGGGTGGTCAGCTCGCTGGGGCTGATGTACACAACGCTGGCGCGCGGCGAGGATCGGATCATGATCCCCAACAACGTCGTGCTCGCTGCCGTGGTCGTGCCGTTACGTGAGCCAGAGGCGGTCGACGTCAAGGTGAGGCTCGGCGCGGGCCTGCGACCAAGCCATCTGCAGGACGTCCTCGACGAGGGGATCAAGACCGCCACGCGAGCGCCCGCCGAGGTGCTGCTGCAGGAGATCGACGGTGATGAGGTGGTCGTCCGGGTCCGTGCCACGCCCGACCGTCCCAGCGATGGCGCGGTGCTGGCTGATGAGATCATCGCGCTGCTGGCGGGTGTCACCGGAGAGCACGCCGTTGCACCCGCGCCTCGCGTCGCGAGCGTCAAGCAGCCCAAGGTCGCGGGTGAGCCTGCGGCATCCGTCGATCGCCAGCGCTGATCGGCGGCGCTGGTCGGCAGCGCTGATCGGCGGCGCTGATCGTTTGGCGGCCTCCGTCAGGAGCGCTTGTCACGCTGTGCGGCAGCGAACTCGGACGCCATCCGACCGCTGCCGAAAAGCCGAGCGGCTGCGGCCGCCGGGCTCGGCGCCAATGAGGCGAACGTCGCACCGAGCCGAAGCGACGCCGGCGCGACCACAACCTCGGCGCGGTTGTGCTCGATCGCGTCAATGGTGGCAGCGGCGACCTGCTCAGGGGTGCGCGTGCCGATCCACGGCGGCAGCTTGACGCGCGCGTTGACGTACATCCCGGCTCCGCTGATGAAGCCGGGCAGCAGCACCGAGACACCGACGCCGTCAGGCCGCAGATCCTCCCTGAGCGCGAGTGCAAAGCCCCGCAGCCCGAACTTCGTCGCGTTGTACATCGACGACAGGGGTGAGGCGGTCTTGCCGGCGAGCGAGGAGATGAACACCTGGTGCCCGCGACCGCGTTCCCTCATCCCAGCAGCAAGCGCCCGCGCGAGCACGATCGGCGCTCGCAGGTTGACGTCGAGCATCCGGTCGATCTGCTCCTCTGAGAGCTCGGCGATGTCACCGGTCGCGGGGAGGGCGGCATTCGCGATCAGCACGTCGACATCGCCGGCCTGATCGAGCAGGCGCTGCAGGTCGTCACGGTCGGAGAGGTCGGCGATGATCGCAGTAGCTCCGAGCTCGACGGCGAGCGGCTCCAGCACGTCGGCGCGGCGACCGGTCAGGGTCAGCGACGCACCATGGGCTGCGAACGTACGGGCGATCTCTGCGCCGATGCCACCGGTGGCGCCCGTCACCAGAACCCTGCCGCCGAGCAGACTCGAGGTCATTCGGGGAACACGGCGATCGTCGTGATGCTCGTGCGGCCCATCGCTGCACGATACTGCGCAGGGTGCCGCGCTCGCAGGTGATCTCGCTGTTCGGCCCGACCGGCGTCGGCAAGACCGGCGGTCGCGATCGAGCTCGCCAGAAGGCTCCGGGGACTTGGCGAGGACCCGGTCGCCGTCTCCGCGGACGCGCTGCAGGTCTACGCCGGCCTCGAGGTGCTGACCGGGGCGGCGGACGCCGGCGAGCGTGCAGAGCTGGAACACCGGCTGATCTCGTTTCTACCGGTCGATGCGGCGTTCAGCGCGGGGCAATACGCGCAGCTCGCCCATGCGGAGATCGACGCGCTGCTCGGCGCCGGACGCCGGCCGCTGGTTGTCGGCGGCACGGGTCTCTATCTACGCGCTGCCCTGACCGAGCTCAGCCTCCGTCCGCCGCCGGCGGACGGAGTCCGCGAGCGGCTGGCGGCCGAGCTCGACGCGCGCGGGGCCCCGGCGCTGCACGCGAGCCTCGCACGGCGCGCGCCGTGGGCGGCGGCTCCGATCGACCCTGGCGACAGACACCGGATCATCCGCGCGCTTGAACTTCTGCAGGCCGGCGAACTCGAGCCACCACCGGAGCACTCGGAGCTGTGGACCGACACCATGCGCCGGCCGACGCTGCTCGTCGGCCTGGTTCTTGACCGCGAAGCGCTCTATGCGCAGATCGACCGGCGGGTCGATGCGATGGTCGCCGCCGGCGCGCAGGAGGAGGTGCGCCGTGCCAGCCGCGCCGGCGCCAGCGAAACAGCACGCAAGGCGCTCGGCTTCGAGGAGCTGCTGGCGGGCGACGTCGAGGCGATGAAGCGCCGAACGCGCAACTACGCGCGCCGCCAGCTGACGTGGATGCGCAAGCTCGGAGGCGCGCAGCAGATCGATGTCACCGGCCGTGAACCGTCGGCCGTCGCCGCCGAGGTGCTTGACCTCTGGAGCAAAGGAGCTTGACGAAAGCATCCCGGCTCAGGGAGCGGCGGCCGGCGGCTCAGAACAGCGGCACGAACGGATACATGATCACCGCGGCCGCGAGCACCGCCGCCCCCCAGATTCCGACGAGCCAGCGACGTCTGCGGTACCTGATCACGAGCGCGGCGACGGCGAGGTAGATGCCCGGCGTCACGATCACCATGTAATAGAGGTAGCTCGTACGCTGCCACACGACGCTCATCAGCTCATATGGCAGGAACGTGGCCAGAAACCATGCAAGCCCAAGCGCGCCGCTCGAGCCGATCGCGAAGGCCGGATCGGCGCTCTGCACCGGGGACAGCCCCGCACCTGGGAGCGCCGCCGACGCTGCCGCCGGGCCGCTGACGCGACCCCACGAACGCCGCCAGGACCGCCAGACCCAGACTGCCGCGAGGATCATCGCCGGCAACGCCAGGAGCATGATCGGCGGACTGATCATCCCGAGGAAGAACACCTCGGGATGGTCACCGACGAAACCGGGTGTGTTCGCTGCCGGGTGGATGCTGAGATACACGATCGGCTTGTAGTCGAACAGCCACATCCACGGGTAGGACGCGATCCCATGCAGGCCGTGCTTGCTCGAGAGGTGCGAGGCGTAGCTGATGATGTGCTCGATGTGGCCGAGCAAACCACCTGGGACGAGCTCGCCGGTCTGCGGGTCGTAGGGAGGGGCGATCCGATCCATCAGCGCGAGCAGACCGACGAAGACGCCGGTCGTGACAGCCGCGAACGCGACCAACCGCGCCGCTGTCGCCGCCAGGGCCCGTCGCGAGGGCCGCACGGCCAGCGCCGTGAACAGCTCGAACAAGACGACCACGAGCAGCGCATACGGGGCCAGCTCCTTGCAGGCCGTACCGATCCCGAGGACCACCCCGGCGATCAGCGGATGCCCGCGCAGGTAGAGGGCGACGGCCCACACCATCGCGGCCGCGGCGTAGATGTCAAGCGTGCCGATGCGCCCGGCGACGAGCAGCAGGTTGTCGGCGCTCATCAGCGCCGCCGCGATCAGAGCGAGCCACTCTCCGGCGCCGCCCGCGCGCGCGAGCGCCCACATCCCGAGGATCGCGAGCGAGCCCGCGATCAGGCTCCCGAGCCGCCACGCCAGCGGTCCGTCGCCGAACAGTTCGATTCCGGCGGCGATCACAAGCTTGACGAGCTGGGGATGCTCGGAGTTCGGATCGTCTCCGAGCGGTGCGCCGAAATAGTGCTGGCCGGCGGGTGGGTTGATCCCGGCGATCACGCGCGCGGCGTTGACGTAGTAGACCTCGTCGAAGATCAGCAGGTGGTCCTGGCTGCTCGTGCACCGCGCGTGACACGGTTCTCCGAGCCAGGCGACGCGTGCGCCCAGCGACAGCACCGAGACGACGGCCAGCAGGGCGACTGGGAGCGAAACCTTTCGCAGGCGAACGGGCATCCGGCGCGACGGTACACGTGAGCCATACACTCCGGCGCCGTGGAGTTCGAGAAATGGCAGGCGCTCGGTAACGACTACGTGATCCTCGAGCAGGATCAGCTCGAGTTCGAGCTGACTCCGGCGCGGATCCGCACGATCTGCGCGGCGCACACCGGCGTGTCCAGCGACGGGATCCTGCTGCTTTCGGCGACGGATCGGCCAGGCTGCGTCGCGGCCATGCGGATCTTCAACCCCGACGGCTCGGAGTCCAACCTCTCCGGCAACGGCGCCCGCGAAGCTGTGCTCTATCTGCGTCGGGCCGGCTGGACTGATGCCGAGCGCTTTTCACTGCTGACCGGGGCCGGCGAGATCCGCGCGGAGGTCACCTCGCCGAGCATCTGCGCGATCGAGCTGGGGACCGCCGCCGTTCGCAGCGACGATTATCCGGCTGGTGGCGAGGACGGCCGCGGCGAGCTGGTCGCCGACGGCCGGCCGTGGCGCTTTCAGCACGTCGCCGTCGGCAATCCACAGTGCGCGATCGCGGTTGCAGGTGAGGATCAGCTCGACGTGCTCGATCTGCCCGCGATCGGTCCGGCGATCGAGCACCACGAGCTGTTCCCCAACCGCACCAATGTGTCCTGGTACGCGGTCCTTGCGCCGCAGCGAATTCGAGTCAGGATCTTCGAGCGCGGCGTCGGCGAGACCTCCGCGAGTGGCACCGGTGCCACCGGCGCCGCCGTCGCACACGTGCTCGCGGGCGGCCGCTCGCCGGTGAGCGTGCTGCTCGACGGGGGCGAGCTGGAGGTCGAGGTCGGCGATCTTCTGCAGATCGGCCTGCGCGGCTGGGCAGTACCAGTGTTCAAGGGCGCTCTCGCCCCAGAGTTCGTGAAGGAGCTGCATGCGATCGAGTAGGCGTCTGGACAAGGTCTCCCCGTATCTGTTCGCTCAGTTGGAGCGCAAGATCTCCGCCAAGCGAGCCGCGGGGGTCGATGTGATCAGCCTGGGCATCGGCGACCCCGATACACCCACCTATCCGCCGATCGTCGCCGCGGGTCAGACAGCGCTCGCGACGCCGAGCACCCACAGCTACCCCAGCAACCGCGGCCTCAGTGAATTTCGTGAGGCGGTCGCGGCGTTCTACGCGCGGCGCTTCGACGTGCAGCTCGACCCCGAGACCGAGGTGATGCCGGCGATCGGCGCGAAGGAGTGCATCTTCAACCTCAACCTCGCGTTCCTCGACCCGGGCGACGTTGCGCTCGCGTCCGATCCGGGCTATCCCGTCTACACCGGTGGTCCGCTGATCGCCGGCGCCGAGCCGGTACTGCTCCCACTCGTGCCGGAGCTCGGTTTCGCCCCCGATTTCGACGCGATTGCGCCGGATGCCCTGAGGCGGGCGCGGCTGATGTTCCTCAATTACCCCAACAACCCGACCGGCGCAGTCCTGCCGGACGGCCTGTTCGACCGTGCCGTCGCGATCGCCGGCGAACACGACCTGCTGATGGTGCACGACAACGCCTACAGCGAGACCACCTACGACGGCTACGTGGCGCCGTCATTCCTGGCGACACCCGGCGCCAAGGAGGTCGGGGTCGAGGTGTTCTCGCTGTCGAAGGGTTACAACATGACCGGCTGGCGCTGCGCCGCGATCGTCGGTAACGCCGAGGCGATCGCACACTACTGGCGGCTGAAGTCGAACATCGATTCAGGGCTCTTCGAGGCCGTCCAGCTCGCCGGCGCCGCCGCGCTGGCGCCCGACGTCGACCCGTACGTGCAGGCGATGAACGCCGTCTACAAGCGGCGTCGTGACCTCGTCTGCGACGCGCTCGGGGAGGCCGGCGTGCGCGTGACCCCGCCCAGGGGAACGATCTACATCTGGGCGCCTGTGCCGCCCGGCTTCGGCTCGTCAGCCGCCTACTGCGAGCACGTGCTCGAGCAGGCGGCGGTGGTGATCTCGCCGGGTGGCGCCTACGGGCCCAGCGGCGAGGGGTTCTTCAGGATCTCGCTGACGACGCCCGACGAGCGGCTGCTCGAGGCGGTCGAGCGGATCAGGGGCCTCTGACGGGCCGATAGCATCAGTGTCGTGCAGAGAACCCGTGCAGGCAGGACCAAACCGAGCTTCGACGCCCACGGCCAGCGAATCGCCGGGCGCGCGCGACAGCGCGCGTTTCTGATCTCGGCAACCGCGGAGGCGGATCCATCGGGCCTCGCGGAGCTCCGTGAGCTGCTGCTGACGGCCGGGGTAGCGAGCGTCGGCGAGCTGGTTCAGCGTCGAGAGCAGCCGCATCCGAACACGTATCTGGGGGCCGGCAAGCTCGAGGAGTGCAAGGACGAGCTCACGCGGGCCGATGCCAACCTGGTGGCCTGCGACGATGAGCTGTCCCCGCGGCAGGAGCGCAACCTGGAGCAGGCGCTGGGCGTGCCGGTGATCGACCGGACGGCGATCATCCTCGACATCTTCGCCGCGCACGCGCACACCGCCGAGGGCAAGCTGCAGGTCGAGCTCGCGCAGCTGGAGTACAACCTCGCGCGGATGCGCGGTCTGTGGTCGCACCTCGAGCGGCTCGGCGGCGGGGTCGGCACCCGCGGACCCGGTGAGACGCAGATCGAGACCGACCGCCGGCTGGCGCGTGACCGGATCTCGGCGCTTCGGCGCAAGCTTGCCGACGTGCGCAGCACCCGCGAGGTGATGCGAGCGCAGCGTGGCCGCTCGCAGCTGCCGTCGGTCGCCCTGGCCGGCTACACGAACGCCGGCAAGTCGACCCTGCTGAACGCGCTCACCGGTTCCGATGTCGGTGTCCGCGACAGCCTGTTTCACACGCTCGATCCGACGACCCGCGTCCTGCGTGCGGGCGGACGTGACTACCTTCTGACCGACACGGTCGGCTTCATCCGCAAGCTGCCTCACCAGCTTGTCGACGCGTTCGGCGCGACCCTCGCCGAGACCAGGCTCGCAGAGTTGATCCTGCACGTGGCGGACGCTTCGGCGCCGGAGGAGGAGATGCTGGCGATGATGGCCGCCGTCGAGGAGGTGCTCACGGAGATCGGCGCGCTCGAGGCCCCGCGCGTGCTCGTGCTCGGCAAGGCCGACCTGGTGGGCGAAGCGCGCCGTGAGCAGCTTGCTCACCGCCATCGGGACGCCGTGCTCGTCTCGGCGCTGACCGGAGAGGGTCTCGGGGAGCTGACCGACCGGATCGAGCGGGAGTTCGAGCAGAGCCTGCGCCGGATCGAACTGCTGATCCCCTACCGCGAGGGTGGTCGTCTGGCCGAGTTGCATGCGCTGGCGGGGGACCTTGAGCGAGAGGAGACCCCCGAGGGGGTGCTCGTCACCGCCAGGTTGCGGCCAGCCGTGGCGGCTCGTTACGAGCCGTTCGCCCGCAACGGCACCCGGTAGCCGGAGCGGATCCCGATCGTGTTCTCGACGCCCGGCGGGCCAGCGGTTGACGACCTGCAGGTGCGGCGCCTTGATCAGCGCGCGACGCTGCCGACGCGCGCGCATTCCGGCGACGCCGGCCTCGACCTCTATGCGCTCGAGGGGTGCGTGCTCGACGCGGGCCGGCGGGCGGCGCTCCGCACCGGGATCGCGATCGCCGTCCCTGACGGCAAGGCGGGCCTGGTGCTGCCCCGCTCGGGGCTCGCGGCGCGGCACGGGATCACGGTTGTGAACGCCCCCGGCCTGATCGATGCCGGCTTCAGGGGTGAATTGCTCGTGCTGCTGCTGAACACCGACGCGCGACACCCGCACACGATCGAGCCCGGCGACAGGATCGCGCAGCTGGTACTCGTCGATTTCCATGCGCCCGCGGTCGTCGAGGTGCAGGAGCTCTCCAGCACACCGCGCGGGGCCGGTGGGTTCGGTTCGACCGGCGCGTAGGCGCCGCACCCGGTCAGTATGGGAGGCCGTGCTGATACAGGAAGTACCTCGCGACGGTTGTCGGCGTCTTGAGGTCGAGGTCGACCTCTGCGTTCAGCCGGCGCATCCTGGCCATCGTCAGCAGCGCGTCGATCTTGTTGATCGTCGAGACGAATACGGGGCCCTCCGCCTTGATCGCGGTATCGGAGACGATCGGCACCACGTTGCCGAACCCCAGGATGTGCCGGGGGTCGCGGAGCACCGTGTAGGCCGGGTTTGACAGCTGGCCGTCGGTCGTCTCGACGTAGGCTGCCTGGACGTCGCCGGTGCTGAGCGCCGAGTACTGCTCGCCGATGTTGACCGACTGGACCTTGGCGGGCAGGAAGCCGTACGCCTGCTCGAGCGCCGGCAGGCCGCCGGGGCCCGTCTGGAGCGGGATCGGCGCGCCGAGCGTCAGCGAGGTGGCCACCTTGCGCAGGTCCTCAATCGTCCTCAGCCTGTGCTTCGCCGCGTAGCGGGTGGCGACGCCGATCCCCTCGGTGTCGCTGAACGGCGTCGGCGTCAACAGCGTCAACCCGCGCGCGGTTGCCCATGCAGTCGCCGCCCGCAGGGCGCCCCAGCGGTGGCGAAATATGCGCTCGTTGCCCGCGATCTGGGTGTTCAGGACGTTCAGGTATTCCGGATACATGTCGAGCGTATGGGTCGCGAGTGCCTGCGTCGAGACGGAGGGCGTGCCTACGTTCTGCGTCAGCTGGACGTTGAAGCCCTCCGCCGCCAGCGCCTGGTAGTAGAGCTCGCCGAGGATGAATTGCTCGGTGAAGTTCTTATCGCCGATCGACACCATCGGGCGCCCCGCACCGGGCAGCGCCGGGCCCGTGCTCGTGCCCGAGGTGCTCGTGCCCGAGGTGCTCGTGCCCGAGGTGCTCGTCCCTGAGGTGCTCGTGCCGGACGTGCTCGTGCCCGATGTGGCGGTGCCGGTGGCGACAGCCGCGCCGGATGACTGCGTGGCCCCGGCGTCGGTCGCCGGCGGCGAGTCTGCCCCCGAGGGCAACGCAGCCGAGCCGCAGCCGCCCAGCGCCGCGGCGAGCGCGACCGCGCAGATCATCGCGAGCAGTGTTGCTGGGGTGGAGCGCATCGAACCTAAATTTCTCATACCCCGGCGGCATGCAGCGCGTCGGCGTGGGCGAGCTCCTCAAGTTCGTCATCCAGCGGCTCCAGCGGCGCCTGGATGCCGAGCGCCGTCCGGATCAGCCAGTCGGCGAACCATGCGTTCTTGGGCAGCAGCGGACCGTGCAGGTAGGTTCCCACCACGCTGCCGGCGCGGGCGCCCTCATACCCGTCGTCGCCGTTGTTTCCGTGGCCCTTCAGCACCCGGCCAAGTGGGGTGGCTCCGGGGCCGAGGTGGGTGCGGCCGCCATGGTTCTCAAAGCCTGCAAGCAGGCGGCGCTGTCCGGGCTCCAGTTCGACCTCGATTGCGACGTTGCCGATCAGGCGCGGTCCGTCGACGCGGACCGTCGTCAGATCGAGCAGGCCGGCGCCCGGAAGCATCCGCTCGTCGAGCTGGTAGCTGTGTCCGAGCAGTTGATAGCCACCGCACACGGCGAGCACGACCGCCCCCCGGTCGACCGCCTCCCGCAGGTGTTCCCGCTTTCGCCGCGAGAGGTCCTCAGCGCACAGCTCCTGGTCACGGTCCTGGCCGCCGCCGATGTAGTACAGGTCGTGGGCGTCCGGGTCGAGCTGCCGATCGAATGACGCGCCGCCCAGCTCAAAGCCGACTCCGCGCCAGGCGCAGCGTCGCTCCAGCATCAACAGGTTCCCGCGATCGGCATAGATGTTCATCAACTCTGGGTACAACGCGCAGACGCGCAGCGTCCTGGCAACAGAACTCATTGAAACATCACCACCTCGCAGCCGACATGGTCGAGCGTTGCCGCGATGCTGCGAACGCCTGCAGTTCGCAGCCCGATTGCGCTCGCCTCTCGCGCAAGTCCGTCAATGCTCACGCGGTCGAGGTGGATCGCGTCCTGAACGGTCGAGCGCTGCCCGCCAGGGGCAACCGTGTCGCGGCGGCGCTCCAGGATGTAGCCATCGGGGTCGGGGCGCACCGCGGTCGGCTGGCTGAAGTACACATGCCCGTCGCGTTCGGTCACGTCGGGCAGCGGCGCCGGCTGGCCGTCTCGCACCTCGAACGGCTCCAGCTCGGTCGCGATCGCGATCGCGAGGACTCCGTCAGCCGCCAGGTGCCGGCGCGCGCAGCGCAGGAACGAGCCGCGTCCGTCCTCGCCGCCGAGCAGCTGGATCGTCTGCATCGGCACGATCACGAGCGGGTAGAGCCGCCCGAGCGAGAAGTCGCGCGCGTCGCCCGGCGCGGTCTGCACCGGCAGGTCGCCCGCCCGGCGCGTCAGCTCGGCCAGCAGCTCACCGTCGGCATCGAGTGCCGTGACCCGATGACCTGCCCGTGCCAGCTCGAGCGCGATCCGACCGGTGCCTGCACCGACATCCAGCACCGGCGAGCCGTGCTCTGCCGCCAGCGACAGCCACAGCCCGATATCGGCCCGGTAGGCGCCGCATTCGAGGTCGTGCCAGATCACGACGGTGCTCACGCTGCGCGCTCCCAGAACTGCGGCACGTGACCCCGTCGGGAGAGCTCCTCGCGCAACGCCAGCAGCGCCGTGTAGGTGGGCAGCGCGAACAGGCGCCCTCCGGCCGCGCGCGCCAGCGCGCCGTCAAGCGCGTCGGGCAGGTCGGCGTGGACCGCGAGCCGGTCGGCCGGCACGCCTGCGTACTTCAGCCTCAGCGCCAGTTCGGCGGCCCGGGTGCCCGAGCACGTGACGCTGCGCACGCGTGACGCGATCAGCTCGAAATCCGCGTCCCACACCCAGGAGACGTCGCGCCCGTCTGCTGTCAGATCGTTGAGCACCGCCAGAACGTCGAGTTCGCCGTCCTCGAGTGCCAGCGTGCGCAGGATCTCGTTGGCGCCGGCAGGGTTCTTGATCAGCAGGATCGAGAGCTCGACACCGCCGACGGAGACTGACTCCGCCCGCCCGAATGCGGCCCTCACGTGCTCCAATCCGGTGACCACATCGGTCAGGCCGATCCCGAGCGCCATGCAGAGCGACGCGGCTCCGAGTGCGTTGTAGACGTTGTACAGGCCGGGCAGCGGCAGCTGCACCTCCGCCTGCCCGGCGGGCGTCTGCAGGGTGAAGCTCGCGGATCGGGTTCCGAAGAGCCGGATCGAGTGCGCCGAGACATCCGGCTGGGGGCGGCGGGCACCGCAGTTCGGGCAGTGGTAGTCGCCGAGGTGGCCGAGATAGATCGCGTCGTACCGGTAGGCCGCTCCGCAACGGCGGCAGTGCTTGGAGTCGGCGGCATGCTGCATCTCGGGCAGCGCGACCTCCTGATCCTCGACGCCGTAGTAGAGCACGCCCTCGCGGTCGCGGCCGAGGTCCGCGATCAGGGGATCGTCGGCGTTGAGCACCAAAATGCTCGAGTGATCGAGCGAGAAGACCACCTGCGCCCAGCGCTCGGCGATCGTCTCGAGCTCGCCATATCGGTCGAGCTGATCACGGAACAGGTTGGCGAGCAGCATCGCGCGCGGAGCCAGCTGCGCGGCGACCTCGCCGAGCCAGAACTCATCGACCTCGAACAGCCCGAGCTCGCCCTCGATCCGACCGCCCGAGCGCGCATTCGACAGCAGCGTTGAAGCGATCCCACCCGCCATGTTCGCACCGGCGCGGTTGTGAACAAGTCCGATCCCTGCGCCGCCCAGGACAGACGCGCTGATCGCCGCCGTCGTCGTCTTCCCGTTGGTGGCGGAGATCACGACGGAGCCCCGCGGCAGCCGTGAGGCGAGCTCGCCGATCGCGCTTGGCTCAAGCGCCATCAGGACGCGGCCCGGCAGGCTCGTGCCGCCGCCGCGGCCGGCGCGGCGGGCGAGTTCGCCGACGGCGCGCGCGGCGATGATCTTCGCACCCAGCGCAGCCACCGCTCACCCCGGGGTGATCACGCGGATTGCGCCAGGCAGGCACCGGACGGTCACCGGCAGCTCGCAGATCGGATCGCCGTCGGCATACATCGAGAACGGTTCCTCAGATCGCACCTGCACCTCGCGCGCGCGGATCACCTCGACGTTGGGAAGCGCAACATGCGTACCGTTGAATACCCGGTGAAGTCCTCGCACGAACTGCAGCTTGGAGGTCTCGCCGATCAGCACGACATCGAGCAGGCCGTCGTCGAGCACCGCCTCGGGCGCCAGCATCATGCCGCCGCCGTATGCAGCCGAGTTTGCAACCGCAACCGTCATTCCGACGAGCGTACGCGGCTCAGAATCGATCACCAGCTCGAATCTCGCCGGCTTCCAGCTGAGCAGCGCCCGCAACCCTCCATAGGCGTAGACAAGGTTGCCACGCACGAGCCGTGTCTCGTTGGCGATCCGGTTGGCGACCGAGTCGAAGCCGCAGCTGGCGATTCCGACGAACGTCGTGGCGCCCGCCTCGCCGAGATCGAGTGCTCGCACCCTCCCGTGCGCCAGCACGTCGCAGGCAGCGACCGGGTGCAACGGGATCCCGAGCACGCGCGCGAAGTCGTTGCCACGGCCTCCGGGAAGCACGCCGACCACGCCGGAGGTGTGTTTGAGTGCCCCGGCGAGCGCCCCGACCAGGCCGTCGCCGCCGAGCGCGACCGAGGTCTCTCCGCGCTGCTGCGCCTCGCGCGCCAGCTCGCCGGCGTGCTCGAGGCTGCGCGTGAGCTCGACATGGTGCTCGAGGCCGTGCGCGCTGAGCGCGCTGCGCACGTCTGCAAGCGCCCTGCCGGCGCGGCCGTCGCCGGCCGCCGGGTTGACGATCAGCGACAGCATCAGCTGCCGAGCACAAGGGTGCCGAGATCTGCCGAGATCGCGACCGGTGCGGGATCCTCCGCGGCCTGTGCCTGCTCGCGCGTGGTGACGCCGGTGAGCACGATCGCGCCGTCCAGCCCGGATGCCGCCGCACCGGCGAGATCGGCGTCGAGGCGGTCGCCGATCACGAGCGTGCGTCCGTCACCGAGTCTGTCGAGCGCGGTGTCGAACATCTGCGGCTCCGGTTTGCCGACGGTGCGAGCGGTGACGCCGGTCGCGCACTCCAGCGCCGCGATGATCGCGCCGGTGCCGGGCGACTGACCGCCGTTCGTCGGGAACGTCGGGTCGCGGCAGCCGCCGAGCATCCAGGCGCCTCCAAGGACGGCTCTGGTCGCGGTGCGCAGCTCGTCGTAGTCGAACCCGGGATGGCCTGCGATGATGACCACGTCGGCGTGCTCGGCGTGCGGGGTCTGGTTGATGACGCGGCAACCTCCGTCGCTCACATGGCGAAAGAGTGCCGGCGGGCCGATCACGAACGCGCCGCTGCCCTCGGGGATGTCGGCCAGCGCGTACTGGATCGCGGCGCCGACGGTTACGACCTCCTCGAGCGAGGCCTGGCAGCCGAGCGACCAGAGCTTGCGCACGTACTCCTCGGGCGAGCGGCCGGCGTCATTCGTCACGAACGCCACGCCGATGCCCCCCGCGCGAATCGCCGCGATCGCCTCACTCGCGCGAGCGGTCGCCTGATCGCCGACCCAGACGCAACCGTCGAGGTCAAGGATCACCTGGTCGTAGGAACGTAGAAGAGGGGAGAGGGACAAAGCACCATGGATTATCGCCGGAGCGTCGCACCCGCCGGACCTCGGCGGGTGTGCTTAGCTTGCGGCGATGCGAACAGCGATCCTGACGGCGCTCATCACCCTGACCGTCGCCGGCTGTGGATCGGCGAGATCAACCTCCGTCAGCCGCAGTTCCACGTCGGCCGCGGTCACTCAGACGACCGCCACCGGCCGCGCCAAAGCCACTTGCGCATCCGTTCCGGTGCCGGCGCCGCGGCCACAGCCGCACCTGAAAGCGCCTGGCTACACGCTTGACCCGTCGAAGACGTACACGGTCACGGTCACCACCAACTGCGGCAGCTTCAGGATCGGGCTCGACGTCGCGGCGGCGCCGAAGACGACCGCTTCGGTCTACGCCCTCGTCAAGCAGGGCTTCTATGACGGCCTGATGTTCCAGCGGGTCGTGCCGAACTTCGTGATCCAGGGCGGGGATCCGCTCGGCAACGGCACGGGCGGCCCCGGTTACACGGTCGTCGAACCGCCGCCGCACAACCTCCAGTACGTCCGCGGGATCGTCGCGATGGCCAAGACCCAGGCACAGCCGTCGGGCGCCTCGGGCAGCCAGTTCTTCGTCGTGGCCACCGCGAATGCGAGCGTCTCCGCGGGTCTGACGCCCGTCTACGCGCTCGTCGGGAAGGTGGTGTCGGGCATGGGCGTCGTCGAAGCGATCGACGCGCTGCCGGTCAGCTCGAACGGCAGCGGTCTGCCGACGCCGCCGGTCGTGATGTCGAAGGTCACCGTCTCCGAGTCCTGATGCTAGAACAGCGCCGGCTGGGTGTCGGCGAGCGGGTCGGGGTCAGCGAGGCAGTCCGGTCCGTCATAGCGAGCATCGTTGACCGCCGGACCGACCGCCCGGAGGCTCGTGAGTCCCGCCGACAGGCCGTGCTGTAGCAGCTCCGCCACCACGCTGGCGGGCGTGGTGGCGTCGAGCCACGGCTGCTCGGCGTCCCTGGAGAGAATCACCGGCATCCGGTCGTGGAGGTCCGCGACCGCGGGGTTCGCGGCGGTGGTGACGATCGCACAGGAGCGGATCACGACCGGAGCGGTTGGGTGGTGGGGGCCGGCACCGCCGGCCGGCCCCCGCCAGACGGACCACAGGCCTGCGAACGCGAACATCTGGTGGTCGGCCGGTGCGATGTGGAACGCCTGCTTGGGGCCGGATTGGCTGCGCCGCCACTCGTAGAAGCCGTCGGCGATGATCAGGCAGCGGAAGCGCTGCACCGATGTCCGAAACGCCGGCTTGGTGGCAGCCGTCTCGGCGCGCGCGTTGATCATCTTGAGGCCGCTCGCAGGGGTCTTGGCCCATGACGGAACGAGCCCCCAGCGCAGCAACTCGCCACGCGGAGCGCCCTCACGGTCGGTCGTGACGCTCAGCACGTCGTCGCCCGGAGCGACGTTGAAGCGGCGGCGGATCTCGACCGTCTCGCCGACTGGGAACCGAGCCCGGATCGCCTCGGGGTCCACGGTCGCGAGCGTGTAGCGTCCGCACACGGTGCCGGCTGAGTGTTCAGCGCGCCCGCGCGGCCATCTGGTCGGCGCGCTTGGCCTGCGCGGCCTTCTGGCGTCTGCGTCCGACGATGATCAGCACGCCGATCGCGACGAACACGAGCACCAGTCCCCAGAAGATCCGCAGATCCAGTGACATGCCGCCGAACGGGAGCGCGATCAGGCTGACGATCCCGAAGCCGAGCAGCAGCACCGCCGCCACGAGCAGGATCGCGAGCACGACGCCTCGCAGCCGCGGGAGCCAGCCCGCGCTCTTGGGCGGGGCGAACAGGCCGACCATCCGCAAACCGAACAGCTGCCTGTTGGTGGGCGCCTCGACGCCGAGCTTCTCCGTCGCCGTCTTCAGGTCGCCCGCGCGCCGTTCGGCAAGCGCCAGCGAGGCGTCCGCCATCCGGCGCAGCTGCATCCGTTCCTGCGGCCTGGCGGCCGCGAGCGCCCGCTGGAAGTACGCCCGTGCGGCCTTCGCGTCGTAGCGCTCAGCCGCCCGCGCACCGAGGATTGCCTGCGCGGCCGAGCGATACCGGGTCTCCGCCTCGAGCTCCTCGTCCGATCGCGTCTCCAGCTGCTGCATCGCCGCCAGCTGGCCCTTCTGTTCGATGCGCATCGCGCGCTGCTTGGCCATGCCTGAAGTCTAGGCGTCGCAGCGCGCGCGTGGAGTTCCCGAGGAGTTCGAGCTCGTCTGGGCCGCAATCAGGTCGGCTGAACCGGAGTCGACTACGGCCAGGGCTACCATCTCGGGATTCCCGCGATGCCGGCCGAGCAGATCGTGCCCGGTGCGGTGGCGACATCACCGCCTGCCCCTGAATTCGACCGGAAGGACTGTTGATGGCCAAGTTCCTCGTCACCTACCACGGCGGCGAGATGCCCGCCGACCCCGAGCAGCTGGAGCAGGCGAGGAGCGAGTTCGTCACCTGGCTCTCCCGGGCAGGTGACGCGGTGCTGGATCCGGGCTCGGGCGTGCGCGCGGTGACTCAGCTGTCGGCAGGTGAGCCGGAGCCGCTCAGCCAGATCGCCGGCTACAGCATGATCAGCGCCGACTCCGTGGAGCAGGCCTCCGGCATCCTCACCTCGCATCCGTTCGTCCACCGCGGAGGCACCTTGCAGATCAACGAGGTCCTCGAGATGTGACGCCGCTGCGCCTTTGTGACGTGCGTGCTGCACACGCGATCAGTGGATCTTGCCGGAGATGACGTCCTTCACGAGCTGGATCACGTGTGAGAGGTGCACGTCGCCCTGCTGGCCGATCAGGGCGGCGGTCACCATCAGGTGCAGGTGGTTGCGCCTGTCGGTTCCGTTCCCGTAGACGCTGATGTGCGTTGCGTCGGGCTCGGTCGCGCAGACAGGGCCGAACTTGGACTGACCCCTTCCCGGCGTGCCGAGGTCCTTATCGCAGGGCTGCAACCCATGACCGGTGGTCACGCCGGTGACGAAGAACAGCGCTTTGCTCGATTGTCCGAAGGTGTCCCCGTTCTTCCCCGCCGACTTCGTCGCATCGGACTTGGCCGTATCCCAGATGGACTTGATGTAGGGGATTATCTGGATGTCGAGTCCCGGTTTGTAGTGTCCGCGATGCTCGCCTTCGCCGAAGAAAACGCAGAGGTTGCCGATTTGCTTCTCCAGCTTCAGGTGGCCGGTCTGGGCAAGCTTCGCGATCTCGCCGCGTGACACCACGGCGCAGTTGGGGATGCCTCCGGACGGTTTCTTCGCGGCGGCGACGATCGGCGTGATCGCGATCGCCACAAGCAACGACATCAACAGGACGCGCCTGATCGCCACGGCTCGCGCTGGCATCGCGGACGATGATATCGCGGTGTCACGCACGTTTAGAGTTGGCATGTGAGCTCCGCCACCGGTCAGGTCCTTCCAGGCTTGTGGCGGTTCGTCGGGATTCATCCCGACTGGGAGGATCAAAGCGACGGTTGGCAGCCGGAGGTCGCCTGGTGGGTGGTGCGGACTGGCGTCGGGATCGTGCTGATCGACCCGTTGGTCAGCGACTGGGAGGCGCTCGATCGGCTCGTGGCCGACCACGGCGGCTGCGCCGCGGTGGTGCGCACCCTCCACTTCCACCAGCGCAGCGTGGCCGAGGCCGCGGATCGTTACGGCGCCGGGGTCTGGGCACGGCAGGCGCCGCCAGGCACGCCGGCGCTGGCACTCGACCGGTCGCTGCACGACGGACAGACACTTCCTGGTGGTCTCGTTGCCCACGACGTCGTTCGTGCCGACGAGCTCGCGCTGTGGCTCCCTTCGCAACTCGCGCTTCTCTTCGGCGACCTCCTGATTCGCGGCTCCGATGGGGAGTTGAAGCTGTGTCCGGCCCACTGGATCGAGCGTTTCGGCGGCGCTGCACGGATGCGGGCAGCCCTTCGCGCCCTGCCGGAAACGGAAATCGAACACGTCCTCGTCTCCCACGGGCCGGTCGTCCTGGGAGACGGCAGGGCGGCACTGCACCGTGTTCTGTCAGAGCCCGACCGCCGCTTGGATGATTCGATTCCATAGTGTCGGGGGCGTCGCTGTCTCGGTGTGAGATTCTTTGCGCGTGGAGCAGCGGATCAGCCTTGTCACGCTCGGCGTAGCCAACCTCACGGTGGCTCGTTCCTTCTATGAGAAGCTGGGTTGGGCGGGGGCGCACCAGCCAGACGACGAGGTCTGCTTCTTCCAGGCCGGGGGCATGGTTTTCGGCCTCTGGACGGCCCTGGGTGGCCACGGCGCACCGGGCATCGAGCTCGCCTACAACGTTCGCTCTCCAGAGCAGGTGCTCAGCGTTCTGGCTGAAGCTGAGCGCGCCGGTGCGACGATCGTCAGGCCTGCTGCCAAGGCTGAGTGGGGCGGCATAACAGGAGCGTTCGCCGATCCTGACGGATACGTTTGGGAGGTCGCGCACAATCCCAGTTGGACGCTTGATGCCAGCGGGGCCGTGACGATCTAGCGCGGCGCAGAATTTCACCCCGATATACATAACATCGATTATCGAGCGTTGAGAGAGGCCGATCGGCTCGCTTCCAGGGTCTCCCTGCCTGATCGCCCAGCACCCACCCGTCCTTCGGTCCGGCCGGGCGCGCCGGTCTTAGGCAACTCTGAGGGTCGACTCATACGAGCCTTACTGGGTCCGGGCAAGCTTCAGAGATGACCGCCTTGGCCCATATCGATGCAGCACTTCAGATCCGTGGTCTGGACCACGTCCGCGGCCATCTGGCTGCGGCCGATCGCCTTTGGCTCCGGCCGACGGATGACGGCTGGTCGCTGATCGCGCGCGACGGTGTTGTCGTGTTCCGCGGGATCGGGCTCCAGAGCCGGCGGGACTGCCTGCGGCGCGCCCGCGATCTCGGCGTGCTCTCCGTACTCGGATGATCTGTGGTGGTGCGGAGCAGGCGGTCCGCTCGTGGGCCCTCGGTCCCCCATCCCGGTCCGGTTTCGACGAGTTATGTCCCCTTCGTTCGCAGTGCATCGATAAAAGTCACGGGCCGGTCGGTATCGTCGGCGCTGATGGCCGAGAACCTGCTGCCGGAGGGGCGTGAGCTGCCGAGCGGAGCCGCGCTTGTCGAGCAGGGCTTGGCACTGGGCGCCGGCATCGACGCGGGCTGCTCGGCATTCTGCAGCACGCGCGGAGTCAGCAGCGAGGTCGAGTTCAAGCGCGCTCGCATCGCTGCCGGCGAGCTGCAATGGAGCATGATCCTGGGGCTGGCTTCGTTGGAGGAACAGATCGAAGGGCTCGAGTTTCTGCACCGCTTCGGCGAGGAGACGGGCGTGGTCATGGACCGCGGTCTGATCATCCCGAACTGGGTGACCGGGCTGCCCGAGCGACTGCGGGAGCGGGCCCCGAAGGGGACGAGCTTCGTGCTTGGCGGCGTCGAGGATCACGTCCGCATCGCACAGGCCGCACCGATCATGCCGTGCTTCAACGATTTTCATATCGGATCGCCGGCCGCGGTGCCCAACACGCTGGCTGCGATTCAGGCCGGAGGCAGCTACATGGGGGTTCTGGCGCAGTACATCTGGACCCTGCCGTACATGGACAGCGACGTCGAGTCGGTCGCCGAGAATGTCAAGGCGATCGCGATCGTCGCCCAGAAGTGGTCTGACGGGGTCGTGGTGGACTCGTATCTCGACGACGGCATGCCGGCGGAGTTCGCCGACAACGTCTCGATGATCGGCTATGCGTGTCTGGAGCGCTACGTCGTCGAGGAGCTTTGTGGAGCGCGGTACGCGACCGGCTTCGGCCAGTTGATCTCCGACATTCCAACCAAGCTTGCGATCTGGCTCGCGCTCGCCGAGGTCCTGAAATCTGATCACCCGCCGTTGTCGTATCTGTACGGGAACACGATCGACGCCTCGGAGACGGTGATCACCGGTAACTACGGGATCAGCGCCGCCGAGATCGTCGCCTTCGCCGTGACCGAGCGGCGCTATCGGACGGGTGTGGCGTTCCTGCCCAACCCGATCACCGAGAGGTTGCAGGTGCCCACGGTGCAGGAGATCGCAGACATCCATGCCGCCGCCCGGATGGCGGCGGCGAAATCGATCGACATCGACGAGTTGATCGACTTCTCGGTTGTCGAGCGGGATCGGGACATGCTGGTGGAGCAGGGAACCGTGTTCTTCAGGAACGCTCTCCGCCGGCTCCCCGCGTTCGGCGTCGATGTTCGAGACCCGCTGCAGATGCTGCTCGGCATGCGCCGGCTCGGCGCCCAGCGGCTGGAACAGCTTTGCCATCCCGGTGGACGCGATCAGACGTCGCCGAACGGAATCGTCGCGTTCAGTCCGACTGAGTTCACGAAGCGATCCGCGGCGATCATCCACTCCGAGGTCGCCAACATCCGCACCGCGGGGATCGGCGATCTGGTTCGTGGCCGCCGCTTCATCGTCGGCTCGGCCGACACCCACGTCTACGGCAAATTCGTCGTGGCCGGCGTGCTGCGCGCGCTGGGCGGGGACGTGCTCGATGCCGGTGTCGATCGTGACCCGGAGCACTTCGCAGCGCTGCTGCGCGGCCGTGAGGACAGGCCTGCCGTGGCGATCTCGACTCATAACGGCCAGTGCGTCAGCTACACCCGCCGGCTGATGACGCTGCTCGAACCCGAACCGGACCGCGGCGACGTCTTCATCGGCGGCAAGATCAACACGATCGCCGACGGCGAGTCAGAGCCACGCGACGCCTCGGAGATGTTGCGTGAAATGGGTGCGATACCGTGCCCGACGATCGAGCATCTCGTGCGTGCGCTGTCGCGCTGACGTCTACTCCACTCGGCGCTCAAGCAGACTTCAGTTGTGCCCGGCGAGGCTCCTTTCGCCGATCAGCGCCAGACGGATCGGTAGCGCGCCGAGACGGAGCGTCCTGGCGAGATTCTGGGCCGCGGCCCGCGACATCTCGGAGCTGATGTCGGCGGGCTCGTTGCCTGAGATCCCGTCCGGGTAGACCCTGAAGTCAATCGACGCGACCGTGATCAACTGGTTGTCGATCGCGATCGCGAAGTGCTGGTCGAGCGCCTCGCCGGCGGTGCTGTCGAACTGCCCACGCTCGGCGACCGCGGCGGTCAGTTTGTGGAAGGCAGTTGCGCCCGCTTTGGTGAAACCGAAGCTGACATCCGGCGCGCCGGTCGTGGAGGTGCTCTGCTCCGGGTTTGTGATCTGGTTGCCAAACAGTGCAACGTGGTCCTTGAGCACGTAATAGGCGGCCGCTGAGCCGACCGGCGGCCACTGATTGAAGCTGGCCGGAGCTGCCTGCAGCAGGATCGTGCCCTGCCTGATCACCAGCAGCTGTCCGTCGGAGACCTTCACTCCCGGCGGAAGCCCCACGGACAGCCGTCGATCGACCTCGGAGCGTGGCGTGGCGGCCGGGAGCTCGATCGGGCCCGCGAGCAAGCAGTGCTCGTGCGGCACGACCCTGCTGCCTGCGAGCTCCGCGGAGGCCGTGCAGGCGCGGCTGCCAGGCACTCCGAACAGGTAGTACTCGTTACCGGACCGGGCATTGTCGCTGCTGATGCGCTCCGGCAGTCTGGAGGCGAGCTGGACGGCTTGGTAGAGCGGTAGGCTGCCCGCCCCCGCGCTGCCGGGCGACAGCCGGGAACCGCCCTGGCTGATCTGCACCGCTGCCGGAGCCATTGCATGGCGAAGCTGAGAGGCGACCGTCTGACCGCTCGGCGTGACTGCGTTCGCTTCCCAGTCGTAGAACTCGAGCTGGGCATTCGCGCCGATCAGCCTCTCGGCGAGCTGCTCGTTCCTGAACTTCGGCAACGTGACGGCGATCGCAGTCCTACCCAAGATCCGGATCGACGCGCCGGCCACGCCGAGCTGCCGGATCCGCCCGCGCATCACCTCGACGGCGCGGTTCAAGGCGGCGCTGGTCACGACCGGAACCTGCGGCGTCGGCTCGGCCTGGTAGACGAGCTCGACTGAGCCGCGGTCCGAGGGGCCGGCCGGAGCCGGTGAGCCGGTGCCCCGCAAGCTCAGGAACACGACCGCGACCACAACCGCGACGGCCACGCTCACTGCCGGCACGACGACGTCGAGGCGCAGCTTCTCCGGCCACCCAGCGCCGGGCCGGCCCCAGCGACGATTGCCGAGCGCGCGTTGAGTCTCGCGGTCAGGGTCCGAGGTCAGTGCGCGCTCCAGGGTGGCTCTGGCGGCCGCGCCGCCGGGCGAGACGGCCTCCTGCGGAACGGCGGGTCGGGCCGCGCGAACCGCCAACAGCAGATCGTCGTCAAGCAGGTAATCGCTCATGCTCAGGACCTCCGAAGGGGTTTGCTCTCACCAGGTTCATGCGCAACCGACGCTGGTTTCGGCGGGTCTTGCTCGATCTCAAGCCGATCAGCCAGACGCGCGCGGGCACGATGCAGACGGCTCCGCGCCGCCACCGGCTTGATTCCCAGCACGACGCCGGCCTGTGCCGGACTCAGTCCATCCCACGCGACCAACAGCAGCAGCTCCCGGTCGTCTGCCGAGAGCGCATCAAGCGCTTCGCGAATGTCCCTCCAGCGGACGGCGGACGGTTGCGAGGATGGCGCTGCGCTCACGGGTGCCGGCAGGCGCTCGAGCAGCGTCCGCTCGCGGGTGCGCTTTCGGTAGTGGTTGCGGAACTGATTCAGCGCGACCGTCAACAGCCACGGCAGCGTCTGCTCCCCATCGGGCAGCACGTCGATCCGTCGCCACGCGACCTCATATGTGGCCGCGACCAGATCCTCGGCGTCGTGTCCGGAAAGCCCGCGATGACGCGCGTAACGCGCCACCGCAGGATACGTCTCGTCGAATACGGCACGAAAGCGTGCCTCAGCATCCATCACCAGGTATATGTCGCCAGCCGGCCGAGCGTTGCAGCGGTTCGATCTAACGAGGCAGAAACACCGCGATGTCGCGGAGATCCTCGACGAGGGCCCCGTCCAGGTCGAGGGCGGCGCCAAGATCCTCGACAGAAGAGAACCCGTGCGTCTCGGCCCGTGTTTCCACGATCCTCGTGGCGAGCGCATCGTCGACGCCGGGCAGCTTGGCGAGTACGGAGGCCGGCGCGTTGTTGACGTCGATCAGGCCGGCGTCCTGTGCATTTGCGAGATCGGGGCGGCCGATTCCCATCTCCTTCGCCACGGCCGGACGCTCGGCCACCAGCTTCCGGGCGCGGTCACGATCGCTCAATCGCTGCTCGGCACCGGCCACCGCGCTCTCAAGCGGCGACCCCAGCAACTGTCTGTAGGAAGCACGAATCCCGAACGACGTCGCGATCGCCCCGGCCCAACCGAGGATGATCAACAGCCCACCTGTGCCGCCACCATTGTCGGCAACCGACACAACCCATCCGGCGGCCGTGATGATCGACCACAGCAGCCCGAGCGCGACCCAGCTGCGCTTCCGAACCGTCACTCCCGCGTAGATCGGAGCCCACGCTCCGAGACCCAGCGGGATCACAGACAGCCACACCCAGTTCGCACCTCCCCGCTGCTTCGCCCGAGTCGCCACCGGCCAGAAGCCTAGAGCCATCGGGCGGCACGCGTCAGGAACTTCGAGCGGCATCTGATTGTGCCCGCCGCCATCAATCGCCAGCCTGGCACCGTCCCGTCACCGCCCACCCTCTAGAACTCTGGCTCAGTGAACTTCAACGCCTCGGGGGCGTCGAGGAGCGCGCACCGGCGGTACTCGCCGCCGTCAAGACCTGCGTCGGGCCGGCGACGGTGCGATCACGGAGGCCGACGCGCAACGTGCCGTCGACGGCACGCAGTGACGACCGCCCCGAGACGAGCCCCGTCTCGCGTCGCTCGGAAGCGATGTCCGCCGCGGGTGCCGAGCCGTATTGACAGCCCTCTGGCACCGGCAGATACTGTCCGAGTGACCTCGCCTTCGAAACCGGTGAACTCCGGAAGGTCGCTGACCGGCGAACAGGCCCGGAAGGGTTACCACGTGTGCAAGGTCGTGGCGTGTGGAGCGATCGCGCTGACCTGGGTCTATATCGTCCTTGGAAGCCTGCTCCTGCCACACGGAGTCAGCACCGCGTCGATCGCGATAGCTGTGCTTTACACGCTTGCGGTCCCGTTGATGCTTCGCTACCTGAAACGAGACTATGACCGCCGAACGGTCCTCGAGGACGGTTCCCGTTAGCACGCCGGGGTTGGGCGACCGGCTTGGCTTCAGCCCAACGGCGCTCGCGCGACCGGTATCTCTTGACAGCCACGATGACGGAGCGGCGGCGCATGGGTGGACGGCGTAAACCTGATCGGTCCGATTCCGACCGTCCAGACGACCGGGCGTGGTCCGCGCACACGAGCATTCACCCGCGTAGCGCGCGTCGAGAGCTCGTCGCGTATACCGCACTGCCCGCCGAGACCGGGCCGACCTGGGCGCCGGACCGGCTCTCGCTATGGCCGGTCGAGGGCGGGCGCTACGGGATCGACGCGCACTACCACGGTGAGACCGGAGTCCAGCGCGCCAGGGGGCAGCAGCGGCGCCTTGCGGGCGTCGGTCTCACCGCCACCGTCCGCGAAGACGACGCCGGAGCGCTGATCCGTCTCGGCCCGCTTGCCCACTCAGCCGCCTGGCTCGCGCTCGAGGCGTTCCTCGGAAGGCCCGTTCCCGATGTGGCGCCCTAGCGTCCGCTCGAGCGGCGCTGTCGGCGATCAGCGAAACTCCGGCGGCGCTCTCGGTATCAAGAGAGTGTCGCGTGCATCAGGCTGGTATGACGTGCGCGAAGCGGCCACCACGTCTTTCATGAGGAGGCAGGGATGATTCGAATGCTCAAGCTGCTCGCGGTCACATCGGCCGTGCTCGCAAGCTCCGCTCCGCTGGCGCTCGCGTCATCATCGCCGACGGTCACAACCGGAGCGGTGACGTCGATTGGCGATACGTCCGCCGTTCTCAACGGTACGGTCAACCCCAACGGCGCTGCGACGACCTACCAGTTCCAGTGGGGCTTGACGACGGCATATGGGCTCCTCACGCCGGTTGGCACGCTCGACGCCACGAAACCCAGCACCGCGGTCAAGGCGACGATCCCCGGTCTGCTGCCTGGTACCACGTACTACTACCGGCTGGATGCGGTCAACGCAGCCGGCACCGGGACCGGCCGCGGCCATACCTTCCGGACCGCCGGCATCTCTCCGCCCGGTGCCGCGACGGGGCCGCTGTCGGCGATCGGGCCGTTCAGCGCCACGGTCACGGGCACGATCAGCCCGGAGGGCGCCAATACCACGTGGTACGTCCAATATGGATTGACGAGCGCCTACGGAACCCAGACGTTCGGCGCAACCGCTTCCGTCACTCCGGACGACGCGCCGGTGACGGTCTCAGCGCCACTCTCGGGGTTGCAGCCGGGGGCGACCTTCCATTACCGGTTCGTCGCCGTGCACGCCGGCTCGGTGCCGCAATACGGCGCCGACGCGACCTTCCAGACACAACCGTGGCCGGCGCCGGTGCCACGCTTGATCGCGTCGACCACCCCCAGCTCCGCCCGTCACGCGCCGTTCGCGTTCTCGACGTTCGGCCGGATCGTGAGGCCCGCTTCGGACCCCGCATCGGAGGTGTGCTTCGGCAACGCCGCCGTTTCGTTCTACCTCGGCAGGACGCTCGTGGGTTCGCAGGCGACAACGATCGAGCCCAACTGCACATTCTTCGCGATGCGGACCTTCAGGAGGAAACCTGGCCGCCGCCACCATGCGCACGGCGTCAAGCTCCGGGTTGTGATCCGCTTTGACGGCAACGGCTGGCTTGCGCCGGCACGGGCCCGCGTGGAAACGGTCACGCTGCGTTAGACCGGCACGCTCCGTCAGACCCGCCCTGGTCAGCCGCGGCGGTGTACGAACCGCAGTGCAGACCAGACGGCGTCGATCGCGCAGACCTTGTTGTCGACGAGCCCGGTGCAAAGACCGAGCTGGCGCACGACCTCGTCGCTGAGATCGCTCGCCATCCCTGAAGCCCGCTTGGGCCAGGCGATCCACAGTCCGCACCCCGGCGCGAGTGCAGCGGCGAGTGCCGGCATGCGCCGTGCCAGGGAGCGACGCTCCCGGAAGAAAGCAACGGTGACGTCGGCATGCCCCCGCCCGCTGCGACTCACTCGCACACCGTCCGGCAACGGCCGCAATGACGACCGGAGCAGGTCATCGGGTGCGCCCAGCAGCGCCAGCGCGTCGCCCGGCCGGACCCCCAGCTTCCTTGCCAGCGGAGCAGCCGCGGCGCTCGCCGGAGCCCGGTCAGCGTTCACTCTTCGAAGCCTCCGCGACCTCCGCGATCACGTGCGAGAGCCGGCTTCCCTGCCATGCGAGCGGCGACGACCCGGGCTCCTCCGTGACGATTGAGGCACCCGGGATCACCGCTGCGTAGTGCTCTGCGACGGCGAACGGATGCTCGGGGTCGGCAGCGTCGCCGCTGGCGACGATGATCGTCGGAGCCGCGATCGATGCCAGATCCGTGAGCTGCCCGAATGGGCGTGATCGCGGAACCGCCGACAGCGCATCAGCGACCGCCTCAGGATGCTCGTGCGCGGACAGCCGCTGGCGGATGACCTTGATCACGGTCTCCTGCAGGGCGGGCGCGACCGCTGGGCGACCGTACGCCGCCAGGAAGCCGTCCACGCCGCCGGTCCGCAGCCCGTTGGCGAGCGCATCCCAGCGAGCGAGCGCTGCGTCCGTCGGCGCCGATGCGCCGTCATATGCCGGCGTGATCACGACCAGGCCGGCAACCCTCTCGGGAGCCTGCAACGCGAACGCGAGCAGCGTGTGTGCGCCCATCGACGCGCCGGCCAGAACAGCACGCTCGATCCCGAGTGCGTCGAGCACCGCCCTGAGGTCCAGCGTCAGCTCGTCATAGGTGTATGCCGCGGGATCAGCGGCGGCGGACGAGCGCCCGTGCCCACGTGCGTCGTAGGACACGACACGGTGTCCTGAGCGCTCGAGCATGCGCGAGCCCATCACGACGTAGCGCCGCGTTGCGGTCAGGCCATGTAACAGAACGATCGGGATCCCCTCCCCCGCCTGCTCGACGGCCAGCGAGACGTCACCGTTCTGAACGCTCAACTCGGCACCCATATCGGTGTTCTAGACGATCGCGCAGCGGCGCGGCGTACCATGACCCCATGGACGTAACCGAGGCGACCTTCCAGACCGATGTGATCGAGCGCTCTCGGGCACTCCCGGTGGTCGTGGACTTCTGGGCTGAGTGGTGCGGCCCGTGCCGCCAGCTTGGCCCCGTGCTCGAGCGGGCCGTCGCTGCAAGAGCCGGCAAGCTTGAGCTCGCGAAGGTTGACACCGACGCCAATCCCGGCATTGCGAGGGCCTACGGGATCCAGGGCATCCCCGCGGTCAAGGCGTTCCGAGACGGAGCCGTCGTGAACGAGTTCGTCGGTGTACAGCCGCCGCAGGCGGTCGACGACTTCCTTGACTCGCTGCTCCCGTCGGAGGTCGACGCGCTCGTCTCCGAAGGTGATGAGGCTTCGCTTCGGCGTGCCGTCGAGCTCGAGCCGTCCCGAGCCGACGCGGCGGTCCCGCTCGCGCGCTTGATGTACGCCCGGGGTCAGGCCGACGACGCGCTGAGCGTCCTCGCCGACGTGCCGGGGAGCTTCGCGGCCGACGGCCTTGCCGCCCGGATCGAACTCGAGCGCGCTGCGATCGACGGGGACGCTCCCCTTGATCAGGCCCGTCTGCAGGAGGCGTTCGCTGCGCAGGACCGCGGCGATCACGAGCAGGCGCTTGACCTGCTGCTGAGGATGCTGCCGGAGGCGGACGGCCGCAAGGACGACGTCCGCCGGGTCGTGGTCGGGATCCTCGACGAGCTGGCGGTCGACGATCCACTCGCGCGCGACTCCCGTCGCCGTCTCGCGTCTGCGCTCTTCTAGCGAAACGGCTCGCTCCGCAGTCGGCGTCAAAGTGCCAGGGTCAGCTGGCGCTCCTCGCCGGCCCTCTGCGCGAGGCCGGCCACACGGACTCCCAGCAGCCGAACGGGTCGTTGTGGCGGCGAGCGCCGGAGCAGGTCCAGTGCGACCGGTCCGACACGCGCGGCCGAGCTCACAGGGTCGCTCAGCGTGTGCGCGCGCGTGTAGGTCGAGAAGTCATCGAGCCGCACCTTGATCGCGACCGTGCGGCCACACAGGCCCTGGCGCTCGAGCCCGCCACACAGCTCGGACGTGAGGCGGTCGAGCATCCGCTCGAGCTGATCCGAGTCATTGATGTCGTGGTCGAAGGTCAACTCGCGAGATTCAGAGAGCAGCTTGCGCTCCTGCGTCACAGCGCCGTCGTGCTCAAGCCGGGCAAGTCGGATCAGGTGGCCGGCCGGACGGGAGCCCAGCCGCTGACCGAGCTGCGCCTGATCGGCCGCGGCGAGTTGCGCGACCGACCTGATCCCTGCTTCCGCCAGACGTTCGGCGCTCTTCGGGCCGATCCCCGGGATCCGCGAGGGCGGCGCGCCCGCGAGCGCTGTAGCAGCCTGCGTACGGCCCAGCACCACGAACCCACCCGGCTTGTCCATGTCGGAGGCGATCTTGGCGATCAGCTTGTTGGGTCCGATCCCGACCGAGCAGGTCAGCCCGGTGGCCCGCTGGATCTCCGTCCGCACACGCCGCACGCATGCATGTGGGGCGGGCAGCCCGGTCAGCTCGAGGTAGACCTCGTCGAGGCCGATCACCTCGACGATCTCGGCGTGGGCCCGAACGATTGCCATGATCTCAGCCGAGACCGCGCGGTAATAAGGAAAGTCCGGTGTCAGGAAGACCGCCTCGGGGCACAGCGCCCGCGCTCGCGCAGCGGGCATCGCGGAGCCGACGCCGAACGCCCGTGCCTCGTACGAGGCGGTGGTCACGACGGCTCGCGGCCCGCCGCCCGCGACAACCACCGGGAGTCCGCGCAGATCTGGTCTGCGGTTCAACTCGGCCGACACATAGAAGGCGTCCATGTCGAGGTGTGCGACGCAGCGCTCGTGCATCGGCCAATCGTCACGCTGACCTCGGACGGATGGCAACGGTGTACGGGAGTCAGCCCGGATCATGCGATCTCGTCCGAGCCTGCGAGAATCCTGAGATCGTGGCCAACCCGGATCGCCTGTCAGGCCTCGACAGCTCGTTTCTGCACCTCGAGAACGGGGCTGCGCACATGCACGTCGCGGGCTGCTCCGTGTTCAGCGGCGGAGCGCCGTCCTACGAAGAGGTCGTCGGCGTCATCAACGATCGCCTGCACCTCGTCCCACGCTACCGCCAGCGACTGGCGTTCGTGCCGCTCGCACAGGGCCGGCCGGTGTGGGTAGATGACCCCCACTTTCAGGTTTCCTACCACGTGCGTCACACGGCGCTGCCGGCACCCGGCGACGATGCCGGCCTACGGAGGTTGGCTGGGAGGGTGTTCTCGCAGGCACTGGACCGGACGCGGCCGTTATGGGAACTGTGGCTCGTCGAAGGTCTCGCCGGTGATCGCTTCGCGATCCTGTCCAAGACCCATCACGCGCTTGTCGACGGCGTCTCCGGCGTCGACATCGCGACGGTGCTGTTCGATGCCGCGCAGGACCCGGCGCCTGTGGCGCCGCCGAGCCGTCCCTGGGTCGCGCGACCGCTGCCGTCCTCTTCCCAGCTGCTGGCGGACGCGTTGCTGGAGCGCGCGACGGTCCCCGGGGAGATCGTCCGTGGAGTCCGCGCGACGTTGCGGCGACCACGGCAGGTCGGGGGACGGCTGGCTCACTCGCTTGCGGCCTTCGAGTCGTTCACGGCCTCCTCGATGCGCCCGGCGCCGCCCAGTACGTTCAACGTGCGGATCGGTCCGCATCGTCGGATCGCCTGGCTCGGAACCGACCTCAACGAGTTCAAGGCGATCAGGAAGGAACTTGGAGGGACCGTCAACGACGTGGTGCTGGCCGTTGTCGCGGGCGCGCTCGGAAGCTACCTGCGCCGCCACGGCCAGGACACCGACGACCTGGTGCTACGCGCGATGGTCCCGGTTTCGGTCCGTTCCGAGGGGGAACGTGGGGCGCTGGGCAACCGCGTCAGCGCAATGTGGGTACCGCTGCCCGTTGGAGTGCAGGATCCACGCGCACGCCTGCGTGCAATCACCGAGGCGACCGCATCGATCAAGGAGTCCGGCCAGGCCGTCGGCGCCAAGGTCCTGACCGACCTCTCCGGCTTCGCCCCGGCGACGATCATCGACCAGGCCGCACGGCTGCAGGCCCGACAACGCCTGTTCAACCTGGTCGTCACCAACGTGCCGGGTCCGCAGCGGCCGCTCTACCTGCTTGGCCGCGAACTCGAGGCTGTCTACCCGATGGTTCCGCTCGCCCAGAACACGGCACTCGGCATCGCGATCATGAGCTACAACGGCCAGCTCAACTTCGGGCTCACTGGTGATTTCGATGCGCTTGCCGACCTCGAAACGCTCGTCGTCGATCTGCACTCAGCGCTCGCCGAGCTGTCCGCACTCGCCCGTGGGCGGCGCCAGGGCTCCTCCCCACGTCCTCCAGCAGCTCGCGTCCGCGCGCTCCGCCCGGTCAAGTGAGGCTCGTCTGGCTGGAGCGGTTCGCGATCGCGATCGCATCGGTGGTGCTTGCCGGCGTCTTGATCGCGCTGTTGTCGGGCTACTTTGCCGGGCATGACACGGCCGCCGTCACCGGGATCGGAGGCGTCGGGCTCCGATACGCGGACCAGGGTGACGCGAAGCTTGCGCGCGGTTACCCAAACCCCCCCTACGATTCCGACCCGCCGACCAGCGGGCCGCACGTCACTGAGGACGTCCGCGCCGACGGTCAGCGACTGAACGACGATCAGATCCTCACCGCGCTGGCCGCCGGCAACGTCGTGATCCTCTACGGATCGGACCGTCCACCGGCCGGCCTGTCGACGCTCGCCGGAGCGTTCACACCGGCGCTGGAGAACGCGGGGGATGCCGTGATCCTCGGCCGGCGTCCGGGCACCGACGGCCTGGTCGCGCTCTCGTGGACTCGAATGCTGCGGCTGAGCTCGCCGCAGGACCCGCGGCTACAGGAATTCATCCAGGAGCTGCTGGGACACGGTGCTCCGGCAGGTTCCTGACCGCCACCGTCATTCGCGTCAGTACGCACAGCCGTCCACCGTCGTCGACCATCTCGACCTCCCAGACCCATGTCGTGGCGCCCGTGTGCCTGCACCACGCGCGAGCGTGGATCGTGCCCGCCGTGATCGGGCGCAGGAAGCTCGTCTGGTTGGAGAGCCCCATCGCCACCTTGCCCTCGGCGTAGACGCCGATCATCGTGCCGAGCGAGGCGAGGCTCTCCGCGATCGCGGCGTAAACGCCGCCGTGGACCAGCCCGGCCGGCTGCTTGAGCTGGTCGCTGACCGCCACTTCGCCATGCACCTCCTCGGCTGAGGCATCCGTGACCTCCAGCCCGTAGAGGGCATCGAAGCCGACGCGCCAGTTCTCGCGCGGGTTCCATTCCATCGCGCGCACAGTAGCGCCCGGGGGCCGATCGCCCCGTCCACGCCTCGGTCTTCTACGCTAAGGACACACGATGGCCACGCTAGACGACCTGCCGGCTGACCAGCGTGCGGTGCTCTCGCTGGTGCTCAGCCGTGGCCGGAGCTACGACGAGATCGCGACGCTGCTCTCGATTGACCGTGCGAGCGTGCGTGACCGGGCGCTTGCGGCGCTGGATGCGCTCGGTCCGGAGACCGACGGCTCTCGGCTGCAACGCGCGGTGGTGACGGACTACCTGCTCGGCCAGCTGCCGTCCGGGCTCCTCGCGCAGACGCGTGATCGGCTCACGACGTCGCCGGGCGACCGAGCATGGGCGATCGCCGTCGCTCAGCAACTGGCGCCGCTGTCCGCCGCGCCGCTGGCGCAGATCCCCGAGGCCGAGCCCGATCACGTCAAGTCCCACAGCTCCCGCCGTGGTGGCGCGATCCTGCTCGCCGTGCTGGGTATCGTCGTCGTCGTCGGTGCAGCGGTCGTTGTCATCAGCCTCGTCGCGGGCACGAGCACACCGGCAGCTCCGGCGCGGACGGTCACGGTCAACGCGCTGCACTCGACTTCCACGGCGAGCACCGCATCACAGACGGCTTCGACGACCACCACGCCAAAGCTGCGCTTCATCACGCAGGTGAACCTCCTCTCACCTGATCCGACACTCGCGCACACGACCGCCGGCATCGCCCAGGTGCTCAGCGATGGCACCGAGACGGGGGTTCTGGTCGTGGCCCAGGGGATGCCGGCCAACACGCGCCGCGACGCATACGCCGTGTGGCTCACCGACACCGCCGGTGGCAGCGATTTCCTCGGTTTCGTCGGCAAGCCGGTTGGCAGCAACGGCAAGCTCGAAGCCGACGGTCGGCTCCCGTCGAACGCGTCGCAATACTCACGGCTGCTGATCACGCTCGAGACGAGCGCACATCCGAAGACCCCCGGCACGATCGTGCTCGAGGGCGTGTTCAAGCTGACCGGCTGATCGAGCACCGCCGGCCCGGCGGCGTCAGCCGGCCGGGTCCGGCGTGCAGATCTCCGCCAAGCCCTCGAGTGCCTGGTCCAGGCGCGAGCCGCTCCCGCGTCGTAACAGCAGCCCGCCGGTACGCGAGTAGCCCTTCAGCTTCTGGCGCTGTGCGATTGTGACCACGGTCCCGTTCGTGTCGGGCTCCAGCACGACCTCGGTCAGCGACTGCTCCAGGACCCGCGCGAAAGGGGTTCCCGGGATCAGCTGCTCCCACAATATCCGCCACGGGGGAACAGCCTCGAGCAGCTGGAAATCGAGGCGCACGGGCTTCGCCTTCTTGGTCACGAACACCTCGGTCCAGCGGTCCTCGGCGACCGCCTCGACGCGGGTCACCCCGGGCCACCACCGCGGCAGATGATGAGGATCCTCGAGCACGGCCCAGATGCTCTGCTGGTCGGCTGCGATCGTGCGTGTGCGGCTGGCGGTCGGCATCACGCTGGTGAGCCGAACGTCACCGCTCGTAGGAGATCAGCGACTCGACCCGGTGCGGCGAGAGCTTGTCGCGACCCGACAGGAACGTCAGCTCGATCAGAAACGCGCATGCCACCACCTGCGCTCCAAGGTGCTCGACGAGGTTACAGAGCGCCGCTGCGGTTCCGCCGGTCGCGAGCAGGTCGTCGTGAACCAGTACGCGCGCGCCTCCGGCAAGCGCGTCAGCATGAACCTCCAGCGCATCGATCCCGTACTCGAGCTGGTACTCGGATGCGACAGTCGTGTGAGGCAACTTGCCCGGTTTGCGGGCGGGGACGAAGCCGGCCGAGAGCGCGTGTGCGAGCGCGCCTCCAAGGATGAAACCCCTAGCCTCCGCGGCGACCACGAAGTCGACGTCCAGATCGCGGGCGAACCTGGCCAGGCGCGAGACCGCGGCATCGAGCGCGCGCGGATCGAGCAGAAGCGGCGTGATATCCCTGAAAATGATCCCTGGGCGCGGAAAATCGGGTATGTCGCGCACGAATGCGCGGAGGTTGACGCCTTCGCCCGAACGCGAAGCGGGCATCAGCCTGTCATGTCGCGATCTTCCGGAGATCGCGAATCAGGAGCAGGTGCTTCAGATGCGTGGTGACCGACGCGAGGTTCTCGAGCGCCTCGATTGCCTCCTTGCGTCGCTCCGGGTTTCGTGACCGCAACGCCGGCGCCAGGATGCTCTGCAGCAGCTGCGCCTCGCCTGCCGCCGAGCTGCGGAACACGCGGAGGTTGCGGCCGCCGACACCGTAGCGCGCGAGCTCCGAGACCGCCCGGACGATCTCACGCTCGGTCTCATCGAAGTACCGCGTTCCTGCCCTGACCTCGCCCTTGATCACACCGAAGTCGACCAGTTCCGCCACGAGCTTTGCGTCGGCTCCCGTGTCATCGACGACGTCATCGGTCGAGTAGAGCGCGCCGGGATCGAGGACCGCTACGGCTGCGCGCCGTGGCGAACGCACGTCGCCGGGAGCGGTGACATCGGGCTCGGCACGTCCGCCTGCGAGCTCCTGGCGGATCACCCGCAGCGGCAGGAACTCATCGCGCTGCAATCGCAGGATCGTCCGCAGGCGCTGCACGTCCCCCTGCGTGTACAGCCTGTAACCGCCCTGCGTGCGACGGGGCGTGAGCAGTTTCTGGTCCTCCAGGTAACGGATCTTCGAAATCGAGATGTCGGGGAACTCCTGCTCCAACGCCTTGCAGACGGCGCCGATCGTGACCGACTTCTGTCGTGGCCGCGGCGCGTCGCCGCCGACCGGCGGTGCGCCGTCGAGGTGAAGATCAGTTGTGTCGGAAGCACTCATCAGCGGCTCAGGAAGGCCAGCTTGTATTTGCCGATTTGCAGCTCATCGCCGTCCTCGAGCCGGTGGGACTCGATTCTCCGGCGGTTGACATAGGTGCCGTTGAGCGAGCCGCAGTCATCCAGAAAGTAGTCCCCGGAGCGCTTCACGATCACCGCATGGTCGCGGGAGACGGTCACGTCGTCGAGAAACACATCGCTGTCGGGACGACGGCCCACGGTCACACGATCCTCGCCGAGAGGAAAGCTCTCTCCGGCCCGTCCCCCACCGGCGCGAATCACGATCGTCGCCCCGCCGGCGACGATCTCGTCGAGGTTGAGCTCCTCGATCTCGCCGGTATCGCCGATCCGGTAAGTGGCCGTCGTCGCACCGGGTGTCGAGTCCCCTGCGGCCAGGTAGGCACCGCAGCGCTGACAGTAGTTGGCGCCTTCGGCGTTCGCAAAGCCGCACTCGGGGCAGTGCTGGGCCACCGCGCGGAAACCTAATCGTTCGGCTCGTCGAAGACGCCGCCCGACGTCTCGTCGTCGGCCTCCCCGTCTCCCTCGTGAACGGGGCCGCGCCCGGCGAGGATGTCGGTCAGCTGCTGGACGTCGGCGCCCGTGATCACCAGCTCGCCGCTTTCGTCCTTCTTGCGAAGCCGGTTGACGAGTTCCGCCCGGAGGATGTCGATCCTCCCGTGGAGGATGCGGCGCTTGTAGGAGATCTCCATCTCTTCAGAGGTCAGCTCCTTGATCAGATCCTTGAGCTCTTGATCGGTAAGTGATCCCAGATCCGGGAAAGTCGTTTCCATACGCACTCGATACCCCTTACTGAAGGTCAGTCGATTCCAGACAGGCGATTATACCGCCAGCTATCGTAGGGTCAATCTGAGCTTGAGGCTTTGCGCGCCTGGAGCGACTGCTCCCTGAGCCGCGCGAGTCCGACACGGACATACAGCGCCGTTGCGGTCAGCGACAGCGCCATGCCGACGTACAGCATCACCAGCGCCAGCCAGTGGACGCCGGCGATCGCGAAGAACGGCGCGCCCATCGTCGGCGCGACGCCGAGCCGGCCCGGCCAGTTGATCTTCAGGTCGATCCCGCGGGAGAGGCCATATCGACCGATCACGAGCATGAAGACCTCACGCGCGATCACGACCGCGATCGCCCAGTGTGGCAGCAGCGTGAAATGCCACGCGACCGCCATTCCAGAGATCACCAGCGCGCGGTCGACGATCGGATCGAGCAGCGCCCCGAGGCGGCTGTACTGCCCCGTCAGCCGCGCCGTGAAGCCGTCGAGATAGTCCGCCCAGCCGATCACCGCGAACAGCACGGCGGCGAGTGCGCTCTGACCGTCGGCGCTCGAGAACGCGACGACCAGGAACACGGGGATCAGCGCCAACCGCACGAAGCCGATTGCGTTTGGGATCGTCCACGGGTTCAGCGGCTGGTTCGAACC
Source organism: uncultured Solirubrobacterales bacterium (assembly GCA_963742025.1). GTDB lineage: Bacteria > Actinomycetota > Thermoleophilia > Solirubrobacterales > Solirubrobacteraceae > Palsa-465. The sequence goes on from CAVUKF010000003.1 coordinate 65,499, forward strand.
GGTCTGCTCCGGTGGCGGTCCCGAGCGGTCGATCCCGAACAGACGTCGCTTCGTCAGCGACCGTTGCACCTCAGGCCTCAGGGGAGGCTGCGCCACAGCTCAGCGACCGCCGCCGCCGCGTCATCTGCAGCGCCGGGTCCAGCGCCGAGCGGCACCGCACTGGATACGCGACCGCGGCGCAGCTGCACCTCGAGCTCGCCTGATGCGATCGTTCGTCGCCCAACCGTGACGCGCACGGGGCAGCCGAGCAGTTCCGCGTCGGCGAACTTCTCGCCCGGCCCGGCGTCGCGCTCGTCGTAGAGCGTCTGCAGGCCGACACCCTGCAGCGCATCGTAGAGCGCGTCCGACAGTGCCCGCTCATCGCTACCTGGCTTGCCGAGCGTGACCAACTCGACGTCGAACGGCGCAATCGCACGCGGCCATGAGATGCCGTGCTCGTCGGCGAACTGCTCGATCGCGGCCGCGGCCGTACGCGCCGGCCCGAAGCCGTAGCAGCCCATCCAGATCAGCTGCTGGCGCCCGGACTCGTCCAGGTAGGTTGCGCCGAGGGGTTCTGAATAGCGCGTGCCGAGCTTGAAGATGTTCCCGACCTCGATCGCAGGCTCGATCCTGATCTCGGCGCCGCCGACCGTGTCGCCGGCGACAACCGTTCGGACGTCGGCACGCTCGAACGGGAAATCGCGACCGGGCACGACGCCCTGCAGGTGCAGATCCGGCCGGTTCGCGCCGACCACGTAGCCGCCCGGCGCGATCGCCTGCATCGAGCAGGATCGGCATCTGGGCTCCGACCGGGCCGATGAAGCCCGGTGGTCCGAGCCGCTCCTCGATCTCCTCCGCGGTCGCCGGGCGGAAGTCGCAGCGCAGCGCCTGGCGCAGCTTGAGCTCGTTGACGCGATGGTCGCCGCGGACGATCACGAGCAGGATCGCATCGGGAACTTCGTCCGGGACGACGGGAAACGCCTTCAAGCAGCGCGCCATCCTCCACGCCGAGCTCGCGCGCGACGCCCGCGATCGTCGTCAGGCCGGGCGTCGAGACCTCCTGCGGCGCGTCCAGCTGCGCAGCCGAGCACGACCGGCTGGGCATCGGCGATCGCAACCTCGAGGTTGGCGGCGTATCCGGGGGCGAGCACGACCTCGTTCTCGCCCGGCCGCGCACGGCGCCATGTACTCGTCGGCGCCGTGGCCTCCCATCATCCCGACGTCGGCCTTGACCCGGTACCACTCGAGGCCGCAGCGGTCGAAGATCCGGTCGTAGGCGACGACGTGCTTCTGGTAGGAGACGTCGAGCCCCTCGGCGTCGCGGTCGAACGAGTAGGAGTCCTTCATCACGAATTCGCGCGTCCGCAGCACGCCCGCGCGCGGCCGCGGCTCGTCGCGCTCCTTGGTCTGGAAGTGGTAGAGGATCTTCGGCAGATCCCGGTAGGAGCGAATCGCCGCGGCCACGTGGCCGGTGACGATCTCCTCGTGCGTCATCGCCAGCACCATGTCGGCCCCGCGGCGGTCCGTGAGCTTGAACAACTCCTCGATGTCGTAGCGCCCCGTTCGCCGCCACGGCTCGGCCGGATGCAGCACCGGCATCAGCATCTCCTGGCCGCCGATCGCGTTCATCTCCTCACGCACGATCTCCACGATCCGCTGGTGGACTCGCCAGCCGGCCGGCAGCCATGACCACAGGCCCGATCCGACCTGGCGGATCAGACCGGCGCGCACCATCAGCCTGTGCCAGATCGCCTCGGCATCGGCCGGGGGCTCACGCTCGGTGGGCAGGAAGTATTCGGACAGTCGGGTCATCGGCAGGAGCCACGAAATGTACCCGCGCAGCGGGCATCTGCTCTGATAGAACGAAACTGACGCAGAACATCGATCAGGAGGCGCACCATGCCATACACAGTTCCACCCCTCCCCTACGCCTATGACGCCCTCGAGCCGCATATCGACGAGCAGACGATGCGGGTCCATCACGACAAGCACCATCAAGCGTATGTGGACAACGCAAACGCGGCGCTCGCGGGCACCGAATGGGCTGATCGGGACGTCGAGGATGTTCTGCGCAGCCTCGGGTCGCTGCCGGCCGACAAGCAGGGTCCGGTACGCAACAACGCCGGCGGGCACTACAACCACTCCCTGTTCTGGGCGCAGCATGTCACCCGACGGCGGCGGCGAGCCGGACGGCGCCCTGGCCGCCGCGATCAGCTCCGCCTTCGGCTCGTTCTCGGACTTCCAGGCGAAGCTCAAAGACGGCGGCATCAAGCGGTTCGGCTCCGGCTGGTCCTGGCTCGTGCACGACGCTTCGGGTCTCGCCGTGGTCTCGACCGCCAACCAGGACAACCCGATCAGCACGGGGCAGACCCCGTTGCTCGGCGTCGACGTGTGGGAGCACGCCTACTACCTGAAATACCAGAACCGCCGGCCCGATTACATCGACGCCTGGTGGAACACCGTCAACTGGAGCGAGGTCGCAGCCCGCTACGCCGCCGCCGGCGGCTGATCAGGCGGCGCCTGCGGGCTACGCGGCTACGCGGCGGCGCGCACGCTCAGCGCCGCCGCGAGCCTGGCCGCCACGAGCATCGGCTGCTCGCGCAGATGGCGCCAGGTAAACCTGAGCACGACGTAGCCGGCGGCGGCGAGCTTCTGGTCGCGCGCACGGTCGCGCTCGAAGGCGCGGCGGTCGGCGTGGAAGGCGAAGCCGTCGATCTCGACCACGACACGCTCGGCTGAGAACAGGAAGTCGACCTCCAGACCGAGTACACAGGCGTTCGCCTGCGGTCGCTTGAGGCCCGCCTGGCGGGTCAGCGCCAGGAACAGACGCTCCGCCTCGGAGCGCGTAAGCGACGCCGTCGGGCTGTCAAGCAGCGTGCGCAACCGGGCGTAGCCGCGGCGGCGCGGGAGGCGCGCCATCGCGGTCCGGACGTCGTCGTCGCCGGCGAGCCCTCGTCGGCATCGAGCGAGAGCGTTCTCGAGTTCGAGGTCGGAAACGCTCAAGTCGCCGGCAATGTCCGAGAGCGTGCGCGCCGCGGAGGTGACGGGAAGCCGGTAGCACCAGTCGACGTCGAGCGGATCGACGTCAGAGACACGGTGCACGGTCAGCCACGGCCGCGACCGGACATTCCGTTTCAGGACCGTGACCTCGACGTCCGTCCTTTCGGCGTCGACGTCGAGCATTCCGAGCATTGCCGCTGCCGAGCGGCCGCTCAGCAGCACGTGGGGCGCGAACTGCATGACTGCGGCGGTCTGCAGCGCCAGCGGTTCGGGGTGTGGGCGGCCGAGCAGAAAGACATCACAATCGAGCGGGTGCAATCGACCCGTCTGAGCGCGGTACGCGATCGCCTTGCGACCGATTCCGGCGGCGAGCAGCTGCGACCGGTGGACCACGCCGCGCTGGAGTTCCGCGAGCCGGCTGATTTCCGCCTCACCCGTGCCCCGAACGGGCGCCAGCGACCACTCGACCACAGAACTCCGTCCGTCGGTCGTAGGTGCGCCGTTTTCGGCCGCATGGCGCCAATCGAGCGACCTCGGGCCTCGATTGGTCGCAAATGGCTCATCTCGGCTCATCTCGACCGCCATTATCGCTCCGCTTGGCGCCGACTCCGAGCAAATGTGGCCGACTTGAGACAGAGATTCACGCCCACGCCACGAACACCCCGGTTTCGTCACACGAGGACCCTCGCCTCGCCTCGCTCGTCCGCCTCGCCTGCTCGCCTCGCCCGCCCCGCCCGCCGGAGACGGCGCCCGGCAAACCGGCGACAGGAGTCCTCAGGTGCGAGTGAAGCGGCGGCCCGCGACGGGCGACTGCGTCTCGTCGAGCCGCACCGGCGCGCGAGCACCGGCGCCGATCGCCGAGACGAGCGCACGGTCCGCCTCGCCGCTGTCGGCCGAGGCCTTCTCGAGCGCCGCCATCCGCTCCGGCGTCATCGCGTTGGCGTCCTCGTTCTCGGCGAGCCACTCGGCGGCCTCGGCCGCCTGCGTCTCATCGCGGATCACCGTCTTGCCGGCCGCGTAGTACTTGTCGATCTCGTTGAACAGCTCGTCGACGAGGTGCTCGGTCTTGACCTTCCGCAGCGGCACGCCGTGCGAATAGATCATTCCCTCGTTCTTGGCGCCCGTGATCCCGAAGTCGGCATGACGCGCCTCGCCGATCCCGTTGACCGCGCAGCCGAGCACCGACACCTCGATCGGGTCCTCGTACTGCCGCCAGGCGGAGCTCGACCTCAGCGACCACGCTGTCCATGTCGAACTGCAGGCGTCCGCAGGTGGGGCACGCGATCAGATCGGGACCGCGCCGGCGGAGCCGCAGCGCCTTCAGGATCTCCCATGCGACCTTGACCTCCTCCTCGGCGTGGAAGGTCGACAGCGAGATCCGGATCGTGTCGCCGATTCCGTCGGCCAGCAGCGTCCCGAGCCCGACCGCGGACTTCAGCGACCCACTCCACTTCGTGCCTGCCTCGGTCACGCCGAGGTGCAGCGGGTACGGGATCCGCTCGCTCAGCAGCCGGTTCGACGCGATCGTGTTCGGCACGCTCGTCGACTTCATCGAGACCTTGAAATTGGTGAAGTCAAGGCGCTCCATCAGCTCGACGAACTCGACCGCCGCAGTCACCAGCGCCTCGACGGGGTTGTCGTATTCGAGCTGGCGCAGGTGCTCGGGCAGTGAGCCCGAGTTGACCCCGATCCGCAGCGGCGTCCCCAGCTCGTTGGCCCGTGCCGCCACCTCGCGACCTTGTCCGGGCCGCCGATATTGCCCGGGTTCAGCCGCACGCAGTGCGCGCCGGCATCGAGCGCCTTCAGCGCCAGGGTGTGGTTGAAGTGGATGTCGGCGATCACCGGGATCGGCGAATCGCGCACGATCGTCTTCAGCGCCTCGACGTCCTGATCGCGCGGCACGGCAACGCGAACGATGTCGGCGCCGGCTTCCGCAACCCGCAGGATCTGGGCCATCGTCGCCTGCAGATCGGCGGTCTCGGTCTTGGTCATCGTCTGCACCGCGACCGGTGCTCCGCCGCCGATCGGCACGGCGCCGACATGGATCTGTCGCTTCGAGGCCATACCCGCAGTGTAGAGAGCGCGGCGCAACTTCCGGTCGGTTTGTGGTTCCTTTCATTGATGCCCTCACTCAAGCGACTTGATCCCGGCGCTGTGGATCGCGGTGGCGGCGGCCGTCATCTTCGCCCCCGTGGCCGCGGCTTCGACCACGCAGGAATCGATCATCGAGGACGACGCCCAGCTGCACGCGAACCTGGCCGGAACGCTGGCGACGATGCGAGCGCTCGGCGTGACGCGCGTCAAGCTGGGGGTCTACTGGGGCTCGATCGCGCCCGCAGCGAACTCGTTCCATCAGCCCAGGCACTTCAACGGCGAACAACCCGGCGGCCTACCCAGCGGCCAACTGGACGTACTACGACGACGTCGTTCGACCAGGCGCTGGCCGATGGGCTGCAGGTCGGCTTCATGCTGACGGGCCCGGCGCCGCTGTGGGCGACGCGGCCCGGGGATGCCGAAGACGTCGCAACTGCCCCTGCGGGCAGTGGAAGCCGTCCGACGCGACTTCGAGGCGTTCGCGCATGCGATCGGTGAGCGATATGACGGCAGCTACACGCCCGCCGGCGCCACCTCGCCGCTCCCGAGGGTCAACTGGTGGTCGATCTGGAACGAGCCGAACTACGGCCCGAACCTCGCGCCGCAGGCGATCGACCGGGACACGATCGAGGTCGGCGCGGTCGAGTATCGCGGGCTGCTGAACGCCGCCTGGGACGGGTTGACCGCCACCGGGCACACCCCGGCGAGCGACACGATCCTGATCGGCGAGACCGCCCCGCGCGGCCTCAACCATCCGATCGGCGACTTCTCCGGCGACAAGCCGCTGCGGTTCCTGCGCGCCCTCTACTGCGTCAACTCCTCGTACAGGCCACTCCGTGGGCTGCGGCGACGGAGCGAGCCTGTCCGACGAGCAGCCGCCGGCACGAACGCGTTCCGCGCTGCAGAACCCCGCGCTGTTCGAGGCCTCCGGCTACGCCGTGCACCCCTACGAGCAGGGCGTGGCGCCGAACATCCCGACCTACGGCTGCGGCAAACTGGTGTGCTGGAACGCCAAGACGCGCAAGAGCGACCCTGACTACACCGACTTTCCTGAGATCCCGCGGCTCGAGCAGGCGCTCGACCGCTTCAACACGATCTACGGCTCGCACACGCGATTCCCGATCTGGAACACGGAGTACGGCTATTTGACCTACCCGCCTGACACCGATCGGGGCTCGCTGCCGCAGGCGACCGTCGCCTACTACATGAACTGGGCCGAGTACCTGAGCTACGTCCAGCCGCGGATCCGCAGTTACGACCAGTACCTGCTCGTCGACCCGCCCGTGCCCCACTACGCAACCGGCCTCGAGCTATATACCGGGGGGCAGCTGGCGACCTACCACGCATTCGAGCTGCCGCTCTACATGCCGGTCACCGCCGCCCGGGCGGGCGCACCGCTGACGGTCTGGGGAGGCGCCCGTCCGGCGCCGTACGCGCTGTCGGATACGGGCCTGGACCAACAGGTCCAGATCCAGTTCCGGTCGGGTTCCCGCGGGCCTTTCAACACCCTCCAGACGGTCAGCATCACGAACCCACGCGGCTACTTGGAGGTCAAGCAGGCGTTCGACAGCAGCGGCTCGGTGCGACTCGAGTGGACGGCGCCCTCCGGCACGCCGGCCTACAGCAGAACCGTGAGCGTCTCGATCTCCTGACGGTCAGGGACTTCCGGCCGGCGGGGGCGGCGTGCCCCCGCCGCCGTCACCGCGTTTGCGCGCCGACAGCGCAAAACCACCGCCCGCGAGCACGATCACGATCAACACGATCAGCAGCGGAGACGACAGGAACGAACCCCCTGAACTGGTGTCCGCTGCCGTGGTTCCGGTCTTGAGCCCGGCGAGTTGCCTGTTCAGCTGGTCCTGGATCACCGTGTAGCAGTTGCTGTACTCCTGGTCGGTCTCCGGCATCGTCGCGAGCGCGTTCCTGAGCTGCGTGACCGAGTAGTGCCCGGTGAGCCGCTCGTTGTGGGTGCAGTCTGCAAGCGGGCTCGATTCCGCGTAAGCGCCGCCGGCGGCGACCGCAAGGCCGCCGGCGACGAGCAGGCCTAGACATAAGACGTGAAATCGGCGCATCGGATCGGTGAGGTTACGTTGTTAACGTGCGGAACGCTGATTGGTTCCGGGCTGGATCAACACCGCCGTCCCGGTCGCGGACGCTGGGCCGAGCAGCAGACGTGCGCGTGCGGCGATCTCGGGCGGTGTCGCCCGCCAGGGCGCAGCCAGAGCGAAGCGCGCGACCTGGAGGTTGTCGATGATGGCGTTCGAGATCAGCCGGATCCCGACGGGGAGCGCCGCTCTGACGGTCTGCCACGCGTTCCCGACCACGTCCAGTTCGGAGATCGTGACGGGCGCCTCGGATGCCGGCATTCCCGAGTAGCTGAACGGCACGCGCGGCAGATAGACCGCGAGTGGCTCCTCGGCTGCGTTCCCGGCGTACGCGACGATCCCGCGGGTACGCTCCGAGCTTCGCAGCGCGCCGGCGGCGCCTCGCCAATCCGGCCGCTGATATGCCGGGTTCGCATCGATCCGGATCCCCGCCCACACAAACGCCGCCAGCAGCACGACCGCGAGCGCGGCGCCGGCCACTTTGGCCCTCGGCACCGTGCAAGCCGCTCCGAGCACGACCGCGAGTGGAGCCCATGCGGCGATGAAGTTCCGCGCGAACACGTAGTCATGCCCGATCTGCGCCAGCGCGATCGGCACCAGCAGCACACACGCGGCGAATGCGGCGGCGATCGCCGCGCCGCGCCGCTCGGGGGTTTCACCGCCCAGCCAGAGCAACCCGGCGACGATCACCGCGAGGACCGCGGCGCCGTCGAGTCCGTAGGTCACGACTGCGCTCTGCGACAGGTTTGAGAGTCCGAACTGCACGGGGATCTGCTGGATCCGGGTATCCAGCGGAAATGCGGTGATCCAGCCGAGCGGGTGCCCCGTGTCACCGATCGCCAGCGGCAGGACCGCAAGCTGTGCCGCCGCGACCGCGCCGCACGCGGTCACGCACGCGAGATTGCGCTGGCTCCACAGCAACCACACAGCCTCCGGCGCAACCAGGAAGGCCGCAAAGAAGTGCGTCAGAACAGCGAGCACCGAACACGCGCTCCACAGCGCCAGATCCCGGTTCGCCCGCGTCCGGTGGGTGCGAGCGGCGAACAGGAACGAGAGCGCGCTCAGCAGCGCGAACAGCATGTACGAGCGCGCCTCCTGCGAGTACCAGATCATGAATGGGCTGACCGCTGCCAGCGCGGCGGCGACCACGCCGGCACGGCGCGTCACCAGCTCCCGCGTGCACAGGTAGATCACGGGCACCAGGGCGATGCCGCAGACGGCCGAGAACGACCGGATTTCCAGTTCGCCCGATCCGAACAGACGCGTCCAGATCCAGGCCAGCGCGAAGTACAGCGGCGGGGTCGTCTCGTTGACCGAGATCATGTGGAGCATCGCGCCAAAGGACAGGGAGACCTCGTGGACGGTGGTCGCCTCGTCGACCCAGAAGCTCTGGCTGGTGATCGTCGAGAAACGCAGCAGCGCGGCGACCGCGGTGATCGAGGCAACCAGCCAGGCCTCGGGCGCGAGGACCGCTCTCGAGCGGCTTGGGGCCGTGCGCGAGGCGGCGCTCGTCCGCGCGCCGGACGGTGGCTGATCGCCCGTGAGCAGCGGAATCGGCATCGGTCGGGAGTGTAGGAGAGCGCTCAGCCATGCCGACCGCGGCAGGTCGGGCTGATTCCGTGCGCAAGGCCGTATCCTGCTCGGTTTGCCAACCTTACGCACCGCAGGGGCAGCCGCGCGCGCGGTTGGAGCCGTGGCGCTGGCAGCGATGCTGCTGAGCGCGTGCGGCAGCTCGGGCCCGCCGCCACTCCCCCACCGCTTCCCCAGCAATCTTCAGTCGATCATCGAGGATCAGGGGTTGCTGCAGACCAACCCTGCGGCCACGCTGGCGACCTTCCAGCGACTCGGAGTCGATCGCGTCCGCGTGTACGTCGATTGGGCACAGATCGCGCCGGATCCCAACTCGCGCACCGAACCCACGTTCGATGCCGCCGACCCGGCTGCATATCCGGCCGCCAACTGGGCGACCTTCGACGAGATCATTCGTGACGCTGCAGCGCTCCGGATCGGCATCGACATGACGGTCGGCAGCCCTGCACCGCTGTGGGCAACCGGGACGGGGGCCCCCGCGACGAGCATCCATAAGGACGTGTGGATGCCGTCGGCCGGCGATTTCGGTGCGTTCATCCGGGCACTCGGGACCCGCTACAGCGGCCGTTACGTCCCGCCAGGTGCATCGGCACCGCTGCCCCGGGTCGACTTCTGGTCGATCTGGAACGAGCCGAACTATGGCCCGTATCTCGCGCCGCAGGCGATCGACGACTCCAAGATCGAGGTCTCGCCGCGCCTCTACCGGGGCCTGCTCGACGCTGCATGGTCGGCACTCGGTGCAACCGGCCACCGACCCGCCACCGACACGATCCTGATCGGCGAGACCGCGCCGAGAGGCATCAACAGCGGCAACCACCCGGGCAACTTCTCCGGCATGGTGCCGTTGCGGTTCATCCGGGCTCTGTACTGCGTCGACCGCAACTTCCGCCCCCTCGTGGGAACCGCCGCAGCGCAGCGCGGGTGCCCGGCGACGGCCTCGGCCTCGGCCTCATTCAAAGCGGAGAATCCGGCTCTGTTCGAGGCGAGCGGCTTCGCCGACCACCCCTACCAGGATGCGCTCGCGCCCGATGACGGCGCGGGCGACGAGCCCGGCGATGCGGACTTCTCCGCGCTGGGCGACTTGGAGCGGACGCTTGACCGTTCAGCGGCTGCGTATGGGTCGGACGTCCAACTACCGATCTATTCCACGGAGTTCGGCTACAGCAGCCCGACGTTCGTGTCCGGTGCGCAGGCCGCCATCTACATGAATCAGGCCGAGTACCTGAGCTGGCTCAACAAGCGGATCCGCTCCTACGAGCAGTACCTGCTGGTGGATCCCCCCGCGGACTCGGCCTTCGACACGGGCCTGATTGCCGCCGACGGGAAGCCGAAGCCGACGCTCGCCGCCTACCGGATGCCGTTGTGGCTGCCGGTCACCAACGCCGCGGCCGGCGGTTCGCTGGTTGTCTGGGGGTGCGTTCGTCCGGCCCCCTACTACGCCCGCATAACGGGTCGCCGCCAGCAGGTGGAGGTGCAGTTCGCGCGGGCCGGCGGAGCTTTCCGAACCCTGCGGACCGTGTCGCTGAGAGACCCCCACGGCTATTTCGTTCTCGACGTGAAGTTCCCCGCCAGCGGCGAGGTCAGACTCGCATGGAGCGGGTCGGGCCCCACTTCTTAAGCCGCGTTCAGCCGATCATGCTTCACTGACGTGAGTCGGCTGCGCCTGGGGCGGCCGTCATGACCGCCGACCCACCGTAGCCATGATGTCGCTGAAACGAACCTCATCACTGTCCCTGCGCGCCCCGCGCATCTCCGTCCTGCTGAGCCCCCTGGTGGTGGCGATGCTCCTGCTCACCACGCACGCCCCGGCCGCCGAGGCAGCGCAGACACAGGTCTCGATCATGCAGGACGACGGCATGTTGCTGAGCAATCCGGCGAGCACGTTGCTGCAGATGCGCCAGCTCGGTGCAAATGTCGTGCGCCTCGCGGTCCGCTGGGAGACGATCGCGCCCGATCCCAACTCGTTCAAGGCACCGGTCGGCTTCCACGGGGCCAACCCGGCCGCGTACGCTGCCGCCAAGTGGGCGCCGTACGACGCGATCGTGCGTGACGCCACGGCTGACGGCATCCGCGTCGACTTCAACGTCGTCGGCGGTTCGCCGCTGTGGGCGACCGGACCGGGCATGCCGAAGGAGACCAGGAAGCACGGATACCCGTTCCACGACTGGGAGCCCTCGGCGGCGCAGTACGGCCTGTTCATGCAGGCGCTCGGCACCCGCTACAGCGGCAACTACGACCCGAAGACCAACACGAGCTCACCGGGCGATTCGAACGATCTGCCGCGCGGTCACGATCTGGTCGGTATGGAACGAGCCCGATTATGGGCCGAGCCTGGCGCCCGCAGGCACTGCCCGGGCACCCCGGCGTCGAGGACTCGCCCCGTATGTACCGGGCGCTGGTCGATGCCGCCTGGACCGCGCTCCGGCAGACCGGCCACGGCTCGAACACGATCATCTTCGGTGAGATAACCCCTCGCGACGCCACCTACAGCACGACGGCCTTCGGGGTCTTCAACGGCATGTGGCCGCTGCAGTTCCTCCGCGCGCTGTACTGCGTGAACTCAAGCTACAAGCAGCTCCGCGGGACCGCGGCATCGCTCCGAGGCTGCCCGACGACGCCGTCCGGCTCAGCGCGGTTCGCCTCCCAGAACCCGGCGCTGTTCAAGGCCGCCGGATTCGCCGACCACCCCTACCAGGATGGGCTCGCACCCAATCGTGAGCTGATGCCGAGCCCGAACGGAACAGGACTCACCGAGCTCGGACAGTTGGGGAATGCGCTCAAACGACTTGTCGCCGTCTACGGCTCGCGCAAGGTCTTCCCGATCTGGATCACCGAGTTCGGCTACATCACGAGCCCGCCGAAGTTGCCCTATCCGACCAAGAAGGATCCAGGCGTCTACCCATCGGCGGCGACGGCTGCCTATTACGACAACTGGGCCGAGTACATCGCGTGGAAGAACCCGCAGGTCGCATCCTTCGACCAATACCTGCTCCAGGACCCGCTGCCTCGGCTGGCGTCCAATGGCTACGGCGGCTTCGCGAGCGGCCTGCTCAACTACAACGGCACCCAGAAGGCCACCTTTGCGGCCTGGCGAATGCCGCTCTACCTCCCGGTCACAACCGCCAACGCAGGCGAGCCGCTCGAGGTGTGGGGGGCGGTCAGGCCCGTCCACTTCACCGCCCTCGATATCCCCTACGACGACGAGTCGGTCACGATCCTGTTCGAGCCGTACGGTTCCAGCACCTTCGCGCCCCTCGGCACGCCGGTGCCCGTGAGCGGTCCCGAAGGCTACTTCGATACTCACGTGAGCTTCCCGAGCAGCGGCACCGTCGAGCTGAGCTGGACCTACCCGGCTGACCCGTTGCTGGCGATGTCCGGTCAGACGATCTACAGCCGCCAGGTGTCGGTCACGATCAACTGACCGGGGTCCGCGGCCGCTGGGCGACGATCGGCGCGCCGCCGCGGTCCGCGATACTTGGCGAGTGGAGAGCGTCGATCGTCTGATCGCAAGGCTCGAGCAGATCTGTGGAGCTGCCAACGTGCTCACGCACCCGGACGCGCTCGCGACCTACCGGTCCGATGGGCTCCTGCACCTCCGTCAGACGCCGCTCGCCGCGGTGCTGCCCGGGACCGCAGCGCAGGTGCGAAGCGTCGTGCGAGCGTGCTACGAGGCGGGCGTGCCGTTCGTCGCGCGCGGTGCCGGCACGGGGCTCTCGGGAGGTGCGCTGCCGGTCGGCGATGGTGTGCTGATCGTGCTCGCGCGGATGCGGCGAATCCTGGCGGTGAACCTCGATGACGCCAGCGTCGAAGTGGAGCCGGGCGTGAGCAATCTGGCGATCTCGCGAGCCGTCGCCCCGACCCATTTCTACCCGCCGGACCCGTCGAGCCAGATCGTCTGCTCGATCGGCGGGAATGTCGCGGAGAACTCCGGCGGCGCGCATTGCTTCAAGTACGGATTCACGACCAACTATGTGACCGGGCTCGAGGTCGTGCTGAGCGACGGCACCCTGGTTCAGTTCGACCGCGACGCACCCGGCTACGACCTGCTCGGCGTGTTCGTCGGCTCGGAGGGGACGCTCGGTGTCGCCACCCGCATCTGCCTGCGCGTGATCCCGGCGCCGGAGAGCGTGCGGACCGTCGTCGCATTCTTCGAGGACACGGTCGGGGCCGGGGACGCGGTCACCGCGATCGTTGCGGCCGGAATCGTACCCGGGGCGATCGAGATGATGGACAGGCTATCGATCGCCGCCGCAGAGCAGGCCACCGGCGCCGGTTACCGCCTCGATGCGGGCGCGGCGCTGCTGGTCGAGCTCGACGGCCCGCGCGATGAGTGCACCGCGCGCTTCGAACATCTGATGGAGCTGTGCGCGCAGGCGGGGGCGCTGGACGTACGGGTTGCGCTGGACGAGGAAGAGCGGGCGCTGATCTGGCAGACGCGCAAGGCCGCCTTCGCGGCGATGGGACGCGTCGCGCCGGCCTACTACGTGCAGGACGGCGTGATCCCGCAGAACGCGGCTCGCCGAGGTGCTCGGCAGGATCGACGCGCTCGCCTCCGAGTACGGGCTACAGGTCGCCAACGTCTTCCACGCCGGCGACGGCAACCTGCATCCGCTCGTCTGCTACGACTCCTCGCGCGAAGGCGAGGCGGCCCGGGCTGAGGAGCTCGCGGGGATGATCATCAGGGCGTGCGTCGACGCCGACGGCTCGATCACCGGCGAGCACGGCGTCGGTGTCGACAAGAAGGCCTACATGCCGGCGATGTTCTCTGAGAACGACCTTGCGACGTTCCAGCGGCTGCGATGCGCGTTCGATCCCGACGGCCTCGCGAACCCCGGCAAGGTGATGCCGACCCCGAGGCTGTGCGGCGAGGTTCCAGGCCCATACCGAGAGCACCCGCTCGAGCGCGACGGCGTCGCGACCCGCTTCTGAAGATGACCGAGATCGTCAGCGAATCGATCACGCCGCTCGACTTCGATGACGCCGCCGCCGCGCTGGCGGCGGCGACAGCGCGGGGCCGAGCCGTCCGGATCGTCGGCGGCGCCACCAAGCTCGGTTGGGGCATGCCGGCCGCGGCGGCGAAGATCGAGCTGCGCAGCGGCGGTCTTGATCGGACGCTCGAGCACAACGCCGGCGATCTGACCGCGATCTTCGAAGCCGGCGTGCCGCTCGCGCGGCTGCAGGCGGAGCTCGCCGAGCACGGGCAGATGCTCGCGATCGACCCCCCGCCCGTGCCGGGCGCGACGGTCGGCGGCGTGTTCGCGACCGGCGACAGCGGACCGTTGCGCCACCGCTACGGCCAGCCCCGCGATCTCGTGCTCGGGATCACGGTCGCGCTCAGCGACGGCACGATCGCGAAGGCCGGCAGCAAGGTGATCAAGAACGTCGCCGGCTATGACCTGGCCAAGCTCTTCACCGGATCCTTCGGGACACTCGGGATGATCCTCTCGCTGAGTGTGCGGCTGCACCCGCTGCCCGCCGGCACGGTCACCGCCGCCGGCTCCGCGGTGCGACCCAGGCACCTCGGCTCGGCGGCCCTCGCCCTGGCGCGCGCGCCGCTCGAACTCGAGGCGCTCGATGTCGCCTGGAGCGACGGGGGTGGCGTCGCTCCTCGCTCAGGCGGCGGGATCGCAGGCGCGGCGCCGGGCAGCGGAGATCGCGGCGGCTGATGCGAGCGGCCGGTTTGGTATCGGTCGAGGTCGTCGACGATGACGCGCGGTCTGTGGTCACGCCAGCGTGCCGGGCAGCGGTCCTCGACGCGCGCGATCGCGCGCGTCGGCTGCCGCCCGAGCGAGCTCGCGCAGATCTTCGAGTTGACCGAGCGAGTCGGCGGCTCGCTCGTCGGCCGGGTGGTGCACGGAACCTGCTACATCGAACTCGACCCGTCGAGCATCGCAGGCCTGCGGGAGGCGCTCCCAGCGGGTGGCGTCGCGGTTGTGCTCGACCTGCCGGCGGCGTTCCGCGCGACGATCGACGTCTGGGGCTCGGCCGACGACAACGCGCTGCGCCTGATGCGTCGCGTCAAGCAGCGGTTCGACCCATCCGCGGTCTGCAATCCCGGCGTGTTCGTGGGCGGGATCTGATGTCGAGGCCGGTCACAGGCTCGACAATCGACCCGGCGTCGCTGCGCGCCCGGGTCGACGACTGCGTGCACTGCGGTTTCTGCCTGGACAGCTGCCCGAGCTACGTGCTCGAGGCGAGCGAGGCAGACTCGCCTCGGGGCCGGATCGTCCTGATCGACGCCGCGCTGCAGGCCGGCGGACGGATCTCGGCAGAGATGGTCGGCCACTTCGACTCGTGCCTGGGATGTCTTGCCTGTGTGAGCGCATGCCCGTCCGGCGTCCATTACGACGAATTGATCGAGTGGGTGCGGCCTGAGATCGAGGCGCAGCATCAGCGCGGCGCCGGCGAGCGCGCGATGCGCCGCGGCGCTGTTCGGAACGCTCCCCTACCCGCGGCGCCTGCGGGCGCTCGCGCCGCTGATCGCCGCGGGCAGGCGCGGCGCGGGGCTGCTGCCGGCGCGCCTGGCGCCGCTGGCGAGGGTGGCTCCGAGCGTGCCGCGTCGTTCCGAGCGGCAGGCGGTGCTGCCCGAGCGCACCCCCGCGGTGGGTGAGCCGCGCGGCCGCGTGGCGCTGCTACTCGGCTGCGTGCAGCGGGTCTTCTTCGGCGACGTGCACCGCGCCAGCATCGCCGTGCTTGCCGCCGAGGGCTGGGAGGTGCTGGCGCCGGCGCTGCCGGACTGCTGCGGAGCGCTCGAACTGCACGCCGGCGAGGAGCGCTCGGCGCTGCGCCGGGCCCAGCAGACCATCGAGGCATTCGCCGCGCTCGGGCCGCTCGACCACATCGCGGTCAACGCGGCCGGATGCGGCGCGGCGATGAAGCACTACGGGGAGCTGCTCGGCACCGCACGGGCTCGTGAGTTCTCGGCGCGCGTCCGGGACATCTCGGAGATCCTCGCCGAGTCGCCGCCGCGGGCGACCCGCGGACCGCTGCCGATGCGAGTCGTCTACCACGACGCCTGCCACCTACGCCATGCCCAGCGCATTCGCGAGCAGCCACGGACGTTGCTCCGCTCGATCCCGGGACTGGAGCTGCTCGAGGTCGCCGCTGAGGCCGACGTCTGCTGCGGCTCGGCCGGGATCTTCAACCTCGTCTCGCCGGAGCCCGCGGCCCAGCTCGGGGCGCGTAAGGCGCAGCATCTGATCGCCACCGGGGCGGATGCGATCGCGGCCGGCAACCCCGGCTGTGCGGCCCAACTCGAACTGCATCTGCGCGAGCAGGGGATGCCGCTGCCGATCCTGCACCCGGTGCAGCTGCTGTCGCGCTCGATCGAGGCGGGCGCCGGCTCCTGACCGCGGGCGCTAGCTGTACATCGCCTCGATCTCGGCAGCGTACTTGGCCGCGATCGGCTTGCGCTTCAGCTTCATCGTCGGCGTCAGCTCCTCGGCCCCCGGGAGCCAGTCGCCCGGCACCACCGTGAACTTCTTGATCTGCTCGACGCGCGCCAGATGAGAGTTCGCGACGTCGATCCCGGCCTGCACCGCGGCCACGACGCTCGGCAGGCCCGCCAGCTCCGACAGCGAGGTCGCCTCGATCCCGTTCTGCCTGGCCCACTGCGACGCGTAGTCGGGATCGAGCACGATCAGCGCGGTGTTGTATGGGCGCCGGTCGCCGATGCAGCATGCCTGCCCGATCAACGGACTGCCCGACTTGATCTCGGCCTCGATGTTCGCCGGCGACATGTTCTTGCCCGCGGCGTTGATGATCAGCTCCTTCTTGCGGTCGACGATCTTGACGAACCCGTCCGCGTCGATCTCGGCGATGTCGCCGGTGTGCAGCCAGCCGTCGGCGTCGATTGCCTCGGCGGTCCTCTCAGGATCATTTCGGTAGCCGAGCATCACGAACTCGCCGCGGCACAGGAGCTCCCCGTCCGACCCCAGCTTCACCTCGACGCCGGGTGACGGTGGCCCGACGGTCCCGATCTTGATGTGTCCGGGACGGTTGACGGTCCCGTGTCCACAGGTCTCGGACATGCCCCACAACTCCGACAGCTCGATCCCGAGCGCGTTGAAGAACTCCAGGACCTCGGGAGCGGTCGGCGCCGCGCCGACGTTGACGGCGACCGCATGGTCGAGTCCGAGCATCGCCCGCAGGGGTGCGAACATCTGCGACTCCGCTGCGGTCACGGCGGCTTCAAGCTCCGCGGGGACCGGCTCGCCGCGCTGAAGCAGTCGCAAGCGCGTGATCGCGGCCGCCAGCGCCCGCTGCGCCGCATCACGTCCAGGCGACTCCGGCGCCGCCGCCTGCATCGCCTCCAGGCCGGCCTTCAGCTTCTCCCAGATGCGCGGCACCGCGAAGAACCAGTTCGGCCTCACCCGCGGGAGGAACGAGACGATCTCCCGCGGGTCCGGGCACACGGTGATCGTCGCCGCGTACACGATCGGGATGTAGTGGTGTGCCATCCGCTCGGCGATGTGCGCCGCGGGCAGCCACGAGATCACCCGCGATCCGGGCTCCAGCCGAACGATCTCCGCGACGGCGCAGGCGGAGAACATCACGTTGTTGTGCGAAAGCTGGACGCCCTTCGGCTTGCCGGTCGTGCCGGAGGTGTAGATCAGCGTCAGAACATCATCCGGCGCCACCCGCGCCGCAGCGGCCGCCACGTCGAAGCCCGGGTTGCTCGCCTCCACGTCCGCAAGTGCGGTCGTGCCCGGAACCGCGTCGCCGCCGACGACGATCAGAGTCTCCAATGCCGGAGCGCTCACGCACGCCTCCAACATCACCGCCAGGAATGCCGGCTCGACGAATGCCACCTTGCTCTGGGCGTCCTGGAGGAGGTAGGCGACCTCCTGCGCCGGGTAGGTTGTGTAAATCGAGAATGGCGTCGCGCCGAGCATCGCCACCGCGAGGTCGACGATGTGGAACTCGGGTCGGTTAGCCAACATGATCGCGACCGTGTCTCCGGGCGCCACGCCCAGTCCGGCGAGGCCGCCCGCGAGGTTGTCGACCCGCGAGAGCAGCTCCGACCAGGTCAGTGAGACGCTGTCGTCCGCCGTTCGGACGGCGACGATCTCGGGATGCTCGGCGGCGGTCCGCCGCAGTGCTTCGGTCAACGTGCCGGCGTCAATCGCGCGCGGACTCGCTACCGCCGTGATGCTGCTGTCCATGCTCTCCTCCACTCGGTCACGCCCTCACGCGATCTGGGTCAGCCGGCGCGGTGCGAACCGGCGGCGATAACGTATCGCAGCGCGAGCAAGCGGTGTTCGGCGGCGCGGTCCGTGGCGGCCGTCTCCGACGGTCTACGTCTAGGGCCCGAGGCCCTTGCCGGTGAGCGAATGGATGTCGTTGGTGAGCCCGATCGCGAACAGCATCACGATCAGCGCCGCGCCGACGAACCCGGCGCGTTCCATCACGACCAGCGGGATCCGCCTGCCCCTGACCTTCTCGGCGACCGCCCAGAAGATATGGCCGCCGTCGAGTGGCAGGAACGGGAACAGGTTGATGATGCCCAGCGACAGCGAGATCAGGGCCAGCACCTGGAGCGCGAGCGCCGGGCTCTGTTGGATCGATTCCTGCGTGACCTCGTAGACACCGACAACACCATGAAGTTGCTTGCGCTCCTGCGGCTCGAAGATCCGCGCGATCGCCGAGACGGTCTGCTTGGTCACCCCCCAGAGGCCGGTCGCGGTCAGCGACGCCCCCGTCGCGACGTTTGTCGGCACATTCGTGTCACCGAACTCGAAGCCCACCAGCGGCCGGTGGTCGGCAGCGCTGTAGCGCGGGCGGACTCTGATCGAGAGCAGCTGCCCGTCGCGACGCACGACGATCAACGCGGGCGTCACCGCCAGACAGCCGTTGACCTGGCGGCCCGCGCAACGGTGCTTGGCGATCTCGTTGCGGAGCGCGACCTCACCGCCGGTGACCCCGTCGACGGACACGATCTTGTCTCCCGGCATCAGCTTCCCGGCTGCCGCGCTCGGGTGGATCACCGCCTGCACGCTGTTGTTCGGTGTCGCCTGCCCGACGAACACGTACAGCCCCCAGATGATGATGAACGCGAGCGCGATGTTGACGAACGGCCCGGCGGAGATCACGACGATCCGCTTCCACACCGGCTGATTGCAGTACGCCCGAGGCGCCACGTCCTCGGGAAGCTCCTCCTCGGGGTTCATTCCGCTGATCTTCACGTAGCCACCCAGCGGGATCGGGCCGATGCCGTACTCGGTCTCGCCCCAGCGGCGTTTGACCAGCAGCGGGCCGAAGAACAGCGAGAACCGCTCAACCCTCATCCCCACGGCCTTGGCGGCAACAAAATGGCCGGCCTCGTGCAGAATGATCAGGGCGGCGAAGCCGAGGAATGCGAGCAGGTACGACAAAGCCATATGAGTGTGACAGGGAGCGACTCTCGCCTGGTCCCGACTAGTCCGCGGAGACGGCCTGTGAGCCTCAAGGCCTGGCGCTGACAGCCGATGACCGGGTCGATCGCGCATTCTGCGTGAACTCCGCACTACGCTGTCCGAGGAAGGTCGCAGAGATGTCGTCACCCGCGCAGGACGAAGTGCTGAAGCAACTCTCCGAGCGCCTGGAAAGCCTCGAAAGCTCCTGTTTGAAGGGCCTTCAGGAGGGCCTTGATGCAGTCCTCCGCGGCGATCACACCCACAGCGTCGTCCCGGTCACAGGCCCGATCACCGCGCACAGCGAGGACCCAGAGGTGGAGGCACTCGGCGAGCTCTTCAACCGCCTGCTCGAGCGCACCCAGTCGTCGCTCTTCACCTACAACGAGATGCGCGAGCAGTTCCGCTCGGCGCTCGGCGATGAGTCGTCCGTCCCGGGTCTCCGCGGCCGGATCAACAGCTTGAGCGAACATTGCCTGACCAACCTCAGCGACGGTCTGATCGCGATGACCCACGGCGACCTGACCAGATGCGTGACGGCCGGCACCAAGCCGTTCGAGTCGCGCGGGGGTAAGCGGATCGGCGAGTTCGCCGAGGCGTTCAACGCGATGCTGGGCAGGGCGCAACTCGCGCTGGAGGGTTATGAGAGCACCCGTCACAGGCTTTCGACGATGATCCGTGACATCCAGACGACATCCGAAACGGTCGCCAGCGCCAGCAGCCAGATGGCGCAGACCTCCGAGGAGACGGGCCGCGCAGTCGGTGAGATCGTCCAGGCCGTCGGTGACGTGGCCCAGGGGGCCGAGCACCAGGTGAAGTCGATCGAAGAGGCTCGCACGGTGGCCGAGAACATGGCCGCCGCCTCGCAGTCGTCCGCGGCCAACGCCGAGGAGACGGCGAGCGCAGCGTTGCAGGCACAGAGCATCGCCGACGAGGGCGCCGCCGCCGTCGGCCACGCGACCGAGGCGATGCAGGCGGTCAAGGAGAGCTCGGCCGAGGCCACCACGGCGATCCGCTCACTCGGAGAGAAGTCCGCACACATCGGCGGTATCGTCTCCACGATCACGGGCATCGCGCAGCAGACGAATCTGCTCGCGTTGAACGCGGCGATCGAGGCCGCCCGCGCCGGCGAGCAGGGCCGCGGGTTTGCGGTGGTCGCGGAAGAGGTTCGCAAGCTGGCCGAGGAGTCCCAGAACGCCGCCGCCAACATCGGCAGCCTGATCAAGGAGATCCAGAAGGAGACGGCCCACGCCGTCGACGTCGTCGAGATCGGTGCGCGCCGCACCGAGGAGGGCGCGGACACGGTCGATCAGGCGCGCGACAGCTTCGAACGGATCGGCGGATCGGTCAAGGACATGACCGGTCGCGTCGAGCAGATCTCGGCCTCCGCGCAGGAGATCGCTGCCAGCTCGCAGCGCATGCAGCAGACGATGAACGACGTTGCTTCGCTCGCCGAGCAGTCCTCTGCGGCAACCGAGGAGATGTCGGCCTCGACCGAGCAGACGAGCGCTTCGGCGCAGCAGATCGCGGCCTCGGCTGAGGACCTCGCGGCGACCGCCGGCGAACTCGAACGGCTCGTCGGTCAGTTCGTGCTGTCCTAGCCGGTCTGAGCTGACCGATCCAAAGCGCCCTTGAGGACCCTCAGGTGGCCGCTCGATCCCCTTCAGGTGGCCGCTCGGTCCTGCACCAGAGCGGCCGCGACCTCCCTTGCACGCGCGTCGGTCTCGGTCAGCGACTCGAACGAGTGCAGCCCACCGAGCGGCACCGCTGCGAGCGTCGCTTCGATCACTGACGCGATTTCCAGGAAGGAGAGGCGCTGTGAGATGAATGCGTGCACGGCGACCTCGTTGGCCGCATTCAGCGCGCACGGAGCCGTCCCGCCCGCCCGCCCGGCGTCGCGGGCCAGCCGCAGGCACGCGAACGTCTCCTCATCGGGCGCCTCGAACGTCAGCGACCCGAGCGCCACGAGATCGAGCATCGCCACGGGGACCTCTGCTCGCTCAGGGTAGTGCAGCGCATATGAGATCGGCACACGCATGTCCGGATACCCGAGGTGGGCAAGCGTCGCGCCGTCGCATAGCTGGACGAGGCTGTGCACGATCGATTGTGGGTGCACGACCACGGCGATGTCGTCGTATGAGGTGCCGAACAGATGGTGGGCCTCGATCAGCTCGAGCCCCTTGTTCATCAGGGTCGCGGAGTCGATTGTGATCTTGCCGCCCATCGACCAGGTCGGGTGGGCCAGCGCCTGGGCAACCGTTACCCCGCGCAGCTCGTCGATCGAGCGCCCTCGGAACGGGCCGCCGGATGCCGTCAGCACGAGCCGATCAACGGTTCCGGCCCGCTGCGAGCCAATCAGCTGGTGCAGCGCGGAGTGCTCGGAGTCGACCGGGATGATCGCGGCGCCGGTCGCCTGAGCGAGTTGGTTGACGAGCTCGCCACCGACTACCAGCGACTCCTTGTTGGCCAGCGCGAGGTCGATGCCCTCGCCGAGCGTTGCAACCGTTGCCAGCAGCCCGGCCGAGCCGACGATCGCGTTCAGGACCATATCGGCGCCTGAGCCGGTCACCAGTGTCACAAGGCCCTCCGGGCCGGACAGGACCTCGCCGTCGGTCCACGCCTCGCTCGCCTGCGCCGCCGCGTCGGCGTCCGCCAGGGCGATCCGCCGCACGCCGTGCCGGCGTGCCTGCCCGATCAGCTGCTCCCAGGCGCTCGACGCGCTGAGCGCGACCACCTCCAACTCGTCGGGATCGCAACGACCGACGACGTCGAGCGCCTGAACGCCGATCGAGCCGGTTGAGCCGAGGATGGCCAGGCGGCGCGGCACAGGGCGGGATTGTAGGCGGGCCCGGCGGTCAGCCGAGCCTGCCGATCTGGCGCACGATCGCCTGGGCGCTGACGCGATACAGACCCCGATCAGTGAATCGCAGCGTGGCGAGGAGGATCTCCACGATCACCTGGTCATTACCGCTCCGGAGCGCGAACGTCGTGGGGCTGCGGGTCGGCTGGTAGCGAGCGACGTCACCTGACGCAAAGCTCTCGCCGGCGAAGCCTGCGTCATCGCCGATGATCGTCAGCTCGCCCGCCGACAGGTTTCGCACCGTGGTGCGCAGCGTGTCCGAGACGATCGCGACATCGAACCTGAACAGCCCGTCGGCGAGCAGGATCATCGCCCGGGTTCGTGGCTCGATCTCCTTGGCCGCCGACAGCACGATCCGCGCACCGCCGTCCGCGCCGGGCGGCAGCTCGGCGGTGAGCTGACGATGGCCTCCCTCGTTCAGGAGCTGGACCCGACCAGCATCTGGGCGACGACTGGGGTGGAGCCGGCCCCAACGGTTGGGTCGATGCTCACGGTCAGGGTGATCACGTCGGTCGAGGAGCCGGCGGGCAGGATCTGCAGCGTCGACTGCGCCGTGCCGGAGCCGATTGGAAGCGGGGTGTACTCCCCGGCGACCAGCGTGCGAGAGATGGACTGGCCATTCGTGTCCTGAACGGCGGGGAGGTCGGTGCTCGTCGTGTTCTGGACGGTCATCGTGATCATGCCGGAGTCGTCGTAGACATCCACGGAGATGATCCCGTCGGGAGACTTGATCAGCGGCAGCTGATGATCTACATCATTCGCGCTGGTCACCAGCTCGTAGCCGGAGACGACGCTGCCGCTGCCCTGGACGAACGCGTCTGCGGTCTTGCCCCCGAGCTCACTCGAGTTCGCGGCGGTTCCGCCCTTGGTGAGGAAGCTGCCGTTGGCTGCAGTGGGCGTGAGAAACTCGGCGCCGGCGGCGTCCGTCGTCAGGAAGGTCTTGTCGAGCTTCTGCGCGGTGTCGTACTTCTCGAACTTCCGATAGATCTGCACGACGGCGGTGTCGAGCTTCGCAAACGTGCTTTCGATCTTCTGAAAGGCCGTCCTCGTCGTGCCGGTGATCCCGTCGAGCTTCAGGAACGCGTCGAATGCGGCGGGGCTGGCGGTAACCCGGTCGGCGGTCAGCTCAGGCGGAGCAGCCGAGCGGGCGTGCTCGGTCACGCCTGCGACGAGCGCGAGGATCGCGAGGGTCAGCCCGGCCTTTGCCTTCGTCAGGCGAAACTTGATCTGCTCGGCCATCAATCTCCTCCTTTAGTCGGTCTTAAGGTGCAGTCTCGCGCACCGCGATGCTGATCACAAGGCCGCCCGCTGCTCCGGAGCCAAGCCCGCGCTGGCGGGATGCTGCCGAACGATCGCCTGCGCAGTCACTCGCAGCAGTCCCTGATCTGCTCGCCACAGCGTGCCGATCGTGACCGTGACCAGGATCGATTCGGTGGCGCTGTGCAACGCGAACGCGGCTGTTGCGCGAGCCGGCTGATACCGCGCGCCGGCGCCGAGCACGATGTTCGTACCGGGCTCATTGTGGTGGCCGGGGTCGACCCGCAGGTCGGCTCGACTGAGATTGCGCACGACCGTTCGCAGCGTGTCGCCGGCCACGACCACGTCGAACCGGAACAGTCGCGGCGCGAGGATCAGCGTCGCCCTCGCGTCACGCTCAAGGTCCTTCGAGCACGAAATCGCGAAACACGCAGCGCCGGCCCCCCGCAATGGCGTGACAAGTTGGCGATGCACGATCGGCTCAGCTTCCCCGATAGTTGATCGCCTGGCCAAGGAACCAGACTTCCGCGCTTGACTCGATCGCGCGTTCAGCGCTGATGAACACCGAAAGCACGTCGGCCGCTGGAGCACAATCCGCGGCGAGAGCATCGTGGCGGATCGGCCCGATCTGGAGGTGCATGGCCGCGGCGGCGTCCCGGACCGACCCGAGCGTGATCGTGGTCACGCCGGACTCGAGACTGAGCTGCTCCTCGCCACCGTCGGTCTGCCGGACGGCGGCGAGGCTGACGGACCCATGGTTCGCGATCCTGACGCATCGCAACGCCGACGGTGGGGGCCCCGTCGCCTCGACACCGGCGCTCAGGACGATGGCGCCGTCGTACGCGGTCAGCAGCTCCAGCTCACCGCCGGCCGCGGACACCGAGACCGCGCCCGCGATGTGGACCGCATCGTCGTGGCCCTCTTGCGGAGCGGCCGAATCGGATCTCGAACTCATGCTCGGCGCTCGAGCACGATCACGCTCCAGCCGTGCAGCTCCACGTTCTTGCTCACCTCCAGGCCGCTCTCGCCGTACGCCTTGATCAGCGCCGGCGAGTCGCGGGGCCCGAAGCCGCTGATCACGCCCCACCGCGGCGCGCGCATCGCCGGAGTCCTCGCAAGAACGGCATGGACCGGCGCCGGCATGTTCGCGACGAACCCATCGGCAACCGGCGGAGTTTGCGCCATCAGGTCAGCGGCCTCGATCTCCACCTCGACCCCGTTTCGCGCTGCGTTGGCGCGAGCCGACTCCACACTACCCGGGATCAGGTCGATTCCGACCACCGGCGCCCAGCCGAGCTTCGCCGCGAGGATCGCCACCACACCCGAGCCGCAGCCGAGATCCGCGAACGCCCCCAGCGGCGTGACGCGCAGCATCAGCTCCAGGATCGTCCGGGTCGTCGGATGAGCGCCGCTGCCGAACGCGAGGTCGTCGGCGAGCGACACGTCGATCAGGCCTGGACCCGAGGGTGGCGCCCAGTCGGGACGCACGACGAGCTCGTTGCCCGATGACCTCGGGCACGTAGTCGACAAGCCGGCGTTCACGCCAGTCATCGGGTACCTCGCGCTCGCCGAGCGTATGCCGCCATCGACGCACGAGCTGCTCCACCTCGGTCATCGACGGCAATCCGGCGCCGCGCATCCGCAGCTCCACGTCCTGGCCGGCGGGCAGTTCGCGCACGCCTGCCGGCACGATCAGGAGCAGTCTGTCGAGCACCTCCTCGAGGCGTTCGGCGGGCACCCGCAGGATGATTTCACGCATTGGCTCGTCTCAGTGGTCTCAGTGGAGCACAGACGCGGAGAGCGACGCCCAGATGAAATAGGCGGCGACGACGGTGAAGATCGCGCGCGTCGAGCCGATCGAGCGCGCCGCCGTGGGCGCCGAACAGGGTACCCGCGTCCTTGGCGCCGGCGTCGCGCTTGACAAGCGACTCGAACAGGTCTCCGATCGGGCCCAGGACCGCGATCGCAACGCCCAGGATCAGCGCATCGCCCGTGGGTCATCCAGGGGCTCTGGTACAGCCCTGCGATGAACGACCGACACGATCGCCACCAGCATCCCGCAGAACAGCCCCTCGACGGTCTTGTTGGGCGAGATGTCGATCGCGAGCGGCCGCCGGCCGAACAACCGGCCGCCGAAGTACGCCCCCGTGTCGCCCAGGAAGGTCCCGACCATCACGTCGATCAGGATGCCGTTGCCGTGATGTGAGCTCACGCAGCAGCACCGCACACGCGAATGCGAATCCGATCCAGTAGATGCCGAGCAGCGTGCCGGCGATCGAAACTGACGCGCCGCCCTGCTGACCGCGCGCGGCGACGGCGAGGAACAGCACGGGAACCGCGGCGAGTGCGATCTCCATAACCTGCCGCTCTGACCCGTAGCGCGCCGGCGATGCACATCCCGACGAGCGCCAGGAAGCCGATGATCGAAACCGGTTTCCACCGGGCAAGCAGGCGGTACAGCTCGCTCATGCATGCACATCCGAGCACTGCCATCAGGAGCGCCCAGGCGAGGCCGCCGAGGTCGACGAACACGATCGCGACGATCACCGCGGGGACCGCGACGGCGACCCGTGCAAGCAGGTCTGAACGGCCGCGCCGGCGAGGCGCTCGACGGGCGCCGGGCATCACCGGCCTCCGAACCGTCGCCTGCGGGCGGCGAACTCCGCCAGGCTCTCGGCGAACGCCTCGCGCGAGAAGTCCGGCCAGAGCTCCTCACGGAAGACGAGCTCCGAGTATGCGGACTGCCACATCAGGTAGTTGGACAGGCGTTGCTCGCCGCTCGTGCGGATGATCAGGTCGGGGTCGTGCATGTCCGGCGCGTACAGGTGCTGGCGGAACTGCTCCTCGTCCCCGCCGGTGAAGCTCGTGGCCGCATCGATGATCTCGGCCCGCCCGCCGTAGTTGAACGCGACGAACAGCGTGATCCGGTCGTTGGCGGCGGTGACCGATTCAGCCCACTGCATCCGCTCGATCAGCGCCCGCGGCACTGGCGCACTGCGGCGGCCGATGAAACGCATCCGCACGCCCTCCGCATCGAGCTCGGGCGTCTCCGCCTCGATCCGGCGGCGGAACATGCGCATCAGCGCCGCGACCTCGGCCCTCGACCGGCTCCAGTTCTCGGTCGAGAACGAGTAGACGGTCAACTCGCGGATGCCGAACTCGACCGCGTCCCGCAACCGTTGCTTGACGACGTCGGCGCCGGCCTCATGGCCGGCAACGACCGACAGCCCCCGTTGCTTGGCCCAGCGGCCGTTCCCGTCGGTGATGATCGCAACGTGACGTGCCTGCGAGACGTGGCCTTTCCCACCGGCCACGTCAGACCTCGAGGATCTCTTCTTCCTTGGCCTTCAGCAGCTCGTCGAGCTCAGCGATCCGGGCATCTGTCAGCTTCTGCAGCTCCACCTCGGCCCGGTGCTCGTCGTCTGAGCCCGTCTCGCCGGCCTCCTTCAGCTCGCGCAGGTCGTGCATCACATCGCGGCGCACGTTCCGAATCGCGATCCGCCCCTCCTCGGCAATGTGGCGGACGACCTTGACCAGCTGCTTGCGTCGCTCCTCGATTGAGCTCAGGGACGACCATGCGGATCAGCTTGCCATCGTTCGACGGCGTCAGGCCGACGTCGGACTCGAGGATCGCACGTTCGATCGCCTTGAACGAGCTCTTGTCGAACGGCGCGATCGTCAGCAGCCGCGGCTCCGGCGCGCTGATCGTCGCGAGTTGCTTCAGCGATGTGGCGGCTGCCGTAGTAGTCGACGACGATCCGGTCCAGCAGCGCCGGGCTGGCGCGGCCGGTGCGCACAGAGCCGAACTCGTGTCGTGTCGAGTCGACCGACTTGTGCATTCGCTCTCCAGCGTCCTCGAGCAGGGCGTCGATCAGTTCGCTCACGCTGTTCCTCGCTTTGCTGCGCTCATGGTCCTGACAAGCGTTCCAACGCGTTCGCCGGACACTATCTTGTCGATGTTGGTCCCGTCGGCCATGTTGAAGACGATGATCGGGAGGTTGTTGTCCATGCACAGCGCGAATGCGGTCGAGTCCATCACAGCGAGCCCGCGCGTCAGCGCGTCCTTGTGCGCGATCTCAGGTATGAACTCCGCCTCCGGGTCCTTCGCCGGATCGGCGGTATAGACTCCTTCGACGCCATTTTTGGCCATCAGCACCACCTCAGCGTGAATCTCAGCGGCGCGCAACGCCGCCGCCGTATCGGTCGTGAAGAACGGGTTGCCCGTCCCGGCGGCGAAGATCACGATCCGCCGCTTCTCCAGGTGACGAATCGCTCGACGGCGGATGTAGGGTTCGGCCACCTCTGAGATCGTAAGCGCCGACTGCACCCGGGTCGCGATCTGCGCCTTCTCGAGTGCGTCCTGCAGCGCGAGCGCGTTCAGTACCGTGGCGAGCATGCCCATGTAGTCGCCCGTTGCGCGGTCCATGCCCTTTGCCGCTGCGGCCAGGCCGCGGTATATGTTGCCGCCACCGACGACGATCGCGACCTCCACCCCACGCTCGTGCACGTGGGCGATCTGCTCCGCGATCCGTCGCACCCGCAACGGATCGGTCCCGTATTCGAGGTCCCCCATCAGCGCTTCACCGGAGAGCTTCAGGAGCACCCGCCGGTAGACGGGTGCGCCCTGCGCGCTGGTAGAGCCGCCCTCCACCTCGGCGCCTAGCCGCCCACGGCGAAGCGGGCGAAGCGGCGGATCACAATGTTCTCGCGCGTCTCCGCCGATAGCGCGGCACGCATGTCCTCGATCGTCTTGCCCTCGTATTTGTCTGTGTTGACGTGCTTCTGGCGCAGCAGCACGACCTCGTCGAGCCACTTGTCGACCTTGCCGGCGACGATCCTCTCACGGACGTTCTCGGGGCGCTCAGCGGCTTGCTCGGTGGCGATCCGCTCCTCGCGAGCGCGGTCCTCCACCGGGATCTCGTCCTCGGTGATCGCCAGCGGCGCCGCAGCGGCGATGTGCAGCGCGAGGTCCCGGGCAAACTCGACGAACTTCTCGTTGCGCGCAACGAAGTCCGTCTGACAGTTGACCTCGACCAGCACGCCGATCCTGTTGCCGGCGTGGATGTAGCTCTGCACTGCACCCTCGAGGGCCTCGGCGTCAGAGCGCTTCGCAGCCTGCGCCTCGCCGCGGGCGCGCAACAACTCGATCGCCCGCTCGAGGTCCCCCTCGGACTCCGACAGCGCCTCTCGGCATGCGAGAATCCCCGCTCCGGTGCGATCCCGCAGGGCCTTTACGTCCTTCGCGCTGATCGCGCTCATGCCTTCTCCTCGGCCTCAGGCGCGGGGGCTGCTTCCTCGGCCTCAGGCGCCGGGGCTGCTTCATCGGCGACCGCCTCGTCGACTGCTTGCGCCAGGATCTCCTGCGCAACCTCCTCAGCGACCTCTTCGGCGACAACCTCGGTCACCTCGGCCACCTCCTCCGCCACGATCTCCTCGGTGATCTCGGCAACGGCCTCCGCCACAGCCTCGTCGGTGACCGCTCCGCCGGCTTCTGCAACAGCCTCAGCCACGATCTCCTCGGCAACCGCCTCGGCGGCCTCCGTGACAGCCTCGGCCACGCCCCCCTCGGCGAGCGCCTCGGCCACGATCTCCTGCGCAACCTCTTCGGCGGCCTCGGTCACGACATCGGTTTCAGCCACTTCGGCGACAGCCTCCTGCACGGCTTCGGCGGCGGCGGCCTGCTCAGCCTCGAGCCTGGCGCGCTCCTCGGCCTCCTGGCGCGCACGCTCCTCAGCCTCGAGCCTGGCGCGCTCTTCAGCTTCCTGGCGAGCACGCTCCTCAGCTTCACGCCGCTCGCGTTCCTCGGCCTCGCGGCGCTCACGTTCCTGACGTGCGCGTTCCTCTTCAGCACGGAAGACGCCGTGCCCTCCGGCCACGACATCGCCGATCGCGCGGGTGATCGCGGCGCAGGAACGGATCGCGTCGTCGTTGCCTGGAATCACGAAGTCGATCCCCTCGGGGTCGCAGTTGGTGTCGACCAACCCGATGATCGGGATCCGCAGGCGCTGGGCCTCCTTGACCGCGATCGCCTCGGTCTTGAGGTCGATCACGAACACGGCATCCGGCGGGCGCTGCATGTTCTTGACGCCGCCCAGATTGGCGCGGAGCTTCGCCAGGTCTGCCAGTGCAGCCATTCGCTCACGGGTCGGAAGCAGCGCCAACTGGCCCTCGGTCTCGTAGCGCTCGAGGTCGTGCAGGCGCTTGATCCTCAACGAGATCGTCTGGAAGTTGGTCAGCAGACCGCCAAGCCAACGATGGTTCACGTACGGCATATCAGCCGATTCCGCGACGTCCTTGATCGCGTCGCGGGCCTGCTTCTTGGTGCCGACGAACATCACGGTCCCGCCGCGCCGTGCGATGTCCTCGGCAAAATTGCACGCGTTGTTGAGCAGCGCGTCGGTCTGGATCAGGTCGATGATGTAGATGCCGTCGCGCTCGCCGAAGATGAACCGGCGCATCTTCGGGTTCCAGCGGCGCGTCTGGTGGCCGAAATGGACGCCGGCCTCCAGCAGCTCTTTGATGCCGATCTTGGCCACTGCTGATACTCCCTTGAATTTGATGAAGATGACGCCCTGAAACGCCCGCTCGCAAACCCGATCACTGACCGGGCCAGGGCGCGAGCTGCGCCCTCAGGGGATAGTGGTTGTTTTGCGGGGAGTCTACGCGAGTCGCGCCGGCCGAGCCCCGCGCCGGTGTGTACGGTGCATGCAATTCGTTCATCGCGAGGCGAGCCGGAGCGCCGCCTGGAGATCATCCGGCAACTCAGCGGAGAGGTCGAGCGCCGCGCCGGTGACCGGATGGTCGAACGCGAGCCGGGCGGCGTGCAGGAACTGCCGATTCAAGCCGTAGCGACGACGTCCGCCGTACTGAGCATCGCCGGACACCGGATGGCCGATCGCCGCCATGTGCACCCGGATCTGATGGGTCCGCCCGGTATCGAGCACCACCCGCAGAAGGGCCGCGTCGGCGAAGGCATCGAGTAGCTCGAAGTGGGTGGTCGCCTGCTTCGGCTCCTCGGAATCGATCGACATCAGCACGCGGTCGCGTCGGCTGCGGCCGATCGGCGCATCGATCGTGCCCGATCGCGCCGGTGGGACGCCGTCAACGAGCGTCACGTACTCGCGCCGCAGCGCCCGCGCCGCGATCAGTTCCTTGAGCGTCCGGTGGACAGAGTCGCTCTTGGCGATCACCAGCAGTCCGGAGGTGTCCCGGTCAAGCCTGTGGACGATCCCAGCCCGCCACGGATCCTCGCCGCCGGCGGCTCGCCCCGCGAGCGCCTGCGCCAGCGTCCCCGTGCGGTGACCCCGACCGGGATGCACGACCACGCCCGCAGGCTTGTCGACGACGATCAGGTGCGCGTCCTCATACACCACCACGAATGGCGCCTGCGCACCCGTATCCGCGGGGGTCTCGATCGTCTCGGCGGCGACGGAAACCTGCTGTCCGGGGGTCACGAGCGTCCGCTTCGCGACGACACTGCCGTCGACGCGAACCAGCCCGGCATCGATCAGCCTTGCCGCTCGCGCGCGCGAGCCGAGTGGTGCGGCGAGCAGCTGGTCAAGCCGCATCTGACGAGCCTCCTCGCCGACCATGAGCTCGAACGGCGGCTCGGCGTCAGCCACGCTCAGCGACCCTTGCCGGCCTCGATCACCACGATCAGTCCGATCATCCCGAACGTGATCGACATGTCGGCCACATTGAACGCCGGCCACAGCGGGAGCTTGATGAAGTCGGTCACGGCACCGAGCCGCACCCGGTCGATCAGATTCCCGACCGCGCCGCCGAGCAGCATGCCGGCGGGCAACCACAGCCACGGCAGCTGCGGTCGTCTGTACAGGTAGATGATCAGCACTGCGAGCGCGATCGCGCCGAGCACGTACACCGGCGCGCCGCCCCCGGAGAGGAAGCTGAAGGCAACCCCGGGGTTGCTCCAGTGCACGAGCTTGATCCCAGGCAGAACCTTGACGACCTGCTGCGGTCCGATCGATTGGATCACCAGGTGCTTGGTGAACTGATCGAGGGCGACGACGAAGATCATCACCGCGCCGGCGCGCGCGAATGCGCGCCGCCGCGCAGCGAGGGCGCTCCTCGCCGGAACGACCGCCATCGGAGTCGTCAACCGATCGATTGGATCGCGCTCACGAGCAGCGCCCGCATGATGTACAGAGCGATGATCGCGATCATCGGACTGAGGTCGAACATGCCGATCGATGGGATGAACTTTCTGAAGATCCTCAGGAACGGCTCGCTGACATCGCGCAGGAATCCGAGCACGGCGTCCATCCCGCGTGAGTAGCCGGGCCGCACGCCGAAGGCGAACAGCAGGTTCGAGAGGATGTAGACGAACAGCAGCAGGATGTAGACATCGAACAGTGCCCCGACGTAGTTCGCCACGTCGTCGGCGATCGTGGCGTGCAGCAGCATCACCGCTGCACCCCCCCGTTGATGACGGCGTCCATCGCATCCTGGAACGCCGGGCGCACGCCGGCAGCCTCAAGCGCCGCGAGCCCCCTCGCCGTCGACCCGCCGGGCGAGGTCACCTCGCGGCGCACCGCAAGCGTGTCGTGGTTGCGACGCTCGAGCAGTTCCGCCGTCCCGATCATCGTCTCGCCCACGAGCCGAGCAGCGATCGTGGCACCAAGTCCGTGGCGCACCGCGGCATCGACCTGCGCCTCCACGAGCAGCGCCTGGTACGCGGGACCGACACTCGTCAGCGAAGACGCCGCGCCGGCCTGGCGCTCGGTCAGCTTCACGACCGTGCCGAGCCGCTCGAACAGCGCGATCACCTGCGCCTCGAGCGCCGGATCCACGGATACGAGCTGATTGCGGCCATTCGGGTCGGGGATCGTGTAACAGGTGACGCCGCGGCGCACCTCGACAGGCGTGTTCGGCATCATCGCGAACACCGGCGTTCCCTTGTAGGCCTCCTGGACTCGCGCCAGAGGCGTACCGGCGAGAACCGACGCGACGGCCTTGGCGGTACCGGCGATCTCGGCCGCGACCGCTTGGAGCTGCGCGGGCTTGTGACAGAGCACCACAAGGTCGGCACGCTGCGCCACCTCGAGGTTGGAGCGAACGGCCTCACCGCCAAGCTCTTGCGCGAGGCGCTGCGCCCTCCCGGAGCCGCCGTCGGAGCACAACACCGGATCGCCCCAGCCACGCGCCATCGCGCGCGCCATGTTCCCAGCTCCGATCAGGCCAACTCGCATCCTTTGAAGGCTACCGTCGAGTTGACCCCCGAGGGTGCCTTGTGCGTTCGCCGGACGATTCGCAGCCCGGTCCTCCCCGTCGGCCAGGCGAACAGGAGCACGAACAGGATCAGTCCGACGATGTAATTTCGACGGTAGACGCCCCATCCGGCAAAGCTCAGTTCGCGCGCCCCGGCGCGGACCCACTGCGACGAGTTGGGCAGCTCCACGCGTAGAGCCGCTCCGGCGGGCGGGCGCGCCAGCAGCCGGACACTCGTCAAGCCGTCGATCCGTGCCGGCACCGGCGTCCAGTCGCGACATCCGTGGCCGGCGCCGGTCCGTGCCATCACCAGCGATGTCGGGCGGTTGGACTGATACAGGGTGACGCCTGGCCAGCTGCGCTCGATCGACATTCCCGGCCGTTCGCCGATGTCCCCATAGGCGGCCCAGTCGGCCTGGTGGAGCACCAGGACCCGACCGACCCCGAGCGCCGCCAGGCAGTCCGCAAAGTCCGCGGACTTCGGCTGACTCGCGAGCAGCGCCTGCACGGCGGTCTGTTCGGGATCGCTGACGTCCTCTGGGCCCCCCACCGAGCGGCCGACGAGGACGGGTGTCTGGAAGTAGCTCGCCGCCGGGTTGGCGACCACCCGCCCGTGGGCGAACGACAACGAGAAGTATCCGTGGAACGGCAGGACCAGCGTGCGGGACCCACGCGCGACTCGCGAGAGGTAGTGATCGGCCTGGGACCACGAGGCGGGGTAGCTCGAGGTCTGAAGCTGCCCCCACGCTCCCCACAGCTCCCGCGCGCCGAGCGCAAGCGGGACGGCGAGCATCAGCGTCGCGATGCCGACGCCGGCCGCCCAGCCCGCACGGGCATGGCGCACGCGGCGCGCCTCGGTCACGATGTCCTCGACCGCAATGCACCCGAGGTAGGAGTAGGCGAAGGCGACGAGCGCGAGTCCCTTGCCCGACTCACGGAACGACCTCAGGGGCGGCACCTCCGCCATCAACCAGACGAACGGCGCGCGGGTGGGAGTCCACGCATAGCCGAGCGCCAGCAGGAAGCCCGCCAACCCGGCCCCGGCGACCGCCCAGGTCATCGGATCGCGGCGACGAAGCCAACCGCCGGCGGCAGCGAGCGCGACCAAGGTGAGCGCCAGCGCCGGCCACGCCGGTTGGTAGGAGATCTCGGGCCGCGTGTCATTCCAATAACCGGACAGCGCTGCCAGCGTCGGGATCAATCCGATATGCGCCATCGGGACGGAGGCGTAATACGCGAGCTGCGCGCGGCCCACGTGACTCCACAACTCGCTGACGCCGGGTGTCGGCAGCAGCCACCAAGCGCAGCCGAGCGCCGCCAGTGCCAGCGCGCCGAGCGCGAGTGTGGTGACGCTGGTCGGGCGAGCGCGCGACGGCCTCGCCCCGACTGGTTCGGCGCGCGACGGAACCGAGCGGTCTACGCGTGAGCGCCGCCCGGCGACCGCGGATGCCACGAGCGCGCATGAGCACAGCAGACCGAGCAGCAGCGCCATGTGAGCACTGGCCACGCCGGTCGCCACGGCCAGCGCCGCGAACGTCCAGGGCGAGCCGCCCTCGTCCCGGAGAATCCTCCGGAACGCTCCGAACCCCCAGGGGATCAGTGCGTATCCGAGCACGATGAACAACTGGCCGGTCCAGATGCGCTCGTATACGAACGGGTTCACCGCATACAGCAGGCCTGCGAACACGCGGGCCACCGGCAGCCGCGAATCGACGAGCCGATGCATCCCCATGCCGGCGAGTGCGATCACGGCGACCAGCACGAGCTTTTGCGCCGTCGCCGTCGACGTCAGCAGAGCGACCGCGGCCAGCGCGGCGTCGAGCGGCAGCCGGGACACGGTGCCGTCGTGCGTCCCCTGCCCCAACCCCCAGTATGCGGGGTCCAGACGGGCGAACGGCGTCGGTGCCGCATCAACGGCGAGCAGCAGGCCTGGCCTCAGCAGCGGTCCGGCGACCACGGCGCCGAGCGCCGTGTAGCCGGCGATCAGGAATCCCGGTCTGCGCATGAGCGGCGAACGTCGAGTGCGGCCAGCACGACGGCGAGTGTCATCGCGGCGGTGGCGGCGACCGCCAGGTCGTCACCGGACCGCCCCGGACCTGACGAAACGGCGAGCGGGATCGGCGCAAGCATCATCAGCGCGGCCAGGAATGCGACTTTCCACGGCGGTCCCAAACGGGCGAGGCGGTCCGGGATCAGCACGCGGAGCCGGCGCTGGCGCTGGCGCCGCGTCTGATCGCTGCCCGCGATCTGGGGCGCTGACGCGCGGCGCTGCCGCGTGGGCGGGGCGGCTGTCACGGTGCCGTCACGTCGCAGGCGTCCGGACAAGCCGCCACCGATCCCGAGCAGCAGCAGCGCCGCCAGACCGCTCAACTCGAGCCCGCCTCGTACCAGAGGATCACCCGCGAACGAGATCGCGCCGCTGTAGCTGCCCGCCGGAAGCTGCCACGCCTGCAGAGCACCCCAGACGCGTGTCGCGATCGCGCCACGTACGCCGCTCAGCTGCCAATGTGGATCCTGGGCCAGCCCGAGGACGAGCGTGAACGGCCGAGCGGCGTGGACGTGGAAGGAGAAGCTGCCCGTTCCCGTCCGCTTCCACCGCAGGGACGCCGGCGCCGCCGCCGGGATCCCGGCAGACGGAGGGACGAGCAGCAGGTTGTGCTGGCCGAGTACCCGCAGCGGTATCCGGACCGAGATCGCCTCGTGGCCGGGGCGGGCGCCCGACACGTAGGCGGCGAGACGCCGCCTCGCGGCTGGCGTTCGGCGCTGGTCGACGAGCTCGGCACGGCTCGCATCGGCGCCCGGTATCGGGAGGTGCTCGACGACCGCGTCCGCCGACCCGGACAGCGCCACCGCGCCGAGCTGCAGCGTTCCGGGGCGGCTCGTGTCGTCAGCGGCCACGCGGATCGACGTGACATGGCGCGCCACGGTCGGGTCGCCGAGCAGCGGGATCGCAAGCAACCGCCAACCGCTGGTGTCGTCGGTCCACGGCAGCTGGATCGTGTAGCGATTGCGGGCGTCGCCGTCGAGCACGACGCTGTAGGTGGCGCCGCTGTCCTGCCCGCGGACGCGCAGATATGCGTAGGCGTGGGCGCTCCAGTTCCTCGGTCTTGCGAAGTAGTGAGCCACCAGCGCGTGATATCCACGACCTGCGCCGAATGCGACGGTCAATGCACCACCGGTGATCCCGATGCTCGTCCGGTCCGGCTCGAGCGCCGTCCAATAGCCCGATCCGCCCCCGATTGCGTCCACCGGCGAGAACAACGCCGGGTCGCTGACGGTTCGCAGACCGTCACCGAGATCCGCTGCGTAGGCGGTGCGCGGCGCTGCCTGCGCGAGCGCCGAACTCAGCGCTGTGGCCGCCCGGACGCGCGCTCCCACCGTCAGCAGCCGCACGGCGTCAAGCTCATACGACGTTCCGTATGGGGATTGGCTCGCCCTCACGCTCAGCACGTGATGTCCGGCGGCGAGATCGAAGGTGGCGATCCGAATCCAGGAGAAACCGGCGTCGGCAGGGGCCAGCGGCGTCGTCGAGCCGATCAACCGGCCGTCCAGGGAGAAGCGCAGCGAGGCTGGATCGTCCAGCGCCTGCACATGCACCCACAGCTCCGTGGCCGGTTGCGAATCTGAGAGCTTGAACGAGACACTCGAGCTGGTTGCACCCGTGAGCGGCTGCGCTGCGTCGGGGTCGATCAGAGCGCCAGCGCTCGTTGCCACATCCGGAGGGAGCGTCTGCGTCTCGCGGGCCAGATCGGCGTCGCTCGAGATTCCGGGCAGTTCCACCAGCGGGGTGGCCGCATCCACGGCGAGGTCATTCACCGAGGTGTCGGCGATCATCACCAGGTTGGCCTGGCGAATCGCGGCCAGCAGGGCCGGCTCGCCGCCGGCGATCAGCAGCCCGGCGGCGTCCTGCGCCGCCCAGTCCGACGGCACGATGCCGTGCAGACGAACGAGCGCGCGCAGGCCCGAAAGGCCGCCGAGCACAACTGCCCGCAGCGGCCTGGCCGAGAGTTGTGCGGCGGCGCCGTCGACGCTGTACAGCGACCCTCCGGCGGTGCGTTCGCCGAGTGTCAGCGCGGGCATCGTCGCGAGCGCATGCTGCTGGTAGAACGGATCCGATTGATTGAGCAGGCCCGGAGCCGTCGGGCTGTAATTGAACGACAGCACCTGGTTGATGCCGAGTGCCGCGAGCATCGGGGCGAAGGCCGGGTCACGGCGTCCCAGCAACGTCGTCAGATATGAGATCGTGCCCGACGCTGAGCTGCTCCAGCCACCGTCCGCGAGCGCCGGGCGTCCGGTCCAGAGCGAACTCTCGGCCCCCAGGTCGTGCTCCCATCCCGCATAGCTCCCGTCGACCACGAACCGGCGCGTCTGGTCGAACGGGACCGTTGCCAGCGGCGAGTCGCCGGTCGCGGCGTCGTGCAGCAGGGCCAGCTGGCCTGCCGTCGGTCGCCAGGTGGCCAGTCCGGGCAGCACGGTCGGAGCGTTCGGGAGCAGTACGAGCGCGGTGACGGCGACGGCGATCAGGGCTCGGGCGGGGCGGCTCGCGTCGAGCCAGCGCAACAGCGCCGGCAGCTGCGACGCGCTGAATCCGGCCAGCACTGCGACGGCGAGCGAGCCGGCGATCAGCCACCGGTCGGGGTCCCGGAGATTGGCGAAGAACGGGACGTGGAGTGCCGCCCACTCGTAGGGTCCGCCCAGCGGTGAATGCATCCCCTTGGCGGCGAACGCGCCGAACAGCACGCATCCGAGCAGGTAGATCGTCCGCGAGTCTCGGCGCAGTGCGAGCGCTCCCCACGCCGCTGCCACCGGGATCAGCGCGAGGGCGGCATACACGCCGAACGAGACCCACGGGTTGGAGACCCATGTCTGCCGGTTGGTGAACGCGAGGTAGCCGATCTCCCGCGCGAACCCCAGCAGCGATCCGAGCGCCGGAACACTGCGGGCGTTGAACTCCTGCAACTGGAACAGGCCGCCACTCGAGAGCCACTCGGCACGAACGCCCGCGAGCACGGGTACGACGTCGTAGAGCGACAGGACGATCGCTGTGCCGAGTGCCACCGCGGCCGTGAGCACGCCGTTGCGCAGCGACTCTCGCACGCGTTGCTCGACAAGCCCCCGAACGGGAACGTAGAGCAGCACTGACGGCACCAGATAGAGCGCCATGTCCGGCCTGGCGAGAATCAGCAGCGCGAGCGCCGCGCCGAGCAGAACGGCTCGCCGGGCCGAGAACGACTCGACCCCGTCAACCGTCAGCCCGATCACGAACGGCGCCAGCGCGAGGATCATGCAGACGTTGAGATGGCCGCTCGCGGTCTGTGCGAGCGAGATCTGGCTGGTGGTGTAGAGCACACCGGCGATCCCGGCGCCGAGGCGGGTGTGGTACCAACGCCACGTCAGCCAGTACGCCCCGAGGCCGGAGACCACCAGCGTCGTCAGAACGAAGAGCTTGACCGTGACGACAGGGTTGCCGCTCAGCTTTGTCAGAACTCCCAGCAGGCTCTCGAGCGTCAACTGCCGGGGCGCACCCAGCGAGTCGGGATCCCATCCCGAGAGCCAGGTGCTCCCACGTGCGTTGACGGCCGCGCGCGAGACGAACCCGAGCATGTCCGTGCCGGCTGGGAGTCCCGAGTCAGCGTAGGCGCGGCACAACCATAGGCCAACCCCGAACTGGAGCCCGAGGCCGGGGAGATGAGGCCATCTGAGCGTGTGCGTCAGCACCCTCGTCAACGCGGGCCAACGGCGCTCCCGCGCCGAGCGCGGGAGCGTCCCGGCATGCGTGGTCAACGCGACACCTCCGCATAGACGCTCTCGAGCCGGTCGAGGACCCCGTCGATCGTGTAGCGCTCAGACACGAGTCGGGCTCCGTACTCCCCGGCGGAACATGCATCGTGGGAGTCGGCGAGGTAGTGCGCAAGCGCTGAAGCGGCGCCCTCACAGTCGCCAAACGCCACGACGGTGCCGCCGCCATGACCCACCTGCTCAGCGAGCGCGACCCCGCTGGTCACGACCACGGGCCGAGCCTGTTGCCATGCTTCCAGCACGACACGGGAGAACGCCTCGTAGCGCGACGGCACAAACACCGCGTCGGCGGCTCCGTAGGCCTCGCGGAGCTCGGTCAGCGACAGCCGCCCGAGTGCCCGCACCCCATCGACTCCCGCCAGCTCACCGTCGTTTCGCAGACCGACGGCGCCGAGTACGGCACCGGGCACGCGGCGGCGAAGCGCCGTGATCACCTCGGCGGCGAAATCAAGGCCCTTGCGGTGGTCGGGGCGACCGGCGACGCACAGCACGAGCGGTGTATCGGCAAGCCCCAGGCGTGCACGTAAGCGAGAGGCCGCCTCCGCGGACACCCGGGGGACGGCGGCAACCGCGGGCGGCACCATTGCGACCCGACGAGCGCCCATCGCCCGGAACAGGTCGGCTTCGCCGTCGGTGGCGACGCATACGGCGTCGGTCAAATGTGCCGCGCGCGGTGCGCGGGCGTCCCAGGCCGCCATCACGTGGCCCGCCAGACCGTGCGATCGCCAAAGTGAGCGGCGCTGAGGGTGAAACATCGGCGTCCAGACGATCGGAATCCCCTGGCGCCGCGCGGACGCGACGGCCGCCCAGTGCATCTGCACCGGCAGGCACGAGTAAAGGTGCACGATCCGCGGCGAGGAACGTCGCACCACCCTCCCCGCGCCTCCCGTCAGCCCGAATGCAACGCCGGGCCGTGCATGCAGCCAGGATCTGAGCGCGTGGACGGTCACCGCCGGACCGAGGTCGGGCCGGCGAGCACCGGATGGATGCATCGTCAGGACCTCGACGCCGTGGCCGCGCGCCGTCATCCCGTGCGCGACATCGGAGATGTCGATCCCGAGCCCGCCGGTCTGCGGGTCTGCTTCGCGGAAGACGATCAGGACGTCGGCGCGAGCATGCACGGGAACTCCTAGATCCCTGCCAGGGGACTCGCGTCCGGCCAGCGGCTTGCAACCAGCTTCCGCAGGGCGTCCCAATCGTTTGGTGCCTCGCGCCGCATGCGTTCCGGGAGCGCCGCACGAGCACTGGCGATCCGCTCGCGCTCCATGTGACCGGGACTGATCGCCTCCGCCAGCTCACAGGCGGCGAGCGCGAGCTCGGCCGCGGGTGACGGGCCGCGTCGTGTCGGCGCCGTCGTGGCCCTTCCACGTAGCGTGGACAGGCCGGCCCACTGCAATCTCAGCGCGATCGACTCTGCGCGTGTCTCGCGATGGCCGCGCACGGCAGGGAGAAGCATGTCCCGCACAGCCAGCCATGTGCCTGGCGCGCCGCGAGTCGCGGCGAGCTCGGGCCACTGGCCGCCCAACCTCGTGACGGCCTGTTGCAGACACGATTCCCAGCCGCCCTGGCCGGCGAGCACGAGCTGCGCCGCATGCAGCAGCGCCTTTCCGGTGAGGTGAGCCTCGGCGGGAGCGAGCCGGTCAGCTCCCTGCGCGACGGGTGCCGCCGCGTCCAGGAGGTAGAGGACCCCGGACATCGCGTAGGATCGCCGCGCCGCTGAGTCCACCGGCGGCGCCCCGGCGCGATCCATTCGCCAACCGTCCGGACTCCAGGCGACGAGCGCCTCGCGGCGCAGCTTGAACGGCAGCAGCGACCCCCGCGTGCGGTGCAGCCGGCCCGCCGGGAGTGGATTCAACGACACGGGGATGCCCAACTCGCGTTCGAGCGCGCTCCGAGTCTGCGTCAGCGCCCCGAGCGCTCGCGGTATCCGGCGCAGCGGCAGGACCACGTACGCATCAAGGTCCGACTGTGCCGGGGCGGTGCCGATCGCGCGGCTGCCGAGAACCAGCACCGGGTGGTCACCAACCGAGTCGCGAACCGCGTCGACGAGCGCCGTGAGGATGGCCGTATCGGATCGACCGACCCGGTTGGTGCCTGCGAGCGAGCGTGCGCTGCCGCTCGCGGTCAGCGGCTGCTCGGCTCCCGCCCGTACGCCCGCGGCGCTCACCGCCGCGGCTCCCGCAGGCAGATCACTGCCAACGCGATCGAGGCTCCGCTGAACACCGAGGCGTTGATCAGGAGCAGGTGACCGACGCTCGGCTCGACCAGCATGAAGGCGGAAATCTGCGTCACGCAGGCCACCGCCAGGACGACCGCCGCGGATCGGCGTCTGCGCGCCGCGAGGCCCATCGCGAGGACGTAGGCGACAGCGTAGGGCGCGAAAGCGCATGCCGCCGGGGCCAGCCATGGAGCGCCCGCCGTGTACGCGTGACCGGCCAGCGTTCCGATCACCAACGACGGTGCGAGCCATTCGACCCCTGCGATCGCGGCGGCGACCAGAGCGACACCACCGACGGCGCCGAGCAACAGCCGGCGGCCGTCCTCACCACGCTCATCCCGCCCGCTCAGCATCGGGAACAGCACCCAGGTGAGTCCCGCCGTCGCGTAGAAGACCATCTTCCCGGCGAGGGCGATCGCCGCATACATCCCGGCGGCGTGCGAGCCCATGCCGTGCCGCGCGGCGATCACGTCTGCCGAGAGCAGCGCCGCCAACGCCACCAGGCACGCGAGCGTCACCGACCCGCCACGCCGGTTCACGTCGGTGGCGCCTGTGGACGCGGCGGCGGGGAGCGCACGCAGCAGCCGGGTGTGCGCGATCGCGGCGCATCCGAGGGCTGCTGCGGTGGCCAGCACGGC
This sequence comes from uncultured Solirubrobacterales bacterium, assembly GCA_963742025.1. Lineage (GTDB taxonomy): Bacteria > Actinomycetota > Thermoleophilia > Solirubrobacterales > Solirubrobacteraceae > Palsa-465. Next base: position 106,655 of record CAVUKF010000003.1, read on the forward strand.
AACCTCGACATTCGGAACGAGCAGCAGGAGCGCTCCCGCGCAGGCGTTGGCGACCGCTTCGGTCGCGGTCGATACGGCGCAGCGTCCGAATTGGCCGACACCCTGCATTGCCCCGCGCTGGACGTTGATCACGACTGCGAGTGGGACTGCGGCGAGCAGCAGTAGAACCGGCGCGACCGAGGACAGCCGCAGGAGATGCGCGATCGGTCTCGCGCCCAGCACCACCACGCCTGCTCCCACCGACGCCCAGATCAGAGCCCGCAGGACCTGGCTCTTGACCTGCGACCGCACTTCCCCCGACCGGCCGGCCGACACCAGCCTTGCCGTTGTCCCGCTCGCAGTCGCCTGAAGCGTGTACAGCAATGGACTCACAATCGCGAGTAGCGCGACAACGGCGGTCAGTTGCCCGTAACCGGCCGGGCCGAGCGCGCGTGCGCCGAATGCGTTGAAGGCGAAGTTGGAGATGTTCCAGAGCAGCGTCGCCCCCAGCAGGAGCGTGCCGCCCCGTGCTATGGCGCGGACCGAGCTCTCGGCCCGTGAAGCCGCACCGACCGGGCGACGCATGCCGTCCGCCCACCGCCTGGGCGCCGGGCGAACGAGCGTGGCCGTTTCCGCCATCAGGCCGCCAGCCTCGAAGCTGCGCCGGAGGGCGCCAGATCACACAGCCGTGCACAGAGACTGTGGACGTCGACGAGCTCGACGAGATCGCGGGTAGGCTCGGTTGCCGGGGCGATGAAGATGCCCTGTTGGTCGGGATCATCCGGGTGGTAGGCGTGCATCGCCCGCGGGTTCAGCATCGAGTGGAAGTTCGGGAAGATCGCGACTCCTGGGTCCAGCAGGAAGATCTCGTCTCCGTACAGGCGGTCGTCGAACCGGAGATGCAGCCCGGCCAGCTGATCCGCATCCAGCCACCGCCCCGGAGCGCCTGTCTGCACCCTGTTCCTGATCTGCGCACGAAGCTCGGGATCCCGGTCGTGGAACCAGAGACGGACCATCGTCGCGTCGAGCGCGAAACAGAAGCGCTTCGGGAATCCGGGATGCGTCCAGAGCTCCGGGTAGGAAACGGTGCGCCGAACCTGCGACATGCCGTGGTCGGAGAAGACGACCAGGTTCACGTCTCCCAGGCGGGCGCGCAGACGGTCGACGACATCGCCGGTCAGCGCGTCGGTCCGGCGAACCACGCTTCGGAACAGCTTGCCCTCGACGCCGAGCAGGTGAGATGCCATGTCGATCTGGTGCAGGTAGACGAACGTGAAGTCGGTCTGCGGCGGGAGCGTGTCGATCGCGTGGAGCATCCCGCGCGTGCCGTCGCGGGCGGCGTCCAGGTAGCTCCATCCCAGGCCGGACTCGGTGAGCCGGTCGAACAGGGTCGGCATGCCGAGCGCACCGTCGTCGGACATCGACCGGCGCAACGTCCAGTCGAACTCGGAGAGCGAACGGAACGGAAAGTGCCGCATCGACAGGTGTGAGTAGCCCTGCCGTGCGGCAATCCTGCGGACGAGCGTCTGCGAGACGCTCCACTTGACACCACGTCTGGCGAGGTCGACCGGCATCCGGTCGAGGCCGCGCAGGGCAGCCAGTTTCCGCATCGGCGCCGATCGCGGCCGATAGCAGTACTCCATCCAGTAGCCGTGCTCGTCCGGATAGGCGCCGGTGAAGACCGTCGCCCGGATCGCGTCGGAATATCCGAGAATCGGTCGCAGCCGCCCGGCCGAGCCGAGCCTCGCGAGCTCCGACAGGCGGGGCGCGAGCTCAGGTGTGAGGTAGTCGTGGCGAAACGCGTCGACGAGGATGCACACGGTGGGGCGGTCATGACTCATGGGTGGACACCTCCAGGGTTGATGGAACGAGCACGGCGACCTGTGTGCTGCTCCCGGCGTGCGCCGGAACGGCGGCCAGAGATCGGTACATGCCCTCGTATTCGGCGGCGATCGCCGACCATCGGAAGCTCCGGTGGACCGTCCGGCGCGCCTCGGCGCTCATCTCGGCCAGAAGCTCCCGATCGCGTAGCAGAAACCTGAGTCCGAGTGCGAGCTGCCCGACGTCACCGGCCTGTACCAGCAGGCCGGTTTCATAGTCGCGCACGACGCTCGGAAGACCGGCGATCCGAGAAGCCAGCACCGGCGTCCCGCATGCCATCGCCTCGAGTACGACCAGCGGCAGCGCCTCGGACACCGAGGGCAGCAGCAGCAGCTGCGCTCTGGCATACAGCGCCGGCAGATCGGCGGATCGCACATATCCGAGGAAGGCGACCCGGTCGGTGAGGCCGAGCTCACTTGCCCGGCTTTCCAGCTCCTGACGCATCGGACCGTCGCCGGCGAATACGCAGTTGACGGCGGGGACCTCGATGAGTGCCCTCAGGAGCAGGTCGGGTCCCTTGCGCGGCTCGAGCCGGCCGACGAACAGGCAGAAGTCCTCGAACCTGACCTCCCGTCCTCCGGCGCGCCTTGCTGCATCGAGCGCGTGCTTGGAGGGGGTCAGCTCAGTGTCGCTGAACACCTGAATGTTCGTGCCGTTGGCGATCGTTCTGACCTTCGCCGGCGGCAGGCCGAAACGCCGCACCGCGTCCTCGGCGAGCGCCGCGAACGTCGCACCTACGCGGTCCGCGCGCCTGTACGCGCAGGCATTGACGGTCCGGAATACGAGCTGCCTGACCACCCGTTCAGCGCGAGATCGGTACCGGCACAGCCACGGCGGTGCGTCGTGCTCGGTATAGATCACCGGGATGCGCGCGACCAGGCTGACGAGCACGCAGCTGAGCGCGCCGTGCGCATGTACGACATCGTAGGTACGCTCACGCAGCAGCCGGCGCGCACGCAGCGCGACGGTGACGTTCCCGGCAAGATGGCGAGCGAGCCAGCTCGGGAAGGCACCGGGAACGCGACCGGCCCAACTTGCAAGGGGCGACTCGACGGCAGACAGCGCCAGTCCCGGTAATTCGCCGGCGTCGCTGTCCTCAGAGTCGCTGAGCAGGGTTACGCGATGGCCCTGCGCGACCAGCGCGCGCGACAGCTCGTAGGCGGCGAGCTCCGCACCGCCGGCCTTCGCGGCGAGTGGGACGACCCCCCTCGTGAGCATCAGCACGCGGAGCGGTCCGCGTGCACTGGGGAGCACGCGCATCGGGCTGATGCGAAGCTTCGGAACGACCCGGAGCGCCTCCAGCGTGATCCGCCACGACATCTTGCTCTTGCCCGCCCGGCGGTCGACGAAACGGATTGGAATCTCAGCCACCCGGAAACCCGCGCGGACGGTGCGATAGGTCGTCTCGATCTGGAATCCGAAGCCCTTGCAGGAGAGGCTCGCGAGATCGAGGCTGAGCAGGACCTCCGCGCGGAACGCCTTGAATCCGGCTGTGAGATCTCGGACCGGAACGCGCAGAACCGTTCTCGCGTACGCGGCGCGGGCGCGTGAGAGCAGCCTGCGACGCGTCGTCCACTCGGTCGAGCCGCCCGATACGTACCTGGATCCGATCACCAGATCCGCGCCGTCATCGAGGACGGCGAGCATCCGGGGGATCGCCGCGGCCTCGTGCGAGCCGTCGCAGTCCATCTGCACGACGACGCGCGCTCCGTGGTCCAGGGCCTGCGCGAATCCCGCCAGATATGCCCGCGCCAGGCCCTCCTTGCCTGCGCGGTGCAGAACGCGGACGCGCTCGTCGCGGGCGGCAAGGCGGTCCGCGATCACGCCGGTCCCGTCGGGAGATGCGTCGTCGACTATGAGAATCCGAAATTGCCAGGCGTGCCCGGCGAGACCGCAGCGGATCGCGTCAACGGCCTGCTCGACGTTCTCGACCTCGTTGTATGTCGGAAGGATGACCCAGACCTCCCCAGCTTGGGCCCCTTCGGAGGTGCGGTCCTCGCACCCGGCGTCATACCAGGCATCCATTGCGATCTGCCTCCCCATCCGTGGTGGTTTCGGTCCGGGCGATCGCCCGGACCGATAACCGACCTCTACTACCCGCGGTTGCCCTGGCCGCCGTGGCCGTGGCCACCGCCGCCCCCGTAGCCGCCATTGCCGCCATTGCCGCCCTGGCCGCCCTTGCCGCCGTAGCCGCCGTAGCCGCCCTGGCCGCCCTGGCCGCCGTAGCCCCCATAGCCGCCATAGCCGCCATAGCTGCCCCCGTAGCCATTGCCCCCGTAGCCATTGCCCCCGTAGCCGCCATGGCCCGGGTGATGACCACGGCCGTGCGGATAGCAGCGGCCTTCCTTGTACCCGATGCGGTATCGCCCGCCGCAGCCGGGGTGGAACTGGGGACCAGCGCCCAGGCCCGAGGCCGCAGCAACCCCGGCCATCCCGATGCTGCCCGCGGCAATCGCGGCCACCGCCCAACGGCTGATCTGGCGTAGGGTCATCTAGTCCTCCGGGTTCGTTCGCAAGATCCGAAGCACCCTATTGATGCTCCGGAAGATTGCAAATCGACTAGACGGTTGTACTACGCAGGCGTCCAGCTCTGCCGAGCGGACGCTGAAGGCCGCCGCGCTAAGACTGGTTGAAGAAGCCCTTCTCCAGCAGCCGAGCGCGCTCCTCGGCCGATACCTCGACGTTCTGGGGCGTCAACAGAAAGACCTTGTCGGCGACGCGTTGCATGCCGCCGTCCAGTGCGTAGGTCAGCCCACTGGCGAAGTCGATCAGACGCTTTGAGAGATCGGTGTCCGCCCCTTGCAGATTCAGGATCACGGGAATCGTGTCCTTGAACTTGTCCGCCACGTCCTGGACATCGTTGAAGTTCTTTGGTGCGACGAAGTGCACGCGCACGTCGCCGCCCACGTTCCGTCCGTTGGGACGGCCGCTGCTGACAGGCCGCAGCGTGCTCGTACGATGGTCGCCCGGCTCGTCCGCGAAGATGTCGTCGAATTCGTCGCGGCGCCGGCGGGGCATGCGGCGCACGTTCGGGCGCTCACGATAGGTGTCCTGCATCTCAACCTCCGGCTCCGGATAGGGCTCCAGGTCCTCTTCGTACGCGTCGTCCTCGGCAAGGCCGAAGTAGACAAGCGTGCGATGCCATGTGTCACGGAATGCCATGATCGAGTGCAGGTTCGCGTCAGGCGCGTGTTTCCCTGCCGTGATTATGGCGCGTGTGGCGTGTACAGGCTCTGACCGAGGCGGATGATGGTGGCGCCCTCCTGCACCGCCACCATGTAGTCCTGGCTGGTTCCCATCGACAGTTCGGGTAGCGAATGGCGCTCGGCCAGCACTCGCAGGGCTGCGAAGTGGCGTCTGCTTTGCTCCGGCTTGGTGGCAAATGGCGGCATCGTCATCAACCCCACGACCGGCACCGGGCTGCGCTCCAGGAAGGCTGGAAGCTCGCCAGGTCCGATTCCGCTCTTTCCATCTTCGCCGGCGACGTTGACCTCGACCAGGATCCGTGTCTGTGCGGTCCCGTGACGCGCCAGTTGGGTGAGCGCCGAGTCGGTCGCAACCGACTGGATGTAGCGCACATGCGGCACGATCTCCTTGACCTTGCGGCTCTGCAGGGCGCCGATGAAGTCCCACGTGAAGGTGCCCGGATAGGCGCTGCTCTTGGCCACGAGGTCCTGCGCGCGGTTCTCGCCGAGTAGCGTGACGCCGGCATCGTCGAGCTCACCGAGCTGCTCGAGTGCCACGTACTTGACCGCCGCGAGGATCTCAACCTGGCCTGTGCGCCCCGCGGTCTCGATCTCGGCCAGGACCCGCACCAGGTTCTCGTGCACGACGGACGCGCTCACGTCCCGGATCAGATCAACCATGCGAATCCAGCCTGGCGACCGGTCAGCCCGTGCTCGCGCCGGTGCGAGAAGAACAGTTCAGGCGCGCAGCAGATCGTGCACAGACCGACGTCGTGGACCTCCGCGATGCCCGCTGAGGCCAGCTGGCGCGAGGCGGTCAATTTGAGGTCGGCGTTGCGAGAGCCGGGCGCTGTCGACGGCACACCACCGAGCGCGCCGTGGACCTCCTCGCCGACCTCGTAACAGCAAACCCCGGCCCCTGGGCCGATTGCCGCCAGCAGCGGCCCGTCGGCACCAAGGCTCCGCAAGGTCCGGACGCCCTCGCCGATCACGCCGGCCGCCAGCCCGCGCCAGCCGGCGTGCAGCATCGCGACGGCGCCGTCGCCGGCGATCGCGATCGGCAGACAGTCGGCCGTCAGTACCAGCGGCGCGACGCCTGGAGTGGTGCTCACCTGTCCGTCGGCCTCGGTCAGGGGAGTGTTCACGTCGGTTGCCAGCCGCGCCACGCGGACACGCGTTCCGTGGACCTGCAGTCCATATGCGAAGGCGACACCGAACCGCCGCGCGAGGGCACCCCGGTTGGCTCGCACCGCCTCGGCGTCGTCGTCGGTCAGCAGGCCGAGGTTCAACGTGTCGTACGGAGCGCGTGAGTGACCACCGCGCCTTGTCGTGAACACCGCGCGGGCGCCGGCGAGGTCGATCGCGATGTGGTCGCCGACAGCGTAGAAGGGTTCGGGGATCTCCACGATCGCAGGCTATCTGCTGCCGCGCGCGGCTCGCAACGCAACCGCCAGCTGCTGTTCACGGTCTTCACCGGCGCCGTCGAGCGTGGCCGCGAGCGCGGCGCGAAGACCCACCCCGATCGCCGGCCCCTCGGCGACGCCGGCCTCGAGCAGGTCACCGCCATCGATCACCAGCGAGACGTGGCGCAGCGAGCCGAGCCATCGCCGAGCCGGCTCCGGCGCGGCGAGCGCACCCGCGAGTGCAACCTCCTCCAAGCCGGCGCCGGCGACCGCCGCGGCGATCTCGGACGGCGCGGCGGCGGTCTTCAGCGCCTGGGCGATCGCCGGCGAGCCGGTGACGGCGGCGAAGATCGCGTCTCGATCCGACGCCTCGAACGCCAGCTCGTCCAGCAGCTCCAGGCGACGTGAGCGCTCAACGCCCCGACACGCAAGCGCAAGCGCCAGCAGATCGCGGCGACCGTCCACCGGCAGCAGTTCGAAGGCGGCGGCGCCCAGCGCAGCTTCGCTGGGACCGAGCCCCAGTCCGGGGGCGATCGCACCGTCGATCCCGAGTGAGCGCAGTGCCATCAGCGCTGCGATCGGATCCGCCTCTCGCGCCAGTGCGCGAAGCTCGTTTCCGATCCGTGCGCCGCTTACGGTTCTCAGCGCGCCCTCTGTGACCGCAGCATGAGCCAGCTCGAGCGTCCGCGCTTCGATCGTGAACCCCAGACGGGCACGGTAGCGGGCGAGTCGCAAGAGCCTCGTCGGATCGTCGACGAAGCTCGCGTCATGAAGCACCCGTAGCAGTCGCGCATCGAGGTCGCCGAGCGCGCCGGGTGCAGCCGTGAGGGCGCCGCGGTGCGGGCCGCTGAGCGCCACGGCGACGGCGTTAACCGTGAAGTCGCGCCGCAACAGGTCCTCGTCGAGGCCGGCCGGCTCGACGTCGGGCAGTGCGCCAGGCCACGCGTAGCGCTCTCGCCTCGCCGAGGCGATGTCATAGCTGGCGCCGTCGATCGTGACCGTGATCGTCCCGAACCGGTCGTACCGCCGCTCCCTGCCGCCGAGCGCGATCGCCGCGGCGCCGGCCGGTCCCTCGACGACGAGATCAAGATCGGACGGAGAGGAGCCCAGGAGCAGATCCCGGACCGCTCCGCCGACGAGGTGGACGGCGGGGACGAAGCCGCCGGGCAGCCGTGTCAGCAACAGGGCACCGTTGCGCAGTGACCGCACCGGCGTGAGCAGGTCGCGCTGCCTGGGGTTGTTCACGGCTGCCATGATCGCGCTTGACGCGGCGCGCGACTGCTTAGGTCGTCTTCAGGCCGGCTGTCGTAGCATCGGCGCCATGCCGAGCCCTCCTGCGCGGAAGGCCGCGCGGCGGCTAGCGGCCGTCGTCGCGATCCTGCTCGCGATCGTCGCGGTCGCCGTGGTGGTCGTGATCCTGCACGCGCCGCACAATGTGTCGCATCCGAATGTTTCGTTCACGCCGCCGAAGACCGTGCCGGCGCCACCGAAGAAGCCGCCGGTCCTCGACAACTTCGTCTGGCCGCTGTACGGATACAACCCCGCTCGAACGCGGGACTTCGTCGGGGATCCCAACCTCCATCCCCCGTTCCGCGTCGGCTGGCGGTTCGGCGGCAACGCGCTGATCGAGTTCCCGCCGGTCATCTACCACCGCACGCTGTACTTCATGGACGATGGCGCCACCGTCAAGGCCGTCGACCTCGAGACCGGCCATGAGTTCTGGTTCCGCCACCTGGGCACGCTTTCGGCGGCATCACCGGCAATCGACGCGAGCACCAAGATGCTCTTCGTTCCCGTCCTCTCCGTTCAGGGCGCGAGTCCGGGGAACGGTCGGTTCGCGGCGCTGTCGATGCGAACGGGCCGCGTCGTCTGGTCGATCCCGCTCAGCTCCGGCAGTGAGTCATCGCCGATCGTCGCAGGCGGTCTGGTCTACTTCGGGGACCAGGCCGGCAAGGTCTACGCGCTTGACGCCGCCACCGGGTCCGTCCGCTGGACCTACCAGGCGGCCGGCGCGGTAAAGGGTGGTCTGGCGCTCGCCGGCGGGGTCCTGTACTTCGGCGACTACGCCGGCCGCGCCTACGCCCTGAATCCGCAGACCGGGCATCAGATCTGGGCCGTGGGGACGAGCGGCTCTCAGTTCGGCTTCGGTGGCGGCAACTTCTACTCGACTCCGGCTGTCGCGTTCGGACGCGTCTACCTCGGCAACACCGACGGGTTCGTGTACTCGTTCGCTGCCCGGACCGGGCAGCTCGGCATGGTCGACGTCGACCGGCGCCTACGTCTATGGGTCCCCTGCGGTCGCAGACATCCCCGGCCTCGGTCCGACCGTGTTCATCGGCTCCTACAACGGAGATTTCTACGCGTTCAACGCGCAATCCGGCGCGATCCGATGGCGCCATCCTGCCGGCGGCCGGATCTCCGGCGCCTCAACCGTGGTCAACGACGTCGTCTACTACTCCGACCTCGGCTCCAAGACGACGACCGGCCTTGACACCCGTACCGGCCGGCAGGTGTACTTCTTCCCGGATGGCGCGTTTACCCCCGTGATCGCGGATCAGAGCGCGCTCTTCCTCAGCGGCTACAATGTCATCTACCAGCTGCTGCCAAAAGGCCGGGGAGACAAGGCCCGGTAGCCAAAGATGATATGATTTCCAGTCTATGCGTTGTCGTAGTGGAAGTCATTGTCAGCAATCGGCCATCAAGGGCCGTCGGTTCTGCGCGGACCACGCTGCCGAGCTCGATCGTATGCGTGAAGAGCTCAAGGATGCAGCGGCGGCCCGAATCGGTCGGGGCCGGCCTAAGCGGTCGTCAACATGCTGTCGTCCGGGCTGTTATGAGCCCCGTGTCCCGCCTGCCGCGTACTGTGATTCGTGCTCGGCCGCCGGATACGTGGAAGAAGCCGCTTAACAGCGGCGCTCCTGCACCGGACCTCAAATAACTGCATCTTTGCCCGATACCGGGCGGACCGCGATCCCTTCGCGCTCGAGGTAGCTCTTAACCTCGGCGATGGTGTGCTGCTCGTAATGGAAGATCGAGGCGCACAGTACGGCGTCCGCACCGCCATGTAGCGCGGCTGCGAGATGCTCGAGCTCTCCGGCGCCACCCGAGGCGATCACGGGCACCCTGACCGCATGTGCAACCGTCTCGGTGAGCGCGATGTCGTAGCCGGCGCTGGTCCCGTCGCGGTCCATGCTCGTCAGCAGGATCTCCCCCGCCCCGCGCTCTGCGCCCTCCCGCGCCCAGGCGACCGCGTCACGGCCGGTGGGTGTGCGGCCTCCCGCCAGGTAAGCCTCCCAACTGCCGCCGGCCCGTGCCTTGGCATCGATCGCCAGGACGACGCACTGCACGCCGAAGTTTCCGGCCAGCTCATCGATCAGCTCAGGGCGCTCGAGCGCGGCCGAGTTGACCGAGATCTTGTCCGCGCCGGCGTCGAGCACCGCCTGCGCGTCCTGTACGGAGCGGATCCCGCCACCGATCGTGAACGGGATGAAGACCTCATCGGCCACCTGGCGCGCCAGTTTCACGACCGTTGCACGGCGGTCGGAGGTTGCCGTGATATCCAGCAGAATCAGCTCGTCGGCACCGGCGCCGTCGTAGCGGGCGGCGAGCTGCACCGGGTCGCCGGCATCTCGGATGTCGACGAACGAGACGCCCTTGACCACCCGGCCGCCGTCCACATCCAAGCACGGGATCACGCGCTTGTAGTGCATCACTGGTGGCGGTCGAGCAACGCCTGCGCGTCGCGCAGCGAGAAGCGGTGCTCGTAGAGCGCCTTTCCGACGATCACGCCGGTCAGGTTCACCTGGCGCAGTGCGAGGATCGAGGTGAGGTGCTCCAGCGACCCGATGCCGCCCGAGTAGATGAAGCTGCCGCGCGTCGCGCCCGCCATCTCGAGGGCGCCCTCGAGATCAGGACCGTTGAGCATCCCGTCCCGCTCGATGCTCGAGTACACGAAACGCCTGACGCCCCGCGCTCCAAGCCGCTCCACCACCGATGTGACCGGAATCTGGGTCTGATCCAGCCAGCCGTCGGCGGCCAGCAGGCCGCCACGGGCATCGACCGAGACGACCACGTGCTCGCCATGCTCGGCGATCACCTGATCGAGGAAGTCGACATCGCGCAGCGCGGCCGTTCCGAGGATCACGCGAGTCACGCCGGCCCCGATCGCCGCAAAGACGGCGGCAGCGTCGCGCAGGCCACCGCCGAGCTGGATCGGCACGTCGACCGCGGCCGTGATCCGTGCCACGTCCCGAAGGTTCGCAGGAGCTCCGGTCCGCGCTCCGTCGAGATCGACGATGTGCAGCGACCGGGCGCCGGCATCGACCCATCGCTGGGCGGCGTCGAGCGGGTCGGCGTCATATACGGTCCGCTCGTCGAAATCGCCCTGGGTGAGGCGCACAGCCTTGCCGTCGAGGATGTCGATCGCCGGCAGCAGGATCACGGGGTCCACCCCACCGGCCGGCAGGCAACAAGCGCCGCCGCGCGGGACGCAATCGAGGCGAAGCTGGAGAGCATCGTGAGCCCATCGGTCGAGGACTTCTCCGGATGGAACTGGACGCCGAGCACAGAACCGTGCGCCACGATCGTCGCGAACCGCTCGCCGTACTCCGCTGTCGCGACGACGTCCATGGGGTCAGTGGGCCGGGCGGCAAACGTGTGCACGTGATAGAACGGCCGGCCGGGAGGCGGCAGATCCGCCGTCAGGGCGCAGTCGCGCTCGAAGCGCACTTCGTTCCAGCCGATGTGCGGCAGGCGCAGCGGGCCGGCCTGCAGCGGCACCACGTCGCCGCCGATCAGCCCAAGGCCGTCGGTCAGTCCGAGCTCGGTCGAGCGCTCGAACAGCAGCTGCATGCCCAGGCAGATGCCGAGAATCGGCGTGCCGAGCGCGGCCCGTTCGCGGAGCAGCTCATCCAGGCGCAGCGCGCGGAGCCGTCGCATTCCGGTCGGGAACGCGCCGACGCCGGGAAGCACGAGCGCATCGGCTGACCGCAGCCGGTCATGGTCGCTGGACAGGATCACGCGGGCACCAACATGCTCAAGCGCCTTCTCCACCGATCGTCGGTTGCCCATCCCGTAGTCGATGACGGCGATCCTCGGCACAGCCTGCTGCCGCTGCTCGGCGACGCTCACGTCAGCGTTCCCTTGGTGCTCGGGACGCCGTGGGCACCGGGATCCAGCGACACCGCGCTACGCAGCGCAACGGCCAGCGCCTTGAAGATCGCCTCGAACACGTGGTGGACGTTCGTCCCGGTCTGCACGACCACGTGCAGCGTCAACTTCGCGTTCGCTGCCAGCGCACGGAGGAACTCCTCGGTCAGCTCGTGATCGTAGTTGCCGATCGCTCCCGGCGGCAGCGCCGCTTCGAACACAAGCAGTCCTCGTCCGGAGACGTCGACGGCGCAGGCGGCCCGCGCCTCATCCATCGGTACAGTCGCATCGCCGTAGCGGGCGATCCCGGACCGGTCCCCGAGCGCTGCATCGACCGCCTGGCCGATGCAGATTCCGACATCCTCAACCGTGTGATGCGCGCCCGTGTGCAGGTCGCCGACGGCGTTGACGGTCAGGTCGAGCCGGCCGTGGCGGGCGAACAGGTCGAGCATGTGATCAAGGAAACCGACGCCTGTCTGGCGCGTCCCGCCGCCGGCGCCGTCGAGCGTCAGGCTGACGTGGATGCTGGTCTCGTTGGTCGCGCGATCGATCTGGGCGGTTCTGGACATCGGGTCAATCATCGCTGATCCTCGCTTCCATCGACCTCGCGTGGATCTCGAAGCCCTCGGCTCGGGCGACCGGCGCCGCCAGGCGGGCGAGCTTCGAGCCGTCGGAGATCCTGACCTCAGTGAAGCGCCGCCGGAAGTGCGCGACCGACAGCGCCGATCCGAAACGGGCCGCACCGCCCGTCGGCAGAACGTGGTTTGAGCCCGCGATGTAATCGCCGAAGGCCGTCCCGGACGAGCGACCGACGAACAGGCAGCCGGCCCGGGTGATCCGATCTGCGAGCTCTTCGGCCAGCGGGCCGATGAGCTCGAGGTGCTCCGGTGCAAATGCCTGCGCGAAGGCGAGCGCCTCATCGACCGAGCGAGCGTGCACAAGCCTGCACACCGCTCCGGTGTCGGGCGCTTGCGTCAGACGTTCGCGCAGGCTCTCCAGCAGGGCTTCAGAGGTGGAGACGCCGACGACGAGCGTCCCGTGCCCATGCTCAGCCTGCGCGAGCAGGTCAAGCGCGACCGGCTCGGGGTCTGACCCCTCGTCGGCGATCACGAGCAGATCGCTCGGCCCGGCGAACGAATCGATCCCAATGGTCCCCGACAGCTGCCGTTTCGCCTCCTGGACGTAGAGGTTGCCGGGACCGACGATCACATCCACCGGCGAGACCGTCTCGGTGCCGTGCGCGAGCGCCGCGATCGCCTGCGCGCCACCCATCCGGAAGACCTCGCTCGCACCGGCCAGCCGGGCGGCGGCGAGCACCACCCCGTCGACGCCCTCAGCGCTCGGGGGTGAGCAGACCGCGACGTCCTGCACTCCCGCCGCCCGGGCCGTGACGACCCCCATCACGACCGTGCTCGGATATGGCGCGCGGCCGCCGGGGACGTAAACGGCGGCGCGCTGCACAGGCGCTTCTCGCAACACCACCCGGTGCTCGTCGAAGTCGATGATCCGGTCGGCCCGCAGACCGGCCTGCGCGACGCGGCGTACGTTCTCGATCGCCTGCAGCAGCCCGAGGCGAATCTGCTGATCCAGAGCGCGCAGCGCAAGCTCGCACTCGTCCTCGTTGACGCGCAGCGGCGGCGCCGGCGCCCCGCCGGTGTCGAGTTCTCCGGGTCAGACGCGCGACCGCGCCGTCGCCGTCGGCACGGACCTCGGCGATGATCCCGGCGACCGTCTCGGACACCGAGTCGCCGGCCGCGACCAGCCGGCGCACGTCCGCGGCCAGCCGCTCCGGCTCGCCGTCGATGCAACGCAGCTCAGACACCATCGAGTCGCTCGAGCAGCGCGTCGATCGCCCGCGCCTTCAGGGTGTCGGCGACCGGGTTGACGATCAGCCGCGCGCTACAGACTGCGATCTCCTCGCGGATCACGAGGTTGTTCTCACGCAGCGTGTTGCCGGTCGCGGTCAGATCGACGATCGCATCTGCGAGCCCGGTCAGGGGCGCCAGCTCGACGGAGCCCTTGACCTCGACGATCTCGGCTTGGCGACCGGTCGAGAGGAAGTACTCGGTCGCGATCCGGGGGTACTTGGTCGCGATCCTGACCACGCCGAGGTGCCGCAACGCATCGGCCGCCCGATCCTCGCCGGCGACCGAGGCCAAGACCATCACGCACCTTCCGTAGCCGAGGTCGACCAGCTCGTGCACGGCGCGCTCGGGCTGCTCGAGCAGCACGTCCTTGCCGGTGATGCCGAGGTCGGCCGCGCCCGCCCCGACATAGGTGGGCACGTCGCTCGGGCGCATCGTCACGATGCCGGAGTCCTCGAACAGCAGCTTCCTGTCGTTGACGCGGACTTCGGACGTGTCGAGGCCGAGCCGATCGAGCAGATCGAGCGTCTCGGAGAAGAGTGCGCCACGCGGGACCGCGACCCGGAGCTCAGCCACGCCCGCGCTCCTCCCCCATCAGCGCGACGTGGAGCAACTCGACCGCCAGTCCGAAACCGACAGCGGGCATCGGCCGGCCGAAATGCCCCAGCAGGTCGTCGTACTGCCCGCCGCCGCCGATCGGGACGCCGTGAGCAGGGTCGTAAACCTGGAAGACTGCTCCCGTGTAGTACCCGAGGCTGCGCACCAGACCGAAGTCGAAGATCACGCGATCGGCCACCGCCGGTTCCAGCAGCTCGTACACCTCGCGCATCCCGCCGCAGGCCGCCTGAAGCGGCCCGGGTGCGCGCTCCAAGACCTCGGGCCCGCCCCGCATCCGCGGCACCGCAAGCAACAGCTCAGCCTCCGGGCCGGTCAGTCGCAGACTGTGCAGCTCGCGACGCACACCGACGAAGTCCCCGCCGGCGAGCTCGGTCAGGATCCGCTCACGCTGCGGTTCCGGCACGCCGTTCGCCGCCAGCAATGCGGGGTACAGCGAGACGTCGCCGAGTCCGACGCGGAAGTTCTCAAGCCCCGCGGCGCGCAGCGAGTCGCACAGCACCGTGAGCACCTCGGCGGTCCCGCCCGGGGCGCCCGCGCCGATCAGCTCGACGCCGGCCTGCAGGAACTCGCGGGACTGTCCGCGCTTGGGCTGGACCGGCCGATAGGCGTGCGCGACGTAGGAGAAGCGCAGCGGCGGCGCGGCGGATGCGTAGCGGTTGGCGACCAGCCGCGCGATCGGGATTGTCATGTCGGAGCGCAGCACGAGCACGTTCCCGTGCTCGTCGAACAGTCGGTACACGGGGCTCGGAGCGTTGGCGTCGCGCTCGAAGGTCCGCTCGTACTCGAGCGCCGGCGTGTACACCTCGCCGTAGCCGGCCCGCTCGAAGACGCCGCGAATCCTGTCGGTCATCGCCCGCAGCTCGCGCATCTCGTCAGGCAGCACGTCTCGGGTTCCGCTGGGGATGCGGTCGGTCATACCCGACAGAGAATCAGAAGCGCGCGCCTCAGACCGGAGCGGGCACGTCGTCGGCGACGCGAGTGATCTTCGCGCCCAGCGCCCGCAGCCGCTCGTCGATCCGCTCGTAGCCGCGGTCGATCTGGCGGATGTTGCCGATCTCGGTGATGCCATCGGCGCACAGCGCGGCGATCAGCATCGCCATGCCGGCGCGGATGTCAGGTGATTCCACGCGTTCACCGCGCAGCCTCCGCGGTCCCACGACGATCGCGCGGTGCGGGTCGCAGATCGTGATCGCGGCACCCATCAGCTGGAGCTTGTCGGTGAAGAACAGCCGGTTCTCGAACATCCACTCGTGGATGATCACCGAACCCTCGGCCTGGGTCGCGAGCGCGAGCGCGATGCTGGTCAGGTCGGCCGGGAATGCCGGCCACGGCCCGTCCTGGACCTTCGGGGTGTGATCGCCGGCGTCGTTGCGGATCTTCAGATGCTGGCCGCCCGGGACGATCACGTTCTTGCCGTGCAGTTCGCTGCGGAGCCCGAGGCGCTCGAACACGAGCCGGATCATCCGGAGATCCTCCGGGAACGTGTCCTTGATCGTCAGCTCGCCTCCGGTGACGCCCGCCAGCGCCATGAAAGAGCCGATCTCGATGTGGTCCGGAGCGATGTCGTGTGTGCAACCGCGGAGCTGTCCGGCTCCGTGCACGGTCATCACATTCGAGCCGATGCCGTCGATCGGCGCGCCCATCGAGCTCAGCATCCGCGCGAGGTCCTGGACGTGGGGTTCCGATGCGGCGTTGCGGATCACGGTCGTGCCACGTGTCAGCGCCGCCGCCATCAGCGCGTTCTCGGTTGCCATCACCGACGGCTCATCCATCAGGAAGTCGCACGGACGCAGTCCGAGCGCCGGCGCCTGCAGGTCGATGTCGCGGTCGGCCCGGATCGTCGCGCCGAGCGCGCGGAAGGCGTCGAGGTGGGGGTCGAGCCGCCGGCGTCCGATCACGTCGCCACCGGGAGGCGGCATCAGCGCCCGTCCGAAACGTCCGAGCAGCGGTCCGGCAAGCAGGAACGATGCCCTGATTCGCTCCGCGAGGTCGCGGTCGACGTCGGTGCGATCGACTCCGGACGTGTCGACCGAGACCTCGCCGGGACCGATCCAGGTGACCCGAGCGCCGAGCGACTGCAGCAGGCCGACCATCGCGTCCACGTCGCTGATCCGCGGCACGTTGCGCAGGATCACCTCGTCGTCGGTCAGCAGACACGCGGCCAGGATCGGCAATGCGCCGTTCTTGTTGCCGGCCGGGGTGACCGTTCCTGACAGCGGCACGCCGCCTTCGATGACGAATTTTTCCATTTTGGTTTCGAGCGGCTGTGCGGTTGCCCGGTGCTCTAGGGTAGCGGCCATGTCGCCGGAGATTTCGCGCTCTGACGCTTGGACCCTGCTTTGCGAGTGGACCGAGTCCGATTCACTGCGCCGTCACATGCTCGCGGTCGAGGCGGCGATGCGCGCCTACGCGCCGCGATTCGATGGCGATGTCGAGCTCTGGGGGCTGACCGGACTGCTCCACGACCTCGACTACGAACGCCACCCGAACCTCGAGGACGGCCATCCACGCTACGCGATGCGTGAGCTGGAGCAGCGCGGCTACCCGCCGGAGCTCGTACGCGCGATCGCCTCGCACGCCGATTACCTGGGAGTCGAGCGCGTCACGCCGATGGAGAAGACGCTCTACGCAGTCGACGAGTTGTCCGGCTTCATCCTCGCCTGCGCCTACGTGCGCCCCGAGCGGCTGCACGGGATGACCGCCAAGTCGGTCAAGAAGAAGCTCAAGCAGCCGAGCTTCGCCGCCGCGGTCCACCGCGATGAGCTTCGCCGCGGCGCTGAGGAGCTGGGGGTCGATTTCGACGAGCACCTCGAGTTCGTGATCGCCGCGCTCGCGGCCCACAGCGAAGAGCTGATGCCGGCTGAAGGCCCGTAGGAAAAATTATCTGCGGTTTTGACGGCGTCTGGACGCGCCTGACGCCACCGGCTCGCCATCAAATACCCCCATCTCATGGCGAGCCGGCGGCGCCAGCCACGTCCAGCCCACTCGTCAATTCCCACAACTAATTCCGCTACGAACCCTTAGCCGAAGCTGGCGCCGCTCACTGGCAGTTCGGGCAGTCGCCGCGGAGGATCACCTCGTGGTCCTTGGTGTCGAATCCGAGCCGTACCGATAGCTGGTCGATCGAACGCTCGAGCGCAGCGTCGTGGAACGGCACGAGCGCTCCGCAGCGATCGCAGAAGAGATGGTGGTGGTGCTCGCCGGCGGGGTCGATGAGCTCGTAGCGCGCGACCCCATCGCCGATCTCGAGCGCCTTGACGAGGTTGTGCTCCTGGAGCAGTTCCAGGACGCGGTAGACGCTGGCGCGCCCAACGCGGCGCTGTCCCTCGTCTCCCCGCCTGAGCGCGTCCTCGATCTCGAGCGCGCTCAGCGCGCAGTTCTGGCGTGAGAGCAACTCGATCAGCTCGTCGCGGGCGGCGCCCCGGTGGTGCCCGGCCTGCGCCAGCACGCTCCGCGCGTGCGCCGCCCAGTCAGCAGGGCTCAGCACCTGGTCGGCTCGCACGGTCACCCGACTCAGGATAGCGCTGTCACCGACGTCTTCAAGATTGAGACTCGGACTCACTCTATGTTATCCTGAAATCGATCGTGGCCTCGACCCGCAGCGCGAGGTCGGAACCTTCGACGTCGAGCGCGGGAGGTGCCCGATGAGAATCCCCCACCGCTGCCAAATCGCCAAGCTGGTGACCGTCACGATGCTCGTGCCGGCGATCGCGTTCGTGTTCGCCGGCTGCGGTGTCAGCGTCGCCGCGACACACGTCGGGAAGGGGCAGATCGCCGCCGTCGGTGCGGAGAACGAGTATGCGAACGTGATCTCGCAGATCGGCGGCAAATACGTCGCCGTGACCTCGATCGAGAGCAATCCGAACGTCGATCCGCACTCCTTCGAGGCGAGTCCGAGCGTCGCCGAGGCAGTCAGCGCCGCCCGGCTCGTCGTCCAGAACGGGCTCGGCTACGACACCTACATGAACAAGATCGAGTCTGCCTCGCCGAACTCCTCGCGCAAGGTGATCGACGTCCAGGCGCTGCTTGGCCTGCCGGACTCGACGCCCAACCCTCACCTCTGGTACAAGCCGCAGACGATGCCGGCGGTCGCCTCCGCGCTGGTTGCAGACCTGTCCGCGCTGCAGCCGTCGCATGCCGCTTACTTCGCCGCCAACGCCGGCCGCTTCGATGCTTCGCTGGCGCCGTGGAAGGCGGCGCTGTCGCAGTTCGCCAAGCTCTACCCGCACACCCCTGTCGCGACGACCGAGCCGGTCGGCGATTACATGCTGCAGGCGGCCGGCACGGACAATCTGACGCCGTTCGGGCTGCAGGCCGACATCATGAACGGGGTCGATCCGGCGCCGCAGGACGTGACGACGCAGGACGATCTGTTCTCCCAGCACCGCGTCAAGGTGTTCGTCTACAACCAGCAGGTGACCGACTCGCTGACGCAGTCGTTCCTGTCGGCCGCGAAGCGTTATGGGATTCCGGTCGTCGGCGTCTACGAGACGATGCCGACGCCCGGCTACGACTACCAGTCATGGATGCTGGCCGAGGTGACGGCGCTGCGGCGCGCGGTCACCCAGCACATCTCGACCACGCGGCTGGGATGAGCACGGAGCGCCTGAGCGCCCCGCCGGACGTCGAGGCCCTGACCGTCTCGGGCGTCACCGTTGCGCTCGGCGGCCGGACCGTGCTCGATCACGTCAGCTTCACGATTCGCCGCGGTGAGTTCACCGGCCTGATCGGATCCAACGGCGCCGGCAAGACGACGCTGTTCCGGGTGATCCTCGGCCTGCTGGCGCCGACCGAGGGCCGGGTTTCATTCGAAGGCGGCGGGCGCACGCACGGCGACGTCGGTTATGTGCCGCAGAAGTTCCTGCTGGATCCCGACGTTCCGATGCGTGCCAGGGACCTCGTCTCACTTGGGATCGACGGCCATCGCTTCGGGCTCCCGCGCCCATCGAGGACGCGCCGACGGCTGGTGGAGGAGATGCTCGAGGCAGTCAACGCCGGGCGCTTCGCGGACGCCCGCGTCGGGCGCCTCTCCGGGGGTGAGCAGCAGCGGATCCTGATCGCGCATGCATTGATCAGCGATCCCAAGGTCCTGCTGCTCGATGAACCGCTCGCGAACCTCGATCTGCGCAGCGCCCAGGAGGTCGTCGCGCTCGTCTCGCGGATCGCCCGGGAACGACAGATCGCCGTCCTGATCTCCGCCCACGAGATGAACCCGCTGCTGCCGGTGATGGACAGGATCGTGTACCTCGAAGCCGGCCGCGCCGCCAGTGGCACCACCGACGAGGTGGTGCGATCCGATGTGCTCAGCGATCTGTACGGACATCACGTAGACGTGCTCCGCGTCCACGGCCGCGTGATCGTCGTCGCCGCAACCGGAGATGAGGAGCAGGCTCGTCGTGAGCACACCGGCGATCACCCCGCAGTCGAGATCGTGTAGATGATCTCGGGGCGTCGGTGAGCCAGGTGTTCAGGGCGATCGTCGAACCCGGCTTCTTCTCGAGCGCTCCGGTGCAACTGGCCGCGGTGATCGGCGGGTTCGTGGCGCTCGTCGCAGGCGCGGTCGGGGTCTTCACCGTGATCCGCGGCCAGGCGTTCGCGGGCGAGGCGCTCGGTGACATGGGAGCGGCCGGCGGCGCCAGCGCCTACCTGATCGGGATCCCGTCGCTGTGGGGCTTCATCGCGATGGCGGTCGGCGCGGCTGGCGCGATGGAGCTGGTCGGCGTGCAACGCCCGCGGGGGCGTGACCTCGCGACCGGCATCGTCCTCGGGGCAGGGTTCGGGCTGGCGGCGCTGTTCCTGTATCTGGGCACCACCTACGACAACACCACCGGTGCGACGATCTCGATCATGTTCGGGTCGATCTTCACGATCGATCCGAGCGTGCTGCCGCTGGTGCTGGCCTTCGGGGCGATCGTGCTCGTGATCCTCGGGGCGCTGTACCGGCCGCTGCTGCTCAGCTCGATCAGCCCTGAGCTGGCCGCCGCGAGACGGATTCCGGTGAGGCTCGTCGGCGGCATGTACCTGATCGCGATGGCCGTCGCCGTGGCGCTGTGCGCCTTGACGATCGGCGCGATCCTGAGCACCGCACTGCTGATCGGCCCAGCGGCCGCGGCATTGCGGCTGACGACCCGCCCCGCTCGCGCGATTGCCACCGCGGCGCTGCTCGGCGTCGGCGCGACATGGTTGGGGATCCTGCTCGCCTACGACAGCCACTACTGGCCGCCGACGACGCAGTCCCCCACCGGCCCGGTCCATCCTGGATGGCCGGTCAGTTTCTTCGTCGTCACGCTTGTTCTGATCGCGTACGTGCTCGCCGGGTTGCGCGGCCGAAGGTCCTGATCGGCATGTTTTCGAGCTTCATGGTCAACGCATGGCTCGGGGCGACGATGGTCGCGGTCGTCGGTGGGGCGGTCGGGTTCTTCATCGTGCTGCGCGGTTCGGCGTTCGTCGCCCATGCGATCCCGAACGGCTCCTTTGCCGGTGCGGCGGCCGCGAGCCTGCTGTCGATCAGCACGCTGGTAGGTCTCGGCGTGTTCTCGATCGCCGGTGCCCTGTCGATCGGGCTGCTGGGCCGGAGGGGTCGCCATGACGTGGCGACGGCGCTGACGCTCGTATTCATGCTCGGGCTCGGGGCTCTGTTCCTCAGCTTCAGCTCGCAGTACGCACCCGAGGTCTACTCGCTGCTGTTCGGCGAGATCCTCGGGATCTCGTCAAACGAGCTCCTGCCGACGGCGCTGCTGGCGATCGTCTGCCTGGCGACGCTCGCGATCCTCTACCGGCCGCTGCTCGTGTCCTCGGTCGTGCCAGAGGCGGGTCAGGCTCGCGGCATCAGCCTGCTGGGGCTCGAGCTCGGCTTCCTGCTGCTGGTGGCGCTCGCCACGACGATGACCGTCCCGGTCGTGGGAACCGCTCTGATCTTCAGCCTGATGATCGGGCCGCCGGCAGCGGCGAGGGCGTTCACGGCCCGCGCGCACGTCGCGATCGCGCTGTCCGTCGGGATCGCGCTCGCTGTGGTCTGGTGTGCGATCGCTTTGTCCTACCAGACCAACTTGCCCGTCGGCTTCTTCGTTGGCGCGCTCAGCGCGACCTCCTATGCTTTTGCGCGAACATGGTCCTCGGCAACCCGCGGCCGGCAGGCCCGTTGATCGCCGATCGTAGGTGAGTGGAACCCGAACGAGCTGAAATGCGCAATCGAGCCCAATCGACACGATGCTGAAGCTGACCCGCTGGTGCATCCGGCACCGCCGAACCGTGTTCGTCCTATGGGTCGCGATCGCGGTGATCACGACCGTCGTCGCCGGCGCCGTGGGCCGCGCGTACCAGACGAACTTCAGCCTGCCCGGCACTGAGACGCAGCGGGCTTACGACCTCCTCAACAACGAGTTCAAGTCCGCCAGCGGCGACGTCGACACGATCGCGTTCCACGTGTCAAACGGCACGATCGACTCGCCGGCGGTGCGCTCGGAGATCAGCTCGTTGCTGACTCGCGTGGAACGCGCGCCCGGGGTGGTGGACGTGATCAGCCCCTACAGCCCGCGCGGCGCACTGCAGGTCGCACCCGACCGCAGGACGGCGTTTGCGACGGTCAACTACTCAAAGCCGGCCTCGAAACTGCCGACCGACACCGGCTCGACCGTGCTGAACGAGATCGCCAAGGTCCAGGTGCCAGGTCTGACGATCGCCGCCGGCGGGCAGGTGATCGAGAACGCCGAAGGGTTCAGCATCGGACCGGCGACGACCGTCGGCGTGATCGCGGCGCTCGTGATCCTGCTGATCACGTTCGGCTCGCTGACGGCCGCAGGCATGCCGCTGATCACCGCCGGCTTCGGACTCACCACAGGCGTGGCGCTGATCGGTCTGGCGACACACATCACCAGCATGTCGAACGTCGCTCCAGAGCTCGCGCTGATGATCGGTCTCGGCGTCGGGATCGATTACGCGCTGTTCATAGTCACGCGCTTCCGTGAGTCGTTCCTCGCGCTCGGCGACGTAGAGGCGTCAGTGCTGCAGGCGATGGACACCTCGGGCAGGGCGATCCTGCTCGCCGGGTCGACGGTCGTGATCGCGCTGCTCGGCATGTTCGCCACCGCCGTTCCGTTCATGTACGGGCTCTCGATCGCGTCGGTTCTGGCGGTCCTGTTCACCCTGCTCGCCTCGCTGACCGTGCTTCCGGCGATGCTCTCGCGTTTCGGAGATCGCGTCGTGGAGCGGCGGCATCGGCGTGGCTCGAAGGCGAGCCGAGCGAGTGCGCAGGCTGCGCAGAACGGCGGCGAGCCGGACGCCGCCGCTGTGCCGAGATCTCGGTGGCGCGCGTGGAGCGAGACGGTCCAGGCGCGCCCCTGGCCGCTGGCAGCGGCGTCGTTGGCCTTGATGCTCGTGCTGCTGGTGCCCGTATTCGGTATGCGCCTTGACACAAGCGACGCCGGCAACGATCCGTCCTCGACCAGTACCCGCCACGCGTTCGACATGCTCGCCGCCGGATTCGGCCCCGGCTTCAACGGCCCGCTGCTGCTCGTGACCGAGCTGCACCAGCCGTCCCAGGCCAAGGCGCTGCCGGAGCTTCGGGCCGACGTGAGCACGAGGCCGGATGTGGTTGCGGTCACGCCGCCACGGATCTCGCCATCCGGGAAGGTCGCGGTGATGGAGGTCTACCCCGCCTCGGCGCCTCAGGCTCAGGCGACGGTCTCGCTCGTCAACGACCTGCGGAGCACCGTCGCGCCCGCATTCGACGCGCGCAGCGGCGCCACGTTGCTCGTCGGCGGGTTCACGGCGGGCTCGATCGACTTCTCGCACGTGCTCGCCAGCAAGCTGCCGTTGTTCATCGGGATCGTGATCCTGCTCTCTGCGCTCCTGCTGCTCGTGATCTTCCGCTCGCTGCTGATCCCCGTGCAGGCCGCGGTGATGAACCTGCTGAGCATCGGCGGCGCACTCGGAGTGACGGTCGCGGTCTTCCAGAACGGCTGGCTGGGCGGGCTGCTCGGCATCGAGCCGGGCCCGATCGAGCCGTGGGTCCCCGTACTGATGTTCGCCGTCGTGTTCGGGCTCTCGATGGACTACGAGGTCTTCCTCGTATCGCGTGTGCGTGAGGAGTGGATCCGAAGGCACGATGCGTCCGTGGCGGTCGCCGACGGCATCGCCTACACAGGGCGGGTGATCAGCGCCGCTGCCGCGATCATGGTGTGCGTGTTCCTGTCGTTCATGCTCGGAGATGAGCGCACGATCAAGGAGTTCGGATTCGGCCTCGCCGTCGCGGTCTTCCTCGACGCGATCGTCGTCCGCTGTGTGATGCTGCCCGCGGTGCTGGAGATTCTCGGGACGGCGACCTGGCGCCTGCCGCGGTGGCTCGACGATCTACTTCCAAACGTCAACATCGAGGGCTCGGCGGCCCGGGCGCAAGCGCTCGAGGCGCTGGCGACCGACCGGCAGCTTGAGCCGTTGGACCGGGTCGGTTGAGCGCCTGCGTCAAGATCGTCGTGCTCGACGGCGACGAGACCGGCCAGGAGTTGCTCGAGCAGTCGATCCGCGTCCTTGATTCCTCGCTCCTGGGGCTCGATGTCGAGCTGACGCACTTCGACCTGTCGCTCGCCAATCGCAGGGCAACCGACAACGTGGTGGTGCAGGAGGCGGCAGTCGAGATGCGCGAGCGCGGGTTGGGATTGAAGGCGGCCACGATCACACCGGAGGGCAGGGATGACGTCGGTTCGCCCAATCGCCTCGTGCGGGAGGCGATCGGCGGCAAGGTGATCGTCCGCACCGGGCGCCGTCTGCCGGGCGTGACCCCGATCGCCGGTGTGCACCATCCGATCTCGGTCGTGCGGATGGCCGTGGAGGATGCCTACGGCGCAAAGGAGTGGCGTGAGGGCGAGCCCGGTGCCGATCATGAGGTCACGTACCGCACGGAGCACGTGACCCGCTCGACCTGCCGCGCCGTGGCAGAGTACGCGTTCCGCACGGCCAAGGTCATGGGAGCACGTGTCTACGGCGGCCCGAAGTGGACTGTCTCGCCGATCTACGAGGGGATGCTCAAGGAGGAACTCGACGCCGCAGCCGCCCGCCACCCTGAGATCGAGTACCGCCCGGTGCTGATCGACGCGACGTACGCGGGCCTGCTCTCGGGTGCGACCGACACCGCCCTCGTGATCCCGGCGCTGAACCGGGATGGGGATTGTCTCTCAGACCTCGTGTTGCCGATGTTCGGCTCGATCGCGGGTGCCGAGTCGATCCTGCTCGCATTTGACTCCGTCTACGACACCACCTGCGCGATGGCTGAGGCTCCGCACGGCACCGCCCCCGCGCTCCAGGGCAAGGACATCGCGAACCCGCTGGCGATGATCCTGGCGTGCGGTGCTGTGATGCACCAGGCCGCCGCCCGACATGGAGCGGGCGCTGACCGCGCCTCTCGCGCGATCTACGAATCCGCGTTGGAGACCGTCGCGGCCGGCGTCAAGACACCCGACCTGGGCGGCAGCGCGGGCACCACCGAATTCACGACCGCTGTGGTCGACCGGATCGCCGCCAAGCTCGAGGTTTGGGATTCGATCGGCAGCGCCGCCTGACCGGGCGCAGAGGCTCGGCCGACGCCGGACGATTCCGTCCGACCGCAACCGTACTCTGTCGAACATATGTTCCGTTTGGCGTTTGAGCGTGCGATCGACTGGTGGCAGGACCACACCGACGACATCCTCGGTTGGGATCTCGAACCGCCGGCGCCAGCAAGCCTCGGCGGCTGGTCTGCACAGGACTCGATCGAGCGGTCTTCGGGCGACGTCGTGCCGCGCGATCTCCAGCGTCTGGTTGAGGTCCTCGAGCCTGCGACCTACTACGGCAAGTGCAGGGTGATCGCGGAACGGGCCGAGCGGTTCCGAGAGCATCCACATCGCGCGCCGCTGGGTGTCGCGCGCAGCAAGCGGCGGCCCGGGTCCGTACCGCCCCGTTCAGCACACTGCATCTCACCCATCTCACCTGTCCGCAGCGACCACTCTGCGGGCACGACAGCGTCCCTCAGCGCGCCAGAAGCGCACTGAGCGTCCCGGCCAGCGCATGGCCGAGCAGGATCGCGTCGCTTGGCTCTCCGTCGGTCGTCGTTGAGCCGGCAGTTGCCAGGGCGACCAGCACGGCTACGAACGTTCCGACGCCGAGCACGACGGAGATCACGACGAGAACCGCCACCTGCGGATTCTCCCTGCAGAGCTGCCGGAGCTTTGCCATCGACACGACATCGTCGCACCGACCGGCGGCCGGTGCGCTAACGATGCGGCCGGCGCTTCCCTGCAGCCACAGACGCACAAGGGCCGCATGGTCGGATGACCAATGCGGCCCTGGCGTCCTGCTTAGAAGTAAACCGGCGGCGACCTACTCTCCCAGGCCCTTGCGAGCCAAGTACCATCGGCGCTGAGGGGCTTAACGGCTCTGTTCGGAAAGGGAAGAGGTGTTTCCCCCTCGCCATGACCACCGGAAACCGGTAGAGACCGCTCCTCGCGGGCCTTCAAAACTACACAGCGCCAATGAATTGGGTATCAAAAGAAATCCGTCAAGCCCTCGACCCATTAGTACCGGTCTCCTACGGGTGTCACCACCCTTCCAGATCCGGCCTATCAACCTGGTGGTCTACCAGGGGTCTTACTCCCTCTAGGGGATGGGAGAGCTCATCTCGAGGCCGGCTTCCCACTTAGATGCTTTCAGCGGTTATCCGATCCGCACGTAGCTAACCTGCTATGCCCTTGGCAGGACAACAGATACACCAGAGGTGCGTTCATCCCGGTCCTCTCGTACTAGGGACGAATCCTCTCAACTCTCCAACGCCCACGGCAGATAGGGACCGAACTGTCTCACGACGTTCTGAACCCAGCTCGCGTACCGCTTTAATGGGCGAACAGCCCAACCCTTGGGACCTACTTCAGCCCCAGGATGCGACGAGCCGACATCGAGGTGCCAAACCGGGCCGTCGATGTGGACTCTTGGGCCCGATAAGCCTGTTATCCCCGGAGTACCTTTTGTCCGTTGAGCGACGGCGCTTCCACTTGCTACCGCCGGATCACTAAGGCCTACTTTCGTACCTGCTCGACCTGTCGGTCTCGCAGTCAAGCTCCCTTGCTGCCTTTACACTCTGCGCACGATTTCCGACCGTGCTGAGGGAACCTTTGCGCGCCTCCGTTACATTTTGGGAGGCGACCGCCCCAGTCAAACTACCCACCTGTCACTGTCCGGCGCCCGGATTCACGGCGCGCCGTTAGAGATCCAATACACCAAGGGTGGTATCTCAAGGTTGGCTCCACACCAGCCGCAGCCGGTGCTTCCAAGCCTCCCACCTATCCTGAGCGAGATGCATCGAACCCCAATACCAAGTTGTAGTAAAGGTTCACGGGGTCTTTCCGTCTAGCCGCGGGTACTCGGCATCTTCACCGAGACTGCAATTTCACCGAGCCCCTCGTTGAGACAGCGTTCAAGTCGTTACGCCATTCGTGCAGGTCGGAACTTACCCGACAAGGAATTTCGCTAATTGCCTTACCGCCCAGCTGCTGATCGAGCGTTGCGGCGGGTGACGCGTCCTCTTCTTGCACCGCGTCTCCCCTGCATGTCGCCATGCAGATGGGACCATCTCATCATCCTGTGTCCTGGATGTTCGGCGTATGGCCTCTGAGGATTCTGAGAACGTCAGTCCTGGGCTTTTGGCGGTTCACCGTCTCAGCAATCTCGACGATGTCGGCCAATCCCTCCGAGGAGAGGTGGTGACCAGCGTCGATCAGCTCAACGCACTCTGCAAACTTCTCAAAGTTGCGTTGTTTCGATGAATGCAACGGATGCGAAACGAAGAACGGAATGATCGTTGAGATCAAGTCCGCGCGCCGGCGCACCACGTGGCGGTACAGGTGTTCTCGGTGGTTGTCGTACCGCCTGTTGGCGTGCACTCGTCCCACGTTGAAAAGCTCTCGAGTTCCTGCAGACACGAGACGCTCTGCGCGCCCTGGGTCACAACGAACTCGTGAGTCACCTGGTAGCCGGTTCTGTAGCCGCTTCGGTCGCCACCGCCTGGTTGGCGGATCAAACCGGTCGAGAAGCATCCTTCTCCGTCTACAAAACCAATAACCCAGCCCTACTGCCTCAGCCTTTCCTGCTGATTTTCCGCACCGTCCGGATTGTCACTGTCCATTGCCGAAGCGGAGGACGAGTACCGGACGGATACACGGGTTTTCCAGCATATAGCCGAATGCGATCCGCGCTGTTACCAGCGCGGTGGGCAACGAATTTACCTTAGGACCGTTATAGTTACGGCCGCCGTTTACCGGGGCTTAGTTTCGGTGCTTCGGGCGAACCCTAACACCTCCACGTAACCTTCCGGCACCGGGCAGGCGTCAGCCCCTATACGTCGTCTTACGACTTAGCAGAGACCTGTGTTTTTGGTAAACAGTCGCTTGAACCTATTCACTGCGGCCCTCTCGGGCTTCACTCGCGAGGAGTTTCACCCTACTGGGGCGCCCCTTATCCCGAAGTTACGGGGCGATTTTGCCGAGTTCCTTAACGAGGGTTATCTCGATCACCTTAGTGTACTCCACTTGCCCACCTGTGTCGGTTTTGGTACAGGCACGCGCTTCCTCCCTAGAGGCTTTTCTTGGAGGTATGGCATCCGGGACTCGCCGGCTTAGAGCCAGCTGGCATCGCGCCTCAGGTTATGCGGCTCCGGATTTACCTAGAGCCACCCCTACACGCTTACCCCAGGGCAACCATCGCCTGGGATCCCATAGCCTTCCTCGTCCCCCCATCGGTCAAACGGAAGCAACGTGGTACGGGAATATCAACCCGTTGGCCATCGACTACGCCTTTCGGCCTCGCCTTAGGTCCTGACTAACCCTGAGCAGACGAACTTTACTCAGGAATCCTTGGGCAATCGGCGGAGGGGATTCTCACCCCTCTTTCGTTACTAATGCCGGCATTCTCACTTCCGACGCCTCCACGGCTGGTTTACACCGCCGCTTCACTGGCGTCGGAACGCTCTCCTACCGCGCGATCGGTCCGAAGACCTCACGCACCCGCAGCTTCGGTGACTAGCTTGAGCCCCGTTACATTGTCCGCGCTCGAACACTTGACCAGTGAGCTATTACGCACTCTTTCAAGGGTGGCTGCCTCTAAGCCAACCTCCTGGTTGTCTATGCGCTCGAACATCGTTTACCACTTAGCTAGTACTTGGGGACCTTAGCTGGCGGTCTGGGCTGTTTCCCTCTTGACGCTGAAGTTTATCCCCCAGCAACTGACTCCCGGAGTAGCCGTGACGGTCTTCGGAGTTTGCCTGAATTCGGTAACCTGGTAGGGCCCCTAGTCCAAACAGTGCTCTACGGCCGCCACGGAATTTATCCGAGGCTATACCTAAATATATTTCGGAGAGAACCAGATATCACTGAGCTTGATTAGCCTTTCACTCCGACCCACAGGTCATCCGCCCAGTTTTCAACCTAGGTCGGTTCGGTCCTCCACGAGGTCTTACCCCCGCTTCAACCTGCCCATGGGTAGCTCGCTCAGCTTCGGGTCTACCGCCTACGACTATGACGCCCTATTCGGACTCGCTTTCGCTACGGCTCCGCTCATCGCTTAACCTTGCCGCAGACGAGTAACTCGCCGGCTCGTTATGCAAAAAGCACGCGGTCACGGCACGAGGCCGCTCCCACCGCTTGTAGGCACGCGGTTTCAGGTACTATTTCACTCCCCTTCCGGGGTACTTTTCACCTTTCCCTCACGGTACTAGTCCGCTATCGGTCACCAAGGAGTACTTAGCCTTGGAGGGTGGTCCCCCCAGGTTCAGTCCGCGTTTCACGGGTGCGGACTTACTCAGGTACACCTGCGAGAGACCATGCAATTTCGCTTACGGGACGATTGCCCTCTGTGGTGCGTGGTTCCACACGCTTCAACTATCACATGGTTTTGTAACTCTCGCTGGGTCGGTCATGACCCAGACCAGGTGCCCTACAACCCCTGTCGCGCAACGCATGACCGCTTACACGCGCCAGGTTTGGGCTGATCCCTTTTCGCTCGCCACTACTCAGGGAGTCTCGTTTGATTTACTTTCCTCGGGGTACTGAGATGTTTCACTTCCCCCGCTTGTCTTCGCCGTGCCTATGTGTTCAGCACGGGATAACGCCGCATTACCAGCGCTGGGTTTCCCCATTCGGGCATCCGCGGGTCAAAGGCCATTCAGCGCCTCACCGCGGCTTATCGCAGCCGTTCACGCCCTTCATCGACTCTTGGTGCCAAGGCATCCACCGTGTGCCCTTACTATCTTGACGGTGATCTTCATGGGCTCGCGGTTGCGAGCCCTCCGAGAGAGAGCCTTGCGGCTCCCATCGGTGATACCCGTTTCATTGGCTACTGTGCAGTTTTCAAGGTCCGCGGGGAGGCGCGACGCGCAACGCGGAAGCCACGGGATCTGACGATCCTCGAGCCGCCGGCAGCGCGCCGGTCTCTCAAAACTCAACAGCATGCGAGGCTGGTCGAACAACGTTTGTCGCTCGCGCGCCTCTGCCAGATTCGGTCGACATTCTAGTTCCGGACAACCATCGTCCGGCCGCCCTCGTGAGAGGGCTCCCTAGAAAGGAGGTGATCCAGCCGCAGCTTCCGCTACGGCTACCTTGTTACGACTTCACCCCAGTCACGAGCCCCACCTTCGACGGCTCCCTCCCTTGCGGGTTAGGCCACCGGCTTCGGGTGTTGCTCACTCCCATGGTGTGACGGGCGGTGTGTACAAGGCCCGGGAACGTATTCACCGCGGCAATGCTGATCCGCGATTACTAGCAACTCCGCCTTCATGCAGGCGAGTTTCAGCCTGCAATCCGAACCGAGACGCGCTTTAAGGGATTCGCTCCACCTCGCGGTCTTGCAGCCCTCTGTACGCGCCAATGTAGCACGTGTGTAGCCCTGGACATAAGGGGCATGATGACTTGACGTCATCCCCACCTTCCTCCGGTTTGTCACCGGCAGTCTCGCATGAGTCCCCAACTAAATGCT
Organism: uncultured Solirubrobacterales bacterium; assembly: GCA_963742025.1. Taxonomy (GTDB): domain Bacteria; phylum Actinomycetota; class Thermoleophilia; order Solirubrobacterales; family Solirubrobacteraceae; genus Palsa-465. The sequence continues at coordinate 136,727 of CAVUKF010000003.1, forward strand.
GGCAACATACGACGGGGGTTGCGCTCGTTGCGGGACTTAACCCAACATCTCACGACACGAGCTGACGACAGCCATGCACCACCTGTGATCCTGCCCCGAAGGGAAGCCGTGTTTCCACGGCGGTCAGGAACATGTCAAGCCCAGGTAAGGTTCTTCGCGTTGCGTCGAATTAAACCACATGCTCCGCTGCTTGTGCGGGCCCCCGTCAATTCCTTTGAGTTTTAGCCTTGCGGCCGTACTCCCCAGGCGGGGCACTTAATGCGTTAGCGTCGGCACGGGGGGAGTCGACACCCCCCACACCTAGTGCCCATCGTTTACGGCGTGGACTACCAGGGTATCTAATCCTGTTTGCTCCCCACGCTTTCGCGTCTCAGCGTCAGTACCGTCCCAGTGAGCTGCCTTCGCCATTGGTGTTCCTCCTGATATCTGCGCATTTCACCGCTACACCAGGAATTCCACTCACCCCTTCCGGACTCTAGCTCGACAGTTTCCACCGGCATTCCAGGGTTGAGCCCTGGACTTTCACAGCAGACTTATCGAGCCGCCTACACGCGCTTTACGCCCAATGATTCCGGACAACGCTTGCCCCCTACGTATTACCGCGGCTGCTGGCACGTAGTTAGCCGGGGCTTCTTCTGAAGGTACCGTCACTCCAGCCGGCTATTCACCGACGAAGCTTCGTCCCAACTGAAAGGGCTTTACAACCCGAAGGCCGTCTTCACCCACGCGGCGTTGCTGCGTCACGCTTTCGCGCATTGCGCAAGATTCCCCACTGCTGCCTCCCGTAGGAGTCTGGGCCGTGTCTCAGTCCCAGTGTGGCTGATCGTCCTCTCAGACCAGCTACCCATCGTAGCCTTGGTGAGCCGTTACCTCACCAACAAGCTAATGGGCCGCGGGCCCATCCCGATGCGGAGGCCGAAGCTTCCTTTCCCCAGCGACCTTATGGTCGGAGGGCACATTTGGTATTAGCTCGAGTTTCCTCGGGTTGTCCCAATCATCGGGGCAGGTTACCCACGTGTTACTCACCCGTTCGCGGCTTTGCCCCAGGCCGAAGCCTGGTTCGTCGCTCCACTTGCATGTGTTAGGCACGCCGCCAGCGTTCGTCCTGAGCCAGGATCAAACTCTCCGTGAAGAACTTCACACAAAGAGTCGTCAGGAAATGCGATCCCTCGAAGCCGGCGACGAATCGCCGAGTCCGGTGGGACCAAACCTGGGCCTCTCCCCTGGAGGGATGAGGCCCTTGCGCCCAAGCATGGGAGCCCGATGTACACGAGGGCTCCCGGGCGCAAGACGGGGTCAATCTTGGCACCGCCACCTTGCGCGGCCCACGAGGGGCCTGCCGAGTGACGGCGTCGAACCTGGACACACACTCGACCTGGGTAGGTCGAGGTGCGCATGCTGTTGAGTTTTCAAAGACCGCCGCACCTCGGAGAGAAGGGTGTTCCTTCTCAGGGGTGCACCCGAGATCCGCTACCGAATCCCGGGGCAGGACCGATGAATATAGCACGTTGGAGGCCTCGCTCTCAAGCTGCGGGCCTGGACACGCGCAATCCGCCGCCACGTCCCCTACTCGGCGCCGCCACACCCCCTACTCGGGACGTTGGCCTCAGGCTACACGGTTCGAGAGCGGCTCCGTAAACGGCCGTGACCGGTCAGGACAGGACATGGACCGTGACGGTGCGGGTGCGCGGCCGGTCATCGAAGTCGATCAGAACGATCTGTTGCCACGTACCGAGGACGAGGCCTCCGTCGAGGACCGGGACGCTCTCCGACGGGCCGATCAGTGCCGCACGCAGGTGCGCGTGCGCGTTTGTGTCGTGGTTGCGGAGGTTGTGCTGATACTCCCGGTTCGGCGGGATCAGCGCATCCAGCAGCGATCTCAGATCGCTGACCCCGCCCGGTTCGTACTCCATCGTCGTGATCGCCAGGGTCGAGCCGGTCGCGAACACCGTCGTGACGCCCCGATCGACCCCCGAGGTGCTGACCACGCGCGCGACTCCCTCGGTGATGTCGACGATCGCGCCGTTTCCCGGCGTCTCCATCCGCAGCATGCCGGAGTGAACGGTCATCTCGTCAGGCTATCCTCACCGATCGCAACCGCACACAATCCGGTTTGCTCGTTCAGGCATGTGCAGGCATGCTCTTGGTCGTACCGGGAGTTCCTACGAGATCGGCACGCTATCGGACCCGGACCCGGACGAAGTGCCGTTTGCCGAGCTGCAGGACCCGCCCGTCGATCGATTCGCGAGGCAGATCGAGCTTGTCGACGGCGACCGGCTCGCCATCGAGCCTGACCGCCCCCTGGGCGATGCTTCGCCGAGCCTCGGAGCTCGAGACTCCGAAGGCGCGCGCGAGCAATGCCGGGAGGTGGACCACGCCGCTGTCCGGGGTGCCGTCGAGATCCCACTCGAACACGGGAACTTCGGCCGGCAACTCGCGCCGGCGGTGCACCCGGTCGAACGCCTCCTGCGCGGCCGCCGCATCGCCGGGGCCGTGGAAACGCTCGACGAGCGCGCGCGCGAGTGCGCGCTTTGCATCCCAGGGGCCAACGTTCGCGGGCGGCTGGGAATCGAGCAGCAGCGAGTACCACAATCCGATCGACTCGTCGGGGATGCTGACGGTCTTGCCGTAGATCTCCTGAGGCGCCTCGCTGACGCCGATGTAGTTGCCGGCTGACTTGGACATCTTGCGCACCCCGTCGGTGCCCGTCAGCAGCGGCATCGTCATGATCACCTGTTCCGGCAATCCATAGTGACGCTGGATGTCGCGGCCGAGTAGGAGATTGAACTTCTGATCAGCCCCGCCGAGCTCGACGTCGGCGCGCACCGCCACCGAGTCATAGCCCTGTAGCAGCGGGTAGAGCAGCTCGAGCATCGAGATCGCGCTGCCGGACGCGTAGCGCTTGGCGAAATCGTCGCGCTCGAGCACCTGGGCGATCGTCACGGCACCCATCAGCCGGAACAGCTCGGCCATCTTCATGTCGAGCCATTCCCCGTTGTGGACGACCTCGAGCCGGTTGGAATCGAGCACCTTGGCGGCCTGCTGCTGGAAGCTGACGGCGTTGGCGTCGATCTCCTCGCCGGTCAGCACCGGTCTGGTCGTGGTCCGCCCGCTCGGATCCCCCACGCGTGCCGTGTAATCGCCGATGATCAACACCACGGTGTGTCCGAGGTCCTGGAACTCTCGCAGCTTCTGCAGGACCACGGAGAAGCCGAGGTGGATGTCGGGCGCCGTCGGGTCGATGCCGAGCTTTACGCGCAGTGGTCTGCCGATGCTCAGCTTGGCCTGCAGAGCACCGTCGGGCAGTGAGTCGACGGTGTTCCTGCTCAGCCAGGCCGCGGCCTCAGCCGGGTCCATGCCCACGCGCGCACGGTCGCGCGCAGCCGCTCAACGTCTCTGACCCCACAGCCGCAATGCTAGACTCTCCGCTTCGGCAGGACCGGCCCGCGATGCCCCCGGGCCCAGTCATTTCACAAACGGCACCGCCGCCGGCCCCAGCCTCACAACGCGGCCGGCCACTGCTCCGATTTCATGAGCGTCGAAGACCACACGCTGATCCAGGCCGACGAGGCCCCCGCCCCGATTGTGCTGGAACCCGGCCGTCGTTGGCCCCCGCGCCGCCGGGCTCGCGGTGGACGGCCGCGTAAGCCGCGGCTGCGCAAGCTCCGCCTGTTTTTCACCGTCGTCGGGTTCGGCCTGCTGGCGTTCGTCTCGGCTGTGTTCGGGATGGCGATGTCGGTTACGCACGATCTTCCGAAGCTTGAGAACCGAGCGCAGTTCGCGCTGCAGAAGAACTCGTACCTCTACGACGATCACTGGCGCCCGATCGGGATCCTGGAACCACCAACCACCCATCAGGTCATCGACAGCTGGCAGGACATCTCACAGGCGATGGTCCACGCGATCGTGGCGGTCGAGGACAAGCGCTTCTGGACCGATCCGGGTGTCGACCTCCGCGGATTGGTGCGCGCGCTGGTGTCAGACGTCACAGGCGGCCCGCGCGAGGGCGCCTCGACGATCGCCGAGCAGTTCGTCAAGAACGTGCTCGCAGAGCAGGACAACCGGACGATCTTCGAGAAGCTGCGTGAGGCCGCGCTCGCCTTCCAACTGGTACATCACTGGCCGCGCTGGAAGATCCTCACCGAGTATCTGAACACGATCTACTTCGGCGAGGGCGCCTACGGCATCGAGTCGGCCGCGCGGGTGTACTTCGGTTCGGCGCACGGTTACAACGCAGGCGACGGCCCCGACCAGGTGCCGGGGGCCTGCGGCGATCCGACCTCCGTGACCCCGAACCGGCCCGAGTGTGCGAAGGAGCTGACCTACTGGCAGGCGGCGCTGCTCGCAGGAATGGTTGCCAACCCGTCGGCGTTCGACCCGATCCTGCACCCCGCCGCCGCTGAGGGACGCCGCAACCTGGTCCTGTTCGACATGTATCAGCAGCGCTACATCACGCGCGCACAGTACGAGTACGGCATCAACCGGCCGCTGCCGACCGCCTCCGAGATCCAGCAGCCGCAGGAGCCGCCGGCGGCCCCCTACTTCACGAGCTGGCTGCGCCCGCAGATCATCGCGGCGCTCGAGCGGGAGGGCGTACCCTCGAAGCTCGCGGCGTACAAGGCCTACTACGGGGGTCTGAAGATCCGCACGACGATCGACCTGCCGATGCAGGAGGCGGCGCAGCAGGCGATCGATGCGGAGTTCCCGCCCGGTACCAACGGCCCCACCGCCGCGCTGGTCTCGATCGACAACCAGAACGGCGAGGTTCGGGCGATGGTCAGCGGCGACGGCGATTACACCCAATCACCGTTCAACCTCGCCACCCTCGGCCACCGCCAGCCAGGGTCCTCGTTCAAGCCCTTCACCCTCTCCGAGGCACTGCTGACCGGCGAGTACACGCCGTATTCGATCATCGACTCCGCGCCGCAGGACTTCATCGTCCCCAACAGCGCCGGCAAGGAGCACTTCATCGTCCACAACTTCGGCAACACGTACTCGGGGCCGATCACGCTCACGGAGGCGACCGCGATCTCCGATAACACCGTCTTCTCGCAGGTCGGGATCCATGTCGGGACCAAGCGGATCGCACGGCTGGCGAAGCGGATGGGGATCCGCTCACCGATCTCCGACAACTACGCGATGATCCTCGGCGGTCTGAAGATCGGCGTCTCGCCGCTCGATATGGCTCACGCGTACGAGACCCTGGCCACGGGCGGCTTGAAGGTCTACAACCCGATGATCGGCGACATGGACGTGCCGAACCAGCCGGGGCCCACGGCGATCGCTCAGATCAAGTGTCCGGTCTGTCCGCTGAGGGACGTGGTCGACCATCCGACCTACAGGCGGATCCTGCCGCAGTGGGTGACCGAAGAGGTTCGCACGATGCTCGAGGGCGTCGTCGGCCCCGGCGGCACCGCACCGATGGCGGCGATTCCGGGAGTCGTCGTCGCCGGCAAGACCGGAACGACGACCAATTACGCCGACGCCTGGTTCGTCGGCTGGACCCCGCAGCTGACCACCGCGGTGTGGGTCGGCTACCCGCAGGGCGCGATCCCGATGAAGACGAACTACAACGGCGCTCCGGTCGAGGGCGGCACTTTCCCCGCGATCATCTGGCACAACTACATGGTCCAGGCGCTGCAGATCCTCGCCAACGAGCAGGTCGAATACGGTCCCCACAAGGCAGGTCAGACCACGACGACCGTGACGACGCCGAGCCTGATTCCGAGCACCGGCGGCGGGCCCTACACAACTGCCGGCACGACCACCACACCCGCGAACACCACCGGTGCAGCCACAACCCCCGGTCGCGCAACAACGCCGGCGACGACACCGCCGGCTACCACGACTCCGGCCAACACCGGCGCCGGCACAACCACGCCGGCCGCGCCAACCCCGACCCCCGCGCCGCCACCATCAGGCGGCACCAGCGGCACCGGCGGAGCTGGTATAGGCGGCTGATCCGGCCCGGCTTGACTGCCGGGCCGTTACGAGGGCCGGACCGGAGCCGACAGGAACCGGCTGCCGCTGGCGGAGAACCGCCACGGCAACTCGACGGCCTTCGTGATCCCGATCCGTGTCGAGACGGAGATCGGAGGGTCTGACCAGCCGGCGGGCCGGCCGGCGATCGTCACCGGTCCGCGCCGCAGGTCGCAGCCGTTGTCGGTCAGCCAGATTCCGAGCGCCTGCGTCAGCTTCCCCGGGCCCGAGCACAGATCGCGAAGCCGCTCGAGCCCCCTGCGCTGCTGCATCAATGACACCCCCTCCAGCGGCTCGAGCGCCCTGATCAGCACGGCCGCGCCGACGCCCTCGGGCTCGCTGACGGCGTTCAGCATCGCGTGCACGCCGTAGGAGCGGTACACGTACGCGAATCCGGGCGGGCCGAACAGCGTGGCCGTGCGCGGCGTCAGGCCGGCGAACGCGTGGCATGCCGGCTCGCTGTCGTGGTAGGCCTCGGTCTCGACGATCACGCCGCTGCACTCGCCGCGGGCAACCACACATCCGATCAGGTCCCGAGCGACCTCGAGCACCGGCCTCGCATAGAAGTCGGGCCCCACGGATCAGCTCCCCGCAGTGTCAGCGACCGGTCGCGCGGGCACGCTCGATCTGGGTCTGTGCGTGCTCCAGCTGGCGGCGGACCATCGCCAGGCTGGTACCGCCTCGTGAAACCTTCGACTCGAGCCACGCGCCGTCGCGCAGCAGCTCGTAGAAGCCGGCGTCGAGCAGCGGCGATGCAGCAGCGAGCTCCTCGGCGCTCAGATCCGACAGCGACTTGCCCTGGGAGACCGCCTCCCGCACAAGCGTGGCGACGACACCGTGGGCCTCACGGAATGGCAGGCCGCGCTTGACCAGCAGGTCAGCGACATCGGTCGCCGCGAGGAACTCGTCCGCCGCAGCCGCCGCTAGCCGTTGACGGTTGAAGCTGATCGAGGCGAGCATCCCGGTGGCCGCCGCGAGCGACAGCTCAAGCGTGTCGACGGCGTCGAACAGGTGCTCCTTGTCCTCCTGCATGTCCTTGTTATAGGTCAGCGGCAGCCCGTGCATGACACCGTGGAGCGCGACCAGATGCCCGGCGATCCGCGGCGCCTTGGCGCGCATGAGCTCGGCCGCATCGGGGTTCTTCTTCTGCGGCATGATCGATGAGCCCGACGCCCACGCATCCGAGACCTCGCAGAAGCCGAACTCGGTGCTCGACCACAGCACGATCTCGGCGCCCAGGCGCGAGAGATGAGTCGCGCAGGTTGCGGCCGCGGCGAGGTAGTCGAGCACGAAATCGCGGTTGGAGACGGCGTCGATCGAGTTCTCGGCGACGCCCGCGAAGCCGAGCTCGGAGGCGACCCTGACACGGTCGGTCTCGAAGTTGACGCCGGCCAGCGCGCCCGCGCCGAGCGGCAGCGCGGCGGTGCCCTCGGTGACCGCGATGAATCGCCGCTCATCGCGCAGCAGCATCCAGACGTACGCGAGCAGATGGTGGCTCAGGTAGACCGGCTGCGCTCGCTGCAGGTGCGTGTAACCGGGCATCGGCCAGTCGAGATGTGCCTGGGCCACGCTGATCAGCTCCTGCGCCAGTTCGAGCGACAGCGCGGCCGCATTCAGCGCACACCCACGCACGAACATCGCGACGTCGGTCGCCACCTGGTCGTTGCGGGACCTGGCGGTGTGAAGCTTCCCGCCGACCCGGCCGGCGATCTCCCCGACGCGACGCTCGACCGCCATGTGGATGTCCTCGTCCCCGCTGTCGAATGGGAATGACCCGTCGCGCAGCTCGCCCGCGATCTGGCGCAACGCGCCCTGCAGCGCGTCACGGTCCGATTCGCTGATGATTCCCTGCGCCGCGAGCATCGAGACGTGCGCGATCGACTGCTCGACATCGACATCCCCGAGGCGCCGGTCGAACGAGATCGAGTCATTCAGCGCGCGGAACGCGTCGTCCTGCGGTAGCGCGAAGCGGGACATGGTCTAAACCCGGGCCTGACCGGCCGCGCGGCCGCCGGAGGGCTGCGACGCCGTCAGCACGGCCCCAAGCGCCGAAGCCACCCGTGTGACCTGTCCCTCGGTCATCTCCGGGAAGAACGGCAGCGCGATCGAGCGCGACGCGATGTCCTCGCAGACAGGGAACTCCCCCTCGCGATGACCGAACACCTCGCGGTAGTAGGACATCAGGTGGACGGCCGGGAAGTAGGGCTTGCTCGGCACACCGAGCTCCCCGAGAGCCCGTATGACGCCGTCACGGTCACTGCCGCGAGGAAGCTGCACGACGAACACGAACCAGCCGCGACGAGCGCCACCCGCATCCTGGCACGGCAGCGACAGCTCGTCGATCTCGGCCAGGGCCGATCGGTACAGCCTGGCGACGCGAGCCCGATCGGAAAGCATCTGATCAAGCCGCTCGAGCTGCGCCACCCCCAGCGCGCAGGCGATGTCGGACAGGCGGTAGTTGAAGCCGAGACGGTCATGGTCAAGCCACCCCATATCGGGCGCGCGGCCCTGATTGCGCTCGGAGTCGATCCGTGCCTTCATGGCCGGCTCGCTGCAGGTCACGATCCCACCCTCGCCCGTGGTCAGCTGCTTGTTCGCGTAGAAGCCGAACACCGCTGGATGTCCGCGTCCGCCGACCTCGCCGCCGTCCGTGTACCGGGCGCCGAGCGCCTCGCAGGCGTCCTCGACGATCGGTAGGCCGAGCGCCTCGAACGCCACCATGTCGGCCGGGTAGCCGAACACGTGCACCGGCAGCAGCGCCGCGGTGCGCGAGGTCACCGCGGCCGCCGCCGCGGCGGGGTCGAGGTTGAGCGTCACCGGATCGATGTCCGCGAAGACCGGGCGGGCGCGCTCGTAAACCGCCACGTTCGCGCTCGCGACGAACGAGAACGGACTGGTCACGACCTCGCTGCCGTCAACGACCCCGACAGCGCGCAGCGCCAGGTGCAGACCGGCCGTGCCGGACGAGACGGCACTCGCGTTCGCCGCACACACCCGCGCGGCGAACTTGCGCTCGAAGACCTCGAGCATCGGGCCCAGCGACAACCTCCCTGAGCGAAGCACCTGGAGCACCAGTTCCGCCTCGCGCTCGCCGATCACCGGTTTGGCGAGCTGGAGCTGCTCGAGCGCGTGCGCGCTCACGACGCCGGGGCCGCGTCGCCCGTGACCCGCCTGCCGACCTGCATCCCGTACTCGAGCGAGTCGACCAGCGCCTCCCATGAAGCCTCGATCACGTTCTCCGAGACGCCGATCGAACCCCATACCGAGTCGCCGTCGGAGGCGTCGAGCAGCACCCGCGTGACCGCTCCGGTGCCCTTCGACTCGTCGAGGATCCGCACCTTGAAGTTGACGAGGTCGATCTCTGCGAGATGCGGGTGGATCTCGATCAGCGCGTCGCGCAGCGCCCGGTCGAGCGCGTTGACGGGCCCATTGCCCTCGGCAGTGCGAACGTAGCGCTCACCTTCGATCCAGATCTTGATCGTGGCCTCGGTCTCGACTCTCCCGTCGGCGCGCTTCTCGACGATCGCGCGCCAGCTTTCGAGCCGGAACAGCGGTTCGTACTCGCCCGTCTCCTTGCGCAGCAGCAGCTCGAACGAGCCGTCAGCCGCCTCGTATTGGTAGCCGCGGTGTTCAAGCTCCTTGACCCGCGTGATGATCCGCGTCGCGGCGGCATCATCGACGGAGATGCCGGCGTCCGCCGCGCGGCTGTGCACGGTTCCCTTGCCGGACAGCTCCGAGATCAGGACCTCCCGGCGGTTGCCCACCACCTCCGGGTCGATGTGCTCGAAGGTCAGTGGGTCGGCGGTGACGCCGGCGACATGCATGCCGCCCTTGTGCGCGAACGCGTTACGTCCGACGTAGGGCTGGTCGGGGTTGGGATTGAAGTTCAGGAGCTCGTCGAAGAAGTGCGCGGTCGGCGTCAGCGACATGAGCTGCGTCTCGGTCAGGCACTCGTAGCCGAGCTTCAGCTGGAGGTTCGCGACCACCGTGATCAGGTTGGCGTTTCCGCACCGCTCCCCGTAGCCGTTGATCGTGCCCTGCACGTGGGTGGCGCCGTGCTGCACGCCGGCGAGCGTGTTCGCGACGCCACAGCCGGCGTCGTCGTGACAGTGGATCCCGACGGTGGCCTGCTCAGCGCTCAGCGCCTGCACGACCGCGGTCATCGTGGCCGCGACCTCGTCCGGCAGCGTGCCTCCGTTCGTGTCACAGCAGACGACCGTCTCCGCCCCGGCCTGTGCGGCGGCGCGCAGGCACCGCAGCGCGTATTCGGGGTGCTCGGCGTAGCCCACGAAGAAGTGCTCGGCGTCGTAGACCACCCGCTTGCCGGCCGCGACCAGAAATGCGACCGACTCCTCGATCATCCGGAGGTTCTCGTCACGATCGACCTTCACCACCTTCTCGAGGTGGAGGCTCCAGGTCTTCCCGACCAGCGTGCACACCGGCGTGAAGCCGTCGGCGAGCACACGCAGGGCAGGATCCTGATCCGCGCGGGCGTCGCGGCGACGGGTCATCCCGAACGCGGCGATCTGGGCGTGGTGCAGGGGCTCGTGCGCGAGCAGGTCAAACAGCTCCTGTTCCTTGGGGTTGGAGCTGGCGAAGCCGGCTTCGATCATGTCGATCCCGAACTCGTCCAGCCTGTGCGCAACCCGCAGCTTCTCCTGCGCGGACAGCGACATCCCCTCCCCCTGCATGCCGTCGCGCAGGGTCGTGTCATACAGCTCGATACGGGTCATGCAGCCGCGGCTCAGGCTGCCTTCGTCGGCACCTGCACGACGTCGAGCCAGGCGGCGTAGCGGGGATCGCGCCCATGCAGGGCATCCTCGAACACGCTCTGCACCGCCAGCGTGATCGGACCCCGCCCGCCGGAGCCGATCACGTGGTCGTCGATCTCGCGGACCGGCACCAGCTCGGCGGCGGTACCCGACAGGAACACCTCCTCGGCGAGGTAGAGTTCCGCCCGCGCGAGGTCGCGCTCGACGACCTCGTAGCCGAGGTCGGTCGCGATCGTGATGATCGACTTGCGGCTGATCCCGTCGAGGATCCCGGCGGTCTGAGGCGGCGTCACGATCCGTCCGTCCCGGACCGCGTAGATGTTCTCGCCCGATCCCTCGCACACGAATCCGCGGGAGTCGAGCAGGATCGCCTCCTGATAGCCGGCCTTCGTCGCCTCGATCTTGGCCAACACGCTGTTCAGATACTGTCCCGACGCCTTCGCGTGTGGGATCAGCGAGTCGTGCGAAATCCGCCGCCAGCTTGCGACCTTCGCGCGAATCCCGTTCTGCTTGCTCTCCTCGCCGAGGTAGGCACCCCACGGCCACACCGCGATCACGACGTCGACGGGTGCATCAAGCGGGTTGAGGCCCATCTGGCCGTAGCCGCGGAACACCAGCGGGCGGATGTAGCACTCACGCAGCTCGTTGGCTGCGATCAGCTCATGGGTGGCGGAGCGCAGTTCCTCGAGCGTGTACGGGACCGGCATGTAATACAGCTCAGCTGACTTGAACAGCCGGTCGAGGTGGTCGCGGTGACGGAAGATCGCCGGGCCGCGCGCCGTGTCGTAGGCCCGCTCACCCTCGAAAACGCCGGTGCCGTAGTGGAGCCCGTGCGTCAGTACGTGGACCTTCGCGTCCTCCCAGGCGACCAGTTCCCCGTTGTGCCAGATCAGGTCCGCTTGTTCCACGACTTGCTCCTTAGAGGTGTTTGAGGACGGCGTCGGTGGCCTCCCGGGTACCCGCGGTGCCCCCGAGATCGCGCGTGCGCAGCCCTTCGAGCAGCGCGCGATCGACTGCCGATTCTATCGCTGCGGCCTGGGTCTCCATTGCGAACGCGTGGCGGAGCATCAGCGCCGCCGAGAGGAACATCGCGAGTGGGTTGGCGGCGCCGGTTCCGGCGATGTCCGGCGCCGAACCGTGCACCGGCTCGAACAGGCCCGGGCTTCCCTGCGCACCGAGCGAGGCGCTCGGGAGCAGTCCGATCGAGCCGGTCAGCATCGCGGCCTCGTCGCTGAGGATGTCACCGAACATGTTCTCGGTGACGATCACGTCGAAGTCTCCGGGGTTGGCGATCAGCTGCATCGACGCGTTGTCGACGAGCAGGTGCCGAAGTTCGATCTGCGGAAACTCGCTGCCGTGGAGATCACGCACGACCTCGCGCCAGAGGCGACTGGTCTCGAGCACGTTCGCCTTGTCGACGCTGGTCACGTGCGAACGCGCGGCCCTGAAGGCGACCCTCGCGATCCGCTCGATCTCCTCACGCGTATAGGAGCAGACGTCGGACGCCGAATCCGCCGTACGGGTCTTCTCGCCGAAGTAGATGCCGCCGGTCAGTTCGCGAACGATCAGCAGGTCGGTGCCCTCGATCACCTCGCGCTTCAGCGGACTCGCTTCGTAGAGGGCCGGCACCGGCCGGACAGGACGCAGGTTCGCGTAAAGCCCCATCGCCTTGCGCAGGCCCAGCAGCCCCTGCTCGGGCCGGGGCGCCGTCGGGTCGGTCGTGTCCCACTTCGGTCCACCGACGGCTGCGAGCAACACGGCATCGGCACCGATGCACGCGGCCCGGGTCTCGTCCGTGAGCGGGACGCCGTGCGCATCGATCGAAGCGCCGCCGAACAGGTGCTCCTCGAACTCGAACATGCCGGCTGCGACGGCGTTCAGAACCGCGACCGCTGGGCCGGTCAGCTCTGGGCCGATTCCGTCGCCGGGGAGGAGGATGACCTGGTGGACTTCGATGGTTGCGGACGGTAGCCGATTTCGTCGTCTCGGCCAGGTGACGAGGGCCACCGGTGGATGCCGGCCGCGCCGGGGCTCACTCCCGCTTCAGCTCGACGATCTCGTCGTCATCTGTCAGCGCGACGCCGGCCTGCAGCGACTCCCCGCTGAAGAACGTCGGTTCTGTGCGCTCGCAGTAGAGCATCCATCCGAGTCCGACGATCACCGTGATCACGGCGATCAGCATCGTGCCACCGACCTGTCCGACGATTGGCAGCGTCACCACCGTGTAGCTCTGCGACGGGTCGAGGTAGGTCTTGATGCTCCACGCGAGCACGGTGTAGAGCGCCACGGCGCTCAGCGCCGGCATCACGACGCGGCTGAACGCTGCACCGATGCCGGAGGACAGCGACGAGCGATAGTGCCAGGCGGCGGAGATGCCCGTGATCCCGAGATACAGCGCCGCGAAGAAGGTAGTCGCGGTCACGGCGTCGGAGATCACGTTGCCGTGCGCGACGAAGTTGAGCACCGCGTAGTAGAAGACCGACACCACCCCGAACGAGATCGTCGAGAACGTCGGCGTCAGGTAGCGTGGGTGCGTCCGGCCGAAGATCGGGGCGATCGCCTTATGGAACGCCATCGACAGCATCGTCCGGGCGTTCGGGAGGATCGTCGTCTGCGTGGTCGCGGCGGCCGAGGTCAGGACCATCAGGATCAGCAACCGGCTGAACACGGTTCCGATCGTCGAGCTCCCGAAGATCGAGCTGCCGAGCACCGACAGGACATCCCCCTGATGGTTGGGGTTGTCCAGGCCGATGCCGTGCGTGCCGACGCCCGCGAATGCCTGCACCGAGAGCACCACCAGCAGATACGTGGCGAGCAGCAGGAAGGTCGAGATCACCCCGGCGGTGCCGGGGATCCGGCTCGGATCCTCGGACTCCTCGTTGACCGAGGTGGTCGTGTCCCAGCCCCAGTAGATGAAGATCATCAGCAACATTCCCTGCATGAACGTGCTGAACGAGCCGATCTGGGCCGGGTTGAACCAGCTCCACGACGGGCTCAGGTGACCTGGTGGCGCCGTGCCGTTTGCAAGCTTCACGATCGCGACGGCTGACATCACGAGCAGCATCACCACCTCGATCGTGACGAGCCACAGCTGCAGCCGTGCCGAGATCTCGATCCCGCGGTAGCAGATGTAGGTGAGGCCGACGATCCATCCGATCCCGACGAGCAGCACCCACACGCTGGTCGGGTTCGTGCCGATCGCATCGGCACCGACGAACAGGAACACGTACTGGCCGGCGATCTGGGCATAGCTGCCCATCGCCAGCAGGTCGGCCGCGATCGTTCCCCACCCGCCCGCGAACCAGCCCGTCCGTGGCCCGAGCACCCGGGCGGCCCAGGTGAAGCTGGTTCCGCAGTCGGGGTCGAAGCGGTTCATCAACCGCGTCGCCCAGGCGTTCATGAACATCGGGATGAACGCGAGGATCACCAGCAGCGGAGTCTGCAGCCCGACCACCGCGACGACGAAGCCGAGCGTGGCCGCCAGGCTGTACGCCGGCGCCGTCGAGGCGACGCCGATACCGGTGCTCGTGGCCAGCCCGATCGCGTTCTGCTTCAGGCCCTTCGGGACCAGTACCCCGTCGGGCTCGGTCGCTGTTGCGCTCACGGCTTGGCTGCGGTCACGGCTTGCGAAACTGTCACGGCTTACGAAACTGTCACGGCTTACGAGCTGTCATGTTGAGACGTACGTATTCGAGCACAAACGGCGTGCCCGCGCGCGATAAGACGTCATCGACGAACCGGTCACGCAGTTCTTCAGGCAGCGGGTCGAGGTGGCGCACGAGGCAGACGGTGCTCACAAACGGCCGCGGATCGTCGAGCGGCGTCGGCTTGTCCTCGAGCCACGTCTCGACCTCGACGAAGCCCGCATGCGCCAGCCGCGCGGCGGTCTCCTCGGCGCCCGCGTAGTTCCACGGCTTGCGCCAGTCGACGAAATATGGTGCGTACGGCCGCTCATGGGCGACTGTCTCCGCCAGCACGCGGAACGCGTCGATGTTGCCCTTCCCGCCGCACTGCGCGACCAATCGCCCGCCGGGAGCAAGCGCGCCGAACAGCCGTGCGAACAGCGTCGGGTGGTCGGGGATCCAGTGAAAGGTCGCGTTCGAGAAGACCGCGTCGACCGGCTCGGGCAGCGTCAGCTCGACGAGGTCCTGGCACAGGAACGTGGCACGATCGCCGAGCGCCTCCCGGGCGTGGCGGATCATCGACGGCGCCACGTCGACTCCATAGACGCGCCCGCGCGGCACCAGAGCCGCGATCAGGGCGGTCACCTTCCCCGATCCGCAGCCGGCGTCCAGCACGACCTCATCGCCGCGCAGCGCCAGTCGCTCGAGTTGCTCGCGTGCCCACGCCTGCTGAGGCGAGGAGACACGGTCGTAGGTGGCTGCGTCCCAGTCGCGGGACGATCCCGTGGCGCTCACGCCAGGGCCGTGGTGACGGGACCCGTCCGCTCCAGATCGCGCTCGTAGGCGTCGATCGCCGCGGACTGACCGAGCGTCAGCGCGATGTCATCGAGCCCGCCCAGCAGCCTGTGCTTGATCTCGGCATCGATCTCGAAGCTCGCCGTTCCGGTCGGCCAGCGCACCTCCTGGGCGGCGAGATCGATCTGCGCTTCGCCGGCCTGCGCGATCGCCGCGCACGCTTCGGGCGAGAGTTCGACCGGCAGCAGTCCGACCTTCATGCAGTTGGAGCGGAAGATGTCGGCGAAGCTCGGGGCGATGATCGCCTGGAAACCGTAATCCTCGAGCGCCCACGGCGCGTGCTCGCGGCTCGAGCCGCAGCCGAAGTTGCGCCCCGACACCAGGATCGGGTTGCTCGGCAGCTCCCAGTCGGGCTCCTTCGCCCAGTCGTAGAACAGGAACTCGCCGAAGCCCGTCCGCTCGATCCGCTTGAGGAACTGCTTCGGGATGATCTGATCGGTGTCGACGTCGTCCCGGTCAAGGACGCTGACACGGCCGGTGATCGTCTCTATCGCTTTCATCTGCTGCTCCCTTCCCACTCACGGATGTCGACGAAATGGCCGGTGATCGCCGCGGCAGCCGCCATCTGCGGGGAGACCAGGTGCGTGCGCGCGCCGCGTCCCTGGCGCCCCTCGAAGTTGCGGTTCGAGGTCGAGGCGACCCGCTCGCCCGGCGCGGCGATGTCCGGGTTCATCCCCAGGCACATCGAGCAGCCCGCCCCACGCCAATCAAACCCTGCATCGCGGAAGATCCGGTCGAGCCCCTCCGCCTCGGCCTGCGCCTTGACACGGTTCGAGCCGGGCACGACCATCGCGTACACCCCGTCGGCGACCCGGCGGCCCGCGATCATTCCGGCGGCGGCTCGCAGATCGCCGATCCGGGAGTTCGTGCAGGAGCCGATGAACACGCGGTCCAGCGCGATCTGGTCGATCGGCGTGCGCGCCTGCAGCCCCATGTAGTCGAGCGCCCGGTGGTCCTGCTCGGATTGCGGCTCGGGAACCTCGCCGGTGACGGGCACCACCATCCCCGGGTTCGTGCCCCAGGTCACCATCGGGCTGATCGCCGCCGCATCGAGCACAACCTCACGATCGAACTTCGCGCCCGCGTCGCTACGCAGCGTCCGCCACTCCTGCGGTACGTCGGCCGGAGCCCCTGGCCGTCCGATCACGTATTCGAACGTGGTTTCGTCGGGCGCGATCATGCCCGCCCGTCCGCCGCCCTCGATCGTCATGTTGCAGACGGTCATCCGGCCCTCCATCGAGAGCGCGCGGATCGCCTCGCCCGCGAACTCGACGACGTGGCCGACAGCTCCGTCGACCCCGATCTGACCGATTGTCGCGAGGATCAGATCCTTCGCGGTGACGCCGAACCCGAGCGCGCCCTCATAGCTGATCCGCATCGATCGCGGCTTGGACTGGACGAGGCACTGGGTGGCGAGGACGTGCTCGACCTCGCTCGTGCCGATTCCGATGGCGAGCGCACCGAAGGCGCCGTGGGTCGCGGTGTGGGAGTCGCCGCAGACGATCGTCATCCCAGGCTGCGTGACGCCGAGCTCTGGGCCGATCACGTGCACGATCCCCTGATGCTCGGATCCGAGCGAGTACAGCGGCACACCGAACTCGGCGCAGTTGCGCTCGAGCGTCTGCACCTGCACACGGGACAGCTCGTCCTTGATCCGCGCCGCCACCGGAGTTCCGTCGGTCGGCACGTTGTGATCGGCGGTCGCGAGCGTCCGGTCGGTCCGGCGCACCCCACGGCCGGCCAGGCGCAGACCGTCGAACGCCTGCGGGCTGGTGACCTCGTGGACGAGATGCAGATCGATGTAGAGCAGTGACGGTGTCACCGCGTGGCGTTCCCAGATCTTGTCGAACAGGCTCTGTGGCATGGGCTCCTCTCAACTGCGGCGCAGGCCGGCACTCACGATTGCGAGCAGGACGGCCGCTTCTGATCCTTGATTTTCAAAATGGTGTTGTAGGTCTGCATCGAAGGTGACGCAGTCGCCGGTGTGCAGCGGGTAGCGCCGCCCGTCGCACGCGAGCACGACCTCACCAAGCTCGACCAGCGCGGTCTCACGGCTGCCGGGCTCGTGCATCGGCGGGTCGCCGGGACCGCCCGTCTGCGCCCCCGGCGCGAGCGTGTGACGCGACAGCTCGGCACGCTGGCCGGGCAGTGGCGGCGTCAGCACCTCGTAGCTGTGACCCCGACCGCGTGTCGGGCCCTTGCGACGTTCGTCGCGCCGGACCACGCTGACCGCACCGTCCTCGTCGAGGCGGAGCAGTTGCGACAGGCGCAGGTCAAGCCCACCGGCGATCCGCTCGGCAACCTGCAGCGTCGGCGAGGTCTCCCCCCGCTCGACCTGCGAGAGCATCGGCGCACTGACGCCGCTGCGCTGGGCCAGATCGCGCAGCGACAGATCCATCGCCTCCCGGAGCGCTCGCACCCGCGGCCCGACGGCCGCGATCGTCTGTTCGTGACCCAACTCACTCGACGACATACGTCCGTATGTTATCGCATACGGATGGCCCGACAGGTCGCCGTCAGATCCAGCGGAACTTCGGCAGGATCCGGCGTGCAAGCTGCTCCACCCGCCCAACCTCGTCCGCGACCGTCAGCGGGCCATCCGGGTTGTCGACGATGATCTCGATCGA
Source organism: uncultured Solirubrobacterales bacterium (assembly GCA_963742025.1). GTDB lineage: Bacteria > Actinomycetota > Thermoleophilia > Solirubrobacterales > Solirubrobacteraceae > Palsa-465. The sequence continues at coordinate 154,583 of CAVUKF010000003.1, forward strand.
GTTCAGACCGTCCTCGACGCGCAGCACGACCCCGGAGACGTATCGGATCGCGTAGGCGCCGAACCCACCGGCGCTGCTGTAGGCGACGTACACCCAGGCGGGCTTGCCCGGCTCGGGGCAGGAACTTCGAGCAACGCAGCGGCCGATCCCCCTGACAGCCTTGAAGCCGCGCTGAACCTTGAAGTGCTGCGCCTCGCCGTAGCGGACCACCACGAACGGCTCGTCGCCGAACTGCAGCTTTGGCCTGCGCTCGATGTACTCGCAGACCAGGACGGGCGCGATCACGGTGGCCCAGACGCCCGGCAGCGCCCGCACTCGATCGCCGAACGTGCTGTCGATCGATGACGCCGGCGTCCAGCCGCATCTTGGGACGGGCGAGCTCTGCGCCGCCGCAGCCGGCCGGCCCGTGGCACCGATGAGGATCAGCGCCGCGACAGCGACCAGCGCGAACGCGCACACCTGAGGTAGCCCCCAACCAAGAGCGCGATCCTTGCTCATCGATCGATTCTATGCACTGGATCGGTTCCGCGCCGAGGACACCGGGATCCCCGCCGGTAGCCTGGCTTGAGTGCTGACGCGACCGGACATCCTCGTGCTTGGTGCCGGCGGTCTCCTCGGCGAGGCATGGATGCTCGGCGTGCTTGCCGGGGTCGAGGACGCGTCAGACCTCGATCTGCGCCGGTGCGAACACTTCGTCGGCACCTCTGCCGGGTCGATCGTGGCCGCCCGCCTGGCGGCCGGCGTCGGGCTCGAACGCCCGCCGGGCACCGGACCGGCGGCGCAGCGGCCACAGCAGGACCGGGCCGACGGCTCCGACCCCAGCGAGTCGGCTGCGCCCTCACCGGCTCCCCGAGTCGACCTCGGGGCTGGCGCGAGCCGCGCGGCCAGGTCCGCCGGTGCCTGGGCGGCGGCGCTCTCCTCGCCGTTCGCGCCGCTGGCGCTGAGGCTCGCCGAGCCCGCAGGCTCACTCACGCGCGCTGCGCTGTTGCGCGCTGTGCCGCGGCCGCGGCGCTCACTGGACGACCTGCATGCTTCGATCGGGGGCATCGGCGCGACCTTCGACGGCCGCCTGCGGATCGTCGCGGTCCAGCGCGCGAGCGGACGGCGGGTCGTCTTCGGCCGGCCACGGTCGCCGAACGCCACGGTCGCCGACGCGGTCGAGGCGTCGTGCGCTGTGCCGTGGATGTTCGAGCCCGTGAGGATCGGCGGCGTCGACTACGTCGACGGCGGCGTCTGGAGCCCGACCAACCTCGACGCGGCTCCGGCCGGCCGAGGCACGCACGTGCTGTGCCTGAACCCGACCGCCGCCCTCGCGGGCCCGCACGCGCTGTTCACGCTGATGCGCCGCACCTCTAGGTCAGCCATGATCCTCGAGGCGCAGGCGCTGCGCGCGCGGGGTGCCGAGGTCAAGCTGATCGGGCCCGATGACGCCTGTGTGGCTGCGATCGGCTCCGACCTGATGGCACCGGCGCGTCGCCCCGGCGTGCTGCGCGAAGGGTACCGGCAGGGGTTCGCACTCTCCGAGCGGTGAGTTGAGCTCGGACGCCGACCGCTGCCGGTGGCCCCCGGCGTCAGGGTGCGCTGATCGGTGCGGCGCTGACCGCGTCCGCTGTCGCCTGCTCGGCTTCGGCCGTGATCCCGCGCCTGGCCATCGCGTTCGAGAGCGCGCGGACGTAGGCTCGCGCGGCCGCCTCGAGGATGTCGGTCGAGACGCCCTGGCCGGAGCCGACGACCGGCGCGGCGCCGTCCGTCCCGCTCAGTTCGAGCACGACCGAGGTCTCGCCGAGCGCGTCCTGGCCCGCCGTGACGGCGTCGACGCGGAACTCGCGCAGCTTGGCGTCGGCGCCGGTGGCGGCGTTGATCGCATGGAAGATCGCGTCGACCGGTCCGTCACCGGTGAAGGACCCGGTCAGCGTCTCCCCGGCGGCTGTACGGAGGCTGACCTTGGCGTGCGGCGGCCGCCGCGACGAAGCCTCGACGTCGAACCACTCGAGCGTGTAGCTGACCGCCGCCTCCTCACGCAGCTCGTCGGTGAGGAGCGCCTCGAGATCCATCGCCGTCACCTGCTTCTTCTTGTCGGCGATCTCCTTGAAGCGCTTGAACGCGGTGTTGAGCGTCTGTCCGCTGATCTCGAAGCCGAGCTCGCTGAGCGCCTGCTGTAGCGCGTGGCGCCCAGAGTGCTTGCCGAGCACGATCGAGTTGGCCTCCAGCCCGACGGTGGTCGCGTCCATGATCTCGTAGGTCGTGCGCTCCTTCAGGACGCCGTCCTGATGGATGCCTGACTCGTGGGCGAACGCGTTGCGCCCGACGATCGCCTTGTTCGGCTGCACGACATAGCCGGTCAGCCGGGAGACCATCCGCGAGGTCCGCGCGAGCTCGCGCGTGACCACCCCGGTATGGAGGCCGACATCACGCTGGCGGGTGTGGAGCAGCATCACGATCTCCTCGAGCGACGCGTTGCCGGCGCGCTCGCCGATCCCGTTGACCGCGCACTCGACCTGCCGCGCGCCGGCCAGCAGACCGGCGAACGAGTTCGCGACCGCCAGGCCGAGATCGTCGTGGCAGTGAACCGAGAGCACGACGTCGTGCAGGGCGGGCACGAGCGCGTAGAGCCCCCCCAGGAACGCGGTGAACTCCTGCGGCATCGTGTAGCCGACGGTGTCAGGGATGTTGATCGTGGTCGCGCCCTCATCGATCGCGATCTGGACGACCTCGGCCGTGAACTCGATCTCCGAGCGGGTCGCGTCCATCGGCGAGAACTCGACGTCGTCGAGGTAGCTCTTGGCGTGCGCGACCGCTGCTCGCGCCTGGCCCTTGACGTCCTCCCGGGTGGTCTGCAGCTGGTGGATGATGTGGATGTCGGAGGTCGAGATGAAGGTGTGGATTCGCGGCCGTGCGCTGTCGCGCACCGCGTTCCAGGCGGCATCGATGTCGGCGACGTGGGTCCGGGCGAGGCCGGCGATCACTGGGCCCTCCACCGCTCGGGAGATCTCACGGACCGCCTCGAAGTCGCCCGGCGAGGTGATCGGGAACCCGGCCTCGATCACGTCGACGCCGAGCCGCGCCAGCTGCTGTGCGATCTCCAGCTTCTCCTGGGTGTTCAGCGAGATCCCCGGCGACTGCTCTCCGTCGCGCAGGGTCGTGTCGAAGATCAGTACTCGGTTTGGATCGTCGGGCTTGCTCATGTCACTCCTCTGAAGGTCTTGGCTGCTTCTGCGGTGCTGGTTCGCGGCTACGTGCGGCCGCCGGCGCGCTATTCCCCCCGAAGGGGGAGGAGAAGAAGGAGTTCAAGGCCGAGGCGAAGTGCCATCGCGCCTGAGGGTAGCGTGCCGTGCGGGCACGCGTCAAACGCCCAGGAGGACCGCACTTCGGTTTGACGTCGGCGGCCTTGGCTTCTAACTTCCCTTACTCCACATGAGCGGTTCTGCGACATCCGGCCTGATGCTGCTGCTGGCATGCGGGTTCTGCGCCGTCGTGGCGCTGCTTTCGTTCGGCGCTCGCTCGCTCCAGCGGACGTGGAGGCAGCGCCGTGGAGCCAGGCGCAGGCTTGTCGACGCAGCCGGCGCCGAGCTTCGCGCGCGGGCGATGATGACCGAGCTGTGTCCGCACGGCTGGCGTGCACAGATCACCCTGTTCGAGCCGCGCGACGAGCTCCCGGAGGGGGCGCCGGCGGGTGAGCGGGCAAGGGTGGCGCTCGACTGGGCTGAGCTCGGCGACGGTCATGACGACATCGCGGTTATGCGGCGCGTCTGGGGTTCCACGATCGTCGATGCGCTTGACGCGATGGTCGCCGACCGCCGTACGGACGAGACGCTCGAGCAGATCGAGCGCTCAGCGGGTCGCTGGCCAGACCCGCAGTGATGCGGGGGCGCTCCCCGGCTCAGAGGTTGACCGTCCGTCCGGCGACGAACCCGTCGCTCGAGGCGATCTCCTCGACGACCTTCCCCGGAACCGCGGTGTCGGTGGTGATCGCCATCGCCGCCAGCATCCGATCGCCGCCGTTGCGCTCCTTCGGGTTGCGCCCGACGGCCGCTGAGACGATGTTGACGCCGTGGGTGCCGAAGACGGTGCCGACGCGTCCGATCATGCCCGGGACGTCGCGGTAGCGGAACATCGTCAGGTGGTCCTCGATCGGGATGTCGAACCGCTGTCCCCATGCCTCGAGCAGGTGCGGGCGGTTGTGCGAGCCGATCACGGTGCCGGCGACGCTGACCGCGTGCTCACCGCTGGTGACTGTGACGCGGATCAGGTCGGTGTAGTCGCGCGCGCTTGACTGCTTGATCTCGACGACCTCGATCCCGCGCTCCTCGGCGAGCGACGGGGCGTTGACCTCGTTGACCTCCTCCTCGGTGTGCCCGCGCAGCACCCCGAGCAGCACGTGGATCGCCGAGCAGTCGCGTGTCGCGCTCGGCGATCCGGCCGAGGAACTCGGCCTGAACGCGGTCGATCGAGGACCCGGCGTGCAGCGCGACCGCGATCTGCCCGAGCGCGCGGCAGAGCGGCACGAACGGGCCGAGCGCCCGCGTGTCCTCGGCCCGATCGCCGGGACGTTGACGGCGCTCGTGACGACGCCGCCGGTCAGCGCCGCGACGACCTGCTCGGCGGCCTGATAGCCGGCGCGGTCGGTCGCCTCGGCGGTCGAGGCGCCGAGGTGCGGCGTCACGATCACGTTCGGGTAGCCGAACAGCGGGTGCTCGGTGATCGGCTCGGAGCGGAACACGTCGAGCGCCGCGCCGGCGACCTTGCCGGAGTCGAGCGCCGCCTGGAGGTCCTCGTCGACGATCAGCGGGCCGCGCGCGACGTTGAGCACGCGAACGCCGTCCCTGCACTTCGCCAGCGCGGCGGCGTTCAGCCAGCCCTCCGTCTCCGGAGTCTTCGGCAGGTGCAGCGTGAGGAAGTCCGCGACCGCGTAGACGTCGTCGGAGCACGCCGCCTTCTCGACGCCCGAGCTCCCGGTAGCGCTCGGCCGCGACGTACGGGTCGTAGGCGATCACGCGCATGCCGAACCCCTTCGCCCGCTGCGCGACGAGCTGGCCGATCCGCCCGAAGCCGAGGATCCCGAGCGTCTTCTCATACAGCTCGACACCCGGAGAACTTCGAGCGCTCCCACGCCCCGCCGGTCAGCGACGCGTGCGCCTGCGGGACGTTGCGCGCGAGCGCGAGCAGCAGCGCCATCGTGTGCTCGGCGGCCGTGATCACGTTCGACTGCGGCGCGTTGGCGACGACGATCCCGCGTTTGGTCGCCGCCGGCGACGTCGACGTTGTCGACCCCGACGCCGGCGCGCCCGACGGCCCGCAGCCGGCCGGCGCCGCTCCAGCAGCTCGGCGTCGAGCTTCGTCGCCGAGCGGATCAGGATCCCGTCGAACTCGCCCGAGCCGCTGCGACGAGCTGCTCACGCGACCAGCCGAAGCCGAGCTCGACGTCGAAGTGCTCGCGTCAGCAGCTCGATGCCGGACGTCGCCGATCTTCTCGGCGACGAGCACCCGGGCCGGTCGGCCGTGACCTTCAGCGTCACTCATCCGGACGCTCTCAGGACCCAGTCGATGCAGGCCGTCAGCGCCCGCACGTCGGCGGGATCGGTCGCCGGGAACATCGCGACGCGCAGCTGGTTGCGCCGAGCTTGCGGTAGGGCTCGACGTCGACGATCCCGTTGGCGCGCAGCGTCGCCGCGAGCGCCGCCGCGTCGACCTCGTCGTCGAAATCGATCGTGCCGACGACCAGCGAGCGCTTCGCGGGGTCGGCGACGAACGGGGTCGCGTGCGGGTGGGCATCGGCCCAGCCGTAGAGATGCGCGGAGGACTCGCTGCGTCCGCGCGACCATCGCGTCGAGGCCGCCGGCCTCGAGCATCCACGCGAGCTGGTCGGCGAGCAGGAACAGCGTCGCGATCGCCGGCGTGTTGTAGGTCTGGTCCTTGACGCGAGTTCTCGAGCGCGGTCGACAGCGACAGGAAGTCCGGGATCCAGCGCGCCGGACCGACCGTCGGGCGCTCGGCGTCGATCCGCTCGATCCGCTCGAGCGCGGCCGGGCTCAGCAGCGCCAGCCACAGCCCGCCGTCGGAGGCGAAGCCCTTCTGCGGCGCGAAGTAGTAGGCGTCGGCGTCGCGACATGTCGACCGGCAGTCCGCCGGCCGCCGAGGTCGCGTCGATCAGGACGAGCACGTCCTCGCTCGGCGCCGGCGGGCCTGACGACGGGGACCATCACGCCGGTCGAGGTCTCGTTGTGCGCCCAGGCGATCACGTCAGCGCGCGCGTCGCCGGGCCGGCAGTGCCGGCGCCGGCGCGTCCCCGGCCGGCGCCTCGATCACGACCGGGTCGCGCAGGAACGGCGCGCCGCGCGTGCAGGTCGCGAACTTCGACGAGAACTCGCCGTAGCTGAGGTGCAGCGCGCGCTCGCGCACGAGGCCACAGGCCGCCGCGTCCCAGAACGCGGTCGTGCCGCCGTTGCCGAGCACGACCTCGTAGCCGTCGGGCAGCGAGAACAGCTCCCGCAGGCCCGCGCGGACCTCGCCGACGAGCGCTTCACCGGGGCCTGCCGGTGCGAGGTGCCCATCACGAGCCGCGCCGTCGGCAGCGAGGCGCTCCAGCGCTCCGGCCGCAGCCGCGAGGGCCTGAGCCGAAGCGGCCGTCGCGCGGCTTCAGCTCTCCGGAATCTGCGGACTGGTCTGGGTCATCTCGGCAGGGCCGCGTGGCCGCATCGGCGCGCGCTACTCGTGGAAGCTGGTGTCGATCCAGTCCATCTGCGAGCGCAGCTCCGTGCCGACGACCTCGACCTGGTGGCCGGCCTGCTCCTCGCGCATGCGCTTGAAGTTCTCCTGACCGGCGCGGTTCTCGGCGATCCACTCGCGCGCGAACTCGCCGGATTGGATCTCGCCGAGCAGCTCCTTCATCGCCGCCCGCGACTCGGGCCCGATCACGCGCTTGCCGCGGGTCAGGTCCCCGTACTCGGCGGTGTTGGAGATCGAGTAGCGCATCCCGGCGATGCCCTTCTCGTACATCAGATCGACGATCAGCTTCAGCTCGTGCAGGCACTCGAAGTACGCGAGCCGCGGGTCGTAGCCGGCGTCGACGAGCGTCTCGTAGCCGGCGCGGACGAGCTCGGTGACGCCGCCGCAGAGGACGGCCTGCTCGCCGAACAGGTCGGTCTCGGTCTCGTCCTTGAAGGTCGTCTCGATCACGCCGCCGCGGGTGCAGCCGATCCCCTTGGCGTAGGCGAGCGCGAGCCCGAGCGCATCGCCGGTGGCGTCCTGGTGCACCGCGACGAGCCCGGGAACGCCCGAGCCCTCGAGGAACTGGCGGCGGACGAGGTGGCCGGGACCCTTCGGCGCGACGAGCGCGACGTCGACGTCCGGCGGCGGCGACGACCGTGCCGTAGTGGATCGAGAAGCCGTGGCCGAACAGCAGCATGTTGCCCGAGGCGATCCCGTCGCTGACACGCCGGACTCCCACACCTGGGCGTGGAGCTCGTCGGGGACGAGCATCATCACGATGTCGCCTTCGCTGGCGGCGTCGGCCGGCTCGACCACGCGCAGCCCGTGCTCGCTGGCCTTGGCGACGCTGGCGGAGCCCGAACGCAGCCCGACGACGACGGAGACGCCGGAGTCCTTGAGGTTCAGCGCGTGGGCATGGCCCTGGGAGCCGTAGCCGATGATCGCGACGGTCTTGCCGTCGAGCTTGTGGAGGTCTGCGTCGTCGTCGTAGAACATAGGTGCGGCAGGCTACAGGGCAGCCGCGGCGAGTGAGCTGCCGGGCAGCGCGAGGCTGCCGTCGGCCGCCGTGAACGGCGCTGGCGCGGTCGCGGATCTCCTCGACGATCCCCGCCTGCTGGGCTTCGGTGAGCCGATTGCCAGACGCGGCTGAACGCGACCGACATGTCGAGCGACTCGGCGATCCAGGCCTCGACCGAGGCGTAGGAGCGGTCGAGCGCGACCGGCTCGATCCGGCGCTCGACGAATCCGGCGTCGGCAAGCAGCGCGTCGAGCGCCCGTCGCCGGCGAGCGCGAACATCCCCGGTCCCGTCCGGTCCGGCGGTTCGCTGTACCCGAGCGCCACGAGCGACTCCGTCGGGATCGTCGTCCAGGGGTTGCGCGCCGGTGGGTCCCAGACGCCGACCGCGAGCCGGCCGCCCGGCGCGAGCACGCGCCGGCACTCCTGCGCCGCGGCGGCGGGATCGAGCACAGCATCAGCCCCCATCGGCAGAGGATCACGTCGACGCTCGCGGTCGGCAGGTCGATCCACTCGAGCATCAGCTGCTTGAACTCGACGTTCGTCGATGCCCTTGGCGGCCGCGCGCCCGCGTGCCACCTCCAGCATCCCCTCCGAGGCGTCGCTGCAGATCAGCGTGCCGCCCGGCGCGATCAGCTCGGCCGCGAGGAAGCCGGTGTCGCCCGGGCCGGCGGCGAGCTCGAGCACGCGCGCCGCCGGGTGCAGCTCGCAGGCGTCGATCATCCACGCCGAGAGGGGCATGCCGGTGCTCTGGATCTCGTCGGCTCGCCGTCCCCAGCCCTCGGCGGCCTCGTCCCAGTTGATCCCCGTCGACACGGCACCGATCATACGGAGAGGCGGCGGCGCAGCAGCTTCCCGGATTCGGTCCGCGGCAGCGCCGGCGCAGACTCGATCACCTTCGGCACCTTGAACGCCGCGAGCCGCTCGCCGCAGAACGCCCGCAGCGCCTCGCCGTCAACCGAGACGCCGTCGCGCGGCACGACGCGCGCGACGATCGCCTCGCCCCACTCTCGGTCTGGGCGACCGAACACGCCCGCGTCGGCGACGTCGGGATGGGCGAGCAGCACCGCCTCGACCTCGGCCGGCGCGACGTTCTCGCCGCCGCTGACGATCGTGTCGGACCTGCGCCCGATGATCATCAGACGTCCGGCGGCGTCGAAGCGACCCGAGATCACCGGTCCGCAGCCAGCCATCCTGGTCCAGCGAGCCCGGCGCGACGATCGGCCCGCGCACGATGATCTCCCCGTCGGGCCCGTCCAGACCGGAGCTGCGCGCCGTGCAGCGGGAACCCGAACGTCGCGATCTGCGAGCACGCCTCCGTCATCCCGTAGGTCGGGGCGACCGGAACGCCGGCAGCGTCGGCTCGCTCCAGCAGCGCCGGCGGGATCGGGCCGCCGCCGAGCAGCGCCCAGCGCAGCGTCGGCGGCGAGGACAGTCCGGCGTCGAGCAGCCGTGCGAGCATCGTCGGCACGAGCGAGACGATCGTGATCCGGCGCGCTGGGTCCATCAGCTCGTTCAGCACCGCCTCGGTCTCGAAGCGCTCGTGCAGGACGACGGTGGTGGCGTAGACGAGGCTGCGGATCAGGATCGAGAGCCCGCCGACGTGTGCGAGCGGCATCGCGCACAAGCCAGCGCTCGTCCTGATCGAGACCGAGCGCGACCGCCGAGCCGAACGCGTTGGCGAGCCAGTTCCCGTAGGTCAGCTCGACCGGTTTCGGTGCCGCCGTCGTGCCGGAGGTGTGCATCACGGTCGCGATCATCGCCAGCATCTCCGCGCCGTACACGCGATCGGTGAAGGGCACCTCGCGGTCCGCTCGGGCACGTTCGCAGCACCACGGTCGCGCCGCCGGCTCGGCCGCTTTGCTCCTCAGACCCCAGCCGCAGATCGATCGGGACCGCGCGCACCCCGGCCAGCAGGCACGCGTGCAACGCGACCGCGAAGTCGTCGCGATCCTCGATCGCCAGCGCGACGCGGTCGCCGGCACCGAACGCCGAGCGCCTGCAGCGCCCCGGCCCCGTCGATCGCCGAGCGCTGAGAGCTCCGCAGTAGGTGATCGAGCGCTCGCGGCCCTCGATCGCGACGCGATCAGGGTGCTTGGTCTGTGCGATGTGGATCCAGGAGCCCACGAGCGAAACGGTAGTCTCAGCGCCGCGTGAGCGTCACCTGGCAAGCCGCCGCGCGAGTACGAGGACATCCGCTACGAGCTCGCGACCGGCGAGGACGCCGGGATCGCGAAGATCACGATCGACCGGCCGGAGGTCCGCAACGCGTTCCGGCCGGAGACGGTCGATCGAGCTGATCGACGCCTTCGAGCGCGCCCGCGAGGATCCGGCGGTCGGCGTGATCATCCTCACCGGCGAGGGACCGCTCGCCTTCTGCTCCGGCGGCGACCAGCGCGTGCGCGGCGCTCGCGGCGGTTACGTGACGGGCGCCGATCCGGCGCAGGCGGGGCACCACGACGCGGTCGGCCGCTTCCACGTCACCGATCTGCACGTCCAGATCCGCCGGCTGCCGAAGCCGGTGGTCGCGATGGTCGCCGGCTACGCGATCGGCGGCGGCCATGTCCTGCACATCGTCTGCGATCTGACGATCGCCGCCGACAACGCCCGCTTCGGGCAGACCGGACCGAAGGTCGGCTCGTTCGACGGCGGCTTCGGCGCCAGCGTCCTGTCGCGCCTGGTCGGGCCGAAGAAGGCCAAGGAGATCTGGTTCCTGTGCCGCCAGTACGACGCCCAGGAGGCGCTCGCAGATGGGGCTCGTCAACGCCGTCGTCCCGCTCGATCAGCTGGAGGCCGAGACGGTCTCCTGGTGCCGGGAGATGCTGGCGCTCTCCCCGTTCAGCCTGCGGCTGCTGAAGGCGAGCTTCAACGCCGACGAGGACGGCCTGGCCGGCATCCAGCAGCTCGCCCACGACGCCAACCTGCTCTTCTACATGAGCGAGGAGGCGGCCGAGGGCCGCCAGGCCTATCTGGAGAAGCGCCGGCCGGACTTCTCCCAGTTCCCCCACCGCGCCTGATGGCGGGCCCCGGCGCAGTCGCGCGGCGATCCCGGGCGGGATCCGGATCTGGGTGATGGCCGCGCGGCTGCGGACGCTCCCGGCCGCGGTCGCGCCGGTCCTCGTCGGCACCGCGCTCGCCGGGTTCGCCGGCGTGTTTCTTCCGCTGCGGTTCATCGCGGCACTGCTGGCGCGCTCTTCATCCAGGTCGGCACCAACCTGCAGCAACGACTACTCCGACGCCCGTCGCGGCGCCGACACCGAGGATCGGCTCGGGCCGGTGCGGGTCACCGCCGGCGGGCTGGTCCCGCCCAGCCAGGTGCTCATCGCGACCTACGTCAGCTTCGGCCTGGCGGTGCTGGCGGGCATCTACCTGGTCGTCGTCGCCGGCTGGCAGCTGCTGCTGGTCGGCGCCGCCTCGATCCTCGCCGGCGTGCTCTACACCGGCGGCCCGCGAGCCTACGGCTACGAGGGACTGGGCGAGGTGTTCGTGTTCCTGTTCTTCGGCGTTGTCGCGGTCGCCGGCTCGTTCTTCGTCCAGGTGACGCACCTGAGCTGGGAGGCGTTCGCGCTGTCGGTCCCGGTCGGGCTGCTCGCCGCGGCGATCCTGGTCGTCAACAACGTCCGCGACATCGACACCGACCGCCGCGCGGGCAAGCGGACGCTCGCGGTCCGCCTCGGCCGCGAGCGGACCCGCAGCATGTACGCGGCGATGCTCGTCCTCGCCTACCTGCTGGCGCCGGTGACCTGGCTGTTCGGGCCGCTTGAGCCGTGGGTCCTGCTCGTGCTGGCTGACCGCGCCGCTGGCCGTCTCGCTGGTCAGGCTGGTGCACGGCCACACCGACGGCCCCTCGCTCAACCAGGCGCTCGCCAAGACCGGCATGCTCCAGCTGATGTTCTGCGTGCTGCTCTCGGCGGGGCTGCTCCTGAGCCGGTGAAGGTCGAGGTAGCGGTCCACGAGGCGCGCCTGCGCGCGCCGATGGTCTCTCGCGCGGGACACGGTCGACGTCCGGCGCCTGATCGTGCTCGACGCTCAGCGGACGCGGATCGGCGCGTCGGCTACGGCGAGGCGGCTCCACTTGCCGGCTACGACGGCGTCGATGAGGACGACGTGATCGCGGCGCTTGAGCGATTGCGCACCGGCGCTCGAAGGCTCCGATGGCCGCGACCTGCGGGAACTGCTCGCGGTCTGCGCCGAGCTGACCACGGTGCGTCAGGCGCTTGCCGCGATCGACCTCGCGCTGTGGGATCTTGCCGGCAAGCGCGCCCGATTGCCGGTCTGGCGGCTGCTCGGCGCCGCCGCCGCGCCGCCGGTCGAGGTCAACGCGACGATCGGCGCGATCGACCGCGCCGGTGCGGCACGTGAGGCCGGCGCAGCGCGCGCCGCCGGCTTCCGTGCGGTCAAGGTGAAGGTGGGCGTCGGCGACGACGCCGGACGGCTCGCGGCCACGCGGGCCGCGAGCGGCCGCGAGATGAGGATCCGGATCGATGCAAACGGCGCCTGGTCCGTCGAGGAGGCGCTTGCGGCACTGCGGGCGCTGGAGCCGGTCGGCATCGAGTGCTGCGAGGAGCCGGTGCATGGCCTGGAGGAGATCGAGCAGGTCGCCGCCGCCAGCGCCGTGCCGGTCTCGCTCGACGAGAGCGCCGGTGCGCCAGGGGCGCTCGACCGCCGACGCTGCGAGGCGGTCTGCCTCAAGATCGCCGGCTGCGGCGGGATCAGCGGCCTCCTGCGCGATGCGCGGCGCGCGCGCGCGGCGGGCTACGACATCTATCTCTCCTCGACCCTGGACGGGCCGCTCGGGATCGCGGCTGCGCTGCACGCGGCGGTGGCGTTGTCGGTGCGGCGCCCATGCGGGCTGGCGACGCTGGCGCTGTTCGCAGACCGCGCGGACCCGCTGGCGCCCAGTGATGGAAAGATCACGCTGCCGTCCGGCGCAGGACTCGGAGATCGCCTGATCGACTGGTACGAAAACGCCGAGGCCCCGCACGGACCTACATGAACAGCCCGCGCACGGCGGAGCGCAGAACTTCCCTGGCGGTCAGCGCGACGATCTGCAGGTCAAGCGACAGCGACCAGTTCTGGATGTAGTAGTTGTCCCACTCGACGCGGTCGGCGATCGAGGTTTGACCTCGCAACCCATGCACCTGAGCCCAGCCCGTGATCCCCGACTTGACCCGGTGACGGTCCTCGTAGCGGCTCACGTCGCGGGTGAAGCGCTTGACGAACTCAGGTCGCTCCGGCCGCGGGCCGACGACGCTCATCTCGCCGCGCAGCACGTTGACGAACTGCGGCAGCTCGTCGAGTGCGAGCGCGCGGAGCCAGCGTCCCAGCGGCGTGCAGCGATCCTCTCCCTCCACCCCGCCCGGCGCGGCCCCACTCGGCGGCTCGAACGCGACCGCCGGTTCGGGTCGCGGCTGACGCATCGTGCGGAACTTCAACAGGTCGAATGTCTGGCCGTCGCGCCCGACGCGGCGCTGGCGGAACAGGATCGGGCCTGACGAGCTCACGGCGACGAGCAGCGCGACGGCTGCCATGACCGGCGCGAGAATCACGAGCGTGCAAACGGCGAACAGCCTGTCGAACGCGTGCTTGACGGCGAATTGCCAGCCGCGCGGGCTGACGTGGCGAAGCGTCAGCACCGGTACCCCGCCGACGTGGTCGAGCGAGGCGCGCTCGTTGATCGACTCGAAAAGCCTCGGCACCAGCGACACCGCCACGCCGATCCGCTCACAGGCACGGACGCGCTCGAGCATCACCTGATCGGGCTCGTTGGAGAAGGCGAGCAGCACATGGCGGGCACCGGTGCGCTCGATCGCGTCCTCGAGGTCATCAGGACCACCCAGGACCGGTACCAGCGGCGCCGTCCGCTCGCGCCGCGGGAGCGGGTTGGAGTCGAGAAAACCGACCGGACGAAGCCCGTACCCGGGGTCACTGAGCAGCCGCGTGACGAGTTGGTCGCCGACCCGACCGGCACCGATCACGAGTGTCGGTGCCGAGAACGCCGGCAGCCGAAGCGCTTGACTGCGGATCGATGACAGGATCGCCCGCTCGACGCCGAGGCAGGCGGCGCAGAATATCCACAGCCGCAACGTCAGCGCGACCGCATGAGCGCCACCGAGCAGCGAGTCGACGGCGAGCAGAATCAGCGCCGCCTGGGTGACGGCGCCCAGCAGTCTGGCGGTGGCCTCGAGCAGCGAGCCCTTGAGGCGTTCATTGCCGGCACGACGGAGGTGAAGCACCGCCAGCACGAGCGGCGGGAATGCCAGCGCCAGCCACCGTTCCGAGCCGGCCGCGCGCAGCGCCGGATCTGACACGACGGCGGCTGCCGAGCCCGCACACAGGACGATCAGATCAAGCCCTCGGCACAACCTCGACCAGCGGCGCGCATCGAGCAGCGGCGCCATCGCGTGGGACGGACCGACCGGATGAGCAGCGGCCTGGGCCTGTCCGGTCGCGATCGTCGCGGTTGTGGCCTGGGACGTCGTCACAGATGTTCTTTCGACAGCCCGGACACGCGCCACCCCCTTTGTCAAATCGCTTGGACGGATGTCTTTGCGCCGGCACCGGATCGAGGGCACGCCGCGTCGGCAGGCAGCGGCTGCTGCGTCAGGCGAGCAGTGACGCAGCGATCTGCTCGGGCGCCTCGAGGTGGACCGCGTGACCGGCGTCAGGGACGATCGTGGTTGCCGCGTCCGGGATCATCGCGGCCATCTCAGCCGCGATCGCGCTGAATTTGTGATCGCGCGCACCGGCGATCAGCGTGACCGGGATCGACAGCTGGCCCAGCTGCTCCCAGAGTGGTGGCAGCGCACCGGTCCCGAGGCCGCGCAGCGCCCGCGCCAGGCCCGCCGGAGTGCTCCGCAGCCGGTCTCGGTGTACTGCGCCCGCAACGTCGGCGGGCAGGCCCGCCAACACCGGCGTGCGCGCCCAGCGGATCGCGAACTGCTCGATCGAGAGCCCCTCGACCTCGTCCGCAAGGCGCTCGTCGGCTTCCCGTCGAGCGGCCCGCTCGAGTGGGTCGATGATCCCCGGGCTGGCGCCGATCAGCACCAGCGCCCGTACTCGCTCCCGCAGCGCGAGCGCCACGTGGAGGGCGATCCGGCCTCCCATCGAGTAGCCGGCGAGCGTGAAGCTCTGTGGTGCAAGGGCGTCGATGTCTGCGATCACGGAGTCGAGATCGACGGGCTCGGATGCCGAGGCGGCGCCGTGTCCACGGATGTCCGGTGCCAGCGGGCGATAGCGTTCGCTGACGCCGGCGATCACCGGCTGCCAGCTCGCGCCCGTGTGCGTGAAGCCGTGCAGCAGGACCAGGGCCGTCGCCATCCTCAGATCAAATCATGAGCGCCTCCGACTCCCACCTGCTGCTGCGCGCGTTCGTCGACGAGCTCGGGCGCTGCGGCGTTCGCCAGGCGTGCACCTCGCCCGGCTCGCGCTGCACGCCGATTGTGCTGACGCTGGTGAGGGACCCACGGATCGCGTGTTTCTCGCACATCGACGAGCGCTGCTCGGGCTTCTTCGCGCTCGGCGCCGCGAAGGCAAGCGGGCTGCCGGTGGTGGTGACCTGTACCTCAGGCACCGCCGCGGCCAACCTCGCGCCCGCCGTGATCGAGGCACGCGAGGCGCGGGTGCCGCTGATCGTGCTGACCGCCGACCGGCCGCCCGAGTTGCGCGAGGTCGGCGCCGGCCAGACGATCGATCAGATCAAGCTCTACGGCGATGGCGCCAAATGGTTCTCCGAGGTCGGCGTATACGATGCAACACCGGAGCGGATGCGGTGGATCCGAGCGCTCGCCTGCAGGGCGGTGTGGACCGCGTCAGATGATCGTGCGGGACCGGTGCATCTCAACTTCCCGTTGCGCGAGCCGCTGGTGCTCGACACGCCACTCGGCGACGAGCCCGGTGGAGGCGGGCGGTCAGGAGGCGCTCCCTGGGTGTCGTTCGAGCGCGATCGCGGTCAGCGCGTGACCCCACGCCGGCATGTGTTCTCACGGACCGTGTTCGTGGCGGGCACGCTCTCCCATGATCCGGAGATCGGTGGCAGCCTGGCCGAGTTCGCGGCCGGTGCCCGGGTGCCGCTGCTGGCTGACCCGATGTCGAGCGCGCGGCGCGGGCCGGCCGCGATCGCACGCTACGACCTGCTCCTGCGGGACCCGCGCACCGCCGCTGCCCTGCGCCCCGACGTGGTCTGCAGGATCGGCGAGCTGCCGACATCGAAGCCGCTCCGCTCGTGGCTGGCCGGCCTCGACGTCCCACAGATCTGGTTCGGCGCGGACAGTGCGTGGTCTGACCCCGACTCGTTGCTGATGCAGCGCACCGTCACGCCACTGCGGGAACTGTTGGATCGGATCGCCGGGGACGAGGTGGTGGCGGACGCGAGCGATTGGCTGGATCGTTGGCGCGAGGCGGACGCCCGCGCCGACGGCGCAATCGCCGCGACGCTGCCTGCGGATCGGCTCTCGGAACCGCTGGTTGCCGCCACCCTCGGGCGTGTCCTGCCGCCGCACGCAACGCTGTTCGTCGCCTCCTCGATGCCGGTGCGTGACCTCGAGACCTACATGCCGGTCCGCGACGATCCGCCCCGGGTGCTCTCAAACCGAGGCGCGAACGGGATCGACGGCACCGTCTCGGCGGCTTTCGGTGCCGCCGCCGCGGGCGGCGGGCCGGTCGTGCTGCTGATCGGCGACGTCGCGCTCGCGCACGATCTCGGCGGGCTGCTCGCCGCTCGTCGGACCGGGTTGGCGATCACGATCGTGCTGGTGAACAACGACGGCGGCGGCATCTTTCACTTCCTGCCGGTCGCAGGCCAGGCCGGCGTGTTCGAGCAACATGTCGCGACCGCTCACGGCCTGGACTTCGCCGACGCCGCCGCGCTGTACGGCTGCGCGCATTCCCGGATCGCCACCGTGGCGGAGCTCAGCGACAGCCTGTCGGCGTCGATCGGCTCGTCGAAGAGCACGATCCTCGAGGTCCGGACCGGCCGTGCCGAGAACCGGGAACTGCACGGGCGCGTCGAGCAGGCGGTGCTCGACGCCCTCAGCCAGTGAGCAGCGGCAACATCGCGCCGAGCTTGACCTCAGTCTCGGCAAGTTCGGCCGCCGGATCGGAGTCGCCCATGATCCCGCAGCCGGCGTAGCACCAGGCGCTGGGACCGTGCAGCAGCGCGCAGCGCAGGGCGACACAGAACTCTCCATCGCCGGTCGCGTCGGTCCAGCCGACCGGACCCGCGTACCAACCGCGATCGAATCCTTCCAGCGCCGGAATCAGCCGCTCGGACACATCGGCCGGCTCGCCGCCGACTGCGGGCGTCGGGTGCAGGAGCCCCGCCAGTTCGATCGCGCCGATCGGAGCCGTCAGCTGCGCCCGGATCGGCGAGGCGAGGTGCTGGATGTTTGCGACGCGGACGAGCACCGGCTCGGGTGCCGTGGTCACCCAGACCGAGTGGGGACCGAGCACGCGGGCGATCCGGCGCGCGACCACCTCGTGCTCGTGCCGGTCCTTGGCACTGGTGAGCAGCTGCTCGCCGAGATGGTCGTCGACCGACGGGTCGGCGCTGCGCCGGGTGGAGCCGGCAAGCGCGACCGTGCTTGCGCGCTGGCCCTCGCGCCGCACCAGCAGCTCAGGGCTCGCGCCTACGAAGGTGCGCTCGCCACGTGACACCGCGAACGTGAAGCAGGTGGGGAAACCGTCTCGCAGCACTCCGATGATCGCTGCAGCATCGTGGGCGATCGGAGCGCTGACCTCGACCTCGCGGGCAAGCACCACCTTTTCGAGCTCGCCGGCGCGGATCCGTTTCACGGCACCCGCCACGGCATCCTCGTAGTGCGACGGCGGCATCGGGCTGTGCACGCGGTATCGGCCTGCGGGCGCTGGATCGAGCAGCGGCAGCGGTGCTGTTCGCAGTTCGGTCAATCGCGAGGTGAGGCGCTCCTCGAGATCCTCGATCGCATCGTCGGGGCTGACAAGCGCGTTCAGAGTGATCCACGTCTCGCCCGCACGCCGGGCGAGCGACAGCTCCGGGACCGTCATCGACGCCGGCGCGAACGCGTCCCAGCGCGGAGAGGTTCCGCCATCCGGCGCGAATGCGAAGCCACCGACCGCGACCAGGCCGGCGCCAGGTGGCCCGGCCGGCTGGTCGCTGAGCGCCCGCGAGACGACTGCCCGCCAGCGCGCGGCAAGCTCCTCGAAGCGCCGCCCGCCACGGGCGCTGAGCTCGAGTGCCGCCCCGAGGCTCGCGACCGCGGTCCCCGCGCGGTCTGGCTGCTCGATGCAGAACCAGGGCTCCCCGGCTCGGCGGGAGGCGACGACCGTTGCCGTCGGGTCGAGCGGGGTAGTGCAGCGGGCTGACACACTCGCGAGGATCGGCTCGCCCGCGCTGCGCGCCCGCCGCAGCGAGGTCACGAGCCGCTCGCGCATTCTCGTCGCTGAAGCTGTCCCGAGCCAGGCCTGCATGCGCGGCCCGGTCGAGGCCGTGTTCATCGTTGATCACCCCTCCCGCTCAGCAGGTCCTCCAGTGCCGCGTCAAGGCGGGTCTCGACGAGCCGCTGGATCCACAGCGCGCGGAGATCGTGATCTCGAGTCGGGATCTGCTCGACCCTCAGATTCGGCCACTGCCCCAGCCTGGCAAGCTTCCCGAGACTGTCCAGCTGCTCATACAACGGCTCACCGGTTGACAGCAGCATCAGGACCTGGGTGCGATTGTCACGGAGCGTGTCGAGCGCATCGTCGATCAAACTCGCCTGAGACAACTCCGCGGACCTCCCGCCTGGTTTCAGCGAGGATCGCAGAGATCGCAGCGCCCGCGCCACCTGGTCTCGTGACACCCCCCTGCGTACTCGCTGCAGCAGCCCCTGCCTGACGGCGCGGACGGCACGCCGCTGATCGCGCTCGGCAACCAGTTGCCGGGTCCATTGGAAGGCGAACAGGTTCAAGAGGAAGGCGCCGGCGACTCGCCTGTCCACGAGCGATGCCTTCAGGCTCCAGTACGCACCCGAGCAGAGGCCGGCGAGCAGGAACCGATCCGCGATCCCTTCGGCCTCCAGGCGCCCGAGCAGATCGATCAGGTCCTCGGTCATCCGAGGGAGGTACATGTTCCCCACGTCGACGTACTGTGACTCGTCGCCGTCTGAATCACCGAGTCCCGGAACATCGAGCCGAACGACCGGCACTCCGTCAGCCGCCCAGCGCCGCGCGAGCTCGACCCACATGCGGTTGGGACCGGTGCGGCGCAGTGCTCCGGGGTTGACGAACACCGCACACAATGATGCGCGCCCGGCGGCCACCGGTTCGCTGATGATCCCCACCACCCGCCCGTGGTCGCCGTCGAAGCCGATCATCGTCTCCCGGATCGGGCGCCCCTCACAATCGAACGTGATCGATCCGCTCGCGATTCCGGAGCTGCGCGGCGGAACCGGCGGCGAACCGGACGGCTCGACCTCGCACAGCCACCTGATCGATCGTTCGATCGATTCATGCGGCGTCCTCCCGTCACCGGGGTGCGCCATCAGCGCCGCGTAGTCGCGTGCATGCAGCACGCTCACGTTCGCGCCCTGTTGCGCGAGATGCGCATGCAGCCGCTTGTCGACGCCGAGTCCGTCGCGCTCGATCAGCAGCACGTGCCGATCACCCGGACGCGGCAGCTCCAGCTGATCGAGTGCCAGCGCCTCGAGCGCCGCGGCCGTCTCGGCGCTGATCGCGAACCCGGTGACCTCGACTGTTCCGTCGGTCGACGGAGGACCGCTCGGGTCGTCGGACAGACCGCTCGCCACCGCTGCTGCGTATGCACGCAGCTCACGCAGGTAGGTCCGGCCGCGCGCGGGTACCGCCCAGAGGATCAGATCGTCGATAGCGGCGCCGGCGCTGATCGCCTTGTATGCGAGCAGCCCCCCCAGCCCGATGCCGACCGCGACGACCCGGGTAGCTCCGGTGCTCGCCCGCAACCAGCTCGCGGTGCCCGTTACGGCGTCCACCCACGTTTGGAAGCGCCCACCGTCGCGCGGCCCGCCAACGCTGTCACCGGAGCCGGGCAGATCGAGCCGCGCCGCACAGAACCCGGCTTTGGCAAGCTCGATCGCCCAGGTTCGCCGTGAGCGGTACGAGCACAACTCCTCCCAACCGAACGGGGGAAGGATCAACACCGCGCACTCGCGCCGGTTCGATCGCTCCGGAGTGTGCAGGACCGCGTAGACCGGATCGGGTTCGAGCGAGAGCCAGATCGGCGTGCCGCTCACCGACGCGAGCGCGGTCTCGCCTCGCTGCAGCGTCAACGCCGTCATTCAACGCTCGCCTTCACGCGGCCCGCAAGGTTCACAGCGCTTATTGACACTGCCGGGCCGCTCGTCTCTGATCCGCTCGTCGCGATCTGCCGCATGGCAGCTGCCGGCCGTAGCACCACGGAGCGTTGACCTCCGGGCTCGACCGAGAAGGCATCGTCATCGGCGGTGAAGCCGGGCGCAGAGATCCGCACTCCGTAGGCGAGCCGCCTGGACGTGATCACCACCGCCAATGTGTCCTGCGCGGTACGTCGTGCAGTCGCGCGCAGGCCGAGCTCAGCGACGGTCTCGCGCCGCGCCGGTCTCCCCACGGGGAACCTGAACGATTGCGAGAGCAGCTCGGTACCCGGCTCCTTTTGCCCTGTGATGCTGACGACGATCAGGTCCTGGGAGGGTGCGCCGAACCGGTATGACCAGTTCACGTCGACAAATCCTCCCAGGATCGCCTCCAGGTCGGCGTCAGCGCAGCCGTGCGCCGCAAGCTTGATCTCGACGCTGCCCGCGCGCACGAGCGTTTCGAAGTCGCGGTACAGAGCGACCCGCAGCGTTGCATCGAGCGGCGCCTGGGTGTCATTCGCGATGTGCGCCCGTACCCCGCCGAGGCCTTCGTCGGTCGTCCAGACCGCCACCGGCGCGAGTGCCCGGCGCAGATGGTGGTAGGCGACCTTGGGTGCGCCGGTGTGATCGAGCACGCCCCAGCCTGCTCCCGGCCGCAGATCGGCCAGCCACAGCACCAGGCCGCCAGAGCAGTTTGAAGCCGCGCGGCGCCATTCACCGAAAACCTCCGCCATCACCTCGCCGGTGACCACGCGCGAGAGTTCGAGGTAGCGCGCTGGATCCGCCCAGCGGAGCGCCACCGGATCTGCTTCGAACAAGAGCCGCAGATAGTGGTCGCGCACATCCTCGAAGTCCCAGCCCGCACCGGTATCTCGCGGCACGCCGGCCTTCCACGCGGGATGGTGGGGCACGAGCGACGCGGGCGGGCCGATCGCATCCATCGCCTCGTCGTCGGGCACGTTCGAGAATGCGAGGCACTCGCTGGCGAACTTCACATCAGCAAGTCGCGCGTCGGACAACGGGCGCAGGTAGGCCCCGACGCCGTAGTAATTCGCGATTCCAGAGTCGGTTCGGAACGGCAGCTCGCCACCCCACGGGGAGTTGGGAACGTACGGGACCGCTGTTCCGGTCTCCTCGATCAGCCGCGGCAGAAGCTCGGTGTAGAGCGGTCCGCGCGCAAGCTCGGGGTCGAGTCCGAGCATCGTCACCTGCTGCGCGCACTCGCTGCCGCCGCAGAGCACGGCCAGACTCGGCCTTGGACCGAGATCACCGAGCACCTGTCGTGCCTCACGCTCAATCGTGGCGATGAACTCCTCGCTCTGATCCGGATAGTCGAGGTTGGCGAACATGAAATCCTGCCAGACGAGGATCCCGAGCTGATCGCAGAGGTCGTGGAACGCGCTGCTCTCATAGGCCGCGATCCCGGGGATTCGGAGCATGTTCATGCCGCAGTCGACGACCCTTTCCAGCACCGGGCGCAGAGACTCGCCGCGCTGATCCGGATTGAGAAGATCCAGCGGGGTCCACACGGCGCCACGGACGAATATCGGCTGAGAGTTGATCCGCAGACGAAGTCCGTTGCGCTCCCATTCGCTGTCCCATTCGAGCTTCCGGAAGCCGATCTGGCTGGAGTGCAGCAACCGCTCCTCGCCCTCCCACTCGGCGCGCACCTCCAGCTGATACAGCGCTGGGCGTCCGTGGGTGTGGGGCCACCACGGCTCGGCATCCGGGACCCGCAGCTCGCCGCCGGCCACGAGGGGTTGTGTGCTGCCTCCCGCGATGCGAAGCTCGCCGCCGTGGATGGTGCCGCCGTCGCTCAACGAGACGATGATGCGCTCGGGGGGCGCCGCACCGGCGAGCATCGACGCGGTCAGCTCGACGGCCAGGACTCCATCGGTCTCCTCCAGCCGCGGCCTCAGCCGGAGGTCACGAACGGCCACAGCGCGATCGGACTCCAACCGGACCGCGCGCCACGGACCGATCACCGGCGGACCGGGCGCGAACCCCGGCGCACGACCGAGAAGCATCGTGCGATAGAAGCGGAGATTCCCATCGCCGACGAGCGCCGTGCGCCACCGTGCCCGGGGCCGGCGTTGCTGCGCAAGCAGCGGTCGCAGCGCCCTGCAGCACACGGCTAATTGATTGCGGTCAGAAAGCATGCCGGTGACGTCGATGCGATGCGAGGCAAACATCGACTCGCTGCGCAGCACGTGCTCGCCGTTCAAGTAGACGTCGGCGACCGTGGCAAGCCCATCAAAGGCGAGCACGGTCTGCTCGCCTGCCTCGGCACTGGCGGCATCGAATTCGGTGCGAAACCACCAGTCGCGGGCCTCCAGTTCGGCCCAGTCGCCCTCCAGCGCCCCGCCTGCTGCGCGGAACGCCATCGCGACGGTCCCCGGCACCTCCGCCGGCTGCCACCCTAATCCGGAGATGTCACCTGGATGCTCGAGCTCGCCGGCAGCCGCGGACGCGATCTCCCACCCGTCCTGAAGCTCACGGGAACGGCGCGCCGCGTTCATGTGACGATCGCGTCCAGCGCCCCCATCGCGCGCTCCCAGGAACCTGCAAGCGGCACAAGCAGCTCAGATGAGTCGAAGTCTCGACGGCGGGCGAGCCTGAACGAAAGGGCCTTGCATCCATTCACGATCTCGATCAGCGGCTCGACCACCGGCGGGGCATCCTCGGCCAACAGCCAGTCCGCATAGCTTGCAAGCGCCTCGAAGCCAGAACCGGCGAGCCGGACGGTCGCGAAGGCGTACGCGTGATATTCGGGGAGACCACCATCGCGCAGCGCCGGGAGCTGTATGCCGAGCGCCACCCCAAACGCATCGAACGGGTTCGCCGCCGGCCGAAGCGACAGGTGGTGGCGCAGCGTCGCCAGCGACGCTGCGCGCAATTCCTCACCCTCCAGCTTCTGGCCTGCGTCGAACCGCACAAGCTCCGTGTATGGGGGGAGCACGTCCGGCGAGAACTGGCCGATCCGGAAGACTCCGCGGTAGTCGTCCCCGGCGAGCTCGAACAGACCTGGGCCGTGGAAATACCGAAGGATCTCGCCCTCGATGTCGATTGCGTCGGCGACGCATGAGGTCTTGACGTGCTCGGCCCGATAACTGGTCGTCGCGGTATCCGGCAGGTACCACGAGTCGAGCTCGACGATCAGCGTTCGTCCGAGTTCGATCTGCTCGGCGATTTGGACGGGCAACGGTCGGTAGGGCTGCATCTCGTGGATGTCGATCCCGTAGAGGCGCTCCAGATCCTCTCCCGGCGGCTTGAAGAACGTCCACTGATCGCCTTCGAAGTCCATCCTCACGATATGGGCGAACAACGCCTGCGGCTCATAGCCGCAAGCGTGCAGCAACTCGATGACGACGTCCGCGTAGCAGTTCGTCTCGGCGTACGTGCGCTGGGCTGAATGCAGCGCATGGCGCTCGTAATGTTTGGGGTCCTGCCGAGAGAGGCTCGTCAGCCTGCGCACGTCGCCGCGGTCATCCGTCCCATAGTTGCGACCGTGCGCGCTCGGGCCAGACGTCGGGGTTCAATCCGTGCGAGCGCAATAGGCCGAGCACGATCCGCTCGTGACCGAACCCGAGGCACGCGGAATGGGCGGTGCCGCCGTCGGCGAGTTCGATCCCGTACGTCGAGCCGAAGTGATCCAGATGGTGGTTGAACGACGCAACCGCAGTCGGCTCCGGTCCGGCGATCTGAACGAGCAATTCGAGCTTCAGGTCCTGCTGGCGCTGGTTGGCTGCGAGCATCCGGCCACGCCGTCCGAAAAACGGATCGTTTGCCTGGTCCAGGTTGGCGTCGAGGCCGAAGCCGCGAAGCAGCTCGAGGCCCCGCTGGGCCCACTCCGCGCGCCATTCGATCACCACTTCCGGCTCGCCGATCCGAACCAGTTCGTGCTGGTGGAAGATCTGCCGGCGGGCGGGGTCGAGCGACGGTTCGTGCCGGAAGACCCACGAGCCGCCGGCGTCGACGAACACGCCGCCTGGGTTCAAGCGACCACGCGCGGCGATGGCCGGGTAGACCGGATAGCACGCTGCCGGCATCAGTGCGACGTCCGTCATCTTCTGAAACTCGCTCCAGTCCTCGTGGGCGCCGGCCCGCTCGCCCTGTGCAATCGCCTCGGACTCGGTCCCTTCGAACGAGAAGATGCTGCCCGCGAGGTGCGGGAAGGAGTCCAGATAGCCGCTCGATTCGAGCTGGCGACGCGGCAACACCGGTGGGAAGCGCAACTTCAGCGCGCCGCTCGAGGATGCCTCACGGCTGAGGAGCTGGTCGAGCCGCTCCCGAACATGCTCGAACACCTCCCCGTGTCCGTAGATGCCTGGAACACCGGTTTCGATCAACAATCCGGCCGCGAGGAGGTCGCGCATGAATTCGGCCTGATCGGGGCTTGCGAGGCGGAGCTCCGGCATCCGGTCAGACCTCCTTGGCGATCATCAGCAAGCCGGCATCGACGGCGTGGATGCG
This sequence comes from uncultured Solirubrobacterales bacterium, assembly GCA_963742025.1. Classification (GTDB taxonomy): domain Bacteria; phylum Actinomycetota; class Thermoleophilia; order Solirubrobacterales; family Solirubrobacteraceae; genus Palsa-465. Next base: position 179,102 of record CAVUKF010000003.1, read on the forward strand.
CTCATTTGCGACCATCAGGCGCGCCGACAGCGAGTCCCGGAGCTGACGACCCACGCCGAATGGCGAATCGTTCTTGTAGGCCATGATCCCGATCACCTCGAGCACGTTCGCACAGATCCGGGGTGCCTGCTCGGAAGCTGCAAGCTTCAGGTTGTTGAAGCGGAGAACCGACGCCATCGTCGAGAGCGGCTCACGGCCCGGCGCGTCGCTGGATTCGAGAAACTCGGCGAGAGCCGCGTTGACCTCGCTGCGCAACATCGCCAATTCCGCCATCACCCGCGACAGCGCATGAGCTGCCGGAACCGGTGCTCCGGGGTTGCGGCGGCCTGCTGCGCGGACGAAGCTCCGGCCCCGCTCGAACGCCTCTGTCGCGATCCCGAGCCAAACGTAGGACCAGAGAATGTGCGACAGCGGGACGATCGACTCGTTCATCATCGTTGCGAATGGCGCAGCCAGGACCTGCTCCGGCCCGAATCGCGCGCGCACCACGAACCCCGGCGAGCACGTTCCGCGCATCCCGATCGTGTCCCATGTGCCGGCCGGCTCGAGTTCCGTCTCGCTCGCCCTGCTGAGGACCATGACCTGATCGCTCTCCTCGGCCTCCTCGGATCGACGCACCGTCGTCAGGAGCTCATCCGCGTGAGCGCCGTAGCTCACCACCGGCGCATGCTTCTCGAACTCGAGTCCACCGCCGGCCGCGATCCTCACAGGCGCGATCGAGCGGCCCATGTCGCCGCCTGTTCCAATTTCGGAGGTCACCGAGGCGATCAGACGTTGTTGCGCACAAAGCTCACGCAGGTAGGAGTCAAACCACGGCGAGCCGTCGCTGTGGCGCACGATCGTCGCGACCTGGATCTGATGCATCGCAAAGACCATCGCAGTCGAAGAGCAACCCCGGCTGAGCTCGTAGCAGGCGCGCGCGATCGCCTCGAGCGGGAGCCCCGATCCGCCAAGCTCCTCGGGCACGTACGCGGACAGCGCGCCGGCTGCGCGTAGCTCACCGATCGCCTCGGCGGGAAACCGGGCGTTGCGATCAACGTCATCGGCGTTGACCGCAGCGACATCGTGGGCGATCCCGCGGACCGTCGCCAGGAATGCTTCAGTACGATCTGCCGCGGTGCTCATCAGGCCCTGGCCGTGAGCTCGGTGACCGCAGCGGCAATCGCGTCCACGCTTTCAAACGACCTGCGCGTCAGCATCGAGTCTGGAAATTCGAGATCGAAGGCATCCTCCAGCGCGAGCATCACGTTGACGCTGGCATGAGATGTCATTCCCGCCTGGAACAGGTCGGCATCGTCGTCGATCTTCTCGACGTCCAGCGGCAGACGCGCGTGTTCGGCGAGGACCTGTCGGATCTGGGCTCGGATTGAGTCGGTCATCATCTCGCCTGATCTCCTTCGGCGTCGGCGCCCGGATGCTTTAGTCGACGGCTGGTGGTGCGTGCGATCAAGACCGATGCGAAGCCCGTCGAGCACCGCCGCAGGATCAGACGCTCATGCTAGCGTTGCCGCCGGTGTTCACGCGTTCGTCGTCGACCGGGCCGCAGGCGAGGCTTTGAGCGCGATTCGGAGATTGCTTTCCACGCTGCCCTGGTGGTGCTGGATCCTGCTGGTCGTGGCGGTCGAGGCGGTGGTTGTGCTGATCGTCGCGCCGACGCCGTGGTCCAAGGCAACCCTCGGGGACGGAGCCGAATATCAACGGTACGCGAGCAACCTGCTCCATCACGGCGTCTTCTCGGAATCACCGGTCGCCCCCTACTATCCGCAGCTCTTCCGAGATCCGGGTTATCCCGCGTTCCTCGCGGCGGTCGAGTGGATCGGCGGAGCTCACGTCCTACCCGTGGAGGTCGCTCAGTTCGGCGTGCTTGCCGCGATTGCGGTCCTGGTCGGACTGATCGGCCGGGAGGTCGCGACGCCGACGATCGCGAACCTCGCCGCGTTGCTCTGTGCGACCTACCTGCCGTTCTTGGGCTTGGCGGGGCAATTTCTCACCGAGCCGCTCTCGGCCCTCCTATTGACGCTGATCGTGTACCTGCTCGTGCGCGCGGTGCGCTCGCACGACATCCGGATCGTGGCTGTACTCGGGCTTGTGTTCGCGGCGCTCACGTATGTGCGGGCAGAATCGGCGATTCTGGCAGCGCCGGTCGCGCTGATGCTGCTGCTGAGCAGGCCTGCACCCTGGGGCTCGGCGAGGCGATGGAGCGCGCCGTTGGTGTTCGTTCTGGTGTTCCTGCTGCCGCTCGTTCCGTGGACGATCCGCAACGCGTCGGTGACCGGCGGCAGGTTTGTCCCGCTGGCCGCGAACAGTGGCTCGACGCTGCTCGCATCGGCTGATCAGTACGACGGCTTGATGTCGGATGAATCTGACACGCAGGACACGGAGAGATGGGACGCGCAGATTGCAAGGATCATCGGCAGCCCGGCGACTGCTGTTCACGGCATCCAGGTGTCCGAGGAGTACGCGACCGCCCTGCGCGAGATCAAGGTCAACGACGAAGAGCAGGCCGCAGCGGTCAAGATCTTCAAGACGATCTCGGTCGGCATGGTCATCCGCCACCTGCCGAACCGGGTGTTGTGGTTGTGGACAACCGGTGACGAGGTGCCGCTCGGCACCGTCAGCCACCGCATTGCAGAGCTTCAATACGCGGCGCTGACGCTGCTGATCCTGATCGGAGTGGTTGTTCGACGTCGTCGGCTTCTTGCGGACTGGCCGCTGTGGATCGGAGCCGTGTACCTGACCCTGATCCACCTCATCTTCAATGTCGAGGGCCGATTCACGCTCCCTGCCAGACCAGCCCTGATGGTCTACGCGGCGGCTGGAGCGGTTGCGCTCACGTCTCGCCTCGCCCGCGGGCGATTGCAATCTCTCCGGTCCGCGCCATCTCAACCAGGCCGAACGGTCTGACGAGGCGCTCGAAGGCCTCGATCTTGTCGTGCGTTCCCGTCACCTCGATCACGAGGGAGCGCTTGCTGACGTCCACGATCTTGGCCCTGAAGATCTCGCAGATCTGCATCACCTCGGCGCGGCCCGCACCGTCGACCGACACCTTGAACAGCGCGAGCTCACGCGCAAGCGTGTCCTCGGGCTCGAGGTCCCGGATCTTCAGGACGTTGACGAGCTTGTGCAGCTGCTTGGTCACCTGATCGATCGGGTGAACGGCGCCGTCGAGTGTCAGCGTGATTCGCGAGACCGCGTCGTCGTCCGTCGGTCCGACCGCGAGCGTGTCGATGTTGAATCCCCGTCTGGCGAACAGGCCGGCGATTCGGGTCAGCACACCCGGCTTATTCTCGACCAGGATCGACAGAATGTGCTTGCGCCCGCTGCGGAGGTTGCCGGCCGCTTCCAGTTCGTCCAGCGACAGGAGCTCCTTGGTTCCCGGCTCGCCCATCAGCCGACCATGTCCCGTGCGGCCTGCCCTGAGGGGATCATCGGGTAGGTGTTCTCTTCGCGAGTGACGCGGACGTCGACGAGGACCGGCCCCTCGGTCGCCAGCGCCGTCTTCATGTCGTCGATGAGCGTGTGCTTGTCGGTGAACCGCATCCCTGTCGCCCCGTACGCCTCGGCGAGCTTGACGAAGTCGGGCCACTGGCCCATGTCGACCTGGCTGTAGCGCTTGTCCCAGAACAGCTCCTGCCACTGGCGCACCATCCCCAGGTAGCCGTTGTTCATGATGAACACCTTGATCGCGATCCCCTCCTGCGCACAGGTGGCGAGTTCCTGCATGTTCATCTGTACCGAACCGTCTCCGGCGATACACACGACGGTCTCGTCGGGACACCCGACCTTGGCGCCCATTGCGGCGGGCAGGCCGAAGCCCATCGTGCCAAGACCGCCGGAGCTGATCCAGCGTCGGGGCGCTGCGAAGTGGTAGTGCTGTGCGGCCCACATCTGATGCTGGCCGACGTCGCTTGTCACGATCGCGTCGCCACCGGTCGCCTGATACATCGCCTGGATCATGTACTGCGGCTTGATCTCTGCGTCCTTGGAATCCTCGTAGGCCAGCGGATGGCGCTCCTGCCACACGCGGATCCGTGCCCACCACTCCTCCAGCCTCCGCGGATCGGGCTCGAGCGACCGGTACTCGGCGGTCAGGCGCGGCAGGATGTTGGAGGCGTCGCCCACGATCGGAATGTGGGCGGGAACGTTCTTGGAGATCTCCGCGGGGTCCACGTCAATGTGGACGAACTTCGCCCGCGGCGCGAACTCCGAGAGCTTGCCGGTGATGCGGTCATCGAAACGAGCTCCGATCGCGATGATCAGGTCCGCCTCGTCCATCGCATAGTTAGCCGTCCTGGTGCCATGCATGCCGAGCATCCCCAGCCAGAGCTCGTGGGGCGCGGGGAACGCCCCGAGGCCCATGACCGTGCACGTGACCGGAAGATTGTCGGAGGTCGCGAGCTCCAGCAGGTGCGCGGACGCCTCGGCGCTGATCACGCCGCCGCCGGCGTAGATGACCGGGCGCCGCGAGTTCGCGAGCGCTTTCGCGGCCAACCTGATCTGCTTCTGGTTGCCGTCGATCGTCGGCTGGTAGCCGGGTAGATGCACGTCGCTGACGGGCTCGTAGGGGATGTCGGCCCGGCTCAGATCCTGCGGGATGTCGACGACGACGGGGCCGGGTCGGCCCGTGCGAGCGATGTGAAACGCCTCGTGGATCGAGCGCGGGATCTCGAGCGGGTGCTGGATCATGAAGCTGTGCTTGACGATCGGCATCGTGATTCCGATCGTGTCCGCCTCTTGGAAACCATCGGTACCGAGCAGCTCGGTGCGCACCTGGCCGGTCAGGAAGACGACCGGCACCGAGTCCATCATCGCATCGCAGATCGGAGTGACCAGGTTCGTCGCACCCGGACCAGAGGTTCCGAGAGACACTCCCACCCGGCCCGTCGCACGCGCGTAGCCCTCCGCGGCGTGACCGCCACCGGCTTCGTGGCGCACCAGGATGTGGCGGATACCCGCATCGTAGAAGGCGTCGTAGGTCGGGAGGTTCGCTCCGCCGGGCAGTCCGAATACGACGTCGACGCCCTCCGCCTTCAAGCACTCCATCAGGGCGTCTACTGCGCGCATGTGTTCTGCCTCCATTTGTTCATGAGTTCACGGCTCATGCAGCGCGGCTGCGAACCTGCGCGTTCGGCGAGATCGCAACATCGGGGAATTCAAGCTCGGTGCCGCAGTGCATGCAGACCGCATCGTAGAGCTTGACGACCCGGCCGCAGCCGGGGCACTCGCGCCGAAGCTCCGCGCTCTCGGTGCGATAGAGAATCGCCGTGATCAGTCCGAGGAACGGAATCGTGGCTGAGATCAGGAACCACACGATGAAGGAACTGCCTTTGATCCGCGCGACCCACCCTCCGGCGAGGCCGAAGCAGAACATGATCACCAGATAGCCGCCGCCAGCCATGCGACCGCGCGGCTAGAGGATCGAGTTCAGCGCCCAGACGACCGCGACGATCACCGCGATCGCCAACGCCACGTACACGACGGTCATCACGAGGCCGATGACCAGGTGGACCGCAATCACAGCAGCCACGATCAGGACCACGCCCGCGGCCGCCTTGCGCACCAATCCATGACCCGACCGGCGTTCTAATTCACTGCCCATGAATACATCTTACCGCGCCGCGTACCGATTCCCGCAGCAAGGCGACCATCTGCGCCGGCGCTCGGTTTGACGATCGTCAGTCGCTTGCCCGTCCGGGGTGACCGGCACGGGCTATCGCCGCGCCCGCGCGGCCTTCAAGGCGGCGCCGTGCGAGGCGGTAGCGGCGGATGCTGACCGCTTCGGAGCCGGTCGAGATGTTCCGTGGGTCCGCGACCAGCAGTACTTTGGAGACTGCGAGGTGTGTGGTCATGTCGATCATCATCGGCGACCCGCCTAAAGCTCGCATTGGCCGTAAGTACAAAATTCCTCATGGATTGGGATCAATGGGGTATACGGTTTTGAACACGGACGCTCCTGTCGTATGATTACCCGCGAGACAGAAGACGCTGGAACCCCAATGGATTGGGACTTGGCGTCGTGGGTGGGCATCGCACTGGCCAGGAGGCGGTTTAGGTTGAGGGATGAAGGCGAGTACGACGCCGGATCTGAAATCCTGCTATGAGCACTTCAACGGCGGCCACGACCGCAACTTCGCAACCCCAGCTGCGGCTCCACTCGACGCCGGTCGCTGGTGCGCCGACGCCCGGGATGTTCGATCCGGTTTCGTGGGCCCGGATCCGTCTTGCGGTCGACGCAGTCGTCCTCTCGCTCGCGGCCATGGCCGCCGTGTTCGGCGCCACCGCGCTCCGTCTCAGCTGGACCAGCCGCGCGCTCGGTGCCGCGTTCCCGTTCCTGATCCTCGTGATCCTGCATCTCCGGAGCAACCCGGACGACAGGATCTCCAGCAGCCTCGTGGATACGCTGGCGCAGATTCTCGGTGTGGTCTCACTCGGCGCGATGCTCGTGATCGCCGTCGATTCGATGCTCGGCGCGAGCCACCCGGTCGCGCTGGCGCTGCGGCTCTGGGTCTTCTCGCTCTTCTACCTGAGCATCGCGCGCGCGTCGATGCGCTCGATTCGCGCTCAGGCCCTCCGGACCGGAAGCCTCGGAACGCCCACGTTGGTGGTCGGTGCCGGCGTGGTCGGCGAGCACCTCGTCAGCCGGCTTCTCGAGCACCCGGGCTACGGACTCAATCCCGTCGCGCTGCTCGACGCGAGCCCGCTTTCCGGCTCCGGGATCCCCGGACCGGGAGCGGTGCCGATCCTGGACGGCAGCGGTGGGCTCCTCGATGCTGTCCAGCGCACGGGCGCCCGCAAGGTGATCGTCGCCTTCTCGTCTGAGCCCGACGGTGCGTGGGTGAAGGCGCTGGAGCACTGCCGGCGCCAGGGCGTCGAGGTCGCGCTCGTTCCGCGGATGTACGAGCTGATCAATGAGCGCTCAACGCTCGATCACGTCGGCGGGATGCCACTTGTCGTGCTGCGTCCAACAGACCCTCTCAGCTGGCAGTTCGCGGTCAAGCACACGATCGACCGGGCGGTCGCGGCCGCAGCGCTGATCGCACTCTCGCCGGTCCTGGCGCTGATCGCACTGAGCGTCAAGACCACGTCCGCCGGACCGATCCTGTTCCGTCAGCGACGCGTCGGGCGCGACGGCCACGAGTTCGACCTGCTCAAGTTCCGCACGATGGTCGACATCGCCGCTGAGAGCCGATTTGAGCCTCCGCGCGGCCTTGCACCCGGAGGGGTCGAGGGGTATGACCGCCGCACGCGACTTGGGCAAATGCTCCGCCGCAGTTCGCTCGACGAGCTTCCGCAACTGATCAACGTCCTCTGCGGCGACATGAGCATCGTCGGGCCCCGCCCCGAGCGTCCGCACTTCGTCGCCCGCTTCAATCGTGAGGTGGCCCGCTACGACTCCCGCCACCGCGTCAAGTCCGGCATCACCGGCTGGGCACAGGTCCATGGCCTGCGTGGCCAAACCTCGATTGCCGATCGTGTCGAGTGGGACAACTTCTACATCCAGAACTGGTCCCTGCGACTCGATCTCCGGATCGCTGTTCTGACGCTCATCGAGGTCTTCCGCTTCCGCGGATGAGCGCTCGGCGCTGCCTGCCTTCGAGCAGTTCGGCATAAACACCCCTGATGCCGTCGATCATCAGCTGCGTCGTGAACTCCCGCTGAACTCGCGTTCGCGCCGCAGCGCCCATCGCGTGCCTGCGCGGCTCGTCGCCGAGCAGTTCTGAGATCGCGGCCGCCAGCGGCAGCGCATCACGCGCAGGGACGAGCAGGCCGTGCCGGCCCGACGTGACCGCCTCATGGATTCCGCCGACGTCGGTGGCGACTACGGGCACCCCGGCGGCCATTGCCTCGAGCACCACATAGGGGAACGATTCGGCCCAGGACGGCAGTACGAAGATGTCGCTCCCGCGGAGCACCGACAGCGGATCACCGGTCCACGCGAGGAAGTGGACGACATCCTCGACGGCGAGTGACGCTGCCCGCCGTCGCAGCGCCTCGAGCTCGGGACCGGAGCCGCAGATCACGAGCCGAGCCCGTGGATGCCGGGTGAGGATCAGCGGAGCCGCGTCGATCAGTGTCTCGAGCCCCTTGCCGGGTCTCAGCTGGCTCAGCGTCGTGATCACCGGCCCGTCGCCTGCGAATGCCCGAAGACGTTGATCGATCGGTCCCGGTGGCGCCTGCTCGACACCGTTGCGGACCACCCGTACCCGGCCGGCAGGACCGATCGAGCGCGCCAGATCGGCCTCGGCCGCGCAAACGCAGACGACACGATTCGCGAGTGGGGCGAGCGCGCGCTCTGCTGCTCGGTATCCGTGGCGCTCCCACTCGTTCGTGAAGTAGCCCGCGAACGCGTAGCCATGAGGTGTGTATGCGACCGCAGGCGCAGGAGCGAGCAACCTGGCCGAACGAGCGACGGCGCCGGCCTTTGAGCTGTGAGCGTGGATCACGTCCGGCTTGAGCTGATGAACGATGCGCGCCAGATGCACTACCGCCGAAGCGTCATGACGCGGATCGACGGAACGTGCGAGCCCCAGCCGCAGGTGGCGGATCGAGTGATTGATCGGCCCCGGTGGGTCTGGACCGCAGGTCACGACCCGATCGCCCGCTTCGCTGAGCCCTGCAGCCAGGTCGGACACGTGCCTGCCTACGCCTCCATCGGTTGGCTGATGCACAAGCAGGATTCGCGCCATCTGTCCCAATCTTCGCGGTTCTCAGCGGTGGGCGTGAAGCACGAGGCGCTCGGCTCAAATGTCAGGCACGTGACGATGCTCCTATAGGCGTCCAGATTCGCCTGCCATCCTCCGAGCTGGACAGTGCAGGGACGAGATCAGTGGCATGCGTTCCACGATCTCCTACTTTTTGGTGATAGTCGTCGCGGCTCTCCTCGGTCCGGGCGCCGCGTTCGCCCTGGACAGCGGCGGCCGGGCACATCCGACTCATGTTGTGGCAGGCGCTCACCGTAGGACGCACGGACGCCGGCATCATTCGCGGATCACCGCGAAGCCGCTGATCGCACATGCCGCTGCTCGGCCAAAGCGTCACCGGCCGACGGGCACGACGATAACGACCACCACCACGACCACAAGCCCGACCACCACGACCCCGACCAGCACTACGCCAACCACCCCGACGACCACCTCCACCACCCCGACGACCACCTCCACCACCCCGACGACCACCTCCACCACCCCGACGACCACCTCCCCACCCCACCACCCCGACCACGACCTCCACCACCCCTACCACGACCACCCACGACCACCAGCACCGCTGTGGCACCTCCCACGATCACAGGCACGACCTATTACGTCTCCCCGACCGGCAACGACAACAACTCGGGGACGAGCCCGTCCCAGGCATGGCAGACCGTCAACCGGGTCAACCATGCGAGCCTGAGTCCCGGTGATGGAGTCCTGTTCGAGGCGGGAGCGAACTTCAGCGACGCCGTGTTGATGCCTCCGAGCTCCGGCACCCAGAGGAAGCCGATCGTCTTCGGCTCCTACGGCACCGGCCAGGCCGTGATCACACAGGGCGCGTGGTTCGTGGAGAACGATCTCGCATTCGAGAACCTCGGCTTCGCCGCGACGTTCTACGGCGGCAGCAATACGCAGGGCACGAGCAACAGCATCCTGCTCGACCAGGTGAACATCGATATGGCCGACGGCAACGAGGCGCTTGGTCTGTTCGGAAACGGGACTGGGTGGACGATCGAAGACTCGACGATCAACAACAGTGGCCTGTCAGGGATGCTGTTGTGGGGCAGCGGCTACCTGATCACCGGCAACTCGATCACCAACACCGGCGCGTACACCGGCAACGGCTACAACAACCACGGGATCTACCTGGATGCGAGTGATACGACGATCACCGATAACAAGATCACCAACTTTGAGGCATCGGGGATCAGCGTCCGCTACCGCGGCAGCATGATCGAGGGCAACACGATCAGCAACGGTGAGATCGGGATCGATTTCTTCCAGACCGACACGGTCGCGGGAACCGCGACATGGACCGGGAACACGATCGCGGGGACGACGACGGCCGGGATCTACATCTCGCCGTCAGGCTCTGGTGGGAACACGATGGAGAGCTTCATCATCGAGCACAATGTTCTCAACATCGCCTCTGGGGTCTACATGAACCTGTCTCCGACGACGGGCGTCCAAACCGTCCTGAACAATACGGAGAGCTAGGGCAGGCTGTTAATCGGGGAAGGCAGGCTCTCAGGGAAGGTTGACACGGACGATCTGTCCACCGCGACCGTCCTTGTGGGCCGAGACCACACCCAGGTTTGATACGTACACGGCGCCGTCTCGGGCAACAGCGAGCCCGGTGGGCGAGTAGAGCCCGGCGGAAGCCACCAGCGTCGCCCTGCCCTCTGACGTGACCCGGAAGAGCGCACCGTCGGCCGGTGCGCCCTGGCCGTTCAGCCCTGGGTCGCTCAATCCCCTGCGGTCGATCTCGAGCACCAGCAGCCGACCTCGATCGAAGGCGACATCGGTGATCGAGGTGAAACCGGTGGCGTAGACAGTCGGGCGACGACCCGGCATCACCCGGTACACGCTTGACTTACCGATGCCGTAGGGCAGGCCGCCGAGCTCGCCGACATACAGAGCGCCATCAGGCCCGACCACCACAGAGTCCGGAACGGCCTGGGCCTGTGCGGTCATCTCAGTCGTCTGGCCCGAACCGAACGTCCCGGCCGGAGCGCTCTCGGCGATCGTCGGGAACACGGCCAACACTCTGATCTTGCCCGTCCGAGAAACGAACAGCAGATCGTTTGCGCCGGCGTCGGCCACCGCAAAGCCCCCGCGGTATGGCACGAAGGAGTAAGGATCGCTGTCGATCGCGGGCTGCCCGTAGGTGACGTCCGTGCCGGCACCGTGGTCGGGATCGAAGGCCGCCTCGAAGCGTCCGAAGTTCGCGTCCACGCGCGTCCCGCTCCCGTGCAGCGAGAAGCGCACGAGATCACCGAGCCAGGATGCCGCCGCGCCCATCACCTCAACACCGGTCTGCGGGTTGATGTCCACCCCCTGAAAGAGCACGTCGAGCTTATTGCCGACGACCGCGGCTTCCGCCGGACCCGAGGCCTCCGGAGCGGGGCCACCCACTGAATCAGACGGCAGTCCGCCCAAGAGCCTCCGCACCTTGCCTGCAGGGCTCACAAGGTCGATCGCGCCGGAGTCGTTCACGCACGAAGCCTGGTTGCCGTTGATGCAGGTGGCGGGCGCCTGACCATTGCCGGAGAGCGCGACCACCAGCGAGCCGTCGGGAGCAATCGTGATGTGCTTTGGTTGGTTGAGGTCCGAGGCGAGCACCGTGACGCTCGCCATCGGCGGCGGGCTCGCCACTGCCGGCGCGCCGGCGCAGGCAGCCACGACGCTTGCCGACGCAAGCGCTACGAGAGTCGCCGGACGCACAGAGCGGAGCATCGCCGAGAAGTTAGCGAGTCGTCGCCGATCAGCTCAGGCTGACGAAAACCGACCCGACGCCAAGATCTCGCTCAACGGTCCGGCGACGCGACCGATGACACGGTTACGGTAGATCGACGAGCGGCGCCCGACGGGTCGGCTGCGGCCGACTAGCCTGGTTGTCTCCGCAGACATCGCGGAGGACGGCATCAGTCATCCGGACATAATCCACACACTTGCCAAACGTCTTCACTCGCGCGCGGGCGATGCTCAAGCCGTCCGACGACAACTTGTTCGCGCGATCCGTATCGCTCAACATCGGCGGTCGGGTGGGTGCCCAGGCGATCGGCTTTGTTGCCGCGATTCTGCTCGCCCGCCTGCTTGGGCCTGCGAATCGGGGACTACTGGGCGTGATGATCTCGGTCAGCACGATCGCCCTTGCGATCCTCGCGATCGGTCAACCGCTCGCCGTCACCTACTACGCGAGTCGCAAGGACGCGGACCAGCGGGCGATTCTCGGCAACACGCTCCTCCACGCCCTGCTCCTCGCGATTGTGCTGATACCCCTCACCGCGGTGCTCACCAAACAGGCGGCGTCGCTGTTCGGACACGACCGAGGCGGGAGCGATTGGGTTCTGGCGGCTGCCCTTGTTCCGATCACGTTCCTCAGCTGGACGGTCGGCAATCAACTCCTCGGAATGCTGCGCTTCGGGCTTTCAAACCTGCTCGGCTTGGTCAGCCAGGTGATCTATGCCTTGGCCGTGATCATCCTCCTGGGTCCCCTCGGGCTCGGGCTCACCGGCGCCTTGATCGCCACCGCGATCGGCTCGGCGGCGACCGTCGTGCTTTGCGCGCCGCCGATTCTCGGTCGCAGGCTTCCGCGCAGCGACTCTGCCCTGATGCGCAAGATGCTGCACTATGGATCGCGGGTCCAGGTGGGCGTCATCTTCCAGCTTGTCAACTACCGTTTTGACGTCGTGGTGATGCAGTTCTATCGCCCACTCAAGCAAGTCGGCTATTACGTGGTCGCTCAGACCATCGCCGAGCTCGTGATCACGCTCGCCACGGCGTTCCAGTCAAGCGTGCTGCCGCTCGTCTCACACTTCGAGGGTGATGACCGTCAAGCAGCCGTAACCACCAATGCGGTGCGTCACTACGCAATCCTCGCCGGCGTCGGCGTGTTGGCGAATTCCGTATTCGGCACGGCTGTGATCCTGTTCGCCTTCGGGCCGGCGTTTCGCCCGGCGGTGATTCCGATGCTCGTGCTGCTTCCGGGGATCTGGTTCCTCGGGATGGGAATCGTGATCGGGAGCGATCTCGGTGGGCGCGGGCGGCCTGGCCTCTCATCGGCACTCGCGGGCATGGCCGCGATCGTAACGGTGATTCTGGACTTCACGCTGATCCCGCCGCTCGGCGTGATGGGTGGTGCCCTGGCATCGGTGATGGCGTACGGCACGTTTGGGGTTGCATCGATGATCACGCTCAGCCGAGTCAGCGGGATCGGGACCCGCGAGCTCGTCGTCCCGAGACGGAGCGATTTCGCGCTCTACTGGCATTGGGCGGTCAAGCTCCTGGCAGGCAGCCGTGCAGGGGGCCCTGCATGATCAGCATCGCTCAGATGCGGAGCAATCGCTGGCGCAAGCCGGGCTCATGGATCGAAACGCTGGTTCACCGCCACCCGATGGTGGTGCTGGTCGTGATGATCGAGTTTGCGGCATTGGCGAGCGGTCCTGCGCTGGATCGACTCACATATACGTTCGCCCTGCTCGCGATGGCAGCCGGAGCATGGGTCGCGTCGCGGTCGCTCGCGATTCCTCTCGCCCTCGGCAGCGTGCCTCCGTTGGTTGATGCGATTGTCGGCTACGACCCGCTGCCCAAAGGTGGGTTCACGTTCCTGTTCGCCGCCTGGATCGCACTCGCAGTCGGTTTCATCGTGATCCGCGGACAACATCAATTACCGGTCAAGGCATTGATGTGCGTGCCGGCGCTGGCGTCGTTTGCGCTGCTTGGACTGATGCTCCTGCGTCTGGGTGTCTCCCCCGACGAGTCATACGGGAGCATGAAGGTGCAGCTCTACGTGGCCGACGTGCTGATCTTCTTCGTCGGTGCCGTGTTCGTCGGAGCGCGTCAGGTCGAGATCGAAACGTTCGTCAAGGTCTCTTTCTTCGTGGCGGCTGCCGGGGCGTTGCTGTTCCTGTTCAACCTGATTGTGGGGACCGCGCAGCCGTTGGTCGGCGGTCGCTACTCGCTTGCTGCGCAGGAGTATCCGATCGAGCTCGGTCGCGCCAGCTCCGATGGTCTCCTGATCGCGATCTACCTCGTCCTCTGTACGAGCTCGCGACGGCTCAGACTGCTCGCGCTGGCGTGTTGTCCATTGCTCGCTGTCGCGATGCTCGCCGCCGGGTCTCGCGGACCGGTGGTCGCGTTCGTGCTCGGCCTCGGCGCCCTGCTGACGTTGACCGCTGTGGACGCCCGCGCCCGACGCAGACTCACGCTCGTGGCGGCTGCGTTCATCGCTGCGGCAATCCTCGTCCCGCTGATCGTTCCCGGCTCGGCGGTCGGTCGGTCGCTTTCGGCGATCATCGGCAGCACCAGCGGCCTGTCGAGCAACGGACGCTCGGAGCTCTGGACGGTCGCGATCTCGACCTTCTCACAGCACTTCGCCTTCGGCCTCGGCTGGGGTGGGTTCGCATCCCTCGGCACCGGATTGCTCTATCCGCACAACATCTTTCTCGAGTTCGCCAGCGAGCTCGGAATCGTCGGTTTGCTGCTGCTGTGCGCGGTGATCGGAGGGTCGGCGCTGCGGCTCGTAAGAGTGTGGCGGAGCACGACTGGTGCGGACAAGCTGCTGGCGGCACTGCTCAGCGCGCTGTTCCTGACGGCGCTGATCAACGCGTGCTTCTCCGGCGCGGTGCAGGACAACAGCGAAGTCTGGCTCTGGGCGGGCATCGGGATCGGCATGAGCGCAAGGCTCGCACAGGCCGCTGCCGCAAACGGGCGTCGATTGCCACCGCAACCTCCGTCTTGAGACTCCGGGTGCTGATGCTCGCGCGCGACGCCGGACTGAGATCCGGCGGAGCCGAGGTGCTGGTGTACGAGTTCGCTCGCCGACTCGACCGCGAGCGGTTCAAACCATACCTCTGCACCACACGCCGCCCAGACCCCTCCCGGCAGGAGCGCGTTGCGCAGGAGACCCGGATCTTGCGGACATCCGGCGCCGAGGTGCTGTCGCTGGACCGCAACTCCTCCGCCTCGATCACACCGTGGGCCCGTTTGTACTCGCTGTTGGTGCGTGAGCGGATCGACATCGTCCACGCACACATGCCGAGGGCGAGCGTGCCGGGCGCAATTCTGGGGCGGCTTGCGCGAGTCCCCGTGATCATCAGCCACGAGCACGGCTCGGCCCTCGAGGACAAGCGCGCCCGCACCTTTCTCGATCGCCACGTTGTCGCACGCGGGAGCGACATGATCCTCGCCGTCTCGTCTTGGGACCGTAACCAGCTGATCGAGATCGAGCGGATTGCGCCGGAGCGAATTCGCGTGTTTCGAAACGCCATCGAGACCCTGGCGGCTACCGGCGCCGACGTGCGCGCGGAGTTTGGCGTCACGAGCGATCAGCGACTGATCGGGGCGGTCGGAAGGCTGGTGGCGGAGAAACGCCAGGCCGACCTGATTCGCGCGGTCGCGCTGCTGAAGGCTCAGGGGCGGGCGGTTTGTTGCCTGCTGGTCGGCGACGGCCCGGATGCCGGAGCTCTGCGCTCCTTGGCGAGGGACCTCGATGTCGCTGCGGAGGTGCGTCTGGCAGGCAATCGCTCTGACGTTCCCGACGTGCTCGCGGCCCTCGACGTGGCGGTGCTCGCTTCGGTGCGGGAGGGCGCGCCGCTCGCTCTGCTCGAGTACATGGGTGCCGCCGCACCGATCGTCGCGACCGCAGTCGGCGGCGTACCAGAGCTGATCACCGACTCCGTCCATGGTCTGCTTGTGAAGCCTCGCGATCCCCAGGCACTGGCGAGCGCCATCGCACGACTGCTCGACGACGAGAAGTTCGCCCGGCGCCTCGGAGATGCCGCGCGCGAGCGTCAGCAAGCCGAGTTCACCCTCGATGTGGCCGTGGCGCGGATCGAGCAGCTCTACGAGGAACTGTTCGACGCCTCCCGTCGGCGCTCACCACGGCGGTCCGACTGACGATTCGAAGAACAGACCCTGAGCACCGTCGCGTCCTCACCTTGAAGTGAGGTCTCCGAACGCGTCGATGATCTCGGGAGGGGGAGGGTCGTACCACGCTTCGCCGACGCCGGCGCGTTTGGCGGCTATGACCAATCCCTGCGGCACCAACGGTGCCACGCGGCCGAGTAATCGCGCGCCGCGTCGGGCCTCCCGCCGTCGCTGTAACAGCAGGGCACGGTGGGCGGGCGTCGGCATTTCATCGATGTCGAGGCTCTCGTAGACGGCCGAGCGCTGATCGCTCATCCTGGCGAGCGATTTCGTCATCTGGCCGGCGTGTTTGCGGTAGAGCACGTGGAGTCCGGGGACCCACGCGGCGCCGTAGCCGCGAACCAGGATCCGCAGCCACAGCTCGTAATCCTCAGCCGAGCTTCTGGACTCGTCAAAGCCTCCCACGGCATCCAGGACCTTTCGCGGCATCGTCGTCAGGCCGAAGACGAAGTTCCGCTTCAACAGCTCCAGCAGGAACTGATCCCGGTCGACCGGCGGGGGCACCGGCGGATTGCTCCGTGCCATCGCCGTACGTACACGTACCTTTCCGGAGGCACCGTCGAAAACGTAGCCGTCCCCGTACGCAAATCCGACTCGCGGGGATGATTCAAGCGCCTGCTGGTGGAACTCAAGGTACTTCGGCAGGTAGAGGTCGTCGCTGTCAAGAAGCGCGATGTACTCGCCGTTGGAGGCCTCAACGCCTGCATTGCGTGCCGCCGGGAGCCCACGGTTGGGTTGCGACACGAGCCGGACGCGCTGGTCGTCGATTCGTGTGACGATCTCAGCTGTCGTGTCTGTGGAGCCGTCGTCGATCACGACGACCTCCAGGTTGGCTTGCGTCTGCGCGAGCGCCGAAGCGACCGCTGACTCGATCGTCGCCGCCGCATTGAAGGCAGCTACGACGACGGAGAATACGGGCGACCGTGTCACGCGGAGATCCGATCCAGCTGACGGTCAGATCCCGAACAGGGGCAGAGTCCGCTCGATGACTCCCCGCCAGGAAAGCCGATCGACGGCGAATCGCCTTCCGGCCGCACCGAGCTCGTCGGCGTACTCCGGATTGAGCAGCTCCAGAATTGCGGCGGCCACGGCGTCAGCCGAGCCGGCCACCACAGTGCCGGCACCCGCGGCATGCACCAACTCCGTGACCCCGGGCACATCGGCGGTCACGACCGCCCGGCCCGACGCGAGGTATTCGTTGAGTTTGACCGGACTCGCGCTGGTTGCCTGAATCATCTCGGCGCGATAGGGCAAGAGTGCGACGGTCGAAGCTCCAAGGTAGTCCCTGACACGCTCGCGCTCGTGGACGAGGCCGGTCATGATCACAACGTCGCTGAGTTGTAGTTCCTGCGTGAGCTGAAGGATCCGATCACGCTCCGGCCCGTCCCCCACGAGCAGCAACCGTGCGGCCGGCTCGGACCCCGAGACGATCTTGAACGCCTTCAGCAGCGTGTCGAAGTCCGACCACTCGTGGAATCCCCCGCAGAAGATCGCGTATCGGTAAGCGGGGTCGAGTCCGGCTCGGGCGATCGCGTCGTCACGGCGAAGCGGTGTGAAGAACTCCGTGTCGACGCCGTTGGCCACGACGGTGATCTGCTCGCTCCGTATCCCTCCCTCGACGAGAACCCCTTTGATCTCCGGCGTGACCGCGAGCACACCATGCGAGAGGCGGCCCATCGATGACCTCGACACAACGTCGGCGACGTGCCGGACGTGGGATGCCTCCGAGTTGCCCCCAGCCCCGTCGACCTGCGTGACGACCCGGTAGCCGAGCGCGCGGGCGACGGCCATCGAGGGGATACAGGTCCATTTGAACCGTGCGTAAAACCGCCTCGCGCTACGGCGGCGACGCCACAGCAGGGTGACGGTACGCCGCGTGATCGACCACAGCCGCACGCCTCGTTGGGTCTCAGAGCCGCTCGCCGGGAAGTACCGGACCCCGCCGATCCGTTGGTCCGGCCCGCGGGCGACGAGATCGACGTCGAGTCCAGCCGATGCGAAGCCGCGAGCGACCTCGACTGTGTGCGTGCGCGTCGCGTCAGGGAAGCCGAGATCGACGTCACAGAGCATCACGAGACCTCGATCTCGGCCGTGAGCAGCAGCTGTGGGTTGCGCTGAGAACTCGGATCTACCGTCTCGCATGATGCCGCGCGCGATCGCGTACACGAGTCTGAGATCGAGGTGTCCGGCCGAATCAAACGATGGAACGATCCTCCCGATCCGAAGCTCGTCGGTTGACGCATCAGCGGCTATCGCCTCGCCCGAGAATCCGGCGAGATAACCCGCCTCCCGTGCCGCGCTTGCCACTCTTGTATCAACCACTCCGTACGGATAGCTGATCGACGTGATCGGAGCCCCATACACGGCCTCCAGCTGACCGCGCCCTTCAGTCAGTGCTCGCCCCAGTGCGTCGTCGTCGAGCAACACAAGCGACTGATGGCTGAGCGTGTGGAATCCGATCTCGTGACCTGCCTTGGCAATCGCGCGGACGTCATCGGCGCGCAGCCCAGCCTCGATCGGATCAGGGCTGCCGACACGGCTCAGCTCAGCCGCGATTTCGTCGCGGTCAGCCAGCGGTAGGCGGGTCATCAGCTCGCGGATCTGTTCGACTTGTCCGGCTCGGCTCGCCGAAGCAGGGATCTGGGAGGCGAGCGCCGGAACCTCGGCCTCCACGTCAACACCTGCGGCAAGGGCCCTGTCCAACCGCTCCCACCAGAATGAGAAGGGCTCACTCAACGAAGCTCCGCAGAGAAAGAACGTCGCTCGGAGGCCCACCCGTTCCAACGCCGGGACAGCCAGGCGTCGATGTGATCGGAGGTCATCGTCGAATGTGATTGCCAGGGGAAACGGTTGCCCACGCCTGCGCTCGGCGATCGCTCGCGTGAACTCGGTCGCGCGGACGATCCGGTAGGCGCCAGAGATGTGACACAGGTCGCGCTCAAACAGCTCGGCATCGTGCTCGGCCAGGAGCTCCGGCTCGCGCCGGTCGGACGGATGGCTGAGCCCGTGGAAGCAGAGCACCACACCGGCGCGGCGGTTTGAACGGGTCAGGAATTGGAGAGACACCTTTGCCAATGGTGTCCCGACCACGCGCAGCAGTCTGTACGGAATACGCGCCACTGGCCGCAACGAGGATAACCGAGCCTGAACCGTACCGGCTTGCGCCTGGCTACGGCCGGTCGGCCGCCGACCCCCGCCGTGAATGTTCAGGCTCTGCCCATTCAGCCCGCGATCGCGCCGGCACGAGCCGACGCTTGGCTGCGCTGGGTCGGGTAGTAGGACTCATCCGGCTGCTCTTGGAACACGACCGTACCCGCGATCGGCGTCATGTTCTGCAGGAGGCCCGTGGTGGCGGCCGTCAGGTCGGCCGGTTTCGTCACGCCTGCTCTGACGATCAACACCACGGCATCGGACAGGGACCCGAGCACGAGGCCGTCAGCCAGACCCGCGAGCGGAGGCGAGTCGATCAGGACCAGGTCAAACCGCTCACGGAGTTCGGCGATCACCGCAGGGGTCCGGCTTCCCGCAAGCAGACTGGCCGGGTTCACGAACGACGGGCGCGTCGGCAGCAGCCACAGGCCATCTTCGATCTCGACCAGCGCTCGGTCGAGCGGGAGCGAAGACTGGAGCACCTCGGCTATCCCGAGATGATCGCTGTAACCAAGCCGCTCTGAGAGCGTGCCGGCACGCAGGTCGCCATCGACGACGAGAACGGGCCGGTCGCTGCTCGCTGCGGCACGACCCACTCCCTCAACCGTCGAGGACTTCCCAACCCCCTGGTTGTATCCGACGAACGTCACGACACGCTTGTCGCCCACACGCAACGCGAACATCAGATTGGCATGGAGAATCCGGTAAGCCTCGCTGAGCCCTGCGTCGTCGGGCTTGAACCTCGGCTTCAGGGGAATCGACGCGAGCAGCGGCAGGTCCGTGATGCTCGTGACATCCTCGGCCGAGTGGATCGCCGGACGCAGCGTGTGTCTGGTCCAGGCCAGTGCCACACCGAGCACAAGCCCCAGGATCAGGCCGCCGAGGATGTTCAGCGATTTCCGAGGGCTGATCGGGTCGGAGCTTGCTACGGGCGCCGCCGCGAGCGTTGCGCTCGTGCCTGCGGCGATGCCGCTCGAGACGAGCGAGGCATTCTGTGTGATCAGCGCCGCGAGTTGCGCCTTCAGCGACACGAGCCTCTCGGTTGTCGCCGCAGTCGGCGGCGCGCTCTGCAGAGCTGCGATCTTGTCGCTCAACGTCGAAATGCTCTGCTGCAGGTCCGCCTGCAGCGCCGCGCTCTGGTGATTCGCGCTCGCCTGCAGGTATGTCAGGAAGCCGCTCATCACCTGCGCCGCGACGGTTTGCGCGGATGCCGGCGACGGTCCCGTGGCGTTCAGCTGGACCAGTGCGGAGGAGGCGATCGCACTGGCAGTCAGCCGCGCCTGCAGGGCCGAGACACTCAGCGAGCCGTGCTCAACAGTGGGCCTGACAAGGCTCAGGAAACCGGGTGACACCAGCAGGGCCGCATAGTTCTGGGCAAGCGCCTCGTTGGCGTCGGTGGTGTCGCTGGTTCCCTGGCCGGACGGCAGGTTGACCTGGATGACGCCACTGGCCTGGTAGACCTTCGGGGACCTGACGGTGTAGATGGCCGCAAGGCCGACCATCAGCACGACTGCGGCGAGGATCAGGAACTTCTCCCGCCACAGGATCACGCCGATCCGCGTGGAGTTAGTGGCGTCTGTCTCGACCATGGCTCGCTGGCTATGATAGACGCGCGGCGGCCGACCGATTCCGTCGTGCGCTGCGCCGGGCCTGGACAGGTGGCCGTGAACGTCAGGTTCGAGCTCAACCGGCCGAATACCCTGTTGGTGCGATGCCACAGTCAGCCGACTCTTCGCGTGCTCGCGTGCGCAGACTGAGCACGCGTCTGGCACCCCACGCCGCGGCGCTCGCGGCCGGTCTTCCGGCGATTGGCCTGATGATCTTGTGGGCGGAACACGATGGTGGTTACGATCAGGACACGTGGTACTGGGGGGCGCTCGTCCTGCTTGCCGTGTTATCGGCCGGTCTCGTCCAACTCCGTAATCGGATCTTTCTGACGCGGACGACCAAGGCGGCGATCGCGCTGTTTGCCGCCTATGTCCTGTGGTCCTACGCGTCGATCGCATGGGCTGGATCGCCTGGCGATGCGCTCGACGGCAGCAACCGCGCGCTGCTCTACCTGATCATCTTCTCGCTGTTCGCGATCCTTCCGTGGACGACCGAGGCGGCGCTCGCGATCCTCGTCGTCTACGCCCTCGGAATCGGGGCGCTCGCGCTCGACATCATGTACCGGCTCGCGGCGACGATCAACGTCAGCGATCTGGTCCTCGATGGCCGGCTCACGGCGCCGACCGGCTACTTCAATTCGAGCGTCGCGCTGTTCATGAGCGCAGCTCTGCTGGCGACGGCACTCGCTGTGCGACGTGAGCTTCCCGGTCTGATCCGCGGCGCCCTGATCGCGGTTGCGTGCCCCTGCCTGCAACTCGCCCTGATCGGCCAGAGCCGTGGCTGGCTGTTCACGCTGCCGCTCGTCCTGGTCGCGACGCTCGCATTGGTCCGCAACCGATTTCGCTTCGCGGCTGCCGCCTTGATCCCGACGATCGCAACGCTGGTGCCGATTCACCGTCTGCTCGACGTCTTCCAGGGGAGCACGACGGCCGCACTGAACGATGCCGCCGCGCGCGCCGGCAAGGCGGGCCTGGCCGCGTTCGCCGCCGCGTTCGTCCTGGGCACGATCATCGCTTGGGGCGAGTCGCTCGTCCCGCAGCCGCACCTGTCGGATCGCGCCCGCCGCTCGCTCGGCGCCGGCTTGATCGCATTGGCGTTGACCGTCTGCGTCGCCGGCGGGTTCGCCGCCACCCACGGTCAGCCGCTGCAGTTCGCCAAGCGCCAACTGAACGGCTTCACGCACGAGGAGACGGGCGGCAACGCATCGCACTTCGGCACGGTCGGCAGTGGACGTTACGACTTCTGGCGAGTCGCGCTCGATGCCTTCGTTGCCAATCCGATCGGTGGACTCGGGCAGGATAACTTCGACGATTACTACGTCGTGCACCGACGCACCTACGAGGAACCGGCCTGGCCGCACAGTCTCGAGATGCGTTTGCTGGCGAGCACCGGCATCGTCGGTTTTGTGTTGTTCGCCGCGTTTATCGTCGTCGCCATGCTCGAGGCGTTACGGACAGTCCGTGACCGACCGCCCTCGACGCCGCCGCGGCCGGTCGGCGCGGCCTTGCGTCCGGCGGTTGCCGCTGCAGCCCTGCTGCCGCTCGTGGACTGGCTTCTGCACGGCTCCGTTGACTGGTTCTGGGAGATCCCGGCCCTGAGCGGACCAGCTCTCGGATTCCTCGCAATGGCGGTTGCGCTCGGGCGCCTTCAAGTCGCGGACGCCAGGCCGGCGACCGAGCATCGACGGGCACTGTCGGCGGACCAGCGCTCAGAGTCCGGCGATCGATCGCCGTCGCGGCGCATTCGCCTCCCCGAGCCGGCGCAGATCGCGCTCGGCGGCGTTGCTCTCCTCGCAGCGACGTTCGTGCTGGGCCTCTCCTACCTGTCGGTCCGCGAGGTGTCGACGGCCAGCGATCTTCGCAACTCCGATCCGACCGGGGCGCTGAGCGATCTGCGACTCGCAGCACGGTTGAACCCGCTGACCGCGGATCCGGGACGGCTCGGCGGCACGATCGCGCTCCAGGACGGCATGTACCCGCAGGCCCTGCAGGAGTATCAGCAGGCAACGAAGCGCGATCCGGGCGGGTGGTTCTCCTGGTTCGGCGAGGGACTGGCGGCGTCAGCGCTGCACGAGCCCGCGCTCGCTGCGCACGCGCTCCGGGTGGCGGGGTCGATCAACAACCAGCAGCCTGCGATCAGGCTTGCGCTCGCTCGTATCTTCTCGCCGCATCCGTTGTCGCCCGACAGTGCGCTGTTCATGATCACCTACACCGGATGAGTTCCGTCGTTCACGGGTCCGGTGCGGACCGGGGCGTGCATTAGTGTTGCACTGGGAACTGGACAAATGTATGTCAGCGCGTTATACTGCTTCTAGGCGTATTGCGGATGCGGGGAACGGCAAGGATGCATAGTTTCCCGCGGGGGTTGCTGTAGACTCAAACAGGGGTAGGCAGGGCAAGGTCCGTCATCATCCGTGACGGGGGAAACCAGAGACATACACGGAAAGGCCAGATGAAGCGAATTTCGATATTCATGGTGGGGGCAGTCCTAGCGTTCAGCGCGAGCGGAACCGCCCTTGCTTCAGGCGGGGGATCAACCTGCCAGTCGTACAACCCGCAGACATGCTCGGTGATTTCGACGACGACGACACGGACGACGACGCCGACGACCACGTCGACGACGACGACGAGCACGAGCACGAGCCCGGTAACCACCGCAGCGGTGGCGTCCGGAACGCTGCCCTTCACCGGCCTCGATATCGGGCTGCTGCTTATCGGCGGCGCCGTGCTGCTCGGTACCGGACTGCTGGTTCGCCGCTTCTCACGCGGCAACAACTAGAGAGCAAGCTGAATCTTCGGACTGTGGGGCGTGCCTAGCGGTGCGCCCCCGGTTTGTTGCGCTGCCGTCTGCTGCGCTTCCGTCCTGTCAGCCGCCGGTGAGCCGTCTCCTTCGGCGTGTTGGGTGAGGCTCCAGGGCCGGAGGTCGTCTACGCGCCGAGTCCGAGCTGTGCCAGGATCAGCCGCGTGACCACTCCCCCGTCCGCGCGGCCCTTGGTCTCACGCATCACGTAGCCGACCAGCGGTCCCATCGCCTTGGCGTTGCCGGATCGCACCTTCTCGGCTGCGGCAGGATCAGCCGCGATCGCCGCCGCTACGATCTCGGCAAGACCCGAGTCGCCCGCACCGATCGCGCCGAGACCTTCATGCTCGACAATCGCCTTTGGGTCTCCCCCGTCCGCGACGATCCGGCTGAGGACCTCACGCGCGGCGTCACGGCTGACCTGTTTGGCCGTGACCAACTCCACCAGCGCCGCGAGAGCTGACGGCGAGACACGAGAGGCTGCCGGATCGCTGTCGGCTCCGATCCGCTCGACCAGCAGGGGCATCCAGTTCGCCAACGCGACAGGATCGACGCCACCGCCGTCAGTGCCGAGGGCCCGCTCGTAGAAGTCGGCCTGCTCGGTCCTGAACGCCAGCTCCCGAGCACGGTCTCCGGATAATCCAAGTTGGCGCTCGAAGCGCTCTGCGCGAGCGGCCGGAAGCTCAGGAAGGGCCGCCCGCGCCGCCTGCACCATCTCCTCGGTTGCGACCACGGGGACGAGATCCGGCTCAGGGAAATACCGATAGTCGTGCGCCTCCTCCTTGGAGCGCAACGGCGTCAGATGGCCGCTTGCGGGGTCGAAGTGCAGCGTCTCCTGCACCACCTCCGCGCCGGATCCCAGCAACTCGACCTGGCGGTCGATCTCCGCGAGCACGCCGCGCTCGAGGAAGCGGAACGAGTTCATGTTCTTCAGTTCGGTCTTCGTTCCAAGCCGCGTCGAGCCGACGGGCCGCACCGATACGTTGGCGTCGCAGCGGAGCGACCCCTCCTCCATGTTCACGTCGGAGACGCCGAGCACCCGAAGCGTCGAGCGCAGCAGGTTCAGCCATTCCCGGGCGTGCTCGGCGGAACGCAGGTCGGGCTCGGTGACGATCTCCACGAGCGGCGTGCCGCCGCGATTGAAGTCGACCACGCTGGTGTCGGAGCCGTGGATCCGGCCGCTGTCCGAGGCATGGATGAGCTTCGCCGCGTCCTCCTCGAGGTGTACGCGATGGATGCGGACATCGCCCAGACTGCCGCCGGTGCAGAGCGGCACGTCGTATTGGGAGATCTGGTACCCCTTCGGAAGATCGGGATAGAAGTAATTCTTGCGGTGGAACAGCGACCGAGGGGCGATCTCGCAGCCGAGTGCAAGCCCGATCATCAGCCCGAAGTGGACGGCGCGTTCGTTGGTCACCGGCAGCGCGCCCGGCAGGCCGAGACAGGTCGGGCAGGTGTGAGTGTTGGGTTGTTCGCCGAACGAGAGCTCGCAACCACAGAACATTTTCGTCCTGGTCTTCAGCTGGACGTGGATCTCGAGTCCGATCACCGGCTCGTAGATCTTCTCGTCGCTCACGACTCCACGTCCCCAGCTGCCGGTGTCGGCGCCTTCCGGTCGGCGGGGGAAGTCGCGTGCGCTCCAAGCTCAAGCCGGGCGCTGCTCTGATCGAAGCCGATCGCCTGTTCGAGCGCGAACGCGGCGTCGAGCATCGAGCTCTCGCTGAACGCCGGGCCGGCGAGCTGGACGCCGACCGGGAGGCCGTCGCTGAGTCCCGCGGGAATCGAGATCGCGGGTATCCCAGCCAACGACATCGGCACCGTGCAGAAGTCGTTCAGATACATCGCCAGTGGATCATCTGTCTTGGCCCCGAGCTCGAATGCGGTCCAGGGACTGGTCGGGGTGACCACGAAGTCGAACCTCTCGAAGGCCCTCGCAAAGTCCTCGGAGATCTTCGTGCGCACCTTCTGCGCGGTGCCGTAGTAGGCGTCGTAATAACCGCTCGAGAGAGCGTACGTGCCCAGCATGATCCGCCGCTTGACCTCCGCCCCGAAGCCGGCGGCGCGCGTTCGGCTGTACATCGAGACGAGGTCCCCGTCACCGTCGACGCGTAGCCCGAAGCGCACGCCGTCGTAACGCGCGAGGTTCGCGGATGCTTCGGCGGGTGCAATCAGGTAGTACGCGGACAGCGCGTGGGGCGCATGCGGCAGCCGGCACGGCTCGACGGTCGCTCCGAGTCGCTCCGCAAGCGCGAGCGTCTGCTCGAAGCGCACGCGCACTCCCTCCTGCACCCCGCCCTCTGTCCCCGTGAGCTCCTCCGGCACGCCGAGGCGGACGCCCCTGAGCTGGTCGCGGCTCGGCAGTGTGATTGGTTCCGGCAGTCCGATCGAGGTGCAGTCGAGCCTGTCCCTGCCCACCATGTGGCGAAGCAGCAGAGCCGCGTCGGTCACGTCGCGCGTCAGCGGACCGGCCTGGTCCAGAGACGAGGCGAACGCGATCATTCCGTATCGCGAGCAGGCACCGTAGGTCGGCTTGACGCCGACCACCCCGCACAGCGCCGCCGGCTGACGAATCGAGCCACCGGTGTCGGTCCCGATCGCCCACGGAGCCAACCCGGCCGCGACGGCCGCTGCGCTGCCTCCGGACGAGCCACCGGGCACGCGTGCCTGATCCCAGGGGTTTCGAACCGGTCCGAAGGCTGAGTTCTCGTTGGATGAGCCCATCGCGAACTCGTCCTGATTGGTTTTCGCCAGCAGCGGTGCGCCCGCACGAGCGAGCTGCGCGACGACTGTCGCGGTATAGGGTGGTCTGTAGCCCTCGAGGATCCGCGAACCCGACTGGCTCGGTACGCCCTCGGTACAGAACAGATCCTTGACGGCGACGGGCACGCCGCCCAGCGGCAGATCTCTGGCCGGGGGCGCTGCGGCGGCGCTGTCGGCAACCCACGTGAACGCATTCAGCGGATCGCGCCCTGCGCGCTCCCGATATCGCTCGAACAGCTCGGCGGCGTCGAGCTCACCGGCATGGATCAGCGCGACCGCCGCGGCGGCGCTGAGGTCAAGCGGATCGGTCATCACGCCGCCGAAGCGCCGGGGCTGGGAACTCCGAAACCACCGGCCACCACTTCGGGGGCCGATCCGAGCGCCGCCTCGATGCTGAGCGAGGGGTCCGGCTGATCGGCCCGCAGCACGTTGACCACGTCGACGACGTGCGATGTCGGTGCGACGTCGTCCAGATCGAGCTCGCTGATCTTGGAGACGTGATCGAGCACCTTCGACAATTCGGCGGCCATCCGCTCGACCTCCGCCTCGGTCAGCTCCAACCGCGCCAACCGAGCGACGTGGATGACCTGTTCGCGCTCGAGCATGACGCGGATTCTAGGATCTCGGCGACGCGTCGGCGTCTGGCCTTACGTCCAACCTCAGCTTCTCGATCTGCTTGGGCCCGTCCGCAGGCCGAATGCCGTCCACCCGCAGAGACCGGTAGGAGGCGTTCGCGATCAGAGCTGCCAGGAACAGGCCGAGATACGCGCCGGCAGCCACGCCTGAACCGGGACCTGAGGCCGGTGGGTCGATCAGGACACGCCAGATCAGGGCGAGCACCAGGATTGATGAGACGAACAGCGTCAACACGGTAAGGCACACGGGGATCGCCGGCGCTCGCCTCGTCGCCTGCGCCCACCACGTCGCCAGACCGGCGAGCGCGCACACCACGATCAGGTAGCGCAGCACCGTCAGCGCCTGCCAGCCGTTGACCCCGTCACCACCGGTCGCGTCGTACCAGCCCGCTAGGAACGTGTCGATCACGAGCGCCGCGGACGCTGCGCCGAGCAACCACTCGGCCGTTCGCAGCCGCGTTGCTTGGAAGGTCACGCTCGGCTGGTCGTGCGGGTTGGGCTAGCGTGCGGTGGCGTTCCGGGCCTGCAGTGAGAAGAACAGCAACGCGCCGGACAGGAGAACGGCGAGATAGAAGCCCCACGCGAACGAGACGATGCCGGTGAAGTCAATGTGAAACAAGAACTTCAGGAATAGAAATCCTGCCGCTGCGACCGCCAGAATGAACCGCGTGGCCGCGCGGCTGCCGCCGATCTCCGGCATGCTGCTGGACGGCGAGAACCGCTCGATTGCGAGGTCTGCAATCAGCGCGATCAGGGCCAGGACGGCGAGCAGGCCGAGCCAGCTGTCGGGGGAGCCCGTCGCGGTGGTCGTCGCGGTGAACGGTCCGATGCTCGCGGAGAACCACGGAAAGCCAACGAGTGTGATCACCAGCGCGAGCGCGATTCCGCCCACCGTCCAGTCCTCGCGCGTCACGTTTTCAAGATTCATCAACCCTCCACCGGTTGCGGTCGCCCCGAGCCACCACACCCTAGCGCGCCACCGGGCGGAAAGCGAACGGCGAACGCGGCGCGTTCACCGCTTCGTGATCGGTGCCAGATCCGCCACCAGCTTGCGCTCGGAGCGGTCCTTGCTGAAGCGGATCACGACGATCCCGCCCGGCTCAAGTCCGGTCACCACCCCTTCGCCGAACGAGGGATGCAGGACGTCCTCGCCGAGCCTGTAGGCGA
The DNA here is from genome assembly GCA_963742025.1 of uncultured Solirubrobacterales bacterium. Classification (GTDB taxonomy): domain Bacteria; phylum Actinomycetota; class Thermoleophilia; order Solirubrobacterales; family Solirubrobacteraceae; genus Palsa-465. Next base: position 206,844 of record CAVUKF010000003.1, read on the forward strand.
CCGGCGCCGGGGTCTCCCGCCGATCGGAATCCTCCCCCGATCGCTCGGGAGCGCTCCAGGAGGTGAGGCGCGCACGCAGGGCGCCGGGCCCACGCCCTGCCCGCTCTCCGCGATCGATCAGTGATTCGGGAATCTCGTTCAGGAACCGGCTGGGGATGCCGTAGCTGCGCGCGCCAAACACGGTGCGCGTTCTCGCGTGCGTGAGGAAGAGATCGTTCTGTGCCCTGGTGATGCCGACATAGCAGAGCCGGCGCTCCTCCTCGATCCCGCCCTCCTCGATCGCCCGGGAGTGCGGGAACACACCCTCCTCACAGCCGATCATAAAGACGATCGGGTACTCGAGTCCCTTTGCGTTGTGCAACGTCATCAACGTGATCAGGCCGTCGTCGTCGGTCCGTTCATCGGCGTCGGCGACAAGCGCGACCTGTTGCAGGAACTCCGCCAGCGACGGCTCGGCCGAGTCCCCGGTGTCGTATTCGACTGCCACGTTGACGAGCTCCTCCAAGTTCTCGATCCGGCCCTGCGCCTCGATCGTGCGCTCGGCGCGCAACGTGTCCAGGTATCCGGTCTCGGCCAGCAGCTCTTTCAGAAGCTCTGCGATCGGAGCCTCCGATTCGGCGCGCTCGCGGAGCACCACCATCGTGCCCATGAATCGCGCCAGCGATTTGATCGCGGCCGCGCCGAGCCCCGGCACCTGCTCGGGCGAGGCTGCGGCGTCCCAGATCGAAATCCCCATCGTGTTCGAAAACGCCAGCACCCGCGCGAGCGACGTGGCACCGATCCCGCGCCGCGGCGAGTTCACGATTCGTGTGAAGGCGCCCGCGTCCTGCTGGTTCACGAGCACGGTCAGGTAAGCAACCGCGTCCTTGATCTCCGCGCGCTCGTAGAACTTCGTGCCGCCGATCACCTGATAGGGGATCTCGGCGCGCACGAGCGTGTCCTCCAGTACCCGTGACTGAGCGTTGGTGCGATAGAAGACCGCGATCTCGCTGCGGGCGGCGCCGCCGTCGAGCAGCCGCTGAATCTCGCCGGTCACGTATCTGGCCTCGGCGTGCTCGTCATCGAGCTCCCGCAGGTGGATCGGATCGCCCGCGCCGATATCGCTCCACAACCGCTTCGACCGTCGGCCGCGGTTGTTGGCGATCACCGCGTTGGCCGCGTCGAGGATCGTCTGCGTGGAACGGTAGTTCTGCTCCAGCTTCACCACCCGCGCATCCGGGAAGTCCTCTTCGAACTCGAGGATGTTGCGGATCTCGGCTCCGCGGAAGCCGTAGATTGATTGATCAGGGTCCCCGACCACCGCCAGGTTGCGTCGCTCGCCGGCAAGCAGCTCGAGCCAGCGGTACTGCACCTGATTGGTGTCCTGGTATTCGTCGACGAGCACTTGGCGGAAGGTCTCGACATAGCGCTCCCGGACCTCGGCGAACAGCTCCAGCACGTTGACCGCCCGAACCAGCAGATCATCGAAATCCATCGCGTTCATGCGGTGCAGCTCGCGCTCGTAGCTGCGATACACATCGGCAACGGTCTGCTCGAAGAACGAGCCGACCAGCTGGGCGTAGGCGTCCGCGTCGCGCAGATGGTTCTTGGCATCGGAGATCTGCGAGTGGATCGCGCCGGGCGTGAACCGCTTTGGGTCGACGTTCTGCTCCTCGATGCAGCGCTTGATCAGGCGTCGTGAGTCCGACTGGTCGTAGATCGTGAACTGACGGGTGTAGCCAAGCCGATCGGCGTGCGCCCTCAGCATCCGCGCGCACGCGGAGTGGAAGGTCATCACCCACATCGCGCGCACGCGGGCGCCGACGAGCAGTTCGACGCGTTCACGCATCTCGCTCGCGGCTTTGTTGGTGAACGTGATCGCGAGAATCTCGCTCGGCTTGGCGGTATCGGTCGCGACCAGATGGGCGATCCTGTGGGTGAGCACACGCGTCTTGCCTGAGCCGGCGCCGGCCAGGATCAGGAGCGGACCGTCACCATGCGTGACGGCCTCGCGCTGGGGCTCGTTGAGTCCATCCAGCAGCGTCTGGAGTTCTTCGGCGGTCTGGGCCATGGTCGTCATCCAACGGTACCGAGCGCCGTGGTCGTCCAATCGCCTCGCGATCACGTCTATCGTTGCGCCGGCGATGGTCAAGGAGATCAGGAGGGCGTGTGCGCGCGTCGCTGCGGCCGCGGGCACCGTCACGATCGTCGAGCCTGCGATCGCGCCCTACGCCCGGGCGCTGCGTCGAGCTCCACCGCAACTCGATCCGCCGCGGGAGAACCGCGATCGTCGGGACGAACTGGCCGCGTTCTGGCTTACGCTGAACGCGATCAATTTCGGATCCGGATGGTTCCCGACGCTGCGAAAGCCGCCAGGCCGCTCTGGTTACGACACGATCTCAGCCGGGGTTGCCACGCGCTTTCGGAGCAGCGGGCCCTGGAGCGCCCGGGAGCTCGAGCAGATCGAGGCCGGCGAACTCGCACGCGTCACCGGCCAGGACCCCGGGCATGAGCTGATCGGCCTGTTCGCCGCCTCGCTTCGCGATCTCGGCAGCCACCTGCTGGACGAGTTCGACGGGTCCTTCCGCGCATCGGTGCAGAGCGCCGGGGACTCCTCGCTCGCACTGGTCACGATGCTCTCTTCCTGGCAGTGCTTCGCGGACAGCTCAACCTACCTCGGTTTCGAGGTGCCGTTCCTGAAGCGGGCGCAGCTCGCTGCCGCCGACCTGACGCGTGCGGGCGTGGCACCGTTCTGCGATCTGGCCGCGCTGACGATGTTCGCCGACAACCTCGTGCCGCATGTGCTTCGCCTCGACGGGGTCCTGCGTTATGTGCCCGCGCTGGTCGAGCGGATCGAGCGCGAGGAGCTGATCGAGCACGGGTCGCCGGAGGAGGTCGAGATCCGTGCCTGCGCACTTCACGCGGTCGAGCTGATCGTCGCGGCCGCGCCCGAGCTCACCGCCGCCGGTGTCGACCAGCTGCTCTGGAACCGCGGCCGGCTCCCGCGCTACAAAGCCTCGCCGCGCCACCGCTCACGGTGCACCGCGTATTGACAGAGACGTTCGCGACCGAGTCAGGCCGCTCCACGCGTTCAGCCGCCGGGAGCCGCGAACTGCCGCCCGACGCGGTCAAGCTCGCGGATTCGCTGCGCGATCAACGCCCGCTGGCGCTCGTAGATTGCAACGAGCTCGGGGGCGGCATCGAGGGGGTCCGGGTCCGGTGTGTCCGGCGCGGCCAGCAGAGCGCAGGCGCCGGTGAGCGTCCTCGCCCTGCCCAGCGCGAACAGGCCCAGACCGGCGGCGCCGAGCGCGGTGCCATCGGCCTCGCCCATCAACAGAACGGGACGGGCGAGCATCGCGGGCACAATCTCGCAGAACAGGGCAGAGCGGAACACGCCGCCGGTTGCACGTACCGACCGCACCGGCTCGACCTCTGCGAGGCGGTCGACGATCAGGCGAAGCTGCATGCAGACCCCCTCGATCGCAGCTCGGGCCATGTGTGCACGCGTGTGCTCACGTTGCAGGCCCAGATAGGCACCGGTCAGGGCCGGGTCCCACAGCGGCGACCGCTCGGCCAGCAGATAGGGCAGCATCACGAGCCCGTCACTTCCCGGAGGTGCGCTCGCGGCGAGCTGTAGGAGCGCCAGGTCACGGCCGGCGCCCGGATCGGCGCCGTCGACGGCCCCGCCCAGATCCGGCGCCAGGGCCTGCTGGGCCCAGCGAACGACAGCACCTCCGTTGCTGATCGCACCGCCGATCACCCAGACCGAGTCGGTCAGCGCGTAGCAGAAGAGCGTCCGGCCACGGTCGACGCTCGGCTTCGATACGGCCATCCGAACCGCGCCGCTGGTTCCCAGTGAGAGCCCCGCGACACCAGGGGCCATCGCCCCGGTGCCGAGGTTGCCGAGCGGTCCGTCCCCTGCCCCGACCACGACGGGCGTCCCCGCCGCCAGTCCGGTGCGCTGCCCGGCGGCCGCGCTGAGTGCCAGCTGTGCGGTCGTCGGCAGGATCTCCGGCAGCTGTGCGGCGCTGATGCCCGCGAGTTTGATCGCGGAGCTGCTCCAGTCGCACGTGCCCATATCGAGCAGCCCGGTCCCCGAGGCAGACGAGAGCTCGGTGACGAGCGTTCCGGTCAGCCACACGAGCACGAGCTCCTTGAGACCCACCCACCAGCGCGCGGCCGCCAGCTTTCGGGGCTCGTGAGCAGCGAACCACGCGAGCTTGGCCAGCGGCGTCATCGGATGCACCGGCGCGCCGGTCAGCGCGTGCAGATCGACATCGCACAGGCGCAGCTGCCGCGCCTCCTCTCGGGCCCGGGAGTCGGCCCACGTGATCAGCGGTGTGAGCGGCTCGAGGTCGGCGTCCAGACCGATCAGGCCGTGCATCGCCGCGCTCACCGAGACCGCCAGCACCTCGGCGCCGCCGGCGGCGCAGACACACTCGGCCAGGGCCGCGCCAACGGCCGTCAGGATCGTGTCCGGATCCTGAACCTCCTGGTCAGGGGCGGGGGTCAGCAGCGGGTATTCGCGGAGCGAGAGCGCCCGCCACGACGAGCCGATTCCGAAGGCCACCGCCTTCACGCCCGTGGTCCCGACGTCCAAGCCGATGATCACCTGTTCCGGGCGCTCGAAGACCATCGCAACGCGCCTAGGTGCCCGTTAGAACCAGAGCGCTGTGGGCGGGTACCTGGCTGGCTCCGGCTGTGAACGGCGCGCCTTGAAGGTCGACGGTCCCCCCTGACTGCACATCTCCCCCCGACGGCGTGATCGAGTTCGCGTAGGACTGCGTCAGCCAAGCGGACGAGACCGTTATTGCCGAGGCGGTGGTATTGACGATCGCTGCGCAGGTCCCGAAAAACGAGCCCTGGTCGTAACAGGCGCCAAACTCACGCCGGAACACGCCCGGGGCGACTTCCAGGTCGTTGTGACCACCACTCGTGCAATAGGTCCCGGATCCGGTCAGGCAGCCGGCGCCCCCAGGGGTTCCCATCGTCTGCACCGGTTTCGTCGGATAGATGCCTTCCTCGGGCCACACTGCCAGGTCCCGGTTTCCCACCTCGAGGTCAGCCCAGTCGACGACGCGGCCGGGCTCGGTACCCAACAGCACCGTAGCCTCTTGAACAAGCCGCGACTGCAGCTGATAGGGCGCCCCCGCCGCTCCGTAGGAAAGCAGGACGATGAACCCCGAGGTCTCGTTGTTGATGTAGGCCATGTCATCGAGCAGCCCGGGGTACCAGACGTCGAGCGAGCCGTCGTTCTCCGGGTCGCCCTCTGTGATGATGCCCGGCGCGGTCGCCGTGATCTGGTTGCCTGTGGGCCCCACGCCGCTTGCCTCCTCAAACGGGTTGCCTCCGTCCGACAGGCCATTCGTGACCTCGGTGTAGGCCCCGCCGTCCGGTTTTGTAAGCGCATCCTGGAGTGCCACATGCGCGGCCTGAAGCTGCGAGTCGGACCTGATCTCGTTCGTCGAACTTGCCCCCTGATCGTTCGTGCCGTAGAGCAGCTCGTACATCCCCGCGTTCGTGTCGTCCATCATAAGACCGTCATCGTCGGGAAAGTTGTGCCGGACGTAGCTTTGGTAGAAGGCGACGACAGCCGGGTTCGTGACGTTGTCCAGATCTCCGCCACCGAGTGCGGGGACTGTGATGCGCGTCTTCTGATTCGGCGGCGCCTCGTGCAGATACCAGTCCTCCTGAGCGACGGCATCCCAATCCCCCCACTGCTCGCTGGTGCAGCACGCAGCGCCGTAGACGATGTTCGTGTCAAGGTACTGAATGACCTTGCAGTGGATAACGCCGTCCGAGTGACACGCCGCGAGGGCATTCATGTCGCTTCCGGGCCCGCAGTCCGCCAGTGCGTACGTGATCCACTCGCGCACGAGTGCAGCCTTCGCTCCGGCCCCGCCATTCTCGCAGTCGTCGTACGCCCACGTCTCGGTGTGCGCCGGCGCAGCGGTGACGACACTCGTGGGACCCGAGACCACGGTTGTGGCGCCGGCCGAATTATCGGCTGTCACGCCGACCCGGACCGTGGCGCCCACGTCGCTGCCGTCGAGGGTGCGGGCAGCAGTCGTCGCGCCCACGATCTGGGTGCAGGTGCCGCCGGACGCGTCACAGTCTTCCCATTGGTAGGAGTACGAACCGGGAGCGCCGCTCCAGGACCCGGTCGTGGCGGTCAGGGTCTTACCGGCGACCGCCTGCCCGTTGATCGACGGCGGGCGCGTGTTCGCAGGACGTCGAGGGTCGGCGGTTGGCGGATTGATCGCACGCGACGCGGCCCCGGTCACGTACGCCGAGAGCGAACACGCGCTCGCCCGGCGCCGGCCGCTCCAGATCGACGGTAGGCCATGGCCCCCTCGATCCGCGCTCCTCAGGCAGCCGGCCACCCTGAAACGGTGGCCGGCGAACCTGAGCGTGCCGCCACTGCCGAGCACCGCAATCCAGTAGGCATGCCCCCGGAGGATCGATGGCCCGGCGGAGAGCGACACCCGGTACCACCTACCCCACCCGCGCCGCCGACTCGACCCCGCTGCGAGAAGTCTGCCAGGGCGGCCGTGTTCGTCCACATACAGACCGACGTGCAGCCCGGCTGCGTCCGAGCCACGGCCGACGAACACGACGATCGCACGCGCGGACCCGGACTTCACGGCCGTGTACCTGAACGCCAGCGCAGTGCCCGCCGTCGAGCTTGCGCGGCCCCGCCCGACGATCGTGTTGCCGAGCAGCACCTCGGGCTCACGACGACCGGACTCGGCAAGCGCCAGCGCCACGCAACCGACAAGCGCGAGCGCCAGCGCACAGATCATCGCCGGTACACGAACCATCTTGGCTTTTGCCACGCGGCGACTTTAGAGCGTGCTTCGGCGCGTTGGTGTCAGCCGGCCGAAGACTGCTCGCGCGCCCGGACGATCTCCCGGACGCCGTCTTCGCCGACCAGCAGCTCAGCCCTGATCGTGCCGCTGGCCGCTAGATCGATCGCCGGGAAGTGCCCCGCGACCGCCTGCGCTGCGTTCAGCGCGACCACCGTCGTCTCGCCGCCGAACGGGCGCGAGGCCGTGGCGATCAGCGTCACCGAGCCCCCGTCGACGATCTGGCGGGCCGCGGCGAGCAGCTTGCGGGCGCTGTGCGGGTGCAAGCCGTCGAGCGTGTCGATCAGCACGATCGCGTGACCGCCGCGCACGGCGATCCGTCGCGCCTGGTCGACGACCAGCTCGACCGCCTGATCCTGCGCATCGGCCGAGGCTGCGAAGCTGACGGCGGCGGCCGGCGGCGTCGAGCTCGCGCCCCACTCGGTGATCTCCTCAGGCCGAACGCCGGCGAGGGCAACCAGCAACTGTGTCTCAGCGGCGCTCTGCAGCGCCGCGGCGAGGCCACGCAGCGCATGGGACTTGCCGGCGCGTGACGCGCCCGTGATCACCACCCGGGAACCGCGTCCGAACGGGGTCAGCGCTTCGATCGCCCTGAGCGTCGGATCCTCGGATCCGAGCGTCCAGCGTACCGACGGGAACGCCGCCGGCAGATCGTCGTACCGGATGCCGTCGGCGACCTCGGTCGCCGGAAGCCCGTTGATCGTGTCGATCCTGATCAGCGATGCGTAACGCTCGGAGCGGCGCGCAGCGCGGCGAGGTCCGGTCACGCGGTCGCCGTTGACGAGCTCGCAGCGCTTCACCTGCGCGGCCGAGATGTAGACGTCGTCGTCTGACACCTCGCCGGCATTGGTGCGGATGAAGCCTGAGCCGTTGGCGATCAGTTCGACGACACCGTCGACCAGCGCGCCATCGGCCTCCGCCTCCGCCTCCGGCGCCGCGGCCGGCGTCGGCGAGTTTGGTCCGCTCTGTGCCCCGCGCGGGGGCTCGCTTCGGTCCTCATCCCGCGCGCCCCGGCCGCGTCCACCGCGCCGCCCGCGCCGGCGGCGGCTCGATTCTGCAGACTGCTCGGACTCAGACTCAGGTTCAGGTTCAGGCTCTGCGGGCGCGTCTCCGGCGTCCTGCCGGGTCGCATCGGTGTCGGCCACGACGGGGTCCACGTCGTCGTCAACCGCCTCGCCGGTGAGCTCAGCCGGGCCCTGCCCCAGGATTGCGTCGATCAGTGCCGCCTTGCGGAGTCGACGGTACCCGTCGAGCCCGAGCTCCGAGGCGATCGCATGGAGGTCGGCGAGTGGGCTGTCCTCGAGCGCGGTGCGATCAAGTACGGACATGTTGTTCCCTTCTGTTGGATCGGTGGGCTCCGGCAGCGTTGGGACAGCTGCCGGCGACTCATTGCAAACCCGACTCTAGCGGCTGCGTCCGTCGGACTCGCTCCCGCTTCGCCGCTCCGCGCCGCCCGCGCTTCAGGGCTCTCTGCGCAGTGAGTCACCGAGCCGCAGCGCACTGTCGGGCACCGCCTCCCCGCTGAGGGCGTTGTGGACCGCGATGAAATCCGCCGCAGCGGCCACGTCGTGAATCCGGACCATGTGCGCTCCGGAGCGCATTCCGTGCTCCATCGCCGCAAGCGTTCCGCCAAGACGCTCGCGCGGCGGACGCCCGGTCAGCGCCCCGATGAAGTCCTTGCGGGAGATCGCGAGCAGCAGCGGGCGGCGGAAGCCGTGCAGTTCCCGGAACGAACGCAGAACCTCGACCGTCTGCGCCGGTGTCTTGGCGAAGTCGGGCCCAGGGTCGAGCATCAGCTGCTCAGCGCGCACACCCCGTTCGCAGGCCAGTTCGATCCGCTCGGCGAGCAGCGCCCGCACGTCCTGCACGATCCGCCCATCGAACGACGGATCGAGGAGCTTGACCTTCGGCTCGGCACGGGTGTGCATCAGGATCAACGCCGCGCCGGTCTCCGCACATACATCGGCGAGCCCCGGGTCACGCAGCCCGCTGACATCGTTGACGATCGCAGCGCCGGCGGCGATCGCCGCCCGGGCGACCTGCGGCTTGTAGGTGTCGACCGAGACGAGCGCGCCGAGTTCGCCCGCTACCCGCTCGATCAGTGGCACCACCCGCTCGATCTCCTCGCCAACGGACACCGCCGGCCGGTTGGTGACGCCCGACTCGCCGCCGATGTCGATCACGTCGGCGCCGGCATCGAGCTGCGCCAGCGCGACCTCCACGCGATCCTCGAGTGTTCTCCGCAGGCCCGTGTCCGAGAATGAGTCCGGGGTCGCGTTGACGATCCCCATCAGCCACATGCGGCCGCCGAGCCGCAGCTCGCCCCGGGTCGTCGCGAGCACTCTCGCCGGCGCCCTCATCGCTCCCTCACCCGGGACTCCCCGCGCGGTAGCAGACCGACGCCTCGAGCATGATCGCGTGCGCACGCTCGCAGGATCGGCATTCGGCCAGATGCGCTCGGATCCAATCCTCATCCTGAGCCCCGGTGAGCGGCTCGGAGTCCTGGCGTCGTGCGAGGATCGCCAGCGATCGGTTGCGATCCTCGCAGTTGCCGCCTTCGTCGGTCACGGTCCCACGCAGCCGCGCTCGCAACGCCAGCCGTGCGTGCGCGAGCAGCAGCGGGACCCGGTCATCGCCCACCCCCAGATCAGCGGCGATCTGCGCGTAGCTCCAGCGGCGCCGCTCCCTGAGCTCGAGCGCTGCGCGGTGCACCTCAGAGAGCGCAGCAGTCGCCGCCTGCACCTCTGCTGCGACCGCGGTCGCCAGACCGGTCCTTGGCTCACCGCCCGACACGACCGGTCCTAGGAAACCACGACCGCGATCCCCTCCGCGGCCGCTTCGGCATGAAAGTCCCCGACCTCGCGCTCGGCGCGGGCGCGGTCCCACCCCAGCTCGGCGGCGATCGCACGCGAGACCGTGCCCGGAACGGCGGAGCCCGCGGCACAGATCGACCGTCCGGCAAGCACGCCGAGACGGGTCCGACGCAGCAGCGCGTCACCCGCGCTGCGTGCCTGTTCGTGCCTGACGCCATAGACGATCTCGGCGAGCAGGTCCGGTAGGCCGTCGAGCACCGCGGGGGCGTATTCGCGGCGCTCGGACGCAATTGCCAGCACCCGCTCGGCGTCGTGGCCGTAACGGCCGGCGAGGGCCTCGTAGCTCGCTTCGGGAACTCCCGGCACCCTGGTCAGCCGCTCCGCCTCGATCGGCTGTCCGAGCGGGATCTCATGCGTCCGGCATGGTGCGTAACGGCCGTCACGCTCGACCAGCGCGTCGACCGCCAGCTTCGCCATCCGCCGCCAGGTCGTGAGCTTGCCGCCGGTGATCGTGATCATCCCGCTCGAAGTCTCATACAGCTCGGCCTTGCGTGAGATGTCGACCGACTTGCGTGTGTCGCCGGTCGCGATCAGGGGCCGGACCCCGGCGTAGGCGCCGGTGAGCCGCGCCGGTGTCAGATTCGTGCCGAAGAACGAGTTGACCGCATCGAGCAGGTAGACGACGTCCGCTTCGTCCGGGGACACGTGATCGAGCTCGCCCTCGTAGTTGTTGTCGGTCGTGCCGACCAGGCTGCGTCCGAGCCAGGGAAGCGCGAAGATCGTGCGGTTCTCGCCGGCGGGCACGATCACGCCGGCAGCCAGCGGCAGGTCGGCGTGGGCGATCGTGATGTGGGTTCCGCGGCTCGGCCGGATCCGGGGGACCTCGGCCTCGGAGTGCAGCTCCCCGGGCTGGATCCGATCGGCCCAGACGCCGGTCGCGTTGACGACGCTGTCGGCGCGCACGATGAACTCCGAGTCGCTCTCGAGGTCACGGACGCGCACGCCGGCGGCCTGGCTGCCCGAGTGCACCAGCTCGAGCACACGCAGCCGGTTCACGCAGATCGCGCCGAAGCGCTCGGCTTCGGCGAGCACCGTCAGCACGAGCCGCGCGTCGTCGGTCTGGCAGTCGTAGAACAGATAGCCGCCGGTCGGGTGCCGGCCGGCGAGCGCCGGCAGCAGCTCGATCACCTCCTCGCCGGAGATCACGCGGTGGCGCTCGGGACTCCAGTCCGCCTCCTCCAGGCCGGCGGCGGCCGCCCGGCGGGAAGCGCGCCGGCGCGGCGCCGGCCGGCGTCGCCATCACGTCGTACATGTTCAGGCCGATCCCGACCGACGAGGTCGGGCCGGGCTCGTCGAACGACGGGACCACAAGCTTCAGTGGACGCACCAGGTGCGGCGCGAGCTTGACCATCAGCTGGCGCTCGAGCAGTGCCTCGCGGACCAGCCCGAGGTCGAAGTTCTGCAGGTAGCGAAGGCCACCGTGGACGAGCTTCGAGGAACGGCTGCTGGTTCCGGACGCGTAGTCGGCCTGCTCGACCAGCGCGACGCTGTAGCCGCGTGAGGCGGCGTCGAGCGCGACGCCGGCGCCGGTGATCCCGCCGCCGATCACGACGACGTCGAATGATCTCGCTTTCCAGCGAGGCGAGCGCCGCCTCACGCCTCAGCATCATCCCCGTGCTGCCGCTCCGCGATCAGGGCCTCGATCCGCTTGAGCGTCGTCACGAGACATCCGGCGCATCTCCCAGTGGGTGAGCTTGATCAGAAGCATCGGCGAGGTCGCGACAACGTCGGCACTACGAGCCCGACCCTCGAGCAGGCCGATCTCGCCGATCAGATCGCCGCGCTTCAGCGATGCGATCTTCGTCCCGGCTTGCAGCACATCGGCGGTCCCCTCCTCGATCGCGAGCAGCTCGGTCGAGAAGTCGCCCTCTGTGACAGGAACTCACCTGTCGGCACGCTGGTCTCGGTCGCGAACGCGGCCAGACGTTTCGCCTCCTCCTCGGACAGCTCCGAGAAAACCGGGATCGCGGTCAGGCGCTGGGGGTCGATGCTCATCTTCGCTGTCCCCTTTCGCAGCTCACGCGCTCAGAGCGCCTGAACCTCGGCGGTGATCTCGGTGACCGACGCCTTCGCGTCGCCGAACAGCAGCGATGTCTTTGGCTCGTAGAACAGTGGGTTGTCGATCCCGGCGAAGCCGGAGGCCATCGAGCGCTTGAGCACCACGACCGCGGCGGACTTGTCGACCTCCAGGATCGGCATCCCGTAGATCGGCGAGCCCGGCTCGTTCTTCGCCGCCGGGTTGGTGACGTCGTTGGCGCCGATCACGAGCGTCACGTCGGTCCGGGAGAACTCGGGGTTGATGTCGTCCATCTCGCGCAGCAGCTCATACGGCACGTCGGCCTCCGCGAGCAGCACGTTCATGTGCCCCGGCATCCGTCCTGCGACCGGATGGATCGCGTATTTGACCTCGACTCCCTTGGCCTCAAGCGCGCGCTCGAGCTCGCGCACCGCGTGCTGCGCCTGCGCGACGGCCATCCCGTAGCCGGGCGCGATCACGACCAGCCGCGCGTAGGACAGCTGGATCGCGACGTCCTGCGGCGCTGGTCGAGCGAACCGTCCCGCCACCGGCGCCGGCACCGCCGGCCGGCGCCGCGACCGCACCGCCGAAGCCGCCCGCGACGATCGCCGGCACCGAGCGGTTCATCGCCTTGGCCATCAGGTTCGTCAGGATCGTGCCGGAGGCGCCGACGATCATCCCCGCGACGATCATCGCCGGGTTATCCAGGGCGAGGCCCGTCGCGGCGGCCGACAGGCCGGTGAACGCGTTCAGCAGCGAGATCACGACCGGCATGTCGGCGCCGCCGATCGGCAGCACGACCATGATTCCGAGAACCGCCGAGACGAACAGGATCCCGAGGATGAACAGCAGCTGCGAGTGGGTGCCGGATGCGAGCACGACCGCGCTGGCGACGCGATCAGCAGCAGCGCCAGGTTGAACACCGTCTGGGCTGCGCCGGGGAGCTTGATCGGCCGGCCCGGCAGGATCTCCTGAAGCTTGCCGAACGCGATCAGCGATCCCCAGAACGACACCGAGCCGACGATCGCCGCGAACAGCGACGGGATCATCACCCGCAGCGCATAGTCGCCGCCGAATGCGTGGCGGTATTCGATCCAGGCGATGATCGCGACCGCGCCGCCGCCGACGCCGTTGAACAGCGCGACCATCTGCGGCATCGCCGTCATCTTCACGTTGCGCGCCGCCGGGATCCCGATCGCCGTCCCGATCACGACGCCGAGCAGGATCAGCAGGAACGTGTCGGTGCCGGTGAACACGCCGGGGGTGAGCAGCGTCGCGCCGACCGCGATCGCCATCCCGAGCGCCGGCGATCTTGTTGCCGCGGACCGCCGTCGCCGGGCCCGTCAGCCCGCTCATCCCGTAGATGAAGCACGAGAACGCGACGATGTAGCAGGCGTCGATGAAGTCCTTGCTCTGGACGAACGACGTTGCCAGGACGGTCACTTGGACTTGTCCTCCGTCGGCGCCGGGTCCGGCTTCTTCTTGAACATCCCGAGCATCCTGTCGGTGACGAGGAAGCCGCCGATCACGTTGATCGTTCCGAACGCGACCGCGATCACGAGCAGCACCTGCTCGAAGACGCCGCTGGCCTCATGCATCAGCAGCAGCCCGCCGAGCACGACGATCCCGTGGATCGCGTTGGTGCCCGACATCAACGGCGTGTGCAGGGTGTTCGGCACCTTCGAGATCACCGCGAACCCGACGAACGCGGCGAGCACGAGGATCGCGAAGTCGATCACGAGGCTGTTCATCTGCGCTCCACTCTCACTCAGCGGCCGCGGCCGCGGCCTTGGCTCCGTCGTGCACGATCTCGCCGCCGCGGGTGATGCACGCCCCGGCGATCACCTCATCGTCGAAGTCGAGCGCCAGCGCGCCGTCGGAGACCATCAGCTCGAGCAGCGCCTGGATGTTGCGCGCGTAGAGCGCCGAAGCGTGCTCGGCGAGCGTCGAGGGGACGTTGAGCGGCGCCAGGATCTTCACCGAGTGACGCAGCACGCTCTCCCCCGGCACGCTGAGCTCGCAGTTGCCGCCCGCCTCGCCGGCGAGATCGACGATCACCGACCCGGGCTTCATCCGGGTCACGGCATCCTCGGTGACCAGGATCGGCGCACGCCGGCCGGGCACCAGCGCCGTCGTGATCACGACGTCGGCCTTGCCGATCGCCTCCGCCATCAGCTCCTGCTGGCGCGCCTGCTGCTCGGCGGTCAGCTCCTTCGCGTAACCGCCCGCCCCCTCGAGGTCGCCGCCGAGATCGAACTCCAGGAACCGCGCGCCGAGCGACTCGACCTGCTCCTTGACCGCCGCCCGGACGTCGTAGCCCTGCACGACCGCGCCGAGCCGGCGGGCGGTCGCGATCGCCTGCAACCCCGCCACGCCGGCACCGAGCACCAGCACCGTCGCCGGGCGGATCGTGCCGGCGGCGGTCATCAGCATCGGGAAGTAGCGGCCCAGCTCCATCGCGCCGATCAGCGATGCCCTGTAGCCGGCGATGTTCGCCTGGCTGGAGAGCGCGTCCATCGACTGGGCGCGGCTGATCCGCGGCACCGCCTCGAGCGCGAAGCTCGTCACGCCCCGCGCCGCGATCGCGGGGATCGAGCCGCCGGCGGTGAGCGGCGCGAGAAAGCCGATCAGAACGCCGTCGGTGCGCAGCATCGCGACCTCCTCGGCGCTCGGTGGCGAGACCTTCACGACGACCTCCGCGCCGAGCGCCTCGGCCGGCGAGTCGACCAGCCGCGCGCCGGCCTGTTCGTAGTGCGCATCTGGGATCAGTGCGCCGTCGCCGGCGCCGCGCTGCACCAACACCTGGTGACCGGCGCCGACCAGCTTCCCGACGACCTCGGGCACCAGCGCAACACGACGTTCACCGTCGGCCGTCTCCTTCGGGACTCCGATCTGCATCCGCGCCAGCAGGCTATCGGTTCGCGGCTACCAGAGGCCGAGCGGCTTCAGCACGAGCGGCAGCACGAGCGACAGCTCGGCGATCACCTCGCGGGCACGCCGTTGCCGGCGCCGCCCCGCGCGGGTTCCTGACGCGATCGAGGTCCGCCTGGGCGCCGGCGCCGGCCGCCTGCGGGCTGCCGGCGCCCGGGCTGCGCTCCGGGTCGTGGCCGAGCGCAGCGGAGTGCGCCTGATCTGCACCGGCGCCAGCGGCAGCGCCTTGCGATCGAGCGCCATCAGCGCCTCGGCGGTCACCCAGACGGGCGAGACGCTGTCGCCGGCGGCATAGCGGACGTGGCCGTCGGGCGCGATCAGGGAGTTCAGATAGGCGATCGGCGAGCGTCCTGCGCGACGACGGACGAACGACGGATCGACGCCCGCCGCGATCAGCCCCTGCACCGCGAAGGCGGTCGATTGGGCGTTTGAGAAGCCCCCGACCAGCGATGGGAAGCCGCCGTCTCGGTTCTGCTGGGCGCGGATGAAGGCGACCGCGCGGCCGACCGTCTGGCGCTGGCCCGTGCCGGCGAGCGCTTCGAGTGCGGCGCCGGTGTCATCGACGTCGCTGGCACCCGGCGCGGTTGCGAAGTTGAAGCCGCCGTCGGCGTCCTGCTGGCGAGCGAGCCAGGCGATCGTCGCTGTCCGTGGCGCTGTGCCGGCGGCTCGCAGCGCCAGTACGGCGAACGCCGTCCAGTTGGTCTGCCGGGACACGCTCCCGCTGCGGGAGATGTCGTGCTGTAGCTCCGCGAGCAGATTGCGGCCGCCGACATCGACGACGGATTGACCGGCCGCGCGCAGCGCGAGGATCGTCCGCTCCAGCGAGCCGGGGTCGGTTGCGGAGGCGGCGGTCTGTTCCAGGTATTCACCAAGCGTGCGGCCGCCGCCAGTACTGACGGTCGCCGGGTCGTAGCCCGCTGCGGCGAGGCCGAGCGCTGCCCAACCTGAGAAAAGTGTGCTCGATGCACTCCCGCGCGCCTCGCCGAAGCCGCCGTCTGCGTTCTGGGCGGAGAGCAGGTAGCCGGCCGGTGAGGCGGCCGCGCGAGCGACCGGCGGACGCTCGACGCCGGCAAGCGCCGCGAATGCGCCGGTCCCGAGCAACGCCACCGCAAGCAGTGCCGGGGCGAGTGCGCCGCCCGGCGTGCGCCAGGTGACCTGCAGGCGCAGGCGGAATCGCTGCAGCGATCGCATCAGCGCGGGGCCGAACGCGAGCGCGAACAGCAGGCAACCGGTCGCGTGGATCAGATCGAAGCCGGCCCCCTTGCCGACATACACCCACAACTGGGCGACGCTGTGGTCGCTGTAGGTGACCCAGTCACCGAAGTCCTGGAGCACCGTAAACGCGAAGCCGACGACGAAGCACACGAGCGCCAGCGGCCAGCGGCCGATCCGCCGCCGCGTGATCACCGCGAGCCCCGCGCCGATCACGCCCGTCAGCCCCCAGCCGACCATCTGCCACGGTGTCCACGGCCCCTGACCGAAGAAGAAGTTCGATGTCAGTGCCGACACGGCGCCGACGACGAAGCCGGGCGCGCCCCCGAGCGCATATCCCGACACGAGCACGATGTCGGTGGTCGGTTTGACATTCGGGATCGCGGCGAAGGCCATCCGCCCGAGCGCGCCGAACGCGGCCAGCGTTCCGACCAGGGCGACGATCCGCGCGTCGGGCTCGGTGCGCTCATACCAGGCGAAGCCGGCGATCAGGGCGACGCCGAGGAGCGCGAAGGATCCGAGTTGCCAGGTCAAGCGCGCACCGTCTCGGTCTTGGGTTCGGTCGACGGCGTGGCGGCCGACGAGGTGGCGGCCGACGAGGTGGCGGGCCTGATCAGCGCGATCCCCTGCTCGGGGAGCAGCACGCCACCCGCGCCCCCCAGGATCCTTGCCGTCTCGGTCGCGAAATAGAGACCGCTGCTGAGCACCTCGGAGGCGGGGCCGTCGGCGATCACGACCCCATCGCCGAGCAGCACGACCCGGTCGGCGAACGCGGCGACGAACTCCGGATCATGCGTGGCGACGATCACAGCGCCCGGCAGCGCGCCGATCAGCGCCACGAGATCGTCCTTCACGGCCCGGTCCATTCCCCGGGTGGGCTCATCGAGGCAGACCACGGCCGGCGCGGCCGCCTGATCTGCCAGGTCGCCCAGCACGATCGCGAGCGCCAGGCGCTGCTTCTCGCCGCCTGACAGGTCTCGCGGATGCCGCCGGGCGAACCGGTCGGGGTCAAGCCCGACGGCTCTCAGCGTCGCCGGCGGGACGCCCTCCTGCGCGACAGTGTCGTGGACGAGGTAGTCGGTCGGGTTCTGCAGCAGCAGCGCAACCCGGCCGGCGGCCGTGAGCTTGCCGCGCGTCGGCTTGAGGAGACCGGCGGCGTGGCGCAGGAGCGTCGACTTGCCGGCGCCGTTGCGACCCATGAGCGCGACGCGCTCGCGCGCGTCGATCCGCAGCGTGACGCCTCGGAGGATCGCGGGACCGCGCGGAACCTCGTACCACATCCGCTCGAACGCAAGCGCGGGGACCGCCCGAGCCTTTCCCGAGCGCCGGCCTGTCGCACTCTGACTACGTTTTGGTTCCTCACGAACGAAAACGTAGTCAGAGTCGGGCAGCATGCCCCGCTCGCGGAGCGCAGCGCGTGCGCGGCGGACCCCCGCGGCCGGCGCCAGGCCGAGCCCGGTCAGCAGCCGGGCACCGGGGGTCGCGAGTGCCGGTGCCTGCGACGACGCCCACTCCAGGAACTCGGCCGGCGGCGCGTCGCACACGACTCGCCCGCCGTCGAGCGCGACAACCCGGTCTGCGGCGGCGAGACAGCGCTCCAGCCGGTGTTCTGAGAGCAGGATCGTCAAGTCGCCGTCCTCGTTGAGACGCCGCAGCAGACCGATCAGCTCATCACCGGCGACCGGGTCGAGCTGCGAGGTCGGCTCGTCGAGCAGCACAACGGCCGGACGCGCGGCGAGGGTCGCCCCCAGCGCCACGCGCTGCAGCTCGCCTCCCGAAAGGTCAGCTGTCGAGCGCGGGAGCAGGTGGTCGATCGCCAGGGCGAGCGCAACCTCCTCGACTGCCCGGGCGACCGATGCCTCGGACTCGCCGCGATTCTCCAGCGGGAAGGCGAGCTCGGCGCGCACGGTGCCCATCACGATCTGCGTCTCGGGATCCTGGAAGAGCGTGCCGACACGGCGCGCAATCGACCCGGTTCGCTCGGTTCGAGTGTCGAGACCGGCGACGGTGACGGTGCCTGAGATCTCGCCGCCATGGAAGTGGGGCACGAGCCCGCTGAGGGCTCGCAGGAGCGTCGACTTGCCCGACCCGGAGGCGCCGGCGAGCACCACCATCTGACCCGGCTCGACGCTCAGGTCGACCCCGGCCAGCGCATCGGCGGCCGTCCCCGGGTACCGGTAGCGCAGGCCACTGATCTCGACGATGCTCATTCGATCCCGATCCGGTCGGCGAACGGCGCGAGCGTCACCGCGACGAGCAGCGCCGCGCTGATCAGCACGCCGGCGTCGGCGGGCGAATAGAGCGTCGGATATGCGCGGAACGGCACGACGCCGGCGATCCGCGCGCCGATCGCGCACACGAGGATCGCAGCGGCGCTCGCGCCGAACTCGAGGTCATGGCGTGAACGCGGACGCGCAAGCGTGCTCTGACGGCGAAGCGAGCCCGGATGGCGCCAGGACGCACGCGGGAGCGGACGCGGCGCGCGCGCGTCACCGTAGCCACGAACCTCGAGCGCGGCGGCGACATCCAGCGCCCGATCCAGGACGCCGGCGGTGCTCGCGCGCATCAGCGCAAAGCGCCCTGGGGCCGCGCCGGCGCGGCAGCGCTGCGCGTCGGCGAGCCGGCGGGAGTCACGTAGCAGCACCGGCACCATCCGCGTCGCGATCGACGCGCTCAAAGCCGAGCGGAACGACCACCTCCTGAACAGCGCGAGGACCTCGTCGGGATCGACCGCCACCGAGTACAGCGCGCCGCAGAGGATCAGCGTCGCGGCGCGCAGCCCGAGGATCGCCCCGTAGATGGTCGCCTCGAGCGTCACATCCGTCACGCCGAGCACCGGCACGTCGCCGAGGCGCAGGATCACCGTAAGTCCGTCGCGGGTCAGCAGCCCGTTGATCACGGCGATCGCCAGCGCGAGCGGCAGCGCGAACAGGGCGGCGCGACGCAACTCCCGCCAGACGCCGGCGAACACGCCGGCCGCCAGGATCGACGCGCACAACGCCCCGAGCACGATTGGGTTCGAAAGGGTCAGCGCGGCGCAGGCGAGCGCCAGGCACCACGTCAATCCCGCACCCGCACCGGCGGCGTGAAGCGGACTGTGTCTGCGCCTGTACTGCATTGCAGGGCCGCTCGATGCTCAGCTCGCCGGCATCAACGGCAACGGCAGGTCCCGGCCGCCCGACACGGCCAGCGCGAAGTGATCGTGCAGACGCGCCGGCGTCAGCGCCGCCGCGGCCGCCTCGACACCTGCCCTGTCGGTGCCCGTGACCAGCCAGGTCGGCTCTCCCAGCGACGGCTCCTGCGTGGCGGCGACCAGGCCCGCGCCGGCGCGCAACGTCTCGACGGTCTGCCCGGCCGGGTTCAGCAGCTCCAGCACCTGACCCTGTGGGCCGACGAAACGGGCGTACACGCCGCTCTGCGCCGGTCCGGCCTCGATCAGGTCGGCGGCGATCACGCCCCGCAGATCCGCCCAGGTTCCAACCACCACGGCCAGCGAGTCAGAGCCCGAGCCGCCGCCCAGCAGCTGATCGGCGAACGGCACCTTCGCCCGGTCGAGCGCATGCCCGACGAGTGTGCAGGCGGCGTTGACATCGGTGGCGCAGTCGAGCACCGTCGGGAAACGCTTGCCGCCGACGCCGTTGACGAACGGCTCGGGGAAGGATCCGACGACAGCCGGGAACGCTCTCGGTCGCACTCCAGTCGTGCAGATCCCACCAGATGTGGTCACCCTCGTGCACGGCCGTCCCCGCCGCGCCCTTTGGCGCCTCGATACCGTTCACGTAGTAGAACCAGTCGTGGTGCGAGCCCCCTGAGAGGCCGTTGACGGACTCCACGAAGCCGCCGCCGTATTCGTTGGAGACGTTGAATCCGCGTTCGAGCAGCTGCATGACCGTCTCGGCTCCCGGCACGTGCTTCTGGACGAACACGCCGACCGTCTTCGAGCCGAAGTCGCTGGTCACGGTGATGCTCGCGTTCTTGGTCCCGGGGCCGGCGCCCAGCCCGATGCCGCACCCGGCGATCGCCGCCGCCACCACGGCGGCGGCGATCGCGCTCAACGAGGTCCTGATCAGCCTGCCGGGCACCGTGCGCAGCTAGCCGACCTTCAGCGTCGCCTCGGTGCGGATGTAGCCCGCTTGCGCCGCCGACCACCGTGAACGTCCCTGCGGAGCTTGCCGTCAATGAGACGGTTCCGGCCGAGCTCGTCGGTAACGTGTGGCCGGCGACAGTGACAGTCGCTCCCGCGAGCGCCTTGGGCTGACCCTTGGCGTCGTAGTAGACGACCTTGGCGCTGAATGCGTTCGCCCGCCTGGCGGTCCTCGGCAGATCCAGGCCGAGCGGGTCAGCCGGCGACTCGCTCGCGCCGACGGCGGCGAGCAGGATCTGCTCGCCGCGCCGTGCGGCGTGACCCCACAGATTCCCGTCGATGCCGCGACGTTGTCGACGAACACCTCCCAGTAGGAGTGTGTCGTGCGGTAGTTGTCGGTTTCGCCGAGGACTTCGTCACCTCCCAGTCCTTCAGGCTCAGCTCCAACCGCCGGACCACGACCCCTTGGTTGCGGAGTTCAGCGCGCCGGCGGCCTGCTGGGATGAGCCACGAGTGCGCCGCCCTTCTGATCGAGGCAGCGCTCGGCCGCACGGCCCTCGCGGACAGCAGCGTCTTGACGTCCCTTCGATCCGAACCGTCACCTTCGGTCCCGCGCCGCCGGCGAGCGCCGAGCTCGCCAGCGCCAGAACGGCTGCTAACGCGAGCAGCGTCGCTCCGAACGCGAATGTGTGTCTGTGATGCATGAGGGCCACCCCTTTCCACGAGGGCTTGTAGGCTGTGTGGTCGGAGTTGGTCTCCTGGCTTACGGGCCTACCGGCCGCGCCTTCCCGGTGCCTTGGCGGCAGCCAGTGGCATGTTGCGCCGGCGTCCCCGATCACAGTGGCGGGTCCGCACCGGAATCTCACCGGCTTCCCATCACTACCGACCTCGGACGCGGCGATCCTAGCGCGAGGCCCGCTGCCGACGTAAACTGGAGGTCGATGACCGTCAACCTGACCCGGATCTACACCCGCCTCGGCGACGGCGGCGAGACCCACCTCGGTGACATGAGCCGCGTCGCCAAGACGCATCCGCGGATCGAGGCCTACGGAACGGTCGACGAGCTCAACGCCCAGATCGGCGTCGTGCTGGCGGTCGAGGGCCTGCCCGACGCCACCGGCGAATGGCTGGCGCGGATCCAGAACGACCTGTTCGACGTCGGCGCGGACATCGCCGCGCCGCGAGGACCCATCCAGGGAGCGGCTGCGCGTCCTGCCGGAGCAGACGGCGTGGCTCGAACAGCGCTGCGACGAGGTCAACGCGACGCTGAAGCCGCTGAGATCGTTCGTGCTGCCTGGCGGCACCGTGGCGGCCGCGCAGCTGCACGTCGCAAGGACGGTCTGCAGGCGCGCCGAGCGCCTCGCGGTCGCCTGCGGCGAGGACGTCAGCGCCGAGGTCGTCCGCTATCTGAACCGCCTCTCGGACCTGCTGTTCATCCTCAGCCGCGGCGCCAACGGGGAGCGACGAGCCACTCTGGGACCCCGGCCGCTACCGGTCGCCCTGACGAGCTTCGAGCCCGCGTTGGGCAAGGAGCCGGTCTAGGAGCGGGTGAGCTTCATCTGCGGGAGAACCCCGGTGCGGCGCAGATGGTCGTAGAGCTCGATGTCCTCCGGCGCGGCGACATCGACCGGAAGCTCAGGTGTGATCTGGAACCGCGTCGCCTCGTACATCAAATCCTGGTAGGGGGGCGCGCCCTCTGGCCGAAGCACGATCTCGAGTTCCTGCTGAGCGAAGCGCGAGCGCTCGAGACGATCCTGATTGCGGCCGTAGGGGGCGGGAACGATCGTGACTGCGCCGAGCGCCGAGCGCTCCCCGCGGATCGCCCGCGCAACAGCGCCGATCAGCACGAACTCGACGCGGTTTGATGCAAGCCATCGCAGGACGGTGACGGTCGCGTCCGAGAGGTGTTCGAAACCCTCGGTCCTGCTCTCCGGACGTTCGTCAACTGGATCTGGGCGGTGTCGAAGCAGCATGGTCGTGCGTTTCGCCCCGCCTACACGGACTCCTTCAAGACTCCCGAACAATCGCAACGATCCTGCCGTAGCGGCAGCTGGTTAGGCTGATCGGCATGGCCGACGGCACCCGTGACGCAGCGACACCGTTCCTGCTCGCGCGGAGCCGGCCACCCAGGACGATCGGCGTCCTCGCCGCAGTGGTCGGCGTGGCGGTGGCGACCGGCGCGATCTACCCGCTTTCGCAGGTCGCGCCGGTCGTTTCGCTGAGCGTTGTCTACCTGCCCGTCGTGCTCTTCATCTCGGCCATCTGGGGGCTCGAGCTGGGGCTGTTCTCATCGCTGGTGAGCGCTGCGGCGTTCAATTTCTTCCACCTTCCCCCAGTCGGTCGCTTCACGATCGCCGACCCGCGCAACTGGGTCGCGCTGGCGGCGTTCACGACCGTGGCCGCGGTCGCGAGCTGGATGGCCGGGATCGCGCGCACGCGCACACTTGAAGCCGAGCGGCGCCGCGTCGAAGCCGATCTGGCGGCGGCGCTCGCGCGGGAGCTGCTCGCCGGCTCGGACACCTCACACGCGCTCGCGGCCGCCGCCCACCGGCTCTCAGCGGCCCTCGCCCTGCCGTCGGCGGCGATCGAGCTCGGCATTTCCGACGGCGACGAGCGCCGCCGCTCGATCGCGCTGCGCGACGCCGACTCCCAGCAGATAGCCACGCTGCTCGTTCCGCGGGGACTGCCGGCGGAGACGAACCATCGGCTCGAGATGACGGTCGTGCCGACGCTGGCGGCGATCGTCGCGATCGCCCTGCGGCGCGACGCGATCCAGGCCGAGGCGGTTGAGACGGCGGCGCTGCGGCGAAGCGATGACGTCAAGACAGCGCTGTTGCGCGCCGTCTCCCACGATCTCCGCTCGCCGCTGACCGCGATCGTCGCCGCCGGCCATGCACTCGGCTCCCACTCGCTGACGCCTGAGGACCGCGCCGAGCTGAGCGACGCGGTCGTCACCGAGGGCGAGCGGCTCGCCTCGCTGGTCGAGAAGCTGCTAGACCTGTCCAAGCTGCAGGGAGGCGGCGCGACGCCGCGGCGCGAGTGGGTCTCGATCGAGGATGTTGTGCTCGCGGCACGGGAAGGGCTGGCCCCCGACGGTCCGCGACCCACGATCAACATCAACGTCTCCCCTGACATCCCGGAGGTCCTCGCCGATGCCGCCCAGCTCGAGCGGGCGTTCGCCAACCTGCTGGAGAACGCCGCGCGTTACGCGGGCGATGCGCCGATCTCCGTGAACGCCTCCGCTGTCGGCTCCAGGGTGGTGGTCAGCGTCGTCGACCAGGGCCCGGGGATCGCGTCTGCGGACCGCGAGCGGATCTTCGAGCCGTTCTACCGTGGACGCCCGTCCGGGAGGGCAGGCGACGAACGCTGGACCGGCTCGGGGCTCGGACTTGCAATCGCCAGGGGGTTCGTCGAGGGCAACGGCGGCACGATCACCGTGCAGTCGCTGCCCGGGCAGGGCACCAGCTTCGTCGTCTCGCTTCCCACTCAGGCAGCCTCCGCCGTGGGCGTTGCCTGATGAGCGCTGCCGACCGCCCCCGGGTGCTCGTCTGCGACGACGAGCAGCAGATCCTCCGAGCGCTCCGGGTGATCCTGCGCGACGCAGGCTACGAGTCGCTGCCCGCCGGCACGATCCAGGAAGCACTCGATGTGGCGGCTGTCGGGCGACCTGATGCCGGGATCATCGATCTCGTGCTGCCCGACGGCGATGGGGTCGAGCTGTGCCGGCGCCTGCGCGAATGGACGGACATTCCGCTGATCGTGCTCTCGGCCGTGGGCGACGAGGACGCCAAGGTACGGGCGCTCTCGAGCGGGGCCGATGACTACATCACGAAGCCGTTCGGGCCGCGTGAGCTGATCGCCCGGCTCGCGGCCAACCTCCGGCGGACCAATGTGGAGCCCGATGAGGCCGTGGTCGAGGCTGACGGCCTGAAGGTGGATCTGGCGCGCCACACCGTCAGCGTCAACGGCGAGGAGGTCCATCTGACGCCGAAGGAGTTCGATCTGCTCCGAGCGCTCGCGAGCAACCGCGGCCGGTTGCTGACACACCGTGAACTGCTGATGTCGGTCTGGGGCGCGGGCTACGGTGACGACACGCAGGTGCTGAGGGCGCACATGGCGAACCTGCGGCGCAAGATCGAGTTCAACGGCGGGCCACGGATCATCCGCACCGAATCGGGCGTCGGCTACCGCTTCGTCGGCTGAACCGGCTGAACCGGCTGAACCGGCTGACCGCCTGGGTGATCAGGGCAGTCCGGCGCGCTCGACGACCGACCCGCCGGCGGCTACCCGGGCCGCCGTCTCGAGCAGCGCCGCCTGTTCACGTTCGACATCGGCGCGATCGTTCTCCTCTCCGACCGTCCGCTCGCACAGCCGCATGATCATCGCCGCCTGCGTCAGCAGCAGCTCGCGCTGCTCCGCGGTGGTCGTCTCCTCCATGATCTTCGTCAGCGCGTCGAGCTGGCGGATCATCACCGCCGGCATCCCGCCTGCGGCCTGCCGGATCTTCTCGAAGGCGCGCTCCACGAGCCGCGTGTAGCTGACGTCGGCGGAGATCACGCGGACGAAGCCGTGACCGTCTCGGTGGATCCGCACCGGCCGCCAACTGGTCGTCACCCGGCACAGGCTCTCCCCCAGCCAGTCGATGCAGGTGAGCGCCGTGAACGTGTCATTGACCGCCGGCGACAGCGCCCTGATCGCGATCTCGACGAGCTGATCGACCGCGAACGCAAGGTCCTGGACGAGCGTCCTGTTGGAGCCGGTGATATGGGCCCGGCGCAGCGCCTGAGACACCGACGGCGCGGCGTCGGGCGGCCACACGGTCGCGATCGGATGACCCGCGACGATGAAGTGCCCCGGCCTGTGCAGCAGCCGGATCACCGCCCCGCGCTCGGCTGCGAGGCCCACCAGCAGGCCGTGCCGGATGAACTGGAGGTAGCCGCTCGCGGGTGCCTGCACCGCGCCGCCGCCCTCGCTCATGCGCGTCACGAGCTCCGCGGCGGAAGGGCCCGCCTCGAACGTGATGCCGTCATCACGCGATTCGGCATCGATCGCCCGAGACAGATCGCCGGCGATGCTGGCGATCACGTTCGGCAGCTGGATCGAGGCGGCGATGTGGTGGATGAAGTAGATCAGGACCCCCATCGAAACCATCACCAGCACGACCGAGACCGTGATCGAAAGGTGCGGGACCTGCGTCGGCGGACCCGATCGAGATCAGCACCAGGGTCGTGTAGACGAACGTGGCGACGAACGTTCCGAGCGTGAACTGCGTGCCACGGTCGCGGATGAAGTTCCGCAGCATCCGCGGCCCGAACTGCGTCGAGGCGAGCGTCAGCGTCACGATCGTGATCGAGAACACGATCCCGACGACCGTGATCACCGCCGCCGCAAGTGCCGTCAGGATCGTGCGGGCGGGGTCGGCGGAGCCGAAGTTCATCCAGCTCGGGAGCGTCACGGTGCCGTGGTAGGCGGCCTCGTCGACGGCGTGCGTGACGAAGTACAGCGCGATCGCACCGAGCACCTCGACCATCGGGACGAACCACAGGTTGGTCCGCAGCGCATCGCGCCGCCAGGCTGTGGCAAGGGGGAACATCAGGTGGTCTCAGGATCGCATGACATGGCCGGAGCAGGCGAAGCGCGCGCCGACCAGTCTTCCCGGCTCACCAAAATTGAATGGTACCTGCCACCATTGGATCTGTGAGTAGGGAGACGCTGACCGTGACGGACAACCGCACCGGCGTGAGCTTCGAGGTGCCGATCGCCAACGACGCGATGCGCGCAGCGGATCTGGAGGCCGGCTTCAACGGGACGGCGAACGGGGCGCTGGCGATCTACGACCCGGGGTTCTCCAGGACGGCAGCCTGCTCGAGCGCGATCACCAACATCCACGTCCAGGCGGGGATCCTCGAGCATCGCGGGTACTCGATCGAGTCGCTCTGCGAGCACGCCACCTACACTCGAGCTCGCCTACCTGCTGATCTACGGCGAGCTTCCGAACGAGGCGCAGTACGAGCACTGGAAGCACGAGATCTCGGTCAGGAAGTTCGTGCACGAGAACGTCAAGAGCTTCATGCAGGGCTTTCGCTACGACGCCCACCCGATGACGATGCTGGCGGCGTCGGTAGGCGCGCTGTCCAGCTTCTACGACGACGCCGGCGATGTGCGCGACGACGCGGCGCGCGAACTCCAGATCCTGCGGATCCTGGCGAAGATGCCGACGCTGGCCGCCTACATCTACCGTCACGGAGAGGGGCGGCCCTACGTGCTGCCCTCCGACGAGCTCGGGTACAGCGCGAACCTGCTGTCGATGATGTTCCGGATGAGCGAACTTCGCCACGTGGGCGATCGCCGCCGCGAACGCGCGCTCGACGTCCTGCTGATGCTGCACGCCGACCACGAGCAGACGTCGGCGACCACCGCCGTGCGCGCCGTCGGCTCGACCTCGGCGGACCCGTACGCCGCGGTTGCCGCCGGCGTCGCGGCACTGTCATCGCCGATGCGAGGATCGGCGGACCGTGACGTCCTGCGGATGCTGCGGCGGATCGGGCAGCCCGAGGGCGTGCCGGCCTTCCTCGACAGCGTCAAGCAGGGCGATCAGCGACTTGCCGGTTTCGGGCACGGCGTGTACACGACACGCGACCCGCGCGCGGAGATCCTGCGTGCATCAGCTCGAGACGCTGTACGAGGGCGGCCGCACCGACCCGCTGCTGGCGGTCGCCGATGAGCTCGTCGCCCGCGTCACGGCCGACGAGGACTTCAGCTCGCGCCAGCTGTTCCCGAACGTCGATCTCTACTCCGGTCTCACGTTCCAGGCGATCGGGATCCCGGAGTCGATGTTCGGCGTGATGTTCGCGGTCGCACGGAGCGCCGGCTGGCTCGCGCAGTGGCGTGAGATGGTGCTTGACCCCGAGCAGGGCGCGGTCCGCCCGCGGCAGCTGTACATCGGCGCAGCGCCACGCGAATACGTGCCGCTCGCCCAGCGCGCCTGACCAGCGCCAGCGAGCGGCGGGCGAGCTCGGCGGCACGCCTTCACAGCATCTTTATGCGTGGCGTGTGTTTCTGCACACGACCTTCACGCCGGCGGCGCAGGATCACCTGACATGGACGACCGTCTCGATCTCTCAGGCATTCTCATGTTCGCGATTTTGTTCGCGCTGATCCTCGGGATCGACAAGATATGAGCCCGACGTCGAGCAACGATCATCGCTTCAGCCACATGAGCACGACCGACCTGTTCGGACTGATCGTGTCGATCATCATCTGTGGCTACCTCCTCTATGCGCTGCTGCGCGGAGAGAGGTTCTAGGCGCCGTCATGACATTCCTCGGCTGGCTCACCATCTTCCTGTTCGTCACGATCCTGACGGCGGTCGCGTTCCCGCTCGGCAGTTACATGGCCGCGGTCTATACCGGCGGGCGCACCTTCCTCGATCCGGTTCTACGTCGTGCCGGAGCGGTTCCTGTACAAGGTCATGCGGGTCGACCCGGACCAGGGTCAGGACTGGAAGCATATGCGAAGAGCCTGATCATCTTCTCGCTCGCCGGCTGGCTGCTGCTGTATTTCATCCTGCGCACGCAGACGTTGTGGAGCTTCACCGGTCTGAACCCGATGGGGTTCCATTCGGCGCCGTGGAACGTGACGTTCAACACGACCTCGTCGTTCATGACGAACACGAACTGGCAGTACTACGGCGGCGAGACGACGATGAGCTACTTCAGCCAGATGGCAGGGCTGACGGTTCAGAACTTCGTGTCTGCCGGCGTCGGGATCGTGGTCGCGGTCGCGCTCGTGCGCGGCATCGTTTCGCGCAGTGGCAAGAGCATCGGGAACTTCTGGCAGGACATGATCCGGACGATCCTCTACGTGCTGCTGCCGATCTCGATCCTGGTCGCGCTGATTCTGGTCTTCCTGGGGTCATTGCGAACTTCTCCTCGTACCTGAGGTGCACGGCATCACCGGCATCGAGCAGACGATCGCGATGGGGCCGGTCGCTTCGCAGGAGGCGATCAAGGAGCTCGGGACCAACGGCGGTGGCTTCTTCAACACCAACTCGGCGCACCCGTTCGAGAACCCGACCGGATTCACGAACTTCGTCGAGATGCTGTCGGTGCTGATCATCCCCGGCTGCGCTGGTATTCATGTACGGCAAGATGGCCGGCAACCGCCGTCAGGGTTATGCGGTGTACGCGACGATGATGATCATGTTCCTCGGCGCGGTGATCGTCGCCTACATCGCCGAGGCTCACGGCTCGCCCGCCCAGCACGCGGCCGGCCTGCACACCGACGTCGTCGCCGGCTCGGGCGGCGGCAACATGGAGGGCAAGGAGCAGCGCTTCGGGATCGCCGGCTCCGCGCTGTTCGACGTGATCACGACGGTCACGTCCTGTGGCGCCGTCAACAGCGCGATCGAGTCGTTCACCGGGATCGGCGGCGCGGTGCCGTTCGCCAACCTGAGCGCCAGCGAGGTGATCTTCGGCGGCGTCGGAACGGGCCTCTACTCGATCCTGATGTACGTGATCCTGGCGGTGTTCCTCGGCGGGCTGATGGTCGGGCGCACCCCGGAGTACATCGGCAAGAAGATCGAGGCGCGTGAGATAAAGCTGGTCTCGCTCGGGATCCTGATCACGCCGCTGACGGCGCTGTTCTGCACCGCGATCGCGACCGCGAGTCGCAGCGCCGGCGGATGTCTCGACATCCGCGGCGGCGCAGGGTCAGCCGCAGGGCTTCTCTGAGACCTTCTACGCGTACCTGAGCCAGGCAAACAACAACGGCTCGGCGTTCGCCGGTTACACGGGCTTCATCCAGCCGAACGCCGGCAACCTCGGGTCCCACGGGATCACCCTGGCCGATCTGCTCGGCGGCTTCGACATGCTGTTCGCGCGATACGCGCCGATCCTGTTCGCGCTCGCGGTGGCGGGAGCGCTCGCCGGCAAGCGGATCAGCCCAGCCGGCCTCGGCACGATGCGCACCGACAACCCCACCTTCGTCGTGTTGCTGATCGGCGTGATCATCCTCGTCGGCGCACTCACCTTCTTCCCAGCCCTGTTGCTCGGACCGATCGTTCAGGGCCTGACCACCCACATCTACCACTGACATGAAACGCGACGCAATCACCTCCGTAATCGGGATCCTCGTACTGACAGTGCTGTGCGGGCTCATCTACCCCCTGTTCATCACCGGTGTGAGCCAGCTCGCATTCCCTGGGAACGCGAATGGCCAGCAGATCTTCCTCCACGGCAAGCTCGTCGGCTCGAAGATCATCGGCCAGAACTTCGCCGACGTCGTCTACAAGAACGGCAAGCCGGTGATGAGTGACGGCAACCCCGTCACAGTGCCCGATCCGCACTACTTCCAGGGCCGTCCCTCGGCGACCGTGCCTGCGTACAACGCCGCTGCCACGACGTTCTCCAACCTCGGTCCGAACAGCATCGCGACGGTGGAGGAGATCAAGGGCAACATCGCGATCTACATAGCGCTAAACGGCAGGTACTACCCGGGCGGTCTGACCGCAGCCAAGGTACCGGTCGACGCCGCCGACAGCTCCGCGTCGGGGATCGACCCTGAGATCTCGGTCCGCAACGCCGACATCCAGGCATACCGGATCGCCGCGATTCGGCACCTGTCGCTCGCGACCGTGAACGCCTTGATCTCGCAGTACACATTCGAGCGCGGCCTCGGCTTCTCGGGTGAGCCAGGCGTCGACGTGCTCGAGGTCAACCTCGCCCTTAACCGCCTCTCCCCCTCGACGAGCTGACCCTCCTCTCCGACTGGCTCACAACAGACACACTTATGTCAACAACAACCCCCTCAGAAACCCCAGGCGCCCAGCTACAACCGCACGAGCGCCAGGCGATCTCGCTGTTCCGGCGAGACATCGTCTTCACCGCGCTGATCGGCAGCCTCAAGAAGCTCGACCCGCGCATTCAGATCCGCAACCCGGTGATGTTCGTCGTCGAGATCGGCGCCGTGATCACCACCTTCACCTGGATCAAGCAGTTGGCCGGCGGCCAGGCGCTCGGCGGCTATGACCCATCCTGGTACACGTTCACGATCTCGTTCTGGCTGTGGCTGACGGTGATCTTCGCGAACATGGCGGAGGCGTTCGCCGAGGGCCGCGGCCGTGCGCAGGCCGCGACGCTACGCTCGATGCGGCAGGAGACCACGGCGCTGATGCAGGACGGCACCACGAAGCGCGCCTCGGACCTCGTCAAAGGTGACATCGTGGTCGTCGACGCCGGCGAGTTGATCCCGGGCGACGGAACCGTGATTCAGGGGATCGCGTCGGTCGACGAGTCCGCGATCACCGGCGAGTCCGCCCCCGTGATCCGTGAGTCCGGAGGCGACCGGAGCGCCGTCACAGGTGGCACGCGCGTGACCTCCGACCAGCTGATCATCGAGATCACCCAGGAGCCCGGACAGTCGTTCATCGACCGGATGATCGCGCTGGTCGAGGGCGCCGAGCGGCGCAAGACCCCGAACGAGATCGCGCTCAACATCCTGCTGGCAGGACTGACGTTGATCTTCATGATCGTCGTCGCGACGCTGCGCCCGTTCGGGCTGTTCGCTCACACGCCGATTTCAGAGACGACGCTGATCTCGCTGCTGGTCGCGCTGATCCCGACGACGATCGGCGCGCTGCTGTCCGCGATCGGAATCGCCGGCATGGACCGGCTCGTGCGACGCAACGTCCTGGCGCTCTCCGGACGCGCGGTCGAGGCCTCCGGCGACGTCGACGTGCTGCTGCTCGACAAGACCGGCACGATCACGATCGGCAACCGGCTCGCGAGCGAGTTCATCCCGATGCCCGGCGTCTCCGAGGCCGAGCTCGCCGAGGTCGCACAGCTCTCATCGCTCGCCGACGAAACCCCTGAGGGCCGCTCGATCGTCGTGCTCGCCAAGCAGTACGGGATCCGTGAGCACGAGATGAGCGAACTCCACGCCGAGTTCGTCCCGTTCACCGCGCAGACGCGGATGAGCGGCGTCGACATCGACGGGAGCCGTCTGCGCAAGGGCGCCGGCGACGCGGTGATCGCGTTCGTGACCGACGATGGCGGTCGCCCGCCGGCCGAGCTCCAGCCAGTTCTCGATCGCATCGGTCGGGAGGGAGGCACGCCGCTCGCGGTCGCACGCGATTCACAGGTGATGGGCGTCATCTACCTCAAGGACACGATCAAGGAGGGCATGCGAGAGCGCTTCGATCAGCTCCGCGCGATGGGCATCCGCACGATCATGATCACCGGCGACAACAAGCTGACCGCGGCGAAGATCGCCGAGGAGTCGGGCGTCGATGATTTCCTAGCCGAGGCCACCCCGGAGAACAAGCTCGCGCTGATCAAGGAGCAGCAGGCCACCGGACGGATGGTCGCGATGACCGGCGACGGCACCAACGACGCGCCGGCGCTCGCCCAGGCCGATGTCGGCGTCGCCATGAACACCGGCACCCAGGCGGCACGTGAGGCCGGCAACATGGTCGACCTCGACTCCAACCCGACGAAACTGATCGAGATCGTCGAGGTTGGCAAGCAGCTGCTGATCACCCGTGGAGCACTGACCACGTTCTCGATCGCCAACGACGTCGCCAAGTACTTCGCGATCCTCCCGGCGATCTTCATCACAACCTGGGCCGCAACACCGGGCACGAAGGGGCCCCTGAGCGTGCTCAACATCATGGACCTCGGCAACCCGCGCTCGGCCGTGATCTCCGCGATCATCTTCAACGCGCTCGTGATCCCGGCGCTGATCCCGATCTCACTCAAGGGTGTGCGCTACCGCGCGATCGGCGCCAGCGCGCTGCTGCGGCGGAACCTCTGGATCTATGGACTGGGTGGGCTGATCGCCCCGTTCATCGGGATCAAGCTGATCGACCTGATCGTTCACAACATCCTCGGTGCATGATGTGTAGGGCAAGATGGCCCGTGGCCGCTACAAGATCTTCCTAGGAATGGCCGCCGGTGTCGGCAAGACCTACCGGATGCTGCAAGAGGGCCAGGCCGAGGCGGAGGCCGGGGTCGACGTGGTGATCGGCTACCTGGAGCCACACGACCGCGCCGAAACCAGCGCCCAGGCCGAGGGGCTGGAGGTCGTGCCCCGCCGCAGCGTCACGTATCGCGGGACCCAGATGCCCGAGATGGACCTTCAGGCGGTCCTGCGGCGCAAGCCGGAACTGTGCCTGATCGATGAGCTTGCGCACACCAACGCACCAGGCGTCGAGCACGAGAAGCGCTACGAGGACATCGAGGATGTCCTCAACGCCGGCATCGATGTGTTCTCGACCGTCAACGTCCAGCATCTCGAGAGCCTCAATGACCAGATCTGCGAGCAGACCGGGATCCGCGTGCGTGAGACGGTGCCAGACGCGGTCATCGGCACCGCTGATGACGTCGTGATCATCGACATCACGCCGCAGTCGCTGATCGAGCGCCTGATCGCCGGCAAGGTCTACCCGGCGGAGCGGGTACAGGCGGCGCTCCAGAACTTCTTCAAGATCGAGAACCTCTCGGCGCTGCGCGAGGTCGCGCTGCGTCAGGTCGCTGAGGAGGTCGAGGCCAAGCGCGTGGTTTCGACCGACGGCTCGGCCCGCCCGCTGGATGAGCGCCTGATCGACGTGGCGGCGCCGGCCGCGATCGGCGAACGGCTGCTGGCGCTGATCAAGCCGCGGCCCGAGTCCCAACGTGTGGTCCGTCGCGCGTGGCGCTCGGCGCAGCGGCTCGGTGCCGAGCTCGATCTTCTGTGGGTGACCGATCACGAGCCCAGCGCTCAGGAACAGGAGCAGGTGGAGGCGTTGCGTCGCCTCGCCAGCGTGCTCGGAGCGCATCTGCTGGTCGAGCGCGGAGACGACGTCGCAATCGTCGCGCAGCGGGTTGCCCGCGAGCGCGGCACCACCTATGTGCTGATGGGCACGCCCAGCGCTCGCAGCGCGCTGGCGCGGCTGCGGGGCAACTCGCTGCCGACCAGGCTGCTGCGTCTGATGCCGGGTCTCGACCTGCGGATCGTCGCCGACCGCAGCCAACTGGCGGAGAGTGAACCAAGATGACCGGATTCCTGATTGCAGTCGTGGCACTTCTGCTGATCGCCGTGGCGGTGCTGGCGTCGTTGTACGCGCGCGCCTCTCGTCACAGATCGCCGGTTCGGGCTCGGACCGATGCCAGCAAGCGGATTCTGTTCCCATTCGTCGCACACGCGCTGTCGCAGCGAGCGCTTGATGCCGCCCTGCGTCTGGCGCGCGCTGATGATGCGACGCTCGTTCCCGTGTTCCTGGCGCGCGTGTCGCTACAGCTTCCGCTCGACACGCCGCTGCCCCGCCAGTCGAAGATCGCGATGTCGCTGCAGGACGTGATCGAGCAGCGCGCGAGCAAGGTCGGGGTGGCGGTCGACGCCAGAGTCGAGCGCGGACGCTCCTACCGCCACGCGCTGCGCCAGACGATCGCGCACGAGCAGTTCGAGCGGATCGTGATCGCCGCCAGCTCGCACGGACAGCCCGGGTTCGACCCGGCCGACGTCGCCTGGCTGCTCGATGAGGCTCCTGGTGAGATCGTCGTGCTGAGGCCCGACCCGCGACGCGAGCTGGAGCTGCCCGCGACAAGCCTCAGTCCCAGCGCCGCGGTCGAGCAGCTTTCGCCACGGCCCGAGGCTGTGCGCTCGAGCGCTCCGCCGCTGAGCCTCACGGCGCGAACATCCTGAAGCCGACCAGCGCCTGACTGGGGCCCCCGCCGCAACGGGGGCATAGGGTATCTCGCTGATGAACGGCCGGATCGCCACATGACCGCGCTGCACGCGTTGGCGATCTTCGCGGCCGGGATCGCAGCCGGCACGATCAACACCGTCGTCGGCAGCGGTACGCTGATCACGTTTCCGGTGCTGCTGGCGCTCGGCTATCCGCCGGTCGTCGCGAATGTTTCGAACACGATCGGCCTGGTACCCGGTTCCGCCGCGGGCGCGATCGGCTATCGCCGGGAGCTCGACGGGCAGTGGGGACGCACGGCCCGGCTTGCGATCGCGTCGGCGACCGGCGCAGTGATCGGCGCCGTGCTGCTGCTGACCCTGCCGGCGTCGACGTTCAAGGCGATCGTGCCCGCGTTCATCGCGCTCGCGCTGGTTGCGATCGTCGTGCAACCTCGCCTCGTCCGCGCACTCGGATCACGCCGCGCGGCCGCACACGAGCACGCTGGCCCGTGGACGCTGCTGGCGGTGCTGTTGACCGGTATCTACGGCGGCTACTTCGGCGCCGCCCAGGGAATCATGTTGATCGCGATCCTGTCGCTCGCGATCGACGAGGAGCTGCAGCGGATCAACGCGCTGAAGGTGGTCCTCGCCGGCCTCGTCAATCTCGTCGCCGGCCTGATCTTCATCTTCGCCGCGCACGTCGCCTGGGAGGCCGCGGCGCTGATCGCGGTCGGTTCGACGATCGGCGGTGTCGCCGGCGCGCGGTGGGGCCGGCGGTTAGCGCCTGGTGCCCTGCGTGGCGTGATCGTGGTCGTCGGCCTGATCGCGATCGCCAGGCTCATCTGACGGCGGTGCGGGGTGCTCCGGCGGCTGTGAGGGGGCATTCAGCAGCCGTTCTCTGAGCCGGTCTCCCGCACCGGCCTGGGCGGCTCGCGTGGCCCGCTCCTCGCTCAGCTCGACTCCGTGCTCCTCGGCGAGGTCGATCAGCGCCTGGCGCTCCTCGTCCTGAGCCGCGAACCGGAAGAACAGCCAGCCGAGCAACAGGATCGTCAGGATGCTCTCCTCGATCATCATCACGGCGCCGGCGAGGCTCTGGTCCGACAGCGGGCTCAGCCCGTGTGCAGCGTCACTCGCCTTGTAGACCGGATAGAAGACGGTCTGGGACCAGAGCAGCACGTTCGCGAGCACCGCACCGACGAACCTGACGGCGATGATGTAGCCGAGCTTCGCCCAGCCGTTGAACCACGCGGGCTTCGGCAGCGGTCCGATCAGCGCGAGCCACAGGAACGTCCCGAACCACAGCAGCGTGAAGTGCTCGAGCGCATGCACGATATCGACCCGGATCGCCAGCTGGTACATGAACGGCGTGTGCCACGCGTAGAGGTTCAGCGCCCAGACCACCAGCGCAACCACCGGGTGGACCATCACCCGCAGCGGCCTGGTCACCCGGAAGTGCAGCAACGGCGCGAGAATCGGGCCCGTCAGCCCGAGCGCGATCAGCAGCGAGCAGATGTCGCCGATGATGATGTGCTGGAACATGTGGGCGATCAGCACCTGGTCGGCGAGCGTGTCGATCGGCGGCAATTGGACCGCGGTCATGGTGATCACGCCGGCCGCGAACGAGAACGCACGCCACGGCGCGACCGGACGGCCCTCCGCGATCAGGGTCTGCACCCGCCGCTCGTAGAGCACGAGATAGAGGCAGCCGGCGACCAGCGGCGGCAGGAACTCGGCCAGGTGCGCCCCACCAAACGACGCGGCAGCGGGCACGCCCGGGATCATCGTGCGTCAGCTCTGATGCAGCGCATACTGCTCGATGTCGGCGTCAAGCGTGCCCTGAGAGGCGTACGAACCGGTGTGGATGTCGACGACCTTGCCCGACCGGTTGATGAAGAAGGTTGTCGGCAGGCCGACGAGACCACCGGGCAGGAACTCCTGCAGGCCGCTGCCCGTCAGCGACTGGTAACTCGGATAGGCCAGCCAGTGGTGCGCCATGAACGTCTGGGCGTTGGAGCTCTGATCCTCGGCGTCGACACCGAGGAACGCGACCTGACGTCCGTAGCGGATCGAGGCGTTCTTGAACAGCGAGTACTCCGCCTGGCACGAAGTGCACCACGACGCCCAGGTGTTGACGACCACCGGGTAGCCACGCAGCGAGCGCACGCGCTGATTGAACGCCGAAGCCCACCCGAGCAGGTTGTTTGCCTGGCGGTGCAGTGAGACGAGCACCGGCGGTGAGTGCACCAGGTAGCGCTCGGCGGCCGTGACGCCGCTCGGGGCGGCCGGTGCCTTCGCGAGCGCATTACGCAGATCACGCTCGAGCGCGCTCAGCTTCGGCCAGCCGGCCGTATACACCTCCCAGTACCAGAGGATCTGGCCGCTCGGCGACGTCAGGACGAACCACGGCTGACCCTCGACCTCGTAGCCGTCGGCGATCCGGCCCGTCGTATCGACCCCGACCGGGTAGGAGAGCGGGTGTGGGAGCGTCCGCAGGAAGTTCCCGAGCGCGGCGCTCGACGGCTCGACACTGCCCTCGTCGACGGCCGTGAGCGACGGCAGGCCGGCGGCCTGCGCCTTGGACTGGTAGCGGTTGAGCAGATCGAGTTCGCCTCCGAGGCTGGTCACCTCCTGATCCCAGGTGGCGAAGAACACGTACAGTCGTGGCGCCGCGCTGGCCCCGAGCGGCACCGTGCCACCGCCGGCGCGCGGCACGGTGATCCGCTCACTGGGGTTGATCCCCTTGATCTCGGCGTACGAGAGGTTGGAGTGCACCGCGGGATGGCCGGGAATCAGGCTCGCGGCCTCGTGTGCGAGCACCTGCCCGAACTGGCCGACAGCCGCGTAGGACTGCTGGGTGATGTAGACCTTGCGCAGCCGTCCCTGCGCGTCGATCACGTACAGGGCCGGGGTGTGCGAGATCAGGCCACGTGTGATGTCGACGGCGACGCCGTACTGCTTCCAGACGCGCTGCAGCTGTGGCAGCGTGCCGGTCAGGTACTGCCACTGGTTGACCATCCCGTGTAGCTGCGTGTAGCTGAGCACGTCGTCGACCGCGATCGCCTTCGGGTCGGCGTCGACTCCGAGCAGCTGCACCTTCGACCCAGCCGCACCGAGCGCCCGCTTCGCGTACAGCATCGCCGCGGTGGTCAGCGGGCAGATCGTCGTGCACTCCGAGTCATTGAAGGTGAGGATCACGACCTTCCCGCGGAACGAGTGCAGCGACACGGGCTGCCCGTACTGGTTGATCAGCGTGAAGTCCGGCGCTCGGCGCAGTGGCAACGACGTTCCGGGGTCGACGTAGGGGTTGTGCGCCAGCGACCCGGCGGTGGCGGATGACCCGGAGACGCTGACGAGCACGACGCCGGCGAGAAGCGCCACGCTGAGCGCGGCCGCGCTCGGCAGCAGCCAGCGCGGGCCGACCGCGACGATCCGCTTCTGACGGACGGCGAGACGGATCCCATAGCCCGCAGCCGCCAGCACCAGCAGCCCCAGGACGACGGCGCCGATCGCCGCGTCGGTGCCGTTGGAGCTGCCGCTCGAGCTCGGAGCCTGGGAGACATTCGGGGCCGACCCTGCGCTCGCAGTTGCATTCGCCCCTGAGCTCTCGGACCGCACCCGACCCAGAAATTGCGCCAGGGCTCGTGCCGGCGGCCGGTTGTGCGCTCGCGGTCAGCTTGACGCCGCCCGCTGCGGCGAGCTGCCGGATCGCCGAGATCGTGGCGGCGAACATGCCCGCGGACCCGCTCTTGATCGGGACGCCGCTGAGCAGCCCGTAGGCCGACGTCGTGCTGTGTCCCGGCCAGTTGAAGCCGAACCCGTTGGGCATCACGACCAGCAATCGCTGGCGGTAGGACAGCTGAAGCTCGATCCCGAGGAACGCGGCGTACACCTGGGGTTTCAGCCACGCTCCCGTGACCGACCCGAGGTCGTCCTCGTGCGCGATGTAGGCGACGCGGATCGGAAAACCGGCCTTGCCGGCGGCGCCGAGCACGTCGCCGAGCTCGACCTGCTGGGCGTCGGAGAGGCCCGAGTCCCAGTCGACGAAGTAGTTCTGGTACACGAGCACGTCGCTTCCCGGGTCGCCGTCGGCGCTCGCGCCCACGGTCAGGGAGGTGGCGCCGAGCGCCCCAGCGCAGCCGGCCAGCGCGACCGCGAGCAGCGCGCTGCACCTGCGAAGGCGTCGCACGATCACGTCGCCGACACCCTGCCGCGCCGTACCGCCAGCGGCCGCGCCCGCAGGCTCAGCGTCCAGGCGATCGCGATCATGACGAGGCCGAGCACGAACACGATCCACGGGAGCGCCGCCGAGGATCCAGAGCCGGCGCTCGGTGCGTTGCGCACGACGATGTCCCCCGGGAGCGGGTGTCCGGCCGCCTGCGCGAGCGTGCGCACCGCGACGATCGCCCCGGTCGCGAGGTGATCCCCTCCCCCCGGCGGTCCCATCGCATCGATCGCCCTCACTTCAGGCAGCCATTCCGCATTCGGCAGCGTTTTGGCGCTGTACAGGCCGAAGCCGCCGGGCATCACCACCAACACCTGACCCGTGTACACGTAGGACAGCTCATAGCCCAGGTACGAGGCGTAGCTGCGGGGTTGACCCCAGAGCGCCGTGACCGTACCCAGATCGAGCCTGCTGTCGATCAGGGCGACCCTGATCGGGAAGCCGCGACGAGCCGCCGCGCTCAGAACGGCGCCCGAGCTCCGCCTGGCGGTGAGCTGAGACGCCCGCGTCCCAGTGGCAGGAAGTACGGGTAGTTGACGAGCACGTCGCTCGCGGGATCGCCGTCGGCACGGGCCCGCGGCGCCACCCAGCAAGCCGTGAGCGCGACAATTGCAATGACGAGTGCCATCCGGACGCGCAGGCGGGCGGGTGGGCGACGATCGAGAATGTGCATAGAGTCCGTTGCCAATTTCGATGAACCCATCGATCAAGCGTGCCAGCAGGGCGACCCGGATGCCGAGCCTGACCAAGTGTATGGCCGTCGCGCGCGCGCCGGCGCTGCTGGCCGCGATCGCCACGCTGGCCGCCGCGTTTCCGGCGTCCGCGGCGGCCGACGGGCCGACCACGCCGATCGCGACGAGCTACATCGCCACGGTCACCGCGCTGCCGCCCGGGTTCCAGGCGAAGGTTGTCGACGGATATCTGCAGCTGTGGCTGCAGGTGCCCTCCAACCAGAGGGCCGTCGTGCTCGACTACCGCGGTGCGCCGTGGGTGCGGTTCGGGCCTGGAGGTGTCTGGGTCAACCAGAACTCCGAGATGTACTACCTCAGCCAGTCGCCGGTCCCGGCAACACCGCCGGCCGACCTGAGCCGCACGACGCCGCCCGACTGGCAGCACGTCTCGAGCTCCCACAGTTACATGTGGCGCGATGGCCGCCTCCACGCGCTGGCGACGATCGCACTGCCGCCGGGCGCCAGCTACGTCGGGCGCTGGAGCGTCCCGGTCGTCGTCGACGGCCACCTGAGCTCGGTCAGCGGCGGCGTCTGGCACGCGAACGCACCGTCGCTGGTGTGGTTCTGGCCGATCATGGTGATCATCGCCTGCATGCTCGCGGCCTGGCGGCTGCGTCTGCCCGCGCTCGAGGAGCGAATGGCGCGCTGGCTCGCCGGCGTGCTGCTGGTCGCGATGCTGGTCGCGGGCGCCGGGCGGGAGCTCCACGGCCGCCCGGCCGTGGACCCGGGACAGCTTGCGATCCTGGCGCTCGTGATCGCCGGCGTCGCGTACTGCGCCACCCGTCTGATCCGCGGCGAGGCCGGCTACTTTCTGCTGTTCGTGATCGCCTTCGCAGCGCTGTGGGCCGGCGGGATCCTCGTTCCGACCGCGCTTCACCCGTATGTGCTGATGGCCGTGCCCGCGTTCGTCGCGCGCGTGACGATGGTCGTGTGCCTCGGCGGTGGCGTCAGCCTGATCCTGGTGACGATGCGGATGCTGGACGCCGGTTCCGGCCGCGCGCGCAGGCGCGGTTCACGCGGAGGCGCCTCGCGGTCGAGCCGGCGCCGAGCGCCGGTGGCCGGCTGAGCGTGGCGGTTTCATCCCGGCTGACGGCGCTGCTGGGCGCCTCGCTCCTGCTCGCCGGGTGCGGGGCGAGCGGCGCCAGCACGGCGAGTGTCTCGATCCCCCTCAAACTGCTGCAGGAGGCCCGCACGATCGGCGTCGGCGAGCGCTTTCACCCGCCGGCGGACGGCCCGGTGCTCGGAGCCTGCCGGCCGGCGCTTGGGCCGAGGGTCGAGGTCCACGTCGAGCTGTTCGCCGCCAACCACGTGATGCTGATCCCACCGGGAATCGGCGCCCACCGGCCGCTCACGGTGTCCGAGGGGCGGATCGTCGGCGCCCGCTGCTACGGCGAACTGGTGACGCTCGACCCGACCGGCGTCGTCTACGTTCGCCCCGGGCGTGCGCTCCCGCTCTCGGACCTCTTCCGTTCATGGGGCCAGCCGCTTGGGCAAACGCGGCTGGCCCAGTTCCCTTCGGCCGCCGGGACGCACGTGGCCGTGTTCGTCGACGGCCACCTCCGTCACGGCTCGCCCCTGGACGTGCCGCTCACGAGCCATTCCGAGATCGTGCTCGAGGTCGGCCCGCACGTGCCGCCCCACAGTTCCTACACGTTTCCGCCGATCCCATAGCTGCGCCCACCCGCGGAGCCGTCAGTCGTGAAGGTGGAACGGCAGCGTCGCGATGATCACGTCGGTGCGGTCCTTCAGCACGACCTCCAGCAGGCGACCGCGCTGGTTGTGCAGGATCTCGTGCCGGCGCTTGCGCGGGAGGATCTCCGGGATCAGAACGGTGATCGTCGCATCCTCGCTCGCCTGGACCTGCTCGATGTAGTGAAGTACCGTGCGGATCAGCGAGCGCTGGGGATCGATCAGCACCTCGATCGGCACGGCGCACCGCCAGGTCTCCCAGTCGTGCTTGATCTGCTCGCGCCTCCTCCTGATCGCCGGCCACCGCCAGCGCGATCACGGTGTCGCCCAGCGACAGCGCGGCGCTGAGCGCACGCCCGGTGAGCATGTTGACGGTCGAGGTCGGGACGATCACGATGCTCGGGCGCTTCTTCGGCAGCGGCGGGTTGCGCCCGAGCTTCAGCTCCGAGGCGACCTTCTGGTAGTAGCTCTCGGTCTGCGAGAACAGCCACATCAGCGCCGGTACCGCGATCACCACGACCCACGCCCCATGCAGGAA
Source organism: uncultured Solirubrobacterales bacterium (assembly GCA_963742025.1). Lineage (GTDB taxonomy): Bacteria > Actinomycetota > Thermoleophilia > Solirubrobacterales > Solirubrobacteraceae > Palsa-465. The sequence goes on from CAVUKF010000003.1 coordinate 247,648, forward strand.
CTTGCTCGTCAGGAAGACGACCACGGCGACCGCCGTCATCGATGCGCCGGCGGCGTTGAGCGTCGCGCGCAGCCGCCAGCGCGGCGGCCGCTGTCGAGCGCCAGTGCCGGACGAGCCCGACCTGGCTGATCGTGAGCCCGACGAACACGCCGATCGTGAACATCGGGATCAGGGCGTTCGTCTGCCCGTCGACGGCGATCAGCAGGACCATCCGCGGCAAGCGCCAGCGAGATGATCCCGTAGCGGTAGACGGGCTTCTCGGCGCGCAGGTAGAACATGTGCGGCAGCCGGTGGTCCTTCGCGAGCAGGCTCATCAGCACCGGCAGCCCGCCGAAGCTCGTGTTCGCTGCGAACGCGAGCACCGCCGTCACCGCCAGGTTCGTGACGTAGATACGGCCAGCCGGTCCCGAACGCGCCGGCGGTGATCTGCGCAAGCATCGTCACGTCGTTGCGCGGGACCACGTCGTGGTGGTGGATCAGCAGCGCGAGGCCGACGAGCATCGCGCCGAGCAGCACCCCGAGCGCGACCTCGGTGATCTGCGCGTTGCGCACGCGCGGCTTGCGGAAGGTCGGGCACGCCGTTGGCGATCGCCTCCACGCCGGTCACGGCCGAGCAGCCGGCCGCGAACGCGCTCAGAACCAGGAGCACCGTCAGCGCCTGATGCGGCGGGGCTTGTAGGGCGTGCCGATCACCGCGACCGGATGCGGGTGAAACGGGCCGACGATGATCACCGCGAAGATGCACGCGATGAACAGCACCGTCGGCCCCATCAGCAGCTTCGCCGACTCGCTGATCCCGAACAGGTTGACGACCGTCAGCAGGAACAGGCCGACGAGGCAGACGAGCAGCAGGTGGTGCGAGACCCACGGGAACACGCTGCCGAGGCTCGCCGCACCGGCGGCGAGGCTGACGGCGACGGTCAGCACGTAGTCGACGAACAGCGAGGCGGCGGCGAGCAGCGCCCAGCGACGGCCGAGGTTCGCCTTGGCGACCGCGTATGCGCCGCCGCCCTCCGGGTGGGCGGAGATCACCTGGGTGTAGGAGATCACCAGCAGAACCAGCATCGCGGTGATCACGAGCGTCAGCGGGATCGCGTAGCGAAGACCCGCCGTCCCGGCGAGGATCAGCACCGTGATCATCGCCTGCGGGCCGTAGGCGACGCTCGAGAGGGCGTCGAGGCTGAGCGCAGCGAGCCCGCCGAGCACGCTCAGCTCGTGGCCCGCTCCCGGTGCCTGTCGGACTGCTCAAGGGTCGCCGAACTCTACGATCGGTGGCGATGACCGATTCGCTGACACTAACGAGCGCCGGCCTTGATCGTCGCCACCGACTGCTGGTGCTGTTGATCTGCTCGATGAGCCTGCTGATCGTCGGCCTCGACACGACGATCGTGAACGTCGCGCTGCCGTCGATCCACCGCTCGCTGAACGCCTCGGTCTCGGGGCTGCAGTGGACGATCGACGCCTACACGCTGGTGATCGCGAGCCTGCTGATGCTCTCGGGATCGACCGCCGACCGGCTCGGTCGCAAGCGCGTGTTCCAGGACCGGACTGGTCGTGTTCACACTCGGCTCGGTCCTGTGCGCGGCGGCGCCGAGCCTCGGCGCGCTGATCGCCGCGCGCGTGCTGCAGGCGATCGGCGGCTCGATGCTCAACCCGGTCGCGATGTCGATCATCCGCAACGTCTTCGAGGACCCGCGTGAGCGGGCGCAGGCGATCGGCATCTGGGGCGCGATCGTCGGGATCAGCCTGGCGCTGGGCCCGGTCGTCGGTGGCGCGCTGGTCGACACCGCCGGCTGGAGGTGGGTGTTCCTGGTGAACGTGCCGGTCGGCGTGATCGCGCTCGTGCTGACGACGCTGTACGTGCCCGAGTCGCGCGCGGCACACGCCCGCGCGCTCGATCCGGTCGGCCAGACTGCTCGTGATCGTCGCGCTGGCGTCGCTTACCTACGGGATCATCGAGGGTCCCTCGCACGGCTGGACCTCGGCGCCGATCATCGCGGCTGTTCGCGATCTCGTCGGCGTCGTTCGTCGGCGCTCGTGCGCTACGAGCGACGCGCGCGCGGAGCCGCTGCTGGAGGTCCGCTTCTTCCGCCGCGCACCGTTCTCCGGCGCCAGCGCGATCGCCGTGCTCGCGTTCGCCGGGCTCGGCGGCTTCCTGTTCCTGAACACGCTGTACCTGCAGCAGGTCCGGCACCTGTCGCCGTTCCAGGCGGGGCTGTGCACGCTGCCGACGGCCGCGATGATGCTGATCTTCGCGCCGTTGTCCGGGACGGATCATCGGGCGGCGCGGTCGCGCGCTGCCGCTGATCGGCGCCGGCTCGCGCTGATGCTCAGCCCGCTGCTGCTCACGAGGCTCGACCCGACCACGCCGATGTGGCTCCTGTTCGCCTCCTACCGATCTTCGGGATCGGGTTCGGCCTCGTCAACCCGCCGATCACGAACACCGCGATATCGGGGATGCCGCCCTCGCAGGCGGGCGTCGCCGCCGCGATCGCGTCGACGAGCCGTCAGGTCGGTGCGACGCTCGGCGTCGCCGTGATCGGCGCCGTGGCCGGCGCCGGCGTCAGCGCCCGTGGATCGTTCGGAGCGCAGTTCGCCGCCGCGACCCACGCCGGTTGGTGGATCATCGCCGGCCTGTCAGCCTGTGTCCTGGTGATCGGGGCCGTCTCCACATCCGCCTGGGCACTCGGCACTGCGCGCACGGTGGCGGCGTTCGAGAGCGCCTGAGCCGCGGGTTCAAGGCGGACACCGAATTGTTGACTCGGTGCATCAGCGTGGCGGCGCGGTCGACGCCCGCGTCCGGAGGGTTGGTTCGATCACGACGCGCCTGCGGCGCTCCGGGCCGTCGATCGCAGCCAGGACCATCCCGACCGCGACCTCGGCCAGGCGCTCCGATTCCCAGTCGAAACTCGTCAACGGCGGCGCCAGCAGCGCTGACACGGGATGGTCGTCGTAGCCGATCACCGAGACATGGTCGGGGATCACCAGACCCAGCTCGCGGCAGGCGGCGTAGACGCCGTAGGCGATCGAATCCGAGAAGCAGAACACGGCGGTCGGCGGATCCGGTGCGTCGAGCACCGCGCGCGCCAGCCCGGTGGCCTCCTCCAGCTCATACGGTGAGCTGACGATCGAGGCATCGATCCCCAGACGGACCGCCTCGGAGGCCACAAACAGCTCCGCGGGGCGGTCCGCTGTCGGCGCCCCCGGCTGGCAGAGCACGGTGATCCGCCGGTGTCCCAGCGCGTGGAGGTGTTCGAGCGCGGATCGCACACCCGTACGGTTGTCGAACAGCACCTCACCGGCGACGGCGGCGTCAGCCAGTGCGTCGCCGAGGGCCACCACGGCCAGCGAGTCGGCCAGGGCGTTCCAGAACCGATCGGATGGATCGATCGGCGAGACGATCAACCCGTCGACCTGCTGGTCACGGAGCTGCGCCGCGAGCATTCGCTGGCGTATCGGGTCACCGCCCGGGTCGAGAATCAGCGCATAGTGCTCACGGCGCAGCAGCTCGCGACCGAGCTCGGCGGCGAGCCACTGCTGCCAGAGGTCGTCGAGCGACGGCCCCAGGATCCCGACCATTCCGGTACGTCCGCTGGAAAGCGCACGCGCGATCGGGTTGGCTTCATAGCCGAGGTCGGCAGCGACCTTCTTGACGCGTTCCTGCGTCTCTTCCGACACCTGGATCCCGCGCAGAGCGTAGGACACCGCGGCAGTCGAAACCCCGGCTGCGTCGGCTACCTCACGGATCGTTACGCGTTTGCCGGCCGGGCTCACTGCGGCCAAGGCTAGTGGCACGCGGGTCACAGATGGGCCCGGACCGGCTTCCGTCCTTGACAACGAGTAACTTAACCGTTTCACTGAATCGGTTAAGAAATCTGATCAATGCCCTCGATGACCGTTCCGACCACTTCCCGCAGCCGATCGCCGAAGATCGACGTACACCAACACCTGTGGCCCCCCGAACTGGTCGACGCACTACAGCGCCGCTCGCGGCCACCGAGGTTGCGGGGTTGGACGCTCCAACTTGCAGGCGAAGGCGATCACGAGACGCAGCAGCGGACTCACGACCCCGGCGATCGGGCCGCACAGGCGATCGCCGATGGACTCGACCTCGTGCTGATCTCGCTGTCGACGGCGCTCGGCATCGAACTGCTGCCGGCGGATCAGTGCCGTCAGCTGATCGATGCCTACCACGACGGGGCCGCTGCCCTGCCGGCGCCGTTCGGCGCTTGGGCGGCGGCGTGCCTGACCGAGATTGAACCGCCTGCGCTGCAGCGCGAACTCGAACGGGGCTTCGTCGGCCTCGCGCTGCCCGCGAACTCGCTCCTCGATCGAGTCGGCTACGACCGACTGGCGCCGCTGCTCGACGTGCTCGAGTGCGCTCGCCGGCCGCTGCTGATCCATCCGGGTCCGACCACGGCCGGCGGCTCCGGTGCGCCGGGCTGGTGGCCCGCGATCGTCTCATACGTCCAGCAGATGCACGCCGCCTGGTTCGCCTTCGGCCTCCATGGGCGACCGCAGCATCCCGACCTGCAGGTCTGCTTCGCGATGATGGCGGGACTGGCGCCGCTTCACGGCGAGCGCTTCGCCGTCCGCGCGGGTACGCGTCAGGCGGTCGACGAGGGCGTGTTCCTCGACGTCTCCTCGTACGGCATCCGCGCCGTCGACGCGACGATCCGCGTGCTCGGCGTCGACGCTCTCGTCAACGGCTCGGACCGGCCGTACGCGCCGCCGCTGCCGCTGGATCTGGGCGCCGCCGTCGATTACGCGCTCCACAACGCCAACCCGAACCGTCTACTGCACCCTCAAGAGGAGGTACTGAATGCCATGGAAATCGCTTCCGTCGCGCAATCTCCAGCGCGTTGAGCTGGAGGCGCTGGTCGAGCGGATCGGGCAGGCATCGGAGTGCTGGCGCGATGAGATCGCCTACTCCGACGACCAGCGGCATTTCGTCGAGCTCTACCGTGACGAGTATGTCGACGTCTGGCTGCTCTGCTGGACGCGCGCAAACGACACCGGCTGGCACGACCATGACATCTCCTCCGGTGCCGTCCGCGTCGTGCAGGGGACGCTGATCGAATCCTGTCCGCGGATCGGCGGCGAGCACGCGACCCGCGAGGTTCCGGCCGGCTGCACGTTCTCGTTCGGTCCTGAACACATCCACCGGATCGCCGGCAAGCACGCCCGCGCCGTCTCGATCCACGCGTACTCGCCGCCGCTCTGGCGCCTCGGTCAGTACGCGATCTCCGACGACGGCGTGATGAGCCGCATCTCGGTGAGCTACGCGGAGGAACTCAGGCCGCTGGAGGCTCCACTGGCTGCGTGAGCTCGAACGCCGCCCGCCTGAAGTCGCGCGGCGCCATGCACCTGCCGGCGACCGGCTCGCCGCCCTGCAGCACCGCCCAAATCCGCGCCGGATCGTTGAGCAGCCGGATGTCCTTCAGCGGGTTGGCATCCAGCACGATCAGATCGGCGACCGCGCCCGGAGTGAGTGTGCCGAGATCCTCCAACCCCAGCGCGCGAGCCGAGCCGAGCGTGGCTGCGCTGATCCCGTCCAGCGGCGACAGGCCGCCCTGCACCATCCGCACCAACTCGATCGCATTGTCGCCCGGCGGTCCGCTGTCGTGCCCCATCGCCAGCACCACGCCGGCGTCCCTGGCGGCGACGAGCGTGGCGTAGGCCTCGTCGAGCTGCCGCTTGGCCTGATCGACAAGCGCCGGAGCGAACTCGCCGGTGAACCGCTCAGCCAGATCGTGGAACGTCGTCAGCGTCGGCACGAGCACGATCCCACGCTCGGCCATGAGCTCCAGCAGTCGCGGCTCGCGGTGCAGCGACAGCCCGTGCTCGACTGTGTCGACGCCCTCCTGCACGGCCACTCGCGTGCCACCGAGGCCCTCGGCGTGCGCGGCCACCCGCACCCCGAGCCGATGCGACTCATCGACGATCGCGCGCAGCTCCTCGGTCGTCATCTGTGCGGGCTCGGGGTCCTCGGCCAGGACCGATCGCGCACCGGTCGCCATCAGCTTGATGTAGTCCGCGCCACGGCGAAGTTGCTCGCGCACCGCCTTGCGCATCTCGCCGGCGCCGTCGGCCTCTCGGTACATGCCCTTGAACAGGACGCCCCCCGGGGCCGTCGCGGAGATGATCTGTCCACACGAGAGAATCCGAGGCCCCGTGGCGATCCCGAGCCTGACAGCCTCGCGCAGCGCGATCGCCTCGTAGTCGTAGGCGCCCACGTCGCGCACGGTCGTGATGCCGCCGGCGAGCAGCGCTTCGCCGCTGCGCGCCAGGACGAAGTATCCGAGTTCCCGCGGCCTAGGGAGCTCGCCGTGCCGCTGGTCCGGCGGCCCGAAGCCGGGACTCCGCGACACATCGCTGTAGAGGTGGCAATGCGCGTCGATCAGCCCCGGTAGCAGCGTCCTACCGGCAAGGTCGATCGCACCCTCGGGCGCAGGACCCCCCGCCCGATCGACGGCGGCGATTCTTCCGCGCTCAATCCGTAACATCGCAGAGGACAGCGGTGTCCGTCCGGTGCCATCGATCAAATGTGCGTTCCAGAGGATCATCGAAAGACAACCTTAACTTGACAGTCGCGGACCGGGTGTGAAACAAACCCGACCATTCCTATCGGCCGGTGGGGAATTCCTGCCAGCGTGGCACATGACACACGGAAAGGCGGCACGATGAGCCGGAAGCAGAACAACACAGAGCTTGATCGCCTGCGCGCGGGGCGCAGCGAGGTTGAAAACCACTACATCGACGAGCTCGTCTCCGGGCACCTCGACCGCCGGACCTTCCTGCGGCGCGGCAGCATGATCGGGATGTCGGTGCCGCTGATGGGTGCGGTGCTGGCAGCCTGCGGCTCTTCGTCGTCATCCTCCTCAGCGTCGAGCTCCTCCTCGTCGTCGAGCAGTGCCGGGACCCCGAAGAAGGGCGGGACGCTGCGGATCGCGGTGTCGACGCCGGCGGCGGCGGTCAACCCGCTGACGGTCTCAGACGCCGGCGGCCTCTGCATGCTCGGCCAGACGGGCGAGTTCCTGATCTTCGACAGCAACCTGAAGCTGGCGCTGCAGCCGATGCTGGCGACCAAGTGGTCACCGAACTCCGACGGCAGCGTCTGGACGTTCACGCTGCGCTCAGGCGTGACCTTCAACACCGGCGCGGCGATGACCGCCGATGACGTGGTCTACACCTTCCAACAGCTGTCGGACCCGAAGAACGCCTCGAACGCGCTGTCGGTCTTCACCGGCGTGCTGTCACCATCCGGCGTCAAGGCGGTCAACCCCACGACCGTCGAGTTCACCCTGCAAGCGCCGAACGGCAACTTCCCCTACCTGGTCTCATCCGACAACTACAACGCGATCATCGTTCCGAAGGGCACCGACTACAGCAAGTGGCAGAGCACGTTCCCCGGCACAGGCGCCTTCAAGCTGAGCAGCTACACCGAGAGCGTCGGCGCGAACTTCGTCGCCAACCCGAGCTATTGGGGTGGAAAGCCGTACCTCGACGGAACCCAGTTCAAGTTCTTCTCGAGCCAGCAGCCGCAGATCCTCGCGCTCGAGGGCAACGAGGTCGATGTGATCGCCCAGTTCGTGCCGGCCGGCGCCACCTCGCTCCTGAACAACTCCGCGTACAAGATCATCAGGCTGACGTCCTCCAACCACCGCGAGCTGTCGATGCGCAACGACATCGCCCCATTCACGGACGCGCGCGTTCGCCAGGCGGTCGCCTACACGCTCGACCGCCCGGCGATGGTCAGCGCGCTGCTCGACAACTTCGGCACGGTCGCCAACGACTACCCGTTCGGCCCGAGGTTCGCGTCAACGGACACCTCGATCCCCCAGCGCACACAGGACCTCGCGAAGGCCAAGCAGCTGCTGTCGGCCGCAGGGCACCCCAACGGCTTCAGCACCACGCTCAAGACCGAGATCTACGAGGAGGTGCCGCAGCTGGCGCAGGTGATCAAGGCATACGCCGCGAAGGTGGGGATCAACATCAGCCTGACGATCGAGAGCCAGTCCGCCTATTACGGCAAGGCCACCTTCGGCAACTCCGACTGGCTCGACGGGACGATGAGCCTCGTCGACTACGGCGACCGCGGCGTGCCGAACGTGTTCCTGACGGCGCCGCTGACGACGAGCGGTCCGTGGAACGCCGCGCGCTTCAAGAACTCCCAGTTCGACAAGCTCGTGGCGCAGTACGTGGCGGCCCTCGATCTTTCGACGCAACGGTCGATCGCCGGCCAGATCCAGACGCTGTTGCTGAACGAGACGCCGATCATCTACCCGTACTGGATCGATGGTCTCACGGCGTCGATCCCGACCGTCGGCGGACTGAATCCGACCTCGATCGCGCAGCTCTATCTGAACAACGCGTACATGAGCTGAAGCCGACGGCTGCCGGAGCATGGCCGCGTTCATCCTCAAGCGGATCGGCCTGGCGCTGATCACGCTGTGGATCCTGAGCGTGATCGTGTTCTTCGTCGGGCAGATCCTGCCCGGCGATCCCGGCCGCTCGATTCTGGGGCCGCTCGCCGCCGAGCGGGCGGTCCTCAACCTCGATCGCCAACTCGGCGTCGAAAGACCGCTGCTGACGCAGTACTGGGATTGGATCAGCCACTTCGTCCGCGGCGACCCGGGCACCTCCTACCAGTATCAGGAGCCGATCAGGCCGCTGCTGCTGGCCGCGCTCGGGCGCTCGATAAAGCTCGGGTTACTCGCGTTCGTGATCGTGGTGCCGCTGGCGATCGTGGGCGGGGTGATCGCCGCGCTGAACGTCGGCAAGCCGATCGATCGCGTGATCAGCGTCGTCGGCCTGTCGGGGACGACCGTGCCCGAATTCGTGTCCGGGATCGTGCTGATCCTGGTCCTCGGGCATTGCGCTTGACTGGTTGCCGATCGAGGCGACGCCCCCTGAGGGGACCAGCTTCATCGGCTCGTTCAAGTACCTGATCATGCCGGCGATCCCGCTGGTGTTGATCCTGTTCGGTTACATCATGCGGATGGCACGGGTCGGCACCGTCGAGGCGCTTGAATCCGACTATGCGCGAACGGCGACGCTCAAGGGGTTGCCTCGTGGCGTGCTGATCCGCCGCCACGTGCTTCGCAACTCGTTGCTGCCGACGATCACGGTGATCGCCACTCAGACCGGCTATCTGATCGGCGGGCTGGTCGTCGTCGAGACGCTGTTTCGCTATCAGGGGATCGGCTCGCTGGTCGTAACCGCGGCGACCAACAAGGACTTCCCAATGCTCGAGGCGGGCGTGCTGACGATCGGGATCGTGTACATGGTCGTGACGCTGGTCGCCGACGTCGCCTTCTCGCTGCTGAACCCCCGCATCAGGCTGGCGTCCGCCGAGTGAGCATCGGCGACATTCCGATCGAGGTCTCGGGGGCGCTGCAGGCTGATGCGAGCCGCCGCAAGGTCCGCGGCGAGCTGCTGCGGGAACTGGTTCGCCAACCGCTGTTCATCGTCGGCGCGGTGATCCTGTTGTTCTGGATCATCTGTGCGATCTTCGGCAACTCGATCGCGCCCTACAGCCCGTACGCCCAGAACCTCCTGAACATCAACAAAGCGCCGTCGAGCGCGCACTGGTTCGGGACCGACTCGCTCGGCCGCGACATGTTCTCACGTGTGATCGTCGGCTCACGGGACATCATGGTGATCGCGCCGCTCGCGACGCTGCTCGGGACCGTGCTCGGGACCGCGATCGGGTTAGTGATGGGCTACTTCCGAGGTCTCACCGACGACATCATCAGCCGTTTCGTCGAGGCGATTCTGGCGCTGCCGCTGGTGATCACCGCGCTGGTCGTGATCGCTGCGCTCGGGCAGTCGAACCTGACGCTGATCATCGTGATCGGCTTGGTGTTCACGCCGCTGATCGCGCGCACCGTGCGCGCCGCGGTGCTGCAGGAACGGGAGCTCGACTACGTCGCCGCCGCTCGCCTGCGCGGTGAGCGCGCCCCCTACATCATGTTCGTCGAGATCCTTCCGAACGTGCTCTCACCGGTTGTGGTCGAGTTCACGGTACGGCTGGGTTATGCGATCTTCACCGTCGCGACGCTGTCGTATCTGGGCTTCGGCGTGCAGCCGCCGTCACCGGATTGGGGGCTTGAGATCGCTCAAAACTACGTCTATGTGACGGCCGGGTTCTGGTGGCAGGTGCTGTTCGACGCGGTCGCGATCGCTTCGCTGGTGATCTCGGTGAACCTGATCTCGGATTCGATCGAGCGGGTGCTCGAACGGTGAGCGTGGACGCTACCCCAGCCGTGGTGGCCGACACCCTGTCGGTGGAGAACGTGGGCGTCACCTACCGGGTCCGCGGGAACGAACGCGGCGTGCTGCGCGACGTCTCCTTCCGCGTCGCACGCGGCGAGTCCTATGGGCTGGTCGGCGAGTCGGGTTGCGGCAAGTCGACGATGGCGCTTGCGATCGTGCGCTACCTGGCCCGCAACGGCAGCGTCAGCACCGGCCGGATCGCGATCGACGGCCGTGACGTCCTGGCGATGAACAGCTCGCAGCTGCGCGAGCTCAGAGCCAGCACCGTCTCGATGGTCTACCAGGAGCCGGGCCGCGCGCTGAACCCGTCGATCCGTGTCGGGCGCCAGGTTGCCGAGTCGTTCGAGGTGTCTGGGATGGCGCGCGCCGAGGCCGTCGATCGCGCACGCGAGATGCTTGAGAAGGTGCGGATCGCCGACCCGGGAAACGTCATGGACCGCTATCCACACCAGCTGTCGGGGGGAATGCTCCAGCGTGTCGTGATCGCGATGGCCCTGGCGTCTGAGCCGTCGCTGCTGATCCTGGACGAGCCGACGACCGCGCTCGACGCGACCGTCGAAGCCGAGGTGCTCGACCTCGTTTCAGCGCTGCGGACCGAGATCTCGACCTCGCTGCTGTTCATCAGCCACAACCTCGGGGTGATCGCGAAGATGTGCGACCGGGTCGGGGTCCTGTACGCCGGCGAGCTGGTTGAGGAAGGCCCCGCGCGTGAGGTGTTCGACGACCCGCGGCACCCCTACACGGTCGGCCTGCTCCGCTGCATCCCGCGCCGCGACGTGATGAAGTCGCGCCGCGCGCTCGACACGATCCCGGGCTCCCTGCCGGCACCTGGGAGCAAGAGCACGGGTTGCATCTTCGCCGAGCGCTGCGCCCTGGCGGAGGATCGCTGCCGAGCCGAGGTACCGCCACTCTACGACGCGGCGCCAGGACGCCGCTCGCGCTGCCACTTCCACGATCGCGCCCAGACGCTGCCACGCGCGACACCCGCCGAGCGCGCGGTCCGCAGTGAGCAGCCCGGAGGGCTTGCCGTGCTGATCAGCGCCGAGCACGTGTCGAAGACGTTTCATTCCGGCGGCCAGGAGATCTACGGGCTCGTCGATGTCAGCATCGATCTGCACTCGGGCGAGACGCTCGGACTCGTCGGCGAATCCGGCAGCGGCAAGACGACGCTCGCCCGGGTGTTGATGGGTCTCAGCGAGCCCGACCCCGGCGCTTCGATCACGCTTGACTCCGACCCGCTGCCGGCGACCGCCAAGCGGCGCTCACGCGCACAGCAGAAGGCTCTCCAGATCGTCTTCCAGAACCCCGACTCGGCGCTCAACCGCCGCCATTCGGTCAGGCGCCTGATCTCCCGATCGCTGTCCCGGCTCGGTGGCTATCGCGGCGATGCCCTGCAGGACCGGCTGACATCGCTCATCGCTGAGGTCAGGCTGTCCGAGCGCCACCTCGACCTGCGCCCCGTGCAGCTGTCCGGCGGACTCAAGCAGCGTGTCGCGATCGCGCGGGCGTTCGCGGGCGACCCCCGGATCGTCGTCTGCGACGAGCCGACCTCGGCGCTCGACGTGTCGGTCCAGGCGGCGATCCTGAACCTGCTCACCGACATGCAGCAGCGCGAGGACGTCTCCTACCTGTTCATCAGCCACGACCTCGGGGTCGTGCGCTATCTGTCAGACCGGATCGCGGTTCTGTACCTCGGGCGCGTGATGGAGATCGGCCCAGCCGAACAGGTCTTCAGCGGTCCCCACCACCCCTACACCGAGGCGCTCCTGTCCGCGGTGCCGACGCTGGAGGACGCCGCCAAGGAGCGGATCCGGCTCGAGGGCGAGATTCCGAGCGCCGCGCGGCCCCCCGACCGGCTGCGTGTTCCACACCCGCTGCCCGCGCCACCTCGGGGAAATCTGCGACACGACCGAGCCGCCGCTGGCGGAGGCGGAGCCCGGCCATTCGATCCGCTGCCACATCCCGATCGAGGAACTGCGCGCGATCCAGACGAAGGAGACGACGGTTGCCGGCGCCACCGACTGAGGACCTCGCCTCGACGGCGGCGAACCCGCCGTCGGCGCCTTCGCCGGGCGCCGACGGCGCGATCAGGATGCGGGCGGTGGTGCTTCGTGAGCCCGGCCGGGCGGTGGCCGTGGAGACCGTCGTGTTGGCGCCGCCGCGTCGCGACGAGGTCCGGGTCCGGGTCGCGGCCGCGGGGGTGTGCCACTCGGACGTGCATCTCGCCGACGGCGGCCTCGGTCGTCGGCCGCTGGCCGATGGTGCTCGGCCACGAGGGCGCGGGCATCGTCGAGACCGTCGGCGCAGGGGTCCGTGGACTGGCGCCGGGCGACCACGTCGCGTTCTGCTTCGTCCCGAGCTGCGGGGACTGCGCAGCGTGCCGCGCCGGGCGCCGAACGCTGTGCGAGAACGCCGGCCGCAACGGCGTCGCGGGGATGTTGATGGACGGCACCTCGCGACTGCGTGACGGCCACGACGAAGTCCTCCAGCACGGGCTGATGGTCGCATGCTTCGCGCAGCACGCTGTCGTGCCCGCAGCCGGAGCCGTGCCACTTCCAAAGTCGATCCCGCTGTGGCAGGCAGCACTGCTCGGCTGCGGCGTCGTCACCGCGATCGGCGCCGTCAACCGCGCCCGCGTTCGGATCGGCTCGAGCGTCTGCGTGATCGGGTGCGGCGGCGTCGGACTGCAGGTGGTCAAGGCGGTCCAACTGGCCGGAGCGGCGACGATCGTCGCTGTCGACCGCGATGCTGACAAGCTCCAGCGCGCGCTACGGCGCGGCGCCACGCACACAATCGATTCGACCTCCTCGGCGGTTGCGCAGGAGGTGCTGGCAGATCACCGGCGGTGGCGTCGAGCACGCGTTCGAGGTGGTCGGCAAGGCCGAAACGATGCGTCAGGGCTGGGATTCGCTGCGGCCCGGCGGAACCGTCGTCGTCGTCGGGCTCGCGCCTCGCGGCGTGGAGGTCTCCGTGCCGGCGATCGACCTGCTGAGTGAGAAGACGATCACCGGCAGCTACTACGGCTCTGCCGACGTGCGGACAGCGATCGCAGAGCTCGCGCCGATGGTCGCCGACGGCCGGCTCGAGGTCGGCGATGTCGTCAGCGACCTGATCACACTCGACGGTGTCGAGGAGGCGTTCGGCCGTCTGCGCCGGGGCGCCGGCGGCCGCTCGATGGTCATCATCGACGAACAACTCGCGGGAAGGAGCGTCTGATGGACGGCGATCTCGACGGACGGATCGGCGAGGGTTGGGGTGGCGCGGCGGGCGCGAACGGCAGCCACGTGAACGTCGTCCTGGCACGGCGGGGAACTCCGACTGCAGCGGCGCTGCTGTCGACCTTCACGACCCCCTCAGCCGGCCACACGCCGATCCTGGTCGTTGTCGGCGAGGATCAGCCGAGCTACGAGCCGGTCTGGCCGCCGACGATCATGATCAACAAGGCGACGGCTACCGAGGACCTTCACCAGACGATCACGTGGGGCGCCGGACAGCTCGGCATCGCCCAGGGAGTGCTCGACTCGGTCGCCGAAGGGCTGCTCGAGCCCAGCGGCGATGTCCTGGTGTTCGTCTGCATCTGGATCGACGCCGCGGCGTCGGATCGAGACGGCGGTCCGGCTCGCCACACGTGAGGCGGTGCGCAAGGCGATCTCTGTAGCTGTGCGCGGTCGTGACGCCGCGGCGGCGCGGGCGCTGGTCGAGCGCCGAGATCAACTGACGAGCCCCTTCTACAGCGGTCACTGAGTTGAAGATCACTGCGATCCGATGCCAGCGGCTGTCGACCGCGCTTGACCCCCCGTTTCATGCAGCGTGGGACCCCGAGCCGCGGCGCAGATTCGAGGCGACGATCGTGCGGATCGAGACTGACGCAGGCTTGGTCGGGATCGGCAGCGGGGACACGATGGTCGGCTTCGAGCAGTTCGCCGACCTGTTCATCGGCCGCGACCCACTGACGATCGCGAACCACGTCCGGACGCTCGAGACGATCTCGTTTCACGCGGGTCGCTACTGGCCGCTGGAGGCGGCCCTGTGGGACCTGCTCGGCCAGGCGTGCGGTACCCCGGCATCGGTTCTATTCGGCGGAGCCGTTACGGCGCTGCCGGTGTACGCCTCCTGGGGCGAGCTCCGCCCGCCCGCGCGTCGCAGCGAGGACGCACAGGAATTGGTGCGGAGCGGCTTCCGCGCGGTCAAGGTCAGGATCGCACGCGAACAGCTCGAGGAGGGGATCGCAGTCGTCGCCGCAGTGCGCGCCGCTGTGGGCGACGCGCTTGAGATCCTCGTCGACCTGAACCAGTGGTGGCGGATGGCCGGCGACATCGGGCGAGGCCTCGGGCCGGTCGACGCGCGACGTGTGATCGAGGCGCTGCGCGCGGAGGGCGTCCTCTGGGTCGAGGAGCCACTCGCCGGCGAGGATCGCGCCGGCATGCGCGAGCTGCGTCAGAGCACAGGGGTGCGGATCGCCGGCGGCGAGATGTCGAGGACGTTCGAGGAGCTTCGGCTCGCCCTCGATGACGACGCACTCGACGTGTACCAGCCCGACGTGGTCCTGGCACTCGGGATGTCGACCGTGCGGACGCTGGCGGAACTGGCGCTGCGGCGCAACCGCTGGTTCACGCCGCACACCTGGACCAACGGGATCGGATTGCTCGCCAACCTGCACGTGTGCGCAGGTGTCGGCGGTGGCCCGTTGATCGAATTCCCCTACGATCCGCCGGGCTGGACCCCGGAGCGCCGCGACTTCATGCTCGCCGAGCCGGTGATGCCCGACGCCGGCGGGTTGCTGCAGGTCCCCACCGCGCCCGGGCTCGGCGTCCTCCTGGACGAGGAGGCCGTAACACATCACGTGCACGAGGAGAGCTTGCGACGGTGAAACGGGTCGGCTTCATCGGGCTCGGCAACATGGGCGGGCCGATGTGTGCGCACCTGGCTCGCGCGGGTGCCGCTGCCGGCTTCGAGGTGGTCGCCTTCGATCTCGACCCCACCGCCCTGGCTCGCGCCGGTCATGCCGGCGCCCGGGTCGCCGCGAGCGCCGCCGAATGCGCGCCGGGAGCCGACGCGGTGATCACGATGCTGCCGGCGCCGCCGCACGTCGAGCGCGTCCTGCTCGGGGACGGCGGCGTGATCGCCGCGATGGACCCGGGCTCGATTGCGATCGACATGAGCACCAGTTCGACCGCGGTCGGCAAACTGATCATGGAGGCCGCAGGCGAGCGCGGCATCGATGTGCTCGACGCACCGGTCGCCGGCCAGTCAATCGGCGCGCAGGCCGGGACGTTGGCGATCTATGTCGGCGGCGAACAGGCTGTGTTCGAGCGCGCAAGGCCGCTGTTCGAGGTAGTCGGTGACCCCCAGCGCCTCTTCCATCTCGGCCCCTGTGGAGCCGGCTACACGGTCAAGCTGCTGCTGAACCTGCTGTGGTTCACGCACTCCGTCGCAACCGGCGAGGTGCTGACGCTCGGCGTCCTCGCCGGCGTACCGCTTGAACGCCTCCACGAGGCGCTCGTCGGGTCGCCCGCCAACTCGAACTTCCTTGAGCGCGATGTCCTCTCAGTGCTTGACCACGGAGACTATGACGAGGCGTTCCCGATGCGGCTGGTGACCAAGGATCTCGGCCTTGCCGTCGAGCTTGCACGCGATGTCGGCCTGCCGGTCGAGATGACGGCGCTGGTCGAGCAGATCCACCGGCGAGCTCGCGCCAGTTACGGCGACGATGCCGGCGAGATCAGCCCGATCCGCCTCTACGAGGACCTGGCGGGGATCAAGCTGCGGCTGCCGGCGGCGCAATGATCGTCCTCGACGGGGCCAGCCTCAGCTCAGACGACGTGGTGGCGGTCGCCCGGGACGACGAGGCGGTGCAACTGGCCGCGGTGGCGCGCGTGCGCAACGCCGCCGCGCGCGATGCGATTGCTGCGTTGCTCGAGCGCGGAGAGCCACTCTACGGCGCGAGTACCGGCGTCGGCGCGCTCCGTGACCGAGTGATCTCCGACGATGAGCGCGAGCAGTTGCAGTGGAACCTCCTGCGCAGCCACGCGGTCACCGCCGGCCGGCCACTGTCGCGCGCAGCAGTGCGAGCTGCGATGGTGGTCCGCGCGAACCAGCTCTCCGCCGGCGGCGCCGGCGTCGCGGTCGGGTTGCTCGACGGGTTGGTGAACGCGCTTAACGACGGCGTGACGCCGTTCACGCGTGAGCTGAGCGGACTCGGAACAGGTGACCTCGGAACGCTGTCGGAGGTCGCGCTCGCGCTGCTGGGCGAGGGCCGGGTGTGGCGGGGCGAGGAGCTCGTCAGCGCGCAGCCGCTTGGCGGCGTCGTCGAGCTTGGGCTGCGCGACGCGCTCGGCTTCATCAGCTCGAACGCGACCACGATCGGCCAGTCTGCACTGCTGAGCGCCGACGCGCGTGCTCTGCACGACGCCTGGCTGGCGGTTGCGGCGATTTCGTTCGAGGCGATCGGCGCCGATCCCGTCGTGCTCGACGAGTGTGTCCAGGCCGGTCGATCCTCGCCGCATCAGACGGCGGTCGCGGCGCGCATGCGCGAGCTGCTGTCCGGCTATTCCGGTGACGAGCCCGCCCGCGGGAGGGGTACGGACCGACCGGTCCAGGACCCCTATCCGTTCCGCGTGCTGCCGCAGGTCGACGCCGTTTCTCGAGGTGCACTCGATGCGCTCGAGTCCGTGCTCGCCCGTGAGCTCAACGCTCGCACCGAGAACGCACTGATCGAGGACGGCCGGGCATGGCCGAACGGTAACTTCCACGCCGCCGAGCTCGGCGCGGCACTCGACGCGCTGCGCGCGGCACTGAGCCAGTCGGCCTCACTGATCGCTGCTCGCGTCAGCATCCTGCTGGAGAACCGGATGACCGGGCTGCCGCAGTTCCTTGCGCATCAGCCGGGGCTCGACTCGGGCGCGATGATCGTCGAGTACGCGGCGCAGGCCGCCGCCGCCGAGGTGCGCTCGCTGTCCGTACCGCTTGCGATCCAGAGCATCTCGGCGTCGATGGGGGTCGAGTCGCACGCGAGTTTGGCTACGACTTCGGTGAAGCTCGCGGCGCAGCAGCTCGAAGCGATGCGAATCCTGACGGCATGCGAGCTGGTCGTAACGGTGCGGGCGGTGCGGATGGCCGCGCGCGTACCGTCGGGCATCGGTTCACGGGCGTTGTTCGAGGATGCCGCCCGGGTGTTGCCCGCGGCGCTCGAGGACCGCACGCTTTCTCCCGATATCGAGGCCGCCCGCGTGGTGATCGAACACCGGCGCTCGGCGCGATCCGCGAGCTGATCCGCCCTCCGGGGTGTCCATCGCGGCATCGAGCGCCCCTGTCAGCGCACGTGCGGATTCGGGTGCGTAGAAGCTCGACGATCAACAAATTCCCTACAGCGCTGCTAATCGGGGTGTTCCTGAAGTTGTCGGTAGTTGGCATATGATTCAGGCTGTAAAGGGATCTGTGCCGACGATTGCGAGCAACTCCACCAGGCTTCTGAACAGCAATGCTTGATGGCGACGTCTCAAAACTGCGGGTCAGCACGGGCCTCGCCGAGCTCGACGGGGTAATCGGCAGCCTCTACTGGGGGGACAACGTCGTCTGGGAACTCGACGATGCCTCTGCGGCCCCCTTCTATGACGCGATCGCGGGGCTCCCGGACTTTGATTCGAGGACGTTCGTTGCGGTCAGCGGGTCCCCTGACCCCAAGGGTCTGTCAGCGGCTGCGGTGATCAACGCCGGGCCGGGCAGCGCCTTCCCCCAGCCCGTGGATCTGCTGCGGGAGATCCAGCGAATGTGTCATGCGCCGGGCCGGCGGCTGCTGCTGTTTGAGGAACTCGACCGCATGGTCGCCGTCTGGGGCGCCCAGGGCGCGCGCGGCTTCTTCGCGCGGTGCTGCCCGATGCTGCTTGAGGCCAGTGCGATCGCCTACTGGACGATGGATGCATATGCGACCCCGAACAACGTGCGCGACACCGTGCGCGCGGTGACCCAGTGCATCCTGCGCGTCGACGGCCGGAGCGTTCGCATCACCAAGGCCGAGGGCCGGGACGACGGCGTGGTCGGATCGGTTCTGCACTGGCATCAGGAGGATGGACGTCCTGTCCTCGAGGCCGCCAACATCATCGGCCGTGTCGCCGCCTCACTCCGAGCGCTGCGGCGCTCGAGGGACCTCAGCCAGCAGGATCTTGCCCAGCTCGCCGGTGTCACGGCGAGCGCGATCTCGCAGGCCGAGCGCGCCGAACGAGGGCTCTCGCTGACGACAATGGCACGTTTGAGCACGGCTCTGGGGATCACGATCGACGATCTGCTGCGCGGCGAGGAACATGAGCCCTACCGCATCGGACGGCGTGTGGAGGATCCTCAGCACGGCATCGAGCACGCGATGACGCTCGTCGGCAGCGCCGACTCCGAGCTCCAGATCGACCTCGTCCAACTGGCACCACGAGAGTCCGGCGAGCCTGCTCACCGCCGCAAGGGCAGCGGCATCGTCGCGGTCGCCAGCGGCCTCGTTCAGGTACAGATCGCCGGCCAGACGCCGGGGGTCCGCCAGGGTGAGGTGCTCGTCGCCGACAGTGAACGGGTCGAGCGATGGCGCAACCTCGGCCACGGCGAGGCGATGCTGTTCTGGATCGTCATCTCGCCGGTCGGCACGCGGCGACCACACCGCTCATCTGGTTGAGAGGGCCGGCAGCTGTACGAGCTCATCTCCTTCCCCGGGCAGGATTCGGGCGCCGGCCTGAGAGCTGTTCCCGCGCCTGGCCCGGCGCGTCCAGAGAAGGATCGTGTTTGATACGCGGGTGGATGGACTCCCGCCGCGGCTCGTGCGTCCGGCTGCCCGCGCAACGGCACGCTGGGTGTTCTCACCGCGCGCGGACTGGCAACGCTCACGCCGCCGCTTTGAACTCGCCACGGCGCTGCCACCGCCACCCCGCGGGACCGTCATCACCCGGACCTGGGTCGGCGGCGTTGCATGCGAGGAGATCGTTCCGCGTGGCACGACAGGTGCCGGGGCGATGCTCTACCTCCATGGAGGCGGCTACGCAACCGGCTCCGCGAGGGCCTACCGCGGGTTCGTCGCCCGCATCGCCGCGGCCGCCGGTCTGCGCGCGGTCGTCCCGGACTACCGGTTGGCGCCAGAGCACCCCTACCCGGCGGCGCTTGAGGATGCCGCCGCGGTATGCACCGGAATGCTCGAGCTCTGCATCGTGCCGGACCGGCTCGCGATCGTCGGAGACTCAGCCGGCGGCGGGCTCGCACTCGCGCTCGCGCTCGCGCGTCGTGACGAAGGGACGCCGCTGCCCGCGGTGGTCGGCCTCGTCTGCCCCTGGTTGGACCTCGGCGCCGCCGCGAGCACGCGACGCCGACCGGCGCCGAAAGAGCCGATCCTGAGCGAAGGGCTTCTAAGCCGGTTCGCCGCCGCGTATGCCGGCAGGCACGATCCGCTGGATCCGCTGATCTCCCCGCTCTACGCCGACCTGCACGGACTGCCACCGCTCCTGATCCACACGGCGGCGGATGATCTGATCACCGCCGATGCGAGCGAAATCGGCGTCCGAGCGAAGATCGCGGGCGTCGAGGTGGTGCAGCGCAGCTATCCAGACCTGTGGCACGACTTCCATCTGCAGACCGGCATCGTGGCGGGCGCGGCCGCCGCTGTAAGGGAATTCGGCGCCGAGCTCGGTGCCCGCTGCTGAGCGCGTGATACACAACTCAGCGCCGGCGTCGGGTCAGAAGAAACGGCTATCGTTGCGCGAGGGTGGGTGGATTCGTGCAGAACGGGCGGCGGGGCATGGGGCTCTGACCGGTGGGCCGCGTGCTCTACCGAGTAGGCCACTTCTGCGCGAACCACGCGCTGCCGGTCCTGCTGGCATGGGTCGTTGTGGCCGCCGGAGTCGTGGGCACCATGTCGGCGCTCGGCAGCATGACGACCAACGACCTGTCGCTGCCGGGTACCGAGAGCCAGCAGGCGACCGACCTGCTCGCGGCCAAGTTCCCGCCCCAGCAGAACGGCTCTAACCCGATCGTCTTTCACGTCAGCAAGGGCAAGCTGACCGACTCGGCCAACAAGAACGCAATCGAGACTTCCTACAAGGCCCTGCTGAAGGAACCGGACGTCTATTCCGCGACCGACCCGTTCAAGAACTCGGCGTCGGGGCTGGTTAGCGCGGACGGCCAAACAGCCTTCATCCCCGTGCTCCTGAGGATCAGCAATGGCCAGGTGACCGAGGACCGCGCCCAGCGGATCTTCGACTCGACCGAACCGGCTCAGAAGCAGGGGATCGAGGTCGCCGCCGGAGGCACGATCGGCGCGGCTCTCTCCCCGTCGCCGACGGAGAGCAGCGAGGTCGTGGGGCTGCTTGCAGCGATGGTTATCCTCGCGATCACATTCGGAAGCCTCGTCGCGATGGGCCTTCCGATCATCACCGCACTCCTCGGCCTGGCGACGGCGCTCGGAACGATCGGGCTCCTCAGCCACGTGTTCACGATCCCCACGGTCGGGCCGACGTTGGCGACGATGATCGGTCTGGGCGTCGGCATCGACTACTCGCTGTTCCTCGTCACCAAGTACAGGACCCAGGTATCACGAGGCGTCGCGCGCCGCGAGGCGGTTGCACTGGCGGTCGCGACGGCAGGCGGTGCAATCGTTTTCGCCGGGACCACGGTCGTGATCGCGCTCGTATCGCTGTCGGTCGCCGGCATCCCGCTGGTGTCAGCGCTCGGCTACGCCACCGCTGTCGCCGTGTTCACCGCCGTGATCGCAGCGATCACGCTGCTCCCCGCGGTCATATCGCTGCTCGGGCCGCGCGTGTTCGCCGCCAAGCTCCCTGCGTTTCCGCGCCCGAAGGAGCGCATCGAAGCAGCTCGTCCCGGGATCTGGGACCGGTGGGCCGGAACCGTCACGCATCATCCGTGGCCCTGCATTCTCGTCGCGATGGTGATCCTCGTTCCGCTGATCATTCCCCTCTTCTCGCTGCACCTCGGGCAGGAGGACATCGGCGTATCGCCGCAGGGCTCGACCGAGCGAGAGGCGTTCGATCTGATGTCAGCGGCGTTCGGTCCCGGCTACAACGGCCCGCTCCTGGTCGCCCTTGAGCTCGAGCCCGTGGCAAAGCCCAGCCAGCAGTACGAGAGCCAGTACAGCCAGGCGAAGGCGCTGCAGTCCGACCTGCAGAGCAAGCAGGGATCGCTGAGCGCTCAGTCCAACCAGCTGAAGGCCCAGCAGGCTTCGCTGGAGAGCCAGAAAAGTCAGCTTGAAGCGCAGAAGACGAAGCTCACCCAACAGGAGTCGATCCTGCTCGCGCAGGAACAGCAGCTGACCAGCCAGCGCGACCAGTTGCTGGCCGAGCGGGGCAGCCCTGCCCGCGCAACGGGTGGCGCTCGAGCAGGAGCGAGCTGCGATCAAGCAACAGCGAATCGTGCTGGCCGGCGAGATTCGGGCGAACCTGGCCCAGCACGCCGAGCTGACCGTCACACTCGGCCTGATCCTTGCGGACGAGCGGCGGATCGAAGCGGACCGCGCGGCACACGGCTGTTCGGCGGATCCCAGTCAGGCGGTCTGTCCAGAGCTCGAGGCGCAGCTGAATGCGGCGCAGTCGCATGAGGCATCCACCCGCGCGTCGCTCGCAGCCAACGAGGCCGCGCTGCAGGACCTCAGGACGCAGGCCGTCCAGCTGGGCCAACGGGCCCGGCAGCTCATCATCGACGCCGCGGCGCTCATCGGCCAGGCGGCATCGCTGGCTGTGCAGGCCGCATCGCTGCTGCAGCAGGCGAACGTGTTGCAGGCACGGGCAGCGTCGCTGCAACAGCAGGCAAGCGCGTTGCAGGCACAGGCGGCATCGCTGCAACAGCAGGCAAACGCGCTGCAAGCACAGGCGGACGATCTCAAGGCCCAACAGCAGCAGGCCGAGAACGAGCAGCGCCAGGCGATCGCCCTGCAGCAGCAACTGACCGACGAGCTCACCTACGCCGGTGGTGATGACCGCGGCACCGACCCGCGTCTGGTCAAGCTGGAGAAAGCTCTGCTGACGCCGTCCAACGTGCTGAAGGTCTCACCGCCGACGATCAACAAGCAGGGCGACGCAGCCACGTTCACGGTGATCCCCAAGACCCGCCCAGCGGACGTCGCGACCGCAGATCTCGTCTCACAGCTGCGCAGCTCGATCATCCCTCCAGCGATCCGCGGCGACGGCGTGACCGCCTACGTCGGCGGGGTCACGGCCGGCAACGTCGATCTCGCCAACAAGATCAGCTCGAAGCTGTTCGAGGTTATCGCCGTGGTTCTGGTGCTGAGCTTCCTGCTGCTGATGATCGCGTTCCGATCGCTGCTGATCCCGCTCCAGGCAGCGATCACGAACCTCCTCTGCGTCGGTGCCGCGTTCGGCGTGCTGACCGCCACGTTCCAGCTCGGCTGGGGGCTTGACCTGGTCGGCCTGCCGAGCCCGTACGGGACCGTACCGATCGCGAGCTTCGTTCCGCTGATGATGTTTGCCGCCCTGTTCGGCCTGTCGATGGACTATGAGGTCTTCCTCGTCAGCCAGATCGCACAGCACCACGCAGCCGGCGAGGACCCCAGACAGGCCGTCCGCTCGGGACTCGCCGCTTCCGCCAAGGTGATCGCCGCGGCCGCGATCATCATGATCGCCGTCTTTGCGAGCTTCATCCTGAACTCCGACCCGACCGTCAAGCAGTTTGGAGTCGGCCTGTCGGTCGCCGTGCTGCTCGCGGGTGCGATGGTGCTCCTGCTCGCGCCGGCCCTGCTCGGGTTGTTCGGCAGCTGGACCTGGGCGATGCCGGGATGGCTGATGAAGGTGCTTCCGCACCTCGATGTCGAGGGAGAGGGCATCCTGCAGGAAAGGGCGCAGTCGGCGAGCGAACAGCCGGCCGGCTCGCAGCCGGGTGTTGCGATTTCAGCTGACCAGCTGCTCGAGACCCGGGCCGTCACCGAACCCGCGCTCGAGAGACGGGCGCCGGCCGACCCGATCGGCTCGGAGGAGGCCCGGTGAGCCGGTATCGAACGAGCCTTCGCCGGCCCGCGGCCGTCGGCCTGAGCCCATGGCTGGCGATCGTCGTGAGTGTCGCGCTCGCCGGTTGCGGGCAGTCCGCGACGTCGACTGGAACAATCAAGCTGAATACCAACCCATCCGGCGCGCTCGGTTCTGAGCTCCCGGTGAGCGACAGCAGCGGCGCGAAACTCGATGTCACGGTCGATCAGGTGATCGACCCGGCCGGTGGCGCAAGCACCTACAGCAAGCCGCCCGCCGGCAAGCACTTCGTCGGCGTCAAACTGAGCGTGAGGAACACGGCAACGAAGAGCTACCAGAACAACGCCAACAACGAAACGACGATCGTCCTTTCAAACGGGCAGGAGTTGACGGCTGACTACAACCCGATCGCCGGCTGTGGCAACTTCGACAACGGGCAGGTCACATTGAACAGCGGTGCCTCCAAGTCGGGATGCGTGACCTTCGTGGTGCCCGACGGCGAGATGGTCGTCACGGTTCGCTATGGCAACACCGTCTTCCCGGGCACCACCGCCCAGTGGCGCGTCGCCTGACAGCCGGCGGACCCTGGTTCGATCGACGACCCCCGACCGATCACGCTGCTCGACGGCGCTCACCGTTGATCGGTTGACTTAAAGGCGATGATGCCGTTCCTCGAGCGGCCGAGGTCAAGCGCGCGACCGCCGAGCTCGTCATGGCCGATTCGGCAACCGAGGTGTACGACGCCCGCTACTCGGGTTGATGGAGCCCCGGCGGAACCACTTTGCCCTGCTCGATCCCCTCTGCGAGCTTGGCCTTGGTCTCCAGGTCTCCCGGCGTGAGCACACCAGAACCGGCGGCGTGCGAGATCGGGTCGCCGCCGCGCCCGCGCAGGATCGTCGCACACCCGACCGCAATCGCCGCACCGATCAGCGGCCCCGCCACGTACACCCAGTACGCGTGCCAGTCTCCACTGACGAGCGCCGGGCCGAATGACCGTGCCGGATTCATCGAGGTGCCGCTCACGGGCGCCGACCACAGACCGGCCAGCGCGATGTAACCGCCGACCCCGAGCGCGCCCAGCGCGCCGACGTTCTGCGCTGCCGAAGCCGTCCCGAGGATCACGCTGAGAAGGCTCGCGGTCAGCACGATCTCCATCAGGAACGCCTGCCAGTCCTTATAGCCGGGCCCCGGCAGCGTCGCGCCCATGTGCTGGATGTTCCCGAACACAGCGAGCAGGAACAGGCATGCGAGTGTCGCGCCGAGCAGCTGCGTGATGATGTAGCCCGGGACCCGCTTCCACGGAAAATCGCCGCGCACCGCGAACGCAAGCGACACCGCCGGGTTCAGGTGCGCGCCGGACACCGCGCCCATGAACAGGATGATCGCCAGCACCATCAGACCCGGTGCGACGACCGCCGCCGGCAGGCTGATCTGCCCTTCGCCATGCAGGATCCCGCCGCCGGCCGCGACCAGCACCAGCATGAACGTTCCCAGCAACTCTGAGAACAGCCTTCGGTACTCGAGGCTGGGATCGTCGAAGTCCCTGCGGTCCCCGAACTCGAGCATCAACAGATGACGCGCTCGCGGCACGTCGTGGATAGCAAGCTCTGATTGGTCCTGAATCGGCATGGGCTTCAACGCTCCATCTCAGATCTTCGCGCGCCTCAGAGCGGCGCCATTGCCGTGCAGCCTAACGGTGCGCCCGGACCCCCCGCCGGAGGCGATCATGGCACCGCCATCGCCGGAGGCGCTCCGGCTAGGACTGGCTCACTTGACCACGCAGGAGGAGCTGAACCCTTCTCCGTTCGGGAACGCGTGTGCCAAGCCGTGAGCGATCCGGAACGAGCGGGCGATGTAGCCAGGCGAGTAGTAGTGGATCCCATCGGGGATGAACCACCGTGGCTTGGCGTAGGCGCTCCAATCGAAGACGCGCATGTTGGGGTAGCGGCTGCACGCCTGGAGCAGGTCCCGGTTCCACTGCTCCATGTACTGCTCTGCGTACGCCCCGGACTGGACGAGCGTCACGACGTCCACCCAGAGGATCGGCTGATCGCCGATGATCGACATGATCCGCGCGATCCGTGCTTTGAACCCCACATTCGAACCGACCTGCACGTTGGCGACGTCGTTGGTTCCGAGCGCCATGATCCAGCAGCCCTTGAAGCCGGCGGCAATGTGGTTCTGCGCGACCGTGGCGCCGTTCGGGAAGCCGTCGTAGGTTTCGACGATCGACCGGGCACCTGAGATCTCCGGGTAGACGACCCTGACGCCGACGTCGTGAAGCTGGGCGACGATCTGACGGTGGACGTTGGGGATATAGTCCGAGGAGGTTTCGCCCTCAGAAGTGGAATCTCCGATGTAGACGACCGATCGACAGGACGTCGTCTTTGCGGCCATGTAGTTAGTACTGAGCGTCGTCGCGCTCTGCCCGCCGTGAGCGCGACGGATCCCCCCGGTCGCGCCGGTTTGCGCACTGCCCGTGAGGGCGTGGGTTCGCTTCAGGAGCGGGCCGTTTCCCGACTGGTCACCGGTCGACGCCGCCGGGAGTAAGCCGATCAGCGCGAGCAGCGGGATGAACATCACGCCGAACACCGTCCCCGACAACACCAGCCGGCGACGCGCTGCATTGGGCCGTCCGCGGCTGGCGCGCAGGCGTTGCCACAGTCGTTCGATGGCTCCGTGGCGGACCGGGTCCTCGACGTACTTCCACGACAGAGCCGCGATCCCGACCGTGATTGCGACCGCGGCGACCGCCCTCGGCACCCCGAGCGGACCGTGGCTCGGGTTGATCAGCACGATCACCGGCCATTGCCACAGGTAGATGCCATATGAGCGAACCCCGAGCCAGCGCAGCGGCCTGCACCCGAGCGCGAGCCCAAGTCGGCTTGAGGGGTTCATCACCGCGGCCACGACGGCGGCCGTCGCGATCGACAGCAGGAGGAAGCCGTACGGGTACAGGAACGCCGAGAAGGCGGTCGTGCGGGCGATCAGAAGCCCGATCACGACCAGGCCCACGATGCCGGCAGCGTCGCGGATGATGCCGGCGGCGGCAGGTGGACGGTTGCGCGTGAACCACGCCGCACCTCGAATCGCGAGTGCGGCACCGATCAGCAGAGCGAACGCCCGCGTATCAGTGCCCTCATACACGCGTGTCGGGTCGTAGCCGGGCGTGTAGAGGAGCGCCATCAACAGTGCCGAGACGGCAGCGCCGCCGAGCGTCATCAACAGGAGGTTCCTGCGCGTCCTGCCAAACCAGAGGCCGGCGAGCAGCAGCCACGGCCACACGATGTAAAACTGCTCCTCGATCGCAAGCGACCACAGGTGGTCGAGCGGCAGCGGTGCGGCAAAGCGCGCGAAATAGGAGCCGTTCTGGGCGATCGTGGACCAGTTGCTGACATAGAAGACGGCGGCGATCACCTGCCTTCTCAGCGAGGACAGCTGGCCGGCGTCGAACAGAGCGACCCAGACGGTGACCGTCGGCAGCATCACGAACAGCGCCGGCAGCAGGCGGCGCGCGCGGTGTAGCCAGAACTGGCCGAGCGCAATGTGCATGTCCGCTGTCCACTGCTGGAGCAGGAGATCGGTGATCAGGTAACCCGACAGCGTGAAGAAGATCCCGACCCCGAGCATTCCCCCCTGCGCGCCGGGAACGCCGAGATGGTAGGCGATCACGCAGATGACGGCGATCGCCCGGATCCCGTCGAGTCCAGGCACATAGCGGCGTTTTGATTCAGTCGGCTCAGGCACTTCGTTGGTGGGCTCTTCGATGAACCGGCTCCGCCCCCTTCTCGGCGGCAAGCAGGGATTGCACTGGCGGCGGCACCGTGGACCACGCGGCACCTGGTGCCGCTCGCGATTCTCTCACACGGTTGACTGTTGCTCAGCGGCCTCGATACGTGACCACGAACTGCACGACCGGCTGCAATCTGCAACTGATAGCCGCCGCGCCCGCGCCGTGCGGCGCAAGTGTGGCACCGCGCGCGTCAGGACGCGCTTGTCGAGCCTGCGGTTGTTGCGCCCTGGCTCGCGGACAGCGCGACGGTGCCGATCGTCGCGACGCCGATACGAAGCATCCCGAGTGCGCGCGCGGTCGCCACCGTCAGGTCCCAACTACGGCCCCTGATGTACGGCCCGCGGTCGATCACCGGAACCACGATCGTCCTCCCGCCGTAGTAGATCCGGACGTCCGTGCCGCATTTGACCGTGACGCTCGCGACACCCAGAGTCGTGCGCGTCAGCTTCACCCCGCAGGCGGTCATGCGGCCGAGCAGCGGTCCACCGTAGTAGCTCGCCACGGCGGGGTCGTAGACGGTCAACGCAAGTGTGGACGACGCCGGTCCCGACGTCGCTTTGGTGGACGTCGCCAGCGCCGGCGCGACACCACTCGCGCCCGCTGCTCCCAGCGTCGCCGCGGGGCCGCTCAGCCGCACCGCCCTGACCGAGAACAGGCCACTCTGGTCCGCGCGCCAGGACACCGCGAACGAACCCACGGTGCTGACCGTGGTGCGCGCCGTTGGCACCCATTGAGCGAGTGTGCCATTCCCAAGCCGCTCGATCTCGACCGGCGCGCCGGCGTCCGCGACAGGTGCGGTGCCTGTGAACCTGACCATCCGATGCTCAAGCACCGACTCGTGTGTCGTGACCGTGATCCCGTTGTCGCTGGCGGACACGATCAGGTTCGCCGGTTGCGTCTGCACGAGCCGGAGGCCGCCGAGGCCGACGCCGCCATTTGCCGGGGGAGAGTTGCCGGCTGATGCGGCGAGGGCGGCGCTCGGAGCAAGAAGAGTTCCGGCAAGGAACAGCCCGGTGAGGAAGCGTGGATGCACGCGGATTGGTGGCATATTCGAAATCTTCGATCTCGCCTACGGGGTTAGCTGACGGGCTCGCGGCTTACGACGCTACGGTCCTTTTCAGGTCCGATTCGCCCCTGCATCGGTCTTTGACCGATGCAAGTGGTTCCCCCGTCGACGGTCCGCGGACGGACTCGTCGTTCGGCAGTGCCGCAACTATACGCGAAGATCCCCCCCCGCATCCTTCAGATCATGCTTCGCGCGGCGCGCGCCCCGCAGCAGGGACCATGCCGACGGCCGGTGCACCCGCCGATGTCAGATATCCGGGAAACCGTGCAGCAGCGTGCTCTGGGCTTTCCGTGTGCGGGTCAGCGGCAGATTCGCGATCCCGAGCTCCTGGATCACGCCTGCGCGGACCTTCAGGACCAGACTGCTCAGCTTCCCCGTTGCCAGGTACCAGTAGTTCGAGCCGATGTGGGACGGCCGCCCGACGTGCAGCCGCTTCGCAACCGAGCTCAGGGTCAGACCGGGCTTGGCGCCGTCGCGTGAATAGAAGGGGTTTGCCGTGAGCGCCAGGATGATCCTGCCGGCCAGCTGCGAACGCTGATTAGGCGTCAGCGACCGCTCGAGCTTGGCGGTCGGATACGCGACGCGGATCCCCCAACCGGCATACAGGCAGAAGTTGTCAAATCCGTTCTTGGTGACGACGAACCGGCGCAGCCTGGCGCGTGCGGCCGCTCGGCTCATCCCCAGCGATAGCGGTCCGACCGCCTTGCTGGTCAGCTTCCCTGTCGGTTTGGGGCAGTGCAGCGTCCCCTTGACCGCGACCAGCACGCCAGGGCTGCTCACGGGCTTACCGGCGCCCGAGATGTTGGACGCTGTCACCGTGCAGTGGAGCGTCTGCGCCTCATCCAGAATCTGGACCGTGTAGCGGTTCTGGGTGGCCCCCGCGATCGCGTTCACGCCCCGATACCACTGGTAGGCAAACGTGTCCGGGGTGCCCGACCACGTCCCCGGTGAGCACGTCAGCGTGTCGCCGGGCAGTGGGGTACCTGAGATGTGTGGCGGCTCGGTGCTCGACGGCGGCACCCCGGTCGGTGTTGTCGTGGTCGTTGTCGTCGTGGCCGTCGGTGTCGCGAACACGTAGGCGCGCCCCGCGAAGTCGTCCGCGTACGGCGCCCCGACGACGGCTGTCGTCCCGTCGGCTGACACCGCGGCGGACCAGCCGAGGTTGTCGTCGTTGGCGCCGTCTGAGGATTCCAGCTCGGCCGTTGGGATGATCGCGTGTGCAGCGCTCCAGCCCGACGCGGGCTCCACGAACGCGAACGCCGCTCCCTGGCCACTGTTGCCCGTCGCGTAGCGAACGGCACCGACGACGATCGTCGACCCGTCGCCCGAGGCGGCGACCGAGGTCCCGAAGTTGTCGCCGCTGCTGTCGCCCGCTTCGGTCAGCTCGGCGCTTGCGGTCGCCCCCACCCAACCGGTTCCGGGCTTGACGAACACCCACGCCTCACCTTCGCCGACGCCACCGTTGGCGGTGTCGGCAGGGGCGCCGGCGACGATCGTGCCGCCGTCACCGGAGATCGCGACGGATGTGCCCAGGCCCTGATTGAGCGCACCGCTGCCAAGGGGCGTCAGCTCGGCCGGCGCCGCGACCGTACCAGTCCACCCCGAACCCGGCTCCTGGAACACGTAGACCGAGCCCTCGCCACCGTCGACGACACGGTCCGGCGCCCCGGCGACGGCCGTGGAACCGTCGGCTGAGATACCGACCGCGTACCCGAGCTCGTCACCGTCGGCCGGGGACGGATCGCTCAGCGCTGCGATCGGGCCGGCGGTCGGCGTCCAGGTCGCGCCGTTGCGGACGAACACATAGGCGACCCCCGCCTCGTGGTTGACCCCCCACGCCCCGCTGATCACGACCGACCCGTCTCCGGAGACGGCGACCGATGAGCCGAGCAGGTCCTTCGCCGCCCCGCTCGTCTCGGTCAGCTCCGCGGACTGGGTCGTTGTCGTCCAGTTGCCCGAGGACGGCTTGACAAACACGTACACGGCGCCCGGTGTGGCGCTTGAACCGTCGTTCCCCGGGGCGCCGGCGGCAATCGTGCCGCCATCCCCGGAGATCGCCACCGATGAGCCAAGCTCATCTCCCTCGACGGCGTCGGATGCGGTCAGCTCAGCAGTCTGCGTCGCCGCGGCCCATCCGCCCGAGGCCGGCTCCGAGAACACATATACCGCGCCTTCGAAATTGCTCCGGTCCCGCACCCCGACCGCGATCGTCGAGCCGGAAATCGCCACCGAGTACCCGGCCTGGTCCTCGGCCGCGGGGCTCGAGATCTCAAGCTCTGCCGTCTGCTGCACGATCGGATCGATCCGCAGCGGGTATCGCGCACCACGGTCATCGACCTCGATCATGATCCGGCCCGCCGACAGTGCGAGCCAGGCTGGGAGCAATCGGCCACGGGCATCCGTCGCGACCAGACCGCTGTAGCGCAAGCCGCCGCCGAGCAGTACGGCCCCGTCCAGGACCCGCGGCGACGACCGGTCCGCGATTGTCAGCGAGACGGTCAGCCGCCCGGACCGGCCCCGCGGACGCGAGCGCACGACGAATTCCTGTTCCAACCCCAGCGGCCCGTTCGCCCAGTACTCACTCAACCGGCCGTGCCCGTAATCGACCCGGTTTGCGTGTACCTCCGGCACAGTTACGGACACCCTGCTCAGATCACGGCCACGCCCGAACCGAAGCGACGTGAACGCAACGGACTGATCGCCGAACGACACGCTCACGCTCCGCGCCGAGAACCGCGCATCGAGGCCCTGCGTCGGGTTCCGTGCCCGCAGCCCGGTGATCTGGTACTGGCGCTGGTCGCGACCCAACGCCGCGGATACCGGGCCGCGCGCCGCCGGCGGGAGGAGCGCCAGACCGCCGATCGATCGCGCCGGTGGACGGTTGCTCAACGCACTCGGGCCGGCCGACACCAGCAGCGCCGCTCCGAACGCGAGTGCGAGGGTCAAGACCGGCCCCGCTACTCGCACTGCACGCACACCGACATCACATCACAATCAGCCACGCGCCGCGACGGCAACGACGGACGACCGTTGCCCGGCGAATCGGTTCGATCACGTTCCTGCCACGTCCGCGCCGAGCCCCGGGTGGGCCACCTGTGGGCATTCACCCTGATCGGAGCATGAGGCGACACCGGAAAGCGCTGTAGGTTGCGCCGGCCGGTTTCCCTGGCTGAATCCCATGACAAGGTCCGAGGATCCACGAATGACTTCGCCGCCGAACCGTCGAGATGCGCTGCGCGGACCGACAAGACGGGCTCGTGCCTGAACGTGCTACGCGGAATCCTCAACGACTTTCCGGCCGCTCTGCTGATGATCGTGGCCGCAGGTCTGGATGCGCTTGCGGCGATCGTCCGTGACAGCGAGGCCTTCCCGGCGGCGGGAGGCGTCGCCGTCCGTCAAGCCGTGGGCGCCTATGTGCGCGTGGTCGTCGACGACGAATGGCCGCAGATGCAGGACACCGGTGGCGAGAGTCCTCTTGCTGAACGGAAGTTGGACGATATTTCGACGGAGCTGAGGACGGTCCGGCCGACGTCCCCCGGCGAGACGGCGTTCTACGACGACGCCGTAGCACAGTTGAACGTTGCGGTAACAGCGCGAGCGGACCGCGTTGAGAAGGCAGCGGGGGGCCTGCCGAGCGACCTGGTCGACCTGATCCTGTTCAGCAGTTTCGTGATCATCGCCTACGCGGATTTCTTCGGAGCCCCCAGTTTCTGGTTTCACGCGCTCGGGCCGGCCGCGATCGCGATGGTTGTGGTGGTCTCGCTCGTCGTGCTACTCGACCTCGCCTATCCCTTCTCCGGCATCCTCGCCGTCAGCCCGGACCACTTCAGGCGCGGCGACCTGGCCGCGTTCTTCCCGCCGCGTTAGCGCGAACAGCCGGACGGGGCAGATGACCGCAGGCCCGCGTGCAGCAGTATGGTGAGCCGAGGCCCAGCTGCTTTCCACGCGAGCCGACTCAATCGACCGACAGAAGAGGCAACACCATGACAGACGCATCCCTGGATGAACTCGGTCCCGTTGACTACGTTGTGGTCGAGTTTCCGGCGGGTGCCGGCAACTTCACGGGCGAGATGGCAGCAGAGCTGCTCGCGCTGGTCGACTCGGGGACAATTCGCCTGATCGACGCAATCGTCCTCACCAAGGACGACGACGGCGCCGTCGAGGCGATGGAGCTTTCCGACATCGGCGAGCTCGGAGAGCTGCAAGCACTCGAAGCCCAGCTGGCAGAGCTGCTGGCCGAGGAAGATGTCGAGCACCTGGCAGCCGCAATGGCACCGGGGAGCACTGCCGGGGTGCTGATCTGGGAGAACCTGTGGGCAGCGCCGTTCGCATCCGCTGCGCGACGTTCCGGAGGGCAGCTGATCGCCAACGGACGGATACCGATCCAGGCGATCATCGCCTCGATCGAAGCCGATGATGCAATTACAACCGAAGGAGCTTGAAATGCCGCTCAGACCAGCACGTAGAGGAAGGGTCGGCGTGATCCGCGCGCCTGTAGCGAAAACGGCCGTCGTCGCCAAGGCCGTCACACCTGGCCGCGCGCCGGTCGCAAAGACCGCGGTCGTCGCGGCAGCCGTCACGCCGGGACGGCGTCGCCGGATCTAGCTGGGTCACAGCCAGCGCCCGCCCTAGCCCCAATAGGTGTTGCGGATCCTGCGCACCGACGCGATCGCACCGCGGATCGATCTGCTGACGACCGAGTGGTACCTCCCTACGAGAGCGAATGTGATCAGCCCTCCGAGGAAGGGCGTACGTCTGGAGGATTCTCCAGCGATGCGATGGGCGGCTTCGTTCAGTGTTGCGGCCCCGATCAGCGTGCTCGAAGCGGACGGGCGAGACGCGAGCCGGCGGAGCCGCGCCATCTTTTGACAGAGCACGGCGCCTGCGATGCCGATCCCGATGACCGTGACGAACGACGAGTCGTTTCTCGAGATCCCGAACAGGCGCACGAGAATGCGGTGCCGTGCCTCATTGAGCAGTAGAAACGCGATACCCGCGTCGCTGCGGAGCAGTCTGGCACCGCCCGCTCCCTGATCGTTCACCGTTTCGCCTCCGCGCTAGCTGTCGGAGCCATGATCGCACCAATCACCAGGAGGATCGGAGCACGATCGGGGTCACACCGCGGTGATCACCCCCCTTGCGACGAGGATCACGCCGATCACGGCGGCGCCGATCACCACCGCAGTGCGTCCCTTTTCGCCGATCCAGGTTCTGAATCGGGTGACGGTGTCCTGTGTGCGCTCTGGCGCGAACACGTAGCCGAGCAGCGGTAGTTCGAGCAGGATCTGCTGCATCAGACAAAACCCGATCACCAGCAGCACCGTCGGAATGGTGCCCGGGTTGAGCTTGTGCATCTTGTCCAGTGCCGTCAGATACGAGACGCCCGGGAAGCTCAGGATCATCCCGACCACGAAGGTCACCCGAGGATCACCCTTGCCGAGAAGTCGAAGCGGCAGCGACTCAGTCGGCTTCCCAGCCTCCTGCTTGGCCTTCAGCTTGGCCTCCTTCTTGCCTTTGCGACGCTGCTGGAAGCCCTCGTCGCGCCCGGTACCGAGCACGAACGCGATGACCAGCACCAGCAGGCCGACGACGATGTCCTCGGCTGGACTGATACTGCGCTTCGTTGTACTGGTCGCACTGGAGCCGCTGAGCGTGAAGACGATCACAAGGCCGAGCGTGATGCTCGTCGTGTAGGCGCCGAGCAGGTAGCCGGCCATCAACCGCTTCGGGCTGGGCAGCAGCAGCATCACGGTCACCGCCGCCAGCAACGACGGGTTGAACATCGACAGCAGCGACAGCAGGAAGATGTCTAGGAGCTGGTTGCTCATCTCTCGGCACTTCTCCGAACAGGGGCGGGTGCGGATGCCGACGAGATGGGCGGCAGAAACATCACAAGCCTCACAAGGCGCTTAGCGCCATGCGTCCAAGGCACGAACGATCTCCTAGTCCGACAGGCAATCCTCTCAAGCAAACGGCCCAAGAGGTCACGGCCAAGCTTGTGACCGCGCCGATCGTTCCGCCTCAATGCGTGCAGCCAATCGGGCGAGCGCAGCATCTCCCGCCAACCGCGTGCACCACGGTACCACTTAAGTTGCTGTCCGATCTGCGGCACTCCCGACCGCCTCGGTTAGAAGTCCACCATCGGGGGTTCGGGTCAGCGCACCTAACGGACGTGGCGGAAAACATGGAGGTTCAGATGTCTACTCTCCTGTACCCGCGCTTACGCACGCGACTCGCTCGCCTGGCCGCGCTCATGGTGATGATGATGGTCGCCATCCCGGGCGCGGCCCATGCCTCATCCTGTCCCGCGCAAGCAACGACGACTCCATTCAGCAATGGGGGGACGCCGGGAATTACTTCCTCGTACCGGGAGGCAACTTCGAGTCCCCGCTGGCGACCAGCGGCTGGATCGTCGACCGAGCCGGGCGCACGCTCGGCAACGAGCCGTTCTACGTGGGCAGCAGCAGCGACTCATATTCGCTGACCATCGACGATCGCGGGATCGCCGTCTCACCCGCGTTCTGCATCGATGACTCGATGCCGGACTTCCGGTTCTTCGCCCACGCGCTCGGTGACGACGGGAACCTGCAGGTGCGGCTCGTCGTACAGACCGCGACCGGGTCGATCTCGACACCGCTCGGCCACGTCGCCGACCTCAGTGCTGCGTCGATGGCCGACTGGGCACCGACCGGACCGCTCGACCTGGCCGACGGCGTGACCGCCGCAGCAGGGCAGCCGGCGCTCGGCCGGCTGGTATTCGATGTCGCGGGCCGCAGCAGCTGGCAGATCGACGACATCCACGTCGACCCATACCGAACCGGCTGAGGGCGCGGCGCCGACGGCGCGGGCGACGTCCCCTCATCCCGATTTTCACCCGCCGGCGAGCGCCCGACGGGTCAGAAAGACTAGACGCATTTCCAGTTGTGGGACGCCGCTCGCGCTGGGATAGTGCGACGCACGAACATAACCATGCGGAGGAAGCGATGACATCACCGGGAACGCCCGAGCCAGACGAAGCGGCCCTCGAGCCGGACGAAACCGTCACCGAGCGCGACATCGACGCGGTCGAGGCGCACATCCCTGAGCGGATGGAGGGCGAGTTGGGCTCGTTCGCAGAGCACCTCGTGCCGATGGGCGGCCGCATGGTTCGCGAGATGGGCGAGATCGCCAATGAGATGGGGACCGAGGACGAGGCCGAGGACCGCCTGCTCGCCGGCATCGAACACGCCGTCACCGAACAGCCCTCGGCAGTCAGCGACGGCGTCGACCTGACCGAGATCAAGGGGGTGGAGCCCGATTTCGATCCCACCGCGTTCCGCACCATCGCGCGAGAGACGTTCCTGAAGGTCCGTGAGGCCCGCAGCACCGAGCGCGAGCAGGAGGACGACAGCCTCCTTACTCCCTTACTCGAACGCAAGATCGACGACGAGATCTTTGCTGACTCCGCGTCGCACCACCGGCATGTCCTCGCCGGCCTCGAGTGCGCAGAAGCCACGATCGTCTCGGCGGCCGTCGACGGCGGACGCGAGAAGCTCACCGTGCGCTTCGTCGCTACGGCCGAGCACATCGAGCGCGACGACGCCAGCGGTAGCGTCCTCTCCGACGACGGAACGGCGCACAGCTTCACCGAGGTGTGGCAGTTCGAGCGCAACCCGGCAGTCGACAGTTCGGCGACCGACGCTCAACACGTCGCGTCCTTCGGCTCTGACGGCTGGTTGTTCGCCCACCGGGGTTGGGTCGTCACCGACGTCCAGCCGCCGGGCGCTTGATAGCGGCGTGATACGAAGCGTTGCGGCATCCGACCGGTCAGCCGGCTCGGTCGCCCCAGCGGATGCCCGAGCAGCGCCTTACGCGAGTGAGGTAGCCAAGCCGAGCGCGAGCGCGATCCTGGAGCTCCGGCTCGTTCACCCACAGCGCAGCCAGGTGTTCCAGAAGCACCGCCCGCTCGGGCTCCTCCAGCGCCGCGATGCTGCTGCGAGAGAGAGCGAGGTCCCTGAGCAGATCGCGGTCGACGGTCTGCTCGTGTGGGAATTCGCAGTCCTTCACCGAGCCGAAGTGCTGTAGCAGCTCCTGCTCGCTCGGCCAGTGACCCGGTCGGCCGAGTCGCGATCCGCCGAGGATCTCGCGAAGGTGAGCGACCCATTGGACGGAGGTGTCGAAGCCGTTCCCAAGCAGGCCCATGACGCCAGGCGACCGGAGCACCCGGGCGATCTCCGGGAATGCCCGGGCGCGATCGAACCAATGGAATGCGGCGCCCGCGACGACGGCGTCCGCGCACGCGTCGGGCAGCCCGGTCTCCTCGGCCGTGCCATCCACCGCTCTGGCCTCCGGCACCCGCGCTTGAAGGATCGTCCGCATCTCGACGAGCGGCTCGACAGCGGTGACGCGATGCCCGGCAGCGACCAGGGCGTCGCTCAGCTTTCCGGTGCCGGCGCCGAGATCCACGACGTCCAAAGGCTCTTCGCCGAGGAGCCAGCGAATCGCCTCGGCGGCGTACCCGGGACGCCCCCGGTCGTACTCCTGGGCGACTAGACCGAACGCTCTGGCGCGCTCCACTCGCTCAGGATGACACACGCCCGGATATGTTCTGATGACCGAATTCACAACCGGGCCGAGGGGGTCTGGCTCGCGGTCGAGCTGCGTCCGTCCAGTGGGCCAAGAGCGCGCTTGGATCCGGTGGCGTAGAAGAAACGCCATCCCACCGTGCGGACCTCGATTTGCCATCCGAGCCCTGCCAGTCGGTGCTCAAGCGCAGCTGGCTCGTAGAACACCTTGACAGCGCGGAACAGCTCGCCAGTGCCCAGGTGTCGCTCGACGACGGGAGCCGCTTTGCCCGGGATCACCTGCTCGATCGCGGCCACTGCCGGAAGCTCGTCGATCACGAACACTCGACCCTGCGCATTCAGACACCCACCCACCATCGTCCAGAAGTCATCAAAGGACTGCGGCGGAACGTGCGACAGCCAGGCGCTGAAAAAGACGACGTCATATCGTTCAGGCGGCGACCAGTCGAACAGGTCAGCCTGCACGTAGCTGACGTTTGGACTCGCCACGCGCGACTGGTTGAGTGCCATCATCTCTGGGGAAGCGTCGACCGCAGTCAGCTGCACGGCGTGCTTTGCGAGTTCGACGGTCCACTGGCCGGTGCCGCACGCGAGTTCAAGCACTCGCCCGCCAGGCGCGAAGGCGTCGAGCGCAGCCGTTAGCTCGGCGCGCGAGTGCGCGTCGAACGGGGTCGTATCGTCGTACTCCGGGGCACGCGCTCGGTAGTACGCGATCTGTTCGGCAACCAGCGCAGCGAGATCATCGCCGGGCGTCGTCAACTCCTCTGCGCTCACCGACAAGCAACGCTAGCGCTGTCTCGCGTGCTCCCACCCAGCACGCTGACGAACGGCCCCGAACTTTTTGGGTGGCTCAGGACAATGGCTTGTCGTGGAGCTCGGTTTGGAGTCCAGGCACGTGCAGTCTGATGCGGTCGTGATCGTGGACTCGCTGGATCGACCGTCGCGATTCGCGCCGACTTTCGAGCGGCGCCGGAAGTCGTAGTCTCAACGTGTGGTGATCCCGTCGCTGGAGACCGAGCGGCTACTGCTCCGCGGCCTTCGGATAGATGATCTCGATGCTTACGCCGATATCTATGGCGACGTTGAGGTGATGCGCCATCTCGAGCACGGGCGGCCCCTTGACCGCGACGCCGCCTGGCGATCCATGGCCCTGCATCTCGGTCATTGGCAGTTGCGAGGCTACGGACAGTGGGCGTTGGTCGCGCGCAACAGCGACGTGCTTGTGGGGCGCGCGGGACTCTGGCAACCCGAGGGCTGGCCGGGCCTCGAGATCGGCTGGCTGCTCGCACGACCCCAGTGGGGGCGAGGGTTTGCGACGGAGGCGGCGCGCGCTGCGCTCACGTACGCGTTCACGGTGCTCCGCGCGGAGCGGGTGATCAGCCTGATCCGGCCCGACAACGCGGCATCGATCCGTGTCGCTGAGCGA
Organism: uncultured Solirubrobacterales bacterium; assembly: GCA_963742025.1. Classification (GTDB taxonomy): domain Bacteria; phylum Actinomycetota; class Thermoleophilia; order Solirubrobacterales; family Solirubrobacteraceae; genus Palsa-465. Next base: position 285,734 of record CAVUKF010000003.1, read on the forward strand.
CTGGGCGAGCACTATGAGCGCACGATCGAGCTTTACGGCGGTGCCGCGCATGTCTACGGAATCCGGCGCCCCGAGCCGAAGGAGGATGTGCCGGGATAGGCGGTGAGCATCTGAGTCATAGAGCCAAAGGAGGCGTAGGCTGTCAGCCTGATGTCAGTTCGGCCGCAGATCGAGCGGTTTGAGGTCCACGTCTGGCAGGCACCGCCGGATCGCCCGAGACGCCGAGACGCGGAAGTGCCGGTCTGGCTCTGGGTCGTAGCACTCCCCGTCGCGTGTGCCGCCGCTGCGGTGGCGCTGTTGGTTGTCGCCATCGTCGCGGTGGGAGCGATCTCGCTGTCAGCTTGGACGGCCCTCCGTGCGCATTCCCCGGGCTCACGGCCTCCCGTCCTCGAGGATCCGTCGGAGGCCGCCGTCGCCTCGCTGCGGGACGCCTACAGCCGTGGCGTGATCGAGCTTTCGGAGTTCGAGGAGCGGGTCGCGTGGGCCCTCCGCTATCTCGCCGACGCGTGGCCACCCGCCAGTTAGACAGTGAAGTCCTTGGGTCGTCGCGGGCAGCTTGAGCTTAAGGTCCGGTTACTCCAAGAGCCACGAGTGATGGCCTCAGAGTGGAGGCAGCCGCCAGTTGCAGCCCCGATTTCGCGGATTGTGATTCCGTCATCGGCGCATATCCTCCTCTAGTCACGGTTTGACATATTTGCCCGGTGTCGTCCGCCTTCAGCGACCCACTGATCGGGCGCGACCGCGAGTTCGAGCAACTTCGAAGGCTGCTGCGTGCAGCCCACCACGGGACGCCCGCGACTGCGTTCATCGAGGGCGAGGCGGGCAGCGGGCGAGCACTGGACCATGCCGGCGCCTGCGAGGACGCCGCCGCCGTCCTCGCAGGTCACGACCACCGCGAGCGAGCCCGATCGCTGCTCGGCGAAGCGATCGACCGCTACGAGGCGCTTGGCGCCACACGGCTGACCTCAAGGGCGACCGCACGCCTGCGAGAGCTCGGCGGGCGCCGCGGGAGCCGCGGCGGTCGTCAGCGGCCTTGACCGGCTGGCCAAGCCTCACCTGGAGTGACGTGCGGTGGCCGAGCTGGTCGCCCAGGGGCTCACCAACCGCGAGGTCGGAACCCGTCTGTTCATCTCGCCGCACAAGGTCAACAGCCACCTGCGCCATGCATTCCAGAAGCTCGACGTCTCGACCCGCACGGCGCTGGCCGCGAAGTTCACGCATTCGAGTGATGTCTCGCCACATCCGCCGATGCAGACTCCCCCTCGTACCGTCACCCAATAGGAGGGATTTCATGCCGAGCATCGCCTTCGCCGCCCCGATTCTCCCGGGCAAGACCGAGCAGCTCCGTCAGTCGGACGTCAACGGCGCTCGAAAAGAGGCTTACGAGGCCTCACGCCGGCGCCACGGCATCACCCGCGAGGTGGCCTGGATCCAGCCGACCCCGATGGGCGATATGTCGGTCGTCTACATCGAGGCAGATGATCTCGACGCCGCGTTCGCCGGACTCGGCACCTCGCAGGACCCGTTCGACGTCTGGTTCCGGGAGCAGACCCGCGAGATCCACGGGATCAACATTGAGGACGGTTTCCCGCCACCCGAACAGCTGATGGATTACGGCGCCGTCGCCACGGTGTCATAGCACCGGCGTCGCGACACCCGCTCGGCTCGACGAGGTCGTGGACCTTCGGGCCGAGCGGAGTGGCCTGATCAGGCCTGGTCCGGTTCGCCCGGACACCACCAGCGCGGGAGGCCGGCGGCGGCTTCTTCTAACCGCCGCCCAGGTGCTTGGCGGCGAACGCAGCCACCACGATGACCAGAATCGGGAACGCTGCACTCTTGAAGAACCGGCCCATCGATAGAGGTTCGTTCACTCGCAAATCCGAACGATCCGCAGACCGGCGCCGTGCTCCGTGCAACATGAGGACTTCGACGATGACGAGCATCCCCGTCCCCAACGCGGTGATCCAATCGCCCGTGACCGCTGCGAGGATCCCGAAGCCAACCAACAGCGGTATGACGATCCGAGCGCGTCGATTCGTGGATTGATGACGGATCACAGGGTAATGCTAGACGCGGCCACGGCCCCTTGCGAAGGAGTTGTCCCGGAGGCGCGAACGAGCTCAATCTTCAGGCGTCGTCGTCGGCCTCGGCAGGAACGTGTGCTTAGGTGGCGGGTAGAGCACTCGGGCGAGCGTCGCTGACGCCCAGCCGATAACCCATCCGATGAAGCAAATGAGGATGTAGCCCAAGGCTCCCTTCGTGAGCGTGGTGGCGAGAATCACCCAGAGCACCGCCCACGCGACGAAACTCCAGATGCTGTACGCGGTGTAAGTGTTCCGGCGTCCTTGCTTGAGGAACGGATGTACGTCTGAGGCTTTCATGCGGGTCCTCCTAGAAAAGTGATATCAGAATCATAGCACTTTTCTACAACCATCACACACTCTTCTTCGGCTACGGTTGGTCGTGAGGGCACGAGTCCGAACTGGAGAACAGAGGCGATCATGCGAAGCGTGGCTCCGCCGAGAAGAGCGACGGTATCGATGGTGGTGCTGGCCGTTATGGCGGCGCTGTCGCTGCTCGCCATCGTCGGCACCAAGTCGGCAGTGGCGGCAGTCAGCGTTACCTGCTCGGCCAGCTCGCCAGGGACCTCCGGCCAGCTTCTGGTCACGATCAGCGGCGGCGCTACGTCCTCGGTCGCCCCGCTGTCGATCGCGGTGAACGGCGGCGACTACGTGATTGATCTGAACGGGTCGAGCGCGTGCAGTGCGACCTTTCCGGACTCAGGTGGATCCGGTTTCCCCAACGTGGAAGTCGACTCGGCGACCGCCGGCCAATACGTCGTGCTCAACGACAGCAACGGCCTGCTCGCCTCGAGCTCCGTGGGTTGCCCGGCTCAGTTCAGTACGACCGCGGGCTTCTCAGGCACGCTCGAACTCGACGGCGACGCCAGCCCCGCAAGCACAGCGGACGCGACGATCGGCATCGGCTCAGGGACCGCAACGCTCGCCACTGGGGGTTGCCCCTCGGACGTCACCCCCGGCGCTGGAGTCGCGACGCTCGTCGCCAACGGCCTGGCGAGCGCAAACACGCTTGACCTCTCGAGCGCGCCTGGACCGCTCACCGTCGACACGTCGGCTTCTCCGCAAGACGTCACAGGCTTCTCGAGCGCAAACGTAACCACACTCGATTTCTCCAACGAGCAGACGGTGCTCGGTCCCAGCTCCGGATCGACAGAATTCGTCGCCGGCGCAGCCGCCATGACCTTTACCGGTGAGGGCTCGGGTAACGCGTTGGATCTCTCGGCGCTCGCCACGAGCCAGGGCGCCCCGGGGACGGTCAATGTCAGCGGCGGTCCGGCGGACAGCGTCGCGAACGATACGGCCACCGCGGGCGTCGTGACCGACTCGTTCGGTGACGTCTCGAGCTTCACCGGCCCGACCACCGGGGACACCACCTTCCTCGCCGGAGCCGGCGGCGGCTACACCTTCACCGGCCAGGGATCGGACAACACGCTCGACCTCTCCGCAGCCGGTGCTCCGGTCAAAGTCGATGCGCACGCTGGGGTCGCCTCGTTCGCGTCGACCAGCGACGCCTTCGGCGGGATTGGCTCCTTCCTCGCGCCCACCGCCGGCGGTAACACGTTCGTCACAGGACCGACCAGCGCAACGTTCAACGGCGGCTCCGGCAACACGCTCGACCTGTCGTCGCTGACGGCGCCGACGCTCAACGTCAGCGGGGTCCGGGTCGCCGCGACTGCCAACGACACCGCGACCGCCGGCGCCAGCACGTATACCTTCAGCGGTGTCTCGAGCTTCAAGGGCTCGAGCACCGGCTCGAGCACCTTCTATGCCGGAAACAGCGGTGGGACCACGTTCACCGGCCAGGGCTCGAACAACACCCTGAATTTCAGCGACGCCGGCGGCGTCAACAACGCCACGCTCGACGCCAACGCCGGCACCGCGACGCTCGGCTCCACCGTCCAAGACTTCAGCGGGATCGCAACCCTCGTCGGGCTCGCCAACGGCTCGACCACTTTCATTCCTGGGACCGGCGGCGGGCAGACATTCACCGCCAACGGCGCCGGCAACGTGCTTGACGTCTCCCCCCTGAGCTCGCCCACGATCGACGCCTCGAGCGGAGAGATCCACTTCGGCGCGCTCACCGACTCGTTCAACGGCATCTCGGCCTTCACGGGCGCCAGCGCCGGCGACACGACCCTGGTTGCCCCCGCCACCTCGATCAACTTCCAAGGTGAGGGCTCGGGTAACGCGTTGGATCTCTCGGCGCTCGCCACGAGCCAGGGCGCCCCGGGGACGGTCAATGTCAGCGGCGGTCCGGCGGACAGCGTCGCGAACGATACGGCCACCGCGGGCGTCGTGACCGACTCGTTCGGTGACGTCTCGAGCTTCACCGGCCCGACCACCGGGGACACCACCTTCCTCGCCGGAGCCGGCGGCGGCTACACCTTCACCGGCCAGGGATCGGACAACACGCTCGACCTCTCCGCAGCCGGTGCTCCGGTCAAAGTCGATGCGCACGCTGGGGTCGCCTCGTTCGCGTCGACCAGCGACGCCTTCGGCGGGATTGGCTCCTTCCTCGCGCCCACCGCCGGCGGTAACACGTTCGTCGCAGGACCGACCAGCGCAACGTTCAACGGCGGCTCCGGCAACACGCTCGACCTCTCGCCGGTGTCCGGTCTCTCCTCGCTCATCGTGACAATGGCCGGCGGCAACTGCGGCGCCGGCTCGGTCGTTGTCACGAGCACGGGAGCAGCACCGATCACCGACTGCGTCGGCGGCGCCAACACGGTCGACGGTGCCTCGGCCGTCCCGACGACGTTCCGCCCCGATCCCGACCTCACGGCGACGCCATCGCCGCCCGTGAGCTTCGTCGGCAACGACGGGAGCGGGGGCGGCAGCGTTCTCGACCTGTCCGCCCTGACGAGTCCGGATTCCGGCGGTCACACAGTCTCCGGCCTTACGATCGCGATGGAGGGCGACAGCAACACGAGTCCCGGCTCGGTCACGGCCAACGTCGAGGAAAGCCCTGTCACGTTCGCGTCGTTCTCTGGCGTCAACGAGCTGATCGGGTCGGGCTCTTTGGCGAACGCGTTCCACCCGGGCAGCACCACGAACGTGACGCTCGTCGGAATCCCCGAGCTGCCCCAGTCGGTCACGTTCACAAGCACTCCGCCGTCCTTGGCGACCATCGGTGGTACCTACGCTCCCCACGCCACCGGTGGCAGCTCGCAGGACCCGATTGCGATCACGATCGATCCGACATCGTCCCTGGACTGCTCGATATCCAGCGGCACGGTCAAGTTCATCGGCGTAGGTTTCTGCCGGATCGACGCCAATCAGGCGGGCAACGGCGAGTACACGATTGCCTCACAGGCTCAGCAGACGGTCGTGATCCATCCGCTACCAAGCCACGAGATCGCAGTCCTGCTGGCGACGGAGATCATTCCCTCTAAGGGGCTCCGGATCCAATCGCTCTTGAGAGCGGGTGGCTACACACTTCACCTCAGAGCGCTCGAGCCGGGAATCGCATCAGTCCGTTGGTACCAACTCCCGGCCGGGGCGCACCTCGCCCGCAAACGAGCCCCCGTTCTCGTTGCCGCCGGCAAGCTCACGTTCAGCAGCGCCGATACCGGGAACCTCCGTCTGAGCCTGACGCGTGCCGGGCGCAGCCTCCTCGGTCAGGCGCAGCGCGTCACCCTGACGGCCACCAGCACGTTCACGCCGACCGGCGCGAAGTCAGTCAGCGTCGTGAAGCGTTTCATGCTGAAGCGTTAGCACGACGGCGAACCGCCCGCGTCGGTCGAGACAAGCCGACGCGGGCGTGATCGTCGGGGGCGTATTCCCCGCGACGCGAAGATGCAGGGGCATCGTTCGCGCCTACGGATAAAACGCTTCGCAGGTCCGTGATCTCACGCACGAAACTTTGCGAGGCTAATGTCCGTTTCGACCGATACGGGAGCGGGGCTCCCTGAGTCGGCGCGGGCCTGATGGGAAGCAGAGACGCCAGCCCGCGCCGACAACGGGACGGATCCGGGAAGAGACCCTCAAGCTCTGTGTTGGCCGATCGTGACAAGCGTGTTGGCTCGTCGTTGCGATTGCCGAAGAACACTCCGAGGAGCCGCACCAGCCCGCACCCGGCCGTGTTGCATCTCACGTGTCCGCCCTCGGCCTGACCTGTCCGCTCTGCCACAAGAGGATTGACGTTCGCGAGCCGGCGATCGGCGTCAGTCCGGTCATGTCGGTGCTCCAAGACCCGACGGCCAGCGGCGAGCGCACTGTCATCCATTTCGAGTGCTTCCGCACCGGCGGCGCCAGCATGCTGATGTTCCCGGCGCAGTATCCGAATTCGCGGAACTAACTGCAGCCCGAGGCGGACGAGCCGGCTAGCGCACTACGCGGTAGTGGAGGTAGACGACTCTCGATCTGAAGGTGCGGGTCTCGACAAGTTCGAGATCCACGCGGCGCTCGCGCTGGGGAAAGAACGCAATGCCACCGCCAACCAGGAGCGGGTAGACCCTCGCCCGATACTCGTCGATCAAATCCAACGAGGCCGCCTCGGCGGCGAGAGCCGCGCCGCCGATCGCGATGTCGCCCTCCCTCGGCTCGGCTCGCAACCGCTCGATCTCCTGCGCCAGACCGCGGGAGGCCAGGCGGGCATTGCCCTGCACCTCCGACAGCGTGGTGGAGAACACCACCTTTGGCAGCGGCTTCCAGATCGCGGCCCACTCGAGCATTGACTCGTCGAGCGACGGATCCTGGTCGGCGGTCTCCCAGTACAGCATCGTCTCATACAGCCGTCGTCCCAACAGGTGCACCCCGACCTCTCGGATCTCGTCGGTGACGAAGCGAAAGACCTCCTCGTCGGGCGCCGTCCAGTTAAAGGCGCCGTCCGGCCCGACGACGTAGCCGTCAAGTGACACCCCCATCGAATAGGTCACGCTGCGCATCACGGGTCCTCCTCGCTAACGGGTTCGACAGTACGACCGCCGGACGCCACAGGCCTTATCGCGGCTCGCGCCGGCGACGATGACGCCTGCGATGGCGGCGATCGCAAGCGCAACCCGCGGACGGATTGGCAGGTTCATGTCCGGCCAGGAAAGGCGATCACCGCAGGTGCCAGCCGCGGGTTCATCGCTGGTGATCACGGGTTCGGCCACCGTATACGCGATCGCGGTGCGTGTGGAATGGCGTCATTACCTGGCGCCAGATGCACGACCGTGTGCGTGCGCACTACACACAGTTCTTATGGCGATGCCGGCGTGTCGGCTGCGGCTCCTCGACGTTGCCATGCGTCGATCGCACCGCTCAAGCTGGGCGCAGCGTGTAGGAGGCGCTTTGTGTATTCGTGCGCGGGCGAGGCGAGAAGCTCGGTAGTGGGACCCTGCTCGCAGATGACGCCTTGTTCGAGTATCAGCGTTCGTTCGGCGATCGCCGAGACTACGCCGAGGTCGTGGGTGATGAAGATCAGCGCTACGCCGAGTTCACGTCGGAGCTCGTTCAGCAGTTCGAGAACGACGGATTGGACGGATACGTCGAGCGCCGAGGTGATCTCGTCGCAAATGATCAGCTCGGGTTGCACTGCCAGCGCTCTGGCTATCGCGACCCTCTGGCGCTCGCCGCCCGACAGCTCGCGCGGATAGCGCGACCCAACTCTCTGGGGCAGGCGCACGGCCTCGAGCAAGCGCGACACCTCAGCGTCGGCTTCGCCGCCGCCCAGCCCGCGTAACGTTCGAGCCGGCCGGGCGATCGATGCCGCGATGGTGTGGCGCGGGTTGAGCGCCTGGTAGGGGTTTTGAAAGATGATCTGGAGGCGGCGCCGCTGGGCGGCGCTCCGCTTGCGGACAGAAAACTGGAGCTGTTCGCCGTCCAGTTTGACCATGCCGGATGCTGTGGGATGCAGACCCGCGATCGCACGTCCGATCGTCGTTTTGCCGCTCCCCGATTCTCCCACCAACGCGATGCATGCGGCGCGTTGCACCGTGAACGACACGTTATCGGCAGCAACAACCGTCCCGTCGCGCCCCCGATACTCCGCCCGGAGCTGGTCGACGTCGAGGATCACCGGCCGAGCCGCGGGCGCGCCGCCTGGGACGTCGAGGGCCTTGGGTGGGTTCCACTGGACCTCCGGCGTATCACTCCAGTGAAAGCACCGAACGGAATGTCCAGCAAAGATGCTCTCCAACTCAGGCAGCTCCTCATCACACTTAGTTGTGCGCTGAGGACACCGAGGTGCGAATGGACAACCACACGGCCACTCACCGACGCCGACGGCGACGCCGGGCATCGACTCAAGCTGCCGCGGGCGGACGTGGTCGGGAGTAGCCGACATCAGGCCCTGGGTATACGGATGGCGGGGGCGGCGCAGGACCTCTTCGGCGGATCCTTGCTCGACCACCCGGCCTGCGTACATCACCGCGATCCGATCCGCGATCTGTGCGACCACGGCCAAATCATGCGTGATGTACAGCATCGCTACACCCTCTTCTTCGCGTAGCCGTACAAGCTCTCTCAGGATCCGGTCCTGGGTCACCACATCAAGCCCGGTCGTCGGCTCGTCCAGGACGATCAGGGCGGGCTCAGGTGCCAACGAGGAAGCGATACAGACCCGTTGCTGCTGACCGCCCGACAACTGGTGCGGATAGCGCCTTCCGAAGGCCTGCTCAGGCGGCAGGCCCACTCGATCAAAGAGCGCGTATGTCAGCTCCGTGGCGTTCGCAGACCTGCGGTGGCTGTCGATCATATCCTGGACGATCCTGGCAACTCGCAGCGACGGATTCAGAGCGGTTCCTGGGTTCTGCGGCGTGTAGGAGATCAGGCGACCACGCGCAGCTTGGAACTTCGCAGGGTCGCTGAGGCGTTCGCCGGCCAGTGAGATCTCTCCGCTGCTCATCACCAGAGCGCGATCCTGTCCGCCGAACAACGACAGAGCGGTCGTCGTTTTTCCGGATCCCGACTCGCCGACGATCCCGAAGATCTCGCCCGGGGCGATTTCGAGATCGACCCCGTCGATCACGGGCGTTCCACCGCGAAGCTCTATCCGAACCCCAGACGCGCGAAGAGTCGGCGTGCCCTCGCCGTTCACCGTCGCCCTTCTGAACTGCCGAGTTGACGTACGTACGCGTCTCCGATCAGATTGACCGCGATAATCAGCAGCGCGAGCATCAGCGCCGGTGCTACGACGGACATCGGATTGGTGGGGATGATCACTCGATTTTCGGAAATCATCAGACCCCAGTCCGCCGTTGGCGGAGTCAGCCCAAGGCCCAGGAAGTTCACGCTCGCGATTAGGATGATCGTCCAGCTGAATCGAACCCCGAGGTCTGCCATCACAGGCGCCATGATGTTGGGGAGGATCTCGCGCCGCATGACCGCGCTCGGTGCCTCGCCACGAGCGGCGGCAGCCTCCACATACCCCCGGCTCGACACCTCCAGTGTCGCCGTCCGGACGATGCGGGCGACGCCGGGAAACAACACGATCGCCACACCAACAACTAGCACCCCTCTGCTACTCCCGAGACCCGTCACTAACAGGAGCATCACCAGTAACGCGGGGATTGATAAGAACACGTCGACCGTTCGCATGAGTAGGCCGTCCACGGCCCGCCGCTGCGTGTATCCCGCGACCAGTCCCGTTGGGACACCGAGCGCGTACGTGAGCGCGGTCGCGATGGCGCCCAGCTCGAGCGTCGATCGCCCTCCCCAAAGCAACCGGCTGAGTACGTCACGCCCTAGGAAATCGAGGCCCAGAGGAGCACCCGCCGTCGGACCTTGCCCGGGAAGTCCGATCGGAACGGTAGGGCTGTGAGGCGCCACGGCCGGGCCGAAGACCGCAACCAAAACCACAAATGCCAGCATGACGCACCCGACCCGACCGGCCCAATCGCGCGCCACCAATGCGGGCACCCGCGCTCGACGCCGTCTCGGCGCGTCAAGCGCGACGCTCATAAAGTCCCGTTCGCAGTTTTGGCACCAACAGGATCACGACTACGTCGGCAGCGATGTTGATGAAAATGTAAATCGCCGCCAGTATCAGAGCCGCCGCCTGAACCTGTGTGATATCCCGTACAGACACGGCCTGAACCAGATACGTGCCGATGCCCGGATAGCTAAACACGGTCTCGACGATCAGGATACCCCCGACGAGGTACTGAATGTTCTGGGCGATGCTCTGGACCGCCGGCGCGAGCGCGTTGCGCATCGCATATCTGTACAAAATTCGGCGCCTTCGAATGCCGTTAAGCTGAGCAACTCGAACATAGTCCTGATCCAGCACCTCGATCATCCCGGCTCGCACCTGTCGTACACCAGATCCGAGCGCGACACTCAGGAGCGTTAGGACCGGCAGAACCAAGAGATTCGGCTGCGACAGCGGCGACTCTCCCGGTGCAAGCGGCGACACAGGAGGCAGAAGATGCAGGGCGGAGAAGAAGATCGCGATCAGCAGTGTTGCGGTCACAAACTCGGGCAAGCCACCGGCGACGAGTGCGGGGATGGAGATAACGTGATCGGCGTGACGATTGGCATGGATACCGGCGAGCGCGCCGAGGATCAGTGTCAGCGGTATAAGCAGTATGGTCGTGACCGTCGCCAAGATCAGGCTATTTTTCAGAGGAGTCTCGATACCGGCAGTGATCGAGGTGTTCGGATCTCCGTTGGCAACGGCGACCGCGGACTTACCGAAATCGCCGTGCACCATTCCGCCCAGCCAAGAGACGTATCTCTCGACCACCGAGCGTTGAAGACCCAGCTTGACTTCGAGCGCATGCACGACCGCTGGCGTCGAGTGCTGCCCAAGCACGGCCTCTGCCACATTTCCCGGCAGGACGTTCGTCGCCGCGAAGATGAGCATTGACACGATGAAAAGCGTTAGGACCCCAACCCCCACTCGGCGGGCCACGACCACCGCCAGCGGGTGACGCCAGCGCCGTGACCGCGCGGCAGCATCGCGCGCACCGGTACCAACGGTTCCTGAGAAAGAGCCCGTCGCGCTCACGCGGTCGGCCCCTCCATTACCCCTGCACCGTCATCTGAGGCGACGATCACCTTCATCAACACAATGGCCGACCACGCAGCCAGCCGATGGGCGCACCCGTGCATGAGTACGTGTCTACCGCCTTGCATACTGAGCCCTCGCTCATTATCTTGATGTCTTCCTCGCCCGTCGCGCAGACCGCCCACAGGCCTGTGACCGACCGGCTGGGCGTTGGGGGCTGGCACGCTTTCGCCGAACGTAGCGGTCGCTCGTGTCCCTAGCCTCGCTCACATCGGGGCGCGTACACAAGACAGTTCCAGGCCTGCTTTACCGTCTCAGCTCGCGAGCCATCCATCCTGCATGCGATACGAGTTGAAGTTCATATACCCGCCTTCCTTAAGACCGCGGACCTGCGGTCCTGCCGCGTCGACGTATGGGAAAGTTCCCCATAGGACATACCCACCCTGATTAAACTGCTGTGCTTGTAGCTCCTGCCACATGGGAGCTGCGACAGTCGGATTTGTCTCGCCGAACGCTGTGTACATCAAATTCATATCGGCCTTAGAAGCAACCTCACCCCAGTGGGTATCGTTCGTGGTCGCATTCGGAATGAACAGGCCCCTCCATACGAAGGCCAGCGACGGGACGGGGCTCAGGTAGTTTTGGCCAAATGTGCGCGTGAGCCACGCGGTCGACGTACCGTTGGTGAGCCAGTACTCGGATGGTGCAAGTGTCATCAAATTGACCTTCACGCCCGCCGCAACAGCCTGCTCCTGTAGCAAGGTTGCGGATTGCACGAAGCCAGGCTGCACTGACGAGGTCTGTAGCGTGAACGTGTGACCCTGCACGCCTGCGGCTTTGAAGAGCGAGCGGGCCTGCTCGACGTCCTGGTGGCGTATCAGGTCACGATCGAAGTACTGAATTCCATAGCCGGGAACGTCATTTGCGACTGCGCCGAAGCCTGACAAGGCTCCTTCGATCATCGCCGGCCGGTCAACTAGGAAGCTTAAACGCCTGGCGGACGCGCACATCTTTGAACGGCGCTTGATCGAGCCGCATGTTAAATGTCATGCTCTGCTGGTACGGTGGACCGGCCATAATCTGTATGCTCTTTGACGCCACTTGTCCACGTGCGATCGTGAAATCAAGGTTGGAGACCATATCGACGTCTCCACTCTGAAGTGCGTTGAACAGTGCGGTCGGCTCCGAAAACGAAGAATCGACGACGATTTCGTCGACGTACGGCTTCCCGCTCTCCCAATAGTGCGGGTTCTTCGTGAACAGGCTGTAGCTACCAGGCGTAAACGACTTGTACATGAACGGGCCGGTACCGATCGGGTTACGGGCGATGTCCTTGTCGCTCATACCGTTCTTGATAACACCGTTGTTTTCGTAAACCAGGAGCGACGGAAACGCCGCGAAACCAGATAGCAGAGGGATCTCGACGGTCAGTGCGTCACGCTTACGCATGTTTACGAAATCAACAAGGCCATGAAATGTACCGTAGACATACGCACTCGGCATCGACCAGGCGTTAAACGTCCACAAAACATCATCAGCCGTGAACGGACTGCCATCGTGCCAATACACATCCGGGCGCAGGTGCAATGTCCACATCGTCGCGTTCGCGTTGGACTCTGCTGACAGGGCTAAACCAGGAATTACTGCGTTAGCCGCCTGGTTCATGTAGAAGAGCCAGCTATACAGCATGTACGCACGGGCATAGTCACCATACTGAACAACCAGGGGCGCGACCAGCGTTTCGGTGTTCCCACCTGTGATAACCGCCAACTTAAGCGTACCGCCACGAACTGGCGTTCCTCCTGGCAGCTCAGCCACAGCGCCTGTCGTGTCCCAAGGTTGCGAGGCCGAATGCGACGTCACGGCGCTCGTGGTGCCGCTGCTGCTACCACACGCCGCGAGCAGCCCACCCGCTGCGGCGATTCCGACACCTACCTGTGCTCCGCGAGCCAGCGCTTGCCGACGCGTGAGTCCGTCGCCCGACGCGCGCTCAGCGCGATCGTCACTCATAATCAACTCCCTCCGATCTATGACCGGTCGCGTTAGCGTGCCATCCACACATTTGGAGATTGAGCGGACTGTCTCGGTCGGATCTGACGATACTCACGGGGATGTGGCGTGTCCTCGCTGATGTCTATCGGGGGTCCGACACACATCGGCGTCGACAGCGCGCAACCCGTCGATCGAAACTCTTGACGGTTGCGGTCTCGCCCGGGGGAGTCACCCGCCCAATTTCGCCGGTCCATGCTCAAGGGTTCATATATACGAACACGGTTCATGACTGTGGCCTGGCCGAAGCTTAGTCACGCAGAGCAGCGCTGTCAAGGCTTAGCGGGCTAGTCTCACCCGCACCCCGGACGCAACATAGCCTGCATCCGCGGACTATGTGCCACAGCCCCATTTTCGGGGCGACGCAGCGCTCCTGGTCACGGAGCTACAGGCCCAAATCCCCGCCAGCGCCGCTCAGACTCCGCCAAGCGGTCCGACTCGTCCATGCCCCTCGTCGACTGCGGCACCCACTTCCACGCCGGCCACTGGCTGTTAGGCCTCATTGACCGACCCCTACCGGAACCACTGAAGCGCGCCAAAGTCCTCTCTAGCGGTGAGCGCTACAGGCTCGGGCCAATCAAGTCACCAACCAGAAATGGCCTCGCCCACCCATCCTAGGGGCTCCGATTCGAATGATTCGTCGGGGAGCTTTCGCAAGAAATCAAAATCGCAGCCAAGGTGCGCTTGGAGAACGTGATCAAGGTATAAGCGCCCGTAGCCTCTCCGATACTGTGGCCCGGGCACAACTGAATGGCGCGCACGCCTCTCCAGCTCACCGTCCGGCAGAAGCGCGGTAAGCCGACGGGCCGGAACGTCGAGTTCAATCATGTCGCCGTCCTGGACGAGCCCAAGCGGTCCACCGACGGCCGCTTCCGGGGCTGTGTGAAGAACGACGGTGCCGAATGAGGTGCCGCTCATGCGAGCGTCTGAGATTCGTACCATATCTGTGACACCGGAGCGTAGTAGCTTCTTTGGTATTGGCAACTGTCCCCACTCCGGCATCCCCGGGCCGCCCTTCGGGCCAGCGTTCTTCAGGATGAGGACGGACGCGGGCGTCACCGGAAGATCGGGACTATCAATCTGGGAGGCCAAATGATCGATGTTCTCAAACACCAGCGCCGGGCCTCGGTGCCTCATCAATTCAGGTGAGGCCGCGGCTTGCTTGATCACGGCCCCGTCGGGCGCGAGGTTTCCGAACAAGACCGCGATTCCGCCATTCGCCGCAAAAGGGGAACTCAAAGGCGCGATGACGTCACGGTTCCCAACGGTGGCGCCCTTAACGTTTTCACCCAGCGTCTGTCCGGTGATCGTCATGGCTTCAAGATTGAGCGAGGGCCCAAGCTCGGCAAGCACCGCTGGGATGCCACCGGCGTGAAAAAGATCCTTCGCCAGGAATTCGCCGCTGGGTCGGACGTTCACGATCGCAGGAATTTCGGCCGCAAGCTCATCAAATCTCCTTAGCGACAGCGGCACTCCGACGCGGCCCGCCAGCGCCAAGAGGTGTACGACGGCGTTCGTAGAACCACCGACGCCGGCGAGGAACTTGATTGCATTCTCAAAGGCAGCCTCTGTGAGAACGTGTGAGGGCCGCAGGCCTTCTCGAGCTATGCTCACAGCCCTTCGGCCAGCCTCTTCTGCGGCCGCATAGCGCTGCGCGTACACGGCCGGAATCATCGACGACCCGGGTAGGGCTAGCCCCATGGCCTCGAAGATGCCGGCCATCGTCGACGCTGTGCCCATCTCGGCGCAATGACCGACAGACGGCACGAGGGAACTTTCCAATTCTTGATATTCAGATTCACTTATTCGCCCAGCTCGGAGCGCATCCGTGTAGTGCCATAAGTCAGTCGCGCTACCGATCTCCCGACCACGGAATACGGCCGGTTCTGTTGGGCCGCCAGAAACCACGATGGTTGGAATGTCAACACTCGCAGCACCCATTATTGCCGCCGGCATCGTCTTATCACAGCCGACGAGCAACACGACCGAGTCCAACGGGTTGGCTCTGATGCTCTCCTCAACATCCATGGCCATGAGGTTTCGAAACATCATCGTCGTAGGCTTCATAAAGACCTCGCCCAACGAGATCGTCGGAAACTCTAGGGGCAGACCACCTGCACGCAGAACACCTCGCTTGACGGCAGCCGCAAGTGCCCGAAAATGCAAGTTACAGTTCACCAATTCTGACCACGAGTTGGCGATTCCTACAACCGGCCCAGCATTTATTGCGGAGTCCGGGTATCCTTCTGACTTCAGGTAGGCACGGTGCTGAAGCCCACCCACGCCCGGTGCCCTAAACCACAGCTCGCTTCGGAGTGGCTGGTTCACTTCCTCTTCACCTGCGCGACGATGCAGTCCAGGGTCGGACCGGGACTCCGTCCGCCAACCTGACTCAGGAGCACAGGTCACCCAAATCAACAGGAATGCAGCTACCGGTGATTCCCGAAGCACGAGGCGAAGCCAGAAAGGCGATCGTGTCAGCGACTTCGCGTGGCTCGACGAAGCGATCGGCAGCTTGCTCGCGCTTCAGACTTTCCAGCACTTCGTCTCTACTCATCCCTTTCAGGTGTATGAGGTCATCGAGTTGACGTTCGAGGAGCGATGTGTTCATCCATCCGGGCGCGACGACGTTCGCCGTCAGCCCGGCCGCTGCCCCTTCCAATGCCGCAACCTTGATGACGCCGAGCAATCCGTGCTTCGCCGCTACGTACGCAACCTTCCCCGGCGCACCAATCAAACTTAAGGTCGATCCCGTAGCGATTATCCTGCCGCCGGGCCGCTCGGTGAGATACGGCCATGCACACTTGATGGCCAGAAACGCACTCTTCAACATTACGTTCATCAGCGTGTCCCACGCCGCCTCAGGAAAAGCAGAAATCGGCGCCACGCTCTGGTCGCCGGCGTTCAGGACGAGCGTGTCCAGCCGTCGATGCCGAGCTATCGCCTCCTCGATCATCCGCCGATTACCGTCGGCAGTTGCCACATCGACGTGGAGGCAATCCTCCCCTCGGATGTCTACACGCACAACCCGAGCGCCTTCCTCCTCGAAGACGCGGCAGATTTCGGAGCCGAGCCCTCCCGCAGCACCCGTCACGACCGCCACGTGATCGCGCAGCATTTCCGTCATTGGCAGCATCCTGCCATCCTGCGTCTCCTTCGCTCTAGGTCAAATCGTCTTATCGGAGCGGCGAGCCGGGAAGCGCAAACGTGCTACACGGACGGTCCCGCAACTGACACGGCGGCCAGTCTACATATATGGCCGCACTTGCCCTTTCCTTCGAGCCAAGGGCTTCGGTGCCGCACGCCCGAGCCCCTCGCCTTTTGGCGCATTACCTGAACTCAGCAGCGATCGCATCCACAAGCCGTCGCTGAGTTAGACGCTCATCTTCGCCTTTCGCGTCCGGAGACGATGACGTAAAGACAACGACAAGGTCCGACTTATCGTCGACGGCAATCATTTGGCCATGAATTCCAATCGCGTAACACCGCTCATCCAGATGCCACCACTGATTCCCATAGCTTGCTCCATCCCAATCTGCACCGGCCGAGGTTGGATCGAATGGCGTCGAGTTGCGACGCCGACATGCGTCTGTCCAAGCTTCCGGAACTACTTGCTGACCTTGGGCGACGCCTCGGTTGAGAAACAGCTGTCCAATGCGACCCACGTCCCCGAGTGCGATGCAGAAGCCTCCATCGCAAACCGACATTCCCCGGCGATCCAGCAGGAGATCCCCCTCAAACTGCATGCCAAGCGGCCCCCACAGTTCGGCGGACACAACGTCGGCAAGGCGACTCATCGCGACGCGCTCGATGATCAGTCCTAGTAGATCGGTATTGATTGACGCATATTGAATGCGGCGGCCGTGATCGGACTCAGGCTCCATCTCGACTGCGAAGTCAAATAGTCCAGCGGCAGCACCTTCTCGAGGCGGGAGCCACCCACAGGCAACATCGAGACGCCAGAAGTCGGCGTTTGGGTCGACGTAATCCTCGCGCCACCGCATGGACACTGCCATATTGAGCAGATGCTGGATCGTCGCGCCGCTGTAGGCCGAGTCGGTTAGCTCGGGGAGATACGTGGTAACAGGTTCTTCGAGCCTGATTTGACCCTTGCCGACAAACATACCAACGAGGAGCGACGTCACCGACTTGCTAACCGACATCATGATATGCCGAGTCGCGGCTGACATGTCGTTGCGATAGGCCTCGAAGACTATATCTCCAGCCTGAAGTACCAACATCCCGTCAGTCCAGGACCGGGAGAGGAACTCGTTTAGCGACTGCGCGATGCCGGCGGCCGACTCAAACTTCATTTCACCAAGGGCCTCGTCACGGCGCCGCAAAGTCACCGTAGATCGCTGGTCATCGTTGCTGATGCGCGCTGACGGAATTACTTCTCGCGCATGCAGGAAACTCCATCGATTCCATGGTGGCTGCTGCCAGTTTTCAAGCGTCACGAGCATCGCACGCGGCGGCGGCGCACCAACCATCACGCCAGCCTGTTTCGCCGAAAGGAATTCGTGGACATCAATTGCCGACATCAAAACGCCTCCAAACCGGGAAACTCTCCCACCTCGCGAGGTACAGATGTACGACATGCCCACATCGAGGGATGGTGTCACCGATCGTCACTATTTATAACATCTCCCGCTGGTTCACATGTGCGAACTCAGTTCATGCATGTGATCGGTAGATCTTACACACGCGGCTTGATTGTTGTCAAGAGGCCGGGTAGCCATCGAGAACCCATCCCATTGATGACGCGCGGACTGGAGAACGCCCGGCGTCTGGTGCAGCGTTTCTCAAAGTGCCTCGGTCGTGAACGGCGCTGGCGGGGGCGGCAGCACCCAACACAATCCGCATGCGCATCGCCTGCTCCTGCGCAGCCGACGCTGTCCTCGGCACCAAACCGAGGTCGTGTGCTTCCTACTCGTTCAGCACGATAACCGCCGGGACGCATCCCACGATTCGACGGTCACGGGGAGCACGATTGACGACTCGCGCGTCTAGCGCCACACCGTGATGCACCATCTGGCAGGTTGGTACCGCTGATGCTGGGAGGGGGCGTTGACGCTGTTTCACTCATCGGTTGATTCGCCTTGGTCAGCGGACGTCAATCGTTCTTCTAAGCTCGCGTAGTTATCCGGCCCGCGCGCTCCTGCCGCCACAAACCCGCTTAGTCGGGAGATCTCGAGCGCTGCCCGGAGGAGGCGTGGACCTGCGCGCAGGGCAAAGTCATCAACCGTCGCCGCCAGATAGGTGGCGCCTATCGCTCCGATGGGACGCCCGTTGTGATCAAGGATCGGCGCGGCGACACAGCCAACGCCGGGAGTCGTCTCGTTGCACTCGGTCGCCCAGCCTTGCGCGCTGATCGTGTCGCGCAGGCGTCGCACCTTGTCAATTGAGGCCTGGGCTCGCGTCGGCTTGCTATAGCGCTCCTCGAGCTCGGCGTCTTCGAGGAACGCGAGCTGCGCTCGCCCGACCGCTGTGTTGGCGGCGGGGAGCCGCGCCCCAACCGATGTCACGAGCCGAACCGCACTCCTCGGCGGGTCGACCTTGTCCAGATAGACGACGTCGCGACCATCGAGCACCGCGAGGTGACAAGTCTGCCCGAGCTCGGCTACAAGCTCGTTCATTGCTGGACGGGCGAGGTCAAGGAGCGAGGTCTGCCGTAGAAACCCGCTTCCTGTCTCGAACGCGCGCACGCCAATCGTCAGACGCTTTCCGTCGGCTGTCTCGTGGAGGTACTGGCGGTCAACGAGGCCCCGCAGCAGCACGGAGGCGCTGCTCTTCGGGATTCCGAGGTGCCTGGCAATTCCGTTGCGGCTTAGGCCGTCCGTGGTCCCGGCAACGAGTTCGAGAACGTCAAGGACGCGGTCCGCCGATTTAGGGTTCATGTACGCGACCCTGACTTCATCCATATGAACTTGCACGGTACTCAGCTAGGATGGTCCGTGTCAAGCGCCCAGTCGCTTGTTTACGGGGATCACGTGTGCCTGGCACCAACTGACTGGCCGCCATGCACCGCGGTCTGTGAGATGCCCTAAAGGAGCACAGCAGCCAGTTCGACTTCGGGGCGAAAAGTCTTGACGTTGTGACGAGCCCTATGTGTTGGGCGCGAGGCGCGCGTTTTGGAAGCTGGTAGGCGTTTGATGTGGGTGTTGTTCTATTGAATGGCCCCCGATATGGAAGGGGTTACTCACCGCCGCGTCTCGTTCACACCGAGGCGGGGCACAAGCCGCGTCACAGAGCTGCGGCGAATCGGTCACCGGCGGCGCGACTAACCATGCGGTCATGACTCGGCTCGATGGCGATCTTCGCCGGCGAGCCGCGCACGAACCGCTGCAGCGTGCGCCGGAAAGCCTTCGTGGCCGGCAAATGCCAGGACACCCGGCGTCACCTCCGCGAGCGCCTGCCAGTCTGCTCTCGCGATGGACATACGCTTAAGGAACGTCTCCGCAGTGATGCCGGATGTAACCTTGGCAAAGCCGCCAGTCGGCAAGGCTGCTGGCACGCCAATCATATAGTTGGCAGCCGAGATCGGGGTGCTCTGGCCGATCAGGAGCTCGCCGGCGTCCTGCAGCCGGGCGATCGTGTCGGCCTCAACGGCAGAATCCACCACCAGCTGCATATGCTCTGCCGCGTACTCGTTGGCGACTTCAATCGCCTGGTCGAGATCTGCGACGAGCACGCACCCGCCGTTCTCGCCCAGGGCCTCCTTGGCGTACGAGCGACGGGGCTCTGGTAGCGCCGCGAGCTGCTCGGAGACTTCGCTCTGCACCGCGAGCAGCAGCTCCTCAGAGCTGGTCACGAGCACAGAGCTCGAGTCGGGGCCATGTTCGGCCTCGTTGAGCAGATCCGCAGCCAGGAGTCGCACGTCGGCGGTGTCGTCGGCAATGATCAGGCTCTCGGACGGTCCGCACAGCATCTGTGTGTGACAGCCAAACAGCTGGCATTGGATCTGTGCAGCCTGCACCGCCGGACTTCCTGGCCCGACAACCTTTCGCACCTTGGGGAATGTCTCGGTTCCGAACGCCAGAGCTGCGATCCCAGCAGGACCGTTTGCGCGAAACACGCTGGTGATCCCAAGCTCGCGGGCGAAGCAGAGCACCGCCGGATCGACCTCATCATTGCCGCCCGGAACGGGCGGCACGACAATCGCGATCTCTGGCACGCCGGCGACCAGCGCCGGCACCCCCAGCTGGGCCACGACGGACGGGAATGAGCCTTTCCCGCTCGGAACGAATAGGCCCGCGCTCGCGATTGGCGTGAGGCGTTCCCCGACGAAGAGCCCGGGACGCAGCTCCGTATGCCATTCTCGCTCGCGTGTTGCGTATTCGTTGAACGCGCGGAGGTTCGAGATCGCCGTTCGCGCGGCGTCCAGCAACTCCTCAGGGACCCCATTCCGAGCCCGATCGAACTCCTCGTCGGGGACCCGAAGCTTGTCTGCGTCGATCTCGCAACCGTCAAATTGGCGCAAGGCGCGTGCAACGGCAGCGTCTCCATTAGTTCGGACATCCGAAACGATCTCTCGAATCGAGTCCTGAAGAGCTGGATCGAAGATCTTGTCTATACCTCGCTGGAGCAACTTGCTCCGAGTTTCTTCATCGGACTCATCCCATCGCATGAGTGCGAGCGGTCCGGCCTGACTTATAGACACCTCATCCTCCATCTAATTGACACTCTTAGCCGTTCTAGCCGATATCGAGCGGATCGAACCATTCCCATCGCCGCGAGCGGGGTCAGTGCCGCACCCGCACCAGACACGAGGCGCGTCCGCTCATCCGACCCCTTAGTCGAGCGTGCCCTTAACCCCGGCTGTTCTCCCGGCGCGGCGCGGGTTAGCCCTCAGCGCCGCACGCAATGCCCGCGCGAATGCCCGGAAGCCGGCCTCCCATGCGTGGTGCGGGTCGCGAGAGTCGTCGTAAAGGTCGAGCCGAACGGTGCAGCGCCCACCCTGACTGAAGCCCTCGAAGAACGCCACGAGATCCACGGTGAGAACGTCCTCAACCCGTTCCAATGCGCTAGCCCCGCCGCGATTCACGTACGCGTTCGCACGACCCTCAAACGAGACCTGCGCGAACGCGCTCGCCTCGTCCATCACTCCGTGACTCTCCCCGTTGGATTCGACGCCCTCGGCGATACGGTCACGAATGACCTGGCCGAATGACGCACCGAGTGCGAGGCCCGTATCTTCGATCACGACGTGCATGAGTCTGAACGTGTTAACCTCGTAGCTAGCGTCGATCACGAAGTCGCCATACCAGCCCGTCATCTCCAGCATGTGGTCAAAGAACGCCAACGTCGTGTTTAAAACCGGCTGCCGTAGCGGACCGAAGTCGACCGCTGTGCGTACGGTCGCCTCGCGACTCTCGCGCCGCGTCTCATACACATCACCAGCGCGAGTGACGGTCATTCCCTTGTAGTCGCTCATAGAACCTCCTTAGTAGGGCTCAAAGCCGCGCAAATTGAATGGGCCGGTTACCGAGCGGCGCGGCCAACCCGGACGCCCGAGGTCCGTTATCACGACGGACGAGGCGGAGCCTGATTGAAGGCTCGGCTCACGCGCACGAGGGTCCGGACCAACGACAAGTACGAGGTTCACTTGGCTCCGGATCCAACACTACAGTTGGCTGCGCGAAGGGCCCCTGTTTCCGAATCGACCGTGCCGACATTGATTGCCGAAGCACAGCTCGGAACGGGGTTCTGCAGCCCGACGTCACGATGAGAGTCGCGCCCCATGAGCAGATCCGGCTCAAGCACCGAAACTCGCATTTGCGACGTCGCAGTCACGCCGAGTGCTGCGAGGGCGCCTGGTAGCCGAGGTTCGTCGACAGCCGCGACGCCATCTGCTGCACCGTTGCGGCCACGTCGGCGATTTCGTCCGCGTCTCGCTGTGCCGCGACATACGTCACTCCGACCGCTGCGACCGGCACCTTCTCGTGCGAGAACACTGGGGCGGCGACGCAGCCGATCCCGGGCGTCACCATTTGGTCGTCGTGAGAGAAGCCGCGCGCCCGAACCTCCGCAAGTTGCCGCAGGAGCTCACTGAGATTCGCTGGTCCCCGCCCGGTCCGGTGCACCAGCGGTTGATGTGCGTAGAGGGCGCGAATCTGCGGCTCCGTTAGCTCAGCGAGAATCGCACGGCCCACGGCAGTCAAGTGGGCGGGCAATCGCACGCCGACTTCGGTCACGAGCTTAGGGGCAGGTCCCGACGCCTCCTCCTTGTCGAGATACAGCACCTCGGTGCCATGAAGCATCGCCAGGTGCGACGTGTCACCGGTGTGCTCCGTGAGCGCCGAGAGCACCGGTCGCGCCAAGCGCTGCAGCGGCTCGGATCGCAGGTACGCCGATCCGATCTCAAACGAGGCGACCCCTAGACCCCACGCATGCTCTGCGTCGTAATACGTCACGAAGTGACTCGCGCGCATCACGTTCAGCAGCTGGTGCGCACTGCTCTTGGGGATCCCGCACTCCCGGGCGATCGTCATCGTAGGCACGGGCCGCGTGTGCTGCGCGAGCAAGGTGAGTACTTCCAAGACGCGCTCGGCGGATTTCACCGGGTGGATTCTCGCTATGTCTGCCATGTCGGACTCCAGTCTGGGTCCGTGAACAGTTTCCCGCGTCCCTCATATCAACGCAACAGCTTGCGGCGAAATACCGTCTGGCTGGTCAGACATGCCTCGGAAAGCCCCCGTTCGGCGACAGCTCGGCCCCCTGAGGCGGAGGGCTGCCGACAGCTCCAACGCGGAGTCTCTCGTCGGCCCACCAAGGGCCACAACATCGCCGATCTGATGGCGGTGACTGTGATCCCACTCGATGCCAGCTCCAGCGCCATCGTCTGGGACAGAGACAGAACGGCGGCCTTGGAGGCGTTGTAGTCGGCAAATCCCAGTTCGGCTCGTGAGGCGTTGATCGAGGCATTGACGACGCCCGCCGAGCCACGAGACATCCGGCGACCCGTGGCAGTCGCCAGGAGGAATGAACCAACGACGTTGACGTCCATAACTCGCCGAAAGTCCTCGGTCAACAGTTCCAGCACACCCTCCTGCGAGCTCGGGCGTCACATCAAGCGCGGCACAGACGGTTTCGTGATGCTGGCTCAGTATCCGGACCCGGTTTCCTTGACCGGCGAGATGTCGCGCCGTCGCCAAACCAATTCCGCTTCTCCCTCCCGAGACGATGATGTGCCGAGCCATGAGCTAGTGCTCCCCGCCGCCTTACCCGCCACGCGGCGCGGCTTGTTTGAGCTCTTCGACATCGCCAGTAGATGGTGCCCGCGCGATCGCACCAAAGTCGGCGGCTTAGCCAGGGGACAAGTGCCCGGAGGGCCAAGCAGACCAACGAGCTGCCGCGCGGCAGTCTCCCCGACCGGCGCAGCCCAACCCACGTCCGTCTTCGCTCATACGATCTCCTTGAGGATCGCCCGCAGTTCTGCCATGACCGCCGGCGCGCCCACCGAGATCCGCACCCAGCCAGACATTCCTAGATCCGCGCCGTCGCGGACGGAGAGGCCAGCTGCTGCCAAGGCCCTCTGCACCCGATCGAGATCGTCGAAGCGCGCGGTCACGAAGTTGGCCTGGCTCGGGAAGTGCTCGACGCCTAGCGTCACGAGTGTTCGCTCGAATCGCTCACGCTCACGGCGCACCAAATCGACGGTGTAGTCGCGCCAGGCACCGGACTCAAGCGCGGCTTGGGCGGCGGCAAGACTGACGCTGCCGACGTTGAACGGCGGCTTGATCTGCTTGAGCGCGTCGATCACCTCGCGATTGCCAAACCCATAGCCGACCCGCATTCCCGCCAGTGCATATGACTTGGAGAATGTCCGTTGGGCAAGGATGTTCGGATATCGGGTCACGAGCTCCACGGTTGACGGCCGCAACTCGGGAGCTACATAAGAGCGATATGCCTCATCAAGGACGACTAGACAGCTCTCTGGCACAGCATCCAGAAACCGGATTAATTCGTCGGGCTCCACAGCAACGCCGGTCGGATTATGTGGCGTGGGAAGCCAGACGATTGCGGCGTCACTTGCCGCGCGAGCGAGCGCCACTAGATCGTGTCCACCGTCAGGCCGAATGGGTATTAGCCGCGGCTCGCCACGGTGCAGTCGCGTGACGAGTTCGTCGATCTGATAGCACGGGTCCGAGAGCACCACTACCGACCCGGCGTCGATGAACAATGCGGCAATTAGGTAGCACAACTCGTCGCTGCCGTTCGTCAGAATGACCTGATCTCTGGGCACCCCTTCGGCAATTCCAACTGCCGTCTCCAGCCCTCGGGCATCTGGATAACGATTCACGCCGTGAGCCGCCGCGGCGATCGCCAGGCGGACCTGCGGCGCGGGCCCGAGTGGTGACTCGTTGGACGACAGCTTCCCGGCGGGATTTTCCGCCGAGCTCCCGGCGCGATATGACCGCAGGAGCTCCAATCTTTCGCGTGCGTGCGTCGGAAGAGCGCTCACGGACATACGACGACCTTGATTGCGTCGGGCCGAGCGAGCTGTCGTCGAATTACGGCCGGCAACTCCGCCAGCGAGACCGCGTCGGTGATCACGGGCTCGTAGCGCCATGCCTCGGCGGCCAGCAGTGCTATGGCCTCAGGCAGCTCGCGCGTGAAGGCGTTGGATCCCAGCACGCATATCTCGGCCTCAACCAAGTCAGCTGGGGTCACTTCGACAGCCCGGCGGGAGATCGCGAGCACGAGAATCTGCCCTCGTGGTCGCACAAACGACACCGACTCACTCAGCGAGCCCGCGTATCCGGCGGCGTCGATGACGGTGTCGTAGCGCTGTCCTTTCAGTCCGCTCGCCGAGCTAAAAGCCTTAGCGCCGAGCGCGCGCGCAAGCGAGGCCCGCAGCGCGGTTGGCTCGGCGACATCAATGATGGCATCGGGGAACTGTCGCCGCAGCTCGATGTGGGTCAGTGCCCCGACTGGCCCGTGGCCGATCACGAGCACTTCCCGGGGCTCAGAGCGCAGCAGCGATAGCGCATGAACGGCGACAGCCAACGGCTCGCTCAGGACCGCGGTCGCGGAGTCCCTCAGCGGCACGGGAACGCGGTGGAGAAGTCTGGTGGGCAGCACGCAGTGTCTCGCAAACCCACCCGGCCGAACCTCCCCGACAAATCCAATCGCCTCGCAACGGTCCGGATCGCGTTCCACGCACGAGCGACACGCTCCACAGGGAACCCGAGAGTCAGCCACCACTATGTCCCCAAGTTGGAGCTCGCCATCCGGCGACGCGATCTCGACCGTCCCGCAGATCTCGTGTCCTAAGGTCGCCGGCCAGGCTTGCACCCAGTCGCCGGTGCGCACGACGTGCAGGTCGGAACCGCAGACCCCAGCCCACCGCACACGCACCAGCGCTTCGTCTGACGCCGGCTCAGGGAGATCACGCTCACCGATCGCAAGCGTCAGGTCGCTATCAAGCAAAAGTGCTGGCGTGCTCAACAGGCTCATGGGTGCCCCGGCACGGTTGGCCGTAGATTGCCACCGATCCGGCGAGGAGAACGCCTAGCGGACCGTGTTCCCGAGGTGAGTGACTGATTATCGGCCGGCACACTTGGCGACCGGAGAGACGAGACCGGCGCCTAGGTCAAGAGGAGCGCGCGGCGCACGCTGACGCAGCGTGTCACGCCTTGACGAACGCCGTCGTGGGTGGCGGACCGACCTGCCGTGGGGGCGGGCCAGCGCGTGTGGCACGCGGCTATGACGATCACTCCGACAATCGCTGTTTCGGGCGACCCCCGGGCGCCGGAAACGAATGGTCGGCGCCATCCTCAGCGGGCGGGTCACCAGGATTAGTGACCGCCGCATAACGAGCCGTCCGAATTCGAAACCTCGGGTCAAGGAGACTGCATGCTCCCCCGTCAGGTTGTCGAACACAAGAAGTAGCTGTAGAAACCGTCTGGCATTTCGGACCTCGGGGCCCACACCAGCGCAGGAGCTGTCGCGGCTCTATGGACTCAGTCTCACTCTCATCTAAGGAGCGGAGCGGCGACCCGTAGCCTACATTGGAGCTGGGCGCCAGAAGGCGTGCGTGGCGGCCAAACCCGTTGCTCCGTGCCACTAAGGTGCCGTGACCGTGTCGGGAACGCCGTCGATCAGCCAAGTGCGGTGCGCCGGAGTGCCTCGCGGCCGGCCACCCGAGCTACCTGGGTCCGGGTATCCCAGTTCCGCGCTGCCGCGGCAGTCGGAGATCGTCCCCTCGTGTCCACCAGTGCCATATCACGAGCACTATCGGACGGGCCCATCGCTCGCCGGCGATCAGGGCAATCGGATCGGCCGCCAGTGCGATCGTCCAGCCGAGCCACCGCCGAACGCTGCGGGCAACAGACGGACGGGACTGCTCGAACGACTGCTCGCAGCGGCTTGTCACTATGTCTGGTGGGGAAATACTTGAGCGTACGCCTCGACGGCTGGGTCGGATCGTAATTCCGAGCATGTCGCCGGCGACATGCTCGGAGCCGAGCGGCTACACCGCCGACTGACCGCGGTGAGCGAGCGCTCCGGTCGCCGTGCCCGACTTCGGCGATCAGCGCGCGACTCCGTCGCGTTCAAACCGACCGATCTCCAGGTCATCAATCCGAGTAGCTCGGACAGGAACCGCTCGGGATGTTCACCCAGAAGCGGGGCGCGGCGGATCGGAAGGCGCTCTCAGTCGGGGCCATTCAGTCATTCGAACAGCCTGGGCGGAGGCTCATGATTGTGCGGTCGCGGGACCATTCGAGCTCCGTGATCTTGTCGGTTGAGTACGGCCCTAGAAGACCAAGGCCACCTTTGGCTCCCGTGGCTCCGGATTCTCGAAGTTCGGCGAGAGGCGCTGGCACGTCGTGGCCACAATGCAGCTGAGGGAAAAGCGAGCTTGCGACGGCGGCGTGGACTTCAAGGCCGGCGAGGTCCATGGTTGCGAACGGGCCGATCGACGCCCAGCGCAGGCCCAACCCGGCGGTGACCGCGAGGTCGACGTCGTCGAAGCTGCAGACGCCTTCCTCCACCAGCCAGTAAGCCTCACGGAGGAGGGCATATTGGAGTCGGTTGACGGCAAAGCCAGGAACATCGCGGCGGAGCGTGATGGGTTGCTTCCCAAGCAACTCTGACCAACGGGTCAATGTTGCGACCGCAAGCGGCGAGGTGCCCGACCAGGGAACGATCTCCACAAGCGGTACAAGTGCGGCTGGATTCAGCCAGTGCCATCCTGCGAACTTGGACGCGTCTGAGAGTCCGGCTGCGAGTGCTCCGATCGAGATCGAGGATGTCGTTGACGCAATGATCCCGTCCGCGGCGAGCACACTTTCAGCGTCGGCCAAGGCAGATCGCTTCGCGTCCTCGGCCTCGGAGATTGCCTCGAAGACGAGACCGTAGACCTCAGCGGAGTTCAATCCGAGAGACGTCTCTACACGGCGCAAGGCGCTCTCACGCTCAGACGAATCGATGACCCCCAGCTCCACAAGACGCCGCAAGTGCATCTCCACCCGTTCACGCGCGAGTCCGGCGGCTGCGGACCTGCGAACCACGAGTGTGACCCGCGCGCCATGCAGCGCGAACAGCGCTGCCGCGCCGGCGCCCATGGTTCCTGCTCCAAGTACTGCGATTGCTTCAGGAAAATCCCGTTGCGTCACGTCCGCAAAACTATGGCAGAACCTCGATTGCCCGATCGGCCCGCGCCAAAGCTCGGCACCGAGATCGGCGTCTGGCTCCCCGCGCATCTGACCGCGGGCTGAGGCCGAGAATGTCTCCGGCTGTCCGCGTCGCTTCGGTCAAGTCGAAGTGTCCGTTCGTAGTGATGCGTTGGGTTCGCCACGGCATCGATGCACTGAACGGCTGCTGGGCCCAAGGGCTGAGCCAGAGCGTGGGGTTCGACATTTGTCACCCATCCTCGGTTGAGCCGCGGTAGGGTTAGCGCTCCCCATACCCGCGGATAGCGGATTGAGCCAGGCCGAGTTTGACGGAGGCTCTGATCTGGCCTAGTTTCGGCGGAGTCGGGTTTCTGGGATCGGCTGTTGGTGGTGGTGTTGTTGTGGATGTTGATGGTCGAGCTCGACTGGATCAACCCGGGCAGCGGAGAGACCAACCGAGCACGTGTCGTTAGCTGCAGTGGTTTGGGCGGTCTTAGCCTGTTGACGTTCATCCCTGAGCCTCGCGGTAGCGGGCTTCGGCCTCGGTCGGTGTGAGCATCCCGAGCGCGGAGTGCCGGCGTCGGGTGTTGTGGAAGTGCTCGATGTAATCGTGGATCGCGGTCGCGAGCTCGATCCTGGTTTTCCAGCGGTGGCGGTTGAACAGTTCGACCTGCATCCGTGCCCAGAACGCCTCGACCATCGCGTTGTCGTATGCGGAGCCGACCGCCCCCATCGACGGGGCGATCCCGGCGTCGCGGACGCGTTGGCTGAACGCCCAGGAGGTGAACTGCACCCCGCGATCGGAATGGATCACAAGCCCGTCACGGTGCTCGCGACGTAGGGTGGCCATCCCGAGCGCGTTCAGCACCAAAACCGTCGTCTGGGTTGAATCGATCGACCAGCCGACAACGAGGCGGAAGAACGCGTCGAGCACCACGCAGCAGTACACCTTTCCCTCCCGGGTTGGGTGCTCGGTGATATCGGTCAGCCACAGCTCGTTCGGACGATCCCGCCGAAACGACCGACGCACCAAGTCCAACGAGATGACCTTCGCGACCCTGGCGCCCCTCGGCAGCCGGCGGGTCGGGAGACCCTTGAGCCCCAGCTCACGCATGATCAAGGCGACCGAGTTGTGTGAAATCCGGATGTCGCGGCCATAGCGCAGCTCCGCGGTCACCCGCAACTTCCCATAGGTCCCACCCGACGCTCGGTGCACATCGGCGATCTCCCCGGCCAACCAGATCCGTCGGAGCGTTCTGGGTGGGTCGGGGCGGTCCTTCCAGTCGTAATACCCCGACTCTGAGACACCCAGGACACGGCAGGCGTGACGGACGTTGATCCCCTGCCCGGTCAGAGAGCTGATCACCGGGAAGAGTCTTTTGGGTGGATCCCCTCTCTCAGGAACACCTCGTTGACCTTCCGCGCGACCGCGAGCTCTGTCTCCAACTGCTTGATCCTGCGTTTCGCCGCGGCGAGCTCGAGCTGCTGATCGGTGCTCTCGCCGGCGACCTCGCCACGATCAACGCGTTCTTGTTTGAGCCACGTATAGATCGCGGCCTCACTGACATCGAACACCTCGGCGAGCTGCGCGACACGCGTGCCAGCACGCGCGAGCTCAACCACCTGACGACGAACCTCCGAGGGATAACGACGGGGCATGAACAGATCCTCTCTGCCGAGAGTCCAGCATGCCGACTCCGAAAAACCGGGGCCAGATCACTCTATTTCGAGGACGATCTGTCCTCGGGAACGGAGAACCTCCAGTCATGTCACGTCCGAGGAAGTACCCGGAGGAGTTGATTGATCGCGGTATCCGGATGGTGTTCGAGTCCGGCCGACCGATCGCGCATGTCGCCGCGGATCTTGGGATTCCGTCTGAGACGTTGCGCAAGAAGGTGCGTCAGGCGGAGATCGATGAGGGCCGCCGGCAGGGGCTCTCGACGGCGAGTGCGACGAGATCAAGAAGCTGCGCCGCGAGAACCAGGAGTTGCGGCG
This sequence comes from uncultured Solirubrobacterales bacterium, assembly GCA_963742025.1. Taxonomy (GTDB): domain Bacteria; phylum Actinomycetota; class Thermoleophilia; order Solirubrobacterales; family Solirubrobacteraceae; genus Palsa-465. The sequence continues at coordinate 315,409 of CAVUKF010000003.1, forward strand.
GGCGAACGAGATTCTGCGGTCCGCCAGCCTGTTTTTTGCGCGCGAACTCGACCCAGACCGATCGAAGTGAGCCGGTATATCGATGGGCATCGGGCTCGTTTTGGGGTCGAGGAGATCTGCCGGACCCTGGGCGTGTCGGCGTCCGCCTACTATCAGCGCGCGACCGGCGAGCGCTCGGCGAGGGTTGTGGGGGACGAGCGGCTGCTGGCGGTGATCCGGAAGGTGCACAAGGACAACTATTCCGCCTATGGGTAACAGGCGGATGTGGAAGGCGCTGCACCGTGCCGGTGAGCGGGTCGCGCGCTGCCGGGTGCAGCGGTTGATGGCCGCGAACGGGATCGTTGGCGCGAAACGGCGTGGGAAGCCGTGGCGGACCACCAAACCCGACCCTGACGCTGTCCGCCCGGAGGATCTGGTCAAGCGGAACTTCACCGCTGACGGGCCGGATCGCTTATGGATCGGCGATTTCACGTATCTGCGCTGCTGGGAGGGGGTCGCGTATTTCAGTTTCGTGATCGACGTGTTCTCACGGCGCGTGGTCGGCTGGCAGCTGGCTGCCAACATGCGCAGCACGCTGGTGCTCGACGCGCTAAGGATGGCGATCGGCACCAGGCAGCCCGGCGCGGATTTTCAGCTGATCGCTCATACGGATGCCGGGTCGCAATACACCAGCCAGGACTACACGCAGGAGCTCGATGACCACGAGGTGCTCCGGTCGATCGGGACGGTCGGAGATGCGCTGGACAACGCGATGGCGGAATCGTTCGTGGATTCGTTCAAGACCGAGCTGATCGCCGACCGGGTCTGGAAAACGAGATCGCAGCTCGAGCTCGCTGTCGTCGAGTACATCGGCTGGTTCAACCACGACCGGTTGCACGAGTCCCTCGGCGACATCCCGCCCGTCGAATTCGAACAGCTGTACGCCGCCGCGACCGCGGTCAACGACGCGTTCTCAGAGGATGAAACGGTCGCGGCCCTCGCTGCGAGCGTCTCAGACGCGCTTACAACGCGTCCGTTCGGATCGGTCGGCGCTGAAAACGGCCTCGGAACCGCTGTCGGCCCCGAGAACGGCTCGGTGGACGAAGCGTTGCTCGCTCAGGCCGCGCCACAGGTAGTCCAATGATGGAAGCTCAGCGCGTGGCCTCTCTGACCGTTAGGGTCAGATCACTCGCTGGAACAGAAACAAGGAAACCTACAAACCAGCGTGGAACCCGGTCCGGCTCAGATCTCCCTTGACATGGGAGCGACCTGGGTCCAGACAGCAGTCAGGCGGAGACGGCTCCTTCATGATTGCTTCCACTGAGTTGCGTTTCGATCGTCCGGCCGAGAACGCCATGCGGGACAAAAGGAGGCATGCGGCTCTGCGAGAGCCGGTGTGGGGTACCGCTTGGGCCACCGCAACCGGCGCGAGACGGTCGGGCTTCGCGTGGGTCAGGTGATCGTGAAGCTTTTCGTCGCCGGCGTCGGTTCGGCGCCGGCGGCGTTGGACGCCCGCACCTCGAACGTGTACTTGCCGGGCTTCAGGTGCTTGTAGGTCTTCGGCGACTCGTGACGAACACCCACACCGCCCCCACGTCGCCGTTATCGCCGATGCCGCCGACAAGCGCAGTGTTCCCGTCGTCCGACAGCGCCACGCTGGTGCCTTGGTAGGCGTGGCCGATGGCGCCGGTGCCGACGAGCTTTCGGCCCTGCTGGGTCCAGCGCCCCTGCGAGCGCGTGAACACCCACACCGCCCCCTTACCCCTGTTGTCGTCGGGGGCGCCGACGAGCGCGATGTTCCCGTCGGGCGACAGCGCCACGCTGGTGCCCTGCTCGGCGTCGCCGACGGCGCCGGTGCCGACGAGCTTTCGGCCCTGCTGGGTCCAGCGCCCACGCGAGCGCGTGAACACCCACACCGCCCCCCTACCCCTGTTGTCGTCGATGCCGCCGACGAGCGCAGTGTTCCCGTCGGGCGACAGCGCCACGCTCGAGCCCTGGTTGGCGTCGCCGACGTCGCTGGTGCCGACGAGCTTTCGGCCCTGCTGGGTCCAGCGCCCCCGCGAGCGGGTGAACACCCACACCGCCCCCTTACCACTGTTGTCGTCGGGGGCGCCGACGAGCGCGGTGTCCCCGTCGCGGGACAGCGCCACGCTCGAGCCCTGGACGGCGTCGCCGACGGCGCCGGTGCCGACGAGCTTTGGGCCCTGTTGGGTCCAGGTCGTCCCCGAGCGCGTGAACACCCACACCGCCCCCGCGCTGACGTTATCCTCAGCGCCGCCGACGAGCGCGGTGTTCCCGTCGCCCGACAGCGCCACGCTGCCGCCCTGGTTGGCGCCCTCGACGGCGCCGGTGCCGACGAGCTCCGGGCCCTGTTGGGTCCAGGTCGTCCCCGAGCGCGTGAACACCCACACCGCCCCCACGGTGCTGGCGCCGTAGCTGGCGTCATAGCTGGGGCCGCCGACGAGCGCGGTGTTCCCGTCGCTCGACAGCGCCACGCTGAGGCCCTGGTTGGCGTCGGCCGATCGCGGGGGTGCCGACGAGCTTTGGGCCCTGCTGGGTCCAGGTCGTCCCCGAGCGCGTGAACACCCACACCGCCCCCACGTCGTCGTTGTCGCCGGGGCCGCCGACGAGCGCGGTGTTCCCATCGCCCGACAGCGCCACGCTCCAGCCCTGCTTGGCGTCGCCGGCCGCGCCGGTGCCGACGAGCTTGGCGCCTTCCTGGAGGAATGGGTCGATCCGCAGCGGATACCGCGCGCCGCGCGCGTCGACTCGAACCAGCAGCCTGCCGACGCTCGCGTCAAGCCACGCGTGCAGCACGCGCCCGCGCGCGTCGATTGCCCGCAAACCCACGTAGCGAAGCACGACCCGCCCGCCCAGGCCAATGAAATCGACCGCCTCGCCGCCACCAACCAGACGCGCCCTCAACGCCCCCCCACGCGCAGCGCGATCGTCACCGGGCCGCGCGCCGCGCCCGCCGGCGGCGCACGCAAAACAAAGCCCTGCTCGAGCCCCAGCGGCCCGTTCTCATACCACTGCGTAACCGCCCCGTCGGCGTACGAGACACGGTTCCCATCCGCGCTCGGAACCCGAGACCCAAACGGCCTCAACGACGAGCCGTAGCCAACCCCGGCCTGGCTCAGCGCGAGACGCCCCCCGCGCGCGGAAACACGCACACCCGAACCCGAAAAACGTGCCGAGAAACCCTGCGCGCCGTTCACCAACACAAACCCTGCACCCGCGCGCCTAACCCAGAACACGCGCTCGCTGCGACCAAGCGTGCCCGACACCAGACCGCGCAACGGGACCGGCAAACGCGCAAACCCACCCGACGACGACGCACCCACCGACGAGCGCGCGCTCGACACGCCCCCCCGAACGCCAACGAGCGCCGCCGCGGCGACGACCACCGCCACCCCGGCCAACAACGCCGCAGCGACCAGCACCCCAACACGACCCCGGTCGCCGAGAGCCCACACCCACTCGCCCCCGAGCCTCGAAGGCAATCGCATCCGCAAGGGTCGCGCTCGCCACGGTCACCCCGACCCTCGCAGGTATCCGCGCGGTTGTCAACACGATCTGCGCGCGGGAGCGGCTCGAGCGCGAACGTGCCGCGGCGCGGGAGGAGGGTGAGGAGATGATCGAGCAGGTCGAGCTTGGGCTTGATCGTGACCGGTTTCCTGGGGTCGCCGGATGGTCGTGAGGCGTGGTTGCGTCAGGGGCGACGCGAGCTCGAGGCGCGCCGCGAGCGGGAAGCGAGACCGATCCCGCACGATCGTGGCGAGCGGCTGGCCGAAGCCACGCGAAGGCTGGATGAGCAACTTGCCTACGAGCACGCCGCGGACCGCGAATACGAGCATTGCCGTGCAACCGCCCTTTGACTGGGTGGAGCGGAAGCTGAACAGCTATAACCGGGGCAGGATGTCGTATTCGCCGCCGTTGGTGCCGAAGGGAAGATCAACGTGACCGACCCCGACTCGCGGGAGATGCGCAGGCAGGGTCAGCCGAACATTCAGGGGTGCAACGCGGAGGCGGTCGTGACCGCGGCGGAGATCGCGACCCAGTCACCTGATTTCGGGCAGCTCGAACCGATGGTCAGCGCCGCGGTCCGTGAGCTCGAGCCTGCCGGTGTGAGCGACCGGCCGCGGACGGTGCTCGCGGACGCTGGCTACTGGCATACCAAACAGATCGAGCAACTCCGCGGCGACGGCTTCGAGGTTCCTCGTCCGCCCGACTCGATGGCTCGTGAGGGCGCCCGTCCCGGCTGGGAGGGCGGAATCAATGAGGCGATGCGCCACGCGCTCCGAACACCCGAAGGCCGCAAGCTGTACCTCAAACGAAGCAAAAGTATCGAGCCGGTCTTCGGGCAGATCAAATACAAACGCGGGATCACTCGGCTCAGACGAAGAGGCAGGGCCGCCGCACGGTCGGAATGGCGCCTCGTGGCAGCGACCCACAACCTCCTCAAGCTTCACAACCACTGGATCGCGCCCGCGACCGTTTCGATGACCCCCGCGGCGAGCCATTTCTGGATCAGCCGCAGGACCTTCTCGTCCGCGATCCGGTGCTCCACAAACCGCTCCAGCCACTGATGGTCGAGGGTGGAGAAGTAGTCGCGGTAATCCGCGTCGAGCACCCAGTTCACCTTCTTGCCCACGATCCCGGCGGCGAGCGCATCCAGCGCGTGATGCGGGCTGCGCCCCGGTCGAAACCCGTACGAGAAACCGGGAAAGTCCGTCTTGTAGATGACGTTCAGCACATCGACCAACGCCCGCCGAAGGATCTTGTCCTCCAACGCAGCGACCCCGAGCGGCCTCAACGGCCCCTCCAGCTTCGGGATGAACACCCTCCGCGACGGCCTCGCCCGGTAGGCGCCCCTGTGAGCCCGGGCATGGAGATCCCGAAGGTTTCTCCTCGAGTCCCACGCCATAGTCCTCCCACGTGACGCCGTCCACACCCGGCGCGGCCTTCGGCCGAAGCGCGAAGTACGCCGCCCGGAGACGATCGACGTCAACGTGATGCAGGAGCGCGGTGAACCGCGCTTCCTTGTCCGTCTGCGCCACGGCGCACACGACAGCTCACTGGCGCGCCGTGCCCGGCACGTGTCCGGGGCGCGTTTCGCTGGCCGTGTTCCCCTTGGCCGGTCGGCTTCCTCCACGCCTCCGCCGCCCGCCTTGGGCGTTGTTCGGCTGTTTCTCAGGTACTACCGGACCGTCCGACTTCTCACGATCGTCCATCACGGGATTACCGCCCCCGGCGTTCCGCGCACGACCGCCCCTCCATCACGACAGGCGGGTGATCGTGAGATCTCCCGGTTCTCAGCATGAAGAGATCACGCATATTCACGGGTTCTTCGACCCCGCGGGGCCCAATGACGGCTCGCGAAGCGACGCCACTGGTTTTGCCTTCCGCTGATCCACAGCACGTCGGCACCCCGATAGCGCCCATTTCGAGGCTGCAATAGCCGGCCTGCGCGCACCCCGACAGCAACGCTTCGCTGCGCCCGCACGGGTCGCCAACGCATGGGCGGGGCCGTCGTGACTCGCTAGATCTTCGATACAGGACTCTTCCATTCACTTCTTTCATGCTGGTTGTCCGGCGCCCTCGGTCACGTAAAGCTGGCTGCAACTTGTGGTCCAGCACAAGCCGAGACCGCCACGGTGGTCGAGCACGCGTGCTCCATCATCGGGGACGACATGAACGCGGAGGCGCCTCGACCCGCTCGTCGAACGCCTCATCGGATCCACAGCACCGCGGGGTGTCACCGGGAGACGGTCAACATCGCCGCGGTGGTAGCGGGAAGCTCGACCTGGTAAACGCCGGCGGTGTGTGTCACCGTGATGCGAACCGGCGCCGGCAGCGTACCGGTGGTGTTTGTCGCACCGAACGTACGGCCGCCCAGGGTAACGCCGCCGGTGGCGGACAGGCCCGGAGCGGAGAGGCGCTCCAGCGTACCGTCACCGTGGGCCGTCGGGATTCGGATCTCAACCGTCTCGGAGCCGGTGAGACGCTCGTTGTCGAGCACGACATGGATCGTGTCATTCGGCGCCTCGAGCGCCCACTCTTGCAGGCCGGTCACGGCGCCCTGCGGCTCGGTGCTGAGAAAGCGCGAGCCAGGCGGCGCGGCCTGGGCGAAGAGCAGCATCCCGTAGTACTCAGGGCGGATCGACGCGCGCCACACACCGCGCGACAGGCTGAAATCAAACAACGAGTTCAGACCCGGGGACTTGATCGGGAGAGCGGCTGCGACGTGAGCCGCGCGCACGGTTTGCCGGGTCGGTGTCGGCGGCGCGTTGTCGACCGGATTGGTGTGGACGTTGACGCCGTTCACGCCAAGACGGGCGGCGTCGAGCATCGTGTCGAGCAGCCACAGCGCGGCGGCGAACGTGTTCGAGACGCCGCGCTGACCGCCGCACGCGACGGTGTTCATCTCCTCGATCCGCAGCTGGACGTGATGCGCGTGCGCGACCTTGAGCGGCGTCGCGACGCTCGCTACGAGTCCGGCCTGTGCGCCGCTCGACAGCAGCGCAGTGATCGGGACGAGGTGCGAGCAGCCATCCAGCCCGTACCGATGCATCGTCACGATCTGCACCCGCGGCTCGCGATCGAGGAACAGGGCCAGAGGCGACGTCCACGGCGCGCTGCCACCGGTCCCCGGCCCGGCCAGCGGGACCTGCGTGGACACCGCCGATCCGATGCGGGTGAAGTCGTCCGTGAAGTCAGCGAAGTCATAGCTAAGGGGCCGCCCCGTAACGTGCGTACCGGACTTCGTCCGGTACCAGCTGTAGCTGCCGTACAGCTCCGGCTCGTTGCCGAGTTCGAAGGCGGCGATCGCGCCCCGTCCGAGACCCTTCACCAGTTCGGTGGTCTCCTCGTGCGCGACGGAGCGGCTGTCGGCCTCCAGATTGATGCCAAAGATGAACCGCACATGAACGGCGCGCTCAAGCGCCTGCATCACGCCGAGCCACCGGCTATTGAGTGAATAGCGAACCCACGGCGGGCGAGCCGTCCCCGGGACGGGCCACCACGTCCAGTCGGTCGTGTCACCGCCGATCCGCAGCACGGGCCGCTGCTTGGGAGCGACGTTGCGGACCAGCTGCTCAAACACCGGGTCGACCGCGGACGGGTCCTTGCCCAGATAATCCTCGACCGTCGTGTACTCGAGCGAGAGGCCGGCGAACCCAATTGGGATCGGTGGAGCGCTCGCGACCCCGCCAACGTCCAGGGTGGTGAGACTGGAGGTGGACGACGCACGGGCGGAACGGTCACCGAAACCAACCGCAGCGATCCCGGCGAGCCCAACGCACGCCACAAGCACGACCGATCGGCGCCACCCGAAAACAAATCCCCGGCGCACCAACCACGTGACCGCGAGCGCGATCACTGACTCCTCGTCCATCGCATTACTGAACCCTACCGTTAGCTACGGCCTCACTCCGGAAAGCGCCGGCGCTCCCAGCCCGGAGTGGCCCACTCTTGATCGGCGAGGGTGAGGGACGCTCCGACAACTCGGCCACCGCGCCTCGCAGCTCAGTGCTCGTCGCCGCATTTCCGCTGAGGCGGCCACCAGACCTTCGGCCCTCAGACTGACTGGTGTCGGGACACGATGGGTCACGCCCGGGGCGGTCTGCGGCGTCGACGGCGTCCACCGTCGGCCGCGACCGGTCAACGCCTGTTGCGGCAGCGCGGCTGGCGTGGCTGCTCTGCTTACTTATCGACCAGAAGCTCCCGAGCGAGTCGGATGAACCTCGGGAGGGCGAGTTGCGCATCTCTCGGCGTTGGGCGGGCGAGACCTCAGACGGGCGCAAAGCGTGCAAGCTGCGTCGGACCCGCTGTGCGTCGGCAGCAGGAGTCGCTCGCCCCCGCGATCGCCGATGTGAGAACCGAATGGCGCCGGCCGGGCCAAGAGCCCCCAATGTCCGCCCACCTGCGCAGACGGAGGCCGTCGCCAACACAGTGGGCCCGGCGGCAGTGGTAGGATCGTATAGTTCGGATGTCTTATGGCTCGTCGCCCGGAGGCGGCCTCCACCGAGCCCTAATTTTTGGATTATCGAGTGGAGCGCGATTGGCCGGGCCTGCACGTAATCCCCTGAATTCTGGACGTCCCGATGCTGGTCGCACCGATGAGCCAGGCCGAGAATCCCGTTGAGGTAACGAAGGACTACACCTTGTGGAGCTCTGCTCGGAGCGGATCGTTGCGATTATTCGGCGTGCCCGGTCACTCCCGTCCCTTTGCTACGAGGTTGAACCATGCGGAACATGCTGAAGCACCTATCCCCGCTCGTAGCGGTCGCCGCTGTGGCGGTCGTTGTGGTGCTGGGCGATGCGGTTGCGTCGGCTCACGCGCCTGCGGCGGTGGCCAGACAGCCTGAGAACATGGCGCTGCGTCAGAACGCTGAACCTGACGGCTACCAGCAGCTCACCTCGGTCTCGTGCCCGACCGCAGCTCAATGCACCGCGATCAACTTCTATGGCACCGAGGTGACATTCAACCCGGTCCATCCGGCCGCCGCAACACCCGTCACGATCGACGCCGGGCCCGGCCTCGTCTCGGTTTCGTGCCCGACCGCAGCCCAGTGCACCGCCGTCGACCTCGGCGGGGGCGAGGTGACGTTCAACCCGACCGACCCCGGCACCCCGACGCCGGTCAACATCGACGACTCGTTCGGGGAGTCCAGCTGGCTTTCGTGCCCGACCGTGAGCGAGTGTACCGCCGTCGACTTCAGCGGGAACGAGGTGACGTTCAACCCTACAGACCCCGGCACCCCACGACTCGCGACCGTCGACACAGCCCCGGGCGGCGGCGGCCTCCGGTCCGTTGCGTGCCCGAGCGCAACCCGGTGCACGGCCGTCGACGGTTACGGCGACGAGGTGACCTTCAACCCAACCGCCGTCGGTACTCCAACACCCCTCGGCATCGACAAGAACGGCTACATCAGCTCGGTTGCCTGCCCGACCGTAACCCAATGCACCGCCGTCGACACCAGCCGAGATGAGGTGACGTTCAACCCAACCGACCCCGGTAGCCCAACCCTCGTGACGGTCGACACCCTCGACCCGGGAGGCGTCGGCCTCAGCTCAGTTGCATGCCCGACGGTAACCCAGTGCACCACTGTCGACGGTTACGGCAACGAAGTGACATTCAACCCGAAGGGCCCCGCGACCCGAGCGCTCGTGAGCATCGACGACAGCGGCTACAGCCTCAACTCGATCGCGTGTCCGACCGCAGCTCAGTGCACCGCCGTCGACGCCGGCGGGGACGAGGTGACGTTCAACCCAACCGACCCCTGCGCCCCAACACCCATCACCAGCGAACCCGGTGGCTCGGGCTCTAGTGGTTCGGGTTCCCCGTCGTGCATTCCGGTTGGTTCTCAGCCGGCCGCCGGTGCCGATAAGAACGGCGACCAGTACGTGTTCTGGAGGGGGAAGGACGGTCATCTCTGGGAGGCGTGGTACAGCAATAAGCGTTGGCAGGGACCGGTAACGATTCCGAGCGTCGGCGTGCTTGCGTCCGCTCCCGCGGTCGCTGTCCAGGCCGACGGCGAGCAGGACGTGTTCTGGAAGGGGAGGGACGGTCACCTGTGGGAGGCCTACTACCTGAACAGCAAGTGGGAAGCGATCTCGCTCGGGGACGGCACGCTCGGCTCCCAGCCGGCCGCCGGCGCGGACCGGGCCGGACAGCAGTTCGTGTTCTGGAAAGGCGAGGATGGTCATCTCTGGGAGGCGTGGTACAGCGATAAGCGTTGGCATAATCCGGTCAGCATCCCGGTCGCCGGTGTGCTCGCGTCATCTCCCGCGGTCGCTGTCCACCCCGACGGCGAGCAGGACGTGTTCTGGAAGGGGAGGGACGGCCATCTCTGGGAGGCCTACTACGTCGACAACAGGTGGGAAGCGATCTCGCTCGGGGACGGCACACTCGGCTCCCAACCGGCCGCCGGCGCGGACAAGAACGGCGACCAGTACGTTTTCTGGAAGGGCACCGACGGGCGCCTGTGGGCCGCGTCGTTTACCGGGGAGCGGTGGCACGGCGCCCAGCCGATCGCGCAGGCCTCGATCATCCAGTCCGCACCCACAGTCGCCGTCCAGGCCGGAGGGGAACAGGACGTGTTCTGGGAGGGCGAGGACGGAGATCTGTGGGAGGCGTACTACCTCAACAACCGGTGGCACTCCTACGCGCCCTGACCGGCCGACCATAAGCCGTGCTATTTGACAGGACCGACGGCAGGCTCCTCGCGCAAACCGAGACAGGCTGAACGCGACCGTGGTCGCGTGCTACTTGGCTCGCTCGGTGCCTAAGACGATTACAGCCAAGGTCGTGATCAAGGCCGCGGAGGGTCGTGCCGCCAGCGGATCTGGCTGCCCGGAGAGCTGCGAGGTCGCCATCGCCCCACGACGTCCCAATGCACCGCATTCGACGTGGCTGGCGGCGAAGTAACGTTCAATCCAAACAGACCCGGCAAGCCAAAGCGTGTAGAGATCGACAAGCTCATTTAGGTCGCAGCCGGCCCATCAAGCTCATAGATCGCCGCGAGGTCCTGGTCGGCGAGGTTCTCGTTTGCGGTTGCGAAGCGCGCCAGCACCGCGTCCAGCAGTGGCATCGCGGCTCGAGAGTTTTGCTGGACCTCGTGCACGAGCTCTAGGTCCTTGAGGGCGAGCCGGACGGGAAAGCCCGCTGGGTAATCGTGGCGCCGCATCTCGTCGAGCTTCTGCAGTGCGTAGGCGGAGCCGAGAGGCCCGCCGTCAAGTAGCGCGATGAACTGCTGCTGATCGAGTCCCATGGCCTGACAGAGGTGCATCGACTCCGCAAGTACGGCGACGCTGGTGATCATCCAGTGGTTGGTGGCCAGTTTCAGGCGTGAGCCCATCCCTGCTTCCCCGACCCAGAGCACTCGCGACGCGAGCGCGTCGAAGACCGGCTGGACAGCGGTGCGCGCGGAGTCAGGGCCAGAGGCCAGGATCGTTAGCTCCCCCTCCTCGGCGGGATGGGTGCTGCCCGAGCACAGGCGCATCGACGAGCCTGACCGCGTGTGCCTCGGCTACCCGCGTCAGCTGGTCTGCCTCGGCCGCCCCCACGCTGCTCATCTGCAACCAGATCGGTGTCCTCAGGCCAATCTTCGAGTAGCGGCTCGACCAGATCGAGGATGACAGCGGCGGTTGGGAGCATGGTGATCACGACCCCAGCGCCTTGGACCACGTCGCTGGGCGTTTCGGCCGGCTCGCCGCCGCGGCCGTCGAGATCGCGAACATGTTCGGCATTGCGGTCCCACGCGATGACTGCGATGCCCTGGTCGAGCAGCCGATGGGCCATCGCGGAACCCATCAGGCCAACGCCCAACAGCCCGACGCGAACCTTCTCCTGACTGGCCTCAGCGCTCATTCGCCGCCTGCGATCATCCCACAAATTCGTCCGGGTAGCTTGTGAACGCATTTCGGCGGGTCACGACCTCCGCAGCGGCGCTTGGACGGTCACCGACGCCGATTCGCCGGCGTTTTTGCGGGCCAGTTCTTGCTGACAGGTTCGAGAGCTGAGCTGAGCGGCTGTGATGAGTCGGGACATATGTCTCAGATGAGTCGCGTCATGTGTCTCGTTTTTGGGAGCCCGGCCATCGGCCGGGTTCTTTGTTTTGGAGTTAGCCACCAGGCCGGAGGCGCCGATTTTCCACACCTCAATGCCGCTGACGCGAACTGCGTTTCCGGTTCCGCCGGGGCCGTTGTTGGTGCCGGTGAGCGTCCAGACCCAGAAGGCGGAGTCCCCCCGACGTGAAGCTGGTCGATCGTCACCTGAAGGTCCGGGAAGGCTTTCATGTAGCCAGCCGCGGTCGCTGCGAGCTCGACCCGGCCGGTGGCCGGACACCGTTGTTGATCGTCAGCGATGACGTCTCCTCATAGCATGCCGCCACACCTTCGGGGTCCTGACTCGACCACGCCACCGACGCGCGCATCGCGAGCTCCCAGACCTCCCTCGATGGCGTCGAAGCCCCGGGTATCGACGCGAGATCCACGACGAGAACATACACGGGCACCGAGTCTGCGTGGGCCTTCTCTGCCGAGAACTCCGAGCACACCCCGGCCGCGTCCGCGAAGTGGTCGCGGCTGGCTCATATATCGAGCACTCAACCGCGTCCCGCTTTGCCCGTCGGACAGGTGGGTCGGACCGGCCGGCGGTTTCCCTGCCTAGCGCGCGGCATCCAGGACTGCCGCGAGTGCTTGCCAGGCGTGGCGCGGCCGGCGAGCACCGGCAGCAAGCTAGCGATCGCTTTTGTGCGCCGGGCACGCCTGAGGCCGGCGAGCGCTTCGCCACGCAGGCGATAGCGCCGGCCCTGCTACCCGATCTCTACGGGCATCTCGTCGTTGCCGGCGACGTCCCTCCTGCGCGCGGGATCCGCGACAGCGATCGTGCTGGCTGCCCGGGTCAGGGTGAGGGCTGAATGCGCCGGGCGATCTGCAGCAGTTTCTTGTCCAGCGTGAGCAGCGCCGAGTCGGTCGCAATCGCCGTCGCCAGCGACATCGCGTCCGGGAGCCGAAGCGACTGATGTTCCGCTCGTAGCGCTGCCGCGCGCCGGGCGACTGCGCGATCGATCGAGACGATCGAGATCCCGGCTGCATCGAAGAACTCATCGACGGTTGCGTCAGTGCCTTGTTGCAGTGGCCGCACGATGATCTCGGCGTATACCGTCGCTGCCGCGAGCAGCTCGTCGCCGGCGGCTAATCGTGGCCGCAGTTCCGCGACTGCCGTGGCGTGTTGATCGTCCCCGGGGTCGAGGAACGCGATCACGATGTCTGCGTCCAGCGCTACGCGCGCCACTCGTCACGCAGCCGATCTAGATAGCCGCGTGGGTACGTGCCTGCCGGGAGACTGCCGGCGAAGCGGTCGACGACGTCTTCGGCACGCTCGACCTCAATCCGACCGTGACCGATCGCCCGGATGACGACCTCGTCCCCTGCGGCCAGGCCGGCATCCTTGAGAACGCTTACGGGGAGCGTGACTTGATGCTTTCGGGAAACTCTGCTCATCGCTTTACTATTCTATCAGCCCGTAAAGCGACCTCCCAGCGTTGCGAGCGTTTCAAATAGCAGCAGACGTAAACCCATTCCAAGGGAGGATTCATGGAATCCGTGCTGCTAGACGCCGCCGGCCACCGCCGCTCGCCCGCGACCATGCCCGGCTATCACCGAGGGCGGCCGCCGCGCAACAAGGGCGAGGAGTACCCGGCCGATCCGCCGACCATCGAGGAAATCGTCGCTGTCATGCGCGTGGTCGGTGACCGTTCCGACGGTCGCCGGCTTCGCGCGCTGATCGTCCTGTTGTGGCGTGCGGGGCTACGGATCAGTGAAGCGCTCGCTCTCCAGGAAAGCGACCTGGACAGCGGCCGCGGCGCCGTGCTCGTGCGGCGCGGGAAAGGCGGCAAGCGCCGCGAGGTCGGGATGGACGGCTGGGCATGGGACCAGCTCGACCCACGGCTCGAGATCCGTCGCGAGCTTCCGATCGGGGCGCTGCTGTGCGTGATCCACGGACCGACAGCCGGTCGCCGCTGGGAGGCGTCGGCCGCACGCAAGCAACTGCATCACGCAGCCGCCCTGGCGGGCGTCCGGCGCCGGTTCGCGCCGCACCACTATGCCGACCTCTCGGTTATGCCGACCATGCCTGGAGAGTTGCTGCACGAGGCGGAATTGGCGGTCGGAATGATCGGCGTAATGCGCGGCCCCTCGGGTGAATGGTGCCAGAGAGATGCGACGAGCCAGTGTCGACCATTCTTCAAGCCGCGACGCACTTGAGTGCCCCCGAGTGGCCACGCGTAGCGGCGCTTTCGGGTCGCGTGTCCTCCAGCCCGCCCGAGCGGCGAGGCGTTAACGACGTCACGAGCTTTCGAGTGTTCTGCGGCTTAAGTTAGTTGACATGTGGTGATGGGGGTGTGACAATGAGTTATGCCTTCATCAATGTTTGCTGTGAGTGATCGGGACCGCGCGACGTTGGAGTCGTGGACGAGGTCTTCGACCGTGTCCGCCGGGCAGCGAGAACGTGCGCTGATCGTTCTTGCTGTCGCTGGCGGTTCTGGTGTCTCCGGTGCCGCTCGGTCGCTCGGTGTGTCACGCCCGACGGTGATCAAGTGGCGGGACCGGTTCACCGTCGATGGTGTGGACGGTCTCGCGAATCTGCCGCGCTCGGGCCGGCCCAAGACGATCGATGATGCGCAGATCATCGCGGCGACGTTGGACCCGCCACCGGGGTCGTTGGCGGTCACGCACTGGTCCACCAGGCTGCTCGGCAAGCATCTCGGGATCTCTGACGCGACCGTCGCCCGGGCGTGGCGCGCCTACCGGGTGCAGCCCTGGCGACAGGGCACGTTCAAGTTCTCCACCGACCCCGAGCTCGAGGCGAAGGTCCGCGACGTCGTCGGCCTCTACCTCGACCCGCCCTCCAACGCGATCGTGCTGTGCGTTGATGAGAAATCGCAGATCCAGGCACTGAACCGCACCCAGCCGATCCTCCCGGTCCGGCCCGGACTGCCTGAGCGCGCCACGCATGACTACAAGCGCAACGGGACCGCCACCCTGTTCGCGGCGCTGGAGGTCGCGACCGGTCAGGTCACCGATCGCTGTTATGACCGTCACGGGAAGGCCGAGTTCCTGGACTTCCTCAAGCTCGTCGCGAAGACCTACCCGCGCCGCAGGCTGCACGTCGTGCTGGACAACTACCACACCCACAAGCACGACGACATCAACCAGTGGCTCGCAAAGAACCCGCGGATCACCCTGCACTTCACCCCAACCTCCGGGTCATGGCTGAACCTCGTCGAGGTGTTCTTCGGGATCATCACCCGCCAAGCGATCCGCCGCGGATCGTTCGACAACGTCAAACAACTCATCGCCGCGATCCGCGCGTTCATCGACGGCTACAACGACCGCTGCCGACCATTCGTTTGGACCAAAACCGCGGACGACATTCTTCCGCGCGCCACCCGTCAACCAACTTCAGACGCGCGACACTAGCCGGGGTCAGGAGGAAGACGCAGCCACCCGGGGTCGGTTATGTCGACCCCGTCACCGGGAGATGCCTGCCACACGAGGCGGCTCTCGAACGCGTCGGCGTAACCGAGAGGTCGGCATATTGATGTTTGTGCCGACGTCGGCACAAACACCAGCTGCGGCATGCTCACGCGGTCGAGATGGCACACGAAGGCGTGCCGCTCGTGGTGATCCAGCGCCAGCTCGGCCACGCCAACCTCGGAATCACAAGCATCTACCTGCAAGGCATCGACAGCAGCGAAATCATCAGCACCGTCCACGGACGGCCATCGCCGACGATCTCCGCCAACGCCGGCCTCCAGATGAGGCGCTAACGATCAGTGCGACTCGGTCGGCCGGCGTCCACCCGGCCGACCCGACGCCACGCCCGGCTGGCGAATCTCAGGTCTCGGTCGGCGAGTGTCGAGGCTCCTGCATAGTTGTGATCGCGGTACTCAGCGCGCGATCACTGCCGCCGCTAACGCCCCGGGCTACTTGCGAAAGCCTGGATCGGAAGAACACCGAAGCCCGACGGTGTTCCTCCGAAACGAACTCGAGCGCGCCACCCGCGCCCGGTTTCGGTTGGTTCCGAGCCAGATCCTCCGTGTATGGAGGATCTGGCTCGCGGGACCTGGCCCGCGTTCGCGCTCCGGGTCGTCTGGAGTGCTGATGCTCGTTGATCTCTAAGCGCCGAGGTAGCCGTCGAGCCAGTCGAAGATGCGGGCATCGCGGACAGCGAAGCCCATCGGCTCGCAGTGACGATCTGCGCCCTCCTCGGCGGTGAAGCGGGCGAGCTTCTTCTCGCCCGCTAGGCGGTCGTAGAGCTCTTGTGATTGCCCGGGGAGGAACTGGTCGTCGTCGGGTGCGCAGATCAGCATCGGCGTGTTGATGTCGTTTACTTCGTCGCCGATCCGGTAGGCCGAAACCAATTTGTATAGGTCGTAGCGAGACCCGTTCGTGATCCCGTAGGGCCGGCCGCGGAACTCGAGCGCGGCGGAGGCCGCCGGGTTCGCGGCCTCGGCCTTGCGAATGGTCGCGTCGAAGGCATCTTTCTGGCCTGTCTCGAGCTGCTCGCGGAGCGCCGGGGACAGCGGCGCAAGCCAGGAGCGGGAGATGTCGACGACACCGCCGTCGGCGACGGCGGCGGCGAGACGGTGCTCGAACGCCAGTGCGCGCGGGACCCAGAAGCCGCCCTGGCTGATGCCGATGACCGCGATGCGATCCGCGTCGACATCCGCCCGGGCGAGCATCGCGTCGACGACGGGGGTTAGCACGGCTTCCCAGTCGTGGCGGAACGGGATGCCCTGCTCGTATAGCGCGTACTGCTGTCCTGGCCCGTCGAACGTCATCCAGTGGTAGCCACGCTCGCCGGCGGCGGCGCCTCCGTGCCCCCACATGGCAGAGGTCGCGCCGTCACTGCCGTTGTTCATGATCACCAGCGGCCGCCGCTCACCGGGCTGCGCGTCGGGTGCGCGAAAGAAATAACCCTTGAGCGTCGTGCCCTCGTAGGCGATCTCGATCCGCTCGCCCGGCGCCGGTGAGAGGTCGACCACGTGCTCCCAGCACTCGCGATGGCGCCTCCACGTCGCGAGCTCGCGCTCGGGCCCGAAGTCGTTCGCCTTCGCGGTGCAGTACAGCGCGGTCGAGTAGTACGTCGCCGACCGCCGGTAGAACGACAATGCGGTGACGCGGCGCCCCGCGTGCCGAGCGGTCTCGCCCGCTCCCCAGGCACAGTCCGCGGTCGCGATCCACTCTCGGATCCAGGCGTCGGCGTCGCCGTCGGGGATCCGCTCAGCGGTCGCCAGTGATTCACCGATGTCGGTGTTCTGCCGGTACGCGCCTCCGAGCACCATCTCGAGGCCGAATTGAAAGTCGTCGTCGGTGAAGAAGCGCATCGTCATACCTCCTCGCCCTGCGTGAGGGCGCTCTGGAACTTCATGGCCACGAACACGAGCACGAACGGCGTGACCCAGTTGAACAGGATGTTGGTCGGCCGGCTGTTGATCGCGCCGGCTGCGATGTGGAACGGCACCATCGCCGCGAACGTCAGCGCCCAGATCGTCGTCAGCCGTCGGTTGATCGCCTTGAACTTCGGCGAGTTCCAGTACTGCGACGGAACCTTCTCCCGCGCGTACTGTTCGGTGAACGGCACCGCCAGCAGCGAGCTGAACGCGATCAGCGCCAGCAGCCCCGCGGCGATCGCCCGGGCGTAGCGCTCCAGCCAGTGGGCTATCGATGGATCGACCATGAATGAGGCGGCCGTGAAGGCGGCGAAGGTGACGACCGCGCCGAGCTCCAGGACCTTCGGGTTGCCGGCCTGGATGCCCGGACGCGCGATCCAGATCGCGATCAGCAGCGCGCCGATCGACGCCAGCTTCAGCGTTCCGTGCTCGGCGACCACGGTGAACAGCAACCACGGAACTGCGGCCATCAGGAAGCCGGAGCCGCCTGCCTTCTCGTCTGTGTTGGGGACTGCACTTGCGTTGACCATCGTTGCCTCCGATGTCGGTGTTTGTCGATGGCGCATAGACTCGATCTACGGCGCGTAAATGTCGTACGTATGCGAGTACTTATCTTTCGCGACAGCCGTGGGCGGTACGTAGACTTGACGAGGTGGCTCCTAAGTCCGGGGGCGTAACTGCTGAGTGGCCGCTCGTCGGCCGCGATCGAGACCTCGCGCGCATGCGCGAGGCGCACGACGCGGGAGCCAGCGGCGTGGTGATCGCCGGCGCAGCGGGAGTCGGCAAGACGCGACTGGCCAGGCGGCTGCTCGACGACAGGGTGGCTGCAGGCGCGTTGGTGGTCCGGACCCGCGCGACCCGCAGCTCCGCCGGGATTCCGCTGGGGTCGTTCATCCCGTACGTTCCCGCATCCGCAGAACCGGCCAACGACGCGGGTTACGTGCAGGCAGTGATCGCTGGACTGCACGAGCAGGCAGCTGGCCGGGAGATCGTGCTCGGCGTCGACGACGCGCAGCTGCTGGATCCGGCTTCGGCGACGCTGTTGCTGCACTCGGCTGAACAAGCGATCGCGTCAGTGGTCGCGACGGTCAGGGCCGGAGAAAGCTGCCCCGATGCGGTGACCGCGCTGTGGAAGGACGCGGGCTGCGCGTTGCACGAGCTCGAGCCGCTGAGCGACGAGCATGTCGTCGAGCTGGTCGAGTCCGTCCTCGGTGGCCCGCTTCAGCACGACGCCCGGTGGTGGATCGTGCAGCGTAGCCACGGCAACGTCCTGTACACCCGGCACCTGATCGCCCGCGCGATCGATAGCGAGGCGCTCGTGTGCAAGGACGGGTTGTGGCGACTCGTTCGGCAACCGTCGACGAGCTACTCGCTGCGCGAGCTGATAGCCGCAAGGATGGGGGAGCTGAGCGACGGCGAGCGGAGCGGGCTCGAGCTCTTGACGATCGCGGAGCCGCTGACGCTCACCGAGGCGACAACGTTGATCGGATCCGGCACGCTGTTCGAGCTCGAGACCAAGCATCTGGTCGCCGTCCGGGGTGACCAGGACGGCGCGGGTGAAGTCCGGATCGCCGAACCCCTCTACAGCGAGCTGATCGCGGAGGAGATGCCGGTCTCACGCGGCCGGCAACACCGCGTCCGTCTCGCCGAGCTCGTCAACGCCCGCCCGGATCAGTCTCCGTCCGACCGGGTTCGGGTCGCGCTGTGGCTGACAGCTGCCGGCGAGGCGGTTCCCGTAGAGACGCTGCTCGAGGCCGCGCGCGCGGCAAACCTCACCGGATTCGAAGGCGAGGGTCGATTCGCCCGGCAGGCGATCGACGCGGGCGCGGGCGTCGAGGCGAACATGCTGCTCGCCCTAGCGCATTCGGTCTACAACCGGCCCGAGGAAGCCGAACGGGTGCTCGCCGAAGCGGAGGACACGATCGAGGATCCGAGGCTGGCCGGCAGGTACCTGCGTCAGCGCGCGACGGTCCTCCAGTGGGGCCTCGGCCGTACCGACGAGACGATCGCACTGCTCGACCGAGCGCTCGCGTGGTGGCCTGACGAGCAGTGGCACCAGCAGGTCGCGATCCTCCGCCTCCCATTTCTGGCGCTGCGCGATCCACCGGCCACGCACGCCTCCGAGCTCGAGCACGTGCTCACGCTGGAAACGCTGAGCGAAGACGCGCGGCGATGGCTGCGATGGGCGCTCGCGGCCGACCGCTTCTGGGCGGGGAGCGTGTGCGATGCGCGGGCGATGCTTCCGGAGATTCCGGACATTCCGTTCCGGGGAGAGCTCGAGTTCCTCGAGTTCGCCGCGATCAGCAGCATCGGACTCGGCTCCGGTGCCGATCTCCCCGGTCTCGAGCACGACATGCGCGATGCGTTCTACCGAGCCGCGGACGTCCCCGACCCCGCCGCTGCCGCACTTGCGGGAGCCACTGTCGCCGCGACCAGCTACCTCGCCGGCCGGTTTCTCGACTGCCGCCGCTGGCTGTCCGAGGCACTTAGCGAATCCGAGCGCCAGGACCCGCTCGCCGCTCGCATGATCGTCCGAGCGCTACAGGTCGCCGTGGCATACGCGATCGGCGACCACCGCGCAGCAGCGGCAGCAGCCCGCACGCTCGACGGCGAGGTCAGCGACGCGCACTTCGCACAGCCCGCGATCGCGGCATGGATCACGCGCGGCCGGGCCTGGGGCCTGCTCGCCGACGCACAACCAACCAAGGCCCAGAGCCTCCTCCTCGACGCAGCCGAGGACCTCGGACGGACCCCCGTCTTCGAGGCAGAGCTTCTGTACGAAGCGATGCGTGCCGGCCGCCCGGCACGGGAGCTGGCACCAGCCCTGCAAGTGCTCGCCGGCCGCTCGGACGCGCCGCTCACCTCCGCGTACGCCGAACACGTCAGCGGGCGAGCGGACGGCGACGCACAGGCGCTGCTGCAGGCGGCCGAGGCGTTCGCAGCGCTCGGCGCCAAACGCTACGCGTCCGAAGCAGCCGCCCATGCCTCAGCAGCTTTCGCGTCCGAAGGCCGCCAGGACACCGCTCGCCGCGCGGCCGCGCGCAGCCGCGAGCTGCAGCCCACCGAACAGGGCGCCCAGCCGGTCTCGATCGAAGGGGTCGACCGTGATGCGATCGACCTCACCCCACGCGAGGCACAAATGGTCGAACTGGCCAGCCGCGGTCTCACCAATGCCGAGATCGCGGAAACGCTCGTGCTCTCCTCGCGAACCGTCGAGACCCACATCTACCGAGCGATGCGCAAGCTCGGCGTCAACGACCGACACGAGTTCCATCGCATGCCGGCGAACTGAGCGCGGGCGCCCGCCGGCGCAATACGCCAGCACCTGCTTTTCGTTCCAGCCGACTGCAGTAAGCCGCTCTCGCTTCGCGACGTGCGTCACTCTGCGGAGCGACGTGACCGCCCGCGTCGGCCACGCCTGGGACGTCTGCTTTCGCTCCCCGACGAGCATCTCGGCCTGCACGACGAGCGTCCTGCAACGCGCGGACAGGAGGGCAGCGGGTCGCGTCAGGCGGAGCCGACCCGCTGATGCTGGTCTGCCGTACCTATCTAGCGATGAGTCCAGCGGACGCTGAGATCACGGCCGCCGGCCTGGAGTGGACGGTGGCGATGATCTCCGCGCACCTCCCGCCGGCAGATCGAGTTCGATCGCGATACGTTTCGTATCGGCATGGCCTACGACCAGGACCTAGCGCACCGAATCCGCGAGCAGCTCTCCGACGAGCACGGAGTGACCGAGAAGGCGATGTTCGGAGGTCTCGCGTTCCTGCTGCGCGGCAACATGGCAGTCGGTATCTCCAATAGCGGCGAGCTGATGGTGCGCGTCGGACCCGACGCCACCGACGACGCTCTCGCCCGGCCGCACACGCGGCTCTTCGACATGACCGGCAGGCCGATGAAAGGCTGGATCCTCGTCGCGCCCGCGGGCATCAAGACAAAACGCCAGCTCGGCCCCTGGATCGCCCGTGGTATCGCATTCGCCGGTGCCCTTCCACCCAAGGCGTGAGGCGACGTGTCCGTCGACGTCCTTTCGCAGATCGACATCGCCAGGCCGCGAGCCGAGGTGGCGGCGTACGCCAGCGATCCGGAAAACGCCACGAACTGGTACGAGAACATCAAGTCCGTGGTCTGGCAAACGTCCAGACCAGCTCGCTGTCGGGACGAAGCTTGAATTCGTCGCCCAATTCTTAGGTCGGCCGTTGGCCTACACCTAAGAGGTCACAGAGCTCGTGAGCCGCGCCCAGTACTCGTGTTCGTGTTCGACGGGCGGCCGTTTCCCGATCGAGGTGTGCAGCCGACGGTTGTTGAACCAGCCGACATAGCGGACGGTTGCGTGCTCGAGCTGCCGGTTGGTTCTCCAGACACGACACGCTAGAAAGTGCCGAAAGCTCGGCGCAGACAGGGCTTCCGGTAGTACCGCTACCGGGATTCGAACTGTGTAGCTCGCCCTATAAACCCTGCAAATCCCAGTGTTTCCGGGCACCTTAACCCCGCTGGGCACCGCTGGGAACCGCTCGAAACGGTGCGTAGGTGCCCGGAAAGGTGCCCAGCTGGGCACCCCAAAACGGCGTCCTTCGTCATGCGTCGCTCCCTTGCTGCCAGTAGGCGTCGAGCTTCGCCGCGGCGGCCGCGAGATCGCCTGGGACGACCTTGCCGTATCGGTTGAACGTGGTGCGCACGTCGGTGTGGCCGATGAACTCGGTGATCTTCTTCCAGTCCAAGCCGCAGGCGATCATGTAGCTCGCCGCGCAGTGCCGCGCCTCGTGCGGTGTCAGGGGCTCGAGCGCGTCGTCGCTCGCTTCGACCCAGGTCGTCGCCGGCCTGGCGGCGAGCTTCGGGTTGCGAGCCTGCTTCCAACCCCAGGCTCTGAGCGCCCGCGCGCGCACGGTGGAGGGATAGAACGGATCGACCGGCGAGCGGCCGAGGAACAGCTGCGTGCCGTGGCGCCCCGTCGCGAGCTTGTGCGCGCGACAGATGCGGCGCAGCTCGCCCATCATCGGGACGTCTCGCGCGCCTGCGAACGTCTTCGGCGCGATCTCCCCTTCGACGTCGTCCCAGCCGCGGCGGACTCGAACGAGGCCGGCGTCGAAATCGACGTCGTCGACCTGCAGACCGCGGAGCTCGCCGCGCCGCAGCCCGGCCATGAACGCAAGCGCCCAGAACGCCTGGTCTGACTCGGGGAGCGCCGCGATCAACATCTGGGCCGTGCTGTGCGGTTCGATCCGCGTCTGGAAGTTCCGCACGACCGGCAGCTTCAGACGCGCGCACGGGTCGACGAGCAGCTCCTCGTTGTCGATCGCGCGGCGGACGATCACGCGCAGCGGATCGAGCCGGTTGTGCACGGTCGAGGGAGCGGCTCCGGATGTGCGCATGTCCTCGACGAACGACTGGATGTCCGCTCGGCGCAGCGTCGAGACCTTCCGGTGCCCAAGCAGCGGGTAGACGTGGGTGCTCAGCGCGTGTTCGTAGGTGCGGATCGTCTTCGGCTTATAAGGCTTGCCGCTGCGATCAAGGATCCCGCCGGCGCGCATCCCGGCGACCAGGTCCTCGCCTGCCTGTCGGACGGTCGTCGGTGCCGACGCGCGCAGCCGGCCGTGCCGGATCGCGACGACGGCTTCCTGGCGCCAGGCGATCGCCTGGCGCCTTGCTCGTTGTCCAGGTCGACCGGATCATCTTCCCGTTGGCGTCCTTCTTGCGCGCGCGGTAGTGAACCTCGCAGTTGCACCGCTTCCCCGTCCGGCTCGCGCACGCGTCTGTTTGGCGCTCCTCGATGCCGATGCCGCGCTTGCTGCCCGCCATCGCTAGGAGCCCGATCGCTCGCCGACCCTGAGCGGCAGCGGCTCCGGCTCGTCGGGGAACACCGCCGCGAGCTCCAGCCGGCCGCCGAGCGCCTCGACGTAGTCCCGGAGCGTCGACAGGTACAGCTCGTTGCGCCGCTCGAGGTGCGAGACGTTGCCCTGCGAGATCCCGAGCCGGTCGGCGAGCTGGACCTGAGTGACGCCGCGCCGGCGCCGCAGCTCCGCGAGCTCGAGCGCATCCTCGATCGCCTGCTTGATCACGGCGACGTCCTCGTCCCAGCCCGGACCATACTTCGCGCGGGCGCGATCCTCGAGCTCGTTGAACGACTTAGCCATCAGGCGGTCCTTTCTCGCTGATCTCGCGGAGATGCTCGTCGAACAGGTCGTCGGCGACCGGAACCATCCGCTCGTAGAACTCGACCCAGAGGCCGCGCTTGTCGCCACCGATCAGCAGGATCGCCGTGCGCCGCGGATCGAACGCGAACAGAATTCGGATCGTCCCGACCCGCAGCTCCTTCATGTTCGGATGCCGGCTGGAGCTGATCGTCTCCACAACCGGTCGGCCAAGACCGGGGCCCTGCTCGGCGAGCAGGCGAACCGAGGCGGCGATCGCCTTCTGCTCCTACTCCGTGAGACCGTCCCACCATGCGCCGAACTGATCCGTGTACTCGACTTCCCACACGTCAGATTATACGTTTCAATAGATATCTCGTCAAGCGCATATATCAGATGGCCTTCTCGGCCAGCATGTCCACGACGCGCCGCAGTTCGTCAACCGGGAAGAGTCGCTTACGCCCCCGACGGACCACCCGCAGATGCGGGCGAACGTGCTCTACGAAGAACTCCTCGCTGCATCCCAGCGACGCGCACGCCTCCTGCTGAGTCAACGCGATCCGTGGGACCGGCGCGATGAAGGTCGCGGCGGCCGGCGGCACGCGGCTCGGCTGGTCGCCGGCTTGACCGAGCTGATCGTCGGTCTCGCTCACATCGCTCGTTCCTTCTCGCGACCCTCGAATGAGTCGCGATGATCTCTGTAAGCGAGCCGGCGGCCGTTCTGGCGACAAGTTCGTTGGCGCATCTGCTCGGTTAAGCGCGCCAGCGCCGGTTTTCACACAGTTTTCTTTGAGGGTCAGATCCCGAGCCCGCGGTCCTGGTCGCTGCCGGGCACTTCGAGGCCCAAGGCAGCGCGGGTGTCGCTGATCGAGCGGATCAGCGCGCGGTCTGCGGTCTGCTCGTTGATAGCTGTGCCGGGGTCGGTGATGTGCTGGTCGATCCGGTGTCCGGCGATCTGCCGCGCGGTTCGCTGCCACCGGTCGCGATCCGTGCGGGTGCTCGGCTCGGACCCGAGGGTCTGCGTCAGCCATGCAGGCTGCTCGGCGAGTTCTTCGTCGATCGTGCGGGCGCGGAGCTCGAGCATCTCGTTCCGGAGCCGCTGCTGGGACGCGCGAACCTCGCCAGTGCGTTGGAGTACCTCGGTCCAGTCGGGGACCTGCTCGCCCAGGCTTGTTTCCTGTTCGCGGAGCTCGGCGAGCGCGCGTTCGCGTGTCGCTTCCCGATGTTTGTGGGCCGCGCGCCCTGAGCGCGACTGGGGCTTGCGGTCGCGCTCCCGCTCGGCTTCGAGTCCGGCGATCGACTCGCTGACCTTCGCGAGCGTTTCGGCCTGCTTGATCCGCGGGTCCTCCAGCAGCGGGCGGAGCGCTCGCAGCTGACCCTGGACCTCGTAGAACCGTGCGCGCAGCCCGCCGGCGCCGGGCGCCGGCGGGTCTTGCCGATCTTGTTCGGTGTGCTCGAGTTGCTCGACCGCGAGGTCCTCGTCGTCGCGCTGACGCATGCGCGCGGCCATCCGCGCCAGTGGCGTCGTCGCGGCGGCAGGGTCGGCGCCTGGCGCGATCTCCGACCGCTCGTCCTCTGCACGCGACGGTTCGTCGATCAGCAGGACCTCCGTCGCCTCACGCGCGCGCGAAAGCGCGGTGTATGACCAGTTCCGAGTGAAATCACCGGGCCGGCCGATGACAGCCGCCCACTCGACCGTGCCGCCCTGCATCCCGTGACCGGTCAGCGCGTACGCGTACTCGAGGTGCTGGCTGGCGTACTCGCCATCGACGTGCCGGACCGCGCCGCTGTCGGTTCGGATCCGCAATCCATCGCGAACGTCGACATCGATGACAGTGCCCCGAGTTCCGTTATCAAGATCCCGGCCGCGATCGTTGCGCCGCGCGATCACGCGGTCACCCACACACCACTCCCGCCCCGCTATCACGACCCCCTCCCCCAGATCGCCGAGCTCGCTGAGCCGCTCGCGAGCCAACCCGTTCAGCCGCTCCCGCCGCTGGTTATCGCGACAGATCAGCACCGCCTGTTCAGGGCCGAACGCCCCGCGAGCCGCCGCCCACTTCTCGATCGCCGCGTGTTCCGCGTCTGACTGCGCGCGTTCGCCGGCGAACAGCGCAAGTTCGCCGCAAGCCATCTTGCGCTCGAGGTAAGCCTCCGGTTCGCCGCGGTGCACGCTCGCCAAGCCACGCCGCTCCTGCGGATCGCGCTGACGCATCACCTCACG
Source organism: uncultured Solirubrobacterales bacterium (assembly GCA_963742025.1). GTDB lineage: Bacteria > Actinomycetota > Thermoleophilia > Solirubrobacterales > Solirubrobacteraceae > Palsa-465. Next base: position 340,707 of record CAVUKF010000003.1, read on the forward strand.
CAACTCGAAAGAACCGACCTCGCGGGTCACCGCCCCGAGCCACCCGCCCGCCTGCACCGAAGCCAGCTGCCCCGAATCACCGAACGCAACCACCTTCACATCCGCCATGACCGCCGCCTCCAAAACCTTCGCCGACACGCGCGTGCCGGCCATCCCCGCCTCATCCACGATCATCACCGTCGGCACAACTCGACCCTGGCCGTCGGGTGCGCGGCGCAGCGCGTCCGGATCACTCTCGAGCTTCGCCGCCACCCATCCAGCGTTCTTGACTCCTCGATCCCTGCCTGCTCCTTCAGCTCGCGCACCGCGCGCCCGGTCGGCGCCGCCCCCAGGACCCGGTAGCCGGCGCGCTCATACACCGCCCGCAACGCGGCGGCGCTGGTCGTCTTGCCCGTTCCCGCGAGCGCCTCGACCGTATCGACCCGGTTCCCCGAGCTGACGACCGCCAGGACGACGCGCTCCTGCTCGCCCGACAGCAGCCGCTCGCCCCCGGACAGCGCCATCAACGCCTCGACCTCACCGACCACCGCGACGTTCCGCCCGTTCCCGTCCACTGCCGCCGTCACGATCCCCCGCTCCGCCTCGAGCAACTCCCGCGTCGTGAACCGCCCCGGAGCTCCTCCGGGAATCGCTACCAGCTCGGGTGACTCGAGCAGCCGCCGCGCAACGTCAACGACCTCGCCGGCCCGGGCGCCCTGACCGTGCGCGGCAGCGACCGCGATCACCACATCACGCTCACCAAACGTGTTCGCCGTCGCGGTCAACCCGCCCGCCGAGAACAACCGCTCAGCCAGGTCAAGCTCGCCAATCGGGTCCGGCAGCGACCGACTCGGAAGGTCGGCGAGCCGGTCAAGCTCAGCCTGGCCAAGTCCGTGCTCGGCCGCGCGCGCCCGGACCGACGTTCGCCAATCGAGCTCATCAACGTTCTGTTTCGTCTCACGCGTATCGAACGCGATCCGCTCACGCCCAGCATCACCGACAGCCATGCCCGCAGCGACGAGCTCGCGCTCACGCTCCAAGATCCGCCGCCTTCGCGTCGAAAACTCCTGGACCACCTCGGCCGGGACCTGCTCCAGCTCGGCCATCCCGTTCCGGACCGGCCCCCACACCGCCCACGGCACCCGCTCGCTGACCGCCTGTCGCAGGTGCGCCTGGTACACCGACCCGCCCGCCTTCGCGTGCTCGTAGATATGCCTGGCATCCAACGCCGTCCAGCGCCGGTCGGCACCCTGCGCCATGTTCGCCGCCACCACATGCGTATGCAACTGCGGATCCTGCGCCCGACTCATCCGATGCCTGTACGCCGCCGCGACGAACCCACCAGCCGGCTCCGACCTGGCGCGCTCCCACCCCCGCGGATCGCCAGCCTCCCGCTCCGCCACGGTTCCGTTATGCCCCCGCCGCACCCGACACGCCTCACCCTCGATGTACGCCAGCGCCGCGTCGACAGCCTCCTCATGCGCCTCCACCAACGCCCGCGACAGCTGCTCATCGCCGATCGCGAACAACACACTCACGCTCTTCGGCGCACTGAACGTCATATCGATCGCCGCCGTCGACACGTTCCCCGACCGGCTCGCGAGCCGCGCGCCCGTCGCCGGGTGCCGGCCATCCATGAGCGCCTTCAGCTGCTCAACATCCAGCTCGCTACTGAGCCCCAGCGCCCTCGCCCCCGCGCCCGTCCACCCGACCCGGCGCCTCGCCCTTACCCGCGTAGTAATCCTCCGCGCCCTTCGCGACCTGCTCCTCGTAATAGAGCTGCTGGCCGCGCGCCATCCCCACCTTCCCAATCGACAACATCGCCAGCGGACCGCCCTAGACGAGCCTTGGAGAAACAACGCAGGACACCACCACGATCCAGCACGGTAAGCCGCGACCCGGACGGACCCGCATCCCTGATGCAAATGTGTGACGCTCCTGGCAGTGCTGTTCGTAGAAGCCGGCCGGATGCCTGGCGCGGGCGCGCTGCTGGCCGTGTGAGGCGGCCGGGGGCCGGACCGTGGCGCCCTGGGGTCGGGCTGGGACGGCGCGCGGTGGAGGTCGCGGCGTCCCAGGGCAGGGGCCGCTGGGCCCGTACCGGCGGCCGCACCGTAGGTGCGCCCATCGCGCGCGACCCGACTCGCAGACCGAGTCGTCAACTCGACGCCGAGCCCGTCGCCGCGTTCGGCCCGATACCAGCCATCTGGCGTCCGGCGCAAAGTGCTCGGAGTGCCGGCGTATACGAGCTCGTGCGCCGCGTCGGTCCGCGCGAGCGGATGCGTGACGCTCCTGGTGATGCTGTTCGGAGGGGCCGGCCACGCGGCCCGAGACCGGGCTCGGGTCAGGGTTCCAGGCGTACTTCGATGGATCGCTTCGCGCCGGTCACACTCGCCGCCGGGTGAGAGAACCACAAGATCGCATCGAAGATCCGGATCAGCGAGCGAGTGGTGTCCGATCTGGCCAGCTCTGCCTGGATGCGCTGAAGAGCCCGAAGGTTTCGGCGCCCTTCGCGCCGGATCGCGGTAACGAGTTGCTGTGCAATCCGGACACGCTGCTCGGCTGTTGGGCTGGCCGGCAGGCTGACGCCCATCATCTCCACCACAAGCTGATCCAGCATTGGCATGAGCCGCGGACGCTTGAGGTGAAGCAGTTTGGTCGCACCCGCCAGCCCGATCCCGGGCTGGATCACCCGCCGATCGCGCCGGCCAATAGGGCATCGCCGTTGACCGCTGTCCATTCGTCCTCGTCGGCCTCGATGAGGTCGAGCTCTGGAGGGATCGCGCTCAGCCACCGCTGGTCGCCGGCTAGCACCGCTTCCCACAGGCTGTGCTTGCTCCGAGACCGCATCGTCGTGTTCATCGCGACCACATCCTCGATGACGACGCGATTCGGGTCGCCTAGACCAGCCACTGAGTCGAAGCCGCCGAGACCAGCGCTCGGGTCGGTGCTGAAGAAAGCACGAGCGAGCGCCAGGCCGTCGAGCACCAGCCCCTCGCCGTCCTCGCGTCGTACGTGAAGGATGTGCTCGTCGCTGGCCACGAAGACGATCGTAACCCGAGGTCCGCGCGCAAGTAGTGCGCACACCCGCCCGGCACAGCCAGGTCCGCATTTGCATGGTTCGGTCATGGGTGACTGCTGGCTGCCCTTTCACGCACAAGCGCGAGTGTCGAGTGCACTCTTGCCGGCGGCGTCCTCGAAGCAGCGAACAACCTCAGCTCTCCTTGTGCGGCTTTGCGGCGATATCGATGGCCGCGCGGAGATGGCCGCTTCCCGCCTTGCGTTTGCAAGCCGCGCCGCTCACAGCTACCGGTTCAGCGCTTCGACCGGCGACGATTAGGGTGAATCGGGGCGGTCGGCTCGGCCTCGGTGATCGCCGCTAACGGGACTGTCGAGGGCGCCGAGCCCTGACCTCCTACACATAGCGCGCGCGTCATCGGAGCCCGCGGCGCCTACGAAACCGGGATCATCACCCCGGGAACCAGCCACTGAGCCAAGAAGGCGATCCGCAGTACCTCCGGGCTAGCTGTGTCATCTGCGAAGTTCGATCGTGCGACTCGTGGTCGTGGTCGTGGGTGCGACTCCACCGGTGCGGGTCTGGACAGTGATGCGCGCGCTGGCGCCGGCAGGGATCTCATTGCGGACCCGGATCCGGATCGTGTGGCCGGTGGCCGTGGCGAGGAGGAACGGGACACTCGTGGTGAGGAGCGTCCGGCCGCCGTGGCGTACGGCCACGGTGAGCTGGACGGCGGAAGTCTGCAGGTCGGCGCCGCTCGCCGCGATCGTGACCGACAGCGTCTTGCCGCGGAGCGTGGCGGCAAGCACGCGGGCCCCGGTGGCGTGGAGGTGGTTACGGAGTCGGGCGGTGAAGTGGTGTCCGGCGCCGGTGAGCGTCGCTACTACGGTGGTGGCTTGGAGGCTGGGCCAGTTGCCGGGGGTGAGCGTGAGGGTCTGGCCGGCGGCCAGGGTGACCGGGCCGGTCTCGAAGGTTTGGCCGGGAGTGTGGCTGCCCTCGGTGGAGAGCACGATGTTGAAGGAGCCGCCGTTGGTGGTGGCCACTGTCGCGCGAGCCTTGGTGAGCGTTATCGTCGTGTGAGACCGGGCAACCGGGCCGGTAACGCTCAGCACCCGCTCGGTCTGGCCGGCCGCGCCCGCGATCAGCGAGATCGTGCCGCCGCTCGAGGGCGTGGCCTTGGTGGCCGGAGCCACCGCCAGGGTTTCGTGCCGGGGGTCGAAGTCGATGAGGTCCTGCCCGGGGGAGCCATCGACGCTCGCCGCGAGCGCGGGCGTGAACCACGACGCCGAGACCCGCCCGTGCTGGTTGGCGAGCGTCTCCCGCCAGCGGCCTTCCGGCCCGAGGATCTCCGAGATTCCCCCGACCCGGGATTGGTCGAGGACGCCGGCGCGGTCGTGCTGTCACTCAGTGGCACGATCGTGAACCCGCCCGAGCCACCTGATGCGAGATTGATCGGCGCTCCCGACGGACCGTTCGCCGACACGACACTCGTGGTCGGGCCGAGCACATTCGTGAGTCCGACGGCCTGGAGCAGATGCAACGGACCCGAAAGCTGGGAGATCGGCTCGGTCTTGACGTTGGTCGGGGCGATGTCCGAGAGAGCGAACTCGGGGAACGACCCGACCCCGGCGGGATCGAAGGCGATGTTGGATGCCGACAGCGCGTTGGCGTGCGCCGGGCCGGAGCCGTCCTCGCCGCTCGTGAAGGGGTCGTTGGAGTTGTAGGTGGCGATCGTGAAATCTCCCGGCGGGTTTGAGGCCGAGGTGTCCTCGACCGCGAAGCTCAAGATCGCGTGGGCCGCGTGCGTGACGACCATGCGTCCGTTCCCGTAGGTCCGGGTCTCCGTCCAGTACAGGTCGACGATCGTCGGGCTGTTCCAGCTCTCGCTGCTCAGAGCGGACCGCAGCTGCGTCGCGGACTGGTAGTTCTCACCGTTCAGCAACGCCCTGCTCTCGTCCGAGAACTGCTTCCACCAGTCGGATTGGACCTCGGACTGGTCGGCGCTCTTAGTGTCCAGGTGGAACGGGTCGATTCCGGCGACCGCAGGGGTGCCCAAGGTGGCGCGCACCCCTGCGAAGTAGGCGAACCCGAAGCAGAACCCGCCCGGGCTGCTGCGAGCGCTGTAGAAGGTCTCGTAGCGGGGCAGCAGGATCGGCTGCCCGTTCGCGGACGTCTGGCCGGTGGTCGTCGGCGTCACGAACGCGTTCGCGAACTGCCGGCGCGTTGTGTAGCCCCCATAGTTCTCAAAGTTCAACCCCAGCGTGTTTCGCCAGGAATCGACCGCCTGGCCGGCCAGCGTCGCCTGATTCGTGCCGTTCTGAAGGGTGATCGTCCCGGTGACGGCCCCCCACGGCACGCTGACGGTGGCGGTCGTGCCGTTGCCGCCGATGCTCGCCGGATTGCTGATCTGCTCAGGAGTCTGATCGGCGGCACCCCACGTCAACTGCATCCCGGCCTGGAAGCCGCAGCCATGCAGAACGACCTGGGAGCCGACCTCGAACCCGTCCGAATCAGGGCCGCTGGCGGACACCGAGTCGAGCTCCAGCGGCTGACCGCTCGGACACAGCGTCAACGTTGCCCGACTCGGGTTGAAATTGCCGTCGCCGCCGTAGCCTGCGGTCACCGTGATCCCGGTGGACGAGCTCGCGGCGGGCGGGGTGTAGGTGACCGAGCAGCTCGCGAACAGCTGGCCGACGACCAGGGTGCAGCTGGACGGCGCGAACGACCCGGCCGAGGCGGTGAACGACACGGTTCCGGTCGGAACCTGGGTCGGGCTCTGACCGGAGCTGTCAACCACCGAGGCCGTGCATCGCAGCGTCGGCTGCGTGGCTGCCGAGCAGTACACCGTCGTCGTGGACTGGCGCGCGCCACCGAACACGTACGCCACGCCCTGCGCGCTGTTCGAGCCGACCTTGTGATACGGCGCGCCGGCCACGACCGTGCTCCCCGACAGCGCCACCGATGCGCCGAGGAAGTCCTGGGCAGCACCATCTGACGCGATCAGCTCGCCCGTCTGCACCCAGCCGGTCGCGGAGTCGCTGAAGACGTACGCCGCGCCCTGCCGTGCGTTCGAGCCGACCGTCCGGTTCGGCGCGGCCGCGACGACCGTCGTCCCCGACACCGCCACCGAGGTCTGGCCGAGCTCGTCGTTCTGCGCGCCGTCGGACGCGGTCAGCTCGCCGGTCTGCGTCCAACTGCTCCCCCGCCGCTGAACACGTACACCGCCCCCTGGTCCGGGTTGGGGCCGACCGTGTGACCGGGCGCCCCGATCGCGATGGTGGTCCCCGACCCGGTCCCTGCTACCGCCACCGAGGAGCCGAAGACGTCGTCGGCGGCGCCGTCCGAGGCCGTCAACTTGGCGGTCTCTGCCCAGCTGCTTCCGCTGCCGCTGAACACGAATGCGTCCCCCTGGGTGTTGTTCGAGCCGACATATTGCAGTGGCCCGCCGACGACGATCGTGCTCCCCGACATCGCCATATTGAAATGTGAGTTCGCGGTATTGGCGGGCTCGAAGGGCGGCGTCAGCTCGGCCGTCTGCGTCCAGCTGCTCCCCCCGCCGGTGAACACATACACCGCATCCGGCTGGTTGTAGGCACCGACGGCGATCGTGTTGCCCGACACCGCGACCGAGGAGCCGAAGTAGTCGAATGCGGCACCGTCGGAGGCGGTCAGGTCGCGGTCTGCGACCAGTTGCCCGCCGTGTTGCTGAAGACATCCACCGCCCCCTGCATCGAGTTCTGGGCGGATACGCCGACGGCGATCGTGGACCCCGACATCGCCAGCGGGCCGGCCAGTTGGCTGGAACCAGTCAGCTCGGCGGTCTGCGTCCAGTTGCCCCCTGCTCCGCTGAAGATGTACAACGCCCCGCCGCCGAGGACGGCGATCGTGGACCCCGACATCGCCACCGATCCGCCGAACTCCGCGCTCATGGCGCCGTCGGAGGCGGTCAGCTCGGCCTGCTGAACGGACGGATCGATCCGCAGCGGATACCGCGCTCCGCGGTCAGCGACCCTGATCGGCACCCGGCCCCGCCGAAGCGCAAACCATGCGCGGAGTCCGCGCCCACGGGCATCAGTGACCTCGAGGCCGCGATACCCCAACGCCACACCGTCACCCGAGAAGATCACCCCACCCGCGCCAAGACGGGCAGCCATGCCGCCCGTGACCGTCAGCGACAGCGTCAACGGCCGGCACCTGGCCGCGACGCGAGCTCAAAGCCCTGCTCCAGCCCGACCGGTCCGTTCGCATACCACTCTCGGATCCCGCCACCGTGGGCGTAGAAAACGCGGTTCTCGGCTGCACGCGGTGGCGAGGGGCCGATCGCCCGCAACCGATTGCCGTAGCCGACGCCCGCTAACGCCAGCCCTAGACGCGCGCGGCCGGAGCTGACCGAGACGCCGTCGGCGGTGAAGCGCACGCCGAGATGCTGTGCCGGGTTCCTTGCCCGGACGCCGCCCGCAGCCGAGACGACGCGGTATGCCGGGCTGTGCCGACCCAGGGCGATGGACACGGTCCGCTGGGCGGCCAGCGGCAAACTCAGCAGCCCGTCCTGACGGTAAGTGCCGGCATTCGCCGCAACCACACCTGGACGGTCCACAGTCGTAATCCCGTGGTAGAGGGCCGCCCTGACCGCGAAGCACGCGACGAAACCCACCAGCAGCACGCGACCGAGCATCAGAGCTCGGTGCGGAGTCGCCGAGCGAACCGCCGGATCGAGACCAACGCGCGAGGCCCGGAGGCTCACCGGCCAAGCGCTCACCGCGACCGCCTGACGACAACCGGAGCCGCCGCCCCGGCACTCACCACGCCCGAGCCGCCACTCTGCGGTCCTAACGTCTCCCCGACAAGACTCCTCGCATCGCCCATTCGTGCCCCGCTCGTTCGCCGCCCTCACCGAACCTCCCCCGGCACCGGGTCGCCGAACAGTCCTATCACGTCCCGGCTGCCGCCGCCGCAATCCCGCGCATCACCCATCTCTACGCGGCGACTGGCGATATTTGCACGACCAGCAGCATCTGGAGAGCGGCCGCCTCGCTTGGGGGACCACCCGCGCGGCAGAGCGGTGGCCGTCCCCGTCACTAACGGCGTGGCTGCCTTCCTCGCGGGCGTCACTTGCGCGCCTGACAAGATTGTGGATAGCGGTCACTAGTGCAAT
>CAVUKF010000004.1:0-465875 GCA_963742025.1 uncultured Solirubrobacterales bacterium
CGGCGCGGACGCCGCCGCGGACCACCGGCAAAGCTGATCGTTGCGCTTGACCAGCGGCCGCCGCTGCTCGAGCCAGGGGCGGGGACCATCGGCTCAGTCACCATGTAGGCCGAGCGCGCTTCGCAGCGTATGCCGCCCAGCGGCGAGATGCATCGGCGAGCGGTCCGGCAGGACGACGTCTGCGGTGCTGCCAGGCGGCACGACGATGATCAATGTCAGCACCCCGTCATCGACGTGCCAGGAGGACTCGATCCGCCCGTACGGTGAGTCGTGGGCCGCCGACGCGCGCGAGATGCCGGCACCCGGGCGGGGCTCGACGCGGAAGCGTCGGTAACCCGGAGCATCGTCGACGATCTGGATTCCGGCAACGTAGCGATGCAGGAACGAGATGACGGCGCCCTTCGAGTAGTGGTTGAGCGATTCGAACGGCGTTCCCTGCTCATCGATCCCGTTCCACCGCTCCCAGACCGTCGTCGCACCGCGATCGATCATGTACAGCCAGGACGGCATCGTCTCGGAGAACAGCAACCGGTAGGCGATGTCCACGCGTCCGGCGTCGGCGAGGACGGGCAGGAGGTGGGGAGTCGCGAGAAAGCCCGTTCCTAGATGCATGCCGGCGGCCTCGATCAACTCGACCAGCCGCTGCGCGACCCGTGGCCGCAGGTCGTCAGGGACGAGGTCAAAAGCCAGAGCCCGCACGTGGTTGGCCTGGGTGTCCGGAGAGACCTTGCCGCGCTCGCTAGAAATTCCGCCTGCCAGGCGGAGCGGACGTTGTCGGCCAAAGCGCGATACAGCTCGGCATCCTCGTTGCGTCCGAGCACCAGCGCGATCCGACTGATCAACCGCGCGGAGTGAGCGAAGTACGCTGTTGCAACGTCAGCCTTGTCGCGTTGTTTGAACGCCTTGAAATCCGCCGGTCCGTCCTTCAGATCGGCACCGGGCTCAAGCCACTCGCCGAAGTGGAAACCCGTGTCCCACAGGTATCGCTCGTGGGCTGCACGCCGCGGATTCCTTGCGATCCGATCCGGATGGCGCGCTGCCGCCGCGGACCGCTCTACGTAGGACATCCACGCCACCATCGACGGCCATTGCTCCTCTAGCACGCCGCGGTCGCCATATGCGCGGTAGATCTCCCACGGGACGATCACCGCGGCGTCCCCCCAGCCGGCCGACCCGTTCAGCGAGGCTACGAGCCCGCCCTCTGACTCATCAGGGGGGCTCGGCGCCAGGTTCGCGACGAGGCCGTTGCTCCATTGTTCCGCCGTCAGATCCCGCAGCCACTTTCTCGAGAACCCGGCGACGTCGTAGATGAATGCCGCGGTCGCAACGAAGATCTGCCAGTCACCGGTCCATGAACCGCGCTCCCGGGTCGGGCAGTCGGTCGGAACGTCGCAGGCGTTCCCGCGGAAGCTCCAGACGGCCGCCTCGTGCAGGCGGTTGATCCGGTCATCGTCGCAGCTGAACCAACCGGTTCGCTCCATGTCGCGTGGACGACGACGCCGGTGAGGTCGTCGGTCGTGAGCCGGGCGGGGTGTCCCTCAACGCGCACGTACCGGAAACCGTGGGTGGTATGTCGCGGTTCGAACACCTCGCCCGATCGGCCGGACGAGACGAACCTGTCGATCTGCCCCGCCGGCAGCGGATGCGGCAGGAACGGAACGTTCACATCGAGGTGGGCGGTCGTGACGTCTCCGTCTGCGCTCACCGCCTCGCCGTGGATCAGCCTCGCGGCGGTCCCCTCCGGTCCCAGCTCTGTGAGCCTGACCCAGCCGTTGATGTTCTGACCGAGGTCGAACACCTGACCGCGATTCACACGGCGGACGCTGATCGGCACCAGATTTTCGACGGCTCGAACCGGCGGAGAGGGCGATGCGACCAACCGTCCGTAGCCATGATCGCTGATGCTCGCGGGTTCCCATCCGGAGTCGTCGAACCCCGCACCGCACCAGCCGGCCTGAAACCGCCGCAGGTCGGCAGACTGTCCGGCGATCAGATCAGCGCCGTCGATGTGGGACGGGTTCGAACGCCACCCCTCCCCTGTGCCGAACACCGCACGCGACCCGTCGTCGTACCGGACCTGCAACTGGCAGAGGAACGCCATCTCGAGCCCCATTGATCATGGGCGCGGGTCAGGCCCACCTGGCCACGGAACCAGCCATCGGAGAGCAGCACACCGATCGCGTTGTCCCCGCTGATCAGCGTGTCGGCGACGTCGAAGGCGTGGACCTGGAGGAGCTTCCGGTATTCGGTGAATCCGGGGGTCAGCTCCAGATCCCCGACTCGCGTGCCGTTGGCGAACAGTTCATAGATTCCGTGTGCGCTGGCGTACAACCGGGCGCTCTGCACCGACCGGTCAAGGCGGAACTCGCCGCGCAGCATCATCGCGACGCGCTCGCCGGGGGGCCCGACATCGTGCTCGACCGGCTCGATCCAGAGAGCCGACCAGTCGCCGTCACTGAGCAGCCCGAGTTCGAACCTGCCCGGTGCCGACCACGCGCTCTCACCACGATCGGTCCACACCATCACCCGCCAGCTGATCAGCTCGCCTGAGCCCAACGGCGGCCCGCCGTAGTCGACCAGGACGCTCTGCGCGCTGTCGACCCGACCCGTGTCCCAGCCGTTGTCAGCCTGGAGGCGATAGGCCAGCTGCCGCTCTGAGTCCTGCGGCAGCCACCACGAGAACCGGGGTGTCGCGGCGTCGATGCCGAGCGCCGTGGCGAGGTGCTCAACTCGGAGGCGGTGCGGCGCCGCTTCAGACAACCGGCCGCACAGCGTCGTCCGACGTGTCCGGAGGCCCGTTGCCGGCCGGGGGAGGCTTGGCGCGATCGATCACGGCTGCGCTCGATGCCGCGCCGGCCCCGTCACCACGCAATCCGACAACGCGATCCCGGAGCCGTGCCAGCGCAACCGCCGGACCTTTCCCCGTCGCGGTGCTCGTGAGGCCGTCGGGGTTCTGGACGGCTGTCAGGACGAGCGCAACTCCTGCGACGATCGCCTGATACTTGCCGACGCTGAGATGGATATCGAGGAACGTCACGAACAACCCCGCCGCCGAGAACATCACGCCTGCGACGACGGCGCCCGCGATCCGGCCTACGCCGGCGACGAACACGATCGCGAGCAGACTGATCGACGTGAACGCCGCAAAGCTGTCCGCCGTCAGCTCACCCTGCATGTAGCCGGTCAGGGCACCGCCGATGCCGGCGATGAACGCAGCCATCCCGAACGCCATCAGCTTCCCCATCGCAACGTTGATTCCGACTGAGGCCGCTGCGCGCTCGTTGGAGCGGATCGCCAGCAGCATCCGCCCCGCCGGGCCCCGTCTCAATCTCGCAACGATCAGGCCCATCAGGATGACGACGAGGAGCACCATCGCGCCGAAGATGATCCGCGGGTAGGCCTGCCCCTGGCTGATCGAGAGGTTCAGCCCGAGCAGGTGCGGTGCCTTGATCGGAAGCCCAGAGGTGTTGCCGGCGAACCCCTCGCTGCTGAAGATCATCGCGTCCATCGCCGCGGCGAAGCCGAGCGTCACAACCGCGAGGCTGACGCCGCGCAGTCGGAGCGCTGGGAGGCCGATGACGAGCCCGATCGGGACCGCGCAGAGGCCGGCGATGATCAGCGAGAACGGGAAACCGAGGCCCCAGCCGTGTGAGATATGTCCGAGCATGAAGCCGCCGATGCCCGCCAGCGACATCTGGGCGAGCGACACCTGGCCGACGTAGCCGGTGAGCAGCACGACTGAGAGCGCGACGCACGTGACGGTGAGGCCGGAGATGAAGGCGAAGCGCAGGACGTTGTCGAGCAGGAACAGCATCGCGAGTCCGACGATGAAGCAGACCGCTGAGGTTCTGATCGGGTGGCTCGGCCGGCCAACCGACGGGTTGTGGTGGGCGACCTCGCCACCGCGCGCCAGCAGCGCCCGCGAGCGGAGGCTCATGACGATGATGATCACGATGAACGGGAACGCCTCGTCGAGGCCCTGCTGTGGGAGCCAGGTCCACTTCGTGATCTGCAGATCGATCACGGACTGGGCGCAGCCGAGTGCGAGGCCGGCGAGCGCGACGATCCAGAAGGACTCGAAGCGTCCGATCAGCGCGGCAGCGAGCGCCGGCACGATGAAGAGCGTGTACGACGTCGGATCAAGGCTCGCGATCGGCGCGATCACGATGCCCGCGACGCCGGCGAGCACCGTCGCGATGACCCAGTTCTGAGCGGCGATCCTGTTGGCGGAGATTCCGGTCAGCGCGGCGCCTCGATCGTTCTCTGCGCCCGCGCGGGTCGAGAGGCCGAATCGCGTGAAGCGGTAGGTCAGCGAGAGCGCGACCGCGATCACGACGACCACGCCCGTGAGGAAGACTCGGTCCTCGGGGAAGATGACACCCGAGACCGTCAGCGACGAGGAGGGGAAGATCGGATTGGTCGTGACCGCTTCGGTGCTGTAGTTGAGGACCGCGATCGCCTGGAGGGCGAGCATGATGCCGACCGAGGCGCAGATCCTCGAGAGTGGTGACGCGTTGCGCAGCGGCCGGTAGACGATCACGTAGAGGAGGAGCCCGAAGATCGCCGAGTAGACGAGCGAGATCGCGATCGCGAGGGTCGTGTTGAGCCCGGTCGAGCTCAGTTTGATCTGATGCGGGAGCAGGACGAGCGGCAGCTCCAGCTCGCCGTAGGAGCGGAGGTTGACGAACACGTAAGCGATGAACATCGCGACCGCACCGTGCGCGAAGTCGACGACGCCCGCGCTCCGGTACTTGAGCACGAGACCCTGGCCGAGGATCGCGTAGGTGGCCCCGGAACCGAGGCCGAGAAGGAGGAAGAGGATGTATTGAGACATGGGTGCGGTGGTGGGTGGGGGTTCGAGGGCCCGCACGGGGGCGGCCCCTCGCGGATTGGTCTGGCCTACTTCGCTCGCCCGATCCCCGGGAGGTAGCCGGCGGACGTGATCCGGCTACTCGAACCGGGCTGCGTCAGCTGCTCGTTCTGGATCTCGTTCACTAGGTAGTGGCCGTTGGCCCTCTGTCGACGCCAACCGCTGTCAGGCATGCTGTGGCCTGACGGTCACGGGCAGTTCGGCGAGTCCGCGGATCACATTGTTGAGATGGCGCCGCGGCTCACCGTCGAGCTGAATCTCCTCGGTCCGTCGGGCGAGCGAGGCCAGGATCGCCGGCCCCTCCATCCGCGCCAGTCCCGCACCGACGCACACGTGGATACCGAAGCCGAAGGCGACGTGGTCGAGCGGGTTTCGCGTGATCTCGAAGCGTTCCGGATTCGGGTAGCGGCGCTCGTCGCGGTTGGCCGCGCCGAACAGCAGGGCAACCCGATCGCCGGCGGCGATCGGCGTCTCCCCAATCGTGGTGTCCTGGGTGACTCCACGGGCGAACAGGATGACCGGTGACTCGTAGCGCAGAGTCTCCTCGAAGGCGGATTTCGCCAGGCTCGGGTCGGCGCGGAGAGCGGCGAACTGATCCGGGCGCTCGGCGAGCAGCCAGATGGCGCTGCCGATCGCGTTGACGGTCGTGTCCATGCCGGCCACGACGAACGCGCCCATCATGCGGCCCGCCTCCTCGTGGCTGATCTCGCCCCGGTCCGCGGCTTCGTAGACGGCGGCGCCCCAGCTGCCTGGAGTCAATGCTTCACGGCTCATCGCAGACTGCATGAAGTCGAGCAGCCCGGTGACCGTCCCGAGCGATGCGTGCGTGCGTGCGTTGAGCGGGCCGAACGTGTTGAAGGCCGCGTCGGCGAACGCGAGCAGGTCCTCGCGCCGATCAGGGCCAAGGCCGACGAGGTCGGCGACGACGTCGACCGGGAAGCGTTTGGCCAACTCCGCGACAGCGTCAAAGCGGCCGCGCTCGATGACCCCAGCGACGAGCTGATCCGCTTGGTCGGCGATCCGCTCGGCAAGGCCGCGCAGCGCGCGCGGCAGGAGTTGGTCGCCCAGAACGGTGCGGAGCCTCGTGTGCGTCGGCGGGTCGGAGCCGAGGACGTCGCCGCGGGGCATGAACGGCTGCTCAGGCTCGAGCCCGGGATTCGGAGCTGACGAGAACGTCTCGTGGTCGCGCAGGATCGCTCGCACCTCCGCATGGCGCGAGATCGCCCATACGCCGTGACGCTCCAGCCAGACCGCGTGGCCCATCGCCCGCAGCTCGTCGTAGACGGGGTACGGATTCAGAAGCACAGCGTCGTCGAACAGGTCGACGTCGGAGCCGGGGATCGTGATGCTCATGCTGGCTCCTTTATCGGGGGCTGGCAAAGCTGGGCGGGGCATCGAACCCGTGACCCCAGACGCGCGAGAGGATGTTCTGGCATGGATGTGTGGTGTCAGAGTGAGTGCGGGGCCCGCCGATTGGCGGGCCCCGCCGGTAGGTGATGCTTACTAGCCTCCGACGAGCCCGGGGAAGTAGCCCTTGGAGGTGATCCAGTCATTCGGATTGGGCTGTGTGAGCACCCCGTTCTGGACCTGATCCATCAGGTAGTAGTCGTTGCAGATCGCCGGAGCGCCCTTCATCTGCTGCCCATTACAGGTGTACGGGTGCGAGAGGAAGTTCGGGTGGTTTGACCCGGTCTTGAAAGCAGCGAGGATCGTCTTCGTCGTCGGCGTGCCCTTGATCGTGCTGAGCGCGGCCTGCGTGTTCATGACGGTGGCGAAGCCTGCAACCGAGATCGAGTCCACGAGGGTGCCCGGCGCCGCCCACTTCTTCATCGCCGCCTGGAACAGCTGCGCCTGCGAGCTGGTGCCGGTCTGCAGCACGAACGGTTCTGCGGTGTACATCCCTTCCGCTCCACCCGCTGCCGCCTGGATGACAGGCGGGGCAGAGCACGGGTCGATGCCCATCAGCTTGCCGGTGTAGCCGACACCCTTGAGCGCCTTGAGCACGTTGCCGCAGCCGTTCGGGATGTCAATGTACGCGAGCTGCGCGCCGCTGCTCTGGACGATTGCGGCCTGCGGCGTCGGATCCGGCGAGGTCGGGGACAGCGGGACCGTCTTGATCGACGTCACGCCGGCCGCCTTGAACACTGGGATGACCTGCGGCAGCAGCGAGGCGCCCTGCGCGTTGTTGAAGTACATAATCGCGACCTTCTTGACGCCGAGATTCTTGCCCGCGTAGACGGCGGCGGCGGCGTTGTCGCCGACGCTGACGGACCAGAACTGGATCGAGTTCGGCGCGACGAACGGCACCGGCGTGAACGGGATACCGCCGATGTAGGCGAGGTTCGCATGCGCGTAGATCGGAATCGACGCCGGTGCGCCGACGTCCGCGGCACCGAGGATCGCGAGCGGATGCTTGGCGACCAGCTCGTTGGCGCAACGGGCCGCCGTCGCGGGCGTTCCGTCACCTGTACATGAGTCGATCACGATCGGATGGCCGTTGATGCCGCCCAGATAGTTGTTGACGTAGTTGACCGCCGCGATCGCACCCTGGCGAGCCTCGGGGAAGGTGACCGCCCCAGTCTCGTCATTGATCATTCCGAACGTGTAGGGCGTGCCGGTCGCCTTCTTCGGCGTGCCGAAGACGGAGGCAGTCGCACTGCTCGAACTGCTCGAACTCGACGCCGAACTGCTCGCGCTGCTCGTTGCGCTGCTGCTGGAACTGCTCGATCCGCATCCTGCGGCGATCAGACCGAGTGCACACGTCGCCGCGACTGCGCCGAACCATCTGGGTCGGGTCATCTGGATGTGTCTCCTTCGATGGTGGGTTTGTTGGTGAAGGTGGTCGTCGCTTCGGCTTCGCCGGTAGGCGAAGCTCCGGCCGAGGCGTCGGCCTCGCCGAGGTAGCTGGCGGCCAGGAGGTCCTTGCGACCCCTCAGGTCCGCTGCGGCGCCCTCGAGCGCGACCCGACCGTGGGTCAGTACGATCGCCCGGTCAGCGACCTCGAGCGCCAGTGGGACGTGTTGCTCGACGAACAGGACGCCGGCGCCAAGTTCGTCGGCGGCACGTCGCAGGATCGGCAGCAGCCGCTCGACGATCACCGGAGCGAGTCCGAGGCTCATCTCGTCGACCATCAGCATCCGCGGCCGCGTCACGAGCGCCCGGCCCAGGGCGAGCATCTGCTGTTCGCCGCCGGAGAGCAATCCGGCCTTGCGGTTGAGGCATTTCTGGAGCTCGGGCAACATCTCGAGCAGCTCCTCCTGTTGGCCGGAGTCACGGCCGCCGGCGAGGCGAAGGTGCTCGCGCACGGTCAGACCGGGGAACAGGGCCCGGCCCTCCGGCACGAGCGCAAGCTGCTCCCGGGCGATCACATGCGCGGGCACGCCCTGAACCTCCCGTCCGAACAGGCTGATCTTGCCGTCGATCGGTCTGATCAGGCCGGCGATCGTCTCGAGCGTGGTGGTCTTGCCGGCGCCGTTTGGGCCGAGCATCGCCACGACCTCGCCGGCGGCAACCTCGAGCGTGAGGTCCCGGACGACGGGGATGCCGAAGTACCCCGTTGAGAGGCCCTCGACGCGCAGGGCCGTCTTGGTCTCAGGCGGGTTGGTGGCTGTTGCTGTCATGTTGGGATCCGAGGTATGCCTCGATCACACGCTCGTCGGCGCGGATCTCCGATGGCGTCCCGGTCGCGATGTTCCGGCCGAAGTCGAGCACCATCAGCCGGTCGCAGACGCTCAGCACCAGGCCCATGTCGTGATCGATCAGAAACACGGTGACGCCGTGCTCGCTGGGCATCGTCTGCAGCCTGCGTCCAAGTTCGAGGCTCTCGTCGGTGTCGAGACCGGCGGCCGGCTCGTCGAGCAGGACGAGCCGCGGGCGAAGCGCGAGTGCCCGACCGACTCCGACGAGCTTGCGCTGCCCGAGGGAGATCTCCGCGGGAAACCGATCGACGATCCCCTCAAGGCCGCAGACCGAGATCGCCCAGTCGACGCCGGTGCGGTTCGGCGGCCGGTGCGGGAGAAATACGTCACGCAGCGCAGTCGCGACGCTGACATGCTCACTCGCGACGAGCAGGTTCTCCTCGACGGTCAGGTCATCGAACAGCTCGACTGACTGGAACGTGCGCGCGAGCCCGCGGCGGGCCCGCTTGTACGGCCGCAGGCCGGCGATGTCGGCGCCGCCGAACACGATCTGCCCGGAAGCCGCCTTCGTGTAGCCGGTCAGCGCATCGATCATCGATGTCTTGCCGGCGCCGTTGGGCCCGATCAGTCCATAGACCTCTCCTTCGACGACAGTCAGGTCGACGTCATCGACGGCGACGACGCCGCCATAGGTCACACGGAGACCGCGGACGTCAAGCAGCGGCTGGTTGTTGGACTGGACGGTCATCACTCCCTCAGTTCGCGACCCATCGCGAGCCACTGGTCATAACTGTACACACTTTTGATAGTTGTGTCCAGGCAACGCTTCGGGACGCATGTTACGTTTGGGTTAGCGGAGTCGGCACAGACTCGATCGAGCGGGGCCGATTCCCGCCGAACACGCCGACTTCGGCCACGTCCGTCGATCGGAGCTCGCTCCAGCCGGGCGAGCCAGTGTGGATGAAGCCGGCCCACGCGTCGACCAGCTCCCTCGCGACCTCCTCAGTGCCCGTCCCCTGACCTCCGAGTCGCGCGCCCGGCCCGCCGTCACGCCATGAACCGAACAGCAGTGGCACCTCGGCTGTGTGAGTCGCGCCCAACGTCGGGCCGGCGCCCGGGTGATCGACGCGGTAGCGATAGACACGCCCAGCCCCATGCCCCAACGCCGACACTCGCGCACGCGCCCACTGTGCGACCGGCTGGGCGAACATCGCGTCGGTGGCGATGTCGACCAGCAGCGACTGCTCGTCCGTCGGCCTCCCCCCGTCGATCGCCGCTTTTCGATATGTCGCGAGCACCTCCTGCGGTTGTTCGGTGTGACAGAGGTGGCTGACGATCGCCGGAATCCGCTCCGCTCCAGGCGCGGGACGCCACGGAGAGTCGAAGAAGAACGTCCCCTCCTGCGCTGTGGCGCCGATCAGGACATCCACGTCGGGACTCGCGCCCGGTGACGCCGCAGGCGACGTCGGGATCGTGGCCGGATCGACGGTTGGCAGTGCCCCGCCACGGGTCCCGAGAAACGCCGGCGCCCCGAGCAGCTGCTCGTGGAGCGCGACCACCCGCTCGGCTCCCAGCGCGCGCAGCATGGCGAGGTCGAAGTCGCCCACTCCACCGGCCGCCGCACTCAGCGCCTCCGCCCAGCGCCGGCCGGCTTCGGGCGGCTGGACGAGGTCAACCAGGGGCGGGGACTGCAGGACAACTCGTTTGAACAACCCCCTCGCGCGTGGCGAGACGAGCAGTTCCATCGCGCACAGCGCGCCCGCCGACTGCCCGGCGACGGTGACCTGCGTGGGATCGCCGCCGAAGCTCGAGATGTTCTCAGCGACCCACTCGAGCGCTGCGATCTGATCCTGCAGGCCCCAGTTCCCGGCCGGGGCTCCCGCGGACTCCGCGAGCGCGGGATGCGAAAGCCAGCCCAGGCTGCCCAGCCGGTAGTTCAGCGTGACGACCACCACATCGGCCGAGCACGCCAGCCCAGATCCCTCATAGATCGACGCTCCTGCGTGCCCGATCGCAAAGCCGCCCCCGTGAATCCACACGAACACGGGTCGATTGCCGGCCGGCGACGGCGTGAAGACGTTGAGGTTCAGGCAGAGCGCCTCGTCGACGACCGGCAGCTCGCCGTGGGTGAAGGTGGCCACCTCGCGGGCCGGCTGCGGCGCGCCGGGCCCTGGCAGCACCGCCTCCCTGACGCCCGACCAACCGGGAAACGCACCGGGCGGCGCGAACCGCGCCGCGGTCGCGTACCGAACCCCGAGGAACGCGATGCCGTCGCCGGCACGGGCGCGGGCGCCGTGCAGACGGCCTGATCCGACTTCGACGATCTGAGTGCCGCTCACGAATGGACCGCGGGACGAGGCTTCCGGTGACTCCGGCGACCGGGCGTGCCGATCAGACGCCCGCGGCTTCGGTCGTGACCGAGCCGAGCTCCGGGTGCCCTTCAGCCCAGGAGATCACCGGGTTGCGCAGCACTCCGATGCCCTCGATCTCGGCCTCGACCACATCGCCGGGCTTCAGATACAGAGAAGCCGGGTCCTCGCTGAAGCCGGCAACGCCGGCCACGGTTCCGGTCGAGATGATGTCGCCCGGGCTGTAGCCCATCGCCGAGTAGTGGCTGATGATCTCCGGAATCGTGACCGCCATTCGGCCCGTATGCGAGGTCTGCCGCGATTCGCCGTTGACGCGGAGCTCCATCGCCAGAGCATGCGGATCGGGAATCTCATCCACCGTGACGATCCAGGGGCCGAGCGGGCAGAAGGTGTCGATGCTCTTGGATAGGCAGAAGACGCCGGACTTCATCTCCTCGCGCTGGATATCGCGCGCGGTGATGTCGTTGAAGATCACGTATCCGGCGATGTAATCCGAGGCCTCCTCCGGCGAGAAGAACTTCCCGGCCTTGCCGATGATCACGGCCAATTCGAGCTCGTAGTCGAGCTCGTTGCGTCATCGCCTCCGGGTACACGATCGCGTCGTCTGGGCCGATGATCGCATCGACGTTCTGGAAGAACACGATCCAAGGCAACACCGGGTGCGACCAGTTGACTCGCTTTGACTCCTCGTGATGCTCAAGGAAATTGCCGGCGGTGTGGAAGAACTTCTTCGGGATGATCGGCGCGCGCAGCCGGACGTCGGCGAGCGCCAGCTCACGGCCGGTCGCGCCAACGTTTCCGCCGAGCTCGAAGTACCGACGCATGTCGGGGACATCGAGCTCCAGAACACGACCGTCCACGAGCTTTCCCACGCGGCCGTCGTCGTAAGTCACCAGTTTCATGTCTTCTCCCTTGGGCGGGTCGCACGTGGGGTCGCACTTCGATCCCCGTGCCACTAAGTATAGACAGATACACGAACTGTATGCAATACTCGCTTCTGCCGCCGACAACTGAGGTAAGGGTCAGGGCAAGTGCGATTCGCATCGGTCATACACGGGGAACGGCAACTCGCCGTGGCGATCGAGGGATCCCGCGCGATTCCGATGCAAGGCGGGATCACGGAGCTCGGACTCACCACCCCCTCCGCCGTCCTGCGCGACCCACAGCTCGACCGAGCAGCGGCGATTCCGCTCGCGGAGCTGCGCTTCCGTGCCGTCGTTCCACACCCGCGGAAAGTGATCTGCATCGGCCTCAACTACCGCGCCCATATCGAGGAGTCAGGGCGCGAGCAGCCCAGTTATCCGGTCCTCTTCACAAAGTTCGCGAGCAGCCTGACCGGTCCCTTCGATGAGCTCCCGTGCCCGCCGGAGTCCAGCGCGATCGACTACGAGGGTGAGCTTGTCGCCGTCGTCGGACGGCGCGGCCGGCGGGTGCCGGAGGGTCGCGCGCTCGATCTGATCGCCGGTTACGCCGTGGCCAACGACGTGACGATGCGCGACTACCAGAACAGAACCCATCAATGGCTTCAGGGCAAGGCATGGGACGCCTGTACCCCAGTCGGACCCGAACTGGTGACGGCCGATGAGGTTGGGGACCCGTCGGCGCTCACGCTTCGAACCACGGTCAACGGGCAGATCGTCCAGGAGGCCACGACCGCACTGATGCTCTTCCCGGTGGCGAAGCTCGTGAGCGTCATCTCCGAGTTCACGACGCTCGAGCCTGGCGACCTGATCCTGACCGGGACACCCGCCGGCGTCGGCTTCCGGCGGGAGCCCCAGCTGCTACTGCACGACGGCGACCTGGTCGCGGTGGAGGTGGACGGTGTCGGGCGGATCGAGAACAGGATGCGTGACGAGAGGATCGCCGCGCGCGGTTCCTGACGCTGCCCGACCTTCGTGGAATCGTCAGGAGATGCCGCTTCGTACCGCTTGTACGGCTGCCTGGATACGGTTCTCGAGGTGGAGTTTGGCGAGGATGCTGGCGATGTGGTTGGCGACGGTGTTCGTGCTGACCGAGAGGTCGGCGGCGATCTGCTGGTTACTCCTCCCACTCGCGAGCCGGGTGAAGATCTCGAGCTCTCGCTCGGTCAGGGCGGCACGGATCTCGCTAGCAGTTTGGTCGCTGGTTTTGACTGGAAGATCCAGCTCGCGGATGCGTTGCAGGAGCTTCCCGGCGACCTGCCTGGAGAGGACCGATTCGCCGGCCGCAGTGGCTCTGACAGCACTGACGATCTCCCCGGAAGGCGCGGTCTTGAGGATGTAGCCGGTGGCTCCGGCGACGATCGCCTCGACGACCCGGTTCTGCTCTGAGCGGGTCAGCACCAGAACCCGGGAGGCAGGAGCCAGCAGCCCGATCTGCCTGATCGCCTCGACGCCTGAGATCCCGGGAAGGCGAAGATCCATCAGGACGACGTCAGGGCGCACGTCAAGCACCAGCTCGACGGCCTCCTCTCCACTGGTGGCCTCGCCGACGAGCTCGAGCCCGCTCCTCGACAGGGCTTGGGCGAGCGCGCTGCGGATCAGTTGCTCGTCGTCGACCAGGACGACCGTGATCGGCCGCTGATCCTTCATCGCGAGGCTCTGACCAGTCTGCATGAGCAGCGCTCCCAATCCCGTCCGCTCGCAAATCTACCAGCGCTCGGCATAACCCACGGCGCCGGACGCCAGCGCGCAGTAGTTGGATCGGGCCGCCTTCGAGCCCGTTCGTTCGGTTGGCAGTGGGCGCTGGCAAAGCCGTTTGGCGCGCGCCCCTCCTGCGACAGCCGGAACCAGCGGCCGGCCGCGTTCACGGCGGCGTATCGTCGGTTGGCAATCCCGACCGTGCTACTTGAGTCAAACTCAGGGAACAGGAACCGATGCACACCAACGGCCGTAAGGGGCCATCCCGGAAGACTCAGCCGGAGCTGCCGTCCGAGTCCTCAGCCCAAGTCTATGCGCGAGAGCACGGTGTGCTGGCGCCGTTGTACGCGTTCGCCCGGCTGCTGACCGTGGTGGTGCTGCGCGGGTGGTTTCGCGTCCGGATCACCGGCCGGGAGAACATCCCGGCCACCGGCCCGGCGGTCATCGCGCCGAATCACAAGAACTTCCTGGACCCGTTCTTCGTCGGGCTGGCCACTCGCCGCCAGGTCCGTTTCATGGCCAAGGCTGAGCTGTTCAGGGGGCCGATGGGGTGGCTGTTCCTGCGACTGGGTGCGTTTCCCGTGAATCGCGGCGAGGCCGACGCCGAGGCGGTTGCGACCGCCCGGTTGATCCTCGCCGCCGGCGGATTGGTGGTCGTGTTTCCCGAGGGAACCAGGGTCGAGGAGCCCGACGCTCTGGGCTCCCCCCACCACGGCGCCGGAAGGCTCGCTGTCGAGGCCGGCGCGCCGATCATTCCGGCAGCGATCACCGGCACCGCGCACCTTTGGCGTGGCGCGATCCCCAGGCTCAGGCGCGTGCAGCTGACGTTCCTGGCACCGGTCACGCCGGGCGGGACTCTCGACGCTCGTGAGACGGTCACGGAGCTGATCGACGAGCGCGTCTGGCCCGCCGTGGCGGAGGAGTACGGGCGCCTGCGTGCATCCCCCGGCGTGATCGCCACGGCTCTTGCCGTGATCGGAATCGGCGGTGGGCTGGTCGCCAAGCGCCGGCTCGACGCCCGTCGCAAACCGGAGCTGCTGGACATAGTCGCACCGCGAAGAGAGCGCCGACCGCGCGCGGACGGTCGAACCGGCCGTCGAGCTGACCGTCGATCCTGACTCTGGCCCTCGACGCGGCAGGGCACGTATCATCGGCCGGCGATGCACCGCGACGTCGTGCTCAGCGAGTTCTCCCACCAGGCTCGGTCCTTCGACCGCGCAGTGGCGATGAGATCCGCGGAAACCCTTGGCGCCCTCCTGGAGCTCGTGCCCGAGCGCGACGCAGGCCGTTGGCTGGATGCAGCGTGCGGGAGCGGCGTCGTCACCCGTGCGCTTGCCAGACAGGTGGACGAGGTCATCGGCATCGACATGACCGCCGCGATGCTCGACGTTGGGAGGCGTGAGGCTGACTCGGCCGGCCTCGATAACGTCCGATTTGAATCAGGCGACGCCTGTGCTCTCGAGCTGCCCGACGCAGGCTTCGATGGCGCGGTCACTCGATTCAGCCTTCACCACATCCCGGTGCCGGGGCGCATGATCGCGGAACTGGCTCGGGTCGTGCTCCCAGGAGGCCTTGTGATCATCGGCGATCATGTGACCGAAGAGGACACCGCCGCCGCCGCGTGGCATCAGGAGATCGAGCGGTTGCGCGACCCGTCGCACTGGGGCTGCCTGACCCCCACGCGCGTCACCGAACTTGCACTGCACGCCGGTCTCATCCTGGACGCAGCGCGCCTGATTCCGTTCAGGCTCGACTTCGATGACTGGCTCGCCCGCTCAAGCGCTGACGCCGACGCCGCTGAGCTGATCCAAGTGTGCCTGGCTGAGCGTCCGGATGGCGTGCCGAGCTTCAAGCTCTTCGAGCGAAACGGCCACCGCCAGCTCCAGCTCGTGTACTCGCTGACGCGCTGGCGGCGTCCCTGACGCGCTCCGGGCCAAGCGCGCTAAAAATCGGTTAAAAGCGCCAAAACGCTCTTCAAAGCGGTAAAATCACGTGCGGCAAGGGGAAACGTTGCCGGTGCGATCTGCGTCGTTCCGGCGACAAGATCGTGCGTTCGGGTGAGCGCAGGGGGGAATTCGATGATGTCTTTGAGTGAACGGATCGCGGTCAGGATCGCGAGGAATCTCGCCGAGGAGGATGGCCAGGGTCTGACCGAGTATGCGCTGATCCTGGCGCTGATCGCCGTTGTCGCGATCGTGGCGCTCACGCTCCTGGGCGGCAACGTCACGTCGGTGATCAACACCATCGCGAGCAGCCTGTAGCCCGTAATCAGACATAGGCCCGGTGCGGCGAGGGCGGCGGCACCGTACATTCCAGCCGTGGATTCCGGTGACGCCCGCGAGATGATCTCCGCCGGCGCCGATGCGCGCGTGTTCGAGGCGATAGTGCGGCCGGGGCTGGCGGATTGCGCCCCTTCGGGCCGCGTGCGGCTCGATGCGATCGCGCGCTGGCTTCAGGACGTGGCCTACGCGGACGTAGAGGATGCCGGTCTGGAGAACGCGGCGATCTGGGTTGTGCGGAGAACTCGGATCCGGGTTGAGCGCTTCCCGCGCTTCGCCGAGCACCTGTCCGCAAGAACCTTCTGCAGCGGCATCGGTCGGATGTGGGCCGAGCGCCGCACCACGATCGCACGCGCCGGCAGCTCGGCCGCCGATATCGAAACGGTCGCCCTGTGGGTCCATCTCGACGCAGTGCAGCACCGTCCCGCACCGCTGAGTGATGCCGAGATCGCCGCGTACGGTGGGACCGGTGGTGACCGGCGAGTGACAGCGCGCCTGCGCCATCCGGCCGCAGGCGAGCCCGAAGCCCGCTCGGCGTGGACGTTCCGAGAGACCGACTGTGATCTCGCTGACCATGTGAACAACGCCGCCTACTGGCAGCCGCTGGAAGAGGAACTCCTCACGGGCCCCGAACCCAGCCGGATTGAAGCCGAGATCGAGTTTCGGACACCGTCGCAGCCTGGCGAGAAGCAGATCCTCATGATCGGACCCCGGCGCTGGATCACGAACGGCAATGGCGAGGTGCATGCCTCGGTGCTGATCGATGCCCTCAACGCGGGCGTCGCGGACGCCGACTGACGGGACTCAGGGACGGCATCCTTGGTGTGGACGGCCAGCCGCAGGCCAGATTCCGCACTTCTGCCTGCAATCGCGAGGATTCTTGCGGTTGAAGGGGAAAGCCACACTCATGGCCAGCAGGTCGCACGCCGATACGGTCGGTGCATGAGCGGTACAAGCACGACAGCCCCTGCGGACACTCCCGGAGTGGTTCGCTGGCTCGATGTCGACCGGCGGCTGTGGCGGTTGATCGCCGCCTGGACCCTGATCGCATGGACGATGGCCGTGGTGGCCACGATCGAGGCGGCGCGGCTTCACTGGTGGCTCGCGTGTGTTTGCTGCGCGGCGATCCTCGCGGGCAGCTCGTTCGGTTTCTGGCACGCGATGCTGGTCCTGCGCGATGTCCGTCGCGCGCAGCAATCCTGGCCGGCACAAGAAGGCGCTCAGCACTAGCCTCGCGAGCGAGGCTGCACTCCTGACGAGGCGTTCGTGCAATGCTGCGCCGGCGTCCAGAGGAGACACGGTTGATTGCGCTCGCTTCCATAGATGTCCACCAGGGCACGTTCTTGGCGATCGTCGTGGCGTCGGCGATTGCCGGCACGATCTCGGCAGTGGCGGCTGGGCGGGGACTCGTGGTGCCAGTGGTCGTTCTGGAGCTGGTCCTGGGCGTGATCCTAGGCCCACACGTGATCGGCCTGCATGTCGATCCGTTCGTCGGATTCTTCTCCGACCTCGGCCTCGGCCTGTTGTTCTTCTTCGCCGGCTACGAAATCGACCTCAAGCGGATCATGGGTCAGCCACTGCGACTGGCGCTGCTCGGATGGGCGCTGTCGCTCGCAATTGCCTACACGATCGGCGGCATCCTGGCCGCGACGGGGATCGTCCTGTCGCTCCTCTACACGGGGTCGGCGTTGGCGACGACCGCGATCGGGATGCTGATCCCGATCCTGTCCGACACCGGTGAACTGAAAACCCGATTCGGAACGTACCTGCTGGGTGCCGGCGCCGTCGGCGAGTTCGGACCGATTCTGCTGCTGACCCTGTTCCTGTCCTCGGACGGCACTGCGCACAACGCCCTGATCCTGATCGCCTTCACCGCCCTGGCGGTGTGTGTCGCGGTCTTTGCGGTGCGGTCCTCGCGCCGCACGCTCCCGCTTCTCGAGCGGACCCTCGAAAGCAGCGCGCAGCTCGCCGTACGCTGGATCGTGGTGCTGCAGTTCGCGCTCGCGCTGCTCGCGTTCAAGCTCGGGCTGGACCTCCTGCTCGGCGGTTTCGCCGCCGGCCTGATCACGCGGCAGGTGCTGGGGCGGCGTGAGATTCCGGCGCTCGACTCGAAGCTCACGGCGGTCGCATTCGGCCTGTTCGTGCCGTTCTTCTTCATCGTCGGCGGCATGAAGCTGGACATCAGCTCGATCTTCGCCGGTGTCTCCGGGGTGACCAAGGTGCTGCTGTTCCTGATCCTGTTCCTCGTCGTGCGCGGCACGCCGGCTTTGCTCCTCTACCGGGTGGTCCTCGACAAGCGTGAGCGGGCTGCGCTCGCGTTCATGAGCTCCACCCAGCTGCCGATGGTTCTCGCGATCACGACGCTGGCCAGCAGTATCGGCCAGATGCGGCCTGCGACGGCGGCCGCGCTGGTGGAGGCCGCGGTCCTCTCGACCCTCATCTTCCCGATCGTCGGCCTGCGGTTGCGCGGTGCCGGCGCGGTCGACCCGGCGGTTCTGGCCGGGGTCGGCGACAGCGCTCCGGCGACCGCGGATCGCTGAGACGACCGATCCGGTTCGTTTCTTTCGCAGCGGGGCGAGCGTGCGAGCCTGTCGGCTCGCACGCCGATCAGACGCTGCTTGCGACCGTGCTCAACTCGGAGGTCACCTGGGCACCGAGGAAGTTCACCGCGATGAACGCAACCAGCGCGATCAGCGTCAGGATCAGCGCATACTCGGTCAGGCCCTGTCCCTCCTGGTCGGCGAGCAGCCGGGTGATCCTGAGCAGAACCCGTAAAGCACGTGACACCATGGTCGATTCCTTCTGCGCTTGCACCCGCGCGCGTTAGATGATCCGACAGGCGCAGCGCGTGTACGACACGGCTTCCCCTGATCGCGGAGCATGCTACTTCGACAATCAGCGCCGTGGTCCTTTTGTTGTGTGTTCAGAACCAGCGGCTCGCCCTCGATCTCGATGGACGCCACAATGAACGTCATGAACAAGACCATGACCCTGATCGCGCTGGCGTTCGTCTTGACGCTGACGCCGGCAGCGGCGATCGCGGCTCGGCTGGATGTCGCCTCTGACCACACGGCGCTGACTGCCTACCACCACTACCTGACTGCGCTCGTCGATCGCCTCGGGTCCGGCCGGCTCGACGACCGCGGTTTCACCGAGTCGGTGCGACAGCACTGCGGGCGAGTGCTCGCACCGCTCAGGACGACGTCCGAAGGTCGGGTGAGTCCGAGCGCGGTGCGCGATTTCGGCGAGGAGATCGGCGGCGACCTCGCGGTCGAGTTCCACGCCGAGGCGATGCCCGCGTTCAGGCAGCTGTCCGCAACACTCGACGGGCTGCAGTGGTCGCGTCCGCAGACCTCCGACGCGGTCTCGGCGCTCGTCGACGCCATCCGCGGGTCCCTGCAGGTCCCGGTCAGCAACCTGTGCGCCGACGCGCGCGAGCTGGCTGCGCATCCGGACGCCGTGCCGCACGGAACAAGCGTGTTCCTGGCAGCCTATCTGCCCGCAGCCGAACTCGCGAAACAGCGCCTCGCGCCGTTCCTGAAGGTGCTGGAGCGATTCCAGACGGCCGGCGAGGCACGGGAGATCGGTGAGATCGACCGACTCGTGGCGCAGTTCAATGCGACCTCCGGCACCGTCGAGAACACCGACAGCGCTGCGATCGTCGCGGCGCTCGGGCTGGCCAGCTCCTGAGCCGGCGGGCCAGCCCCGGTGCGGTGCCTACCGCTCGACCATCTCGTCGACGCACACGGTCACGGCGAGGATCAGGGCATCATCCTCGCCGGGAGCGATCTCGACCCCGTAGGTCTCTCGTACCCTGAACCACCGCTTCGAAACCTCGGCGACCTGCTCTCCGTCCCGCTCGACCTTGAACTCGTGCTCGACAACGTTACCGTGAGCGCTCAGTTCGCCACCGCCGTCGAGCTTGATCGTGAATCGATCGCGCAGCGGCGAGATCAGTGCCTTCTGCACGGTCGCCGCGGTCTCCCCGTCGCGTTCGACCTCCATCGTGTCCCGGATGTGCAGATCCTTGTGTTGGATCTTGTAAAGATCCTCACCCGAAGCGCTCTGCAGGATGAACGTGCTGCGGACTCTCAGCGGCCTTTCCGTCCACCTTGAAGACGCGGTCGCCGTCCTGGTTCTCGATCCAGAAGTCGTCGCCGATCGCGAACAGCTTCTCACGCATCTGATATCGCGTCGCGTGCTCCTGGTCATGTCTGTGCAGCAGCCCCAAGATGCCCTCCTCTCCGATCCGATTTCGCGCCCGCAACAGCCGGCGGACGCCCTCTTGATGTGGATCGTACGATGTTGGCCTAGATCGGATCGCCGACCATCAGAGCGGATCGACGGGCGATGCTGCCCCTGAAAGGACGAGTTCATGACGACTGCCAGCAGGTCACGAGCGGCTGCCAGCGCGCGCCACGGCGGTGACGAGACGGCC
Organism: uncultured Solirubrobacterales bacterium; assembly: GCA_963742025.1. Classification (GTDB taxonomy): domain Bacteria; phylum Actinomycetota; class Thermoleophilia; order Solirubrobacterales; family Solirubrobacteraceae; genus Palsa-465. Next base: position 20,213 of record CAVUKF010000004.1, read on the forward strand.
GATCTGCTCGTCATCTTCGGCATCACCGGAGATCTGGCGAAGGTGATGACGTTCCACTCGCTCTACCGGCTCGAGTGCCGCGACCTGCTGAACTGTCCGATCATCGGCGTGGCGGCCAGCGACTGGACCGCCAAGGACCTCCAGGAGCACGCCCGGGCGGCGATCGAGGCCGGCGGCGAGCAGATCGACGAGGACGTCTTCGCGAGGTTCGCGGCACGCATGTCGTATGTGAGCGGGGATTTCGGCGAGGCCGCGACGTATGAGCGTGTCGCGCGAGCGATCGGGCCCGCTCCACGTCCGGTCTTCTACCTGGAGATACCGCCGTCCCTGTTCGCGCGGGTGATCGGCGGGCTGGCCCAGGCCGATTTGGTCCGCTCCGGCCGTGTCGTCGTCGAGAAGCCATTCGGACACGATCTTGCGTCTGCCCGGGAACTGGCACGGGAGCTGCATCAATCCGTCGATGAATCCCAGCTTTACCGCATCGACCACTTTCTCGGAAAGCTGGGCCTGGACGAGATCCTCTATCTGAGGTTTGCGAACGCCATCTTCGAGCCCGTGTGGAATCGCAACTACGTCTCAGCAGTGGAGATCACGCTGGCGGAGAGCTTCGGCGTGGATGATCGAGGTCACTTCTATGACCCGGTTGGCGCGTTGCGCGACGTAGTCGTCAACCACATCATGCAGGTCGTCGGCGCGGCCGTGATGGAGCCGCCCTCCTCCAGCGGCGCTGACGCGCTGAAGGACGCGCTGGTATCCGCGTTCCGGGCGATCCGCGCGGCCGACCCGGCACGTTATGTTCGCGGACAGTACAACGGCTATCGATCGGTGGCAGGCGTCGCTCCGGACTCGAAGACGGAGACGTACGCGGCGCTTGAGCTGCGAGTCGACAACTGGCGCTGGGAGGGGGTGCCGTTCTTCATCAGGACAGGGAAATATCTGCCCGTGACGCAGACCGAACTGCGGCTGGTGTTCCGGCGTCCACCGGTGCTCCCATTCGTGGCACCCGGGTCGAGGCTGCCTGAGCCCGACCAGATCGTGATCAGACTGGACCCGACGACCGGAATCCGCCTGAACGTCCAGGCGCAGCACAGCGACGCGGTGGAGCCGGACGCGATCAAGCTCGATGTCGACTTCGCGGCCGCGGGCGAAGAGGGACCGACGCCTTATGAGGTGCTGCTGCACGCGGCGATGGTCGGTGACAGCAAGCGCTTCACGCGCCAGGACTGCGTCGAGGAGTGCTGGCGTGTAGTGCAACCGCTGCTCGATGCACCGCCGACGATTCACGAGTATGCCCGGGGATCCTGGGGTCCCGAGGCGGCCGACAACCTCGTATCCGGACACGGCCGCTGGCGTGGTCCCTGGCTGCGGGGCTAGCGACCGCTCGCGGCGCGGGCAGCACCGATCAGCGACGGCGAAGCCGTCGTCGATCCCCGCTGTCACCTAACTTCGAATGATCGTCGGCGTACCGAGCGGGATGTGATCGATCAGCCACTGTCCCTCGGGCAGCGTCAGCCGCATGCACCCGTGGCTCACCGGCAATCCGATGCTCGACGTTTCAGGTGTCGAGTGGATCGCGATTCGATTGCCTCCGTCCCAACCCTGAATCGCGTGCGGGGCCTCAGCCGATAGCGCGAGAATGCAACAGCCGTAGGGCCCGGTCGGGTCGTGCGTATCGAGCCGGTCGGTGACCTGAAAGTAGCCCGTCGGAGTCGGCGCGGTCGGCCGGCCGACGGCGATCGTGAAGTGCTTGAGCACCTTGTTACGGTGCATCACCGTCAGCTGGCGCCTGTCGATCGACACCTCGAGCTTCCACTGGACCCGAGACAGCGTGACGGCCGATTCAGGGATCCAGCCGAGCTTCCCGTTGCCGGCCTGTGGGCTGAGTACGCCCAACCAGGTGCCCTTCATCCGGCGCACGAGCAACACAGCCGGTGACCCGAAGTTCGTGGTCGTCGCCTGCCTCGCCAGCCTCGGCCCCGCCGGCGAAGCCCGCATCGTCGTCGCTCTGAGCACCAGCGCAACGAGCGTCCCGGTCTTGCGCCGCGCCCGGTGCACCACGGCTCGGCTCGGGACCACATGAAGGACGACCACCGGCTTGGGCGCAGCCGGCTGCTGATTCGTCAATACGATGCCGGCGACGATCGCGGAGAGCGGGATCAGCAGCGCGAGCGCAGTCAGGACGCCGCGACCACGCCTGCTTCGGTCGCCCCCCTGGTCTTGTGAGTCGAGATCCGGCACTTCCAGTCATTACACCATGTCGCGTAGTTGCGCCCGCCGGCTTGAGCATCTCCCTGCTCGCGAGCAGGCTCGCGCATGTCCCCAGATCGGCGGAGAGCGGTCTGAGGGCACCTGCGTCCTCACCGCTTCGTGAAGACGTATGCGCTGCTGGCCACGCAGCAGGAGCCGCGGTAGTTGTGCGGCGCCGCACGCCCCGGGGATCGGAGTCAGCTCGCGGCGTCGGCGGAGAGCAGCGCGCCCCACTGCGCCGCGCGGCGGCGCACCAGCTTGCGCCCAGCGTCGAGGACCAGGCGACTGGCCCTCGGTCAGCGGGCGGATGTACACCAGCCGCTGGCCGGGAGACAGCGAGCGAGCAGCCGCGCGAGCAGCGCCGGCGGATCGGCGTGTTGCAGCCGCGCGGTCGGCGCCGTCCCAGTTCATGTAGGTGGGGTGCGTGTCGGGCCCGAGCGCCGTTGCGTAGCGCAGGCCGCCGGGCAGGTAGTACCACGCCAGCGGCGGCCTGCTCGGGCTGCGCGACGAGCACGAGATCGCCGGGATGCAGGTACGGCGAGAGCTCGGCCGCGACATCCCGCATGTCGCTCTTGTACTGGGGCACGAACGAGGAGGCGTTGGCGAGGAACGCGCAGCACACGATCACGGCGACCGGCCCGAAGATGCCCGAGCGCGAGCACGCCAGCGCCACCAGCAGCACAGCGCTCCGACGAGCGGCGCCAAATAGCGCGCCGCCCAGGTCGGCGCCGAACAGCGAGCGCGAGCAGCGCCAGCAGCGACCGCCGCCGCCGGGATCGATCGCGAGCACCAGTGCGGCGGTCGCGTCACGGGAGCGGCGCAGCTCGCGCGAACAGCGGCACGCAGCCCGACCGCGACCGCGAGTGCGAAGCATGGCGACGACGCGGTCGGTGCCGAGCAGCGTCGCGCGGGAAGTTGGCGCCGAGCAGCGGCGCGTAATGCCACGGAGCGGTCGCATTGCCGGCCTGGTGGATCAGCGTGGGGAGCCACGGCAGGTAGGCGATCGCAGCGGCGCCGAAGGCGATCGCCCGTCGCGCAGCACGCCGCGGCGATCCTCGGCGCGCAGAGTAGACCGGGATCAGCGCGAGCAGCGCGGCGAGGTAGAAGAACGCCGACCAGGCATCGGTGTAGAGCATCAGCGCGAGCGACGCGGCGAACACGCCCAGATACCCCCGGCGCCGGTACACGAACGCGTGCAGGAAGCAGGCGACCGCGACCAGACCCAGCAGCGCCAACAGCTCATACATGCGCGTCTCGACCGCGTAGCCGGTCAGGAAGCCGTCGAACGCGAACAGCGCCGCCGCCATGATGCCCGCCCGCTCGCCGAACAGGCTCCAGCCCGCCCACATTCCCACCGGCACCGTGAGCAGCCCGAAGAGCAGCGACAGCGCGTGCGTCGCGCTCTCGCTGGAGCCGAACACCCTCATCCAAACATGCAGGAGCACGTAGTACAGCGGGGCGCCCCCGCCCTTCCACAGGATCCCGGGAATCGCTCCGAGCGAGTGCGACGCGATCCCGATCGTGTTCGCCTCGTCGGACCACAGCTCGCCGTTGATGTTGCGCGACCTGATGAAGGCCGAGATCAGCATGAGCGCGAGCAGCACACCGCCGGCGCTCGCCCAGCGCGGCAGCCGGCGCCACCAGCCGGGCGCGCTGAAATCACGGATCGGTGGAACCCGCAGCAGCGGCGAGCTCGGTGCGGGGAGACTTGACGGCTGTCATCAGGGAGCCGGCCCGCCGAGGTCACGGCGGGCCGCGACCCCATGGTGTCAGACGCAGGCCCTGTCGTGGCTGGCCCGCAGGCCAGCCACCGGCTGAGCCGCCGCGGACGCCCGTTTACGCGCCGCCGGCGACCGCCGGCAGGATCGTGACCTCGTCGCCGTCGCTGACCGGCGTCTGCAGACCGTCGAGGAAGCGGATGTCCTCGCCGCCGACATAGACGTTGACGAAGCGGCGCAGGCCGCCGTCGTCGGCGATCCGGTCGCGGAGTCCTCGTAGCGCTCGATACAGCGCCTCGAGCACCTCGCCGACGGTCGCGCCCTCCAGCTCCGCCACCGACTCTCCGTCGGTGGCCGCGCGCAGCTGCGTGGGGATCTTGACCTTCACCGCCATGGTCGCGCTCCTTTCAGGCCGGGACGGCCAGACGCTCTCGCTGGCCTGCTCGAACGCCTCGACGCTGGGCTCGATCTCCCATGCCTCGAACGTGCCGCGGGCGCACTCGAGCGTCTTCAGGCCCTCGCCGGTGATCACCGCGACGACGCGCTCGGCGCGGGTCGATGTCGCCGCGCTGCGCGAGCTTGCGCCAGCACCGCGATCGTGACGCCGCCGGCCGTCTCGGTGAAGATCCCGGTGGTCGTGGCGAGCAGCCTGATCCCGTCGCGGATCTCATCGTCGCTGACCGCGTCGATCGAGCCGCCGGTGCGGCGCGCGAGGTCGAGCGCGTACGGCCCGTCGGCCGGGTTGCCGATCGCCAGCGACTTCGCGATCGTGTCCGGCTTGACCGGGCGGCAGAAGTCCTGCCCGGCCTCGAACGCGCTCGCGACAGGCGAGCAGCCCGTCGGCCTGCGCACCGTTGAACGTCGGCAGTCGGCCGGCCAGCAGGCCCGGCCTCGATCCACTCCTCGAATCCGCGCGCGATCTTCGTGAACAGCGAGCCGGAGGCGATCGGGCAGACGATCCGGTCGGGCAGCTCGAAGCCGAGCTGCTCGGCGATCTCGAACGCGAGCGTCTTGGAGCCCTCGGCGTAGTACGGCCGCATGTTGATGTTCACGAACGCCCAGTCGTGCTCGCCCGAGAGCTCGGTGCACAAGCCGGTTGACGTCGTCGTAGTTGCCGCGCACCGAGACGAGGTTGGTTCCGTAGATGCCGGTCGCGAGCACCTTCTGCTCCTCGAGGTCGGACGGGATGAACACGTAGGACTCGAGGCCGGCCGCGGCGGCATGGGCGGCCACGGCGTTGGCGAGGTTGCCGGTCGACGCGCAGGCGATCGTCGTGAAGCCGAGCTCCTGGGCGCGGGCGAGCGCCACCGACACGACCCGATCCTTGAACGAGTGCGTCGGGTTGGCGGCGTCGTTCTTGATCCACAGCTCGCCGATCCCGAGCTCGCTCGCGAGCCGGTCGGCGCGGATCAGCGGTGTCCAGCCCGCCGGCAGCGCGTATCTCGCGGGCGCTCGACCGGCAGGAAGTCGCGCGTAGCGCCAGATCGAGTGCGGTCCGGCCTGGATCCGTCGCCGCAGCGCCGCCGGGTCGGCCTTCGCGGCGGCGCGTAGGCGACCTCGAGCGGGCCGAAGCACTGCTCGCACACGTACCGGGCGTCGAGCGGGTATGTCGGTACTGCATTCCTTGCAGCGAAGCGCTTCTGGCGGCATATGAAAAAACCTCCGCCGGGTTCAGTGGTCGGAGGTCCTGGAAACCGCCCTACCCACATCTCCCAGGCCTGTCGTTGGAGCCTGATGGAATTGGCACCGTTCCCTTGCGGGAGGTTGCCGGGGTTTCGTAGGGCCATTCCCTCCACCCCTCTGGATGATGCGTACTGCTATGTGAACGTCAGTATAGAGCGTGCCTCGACAGTTGTCTCGCCGGCTTCCGACGGCGATCCGTGAGCTTCTTGTAACGCCGAGCACCGAGCGGTGTTCAGGAGTCCGCAGATGAGCCGCACCTCGCCCGACGATCGAGCAGCGCCTGCAGTCCAGGCTGAGCCTGCGGGAGCACACGCCCAGCAAGCGAATGCTGATCATCGTCAATCCGTACGCGACGACCGTCTCGGATCGGCTCAAGAATCTGGTCGTCTACGCGCTCCGGGGCCGCTACCTGGTCGACGCGGTCGACACCGAGCGGCGTGACCACGCGACCGAGATCTGCCGGAACGCAGCGCGCGAGGGCTACGACGTCGTCGTCGCGTTCGGCGGCGACGGCACCCTGAATGAGGCGGCCAACGGACTCGTCGGCTCCGACACCCCGCTCAGCTGCCTGCCCGGTGGCCGCGCGAACGTCTACTGCCGGATCCTCGGAATCCCCAGCGACGTGGTCGACGCGACCGAGCACCTGCTCGCCCTCGCCGACCACTGGCGAACCACGTGCACGTCGACCTGGGCCGCGTCAACGGGCGCCACTTCCTGTTCTCAGCCGGCGTCGGCCTCGACGCCAGCGTCGTCGCCAAGGTCGATGCCCACCCGGGCCTGAAGGCTCGCGGGCGCGAGTACTACTACGCGGTCGCGGCCACCGGCACGTTCGCCGCCGCTACCTGATCAAGCCGCCGCGCACTCGAGGTCCGAGCTCGGCGACGAGGTGGTCGGCGGCGTCACGGTCGTCGTACAGAACACCGAGCAGTACACGTACTTCGGCGAGCGCGCCGTCCAGGTCGCGCAGGGCGCCACGCTCGACAGCGGCGATCTCGCCGGCGCCGTGCTGAAGCGCACCAGCCCGCTCGACGTCCCGACGATCGCCTGGCGAGCGCTTTCGTCCAGCGCGCGCATCGCCGACCACCGCCAGATCCACGCGTTCTCAGGCGTCAGGCAGTTCACGGCGCGATCGCGGGACGATCGCCCACTGCCGCTGCAGGTCGATGGCGATCACATCGGCGACCACGAGACGGCCGAGTTCTCGGTCGTGCCACGCGGTCTGGCGGTCGTCGCCTGACCGAGCTGCGCCTCAGCGGATCGGTTCCATGACGTATGCCGACCCTCGCGCGGGCGCGACACGATCCGCGGGACGCTGCGGACGTGCGCGGTCGGGTGCAGCGCGGCGAACACGAACGCGGCCGCCAGGAGCGCGAGCAGCGCCGCTGCGCCGCTGCGCCGCTCCAGTCTGTCCGACTGGGCGCAGCACCGTTCCAACGTGCCCGTCGACGCCTGCGCTCAACGCGGTGCTCCTGTTTATGCCGTCCGGTCTCCGGGCTGACACGCTATAGCGGGAGCAGGCGGCTGGTCAAGCCAGAACCGACCTGGCTGCTCCGGACGCCCCATCGGCGACTACGATGACCCGGTGCTCGCACCGAGGACAGTGATCCGCTTGGCTGCGCTGGTCTCAGCGCTGGCGATCGCAGCGGTCGTGATCCCCGCGCTCGTCGGCGCGCACCCGCTGCCAGGCGCGCCGAACTGCCCGATCTTCCCCGCCGACAACCCCTGGAACCAGCGTGTCGACCAGCTTCCGGTCGCGAAGAACTCGGCCCGCTACATCGCGACGATCGGCGACGGGAGTCCGGTGCACCCGGACTTCGGGACCGTCTGGGACGGCGCTCCGAACGGGATCCCGTACACGGTCGTGCCGGGCTCGACGAAGAAGGTGCCGGTCCACTTCATGTACGCCTCGCAGTCAGACCACGGGCGATACCCGATCCCGCCCGATGTCGCGATCGAAGGTGGGCCGAACAGCACCGGCGACCGCCACGTGATCGTCGTCGACAGCGCCACCTGCACCGACTACGAGCTGTGGGATGCGTACCCGCACGACCACGGACGTTGGTGGTCAGCCGGGTCGGGCGCGATCTTCAACCTCCGCTCCGACAAGCTGCGCCCGGCCGGCTGGACCTCCGCCGACGCCGCCGGGCTGCCGATCCTCCCCGGGCTGGCGCGTTACAGCGAGGTGGCCGGCGGCGTGATCGACCATGCGCTGCGCTTCACGGCGCCGTGCACTGCCGCCCGCTACGTGTATCCGGCGCGCCACGAGGCCTCGACCTGCTCGGGCCCGTGGCTGCCGCCGATGGGGATGCGTGTGCGCCTGAAGGCGTCGGTTGACATCTCGGCTCTCCCCTACCAGGCTCGCGTCGTCGCACAGGCACTCAAGACCTACGGGATGATCCTCGCCGACAACGGCTCATCCTGGTATGTATCGGGCGCGCCCAACCCGCACTGGAACAACAGCGCTCTGCACTTGCTCGACGAGCTCACCGGCAGCGACTTCCAGGTGGTCGACACGAGCTCGCTGCCGCACCCCGGTCTCTGACCGACGCACGGCCGTCCCGCGTGAGGACGGACTGCGCCCGGCGCGGGCGCGTGCAGGGGCGAGAATCCGCGTTACGAGCCTCTATAGGGTGTGGCGCCTTCACAATCCCCGAAACGGGCCCGAGCTTCGCCGCTCAACGATCGCGATCGGCTCGTGTTGGAGTTCTTCGCGTTGCAACGAGTCGCCGTGGCTCCGCAGGTGCAGGCGCTGCTTGGCGTCTCCGCGAGGGTTGCGCAGCGGCTCGTGCGCAACCTCGACGCCGGCGGATACGTGCATCGCGAATGGATCTTCGCCGGCCAGGAACCCGCCTGCCGGATCGCCGCGCATGGTCTCGCTGCCGTCGGGTCCCGCCTCTCTGCACCGAAGCTCGATCTCGCCTGCTACCAGCACGACATCGGGCTGGGTTGGTTGTGGCTCGCAGCCCGCTCGGGGAGCTTCGGCCCGCTCCGGGAGCTGCATTCCGAACGCGAGATGCGCTCCCACGACGCCCGCGCGGACAGCGCTGGGGCGGCGATCGGGGTCGGGCTGGGCGAGGTCGGTCCGCGCGGACGCCAGCGCCTGCACTATCCCGACCTGCTCCTGGGAACGCCGTCCGGTAAGCGGATCGCAATCGAGCTCGAGCTCACCGGCAAGGGGCGGCGGCGCCTGGAGCGGATCATGGAGTCCTACGCCGCGGATCCCCGGATCGATGCGATCCTGTATCTCGTCGCCGACCGCCCGCTCGGGCGGCGGATCGAGCAGGCGGCGCGGACCGCCGGAATCGGCGAGCTGGTCCACGTGCAGGCGCTGGCCGGTCCGCCGCAGGGGGCTCCGGACCACCGCAGGGCGCTCGGCCGCCGCCCCCGCACGCAGGCTGCCCACCGCGGCGCCGCGCGGGCCGGCGGCGCACAGCGGGGCGCCGCACTGCGGGACGCCGGATGAGCCGTTTCGGACGTGACTCGCCGGCACCGGTGCTCGCCCGCGCCCGCTGGTGGCTGCCCGTGATCTTCCTCGCGCTGCTGGCGCTCCCCCAGCCGGCACTGCTGGGCGCCGCCGCGTTGCTCGCCACCGGACGGGCGGTGGTCGCGCTGACGCGCGGACGCCGGCAAGCCATCGCCGCGGCATGGCGGCGCCGCAGGGATGCGGCCAGGGCGCCGGGCGCGACCGTGCTCGGCGTCGAGCCGTCGGGACGACTGGTACTGCTCGGTGAGCGGGAGCTGTCGGCGCACGGCTTGATCCTCGGCGCCAGCGGTGCGGGCAAGTCGACGACGCTGCTCACAATCCTGACCTCCCACATCCGCCGTGGACTGCCCGTGGTCGCGATCGATCTGAAGGGCTCGCCGGCGTTCGCATGTGAACTGGAGCTATCCGCGAACGCGGCCGGTCGCCGTCTGCGGGTCTGGAGCCCCGACGGCACGGAGCAGTGGAACCCGCTGGCGCACGGAAACGCGACCGAGCTCAAGGACAAGCTGATCGCGACGGAGCGGTTCACCGAGCCCCACTTCCAGCGCGCCGCCGAGCGGTACGTGCAGCTGGCGCTGCAGGCGATGATCGAGTCCGACCCTGATCACGCGCCGACGCTCGCGGGCGTCGTGTCGCTTCTGGAGCCAACGCGTCTGAGCGCGCTCACCCGGGCCCTGCCGCGGGTGCGGGCCGAGTACATCCGTGACTATCTGGCAGGGCTGACACCCGATCAGCAGAGCGCGATCCGCGGACTGGCGTCACGGTTGGCGATCGTCACCGAATCGCACACCGGCGCGTTCCTGAATCAGGGCGATGACGGTGGCATCGACCTGCGAAGCGCGCTCTCGGGCGGCGACGTGGTCCTGTTCAGCCTCAATTCGAGCACCTACGGCAAGCTCGCCGCTCAGCTTGGGACGCTCGCTGTCCAGGACCTGGTCACAGCCGTCGGGCACCGTCTGGCCGGCGGTCCTCCAACCGGGCGCGACGTATCCGCCGACGGCCGGACGCGGGCCGGATCGGCGCCTGCGCAGGCGGTCGTCGGGATCGACGAGTTCTCGGCGCTCGGCTCCGACAACGTCATCTCGCTGCTCGCCCGCGGGCGCGAATCGGGCGTCAGCGTACTGCTCGCCACCCAGGAACTGGCCGACCTCGACCGTGCCGCGCGTGGTCTACGTGATCAGGTGCTCGGCAATACGGCGCTCAAGATCGCCCATCGCCAGGAAGTCCCCGAGTCGGCTCAGGCGCTCGCACGGATGGCCGGCAACATCAGGCGCTGGGAGCGCTCCTACCAGGTGCGGAGCGGCCCGTTCGGCACGCCTGACATGAGTCGGGGGACGTTGCGAGCGGTCGATGCCCACCTGATCGAGCCCGACCAGATCCGGACGCTCCGAACCGGTGAGGCGGTCGTGATCACCAAGGTCCCGGATGCCGCGACACGGAGGGTGCGGATCGCCCTGCCGGCCGCCTTCCCGACGCAGGCCACGCCGGGCGCCCGAGCCACGCGAACCTCCGAGCGCGACGGGCCCGAGCGGTAGCTGCGGACGCCGCCCGCGGCGAGCGAGAGCAACGAGTGGCGACTTACATCGAGCCGGTTCCCGGCGTGACCCGGAAGGCATCGAACACGGCGTCGATGTTGCGCAGGCGGTTGATCGCCTGGTCGAGCGCGCGCGTGTCCCCCACCTCGACCACGAACTGATTGCGCACCATCGGGTGGTTGACGGTGCAGCGGGCCTCGATGATGTTGATCCCGGCCTCCGCGAATGTGCGCGACATGTCCTCGAGCAGGCGGTGGCGGTCCCAGCCGTGCACCTCGATCTCGACACGGAACGAGGTGTCCGCGTCGCCGTCCCACGAGACGGTCGTGAACCGCTCCGGATCCTTGCGCAGCACGGCGACGTTCGGGCAGTCCTCACGGTGGATCGTGATGCCACGGCCAAGCGAGATGTATCCGACGATCGGGTCGCCCGGCACCGGGCGGCAGCACTTCGCGATTCGCAGCATCACCTCATCGACCCCGTCGACAGCGATGCCGTAACGGGTGGAGGATGTGGTCGGCCTTGACCGCCGGCGATTGGTAGCCAGCAGGTCGGCGGCGGCCGTCGGCTCGGTCTCAGCCGCCTCGCCCTGCTTGAGCAGCTGCATCACCTTGGTCACGACCGTCTTGGATGCGATCTTCGCCCCACCCAGCGCGATGTAGAAGTCCTCCGCCTTGCGGAAGCCCATCTCCCGGATCACGTCGGCCAGCAGCGGCGAGGCGACGATCTTCTGCGCCGGCAGGCCCTGCTTGCGCAGTTGCTCCTGCAGCAGCTCACGACCGGTGTGTTCGGTGTCCTTGCGCGACTCGGCCTTGAACCACGCCTTGATCTTGTTGCGGGCGCGGGTGGTCTTGACCAGCGCCAGCCAGTCGCGCGACGGGCCGCGGTCGCGCTTGGAGGTCAGCACCTCGACGATGTCGCCCGAGCGCAGCTGATAGGAGAGCGGCACGATCTTGCCGTTCACCTTCGCGCCGACGCAACGGTGCCCGACGTCGGTGTGGATCTCGTAGGCGAAGTCAAGCGGGGTCGCGCCGGCGGCGAGCGACTTCACCTCCCCCTTCGGTGTGAACACGAACACGTCGTCCTCGAACAGGTCGACCTTGAGCGTCTCCACGAACTCCTTGGGGTCCGACATGTCCTTCTGCCAGTCGACCAGCGAGCGCACCCACTTCAGCTTGCCCTCCGGGTCGCGCAGCCGCGCTGCGTCCCCGTTCTTGCCGACCGCCTCCTCCTTGTACATCCAGTGCGCGGCGATCCCGTATTCGGCGAGGTCGTGCATCTCGCGGGTGCGGATCTGGATCTCGAGCGGGCGCCCCTCGGGACCGATCACGGTTGTGTGCAACGACGCATACATGTTGAACTTCGGCATCGCGATGAAGTCCTTGAAGCGCCCCGGGAGCGGTTTCCAGAGCGAGTGGATCACACCGACCGCGCCGTAGCAGTCCTTGACCGACTCGACGATCACGCGCATCGCCGTCAGGTCGTAGATCTCGTTGAACTCGCGATCCTTCTTCGCCATCTTCGAGTAGATCGAGTAGAAGTGCTTCGCCCGTCCTGAGATCTCGGCCTCGATCCCGAGCACCGTCAGCTCCCGCGCCAGATACTCGCCGGCCTGGTTGACGTAGCGCTCGCGCTCTTCCCGCTGCTGGGCGACCAGACCCTTGATCTCGTTGTACTTGCGCGGATGCAGCGTCTGGAACGCGAGGTCCTCGAGCTCCCATTTGATCGCGTGGATCCCTAGCCGATGGGCGATCGGCGCGTAGATATCCAGCGTCTCCCGCGACTTCTCGATCTGCTTGTGCTTGGGCATCGCACTGATCGTGCGCATGTTGTGCAGACGGTCCGCAAGCTTGATCAGGATGACCCGGATGTCGGAGGCCATCGCGACCATCATCTTGCGGTAGTTCTCCGCCTGTGCCTCATCGCGCGACTGGAAGGTCAGGCCGGTCAGCTTCGTGACGCCGTCGACGAGACCGGCGATCTCATCGCCGAACTCTGCCTCGACCTCCTCCAGCGACGCGCTCGTGTCCTCGACCGTGTCGTGCAGCAGCGCCGCACACAGCGTCTCGGTGTCGAGCCGCATTCCAGCGCAGATCTTGGCGACGCCGACCGGGTGCGTGATGAAGTCCTCGCCCGAACGGCGGCGCTGATCGGCGTGGTGCACGCAGGCGTAGACGAACGCCTCCTCGACGCGGTCACGGTCGACCGCGACCGCCGCCTGATCGGCGTGCTCCTCGACGATCGCGAACAGGTCTCCCAGCAGCCGCCGTTCCTCGACCGTCAGCTCGGGACGTGTCACCGGCACGCGGGCACGCCCGCGCCGCCGCTTGACGCCGTCGACGGGCGCGCGCTTGGTGTCGATCGCGGTCGCCTTGCGATTTCGGCTCCGGGGAGCGTCCGGTGCGGACTCTACGTGCCCATCGGGCGCATCGGTCAGCTCCGTCGTCGGGGTGTCGCTCGGTTCAGAAATCGTCGTCCGTCCTCGTATCGCTGTGCATAGACCCTGTAGGCCTGCGAACGCTCGAGCTCGGTCTGCTGCTCGCTCGCGATCGCCAGGGCCGGCAGATCTCGGTCGAGGCTGACGAGCTCCAGCTCCGCGAGGACCCTGATCAGACGGCCGGCCAAACGAGCCGGACGGTCATGCTGGCCATCTCCGCGAAGCAGGCGCTCGAGCTCCTCACCGGCAGCCCTCCGCAGAACCCGCAGGCTCCTATAGAGGGCGACGAGCGAAGTTCGGAGTCCGTACTCCAGCTCGTGCATCTGCTCTGCAAAGCGTAGCTCAGCCGCGCCCCAGCACAGGTGGGTGTAGCCGCCACCCGCCCTGATCAGCTCATCGGCTCGCCCGCCGGTGGGCGGATCGAGCACCACAAGATGGTCATATCCGTCGGCGAGCCGCGGGGTTCGCGCGAGCGCATCGTGGCTGATCAGCGCGAAGCCACCGCTGCGCTCGCGAAGTCCCGGCAGCCGGCGCACCACGTCGGCGCAGACTGCAAGCACGCTGGCTCCGGGGTGCCCCGCCTGGTCGCCCAGGCCCGCAGCACACGCGTCGGCGAGTACCGCGAGCGGACCCTCGCCGCGGCGGTCGAGCACCGTCCTCAGCGCCGAAACGGTTCCGGCGGCCGGAGGATCGAGCGACTCGTCAAGCTCCCAGAGAGCCGCGAGGAGGTAGTCCGGCGGCTCGCCCACGACCTCGATGCCGGCCGGCGCCGACGGCCGCGCCTCACGGAGCACCAGGCGAGGCTCGACGGCCCCACGCCATACGTTCCGATCAAGCCGGAAGGTCGCGTCGAGCGGCCCGCCGTCCCTGCCGGGCACCCGGCCGTCGCAGCCGAACGAGATCGCGCTGGCGCGGGCGCCCCCCGAGCTGACCGAGAACCGCGCATGCTTGCCATCGCCGATCGGCCGGACGTCCTCGAACCGCGCTCCGGGCACGAGCAGGGTCACCGCCGGATTACCCATCCCACATGGCTCGAGCACCATCAGCTCTTCCGCCAATCCGAGACCGAGCTGGGCGCCTGACGCGACGGCGTCGGCCCGCTCGCGGCGCTCGAGCAGCTCTGGCGTCAGGACGCCGTCCGCGTGGGATTCGAGCGCCTCGCGCAGAGCGTCGATCCGGTCGGGCGCGACGCTCAGACCGGCGGCGGCACGGTGACCGCCGTGGCGCAACAGGTGCTCCGAGCACGCGTTCAGCGCAGCCAACAGGTCAAAACCGGGGATGCTCCGGCCCGAGCCCTGTGCCGGCGCATCGCCGTCGAGAGCGATCAGGATCGCCGGGCGGTGGTGGCGCTCGACCACACGCGAAGCGACGATCCCGATCACCCCAGGGTGCCAGCCATCGCTCGCGAGCACGTACGCGCTGCGCTCTCCCTGTGTCCGGATCAGCGCGTCCGCCTGATACCCGATCGCCTGCTCGACCGCGCGGCGCTGTGCGTTGAGGCCGTCGAGCTCGACGGCGATCTCGCGGGCGCGCTCGGCGTCATCGGTGAGCAACAGCTCGAGCCCGGCGTCGGCGCGCGCGAGCCGGCCGGCGGCGTTGATCCGCGGCCCGATCCGGAAGCCCAGCGCCTGCGCGTCGAGCGCGCTCGGGTCGGTGTTGGACACCTCCATAAGCGCGCGCAGGCCGGGTTTGGCGGTGCCGGCGAGCTGTGCGAGCCCCGACCGCACGAGCCGGCGGTTCTCGCCCGTCAGCGGCATCAGGTCGGCGACGGTCGCCAGCGCGACCAGTTCGACGTCCTCCTCTGCGCTGGGCGCCCGCAGCGCGACCGCGAGCTTGTAGGCGACGGCCGTCCCGCACAGATCGGCGCACGGATAGCCACAGATCGCGGGGTGAACGATCCGGCAGTCCGGCAGCACGCCGTCGGCACGCGTTGCGTGGTGGTCGCTGATGACGACATCGATCCCCGCCGCACGCGCGGCCGCCACCTCCTCGACTGCCGTGATCCCGCAGTCCACCGTGATCAGGAGCCGCGTGCCACGTCGCGCGAGCCGGTCCACGGTCGCTGCCGACAGCCCGTACCCGTCATCAACCCGGCCCGGTAGAAACCAGTCGACCTCGGCACCGAGGCTCCGCAGCGCCCGTACCATGATCGCGGTCGCACAGACGCCGTCGACGTCGTAGTCGCCGTGCACGGTGATCCGCTGCCGGCTTTCGATGTGTCCGCGGATCAGATCGAGCGCCTGGTCGATCCCCGCGAACTCCGACGGATCGTGCGCTTCGTCGGCGGCCAGCAGCGCCCGCACGCCGGCTGGGCTGCGGTGGCCGCGGCGCACCAGCACCTGGGCGAGCACGTGGCTGACTCCAAGCTCGCGTTCGAGCGCCAGCGCGCAGCCGAGGTCATAGGGCGCGAGCTCGATCCGCGCGAGTGGTTTTGACCGCTCGGCGGCGCCCGAAGGTTGCGCCGCCGGCGCCGCGACCGTGGTCGCGGCCGCATCCGCCGCCGCCGCCGCCGGGTCGATCGTGCTCAGAACAGACATCGCCGCCAGCGTAGGCGGCGGCGGGGACGGAACGGCCGCTACTGCGCCGGCGGCTCGCCGCCGGCCGGCGCCTGCGCTTCGCCCGTGGCGCCCGCTGACGGGTGGCGCCCGAACAGGCCACCGAGCCGTGAGGCCACGTGCTCTGCCCTGACGACATCCTGCTCGGTCCTCGCAACGTCGCGCTCCATCGCCGCGACCGGCGCCAGCATCCTGGTGATCTGACCGAGCTGCTCGGTCAGCGAGACCACAGCCTCGGTCAGCGTCGGCACCGCCGCCGCCAGCGCTTCGACCACCTCGACATGGGCCTCGATCGAGTCGGTCGCGTGCCGCATCGCGGTCACGCCCTCCAGGATCTGCCGCTGGATCTCCTCGATGTCCTTGACCGGCATCGCCCGCTCGGCTTCGTGCTCGGCGCTGCCCACCACCGAGCGGATCGGACCGAGCGCTGCGTCGAGCAGTCCCACGCGAGGAAGTTTAGGACGTGGCCGAGCAGCGAGTCACGCAGAGACCAGATCCGCTCGTGTGCTCAGCCGAGGCCGACGCTGCCGGCTTCGCCGGCGCGCTCGCGCCGGATGCCCTCGTAGTAGACCAGCGCCATTCCGATCAATGCGCCCGGAATCGCCTCGATCGGGGTCAGCAGCGTCGTGTCGTGGCGCCCGGGGATCGTGAAGCCGTTGACGATCAGACCGAACAGGACGGCGCCGAACAGCGAGCCCACGAACGCCCCGACGATCCCGCCCCAGTATTTGTCGGGAAGCCAGATCGTGAAATGCCAGAGCGCGAGGCCCATCATCACCCAGGCGAGCATGCCCATTGCTAACGCCTCCCGTGCCGGCGGTTGCGCGACCGCGGTTTCGGCCGCCGGGAGGCCTGGCTCTGGACCATGCCGTCATTCTCGGCGATGTCCGGCGCCGGCACGACCTCGCCTGGGTCGGTGTCCTGCGCTTCAGCGGCCGGCGGCGGTGTAGTGGGCGGCGGCTGAGTCGCGGGCGGCGGCTGAGTCGCGGCCGGCGGCTTCGCGGCCGCGGGCGGCTGGTTGCCGGCCGCGGGCGGCTGATTGCCGGCCGGCTTCGGCGCACCGCCACGGGGCTTTGTCTGCTTGGTCAGCCGGCCCGGCCGTTTGGCGCCGGTTGCCCCAAGGGCGGCTGCAGGCGCGGCAACGTCGTCCGCCGGTGCGTGTGCGAGCCTCTTTGAGAGCGTCGAGGTACCGCGCGTCAGCGGCTCCTCGTCAATCCCCAGCTCGCGCTTCATCTGCTCGAACTCCGCCGCCGAGACCGTCTCGGCCTGCGGCTGGGTCAGCCTGCCGCTGCGGCGGCTGCGCGCCGCATCCGTGTCGATGTCGCTCGCGCTGTCGGCATACGGCGGCACCATGCCGAGCTCGGCGGTGATGTGCGCGCGGCGCGAGCGGTAGTGAGGCTCGCGCTCCTTCCAGTGCATCAGCACCGGCGAGGCGATGAAGATCGATGAGTAGGCGCCTGACGCGACACCGATCAGCAGCGCGAACGCGAAGTTCTTCAGCGTCGCGCCGCCGAACAGGAGCAGGGCGAGAATCGGCAGCAGCGTGCACGAGGTGGTGGCCAGCGACCGGGTGATCACCTCGGACATGGAGCGGTTGACGATCTGCGAGAACGCAGCCCTCGGCATTCGCGGGATGTTCTCCCGCACGCGGTCGAAGACGATGATCGTGTCGTAGAGCGAGTACCCCAGGATCGTCAGCAGGGCCGCGACGGTGTCGGTCGTCACCACCCTTCCCGTCAGCGCATAGACACCGCTGGTGATCAGCAGGTCGTGCATCAGCGCGATCAGCGTCGGCACCGCGAACTTCCAATCGAACCGCAGCGCGATGTAGCAGGAGATCACGACCAGCGAGGCGATGATCGCGATGATCGCGCTCTTCGCGACCTGGCTGCCGAACGTCGGGCCGACCGAGTCGATGTTGTAGTCGGGGGTCCCCTTGCTCGACAGGATCCCGAAGCGGGTCTCGATCTCGTTCTGGACGGCGTCGGCCTGTTTCTTGTCGAGGTACTTCGACTGGATCTGGAACCCGTAGCGCCCGAGGGTCTTGTTGTTGCCCGTCACCTGCTGGATCGTCGCGTCGCCCTCGCCGACCGCCGACATCACCGATTTGATCTCGTTGACCGTGGCGCGGTGTTGCAGGCCGACGGAGATCTGCGTGCCCGAGGTGAAGTCGATCCCCAGGTTGATCCCCCTGCCGCCAACCGCCAGCGCGCCAATCAGCAGGATCACACCGGACATCGAGAAGAAGTAGCGACTGGCGCCCATGAAATCGAAACGCCACGAGCGCTTCTTGCCGCCCGCCCCGAGTGCCGCCGGGCTCCCGATGATCCGGGAGTTGCCCATCGTCATCAGGATCGCCTGGGTCGCGAGCACCGCGGTGAACAGCGAGACGAACGTGCCGATCCCGAGCGTGAACGCGAAGCCCTTGACGTCGGCGGTCGCGAGCACGAACAGGATGAAGGCGGTCATGATCGTGACCACGTTCGCGTCGATGATCGCCGTCAGGCCCTTGCGGTAGCCGGTCACGATCCCCTGGCGGATCGAGCGCCCGCCGCGGATCTCCTCCTTGACGCGTTCGAAGATGACGATGTTGGCGTCCGCCGCGACGCCGATCGTCAGGATCAGGCCGGCGATCCCCGCCAGCGTCATCGTGATCGGGATCAGCTTGATCAGCGCGAAGAAGTAGATCCCGTAGACCGCCAGTCCGGCGATCGCGATCAGGCCGAGGACGCGGTAGAAGACGAGCAGGAACAGCGCGACGACCAGCAGGCCGACCAGGCCCGCAATCAGGCCCTGGTGCAGCGCCTGCTGCCCGAGCGTCGCCGAGACGTTCTCCTCGGAGATCAACCGCAGGCGGATCGGCAGCGCGCCGAGCCGGAGCTCGTTGGCGAGCTGCTGGGCGGAGTTGATCGTGAAGCCGCCGGTGATGTCAGCGCCGCCGCCGCCGGTGATCCCGTCCGGATAGGTCTGGTAGTCGATCGACGGGACCGTCACCAGCTGGTTGTCGAGCGCCACGGCGAAGTGCTGGTCGAGCTTCTCCGCACCGAGGCTGTTGATCTGGCCGCGGTTGGCGATCGCCGCGGTCACGCGCTGGAACGCCGACCCACCGGCACCGGTGAAGCCGAACGCCACATCGGGGGTGCCCGTCTGGTCGGTGCTCTCCTCGGGGTTGGTGATCTCGTTGCCGAACAGCGCGACGTGGTCCTTGAGCACGTAGTACTCCGAGGTCGGCGATGAGCCGAACGCGGGCCAGTCGGTGAAGCTGAGCGGCGCCGCCTGGAGCACGACTGTGCCCTGCTTGATCGTCAGCAGCTCCCCGTCGGCGACGGTGACGCCGGGCGGCAGGCCCTCGGACAGCTGCGCATCGACGTCCGACATCGAGGTGCTGGCCGGCAGATCGATCGGACCCGACAGCAGACAGTGCTCGCCGGGCACGACGGCCTTGCCACTCGCCTTCGCCTGGGCCGCGCAGGCATCGCTGCCCGGCGCCCCGAACAGGTAGTACTCGTTGCCCTCACGTGCGTTGTCGGAGCTCACAGACTCCGGTTGTTTGGAGGCGAGCTGGACGGCCTGATAGAGCGGCAGGCTGCCGGCACCGGGACTCCCCGGCGCGAGCCCGTCCGTCCCCTGGCTGATCTCGAGCGCGGTCGAGTTCTGCGTGGCGAGCAGGTTTGCGACCGTCTGCGCCGGCGTCGGTGGCGGGGGCACGAGCGCGTTCTTCTCCCAGTCGTAGAACTCGAGCCGCGCGGTCGTGCCGACCTCCTTCTCGGCCAGCTGCTGGTTCTTGACGTCCGGGAGCTGCACGTCGATGTCCTGGCTGCCCTGGGTCTGGATCAGCGGCTCGGCGACGCCCAGCTGGTTGACGCGGTTCTCCATGATCTGGACGGCGCGGTCGAGAGCCGCCTGGGTGACCACCGGCGTCTGCGGCGTCGGCTCGCCCTGGTAGACCAGCTCGACGCCGCCCTTCAGGTCGAGTCCGAGACGCGTCTCGAACTGGGTGATCACGACCACCGAGGCTGCGATCAGCCCGGCGACGAGCAGCAGGATCAATCCGTGGCGCTGGCGATCTGTCATGCGTTTGTCTGGATGCTAGACGGAGTGGTGCGCTACTCGTGATGGTTGGTCGGCGTCAGCACCAAGAGGACGCCGCCCTCGTCGTCGTCGTACGCGGGAAAGATGTCGGCGACCGCGTTCGCCCGCTCGACACCCGCCCTGACCTCGACCGCCTTGCCGGCGACCCGGACCTCCCACTCGAGTGCGGTCGCGACATGGTCGACGCCGTCCTCGAACAACAGTGCCAGGGCGTCCGACACCGGCTGCCCGATCGCCGCCTCGGTCTTGAGTCCGGTCAACTCGAACGATCCCCGGCCGCAATCGACGATCCGTCCCTCCTTGTCGCAGGCGAAGAAGGCGGCGTTCGGCGCCGGGTAATAATCGTCGAGCAGCTCGAACAGGTAGGCGAAGCCGCAGTGGTCGCAGCCACGCGCCTCACGGCGAAATCCGGCGTTGCGATCGGGGGCCATCGAACGGGTGCCGCAGTGCGGGCAGATGAAATAGTGCTCGTGGGACATGCGCGGCTGAGGATAGAGGTTCCGTGTAAGCGTGCCTGAAGGGCGCAGGCCGGCCGGCGAGGCTTAAGCAACCGACAATGTTCGACACCGTCCGCGAGCGTCGGCGGCGATCCACCCGGGAAAAACCGGCGCCGAGTCAAAAGTAGCGCCGGTCTTCACGGGAGCGCACGCGTTCGCCTCACAGCAGCGACAGCGGCCCCGGCGCTTGCAATCCGAGATGCGCATAGGCGCGCCGCGTCGCCGCCCGCCCCCGCGGTGTCCGCTCGATCAGCCCGCGCTGCAGCAGATACGGCTCGTAGACGTCCTCGATCGTGTCCTGCTCCTCGCCGACGGAGACCGCCAGCGTCGAGAGGCCGACCGGGCCGCCGGAGAACTTCTCGCAGATCGTCCGCAGGATCTCCCGGTCAAGCCGGTCGAGCCCCTCGTGGTCGACCTCGAGCAGATCAAGCGCATCCGATGCGACCGCGGCGGTTACGACGCCACCGCCGCGCACCTCGGCGTAGTCACGGACGCGCTTGAGCAGCCGGTTGGCGACCCTCGGGGTGCCGCGGCTGCGCTGCGCGATCGCAACCGCGCCCTCGTCCTCGATCGACACCTCGAGCAGCCGCGCCGAGCGGCGCACGATCCGCGCCAACTCCTGCGGGTCGTAATGCTCGAGGCGGTGCTGGATCCCGAACCGGTCGCGCAGCGGCGTCGTCAGCAGCCCCTTCCGGGTCGTCGCACCGATCAGGGTGAACGGCGGCAGATCGATCGTGACGACTCGCGCGCCCGCGCCCTGACCGACCGTGATCGGCAGACAGCGGTCCTCCATCGCCGGGTAGAAGGTCTCCTCCAGTGCCCGTGGCAGGCGGTGGATCTCGTCCACGAAGAACACCGAGCGCGGCTCGAGCGCGGTCAGGTACGCCGCGATGTCGCCCTTTCGCTCCAGCGCCGGACCCGCGGTCGGCACGAACGGCACGTCGAGTTCGGCGGCGACGATCTGGGCGAGCGAGGTCTTGCCGAGCCCAGGCGGCCCGGCCAGCAGCACGTGGTCGAGCGCCTCACCGCGGGTCGCCGCCGCCTCGATCGAGACCGACAGCTGATCCTTGAGCGCCTCCTGGCCGATGAAGTCCTCCAGGCGCCGCGGCCGCAGCGAGCGGTCGAAGTCGTCCTCGGGAAGCGCGACCGCGGTCTGCACGCGTGGCTCATCGACGCTCATCGCCGGGCCGACCTCAGGGCTGCCGCAATCAGCTGCTCCGGCCGTTCACCGCTGACCCCGTCGAGCAGCTCATCGACCTCCTGTGGGCTGTAGCCGAGGCCGATCAGACCGTCGCGGGCGACGCTGCGCGGGTCATCGGCCCGCCTGACCGTGATCGCGTCTGCCACCTGGGCGGAGCTGGCGACCTTCTCACGCAGCTCGACGATGATCCGCTCAGCCGTGCGTTTGCCGATTCCCGGCACCGCCTGGAAGCGGGCACTGTCACCGGCGGCGATCGCGGCCAGCAGGTCGCGCGGCGCACCGCCTGAGAGCACTGCGAGCGCCACCTTCGGGCCGACCGACTGGACGCCGAGCAGCATCAGGAACAGATCCCGCTCCGCCTCGGTCGCAAAACCGTAGAGCGCCAGCGCGTCATCGCGCACGACCAGGTGCGTGTGCAGCATCACCTGGTTGCCGAGTGCCGGCACGTTGCGCAATGTCTCGGCCGAGACCGCCAGGCGGTATCCGACGCCGCCGCAGTCCAGCACGACGTGGTCCTGCCTGCGCACGGCGACGTTGCCCGAGAGCAGCGCGATCATCGCCGCGCTCCGGCGACCGCACCGTCGGCACGGGAGACTGCCGCCGTCAGCGGCGCTCTGTTCAGATCGCAGATCGCCACGGCCAGCGCGTCAGAGGCGTGATCGCTTCCCGGCGGTTCGGCGAGCCCGAGCAACCGGGCGACCATCCGTGCGACCTGGTCCTTGGCGGCCTGACCATGACCGCAGACCGCCGACTTGACCTGCTGGGGCGTGTAGGAGCGGGACGGCAGGCCGCGCTGGCCGGCGGCCAGCAGCACCACCCCGCGCGCCTGACCGACGGCGAACGCGGTCCGGACGTTGATCCCGAAGAACAGATCCTCGATCGCCAGCGCCTGCGCCTGATGCTCGTCGATCAGCCCGCAGACCCGCTGGTGGATCTCGGCGAGCCGCAACTCCGTCGCGACGCCCGCCCGCGTCTCGATCACACCGGACTCGATCAGCTCAAGCCGCGAACCGCTGCTGCGCACGACCCCGTATCCGGTGCTGGCGGTACCCGGGTCAATCCCGACGACGATCATCTCGCTGACATTCTGCGTCGGGTCCCGGACGCCTGCCCGTTGCGAGCCTGTCTGAATCGGCAAAGCGTCTGCATGTCGGCTGATTCGCCGGCTCGGACATCAAAAACAATGTTCGGGCTCAGGCGCCGACGCAGAGCGGCTTCGCGCCAGGCGCGTAGACCTCGTAGATCTGCCACGAGCCGACGGTCCTGATCAGCTTGTGCACGCTCAGAGCGGGGAGGATCGGCGGCGGGCCGCCGTCGACCGAGTCCCACGGACCGACGAACGCAAGGCCCGGCGCACCGAGCACGGTCTGAACGCGCTCGAGCGTCGTACCGAGCTTCCACGCGAGCGCCGTCTGGAGTGAGTGGTTGATCGTCACCACGCTCCTCCCGCACGGCAGGATCGAGTCCTTTCCGCCGAGCGCCGCGACCGCCTGGCCGAGCTGGTCGATACGGGTGACCGCGGTGGCCGCCAGCCGCTCCTGTTGGCGCGCCCACACGAACCGTGCGCTCACGAAGTGGATCGAGCCGAGCAGTACGACCGCGACGACCCCGATCGCGACCGGCGTCCGCGCGGCCGACAGCGAGCGCCCCGGCAGGAGATCCGCGACCACGAACGCCAGTCGCATCACGCCGAGCCCGCTCAACACGCAGGTGACCGCGGCCGCCGGCAGGAAGAAGCGCTGGAGGCCGGGATAGCCGTCCCATGTCATTCCGACGACGACCACCCACCAGGCGACGACACCCGCAGCGAGCCAGAAGACCAGACGATCGCGCCCGCGCCAGGCCGTCAACACGACGGCAACCACTGCGAACAACAACGAAGGGAGCGGCTGCAGGCCCTCGCCGCGCGCAAGCACGGTCTTGAGCCAATCGAGCCCGAGATGGCCGTTGTACTCCGATGCATGGGTCGCGGCCAGGAACGGCTGGCCGGTGCTGATCCAAGGCGGAACGAACCATCCGACCGGCTGCGCGATCAGGCCGAGCAGCACCCAGATCCGCAGGCCGGGGAACTTCCAGAACAGCCATGCGCCGTAGATCAGCAGGAACGGCCATGCCTCCGGGCGCATCAGGCCAAGCGCGGCGGCGAGCAGGTATGCCTGCAGGTGACGACCTGCGATCCCGCGGTCGATCGACCACAGCGCGCAGCCGATCAGCAGCGGCTCCGACGCGCCGCGGAAGAAGTAGTACGCCCACCCGCTCCCCGGGGCGGTCAGCACGATCCCGGCCGCGGCGATCACACCGGCCACCCAGCCGGCGCCACGCGGAAGCCCCGCGCGGTCGCAGAGCAGCGACGAGAGCCGGAAGGCGGCGATCAGTCCTGCGATACCGCCGGTCCGTGCCGTGATCACCCACAGTGTCGGCGCAGCCGAGCCGAGCACGCCGTAGACGGTCGTGAACAGGAATGGCAGCGGCTTCCAGGACGGGCCCCCACCGATGAAGAAGCTGATGTGCGGGTCGGTGACCTCTCGGCCCCACACGATCCACGACCAGGGGTCATAGCTGGGCACCGTCGGCAGCACGAATGCCGAGAGCACCGCGAGCGCCAGCGAGATGCCCCACCAACCCAGGAGCGGCGATTCGCTCAGCCAGGAGCCGACGGGCCCGATCGCCCCTCGCGCCTTGGCGGCACCGGTACGGCCCGCGACATCGACCACCGGCGCCTGCTGGACGAACCGAGCGTCCACGGGCCCCTCAGGCGGCCGAGAACCGGCAGCGCAGCAACGTGCGGATCACACGAAAGCCGTCTGTCGCCGTCAGCTTCTTCCCCTCCTCGTTCGAGCGCGCGCGGTAGTGCACCGGCACCTCGTAGATCCGCTCTCCCTTCTGGACCAGTCGCGCCGTGATCTCGGGCTCGATCGCGAAACCCGCGGAGCTCAGCTCCAGATCTCTGAACAGCGGGGTCCTGATCATCTTGTGGCAGGTCATGATGTCGTGAAGGTAGACGTTGAAGAGGATGTTGCAGGCAAGTGTGACGCCCTTGTTGCCGAGCACGAACAGGAACGAGTGGCTCGTGTAGCCGTCGAACGCGCGGACGCCGAAGCTCGCGTTGGAACGGCCGTCGAGCAGCGGCGGCATCAGCAGCGCAAGGTCGGCAGGATCGTACTCGAGGTCGGCGTCGAAGATCGCGGCGAGATCGCCACGGGCCTCGGCAAGCGCCGTCTGGATCGCGGCGCCCTTGCCCTTGTTGCGCTCATGGGTGAACAGCCGCACGCGGTCGTCCCAGTTCCGGCTGCGCAGGATCTCGCCGGTTCCGTCGGTCGAGCCGTCGTCGACGATCACCAGTTCGAAATCGATCGGCAGCTCGGTGGCGAGCACTTCCGTGATCGCCTCCTCGACGCGCTCGCGCTCGTTGTAGACCGGCATCATGATCGACAGCAGCGTCGGCCGGTCGGGGACGGGTTGGGCGGGAGTTGACACGGGAGCCGGCGCGCTGCGTCAGGACACGGCAAGCAGGTCGACCACGAACACGAGCGTGGCGTTGCCCGGGATCGTCGGCGGACTGCCCTTCGCACCGTAGCCAAGGCTTGGGGGGATGATCAGCATGCGCCGACCGCCCACCCGCATTCCGACGAGGCCCTGGTCCCAACCCTTGATGACAGCTCCGACACCGAGCTGGAATGGCCCGAAGGTCTGGTGGCGCTGCCACGAGGAGTCGAAGATCTTGCCGTTCTTGTACAAGGCGCCGACGTAGTTGACGGTCACCTGCGAGCCCGCCTTGGCGACGGCGCCCGTACCCTTGACCAGATCGATCGTCACCAGGTGGGTCGGCGGCGGGCCCTTGGGGATGTTCAGGACCGGCTCCTTGGCGAGCGGACCCGAGGTCGGCGTCGGCGTGGTCGTCGTCGGCGTCGTCGAGGTCGCCGTCGTCGGCGTGCTCGTCACGAGCGCAGCCGTCAGCCCGGCGGACGGCGCAAGCAACACACCAGGTGCCGTCGAGCTTCCGCAGGCGGCGACACCCACCCCAAGGGCGAGCGCAGCGAGCAATGCGATGGCCTTGCGCGTCATCGAGGGCGAGAGGGTAGCGGGCCGGAACCGATCACGCCGTGCGGGGTTCTCAACGGCATCCCCACGCAGCCCGGGAGAAGTCTTTCGACAAGCGCCATCAACCCGCGATTCGCTCGAGGATCTCGGCGTCGACGTCGTAGTTGGCATGCACCGCACCGACATCGTCTGACTCCTCAAGCGCGTCGATCAACCGCATCAGGCGAGCGGCATCCTCCTCAGCCACCGGAACGCGCGCCGACGGGCGCTGCGTCACGTCGGCGCTCTCCAGTTCGATCCCGGCCTGCTCGAGCGCCTGACGCACCCGCGTCAGGTCTCCCGGCTCGGTGATCACCTCGTAGACGTCCTCATCGAGCGCGATGTCCTCCGCGCCGGCGTCGATCGCGACGATCAGATCGTCCTCGTCGTATCGGGCGGCGTCGACGACGACCACGCCGCGCTTGTCGAACAGGTAGGAGACCGAGCCCGGCTCGCCAAGGCTGCCGCCGTGCTTGCTGAGCGCATGCCGCACATCCGCGCCGGTACGGTTGCGGTTGTCGGTCAGCGCCTCGATCAGCAGCGCCACACCACCGGGACCGTACCCCTCGTAGAGGACCGTCTCGAACTGCTCGGCGTCGACGCCCTCACCGGTGCCCTTCTGAATCGCCCGCTCGATGTTGTCCTTCGGCATCGAGGCGTCGCGCGCCTTCTGGATTGCGAGCCCCAGCGACGGGTTCCCGTCGGGGTCTCCCCCACCTTCACGGGCCGCAACCGTGATCGCACGAGCGAGCTTGGTGAAATGCTGACCACGGCGGGCGTCGACGACCGCCTTCTTGTGCTTGATCGAATGCCATTTTGAGTGACCTGACATGTGATCAAGTCTAGGACGTGGGTAGCATCCCCGGCCTGGTGGTCGCCGTCGACGAGAACATCTTCAAGGCCTACGACATCCGGGGCATCTACGGCGAACAGCTCGGCCCGGAGCTGGCCGAGCAGATCGGCAGGGCGTTCGCACGAGTGATCGCGAAGCTCGAGGACAAGCCGACGGCGGCGCTAAGGCTCGGTCTCGGCCGCGACATGCGGCTGACCGCGCCGGAGATGGCAGCCGCATACGGGCGGGGAATGCAGCAGGAGGGCGCATCGGTGATCAGCGCCGGCATGGTCGGAACCGAGATGCTCTATTACCTCGTCGGCTCACGCGAGCTCGACGGTGGCCTGATGTGCACCGCCTCGCACAACCCGAGGTCCTACACCGGCGTGAAGCTGGTCAAGCGCGGCGCGATCGCGCTCTCCGGTGACGCCGGAATCGGCGATGTGAGGGCGCTCGTCGCCGCCGGCATGGATGAACCGAACGGCGCCGGCACGCTCGAGCAGGTCGACATCTACGACGAGTTCCACAATGCGGCGCTGCGATTCATCGAGCCGCAGGCGGTCAAGCCGTTGCGCGTCGTCGTCGACGGCGGCAACGGGATGGCCGGGCCGATGGTGGGACCGCTGCTCGATTCGCTCGGACTTGATCTCGGGCGCGCCTACTGGACCCCGGACGGCAACTTCCCCGACCACGAGCCGAACCCGCTGCTGCCCGAGAACCGTGAGTTCATCATGGGCGAGGTCGTCCGTCGCGGCGCTGACCTCGGGATCGCTTGGGACGGCGACGCCGACCGCTGCTTCTTCATCGACGACACCGGTGCGTTCGTCGACGGCGATTTCCTGACCGTGCTGCTGGCCGAGTCGATGCTGCGGCGCAACCCCGGCGCCACGATCCTCTACGACGTTCGCTCGAGTCGCGCGGTACCCGACACGGTCACGCGCGCAGGCGGCACGGCGTTGATCAATCGCGTCGGCCACGCGTTCTTCAAGACGCGGATGCGTGACGAGGGTGCCGTGTTCGGCGGCGAGGTCTCGGGCCACTACTACTTCAGGGACTTCTACTGCGCCGACAGCGGGACGATCCCGGCGCTGCTGATCCTGGAACTGCTCTCGCGCAGCGGCGCCCCGATGTCGGAGCTGCTGGAGCCTTATCGGTCGCACTATTTCATCTCCGGCGAGATCAACACGCACGTCGCCGACCCGGCCGCGAAAATCGATCAGATCGCGGCCAGCTACCCGGACGCGCGGCAGTCGACGCTGGACGGGATCTCGATCGACTACGACGACTGGCATTTCAACGTCCGCGCGTCCAACACCGAGCCGTTGCTGCGCCTGTGCCTCGAGTCGCTGCGCTCCCACGAGGACATGGAGCGCCGTCGCGACGAGGTGCTCGCGCTGATCCGCTCGTGAGCGAGGCCGCGATCGGCGGCGACCATGGTCGAGCGCTCGCGCTCGCGGCGGCTGCCGGAATCCACCGCCTGGAGATCCCGACGCCGTTCCTCGTCGGCCGGGTCAACTGCTACCTGATCGACGACGAGCCGCTGACGCTGGTCGACACGGGGCCGAATTCGGGCACCTCGCTGGACACGCTCGAGCGCGCGCTGGGTGCTCACGGGCGCAGGATCGAGGACCTCGCGCTGGTCGTGCTGACCCACCAGCACCTCGACCACACCGGCCTGATCGAGATCATCACGAGGCGCTCGGGAGCGGAAGTCGCGGCATTCGCGCCGCTCGCGCCGTGGCTGGCCGATTACGAGCGCAGCGCGGCTGACGACGACATCTACGCGCAGGCCGTGATGCGCCGCCACGGTGTGCCCGCCGACCTGGTGAGCGTGCTCGGCGGGGTCGGCGCCGCGTTCCGGCCATTCGGCTCGGCCGGCGAGGTGACGCGACCACTGCGCGAGGGTGACACGCTCAAGTTCGGAGACCGTGAGCTGGCGGTGTTCGAGCGCCCGGGCCACAGCCCGTCCGATCTGATCTTTGCCGACGAGCGCCACGGGATCGTGATCGCGGGGGACCATCTGCTCGCCCACATCTCGTCGAACCCGGTCATCACCAGGCCGCTGGCGGGACAACCCGGCGGCGAGCGGCCGCGGCCGCTGATCGATTACATCGGTTCGATGCGAGCCACCAGCGAGATGGCCGCCGGGCTCGTGCTCGGAGGACATGGCGAGCCGATCCTCGACCATGTCGCGCTGATCGCCGAGCGCCTGCGCCTGCACGAGCGCCGCTCCCGCAAGATTCTCCGGATGCTTGCCGGGCGGCCGCGCAGCGCGCACGAGATCGCGGTGTCGATGTGGGGCAATGTTGCGGTCACGCAGGCGTTCCTGACGCTGTCGGAGGTGCTGGGACATCTTGACCTCCTACTCGCGGACGGCCGGGTCGCCCAGCTTGAGGACGGGGAGCACACGACGTTCGCGGCGAACTGACCGCCGGTTCGCGAAAGAGCCGCGAGGCCCGAGGCGCCGAGTCAGGTGCCCGCGGGGATGCCGGTGCCGAGCGTCAGGGGCGACAGCGTCACGAGCGTGCATTCGAACAGGCCACCGCTGATCGTGGTCCGCATCGTCGCGGTGTCGTCAGGCGCGATCGCCTGAAGGCCGGAGGCGGTCCTGCAGCCGGCGCCCGAGCCGATCAGGTGCGCGACGATCCGGAACGACGCGAGTTTCCCGGGGTTGATCACGATCGGCTCGGCGGGCGTGGCCCCGAGCAGATCGTGCGTCGTCCGCCGGGCGTTCGTCGGCAGCGCCGTCCCCGCCTTGTCGAGGAAGAGGACCCCGGGCCAGCCGTAGGTGTGGCAGGGCCGCTGCGTGATGTTGCGAAACGCGAAGTAGTTGACGACCGTTCCGGCAGCGCCGTTCGACCCCTCGGAGAGCAGCGCGAGGTCAGCCGCCACACATGCGGGGACGCCGGCCGTGGGGTCGTGCGGTCGTCGTGGCGGCCGTCGACGAGCTCGCAGCGGAGCTCGAACTGCTGCCGGTCTGCGTGCTACCCGCGGGTGCGGTGACCGTCTGGGTTACCGTGACCTGCGACGCCGGGGTCGAGGAACCGCCGCATCCGGCCGCTCCGGCGGCAACCGCGGCGGCGAGCGCCACAGCGGTGAGGATGCGCGACATGTGGTGGTGTTCGGTCAAGTCCTGCCGACTTCCTTCCCGCCGTGGCTCGTGCAAGCTACGGTAGCGAGATGAGCACGGTTCCCGACTCCGACGCGATCGAGGCGCAGACCCAGCGGATCGGGCGTGAGCTCGCCGCGGCGTTCCCGTCGGCGTCGCGCCACCCCGTGCGCGCCGTCGATACAAGGGCGATGGAGCTGGCGTCCTCCGATCAGGAGCTCAAGGCGGCGCTGTTCCGTTTCGTCGACGTCGCACCGGCCTGCAACTCGCTGGATGACCTCGCCCGTCACCTGGTCGGCTTCCTGGCCGAGGTCGATGACGCCCCGGCGCCGATCTCTGCGGCGATGCGGATCGCCGGCACCAAGGCTGGGCGCGCGGCGCTCGGAGCCGCCGCCGCCGGGGGCGTCCGCCACATGGCGCACCGGTTCATCGTCGGTGAGACGCTGAGCGCCGCAGGCGGGGTCCTCCGCGGCCTCTGGGAGCGGGGCGTCGCCTCCTCGGTGGACCTCCTCGGCGAGGCCACCGTGACGGCATCGGAAGCCGATTCCTACGCGGCACGCTGCAACGCCGCACTGCACGATCTGAGCGCGATCGCCGCACGCTGGCCGGACCGTCCAGCGCTCGAGCACGACAGCAGCGGCCCGCTGCCGCGCGCGAACGTGTCGGTCAAGGTGTCGGCGCTGACCCCGCTCCTGCGTCCGGATTCGCCCGAGCTCGGACGCGACGACGCGGCGCGACGGCTGGTGCCGCTGCTGCACACCGCGCGGGAGCTCGGAGCCCACCTTCACATCGACATGGAGTCGCTTGACTCACGTGAGGCGGTGCTCTCGCTCGTGCTCGAGCTGCTCTCACGAGGAGAATTTGCCGGGGGGCCATCCGCCGGACTCGTGCTGCAGGCGTATCTGCGCGACTCTGCCGACACGCTCGATGCGATCCTCGAGTTCGCGCGCTCGAACTCGCGGACGCCACCGCTGGTCGTGCGGCTCGTGAAGGGCGCCTACTGGGACCACGAGCTGGTGCAGTCACAACAGCACGGCTGGAGCACGCCCGTGTATGAGTCCAAGGCCGACTGCGACCGCAACTTCGAGGCGCTGACCGAGCGCCTGCTGGACGCCCGCCCGGTGCTCCGCGTTGCGATCGCCTCCCACAACCTCCGCTCGGTGTCGCACGCGATCGCCTACAACCGCCTCACCGGCGGGCTCGATCAGGACCTCGAGATACAGGTGCTGCGCGGCCTCGGCGACGAGCTCCAGGACGCGCTCGCGTCGCAGGGCCTGCGGGTCAGGACCTACTGCCCGGTCGGCAACATGGTCGCCGGCATGGCGTATCTGGTCAGGCGCCTGCTCGAGAACACGAGCAACGACAGCTTCCTGCACGCGCAGGCACAGGGAGTCGCGCTCGACCAGCTGCTCGCAGCCCCCTGAGCCACCATCCGTACCGGTACTAACCTGGCTAGAAGTGATGACCGCCCTGCAACCGTTCAAGAACGAGCCGGTGCTGGAGCTGCGCCGCGCGCCGGTGCGCGCGGCGCTGGCCGATGCGCTCACAGGACTCGACGCAAGGCTGCCGCTCGAGGTCCCGGTGATCGTCGGCGGCGAGACGCGGACGGCGGGCGGGCCGGAGTTGCGCTCACACGATCCTGGGGCGCCCGATCGGGTGATCGCGCGGGCGACGGTGGCGCAAAGCGAGGATGTCGACGCAGCCGTGACGGCGGCTGCTCGTGCCGCGCGAGCGTGGGGTGCGCTCGGCGCGATCGAGCGCGCGGGCGCACTGATCCGTGCGGCCGCGTGGATGCGGGAGCGGCGCGGAGAGCTGACCGCGCTGGCGGTTCGCGAGTGCGCGAAGCCCTGGGTGGAGGCCGACGCCGACGTGTGCGAGGCGATCGACTTCCTCGAGTACTACGCGCGCGCCGCGATCGAGCTCGATCAGCCACGGCAGCTGCTGCAGGTGCCGGGCGAGCACAACGAGCTCCACTACGTCGCGCGCGGAGTCACGGCCGTCATCTCCCCGTGGAACTTCCCGCTCGCGATCCCACTCGGAATGACCTCGGCGGCACTCGCCGTCGGCAACGCGGTGATCCTCAAACCGGCCGAACAATCACCGGGCTGCGCGCTGATGCTGGTGCAGGCGCTCCGCGCCGGCGGGGTGCCCGCCGAGGCGCTGTCGCTGCTCTGCGGCGAGGGCGACGTCGGCGCGGCGCTCGTGCGCCATCCGGGAGTGCACACGATCGCGTTCACCGGCTCGCAGCCGGTCGGACTCGAGATCGTCCGCGCCGCTGCGCAGATGGAGCCGGGGCAGAACCACATCAAGCGCGTGATCGCCGAACTCGGCGGCAAGAACTGCGTGATCGTCTCAGCCGACGCCGACCTCGACGAGGCGGTGCCCGCGATCGTCTCCTCGGCCTTCGCCTACGGCGGACAGAAGTGCTCGGCGGCCTCGCGCGTGCTCGTCTGCGACCCGCTCGCCGACGCGCTGATCGGACGTCTCGGTGGCGCCGCGGGCGTGCTCGTCGTCGGGCAGGCCGAAGACCTGGCGACGCAGGTGCCGCCGCTGATCGAGGCCGCCGCCCAGGACCGCCTGCGAAGCTGCGGCGAGCAGGCGGAGCGGGACGGTCGGATCATCGCCCGGGTGCCGGCACCGGAGTCCGAAGGCCACTTCGCGGCGCCGACCGTGGTCGCCGATCTGCCCGATGCATCACCGCTACTGCGCGATGAGCTGTTCGGGCCGCTGCTGGCGGTGCAGCGGGTGCGTGACATCGAGCGCGCCTGCGACCTGGTCGACGAGCTACCGGTCGCGCTGACCGGCGGCCTGTTCGCGCGGGATCCGCGCACCGTTCGCTACGTCCGCGAGCGAACTCCGCTGGGCAACCTCTACGTCAACCGCGGAATCACCGGCGCGATCGTGGGCCGGCAGCCGTTCGGAGGTAACCGGCTGTCGGGGACGGGAACCAAGGCCGGCGGGCCTGACTACCTGCTGTCGTTCGTGGAGCCACGCGCAGTCAGCGAGAACACGATGCGGCACGGGCTGGCGATCTGAGGTTCGCGGACCCGGGCGGCTCGGTTGCCCTGGGCTTGATTTCGGCGTTCGATCGATCATCATTCGATGCGGATCATGATCGTGACCGTGTTCGCTGTGATCAGGGCGTTCGTGGCCGTGCTGCTGCTGGGCGCGATCTTCTTCGGCGCCTTCGCGCCGCCGCCACGGCGACCGAATGCTCAGGCGGAGGCCCGGCGCCTGCTGATCGCGGCGTCGGCGATGTACGGCCTCGCGATGCTCACCGCGATCGCTGGATACATCCTGATCGCCGGGCTCGCCGCCGCGAGTGGGATCTCGCTGTTTGCGCTATCGCTGTGGCTGTCGCGGGCTGTGGAGTCGGGCGAACCCCCGTCGGACGGTCCGGGTCCTGACGAGCCGCCGCCTCCCGGACCGGTCGGCCCGTCCGGGTTCGATTGGAACGCGTTCGAGCGCGAGCTTCACGAGCACGCGGACCGGGAGCCCGTCGGCTGCTGAGCCTCCCGTGGAGACTCACGGGAACGGGTCAGACGAGGCTGAGCAGCAACTGGTGCACGCGCATCTCGCCTGACAGCTCAGGGTGAAACGAGATCGCGATCACGTTCCCCTGGCGGACCGCGACCGGGTGCGAGTCGACCTCGGCCAGCACGCTCACACGCTCACTGCACTCCTGCACCCACGGGGCGCGGATGAACACGGCGTGGACCGGGCCACCGGGCACCTGGTCGATCTCGAGATCCGTCTCGAACGACCGCAACTGACGGCCGAACGCGTTGCGGCGGGCGCGGAGGTCGAGGATCCCGAGGTGGTCACGGTCGAGCATGATCAGGCCGGCACACGTGCCGAGGATCGGGATGCCGGCCGCCGCCAGCTCTCGCAGTGGACCGGCGAGGCGCTCGCGTTCGATCCCGAGCGTCATCACGGTCGATTCGCCACCCGGGATGATCAACGCGTCGAGGCCGTCGAGGTCCGCGACGGTCCTGACCTGACGCACGCGCGCGCCAAGCTCCTCGAGGAGCTTGCCGTGGGCCTCGAAGTCTCCCTGCAGCGCGAGGACGCCGGCGAGCGGCACAGCACCTGCCATCGATGCTGCTACCAGCCGCGGTGGGCGAGCAGTTGCTCTGACTCGAGCTTGGACGTCTCGAGGCTGACCATCGGACGGCCGAGACCCTTCGAGGCGGCCGCGACCCGTGCCGGGTCAGCGAAGTTGGTGGTCGCGTCGACGATCGCGCGAGCGCGTGGCTCGGGATCTTCGGATTTGAAGATCCCGGATCCGACGAACACGCCCTCGGCTCCGAGCTGCATGACCAGCGATGCGTCGGCCGGAGTCGCGATGCCACCGGCACAGAACATCACGACCGGTAGCCGACCCTCGGCTGCGACCTGCCGGACCAGTTCGAGCGGGGCGCCGAGCTCCTTGGCCGCGGTCGCAAGCTCGCTCTGGCTGAGCGTGCCGAGCCGGCGCAGCTCACCCGTGATCGCGCGCAGATGCCGGACGGCCTCGACGATGTCGCCGGTGCCGGCCTCGCCCTTGGAACGGATCATCGCCGCGCCTTCGCCGATCCTTCGCAGCGCCTCACCGAGGTTGGTGGCGCCGCAGACGAACGGGACCTTGAACGCCCACTTGTCGATGTGGTTGGCCTCGTCGGCTGGCGTCAGCACCTCCGATTCGTCGACGTAGTCGACCTCCAGCGCCTCGAGCACCTGCGCCTCGGCAAAGTGCCCGATCCTCGCCTTGGCCATCACCGGGATCGAGACGGCCTCCTGGATGCCCTGGATCATCTCGGGATCCGACATCCGTGCAACGCCGCCGTCGCGGCGGATGTCGGCCGGCACCCGCTCCAGCGCCATCACCGCGGCTGCACCGGCGCTCTCGGCGATCTTCGCCTGCTCGGGCGTGACCACATCCATGATCACGCCGCCCTTCAGCATTTCTGCGAGCCCGGCCTTGACCGTGAACGTCGCCTCGTCGCGAGTGCCTGGTTCCTGGGACATCTTCCACCATGTTACCGTCGCGATACGGTTTGGCGCTATGTCGACGTCGGTCTACGAGCAGCGGGACGGGACGCTGTTCGCGATGGAGCTCGCGCGCGGGCCCTGGGATCCCGGTGCTCAGCACGGCGGGGCGCCGGCGGCGATCATCGTCCGCGCGCTCGAGCGGGCAGCTGGATCATCTGCGCTCGCGCCGGCACGCATCACCTTCGAGCTGCGCCGGCCGGTGCCGCTGGGCGAGCTACACGTGGACACAGAGCTCGTGCGTCCCGGGAAGCGAGTTCAGCTCCTCGACGCGTCGATGCGGACACCGGACGGCACCGAGGTGGTAAGCGCGCGGTCGCTGTGGATCGCGAAGGCGGGCGTCGACAGCGGCAGGGTGGAGCAGGCGCCGCCAGGTCCCGAGACGGCGAAGCCGATCGGCTTCGTAGGGCGTATGGGGGGAGATCTCAAGCAGCCGTTGTTTCCGCGCGACGCGATGGAGATTCGGTTCGTGTCGGGGAGTTTCCAGGAGGTCGGACCCGCCATCGCCTGGTTCCGGCTGCAGGTCCCGCTCGTGGCCGGCGAGGAGCCATCGCCGCTTCAGCGGCTGGCGGCGGCCGCCGACTTCCCGAACGGGATCGCGACGACGCTCGCCTGGCGGGACTACGTGTTCATCAACCCGGAGCTGACGATCTACATCGAACGTGAGCCGGTTGGCGAGTGGATCTGCCTCGATGCGCGGATGAGCACTGTCAGCGATGGGGTCGGGCTGTCCGAGGCCGTGCTCTACGACACGCGCGGGCGTGTCGGACGATCGCTGCAGTCACTGCTGATCACGCACCGCTGAGCGCCAGCGAGCGAGCGAGCGCGGCTATTTGAGGCGGAACGCCTTGATCCGGACGTCGTGCTGCTGCGCGTCACGGGAATACACGCCGTAGGCGAGCGCCTGGATCAGCGACAGCAGCGCAGCGTGGGAGCGTACGAAGGCCGGGGTGTTGGATGAGTAGTAGAGGCGGATCCGCGCGAGCCGCGCGACCTCCGACAGGGTCGCGTCGGTGATCGCGAGCGTCACCGCGCGACGGTGGCGGGCCAGCTTCATCGTCCGTGTGATCAACGGGTGCGGGCGCCCGGCGGACAGTCCGATGACGAGCGTCTGCTCGTCGATCCGGCTGAGCCTTCCGAGTGCCTCCTGGGAGGGGCTCGCGACGATCTCGGCGCGGAGGTCGAGCAGCATCAGCAGGTGCCGGAGGTAGCTGGCGAAGAACGCCATCTGGTCGGTCCCCGCGATCAGGACCTTCTCGGCGGAGACGATCGCGTCGATCGCCGCCTCGACGTCCGCGCGTGAGAGCTTGTGCGCGGTGTCCTCGACGTTGACGTGGTCTGCGGCGAGCGCCGACTCGAACTCGGTGTGGTCCAGCGAGAACAACGGCGCGGCCGCCGCGACCGCGTCGGTGATCCCCGGTGGGCGGCGACGGTACTCGTCGCGGGCTGCCTGCTGAAGCTCGGGGAACCCTTCGAACCCAAGGGCCTGGGAGAACCGAACCACTGTGCTCGACGAGGTGTTCGCGCGGCGCGCCAACTCCTCAGCTGTCCTGAATGCCGCCTCGTCGAGGTGGTCGACGATGTACTGGGCGACGTCCTTCTGCGAACGGGAGAATTCGTCGAATCGGGCGCGGATATACGACGACAGGGCCTGGTGGCCGTTTGGCGCGTCGGCAATGGCTGTGGTGGCGGATGCTTGCTTCATGGGCAGGCGTGTGTTTCGACACACCATGGCACCGTTCCTTCACGGTCTCACAAGCAGAGACCCCGGCGGCCTCCACCGGCGCGCTCAGGACGACTCGTGACCCTGCTGGCGCTCGACGTTCTGGCGGTGCTCCACCATCACCTGGGCAATGATGTAGATCACCAGCCCGTTGACGATCAGTCCGATGCCAAGGAACGTGATCAGGAGCGCCAGGGTCATCCCGAGCGAGCTCGGGCTCTGTCCGAGGATCGTTGCGGAGATCAACATCGCAGGCAGAGCGTAGCTCAAGCGGCGGAGCGCTGCTCACCCTTCGGTGATCAGTGCTGCGCTGGCGGGCGGCATCGAAACGGCGAGTCCCGCGACGGGCCCGGGCACTACGCAGTCGTGTTCGACAGCGTTCGGGGCACACGCCGCAAGCGGCATCACCCGCGGTGCCGCGAGCAGCCCGCTCGTCGTACGGTCACCTGACTGGGGACTTCGGGCCGGC
The DNA here is from genome assembly GCA_963742025.1 of uncultured Solirubrobacterales bacterium. Classification (GTDB taxonomy): domain Bacteria; phylum Actinomycetota; class Thermoleophilia; order Solirubrobacterales; family Solirubrobacteraceae; genus Palsa-465. The sequence goes on from CAVUKF010000004.1 coordinate 56,903, forward strand.
GAGCCGAAGCTCCGGCCGCCCAGCGTGATTCCGGCCGTCGCGCAGATCCCGGTGTGCAGGTAGGGCGCCACACACCTGCTGGAGTCCTCGTCGAGCGGCGCCAGCAGGCGCTCGATCGTGATCGCGCTCTGACCGATGGCGCTGCCGTGCAACACAACCCGCCGAGTGGCGATGCCCTTGTTGATGATCACGATCCGGGTCGGGCCGTCCGTGCTGTGCGTGGCCCACACCTTGAGCGCCGGGCGCTCTGGCGAGACCGACAGCAGCTGCGAGCCTGGCGGGGAGGCGAGCGCGAAGGTCAGCAGGCCGTAGTACTCGGGCCGTACCACCCACGAGCCGGAATCGATCCGGTCAAACAGCGCATACGGGACATCCGGGATCGTCTGGACGTTGACGCCGCTGACGCCGGCGGCCTCGAACTCGAACAGGGTGTCGAGCGCCCACAGCGCGCTCGCGAACGTGTCGCTGATCCCGCGCTTTCCCTCCCTGGTGACCGAGTTCATCTCATCGACGCGGAAGCCACGACCGCTCGGCGTTGCCGCCACGAACGGCGCGAGTTCCGCCGCGAGTCCGTGGCTCGAGTGTTGGTCCAGCAGATTCGCGAGCGACGGGCAGAAGAGGCCGGGACAGAACGCGTGGAGGAGCGGGTAGGTGTGGAAGGTGATCAGCTGAGGGTGCGCGCGTGCATCGAGCAGCTGAAGCCACTGTCCGGCGTTGGCGCCGGCGATCCACGGCACCCCGAGCTCACCGAGGCTGGGGCCGGCAAGCGCCATTGTGGGATCGTCCGCTGCCCTGCGGATCGCCGCACTCAGCGTCTCAAAGTCGTGGAAATATTCGGCGAAGCCGCTGGGCGAGCTGTAGATCCTGAGCAGATCCGGCTCGTTGCCGACCTCGAAGGCCTCAATGTAGCTGTAGGGCAGTTTCGGGTCGATCGCATCGAGCAGCGCCGCCGTCTCGGCTGCCGCGGCGACGGGGCTGCGCTTCTTCAGGTTGATCCCGAGGATCATCTGCGCGTCCAGGGAGTGGGCGAGTGCGCCGATCGCATCGACGATCCCGGCAGTGAGCGGGAACCGCTTGAACGGGCAGTCCCTGATCTGGGGGTGAGTCGCGTGCAGCGCCAGGTCGGCCTGATCGGCGCTGTCGCCGCCGATGCGCAGGACCGGACGCTGGCCGGGCGCAAGGCCGGCAATCAGGTTCCTCAGCACCGGATCGGCGCTCGTCAGCACGGGGTTGGCGTCGAGCGGCCCATCCGGGCTCGACCGGCTTTCGACGAGGTTCGGCGTCAGCTCGCAGTACTCCATCGAGACGCCGACGAACCCGGCCGGCAGCGGCGCGACTGCATGGTCGGTGTCGTACTGCGTCGCGGGGGCCGCCGAGACGGTGACGGTCACCGGCGCCGGGCTGCTCGAGCCGGCCGGCGCAGCCGCGACGGCGACGCTTGCGGCGGCGGCTCGTTTCGGCGCAACCTTGGCGGTGCCGGCCGCCCCCCCGGCCCCCGCCGCCGCGGCGGTCCCCGCGCACACGAGGCACGCGAGCGCCGCCGGCGTCAGCCATTGGCGCGATATGTGCACCCTTGTTCTACGGCGGAAACCTGCCAAGCAGCCGATTCTTCCACAGCAACCGCTACCTTGCGGGCGGCGGCCCTGTAGCTCAGCGGTCAGAGCACCCGGCTCATAACCGGCGAGACGCAAGTTCGAATCTTGCCAGGGCCATCACCGAAATCGCAGCGCGAGCGCGGTGCCTGCGCGCCTTTGACGCCTGTCTCAGAAGCCCCGCAGCCCGGTCAGGCGGACCCTGACGGGAACGGTGTACTTGGCGGCGAAGGACTGCGGGGTCATCCCGATCCGCACGATCTGACGATCGTATTTCGCGAGATAGTCGGGCGATCGATCGGCCGGGCCGAGCGTGGTTTCAACCGCGGCCCGTCCGGACAGGATGACGATGTCGCCGCCACGCCCGTCCCCTGTGAAGTTCAGCGAGACGCGCTCGTTCGCCTCGATGTTGCGGATCCGCGCGCCGGGGAGGCTGTACAGCGACACCGACTCGGCGCCGTCCCACAGGAACCAGATCGGGCTCGGCAGCGGCGATCCTGACGGCGTCACCGTGGTCATCCAGACGACGATCTCCTCACGCAGATGCTGAGCCGCGCGCGCGCCGAATGCGGAGCTTTCGTCGATCACCATTGAACTGACCCGCTGCGGTCGATCGCGGACGCGCTCACGACAGTGCCTCGAGGATCGCCGCGAGTGGCTTGCGGACGCCGGTGATGAACGGGAGCTCGTTCTTGGTGTAGTGACGCGCCCGCGCGCCCCGCAGGTGCCTGATCAGATCGACGATCCGCACGAGGTCGTCGGCCTCGAACGCAAGCAGCCACTCGTAGTCGCCGAGCCCGAAGGCGCTGGTGGTGTTGGCCCGGACATCCGGGTAGTCGCGCCCCATCTCGCCGTGCTCGATCAGCATCGCACGACGCTCCTGGGGATCAAGCAGGTACCACTCGGTGGTCCGGACGAACGGATAGACGTTGAGGTAGCGGCGTGCCGGCTCGCCGGCATAGAACGCCGGCACATGCGACTTCGTGAACTCGGCCTCACGGTGTACGCCGATCGCGCTCCAGAACGGGTGCAGCGAGCGCCCCAGCGTCGTGCGGCGGAACCCCGCGAGCGCATCCTGGACGGTGTCCGCCGTCGGCCCTGCGATCCAGATCAACAGGTCGACGTCGGCGCGGTAGCCACGCACCTCGTAAGTTCCGCGCAGCGCCACCCGATCATGCTCGAGCGCGGCGAGCGCCCCAGCTGCGGCATCGACACGCGAACTCGGTCCGAGATCGAGCACGGCGGGCGCGCGGAACGCGGCGTACGCGGTGTACTCCAGCCCGGCGGGGAACGCAGTCTGCACGTCAAGCTCGGTCTCTGGCGTTGCTGTGGTCATCCTCGGAGCTCCTTCAGTTCGTTCAAGGTGCGATCTGTGTCAGACTGCCCGGCGCCGAGCGCCAGCGAGTCTGTGATCCTGGCGGCCACCGTCTCAGCATCGCGGATGCACGAGGCGACGCCGACTCCACGGTACGCCGCGCCGGTGACGCTGACACCGCCAAGCGCGGCAAGCGCAGCCTCGATGTCGCCGACGAGGTCCAGGTGGCCGACGCGATATTGGGGCAGGGCCCGGTCGAAGCGGGCGACGTGTCCCTGCAGCGGCGCCCGGCGCAATCTCATCGCGGCGGCGAGCTCGGCGTGGACCCGCTCGATCAGCCGTTCGTCGTCGAGTTCGAGCGCGGACGCGTCGCCGTAGCGTCCGACCGATGCCTTCAACACGATCCCCGGGCCGGACAGGTGCGACCACTTGGTCGATGACCACGTGCACGCCGTGATCATCCGGCCCTCGATCCGTGGGACCAGGAAGCCGCTCCCGGTCAGCGGCTCGCCGAGCGCATCCTCACCGTACTCGAGCAGGATCGTCGCAACTGAGGCGTAGTCGATACGCCGTAGCGCGGCGGCGGCGTCAGCGCAGACGTCGTCCAGGACGCCGGCCGCCGCAGCTGCCGGCACCGCCAGCACGACGCGGTCGAAGATCGCCTCAGACGCGTCACCGTCGAGCAGCACGCGCAGGCGACCTTCGCCGACGGGCTCGATCGCCGTGACCCTCGCACCGGTGCGCAGATCCGCACGCGGCTGCCCGTTGGCCGGCTCGGAGCCGTCGAGCCACGCGCGGAGCGCCTCGGTCAGCTCACCCAGACCGCCGGTCAGACTCAGGAACATCGGTGCCGGGGGTCCGGCTCCGGTCGCGCCGAACGGCACGCCGGCAGCCAACGCTCGCAGGCCCCGGACCAGCCCCCTCCGGGTGCGCATCGCCGACTCGAGCTGCGGAGCGACGGCGCGTACGCTGAGCTCGTCACAGCTGCCGCCATGGATTCCGCCGAGCAGCGGGTCGATCAACCGCTCGTGCACCTCGCTCCCGAGCCGCCTGCGAACCAGCTGCCCGATCGTGACGTCCTCGCTGAGCGGTCGCGAGGGCAGCAGCAGATCGAATCCGGCCCGGAGCATCCCCGGCCGTGAGAGGATCCCGGAGGCCGCAACCGCTCCGACACCGTCGGGCACTCCGGCCAGCAACCGCGGTGGCAGCGCACGCAGCCGGCCGCGCGTCCAGATGAAGGCGCGGTCGGTCGCGGGCGCCACGAGGTCGGCGCCGAGACCCAGTTCACGGCACAGGGCGCCGGCGGCGGGGACGCGCGTCAACAGCGCCTCGGCGCCGGCGTCCAGCGGTCGGCCGGCGAACTGCTCGGTGCGGACCTTGCCGCCGAACCGCTGCTCGGCCTCGAACACGGTCACGCGCACCTCGCGCGGGGCCTGCTGTCGCACCAGCCGGTAGGCGACGGTCAGACCGGCGATCCCGCCGCCGACGACCGCGATCTGCGCGGGCCCGCTCATGCCGGCGCCGCCTGAAGCTGGGCGAGGACGGCGCCTGTGACGGCGCGTGCGAGCTCAGGGGCGTCGTTGGCCGATGCCGTCCGTGTGAACGCCAGTCCGAGCTCCGCGGCACGGGCGCCGGCCTCGATATCAAGGTCGTAGAGGACCTCCAGGTGGTCGGAGGTGAAGCCGCAGGCGCACACGACGACGCCACGGCAGCCATCGGCCGCCAGCAGCGCCATCTTTTCGAGGACGTCTGGGCCGATCCAGGGGTCGGCGGTGCGACCCGCGGACTGCCACGCGATGTCCCAGCGCTGCAGGCCGGCGCGCTGCGCCACGGCAGCGGCCGTCTCTCGCAGCTGATCGGGGTACGGGTCACCGAACTCGAGGATCCGCTCCGGCAGGCTGTGTGCCGTGAACAGCACCTGCGTCTCCGCACGCAGCCCGGGCGGGATCCGCTCCAGCGCAGCGCCGACCTCCCGCGCCATCAGGGCGAGATAGTCCTCTGCGAGGTGCCAGTCACGCACGACGCTCACGGCCGGCGGCGCCGGCGCCCCGGCAGCCGCTGCGCGAACACGCTCCTCGTACTCCCCGACGCTCATCCGCGAGTAGTGGGGGGCGAGCACGACGCCCACGATCCGCTCCACCCCAGCGGCGCAAAGCTCCGCGACGCCGTCCTCGATGAACGGAGCGGCGTGCTTCTGGCCGAGCGCCACCACCGCATCGGCGTGATCGGTGCTCGCGAGCTCGCGGGCCACCGCCGCCGCCTGGGCACGGGTGATCCGCAACAACGGCGAAATGCCGCCGATCGCCTCGTAGCGACCCTGCAGCTCGGCGAGCAGCTCTGGCGTCGGCGGCCGCCCGCGGCGAATGTGCGTGTAGTAGCTCTCGATCTGGTCGGGGGCGGCGGGGGTTCCGTAGGCCATCACCAGCACCCCGACACGCTCGGCGCCGCCGACATCGCCGCCGTCTCGTCCGTGGATCGGCCTGCGTTCATCGCTCCGTGACCGCTGTCGTACTCGGCGAGCGGGTGGGAGTGCACGAGCTCGACGATCCGGCTCATCGCGTCGGGGTCGGTCTCCGGCAGGACTCCGTGTCCGAGGTTGAACACATAGCCACGGTCGGGCGCACAGTCAAGGATCGACCGCACCTCGGCCTCGATCACCGCAGCCGGTGCAAGACAGACGACCGGGTCGAGATTGCCCTGCAACGAGACGCGGTCGGGGAGCCGCTCGCGCGCCGCCGTCAGCGGCAACCGCCAGTCGACGCCGACGACGTCAGCTCCCGACTGACCGATCAGCTCCAGCAGGTGGCCGGTACCGACGCCGAAGTAGATCCGCGGCACGCCGAGCTCGGCGAGGCGGTCGAAAAGCGTCTTCACTACCGGCAGCACGTGGCGCTCGTAGTGCTCGACCGACAGCGAGCCGATCCAGCTGTCGAACACCTGCAGGGCGCCGGCGCCGGCGTCGACCTGCGCGCGCGCCGAGGCGATTGCGATCTCGCACAGACGCTCAAGCAGCGCCCGCCACGTCCGTGGATCCGAGAGCATCAGGTTCTTGGTCCGCGCCTGCGCCTTTGACGGCCCACCCTCGACCAGATAGCTGGCGAGCGTGAACGGGCCGCCGACGAACCCGATCAGCGGCACGTCCAGCTCGGCCACGACCAGCCGGACCGTCTCGCCGAGCCACGGTGCGTCCTGCTGCGGGTTCGAAGTCGCGCAGCACCCGGAGGTCCGATGCGCAGCGCACCGGCGAGGCGATCACCGGGCCGACCCCGGGTCGGATCTCCAACTCGACGCCGATCGCGTCCAGCGGCGTGACGATGTCCGAGAACAGGATCGCGGCGTCGACGCCATAGCGGCGCACCGGCTGCAGGGTCACCTCCGCAGCCAGCTCTGGCGTGTGGGTGATCTCCAGTAGACCCGCTCTGTTCGCGCACGGCTCGGTACTCGGGCAGAGCCCGCCCGGCCTGCCGCATGAACCACACGGGTATGTGCTCGCTGCGCTCGCCCCGGTAGGCCGCCAGCAGCGGCGCCGTGCGGCGGCCCGCGGCCGCGGAGGCGTCGACATCGAGTTGGTCGGCATCGGATATCGCTTCCACGCTGACAAGCTAGCGCACGACCACCGCACCTCAACCGCCTCAGGCCGCCTGCGGCAACGCTGTTCTCACGCCGGCAAGAGCCACAGGAAGCCGCAGTCACGATGTGCTCTTCCCCTCGCATGTCAGTCGGGCAGCAGCGGAACCGTCGGGTGCTCCGGCATCCCGATCAGGGCTCCGCGGGTGATCGCGCCGGCGCCGAACCGGTCCCTGAGACGGTCGACGGCAGCGTCCAACGCAGCAGGACGCTGCGCGGTCAGGCTGAGCTGGATTGGGACCTCATCGGCAAGGTTGGTGAGCGCCACGCCGATCAGCGTCAGCCCGCGTGCGTCGATCGGTCGCCCTGGCACGTGCGAGCAGCTCATTCGCGGTCGCCAGAATCGTGCCTGTCCGTGCTGTCGCCTCAGCCATCGTGCAGGAGCGCGTTGCCCGTGTGTAGTCGGTGAAGCGCAGCCGCAGAACGACCGTGCGGCAGACCCTGTGTGCGGCGCGCAGCCGCCGGGCCACCCGATCGACGAGCCCGATCAGCACGGCCGCCACCTCAGTGCGTGTGCGGCGCCGCGAGCCGAGCGCATGCTGAGCACCGATCGACCGCCGTCGTTGCCGGGGCAGCACAGCTCTCGGGTCGCGGTTGTGGGCAAGCGCGTGCAACCGGCGGCCCGAAGCGCGTCCCAGCAGCGCGATCAGAAACTCCTCGTCGAGGTGGGCCACCTGCCCCACCGTCTCGATCCCGCGAACGCGGAGCTTGGCGCAGGTGACCTTCCCGACCCCCCATAGCGCCTGCACACCGAGCGGATGCAGGAACGCCAGCTCCCCCTCCTCGGGGACGAGCAGCAGCCCGTCCGGCTTCGCGACGCCGCTCGCCACCTTGGCGAGGAACTTCGTGCGCGCGACGCCGACTGTGATCGGCAGACCGACCTCACGCCGCACATCCGCGCGCAATCGGCGCGCGATCTGAAGTGGGCTTCCCGAGATCCGCTCGAGGCCGCGGACATCGAGGAACGCCTCATCGATCGACAGTGCCTCGACGAGCGGCGCGGTTTCAGCGAACACCGAGAACACCGCCCTGCTCGCCTCACTGTAGGCGGCCATCCTCGGCGCGACCACGACGGCCCGCGGGCACAGGGCGAGCGCCTGCCTGCCGCCCATCGCCGTCCGCACGCCGCACGCCTTCGCCTCGTAGCTCGCGGCCAGCACGACTCCACCACCGACGATCACCGGCCGCCCCCGCAGCCGTGGATCGTCGCGCTGCTCGACCGACGCATAGAAAGCGTCAAGATCGGCATGGAGGATGGTGGGCTGGACGGGCACGAACATATGTTCGCCTACGGGGCGGACGGAATCCACCCTGGCCGGAGCGAGGAAATGCGAGCGCGCCGACGAGCGGATACGCTCAAGCGCCGAGGACCACTCAGATGGCGCCGTCAAACGACACACCCCTCGCCGGCAGGACGATTCTGATGTCCGGCGGCAGCCGCGGCATCGGCCTTGCGATCGCGGTGCGGGCCGCACGTGACGGCGCCAATGTCGCGCTGCTGGCGAAGACCGACGAGCCGCACCCACGTCTGGAGGGCACGGTCCACACCGCTGCGGCCGAGATCACCGCGGCCGGCGGCCGCGCGCTTGCGATCGTCGGCGACGTCCGCCACGAGGACTCGATCGAGCAGGCCGTTTGGAAGACGGTCGAGAAGTTCGGCGCGCTCGACATCATCGTCAACAACGCCTCCGCGATCGACCTCTCCCCCTCGATCGAACTGCCGGCCAAGAAGTTCGATCTGATGCAGCAAATCGAGGTCCGCGGCACCTTTCTCCTGACGCGCGCCGCGATCTCACAGCTTCGCGATTCAGATCACGCTCACATCCTGACGCTCTCGCCGCCTCTGAACCTGTCGAAGAAGTGGATGGGCAATTGCGTCGGCTACATGCTCGCCAAGTACGGCATGACGCTCGCAGCGCTCGGCTTTGCGGCCGAGTTCGAGCAGGACGGAATCGCCTCGAACACCCTGTGGCCGAGAACGATCATCGCCACCGCAGCGGTCCAGAACCTGCTCGGCGGCGACGAGGCGATGGCGCGCGCCAGGACGCCGGACATCATGGGCGACGCCGCCCACGCGATCCTCGCGCGCGCACCGATGGAGCAGACCGGGCAGCAATTGATCGACGATCAGGTGCTCGCCGGGATCGGTGTCACCGACCTCTCGCGCTATCAGCAGGGCGACGGCAGCGACCTGCTGCCCGACATCTTCCTGGACTAGTGTCGTGATAGCCCACGGGCCGCTGGCGGGCCCCTACCCCCAGCGCGTTCGCATCAAGGGCAGGACGTCGGCTGCGAACTGTGTCAGCGCACGGTTCTGGTCGCCGCCGGGGAAGTGGAACACGAGCTCTGCAAAGCCGAGCTCGACGTACTCCCCGATCCGCTCGACCACCTCGTCCGGGTCGTCGCTGACGATGAAACGCGTCTGAGCACGGTCGGCCGCGGCGTCGGCGAGGCGCTCCATCTCGATCGGGTCCTCGACGCCGGCCTTCTCCTCTGCGGTCAGCGCCAGCGCCGCCCACCAGCGGCAGGCGTCCAGGGCGTACTGACGGTCATGGTCATAGGAGACCTTGATCTCGATCATGTTCGAGATCGCGGCCGCGTCGCGACCGGCCTGCTGCGCGCCCTCGCGGACGGCATCGAGCAGCGTGGTGTACAGATCGGCGCCCTTGCCGCTGGTGCAGATGAAGCCGTCGCCGATCCGGCCGACCAGCGCCGCGGCCTTGGGCCCGCCGGCGGCGACATAGATCGGGATCGGCTCGGGCGGCCGGTCATAGATCGTGGCCTTCACGGTGCGGTAGTAGCGACCGTCGAAGGTGACCCGCTCTTCGGTCCAGAGCCGGCGGATCAGCTCGACAGCCTCCTCCAAGCGCTCGGAGCGCTCCTTGAACTTCGGCCATGCGGTGCCGATCGCCGGGCTCTCGTTCATCGACTCACCGCTGCCGATGCCCAGGAACACGCGACCGGGTTGCAGACACGCCATCGTCGCGAACGCGTGCGCGATGACCGCGGGCTGGTAGCGCAGCGTCGGCGTCAGCACGCTGGTGCCGAGCCGCACGCGCTCTGTTCGCTCACCGAGCGCGGGCAGCCATACGAGCGAATTGGGGGCGTGGCCGGTCTTGTGGCGCCACGGCTGGAAGTGGTCGGACACGGCGACCTCGTCGAACCCGAGCCGCTCGGCGGCGATCGAGAAGTCCAGTAGCTCGCGCGGAGCGAACTGCTCGGCGGAGGCCTTGTAGCCGAACTGGATGCCCATCCGTAGATCGTGTCAGACGCAGCCGCGCGGCGCCGACCTGGCCTGTGACGTAGATCGGCTACTGATGTTGCCCGCCGCTCGGACGGCGCCGCTCCCGCCCGTCGCGCCGCTGCTCCTCGCGCGCCCGGCGCGCGGCGTCTGAGCGCCGCGCGTCCTGCCCCTGCGGCCTGGTGGTGAACGGCCCGGAGAACGCGGCCGGGACCCGCTCGACCTCGCTCGCGCCACAGACCGGGCAGACGGGGCGCTCCTGCTCGCCAGCGCGTGCCTCGAATCGCTCGTCGCATCGCGCGCAGACGAAGTCGTACAACGGCACGACCTTCAGAATAGAAGCCTCAAGGCAAGCCGGTGCATCCGCCGCCTCAACGCGAGAGCACGTCGCGAGCGCCGGTTCCAGCAGCGGCTGGGCGAACTCGTACCCGAGCTCGGCCAACCTGGCTGGGACGGCGCACTGCCCGGTCGTGACGATCTCCGACATCTCGCCGTACAGCAGCGACAGCGCGAACGCCGGCACGGGCAGCACCGCCGGTCGCTTGAGCACACGGCCGAGCGCCCGCGAGAACTCCGCATTGGTCGACCGGTGTCGGGGCCGTCACGTTGACGGGACCGATCGCGCGCTGATCGTCCATGCAGAGCAGGATCGCGCCGACCACGTCATCGAGATGCACCCACGGCAGATACTGGCGGCCGCCGGCGACGGGTCCGCCGATCCCGAGCCGGAAGAACGGCAGCATCTTCGCGAGCGCCCCTCCCTCCGGCGAAAGCACGACCCCGGTGCGCGTCAGCGACGACGCGCAGCTCGTCGCCGACGGCAAGCGCCTCGGACTCCCAGCGCAGGACGACATCGGCCACGAAGTCAGTACCGGCAGGCGCCGACTCATCGAGATGCTCCTCGCCGCGCGGCCCGTAGAAGCCAGTCGCCGATTGCGAGACGAGCACGCCTGGCCGCTCACCCTGTCCAAGGGCTTGCAGCGTGCTCACCAGATTGCGGGTGCGAGCACGCGTGAGTCCCGGATCCGCTGCTTCGCGGCGTCGGACCAGCGCTGCGCGATCGGCTCGCCGAGCAGGTTGATCACGCCGTCAGCGCCCGCGAGCGCCTCTGGCGGCGGTGGAGATGCGATCGGGTCGCGCCAGACGTGGACCTCGACGGCCGGCCCAAGCGTGTCCTGGGCGCGCGCGGCGTCGCGCGAGAGCGCGATCACCGAATCGCCACGGGACACGAGCGCGCGCACGACCGCCCGGCCGATCAGGCCGGTTGCGCCGGTGACCACAACACGCGTCATCTCGGGTATGTTCGCAGCCTGCACGCGCCGGGTGCGCGGCGCCACCGGATGAAGCTCGGCGTCAACATCGGCTACTGGGGTCTCGGAATGGGGCCACAGGATCAGCTGGGCGTGACCAGAGCAGCCGAAAGCGCCGGATACGACTCGGTCTGGGCAGCCGAGGCCTACGGTTCGGATGCCGCAACGGTGCTCGCCTGGCTGGCCGCCGCCACCAGCACGATCAAGCTCGGCGCGGGGATCTTCCAGATGCCGGCTCGGAGCGCGGCGATGACCGCGATGACCGCCGCGACGATCGACCAGCTCTCCGGCGGCCGGATGCTGCTGGGCCTCGGAAGCTCCGGACCGCAGGTCGCCGAGGGCTGGCACGGGCAGCGCTTCGCACACCAGCTCCAGCGCACGCGCGAGTACGTCGACGTCGTGCGGATGGCGCTCGCGCGCGAGCGGGTGCTCTACCGCGGAGAGACGCTCGAGCTGCCGCTGCCCGACGGCCCGGGCAAGGCGCTGAAGCTGACGATCTCCCCGGCGCAGGAGCGGATCCCGATCTACCTCGCCGCGATCGGCCCGAAGAACACGACGCTCGCCGGCGAGATCGCCGATGGATGGCTTCCGACGTTCTTCTCGCCCGACCACGTCGGCGAGTTCCGAGCCCTGCTCGAGCAGGGCGCGGAGCGCGCCGGCCGCTCGCTGGAGGACTTCGACATCGCGCCGGATGTGATGCGCCCACGTGTCCGAGGACCGCAAGCTCGCGCGCGACTACATGCGTCCGGTGCTTGCGCTCTACGTCGGCGGGATGGGCTCGCGCAAGCAGAACTTCTACAAGGCGCTGATGGAGCGCTACGGGTTCGGCGATGCCGCCGCGAAGGTGCAGGATCTGTTCCTCGCCGGGCAGCCGGCGGAGGCGTGCGCCGCGCTGCCCGACGAGCTGATCGACATGGTGTCACTCTGCGGTCCGCCGGCGGTCGTCGCCGAGCGGATCGCGGCCTTCCGCGAGGCCGGCGTCGGCACGCTGATCGTCGCGCCGAGTCGCGGCGACGCAGGAGGAGCGCCTGAGCAGGTGCAAAAGCTCGCCGAACTGGCGGCTTGAGGCCCCGGGCGTTGCCGCTTGAGCTCCCGCGGCCTGCGGATCTTCCTCGGCGCCTTCGGCCAGCCCGGCCACGCGTTCCCGATGCTGGCGCTCGGCGAGCGCCTGGCGCAGCGCGGGCACGAGGTCACGTTCGAGACCTGGTCACGTTGGCGCGAGCACGTGATCGCCGCCGGAATGGAGTTCGTCGCGGCGCCCGAGTACCCGGTCTTCCCGACCCGAGAGCGGCCGCTGAAGCCGTACGAGGCGGTGCTCCGCGCGACCGCGGTCACCCGACCAGCGGTCGCCGCGCGCGCCGTTGACGTCGTCGTCCATGACATCCTCACGCTCGCGCCGGCGATGGCAGGCGAACTCGAGGGCGTTCCGGTCGCGACGCTCGTCCCCCACCTCTACCCCGTCGGCGCTCCCGGCTTTCCGCCGTACGCGCTCGGCGCCCGGCTGCCGCGGAGCGACTGCCGGCAGGCGGTTCTGGCGGCTGCTCGACGGACCGCTCGAGCGGGGCCTGCGCCAGGGCCGCGCCGAGCTCAACGAGACCCGCCGGCGGCTCGGGCTGCCGCCGCTCGAGCGGCTGCACGGCGGCATCAGCGCGCAGCTCTGTCTCGTCGCGACCTTTCCGCAGCTCGAGTACCCGCGTCCGTGGCCGGCCCACGTGCATGTCGTCGGGCCCGTCCTGTGGGAGCCGCCATGCGACGACGTCGAACTACCCCGCGGCAGATGGCCCGCTCGTCGTCGTCGCCCCGTCCACCGCTCAGGACCCGCGCCAGCGGCTGCTGCGCGCGGCGCTGTCCGGGCTTGCGGACTCGGGCGTGCGTGTCCTGGCCGCCACCGACCGCCGGCCGCTCTCGAGACCCGTCCGCGCCGGGTCGGGCGCGTCGCTCGTCAACTGGCTCTCCTACGCGCGCACGATGCCACGCGCGTCGCTGGTGATCACCCATGCCGGCCATGGGACGCTCGCGCGCGCTCTGCAGTCGGGGCGCCCGGTCCTCGCCGTTCCGCACAGCGGCGATATGGGCGAGAACGCCGCCCGGGTCGACTGGGCCGGGGTCGGCGTCCGGCTGCCGTGGCGGCTGCTGAGCGCCACGACGCTGCGCCTGGCCGTAGAGCGCGCCCTCGCCGACCCGGGGTACGCATCGCGTGCGCGTGAGCTCGCCCGGTGGGCCGCAGCCAACGACGGCGTCACACGCGCCGCCGAGCTGGTCGAGGAGCTCGCGCGCCGGCGACGGCGCTCTGAGCCTCAGCCCTCGTCGCGCGCCGGCGATCGGCGCTCTGAGCCTCAGCCCTCGTCGCGCGCCGGCGATCGGCGCTCTGAGCCTCAGCCCTCGTCGCGCGCCGGCGATCGGCGCTCTGAGCCTCAGCCCTTGTCGTGCGAAGCGCGGACGAACTCGATCAGCTCGGGCGCATCCCCACGCAACAGATCCGCGGGCTCCCCGTAGCACGTGCAGAGCTGCACGACCACATGGTCGTCCGCGTCCTCGACCGTCCTCCAGGTGGCGCCGTTCTCCTCCCAGCGCATCAGGTCAGCCAGCGTCATCGGCGATGCTCACCGCCGGCGGGTCCCCGTTCGCTTTGATCCATGATCTGCTGACTCCACGGGAGGTATCGAGGAGCTGCGGGGGTGGGACTCGAACCCACAACATTTCGGTTAACAGCCGAACGCTCTGCCATTGAGCTACCCCGCAGTTGGTAAGGCACTCTGCACCGCGGCACTTTACCGGGAGCAGTGCGTGCGGCACCCTATCCGAGGCTTGGTGATTTTCAGCGCTATATCGGGCACATCACCAAGCCTCGTGAGCGGGCGCGCTCTCGGGCCGGATCGTTTCGGGCACAAACGGGCAAAGCGCGCCTCCTGAGGCTCAGATCACAGCGGCGGCTCGAGCCGGACGCCGAGCGCGCTGATCGCCGCCAGGACGTCCTGGCGCTCGCGAGCGAGGCGGCCGATCCCGGGCTGGTGGCTGACGCGCAGGCGGTGGATCGCGCGGTCGAGGCGAGCGTGCTCGAGCAACAGGCGCGCGTGCTCGAGCGCCTCCGGCGCGAGCGGTCCTGCACGCCCGGCGCGGTCGACGAGGTCGGCGATCAGCGCGAGCGAGCTCGTCGTCTCCGGCGGGCAGATCGCGCAGCGGTTCGTGCGTTCGTCCGGTCAGCTGACGGGCGGCGCGCCGGAACAGCTCGCTGGTGAGCAGCTCGTCCGGATCGATCGCCGCAAGCACGGCGGCGCCCCGGTCAGGGAGCGCGATGCAGAGAGCCAGGAACGAGCGCTCGCCGCGGACCGCCTGGTCGAGCGCCGGTGCCGCCGGCTCCGGCATGCCGGCCGGGCCTGGCGAGGTGCCACCGCTCTGCGCGCCGGCAGAGCGCGAAGCGCCCCGGCGGCCGCCGGCCGCAGCGCCGCCGGCGCCGGCGCCGGCACCGGCGGCGAGCAGGTCGGAGAGCCGCGCCTCTGAGAGCTCGAGCGCGCCTGCGATCCGCTGCGCAAGCTCGTCGCGCAGCGACGCTCGCCGGGACCGGCTCCAACAGCGGCCGCAGCTGCGCGATCGCGCGGTCCTTGCCCTCGGCGCTGGTCAGGTCGGCGCGCTCGAGGACACGCTCGACGGCGAACACGACGAACGGGACGGAGCGCTCGATCCGCTCCCGCAGCGCCTCGGCGCCCTCGCGCGCGATCAGATCGCCGGGGTCGGCGCCCGGCGGGAGCGGCACGACCCGCAGCTCGAGCTTGGAGGCGGCGGCGAGCTCCGCCGCGCGGACCATCGCCTCCTCGCCGGCGCGGTCGGCGTCGAGGCAGAGCTCGAGCACGCCGACCAGCCTGACCAGCCGCGCCACCTGCTCACGGGTGAGCGAGGTGCCCATGATCCCGGCGGCGTTGCGCACCCCGGCCTGGTGCAGCGCGAGCACGTCGGTGTAGCCCTCGACGAGCACGATCCGTCCCGCCTTGGCCGCCCGCATCCGGGCGAGGTCGATCCCGTAGAGGACCTCGCGCTTGTGGTAGAGCTCGCTGTCGGAGGTGTTGAGGTACTTGGGCCGCTGGTCCTCACGCATCGCGCGCGCGCCGAAGCCGCGCACGCGCCCGCGCTCATCGGCGGTCGGGAACATGATCCGCTCGCGGAAGCGGTCGATCAGCTCGTCGGGGCGCTGCTTCCTGCGCTGCGCGAGCGCCGGCCGCGAGCAGCTCCTCGTCGGTGAAGCCGGCCTTGCGGGATGCGAGCACGAGCCGATCCCAGGCGATCGGCGCGTACCCGACCCGGAACTCGCGCAGCGTCTGCTCGGTGAAGCCCCGCCCGCTCAGGTAGTTCGCGCGCCGGCGCCGCCTCGCGGGCATCCCACAGGTAGCGCGCGTAGAAGGTGGCGGCGCGGGTCAGCAGCGCGTACAGCCGCTCGCGCCGGGCACGGGCCGCCGCCGCGCCGGATCCTCCTCCTCGGTCTGCGAGCGTCACGCCGAAGCGGTCGGCGAGCGACTCGAGCGCGCCCTTGAAGTCGAGTCCCTCGGTCTGCATCACGAAGTCGAACGGATCGCCCGGACTCCGAGCAGCCGAAGCAGTGGTAGAGCTTCTCGTCGGGGCTGACGTGGAACGAGGCGGTCCGCTCGTCGTGGAACGGGCAGCATCCGAAGTAGCTGTTGACCCCGGCGCGACGCAGCTCGACCTTCGAGGAGACCAGCGCGACCATGTCGACCGCGTCACGCACGCGGTCGCGCGAATCGGCGGTG
The DNA here is from genome assembly GCA_963742025.1 of uncultured Solirubrobacterales bacterium. Lineage (GTDB taxonomy): Bacteria > Actinomycetota > Thermoleophilia > Solirubrobacterales > Solirubrobacteraceae > Palsa-465. The sequence goes on from CAVUKF010000004.1 coordinate 72,748, forward strand.
TAGCGGCTCACGGCGCGAACGCCGACGGGACGCGTCAGCGCCTCGAACTGCGCGACCGCGAAGCGGTCGGTCATGCCGGCGATGTGGTCGGTCACGCGCCGGCTGAGCTCGCCCGTCGGGGATCGAGGGCGGGATCTCCTCCGGGTGGGCGCAGTAGTGGTCGAACAGCGTGCGGATCACGCGGTCGATCTTCTCGTGCTCGCGCGTCGCCTGCGGCCCGAGGTAGACGCGCTCGAACATGAACGCGCGCAGCTGCGACATCGCGCCGCCGATCTCCTCGCCCTGGACGATCGCCCCAGCGCGGTCGGAGTGCTCGACGAGATCGTGCACGAGCGTGTCGATCCGGTGCGGGCCGCTGTCGCCGAGCACCGCGATCGGCCCGGATGGCAGGTCGCCCGGGCCGATCACGCCGGCCCGCACGGCGTCGTCGATGTCATGGTTGATGTAGGCGATCCGGTCGACGAGCCGAACGATCCGGCCCTCGAGCGTCGCCGGCTCGCTGCGCACGGCCCGAGTGGCCGCGGATCCCGTCGCGGACCGGCTCGGTCAGGTTCAGCCCCTCGCCCGTCGCGCTCGAGCACGTCGACGACCCGGACCGAGTGCTCGTTGTGCAGGAACGCGCTGCCGAAGCGCTCCGACAGGCAGTTGTCGAGCGCCTCCTCGCCGATGTGGCCGAACGGCGGGTGCCCGAGGTCGTGACCGAGCCCGATCGCCTCGACGAGGTCCTCGTTGAGCGCCAGCGCGCGCGCGACGGTCCGCGAGACCTGCGTCACCTCGAGCGTGTGCGTGAGCCGCGTGCGGTAGTGGTCGCCCTGGGGCGCGACGAACACCTGCGTCTTGTGCATCAGCCGGCGGAACGCCTTGCTGTGCACGATCCGGTCGCGGTCACGCTGAAACGGCGTGCGCAGGCCGCAGTCAGGCTCGGTGCGCAGGCGCTGCGCCGGGTAGGAGCGCGTCGCCAGCGGCGAGAGCTCCGCCTGCTCGCGCTCCGATCACGCGCTGCGCGAAGCGCTCGGCGACCGGGCCGTCGGGATGCGCACGCGGATCTGCGGGCGCGGTCGTCTGGTTGCAGCGGGGTCAGTATCGCTCACCGCAGCGATTCTGACAGCGCCGCAGGCCGCAGGCGCACGTGCGCGTGATGCTCGGCGGTCTCCGTGATCGCCCGCTCGGCCTGGCGCAGCGCCCGCTCCGGGGCCTGCGGCGCACTGCGCGAGCGGCCGGCCGAGCGCGTCGACCATGAACTCGTAGGCCTCCTCCTCGAGCGGGAACGCCGGCCGACTCGCAGGAGCTGCAGACGACGCCGCCCGCAGGCCGCCGAGAAGCGCGGTCAGGTGCTCACGCTCGCCGCAGCTCGCGCACGACCCGAGCTGCGGCACGATCCCGGCGGCGAGCAGCAGCTTGAGCCGGAAGGCGAGCGCGTTCGCGGTCGCCGGCGGCTCCGCGCCCCCGATCGCCGCCGCCCGCTCGGCCAGCACCGTCAGCTCGTTGGCGAGCAGCGTGAACACCTCCGGGTGCGGCTCGTCGGTCTCGAACAGCCGGGCGACCGCGTCGCAGGCGCGCGCCGCGCCGTCGAGCGCCTGCGCGCTCTCCCGCAGCCCGGGCCGCGCGTCGATCGTCTCGACCCCGGTGACCGTGTAGAGCTCGCCGCGACCCTCGTGCAGCACGACGCGGATCTGGAAGAACGGCTCCAGCCGCGCCCCGAAGCGGCTGCGCGAGCGGCGGGCGCCCTTCGCGATCGCGGCGATCCGGCCGTGGCCGGGCGTGTACAGGTGGAGGATCCGGTCGGCCTCGCCGTAGCGGATCGAGCGCAGCACGATCGCCTCGGTCTTCAGCGTAACACGCCATGCTATACTTTGTGAAGTTATGAAGGGTCACCTGTGTACACGACCGACCATGTGCCCCTACTGCGTCGGCGCCAAGACGCTGCTCGACCGCCGCGGGATTCCGTACGAGGAGATCAATCTCGCACGCGACCCGGACGGCCGAGCCGAGCTGTCGAAGATCACCGGCATGTACACGTTCCCGCAGATCGTGATCGACGGCGAGTCGATCGGCGGCTTCAACGAGCTGCGGCGGCCGACCGCGAAGGACGCCTCGCCGAGCTGCTCGCCGCGTAGCCCAGCTCAGGCCAGTCCCGCGATCCACTCGCTGACGTTGAGCACCTCCGCCTGCCGCGGAAACACCTTTTCGCACAGGACGCGGTGAACCTCGTCGTCGCGGTCGGCGCAGCCATCGGCGAGCACCATCAGCTTGAAATCGAGGTCGGCGGCCTGGCGCAGCGTCGAGAGCACAACCCCGCTGGTGGCGATCCCGCACAGCACCAGCGTACGGATCCCGCCCGCACGCAGGATCACGTCGAGATCGCTACCTGAGAACGCGCTGACGCGCCGTTTGGTGACGACGATGTCACCTGGCAGCGGCGCCAGCGCCGGATGGACCTTGCTCGAGACGCCCTCGACGAAACCTCCGATCGAGGCGATCCTCGCAAACGTCGGGCTCGCCGGGCTGATCTCCGGATAACCGGCACGGAAGCCGACCTTGACGTGGATCACGTGCACGCCGGCGGCGCGCGCGGCGGCGGCCGCCGCGACGAGCCGGTCGAGCAGGCCGCCGTCGCCGAAGTGCTCGGCGATCCCGACCTGCACGTCCATGATCAGCAGCGCCGACGGAGTCGATGTCACCTGGGGACCCTCGTCCGCGACCGCGGGCGCGGCTGGCAGTGCTCACAGACATATGTTCCGCGGCCGCCGACGACGAGCTTCCTGATCGGGCCGCCGCAGACGGGACACGGCTCCCCGGCACGGCGGTGGACCAGGAACGCGTCCTGGAAGCTGCCACGCGCGCCGTCGATGTGGCGGAAGTCGTCGATCGATGCGCCCTTCGCATCGATCCCGGCCCGCAGGGCGGCCTCGATCCCGGCCCGCAGCCGCTGCCACTGCTCAGCGTTCAGCCTGCCCGCAGGGCGCAGCGGATGGATGCGGGCCCTGAACAGCGCCTCGTCGGCATAGATGTTGCCGACGCCTGCGATCCGGCGCTGATCGAGCAGGAACGACTTGACCGGCGCCGTGCGCCCCTTCGCGATCGCGCGCAGGTGCTCGGCCGTGAACTCGGGGGTCATCGGCTCGACGCCGAGGCGCTCGGCGAGATAGCGGTCCCGCTCCTCGGCGCTGCCGACGAGGTGCCCGGTTCCGAACCGGCGCGGGTCGACGTAGAACAGCCGGTGCCCTCCGCTGAGCGCGAAGCGCACCCGGGTGTGGGCCGGCTCGGTCGGCGGATCGAACAGCAGCGCGCCGGTCATACGCAGATGAACCAGCAGCTGCTGGTCCTCGGACAGCTCCCAGATCAGGTACTTGCCGGCACGGCTCACATGCTCGATGCGCGCGCCGGTGAGCCCGTATTCGACGGTGGCCGGATCCAGCGGACGCGTCCAGCGCCAGTCGAGGATCTCGACGGACTCGATCGTCACACCCTCGAGGTGCGGAGCCAGCTGGCGTCGGACGGTCTCCACTTCGGGCAGCTCGGGCACGTCACACCATCACAGCACGAATGCCTAGCCGGGGAGCGACGGGCAGCCGGCGCCGGTCAGCCAGTTGAGCACGCTGGCACCGACATCGGCGAGCGAACCGTCGTGCCGGCGTGAGCCGTGGCCGGCGAATGCCGCCAGCAGCGGCACGTACTCGCGGGTGTGGTCGGTGTGCTCGGCGGTCACGTCGCAGCCGTGGTCGGCGGTCAGGATCAGCATGTCAGCCGTGCCGAGCGCCGCCAGCCACTGACCGACCCGTGCGTCGATCTCGGCGAGAGCCCGTGTGAAGCCTTCGACGTCGTGGCGGTGACCGTAGACCTGATCGGTCTCGACCAGGTTCGTGAACACCAGCCCCGACTGCAGCGTTCCGATCAGCTCGGTGGTCACCGCCATCGCCTCGGCGTTGGTGGCTCCCGGGTGCTGCACATCGATCCCCGCGCCGTCGAAGAGCTGCCCGACCTTGCCGACGGAATGGACCGGAACGCCTGCGTCCTGGCACTCATCGAGGTATGACCGTGTCGGCGGCGGCAGTGACAGGTCACGCCGGCCGTCGGTGCGCTCGAAATGGCCGGGCTCCCCCGTGAACGGTCTGGCGATCACCCGTCCGACCGCATGCTCGGCGGGCAGCCAGGACCGGACGCGCGCGCAGATCTCATACAGGTCACCGGTCGCGACGACCTGCTCGTGTGCCGCGATCTGCAGAACCGAGTCCTGGCTCGTGTAGACGATCAACGAGCCGGTCCGCATCTGCTCTTCGCCGAAATCGTCGATCGCGTCGATCCCGTTGTATGGGAGGTTGCAGATCACCGATCGCCCGGCGGCGCGCCTGACGACGTTGAGCACCGCGGGCGGAAAGCCGTCCGGGTAGGTGACGAGCGGCGTCGCGCAGGCGACTCCCATCAACCCCCAGTGGCCGGCGGTCGAGTCCTTCCCCGGCCCGAGTCGCGCCGAGCCGCCCATGCAGCACCGGCTGATCGGCCGGCGGGACGCCCTGCAGCGCGACGATCGAGCCGAGACCCAGCCGCCCGAGCACCGGCAGCGACAGACCGCCGGCGGCGCGCGCCAGGTGACCGAGCGTGTTCGTGCCGGCGTCGCCGTAATCGCCGGCGTCCGGCAACGCGCCGACGCCACAGGCGTCGAGCACGACCACGAACGCCCGACGGCCGGCTCTAATCCTCGCCGTCCCAGTAGTCCAGCTTCTCAAGCCGTGCGATCACCTCGACCCCGCCGAAGTTGATCTTGTTCGACGTCGGGTAGTAGCAGATGTCGGCTGGTTCACGGGTGCCGTAGGCGAGCAGCGTGAGCCCGCGCGGAGCCGGCGCGGAATGCGTGTGAGACGCCCGTCCCGTTGGTCCGTGAGACGACATGGCCGGGCAGCACCGAGGTCTCCCGGTCGTCGAGCAGCAGCACGCCGTCACCTTCGAGGATCACGAACAGCTCCTCCTCGAGCGAGTGGCAGTGCAGCGGCGCCGACAGCTTGCCGGGTGCGACCACGACATGTTGCAGGCCGGTGCTGATCGAGCCGACTGCGGCACCGAGATTGCGGCGAGCGCGGGCGATCCGCGACCGCTCGACGGTCCGGGCCTCGACGTCATCGAGGTTGACCAGATTCGGACCGCGAGGTCCCGGCTCACCCTCGAGCATCGGGGGCCCGAGCTCGGACTCCCTGACGAACTGCAGAGGCACGCCATCGACCGACGCCGGCACCGTCTCGACTGCTCGGTTTCCCACGAACGAGATTCCGAGGCGCGGGAAGCGAGGGCTCTCGTCATATTGGCGCTGGCCGAACGCCAGCAGGTCAAGTGCCTGCAGCGAATGAAACGAGTGGCCGCCACGCCGCGGATGAAAGACGATGCAATCGCCCGTCGATACCGGCGCCGTCGCGCCGTCGTGCCAGACGATGCCGCGCCCTGCGAGCACGTAGAAGATCTCCTCCTCCCGCCCGTGGTCATGGGCGGGCGTCGACCAGGCGCCGGTCGGCACCTCGATTCTGCGAACTCCGACGCCGATCGATCCTGCCGCTTCGCCCAGAAAGGTCCAGCGGCCACGAAGGTGACCGAGCTCGAACGCTCGCCCTGGAGCCTGGTCGAAGTGGGTGATGCCCATCGCCGACCCGCGACGCTATCAGGGGTCGGCGATCACCGGGGTCTCGATCTGGGCGCGCGGGTGAGCGTCGAAGTAGACGTCGCGCAGCCGGTCGGTCGACAGATGGGTGTAGATCTGGGTGGTCGCGATGTCGGCATGACCGAGCATCTCCTGGAGCGAACGCAGATCGCACCCACCCGCAAGCAGGTGAGTGGCGAACGTGTGCCGGAGGGTGTGCGGGCTCATCCGCTGATCGAGCCCCGCGGTGCCCGCGTGGCGCTGCACGATCTTGTAGAGACCCTGGCGGGAGAGTCCGATTCCGCGCTGGTTCACGAACACGTGGGACTCCTCGCGCAGGCCCACCAGGCGCGGCCTGGCGCGATCCAGATACTCACGGAGCGCTTCCAGGGCGGCGCTGCCGATCGGCACGATCCGTTCCTTCGCTCCCTTGCCCCGTGCGACCAGGACGCCGGCCTCGATGTCGAGGTCCGCAAGCATCAGTCCGATCGCCTCCGACGCACGCAGACCGCAGGCATACATCGTTTCGAGCAGCGCGCGGTCGCGCAGGTCCGCAGCGCTGCCCGAGCTCGGTTGCGCCAGCAGGTGGTTGACCTCATCACGGCTGAGGACGTTCGGGAGCCGTCCGCGCGCGCGCGGCGGCCGCAGCTCGGAGGTCGGGTCCGCCACGAGTAGCTGCTCACGGCGCAGGTAGCGGTAGAACGACCGCAGACACGCGACCTTGCGCTGCAGCGTGGCCGGAGCCACGCCACGCCCGTTCTGCGCGCCGTTGACGAGCTCACCGACGAATTCCGCGAGGTCGCGTGGTCCGACCGCCAGCGGATCACGTCCGTGGCGGTCGAGGAACAGGCCGAACTGCTGCAGGTCGGATCGATACGCCTCGAGCGTGTTACGTGAGAGGCCACGCTCGAACTCGAGATAGGCGAGGAAGTCGAGCGTGAGCTCGGTCAGCCGGTGGCCTGCGGTCGGTGACAGCGAGGGGGCCAGAATCGCCTCGGCGGTACTCATACCGACATATTCGCGGCGGGCTTCGGCGCTCCTGCCAATGCGATCCGCGGTCCCATCCGGCGCGATCGCAGAACCCGGCAGCACTCAGCGCCGAATACCGCGGCGAGCGAGCCACAGCAGGGCGATCAGCGATTTTGAGTCCTCGCATGCGTCGATCGCCGCCGCCAGCGCGCTCAGCGGCCACGGAACGATCGAGATGCGCTCATCCGCCTCGGGTTGCGGCCCGCTCGGTGCGTCGGAGAGCTCGGTCGCCAGGTATAGCCAGACACGCTCGTCGCTGAATCCCGGGCTCGTCCAAAACGAGCAGATCTCGTCCCAGTGCGCCGCCTGCTTGCCGATCTCCTCGACCAACTCTCGTCTGGCGGTCTGCTGCGGCCGCTCGCCGGGAACGTCGAGCTTGCCGGCCGGCACCTCCAGGCAGGCGGCCTCGCCCACGGCTTCGCGCGGCTGGCGCGTCAGCCACACGTAGTCGTCGTCGATCGCGAGGATCCCGACCGCCCCCGGGTGCCAGACCTTGTCGCGCGCCACCACGGTGCCGTCATCGTGCCGGAAGTGTTCGGTCCCGGCGCGAATGATCCGTCCGGACCACGCCGTCTGCGCGTCGATCAGCTCGAAGCCGCTCACCGCGCGGACGTTCCTTCACCGGCGCCGGCGGCGAGCGTCATCAGGGTGATCGCGAGATCAAGGCCGCCCTCCAGAGCTTCGGCGCTGACGCGCTCGCCGGGCTCGTGTGGGCGCTCGGTCCCGTTGGCGAGGTTGACGACCGGGAAGCCGGCGACCCGGAACGCGTTCGCGTCGGAGCCGCCGCCGCTGGCGATCATCGTCGGCTCGTAGCCGATCGTCCTCAACGCCCGCGAGGCCAGCTGCACAGCCGGCTCGGACGGCTTCAGGCGGTATCCGCTGAAGATCCGCTCGATCTCCAGGTCGAGGTCGCACTCACCGTCGTCGGCCGCATCCTGAAGAGCGTCGATGATCGCCGTGAGCGCCTCGCCGAGGGGGCCTTCATCGAAGCCCCGCACCTCGCCGTGCAGCCGGCAGCGCTCCGGGACCACGTTGGCGGCGGTGCCGCCGCTGATCGTGCCGATGTTCGCGGTGGTCTCAGCGTCAAGCCGTCCCAGCGCCATCACCGCGATCGCCCGGGCTGCCACCGCGATCGCGCTGCGCCCATCCTCCGGGCTGATGCCCGCGTGTGCGGCACGCCCCCGGATCTGCGCGACGATCTGCTGCTGGCTCGGCGAGGCGATCACGATCTCGCCGAGCGGGCTCGCATGGTCGAACACGTAGCCGAAGTCGCTGTGGAGAGCACTCACGTCGAACTGCCCGGCACCGTGCAGCCCGGTCTCCTCGCAGACGGTGAAGATCAGCTCGAGTCCGACCTCAGGCGGTTCCGGCGCCGCTTGCAGGATCCGGGCGAGCTCGATCAGGGCGGCGAGCGCCGCCTTGTTGTCGGCGCCGAGGATGCCCGCGTTGGCGTTCTGCCAACCGCCGTCGCGCAACACGGGTTGCACCGGGGCGGTCAGCGGCACCGTGTCGAGGTGTGCGCACATCATCAGCGAGCGCGGGCCGCGACCGGGAATCCACGCGTAGAGGTTCCCACTGTCGGAGCCGGCGGCCGGGCCGGCCCCGTCCTCCTCCAGATCGACGCCGACGCTCGCCAGCTCGCTGGTCACCCAGTTGGCGCAGGTGCGCTCGCGTCCGGTCGGGCTCTCGATCAGGCACAGCGCCTCGAACGTGGCGTGCAGCTGCACACGCTGGGGCTCGGTCGCGCGGTTCACGCGTACTCGGAGTCAGACGCCTCAGACGGCGAGCGTCGACGAGGTCGTCGCCACCTCGCGCGCGCGTTCCAGAGCCGCGCCGACGAACTCACGGAACAGCGGCGCCGGCCGTTCGGGACGCGACTTGAACTCCGGGTGGTACTGGGACGCGACGAAGAACGGGTGGACATCGCGCGCGAGTTCGATCACCTCGACGAGGCGCTCATCCGGAGACGTCCCGGAGCAGACCAGCCCGACGGCCTCGAGTTTCCGGCGCAGATGGTTGTTCACCTCATAGCGGTGCCGGTGGCGCTCATAGATGACCGCTTCGCCGTAAAGCTCGCGGACACGCGTGTCCGGGTGGAGCTTGATCGGATCGGCCCCCAGGCGCATCGTCCCGCCCATGTCTGCGATCTCCTTCTGCTCGGGGAGCAGATCGATCACCGGGAAGGGCGTCTCGGCGTCCATCTCGGTCGAGTTTGCGCCCTCCATGCCGGCCACATGGCGCGCGAACTCACTGACCGCGACGTGCATGCCGAGACACACACCGAGGTATGGGATCCCCTCCTCGCGCGCGATCCGTGCCGCGGCGATCTTGCCCTCGAAGCCGCGGCCGCCGAAGCCGCCGGGGATCAGGATGCCGTCGGCGCTGCGCAGGCGCGCCTCGACCGCCGGCTCGGTGACCGACTCCGAATCCACCCACTGGATGTCGACGCGGGCACGGTGGTGCACACCCGAGTGGCGAAGTGCTTCGACGACTGACAGGTATGCATCCTCGAGCTTGACGTACTTGCCGACCAGCGCGATCGTGACCTCGCCGGTCGCCTCCCGCGCCCGCTGTGTGAACTCCTGCCAGTTGCGCAGATCGGGGGCCGGCGCGTCTACCCCGAAGTGCTCGGAGAGGATGTAGTCATCGACCCCCTCCTCGTGGAAAGTGAGCGGGATCCGGTAGACGTCTGGAACGTTGTACGCGGAGACGACGGCCTCAACCGGAAGGCTGGCGAACAGGGCGATCTTGCGCCGGATCTCCGAGGAGAGGATCGACTCCGACCGACACACCACCATGTCCGGCGCGATCCCGATCCGTCGCAGCTCGTTGACCGAATGCTGCGTCGGCTTCGTCTTCAACTCGCCTGCGTGGGCGATGTAGGGCACCAGCGTCAGGTGGATGAACATGCACCGCCGCCGGCCGACATCGACCGGGAACTGGCGGATCGCCTCCAGGAACGGCAGCGATTCGATGTCGCCGACGGTCCCGCCGATCTCGGTGATCACGTAGTCGACGTCGCTGGAATCCGCCATCAGGCGGATCCGCTGCTTGATCTCGTCGGTGATGTGCGGCACCACCTGGACGGTCGCGCCGAGATAGTCCCCTCGCCGTTCACGGCGGATCACGGTGTTGTAGATCCCGCCGGCCGTGACGTTGGAGGCACGGCTCGTGTTGCGGTCGGTGAATCGCTCGTAATGGCCGAGGTCGAGGTCGGACTCGGCTCCGTCCTCGGTGACGAACACCTCACCATGCTGGTAGGGCGACATCGTCCCCGGGTCGACGTTGATGTACGGGTCGAATTTCTGCAGTTGGACGTCAAGCCCGCGGGCGACCAGGAGTCGACCGATCGATGCCGCGGTGATGCCCTTGCCGAGCGAGGACACCACGCCGCCCGTTATGAAGATGAATCGTGTCTCGCCCTGAGCCATGCGCTGATCCTTCGGGTCAGTTTGTTCCGTGCCCCCGCCACGTTAGCGCGGGCGACGGACGGCCGCTCCTGCCCGGGACGGCAACCACCGCGGCGAGTACACCAGCGTGCTCGGCGCAAGCAAAGCCGACCGGCGCAGGAGCGCTCAGACGACCATAGCGCGCCGAGCGCAGGAGCCTACACCGCCCTCAGCAACTCCCGGGCGTGACCACGAGCCGCTTTGTCGCCGTCCTGCGCGCCGAGCATCCGGACCAACTCGCCGACGAGACTGTCGCCGTCCAGAGCGGTGACGGTCGTCAGGGCAGGCGTGCGCGAGCTGTCCTTGGTGATCGTGAAATGCCGCTCACCGAGCGCGGCCACCTGCGGCAGATGCGTGATGCACAGCAGCTGTCGTCCGGCGGCGAGCGCGCGCAGATGCTCGCCGACGGCACGCGCGGTGTGACCGCCGATTCCGGCGTCGATCTCGTCGAACACCAGCAGCGCGGCGCCGGCAACGCCGGCGTCCCCCTCGTGAGCGACGCTGAGCAGCGCCAGCATCACACGCGAGAGCTCGCCTCCGGAGGCGACGTCGCGAAGCGGACCGGTCGGCAGCCCGGCATTGGGGGCGATCCGGAACTCGACACTGTCGGCGCCGCGCGGGCCGCACCCGTCTGGCCGCGGGCGGACGTCGACCTCGAACCGAGCGTCACCCATCGCCAGCTCAGCCAGTCGCAGGCGCACCGCATCAGCCAGTGTCGGTGCCGCCGACCGCCGCGCCGCACTCAGCGCACGGGCAATCCGATCCAACTCGGCGGAGGCGCCGGCGAGCTCCCGCTCGGCCGCCTCGAGCGCCTCGTCCGCATGCTCGAGCTCAGCGCTCCGGGCGCGGCAGCGCTCCGCGTGCGCGAGCACCTCGGCGAGCGAACCGCCGTGCTTGCGAGCCAACCTCGAGAACAGCGAAAGCCGCTCCTCGACCTCCTCCAGGCGTCCGGGCTCGGCATCGACGCCGTGCAGATAGGACCGCAGCTCCGCCCCGAGATCATCGGCCTCGAAGCGCAGCGCTCGCATCCTCTCGGCCAGCGCGCCGAGCGCCGGATCGAACGCCGCCGCCCGATCGAGCTCGCCGGCGCCGGCCGACAGCGCGGCCGCGACCCCAGACCCCTCCTCGGGCGCGATCGCGTCAGCCCCGGCGGCCGCGGCGAATCGGAGCGCCTCGGTGTGGCGGAGCCGGTCGCGCTCGGCGAGCAGGTCAAGTTCCTCGGACTCCCTGGGGTCGACCGCTTCGATCTCCGCGAGCTCGAACGCGATCAGGTCGAGCTCGCGCTCACGCGCGCCCGCCAGCGCGCGCAGCTCGTCGGCTCGCCGGGAGAGGGCGCCGACTCGCGCCCAGAGTGACGCAACGGACCCGCGCAGCGCAAGCTGCTCCGCGCCACAGTACGCATCGAGCGCATCAAGCTGGGCGGCCGCGAGCATCAGCTTGCGATGCTCATGCTGCCCGTAGAACGACAGCAGCGCCCCGCCCAGCTCGCGCAGATCGGCGAGCGTCGCCGAGCGCCCGCCGACGTACGCGCGCGTTCGACCGTCCGGCCACACCCGCCGCGCGAGCACCAGCTCCTGCGCGTCGGCGGGGATCCGCTCGTCCTCACCCGCGACCACACCGGGCGGCAGCGAGAAGACGCCCTCGACGTAAGCCTCGGCGGCGCCCTCGCGCACGATCCCGGCGCGTGCCTTGCCGCCCAGGAGCAGGTCGAGCGCGTGCGCGAGCAGCGTCTTACCGGCGCCGGTCTCGCCGGTAAGGATGTTCAGGCCGGGAGCGAGCCGCAACTCGGCCCGCTCCATCAACAGCAGGTTCTCGACGCGCAGTTCGTAGAGCACACCCCTCTGTCTACCACCCGGCGCTGACGGATCGAGCCCGCGTCGGAGCTCAGGGAACGGTCGCGAGACGGCCGAACTTCTCACGCAGGCGCTGGTAGAAGGTCGCGCCCGGGAGCTGCGCGAGCATCGCCGTGCGGCCGTCAAATCGCACCTGCAGGATCGCCCCGGGCGCCAGCTCGGCGACCGGCCGCCCGTCGATCGCGACCTCGACCGCCTCCTCGTCGGAGCGGTTGCGGACCGACAGGACGTCGCCGGGGGCGACGACCAGCGCGCGTGCGGTCAGCGAGTGCGGCGCGATGAACGACACGGCGAAGCCCTCCACCCCCCAGGCCATCACCGGCCCGCCGTTGGCGAGGTTGTAGCCCGTGGAGCCGGCCGGCGTCGCGACCACGAGACCGTCGCAGCGCACGCGGCCGACCTCGTCGGAGCCGACCGAGTAGGCGAGGCTGGCGACGCGGTGGCCGGGCTGGCGGTGGACCGAGACGTCGTTGATCGCGACCGCCCCCTCCACCGCCGCCGCCGCGACGCCGGAAAGCGCCAGGCCGGGGAGCGCGAGCACCTCGTAGTCGCCGGCGAGCGCCCGCTCAAGCCCGGCTGCGGCGTCCTCCCGCTCGACGGCCGCGAGAAACCCGATCTCCCCGAAGTTGACGCCGAACACCGGCACGCCGGTGCCCGCATAACGGCGCAGCGCCGTCAGGATCGTGCCGTCGCCGCCGAGCGCGAAGCAGATCTGCACCTCGCGCTGATCCGCTGCATCGAGCTCGAGCCCACGGGTCGGCGTCAGCGCCAGCTTGCTCGTCTCCGCCCGGTCGAACGCAGCACCACGCCAGCGCGCCGCGCGAGCTCGATCAGCGCCTGCAGCGCCGGCCGTGTCTCGTCGGGCCGGCGGTGCGTGAACACGCGCGCGACGCGGATCTCGCTCACGGCTCGACCGCCAGCGCCGCAAGCTCGAGATCGGCGACCCCTCCACGCGCCGCCTCGCGCGAGCCACACGAACGTCTCGCGGTTGCCCTTCGGCCCGGGCAGCCCGGAGCTGGCGAAACCGATGACGGACGCGCCAAGCCCCAGCGCGGCACGTCCGACGTCGACCAGCGCCTCGCGGCGTGCGGCGGCGTCCCGGACGACGCCGCCCTTGCCGACACGCTCGCGGCCGACCTCGAATTGCGGCTTGACCATCGCCAGGCAGTCGAAGCGGGGCGCGGCGCACGCAAGCACCGCCGGCAGCACCTTCCTCAGCGAGATGAAGGAGACGTCGATCACGATCAGGTCGGGAGCGTACGGGAGCTCAGCCGGCGCCCAGCGCCCGGGCGTTGCGCCGCTCGATCACGGTCACGCGCGGATCCTCGCGCAGCTTCCAGCTGAGCTCGCCGTAGGCGACGTCGAGCGCGATCACGCGCTGGCGCCGCGCTGCAGCAGGCAGTCGGTGAAGCCGCCCGTCGAGGCGCCGACGTCAAGCGCGCTGGAACCGGCGACATCGAGCCCGAGCGCGTCGAGCGCGTTGGCCAGCTTGATGCCGCCGCGCGAGACGATACGGCGGCGCCTGCGTGACCTCGACCTCGACGTCCTCGGGCACCATCTCGCCCGGCTTGCGCGCACGCCGGCGACCTGGAAGCAGCAGCACGTCACCGGCGATCACCGACGCCGCGGCACGCGAGCGGGACTCGAACACGCCACGCTCGGACAGCAGGCTGTCGAGGCGAACACGCTTCACCGAACGCAAACGGTACGCGATCAACCGCGGCGTGATCGAATCGGCGTCTCAGATCACGCTGGAGCGGTCCGAGACGGCTGCCTCGATCCGCTCGGCGATCCGCTCGGCCGTGAAGCCGACCTCCTCGTGCAGCAGGCGCGGGGCGCCGTGGGTGACGTACCGGTCGGGCAGACCGACCCGCAGGATCCGCGCGTGATGCCGGCGTCGTTCAGAGGTCTCCCAGACGGCCGAGCCGAAGCCGCCGGCGAGCACGCCCTCCTCGACGGTCACGAGCAGCTCGTGCTCGGCGGCGAGCTGAGCGGCGAGCCCGACGTCGATCGGCTTGGCGAAGCGCGCGTCGGCGACCGTCGCGGAGATCCCGTGCTCGGCGAGGATGTCGGCCGCCGCGAGCGCCTTGGCGACGCCGGTGCCGTAGGCGAGCAGCGCGACGCCGCTGACCCTCACGCAGGATCTCGCCGGTCCCGATCGGGATCTCGAGCGGGCTCTCGGGAAGCGGAACGCCGAGCGCCTCGCCGCGCGGGTAGCGCAGCGCGACCGGACCGTCGTCGTAGGTGAGCGCCGTGTGCAGCATGTGCACGAGCATCGCCTCGTCGCGCGGGGCCATCAGCACGATGTTCGGCAGGCAGCGCAGGTAGGCGATGTCGAAGGCGCCGTGGTGGGTCGGGCCGTCGTCGCCGACCAGCCCGGCGCGGTCCATCGCGAAGGTGACGTTCAGCTTCTGCAGGCACACGTCGTGGACGATCTGGTCGAACGCGCGCTGCAGGAACGTCGAGTAGATCGCGGCGACCGGCTTGCAGCCCTGGAGCGCCAGGCCGGAGGCGAACAGCACCGCCTGCTGCTCGGCGATGCCGACGTCGAAGTAGCGCTCGGGCAGCTCGCGCTGGAGGATGTTCAGGCCGGTGCCGGAGTTCATCGCCGCGGTGATCCCGAGCACGCGATCGTCGCGGCGGCACTCCGCGACCAGCGCCTCGCCGAAGACCTGCGTGTACTGCGGCGGCGCCGGCCGGGCATCGGCCGGCGCCGGCCGGGTCGCCGCCGGCGCGCCGTTCGCGATCGAGTTCGGCTTGGCGGCATGCCACTTCTCCATGCCCTCGAGGCCGCCCTCCTCGGCGGGCGCGAAACCCTTGCCCTTGACCGTCGCGCAGTGCACGACCACCGGCCGCTGGGCGGCGAGCGCCTCGCGCAGCGCGCGGCGCAGCGCGCGCACGTCGTGGCCGTCGATCACGCCCATGTAGGCCCAGTCGAGCTCCTCCCACCAGAGGCCCGGGCGCCCAGAACGCCTTGAGCGACTCCTTGACGTGCGGTCCGAGCCGCTCGAACTTGCTGCCGATCCCGGCCGGCAGCTTGCTGAGGCCGCCCTCGATGTCCTCGCGCGCGTGCCACAGCTTCGGGTTCAGGCGCACCCGGTTGAAGTAGCGCGACAGCGCGCCGACGTTCGGAGCGATCGACATCCCGTTGTCGTTGAGCAGCACGACGATCGGCGTGCCCTGGCCGCCGGCCTGGTGGACCGCCTCGAACGCGACGCCGCCGGTCATCGCGCCGTCGCCGACGACGGCGACGACGAAGCCGTCCTCGCCGTGGCCGCGGAGCATCGCCTCCTTGATGCCGACGGCGTAGCCGATCGAGGTCGATGCGTGGCCGGCGCCCATGATGTCGTGCTCGGACTCCTGGATCGAGCAGAACGGCGCGAGCCCCTCGTACTTGCGGATCGTCTGAAGCTGGTCGCGCCGGCCGGTCAGGACCTTGTGCGGGTAGGCCTGATGACCGACGTCCCAGAGGATCTTGTCCTTCGGGGAGTCCAGCAGCGAATGCAGCGCCACCGCGATCTCGCAGGCGCCGAGGTTCGCGCCGAAGTGCCCGCCGATCTCACCGACCGTGTCGATGATGTGCTCGCGCACCTCCTGCGCGAGCGCCTGCAGCTCCTCGTCGGTCAGGCCGTGAAGGTCCGCGGGGCAGTTGATGTCTGCAAGCAGGTCGGTCACTTGTGGTGGTTGGTCAGTGGCTGCGGGTGGCGATGAAGTCGGTGATCTGCTCTAACTGGACAGCGCCGGCGGGTGCTGCAGCCGCCAGGGCGTCTCTGGCACGGCGGTGGGAAGCGACGGCGAGCTCACGTGCCCCCTCCAACCCGAACTCGGTCACGTAGGTCCGCTTGCCCAGACGCTCATCGCTGCCCTGCGCCTTTCCGAGCGCCTCCTGCGAGCCGATGACGTCGAGGATGTCGTCAACGATCTGAAAGAGCACGCCCAGTTCGCCTGCATATGTTCTGAACGAGGAGATTGTGTCACGTTCCTGGGACCCGTCGATTTGCAGCACGCATTCGATGCTCGCTGCGATCAGGCGGCCGGTCTTCAGCGAGTGCAGCCGGCGAAGGCCCTCGGCGCCCGCCGGTGCCCTGTCCGCCACATCCAGATACTGCCCGCCGACCATGCCGTCGACGCCCGTCGCGGACGCGAGCTGCGCTGCCGCCGCCAGCACGTTGGCGGGCTCGCCGGCCTGGTTTGCCAGCAGGTGGTGGAAGGCCTCTGCATAGAGACCGTCGCCGGCGAGGATCGCGACCGCCTCCCCGTACGCCCGGTGGCAGGTAGGGCGCCCGCGGCGCAGATCATCGTCGTCCATCGCCGGAAGGTCGTCGTGGATCAGCGAATACGTGTGGATCAGCTCGAGTGCCGCGGCGAGCGGCAGCAGCGCGGCCGGCTCGCGGCCGATCGCCTCGGCGGTGGCGAGCGCCAGCACCGGCCTGATCCGCTTGCCACCGGCCAGGAGCGAATAGCGCATTGCCTCCTGCAGGCCACCGACGTCGCACTCGGAAGTGAAGCGCAGCGCCTCTAGATACGTCTCGACGGTCGCGCGCAGATGATCGGGGTAGGCCGGCAGCCGGCCACTGGCGGGGTCCGCCGTCGGCAACGTCTACGCCGCAGGGAGCGGGAGCTGCCCGGGCAGATCCGGCAGCGGCTCGAGCACGGCGCGAGCCTCCAGATCGACGCGAGATGCCGCCTCGGAGGCCAGTTGCGCGCACTCCTCGATCAATTCGAGGGTCGCATCGGGCTCGAGATCCCCGGCACGAAGCCGCGTTGCCGTCTCGTACAGGCGCAAGCGAAGCTCCTGGAGCGCATCGGTCACATCGACAAGGGTAACGGGCGCAGCGCGTCGCTGCCATGTTGTGACGAAACCCACCGCGGGACGTATGTTGTGTGATGCGGCGTCTGATAACCGGCGTGATCTCGCTCGCGGTCGTCGGGGCGGTCGCGCTCGTGCTCGGGATCGCAGCGAGCACGGCGGATCGAAGCTCGACCGCAGGCCGGTCGCGGGGACGTCGAGGTCCCGTCGCTGCTGCGAGCGCGCAACCGGCGGTGCTGGCGACCAATCGCCTGGCGCTGGCGCTGCTCGACAGACTTGACGTGGGCGGCAATGTCGTGCTTTCGCCCTACAGCATCGAGACCGCGCTGGCAATGGTCGACCAGGGCGCTGCCGGGAAGACCGCGACGCAGATCGGGAACACACTGGGCGACCGCGACGCGGCGGAGCTCGCCGGCGCGAACGCGGCGCTCAGCCGGCGGCTGGCGGGCAGTGTCGACGCCGGCGCGACCCCGTCGGGCGGCGCGCCGACGCTGGAAAGCGCGGACGGCCTGTGGCTCGCGTCGGAGTTCGTGGTGAAGCCGGCCTTCACCGAGTCGCTGGCGTCAGACTTCGGTGCTGCGCCTGTGCGCGCCGACTTTGCGGATGCCCCGGCGGCGGCGAGCGCCGCGATCAACTCATGGGTCTCGGCTCGGACAGCCGGACTGATCCCGCAGCTGATGCCACCGGATTCGATCTCGACGAGCACCGATCTGGTGCTCGCGGACGCGCTTTACCTGAAGGCGCTCTGGGCGACCGCATTCGATCCGAGCATGACCGCACCCGGCTCGTTCGATCCGGTCCTCGGAAGCGCGGTTCAGGCCCCATTCATGAACGAGACGGCGGTCCTGCCGTACACCGATGGCAGCGGCTATCGCGCGATCGAGCTGCCTTACAGGCACTCGATGCTGGCACTGCTCGCGGTGATGCCGACGCTGGGGACCCTGCCTCAATTCGAGCGCCAGTTGACGCAACACGAGCTGAGTCTGATCGTCGGTTCGCTGCGCCAGCACCTCCTGCGCCTGGGGCTGCCCAAACTCCACCTGAGCGTCCAGACACCTCTCAACGGAGTCCTGGCGTCGCTGGGGATGCCGATCGCGTTCAGCAATCGGGCTGACTTCAGCGGCATCAGCGCCGGGCCGGAACTGGCGCTACAGGCGGTCGAGCATGCCGCCGTGCTCAAGCTCGACGAGGCCGGGACCGTGGCCGCGGCCGCCACGGGAATTTCGGTCGGACCGACGGCGATCGCCGCGCCACCGAGCACGTCGCTGAGGCTCGACCACCCATTCCTGCTGTTCGTGCGCGACACGACGACCGGCACGATCCTGTTTGCGGCCAGGGTCGAGAACCCGCTGCTCGGGTAGCACGGGCGCTGCGGGCTCGTCAGCGGCCGGGGTCGGGGGCGTCGGGGGCGTCGGGGGCGTCGGGGGCGTCGAGGGCGTCGAGGGCGTCGAGGGCACGATTCACGAGCGCGTCCGCATCCGCGTTGCGCGCGCGTGGGACGCTCTCTATCTGCCAGCGGTCAAACCCGCGCAACGCGGTCACCGCCTGGCTGTGCAACGGTTTCAGGCCCTCATTCTTGACCTTGTACTCACCGGTCAGCTGTCTGGCGACCAGCTCGGAGTCGTTGACGATGCGCACCTCGCCGGCACCGAGCGCTGAGGCCCGCTGCAGCGCGCGCAGGACGGCGCGATATTCCGCGACGTTGTTGGTCGCCACCCCAATCGGCTCGGCCAGTTGCTCGACAAGGGCTCCATCGGGCTCGGTGATCACGACGCCGATCGCCGCGGGACCGGGGTTGCCGCGGGCGCCGCCGTCGACGTGGAGCACGAGCGTCCGTGGCCACCCCTGCGGGTGCTGTGGCGGCCCGCTCAAACGCCCGGCGGCGCTTCCGGGAGATCGCCGGTCACGCGCACCCGCCGACGGTCCCTGACCTTGCGCGCGCCGCCCGTCTTCGCGCCACCTCGGCGGGAGCTTCGCCGGCGCTCCAAGATCACAGTCACGTTGGGGTCCTCCGCGTAGTAGTCGGTGAGCTTGTCGAGCAGCTCATCGGCCAGCGCTTCGGGAACTACGCAATAGATCACGGTTGATGATGGTATTGGAAAGCCGGCTTCAGATCACGCCCGCCGGCACCCGCGGGCCGATCGTCGCGATCGCCACCACCGCGAAGATCAACGGCGAAACCGATCGGCACGGCCATTCAGGACGCGAGCGTCAGCTGCCCGAGATCGTCCGCGACGGCGTTCGGCAGACGCTCGCTCGGTTCGAGTTCCTCCAGCTCGTAGCCCTGACCGGCCACGCGGACGCTCGTCCCCTCGTCGGAGAGGTCGACCTCATATCGGTACCAGCACAGCTCCCACGAAACGACGACGCACACGAGTGTCGGCCGGTTGTCGACCGGCGCGACGTTGACGGCAGGCGAACCGAGCGAGCGTGCAACCCCCGCGACCGTACGCCGGTGCTGCGAGGCGTTGAACAACTCGACTGCGGCGGCGATCTTGTGGACGTCATAGGACGGCACCGCATGGACGTGTCGCGTCTCGTACGGTCGCGAGCGTGCGGCTCGGCCGGTCCCGGAGCTCTGCGACGAGGAACCCGCTGAGAGCTCCTCGTCCGCCGACGGCGAACCGGCGGTGGACTCCCGCCGCGGGCGGAGCCGTCCCAAGATCGAGCGCCGGCGATCTGAGCCCGACTCGCTGCTCTCGAACTCAGGCAGGCTCCCCTCCCTGATCCACCCTTCATGCAGAGCCCGGGTTTCGCACAGCTCGCACACCAACCCGCCGTGCTCCACCGTTGATGTATACGGTCGACTGCTCGCCGCGCAGGAGTGTCCGGCCGCAGACGTCGCAGGTCGGGTAGTCGGTGAACGTCGTCGTGATATGTCTCGTGCTCACGCGCCGTGAGGCTAGCGCAGGATCGGCCGCGCTCATGCCTTGACGGCCTCGCGCGCGGCCTTCGCCTCGATGACACGACCTTACCGGCGAGGTGGGTGGGGACCTCCTCGTAGCGCAGGAACTCCATCGTGAACTCGCCCTGGCCGCCGGTGATCGAGCGCAGATCGGGTGCGTAGGTGAGCATCTCCGCCATCGGCACCTCGGCCTTGACATCGGTCATGCCACCGCCGATCGGCTCCATCCCGTGCGGGCGGCCGCGACGCGAGTTCAGGTCGCCGATCACGTCGCCGACAGCGTCCTCGGGCACGGTCACGGTGACCATCATGATCGGCTCGAGCAGCACCGGTCCAGCCTGCTCCGAGCGCCTGTCGCATCGCCATCGAGCCGGCCACCTTGAACGCCATCTCCGAGGAGTCGACCGTGTGGTAGGAGCCGTCGTAGAGGCGGACCCGAACGTCCTTGACCGGATAACCGGCGACGGCCCCCTCCTGCATCGCCTCGAGGACGCCCTTCTCGACGGCGGGGATGAATCCGGATCGGGATCACGCCGCCCTTGATCGCGTCGACGAACTGGAACCCGCTCCCCGGCTCGAGTGGCTCGATCTCGATGTGGCAGTCGCCGAACTGGCCACGGCCGCCGGTCTGCTTCTTGTGGCGGCCGTGCGCCTTCGCGGAGGCAGCGGATCGTCTCCTGATACGGGACGCGCGGCGGCTTGAGCTTGACCTCGGCGCCGAACCGGGATTTCGAGCGGTCGACGATCACCTCCACATGCATCTGCGAGAGGCCGGCGACGATCTGCTCGCCGGTCTGCGCATCGCGGTGCAGGTCGATCGTCGGGTCCTCCTCCTGAAGGCGGCGCAGCGCTGTGAACACCTTGTCCTCGTCGCCCTTGCTCTTCGGCTCGATCGAGAACGCCATCACCGGCGCCGGGAGCTTGACGCTCGGCATCTCGATCGGCTCGTCACGCGCCGCCAGCCAGTCACCGGCGCGCGTCTCCTTGAGCTTGGCGACGGCGCCGATGTCGCCTGGCCCGAAGTCGGTGACGTGGCCGTTCTGGCCGCCTTCGAAGGTCAGCAGCTGCCCGATCCGCTCCTTGGTGTGCGCGCGGGTGTTCAGCACCTGCGAGTCGTGCCGGATCACGCCCTGGTAGACGCGGAACAGGTTGATCCGTCCGGCGAACGGGTCGGCCCGGGTCTTGAAGACGTAGGCGAACATCTCCTGTCCTCGATCAGGCTCGAGCGTCACCCCGCCGACCTCGAGGCCGCCGTGCTTGACCGGCGAGGGGAGATCCTCGACGATCGCGTCGAGCAGGCGATTCGTGCCGAGGTTGCGCGTCGCGATCCCGCAGGTGACGGGGAACATCGCGCCGTGGTTGGTGCCCTCCTTGAGCGCCGTGACGATCTCCTCGTGAGAGATCTCCTCGCCCTCGAGGTAGCGCTCCATCAGCGCGTCGGAGTTCTCGGCGACCTCGTCCATCAGCTTCTCGCGGTACTCCTGGGCGCGGTCGCCCGCAGCTCGTCGGGGATCGGGATCTCGGTGCAGTTCTCGCGGCCGGCGCCGTCGTAGCGGTAGGCCTTCATGTCGACGAGGTCGATCACGCCGGAGACCTCGTGCTCGCCGCCGATCGGGATCTCGGTCGCGACCACGTGCGGCCCGAAGGCGCGCTTGCAGCGAATCGAGCGCCGCGTAGAAGTCGGCTCGCTCACGGTCGAGCATGTTGACGAACAGGAGGCGTGCGAGGTCGAGCTCCGCGGCTCGCTGCCAGAGACGGATGGTCTGAACCTCGACGCCCATCACGGCGTTGATCACGAACACAGCCGACTCGCAGACGCGCAGCGAGCCCAGCGCGTCGGCGACGAAGCTCGGATCGCCGGGGGTGTCGATCAGGTTGACCTTGCGCTCCTCCCATTCGAAGGTCGAGCAGCGCCGCCGAGATCGACATCTGGCGAGCCTTCTCATCGGGGTCGGAATCCGACACGGTCGTGCCCTCGACGACGCTCCCGAGCCGGTTGACGGCTCCTGCCTGGAACAGCAGCGCCTCGTGCAGCGAGGTCTTACCACTGCCGCGGTGGCCGACGAGGGCCACATTGCGGATCCGATCCGCGGCCTTGTGCATGCCTGCCTCCTCTCTACTGGAAAGCTTAGACCGGCGACCTTATCGCGACGGCCGTCGGGTCGGCAGCTGAGTACTAGCCGAGCTCGGTCCCGAGCTTCGAGCGCAGCCGCAGGACCGCCTTGGTATGCAGCTGCGAAACGCGCGACTCCGTGACCCCGAGAACCTCTCCGATCTCCCGCAAAGTCAGATTCTCGTAGTAGTAGAGGGCGATCACGAGCTTCTCGCGCTCGGGTAGCGCCGCGATCGCCTCGGCGATCCTGTCACGCATCTCGCCCTGGTCAACCAACTCCTGCGGATCGGGCGCAGCGCGGTCGGGCAGCGTGTCGAGCAGCGAGACCTGGTCGCCGCCTGAATCCGAGACGCTCCACAGCTCGTCGAGCGCGACGATCGTCGAGTGGGAGATCTGCACCAGCGAGTCGTGGAACTCCTGGACGGTGATCCCCAGTTCCGCGGCCACCTCTTCATCGGTCGGCGCCCGCTGCAGGCGCGCCTCAAGCTTCGTGTTCGCGCGCTCGATGTCTCGCGCCTGGGCGCGGACCGAGCGCGGCACCCAGTCGAGCTTGCGCAGCTCATCGATGATCTCCCCACGGATCCGCGTGATCGCGTAGGTCTCGAACTTGATCTCGCGCTTGAGGTCGAAGCGCTCGATCGCCGAGATCAACCCCGTCAGGCCGTAGGAGATCAGATCGGCCTCCTCGACATGTGCGGGCAGGCCAGAGCTCGAGCCGTCCGGCGACGTACTTGACCAGCGGCGCGTAGGCGACGACCAGCCGCTCGCGCGCACGCTCATCACCGGAGGCCTTGTAGCGCCTCCAGAGTTCCTTCAGCTCGATCTCCTTCACGTTTGTCTCCACTTCAATCCCACGATCGTCTCGGCGCCTAGGCTCGGGGATGAGCGTGTATATAAGCGGCTCTCAGCCGCGTGGTCTCGACGCGAGTGTAAACCTGCGTCGTCGAGATCGTTGCGTGACCGAGCAGTTCCTGGATCGAGCGGAGGTCGGCGCCACCCTCGAGCAGGTGCGTGGCGAACGAATGACGCAGCGCGTGCGGGTGCGCACCGGCGAGCTGCGGCACACCGGCCGCGGCTCGCCGCGCCCATAGCGCTAGACCGACGGCGAACGTCGGATGTGCCCAGCGACCGGCCGGTTTTGGTGAGGAACAGTGTCGCTCGCGGCTCACGCCCGGCGGCCAGCAGCGGTCGTCCTCGCTCCAGGTATCGGCCCAGGGCCTCGAGCGCGTGCTCGCCGACGGGGACGACCCGCGTCTTGCCTCCCTTGCCCTCGATCCGGACGGCTTCGCCGTCGAAGTCGATCGGAGCCCTGGTCCAGTGACACCAACTCCTGAGCCCGTAAGCCGGAGGCGTAGGCGAGCTCGAACAGCGCCCGGTCGCGCAGCTCCAGCGGCGTCGCCGCCGGGATCGTCTCGAGCAGCGCCGCGACCTCAGCCGGCTTCAGAACCCGCGGCAGCCGCTGGGGCCGCTTCGGCGCGCTCAGGAGATCTGCCGGGTTGTCGTCGCGCTCGCCCAGCGCCACCTGAACTGCGAACAGCGCCCGGACGGCGGCGAGCTTGCGCGCGACCGTGCTCGGTGCGTTGCCATCCTTGGAGCGCTCGGCCAGAAACCGCCGCAGCGACTTGGTGTCGATCTGCGCGGGCTCGATGCTGCGCGCGGACGCCCAGCGCGCGAGCTGGGCGCAGTCGATCCCATAGGCGCGGATCGTCTTGCTGCGCGCACGCGCGCGCCTGCAGGTCACGCTCGAGCGCGGCGAGTGCCACCCGCCATGACAGCGAGTCGCCGACCGGCCGGCGGCACCTTGGGGCTCGTCCACCACGATCGCTGCTCGATCTCGCGTTTGCATCCGCATCGCAGTCAGGAAATTCGCCGCCGACGCGCTTCGCCCTGCGTCGCTGCTCAGATGGCGATCACAATGCGGCTGTCAGGCGACGTCGACGAGCGTCCCGATCGGGCGTGTACGGCCACACCTCGTCGGCCTCCGCGAACGGCATCTCGACGCAGCCCAGGCTCTGCGGGAAGCCGTAGGACGCGCGGATGAAGCCGTGTAGCGCATCTCCTCCGTTGAAGTAGCTGACCCATGGGATCCCGGGATCGCTGTACGGGGTGCCGTCCGGGTTCGTGCCGGACATCGTCGTCACCGTGAGGTGCTCATACACGGCGAACACTCCGGTCGCGGTCGGCGCCGCGGGGATGCCGGTGTTGACCGGTCCGGTGACGACGGTTTGCCCGTTGTGCCAGACGCGGATGCTCTCCGGAACGCCCTCGCTGACCTGCACGAACGTGTAACCGAAGCTTGACTTCTGGCCCTTGATGACCGCCGCGATCAGCGCCTTCCAGACCGCTGCTCCGGCGATTCCGTCGGTGGTCATGTTCTCGTTGTTCTCGAACGCCATCACGGCACCCTTGGTCATCTCGCCCAACGCGCCCGGCTGCCACATGTTCATCAGCGCCGCCGGGGTGTTCGGGTAGCGCCGGCTGAAGCTTCCCGCGGGTGGCTTGATCGCAGCGTTCTCCTCAGCTTGAACGGTGTCAGCGACACCAGCGCCGCTGTATCTGAAGTTGAACGGCAGGTAGCCGAGCATCGCGAGCATCTGCTGCAGGCGCACAGTCGATCCCGTTGGGACCGACCAGGAACCGATCGGATCCGAGCCGTGGGCCTGACCGCCGAGCAGCTGCACACCGGCGGGCAGCGCAACGGTGACCCTTGCACCGATTCCGTACCCATATCCCTCAGGTCTGAACACGATCGTGTGCGAATTGACGTTGTGCCAGACCCCCGGCGTGATCGGCTCGACCGGCGGCCGCTGGCTGCCGAGCGCCTGCTCGACGGTCTTCGAGAAGGTGAGGGTGATCGGCGATTGCGGCGTGATCGTCGTGCCCGGAGCCGGGATCGCCACCGCGGTGGCAGCAGCACCGGCGGGGAACCAGCTGATCAGTGCCGGTCTCGGGGCCTCCCAGGTCCGTGCCGCCGCGGCGACGAACATCGTTCCTGCCGGGGCCCCGACGTGCACCTGCAGGCGAGATTGTGGAGCGGAGAGCAGATGCCGCTGCAACCGATTGGTCGCGTTCGATTCGAAAACCCTGACCGGATGCGTGAATACAAACGTCAGCGGCGCACCGTGGCGAACCGTCAGATAGTGCGAGCGGAGCCTCGTTGACGGTGTCCACAGGGTCAAATGCAGGGTCTGGGTCGATCCGGAAAGCCATGAGATCCATCCAGGGCGCTTGACGACGACGTCGACGCTGACGCGCTCGTGCACGCCGAGCAGCTGCGTCGGCCAGATCTGATCGCCGCGCAGACTCACTCCGATCAGCTTCGCCTCACGCCCGCCGACGACGCTGACGCTTTCGACCTTGCCGGAGCCGAACGGGAGGTTGACGTGCGCCAGCGCCACAGAGTCGGCCGTCACGCTTGGGCTCGAAGCGGCTGCGACGGCAAAGACGGCGACAGCCGCGATCAGCGCCAGGCCGAGCGTTGCCAGCGCAGCGTAAAGCACACGCCGCCCGCGGCGCCTGTGGTCGGCCGATCCGAGCGCATCCCCGGAGGCGCTACTGGATCCGGCCGCAGGGCGAAAGTTCGAGATGGACGCCACTACGTTTCCTCAGTTGACATGGTAGCTGTGCGGGCCGTCGGTCAAGCCGGAAGCACGTCCGGATGGCCCTGCTGCAACATTGCTTTCAGCTCATCGTGAGCGCGGGACGGCCATCGACGCCGTCACAGCGGCCTTCGCAGGCGGCGCGCTCAGACGGTGACGGCTCCCTGCGATGCGCTGGAGACGAGCTTTGCGTACTTCGACAACGCCCCCGGCGCGAGCGGCTTCTCGGGAGCCCTGAACTCGGCAACCCGAGCGGCGATCTGCTGATCTGAGAGGGCGACGTCGATCCGGCGCGCGACGACGTCGATCGTCACCTCGTCCCCGTCGCGCAATGCCGCAATCGGACCGCCTCGCGCGGCTTCTGGGGCGACGTGCGCCGCCATGAACCCGTGGGTCGCACCCGAGAAGCGCCCGTCGGTGATCAGCGCGACGTCCTCGCCGAGGCCCTCTCCGACGAGTGCCGCCGTTACAGCCAGCATCTCCCGCATCCCGGGGCCGCCGGCGGGCCCCTCGTTGCGGATAACCACCACGTCACCGGCGGCCACCCTGCCGGCGGTCACCGCCGCCATCGCGTCCTCCTCGGACTCGAACACCCGTGCCGGGCCGGTGTGCAGTCGCCGCTCGTGTCCGGCGAGCTTGACCACGCAGCCTTCCGGGGCGACGTTGCCGCGCAGGATCGCGAGGCCGCCGCTGTGCGCAAGCGGTTGATCGAGCGCCCGCACGACGCGCTGCCCCTCGGTCTCGGTGGCGCGATCGGCGAGCTCCCCGGCGGTCGCGCCGGTGACGGTCACCGCGGACTCGTTCAGCAGTCCGGCCTGCTTGAGTCGCTTCAGCAACAGCGGAACGCCGCCGGCGGCGTACAGGTCCGGTGCCACATATGCGCCGAACGGCTTCAGATCGCACAGCAGCGGCGTACGCTCGCTGACCACGTCGAAGTCATCGATCGACAGCTCGATCCCCGCCTCACGGGCGACCGCGAGCAGGTGCAGGACGCCGTTGGTCGAGCCGCCGCTCATCGCGATCGTGGCGATCGCGTTCTGAAGACTGTCACGGTTGATGATGTCGCTCGGCCGCTGCCCCCGCGCGAGCACGTCCATCACGAGCCTGCCGGTCTGGAACGCCACCTCGGCCTTGTTCGCGTTGACGGCGGGAACCATCGAGAAACCCGACGGCGAGATCCCGAGCGCCTCGAACGCCATCGCCATCGTGTTCGCGGTGAACTGGCCGCCGCAGGCGCCGGCACCGGGCGACGCGACGTTCTCGAGATCGGTCAGCTCCTGATCGGTGATCTTGCCGCTGGCGTGTGCGCCGACAGCCTCGAACACCTCCTGGATCGTCACTGTCGCGCCTCGGTAATGCCCGGGCAGGATCGAGCCGCCGTAGAGCATCAGGCTCGGCAGGTTCAGCCGGCAGAGCGCCATCACCGTTCCGGGGATCGTCTTGTCGCAGCCGCTGATCGCGACGACCGCGTCGAACATGTGCGCGTCGCACACGAGCTCGATCGAGTCTGCGATCACCTCGCGGCTGACCAGCGAGGCGCGCATCCCCTGGGTACCCATCGTGATCCCGTCGGAGATCGCGATCGTGTTGAGTTCCATCGGGGTGCCGCCGGCAGCCCTGATCCCCTCCTTGACCTTGGCGCCCAGCGCGCGGAGGTGGAAGTTGCACGGCATCGTCTCGATCCAGGTGTTGGCGACCGCGACGAGCGGCTTCGCCAGGGCATCGTCGTCGTAACCGATCCCCTTGAGCTGGGCGCGGGCCGCAGCCCGCTCGGGTCCTTCTGTCAGCAATCGGCTGCGGTGCTTGAGGTCGAAGCCGGCCGGATTTGAGGTGTCGTTTGTGATCGTCATCGCGGGCGCGAACTGTACCGACCCGAGTGGCTCCTACCGCTCGCGCCCGCTCAAGACGTCAGGAGAGCTTGACTCCGCGGACCGAGATCGTCCGCGCCACGCCGCCCTTGGGTGTGTAGGTGACCCTCAGCTGGACCGTGCCCCCTCCCGACCCGAGTCCGGCCGGCTTCAGCTTCACCTGCAGCTTCTGCTTGCCGTGCACCACGAGGTGGTCCTTGACGAGCGTCCGCTTCCCGGCGAGTGCCAGCGCGACGACCTTCCCGGCACCCGGGAGACCGAGCTCGAAGCTGACCGAGCCACCCGACTTCGGCTTCACCTTCGAGACGGTGAACCGGTTGTCGGGCAACACCGTGTAGTTGACCGAGGTGGTCGCGACGTCACCATCGATGCTGATCGCGAACACCGTCAGCTGGTGGGCGCCCGGCACGTTCGTGACCAGGCGGCCGCCGTCGGCGATCGTGTTGCCGAGGTCGTCCTGCGCCGAGCAGCTCGAGATACCGAGGGTGTAATCAGCCTGGCCGCACGAGTACCTTGCCTTGACGACCTGGCCGTAGTCGTACCGCGCGTTGTTGGCGGGCTTGACGATCGTGGCGGTTGGCGTCGCCAGCACCATCAGCTCCTCGGTGTCGCCGTTGCCGGCGCTGGTCCCGGCCGAGGAGCTCGCCGGGCCGGTGTCGTTCTGGAACACCTCCGGCTGGGAGGGAGTCACGGCGACGGACACCGTGCAGCTCGCGCCGGCCTTCAGCGAGCCGGTGGCCAGCGAGAACGTCTGGGTCCCCGGGACGGCGGTGACGACAGCCGTCGTGCCGCATGCGCTTGCGATGCTGACACCGTTCGGATCGTCGATCGTCAGCCCGAGAGGCAGCGTGTCGGTGAAGCCGACCCCTGTCAGCGTCCCGCTCGAGTTCGGGTTGCCGAGGACGATCCCGAGCGCGGTCGTGTCGCCGACTCCGATCAGGTTCGGTGCGAACGAGCTGGTGATCGTGGGCGGCTTGGCCGTCGCCGCAAGGGCGGGCGTTGCCAGGACTGCCGATGTTGCCGCGAGCGACAGAACTGCCGAAACGAGCCTGACGTACCTCAAATCGATCCCCTTATTGTTTGTCAAGTGTCATTCGGCAGCGCAATGCAGCCGAGGAAACTGAAGTATCTCAGTCTAGTTGATTTATTTTATCCTATTGATCCGGACGCCGTGGTCCTGACGCAGTGATCGCGGCGAGGCGTCTGAGACGCCTATTGGCCGAGTACGGCGCCGGCGAACGACGGCGCCTTGTCTGCATGCGCGAGCGGCGTGAAGCCGAGCATCAGCTCGACCGAGTGCAGCAGCGAGTACGGGCCGTAGGTGGTCGAGATCGTTCGGCGCGCCCGCGCATAGCGGGACAGCACCAGTGCTCCGGTGCGGATCGGACCGCTCGAGTG
Organism: uncultured Solirubrobacterales bacterium; assembly: GCA_963742025.1. Taxonomy (GTDB): domain Bacteria; phylum Actinomycetota; class Thermoleophilia; order Solirubrobacterales; family Solirubrobacteraceae; genus Palsa-465. The sequence goes on from CAVUKF010000004.1 coordinate 101,398, forward strand.
CCTGGCGCCGGACGCGGCAAAGGCGATCACGAGCACACCGTCCTTCTTGTAAGCCGCTGAGCGCAGGATCCGTGGGACCCACTGGCGCAGGAACGCATCCTCCGCGGCGATCCCCGATGGCTTACCCGCCGGGCACTGGTAGGCGGTGCTCGGACTTGTGGTCGGGGTGGTGCTCGTCGGCGTCGTCGCGGTCGTCGTGGCCGGGGTCGTCGTGGCTGGGGTCGTCGTCGTGGCGGTGGTGGTCGCTGCCGAGGTGGTCTGGGTCGTCGAGGCCGTCGTCGTCGCAGGCGTCGTGCTGGTCGGCGGGGAGTCGCTCGACGCAATCCGCTCGGCGCTCGCGCCCGTGCGCGGCGCCGTGTCATCGCACAGTCCGGGCGCGATGAACGAGAACGCCGGGGTCCGGGAGCGCTTCGCAAGGTCGTGTCCGAGCGCATCGAGGTCGACGTCGCTGGTGGAGCAGCCACCGAGATCGAGCAGCGAATGGAAGTAGATGAACGGGTTGTGGCGGGTGTCGTAGCCGGGCCCGGCTCCCGGAAGCGCCACGTCGTCGAGGGCGGCATCGTTCGGGTGTAGGCAGGTGTTCTGGCCCATGTCGGCGATGTAGGCCTTCCAGACGTGGCCGCCGGCCGTCACCTGGTCGCCGATCGTGAGCGCCGACTCGGGGTACACGCAACCCTGGCCGGACACGAGGCCGGCGGCATTTGCTGTTGCGTGCTCAGGAAAGTCGTTGTACGACGGGCAATCGGCATTCGTCGTCGCGGTTCGGGCCCCTGACCGCTGACCATCGCCAGAAAGTCGGGAAGCTCGGCTGCGCCGAGCGAGTCGAAGCCGCTGAGCAGCGTGCCCTTGGCCTTCAGTAGAGCGCAGGTATCGCGCCGCGGAGCCGGCCCCGAAGGCGGCTTTGTAGCTCGGCGTCGGTCAGCGCGATCTCGAACACGTGGCCGATCTTCGGCAGCGTGCTGCGGGCGCCGGCGTAGAGCCCGTCCCGCCGGTCCCGGTGGTCCCCGAATCGTCGGTGCCGCCGGATCCGCCGGTCGAGCCGCCGCCCAGGTCTGACGATGCGCCGTCGCTGCCGGCGCCGTCGCTCGCCGCGGAGGAGCCGGCACCCGAACCCGCCGCCGTCATCGCCCCCCGTGCTCGCGCTGTCGTTGACGGCCGGCGTCGTGACAGCCGGCACGCGGATCACGACCGGCCGCCGGCGCAGCGCCGCAAGCGCGGCCGTCTGGGCCGGCGTGTGCCCGAGCGCATCGGATATGACCAGCGCACATGCCAGCGCCGAAACGCACGACAGCACCACGACCGCGCGCCGGCTCAGCCGGATCTGATCGAGCCCTCGCATGCCTACGGAGCCGAGTGGATGTGCGCACTGGGCGCAGAACGAGGCGCCGCGGGCATACGCGGTGCCGCACTGCTCGCAGTTGCCGCCGAGGACCGAACGACCGTCGGCGAGCAGATGCTCGACCTGCGCCAGCTCGGCATCGACACGCTGCAGGGCGGCGGCCCGTTCGATCAGCACGTCCATCTTGACGTGATCGCGGATTGCCATCTCGTAGAACAGGCCGCCGAGCTCGGACTGCATCAGCGCGAAGCGCTCGGTCAGCCGATCGCGCTGCGCGCGCAGCGCCGGGTCAGGCACGGGCGGCTGCTCCGATGCCTCAGGCGTGGCTGTCCGCCATGCCGAGCTTCACGGGACCACCACCACGTTCGGGAGGCCCTGTTGGGAATTGACGTAGCTCTTGCCGGTCGAGTGCTGGTCCTTTTGGGCTGCCGCGGCGCCCTGGTTCAGCTGCGCCTGGGTGGTTTTGCCGGTCAGCCGAGCCGTTCCACCTGTGGAATTCGAAGTGCGAGCCTGCCGGCGGTCGAGGTGGAGGAGTGAGACCCCCTGCGGCCGTGGGTGCGGGTGTGAGAGCCACCGCTGCGTGTCGCCTTGGAGCCGCGGACACTGGCGGCTGTACTCGAGCCGCCAGTGCCGGCCGTGATCACCTCGGGCCGCTGTGAGCGCAGCTCGGAGATCAGCTTCGCATCGCCGGAGGTGGATGCCCGGCCGACCAGCACCCCAAGCACGACCGCGAGCGGAAGCAGGGCGATTATCAGCGCCGTTCCGAGCCCGACCGAGCGCCCGAGAGGAGCGCGGCTCCCCGCCGCTGTGGCCCTCCGAGCGCCGGCGGAGGCCTGGCTCAGGTAACGGCTCGCCGGATCGCTCACATGCTGGCGCCGGCTGCCGCAGACGACGCAGTAGCGCTGCTGCTGCTCGACCGCAGATCCACAGTCGCCGCACTGCTCGTACGGGCTCTCCTCGGACGTCCGCCGGCTCTGGAGGATTTGGGGTCGCGGGCCATATCGATGACTTCCATCTTCGCCTCCTAGTCGTAGATGGTTGCAGACGCCTGCACCTGCACGGCGCCTCGATCGGGTGGGCCGGTCAGTCGCAGCTGCACGGTCGTGCTCGAGTCCCCGTTCAGGCTGACGATGCTTGTGCTGCCGGCGGCGAGATAGCGGTGGCGCCCGCGGGCGTACGCATACACCTGCAGCTGATACTGCGGCACGGACGAGAGGTTGCTGAACGCGACCAACCGGAGATCCGCCGATCGAGTGCGCGGCCGGACCGCGCGCCAGCACCCGGGCGGTGATCTGCGGCAGGGAGCCGACGATCGTCGGCAGCGGCCGCGGCGCCGACCCGACGAGCGCGAACGGTCGCGCGCCGGTGGCCAGCCTCCGGCGGTCGTGTACACCCAGCTCAGCGTTCCCCCGGCGGCGACGCCGGGAAGATGGCTGGCGAAGTACGGCAGCCCGGCGACGGCGTTCAGAGTACACCCGCTTGCCGGCGACGCACGGATGCCGACCGAGATCGGGAGATCGCTGATCGGCTTGCTGGTCGATTGCGGACGACGACCAGCACGGCCGTCGCCGCACGCCCGGAGATCAGCGAGACCGAGCCGATCCTGACTGACGGGATCGCTGCGGGTGACGACCGTCGCCGACCTCGCTGGCGCGGATCCGGGCGGAGTTGAGCTGCAGGCGGGCGGCCTCCTGCTGGGTCGTCGAGCAGCCGGCCAGCGGGCCGGCTGCAGCGCAAGGGTCATCGCGACCGGCCAGACGCGCTGAATGCGCGAGATCTAGCCGAACGCACCACTCACGTAGTCCCTGGTGCGGGCTGCTTGGGGGTCGCGAACAGCGCTCGGGCGGTGCGCGTACTCGACCAGCTCGCCGAGGTACATGAAGCCGACGTGGTCGGCGATCCGGTGCGCCTGCTGGAGGTTGTGGGTGACGATCACGACCGCGACCTCCTCGCGCAGCTTGACGATCAGGTCCTCGATCACCTTGGTCGACTGCGGGTCCAGCGCCGAGCAGGGCTCGTCGAGCAGCAGCACCTCCGGGTTGGCCGCCAGCGCGCGGGCGATGCACAGCCGCTGCTGCTGGCCGCCGGAGAGGCGCAGCGCCGGGTGGTCGAGGTTGTCGGCGACCTCGTCGAGCAGGCCGGCGCGCGCAAGCGCGTCCTCGACCGCGGCCGCAGCGAGGCGCGCGCGGCGCGCTGGGCCTGCTCGCGCAGAACGTAGGCGACGTTGTCGAACACGCTCATCGGGAACGGGTTCGGCTGCTGGAAGACCATCGTCACGCGCCGGCGCAGCGCGGTCGGCTCGAGCTGCGCGATGTCGACGCCGTCGAGCGTGATCCGACCCGCTCAGCGACGCGCCCTGGTCAGCTCGGTGAGCCGGTTGAGCGAGCGCAGCAGCGTCGTCTTGCCGCACCCGGAGGGGCCGATCAGCGCCAGCACCTCGCCCTGGCGGATCGGCAGCGAGACCGACTTGACGGCCAGCTTTGGCCGTAGCGATCGACAGCTCCTCGACCTGCATGCGCTCGATCGTCGGCACGGCGCGAGTGTCGCGCGCCGGTGCGCCGCGAACGACGGCGTCGCCGGGACCGGCTGCCGGTTGCCAGTGGCCGGCGCAGCGGCTGCTGCCGGTCGCGACCGGCTGCGCGGGCAGCTGCGTGGCCCGGGCGGCCGCGGCGTGACCTGCGTCCCGGGGTCCAGCCGGCGGACCGGCGGCGGCGCTTTCAGCTCCATCGCAGCTCCCTTGACCGGCGCCCGAAGACGTCGACGAAGACGTTGAGGGCCAGCACGATCAGCAGCAGCACGAACGCCGCCGCGTAGGCCTTGTTGGGCTGGTTGAGGTCGCCCGTCGGGGCGTTGTCGAAGATGTAGCTCGTCAGCGTGCTCCCGGTGCCGCGGAGCGTGCCCAGCAGCGGGACGTGGCCGACGCCCTGCAGCATCTGGGTGTCGCCGAGCAGCAGGACGATGATCGCGGTGTCGCCGATCACGTGGCCGATCCCGAGCATGTGCCGGTGATCACCGACGGGCGCGACCGCCGGCAGCAGCACGCGCCGGATCGTCGCGATCTTCGTCTTGCCGACGGCGTAGGAGGCCTCGCGGACGTGGTTGGGGATCGCCTGCAGGCCCTCGCGGACGGTCGAGACGACGAGCGGCAGCGCGACCAGCGACAGCATCGCGCCGGCGGCGAAGAACGACTTGCCGAACACGACGCCGTCGTTGGTCTCGCTCAGGAAGCCGAGCGCCGGCGCCTCGAACAGGAGGATCCCGAACAGCGCCAGCACGACCGACGGCGCGCCGGCGAGCATCTCGACGGTCGACTCCGACGACCCGGGCGAGCCAGCCGGGCCGGCCGTACTCGCTCAGCCAGACGGCGACGCCGACGCCGACCGGCCCGGCGATCGCGATCGCGATCCCGGCGACGAGGAACGTGCCGATCAGCGGCGCCAGGAAGCCGCCGGTCTCGTTCTGGGTGAAGCCGACCTTGCGGGTTGGTCCAGAGCAGGTCCGGGCGCAGGTAGCGGATCCCCTGGACCAGCAGGAAGATCACGATCGCCGCGCAGATCGCGCAGAACAGCAGGCCGAGGAACCAGGCGAACGCGAGCCCGAGCCGATCGCGTCAGCCGCCACGAGGCGCTCGAGTCGGCCGCGGCGCGCCCGCGCGCCGCCGGCGGCCGTCCGGAGCGGCTCGGGCGGCTGCGCCGATCGCGCTCATGCGGCCGCTCCGCCGAGATTGAAGTAGCGCTTCATCGGCTGCTTGGCCGCCCAGCCGATCAGCGACAGCATCAGCGCCGAGAACAGCAGCACGGCCGCGATCGCGAACAGCGTGTGCTTCATCGGCGGCGAGGTCAGCTCGTCGGTGTTGTGCAGGATCGTCGGCGCCAGCCCCCGCGAGGGCTCGAAGAAGAAGATCAGACCGTCGGCCGGGTTGGGCGCGAAGCCGACCGAGCCCGAGACCATGCTGAGCATCACCGACTCGCCGAGCGCGCGCGCGGTCGCCAGCACCGTGCCGGCGATCAGCGCCGGCCGCGCGGTCCGCACGGCGATCTTCCAGAACGTCCGCCAGCGGTTGACGCCGAGCGCGAGCGAGCCCTCCAGCCAGCCGCGCGGGACGAGCGCAGTCCTTCGGCGAAGATCGCGATCATGATCGGCGCGATCATCACGGTGAGGATCACGCACCGCCGCCAGCAGGCTGTAGCCGCTGAGCTGGATCACCGGCGTGACCGACGCCTTCTCGCTCTGGGTGATCAGGTGGTTGCCGATGAACGGCACGACCACGAGCACGCCGATCAAGCCCGTAGATGACCGACGGAACGCTCGCCAGCAGCCGCACGACCGGCTCGAGCACCGCTTCATCCACGCCGGCGCGAACTCGACCATGAAGACCGCGATGAACAGCGAGCAGACGAACGGACACGACCACGGCGCCGGCGGTCGTCAGGATCGTGCTCCAGATCAGCGGCCAGGCGTGGAACAGGTAACTGCGGCGCCTGGTTCGTAGTTGCCCGAGGTGAAGATCGCCTGGATCTGATCGTCGACGTTGCCGCCGGGCCCGAACCAGCCAGGCCGTTGTGGGCGAACGACGGCCACGCCTGCTGGAGGATGAAGACGAGCATCGCCAGCAGCAGCACGACGACGCCACAGACCAGCGCGCCGAGCCAAAGCTCGGCGCGCTGGTCCTGGTCGATGCCCGTGTCGTGCGACTTGCGCGAAGTCGTCGTCCATCGGTGCTCGCTGAGGCCTCGAGCATCGGCGTTCTCGCTCATCGCGTTGGTGCAGCGTCAGTGACGCTACTTGTTGAACGCGGCGACGGCGCCGGCCCTGTTGATGATCTTGCCGGCGGCCGCGCTGTTCCGCACCCACTCGAAGAACTGCCTCGACCTGGGCGTTCGGGTGCCGTCGACGGCAGGACGCCCCAGTCGTAGCGGAACAGCGGATAGGTCTTGTTCCTGATCGCGGCCGCGTCGCACGGCGACGCCGTTGACCGTCAGCTTCTTCACGCCGGTTCGCCGGAGTGGGCGAGACCGACGTAGCCGATCGAGTTCGGGTCCTGCTCGACGCCGATCTGCACGAGGCCGTCGGAGGTGTCCTGCAGGACGTTGGAGGACTGGGTCGCGCCGCCCAGCACCGACTGCTGGAAGAACGTGTACTGGCCGGCGGCCGAGTTGCGGCCGATCGGGTCGATCGTCGTCGACAGGTTCGATCCGGCGACCTGGCTCCAGTTCGTGTCGACCCCGAGGAAGATGTTCTTCAGGCTGGACGTAGCGAGATGTTGCTGATGCTGTTGCGCGTGTTGACACCGATGCAGAGTCCGTCGAGGAACAGCTTCACTGTAGGTCGTGCCGCGCGTCGCTGGGCTCCGGCGGGCGGGTGTTGATCGCGAACTGGAAGCGGCCCGCCTGAACGTCCTTGACGCCGGCGTTGCCGCCGTTCGGGATGTACTTGAAGTGGAGACTCTGGTGGAGCTTCTCGTAAGCCTTGAACAGCTCCAGCATGTAGGGCTGCGCGGCACTCGATCCGGAGCCGATCAGCGTCACCGCCGACGCGGCGGCGGGCAGTGCCAGCGCGAGCGCCGGGAGCAGCACGGCGACCACGACGAGGGTGCGCCTGCGTGCCCACGTCGATACGCCGCACAGCGCGCGTGGACCTCTGCCTGCTTGCGGTGGCACGGATTCCTCGACCTTGGATCTCAACGGCTCTTCCTTTCGCTTGAAAGTCCACTATCAGCACTTTGTTTACAAGATGACTTGACAAGGCTAGCACAGCGACTTGACTCATTTAGTCGCCTTTGTCGGCGACGCGAGGAGCGCGGCGGCGGCGGCCGCCGCTGCCGCTGGGGACTCCGCCGTCCGCTGCTTCTTACGTCAGTTGTCGGTCTCGAGCGGAGCTACGCCGGCGTGGTCGGTCACACTCGGCGTCCGTGCGCGCTCCCAGCGGGAGAGCCGCCAGAGATCGCGGGTGACCGCAGCTGGGTCAAGTTGGCGTCCGGGAAGGTGCATGTTCGCGGTCGCAAGCAGGCGCTGCTCGTCGCCGGTCAGCGCCATCCACTTGGCGAGCACATCGTCTGAGTCGGGCAGCCGGGCGCTGCCGTATGGCCGGGTCTCGTCAGGGAAGGCGATGCAGTACTCGCTCAGCAAGCGGCCCGTTTGCGCCAGGTACGCCACGATCGGCTTGTGCGGGTAGATCAGGTACGCGTACGCCGGGCCGGCGCGTCCGTCGTCGGTGGCTGCGCGTTGCGTCCCCCAGACCCGAATGAAGCCGAGTTCCCGGTACATAGCCCACTCCTCCTCGTTCACGCAGGACTTGCAGCAGCTCGCGCGCACGCTGCTCGGCCCTGCGTTCACGACCAGGATCGAACGACAGCTCGGGCGTCCGCCGCCGGCGGGCGCGATGGCGTGCCCACTTCTCCCTGATCCACGGCAGCAGCAGGTCTGAGAGGAGCGCAAGCGCGACAAGAGCGGAGGCGGCGAGCGCGAGCAGCACGGCGCCTGCGCCTACCTGCTCCCGCCCGCTGCGCGCGGGAAGAAGATCACGCGGTCAGCATCCCGCGGCACGTCATCGAACGAACGCACCATCAGGGCCTCGCGGCGGTCGCCCTGCTCGAGCGGCACCGCCGCCCACAAGCCCTCGTCCAACTGGCGGCGGAACTCCTCCACGAGCAGCTGCTCGTCCGCGGGGATGCTGACGTCGCCCTCTGCAATCAGCACCTCGCCGTGACCAGGTTTCATTCGCAGAAAGCGCACCGCTCGATTATGTCAGCTTCAGGTGGACCCCCGGCCGGTCCGCCGCCGGAGCGATCGCTCTACCTGTCCCTGCTCTTGTCCCTGCTCGTGTCCTTGCCCTTCGATTTGCCGCCGCTCTGCTTGCCGGACTTCTTGGCGGGGACGAAGTTCGGAACCTTGGGGCAGCGCTTCGCCAGACCCAGATCGAACGGGCCGTCCTGCGCGCCGGTGTTGTCGGTGACGATCAGCTGCACGATCGCCTGGGGTACCGCCGGCGTGCCGGGCTTCGCGCCCTTCGGCAGGTACTTGCAGTACGGCTCGGTCGGATCGACGGAGCCCTCGGCGAAGTTCCACGCGCTGAGAACGCCGCCCGCGCCCAGGTTGCAGTTGATTCCGCTGGACGGAGTCGTGCCTTCGCAGGTGACCGATTCGGTCGCGTTGGATGTGACGCCATCGGAGTCGTACACGGCCGGCGCCGGGTTGTAGTCGTCGAGATTCTAGATCGGCCGAACGACTGCCGATCGACGATGATCGTGTATGCGGTGATGTCGGTGTCGCACTGAGAACGTGTAGTCGAGCAGGTCCGGGTAGCCATTCGCCGCACCCGAAGAGTCTGGCGCCAGCGAGCCACCGCAGCTCGTCAGCGATTCCGGCGTCGGTGCGGCGGCGAGCGCCACAGCCGGGACGGCCATGATCGCGGCGGCCATCGCCGGCACGGCCAGGCTGCCAGGAGCATTCCATACAGCCTCGGGCGCTTCATGACGACCCGGCCACGCCGGTTGCGATCGAGCATTGAACCTCCACTATCGATTTCAGCCGGCAAACACCGGCCGCTTGATCCGGTTAGCCAGCGGTGGCATCCGGAGGGAACACAGCCCGCAATGGGCTCGACCCCATTCTAGATCAACTTGATGCAAATTATCAGATAGCTGCGGATAGCGATCGTGTTCTGCCGAGCTCGGAGACAGCTGGCGTCGGTGTTCGGCCGAACGCGGAGATGACGGCGATCGGTGCAGCCGAGCGCGTCGATGCCGGTACATCCACGGACCCAGCCGGCACCGAGCTCGCGGAGCCCGCTGCCCCACCGCGCGCGGCAGCCATCTCCTTCGCGGCACGCGCGGCGCTCAGCGGGTCATCGCCCCAGGCGAGCCGCGCGGCCAGCGCGGAGGAGTGGGTGCAGCCCGAGCCGTGCGCGGCGCCGTCCGGCTGGCGAGGCCCGGGAATCTCGACGATCTGATCGCCGTCGAAGTACAGGTCGGTCATGACCTCGCGGTGGCCGCCGGTGAGCACGACGATGCGACGGTCCGAGGGCATGCACAGCCCGGACGAGCGCCAGCGCGTCTTTTGTCGCGACCCGGCCTCGGTCTCGCCCTCGGGCCAGATCGGGCGGACTCGGGCTCGTGATCCCGCCCGTCTCTGACCAGCGCCCGCGCTTCGGGCAGGTTTGGGGTCAGCACCGTCGCCCACGGCAGTAGGCGCTCGATCAGCGCGAGCCGCGCTGGGCGCTCGAGCAGCACCGCGCCCGATTCGCTACCATCACCGGATCGATCACCACGGGAACCGAGCCCGGCAGCAGCGCCAGCGCCTCGGCGACGGCGTCGATCGTCTCGACGTTCGCCGAGCATCCCGACCTTGACGGCGTCGACGCCGATGTCGTCGACGACCGCCCGGACCTGGGCGACGATCACTCGGGCGGCACTGGATGGATCGCCGTCACCGCGACCGTGTTCTGTGCTGTGATCGCAGTGATCGCGGTCATCCCGTGCACACCGCAGGCGGCGAACGCCTTCAGGTCGGCCTGCACGCCGGCACCGCCGCCGGAGTCGGACCCGGCGATCGAGAGCAGCCGCGGGATCCGTCGATCTGATCGCATACGGTCAGGTTAGGGCTCGCGAACCCGATCGGGCCCCTCACGGTATGAGCGAATACCGCCCGCCGCTCTGCCGCCGAAGATGACCCGACATTTCGAGCGAGGCGAGCGCAGCCATCGTTCGCTGCGGCGCGAAGCCCGCACCCACCAGTGCCGCCGGTGTGTCATGGCCGTCGGCAACCGCGGCAACCACTGAGCTGAGCTCGCCGGCGAGCGGCTCGCGCAGATCGACGCGGACCGACGGCGCAGTCGAACCGTATAGCGAGTCGACCACGTCCTGTGCTCCGCGGATCACCCGGGCGCCCTGCGCGAGCAGCTGATTGGGTCCCGCGGCCTGCGGGCTTGTAACGCGGCCGGGGACCGCGCCGAGCGACCGGTCCAAGACCTGGGCGATGCTCGCGGTGACCAACGCACCCGATCCCTCGCCGGCCTCCACGACGACCGTCATCGCCGCCAACGCGGCGATCAGCCGGTTGCGCGCCAAGAACGCCCATCGGCGGATCTCCGAACCGGGCCCGAGCTCGCTGACGGCGACGCCGTTGACGAGAATCGCCTGGTAGAGCGCTCGCCTGCCGGCGGGGTAGGGCCGATCGGCGGACCCCGGGAGTACCGCGATCGTGGCCCCTCCGCCGCTCAGCGCCCCCGCATGCGCGGCCGTATCGATTCCGATCGCCATGCCACTGAGAACCGTCACATGCGCGCCTCCGAGCCCCCGCCCGAGCGAGCGCGCGACCTCCAGCCCATAGCCGGTGCCACGCCTCGATCCGACCACCGCCACCGGATCGTGTTCGCAGCACTCCAGGAAGCGTTGCATGCCGCCAGCCACGTGCAGGACCGCCGGCGCGCTGGAAAGCTCCCGCAGCCTCCGCGGGTAGGACGCGTCGCAGCGACAGATCAGCTCCAGCGGGCGCCGGCGGCCGCCGCCGGCTGCCCTCGGCCTCGAAGCGCGGACAGCTCATCGCTGACGCGCAGCCCATCCTTGCCCGCAGCCGCCTCGATCAGCTCGCCGTCGCCGAGCGTGAGCAACTCCTGGATCCGGCCGCGGAGCCGATCGAGATGTCCGGCGAGCCGCGCGAGCAGCCACGGTCGCGCGAGGCATCGGTCGCACGCCGAGCTGTGGCCGTCGTCCGCCGTCATGCGGCCAGCAGCTCCTCACCGGCGTTGCGCTGGCGCAGGCTGAGCGCGAGCAGCAGGTCCGCCTCCTCGACACGCGAGCGGGCGTCGAGGTCGGCGATCGTCCTTGCTACGCGCAACACACGGTGGCGCCCCCGCGCGGAGAGCGCGCCGATCGAGTAGGCACGCGCGAGTACCGCTTGCGTCGCGGGGTCCAGCCGCACCCAGCGCCCCACCTGGCGCGCGTCCATCTCCCCGTTGCAGCGCGCCGGCGTTCCCGCCAGGCGGGCGCGCTGGCGCGCCCGAGCATCGCTCACCCGCGCTCGTGCGGTCTCGCTGTCGACCACGGCGTCGGCACGCAGCTCGGCCTCAGCGGGCCGCTGCACAGCTGACCAGCAGATCGATCCGGTCAAGCAGCGGCCCGCTCAGCCGCCGCCGATGGCGGCGCAGGTCGGCCTCGCCGCAGCTGCACCGGTCCTCGACGCCGGCATAACCGCACGGACACGGGTTCGTCGCCGCAACGAGCATGAATCGGGTCGGAAGCACAAGTGCTCGCTGGCCACGAACGATCGTCACGCGCCCGTCCTCGAGTGGCTGACGCAGCGCCTCGACAGCCGAGCGGTGGAACTCCGAGAGCTCATCCATGAACAGCACACCGTGGTTGGCGAGCGTCGCTTCTCCGGGACGCGGCGGGACGCCACCGCCGACCAGACCGGCGGCCGAAATCGTGTGGTGCGGCGCGCGGAACGGGCGTGTCTCGATCAACCCGTCGCTGTGCAGGCCGGCGATGCTGTGGATCCTTGTGACCTCGAGCGCCTCGCGGCTGGTCATCGGAGGCAGGATCGAAGGCAGACGGCGGGCGAGCATCGTCTTGCCGGTGCCGGGCGGCCCCTCGAGCAGCAGGTTGTGGGATCCCGCGGCCGCGATCTGAAGCGCCAGCAGCGGAATCTCGTGTCCGCGCACGTCGGCGAGATCGGGCTCGCGTCGCGCCGGAGATGCGGGACGCAGGCCTGGTTGTGCGGGTACCCGCTTGCCTGTCACGGCATCGACCGCGGCGCGCAGGTCGGCGACGCCGAGGATCGAGAGGCCCCCGACGAGGGCCGCCTCGCTCGCCCGCTCCCGCGGCAGGACCAGACAGCGGATACCCGCGCGGCGGGTCCCCTCCGCGACCGCGAGCGCTCCGGCGCAGTCGCGCAGCGCGCCGCCCAGGGACAGTTCGCCGAACACGGCCACACCGGCCAGCGCCTGGGGCGGCACCTGACCGCTCGCCGCCAGAACCGCAAGCGCCATTGCGGCGTCGAACCCCGGACCCGCCTTACGCATGAACGCCGGCGCAAGGTTCGCGGTGATCCGGCGCTGCGGGAACTCGAACCCCGAATTGAGGATCGCGGCGCGCACCCGCTCTCGCGACTCCCTGACGGCGGCGTCGCCGAGGCCGACGATCGCGAAAGCCGGGAGCCCCGGGCGAATGTCCACCTCGACAGAGACCTGCCGGGGGTCGACGCCATCGATCGCAAATGTCGCAACGCGGGCCAGCACGGCGCTGAACGGTACGCGGATTGATGTCAGGCGTGGGTGACGCCGTGTGCCAATTCTGTGACTTCCGGGCAAGTCGATTTGCAGGGATTTGTGACAGAGCGACACCCACACGACACGTGTTTGCACCTAGCCTTCGAGCATGCACAACGACACCCGGAGGCAGCTGGGCGCAAGCGGTGAGCAGCTCGCCGCCGAACACTTGCAACGGCTTGGGTTCGAGATCGTCGAACGCAACTTCGCGAGCCGCTGGGGTGAACTCGACATCATCGCCTGCGACGGTCAGACGCTGGTCTTCTGCGAGGTCAAGTCGCGTCGGCAGGCGGCCGGGGCGGCGCAGGCGCTCGACGGTGTGCATCAGCGCAAGCGCCATCAGGTGCGCAGGATGGCGGCCCGGTGGCTGGTCGAGCGCAAACATCGTCCGCACGTGCCTGACCTGCGCTTCGACGCGATCGGGGTGACCTTTGACGGCGACGGCCGGCTGGTGGCACTCGAGCACCTGGAAGGAGCTTTCTGACGTGGTGGCGTTGGGCCCCCTAGCCTGACCCCATACTCACCAGCCCGAATCGCCATACCACAGGTTTTCCCTGCACCCGCAGCACTCCTGCACACAGCTAACGAAGTCCTACTAGGGACTGCAACCGCGCCGGAGCAGCCGGCGTACGCCGGCTCAGAGCGACAGCTGCTGGTACGCCGCCGACTGGAACGAGAGCCGATGCAGAGGCGTGACCCCGAGCCGCTCGATCGCGTGCCGGTGCTCGGGCGTCGCGTAGCCGACGTGCTGCGCGAACTCCCAACCTGGATGGCGCGCGTCGACCCGGCGCATGTAGCGGTCCCGCGTCTCCTTGGCGATCACCGAAGCCGCAGCGATCGCAGCGCTCGTGGCGTCGCCGCCGACGATCGCGCGCTGTTCGAAGCCGGTGTCCGCCACCGGGAAGCCGTCGCTCAGGCAGATGCAACCATCCCTGGCGACATTCACGAGCGCGTCATGAAGAGCGGCGAGGTTGGTGACGTGCAGGCCTCGCTGATCGATCCCGGGCGCGCACCGTGAAACGATCGAGACCTTTGCGGCCAGTCTCAGGATCACGGGGTAGAGCTCGGCGCGTGCCGCCGGCGTCTGGCGTTTTGAGTCATTGAGCGCCGCAAGCGACCGGACATCTGCCGGACTGATCGCGTCGAGATCGAACAGCACGGCGGCGGCGACCAGCGGGCCGGCGAGGCAGCCGCGGCCCGCCTCGTCGGCCCCGGCCACGAACCGCGACCCGAGCGAGCGGTCGTATCGGAACAGCCGCCGCCCCGGGGGTGCCCGGCGCCGTGCCCGCGCCGGCCCGTTAGAGGGTGCCGATCCGATCGGGCGGCCAGTAGGTGAAGAAGGCGACACCGATGATCCACTGCTGGGGGATCGGTCCCCAGAATCGGCTGTCATCGGACTCACCACGGTTGTCGCCCATCATGAAGTAATGGCCGGGCGGAATCCGGATCGGCTTCGGGAAGGTGCACTGCTCGGCCGAATCGGCGACACGGGTGCGATGTAGGAGTCGTGCTCCTTGACGCCGTTGCGGTAGACGTGCCCGTCGATGATCGAGATCACGTCGCCAGGCAGACCGACGACGCGCTTGATGAATGTCTGGCTGGACTGCGCCGCCGTCGGCTGGTCGCAGGCCTGAGGATGGCCAGCGCCCTGATTGGGGTTGCCGCACACCGGCGTCAGCGGATCGGCGCCCGCGGGCGGATGGAACACGACGATGTCGTCCAGGCACGGGCTGGTGTCCAGCCTGTTGGCGAGGACCCGCTGACCGACGGCGACGGTCGGCTCCATCGACTGGCTCGGAATCTTGTACGGCTTGACGATGAACGCCTGGATGAGCAGCGCGAGTCCGATGGCCACGACCACCGTCACGACGAGCTCGATCGAGCGAAGCGACGAAGCCCTTCTCCCTCGTCCTGCTTCCCCGCTGCCATCAGAGCAACCCGAGCCTGTCAGGAGGCCAGTACGTGAAGAATGCCTGGCCGATGATCCATGCCCTGGGAACCGGCCCCCAGAATCTGCTGTCCTCGGAGTCTGGACGGTTGTCGCCCATCATGTAGTAGTCGCCCTTCGGCACGACGATCGTGCCGGGGAAGTTGCAGATCGGCGAGGTCCCGCACGGGATGGTGTACCCGTCGGCCTCGCGCTGTGCCGTTGCGGATCACATGGCCGTTGACGATCCGCAGCCGGTCGCCCGGTAGACCGACGACCCGCTTGACGAAGGTGACCGAGGACGGATCACGCTGCGCGACGTCGCACGCCTGTCCGCTTGGCTGACCCTCGGCGGCGGCGCCCTGACGGGGATCGGCGCACGCCGTGTAGTCGGCCGGAGGATGGAACACGATGATGTCGCCGACCTGCGGCGAGCTGAAGTTGTTGCCGAGCCGATCGACGAGGATCCGCTGGTCGATCGCGAGCGTCGGCTCCATCGACCCGCTCGGGATCCGGTAGGGCTTGACGATGAACGCCTGGATCAGGAGGGCCAGGACGAGCGCGCCCGCGACGACCAGGACGAACTCGAAGACTGAGCTCGCCATCGACCCGCTTGGCGGTCACTGCCCTACTCTGCGCCGGCGTCCTTGTCGGCCGTCGTGGCCGCATCGGCGTTCCACCGCGGCGCCGGCCGCTGGCGCTGCGGTCAACCGTCTCCGGCCGCTGCGCCGGGACGACGGCGTGCTCATCGCGGAGCGGCTCGACCTCGATCGGCTCCGTGCGGCCTTCCGCCGGCACGACGGTTCCTCGGCACCCGGCGTGTGCAGCAGCTCGCGCTCGACGACCTGCTCGGGGCCGGCGGAGCGGCGCTCGCGAACGCGCGCCCGCTTGCCGACGCGGCCACGGAGGTAGTAGAGCTTCGCGCGGCGCACGTCACCGCGAGCGGCGACCTCGATCCGCTCGATCTTCGGCGAATGCAGTGGGAAGGTCCGCTCGACGCCGACGCCGAACGACTGTCTTGCGGACCGTGAACGTCTCCCGGGCGCCATGGCCCTGGCGACGAATGACGACGCCCTCAAAGACCTGCGTGCGGCGGCGCGTACCCTCGATCACCTGGAAGTGGACGCGGAGGCGGTCGCCCTGCGTCGAATGAAGGGACACGGCGGAGCTGTGCTCGCTCCAAGCTTTCGATGACGGTGCTCATGCTGAGAAATCCAACTGCCGGCGCACCGGCATCCGCTCATGCGGCGCGCCTTGTACGGCCCGCGGGTGGCCTATGGTAGCGAACGGCGCTCTGCGCGTGCTCGGGCCTGCTCCAGGCGCCACTCGCGGATCTTCGCGTGGTGGCCGGAAAGCAGGATCTCCGGGACCTCCCAGCCGCGGTGTCATGCCGGCCGCGTGTAGTGCGGATACTCAGGCGCACCGTCGAGCGCCCGGCTGAAGGACTCCTCGATCGCGGACTCCTCATGCCCGAGCGCCCCCGGCAGACGGCGCAGGACGGCGTCGCAGACGACCATCGCCGGGATCTCGCCGCCGGCGAGCACGTAGCGGCCGATCGACACCTGCGCGGCCACGAAGTGCTCGATGATCCGCTCGTCGAATCCCTCATAGCGCCCGCAAAGCAGCGTGACTCGGCTTGGCCGCGAGCTCCTCGACGAGTTCCTCGTCGAGGATGCGGCCGGAGGGCGTCAGCGCCACCACGCAGCGGTCATCGCGCAGCACTGCCGGATCGGCACCGTAGCGAGCCCGCATCGCGGCCTCGACGACGTCGACTCTCAGCACCATTCCGGCTCCGCCTCCGAACGGCGTGTCGTCGACCTGCCCGGCCCGCAGCGGGCGTGTGGTCGCGGTAGTTGACGCACTCGAAACGGTGTCCAAGGGCGAGAGCGTTGGAGACGTGACGCTGGGACGAGAACCAGCCGAACGCCTCGGGAAACAGCGTGAACACGTCGATTTCCATGCCCTATCCCTCACCGAGGAACGCCAGGTCGATGTCGATCTCGCGACGCCCGAGATCGACCTCCCGGACGGCGTCGGCGACGAGCGGCACGAGCAGGTCGCCGGCGCCCGGCCGGGCGACCTCCAGTACCTCGCAGGAGGGCAGCGCGAGCAGGCGCTTGACCGTTCCGACTGAGGTTTCGCCGTCATGAACCGAGCATCCCTCCAGGTCCTCGGCCCACCACTCGTCAACGCCGAGCTCCGGGCCGACGCTCCGCTCGACGAGCATCTCCGAGCCTCGCAGCGCCACCGCGCCGGCCCGATCCTCGCACCCCGCGAGCGCCAGGATGATCCGCCGGTCGTGACCCGCCCGGCGCGTGATCGCCCGCCAGCTCCCGTCGATCATCACCAGACCGCCGAGCGCAAGCAGCTGGTGGTTGCCGAGCACGACGTGGAAGCTGCCGTCGAGCCCGTGCGGCGCGCCGACGAACCCGGCCCGCAGCATGCCCGCAGGAGGGCGATCCCGGCCAGCTCCGGCGCCGGCGACCACGCAGGCGCCGCCGGCCCTAGTCGTCGACGATGTCGACGAACACGCGTTGGCCCTGCTTGACCGCGGCCGTCTTGACGACCGTGCGCAACGCGCCCGCCGTCCGGCCGCCGCGGCCGATCACGCTGCCGTAATCGCTCTGTGCGACCGACAGCTCGAGCACGACCGTGCCGTCGTCCTCGTGAACCTCGTGCACGCGCACTTCGCCCGGCTCGTCGACAAGTCCCCGCGCGAGGTACTCGAGCAGTTCCTTCGGCGAGCCCGGCGCGTCGGTCACTGAATGTTCTGGATGCGCAGGAGCTTGCGGACTGTGTTCGAAGGCTGCGCGCCGCGCGCGAGCCAGTCCTTGATCCGTTCCTCATCGAGGACGATCGTCGACGGATCCGTCTGGGCGTTGTAGTGCCCGACCGTCTCGATCACACGGCCGTCGCGCTTGGATCGCTGATCGGCGACGACGACCCGCCAGATCGGGTTCTTGCGTCCACCGACGCGCGTGAGTCGAAGTCTGACTGACATGAACGCCTGAGGTTAGCGAGATTGGCGCATGAGCGCCCCGAGGTCGGGCATCCGGCCCTGCGCGACCTGCTTCATCACCTTGCGCATCTGCTCAAACTGCTTGATCAGAGCTTTGACCGCCTGTACGTTCGTGCCGGATCCCTTCGCGATCCGCAGTCGGCGAGAACCCTTGATCAACTCCGGGTGCCGGCGCTCCTGTGGTGTCATCGAGAGGATGATCGCCTGCACGCGATCGAACTCACGCTCATCGAGCTTGACGCCGCGGAGCTCCTTCCCCATCCCGGGGATCATCCCCAACAGGTTCTGCAGCGGCCCCATCCGCCGGATCTGGGCCATCTGCTCAAGGAAGTCGTCGAGGTCGAACTCCTGCTTTCGGAACTTGCGCTCCAGCTCCGCTGCCTGATCGGTGTCATAGGCGACCTGGGCCTTCTCGATCAGGGTCATCACATCGCCCATGCCGAGGATCCGCTGTGCCATGCGATCCGGATGGAAGCGTTCGAACTGCTCGAGCTTCTCGCCGGTCGAGGCGAACAGGATCGGCTTGCCGGTGATCGCCTTGACCGACAGCGCCGCGCCGCCGCGGGCATCGCCGTCGAGTTTGGTCATCACGACGCCGTCGAAGTCGACGACCTTGCCGAACTCCTCCGCTACGTTCACCGCGTCCTGACCGGTCATCGCGTCGACGACCAGCAGGATGTCGTTCGGCTGGATCGCATTCTTGATGTTGGCCAGCTCCGCCATCAGCTCGCTGTCGACGTGCAGCCGCCCGCTCGTGTCGACGATCAGCACGTCCTTGCCCTCGGTCTGTGCCCGTCCGCGTGCCCACCTGGCGATCTCGACCGGATCGCGATCGGTGCCCTGCTCGTAGACGTCGGCGCCGGCCCGCCCGCCGACGGTGACGAGCTGCTCGACAGCCGCGGGCCGGTACACGTCGCAGGCGGCGAGTGCGACCGAGGAGCCGTGCTCCTCGCGCAGGTAGCGCGCCAGCTTGCCGGCCGCGGTCGTCTTGCCGGAGCCCTGCAGGCCGGCCATCAGCACGACCGTCGGCGGTCGTGGAGAGAAGCTGAGCTCGCGGGCCTCACCCCCCATCAGCTCGGTCAGCTCATCGGAGACGATCTTGACGACCTGCTGTCCCGGGTTCAGCTGGCCGATCACGTCGGCGCCGAGCGCGCGCTCCTTGACTGCGGCCGTGAAGCTCTTGACGACGTTGAAGTTGACGTCGGCCTCCAGCAACGCCAGGCGAATCTCACGCATTGCGGCGTTGATGTCGGCCTCGGTCAGCGTGCCGTGCCCGCGCACATCGGTGAGCGTCGCCTGCAGCTTGTCGGCGAGCGATTCGAACATCGTCTCTGCGCCCGGGGGCTAGGCGGCGCCTGGCTCCGGTGACTCCTCGGGGTCGGACCCGGGCGGCAGCGCCCTGCCGTTCGCATCCGAGTTCTCGGCGTCCTGCGCCCGCGACGCCAGCGCCTTGCCGATGCCGCTGAACGCATCTGTGAACTCCGACGGGATCACGAATACCTTGTTGGCCGCGCCCTGCGCGAGCTGCGGCAGCATCTGCAGGTACTGGTAGCTGAGCAGCGCCTGATCGGGCTTGCCCTCGTGGATCGCCGTGAAGACCGTATTGATCGCCTTCGCGTCGCCCTCGGCCCTCAGGATCGCCGCCTGCTTGGCACCCTCGGCGGTGAGGACCGCGGCCTGCTTCTGGCCCTCGGCGGTGAGGATCTGGGACTGCTTGACGCCCTCGGCGTTGAGGATCGCGGCGCGCCGGTCCCGCTCGGCGCGCATCTGCTTCTCCATCGCCTCCTGGATCGAGCCGGGCGGGTCGATCGACTTGAGCTCGACGCGGTTGACGCGGATCCCCCACTTGCCCGTCGCGTCGTCGAGCACTCCGCGCAGCTGCGCGTTGATGTGATCGCGGCTCGTCAGCGCCTGCTCCAGCGACAGCGAGCCGATCACGTTACGCAGGGTCGTGACCGTGATCTGCTCGATCGCCTGGAGCGGGTTGGCGACCTCGTAGGTGGCCGACTTCGCGTCGTTGACGGTGAAGTAGAGGACCGTGTCGATCTGGACGACCAGGTTGTCCTCGGTGATCACCGGCTGAGGCGGGAATGTCACGACCTGCTCGCGGAGATCGATCAGCGGCTTGACGCGGTCCGCGAATGGCACCAGGATCGCCATCCCGGGGCTCAACGTCCGGTTGTAGCGCCCGAATCGCTCGACGATCCCTGCGCGCGCCTGCGGGATGATCCGAATTGTGCGGGCGAACGCGATGATGATGAACAGGATCACCACGCCGCCGACTATTGCTCCAACCATTGCCTTCTCCTTACCTCGCTTGCCGGCTACTCGCTGACCAGCGCGGTAGCGCCCTTGATTGCCATCACCTGCACCCGTTTGCCGGGTTCGATCACCTCATCGTCGAACGCACGTGCCGTCCAGACCTCGCCTTCGATCCTGACGCACCCGACACCCTCGTCGTTCGCGATCCGCTCGAGCACGATCGCCTGCTTGCCGATCAGCGCTGCCGAGCCGGTTCGAATCGACGGACCTGACATCAGGTGGCGGCGCGCGACCGGCCGCACCAGCAGCAGCACCATCATCGACGCGACCACGAACACCACGAGCGAGGCATCCTCGCTTCCGACTGTGGCGTCGGTGATCGCCGCGGCAACGCCCCCGAATGCGAAAGGAGCCAGAAAGAAGCCGTTCGTCAGCATCTCACCAACCCCGCAGGCAACGGCGATCAGAACCCATATAAGCGCATCCATGTGGAACCGAGCTTAGCGCGGCCCGCCCTCACGACTGAGCCGTGCCGATCGCCGGCTGCAGGCGCTCGGGGTCCGCCGGCCCGGTTGGGCTCGGACTTTCAGCCCACGAGCGCGCGGGCGAATTCGCCGGCCTCGAACGGCCGCAGATCCTCGAGCTTCTCGCCCACCCCGATCAGCTTCACCGGAATCCCGAGTTCGCTGGCGATCGCCAGCGCGATCCCCCCCTTGGCGGTGCCGTCGAGCTTCGTCAGGACCAGTCCGCTGACGTCGATCGCCGAAGCGAACAATTGCGCCTGACGGAGCCCGTTCTGACCGGTCGTCGCATCGATTGTCAGCAGCGTCTCATGCGGCGCCTCGGGGATCTGCTTCGTGATCACCCGGCGGATCTTCGCCAGCTCCTCCATCAGGTCGTCCTGCGTGTGCAGTCGCCCGGCGGTGTCGACGATCAGAACATCGGCACGCTCGCGCATCGCCGCCAGCACCCCCTCGTAGGCGACCGAACCGGGGTCTGCCCCGTCGGCGCCGCGCACGAACGCCGCCCCCGAGCGCAGCGCCCATTGCTCGAGCTGCTCGACGGCAGCGGCGCGGAACGTATCGGCGGCCGCCAGCACGACCGTGAAGCCCAACTCGCGGCTCAGGTGGTAGGCCAGCTTGCCGCTTGTCGTCGTCTTTCCCGTCCCGTTCACCCCGGCCATCAGGATCACAGTCGGCTTGGCACTCAGATCGATGTGGTCATCGCCCGTCGCTGCGATCTGCGCCAGCAGTGCGGTCAGTCGCTCGGTGAGCGCCTCGCTACCGTGAATCCCGCCGTCCGTCGCCTCGCGTTCGAGCTGCTCGACGACCTTCGCGGTAGTGCCGGCGCCGACGTCCGCGTAGATCAACGCCTCCTCCAACCGCTCCCAGCTCTCGTCGTTCAGCTCCTCCGAGAACGTCGCCTGGATCTCGCTGCTGAGCGCCTGGCGGGTCTTGCGCAGGTTCTCACGCAATCGGCGGAATCGCCCGATCCGCTTCTCCTCGACTGTCACCTCACCCGAGTCCCCGGCCCCGTCGGGGTCCGTGCTCGAGCCGTCGCTCCCGCCGGCCGGCATCCCGTCGACGACGAACAGGTCCGACCACTCCCGCGCCATCAGGCTGCCTCGCGCGCCGGCAGCCGGCGCGAGATCACCTTCGAGATCCCGTCGCCGCCCATCGACACGCCGTACAGCGAGTCGGCCGCCTCCATCGTTCGCTTCTGGTGGGTTACCACGATGAACTGCGCCCGCTGCGAGTAGGCGGCGAGCAGTTCCAGGAACCGGTCGATGTTGAGGTCGTCGAGTGCCGCCTCGACCTCGTCGAGGATGTAGAACGGGCACGGCCGGGCGAGGAACACCGAGAACAGGAAGGCGAGCGCGGTCATCGACTTCTCACCACCCGAGAGCAGCGTCAGCCGCTTCATCGCCTTGCCGGCCGGCGTGATCTCGATCTCGACGCCGAGCAGGTCCTCGTCGTCGTCGCGCCGATCGCCATCGGGCTCATCGGCCTGTTCGGCGCCGCCCCCCTCGCCCGACTCCTCGCCGTCCTCGTCGGCCGCCGGACGAGACGCGCCGCCCAGCACGGGCCGCGGTCCGTCCCGTTCTGTCACCAACCGCAGACGTCCATGACCGCCGGGGAACAGACGCATCGCCAGCTCCTCGAAGTTGGCAGCAGCAGCCTCGAACGTCTCCTCGAACGTCTCCCGGATCTGACGGTCGGTGTCACGGATCAGCTTGTCCAGCTCCCGCATCGCGGTCTCCAGGTCACCACGCTGGCGTTCGAGCTCCTCGACATGTGCCAGCGCCTCCGCGTACTCGTCCTTTGCCAGCGGATTGACCGGACCGAGCTGCTCACGTCGGCGCTCGAGCCGCTCGAGCCGCCCCGTCAGCGACAGCCTGGAGTCCTGGTCCAGCGCCTCGGGCGCCGGGCCACCCTCCAGCTGCAGCTCCAGCACGAGCGTCTCCAGCAGCTGGGCGGCATCATCGGCCTGATCACGGGTGCGCTGCGCGCGCACCTCGAGCGAGGTCAGCGCCTCGTTGCCGGCATGGAGCGCACTCTGCAGTGCGGCCTCCTCCCGTGCGCACTCCCGCAGCCTTGCGGCCACGTGCTCTCCCGCCTCCCGATCGGCGGCAAGTGCCGCCTCGAACTCCGCGCGCCGCTGCTCGATCGCGTCGGTGACTTCGCCCAGGACGGCGATCAGCGCGGCGATCTCCGGAGCCAGACGCTCGTCGCGCTCGATCGAGACTCGGCACTGCCCGATTCTCGCGGAACGCTCAGCTCGCTCACGCTCAACTCGGTCGCGCCCTGTCTGCTCGGAGAGCAGCTCCGCTCGCAGCTGGGCACGCCGTCCGGCGCCCGGCCCTTCGTCCGGGGCATCCCGGCGCCGGGCGATCGCGGCCTGCAGCCGGCGCCCCTCTTCGGCCGCCTCATCGCGCCCGTGGACCGCGGCACGGTGCGCGGCGATCGCCTGCTCGTGCTCACCCTCGCGATCGGCAACCGTGGCAGCCGCACGATCGAGCTCGATCCGCGCGCGGCCCTCCTCCTGCGCAGCCTGCTCACTCGCAGCGATCAGCTGCTCGCGCCGGTTTCGCTCGGCCAGCACGCGCTCCTCGCCGACGGCCGCCGCCTGCCGAACCTCGCTCGTGACCGCCGAGAAGACCCTGCCCCCGCGCGTGACCGCCACCCCCTTGAACGAGTCAGGGACCGCCGTGAGCGAATCGACGACCCACACGTCGTGCAGAAGCGCCCGCGCCAGCTCGGCAGCATCGCCCTCGCCGCGGAGATGGTCGATCAGCCGTTCGGCGCCCGGCGTGGGCGCCGCCGGCTCAGCCGCGTCTGCCCCGACGTCCATTGCGCGGCGCAACCCGGCGACGAGCACCCGTCCCCCGTCGGCTCCCGCCCGGTCCAGTAGCGCGCAACCCGCTTCACGGTCTGCGACGAGCGCTGCACCGAGCCGCCCGTCGAGTGCGGCGGCGACTGCAAGCTCGTAGCCCGCGGCGACGGTGATCGCCTCGGCCAGCGAGCGAGCCCCTCCGAGCGCGGCGCTGTGGCTGCGCAGGAACTGATTGACGACCGCCAGCTCGCCGCCGACCCGCGCGGCCTCACGCCGTGAACGCTCCACGGCCTGCTCGGCCTCACGCATCGCCGCTCGCGCCGCGTCGAAGGCGGCCTCGCCGCGCCCCCGCTCCTGCGCGGCCCGCTCGACGAGCTCGTCCCGGTCACGCTCATGCGCGGCGGCAGCGGTCTGCTGGGCCTCAAGCTCCGTGAGCTGCCGCTCGAGCTCGGCCTCGCGATCGCGCATCAGGGCCTCGAGCTCACGCTCGAGCGCCTCGATCCGTACATCGGCCGACTGATCGAGTGGCTGCGCCGCGTCCTGAGCCCGCAATACCTCCAGACGCTCTCGCGTGCGCTGCAGACGAGCCGAGATCGTGCTCGCGGCCTGCGCGACGGCATCTGCTCGGTATCCGACCCGCTCGCTCGCCGACTGCGCGGCGAACCGCCGCCGGGAAAGCTCTTCGCGCTGGGCGCTGCGGCCCGCCAGCGCCTCCTCAGCCTGCTGGCGGCGCGCGCCGACCCCCTCCAACTCCCGCTCGAGCTGCGCCCGGGCGGCTCGAGCCTGTGCTGCCTGGGACGCCGCTTCGTCAAGCTCGGCCAGGCGCAACCGAAGATCGTCGCGCGAGAGCTCGTAGCGGACCTCGAGCATCTGACGATGCAGCCGCGCGTGGAGCTCAGCCGCCTCCGCCTGGCGCTTGAGCGGTCGCAGGCGTGAGCGGGCCTCGCGCTCGACATCAAGCGCCCGGCCGAGATTGTCCTGGGTGTGGCCGAGCTTGAGGTGCGCGCGGCGCCGTCGCTTCCGGTGCTTGCCGAGGCCCGCCGCCTCCTCGATCAGCATCCGGCGATCACGCGGTCTGGACGTGACGATCGACTCGACGCGTCCCTGCGAGATGACCGAGTGCATCTCCTTCCCCAACCCGGTGTCCGACAGCAGCTCGATCACGTCCACCAGCCGGCAGCGTGCGCCCGCGAGGCGATATTCGCCCTCGCCGTTACGGTCGAGCCTTCTCAGGATCGAGATCTCGGGGACGCCCAGGCCGAGCTCACCGTCGCTGTCGTCGAGCACCAGCTCGACCTCGGCACCGCTCGCAGCCTGCCGGCCCGGTGCACCGCCGAAGATCACGTCCTGCATCGACTGACCGCGGACGGCGAGCGGCGACTGCTCGCCGAGCGCCCAGAGAACGGCATCGGTCACGTTGGACTTGCCTGATCCGTTCGGGCCGACGATCACGCTGACCCCAGGCCCGAAATCGAGTCTGGTGCGGTCCGGGAACGATTTGAAGCCCTTCAGGATGATGCTCTTGAGGTACATGGGGTCGTCTCAGCTCCCCATCGCCTCGAGTGCCGCCTGCGCGGCCTCCTGCTCGGCGTCCTTCTTGCTGCGGCCGCTGCCGCGCCCGATCTCGACCCCGTCGATCTCCGCGAGGATGCAGAACGTACGATCGTGCGGGGGTCCGTGTTCAGAGCTGACCGTGTAGCTGACCAGCGCGCCTCGACGCGCGAGCCGTTCCTGGAGCTTGGACTTGAAGTCGATCGGACGCTCGAGTGCGTCATCCAGCTCGGTCGAAAACGCCTCGACCACCGCGTCGGCGGTGCGCTCGTATCCGAAGGTCAGGTAGCACGCACCGATCACCGCTTCGATCACGGACGCCAGCACTCGCTCGGTGGCGAGCAGCGCGGGGACCGACGCCGCTGCACCCGGCGGAGCCTCCGCGGCAAACCGCTCCGGCAGCCCCAGGCGATCGGCGACCGCGCGGCACGAGCGCCCTGACACCGTCTGGGCACGGATCTTCGTCAGCTGTCCCGCGCCGAACCGGTCCGCCCCCAGGCTCGGGTAGAGATGGGAGGTGATCGCGAGCGACAGCACGCTGTCACCGAGGAAGGCGAGGCGCTCGTATGACTCCGACCGCCTCACCGTCCACGACGCATGCGTGAGTGCGCGGTGCGCAAGCTCGCCTGGGAGCTCCGCCAACAGAGCTCCCAGCTTCGCGACGGTGTCGGCGGCAGGCTTGCTCTCGGTGGTCACTCAGCGTCTTGGTTCGCGGTCGCTGACGGGCGTGGCTCGGTCACACCACTCGCGAGCACGAACTCGACCGCCTGTCCCACCGTCAGGATCCTCGACGCCTGTTCGTCGGAAATTGTGACCCCGTAGGTGTCCTCCAGCTCCTGAACGAGCGTGTAGAGGTCAAGTGAGTCCGCTTCGAGGTCCTCTCTGAACCGCGTCGACTCCTCGATGCGGCCGGGATCGACCTCGAGCTCGTCGGCGAGATGGGCGCGAATCACGGAAAAGATCTGCTCGCGAGTCATCAGTGCAACACCGTAGCCGCCGTCTCGGACACCGCGTCGCCATCGTCAGGATCACCGGCGGTCCGAGGCGGCCGAAGCGCCCCGGCTCTGCCGAGCGCGGCCCGCGTGACGCCGATCACGTCCTCGTCGACGCCGCGGGCCGCGACCTCGATCGCCCGCGCGAAGCCGCGACGGGAGAACCGCCCATGCGCGACCACTCCGAGCTGTTGCAGGCCGAGCATGTAGGCGCCGCCGGTCGTCTCGGGATCGATCTCCTCACGCAGCTCCCGCACCGCCGGGCCGAGCAGCAGGCCCCCGAGCTTGGCGCGCGTCGAGGTGCTCGCCGCGCGCCGGATCGCGCGCAGCGTGCTTGCCGAAACACCCTCGATCAGCTTCAGCGTGATGTTGCCGGTGAAGCCGTCCATCACCACCACGTCGGCGACGCGCTCGGTCACCTGGGTCCCCTCGATGTTGCCGATGAAGTTCAGCCCCGCCCCGGCCTCGCCGGCGAGCCGCTCGTGCACCTCGACCAGCTCCGGAGTTCCCTTCAGCGGCTCCTCGCCGTTGGAGAGCAACGCCACCCGGGGCGCCGGGATCCCCAGTACCGCGGTGGCGAACGCGGAGCCCATGTGGGCGAACTGAACCAGGAATTCAGGCCGGCAGGTCACGTTGGCTCCGACATCGAGCAGGATCACCGGGCCGGCCCCAGGGATCGGCACCGTCAGCGCGAGCGCCGGGCGGTAGATCCCACGGTCTCGCTTGATGTTGAAGAGCCCGGCCGCCAGCGCCGAGCCGGTCGAGCCACCGGACACGAGCGCCTGTGCGCGTCCGTCCGTGACCGCGCGGGCGGCCTGCACGATCGACGCATCCGGGGTGTTCCTGACCGCGAACGCTGGATCCGCCGCCTTCGCGATCGATACCGGCGCGTCGATCAGCTCGACGCCGTCGGCGAGCGCTCCGACTGCGTCGGCGGGGGCGAACAGCAGCACCCGCACGCCGCGCTCCGCGGCGATCGCGGCGCCGGCGGCAACCTCAGACGGACCCAGGTCAGCGCCGTTGGCGTCGACAGCTACCGTGACCATCGCACGCGGCGATCAGTCGAGCTGTTCGGCCACGGCGATCACTTGGCGGCCCTTGTAGAACCCGCAGACCGGGCACACGCGGTGCGGCAGACGAGGACTGTGGCACTGCGGGCACGCGTTGGTCGCGGACGGGCTCACCTTGTGCTGGGAGCGGCGCTTGGTTGTGCGCGAGTGGGACTGTTTCTGCTTTGGAACGGCCATGGAGGAAGCAGGCTATCAAGGTTGTGGAGCGGCGCCGACGTCGGAGGTGTGATCAGGCGGTGGCTGATCGAACCGGAGCTCGGCAAGCTTCGCCCACCGTGGGTCGGGCGCCGGCTCGTGGAGATGTTCGGGGCCCGCGACGTTGAGATCCGCGCCACACACCGCGCACAGGCCCGCACAGTCGGGACGGCAGAGGATCGTCGAGGGGAGCATCAGTCCGAGCGCGTCACGCGCCCAGGCGCTGATCCCGAGCACCTCCGACTCGACGTATGGCGACTCGAGCTCGTCGGACCCTCCCGGGATCGACACCTCTCGGGAGTCGACCTCGAACGTGGGCGTCGCCGGCTCCAGGCAGCGCATGCAGGGTCCCTCGATGCGTGCACTGAATCGCAGCCGCAGCGCATATCCGGAGCCTGTGGTCCGCGAGATGTCAAGCCGGGCGACGATCAGCGGCGGCGTCACCGTGTACGGCTCACCGGCGAGCAGGAACGGCTCGATCGCGACCTCCAACTCGAGCTTTCGAGCCTCGCCGGAGGCCAGGCGCATCGACCCGAGATCGAACGTGTCCACACGCACGCTCACATCTTCACAGCTTCTTGCGCTGCCATCATTCGGACATCTCGCAGTGGTTCCGCAAATATGGCTTCGCCGATGTCCACGATCAGCTTCTGATCGGCGCCTACCCGCTCGACGAGGAGGATGTTTCGATGCTCGCCTGGCTCGGCGTGCAGCGAGTGCTGAACCTGGTGCAGGACAACGAGTACCACCCGGGCTCCCGTGAGCGCGTCGAGGAGGCACTCGGGCGCGAGGGGATCGAGGAGCACCGGCTGAGGCTCACGGACTTCGGCCGGCTGCCCGCCCAGGCGCTCGAATCAGCCGTCGACGAGGTCCTCGGATCGCTCGATGAGGGCAAGAAGACCTACGTCCACTGCCGGGCCGGATGGCAGCGGTCGGCCGCGGTCGCGGCCGGTGTCGTGGCGATCCGCAATGGGATCGACATCGACGAGGCGCTCGCGCTGGTCAAGGCGATGAAGCCCTCCGCCGACCCGCTCCCCCACCAGCGCGACGACCTCCGCGCCTGGTGGGACTCGCGGACACCGAAAGTGTGAGCCACGCACCGGAAACCGGCAGCGCGAACGGACTTGGTGCTGTCAGGAGAAGCTCTCGAGGAGGTTGACCTCGGCGACGTGGCCGGCTGTCAGCGACTTCTCGGCAATTCCGACCTCCTCGATCACACCACCGCGAACCTTGAACACGGCCGTCGAAGCTCCGTTGGGAGCGAGGTACCAATCGTTCAAACCGACACGAATCGGACCTGTCAATCTCAAAACCTTGCCCGCGGCCGCAACAGTCGCCCCGACGCGGACCCCGTTGACCGTATAGAACGCGCTCGAGGTCGACGCCCAGATCACCCGCCCCGCCAACGGCCCACGCTCGTGCTTCGGGAGCGTCGCCAGCAGCTTCGGTGACGCGTAACCAACC
Organism: uncultured Solirubrobacterales bacterium; assembly: GCA_963742025.1. Taxonomy (GTDB): domain Bacteria; phylum Actinomycetota; class Thermoleophilia; order Solirubrobacterales; family Solirubrobacteraceae; genus Palsa-465. The sequence continues at coordinate 129,815 of CAVUKF010000004.1, forward strand.
CGCTCGCCAATCGGGGTCATGCAGAAGAAGTCCTGATACTGCTTACCGCGATCGGTGCTGTGACTATCGGCATGCCGTGCCTGCACCCTCGTCATCCCGAGATGAATCAACCCAAGCGTCGTCCCCTTCAGAACGCCCTTCGCCGCCGGGCAACCGACGACCTTCGGCACCGGAACCGCCACACCGCCACCCTGTTCCTTCGTCGGCAATCCCGCCCCGCCGGCGTTCGACGCCGTCACCACAACCGTCAACGTCAACTGCTCGTCAACCGGCTGCACCCTGTAGGTGCTGCCGGTCGCGCCCTGGATCGGCGTCCCATCCAAATACCACTGATACGCGAAGCTCGTCGGATCATTCGTCCACGAGCCGGTCGTCACGGACAAGGTGCCGCCGGCTTTGCCGGAACCGGAGACAACCGGCGGCGCGGTGTTCACGGGCACTCCCGAACCGGTACCGCCACCACCGCCACCACCGCCGCCGCCACCACCGCCGCCACCACCACCGCCACCGCCGCCACCACCACCGCCGATCGGGTCGGTCGAGGTCACGACATCCGCGTACTCCTCCGTGCCGGCCAGGGTCTCGCCGACGGCGACGCACAGCAGCGACGGCGTTGAAGTGCACGACACGCCAAACAGGGAGTCGCCTCCGTTCACTCCGGAAGCGGTCCACGCGCCGGCCCCTCCGGTCGGGTCGGCGGACGTAACGACGTTCCCGGCCGAATCGACCGCGACGCATGAGGACGTCGACGTGCACGACACCTCGAATAGGTGGTTGGAGCCGTCCACATGGGCAGTCGTCCACGCGCTGGCACCTCCGGTTGGGCTCGACGATGTCACGACGTTCCCGGCAGCACCGTCGACCGCGACACACAGCGTCGACGGCGTCGAGGTGCACGAGACGCCGGACAGGTGGTTGCCGCCATCCACATGGGCAGCGGTCCACGCGCCGGGACCTCCGGTGGGGTTGGTCGATGTCACGACCTTCCCGGCGTAGTCGACCGCGACGCACAAGGCGCTCGACGGACACGACACGCCCGTCAGCGCGTTGCTGCCGTCCACGTGGGCGACGTCCATGCACCGGCCCCTCCGGCCGGGTTCGTGGAAGTGACGACGTCCCCGGCGCCGTCAACCGCGACGCACAGGAGCGAGGGGGTCGACGTGCACGACACTGCGGACAGATCGTTGGTTCCGTCCACGTTGGTGGCGCTCCACGCAGCGGCGCCCCCGGTCGGGTTGGTCGAGGCCGTGACGTCCCCGGCGCTGTCGACCGCGACGCACAGGGACGCCGAGGCGCACGACACGGCGTCGGTCGTGACATACACGTCCATCGTGTTGTACCCGCCGAGTGTGTTGATGTTGGTGAGCTTCCACGTCGCGGCGGATCCGACCGGGCTCGCCGAGATCACACCGTCGCCGAAGCTGTCGAGCGCGACGCACAAGGAAGTCGAGGGGCACGACGCGGCGATCAGGTAATCGGCGGAATCCCCGGAGCCGCCGTAGGTCAGCTGGGTGGGGGTCCACGCCGCGCGCGCGGCACCGGCGCCCGCAGTCATCGCCGCGAGGGCGCAGATCGCGCCGGCACAGGCCAGGCGGAGGAGCTGGCTCGGAACCCTCCTCGCGTGCACTCGCGCGTAGGAACCAGCCCCGCGAACCTCGTAGCCGGCGGCATGCACGCCGATTGCCGCGGCCGCTACCTCCGAAGCTGCACGCACCTTCATGTGTCCCCCTTCGCAGATCGCTCCCCGGCAGCGCACGAGGTTGGCGTCACGTTGACATTCAACCACCGTTCGAGGCCCATTTGTGACGGATGTTGCGACCGGCGTTCTGGCCCCAGCGCTTCAAACCCCCGCAGCCATCGGTTCGATGCCGCCGCGGCCGTCGCGGTAGGTGCCGACGGCGACGCAGGCATCCGTGCTCGGGCAGGCGACCGCGTACAGCGAGGCGTTCTGGTCACCGCCGCCGCGGGCTGCATTTGCCGGCAGTGCCAGCTCCGCCGCAGTGCGCCAACGTCCACGTGCTTCCCGGAGTAGCAGCCCCTCCTCACCGCCACCGGCGTCGGTATAGCCGCCGACTGCGGCGCAGGCTCCGCCGCGCGCGCACGACACCGCGTAGAGCGCCGCGTTCTGTCTGTTGGCGGTGGTGTCGGCGTTCGACGGCAGCGAGCGCTCCTGCGCACGGCGCCAGACGCCGCCCCGTAGCTGGATCACCATCGGCTGATGGTTGTCGTCGCTGTCGGTGTAGGAGCCGACAGCGATGCAACTGCGTGGACCGGTGCACGCGATCGAGTACAGATCGGCGTACTGCCCGACCGGACTCGGGATCGCATTCGCCGGGAGCGACAGCTCCTCGGCGGCCCGCCAGACCCCGACGGTCTCCCGGACCGCCATCGGCTCGCCGTTGCCTGCCAGATCGCTGTAGGAGCCGACCGCGAAGCAGTCCCCGGGTTCAGTACACGCGACCGAATACAAGGCCGCCTGCTCGGCCCCCGCGGTCTCGTTCGCGCCGAGCGGCAGCTCTAGTTCAGCGGCAGACGCCCAGGCGCCGCCCGACTGGCCCACGACCATCGCCTCCGAGTTGCCGTCCACATCCGTGTAGTAGCCGACCGCGACACAGTGCCCAACCCCCCCGGGGCAGGAGACCGCGTAGAGGGCGGAGTTCTGCCCCGTGGGTGCGGCATTCACCGGAAGCGTCAGCTCCGACGGGACTCCCCATGTGCCGGCCGACTCGCTGAGCACCATCGGTTCGGCGTTGCCGTGCTGGTCGGTGTAATACCCGACTGCGACACACGCCCCAACCGTCCGGCAGGAGACTGACTCGAGCACGGCCTGCTGGGCCCCAGGGTCCGCATCGGCGCCGAACGGGAGCGGCAGCTCCTCCCCGCGCCTCCAGACGGTCGCAGCGGCGATCGCCATCGGCTGGTCAGCCCCTCCCCGCTCCGAGTACGAGCCGACCGCAAGGCAATCTCGCTCCCGCGGGCACGCCACCGACTCCAGCGCCGCGTCCTGGCCGCTGACAGCCGCGCCCGACGGGAGCGACAGCTGCCGTGCCGCGCCCCGGACCGGGGAGGCGACCGACGCCGAGCATCCGAGCGCCACCCCGGCCGCCGCCATGCAGACGGCCACCCCGCGCGAGCTTCGCCGCCAGACCGGCGGGCGCCATGACCGGCAGGTCATGCCGGCAAACGCTACTCCGCTGCGCGAAGCCGGATCGCGCGGACCTCGTCGCGCGGCGCCACCGCGTCGAGCTCCATCTGCGTCACCGCCGGCCGATCGAGCGCCGATTCCCGCTCTGCCTCCGGGACGTGCACACTCCTTGCGCTCGTCGTCACCTGTTCCAGGCTCGGCAGCGGGCTGCTCTCACCGATCACCCCATGATCGACGAAGCGACGCGCGCCCGGCAGGACACGCGCCTCGTAGGATCCGACCGTCTCGTTGTAGGCGCGGACGGTTCCGTTGAGCCTGTTCCCGAGGGTCGCCAGCAGTGTCGAGAGCTTGGCCAGCCGGCCGTAAAGCTCCCGTCCGAGCTCGGAGACCGCCTGCGCAGACTCTGCGACGCGCTCCTGCTGCCACCCGTAGCCGACCGCCCGCAGCATTGCCAGCAGCGTCGTCGGCGTCGCGATCAGCACGTGACGGGCCATCGCGTCCTCGATCAGCTCGGGATCCACCTCGAGCGCGGCGCTGTAGAGATGCTCGCCGGGGAGGAACATCACGACGAAATCGGGCGCGGAGTCCAGACCGCTCCAGTACGACTTGTCGGCCAGCTGTTTGACGTGCCTGCGCAGCAGCCGCGCGTGATCCTGCAGGTGGCGGGCGCGCTCGTCCTCGTCTCGCGCCTCGTAGGCGTCGAGCACACCCTGCAACGGCGCCTTGGCGTCAACCACGACATGCTTGCCGCCCGGGAGGTTGACGACGAGATCGGGGCGTAGCGCCGTGTCGTCGCTGACAACGGTGGCCTGCTCGTTGAAGTCGCAGTGACGCACCATGCCGGCCAGCTCGACGACCTTGCGCAGCTGCATCTGACCCCACTGACCGCGCGCGTTCGGCTTGCGCAGCGCAGTGACCAGCGCGCCGGTCTCGGTACGCAGCTTCTCACCGGTGTCGGTCAGCGCCTTCAGCTGGGATTCCAGGGCCCCGCGCGACTCGCGTCGCTCGCGATCGAGCGCGACGAGCTGCTGATCGACCCGGCCGAGCTGCTCCTTGAGCGGCGCGACGAGCTGCTCGACGGCCTGATGACGCTTGTCGAGGTCACCCTTCGCCTCGGCCTGCGCGGCCCGGAGCTGCGTGCGAGCGAGCTCGGTCAGCTGCACCATGCTCGCCTGCAGCGCCTCGGCGCTCAGCGCCTTGAACGAGTTCGACAGACGCTCCTGGGCATCCTGGAGCGTTGCCAGCCGTTCCTGCGACAGCGTCCGCTCATGTCCGAGGTCGGCCTGAGCACGCACCAGCTCGCGCTCTGATTCGCCGGCCCGTTCCGAGGCGCGGTTGCGCTCCGCGCCGACGGCGCGCAGCCGCGAGCCGAGCATCGCAGCGACCGCACCGGCGCCGACCAGCGCGCCGACCATCAACCAGATTGCGTCCATTGCGATCCGAGGATGGCGCCCATCGCGGACGGAACCGCCGATCAGCCACGCGCCGCCGAGGCGAGCCGCCGGCGGCAACCACAATCCCCCACGCACCCGCCGAAGGCTCGGAGAGCGGGGATTTGAGCCGCCTATAGCACCTCAATCCGCCACGCACTCGCCGGGAGAGGGAGGAGTGGGGAGTTACGCCGGAGACGACGGCGATGTCAACCGCCTCAAGCCGGGCGGCGCCCAGGCGGCGCGCGGGACCGCCCCAAGCCGGGCGGCGCCCAGGCGGCGCGCGGGACCGCCCCGAGCCGGGCGGCGCCCAGGCGGCGCGCGGGACCGCCCCAAGCCGGGCGGCGCTCAGGCGGCGCGCGGGACCGCGCCTGCAGCCCCAGCCTCGGCGGCGAGCGACCGGGCCGCACGCGCAAGCACGGCGCCGTGCACGTGCCAGAACTCCCCGCGGGGCGCGCGCAGCGACGTGATCAGCGTCGAAAACCGCGGCGCGAGCGCGCGCTCGACGACCGCCGCACGCCCGATCAGCAGATAGCGCCGGGGGCCGAACGGCACCGATCTGCCGACGACGTAGCCGCCCGTCGCCGGCCCCGGCGACGGCTCCCGGGCGTATGCGACCAGGGCCCGGCCGGTCCCCAGCGGGCAGCAGGCGGTCAGCACGCCGGGCTCATCCGCGGTCTCGACCAGCCAGGCCCGCAGCTCGGCGCGTGCGAGCAGCTCGGCGAGCCGCGCAGCACACCACTCACGGTCCGGGCGCCACTGCTCACCGCCCAGCCGAGCGGCCGGTTCCTCCAGCTCAGCGACGAGCCGGTCAAGCGCCGCTGCGTTGCGTCCGATGGACACCGAGCTTCAAGGTAAAGGCCGGTGCGGACGGACGAGGAAACCGCATCCAGCTCCGGGCCGGCCTACGCTCCGCTCATCAAATCCACGAGACCGCTCCGCGACGGCCGGCGATCACCACAGCCCCGGCATCCAGCCGGGCTAGCCGACTTCGGCGGGCTCGTCCTTGCCGGCGAGGCGGTCGCGGCCGCGCTGGACGGCCGCGATGAACTTGCTGAGGTTGACCTCGAGCGTATTCAAGATCTCGTCCGCGTAGTCCTCGGCACCGAGCCGGATCTCCCGTTCCCTGGCGTGCGCGTCGTCGATGATGTCCTCGGCGGCACGCTCGGCTTCCTTGGTGATCTCCTCCTCGGAGATCAGGCGCTCCTGTCGTTCCCGCGCCTCCTTCATCACCCGCTCCGCCTCGCGCTTGGCCTCGGCGAGCATCTCCTGACGCTCCTTGACGATCCAGCGCGCCTGCTTGATCTCCTCGGGGATCGTGGCGCGCATCTGATCAAGGATGTCGTAGATCTCCTCCTTGTCCACGCGGACCTGATCGGTCAGCGGGACCGGCTTGGCGTTGTGGACGAGATCGTCCAACTTGTCGATGAGTACGAGAACGTCCATCGCTAAAACCTCTGTTTCGTCAGCGGCCGAGCCGTTCCTTCAAGGCGACGGCGACCTCGTCGGGTACGAGATCGTCGATCGACCCGCCGAAGGTCGCAAGCTCCTTGACTCCGCTTGATCTGATGAAACTGTACTTGGGCGAGGCCATCAGGTACACGGACTCGACATCAGGAGCCTGGCGGCGGTTCAGCTGGTTCATCTCCAACTCGTACTCGAAGTCGGAGATCGCACGCAGGCCCTTGACGATCGCCTTGGCACCGCGCGAGCGCGCGAACTCGACCACGAGAATGCTGAACGGCTCGACGACGACGTTCGGCAGCGAGTCCGTCGCGTGCTCGAGGAACGCGACGCGCTCCTCGGTCGTGAACAGCGTGCCGCCCTTGCGCATTGGCAGGTTGACGACGGCGACGATCACCTTGTCGAACATCGCGGACGCACGTGAGATCACGTCCAGATGGCCGAAGGTCACCGGGTCGTACGAGCCGGGGCAGATGGCGCTGCGATTATCGGGGTCCATGGATTCTGATCAGGGTGTCGCCGTAGCGTCGCTCGCGATCGAGCGGGAGCTCGAGCTCCAGCGGCGCCCGGCGGTCGCTTTCGGTGACGACCCGGGCATCCGGTGCAAGCACCGGCTCCAGGGCGCCCGTCAGCTCACGTCCGAGCGTGCTCGCCAGGCGGTATGGGGGATCGACGAACACCAGATCGTATTGACGCGCGGCCTTCTTTGCGGTCGCGAGGAATGCGAGGGCGCCGGCGCGCCGTACCTCCGCCTCCAGCCCGAGCGATGCCAGGTTGCCGCTGGATCGCCGCGATCGCCGCCCGCGGCGGAGTCGACGAGTGTGGCCGAAGCGGCGCCCCGCGACAGCGCCTCGATCGCGAGCGCACCCGAGCCGGCGAACAGATCGAGGACACGCTCGCCGCCGACGTCAGCGAGGATCGAGAACACGGCTTCGCGCACGCGATCAGACGTCGGCCGGTCTGCTCGCCGCGCGGCGCCCTGAGGATCGCGCCGCGGTGCACCCCCGCGATCACCCGCACCGAAGACACCCGGGATTCAGGCGTCGATCGGTGCCGACGCATCGTGAGCCGTATCGGAGGCGCAAGCGCGTCGCGCGATCAGCGCATGCTCTGGATCCTCGAGTCTCGGGGTCGTGGTCGGCGATCCATCGGCCGTGGCGGCGGGCGCGCTCCAGCAACTCGGCGTCCTCGGGCAGCTGCGCGAACCGGTACTGGCTGGCGCCGTGCTGTCGTGGAGCCGACCAGCTCGCCCTCGCCGCGCAGGCGCAGGTCGACCTCGGCGAGCGCAAAGCCGTCGGTCTCGCGGGCCAGTGCCTGCAGCCGCTGGGAGTCCTTGCGCCCGAACAGCAGGCACAGCGACGCGTGCGCGCCGCGACCGATGCGTCCGCGTAGCTGATGCAGCTGCGAGATCCCGTAGCGTTCGGCGTCCTCGACCAGCATCACGGTCGCGTTCGGCACATCGATCCCGACCTCGATCACGGACGTCGCGACCAGCACATCAGCCTTGTGCTCGGTGAAGGCGGCCATCGCCGCCTGCTTCTCCGTCGGGCGCATCTGCCCGTGCAGGAGCACAAGCTCGAAGTCGCGCAGCGGTCCGGTTCGCAGGCGCTCGAACTCCGCCGTGGCGGCCCGTACCTGCAGCGCGTCGGACTCCTCGACGAGCGGGCAGACGACGAATGCCTGACGTCCGGCGCGGAGCTCCTCGCGGATCCGCTCGTACGCCCGCTCGCGCTCGGCGTCGGTGGAGCAGACGACCGTGCGAATCGGCTGGCGGCCGCTCGGCAGCTCACGCAGCATCGTGAAGTCGAGGTCGCCGTAGTTGCTCAGCGCGAGCGTCCGCGGGATCGGCGTCGCGGTCATGTGCAGGACGTGCGGGCGTGTCGCTGCCGGCGCCCTTACGGTCGAGCGCCGCCCGCTGGCGCACGCCGAAGCGATGCTGCTCGTCGACGACGGCCACCCCGAGCGACGAGAACGAGACCGCGTCCTCGATCAGCGCGTGCGTCCCGACGATCAGCGACAGCTCGCCGGTGCGCCAGCTTCGCGAGCAGATCGGCACGCCTGCGAGCCGGCGTCGAGCCGGTCAGCAGGCCGGCTCGCACCGGCTCGGAGCCGAGCAGCCGCTGGATCGTCGCGAAGTGCTGCTCCGCCAGCGTTTCGGTCGGCGCCATCAGCACCGCCTGGAGGTCGTGCTCGACGGCTCGCAGCATCGCGTACAGCGCGAGCACGGTCTTGCCGGACCCGACCTCGCCCATCAGCAGCCGCTGCATCGGCGTCGCTGCCGCGAGATCGGCGTCGATCTCGGCGATCGCATGCGCGCTGATCCCCCGTCAGCTCGAACGGCAGATCTCGCTCGAGCCACCGCGCTGTCAAGGTCCCGGCGCGATCAAGGACCGGCGCCCGCGAGGCCTCGGCGCGGGCGTGCCTGCGCCGCATCAGCGCGAGCTGGTCGAGCAGCAACTCCTCGAACGCGAGCCGGCGGCGCGCCAGCTCCTGATCGTTCTCAGCCAGCGGGAAATGCGCGGCCCTGAGCGCCGCGCCACGCTCGGCCAGCCGCTCACGGGCGCGCAACGAGGCCGGCAGCGGCTCAGCGACGTCATCGAAGGCGGCCAGGTGCTCGCTGGACCATCGCCAGGATCTGTGTCGAGGTCAGTCCGTCGGTGGCGGGGTAGTGCGCGACCATCCCGGCGGGTGGCGTGGCGGCACCGCTGCCGGCAGCGGCCACGCCACCCGCAGGCGTGGTCGCCTCGTTGGTGCGCAGCGTGCGCCTGAACCGTGAAGCGCCCTGCACGCTCGGTCTTGCCGTGCAGCACGAGCCTCGTGCCCGGTGGGTAGCGCGCCACCAGCCACGGCTGGTTGAAGAACGTCACCGCGAGGCGCCCGGTCCCGTCGGCGACCGTCGCCTGTACGAGCGGTCGCATCCCGCGCCGGCGCACCGGTCGCGAGGCGATGCTGACGACCTCGACGACGACGGTCGCGCGTCTCGCCGTCCTCGAGCGCCGCGATCGCCCGCGCCTCGCGCCGGTCGTGCGGAAGGTGCTCGAGCAGGTCGCCGACGGTGATCAGGCCGAGCGTTGCAGCCGCCCGCTGCGCCTTCGCGCCCGTGGGGCCGCAGCGGGGCGTTCAGGCCGCGAGGGCCGCGGGTAGCGGACCGGCGCGCGCTCAGCTCGCCATCGGCCAGCGGTTCACAGGTCGCGAAGGCGGTCGGGCACATCGGTGGAGTTGATGATGATGGTCACGTCGGATGCGCGGCCGCGCATGTGGCTTGGCCGCCCGGCTTTCAGCCGCCGGCGAGCTGGACGGCCTTGACGACCAGCAGGATCACGGCGATCGACGAGGTAGGCGCTCATCGCGCGCATCGCGACCGTGCGGCCGGTCGACCATTCGGGCCGCTCGAGCAGCGCCAGCGGGGGCATCGTCCAATCCTGCTTGGGGACCTGCGGCTCCGCCGAGACCTCGGTGACCGCCGCCGACGCCGGCCGCGAGCGCAGCGATACGAACCCGAAGCCGAGCGAGGACCGAGCGCCAGCACGACACCACCGGCGAAGCGCGACTGTCGTCACGTCGATTCCGGGGAACAGCGTCGTCGCCATCAGGATCATCGAAAGCAGCACGAGGACTCCGATGATCACGCTCGCGAGCGCGTTCAGCCACGTCGGGTTGCGCCACGGGCCGAGCACCTCGCGGTCGTTGCACAACAGCAGCAGGAAGACGCTCGCGCTCGGAAGCAGCACGCCGGCGAGCGCCTGGACGGCCAAGGTGATGATCCCGAGCGGCGCGCCGGGGATCAGCACGATCGCCGCGGCGCCGACGATCAGCAGCGAGAAGATCGCGTAGAACGTCTTCGCGTCGGCGAAGCTGCGGTGCAGCGAGCTCTTGGTCCCGAAGATGTCGCCGAACGCGTAGCTCGTCGAAAGCGTCAGTGCCCCGGCGCCGATCAGGGATGCGTTCAGCAGGACGAGCGCGTACAGGGCACCTGCGGTCGGACCCGAGCACATGCCCGAGACCCGCGGCGATCTGGCCGGCGTTGTCGAAACGTCCCGCATAAGGGGTGCCGGCGAAACCGAACGCGCAGATCGCCATCAGGGCCGTCGCCCCGAGGACGACGACGACCGCGCCGATCCACGTGTCGAGGCGCTCGTAGTTGATCCACCGCGGGGTGATCCGCTTGTCGATCACGTTCGACTGCTGGAAGAACAGCTGCCAGGGGGCGACCGTCGTGCCGACGAGACCGATGATCAGCAGGACGGCCGTCGAGGTCGCGCCGCCCTGGATCCCGGGGACGACGAAGCCGTGGAGGATCGGCCCGGGCTTCGGATGCGAGAGCAGGAACAGCGGGATCACGAGCAGGTTCGCGAAGACGAACACGAACATCGCGCGCTCCCAGATGCGGAAGCTCCCGCTCGCGGTGATCGCGACGAGCGCGACGGCGGCGATCGGCACCGCGATGTACTCCGAGATCCCGAAGTAGCCGAGCGCGAGGCTGACCCCGATGAACTCCGTGACGATCGTCAGGAAGTTCAGGACGAAGAGGTCGAAGACCGAGAAGTAAGCCCAGAAGCGCCCGAAGCGCTCCTTGATCAGCCTCGCGTGACCGACGCCGGTCACCGCCCCGAGCCGCACGACCATCTCCTGGTTGACGATCAGCACGGGAACCAGCAGCAGCAGCACCCACAGCAGGCTCGTCCCGTACTTCTGGCCGGCCTGCGAGTAGGTCGCGACACCGCCGGCGTCGTTGTCGCCGACCATCACGATCAGGCCGGGGCCGATGATCGCCAGCAGCGCGAGCGTCCGCGCCCGCAGGCCGCGAATGCGCACTCGTCGTGCTCTCGGATCGTGCCGAATGCGCCCTGGATGTCGCCCGACGTGCGCGGAGTCGAGCACGGCCCGCACTGGCGGCGTGGCCACCCGTGCGGGTGGCGTGGCCACCGGCGGCGTGGGCCGCTTCGTACGTCATCGGCTCGACCTCCTCTCGGGTTCCGCACTGGCGCCGCGGGCGCCGGCGGGGGTCTCAGCCCGAGATCAAGCCATTACGGGTGAGGAGACCACCGCGACGGCGGCCGCGAACGGACTTCGCGGGGGTTCGCTGTCCTTGATGTGTGGGCTGGTCATCCATCGCCCGCAATCGTAGCGCCCTGACGGCTCACGTACGCAGCGATCCCGCCTTCAGCCTGCGCCACGCCCGCGCGCCGTCGCCACTCCTCGGGCAGGAGCAGCTCGAGCACGTCGTCGACGGCGATCAGCCCGACCGGCTCCCGTCAGCGTCGAGCACCGGCATCGCGATCAGGTTGAAATCGGTCATCAGTCGGGCGACATCGGGGAGGTCGGCCTCCGCCGACACCGTCGGCGTCGATGGCCTCGCTCAGGCTCGACAGTGCCGATTGCGGATCGGCGCGCACCAGGTCGGAAAGCGGCACCGTCCGACGAGCAGGCCGGCGTCGTCGGTCAGGCAGATCGTCGAGACCAGCTGGGCGCCGAGCTCGCTCGCGCGAACCGCGGCGAGCGCCTCCGCGACGGTCGCTTCGACTCCGACAGAGACGAAGTCCGGGTTCATCAGACCGCCCGCGGTCGACGGGTTATGACCGAGGAGCGCCCTGATCTTCGATCTGCTTGGCGGGCGGGAGCAGGTTGAGCAGCGGCAGGCGCCGTGCCTGGTCGATCTCGAGCAGCAGGTCCGCCGCATCGTCGCTGGCCATCCGCGCGAGCAACGCGGCGGCCTCATCGTCGGAGCGCTCACGCAGGAACTCGACCTGATGCTCGTCGTCGAGCTCCTCGAAGACGTCGGCCTCGAGCTCCTTGTCGTGGCCGACCGCGGCGAGGATCTCCTCGCCCTCCTCGTGCGAGGCGGCCTCGACGAGATCGGCGATCTGGGCCGGGTGCAGCCGCGCGAGACGTCGCGAGGCGAGCTTCAGCCGCGACGTCGGGACATGGGAGACGAACGGCTCCATGTCCTGCCAGGAGACGAACTGCGTGTGCTCGCTGTCGTGACCGCGGAACCGCCGCGGGCAAGAACCGCCACAGCCGCGGACGCAGGCTCGGGTCGATGCCCACCACCCGCCAGCTGCCATCGACGAGCTCGAGCTCGACCTCGCGCGCGGTGACGAGCCTCGCGGTGGTGACGTCGATCAGCTTGCGATCCAGCAGGTCGCGGCGCAGCAACACCTCGCCGGGCCGCCGCTCAAACTGCCCAGGTTGAGCTTGGTCGTCGAGGTGCGGACGGCGTCCGGCCCGAGCTCAGCGATCCGATCGATCGCGACGAACATCTCGCGGCCACCGATCCGCGCCTTCAGACCGACGACCGGCGGCAGCGCGTCGGAGTCGTCAAGCCTTGCGACGACGTCGTCGACCCGGCCGAGGTGCCCGCCGTCGGCGTCGAGCAGCGGGCTTCCCGCAATTGACGACAGATGAACGATCGCTGTGGGCATCAACGGGGTTGACGCTAAGGCTACCGCGCTGCCGGGCGATTGCCGTGCGGACGAATCGGAAATACGATGAAGTGGTGAGCGACCGGGTCCTCTACGCCTCGCGAGTGATGCGCCTGCCGCTGGTCGGCGCCGACGGCGCCGACGTCGGCCATGTCGTCGACGTGGTGCTCCACCTCGGTGCTCGGCCGCCCCACGTGAACGGGTTCGTGATCGGCGGCGTGCAGCGCCGCCGCGTGTTCGTCGCGGCCACCCGGATCGGCGAGATCGACGGCCGCGGTCTGCGCCTGCGCAGGGGTTCGATCAACCTCAAGCAGTTCGAGCTGCGCGACGGCGAGCGGCTCGTCGCCGCCGAGCTGTTCGCCTCGAAGGTCGGTGGGCGGCGAGTCGTCGACATCGGCCTGACGCCGGCACCGGAGCCGTTCGTGTGGGAGGTGGCGACCGTCGCGCTCGCCGGACGGCGGCTGCCGGGGCGCCGGCGTCAGCCCGAGGTGATCGACTGGAGCGAAGCCGGTGAGCTGTTCTCGCTGGAGCGCTCCGTCGACCGTCAGGCGGCGACGCTCGGCGGGATGCATCCGGTCGAGATGGCGACGGCGATCCGGCAGCTGCCGCTCAGCCGCCGGCGGATCCTGGCCGAGGCGCTCGAGGACGACCGGCTTGCCGACATGCTGGAGGAGATGCCGGAGGACGAGCAGATCCGACTCGTCTCGGAGCTTGACCATGATCGCCTCGCCCGCGTGCTCGACGAGATGGAGGCCGACGATGCCGCCGACCTGCTCGGTGAGATGTCGGCGACGATGCGCGCCGAGCTGCTTGACGCGATGGACCCCGACGAGGCCGAGCCGGTCCGGCGCCTGCTGAAGTACGAGCCGGATACGGCGGGCGGGCTGATGACGCCGGAGCCGATCATCCTCGCCGCCACGGCGACCGTCGCGCAGGCGCTTGCGCGGGTCCGTGATCCCGATCTGCCGGTGCCGCTCGCCGCACAGGTGTTCGTCTGTCAGCCTCCGCTCGAGACGCCGACCGGGCGCTTCATCGGTGTCGTCGGCGTCCAGCGGCTGTTGCGCGAGGCGCCGTCCAAGCCGGTCAGCCGCTGCATCGACGACGAGTGGGATCCCGTCCGGGCAGACGCGAGCGACCGCGAGGTAGCCAGGCGACTGGCCGCCTACGACGTGGTCGCGATCCCGGTCACCGACGACGCCGGCCGGCTCGTCGGAGCGGTCACGATCGACGACGTCCTCGACCGGATCCTGCCGGCCGACTGGCGGATCGACCAGGCGACTGGTCTGAGATGGCCCGACCCGACAACCTCAGCAAGCCACGCGGTGCCCGCGGCGGCTCGGGTTATGACTCCGACGCGTTCGCCCGCTGGGCGGAGTCGGTCGCGCGGTTCTTCGGGACCGGGCGCTACCTCGTCGGCCAGACGATCGTCGTCGCGATCTGGATCACGCTCAACATCGTCGGGCTGATCGGAGCCTGGGATCCATACCCGTTCATCCTGCTCAACCTCGTCTTCTCCACCCAGGCCGCGTACGCGGCACCGCTGATCCTGCTGGCGCAGAATCGGCAGGCCGACCGCGACAAGGAGGAGATCGAGCGTGACCGCGAGGTCAACGCGCGATCGCTGGCCGAGACCGAGTTCCTCGCCCGCGAGTTGGCCGCGGTCCGGCTCTCACTCCAGCAGAAGGCTGAGCGCGACGACGTGGTCGAGCCGCTCGAAAGGCTGACCCGCGCGATCGAGCGACTGCACGGCGTCAGCCTGTCTGACGAGTCCGAGGATTACGCGGGCGACCCGGACTACTGACGCTATTCGGCCGACAGCAGCCACCAGTAGCTCTGCTGCCCGCCGACGGACAGCTCGAACTCGACGTCGCCGGCGGCCAGCGCCTGCACGGCGTCGTCGTCAAGCGGCGCCTGCGCGCCGCGAAGGCAGGTGATCAGCTCGGCATCCGGCGCGAGCCGCTCGAGCACGTCGCGCAGCGTCTCCCTGGGCCTGCCCCACGAGACGAGCTTCTCCTCGACGAAGCCGATCGCGTCTCCCTCGCGGAAGCGACCCTGGGCGTCATCACGCGCCGCGGGCGCGACCGCGCCGGTCCTGACCGTCTGCAGGATCGCGTTCATCGTCGCCGCGTTCTGCTGCGCGGTCCTGGTCGTGATCGAGCCCGACTGCCGCCGCCAACCCCGCCTGCAGCGACCGCGACGGCACGACGTGGACCTTCCGATCCGACAGCTCCGCCGCGCGCTCGGCGGCCATCACGACGTTCGCGCTGTTCGGCAGGACGACGATCTCCTCGGCCGCGATCCCGTGGATCGCGGCGAGCAGGTCGTAGGTCGACGGGTTCAGCGTCGGCCCGCCGTCGAGCACCGGCACCCCGAGGCTCCCGAACAGCGCATGGAAGCCGTCGCCGGTGACGACCGCGAGCGCCCCGCATACGATCGGAGTCTCAGGCGCGCGCCGTGAGGCGGGCGTCGCGCTCGCGCACCTGCGCGCGCATGTCGGCGATGTCGATGTGCGAGACGAGCCCGGCCTGCGCGAACAGCGCGGTCGCGGCGTCGGGATCGTCGGTGTGGACATGCACCTTGAGCGTGCTCGCGTCTCCGACGACGAGCACGGAGTCACCGATCTGCTCCAGCTCGACGGCGAACTGCCGTTGATCAAGATCGTTGCCCGTGACCGCGAAGTTGGTGCAGTAGCGATATGTCGACGAGGCGTGCTGGGGGTGGGTCACGCGCGCGGCGGCGTGATGCTCCAGCGGCGGCGGCTCACTTCCCCGCAGCGCCCCCACAATGCCCGCGAGCAGTACCGTCAGGCCATAGCCGCCGGCGTCGACGACCCCGGCCTCTCGCAGCACCGGCAGCATGTCCGGCCCGCGCGCAACCGAGTCCTGGCCGGCGGCCAGCGCGCGCTCGATCACCTCGGCGATCATCTCGTCCTGCTCGGCGTCGGTGGCCTCCGGGCCGAGCCTGGTTCGGTCCATATGGGCGAGATCGGTCGCGACACGGCTGGCCATCTCGCGCACGACGGTGAGGATCGTGCCCTCGGCGGGTTCGCGGACGGACCCGTATGCCTGGTCGGCCGCACGAGCCAGTGCGGCGCCGATCAGGACGGGATCGATCAGCTCGCCGGGGCGACTCGCGAGCTCCTCTGCGGCGCCACGGATCAATTGCGACAGGATCACGCCCGAATTGCCGCGGGCGCCGAGCAGCGCCGCCCTGGCAACGGACGCGACGATCTGGTTGCGACCGATCTCATCGATCGTCGTCTCCTGCGAAGCGCCGCTGAGGCGGTCGAGCTCGGTGAGCACCGAGCGCAGCGTCAGCACCATGTTGTCGCCGGTGTCGCCGTCGGCGACCGGGAACACGTTGAGGTCGTTGACCTCCTGGCGGCGCTCCTCAAGCGCGGCGAGGCCGGCCTCGACGAGCGCTCGGAACCGAACGAGACTGGGGTCAGTCACCGGAGAGCGACCACCCGTGCGCGTGGCGTGGCCGGTGGCGGGTGCCGGCACCCCGCGCCACTATCGAGCCTTGGTGACCTTGCCGGCCTTGAGACAGCGCGTGCAGACGTAGACGCGACGCGGGGTACCCCCGTCATCGATTCGCACCCGCTGCAGATTGGGGTCGAAACGGCGATTGGTGGCGACCATCGAATGGCTACGGCTGTGGCCGAACGAAGGGCCCTTCGCGCAGATGTGGCAGACCTTGGACATTTCGCTGCGCGAGTATAGACGCCCTGACCCGCGGGGGTCAGGCGCTCTCGGGCAGCACTTGGCCACCATCGGTGATCAGCGTCTGACCGGTGATGTATCGCGCCTCAGGCGAGGCCAGGAAGCGAACCGCCCAGCCGACGTCCTCCGGCTCTCCGAAGAAGCCGAGCGGGATCGCGGCGAGCATCGCACGCTCGTGCTCGGGCCCCAGTTCTTCGAACCCGGGGGTCGCGATGTTCCCCGGCAGGATCGCGTTGATCGTGATCCCCGCCGCGGCCACCTCGAGCGCCGCGCAGCGCATGAAACCGACCATCGCCGCCTTCGAAGCACCGTAATGCGAATAGCCGGGCTGACCGACGACCGCGCCCGTGATCGAGGACGTGAGGACGATCCGCCCGTAGCCGCTGTGGCGCATCGGCGGTAGGCACGCCTGCACGGCGAAAACGACGCCCCGGACGTTGATCGCCATCAGCTGGTCAAACCCCTCGGGGTCGAGTTCCTCAAGCGGGATGTGCGGATAGATCCCAGCATTGGCGGCGAGGATGTCAACGCGACCGAAGCGGTCGAGCGTGTCGGACACGAGCTCGACGAGGTCACCGCGCCGGGTGACGTCGGTCTTGATCGCCAGCACGTGCTCGCCGCTCGAGTCGAGCGTGGCCGCGAACGTCTGCGCCTCTTCGAGCTCGATGTCGGCGAGCACGACGTCGGCCCCCTCAGCCCGTAGCACCGATGCGATCCCGGCGCCGATGCCCTTGGCCGCCCCGGTCACGATCGCCACCTGCCCGTCCAGTCGTTGCATCCGTCTCCGTCTCCTGAGGTCGCAGGCGGGGTGCGGGTCTCAGTCGACGCCGATATGCAACGTCGGCTCGGTCGTCGTCGCGGCCTCGGCCTTGATCTGGAAGATCGGCGATTTATAGACGGTGATCGCAACCACGAGCATGATCACGCCGAGGACGCCGACACCGCCGAGGATCAGTGCCTCGCTGGTGCTCAGGCCGATCGCACCCTTGTAGGCGACCCACAGCAGCAGCGCGGCGCCGCCAACCGGCAGCAGCCCGAGAATCAATGCGTCCTTGACCGAGCGGCCGATGAAGCGCCGGTAGAACCACGCCGCGGCGAGTCCGGTGATCGCGTAGAACATCGAGTAGAGGAAGCCGCTGACGGTCACGAGGTCGTCGATCGCGTTGGCGACCGAGCTGACGAAGATGTCGATGATCCCGAGCGCCATCATCAGCCCGCCGAGCGCTGCGGTCGTGAACGCGGGCGTGCGGTAGCGATCGTGGATCTCCCCGAGCTTCGCCGGCAGCACACGGTCGCGCGACATCGAGTAGATCAGCCGCGCGGTGCCGATGATCGCGACCTGCGTGGTCGCGAGCACCGACAGCACCACCGCGAGCGAGATCACGCGCTCTCCTGCGGTACCGCCGAGCCGCTGGCCGACGAACGCGGCCGCATTCGCGGAATGGGCGTTGAGCGCCGCGAGCGGTGCGATCCCCTGGAAGGTCGCGAACATCGCCACGAAGATCACGCCCAGCAGCGCGACCGCGATCACCGCGCCCAGACCCGGGTTCTTTTCCGGCTTGGAGGTCTCCTCGTTGACGTAGATGCCGCCGTCCCAGCCGGCGATCGACGCGACCGCGATCACCATCGCGGCGCTGAACGAGCCGGCGCCCGTGCCCTTGAACGACAGCCATTGGGTCGTCGGCCTGACGGTCCCCGCCTTATGGACGAGGAAGATCTCGATGAACGCCCAGACGATGAAGACGATCAGGATCGTGTACTCGATCACCGCAACCGTGATCTGAAGGCGCGCGCTCGGCCGCAGGCCGACCACCGCGGTGGTCGTCAGCGCCGTGCCGATCACGATGATCGCCGCCGCTCCCGCCCACTGGTTGTTGGGTGAGATGCCGAGCAGCGCCAGCACGCTCGGGCCGATCGTGATCACGTCGATCAGGACGAAGCCGCCGAACGCGACGAGCATCAGCCAGCCGACCAGATTTCCGACGTAGGGACTGAATGCGCGGCACACCCACTCGTAGGTGGCGCCCGCGTTCTGGCGCCACATGTTCAGCCGCTGGAAGGCGACCGCGATGCACAGCAGGCCGAGCGCCGAGATCGCCAGCGGCAGAACCGTCCCGTAGGCAGCCGTCACGACGAGGGACGCGAGCACGATCGACACGGTCTGCGCCGGTGCGGAGCCCGCAAGCGCGAACACGGTCGATCCGAGCAGCCCTACCTCGTTGCGCGCGAGCGTCGGCTCCGCGCCCGATCCGCCGGACCCTGGACCGACCGTGCTCGGCTCAGCTGAGGCGGACATGCACGCAGGCTGAAGACACGGTCACGGACATCCTCGTGCCATGTAGCATTGCACATATTACCGGAGCGAGTCAAGCCTAGAAAGGAGCGCAGTGCCGGAGGCGACAACCAGACGAGCCACATCGCCGTCGTCCACAGCCGGAGCTTCCGCGATCAGGTGCGACGGGCACTCGAGGCGGCGCTCGTGGCCGGCGAACTCAAACCCGGCGAGCTGTATTCGGCGCCCGCCCTCGGCGAGCGGTTCGGGGTGTCGGCGACCCCGGTTCGCGAGGCGATGCTCGACCTCGTCAAGGATGGGTTCGTGGTCGCCGAGCGCAACCGCGGGTTCCGCGTGGTCGAGCATGTCCGAGCGCGATCTCGACGAGATCTCACAGGATCAGGCTGCTGCTCGAGGTGCCGGTCACCGCAGAGTTGGCGAAGACGATCTCGCCCGACGTGCTCGACCGGCTGGGCGCCGTCGCCGATGACATCGTCGCAGCCGCCGCACGGGGTGATCTGATCGGTTACCTCGATTCCGATCGGATCTTCCACGTCGAGCTGATCTCGCAGGCCGGCAACGATCGGCTGACCGAACTGGTCGACCGGCTCAGGCTCCAGACGCGGCTGTTCGGTCTCGGCGCGCTGGTCGAGTCCGGTCGGCTGGTCGCCTCGGCACAGGAGCATCACGAGCTCCTCGCCGCGATGCGCTCCCGCGACCGGCGGGCTACGAAAACTTTGATCCGATCGCACATCAAGCACATCCGCGGCCTCTGGGTTGGCCGCGACGAGCGCTAGCCCCGACGGCCGTGAGCGTCAGGCGGCGATCGTGATCGTGCGCGAGGAGGAGTAGAACGACAGCGCCTCGAGCCCCTGTTCCCGGGGTCCGAAGCTCGAGTCCTTCTCGCCGCCGAACGGCGCATAGAAGTCGACTCCGGTGCTCGGAGCGTTGATCTTGACCAGACCACAGTCCAGCTGCTCGGCTGCCCTCAGAAGCCGCGTCATGTCGTTGCCGTGGACCGAGGCGACAAGGCCGTAGCGGACGCGGTTTGCGATCTCCGCCGCCGCTTGCGCCGTAGGCGCCCGGTGAATCGTCAGCAACGGACCGAAGGTCTCCTGGAGCGCCAGCGGATGATCGGATGCCAGGCCGTCGATCACAGTCGGCTCCACGAACCAGCCGTCGCCGGCGACGGGGAAGCCGCCGACCAGGACCTCGCCGCCCGCGGAGCGCCCCAACTCGACTGCCTCGAGGATCCGGTCCCTGGCGTCCTGTGAGATCACGGGGCCGACCGCAGTGCTCGGCGCCTCGGGAGCGCCGGGTCCCAGCCCGCGGACAGCCGCGATCAACGCCTCGACGAAGTCCTCATTCGAGCCGACGATGATCACGCGGCGCGTCGCGGTGCACTTCTGCCCCGCGTACCCCATCGCCGCCGCCGCGATGCTCGCGGCGCTGAGCTCGAGGTCGGCGTCATCGAACACGATCGCCGCGTTCTGGCCTCCCATCTCACACTGGGCGGGGATACCGCGCTCACCGGCACGCGCGGCGACGCTGCGTCCGACGCGGTCCGAGCCCGTGAACGACACGACATCGCCGCCGTCGATCAGCGCGGCGCCCGTGTCGGCCCCGCCGTGCACGACCGTGAACACCCCCGCCGGAAGATCGGAGAAGATCTTCGCGAGCAGCTCAGCGCACGCCGGCGCATACGGCGAGGGCTTCAGCACCACGGAGTTGCCGGCTGCAAGCGCAGGCGCCGACTTCCACAACGGGATCGCCAGTGGGAAGTTCCACGGCGTGATCAGCGCCGCCACACCGATCGGCCGCCGCTGGCTGAACAGCAGCCCGCCCAGCGACGGCGGATACTGGGATCCGATCGCTGCAAAGCAGGCCTGTGCGTAGTACTCGAGGATCGAGATCGCACGGGCCACCTCGCCGGTGGCCTCGGCAACCGGCTTTCCGACCTCACGCACGACCAGCGCGACCGCCTGATCCCGGGCGGCGCGCAGTCCGATCGCCGCGTCCCGCAGCGCCGCGGCTCGGCCGGCCGCCCCGAGTGCGAACCAATCGCGCTGTACCGACCGCGCAGCGGCCAGTACGTCAGCGGTCTCGGCGGGTGTCGCGCGCTTGAACTCGCCGACCAGATCCGCCGGTGCCTGCGGCGAGTAGGACTGCAGCAATTCGTTGCTCATCGGACCCCGCTCATGGTGATCCTCAGGTCATCCCCGTCGCCAGCGCCTGCTCGGTCAGCCGGCGGATCTCAGCCTCCTGCGCGGGCGTCAGCGCCGCGCGGGGAGGCCGACATGGCCCGCCGTCGCGGCCGACGATGTCCATCGAGAGCTTGATCGCCTGGACGAACTCCGTGCGCGATCCCACCTGAGCAGCGCATGCAGCGTCCGGTAGAGCGGCACCGCCGTCCCGAGATCCCCCGCGACCGACGCTTGGTAGAGCTCGACGCATGAGCGCGGGAAGGCGCTCGTATAGCCTGAGATCCATCCCTTCGCCCCGGCCAGGGCGATCTCGAGAACGGTGTCATCGGAGCCGATCAGCACGTCGAGCTCCGGCGCGAGCTCACGCACGATGTACGCGCGGCGAGGGTCGCCCGCGAACTCCTTGACCGCCACGATCAGCCCTTCGGCATGGAGCCGCGCGAGCAGCTCGGGCACCAGGTCCACCTTCGTGTCGAGCGGGTTGTTGTACGCGATCACCGGCAGGCCGACGCCGGCAATCGCGCGATAGTGATCGAAGCACGCTCCGCTCATCACAGCGGTAGGAGTTCGGCGGCAGCGCCATCACCGCCGGCGCGCCGGCCTCCGCCAGCCTGCTCGGCCCAGTACACGGACTCTCGCGCGCCGTACGCGCCGACAGCCGGGATCACCGCAAACCCGTCCGGCGCCGCCTCGATCGCCGTCATGATCACCCGCGCCCGCTCGGAGGCCGTCAGGGTCTGATATTCGCCCAGCGAGCCGTTCGGAGTGATCCCGTCGCAGCCCGACTCGGCCAGCCATCTGATGTGCTCCGCGTAGCGATCGAAGTCGATCTCGAGGTTGGCGTCGAGCGCCAGCGGATTCGCGACCAGGACGCCATGCCACGGCTGTCGGAACTCGGCGCTCACGGCGTTCACTCGCTCACGCCGATCGGGACGGCGTCCCGGACGCGAGGGGGCAACAGCGAGCGCGCGATCGAACACTTGGCCGTGTGCAGGAGGTTGCTGACCTGACCAACCCCGCAGTCGGCGCCGATCCCCATCACCAGCGCCGACTCATCCCGGGTGAGGTCCCACTCGTCCTCGAGCCACGCTTTCAGCTCCCGGAAGGCCGCCCGGCAGGCATCGGCGAGCGAGATCCCCGAAACGATCGTCGTCAGCGACTCCGCATCGATCACACGCGGAGAGCGCATCGACGCCGGACGCGCGAGCGGCGTCGCGCTGGCAAGGATCCGCGTACCCACTTCGGGTGCGCAGACGACCTCGCCGTCGCCCATCGCAGCCTTGCTGTCACCGAAGTAGAGGCCCGCTCCGCTCACCTCAACCGGGAGGATCACGGTTGCCCCGGCGGTGATCTCGCCGCAGTCGACGTTTCCGCAATAGTCGCCCTCATGGCGGCTCAGCACCGTCTCCCGCGCGGGCGTGCTCGCCAGACACCCGATCAGCGGGCGCACCGGCACGCTCCAGTCCTTCGCGAGCCAGATCACGCCGTTCTCGATCGCGAGATTCACCACGTGGTCCTCTTCATGCCACCAGTCCGAGGGCGTGAGCGAGGCGCAGCGGCTGACCACCACGCAGCCCGGCGTCGTCACGTCGATGCGCTCGACCCTGACGGCGATCGCCGCGCCGGGCGATGCCCCGTCGACGGCGATCGGACCAGTGACCCCGTTGAGGTTCTGCTCGACCCAGGCGGCCGACTCCTCGTTGAAATCCTCGGCGTTCCTGAATCGGGCGGTGAAGCAGTCCTCGGTGATCACGGTGAACGCCTCTCCGGCCCCGACGGTCCCGATCGGGTCGTGCGTGGGGCTGTAGGTGTACTTGATGTCCGAGGGTGTGAACGTCTGCATCAGCGATTCGGAACCGGCAGGTCGGCCGGCAGCGGCGACACCGGGGTCACCGGTCCGTAGCCCTCGAATTCGCCGTACTGCTCATAGATCCCCTCGTAGAACTCGAGCGCATCTCGGTCGAGCTCGATCCCGAGTCCGGGACCGGTCGGTACCGGGATCGCACCGTCGATGAACTCGACCTTCTCTGCGAGCAGGTCGTGGACCAGGAAGGTCAGGAACTGCTGGTGACCGAGTTGCGGCGAGGGCAGCGTGCCAAGCACGTGGCAGGCTGCGATCGTGGTGATCCCGAGGTCTGCGAACGCGTGCTTGCAGACCGGGATGCCGGCCGTCTCGCACATCGTCGCCGCGTTGTGGAACGGCACCAGACCACCGAGCTGATGCGGGTCGGTGACGATCACATCGGCTGCGCGCTGGGCGATCACATCGGGCACCTGGCTCGGAAGCCACGCCGACTGGTTGGCACCGATCCGGACTCGGGACTTGGCACGCAGATCCGCGAGGCCGGCGATGTTGTGCATGTCGATCGGCTGCTCGACGAACTCGACGCCGACGTCCTCGAAGCGCCGCAACGCCTCGACCGCCTCGAACATCGACCACCCCTCGTTCGCATCGACACGCACGACCCCGGCGTCGCCGACCTCCTCACGGATCGCGCGCGCCAGCCGGAGATCGTTTTCCAGCTCGAACCCGATCTTGATGTAGAACGACTTGAAACCCCTCGCCAGTCCCTCGGCGGCCTGCGCACGCGCCGTCTGGGGCGTGCGATCGTCGACGCCGATGAACCAGTAGAACGGGACATGCTCGGTGTCGAGACCACCGAAGAACTGATGCACCGGACAGCCGTACGCCTTGCCGCAGATGTCCCACAGCGCCATCTCGATCGCCGCGGCCGCACCGTTGCCAAGGTAGGGGTAATGGTGCCAGCCACGGTCCGCGCAGCGACGCAGGAATTGCGTGACGCGGGTTGGATCCTCGCCCACGATCCATGGGATCGTCGCCTCGAGCGCATCGCGCACGAGCGAGATCAGCGGGCTTCCGGGAACCTCGCCGATACCGGTGATCCCGGCATCGGTGTGGACCTCGACG
This sequence comes from uncultured Solirubrobacterales bacterium, assembly GCA_963742025.1. Classification (GTDB taxonomy): domain Bacteria; phylum Actinomycetota; class Thermoleophilia; order Solirubrobacterales; family Solirubrobacteraceae; genus Palsa-465. Next base: position 153,403 of record CAVUKF010000004.1, read on the forward strand.
ATCGCGTTGGTCAGCCCCCACATCCGGCCGAACCGCCACGTCTCGGGATGCGTGAACGGAACCGAGACGACGTGGACATCAACGCCAGTGACTTTCATGGGCCTTCTCGCAGACGGCGAATCATCCGCCGGACCCATCGCCGACGGCACTCGGTACCATTGTACATGCTACCCAACAGTGGCGTCAGGTCCGATCCGATGCCAGGTCAGACGCTGAAGCCCGCGCGCCCGCGGCGTGACGCGATCTGGTCACGGACGGCCAGCGAGGCGAGCGCGGCCTCGACGGCGTGGGGCCCTGTCGCGCTTGGCGCCGCCCTTGACCCGCGCCAGCGCCTGCTCCATCGAATCGACGGTCAGGACCCCGAAGCCGACCGGCACGCCGGTGGTCAGCGGCACCTGCTGGATCCCACGCGCCGCCTCGCTGCAGACATAGTCGTAGTGGTCGGTCTCGCCGCGGATGACGGCGCCGAGCGCAGACGACGCGTCGTAGCGACCGCTCTCCGCCGCGTACTTGGCGATCAGCGGCAGCTCGAACGAACCGGGCACGTCGAAGCAGTCGACCTCGTCCACCCCCGCCTCCGCGAGCGCGTCGCGCGCGCCCTCCTCCAGGCGCGCGGCGAGGTCCGCGTAGAAGCGCGCGACGCAGAGCGCCGCCCGGCGCTCAGCGCTCATCGGAGGCTGTCGCCCGCTGCCGTCGGGGCCGCTCGGCGTGGAGCTGCTCGTCGTGGAGCGCTCGTCGTGGAGCTGCTCGCGTGGACTGCTCGTCGTGGAGCATCTCCTCGTCGAGCGCGAGACCCTGGTGGTGGAGGATGTGGCCGAGCTTGTCGCGCTTGGCGCGCAGGTACGCCTGGTTGTGCGGGTTGGCGACGTGCTGGATCGGGATCTGGTCGGTGACCGTCAGGCCGTAGCCGGCGAGCCCGGAGATCTTCTTCGGGTTGTTGGTCAGGATCCGGATGCTGGGCAGGCCGAGATCGAACAGGATCTGCGCGCCGATCCCGTAGTCGCGCAGGTCGGCCGGCAGCCCGAGCCGGAGGTTCGCCTCGACCGTGTCGAGCCCCTCCTCCTGCAGCTTGTAGGCGCGGAGCTTGTTGAGCAGGCCGATCCCGCGTCCCTCCTGGCTGAGGTAGAGCAGCACGCCGCGGCCCTCGCTCTCGATCATCGACAGCGCCGACTCGAGCTGCTCGCCGCAATCGCAGCGCAGCGAGTGGAAGACGTCGCCGGTCAGGCATTCGGAGTGGACGCGGACGAGCACGTCGTCGCCCGCTCCGACATCGCCCTTGACGAGCGCGACGTGATGCTTGTTGTCGATCAGCGACCGGTAGCCGACGGCGTCGAAGTCGCCGAACGCGGTCGGCAGCCGCGTCGAGACGACCCGCTCGACGAGCTTCTCCGTCCGCCGGCGGTAGGCGACGAGATCGGCGACGGTGATCATCCGCAGACCATGCCGCTGACAGTAGGGCTCGAGGTCCGGGACCCGCGCCATCGTCCCGTCGTCATTCATGATCTCGCAGATCACACCCGCCGGGATCAGCCCGGCGAGCCGCGCGAGATCGACCGCAGCCTCGGTCTGACCGACACGCTCGAGCACACCACCGGCCTTCGCCTTGAGCGGGAAGACGTGGCCGGGCTGGACGAGCTCGCGGGGGCTCGCGTTCGGGTCGATCGCAACCTGGATCGTGCGCGCACGGTCAGCCGCCGAGATGCCCGTGGTGACGCCGGTTCGCGCCTCGATCGAGATCGTGAACGCGGTCTCGAACGCGGACTCGTTCTTGGCGGCCATCAGGTCCAGGCCGAGCTCGTCGCACCGCTCCGGGGTGAGCGCGAGGCAGATCAGCCCGCGTCCCTCCTTCGCCATGAAGTTGATCGACTCGGGCGTGACGAACTGCGCGGCCATCGTCAGGTCGCCCTCGTTCTCGCGGTTCTCGTCGTCGCAGACGACGACCATCTTCCCCTGGCGGATGTCCTCGATCGCCTCTTCGATCGTCGCGAACGGCGTCCTCGTCGCGCTCACCTTGCGCCCCCGTCGGCGGCCATCGCCCGTACAGCCTTCTCAACGTATCTTGGCCAGCACGTCGACCTCCAGAGTTCACGATCATCCCCGGCTCCGCGCCACCGAGATTGGTCCGCGCGAGCGTCTCGGGGATCAGGGAAACGGTAAACGATCGGTCTGTGAGCTCGGCGACGGTCAGCGATACGCCGTCGACGGCGATCGATCCGTGCGTGACCACATAGCGGAGCAGATCGGGCTCCACGCGATCCGCAGACGCCGCGCGAACCCGTCGGAAATCACTTCGGAAACCTCGCCGGCCCCGTCGACGTGGCCCTGGACGATGTGGCCGCCGAGCCGGTCGGCGGCGCGCAGCGGCAGCTCGAGGTTGACCTCCTCGCCGGCCTGCAGGCGCCCGAGCGAGGTCAGCGAAAGCGTCTGGTTCATGACCTCGGCCGCGAAACCGGATCCCGTCACCGCGGTCGCGGTCAGGCAGACGCCGTTGACCGCGACCGAGTCGCCCTCGCCGATCTCGGCGGCCAGGGCGGCTCGAGATCGCCAGCCGCGCGCCGTCGTCGGAGCGCTCGATCGCCATGATCCGGCCGAGATCGGCGACCAGCCCGGTGAACACCGCACTCGCTCACCACTCCTTGATCCGGGCCGAGACCAGCAGATCCTCGCCGATGCGAGCGCAGTCGAGCGACAGCGCATGGACCGCATCGGCGATCCGCTCGACTCCCTCCCCCTCGAGTGGGTCCCGCGCAGTCCGCCCGCCGAGCACGAGCGGCGCGAGGAACAGCCGGATCTCGTCGATCTCGCCGGCGTCGAGGAAGACGCCGGCAAGGTGCGGGCCGCCCTCGAGCAGGATCGAGGTGACACCGTCGGCATCCGAGCTGCTCGAGCGCCGAGCGGATCCGGGCCGGCTCGTGCTCGCCGGTGGCGACGATGACGTCGACGCCGTGGCTGGAAAGCGTGTCCGTGCTCGCCCGCGGCGCGGCACGCGAGACGACGACGGTCAGCGGCATCGCCGCGCATCGGCGACCAGCTTCGAGCTGACCGGCAGCCGGCCGAGCGAGTCGAACACGACGCGGCGCGGCTGGCGGACCGCCTCGGGCAGGCGCGCGGTCAGCTGCGGGTCATCGGCGAGCGCGGTGCCGATCCCGACCGCGACGGCGTCGCACTGCGAGCGCCACACATGCGCCAGCTGCCGGCTCTCCTCGCCGGAGATCCACTTCGAGTCGCCGCTCCGCGTCGCGACCTTGCCGTCGAGCGACATCGCCGACTTGAACAGCACCCATGGCCGGCCGGTCCGCGCGTGCTTGCGGAACGGCTGGTTGAGCAGCCGCGCTCTGGTCGCGAGCTCACCGTCGGCGAGCACGACCTCGACGCCCTCGTCGCGGAGGATCCCGAGGCCGCGGCCGTTCGCGTGCTCGGACGGATCGTCGCTGGCGACGACGACGCGCGCGATCCCGGCCTCGCGGATCGCGTCGGTGCAGGGCGGCGTGCGGCCCTGGTGACAGCACGGCTCCAGCGAGACGTACAGCGTCGCGCCGCTCGAGATCGTGCCCGGCTGCGGCGCGGATCGCCTCGACCTCGGCATGCGGGCGCGCCGAGCGCCGTGTGGTAGCCCTCGCCGAGTGCCTGGCCGTCGACCGCGATCACTGCGCCGACGAGCGGGTTCGGCGAGACCCGGCCCGCTCCCATCGCCGCCAGTTCGATCGCGCGCGCCAGATGGCGCATGTCGGTCTCTGTGGTCAGCGGCACACGGATAGCATAGGACGGCGCTAGCGTGTTCGATGCTGCGCCCTGCGACGTCAGATGCTCGCTGACGACCGGCGCTGGCGCGGTACCCGGTTTGGCCATGAAGCTCATCATCCAGATTCCCTGCTTCAACGAGGAGCATCAGCTGCCGACGACGCTCGCGGCGCTGCCGCGCCAGGTCGAGGGATTCGACACCGTCGAGTGGCTGGTGATCGACGACGGTTCGAGCGACTGCGACGGTCGAGGTCGCCCGCTCGCACGGGGTCGACCACATCGTCCGCCTGACGAACAACAAGGGCCTTGCGGCGGCATTCCAGGCGGGTCTCGACGCTGGGCTGAAGCTCGGTGCCGACGTGATCGTCAACACCGACGCCGACAACCAGTACGAGGGCGCCGACATCCCGAAGCTCGTCGCGCCGATCGTCAGCGGGCGACGCGGACATGGTCATCGGCGACCGCCAGGTGCAGACGATCGAGCACTTCTCACCGGGCAAGAAGCTGCTGCAGCGGCTCGGCTCCTGGGTCGTGCGCCAGGCGTCGGGAACGACGATCCCAGACGCAACATCGGGCTTCCGCGCCTACAACCGTGAGGCGGCGCTGCAGATGCAGGCGGTCTCGAAGTTCACCTACACGCTGGAGACGCTGATCCAGGCGGGCAAGCTGCTCGTCGCCGTCGATCACGTCCCGATCGCGACGAATCCGAAGACGCGCGAGTCGAGCCTGTTCCCCTCGACGGCGTCGTACGTTCGCCGCAACGCGCTCTCGATCTTCCGCATCTACTCCCAGTACCAGCCGCTGAAGGTCTTCTGGGGCGGCGCGCTGATCATGGGCGCAGCCGCGCTCGCCGTCTTCATCCGCTTTCTCGTGATCTTCATCGAGAACCCCGACACGGCCGCCAGGGGTCACGTCCAGTCGCTGATCGTCGGCGGCGTCCTGTTCAATGCCGCGATGCTGCTCGGGGCGCTCGGCGTGATCGGCGACCTGCTCGACGCGCAGCGGACGCTGTCGCAGCGGACCTTCGAGCGCGTCCGGCGGATCGAACTGCGCCTCGGCGTCGAGCCCTCCCACTACGAGCCCGGCGCCAGCACCCAGGCCGACGACTCGCGGCATCCGCTCGAGGTATGACGCAAGCCCAGTCCGCCGCCGGCTCGGGCGAGGCGTCGACACCGGACGTCCCAACCGGTAATACCTTCGACAAGTACGGCTCGGGCAACCCGGTCGTGCGCCGCCTGATGGCCTCGTTCGAGCGCACACTCGACGAGCTGTTCGCGATCGCCGCGCCGAAGTCGATCCTCGACATCGGCTGCGGCGAGGGAGTCCTGACCGAACAGTGGGCGCAGCGGCTGGACGACCGACCCGTCGTCGGTTTCGACCTCGCGGACCCCAAGCTCGCCGCTGACTGGGAGACGCGGGCAAGACCGAACCTGAGCTTCCAGACCGGTGACGCCCGCAAGCTGCCCTACGCCGACGGCGAGTTCGATCTCGTCGCCGCGATCGAGGCGCTCGAGCACATCCCCGATCCGGACGCGGTCGTCGCCGAGATGGCGCGCGTCGGGCGCTCACATCTGCTGGTCTCCGTACCTCACGAGCCGCTGTGGCGGATGCTCAACGTCGCTCGGGGCGCCTACGTACGTGACCTCGGCAACACCCCGGGCCATATCAACCACTTCTCCGCGCGGTCGTTCAGAGCACTGCTCGCACGGCACGGCGAGGTGGTGCAGACCCGCTCGCCATTCCCATGGACGATGCTGCTGGTACGGGTCGGCTGATGGCGCTCACGCAGGCGGATCCCGACGGGACGCCTGCGCCGGCGGACGGCGAGTCGAACCCGGACTCACCGCCGGCCGAGCCCTCGTTCGCGAGCGGCGCCCGGATCCTGTCGATCGGGATCGCGTCGACCGGCATATTCACGTTCGCCTACCTGGCGACCGCGAGCCACGTGCTCGACAAAGCCTCCTACAGCCGCATCTCGATCTGCTGGGCGATCATGTTCGTGATTTTGTCGGTGATCTACCGGCCGATCGAGCAGCTGCTCTCCCGAACGATCGCAGACCGTCGCGCGCGGGGTCTGCACGGCCACGTGTTGCGCACGCCGGCGTTGCTCCAGACCTCGTTCGCGCTGATCTTCCTGGCGGCGGCGCTCTCCCTGCGCGACCAGATCCAGAACAACCTGTTCGGTGGCTCCGCGGCGCTCTATTGGATCCTCGTGATCGGCGTGCTCGCCTATGCCGGCAGCTACTTCGCCCGCGGCTGGCTCGCCGGCCACAAGCGCTTCGCGCTGTACGGCGCGCTCGTGTTCCTCGAGGCGACCAGCCGCTTTCTGTTTGCGCTGGCGGTCGTCGTCGGGATCGATTCGGGGGTCGGCGCCGTCGGGCTCGGGATGGCGGTCGCGCCGTTCGTCTCGCTGTGCGTGATCCCGTTCGCCTTCACACGTGTGCGGATGAGCGCGCCGAGCGCGATCGAGGTGGCGGACGCCGGGCGCGAGGGGCCCGCGCACGCCCAGCTCGAGGAGGCCGCAACGAACCTGTCGCTCAGGCACGGCAGCGGCTTCGCGATCGCGGTCGTCGCGATCATGTTCTCTGAGCAGACCCTGATGAACGCGGGGGTGCTGGTCGTCGCCGCCACCACCGGAGGGTCGATCACATCGGGCCTGGCCGGGTTCGTGTTCAACGTGATGCTGATCGTCCGCGCGCCGCTGCAGCTGTTCCAGGCGATCCAGACCTCGATCCTGCCGCATCTGACCGGCCTCGAGGCGCGCGAGTCCGATCAGGAGTTCCACCGCGCGATCCGGATCACGATCCTCGCGATCGCGGCGTTCGCCGGCGCGGTCGCGATCGGGCTGCTGCTGATCGGCCCGTTCGTGATGCAGGCTCTGCTCAGCGACAAGGGCTTTACGTATGGACGCTGGGGCCTCGCTGTGGTCGGGATCGGGATGGGTCTGCATCTGACGGCCGGCACGCTCAACCAGGCGTTGCTGGCCCGCGGGAGAGCCCGGATCGCGGCGGGTGCGTGGCTGATCGCCGCGACGGCGTTCGTGGTGTTCGTCGCGACCGCGCCCGGCAGCTCGCAATCAGATCTGGTGCGACGTGTCGAGGTCGGCTACTGCGGCGCCGCCGGCCTGCTGGCGCTGATGCTCTGGGGGCTCTACCGCCGCAATGCTCAGCTCAGCGAGTGACAGGCCGCCACGTGGCTCGCGGCCGTGTCCAGCGCCTTGCTCTTGACGCCCGAGAGGCTCGAGCTGATCGTCTGCATCGCGACGTTGAGCTTCTGGCCGAGCGTCTTGGCGGCCGGCACGAATGTCGCCGAGCTGTCGGCCGGCAGCGATCGCGCCTGCGCCGCGAGCCCCTCGAATGCGACCGAGATCTGGGTGAAGGCCCCAACGAGCAGACGGCTGATCGCGGTGCCGCGGCTGACATCCGGCGTGCCCGCCGCCTTCAGCTCTGACACCGCGGTGGCGCCGTCCTGCGCGACCCGGCTCAGCAGTTGCTCGAGCGCCGCCTTGCGCCGGCTTGGACTGGTGGCCGACGAGGTCACGTCAAGTGCCGCCCCGTGCTTCGCGAAGTCGTCCTCGAACGGCGCGATCGCCCTGCACACGGACGTCATGTAGGTGTCGGGGGCGACGCCGGAGGAACTTGATCCACCACAGCCGCCGAGCAGGGCCATCGCCGCAAGCACGCAGGCACCGGCCGCGATCACGCGGGGGCTCATGCCCGATCGCCGTCGATCTCGGTAGAGGCGGCCGCCAGCAGCGACTGGTAGGCGGCGCCAGGGTCAGACGCGCCGAACACGGCCGAACCGGCGACCAGCAGGTTGGCGCCGGCCCGCACGCACGGCGCCGCGGTCGCGTGGTGAACACCACCGTCGACTTCGAGCGCGACGTGGTCGGGAAGCGCGTTGCGCATCCGCGCAAGCTTGTCGTAGGAGCCGGGAATCAGCGGCTGGGAGCCCCAGCCAGGATCGACGCTCATGCACAGCGCCAGATCGAGCGTGAACGCCGCCACCTCGTCCAGCGCGCCGGACGGGGTACCAGGGCACAGCGACGCTCCGGCCGTGCAGCCTGCCTCGCGGATCGCCGCCAATGTGTAGTGCACGTGCGGCGTCGCCTCGACATGGATCGTGATGTTGTCGGCGCCGGCGCGCGCGAACTCGCCGACCTGCCGCTCAGGACGCTCGATCATCAGGTGCACGTCGATGATCCCGCCGGCCTGATGGACGCGGTCGGCGAGCGCTCCGACGATCAACGGTCCGAGCGTGATCGGCGGCACGAAGTGGCCGTCCATCACGTCACAGTGGATCACCCGCGCACCCGCCGACATCACCTCTTCGACCTGCGAGCCGAGCCGCGCGAAGTCCGCCGAGAGGATCGACGGCGCGACCGCGCGCGAACGCATCAACACCAATCTCGAGTCTGTCCCCGCGGTCATCTCACACCGCCCGCAGCATGCTGCCCTTGCAGTGGTTGCAGGCGACGATCGCCGTGCTCGACATCCGCACGATCGTCGAGTGCTCGCCGCAGTTCGGGCAGACCGACACGAGCTCGAAGCGCTTCATGCAGTTGACGCAGCGGTAGTTGCCGGGCACGGCCGTCGGCCGCAGCCACGGCTCCCCGCAGGCGGGACATTCCGGTCCAAGCTTGATCTCGCCTTCGGCCACGCTCCTTCTAGCGTATCGGGGCGCGGCGCTCAGGTACGCCGCAGGCGGGCGATGAAGAAGCCGTCGGTGCCGTCGCGGTGCGGCGTCAGCCTGAGGCGGTGCTCGACGCTGAACCCCGGCATCCGCGCCAGGAATTCGTCGACGACGCCGTCACCCTCGGCGTTTGAGATCGTGCACACCGAGTAGACGAGCAGGCCGCCGGGCGCGGTCGCAGCGGCGCCGGCGGCCAGCAGCGCCGACTGCTTGCGCACGAGCTGTCCGATCTCGCCCCGGCGCGCCTGCCAGCGCAGATCAGGACGCGATTGGAGCGTCCCCAGGCCGCTGCAGGGCGGGTCGACGAGCACGCGGTCGAACACACCCTGATCCAGTGGCTTGCAGGCCGTCGGCGCAGACGACCCGCAGGGAGCCGCACCCCATCCGTTCGCAGGTCGCCGCCAGCGATCGCGCCCTGCCCGGATGCACCTCGACGGCGATGAAGTTCGGGCTATCGGCCTCGATCAGCGCAGCGAGATGAGTCGTCTTCGCGCCGGGCGCGGCGCAGAGGTCGAGTACCCGGTCCCCGGGCCTCGGCTGCGCGGCCTGCGAGACGAGCATCGAGCCTCGTGACTGCGGCATGATCGCGCCCGCCGCCAACAGCTCCGAGCCGTGGGCATCGAACGGCGCCTGCAGCACAAGGCCCTCGGGGAGCCCGGGTGCCGGCGTAGCGGCTATCCCGAGCCGCTCGAGCACCTCCTCGACGGTGGCACGCAGCGTGTTGACCCGCAGCGCGTTCTCCGGCGGCGCGTTGACGGATGCCAGCAGCGCCCGCGCCTGCGCGGCGCCGAGCTCGTCCCACCACATCTGCGCGAGCCAGTCCGGCACCGAGTGGAGGACCGCTGCCGACGCGGGCGTGAGGTCATCGAGCGATGCGAGGATCTCGTGCGCCTCGCGCGTCGCGCGACGCAGGACCGCGTTGACGAGCTGCGCGCCGCCTCGGCTGTCGCGTTTCGCGAGCTCGACGCTGTCGTTGACGGCGGCGTGCTCGGCGACTCCGTCCATCAGCACGATCTGGTAGAGCCCGAGCCGCAGCGCATCGCGGACCGAGGGCTGCAGCTGCTCCAACGGCCTCGAACAGAGCGCCTCCAGAATGTGGTCGAGTGTGCGCGTGCGCTGCACCGTGCCGTAAGCGAGCGCCATCGCGAGGGTGCGGTCGCGGGGATCAAGCCCGGCGGCCTCGCCGTGCAGCGCGCGGTCGGCGTAGGCGCCCTGCTCGAACACACGGGTGATGACCGCGAAGGCGCAGGCGCGGGCTGGTGCGATCGCCATAACCGAGGTCTAGTGCCGGTGCAGGCCGCGGAGATAGTCCTCGCCGCCCATCAACCGTTTGCCGGCCGGCAGCACCTCCAGCAGCTCCAGCGCCCCGTCGCTGCAACCGAGCAACGGTCTTGGTCCCTCGAGCGACAGGACCCCTGGTGGCGGACCGCCGGCGAGCACCCGCGCGCGGTACACACCGAGCGCCTCGCCGTCCTGCAGCGCGACGCGCGCGCCGATGTGGGGCGTCAGCGCACGGACGACGCGCTCGAGCTCGGCCGCGGGTCGCAGCGGATCGAGGGTCCGGTCGGCGGGGAGGATCTTCTCGGCGTAGGTGACGAGCGCCGGGTCTTGCGCGGCGCACGGCCCACCCGAATCGAGCGCCCGGATCAGCAGCTCGCCACCGAGCGCCGCGAGCCTGATCGCGAGGCTTCCGTACGTGTCGTCTCGCTCGATCGGCTCCTCTGACTGCAGGCACACCGGTCCTGCGTCGAGCTCGGCGACGAGGCGCATGATCGAGACGCCGGTTTGCGCGTCGCCGGCGATGATCGCCCGCTCGATCGGCGCGGCGCCCCGCCATCGCGGCAGCAGCGACGGGTGCACGTTGAGGATCCGCTGCGAGGAGAGCAGCGGCTCTCGGATCATCGCCCCGAAGGCGCACACGCAGACCGCCTCCGGGTGGGCCGCCTCGATCCTGCCGACCGCCTGCTCGTCGTTGACCTCAGCCGGCTGGTAGCACTCGATGCCGAGCTCGAGCGCTGCCGTCGCGGCCGGCGGCGGGCGTAGCCGCCGGCCGCGCCCGTACGGCGCATCAGGGCGCGTGATCACGAGCGTCGGGCGGTGGGCGGAACGCGCAAGCACGCCCAACACGCCGGCGGCGAACTCGGATGTGCCCAGGTAGACGGTCCGCAAGATTTCTGGAGCCCGCGGCGGCGTGAGCGCTGCGGGCTCAGGCGCCGTGCTGCGCCTCGCGCAGCGCCCTGATCGCGAGCTTGCGCTCCTCGCGCGAGGTTCGGTCGAGGATCAGGATTCCATCCAGGTGGTCGATCTCATGCTGGATCACGCGCGCCTCCAAGCCCGACGCCTCAACGACGATCGGGGCGCCGTGCTCGTCCTGGGCCCGGACGCGCACGTGCACGGGCCGTTCGACATCGACGTGCACCGCCGGCAGGCTGAGGCAGCCCTCCTCGGCGATCTCCTGCTCGGATCCCTTCCATTCGAGCACCGGGTTGATCAACGCGGCGACCGGCGCCTGCGGCGCGACGCGGTAGACGAGCACGCGGTGAAGCACCCCGAGCTGTGTCGCCGCCAGGCCGATCCCGAGCGCGTCCTTCATCAGCGCACCCATCCGCCCGATCTCCGACACCAACGCCTCATCGAAGTGGTCGACCGGCCGTGCCTTGATCTTCAGCACGGGATCGCCGTACTTCTTGACGTGCGCCAGCGCCGCTGACCGCTTCGCCGCGACCTCCGGGTCGAGCTTGGGCTCTCCCACGTGGTCGGAATCCTCCGCGTGGGCCCGGTCGGCCTGCCGGGCCTGTTCGCCGTCCGCCGGGATCAGCGGCTGCTCGTCCTCGATCTCCTTGAGTGCCTCACTCACATCAAGCAGTCTAGATGGCCGGACGGCTCCATCGACCGCCTTGGTGGACACGTGTTAGCCTGGTGGGGCAATGCTGCCCCGACGGTGACCACCACCCTGTCCAGTCCGAGGATCGTCTCGGCCACTGGTCCCTGGCCACCAAGGATCTCGAGGAGTACCAGCAGTGCACGCAGTCGACGTATCACAACTTGAGAAGCGCTTCAACCGTCGCCTTGCAGGTCGGCGCAGCAGCTTCGTCGCGCTCGCCGGCGTGTCGTTCACGGTCGCTCGCGGCGAATGCGTCGCGGTGCTCGGCCAGAACGGCTCGGGCAAATCGACGCTGATCCGGACGCTCTCGACGCTGCTGCTGCCCGACGGCGGCAGCGCGAAGGTGTTCGGCCACGACGTCGTGCGCGAGGCCGGCGCCGTACGGCGGCTCGTCAACCGGGTTTCGGTGGAGGCGTCGTTCTTCAAGCGAATGTCCGCCGCCGAGAATCTGAGTTACGCCGCGCGCTTCTACGGTCTGACGCCATCGGACACGCGGACGCTGATCCCGGAGATCCTCGCGCAGGTCGGCTTTCCGGTCTCGCGGAGCCAGGAGCCGATGCAGGACCTGAGCCGCGGGATGCAGCAGAAGGTCGCGCTCGCGCGGGCGCTGCTCACCTCGCCGGTGCTGCTGCTGCTCGACGAGCCGACGACGGGGCTCGACCCGCGCTCCAAGCGCGAGGTCCAGGAGTTCATCGCACAGATGCGCAGCCAACACGACACCACGATCCTGCTCTGCACGCACGACATGGCCGAGGCGGAGGCGCTGGCCGAGCGCGTCGGGATCCTCCACGCCGGGCGGCTGCTCGCGCTCGCACCCGCGCCCGAACTGCTGGCGCGCTACGGCGCCGGCGATCTCGAGCAGGCGTTCTTCGCCGCGACCGGTGCCGAGCTCAGCGAGGACGCGCGAGGAGGTGACGGGCTGATGCGCCTGCAGATGGTCGGCCTGTGGGGCGTCGTCGAGCGCAACGCCTACCTGGTCAAGCGCTATGGCTGGTGGGAGCTCGCGTTCTTCATCTGGACGGTCGCGAACACGCTGACGATCACGTTCATCGCGAAGGGCGTGCAGGCGACCGGCGGCCATCTCGACGTGCAACGCGAGACGACGACGCTGCTGATCGGCGCGGTGATCTGGTCCTACCTCGGGATCATCTTCGAGATCCTGACCGAGACGGTCGCCTGGGAGCGCTGGGAGGGCACGATCGAGTACACGTTCATGGCGCCGCTGTCGCGCGCGGTCCACCTCGGCGGCATGGGACTGTTCGCGGTCATCTACGGCGTCGTCCGCACCGCCCTGCTGTTCGCGGTCGTCGCGCTGTTCTTCGGGCTGCACTTCACCGAGGCCGACTTCCTGACCGCGCTCGTGCTGCTCGCGGTCGCCTCGGTCTCGTTCGTCGGGCCTCGGGATGATGACCGCCGTGCTGCCGCTGATCTCCCCGGAGAAGGGCGCGCAGCTCGGGTTCATCGCCCAGGGACTGCTGCTCGTCGTCTCCGGCGTCTACTACCCGGTGTCGGTGCTGCCGCAGTGGATGCAGTGGATCTCGACGATCTCGCCGGCGACCTACGCGCTGCGCGGGATCCGCGCGGCGATCCTCGACGGCGCCGACTGTCGTCCCAGCCGGCGACCTGTGGCCGCTGCTCGTGCTCGGCGTCGTCTCGATCCCGCTCGGGTTGGCCGTGTTCGGAGCCGGCGAGCGCTACGCCAAGCGCCACGGGAAGCTGAAGCGGTCCGGATAGCGTTGCGACGCACTTGACGCTTGCGCAACCATGCGCAATACTGAACTGAATGGTTCAGTATCAGTTGATCGACCGGACGCTCGCGGCGATCGCGGATCCGACAAGGCGAGCCGTGCTCGAGCAGTTGGGTCGCGGCCCGGCGACGATCACCGAATTGGCGGAGCCGCTCGGGATCTCGCTGACGGGCACGAAGAAGGCCGTGAACGTGCTCGAGGACGCCGAGCTCGTGAGCACCGTGAAGTCGGGCCGCGCTCGTATCTGCCGGCTCGGTCCACGGCGCCTCGACGAGGTCGAGGTCTTCATCGCGGCCTATCGACGGATGCTGGACGAGCAGCTCGACCGGCTTGGCGAGTTGCTGGAACGAACGAAGGGAGAGCAGTGAGATGACGACCGACCTACGAACCGCCCTGATCACGACGCCGGCCGATCGCGAGATCCGCGTCGAGCGAGAGTTCGAGGCGCCCCGCGAAGCGGTGTTCGCCGCCCTGACCGACCCAGAGCTGGTCTGCCAGTGGTGGGGCCCACGCGGATCGACGGCCACGATCGATCGCTTCGACGCCCGCAGCGGCGGCGACTGGCGGGTGGTGATCAGCTCCGACGGGCGCGACCAGGGCTTTCGCGGTACGTTCCGTGAGGTCACGCCGCCCGAGCGGATCGTGCGGACGTTCGAGTGGGAAGGAATGCCGGGCCATGTCCTGGTCGAGACCGCCACACTCGCGGAGCTCGATGGGTCCACGAGGCTGGTCGTGACGTCCCTGTTCCACACGGCAGCCGAGCGCGACGGGATGCTCGCCTCAGGGATGGAGCGCGGCACCAACGACAGCTACAACCGCCTCGACGAGCTGTTGGGGGCGCTGGCGACGCACTCATAGGTCCGATGGAGGGGGCGGGTCGAAGAATGACCGTGGGTTGCCGTTATTCGCTCCGCCCTCCTCCGATCCGTCGACCGCAGGGGCCCCTATTGGGGGTCGACGTCGACGCTGACGTTGACGCCCTTGTGGGCGCGCGAGGCCGCGAACTCCTCGACGGCCACTCCGACCGCGGCGATCGCCGCCTCACGGTCGGTCGCCTTGATCACGAGCTGAGTACGTGCCCTGCCCTCGCAGCGCGAACAGCGGCGCCGGCCCGAGCACCGAGGCTCCCGGTGGCTCGATCCTGCGCGCGCAGGCCGCTCGCGGCGGCCTCGGCGTCAGCCGCCTGGACCGCGGAGCAGACGACGCGGATCAGCGTCGCGAACGGCGGGTAGGACAGCAGACGGCGTCGCTCGCAGCTCGCCCGCCAGGAACGTCGTCGGCATCGTGTCGAGCCGCGAGCGTGATCGCACGCGCGTCGGGCGCCCGCGTCTGCACCAGCACGCGCCCCGCGCCCGACCCGTTGCCACGCCCGGCCCGGCCGGCGAGCTGGGTGACGAGCGCGAACGTCCGCTCCTCGGCACGGAAGTCGGGGAAGCGGAGGGTCTGATCGGCGTCGATCACGACCCCGAGCGCCACATCACGGAAATCGTGGCCCTTGGCGACCATCTGCGTGCCGATCAGCACGCCGGCGCTCGCCGACATGAACCGCTCCAGCGTTTGCGCACGCGCATCGATCCCGGCCGAGTCGGCGTCGAGCCGCAGCACCGGGAAGCGGTCGCTTGCGAGCGCGCACCTCCAGCTCATGCTCGAGCCGCTCGGTGCCGGCGCCGTGTCGCGAGACCGACACCGATGCGCAGCTCGGACAACGCTGCGGCAGCGGCTCACGGTGGCCGCAGTGGTGGCAAGCGATCGAGCGGCCGGCACGGTGAAGGACGAGCGCCACCTCGCAGTTCGGGCACATCCAGACATGACCGCATGCACCGCAGGACAGGAAGTTCGACCAGCCGCGACGGTTCAGCAGCACGATCGCCTTGCCCCCCTGCCGCGCGAGGTCGGCGAGCGCCAGACGCGTGGCCGGATGCAGCGGGTGATGGGAGCCGCGCATGTCCAGGATCTCGACGGCCGGCAGCTGACGGCCGTCGATCCGCCGGTCGCAGCACCAGGCGCCGATAGCGGTGCATGCTCTCCGGGCGGGGGGTCGCGCTGCCCGCGATCAGCACCGCGCCATGCACCCGGGCCCGCTGCTCGGCGACCGCGCGCGCGTCGTAGCGCGGATCGCCCTCGTGCTTGTAGGAGCTCTCGTGTTCCTCGTCGACGACGATCACGCCGATCTCCGCGCAGCGGCGCGAAGATCGCGGACCGCGGCCCGACGCAGACCCGAGCTTCGCCGCGCACCAGACGCAACCACTCGTCGCTTCGCGCCCCGAGCGCAAGCCCTGAGTGCATCACCGCGACGACGTCGCCGAACCGCGCCTCGAAGCGGGCGAGCGTCTGGGGGGTCAGTGCGATCTCCGGAACCAGGACGATCGCGGTGCGCCCGGCAGCGAGCGCCGCCTCGACGGCGCCGAGGTAGACCTCGGTCTTGCCGGAGCCGGTGACGCCGTGCAGCAGGAACGTGCGCTCGGCGAGATTCGCGCAGCGATCGGCGGGCGTCGGCCGATGCGCGCGCCAGCGCGGCCAGCACCGGCGCGAGCGCCGCCAGCTGCTCCGCGTTCAAGGCCGGCGCCGTCGACGACGGCGTCCCGATCGCGTGACGCACCGGCCGGCGGGCCTGAGCCCGCCGGCGCAGCGACGACGAAGCCACGGGCCTGCAGTCGCCGCAGAGCCGGGGTTCCGAGCTCAGCGGCGACCGTCTCGCCATGCATCCCGAGCAGCTCAAGCGCCGCGCGCTGAGCGTCCGTGAGCCGCGCGCCGGCATCGAGCGCCTCGATGTCCGGCCGGCGTCAGCGCCGCGACGAGGACCTGTTTCTCCCTCATGCCGCTGGCAGCCCCTGGCGGCAGCAGGACCGACAGCGCCCGAGCCGCGGTGGAGCAGTATTCGTGGGCCATCCAGCTTGCGAGCTCGATCAGGTCGACGGGCAGCCGCGTCGGCAGCACGGCCGAGGGCTCGGCGAGCCGCTCCACGGGAGCTCGGAGGCTTCGGCCAGATCGACGACGACGCCGAGCTCGCTGCGGCGGCCGAACGGCACCCGCAGCAGCGAGCCGACGGTCACCGACGCGTGCGCAGCGCCAAGGCGATAGTCGAACGTCCCCTTGACCGCTCGCGTCCGCGTCAGCGGCAGCACCTTGGCGATCACAGTGGTGGTCGGACGCAGCGCACGGTCATCGGCTGCTCGGAGCGTAGAGCGCGATCAGGATGTCGGCCGGATAGCGCATCCGGCAGGCCTCCGGGGTTGTAAACGCGTCCGGCTTCAGGGCCGCTGCCCGCTTCGCTACTGGAGTGCGGGAGACCGCTGCGCGTGCAGCGGCCGACCCGCCGGCCGGCATCCCGCCGGCCCCGGGCCCTCGAGCCTGGCTAATGGTCCGGCCGAGCACCCACCCGCGGCAGATAGGCTCTCGTCATGGACCCGGAGCCCGGCGAGCAGGTCTTCTTCCATGGACACCCGTCGTGGCGCTCGATGCTCGCCTTCCATCTCAAGGGCCTCGCTGCGGCGATCGCGCTCGGCGCGCTGGCCGGGGTGGTGAGCAGGCTCACCGAACGCAAGGTCGAGGTCTCCTGGGTGGCCCTGGCCGTGTTCGTGTATCTGGTCGCGGTGGTGTTGATCGGTCTGGTCCGGCGGATCTGGACGACCTACACGATCACCGACCAACGGCTGACGATCGACCACGGCCTGCTCAGCCGTGACGTGCACGAAACGCGGCTCGAGCGGGTCCAGAACGTCAACTCGTGCGCAGACGCTGCTCGAACGCCTGCTGCGGATCGGCACGGTGGACTTCGACACCGCCGGCAGCGCCGAGTTCGACTTCGCCTTCCGCGGCGTCGCCGAACCACACCGGATCGTACGCACCGTCGACCGCGCCCTCCACGAACTCAGGGCGTCACTCCACGGCACCGACGTTTAGAGCGGTTCAAGGCCGCGGGGCCGGCCGGATGCCGGGCGTCCGAACGCCGATCCGCCGCTCAAGGGCCCGGGGCCGGCCGGATGCCGGCGCGTGGGTCGGCCGCTGCACGCGCAGCGGTCACCGCAATCCAGAAGCGAAGCCGTGCAGCGGCCTTGAAGCCGAACGCGTTTACAAGCCCGGCCCCGGAGAACGTCCCTACAATCCCGCCGCGGCCCGGAGCGCCGCTGCCTTGTCGGTCGCCTCCCACGTGAAGTCGTGGTCATCACGGCCGAAATGGCCGTACGCCGCGGTCTTCTGATAGATCGGCCGGTGCAGCTTCAGATAGTTACGAAAAGCGCCGGGACGCATGTCGAAATGCTCGTGGATCAGCTCCAGGATCCGGGCCCGGCCGAGCTTCTCGGTCCCGAACGTATCGACCATCACCGAGACCGGATGCGCGACCCCGATCGCGTAGGCGACCTGCACCTCGCAACGGTCCGCCAACCCCGCCGCGACCAGGTTCTTGGCGACATACCGCGCCGCATACGCAGCCGAGCGATCGACCTTCGACGGATCCTTGCCGGAGAACGCCCCGCCACCGTGCCGCGCCATCCCGCCGTAGGTGTCGACGATGATCTTGCGGCCCGTCAACCCACAATCACCCATCGGCCCGCCGATCACGAACCGGCCCGTCGGATTGACCAGGAACTCCTTACGCAGCTGCTGCGGGTCATACAGATCGTCCGGCAGCACCGGCTCGACCACGTTCTCCCACAGATCATCCTTGATCAGCGACTCCGCACCCTCACGGTGCTGGGTCGAGATCAACAGCTTCTCGATCGCGACCGGCCGCCCATCGACGTAGCGCACCGTCACCTGCGTCTTCCCATCCGGCCGCAGATACGGAACGATCTCGGCCTTGCGAACATCCGCCAAACGCTTCGCGAGCTTATGCGCCAGAGCGATCGGCAGCGGCATCAGCTCCTCGGTCTCATTCGAGGCGTACCCGAACATCATCCCCTGGTCACCAGCGCCCGCGATATCGAGCGCATCATCATCACCCGGGTCGGTCCGCGCCTCATACGCCTGATCCACGCCCTGCGCGATATCGGGCGACTGCTTGTCGATCGCGTTGATCACCGCGCACGTCTTGTAGTCGAACCCGAACTCCGCGTTCGTGTAGCCGATCCGCTGGATCGTCGAACGCGCGATCTCCTGAATGTCCACGTACGTCTGAGTTGTGATCTCCCCGGATACCACGACCAGGCCCGTGTTCACCAGCGTCTCGCACGCCACCCTGCCCGCCGGGTCATCACGCATCACCGCATCAAGCACACCATCGGAGATCTGGTCGGCGATCTTGTCAGGATGACCCTCGGTGACCGACTCCGACGTGAACAGGAACTCTGTATCTGAATTTTTTGTCATGAGAACGCGGAAGAGTAACGGCGGCAGCGACGGCGGGCGCTCAGGGGCGTGCGCCGGGCCGGCCGGAGCGGCCGCGCCGTTCCGCTCGTTCGACGAAATCGATGATCAGCGGTATCCCCTCGAGCCGGTAGCGCTCACGCAGCCGGTTCTCGAGGAAGTAGGCGTAGTCGCGCGTGACCAGCGCATGCGAGTTGACCTGGATCGAGAAGCGCGGAGGGCGCTCGGCCGTCTGGCTCATGAACAGCAGTTTGAGACGCTGGTTGGCCGCCTTGCGTCCAGCCGGCGGCTGCCGTGCTGCCACGACCTCCGCCATGAACCTGTTCAGCTGCGGGGTCGGGATCCGGGTGCGACTGCGATCGGCGAGCCCGACAGCCTCCACCAACAGGCGCTCGACATGACGGCCGGTCATCGCGGACGCCGTCAGCACGCGCGGGCGCAGCCTCAGCTTGGCGTTGACGCGAGCCCGCTCCTGATCAAGGTCGTCGGGGCCGACAACGGTACTCGATCCCTCACGCTCGCCGACGAGATCCCATTTGTTCAGGACGAGCGCAGTCGCACAGCCGGTCTGCATCGCCAGCTCAGCGACGCGAAGGTCCTGTGAGGTGATTCCCTCGGTCGCGTCGCAGACGACGAGCGCCACGTCCGCCCGCTCAGCCGCCTGACGCGAGCGCAGCGATGTGTAGTACTCAACGGACTCCCCCACCTTCGCCGCGCGTCGCAGACCGGCCGTATCGACCAGCACCATCGGCCGCCCTTCGAACGTCATCGCGAAGTCGATCGCGTCCCTGGTGGTGCCGGCGATCGCCGAGACGATCACCCGGTCGCCGCTCTGCGTCGTGGTGGTTGAGGCGATGAAGCGATTCACCAGTGATGACTTGCCGACGTTCGGTCGACCGATCACAGCCAGGCGAATCGGATCCTCGGCCGCGGGCTCCGGGTCCGATTCCGGGCCGAGCTCGACGATCAGGTCGAGCAGATCGCCGGTTCCGAGCCCCTGCGCGGCGGACACCGCGACCGGCGAACCGAGGCCGAGAGCATGGAACTCTGCGGCCAGGTGCATGTCGGCCGCGGTGTCGATCTTGTTCGCCGCGACGATCACCGGAAAGCCGACTCCTCGCAGGAGCTCCGCCATGTCGTGGTCGCCGGGCCGCAGGCCGGCCCGAGCGTCGACGACGAGCACCGCCAGATCAGCGTCACCCAGCGCCGCCCGCGCCTGTGACTGGATCGCCCGCGCGAGGTCGTCGCGCTCGTCGAGGTCGACGCCGCCGGTGTCGACCAGCGTCAGCTCGCGCCCGTTCCAGTCGGTGTGCAGCTCCTTGCGGTCTCTGGTGATCCCGGGGCGCTCGTGTACGACCGCCTCACGGGATTCCGTGAGACGGTTGACAAGAGAGGATTTCCCGACGTTCGGGTACCCGACGACAGCGATCTTCATCGTGGCCGAGGCTAGTCGATGTCGGCCCGGGCCGAGGCTGCGAGCTCGGCGAGCCGCTCGACGACCTCGGGCAGGCTGAGCGCGGTCGTGTCCACCACAACCGCCCCGGCGGCCGGGCGCAGCGGCGAGTGTGCACGGGTTCGGTCACGCTCGTCGCGGATCGCCTGTTCCGCCAGCACGGTGGCGGTATCGGCGCCGAGCTCTGCCGCGCGCCGGCGAGCGCGCTCCTGCGGATCCGCGGTCAGGAACACCTTCAGTTCCGCCCACGGAGCGACCACGGTCCCGATGTCGCGGCCTTCGGCAACCCAATCCCCGCTCGCCAGCAGCCGCCGCTGCGCCACCACCAGGGCATCGCGAACCGCCGGATCACCGGCAACCTCGGACGCCGCCGCCGAGACCTCCGGGGCGCGGATCGCCTCGGTCACGTCACGGCCATCGACGCGGATCCGCTCGCCGAGCTCGATATCAAGCAGCGCGCGCGACTTCGGCCGGCTCTGCGCCGCGCTGACGGGCAACGAGCGCGACACCGCGATACATCGCGCCGGAGTCGAGGTAGGTGAAGCCGAGCCGCCGCGCCAACGCACGCGCAACCGTCGACTTGCCCGCTCCCGCCGGGCCGTCGATCGCCACCACCATCAGCTTCCCTCTCGCTCCACTGTGGCGCCCGTGCTGCGCCACAGCTCGAAGAACGACGGGCATGTCTTGCCGACCACATCCGGATCCTCGAGCACCACGGGAACCTTGGTGCCGATCAACGAGAACGCCATCGCGATCCGGTGGTCGTCGTAGGTGGGCAGTCGCGCCGGCCGTGGCGCGCCGGGGTGGATCCGGAGATGGTCGTCGTCCCTCGTCGACCGAGATTCCGAGCCGTCTGAGGTTCTCGGCGGTCGCGGCGATCCGGTCCGACTCCTTCACGCGAGCGTGGGCGATGCCCTCGATCGTCGTCGGCGTGAGCGCGAATGGCGCGACGCAGGCGAGCGTCATGAACGCGTCCGAGCTGTCACCCATGTCGACCTCGATGCCGTGGAGCTCGGACGGCCCTGACAGGGACAGCGTCCCCGAGCCGGTGACCGTGGCCCCCATCCGGGCCAGACTCCGCGCGACCTCGATGTCCCCCTGCGCGGTCCGGTCGAGCTCGAGCCCGGGCAGGCTCACGGTCGTTCCGGTCAGTGCCGCGCTGGCGAGGAAGTAGGACGCCGTCGACGCGTCCGGCTCGACCGCGAACGTGGCCGGCCGATAGCGGGTCGGGGTGACGGTCACCGAATGCTCGTCGGTCGGCGCGACGACGCCGAAGGCGCCCATCACATCCAACGTCAGCTGCAGATAGGGCCGGCTGACGAGCGTGTCGAAGCAGAGCCGCGTCCGGCCCGCGGCCAGTGGGGCGGCCATCACCAGACCGGACAGGAATTGGCTGCTGACCGAAGCGTCGACCGCCACCTCGCCGCCGCGCAAGCCGTCGGCTTCCAACTCGAGCGGCAGGGTGTCGCCATCGATCACCGCGCCCTGCGCCTCCAGTGCCCGCAGCAGCGGGCCGAGTGGGCGGCGGCGCAGCTGAGCATGACCGTCCACGGAAAACGATCCGCGCCCGGCCGCCAGCATCGGCACAACGAACCGCGCGACCGTCCCCGCCATTGCGCACCAGACCTGGGCACCGTGACGCGGCGGTCCGTCGAGGCCGGCGATCACCCAGTCGCCGTCCGCTGTCAGCGTGACGCCGGCCCCCAGCGCGGCGAGCGCTCCCGCCATCGCCTCGGTGTCGTCGTGCGATCAGGGGTCGGATCAGGCGGGAGCTGCCGGGTCCCGCGACCGCGGCCAGCAGCAGCGCGCGGTTCGTCAGGCTCTTGGACCCGGCACCCTCACCTCCCACCGCTCGGGGGGATCGCCCGGCGAGATCCGCATCGCCGGCCCACGCTGCGCGTGTCGGCTCATGGCCGGAACACCGGAAAGCCCGCGCCCTGAATGATCTGCTCGGCGCGCGCCGCCGTCGGCTCACCGGCAATCCAGAGCGCGACGACACCCTCGGTCATATCGGCGGCCGGGTACAGCGCCATGTCGGTGATGTTGACGCCTGCGCGCCCGAGCGCCAGCGCCAGCTCTGCCACGACGCCGGGGCGGTTGGGAACCGACGCGCGCAGCTCGTGCAGATCGCCGCCGGCGAGCTGGGCCTGCAGCAGCAGCCGCCGGTCATCGCCCGCGCCGTCGTTCCAGCGCGTGATCGCTCCCGGTCGCCTGCCGCCAGCAGCGCACGGACATCCCCGAGCCGCGCGGCCATCAGGTCGATCTGATCCACGAGGGCGTCGCTGTTGCTCATGTAGATGTCGGTCCAGATCGAACTCGATGACCCGGCCACCCGCGTGGCGTCCCTGAAGCTCGGGTCCGGTCGCTGGGATCAGCTCACCGCCGGATGCGAGCGTGGCCGCCGCCTGCGACACCAGCACGTTGGCGAGTACGTGCGGCAGATGCGAGACGAGCGCAAGGATTGCGTCGTGGCTCTCGGCGTCGATCGCGACCGGTCGCGCGCCGAGCGCGCTGAGGATCCGGTGCAGCGCCTTCGTATCGAATGCCGGATGTGTGCCGCGTCGGGGTCAGGTACCAGGTCGCCCCGTCGAACAGGTCGGCGCGGGCGTGGGCGATTCCTGAGGTCTCGGCGCCGGCGAGCGGATGACCGCCGACGAAGCGCTGGTCATCAGATGCCGCCACCACCTCACGCTTGGTCGAGCCGACGTCGCTGACCACACAGTCGGCAGGCGCGGCCGCGAGCGCCTCGCACAGAACCGCACGCTGCGCGCCGAGCGGAACCGCGATGAACGCTGCGCTCGCCCCGGCGACCGCGGCGGCGATCGAGTCGTGCGCGCTGGTGATCGCCCCGCGATCCAGCGCGGTGTTGAGCGCTGCCGGATCACGGTCGTGGCCGGCGACGTCGGCTCCGAGGCGCTCGCGAGCAGCGAGCGCGATCGAACCGCCGATCAGACCGACGCCGATGACCGCGATCCGCATGACGCTCGCCCGATGCTCAGGATCGCGCCTGGACCAGGCGGCGCGCTCGCACTGCGCCGGCGAGCCGGTCGAGCACCCCGACCGTCGTGTCCCAGTCGATACATCCGTCGGTGATCGACTGCCCGTATCGCAGTGTCTTCGCCGCACCGAGGTCCTGGCGGCCACCGAGCAGGAATGATTCAAGCATCACCCCGACGAGCGCCCGGTTGCCCGCGGCGATCTGGTCGGCGACCGAGTCCGCAACCGCCGGCTGGCGCTCCGGGTCCTTGCCGCTGTTGTCGTGCGAGAGGTCGATCATCAGGCGCTCCCTCAGCCCTGCGGCGCGCAGCAGGTCGATCGCCTCGGCGACCGTGCCGGGTCCGTAGTTGGGCGCGTCCCGGCCTCCGCGAAGGATGATGTGGCAGTCGGCGTTGCCACGCGTGTGCAGGATCGCCGGGGTGCCGTTGACGTCGATCCCCGCGAACGCGTGCGGCGCAGCGGCGGCTCGCACAGCGTCGACGGCGACCTGGACGTTTCCGTCGGTCCGGTTCTTGAAACCGACCGGCATCGACAGGCCCGACCCCAGCTGCCGGTGGATCTGGCTCTCTGCTGTGCGAGCGCCGATCGCCCCCCAGCAGACGGCGTCGGAGATGTACTGCGGAGTGATCGGATCGAGGAACTCGCAGCCGACCGGCAGTCCGAGCTCCAGAACCTCCAGCAGTAGACGGCGGGCGATCGTCAGGCCGGCGTTGACGTCGCCGGAGCCGTCCAGATGCGGGTCGTTGATCAGGCCCTTCCAGCCCACGGTCGTGCGCGGCTTCTCGAAGTAGACCCGCATCGCGATCAACAGGTCCTTTGAGCGCCGTGAGGCCTCGGCGGCGAGCAGCTGCGCGTATTCGCGGGTCGCCTCGACGTCGTGGACGCTGCATGGGCCGACGACCACCAGCAACCGGTCATCGTCGCCGTCGAGGACCGCGTGCGCCGACGCCCGCCCGCGCAGCAGGACCTGGACGCACTCGCCGCTGAGCGGCAGCTCGTCCAGCAGTGCCTGCGGCGCGACCAGCGGGACGAGACGCTCGATCCGCTGGTCACGGACGGGATCAACCTGGATCGGTGGCGTCAGCGGCAAAGCTCAGACCGCCCGGCCGACAGCTCGGCACCCTCGATGCTCCGGCCCATCACCGCGGCGAGGGCCCGGAGCCGCTCGATGTAGTCGCCGAACTCGTCGGCGACGAGCTGTTGGGGACCGTCGCAGATCGCCTGATCCGGCGCCGGATGGACCTCGACGATGACCCCGTCCGCGCCGGCCGCCGCCGCCGCCAGCGACAGCGGCAGAACGTGATCACGCCGGCCGGCCGCGTGACTGGGGTCGACGATCACGGGCAGGTGGGTCATCTCCTTGAGGACCGGGATCGCGGACAGATCGAGTGTGTACCGATAGGCGGGCTCGAACGTGCGGATACCGCGCTCGCAAAGGATCACGCGCTCGTTGCCCTCCTTGAGGATGTACTCGGCGGCCAGCAGCAGCTCAGCCAGCGTGCTCGACATCCCTCGCTTTAGCAGCGCCGGCCGGCCACTGCGTCCGACTTCGGAGAGCAGGCTGTAGTTCTGCATGTTGCGCGCACCGATTTGGATCACGTCCGCCACGTCGAGCACCGCGTCGAGGTCGCGCAGGTCCATCAGCTCGGTCACGATCGGCATGCCGGTCAGCTGCTTGGCCTCGCGCAGGATCTGCAGGCCGGCCCGTCCCAGCCCCTGGAAGGCGTACGGGGAGGTGCGCGGCTTGTAGGCGCCACCGCGGAACATCGTCGCGCCGGCGTCGCAGACGATCTGCGCCGTGCTCAGGGTCTGCTCGCGCGATTCGACCGTGCACGGACCGGCGATCACGGCGAAGCCGGTGCCACCGATCCTGTGCCCGCCGATCTCGAGCACGCTCGCCAGACCCCGTCTCGCTCCTGCCGCCGCGAGCCGGTGCGGATCGCCGTCGTGCTCCTGTTCCGTTCTCGTCGCTGTCATCGCGATCATTCTGATCAGTCCTTTCTACGCCTCAAAACTCTAGGGAAGGGCCGCCCGTGGGGCGGCGTGGCGGGTGAGTGCCGCGTGGGCACCCTCGGGCGCTCGGCCTCCGGGGCCGCCCGCGATCGCGCGGGCGTCGGGAGCTCAGGCCGAGCGCCTAGCTAAATCGCCAGGCGAAGAAAGGCGAATAGGACCAACCGAAGACGGTGTATGGGTTGGCCGCAGTCATCGCCCGCGGAGTTTTAGCACATCGTCGAGGGCGTCGATGAAGCGTCGGCTCTCCGACGGTGTCCCGACGGTGACCCGCATCGCGCCGGCGCGACCGAGCGCGCCGCCGGCGCGGACCAGCACGCTGCGCTGCCGCAGGCCGTCGACGACGACCTTCTCGTAGGCGGCCAGCAATGCCGGCTGGCCGCCGAACGTGCGACCGTCAGCAGCGGCCCAGGACGCCGCCGCGTCGTCGAGATGACACCAGATGAAGTTGGCATCCGATTCGGCGACCCACACGCCGCCGAGCGCACGGACGCCATCAACCATCTCGGTACGGACGGTGACCGTCGCGCTCACCCTGCGCTCGACCTCATCCTGGTGGCGCAGCGCCTCGACCGCGGCTGCCTGCGCCGCCACGTTGACGCTGAACGGCTGGCGCACCTGCTCGACGGCAGTTCGGAACTCCTCGCCGCCGCAGAGGGCGTAACCGACGCGGAGGCCGGCGAGCCCGTAAACCTTGGAGAAGGTCCGCATGATCACGAGATTCGGCCAGCTGCGCAGCAACTCGACGGAGGCCTGCGGGTCTCCGAGCGTCAGTGAGAACTCGCAATAGGCCTCATCGAGGATCACGCATACGTGACGGGGCACCCGATCGAGCAGCTTCTGCACCTGATCGAGGCCGACCGCCGTCGAGGTCGGGTTGTTCGGATTGCAGACGAGCACGAGCCGTGTGGCGACGGTCACCTCGGAGGCGAAAGCCTCGAGGTCGTGGCACTGGCCGTCGTCGAGCGCGACGCGGACCGCGCGCGCGCCCGAGGCCGCGGGCAGGTGCTCGTAGACACTGAACGACGGCCATGCGTAGACCAGCTCCGCGCCGGGCTCCAGCAGCGCCTCCCCCGCCGCGATCAGAAGGTCGGCAGACCCGTTACCCAGCGCGATCCGCCCCGGCGCCACGTCGTGGCGGTCAGCCAGCGCGCGCCGCAGCCGGCCGTAGGACGGATCCGGGTAGCGGTTGGCACCGACGACCGCATGGGCGACGGCCTCGAGCACCTCGGCCGCCGGACCGAATGCGGACTCGTTGGAGGCGAGCATCGCGACGTCGTCGCCGAGGTCGTAGCCGGCCGCGACCGGGTAGACCGGGATCCTCCGTGTGCGCTGGGCGAACTCGATGCTCATCGACGTTATTGTGCCGCTTCGAGATCGAGCCGCAGAGCGCGTGCGTCACCCAGATATACATGCCGCGCGACGTGGTCCTCAGGCGCGTAGTAGTGCACCAGAGCTCGGATCACCCGTGGCAGCGAGCCGGGTACGGGCACCTCCCTGGTGCACAGCAGCGGCACGCGGTCAAGCCCGATTGCACGCGCGGCGACCGCCGGGAACTCCGCATTCAGGTCCTCGGTCAGCGTGAAGATGCAGCTGACGATCGCATCGGCGCTCAGTTCGTTGCGCGACATCAGCTCCCGCATCAGGAGATCGGTTGCCGCAAGGATCGATTCCGCGTCGTTGCGCTCGACGCTATTGGCGCCTCGGAGCGCAAACAGTCGCTGCATCGCGCGCCGATTCTGCCAGAGCGCCGGTTATTTCTGCAGCTTCTGCTGCAGCGTCAGCGCCGCCTGGCCCACCGACGTGGACATCGGGTTGAGCCCGTGGGCGTCGACGAACACGGATGTCTCCGGCATGAAGGTAAGCACCAGGAAGACGGTGAACGCCAGGGTCGCGCGGCGCAGTCTGACACTGGCGCCGAGCGCCGCGAGCGGCAGCACCCACACCAGATACCACGGCATCAGCCAGGCGACGCTGGCGATCAGCGCCAGCGTCGACCAACCGGCACCCGTGACCCACTCACGCGGGCGGCGCATCGTCGCCAGCACGGTCAGCACGACCAGCAGGTTCGCGACCCGCAACAGCCCAGGCGTGCTGCCGCCGAGCCCGAGCGCCAGCCCGACCAGGTTCGGGACGCTGAAACCGGTGACGACACCGGCTTGGTCGCTGAGGTTCGGCAACGCGAAGCCGAACTGGGAGATGCTGAGCACCGCCAGCGGGATCGCGGCGAGCGCGGCACCGACGATCACACGCGGGCGGCGCACGGGGGGCCGCGCGCCGATCAGCAGGAACGGGAGCAGCAGGATCGCCGTGAACTTGACCGCCACCGCAACCGCAAGCGCCGCACCCGCGGCACGGTCGCGATGCTGGAGCAGCAACAGGATCGCGGCGGTCGAGGGCACCAGCATCAGGAAGTCGTTGTGGAAGCCGCCGAGCGCGAAGAGCAGGTACAGCGGGCTGGCGGCGACGAACAGCACCGCGTGGCGCGGATCGCGGCCGAGCACCGTCGCGCACTTCCAGACCAGCCACACGAACGTCAGGCTGCAGGCCACGGCGATCAACTTCAGCGCCCAGTAGGCGACTGGCAGTGGCAGCAACGCGAGCGGATAGGTGATCGCCGTGAACAGCGGACCGTACGGGCTCGAGAGGTTGCGCCACGAGGTGAATCGGTAGATCGGATCCCACGTCTCCTGGTTGATCACATGCGTGTAGGGGTTGAGGTCGTGCAGGCCGCCGAGCCGCGCGTAGCCGAGGTAGTTGAACACGTCGGTGAGCTGCAGCGGCGGGCTCAGCAGCAGGATCAGGTTGAGCGCGACGACCACGATCGCGATCGTCCGCATCGACAGCGACCGCGCCGCCTGCAGCGCCACCAGGTAGGCGCCCGTCATCGCCAGCAGCAACAGGCTGTAGTCGATCGCCAGCGCCCCGGACGAAATCGAGGGATGTCCGAACAGGGCGTTCAGCGGCCCGGCCTCCCACGCGGGGAACAGCTTGCCGCTGTGCGGAACGAGCCCGGACGGCCCGGCGCTCGCGAACACCACCACCGTGAGCGTGCCGATCAGCAGCGCCGCCAGGGCAACGCCGCCGGCGCGGGCGCCGATCTCGAACGGCAGCCTCAGCGCGCGCAGGCGCCTGCTCAGCGCCTCGTAGCGCTGCAGTGGGATCGCGGCGTCGGCGGCGCCTGCGCCGGCCAGCGAACCGGTGGCGAGTGCCGTCGGCGTTTGGCTCAGTTTGTGGTCGTCGCGCATGACGAGTGAATGGTCGCCGTCAGAAGGTGGAGTTGCTGCGCATACATGGTTGCATTTCTGTTAGGACGGCCTCGTTCGCGCTGCATTCCGGCCCCACGGCATCGCCGCGCCGGCGCGTGTCAGAGCATCGTGATGGGATAGGTTCGCAAACCGATGGCGACGCCGGACATGACCGCGAACGCGACGCGCGACACGACCGCTCGAGGCGCACTGCTCGCCGTCGGAGCGTTGACCGTGGTTGCCGCGCTGCTGCGCTTCTACGGGCTCGGGCACCAGGGCTTCTGGTTCGACGAGGCCAACACCGCGCTGCTCGTTCACTTCTCGCCGGGCAAGATGCTCGGGCTGATCCCCCAGACCGAGTCGACGCCGCCGCTCTACTACGGCGTCGCATGGGTGTGGGCGCGGATTTTCGGCGACAACGAGGCCGGGCTGCGGTCGCTGTCGGCGCTCGCCGGCGTGCTCGTCGTCCCCGTCGCCTACGCGACCGCGGCGAAACTCATCAACCGCCGCGCCGGCGTGATCGTCGCCGCGCTGACGGCGTGCAACCCGCTCCTGATCTGGTACTCGCAGGAGGCCCGCTCCTACGAGCTGCTGGTGCTGTTCTGCGCGCTGTCGCTGCTGGCGTTCGCCTACGCCCGCGCTGAGCCGCTCACCGAGGTCGCTGATCGCGTGGGTGGCTGCTGCGCGCTGGCGCTGGCGACCCACTACTACGCCGTCGTGGCGGTCGCGCCCGAGGCGGCGTGGCTGCTGTTCGAGCGGCGGCGTTCGCGGCCGGTCCTGATCGCCGTCGGCGTCGTCGCGCTGTGCGGCCTCGCGCTGATCCCGCTGGCGCTGTCGCAGAACGCGACCGGCCACGACAGCTGGATCGCCAACTCGCCCCTGGGCCTGCGGCTCGCGCAGATCATCCCCCAGTTCCTGATCGGCACCGGCGCGCCCGGCGCGCCAGCCTCTGAAGTTCGCGGCGATCGCGGCGGCGCTCGCCGCGCTTGCGCTCCTGCTGATCCGGGGGCGCGACTCCGAGCGACGCGGAGCGCTGCTGGCAGGGGCGCTGGCGCTCGCCGGCTTCGTGCTCAGCCTTGCGTTCGTCGCCGCCGGCAGCGACGCGCTGATCACGCGCAACATCATCGCCCTGTGGCTGCCGGCCGCGATCTTCGTCGGCGGCGGGCTCGCCGTCACCCGAGCGCGGGCGCTCGGTGTCGGGTTGACGGTCGCGCTGTGTGCGATCGGCCTGACTGCGGCGATCGGGGTCGCGGTCGACTATGACCTGCAGCGGCCCGACTGGCGCCCGGTTGCGCGGCTGCTCGGGACCGTGCCGGCACGGACCGGGTCGACATCGAGCGGCCGGGCCTCAGGCCTCGACGGCCGCGCGATCCTGATCCAGCACTACCGGACGCTGCTGCCGCTGTCGCTGTACATGCCGGACCTGCATTTCTTCGGCCGCGCCCCCGAGCGCGTCCCCGAGCTCGACGTGATCTCGATCAGCTCGCCCCAGCAGCCGCTGTGCTGGTGGGGGGCGGCGTGCAACCTGATCCCGTCGCAGATGCAGGGCAGCTACCCGATCCCCGGGTTCCACGAGCTGTGGGTGCGCCACGTGCACCGCTTCACGATCATGCGCCTGGTCGCCCCGCACCCGGTCCTGCTGACCGCGCCAAGCCGTCTCGCAGGCGCTGCGTGACGACGATGCTCCGGCACGACGAGCTCCTGATCCAGCGCTTCTGAGCAGGCTGATCTCGGTCTCGCTGAGCCGCCGGTGAGCACCGGGCGGCAGTTCGCCGAGCGGCACCGGACCGAAGCGGACGCGCTCGAGGCTCAGCACCCGATGGCCGACGTGCTCGCACATCCGCTTGACCTGGCGCTTGCGCCCCTCGTGGATCGTCAGCTCGATCGTGTCCGGCGCGATCCGGGTCACCCGCGCCGGCGCGGTCAGACCGTCGTCGAGCTCGACACCGCGTCGCAGGGCTCGGAGCGCCGCCTCGCGCACCGGCGGGCGCGCCAGCACCGCCCGGTAGGTCCTCATCACCTCGAAGCTCGGATGCGTCAGGCGGTGGGCGAGCTCGCCGTCGTTGGTGAGCAGGATCAGGCCGGTCGTGTCGATGTCGAGCCGCCCGACCGGGTACAGGCGAAGCGGCGAGGGCACCAGCGAGACGACCGTCGGGCGACCGTGCGTGTCGCTCGCCGTCGAGACGACTCCGGCCGGCTTGTTGACCGCGTACACGACCCGGTTGCGCTCCCTGCCGACCGGCGTCCATCGACCGACACGAGTCGTCGTCACCGACGTCGCGGGCCGGATCGGTGACGATCTCGGCGCCGATCCGCACCCTGCCGTCGCGCATGATCTGCTCCGCCGCACGGCGCGAGGCGACGCCGCTGTTCGACAGGAACTTGGCAAGACGCACGGCCCTGCCACCATAGACGTCATGGACCTCGACCTGGTCGCCGAACCTGCGCGCGGCTCGGCGAACCGGCGTACCGCGCCAAGCAGGTCTGGAAATGGGCCGCGCAGGGCGCCGGCGGCTTCGAGCAGATGACCGACCTGCCGCGTCAGCTGCGCGCGGCGCTCGAGCGTGACGTGCCGTTCTCGACGCTGACCCTCGAGCGCGAGGTCCAGCGCGCGACGGGACCGTCAAGGCGCTGCTGCGGACCCGCGACGGCCATCCGGTCGAGACGGTGCTGATGCGCTACCGGGACGGGCGCCACTCGCTGTGCATCTCCTCGCAGTCGGGTTGCCCGCTGACGTGCACGTTCTGCGCGACCGGCCAGATGCGGTTCGCCCGCAACCTGACGGCTCTGGGAGATCGTCGACCAGGCGCTGCACTTCCGCCGCGTCCGGCCCGGCGTTCCGGGGCGTCTCGACCACGCCGTGTTCATGGGGATGGGCGAGCCGATGATGAACCTCGACAACGTCCTCGCCGCCTGCGCGCGACTTCCCGACCTCGGGATCACGCACCGGCGCACGGCGATCTCGACGGTCGGCTGGATCCCCGGCATCGAGCGGCTGGCGGAGGAGCCGATGCCGCTGCGCCTGGCGCTGTCGCTGCACGCCGCCGACGATGCGCTGCGCTCGGAGCTGATGCCGGTCAACGAGCGCTACCCGCTCGCCGACGTGATCGCCGCCTGCGAGGCGTTCTACGAGCGCAAGCGGCGGATGGTGTTCGTCGAGTACGTGATGCTGGCCGGCGTCAACGACCAGCACGCGCAGGCGGTCAGCCTTGCGCGGCTGCTCGACCCGCGCAAGTTCAAGGTCAACCTGATCCCATACAACCCGACCGGCTCGCCGTATCGAGGGGTCCGGCCCGAAGGCGATCGAGGCGTTCCGGGCCGAGCTCGAACGCCGTGGACTCGGCGCCACCGTGCGGCTCACACGCGGCCGCGAGATCGCTGCCGCCTGCGGTCAGCTCGCCGTGCAGCGTGAGGTCTGGCTGCACGCCGCCGCCGCTCGCGGGCAGCCCTGCGCTCGCGCTCGATGCGGCGCGCCGGCGGGCGATGCCGCCGCGCCGGGGCCTGCGCCGCGGGGCGCCGCCGGGCCCCACTGAAAGGTCACGGTCGCGTCGGCGGGCAGCGTGTACTCGAAGTACTGGCCGTGCCAGTCGACCGCGAAGGCGATCGCTCGCCGGGGAGTTGTTGTAGGCGAGCAGCACCCGCGTCCCGTCGGGGTTGACGAACGCGACATCGTCGAGCGAAGAGGTGATGAAGTTCACACCTGGCTTGAGGTAGTCGTAGGTGACGAACGTGTTCGACGCGACCCGCCGCGCGCCGACGGCAATGAACTCGCTCGCCTGCCCGAGCTGATACCACGCGAGATTGGGCGTGAACGTGCCGGTCTCGCGGGTTGACCGTCACCAGCCCCGTGCAGCCGGGGCAGCCGCTGTTCGGCGCCTGCACCGGCCCGCCGGCCGGGTTCAGCGCGAGGTTCCAGAGCGCGACGGTGCTCGCCCACTCTCGCAGCGAGCGAGATCACAACCTCAGAGACCGGGATCGCGCTGATGCCCGGCGAGCACTCGTCGACGATTTCGTCGAGCGGCGGCACCCTGACGTGCAGCGCGTCCATCACGTCGGGGCTGCCGAAGTAGCAGTGCCACGCGATCCCGCTCAGATCCCGGGCGGCGAGGCCCGAGATGCGCCGCCCGGGCCGCTGACGGCGTCCCCCAACCGTAGTCCGCGGCGTAGATCCTCGGGTGCAGGTGCGCCCGGGCGAGCGCCGGCATCAGGAACCGTCTGATCCAGATCGCAATGCTCGCCGGGCGACATGTTGATACCCGGGTAGGCCGTCGGGTCACCCGGCTCGTTGGCGGGTGTCAGCGCGCCGATCGGTACCCCCGCGGCCGCGTAAGCCCGCAGGAACCGGACGATGTAGGCGCCCACGGACCATAGGCGGAGCTACGCAGCGTGCCCCGCTCGCCGAGATCGTTGAGCGCGTCATTGCCCTTCATCCAGGCCGGCGGCGACCACGGGGTGGCGAGCATCTGCAACTGCTGGGTTGAGCGACAGCGCTGCCCTCAGCGCGGGAAGGATGTAGGCATGATCGTGTGCGATCGAGAAGTGGCGCAGCTGCGGGTCCGACCGTCCGGGCGCCACGTCATCGTAGCTGTAGGGTCGGCCGCCGACAGTGAAATCGGATGCACCGATCGGCACCCGCAGGAAGCTGAGATGCAGCCCCTGGGGGGCGAACAGTTCGCTCATCAGGCTCGCCCTGGCCGCTGCCGGCAGCCGGCGCTCGATCAACCATGCCGAGCTGTCGGTCATCGCCGCCCCGAACCCCCGGACCGACTGGTAGGACACCGCATCGTTGACGTCGATCACCGGCGTCCCGGCCGGCGGCCCTGTCGGTTCGAAACGAGTGCCGGGCATCGTGGTGAGCGCCTGCGCCAGGTTCGCACTCGTCTGCACGATGCTGACCGGGACTCCGGCGGCGGTGCCGGCCGTTCCGACTGCCGCAAGCGCGGCGGAACCCGGCGCCACCCCGGAGAGCGCAGCAGAAACCGTGGCCCCCATGATCAACCGCCGAAGCGACATGTTCGGATCGTGATCTTCGCCGCCGCGTTTAGCCGGCGTTTATCAGCCGGGTGTCTGCCTACGCACCCACGCGCTACGCACCCACGCGCGCATCGCCGGCGCGGAGCAACCGCTCCCTGAGCTCCTGCGCGAACTCGGGCGACGGGTCGAACTCGCTGACGTCGGGGAGGTCCTCGATCCCGACGAGGCCGAAGAGCCTCAGGAACAGATCGGTCGTCCGATACAGGACCGCTCCGAACTGTGAGCGACCGGCCTCCTCGATGATCCCGCGCTCGAGCAGTGTTCCGGCCGCCGACTCGGCGTTGACGCCACGGATCCGGGCGATCTCGGGACGTGAGACCGGCTGCAGGTAGGCGACGATCGCGAGCGTCTCGGCCTGGGCGGGGGTCAGCGGCGGCGTCCGCGGCCGCGCGAACAGCCGCCGCGCCGCCGGCTCCGCGTCCGGGTGCGAAGCCAGCGACCACCCACCCGCCAGCTCCCGCAGGACGATCCCGCGCTGCTCGAACTCGTAGTACTCGCGCAGGCGCTCGAGCGCAGTCGACACCTCGTGCAGCTCGGACCCGGTGGCGGCGCTCAGCGCTTGTGCGGTGACCGGCTCAGAGGACAGGAACAGCAACGCCTCGAGCACACGCTCGAGTTCGGCGGCGCCGGGGACGGTCGCCGGGGCGCTCGCACCGGCGCTCACGCCGATCGCTCCAACCGGGTCGGGGCCGACGACGGGTACACGGTGATCTCGCCGAAGGGCGAATCCTGCGTCCAGTTCAGCTCACCCTGCTTGTAGAGCTCGAGCAGCGCGAACACGGTCACCGCCACCGTAACGCGATCGGCGCCGACGACCGCTGCGTCGAAGCTGAAGCTGCCGCTCCGCAGCAGCGCCCGCAGGCGCTGCAGCCGCGAGGCGACGGTCACCTTCGACACCGGGATGTGACGGACGTCGACCGCCGGCGGTGCGGCCAGCAGACCGCCGATCGCGCTCGACAGCGTGCTCGGTTCGTAGACCGCCGTGGCCGCCGGCAGCGACGCCCGCCGAAGGTGCGCAGGGACCGGCGCGCTCCGGAATCGGAAGCCGGACTGCTCGACAAGCTGCGCGGCGAGGTGGCGGGAAGCCTCGCGATAGCGGTGGGCCGCAAGCAGCCGATCGAGCAGTTCGCTCGCAGCCTCGTCGGGGTCCAGCTCGAGCTCCTCGATCTCTTCGCCCGGGAGCATCAGACGGGACTTCAGCTCGAGCAGAGCGGCGATCAGTACGAGGAACTCGGTCGCCGCCTCCAGGTCGAGTTCACCGCGACGCTCGAGATGGTCGATGTAGGAGATCACGATGTCGGCGAGATCCACTTCGAGCAGATCGACCTCCTCGCGCAGAATCAGCGTCAGCAGCAGATCGAACGGTCCAGCGAAGACATCGAGGTCAAGCTCGAGATCGACCAGGCGCAGCGGTGCGGGCTTCGGCTCGGCGGCCATTGCCCAGCAGGCTATCCGGCCGGGCGGACCGGTCCGACGCCCATCGCCTCACGGACATCCAGCAACGTACTCGCGGCGATCACCCGCGCGCGCTGCGCGCCGTCGCTCAGCACCCGCTCGAGCTCACGCTCGTCGCCCCGCAGCGCCTCGTAGCGCTCGCGGACCGGAGCGAGGTAGTCGGCGACGGCGTCGGCGACCGCCCGCTTGAAGACGCCGTAGCCACCATCGCCGAATTCGGCCTCGATCTCGTCCTGGGTGACGCCACGGACGGCCGCGAGGATGTCGATCAGGTTCGACACGCCGGGCTTGTCCGGCGCTCGCACGATCTCGCGGCCGGAGTCGGTGACCGCCGAGGAGAACTTCTTGACGATCGCGGCGGGCTCGTCGAGCACATACACCGTGCCCTGCTCGCTGCCACCGGTGGTCGACATCTTGCGTTCGGGGAATTGAAGATCCATGATCCGGGCGCCAACCGACGGGTAGCGGCCCTCCGGCACGACCAGGACATCTCCATAACGAGCGTTGAAACGCTCGGCGATGTCACGCATCAGCTCGATGTGCTGGCGCTGATCGTCGCCGACGGGCACCTCGTCCGTGCGGTAGGCGAGCACGTCGGCGGCCATCAGCACCGGATACGAGAACAGGCCGGCGGATACCAGCTCGCGCTGTCCACCCGACTTCTCCTTGAACTGATGCATGCGTCCGAGGTCACCATAGGAGGTGACGCTCGAGAGCAGCCAGCACAGCTCGGCGTGCTCGAGCACGTCGCTCTGGCGGAAGAAGATGCAGCGCCCGGGATCCAGACCGGCTGCCAGCAGGATCGTCGCGGTGTCGTAGACCGCTCGGCGCAGCCCGGGCGGATCGTACGCAACGGTGGTCGCGTGCAGATCTACGATGCAGTAGATGCCGTCACCGCGTTCCTGACCGGCTACATACTGCGTGATCGCGCCGATGTAGTTGCCGAGATGCTTGCGGCCGGTGGGCTGGATGCCGGAGAAGATCCGCATTTGCGCTCAGGCTACCGGGAGCGGCTCGCGGAGCGCGCGCGCCGTCGCGCGCAGCGCTCGGTCAGGCGCCGGCGGTCGCCGGCGTGGCGCTCGATGAGGCCCGCCGGCGATCGGAGAACGCCCAGGCCGCGAGTACCCCGGCGATCGCGCCGCAGGCGTGGGCCTGCCATGAGACGCCAGTGTGCGGAACCAGGCTCGACACCAGCGCCGCGCCCCAGACGACACCGACGACGAGGCCGGCCAGCAGATCGAGCAGGCTGCGCTCGAAGAAGCCGCGCGCGAACAGATAGGTCGCGTAGCCGAATACGACACCGCTCGCGCCGATCGTGACGACCGGCTCGACAGTGCCACCGATCGTCGTGTGCGACGGCGCGATCAGCCACACGCCGATGCCGCCGATCGACGATCACGAACAGCGTCACGCGCGCCAGCAGCTTGGCGCCGCGCAGCGCGATGATCGCGCCGATGAAGACGAATGGGACCGTGTTGTCGATCAGGTGCTGGAAGCTGGCGTGGATGAACGGCGCCGTCAGGATCCCCCAGAACCGGCCGACGTCGCGCGGATGCAGCCCGTCATGGTCGAGGTGGTTGGAATCGAGCGTGTTGATCACCTCGACGATCCACATGAACGCCACGATCGCGGCGAGCAGCAGCAGGCCGTCGCGCTGGGTCCGTCCGACCTTGGCCGGGGATGACCGATTTTCGGTCTTGGCCGGATCCGGCTGAGTGGCGACCTTCGCTACAGAGGGCTGCATTGCCATCTGTACAGCATGGCAGAGCCGCTTCGCCGGCCCGCGGCGCTGAGAGGCTCAGCCGTCAAGAGCGCTGAGCGCAAGCGCGAGCGCAACCTCGGTGCGCTCGCGCAGCGACGGCTTGAAGACGTATTCCAACGGCGTGTGGGCGCCATCCCCGCGAGGCCCAAGCCCGTCCACGGTCAGGGGGATGCTCGCCGCGAAGTGGCTCGCGTCGCTGGCGCCACCGCGCGAGCGGGGTACGATCGGCCGCCCGAGCAGCTCCGCGGCGCCCTTCAAC
Source organism: uncultured Solirubrobacterales bacterium (assembly GCA_963742025.1). Lineage (GTDB taxonomy): Bacteria > Actinomycetota > Thermoleophilia > Solirubrobacterales > Solirubrobacteraceae > Palsa-465. The sequence goes on from CAVUKF010000004.1 coordinate 189,993, forward strand.
AGCTCCGCTGTCGCGCGCTCGACGTCCATTGCCGGCCACAGCCGCTCGAAGGCGGCCTCGAGCGCGACGCCGTCGACGCTGCTGCGCAGCGACCCGATCACCGCCTCGAACGCCCGCTGATCGCTCGAACGCATGTCGAACACGAGCTCCCCGGCGGCCGGCACGACGTTGATCGCCGCCCCGGAGGTGATGATCGTCGGGACGACGGTCAGGCGGTCGGGGCCGTCCGGGTCAGACATCGAGGCACCCTCAATCGCCGCGTGGGCGAGCGCCAGCAGCGCATTTGCGCCGAGGTGCGGCGCTGATCCGGAGTGCGCGGAGCGCCCGGTCGCACGGACTCGCAGCGTGCTCGCGGCTTTGCGTCGGACGACGACGCCGTCGTGGCCCTCCTCCGAGAGCTCGCCTGCCTCGAAGCACAGGCACGCGTCATAGCCGGCGAATGTCCCGACGTGCGCGAACGGCGCCGTACGCCACTCCTCGTCGGTGACGATCAGCACGGCCAGTTCGGCGTAGAGCTCGGGGCGCTGCGCGAGCACGCGCGCGATCCCGAGCGCCAGCGCGACGCCGCCCTTCATGTCGACCGTGCCCGGCCCGTACAGGCGATCACCGTCGCGACGCGGGCTGACGTGCTGACCATGGCTGACGACCGTGTCGAGGTGCCCGAGCAGCATCAGCCGGCGCGTGCCGGATCCCGGCATCCGAGCGATCAGGTCGGGTGCGAAGCCGGCGGTCGAGCACGCGACTCGCTCCGACCGCGCCTGGTCGGGCAGGAACGCGCCGCACAGCGCGATCGCCTCCTCGGCGCCGGCGTTGTCGCCCGAGGGCGAGGATACCGCGACCAGCGCCTCGAGCTCGCGGTTTGCGTGAGCAGCGGTCTGCTCTGCGTGCCGGCGGATCTGCTCGTCCAACGCTGACCCCCGAGCGGGGTTACATCGCTTGCCTTATGACCGGATGGCGGGCCGCGCCTGCCTCGTCGAGCCTGCGCACCGGGGTCGTGTAGGGCGCACCCCGCGCGATCTCGGGATCCTCGCGGGCCTCACGGATCACCTCGGCGACGATCGCGGCGAAATGGTCCAGCGTCTCCTTGGTCTCGGTCTCGGTCGGCTCGACCAGCAGCGCCTCCTCGACGATCAGCGGGAAGTACACGGTCGGCGGGTGAACGCCATGGTCGAGCAGGCGCTTGGCGAGATCAAGCGTCCTGATTCCCAGCGCCTGCTTCATCGGCGCTCCCGACAGCACGAACTCATGCATGCAAACGCGGTCGTAGGCCTCCGGGAGGTACTCGTCGACGCCCTCCTCACGCAGCTTCGCGAGCAGGTAGTTGGCGTTGAGCACGGCGATCTCCGAGGCTTCGCGCAGCCCCTCGGCCCCGAGCGACCGGATATAGGCGTATGCACGCACGAACACGCCGAAGTTGCCCTGGAAGCCTCGCATCCGCCCGATCGACTGTGGGATGTCGTAGTCGAGGTCGTAGAACGGCTCCGCAGAGCCGTTATCGCCGACAGGCTCGCGCCTGACGACCTGTGGGTGCGGCAGGAACGGGGCGATCCGATCGGCAACGGCGATCGGGCCGGCTCCAGGGCCACCGCCGCCGTGTGGCTGCGTGAACGACTTGTGCAGGTTGAAGTGCACGATGTCGAACCCCATGTCGCCGGGCCGGCAGATCCCCATGATCGCGTTCAGATTGGCGCCGTCGTAGTAGAGCGTCGCGCCGATCCCGTGGACGATCCGTTCGATCTCGGCGATCCCGGACTCGAACAGGCCGAGCGTAGAGGGATTGGTCAGCATCAGGCAGGCGACGTCCGGAGTCGCCTTCGCGCGGAGGTCGTCGAGGTCGACGTTGCCACGTGGCATCGGTGCCGACGTGGACCACGTCGTAGCCGGCCATCGTCACAGTCGCGGGGTTGGTGCCGTGCGCCGTGTCGGGCGTCAGCACCTTCGTCCGCGTCTCGCCGCTGGACTCGTGGTAGGCGCGGGTCAGCAGCACACCGGTCAGCTCGCCATGCGAACCGGCCGACGGCTGCAGCGACACATGCGGCAGCCCGGCGATCTCGCCGAGCGCGTACTGCAGACGCCACATCAGCTCGAGCGCACCCTGAGCGCCGTCCGGCTCCTGAAACGGGTGCAGGCGGGCATGGCCGGCGAGCCTCGCGAGCCGCTCATGCAGCTTCGGGTTGTACTTCATCGTGCACGAGCCGAGCGGGTAGAAGCCGGTGTCGAGGTCGAAGTTGCGCCGCGAGAGCCGGTTGTAATGGCGCACGATCTCGGGCTCGGATATCTCGGGCAACCGTGGTGGCGAGGCGCGTCGCAGCTCCGGCGCGATCAGCTCATCGAGGTCGCGCTCGGGCACATCGAGCGGCGGCGAGACGTACGCGCGGCGCCCTGGCTTGGAGCGCTCGTAGATCGTCAGCTCGATCATCGGCCGCCTGAGCGAACCAGCGGTGCGCGGTCATGCCCTCACCTCGATCTGCCCACGTTCAGCGGCGACCGCGCGGCCCAATACGTCTGCGAGCCGATCGATGTGCGATCGAGTTCGCAGCTCGGTGATCGCAACCAGCAGGCCCGAGGCGAGCGCCGGATCGTCACGTCCGAGCGGGTAGCCGGGGTTGACGCCCTCTGCGCGGCAACGTTCGATCACGCGCTGCACGGCGGCATCGAGCGTGACCGCGAACTCGCGCACGACGGGCTGGGAGTGCAGCAGCTCGACGCCGTCGAGCTCGAGCAGCCGCTCCCGGGCGTAGGCGGTGCGCTGGGCCAGGAGCTCCGCCAGCTCGACGATGCCGCGTCGCCCGAGCCAGCTCAGGTAGATCACGCCGGCAAGCGCGTTCAGCGCCTGCGAGGTGCAGATGTTCGAGGTCGCCTTCTCACGGCGGATGTGCTGCTCACGGGTCTGCAGCGTCAGCACGAAACCGCGGGCGCCGTCGATGTCGCGCGTTTCCCCCGCGAGACGTCCCGGCAGCCTGCGCATCAGCGCCTCGGTGGTGGCGAAGAAGCCGAACGACGGTCCGCCGAAGTCGAGGCGGTTGCCGAGCGTCTGCCCCTCGCCGACGGCGATGTCGACCCCGTCCTCGCCGGGCGAGCGCAGCAGCGCGAGCGGGATCGGGTCGCACGAGCAGACCGTCAGCGCCCCGTGTGCACGCGCCTGCTCCGCAAGCGCCGCGACCGGCTCGATCGCGCCGAGGAAGTTCGGCTGCGCGATCACGATCGGCGCTGACGTCGTCGCTCGAGCGTCCGAGCAGGCTTGTCAGCCCGTCGATCGAGCTCGACCAGCTCGACGTCCATCGCGAACCCGTGGGCGAGTGTCCGCAGCGTCTCGATCGCGTGAGGGTGCACGCCCTTGGAGACGATGAACCGGCGGCGACCGTTGGCGAGCTTCGCGAGGTAGCCGGCCGCCGGCGACCGCGCTCGGACCCTCGTAGACCGACGCGTTCGAGACCGGCAGGCCGGTCAGCTCGCAGATCGCGGTCTGGTACTCGAACATCGCCTGTAGGCCGCCCTGCGAGATCTCAGGCTGATAGGGCGTGTAGGGCGTCAGGAACTCCGAGCGACCGGTGATCGCCTCGACGATCGCGGGGACGTAGTTGTCGTACATCCCGGCGCCGAGAAAGGTGATCTCGTCATCGGTGCTGACGTTGCGCGACGACATCGCGCGGATCTCGCGTAGACCTCCTGTTCGGAGCGGCCCTCGATCGAGCGCCAGCGGCCGCGCGCTGCGCAACTCCGGCGGGATGTCGGCGAACAGCTCATCGATCGAGCCGACGCCGATCGCCGCGAGCATCTCGGCGCGGTCGGCGTCGGTGACGGATGTATAGCGGCTCACGTCAGCGTCGCACGGTAGGCGGTAGGCATCCATCAGCGAGTCGGCCTCCGAGCGGGGTCCGAGAGCCTCACGCGGACGAGCCAGCCCTCACCGTAGGGGTCCTCGTTGATCGTCTCCGGCCGCTGCGAGAGCGACTCGTTGACGGCGATGATCTCGCCCGACATCGGCGCGATCACGTCCGAGACCGCCTTGACCGACTCCACCTCGGTGTAGGTCGGAGTCCTGCGTGACCGTGCTGCCGACCGCCGGTGCGTCGACGAACACGACCTCGCCGAGCAGCGTCCTGTGCGTACCAGGTGATCCCGAACGTCGCCTGATCGCCCTCGACCCGCGCCCAGTCATGCTCGGCGTGGTAGCGGAGGTCGTCGGGGTAGGTGGGCTCAGACATGCTCAACGTTCCTTTCGGTAGAGGGGCTTGCGCTCGACGACTGCGGCGCGGACAGTCCCCCGCACATCGATCTCGAACTGGCTGCCAGGCTCGGCGCTCTGTGAATTAACGTACGCCATCCCGATCCCGCGTTCCAGACACGGCGAGAACGTACCGCTCGTGACCACGCCGCCGCCGACCACGGGATTCCCCTGACGGGCGATCCCCGGGCCTTCGATCGCGAACGGGACGAGCCTCTGCGCGGGGCCGGCGGCCCGCACGGCGGCGACAGCGTCGGCGCCGATGAACCCGGTCTTCTCGACGCACGCCCAGCCGAGCCCGGCGCCGATCGGATCGCGGTCCTCGCTGAGGTCGTTGCCGTAGAGGTGGAAGCACGCCTCGAGGCGCAGAGTGTCCCGCGCGCCGAGCCCGATCGGCGCCGCACCCCCAGCGAGCAGAGCGTCCCAGACGGCGGCGGCGTCGGCCGGGGCCAGCAGCAACTCGACGCCGTCCTCACCGGTGTAACCGGTTCCGCACACCAGCGCCGCGGCACCGGCGACCGTCCGCTCGCAGCAGTGCATTCGCGATGGCAGCCGGCCGTCGGCGAGGCGGCCGACGAGCGCCCTCGCGTTGGGGCCCTGCACCGCGAGCATCGCGAACTCCTCGCGCCGGTCGACCAGCTCGACATCGAACGCCTCGGCGTTACCCCGCATCCAGGCAAAGTCGCGATCGTGGTTGGCGGCGTTCGTGATCGTCAGGAAGGCGGTTTCGGCGAGGCGGTAGGTGAACAGGTCGTCGAGCACGCCACCCTGTTCGTTGCACAGCAGTCCGTACTGCGCGCCGCCCTCTGGAACCCGGCGGATGTCGTTGGACACCAGGCGTTGGAGTGCGTCGGGCGCTTCGGGTCCGCGCGTCTGGACCTGTCCCATGTGCGAGACGTCGAACACGCCGACGTCGTTTCGAACTGCCAGGTGCTCGACGCGAATGCCCGCGTAGCTGATCGGCATCTCCCAGCCGGCGAACGGCACGAGCTTGGCGCCCGCGGCAACGTGGGCCTCGTACAGGGGTGTGTGGCGTAGCGGCGCAGTCTCGGCGCTCATCGGGTTCCCAGGCTACATGGAGTCCGAGCGTCAGTCGTGGCGGCGGCGAGCGGGCGCCCGCCGGTCAGCGCCGGGCGCGCTCGCCGGGGCGATCTGGACGGTCTGGCCGTAGATCGATTGGACGATCGCGAACGCGGGTTTCTCGTTGCCGTACAGGTCGAGCAGCCCATTGGCGACGAATGGCGGCGTTCCCAGCGGATTGCTGCCGTCGTAGCCGGGTTTCGCGGCGAAGTCCTGGAGGTTGAAGTAGATCGCCCCCGAGAGCCACGGCTCTGTTTCGAAGACACCGAGGTGGTATTCGATCGAGTCGTCCTGGAACGCGTAGGTACCCCGCACCTCGACCGGGCCGCTGCGGTTGGCGTCGAACCCGAACTCACTGACCATCAACGCCTGTTCCGGGTAACAGGCTCGGACCGAATCCAGGAACGGGCCCAGCTCATCGCGGTCATCGGTCGTGCCGCCGCCGGCGTCGAACCAGCCGAAGTACTCGTTGACGCCGATCACGTCGAGTGGCGCGTAGGCCGTCTGACAGGCGACGCCGGGCCAGTCACTGACGGCCAACCCGACCGGTCTGGTCGGATCGAGCGCGTGCGCCGTTGCGACCGCCTGGGCGATGTAATCGGCCTCGCCCGCGGTCGCGGGCGTCGGCAGCTCGTTGCCGACGCTCCAGAGCAGGATCGACGGATGGTTCTGGTTGGTCTCGATGTTGTCGGCGAGCAGCGCCACCGCGCGCGCCCGCCAGCTCGGTTGAGCGAGGTACCGGGCCGCCACCTGGTAGACGGGGACCTCGGACCACAGCAGGATGCCGTCCTGGTCGGCCATCTGCTCGAGCTCGGGATCGAGCGGATAGTGGGCACGGATGATCGTCGCCCCCAGCTGCTTGACCCAGCTGATCAGCTGCCTCTGCTGGCCGATGTCGAGCGCGGCGCCGGTGGCGATGTTCTGCTCGTGGAGGTTGACGCCGCGGAGGTCAAGCAGGCGCCCGTTGAGCTCCAGGCGGCCGTTGGCGGTAACTCGAATCTGACGGATGCCGCTGTAGTACGTGTACCCGCCGAGCCTGCGGCCGCGAGCGTCTGAGAGACGGAGCGTCGCCCTGTAGAGCGTCGGGCTGCCCGGCGCCCACAGGCGGGGATTCGCGACCACGAACGAGGTGCTCGGCGTCCACGTGGCCCCCGGCGCGAGCGTCGTCGCTCCGAACGCGATCGTCTGCGAGCCGTACGTGCCGGTCAGCAACACCGTCTGCGGCGTGTCCGTCGGATTGGTGACGGTCGCGTGCTCGTAGATCGTGGCAGCACAGGTCGGGCAGGAAAGCTCGGGACGGATCAGGACCTGATCGAGATCGGCGCGCTGCACGGGGCGCATATAGACGACGTCGAGCAGCCCGCCGAAGTTCCACCAACCGCCGCCCGGGCCCGGCGGAAAGTCCCCACCGGTCCGGTGGTCGTCGACCCGGATGATCAGCCGGTTCACCCCGGGCCGCAGATACCTCATGGCGAACTCGAACGGAAGGTAGGCGCCTGCGTGACTGCCGAGCTGATGGCCGTTGAGCCACACCGTCGCGTCGTAGTTGACCGACTCGAACTCGATCACCCAGGAACGATCCGCCACCGGCACATAGCGCGCGAACGCGTTGCGGGGCAGCGTCAGATCGCGCCTGTACCAGCCGACGGATCCAGCCATGCTGGCGGCGGACAGGTTGCCGGCGTTGTACGCGTTCGGGATCGTCGTGGTGCTCCAGCCGGCCGTCGAGGCGGCACCTCTCCACCAACCCCTCCTGACGCCGACATCAGCCGGATCGGCGCGGTAGAGCCAGGTCCCGCCGAGCAGGTAGCGGTCATCGGGGCCGTCACTGGCCAGCGCCCCCTTCGTCGGTGGCGTTGCCGGATATCCAGGTGAAGCCACATACGGTGGTGTGGTCGGGGTCGGTGTGGTCACGGTCGGCGTGGTCACGGTCGGCGTGGTCACGGTCGGTGTGGTCAGTGTGGTCACGGTCGGTGAGGTCACGGTCGGTGAGGTCACCGTCGGCGTCGTCGCGTCGGCGCCGACCGCGGCGTTCGGCACCGTCGTGGCGGCGCCGGCGGCGATCCCCAGCACCAACGCGAGGAGGGCACGGATTCCGGACCGGCTCACGGCAGGATCCGCAGGTAGCGGGCGATGCTCACGGAGTTGCCGGCGCGGTCGGTGGCCCTCACCAGAACGCGGTAGAGGCCGGGCTTGGCATAAACGTGGGCGTGACTCCCGGAGTTGCTCGATGAAGCGCCGTCGCCCCAGCGGACGCGGACGGTGCCGATCCCTGAAGCCCGGGCACCGGGCTCCTGTGGGTCGGGGGCATCGGCAGCGCTGACCTCGGCGCTGATCGGCTCTCCGGCGTAGGGGCGACCGCTGAATGCCACCCGCAGGCGCGGGGGTGTCGTGTCGACCCAGACGGTTGCCGGCGCGCCGCTTGTCTGTCCGTCGGCGAGGTTCGCCGCGGTCACCTGCCACGTGTGCGGGCCGTCGATCAGCGGAGTCGTGTTCGCGAGCGAGGTTGCCTCGGTCTGGCCGAGCGGCTGCCCGTCGAGCTCGACCTGGTAGTCAACCGGCCCCCAATCCTCACGCGCCCCAGACCAGCTGAACACGGGCGTGGCGCTGCGGCTGTAGGCGAAGTCGCTGCTCGGCCCCGGTGAGCCGGGTGCTGCGAACAGCTGCGCGGCGACGATCGAGAGCTCGCCCGGGTCTCCCTGCACCCACGCGGCAGCGGCGTCGCCGTCGCCGTCACCAGCGGCCGCGAGACCGTCGGCCGCGTCCGTCGGCCCTTCGATCGGGTCGGAGACCACCTGCTCTGGGCCAAGCGTCGCGCCATCCGCCGCGTAGCGGAGCTCGATCTCGGAACCGAAGGCGGAGGACTCCTGCCAGGCGATCAGCGTCGAGGTGAGGCCGGCGATCGCCGGCTGGGCGTACGGGAGCGCCTGATTCTGCAGGCTGTCGACGCGCTGGAACGCGTCGAGGACCCCGTTGTCGCCCAGCTGCTCGGCGAACAGCTGATCGGCGGGTGTCACGGCATCGGTGAGGAACCCGCGCCCGTACTCGTTCATCGCGATCGCGGGTTGATCCGCGCTGCTGGAGCCGGGTGTGTTGAGGCCATCGACCGGCACCGCGGGCATCGTCTGCTCCGCCACGAGCTGGGTCAGCAGCACCCTGGTCTGGGTCCCGTCGCTCGGTGCCGGGCCCTGCAGCGTCTCGTCGAACGCGATGTCCACGTAGGAGGAGTTGCCGCCCACGCCGATCGCCGGATCTCCGGCGGATACCTCGCTGTACCCGGATAGAGCCGGCGAGAGCGACGTTGGCGCCGGGTCGAGCTGCTCATATTCGGCGCTCGGCGAGGTCCCCCATACCCGCCGCGCGTACAGATGCCCGCCCTCGCCCCACGTGACGATCCCGATCCCGTCGCCGGCAGCGGCCACCGCCGGGCGTCCTGAGCCGGTCCCGGCGTCGTCGCCCGCGACCACGTTCATCGGCCCTGTCGCCTGCGTCCACTCGCCGTCGGCGTAGTAGTCGACGAGGACGTTGTGGCCACCCTCCTGCGCGGCTGTGAACGCCAGGTATGCCTTGCCGTCCTCGGTGTTCAGCTGGATCGACGGGTTGGACGCGTTCGAAGCCATCGCCTGCGGCGCCTGCCACGCGGCGGTCGAGGAGGCGCGCTGCACCGTGTAGAGCTCTGCGTCATTGATGAATGCGACCGTCAGCAGACCGCCGGCGCCGGCGCCGATCACCGGCTGACTTGACGCACCCGCGAGCAGCGGTCCGGTGTCGACCTGCACGGGCGGCTGGAACCGCCCGTTGGTGAGCGATGAGACGAATACGTGCGCCGCGCCGTCAACCTGCTCGAGAAAGACCAGGCCACCGGTCCCGTCGCGCGCCATCGAGATGCCGCCGAGCGACATCACATTCGGGGACGGTCCCGCGAGCACGTCGGGCGTCGCGAGCAGGGGCGACTGCACGGCGACGGCCGTCGCGGGCAACACGGCGGCGAGCACACCGAGGATCATGGTCGCGATCTGAACGCGTTTTCGGCGCAGCTTTCTGACAGACATGGAACCGTCCAGCGTGCCAAAGGTTGCGGCCAACGGTTCCGTAAATGCGCCCGGCAGCCGCCGTGGGCGCGCCGGCGGTGGCCCTTTCCGCACCGGGCCAACCGCCTGCGACCGTTGAGCGGCGAAGCTGCTAGCGATCCTTCAGGAACGACGGGATGTCGATCTCGTCGTCGCGAATCTCGAGCGATGAACGCTGTCGATCGTCCATCGAGACGTCGCGATCGCGCCGGGCCGTCCTGGGCGGCGCGGCCGCTCCCGATCTCGACGAACCGCTGCGCGGCGCCTGATGGTCGAACCCCGTCGCGATCACGGTCACGCGGACCTCATCGTCCATCGTGTCGTCGATCACCGCACCGAAGATGATGTTGGAGTTGGAGTCTGCGGCAGCCTGCACGATCTCGGCCGCCTCGTTCACCTCGAACAGACCGAGATCGTGAGACCCGGTGATGTTCAGGAGGATCCCCATCGCGCCCTCAACGGACTCCTCGAGCAACGGCGAGGAGATCGCCATCTTCGCCGCTTCGGCCGCCCGGTTCTCTCCGTTCGAGCTGCCGATCCCCATCAGGGCCGTCCCGGCATCGCGCATGATCGTACGCACATCGGCGAAGTCAAGGTTGATCAGACCGGGGATCGTGATCAGATCGGTGATCCCCTGGACGCCCTGGCGCAGCACGTTGTCCGCCTCGCGGAATGCATCGAGGATCGACGTGCGTCGCTCGACGATCGTGAGCAGCTTCTCGTTCGGGATCACGATCGTCGTGTCGACGTGCTCACGCAGGCGCTGGATGCCCTCCTGAGCCTGGCGCGCGCGCTGCGTCCCCTCGAAGCTGAACGGCCGCGTCACGACGCCAACCGTGAGCGCTCCGATCTCGTTCTTGGCGATCTCAGCGATCACGGGAGCGGCTCCAGTACCGGTGCCACCACCCTCGCCGGCGGTCACGAAGACCATGTCGGCCCCCTTCAGGGCCTCCTTGATCTCATCGCGCGACTCAGCCGCCGCACCCTGCCCGACCTCCGGGTTGGCGCCCGCGCCGAGACCCTTGGTCAGCTGGTGTCCGATGTTGAGCTTGACATCGGCATCGCACATCGCGAGTGCCTGTGCGTCGGTGTTGCAGGCGATGAACTCCACACCGCGTAGGCCGGCGTCGACCATGCGGTTGACCGCGTTCGTGCCGCCGCCACCGACGCCGACGACCTTGATGACTGCGAGGTAACTGCCGCTTTCCATAGGTAACCGTCCGACCCTCGATGTAGAGTTGAGTGTTTACGCACTCTTCCGCCGATAGCGGGAGTTTCGCACGTTATTGCCTGTAGAGCCAACTCGTCAACGCCGACGGCCTCCGCGCAACGTTCCTTGCAGAACGCCCAACTCTCGATCGGCACCCGAGAGTGGCTTATTTTCGACCCTGAAGCTCTACTTGAGGTTTACCCATCACTCGACGTCCCGGCGATCGTGGCTGCGGTCGTCCCCGCCGCGGGTCCCGTTGCCGTGCCCGCGGAGCCCTCGAGGCCCGCCGCGGCCGCCGAACCCGGCTGCAGCGGAACGCCCGCAGCAGGCCTGCGCGGATCCGTGACGTCGAGATAGGACGCACCGGCCGAGCTGGGGTTCGACAAGACCGCGAGGACGGCCGCCCACTTGGCACTCAGCTCCGACGGGTCGCCGAAGTAGACGTCCGGTCCGTTGCGGAGGTTGACGATCACCCCGTGCGCGGCGCTGTTCGTCGCCTGCTGGATGTGCGGAAGCAACCGGTAGGGCGCGGCAGTCAGCACCTTCAGTGCCGCCAGGGCACCAGGCTCCGTGAGGTTCGCACCGCCGGGCGGAACCGCCAACGGAATCACCGGGAGGCTGCCGGCACCGTTCGTCACGCCACGCAACAGGGTGCCATCACTGGCGACCACGATCGAGCTGCCGCCGATCAGCACCTCGGCGACCGGGATCTGCTCCCGCACCCGGATCGTGAGACCGTGCGGGAACTGTGCCGCCGCGCTGATCGACTTCACCTGCGGGTAGGGCGCGACGACCGTGCGCAACTCTGCGACGTCGAGATCGAGCGTCGTCATCCCCGTCGCCGCGACACGCAGGACCGAGCGGATCCTGGCCGCGTCCGGCCCGCTGACGCCCGTGATCCGGACGTGACGGATCGCGACCAGCGACGAGGTCCGCACCCACAGCATGCCGCCGGCGAGGATCACGGCGACGCCGGCGCACGTCCCGAGCACCAATGGCCAGCGCCTGCGGCGCACCGACGTCAAGGGTGCCTCCACTCCGACGGGAACGGCACCGGACCGAGGGTCTGCACCTCGGGCTCGAGATCGACGCCGAAGCGCTCCAGCACGCGTCGGCGGCCCTCGACCATCACCGCGACGACGTCTGCGGTGCTCGCGTCGCCGCGGTTCTCGACGAAGTTCGCGTGCTTTGCGGAGAAGCCGGCGCCACCGATCCGCAGGCTTCGGCAGCCAGCGGCGTCGAGCAACTGACCTGCCGTGCGCGCCTGCGCGCGCGGATCCTCAGCAGGAGGGTTCTTGAATGTGGAGCCGAACGTCTTGATCCCTGACGGCTGCGCCTCCTTGCGGCGAGAGCGCATTTCGGCCAGCGTGGCACGGACCTGACCGGCGTCGGCCGGCGCCAGCAGGAAGCCGGCGCGGGCGACCACCTCACCGGACTTCAGGTTCGAGCGGCGGTACGCGAAGCCGAGCTCGGTCGGAGCGCGCCGGTGGGTCCCGGTCGCAGTGGTGATCTCGACCCATTCGAGCACGTCCGCCAGCACGCCGTCGTACGCGTTCGCGTTCATCCGCACGGCACCACCGACTGTGCCGGGGATGTTCACGCCGAACTCGATCCCGCTCAGCGCGGCGGTCGCGGCCGCCGCCGCCACCGCAGGCAGACGGGCACCGCCACCGCAGCGGATCCGCACACCGTCTGGTTCGATTGTTGACAGGGTCCTGTCGAGTTTCAACACGAGTCCGTTGACGCCTTCGTCCGCTATCAGCAGGTTCGACCCGGAACCGACAACCCCTACCTCGATCCGCTCGGACGCTGCCCAGGCGAGCAGCTGCTCGAGCTCGGCGATGCTGCCGACGCGTGCGAACAGCTCGGCCGGCCCGCCCGTGCGAATCGTCGTCAGGCGGGAGAGCGGATGGTCACGCTGTACCCCGGCGGGCGGCTCAGGCACGGTCAGCGCAGGTTAGGCGGTGGGGCGGTCGGCAGGTCGGCAGGCGGGGCGGTCGGCGGGCGGGGCGGTCGGCGGGCGGGGCGGTCGGCGGGCGGGGCGGTCGGCGGGCGGGGCGGTCGGCAGGCGGGGCGGTCGGCGGGCGGGGCGGTCGGCGGGCGGCGGGCGGGCTCAATCGATGAGGCTTGGTGATTTTCCCGATATACGGCCGCAAATCACCAAGCCTCAGCTCCCGATCATGCGCCGGGGGCACAACCGCACGCTGGAGACGCCGCGGGACCCTTCAGCTCAAGCCGGCGCCATGACCAGCGAGCGGCCGAGCGAGTCGATGTTCCCCGCTCCCATCAGGACGCAGACGTCGCCCTCGCGCAGCGTCGCGTCGAGGTAGGAACGGGCGTCTGCGAAATGTGGCATCCAGGCGACCTCGCGCCCGCCGCCGGCGTCGGCGGCCGCGGTCGCGACCAGCCGCCCGTCCACACCGGGGAAGTCCTCCGCCCGCTCTCGCGCGGGGTATACGTCCAGCACGGCGCAGCGGTCGGCGGCGCTCAGCGCCACCCCGAACTGGCTCGCCAGCGCACGCGTCCGGGAGTAGAGGTGCGGCTGGAACACGGCGATCAGGCGGCGCGCCCCGAGCGTCCGCGCCGCTGCCAGCGCCGCGGCAACCTCGGTCGGGTGGTGCGCGTAGTCGTCGTACAGGATTGCGCCCGACGCGGAGCGCCCCAGCAATTCAAGGCGCCGGCGGGCGCCGCGGAAACCGGCAATCGCCGCGACGGCCTGCGCAGGATCGGCACCGGCCAGCTCACACACCGTCAGCGCGCCGGCCGCGTTGACGGCGTTGTGGTTACCGGGGACGGACAGCGAAACCTCGAGTCCGTGCCATCTGAATCTGGCGCCGTCGGGTGTCAGGACCGTGTCCTGTGCGTCGTAGGCGACCGCATCGGCAGGGCACAGCGCCCGCAGCGCCGGGCGGTCCCAGACCACCGCCCGCTCGCTCGCCCGGCCCATGAACTCTCCGAACGTGCGATCGAGATCCAGCCGCGAGGAATAGGTGGTGTGGTGATCGAGCTCGGCGTTCGTCAGCAGGGCAATGTCCGGATGCAGCTTCAGCAGCGAGCGGTCCGACTCGTCCGCCTCGATCACGATCCACTCACCGCTCCCCCACCCCGCGTTGGATCCTGTCGAGCTGATCTCACCGCCGACGAGATATGGCGGATCGAGTCCGAGCGCGCGCATCACGTGCACGACCATCGCGGTGGTGGTCGTCTTACCGTGGGTTCCGGTGATCGCGATGCACCGTCGCAGCGAGGCGATCTGCGCCAGCAGGTCCGCGCGGTGAAGCTCGCCGCCGGCCGCCAGCAGCCGCTCCGGGTTGTCGGCGGCGATCGCGCTCGAGAACACCACCTCGGCTCCGATCGGCACGTTCTCGGCGGCGTGCGAGAGCACCGGCTCGATGCCGACGGCGCGCAGCCGCGGCATGTACGCGGTATCGGCTCGGTCTGAGCCGGTCACGCTCGCGCCCAGGGCGTGCGCCACGAGCGCAAGACCGCTCATGCCGGCGCCGCCGATCCCGACGAAGTGAAGCTTCCGGGCGCTCCAGTCCTCCCGGTCCGGCAGCGTCACGGTCTATGCACGATCGAGCACGACCACCGGGATCTCCCGATCGGTCTTCTGCTGGTACTCGGGGTAATGCGGCCATTCGCCGGTCATCAGCTCCCACAGCTCCTCACGCTCGGCGCCATGCGCCGTGCGCGCGACCGCCTCAAAGCGATCCGCGAGCACCTGCACCTGCACCCGAGGGTTCGCGACGAGGTTCTTGTACCAGTCGGGATGGTCGGGTGCGCCACCCTTTGACGCGACGAGCACGTAGGCCCCGTCGTGCTCCCCGAAGATCAGCGGCATCTGGCGTGGCTCACCGCTGCTGCGGCCCGTGGTGGTGAGGATCAGGATCTTGCTGCCCTCGCGCCACACATACCCCTCAGCGCCGTCGGTGGCGACATAGCGTTCAACATGCTCCTTGCCGAAAAGCAATCTCTGCCCCTTTCAACAATCTTGATCGAAGATGCCCGCTGGAGGCTACCCGACGGTGCTTGCGGCGCCCTCGAAGCTGAGCGCTGCGCCGTCGCGGGCGCGGGCCATCGCAACTCCGGTGAGCAGCTCATGGACGACTCGCGCGCCGACGAGCGCGGTGATGTCGCTTGACCCGATCGCACGCGGGCTCACCTCGACGAGGTCAGCCCCGACCACCGCGCACTCAGTCGCAAGCACGCGCGCGGCCCACAGCAGGTCGCCGGAGGTCATGCCGCCCGGCTCCGGCGTCCCGGTTCCTGGCGCGAACGCCGGGTCGAGCACATCGACGTCGATCGAGATGAACACCGGGCCGTCTCCGATGATTGCGATCGACTCGCGCACCGCGGCCGCCAATCCCCGTTCTCGCAGGTCGTGCATGAAGATCGAGGTGATGCCACGTTGCCGCTGCCACTCGAACACGTCCCTTCCCGGCCAGTAGCCGCGCAGGCCGAGCTGCACGTACCTCGTCGGATCCACCAGGCCCTCCTGCACCACGCGGTACATCGGCGTCCCGTGCGAGAGCTCGACGCCGAAGCACTCCCGTCCGGTGTCGGTGTGGGCGTCGAAGTGCACAAGCCCGACGGGTCCCCACCGCTCGGCGCAGGCGCGGATATTCGGCTCCGAGATCGAGTGATCACCGCCCAGCACGAACGGGATCGCACCCGCGGCCAGGACCTCCGACACGGTCCGCTCGATCGCCGCGTGCGAGCGAACGGGGTCAGCCGGGAGCACCGCCGCATCGCCGAAATCGACCACCCGCAGCGTCTCGAACGCGTCGACCCCCGCCTCGAGGTGGGCGCCTGGGATCGCACTCGCCGCCCGGATCGCGCGCGGGCCGTGGCGGGTGCCCGGGCCGTCGCAGACGAGATCGTCCATTGGCGCCCCCACGATCGCGGCGTCGACGCCGGCCAGCTCGGATGGATCCTCGGTGTACGGGAGACCGCAGAACGTCAGCAGTCCGGCGTAGTCCGGCTTCTCGCCGACGTGCGCCCAGCGGGTGAATGGATCAAGCATGGTCGAACCCGATCGCCGAGATCGACGTGTCGAACACAACCGACTCGACGGCTGGATCGCCTCCTGCAGCGCCGAGCACCGGAACCGCGTCCGCTCCGTCGAACGCCTCTGGCGCTCGGCGGAAGTAGTCACGGAAGACCGGCGTCAGCGCGATCGCCAGCACACCGCCGAGTACGAGCGACCCGATCCCGATCACGATCGGGATCTCGATCCCCGCCAGCGGCTTTGCGTAGTTGACCAGCTGGCCGTCGATCTCGTGCTGCGAGTAGTGGCGCAGCGCGACGATGAAGATCCCGGCGAGCATCACCGCCCCGGCACCCGGCACGAGCCCGAGGCTGACCAGCGAGCGAAACCGGGTCAACAACACCCTTCGGTAGTAGACGACGCACGCGAGTCCGGTGATGCCGTAGTAGAACGCGATCAGGAACCCGAGCGCGGTGATCGAGTCGCCGAGCACGCTCTGCGCGGGGTTGGCGACGAGCAGAGCCACAGTCCAGACCGCGGAGATCGCCCCCATCGAGAGTGTTGCGACCGACGGCGTGGCGAACCGTGGATGGATCCGGCCGAACACCTGCGGCAGCGCGCCCCAGCGGGCCATCGACAGCGTCGTGCGGGCCGTCGGCATGATCGTCGTCTGCGTCGAGGCGGCGGTCGAGGTGAGCACGACCAGCAGCAGGAGCTTGTCCCATGGGCTGCCGAACACGCGGGTGCCGAGGACGCTCAGCACGTCGGTCGAGTGGCTCGCCAGGAATGCCGGCCCAGCGACCGCCTGGCCGGCGGTCGAGACGAGCACGAAGATCCCGAGCAGCAGCAGTGTCGAGACGACGGCGGCGCGGCCGGGCCCCTGTCGCGCGTCACGCGATTCCTCGTTCACGGTGACACACGCATCCCAACCCCAGTACACGAACACGCCCAAGAGGACGCCGTCGACCAGCGACCCCGGCGACAGCGCGAACGGGTTCAGCCAGCCGAGCGACGGGTGGATCGATCCGGCCGGGTCGACGGTGTAGACCTTGACCAGCGCGACGATCGAGAAGATCACCAGGACGACGATCTCCAACCCGAGCATCGCCTGCTGCATACGCGCGCTGAGCTCGACCCCGCGGTAGGAGATCCACGTCATCAGCGCGATGAAACCCAGCGCCGCAACTGTCAGCCACAGCGTCGAATCGGCGGCGCCGTTCAATCCGATCAGCCGGTAGAAGTACTTGCCGGCGATCTCCGACAGGGTTGCCATCACGATCACGTCTGCGGCGAAGACCGCAAAGCCGGTCAGCCATCCGACCCACGGCCCCATCGCACGCGAGGCCCACGCGAAGCTGGTACCGCAGTCCGGATCGGCGCGGTTCAGCGCCCGGTAGGCCACCGAGATGCAGAACATGGGCACGAACGAGACGAGCATCACCGCCGGTGCGTGCAGGCCCACACCGGTCACGGCGACGATCAACCCGAGCGTCGCAGCCAGCGAGTACGCCGGCGCTGTGGAGGCGACCCCGATCGCCACATTCGACGCGAAGCCGATCGCATTCGCCCTCAGTTGCGGTTGCCCTCGGCCGTTCCGAGCCTCATGGCCATCGCCACGTCGTGCACCTGCCGTTAGAGTCCTCACCGTCGCCACTCCCTCGTTTTTGATCGCCGTAACCGCTTCCGACGGCGAATATAGCGGCTTAAGACCTGTTGTGCAACTATAATCGTGGATTCGAACACTAAATCCGTGTCATAAGACTCTCTTTGGCGACTTCACCACCCAATAAACTCGACGCAACCGACGAGCAGATCGTCGCCCTGCTCCAAGCGGACGGCCGCCGCTCATACGGCGAGATCGGCAAGCTCATCGGCCTTTCCGAAGCCGCGACCCGCCAGCGGGTCAACCGGCTGCGTGAATCGGGCCTGATGCGGATCGTCGCGATCATCGACCCGATCCAGCTCGGGCGTGGCGTCGTCGCCACCCTCGGCATCCGGGCCGGCGGCGACATCCGTGCGGTCGCGCGACGCCTCGCGGAGGTGCCGGAGATCGAGTACGTCGTGCTGACGGCCGGCTCGTTCGACATGCTCGCCGAGATCGTCTGCTCCAGCGAGGAGGAGCTCCTCGACGTGATCAACTCGCAGGTGCGGGCGATCGGCGAGGTGCGCGAGACCGAGACGTTCTTCCACCTGCGGACCGAGAAGAATGTCTTCGCCTGGGGCCAGACGCTCGGCACGCAGCCGCGCGGGCGATAACGACGGCGCCGGCACCCGCTCGGGCTGACGCCGCCTCACCTAGCGCCGCCTCACCTAGCGCCGCCTCCCCTAGCGCCGCCGCGCCGCCTCGAGCACCTCATGTGCGATGTCACGCGCGGCGTTCGGCTTGCCGAGCGCCTCGGACGCCCGCGACATCGCGGCCAATGTGCTGCGGTCCGCCAGCAACCGCCCGGCCTCCTGCGCGAGGCGTGGACCGCTCAGCTCAGAGTCCGGGATCACCACGGCGGCGCCCGCCTGCTCCATGAACCGCGCGTTGGTGTTCTGGTGGTCGGCGGTGGCATGCGGATACGGGATCAGGATCGCTGGCCGGCCATGGGCGGCGATCTCGAAGATCGAGCCCCCGGAGCGCGCGACGACCAGATCGCTGGCGATCAGTGCCTCCCCGAAATTGTCGATGTAGCCGCGCAGGTCGTAGTGCGGACCGGGCGCATGCAGATCTCCGAGGTTGCGCTCGCCGACCGCGTGCAGCACTCGGAACCGTGCCCCGGCGAACGCCTCCAGGGCCGCCTCGTTGATCGACCGTGCCCCCTGAGAGCCCCCGAACACGAGCACGCAGGTGTCATCGGCTCCGATCCCGAACCGCTCCCGCGCCGCCGCTCGATCAGTCGCGGGCGGCGGCACCGGTCGGCCCGTGACCAGGTACCTTCGGCCTCGCCGGCCGTCGATTGCGAACGCGAGGCAGACACGACGGGCGAACGGCGCCAGCAGCCGGTTGGTGACCCCGAGGTGGCTGTCGGCCTCGGCGAGCACCAGCGGCACGCGCCGGATCACGGCCGCGAGCCCGACCGGACCGGCGACATATCCACCGGCACCCAGAACCGCATCGGGGCGAAGCTCTTGCAGCAGCGCCAGCGCAGCCTTGAGCGCCAGCGAATCGATCGCAACCGCCCGCGCGGTGGCACTGGGGTTGCCACCACGCGGCAGACTCGCCATCTTCAGCCGGTACAGCCCATACCCGGCCGCCGGCACCAGCGTCGCCTCGGCGCGCTCGCCGCCGACGAAGGTGACCTCGGCGCCCTCAGCTCGCAGCGCGTCGGCGACCGCCAGCGCCGGCACCACGTGCCCCGCTGTCCCGCCGGCGCCGATCACGATCCGCGGTGCCGTCACGCGATGCAGAAGCTCGGGCCTGATCGCGGCCGTCCAAAGCACGAAGTCGCTGGGCTCGCGGACGCGAGATGTTGAGCAGCAGCCCAACCGAAGCCAGCATCACGCAGAGGTTGGTCGGGGCGTAGGAGATGAACGGGAGCGGCACGCCGGTCAGCGGCGCCATCCCGAGCACGACGAAGATGTTGAGGATCCCCTGACAAAGAATCAATGACGTGAGGCCCGTCGCCAGCAGCTTCGCATACCGGGTGCCGGCGCGCCGTGCCGTGCGTAACCCTGCATACGCGATCATCCCGTAGAGCAGCGCGACGCCGAGGATCCCGGCCAGGCCGAGCTCCTCCCCGATCACCGCCAGGATGAAGTCGGTCTGTGCCTCCGGCAGATAGAAGACCTTCTGCACCGAGCGTCCGAGGCCGACGCCGAACAGACCGCCCGAGCCGACCGCGATCTGTCCCTGAACCGCCTGGAAGCCGGCGGTCGACTTCAGTGACCACGGATGCAGGAACGAGGTGAGCCGCGCGCGCTGGTAGGCCGAGGCGAGCACCAGCAGCGCGATCGCCACGAACGCCATCCCGGCAAGCGCCGCAAGGTAGCGCAGTGGCATTCCTGCAGCGATCATCAGCACCACGACCGTGATTCCGACGACGAGCATCGTTCCGAGATCGGGCTCGAGGTAGATCAGCGCGCAGGCGGGTCCGGCAACGATCGCGATCGGGGCGACCGATTGCTTGAAGCCGTTCATTCGCGAGGGGTGATCAGCCAGGTAACGCGCCACGTACAGCACCAGGGCGAGTTTCATCAGCTCCGAAGGCTGCAGCTCCAGTGGACCGGCCGCGAACCAACGGCGGGCACCCTGCACCTCCCGCCCGACACCCGGCACCAGCACGCCGACGAGCAGCACGAACGATCCGAACAGGAACAGCAGTGTGAGCTGCCTGCTGAGGAGCGAAAGACCGTGGTGCTCCAGCACCTTCATCCCGACCAGCCCGATCGCTCCCGCGATCAGGTACTGGACGAACTCCCCGGCGCCGTAGCCGCCACCGTTGACGACCCCCAACGGCGAGGACGCGCTGTAGACCATGACCGCACCGAACGCCAGCAGGCACATCGTTGCCGTCGAGAGCATCCGATGCTCGAGTGGTGGCGGTGGACGACGCGTGCCGGCACGCCGCGAAGAGCCGTCGTTCGTGGGCCGGGGCATCCAGGAGCCTTTCTACGCGAGACCTCGGATGCCTTCCCGCCTGGGGGAATGCGGCTCAGCCGCGGATGCTGATCTGGTACAGCGTGAACCCGATCGCCCCGCAGGCCGCGGCCACGATCCAGAAACGGAGCATGATCTTGGTCTCAGACCATGCCTCGAGCTCGAAGTGGTGGTGAATCGGCGCCATCTTGAAGACGCGTTTGTGGAACGTTCGGAACCAGAACACCTGGATCAGCACCGACAGAGCCTCGATCACGAAGATCCCACCGATCAGGATCAGCAGCACCGCCGTGTTGGTCATGATCGCCAGCGCGGCGATCGCCCCGCCCAACCCGAGCGAGCCGGTGTCGCCCATGAAGATGCTCGCTGGGAATGCGTTGAACCAGAGGAACGCGATGCACGCGCCGGTGAGGCAGCCCGCCGCGAGCTCGAGGTCATGCTCGCCGCTCGCGCCCATCGGCGAGACGGGGTGCGTGATGAACGTGATCCCGATGTAGGCGAGCAGCACGATCGCCGCGCAGCCGGCCGCAAGCCCATCGAGCCCGTCGGTGAGGTTGACGGCGCTCGTGGTTCCGGCCACCACCAGGTAGATGAAGATCGGATACAGCGGCCCCAGATTGACGTCGACATGCACGACCCACAGATCGACACTCGATTCGAGGTGCGCCTTCTGGGTCGCCACCCACCACAGCCCCAGCGAGATCACAATCGTCACAACGAGCTTCGTCCGCGCGCGCAGGCCGAGCGAGCGCCGCTTGACGATCTTCGTGTAATCGTCGGCGAAGCCCAGGGCCGCGCACGCGATCGCGGTGAAGAACACGCCGAT
Source organism: uncultured Solirubrobacterales bacterium (assembly GCA_963742025.1). GTDB lineage: Bacteria > Actinomycetota > Thermoleophilia > Solirubrobacterales > Solirubrobacteraceae > Palsa-465. The sequence goes on from CAVUKF010000004.1 coordinate 210,976, forward strand.
CGACGCCCAGCCGCGGTTTGACAGCAGCATGAACGGGATCGCGAACGCGATCATGATGATCAGCCCGCCCATCGTCGGCGTGCCGGCCTTGATCTTGTGGCCGGCCGGTCCATCCTCTCGGATGTTCTGGCCGAACTCGCGGTTGCGAAGGAACGCGATGAACCGCGGGCTCAGGAACAGGCAGATCAGAAATGCGGCGGAGCCGGAGATCAGCACTCGGCCGGAGTTGACCGAGCCGAGCGCGATGGCGCTCGTCATTGCACCTTCGCCTCGCCCAGCGCCTCGCAAACGCGCTCGAGCCGGATGCCGCGGGAGCCCTTGACGAGCACGACGTCGCCCGGAGCGATCAAGGAGCCGATCAGCCCGGCCGCCTCGCCCGCATCGCCGACGCTCTGGCTCTCGCCGTCGAACTGCTCCGCGATCGCGGTGGCCGCTTGACCGACGGTCACCAGTAACTCGACGCCCGCGGCGGCCGCGTAGGCACCGATCTCGCGGTGGCGCTCCGCGGACGTGCTGCCGAGCTCGAGCATGTCGCCGAGGACGGCAACCGACCGCGATCCGGGCGTGAGCGCGGCAGTCGCGGCAAGGTCGTCCAAGGCGGCGCGCATCGACATTGGGTTCGCGTTGTAGCAGTCGTCGATCAAGACCACCCCGCCGGCAAGCGCGAGATGCCGGCCTCGACCTGGGTTTTCTGGCAGCGTGATCGCACCGGACGGCTTCACGCCGACTGCGCGGGCGGCGGCCAGGGCGGCAAGAAGATCGTGGCGCAGATGCGCCTGCGTGAACGAGACCTGTAGCGAGATCCACTCACCGGCCAGATCGATCTCGACGCGGTCGGCGTCCCCTGAGATCAGCGACACGTCTCCCCCGTCTCCGAACGTGATCGTCTTCAGATCGGCCCGGAGATGTGGCGCCAGCAGTCGCTCGCCGGCCGGAATCACCGCCGTCGCGCCGGGATCGAGCGCTGCGATCAGCTCAGCCTTGGCCGCGGCGATCGCCTCGAGCGTGCCGAGCTGCTCGAGATGGGCCGGACCGATGCTGACGATCACGCCGACATCAGGCCTCGCGATCTCGGCCAGCTCGGCGATCTGCCCTGCCCCGCGCATCCCCATCTCCAGCACCAGCACCTCGGTCCCGGCTGGGGCCGCGAGGATCTCAAGCGGAAGGCCGATCTCGGTGTTGAAGTTCGCGCGGGACGCGACCGTGCGCCGAGTCGCGGAGAGAACGGCGAGCAGCAGCTCCTTGGTGGACGTCTTCCCGGTCGATCCGGTGACGGCGATCACGTCCGCGCCGAGCTCTCTGCGCCAAGCCGTAGCCAGCCGCTGGAGCGCGGCCAGCGGGTCGCTTGAGGCGATCAGCGCGCCGGCGTGCGAGCCGCCGGCCGCAACGAGATGCTCGGGCGTGCTCAGCACGCCCCACGCGCCTTCGGCGAGCGCTCGCGAGGCAAAGGCGCCGCCGTCGACGCGCTCACCCGCGAGCCCGACGAACAGCGCACCCGGGCCTGTGTCACGCGAGTCGATGCTCACGCGTGTTGGCCCCTGCTGTGAGGCGACGGGGGCGATCAGGCGCGCGCCGGCTGCACGTGCCACGCGCTCGGGCGTCCAGCCCCTCATTCGCAGCGCGTCAGGGTCTTGAGCAGTGATCGGGCGACGGCGACGTCGTCGAACGGGACCTTGTGGCCATCGGCAAACTCCTGGCCCTGCTCGTGGCCCTTGCCGGCGATCACGACGACGTCACCGTCGGCGGCGCCGGCGAGCGCCTCCGCGATCGCCAGATGCCGGTCCGCGTGGTGCTCGACGCCTTCAGGCATGCCCACCAGAATCTCGGCGATGATCGCCTCGGGATCCTCAGAGCGTGGATTGTCGGATGTGACGATCGCGCGGTCCGCGAGCCGAGCTGCGATCTCCCCCATCAGCGGCCGCTTTCCGCGGTCACGGTCTCCGCCGCAACCGAAGACGACGTGCAATGACCCATGTGACAGCGCGCGAGCAGCGCTGAGAACGTTCTCGAGCGAGTCCGGCGTGTGGGCGTAATCGACGAGCACCGCGAACGGTTGTCCCTCGTCGACGAGCTCGAACCGGCCGGGAACCTGACCCGCGGACTCGATCGCAGCGGCGGCGCTCGCAAGCGGCACTCCGAGGGAGCGGGCGGCCGCGAATGCTCCGAGCACGTTGTACACGTTGAAGCGCCCGCGCAACGGTGAGACGATCTCGATCCAGCCGTCGGGGCCGTTGACGCGCAGCCGTGAGCCGTCGAGCCCTGTCTCGACATCCTCGGCGAGGTAGCTCGCGCGTGCGTCCGTCAGCGAGATGGTGATCGGCTCCTGCAACTCGCCGGCGAGACGTCGGCCGTACGGGTCGTCGATGTTGACGATCGCAGCCCGCGGGTCCAGCTCCGTGAACAGTCGCCGCTTCGCTGCGAAGTAGTCCTCCATCGTCGGATGGAAGTCGAGGTGGTCCTGAGTCAGGTTCGTGAAGATCGCGGCGGCGAATGACACGGCGTCGGCACGATGCAGCTCCAGCGCGTGTGAGGAGACCTCGATGACGCATGCCCGATCGCCGGCGTCGAGCATCTCGCGGAACGTCCGCTGCAGGTCGATCGCCTCAGGCGTCGTCCTCGCCACCGGCCGGGCGACGCCGCCGATCACACTCGTCACGGTACCGAGCAGGCCCGTCTGGCGGCCATCGGCCTCGAGCAGGCTGCGCACCAGGAACGCGCTGGTGGTCTTGCCGTTCGTGCCGGTTATCCCGACGACCGCCAGTGCATCCGTCGGGTGGCCGAAGAACGCGGCTGCGGCGGGCGCCATCGCAGCGCGCACGTCGGGCACGACCACCTGCGGGATCGCGATCTCCAGCGGCCGCTGGACAACCAGCGCCGCAGCCCCGCGCTGGACCGAGTCCAGCGCGAAGTCATGCCCGTCGCGGGTGAAGCCCGGCACGCAGAAGAACAACGTGCCGGGACCGACGGTGCGATTGTCGTAGGCGAGGGCGCGGATCTCCACATTCCGGGCCGCGGGCGGCGCCCCGGCGAGCAGTTGTTCCAGCAGCATCGCCCCAGAGCGTACCCGCGTCTGCGGCGCTAACCGTGGCCGAAACCCCGCGCCGGCCTGCCCGGCTCGCGACGATCGATCACGCGGTCGATCAGCCCGTAGGCGACCGCCTCCTCGCCGGCGAAGAAGCGATCTCGCTCCATGTCGGCGTGAACGCGCTCGGCCGACTGACCGGTGTGCTTGGCGTAGAGCTCATCGACCCGTGCCCGCTGGGTCAGTATCTCGCGCGCGTGAATCTCGATGTCCGTCGTCTGGCCCTCGAATCCGCCCGACGGCTGATGGATCAGGATCCTGCTGCTCGGCAGCGCGAGCCGCTTGCCCGCGGCGCCGCCGGCGAGCAGCAGCGAGCCCATCGACATCGCGATCCCGTAACAGATCGTCGAGACGTCGGGGCGGATGAACTGCATCGTGTCGTAGATCGCAAGGCCGGCGTAGATCGACCCTCCCGGTGAGTTGATGTACAGGTGGATGTCCTTGTCGGGATCATCGGATTCGAGGTGGACGAGCTGCGCGACGATCAGGTTCGCCTGGACCTCGTCGACCGCCCCGCCGAGGAACACGACGCGGTCGTTGAGCAGCCTGGAGTAGATGTCGAACGAACGCTCACCACGCGCTGTCTGCTCGACGACCATTGGTACGAGGGTCATGGGAATCCTCCTTCGGAGTCTGCTAAGCTGCAACTTCTCGGTTGCGCATAGGCTAACACAAGGCGCAACCGAATGGTTGCGCTTTATAAAATTTGGAGGGTGTGATGAGCGACCGCTTCGAACGTGAGCTGCTGATCCCGGCCAGCACCCGGGAGGTCTGGGAGGTCGTCACGGGCGGCGATTGGCTGGCGGACGAGGTCGCGCTCGACCTGCGACCCGGAGGCGACGCAGCGTTCCGCTCCGGCGACGAGGAGCGGACTGGTTGGATCGAGGCGGTCGAGGCACCGATCGACGATGGGGCAGCCCGGCTGGCGTTCTGGTGGGCGCTGCCCGGAGAGCCGGTCTCGCGCGTCGAGCTGACGCTTGACCCGGCCGGCTGGGCCGGATCGCTGTTGCGCGTCGTCGAGACACGGCCGCTCGAGGTGCTTGACCTCGTGGGCACCGCGTTTGATGGGATCGGCCCCACCGGCGGCCCGATCCTGTTGGCCGCCTAGGGCTCGGCTGGTCGATCCCCGATGCCGACGTCGGACCCCGAGGGCGCAGCCGCCGTGTTCGGCGCGCTCGCGGATCCGACCCGGCGCGCGCTGCTGGAGGAGATCGCCGCGCAGCCGGCGACGACGGCAACCGAGCTCGCGGCCGGGCTTCCAATCTCACGCCAGGCGGTGGTCAAGCACCTCTCGGCACTCTCCGATGCAGGGCTGGTCAAGCGCGAGCGCGCAGGTCGAGACGTGCGCTACAGCGTGACGCCGGCGCCGCTGGGCGACGCGGTCTCCTGGATCGCACAGGTGGGCGGCCGCTGGGACGAGCGGCTCGACGAATTGAAGCGGACCTTCGCGCGGGCAGCGGACGAGTAGCGACGCTACGGAGTCGAGGCAGTCGCCGACGCGTAGGCGGAGGCGGGGCACGGCGCGGGGCACGGGTTGATTCCAAGGTAGGGGACCGTCCAGCCGACGATCTTCTGGAAGGCCGGCGCCGCGACCGATCCGCCGTAGATGCTTCCCTGCGGCTCGAAGACGACCACGGCCACCAGCAGCTTCGGCGCGCTGGCGGGCACCATCCCGATGAACGAGGCCACGAACTTCGTCGCCGAGTACTTGCCGTTGACGGCGACCTGCGCCGTGCCCGTCTTGCCTGCCAGGTCGTAACCGGGGATCTGAGCGCCTGAGGCGGTGCCGCCGTCGGCGAACACGCCGCGGAGCATCGCACGAAGTTCCCAGGCGGTCTGCTCGGAGATGATCCGGTGGCCGGGCGGCAGCTTGGCGGCGACCCCGCCGATCGAACGGACGATCGACGGCTTTCGCAGAATGCCGCCGTCAGCGATCGCGCTGTAGGCGGTCGCCATCTGGATCGGCGTGACCGACAGCCCCTGTCCGAACGGCATCGTGAACATCGAGGTCGGGGTGTACTGCCGCCAGCGGGGGACGTCCCCCGGCGCCTCTCCCGGCAGGTCGAGGCCGGTCCGCGCTCCGAATCCGAAGCGGTGCACCCAGTAGTCGAACTGCTGCGGCCCCTCGGTCGCGGCGATCTTGTCGGCCCCCAGGTTGCTCGAGACCTTGAGGATCTGCGCGACGCTCAGCGGTTCATACCCATGCGCCTCGGCATCCTCGATCGTGTAGGTGCCGATCCGGATGTCGGGTGGGATCGTGAAAACCGTGTTCGGGTTCACGAGGCCGTCCTGGAGGGCGCCGGCGACCGTGATCGCCTTGAACGTGGAGCCCGGTTCGTACTGATACTGGACCGCCTGGTCGGCTGTGTCGGCGAACGGGGTCGCGCCGACATTGTTCGCGTTCACGAATGGCCAGTTGGCCAGTGCCAGGATCTGGCTGGTGTTGGGGTTCATCACGATCGCCGTTGCGCCGACAGGCGAGTACTCGGCGCCGACGCCGGCCAGCACCTCCTCGACCTTGTCCTGAATCGCGGCGTCGATCGTCAGCGAGATGTTCTTGCCCGGGACCGAGGGCTTCAACTGGTCGACGGCGATTGGCTGCTGGACCGCGTCGTACACGATCCGACGCACGCCGGGCCGTCCGCTCAGCTCCTTATTGAAGCTGTATTCGACGCCGCCGAGGCCGTCGTCGGAGGTGCCGACCCAACCGAGAACCTGCGCCGCGGTCGTCGATCGCGGATAGACCCGCTGCTGCACCGGCACGAATGAGAGGCCGTTGATCCGTAGGTTCTCCACGGCGGTCGCCTCGGCCGCCGGCGCGTCGTAGGCGACCGGCGAGTATCCGGAGTGTGGCTTCGTCAGACGAGCGAGTACGGCCGGTTCGGACATCGAGAGCATCGGCGCGATCCTCGCTGCGATCTGGCTCGGCGAGAGCTGGTTCGTGGTCAGATCCCCGGCGATCAGACGCGGATCGGCGATCACCTCATCCGCCGACTCGCTCAGGGCGAGCACGACGCCGTTGCGGTCGGTGATCTCGCCGCGAGGTATCGCCGTCGTGACGGTCTGGACCTGTTCGACCTGCGCCGCCGCCGCCAGCGAGCCGGCTTGGAACACGTCGAGGTAGCCGGCGCGGGCGATCGCCGCGCATAGAAGCACGACGAAGAACGCGAACAGAAGCCCGATGCGGCGATCGATCCGGGCCATGAACTTCTAGGCTGCCGGGACCGCGGCGCCGCCGCTGTTGGCGGCGCCACCCGTGGCGGCCGGTGCGTTGTCTGCACCGCCGGCTGGAGTCTGTGCCGTCTCCGGCGGAGTTGTGCCGGCGGTTCCGGCGCTAGCCCCGGCGCCGGTGCCGGCCGCGCCTGTGGCCCCGGCGCCGGTCGCCGGCGTCACCGTGCCGGCCGCGGAGGCCGGCGTTGCCGCCGCGTCCGATGCCGGCACCGCGCCGGTGCTCGCCGCGGGATTGGTCGCTGATCCCGCGCCCGACGCTGCTCCTGAAACCTGCACGGTCGTCCCTGAGGTTCCGTCTGCCGCCGCGGCGGCGTCCGCCGCGGCCAGCGCGGAGAGGAAGCTCTGCGGATCCGGTGGCTTGATCCCCGCGATCGCCCTTCCGAGCGAGGCTGCCTGCCGTGCCGGCACGAAATCGACGCTCGCCGGACCGGCCATCACCATCCCCATCCGCGCGGCGATCTGCTCGATCCGCTGATCGTCGGAGAGCTGGGCGATGCTGAGCCGCAGCAGCTGGTCGCGGCTCTGAAGCTCGGTCGCCAGGGTCATCGACCGTCCCTCGCTGGCGCCGTACTTGAGCACCTCGACCTGCATCGCGACCACCCCCGTGAGCGTCACCCCCAGAACCGGGATCCACCACCGGCTGCGTACGAGCCGGTCGAGCCAGCGGTGGTCCGGAAGCGCCCGGAGGGCCGCCAGTGTCCGTGCGAGCAGGCGGGCTGCGCCGCGGCCCGCGGCTGCTGGACTGAGCTCGAGGCGAACCGCCGTCCCAGGGCTCGAGCGACGGCGACGCCGCCGCGAGCGCATCGGGAGCCAGGTCGCGGGCGCATGTGCGCTCAGCCACGTCGATCGCCCAGCCGGAAGCGGTGGACGTGCGGGCCGCACCCGTCGCGCGGAGAGCGCACCGGTCGCGGCTTCGCCGGTCCGTTGCGAGGACGACGGCCGCTCGCGGGTCTGGGCCTGCCGTGTCGGCGCTGACTGCCTGCCGTTGACGGCCGGCGTCGCGGCCGAGCGGCGTCCTGCCTCGGCGCGCGAGTCGGACTCGGCACCAGCCGGCCGCTTGTGCTGCTGCTTGCGATCCGGACGAGCGGGCGTGGCAGGCGCACTGCGACCGCCGCTGGGACCGGAGACGCGCCGCGGCACCCGGGGCGCTACGCCCCCTGGGCGAAGCACCCGGCGGCGCCCGCGACTGGGAGCCGCGGGTCCGGCCGGACCCGATCCGTCGGTACCGTCTCCTCGTTTGCTGGCCGCTCTACCTGCTGCCGTGGTCGCTGCCGGCGTCATCCGTGGCTCACCTCCAGCTTGCTGCCCACGCGCATGTGCGCGGACTTGGATCGTGGGTTGGCCGCCACCTCGCCGAGACTTGGCGCGATGGCTCTACGCGTCAACAGCTCGGCTTCCGGCCGGTGGCCGCAGACGCAGATCGGAAAGTCAGGCGGGCACGTGCAACCGGTCGCGAGCTGGGCAAGGAAACGCTTGACGCGCCTGTCCTCCAGAGAGTGGAACGAGATCACGGCGAGCCGCCCGCCGGGAACGAGCAGATCCCACGCCGCCGGCAGCGCCGCGTCGAGTTGCGAGAGCTCGTCGTTGACGGCGATCCTCAAGGCCTGGAAGACCCGCCGCGCAGGATGTCCGCCGGCGAACTGCGCCGGCACCGGCACCGCCGATTTGATCACGTCGACCAACTCCTGCGTCGAGGTGAGCGTCCTGCGGGCGCGTGCGGCAACTATCGCCCGCGAGATCGGAGCTGCGTAGCGCTCCTCACCATAGTCACGAAACAGTCGCGCCAGCTGCCGCTCGTCCCATTCATTTACGATCGCCTTGGCGGTCAACTGCTGATCGGGGTCCATCCGCATATCCAGCGGGGCGTCGTATGCGTAGGAGAACCCTCGGGACCAGGTGTCGACCTGCATCGAGGACATGCCGAGGTCGAGGTACACCACGTCGGCCCGCACGGACTCTTCCCGGAGCGTGGTCAGAGCGCTCACGAAGTCGCCGCGCAGGAAGCGCGTGTGGCACGAGACCTCTCGCGCGAGTTCAGCAAAGGCCTCGGCGGCGGTTGGGTCGCGATCGATCCCGATCAGGGTCCCGTCGACACCGATCCGGTCGGCGACCAGCCGCGCGTGGCCGCCGCCACCGAATGTGGCATCGACCACGACCGCGCCCGGCTGCGGATCGGTCAATTCGATCAGCTCGCCGGCGAGCACCGGGACGTGGGTCACTGTCATGTCAAGTAGTGTCGCCAACGCTCGCTGCGATCTCGGGGAAGCGGGACAGGACATCCTCGTTGTACTTCCTGTGGGCGTCGCGGTCCCAGACCTCCAGGCAGTCGCCGGACCCGGTGACGACGACCTCCTTGTCGAGCCCCGCGTAGCGGAGCATCGCCGGCGGGATCATCACCCGGTTCGCGGAGTCCAGTTCGGTGTCGTGGGAGTTGTTGAAGAGGATCCGGGTGAGCTCGCGGGCGTCGGATGAGATCGGATCGCGGTTGCTCAACACGGCGCCCGTATACCGCTCGAACGATTCGGTCGGCCAGATCGCCACCGAGCGCGCCGTGCCCGCCTTCGTTTCGGGCGAGACCGCCAGCACGACCCCGGCCGCCAAGGCCGCCCGGAACTTGGCCGGCACCGTCAGCCGGTGCTTCGCGTCGAGCGAGTGTTCGAAGTTTCCGCGGAAAACCAAGGTGTCTCATCTGCATCGGCGAAAACTGAACCCGGGTGGCTGGGTGGGAGGAGCCCTGCCACCCGGGTTCCCGCATGCGGTTCCCACTATAACCCACGATGCAACACAACGCAACAAAATCAGCATCCCTTCTCCCACTGAACAGCCACGATCGCTCACAGCGGCGTCGCTCGCCCCACAATCGCTGGGTTTTCGCGAGGTCAGCCGCTTCCGGCGAACGGCCGCCCGACATGCACGATCCGGTGCGGTTGAGCGAACTGCAACCCAGATTGCGTTGCAGCTGGCATTCCGTCCGAGCGATGTGCCTCACGGGCGACGCGCAACCGGGTGCGGACCGGCCGTCGTGAAGCTGTGCCTACGCGGCGCGGCGGTCTGCCACTGATGCCTGCGCGAGCGGCAACTCGAGCACAAGCCGCGCCCCCCGCTGCGCCGGCGCGCTGAACACGCGGCCACCGTGGGTGGCGGCCACCGTGTGGACGATCCGTAGCCCGCGGCCCCTCGTTCCCGCGGCGGCCGGCGGCACCCGGCAGTGCCGCACGCGCGAGAGCAGGCCAAGGGATCGCCTGTCGCCCATCAGCTGCGCGACTGTTGCCGGCAGCCCGCTTCCGGCATCGAGAACCTCGATGCGAGCCGTGGCGCCGCACTGCCGAACAAGCACATCGATCCTTCCAGCGCCGTGTTCGATCGCGTTCGCGATCAGGTTTCCCGATGCCTGTGCGAGCCGAAGCCTGCTGCCCGCCACCGTCGCCGCGAAGCCCGCCGGCAGCTCCAGGCGAATCTCGCGGCCCGAAGCAGCTGCCCGCCACGCCTCGACCGAGTCCTCGAGCAGTGCCGCGAGATCAACCATTTCGTCGGCCGGCCGGTGGCGGTCGTGCCGACGGCGCCGGAGCCTGAGGAAGGGCCCGCGATCACCGCTGCGATCCTGCTGGAGCCCCAGGTCATCGAGCGCAAGTGAAGCGCGGCCGAGCTCGAGCTCGATCGCCCGCAACCTCTCCGGCGGGAGCGTGCCGGTACGCGCGCAGAGCGCGACCCCGAGTCCGACCGCCGAGATCGGGCCCCGCAGTTCATGGCATGCGCGACCGAGGAGCTCCGCGCGGATCGTCGCCGCACGATGCAGTGACAACGCGATCGAGCCGGCCAGCACCGCGGCGCTCCAGCCGATCACTGCCGCGAGCGTCAAGAACCGCTCCGGTCGATGCCCGCATCGAGCAGCCGGTATCCAACCCCCCACACGTTCACGACGAACCCGCCACCGTTGACCCCGAGCTTGCGGCGCAACCGACACGCGTGCGTATCAAGCGTCCGCGTGGAGCCGGCCGATTTGAAACCCCAGACCAACTGCAGCAGCTCATCGCGCGTGAATACCCGCGACGGATCGCCGGCGAGCGTCCGCAGCAGGCTGAACTCCTTACTCGAAAGATGCACCGGTTCGCCGTCGATCCATGTCTGCCTTGACACCGAGTCGAGCACAAGCGGACCGATCCGGATCCGCCCCGTGGCGGATCGCCGCTCTCTGCGCCGCAGAACCGCGCTGACGCGCGCCCGCAACTCGACGTAGCTGAAGGGCTTAGTCAGATAGTCGTCGCACCCGTGGGCGAACCCCCGGACGCGGTCAAGCTCAGTAGCGCGGCCCGAGAGGACGACGACCGGTAGGTCCGGGTCGATCCGCGAGGCGACGCGATCGGACCCGCGGACACGATCGAGCAGCTCCAGGCCATCTCGGTCAGGCAGGCCGATGTCGACGATCGCGAGATCTGGGAAGCTGCTCCCCATCTGCCGTTCGGCCTCACGGGCATCGACGGCCACGACGATCTCGTAACCGTCTGCCGAAAGGTTGTCGGCCAGAAAGATCCGCGTGCTGGCGTCGTCCTCCACCACCAGGATCGTCGCTCTGATGCACTCCATGGTGAAAGGAGTCGACGAGCGCACTGATTTCGCCCCCCTCAATCCGAGCATCCGGCCGTGGTCCGCGCTCGTGCAACATCGCGTTCAGGCACTGCGCCAAGGCAGGATTCCCAAATATGATGGCGACGGCCCATGCACCGTCGCGGCAACTACTCCTCCGGAGACGATTTCGTACTCGAGTACGGAGATCTCCGATTCACCTTCAACGAACGGGACTTCCGCGAACGCTGCGAGCAGGCGGCTCGCCGGCTCGGGTTCATCGGCGCCTCGGTCGAGGCCGACGAGGCCGAGGACCTGATCAACCTCGTTGTCAACGGTGAGGTGTCCGAGCCTGCGTCCGCGCTCGGCGAGCACGTCAACGAGTGCTGGCCAGAGCTCGTCGGACCCTCCGATCGATCACTGGTGCACTGGCTGAGACGCCTGATCTTTCGCAGCGCATGGCTTGACCAGCGCGTGAAGGAAGGTGAGCTCGACGTCCTGTTCGACGCCGACTCCAACGGCTTCGTATACACCCAGCCCGACCGCGGCGGAGAACCAATCGAACTGGCGCCCGAGCCGAGCTGGGACCGGGTCGCGTACGTCCGCCGTTGACGCAGGAAGCGTCTCCTCGCCCCGGATCACTACGCTGCACAACGATGGCCGCCGGCGTCTGGGTAGTGATTCCGACCTATAACGAGGCGGAGAATGTCGAGCCGATTGTCACTGCGACGATCGCAGAACTGCAGACGATCGCGCCCGGGGACCACCGCCTGCTGATCGTCGATGACAACTCACCGGATGGAACCGGCGAGATCGCCGACCGCCTCGCCGGTGAGATCGAGACGGTCGAAGTCCTCCACCGGCGCAGCAAGGACGGCCTCGGCCAGGCATACCTCGCCGGATTCGCCAGAGCGATCGCCGGGGGCGCCGAGTTCGTGTTCGAGATGGACGCCGATTTCTCCCATGACCCGCGCTATCTGGGCGATCTGCTCGATGCGGCGAAGACCGCGGACCTCGTACTCGGATCTCGATACGTCGCCGGGGGATCAGTGCGCAACTGGGGAATCACGCGCAAGCTGATCAGTCGCGGAGGCGGCATTTACGCGCGCGCGATTCTGGGCGTGAACGTTCATGACCTGACGGGCGGCTTCAAGTGCATCCGCCGAGCGGTGCTCGAGACAATCGACCTGCCGAGCGTCCGGGCTGAGGGTTATGTTTTTCAGATCGAAGTGACCTACCGTGCGATCCTCGCCGGATTCAGAGTTCGGGAGGTGCCGATCGTCTTCTCCGATAGGACCATCGGCACCAGCAAGATGTCGACGAGGATCGCGCTCGAAGCGATGTGGCTGGTGCCTCGGCTACGACGCAGCGCGAAGGTCGCGGTCGGCGGTCAAGCTGGGACGGTAAATCGGGGCGGTGATCGAACGCAGGTTTGACCGGCAGACGGGCCGCCTAACAAAATCGTAACCTTCTCGACGTCTAGCCCTTTAGGCCACAAGGCATCCTAACTACATGACCCCTGAGGGACCGCTACGCGCCACGCCCAACTCCGGCGCCTTTGAGCTGAGATCATCCACGCGCGCTGCGCGGGCCGTCGTCCGAGTCAGGCTGGGCGTCGTCGGACTGGTCGGCATCGTCCTCACGGGCCTGGTCGTCTGTGTCTCAGCGGCCAACACGGGCGTGCTACTGCCCGAGTCGGTCCGCCCCGTTCCAGCGTTCCTAGCCGGCCCGTTCGGCGTTGGCGGGCCGGACCTGAGCACGGGTGTCCTGATGGGGCTGCTGACGGCGATGTTCGGGTGTTACCTGCTCGTCATGCGCGCCGCAGATCGGCTGTCGGCACGGCACGTGCTGATGGCGATCGCGGCGCTCTACACGCTGGTGCTGCTCGCGCCGCCACTGCTTTCCACTGACGTCTTCAGCTACCAGGCATACGGGCGGATGTGGGAGATCTACGGCGCCAACCCGTATCTGAACGGTCCGCACGTGCTGTTCCTCGATCAGCTGTATCCGTACATCGGCGCCAAGTGGGTCAACACGCCGACCAGCTACGGGCCGCTGTTCACGCTGCTGAGCGTGGCGCTCGCGAATCTGTCGAACAATGCCAACGTCGCAATCGCTGCGAGCGCACTCGCGTACAAGGCGATCGCCACCCTCGCGTGCCTCGGCACGATCGCGCTGTTGTGGAACGCCGCCCGTCTGCGTGGGCTGAACCCGGTCCGGACAGTCGCACTTTTCGCCCTCAACCCGCTCGTCGTCCTCTACGGCGTCGGCGGTGGCCACAACGATCTGCTGATGCTGTTGTTCACGACGGCCGGAATCTATGCACTGCTGTCGCGGCGAGAACGCACGAGCGGCGCGTTGATCGCGGTCGGTGCGGGAATCAAATTGACGGCCTTCCTAATCCTCCCGTTCGCGCTCGCGTCCGGCGTCGAGAAGGGCGCGAGCCGACGCCGGCGCTCGATCCTGATGGGAGCGGTGGCGGTCAGCGCCGTGATCGGATTGATCGGCCTCGCGGTGTTCGGCGCAGGCGAGTTCAACCTTCTGTCGACGCTGCGGACGGTTCAGCAGGAGGGTGACTGGCACAGCATCCCAGGATTCCTCAGCGAGGGGCTCGGGCTGGGCGCCGTGAGCCGCATCACCGGAATCGTCCTTGGGCTCATCTTCGTAGTCGCTTTCACGTGGTTGCTGCGGCGCGTATGGCGCAATCAGATGGACTGGATCGACGGCGCCGGCTGGGCCACGTTTGCGATGCTCCTGACCGCGGGCTCGCTGTTGCCCTGGTACGTCGCGTGGCTGCTGCCGCTAGTCGGCCTTGGCACCGACCGCCGACTGTGGCGTTTCTCGATCGTGCTCACCGGCTGGATGTTGCTGATTACGATGATCGGATACCTACCACACGGGTCCTCGGTGCTCGGTGCCTTGTAGCCGACCCGACGGCGGTGTCCGGCGATGACTGAACCAAGCGTCTACCACGAAGCTCCGCGCCAACTGTCACTCCTGAGTGTCGTCGCCCCGATATACAACGAGGAGGCGACGATCGTTCACTTCTACGAGCGTGTCTGCAACGCGCTCGACGGCCTGGAGTTTGAGCTCGTGCTGGTCGACGACGGCTCGCGCGACGGCTCTGCTGCCGCGCTCGAGCAGCTCGCCGCGGGCGATCCGCGCGTCCGGGTCGTATATCTGGCTCGCAACTTCGGGCATCAGACGGCCCTGACGGCCGGGCTGGACAACGCCTGCGGCGACGCCGTGGTGATGCTCGACGCCGACCTTCAGGACCCGCCCGAGCTGATCGTTCGGATGCTCGATCACTGGCGGGCCGGCTGCGATGTCATCTATGCGGTGCGTGAGAAACGGGAAGGTGAGTCGCGATTCAAGCTGGCGACGGCGCGGTGGTTCTACAAGGTGTTCGACTGGTTGGCGCAGGTCGAGCTGCAGCACAATTCCGGGGATTTCAGGTTGCTGGATCGACGTGCGCTCGACGCCCTGCTGTCGATGCGAGAGCGCAACCGCTTTCTGCGTGGGATGACCGTCTGGGTCGGCTACACGCAGGCCGCGGTGCCGTACGCGCGCGATGCCCGGTACGCGGGTGAGACGAAGTTCACCCTGCGCAAGATGGTCAGTTTCTCGCTCGACGCGATCTCATCGTTCTCGAACCGCCCGCTTCAACTCGCCTCGCTGCTCGGTTTCGTGATCTCAACGCTCGCCTTCATCGCAATCCCGGTGGTGATCGTTCTCAGGTTGATGGGCTCCTACCTGCCCGGCTTCGGCTCGATCACGATCTCGATTCTGCTGCTCGGCGGGATTCAGCTGATCTCGATCGGGATCATCGGCGAATACGTCGGGCGAATCTACGACGAGGTCAAGGGACGCCCGCTGTACCTCGTCAGGGGGACGCGGAATTTCATTGCGGGCGACGCTCACCCTGCGGCGCCCGCGGCGGTGCTGCGTGCCGGAACCTCGGGTGAGCATGGCACCGCAGGGAGCGAGCCGGACGCTGTTCCCCCCCGCCGAGCCTGAATCCTGAACCCAGCCTTCAGCCACCCGCCGGGCTGGGGCCGACGCTGCGGTCGACCGCACCGTCGCGCCGGCGTTGCTCGGCGTGGTCGTCCACCGCAGGCCCTTCGGACTGCCACTCATCGGCGGGCTCCTGCGCGCCGTCTGGCCCCGATCCCCGCTCGAGCGTCTCGATCCGATCCGCGAGGCGTTTGAGCGCATCGGCGATCGGGTCCGGCAGGTGGACCCAGTCAGCGTCCGGACGTTCCGGTCGGCGCCCCTCGACGCGCACTGGGTGGCCTGGGTTCCCGACGACGGTCGAGTTGGGCGGGACATCGTGGATCACGACCGTGTTGGCTCCGATCTTCGAACCGTGACCGACGACGATTGGTCCGAGAAGCTTGGCGCCGGAGCCGATCGTCACATTGTCCTGAACTGTGGGGTGGCGCTTGCCGGTCGCGAAGCCGGTGCCGCCGAGCGTTACTCCCTGGTACAGCGTCACGTCAGCTCCGATCTCGGCCGTTTCACCGATCACCACGCCCATCCCGTGATCGATGAACAGCCCCGGGCCGATTCGGGCCGCAGGGTGAATCTCGATCCCCGTCATCGCGCGCGCGACCGCTGCGATCAAGCGCGGCAGCACCGGTACGCCGGCTCGATGGAGGGCGTTCGCGAAGCGGTGGGCGAGCAGTGCCTGGACGCCCGGCCAGATCGCGAGGATCTCCACCGAGCTGATCCCGCTTGCTGCGGGATCACGGCTGTGCGCAGCGGCGATGTCGCGGCGGATCTCCTCGGCCACCCGGGCGGGTGCACTCAGACCGAACATGCCCGAAGCCTAGCGAGGCCCCCTGGCGGGGCTGGGGAAGGACGGATTCAGCCGGCGAAGAACGGCGTCGAGATGTAACGCTCTCCCGAGTCCGGGAGAATCACCGCGATCCGCGCCCCAGCGAACTCGGGCCGGCGCGCGAGTTCGACGGCGGCCCAGACCGCCGCGCCGCACGAGATTCCAGCAAGGACACCCTCGCGCCGCGCAAGCGCTCGAGCCGTCTCGATCGCGTCCTCGTCACGGACGGGTACGACCTCGTCGATCACAGCGCGATTGAGCACGCTCGGTATGAACCCTGCGCCGATCCCCTGAATTCTGTGCGGCCCGGGTGAGCGACCGGACAGAACCGCCGAGCCGGCGGGCTCGACCGCCACGATGTGACAGCTCGGATTGTGTTCCTTCAACACCTCACCGACGCCTGTGATCGTGCCGCCCGTCCCCACCCCGGCGACGAAGGCGTCGATCCGGCCGTCCAAAACGTCCCACAGCTCCGGGCCGGTGCTCAGCCGGTGGGCTTCCGGATTGGCCGGGTTTGAAAACTGGTCGGGCAGGAACACTTCTGGCGACTTCGCCAGTTCGCGAGCAGCGTCGACCGCCTCGTCCATCCCTCCCATCGACTCGGTGATCTCGAACCGGGCGCCGTAGAGCGCCAGCAGCCGCTCACGCTCTCGGCTCATTCCCTGCGGCAGCGTCAGCACGAGGTCGTAGCCACGTGCAGCACAGACGAACGCGAGCGCAATTCCGGTGTTGCCGCTCGTCGCCTCGACAACGGTGGTGCGCCCGGGCTCGATCAGGCCTTCGCGCTCGGCCGCCTCGATCATCGCGACTCCGATCCGGTCCTTGACACTGCCGCCAGGGTTGAAGGACTCCAGCTTTGCGAACAGGCGCGCACCGAGACCGCCCGCCACGCGCGTGAGCTCCACGACGGGCGTGCGTCCGACGTGCTCCGAAATGTTGGTCGGAATTCGAGTCGTTTGCGGCTTAGCCTACGAGAACGGGCGGTCCGATGCACGTTGGCATGCCCCGTCGGTTTGGGGTACGGTCGGCTGATGTCAATCCCATCAGGTGAATACACGCTCGGGCCCGACAACGCCACCCTCAAGGTGCTGACGCTGAAAGCCGGTGCAGCGTCCAAGGCGGGCCACAACCTCACGATCGAAGTCGGCTCCTGGAACGCGAAGCTGACCGTCGGTGACGGCGGCGCCGACGCCAGCGTCGCGGTCACCGCCGACTCTCGATCGCTCCGCGTACTCGAAGGCACCGGCGGCGTCAAGAGCCTGACCGCGGATGACAAGGCCGACATCAAGAAGACGATCGACAAAGAGGTCCTGCAGGGCTGCGAGATCGCGTTTCATTCCACCTCGGTCAGCGGCACCCCCGAGCGTCTCACGATCGAGGGGGAGCTTGGGCTCGGCGGGAAGCGGCGTCCGCTCTCCTTCGACGTGGCGCTCGCCAACGGCCGGGTCAGTGGCACGGCGACGGTCAAACAGACGGATTGGGGCATCAAGCCCTATTCGGCCCTGTTCGGCACCCTCAAGGTCGTCGACGAGGTGCAGGTGGTGATCGACGCCGCAGTCCCCTCCGCCTAGCCCGCGGAGGTGACCTGCTGACGGCGCCGCGTGTGCGTTCATATACTTCCTGGGGCAGAAACCTGGGCGCGCAGCAGCCTGGAGATCGCGCCCGTGTCGCCAGCATTGCAAGCAGATATCGCCACCCGACGCACGTTCGTCAGCGGACTGGTGCTGGCGGCGGGCGGTTCCCGCCGGCTCGGTCTGCCCAAGCAGATACTCCCCTACGGCGACCGGACGCTACTCGACCACGTGCTCGCGACCGCTCGCCAATGTCAGTTCGACCAGTCGCTGTGCGTGCTTGGCGGTGCCGCAGCCGACGTGCGGCGCACCGTCGAACTGGACGGCTTCACTGTGGTCGAGAACGATCAGTTCGGAACTGGCTGCTCTTCGTCGATCGCCGCGGCGCTGGATGCTGTCGATGAGCGCGCCGACGTGCTGGTGCTGATGCTGGGCGACCAGCCGGGAGTGCGCGCCTCATCGGTGGCCGCGCTGCTGGATGGCCGCGGAGACGCGCCGGTGGCCGCGTGCGCCTACACCGACGGACGCGGCCATCCATTGGCGTTCGCGCGGAGCACGTTTGAGGACCTGGCCACGCTGCATGGTGACAAGGCCGTGTGGAAGCTTATGGACCATCTGGGCGGAGAGGTCGCCGACGTGCCCGTGGACGGGCCGATCCCCCTCGACGTCGACACGTGGGAGGACTACCACGCAGTGCTCGATGCAGCCAGCCGCGCGTCGGTCTAGGCTCGCATCGGATGGCGCCCGACGATCCACTCCAGCCCGTCACCTACCGTCCCGTTGGCGTCGTTCGTTCTCCTTTCACGAGCCTCGAGGGCATGCCGTTGCAATCGGTGGCCGGCGCCGAGACGGTCGCGCGCGTCGAGGTCCGGACAGAGCTGCAACCAGGTCTCAATGACCTCGATGGCTTCTCGCACCTGCATCTCATCACCCACCTGCATCGCGGCACACCCGGAGGACTCGAGGTCGTCCCGTTTCTCGACGACCACGTGCGCGGGATCTTCGCCACCCGCTCGCCGAGGCATCCCAACCCGATCGGCATCTCAGTCGTGCGACTCATCTCTGTGGAGAACTGCGTTTTGGAGATCTCGGGCATCGACCTGCTCGACGGGACGCCGGTGCTCGACATCAAACCCTACGTGCCGACGTTTGACGCCATCGCGGCCGAACGCACCGGTTGGCTCGAGAAGGCTGCGGTACGTGTGCACCACGTCCGCGCCGGGCGGCACTTCGACGACGCACAGCCAAGTTGAAGCGGATGCCCACAGTCGATCCCGCCAACCGCTCCAGCGAGCCGCCCACCGAGTCGAGGGCCCCGCGCGAACGATGGAACGGCCGGTACGCACAGCTGGCACAGAGCGGGTTCCCGCAAGCACCGGCCAGGTGGCTGACTGAGAACCGTACGACGCTCCTCACCGCCGGCGGCGGGCGCGCACTCGACATCGCGTGCGGCGATGGGCGAAACTCAGTTTATCTTGCGCAGCTCGGATTCGAAGTCGACGCCGTGGACATCTCCGACGTCGCAATCGACAAGCTCCGAGCAGCCGCGATCGACCGTGGTCTGACGGTGAACCCGATCCGGCTCGACCTCGAGCTCGATCCGCTACCGCACTCGAGCTACAACGTCATCGTGATGCTCAACTATCTGGAGCGCAGCCTCTTCGCGCCCCTCGCACAAGCGCTCGCGACCGGCGGAATCCTGATCGTCGAAACCGTGACGCGGGCGCACGTCGAGGACCTCGGAAACGACTTCGACCCGCGATACCTACTCGATCGCAACGAACTGCGCACCGCATTCCCGGGCCTCGACGTCGTGCGCTACCACGAGGGCATCGCCGAGCGCTCGGGAGGACCGCGAGCGGTCGCAAGCCTGGTTGCCCAGCGGCGCCCTGCCGCTCGCGCCCAGTGTGCCGTCCGGTAATTGGGGTGCATGGAGCGCGAGACCCGGGGGCTGCCAGGCAAGGACACAGAAACCGACGCGCAGCAGCGCTGCGCGAGGTTTCGAGGACGCAGCATGGCGGTCATCCGGGGCCGCGATACATGTGCCGTAATGACCGGACGGTGCACCAGCCGGTTCGTGGCCGGCGATCGACGTCAGCTCGGCGGCGCCGCCCGGCCCTGCATCGCCTCCCAGACCCGCGAGGGTGTGCACGGCATATCAATATGCCGAACCGCGTAGGGCGCGAGCGCATCGACAACGGCGTTGACGATCGCCGCGGGCGAGCCGACCGTCGCAGACTCGCCGATCCCCTTGGCGCCCAGCGGATGGTGGGGCGACGGGGTAACCGTGAAATCGGTCTCCCAGTCAGGGACCTCGACCGCCGTCGGGATCAGGTAGTCCATCAGCGAGCCGCCGAGGCAGTTGCCGTGCTCGTCGAAGGAGATCATCTCCATCAGGGCGATCCCAACCCCGTCGGTCAGCCCGCCGTGGACTTGGCCCTCGATGATCATCGGGTTGATCCGCACCCCGCAGTCATCGACCGCGACGAATCGGCGCACGGTCACCTTGGCCGTCGCCGGATCGACGTCGACCACGCACAGGTAGGCGCCGAATGGGAACGTCAGGTTCGGCGGGTCATACACCGCCTCGGCATCGAGCCCAGCCTCAACACCCGCGGGCAGCACCACCGAGCCGCGCGCGGCCATCGCAATCTCCTGGATCGTCGCGCCCTGCTCGACGGTCACCCTTGACGAACCAACGCGCCGGACGCCCGGGCGGGGCGTTCTCCCACTCCAGGTCTTCGGGCGCCACCTCGAGCATCGCGGAGGCGACAAGCCGCGCGCGGTCACGCACCTTGCGCGCTGCCAGCGCGGCGGCGGCGCCGCTGACGGGGGTCGAGCGCGAGCCGTAGGTGCCCAGACCGTATGGCGTGTTGTCGGTATCGCCGTGGACGACGTCGACATCCTCTGGAGGGATCCCCAGCTCATGAGCGACGATCTGGGCGAACGTCGTCTCGTGGCCCTGGCCCTGTGACTGGACGCTGATCGCGAGCTGGGCCTTGCCGGTGGGATGGATCCGCAGCGCCGCACCGTCGTTCATGCCGAGGCCGAGGATGTCCATGTGGCGGCGCGGGCCGGCGCCGACCGCCTCGGTGAAGAACGAGAGTCCGATCCCCATCAGCTCGCCGCGCTCGCGCTTCTCCGCCTGCTCGCGCCGCAGCTCGTCGTAACCGGCGATCGCGAGCGTCTTGCGCAGCGCCCGCGGATAGTCGCCCGAGTCATACACCCAGCCCGTCTTCGACTGATACGGGAACTGGTCGGGCGCGATCAGGTTCGCGAGTCGCAGCTGCGCCGGATCGGTCTCCAGCTCGGCGGCCAGGCAGTCGACGAGCCGCTCGATCAGGTACACCGCCTCGGCGATCCGGAACGAGCACGCGTAGGCGACGCCGCCCGGCGCCTTGTTCGTGTACACCCCGGTCACCTGGCAGTGGGCGGCCTCGATGTCGTAGGAGCCGGTGAAGACGTGGAAGAACCCGGCCGGGAACTTGGTCGGCTGCGCCGTTGCGTTGAACGCGCCGTGGTCGGCGAGCGTCACCACGCGAACCGCCAGGATCTTCCCCGCGCGGGTGGCCGCGATTTCGCCCCGCATCACGTAGTCGCGGGCGAAACCCGGTCGACATCAGGTTCTCCGAGCGGTCCTCCATCCATTTCACCGGCCGCCCTGTGGTGATCGATGCGACGGCGGCACACACGTAACCGGGATACACCGGCACCTTGTTGCCAAAGCCACCGCCGACGTCCGGCGAGATGACGCGGATCTTGTGCTCCGCCAGACCGGTCAGGCCCGCGTACAGCGTCCGGTGGGCGTGCGGCGCCTGCGTCGTGGCGTAGATCGTCAGCTTGCCGCTCACACGGTCGAACTCCGCGACCGCTCCGCATGTCTCCATCGGCGCCGGATGCGAGCGGGGAAACACCATCTCCTGCTCGAGCACCACCTCGGCACCGGCGAAGACACGGTCGGTGGCGACCGCGTCGCCCGCTTCCCAGTCGAAGATGTGGTTGTCCCCACGGCCCTCTAGGTCGTCGCGGATCACGGGAGCGTCACCGTCCAATGCCCGGCGCACATCGACGACGACCGGCAGCGTCTCGTACTGCACGTCGATCAACTCCAGCGCATCGCGCGCCGAGTAGCGGTCCTCTGCGACCACGAAGGCCACCTCCTGTCCCTGGAAGCGAACCTTGTCGGTGGCGAGCACCGCCTGCGTGTCGCTGGACATCGTCGGCATCCACGCCATCCCGCGGGCCTCGAGGTCGGCACCGGTGAGCACGCAGTGCACCTTCGGGTGCTGCAGCGCGGCGGACGTGTCGATCGAGACGATCCGGGCGTGCGCGAACGGGCTCCGCAACACGGCGCCGTGGAGCATCCCCGGCAGCTGCAGGTCGTCGACGAACGTGCCCTGGCCGCGGATGAAGCGTTCGTCCTCCTTGCGCCTCAGCCGCCCGAACCCGATCGGTCGCTCCGGATCGGCCGCGTCGGCCGAGTCAGCCGGCGGCACGGCGTCGACTTCCGTCATCCGCTGACCGATGCGCTGCGCACTTTCATCCAGCCGACAACGATACCTAAGCGATCGCTGAGGTCAGAACGGGCACTCGGCGTCGAGCCCTTAACTCTGAAATCGCCCGCGCCGCCCGAACGCCTTGTCGTAGTCGACGCCCTCCACCTCGATCGCAGCATTGATCTTCCGGCAGCGCCCGCAGCGGACCCGCAGCTTGCGGTTCATGTACTCGGCCGGCATCGACTGCGCAAGCACGTTGCCGCAGTTCGCGCACACGTAGTCGTCCGAGCCTCTTCCGCGGAACACCGGCCGATCTGGGTCCTCCTGCACTGCGGTACCGCCATCCTGCGGTATGTCGCCGGCCTCGAGCAAGCGCATCTCGATTCGCGCCACGGCTACTGCTGGATCCTTTCCGCGCCGGCGCCGCGGTCGGTGAGCCGCCCTCCGCGACGCCCGCGACGCACGGCCACGAGCTCGGCCATGATCGAGATCGCCACCTCTGCAGAGCCGACCGCTCCGATGTCGAGTCCGATCGGAGCGCTGATCCGCGCCAGATCCTCGTTTGGCACCCCTGCTGCGAGCAGCCGCTCGCGGCGTTTCTCCTGCGTACGCTTGGAACCGAGCGCCCCGATGTACGCCGGGCCTGACGCAAGCGCGGCGAGGAGCGCCTCGTCATCGATCTTCGGATCGTGGGTGAGCACCGCGATGTAGGTGGCCGCATCGATGCCCCCGAGGTGCGCGAACGCCTCCCGCGGCCAGTCCACGACGACGGCGACGGCGTCTGGAAACCGCTCGCGAGTCGCGAACTGGGCTCTTGGGTCGATCACGAACGGTTGCCAGCCCGCGTCGCGCGCGATGCGCGACAGATGGCTCGCGTATTCGACCGCACCGAAGATCAGGAGACGGGGGGCCGGCGCCGCAACGTCGACGAACAGATCGCCGCGCAGCTCGGAGCGTTCGGCCCAGATCAGCTCCTCCGCGGCCAGGACCGCCTGCGCTTCGAGTTCGGGATTGCCCAAACCACCTTCGCGTGCGCCGTCGGCACGGACCAGCAGGTGCCCGCCGGCGGCGGGTCCGCGGACCGCCGTCACAAGCGCCGCACGGCCGCCCTCACGCGTTATCTGCGCAAACGAACCCTGCGCGCTCACGGCTCGTAGCGCTCCACCCAGACGTCGATCTCGCCGCCGCAAGGTAGCCCGACATCCCAGGCCTCTTCGTCGGTGATCCCGTAGGAGTGCAGCTGCGGCTTGGATCCGGCCAGCACATTCTCGGCGACCTGTACCACCGCGCCCTCCACGCACCCGCCGGAGATCGCGCCGAACACCTCGCCACGATCATTGATCGCCATCTTCGAGCCAGGCGGCCGTGGCGCCGAGCGCCGGGTCGCCACAACCGTCGCGATCGCGACCTGATCGCCGCGCTCGAGCCAGGCGTCGACCTGTTCGATTACGTCCTTCAAATCGTCTCCAGCTTGTGGGTGAAGTCCGTGACCAGCGCGTCGAGCACGCTCACGACGACGCCCTCTCCCATCGACGCCGCCTTGCCGGTGATCTGCGCTGCGGTATGGATCGTGCCCCCACCGTCGGCAAGCTCGAACGTCACATCCGCATTCGCGTATCCCTGGCCTCCGGCCTCTCGGGACTTGATCTTCAGCACTGCCCGGTGAGCGGCATCATCGCGCTCGACGACGCTGACGGTGCCGGTGAACTTCATCCCCATCGCCCCCATCTTCACGACGATCTCCGCCTTGGCGCTGTCTGGCGCCGTGCGCTCGATCACCCGGCCGCCCTCGACACACGGAATCAGGCGATCCAGGTCGAGGATCGCCCCCCAGTTGTAGTCAGTCGGCTTTCCGTTCGAGAACGGGTGGTCAAGCTCAATCATGCGTCTTTCTCCTGACTTGCGTCTGTATCTGGATCAGTCCGTGTACACCGTTTGCGCATCGAGGCCGCCCTCGACGCCCGGTGGCAGTTCTCCGCTGCCGTGTGCATACATCGCCACGTCAGCGATCGTCGTCGTCGCCGGTGGCTCACCTGTGGTCGTGAACACGCCGTCTCGCCATTGCAGACTCTCGGGTGGCGCGCTCAGCGCCATCCCAGCCAGCAGGCGCGCCTTGCTGAGGATCTTGTCCGTCGCGCTCGTGATCGCGACCGGCGCGCCGGGGGATGGGGCCGTATTGAAGCCGTGGCCGGTCCCGAACCGATCGGTGTCGGCGGTGACGACCTTGACGTCGAGCGCCGGCACGCCGAGCCCATCGGCGACGAGCTGCGCGTACTTGGCCTCGTTCCCGTCGGGCTCGGTGGTCAGGCTGAGGACCATCTTGCCGGTCGGGTGGATGCGCAGAAAGACTGCGCGGTATGCCTCATTGGCCATGTTGTTCTCCTCGGTCGGCCGCGGCGCGGCGCTGTCGCTCCTGGTGGGCGGTGAGGGCGTTGTGCTCCTCGAGATCGCAGAACGCCGGTTGGGGGCCGCCGAGTGGGTGCGGCGGGACCGCGGGGCGCTCGCAGCCCGGATAGATGCAGATCTTCACGGACTCCTCGCTCATCGCGTCCCCCATCCCGGCGTGGTCTTTCCACGGCTCGGGCTGTAGCCGCTCGGCATCGCGATCGAGCTGCCCTGGACTGGTGTGGCGCTCCCCCATGGTTCCTCTTCAGGCTCGGTGATCGGAGCCGGAGGTCTCCATGTCGCCCCCGGCGCGCCGTCGTCGGCTCGCTCGGAGGCGATCGCGTCAAGAACCTCCTCCAGCGCCCGCAGGCTATGGCCGGAGACCAGCGCGTCACAGTGGGGCAGCGCCGCGGCCATCCCACCTGCGCGGGGAGCGAAGCCTGGAGCGCCGGCCCTCGGGTTGACCCACACGACCCGGTAGGCGAGTCGTGCAAGTCGCTGCATCTCTCGTCCGACGAGCATCGGATCTCCCCGCTCCCATCCGTCGGACAGGATCACAATCACCGCGCCGCGAGCCATCCCGCGCCGGCCGTGGAGATCATTGAACGTCTTCAGAGCGTCGCCGATCCGCGTGCCGCTCGCCCAGTCCGGAGCGGCGGCGGCCGCGCGCTGGATCGCACGGTCGGGGTTGCGTGAGCTCAGCGCACGCGTGAGCCGCGTCAGCCGCGTGGCGAACACGAACGCCTCGGCGTCAGGGCCGCTTCGGGCGGCGCAGGTCAGGAACTGCAGGTAAGCACGCGCGTAGGGCTCCATCGAACCGGAGATGTCGCAAAGCATCACGATCCGTCGGCGCACCACCCGGCGGCGGCGGTGCGCGAGCCGGATCGGGTCGCCGCCGGTCCGCAGGCTGCCGCGAAGCGTGCGCCTCAGGTCGATCCGCTTGCCGCGCTGGTCACGTCGAGCTCGCCGCGTGCGCCGGGTCGGCGTCGCCAGCGCCAGCCGCGCCATCATCCGGTAGAGGTCTGCAAGCTCGCCTGGCTCGAGCGCGTCGAAGTGCTTGTGCTGGAGGAGTTCCTCATCGCTGGCTACGCTGGGCACCTCGACGTCCCGCGCCTCACGCTGCTCCTCTGCGCGCGAGCTGTAGTTCGGCCCGCTGGACGCCTGAATGCCGCTTGGTCGCGGCGGGCCCGTAGCATCCTGGCGGCGCTCCGGCAGCTCGCGCCCATCGGGCGCGACGGCCACCGTGTCAGCGTCGGGTGCTACCTGGGTTGCGCGCTCGCCGGTGCCACCGAACACCGCCGCGAACACAGCGTTGAACGCGTTCAGCTGCGAGTTGTCGCAGACGAACACGGCGCGAGCGGTCCAGTACAGGCGGCGCCTCGCGAGCGGACGGACCAACGCCAGCGCAGCGGCGAACTGCGCTGAGCGTTCTGCGGTCACCGGCAGCCCGGCGGCATGCAGGCGACGGGCGAACGCCCCGGCGATCGACGGCAGGTCCAGCTGCACCGTCTCGAGATCGAAGGCGCTCATCGGGCGCTCGTAACCAACTGCGTCAACCCGGCCTCGCGGACCACTTCCTGATCTTCTGAGTACTTGAGCACCGACCCCAACGTGCGCTCGATCGCCGCTCGCGTCCAACACCTCCACGCCCAGCAGGTCAAGGGCCGCCAGCCAGTCGATCGCCTCGGCGATCCCCGGGGGCTTCTGCACGTCGGAGTCCCGCATCCGCGCGACCGCGCCGGCGACCTGCACGGCGAGCGTCTCCGACGCGCCCTTGACACGGCGGCGGATGATCTCGACCTCGCGCTCGGCGCTCGGATAGTCGATCCAGTGGTAGAGGCAGCGACGTTTGACAGCGTCGTGCAGGTCACGGGTGCGATTGGAGGTCAACACGATGATCGGCGGATGGGTGGCGCGGATCGTGCCGATCTCAGGGATCGTCACCGCGGCCTCGCCGAGCAACTCCAGCAGGAACGCCTCGAAGTCATCATCGGCCCGGTCGATCTCGTCGATCAGCAGCACCGCGGGACGCGGCCCCGGATGCTCCAGCGCAGCCAGCAGCGGTCTGCGGATCAGGTAGTCGGGGCCGAACAGATCCTGCTCGGAGAGCTTCTCGCCACTGCTGTCGGCCAACCGGATCGCCAGTAACTGGCGGGGGTAGTTCCACTCGTACAGCGCCTCCGCAGCGTCGATTCCCTCATAGCACTGCAAGCGGATCATGGGCGTGTCGAGGATCATCGCGAGCGAGCGTGCCGCCTCGGTCTTTCCGACCCCGGCCTCGCCTTCGAGCAGCAGCGGCTGCGGCAGCCGCAGGCTCAAGAAGATCGAGGTCGCCAGGCCCTCGTCGACCAGGTAGTCAACCCCGGCCAGCCGCCTGGCGAGCGTCTCCACATCCGGGACCAGCTGCGCGACCTCCTGGTTCGGGTCCCCGATCGCGTCGAGCGGGCTCATGCCGGCTGCTGCTGGCGCTCGAAGGTCAGCTTGCAACCCTCACAGCAGAAGTAGGCGGTCCCGTCCTCGGCCTGCGACGAAGGCGTTCCGGGCACGACAACCACCGACATTCCGCAGATCGGGTCGGTCGCGATCAACGGTCCGGCGGCGCCGTCGCTCGGCGCGATCACCCTCAGCGTCTCCACGGCGCCAGCGCTTTCGGAACCGCGGTCCGTGTCACGGCGACGTACCGCGATCACCTCGGCCAGGATCGAGAGCGCGATCTCGGCCGCCGTCCGCGCACCGATATCGAGGCCGGCGGGGCTGTCGACCCGTGCCACCTGCTCCTCGGAGACGCCTTCGGCGCGAAGGTCCCCGAGCACGGCGGCGCCCCGCTTGGGGCTCGCCACCAGTCCGACGTAGGGGATCTCCGGCGTCGAGGCCGGCCCGCAGCGCCTCCACCTCGCCACGGCCGTGGGCGGCAACGATCAGGCCGAGGTCACCGGCCCTGGGCGTCAGCTTACCCTCAGCCTCGTCGATCGCCGCGACCACATCGAGGCCGATCTGCGGGCCGATCGCCTTGAGTGCTCCGACGATCGGCGACTCGCCCACGACCAGCACCCGTGGCATCGGCAGCGACGGCTCCAGGAACAACTCCAGGGCGCCGCCCGACAGGCACGGGTTGCGAACCGTGACAGTTCCCTGCTCGTGCGAGATCTCATGGCCGGCGAGCGCAAGATCGGTGGCGCCGGCCGTGACCGGGCTGGTGTCCTCCTCTTCATCGTCGAGACCGGCCGAGCCGTCAGGAAAGATCCGGAGCAGCACCGGCTCGCCGGTTTCGATCACCTTCAGCGAGTAGAGGCGGACGCTGTGCTGAGCACAGACCCCGCCGACGAAGCCCTCGATCGTCCCATCGCGGTGGATCAGCGCCACATTGCCGGTCTGAGCGCTCGTCGGGCGCTCCACGCGCACGACGGTGGCGGTCACAAACGGCTCGCCATGCGCGCGGAGGTCGTTGGCGCGCTCGGTGAGGGCGCGATCCATCACTGCGGCGGCTCAGGTCGGCCCTGCATCGCCGCCCACACACGCGCGGGGCTGCACGGCATGTCGATATGTGTCACGCCATGACTTTGGTGCAGCGCATCGATCACCGCGTTGACGATCGCCGGCGGAGAGCCGACATTCGGAGACTCGCCGACGCCCTTGGCGCCGAGCGGGTGGTGTGGGCAGGGAGTGACCGTCTCGCCCAGCTCGAAGTCCGGGCATTCGAGCGCTGTCGGAATCAGATAGTCCATGAACGAGCCGTTCAGGCAGTTGCCCTCCTCGTCGAAGCTGATCAGCTCCATCAGCGCGATCCCGATCCCCTCCGCGAGCCCGCCGTGGATCTGCCCGTCGACGATCATCGGGTTGATTCGCACGCCGCAGTCGTCGACCGCGATAAACCGCCTGACGGTCACGTAGGCCGTCTCGGGATCGATATCGACGACCGCGATGTACGCCCCGTACGGATAGGTCAGGTTCGGCGGGTCGTAGATCACCTGCGCGTCAAGACCGCCCTCCATCCCGTCGGGCAGTGTTTCGCCGCTGTATGCGCGGCTGGCGATCTCCTCGATCAGCGCACCCTTTGCGGGGTCGCCCTTCACGTACCAGCGCCCCTTCTCCCAGGCGAGGTCCTCGGGCCGTGTCTCGAGCATCGTCGCGGCGATCAGACGCGCCTTGTCACGAACCTTTCGGCTGACGACGGCGACGGCCCCGCCCGAGACCGGGGTCGAGCGGCTGCCATAGGTGCCAAGACCGTAGGGCGATTTGTCGGTGTCTCCATGACGCACCTCGACATCCTCGGGCGGGATCCCGAGCTCCTCGGCGACGATCTGGGCGAACGTCGTCTCGTGACCCTGGCCCTGCGTCTGGGCGCTGAGGCTGACGACCGCCTTGCCGGACGGGTGCACGCGCAGATCCGCGCCGTCGTTCATCGCCAGGCCGAGGATGTCCATGTGCTTGCGCGGCCCGGCGCCAACCCCCTCGGTGAAGAACGACACGCCGATTCCCATCAACTCGCCTCGAGCGCGCTTCTCCTGCTGCTCGCGAAGGAGATCCTCATAGCCGGCGAGCTCCATCGCGACGCGCATCGTCTCGGCATAGTTGCCTGAGTCGTAGGTCCATCCGGTCGTCGTCTCATACGGGAACTGCTCGGGCTCGATGAAGCTCCGCATCCGCAGGTCGATCTGATCAGTGCCCATCTCGAGCGCGAGCGCGCCGACCATCCGCTCCACCAGGTAGACCGCCTCGGTGATGCGGAACGAGCAGCGGTATGCGACCCCGCCTGGGGCTTTGTTGGTGTAAACGGCCTTGACCTTGACGTGCGCGGCATCCAGGTCGTAGGAGCCACAGCAGATGTGAAAGAAACCGGCCGGGAACTTCGTCGGCTGCGCGGTCGAATCAAACGCCCCGTGGTCGGCGATCACGTCGACCTTGAGGCCGGTTATCTTGCCGTCCTTGGCGCAGATCTGCGAGTTCATGATGTAGTCACGGGCGAAGCCGGTCGACATCAGGTTCTCCGAACGGTCCTCGATCCACTTGACGGGAGCCCCGGCAACTATCGATCCGGCGATCGCACACACGTAGCCGGGGTAAACCGGCACCTTATTGCCGAAGCCACCGCCGATGTCGTTGCAACGGATTCGGATCATGTGCTCAGCGAGCCCAGCAACGTGGGCGTACACCGTGCGGTGGGCGTGCGGCGCCTGGTTGCCGTTGTAGATGTCCAGCTGGCCGGTCTTCGGGTTGAAGTCGGCGATCATCCCGCATGTCTCGAGCGGCGCCGGATGACAGCGCGGGTAGATGATGTCGCGCTCGACGACGATGTCCGCCTCAGCGAAGACACGGTCGGCGGCCTCCTCGTCGCCGGCCTCCCACAGAGGGCTGGCGAGGTTGTCTTGCTGACCATCTTTGTCGTCGCGAATCAGCGGCGAGTCGGGATCAAGCGCCTTGCGGGCGTTGACCACGGCCGGCAGCGGCTCGTAATCGACCTCGATCAGGGGCAGCGCGTCGCGCGCGATGTACTCGTCTGTGGCGATCACGAACGCGACCTCCTGACCCTGGAAGCGAACCTTGTCGCCGGCCAGCACGGCCTGCGTGTCGTAGGAGATCGTCGGCATCCACGCCAGTCCCAGCGTCTCGAGATCCTTGGCCGTGACGACAGCCGCGACCCCGGGAAGCGCGAGCGCCGCCGAGGTATCGATCGACAAGATCTTGGCGTGGGCAAACGGACTGCGCAGGATCGCCCCGTGCAACATCCCCGGCAGGCGAATGTCATCCAGGTATGTGCCCTTGCCGCGGATGAACCGCGCGTCCTCCTTGCGCTTCAGACGGCCAAAGCCGATCGGCCGTTCTTGGCCTGGGCTGGGCAGGTTCTCTATGACGGCCATGCTCATGCCTCCTGACTGATCGCGGCTTCGTGCTCGGCCGCCCAGCGGACCGCCGCCACGATGTTCTTGTAACCCGTGCAGCGGCAGATTCCACCAGAGATCGCCGTGCGGATCTCGTGCTCGCTTGGGTCGGGGTTCTTGTTGAGCAGGGCTCGCACCGTCATCATCATCCCCGGCGTGCAGAAGCCGCAATGCAGCGCGTGCAGCTCGTGGAATCCCTGCTGAACCGGGTCCAGCTGACCGCCGACCTCGAGCGACTCGACGGTGCGGATCTCGTGACCCTCAGCCATCGCCGCGAGAGTCGTGCACGACTTCACCGGCTCGCCGTCCATCAGCACCACACATGCGCCACAGTTCGACGTGTCGCAACCCCAGTGCGTTCCTGTCAAACCCGGTGTATCTCGAATGAAGTGAACGAGCAGCGTGCGCGGTTCGGCGTCTCGGGAGACCTGTTCGCCGTTGATGTTGACTGTGATCTGCACTTGATCAGGCCTCCTGCTGGAGTGCGCGCGCCGTCGAGCGGCGCAGAGCACGTTTGGTGAGGACGCCCGCTAGGTGGCGCTTGTAATCGACCGGGCCCCGGCCGTCGGCGCCGGGCGAGCAGTCCTCTGACGCGATCTGCCCGGCCTTGGCGAACAGCTCCTCCGACGGCTGCGCTCCACGCAGCATCTCCTGCGCCCTTGAAACCTCGATCGTGGTCGGCCCGACGGCGCTCAGTGCGATGCCAGCGTCTGTGATCGTGCCGCCGTCGATCCACACCGCGGTCGATGCGGCCGCGATCGCGAAGTCGCCGGCGCGCCTTTCGACCTTCTCGTGGGCGCTCCCGGATCCGGGTCTCAGCGAGAACCTCACCTCGGTGAGGATCTCGTCCGCGGCGACCGCGGTGACATAGGGCCCGACGTGAAACTCGCTCATGCCAATCGTTCGTTCACCGCGCGGGCCGCGGATCACCACGTGAGCCTTCAGCGCCGAGCAGACTCCTGACAGGTCCTCGCCCGGATCGGCTTGGCAGAGCGAGCCACCGATCGTTCCGCGATTGCGTACGACCGGATCGGCAATCACCTCTTCGGCGTCACGGAACACCGGGAAGTGTGCGGCGAGCAGTTCGGACTCCAGCAGCTCGACGTGCCTGGTGAGGGCGCCGATCCTGATGACGTCACCCTCGTGCTTGATGTACGACAGCTCGTCGAGGTCGTTGATGTCGATCAGATGCTCGGGGTTTGCGAGCCGCAGCTTCATCATCGGCAATAGGCTGTGCCCGCCCGCGATCACGCGCGCACCCGGACCGATCTTGGCAAGCGCCGCGATCACTCCATCGATGCTGGTCGCTCGCTCGTACTCAAACCGCGCCGGAGTCTGCATCAGGATCTTCCTTTCAGATTGAAGCTCAGTCGCATCTCAACTCTGCTTTGCAGGCATTTGCGGCCGCACGCCCGGCGTTTCGCTCGGCTCGTATTGAACCGGTGCGTCGCTGCCGATGACAGGTGACTTCGGGAGCCTGTCCGGGCGAGCCTGCCGGATATCGGTGTAGAGCGCGCGGGTGGCCTCCTCACTGCGAAAGACATGCCGCAGTACCGGACCCTCCGGGCTGGCTGCGGCGATCGGGGCCTCACGACCGAGTCTCGCGAGCGTCAACGTACCGCGCGTGTAGACCTCGGAGATGCGTGGCGGTGTGATCGTCTCGGACTCCGGGAAGTTGCGCAGGCCGTCCGCGGCCGCGCCCGGGTAGAGGCCGTCGATCAGGCCGACAGCGTCGCGCAGTCCGGCCTTTTTGACGAGCAGGCCCTCCAACGCGTCGACGGCCGCATCAAGGTGGGCGTTGATCGTGTTGACGACCTCGTCGACGGGAGCGGTCTTGTCGATCAGCTCTCCGACGCCGCTGATCGCCGCGTCCAGACCGCTTGCGATTCGTCGCAGCGCGACGATCGTCGACACTAGGTAGTACACCAGCGCGGCGACGATCAGAACCACCGCGAGGGCAAGGACGATTCCAGGTGCAGGCATGGTTTATTCCCCCTGATCACGCGTCGTCGAGGATTACGTCGAGCGAGCCGCCGTAGTTGGCGACCGTTTCGACCGTCTTGATGACCTGGTCCTGCGTGGTCAGCAGCAAGGGCACCGCGTCCAGGTCCTTCGAGCCCGCGGCGGCCACGGCTGCGATCCGCTCGACGCTGGGCACGATCCCGCGAGCCGTCTCCAGGACCGCGCGCAGGAGGTACACGACGATCGGAAAGACGACCAGCAGCATGACCAGGGCACCGATCCAGTAGAGGATCATCGCGGCCTCCTCTCCGCGACGATCGCGGCCTTGGATGCGATCCCGGGCAGCGCGCTCAGGATCGTGTCGAACTGACCATTGATCGCGACCACTGCCGGCTCCAGTGGGCGCAGGTGCTCAGCCTCGACACCCTCGAGCGCGCCCGCGAGCGCCGCGAGGTCCCTCGAGACAGCTCCAAGGCCCCGCCGGACCAGGATCAGGGCCACGGCCACCGCCGCGACCACAACCACCGCGAGCACGACGCTGAGGACGATGAGTAGGTGTGTGGTGCTCACTTTCCACCGAACCCGTCGGTCAGCGCGTTCATGTAGTCGTCCTGCACAAGAGCCTCCTCCACGATCAATCCGAGCACCGGCGCGGTCGCCTGCAAATGGGGGATATACGAGGTGTTGCCGGCGACCTTGCCCGCGACCGCGAGCAGACTGGCGGCCGACTTCTGAATGCTGTCGACGGTGCTCACCAGAACCGCCAGCAGGATCGCGACGGCGACTGCCGCAACCAATCCGATCGCAAGCGCGATCCCCCAGTAGGTGTGCGCCGTCGTTGCGGCAAGCACAAAGGTCATTTCCCGACCGCCACCTTTCTGAGTGCGCGCGCCGAATGCAGGATTCGCACGCCCGAGTCGTTGATCCTCGCCACCCCGGCGAGCCCCTCTGTCTGCGCCTGCACCACTCCCACCCCGGTCACCGCCGTGCTCGCCTGACCGGCGATTCGCCGCGCCAACAGCACGATCACGATCACGATCACAGCGGCGATCACGATCACGACGACTCCAAGCAGAATCCCGATCCGCCACCCTGCCAGGGCGCCGACCGCAGTCATCTCACACCTACTTGCATGTGTGCATCTCCTCCTCGGTTTGCTCAGCCGCCCACCGGATCGACCTGACAATCGTCGCGTAGCCGGTGCAGCGGCAGATCTGCCCTGAGATCGCCTCGCGGATCTCATCATCCGTCGGATTTGGGTTGCTGTCCAGCAATGCACGGGCGGTCATCATCATCCCCGGCGTGCAGAAGCCACATTGCAGCCCATGCTCCTCTCTGAAGCCCTCCTGGACTGGATCGAGTACGCCGCCGATCTCGAGCCCCTCAACCGTGCGGATCTCATGGCCCGCAGCGGTTGCGGCGAGCAGCGTGCACGACTTCAGCGGCTCGCCGTCCATCAGCACGACACAGGTGCCGCAGTTGGAGGTATCGCATCCCCAATGCGTGCCGGTCAGACGCAACTCGTCACGCAGGAAGTGGATGAGCAGTGTTCGCGGCTCGATCTCGCGCGTGTACTCCTCGTTGTTGACCGACACCGTCACCTGCATCACGCCACCACCTCGGCGGCGCGCGCCGCCGCTCGGCGCACGGCCCTGGTTGCGAGAACCCCGGCGACATGGCGCTTGTATTCGGCGGAGCCGCGCTGATCGGTCACCGGCAGGCAGGCGGCAGCCGCCGCCGCGCCCGCCCGTTCGAACAGCTCAGCCGACGGCGCCTTGCCAAGCAGCGCCTTCCTGCCGGCGGTTGACGTGATCCCGGCGCCGACTGCGACGAGCGCTACCTGGGCGTGCGAGATCACACCATCGGACAGCCTCAGCGCGGCGCCCGCGGCGGCGACCGCCCAGTCGCCAACGCGGCGATGCACCTTCTCGTAGGCGCTGCCCGAGTGATCGCATACCGGGATCCGAATCTCGACGAGCATCTCGTCGGCGGCGACCGCGGTCCGGTACGGGCCCTGGTAGAAGTGGTGGACATCGACCGTGCGTGAACCCGCGAGACTGCGGATCACCATCTGAGCGTCGACCGCCGCGCAGACGGCGCTCAGATCCTCGGACGGGTCGGCTTGACAGAGCGCACCGCCGATCGTTCCACGATTGCGGACCACCGGATCCGCGATCACCCGCTCAGCGTCGCCAAAGATCGGGGCGCGATCGGCGAGCAGCGGCGACTCGAGCAGCTCACGGTGCCGGGTCATGGCGCCGATCCGGAGCTCATCGTCCTCCTCGCGGATGTAGCCGAGTTCGCCCGCCAGATCGTCGATGTCGATCAGGCATTGGGGCCTGGCCAGCCGCAGCTTCATCATCGGGAGCAGCGAGTAGCCGCCCGCCAGGATGCGAGTCTCAGGACCGAGCTGCGCCAACAACGCCAACGCGTGCTCGACGCTGGTCGCGCGCTCATACTCAAACGGTGCTGGAACCTGCACTGCTTCCTCTCACCTCAACCGTCACAGCAGGCGCCGATCGGAACGATCGGGCGATCAGAACCACCTATAGGCATAGCATTGTGACCGAGTGCGTCAGAGACGCGCAATCGAAGCTAAGTGATCACTTAGGCCAAATGACCCTCGCCCAGCTGCAATCTTTCGTGCTGGTCGCCCGCCTGGGCTCGGTCAAGGCGGCCGCAGCGGAGCTCAGCGTCACCGAACCGGCGGTCTCAGTTGCGGTCGCGGCCCTGCGCAAGGAGCTCGGCGACGAACTCTTCGTCCGCGAGGGACGGGGAATCGCACTGACCGCAGGCGGACGGCGCCTCGCGGCCCTCGCGTCGGAGATCCTCGGGCTCGCCGAACAGGCACGCCGCTCGGTCCCTGACACGGCCGGGCAGCCGCAGCTGATGCAGATCGCCGTCAGCGGCGTCGTCGCAGAGCACGTCGGCCCTCTGCTCGACGCCTTCACCGCCAAGGAGCCGGGTCTGGACGTTGAGGTCGAGTCGGTGCCCGGGAGCTCGGTTGCGGATGTGCTCGAGCGGCGCCGGGCCGACATCGTGCTTGGGCCGGCGCCGGCTCCGGAGAGTGCAGTGACGATCGCCACGGTGCCGTTCCTGCGCTCACGGCTGATCGTGGTTGCCGCGCCAGGGCACCCGCTCGCCGGCCTCGGCGCGCTGGCACCGTCGCGCCTGGCGAGCGAGCGCTGGCTGCTCGGGCCGCCCGAGCTCGATCCGACGACCGGCGCCGGATTGCTGTTCGCCCGGGCAGGGATCGAGCCGAGCAACGTGGCCGCGTACACCAGCAACGCCGCGGCCGTCGCTGCGGCGGTCGCCGGCGATGGGATCGTGGTCGCGCTCGCACACGCGGTGCTGGAAGAGGTGCGCCGGCGAGCGTTGATCCGGATCGACGTCCGCGGCACCCCTCTGGTCGAATTCTGGCACGCCAGCACGCTCGGCTTCGGCCGCGCGCTGCCGGCGGCGCTGGCTTTGCAGCGCTTTGCGACGAGCGCGGAGGCGACGCAGGCGATCTCCAGCGGCCGCGCCGGAGCCGCGTCGGCGAAAGTGCACGCACGGCCCCATGTGACGTTGTGGAGCTCGGTCGCCGCCGGCCTGCACGGCGGCGGCGAGCAGGGCTAGCCCGTCAGATCAGGAGCTGCATCGCGACGAGCATGTACGCCGTGCCGACCGTCATCGCGCACATCGAGATGCGTAGATCGCGCTGGCAGATCAGCGGAGCCGCCACCGCGGCCGCGACACCTCCCGCAGAACTCCATACAGCCGGCGACGCCTGCTCGTCGAGGCCGCGGATCCAATCGCGGGACCAGAGCACCGACTGACCGAGGAAGTAGGCGACGAGCAGCCAGGTGAGCGGCGCAACGAAGCCCCCACTCGAGCACATATACGCCATCGCCGCCATATCGATCGCCATCAGCGGCCATAACGGACTGATCGCCTGGCGCGTCAGCGTGCGGCCCAGGATCAGCGCGAGGATCGTCAGCGTCGCGCTGCCGAACACAAGCTGCCAGAGGCTGGTGAGGGTCACGAGGCGATCGACCGAGGACGATGCGTACATGAACGTCATCCCGAGCGCCATCAACACATGCCCGGAGTGCCACAGCCGACGCTCTCCCTCCTCCTCGACCGCGTGGCGCAGGTGGATCACGACGATCGCGGCGAACGTCATCACCCACACCGCTGCGAGCCAGGACGGCAGGATCTGTGCCGCGCCAACCCCAGCACCCCCGGTCGGCATCGCCATGCCCGACATCGAAGTGTGAACGGGGCCGACTCCCATCCGACCCATCAGCGCCGACCTCGCTCCTGCGGCGTGCGAACCCTTTCAGGCTTCACGCCGCCGACTCCCGTGTGTGGATCGGCCCGTAGGTGTCACGCAGCGGCACTGCGGCGCGTCGCGCTCGATTCGAGATGATCTCGGCCAGCACCGAGATCGCCGTCTCCTCGGCGGTCCGACTGCCGATGTCGAGGCCGCAGGGAGCATGGATCCGCGCCAGCTCCGCGCCGGTGGCGCCCGCGCTGCGCAAACGTTGCTCGCGGTCGGCGGTTGTCTGGCGGCTTCCGAGCGCCCCGATGTAGCCCGCGTTGGTCCGCAGCGCAGCAAGCAGCGCCGGCTCGTCGAACTTCGGGTCGTGAGTGAACACGAGGACGACATCGCGCGGGCCCAGAGTCATCTCGCGCAGAACCTCCTGTGGCCAGCCGACCTTCACGTGGGCCGCTGACGAGAAGCGACTCGAGCGCGCGAACCGATCACGGGCATCGCAGATCGTCACCTCGAACCCAAGCTGCGAGGCCACCGGGGCGATCGCGGCCGAGAAGTCGATCGCACCGATGATCACCATCTTCGGCGACGAAGCGTAGGCTCGGATCTGTATCGGACGCTCGTCGCCAAGCGTCGCGCCGTCCTGGCCGAAGCGGCGCACCGCCGTCTTGCCCTCCTCGAGCAACCCTCGTGCCTCGCGCGCCACGTTGTGATCAAGCAGCTCGGTACCTCTCAGCGAGCCGACGACCTGATCGTCGATGATCGCCAGCCTCGCGCCGGCGGCCTCGCCATCGAGCGCAGTCGCAATCGCAACCTCCCGTCCATCCGCGCGCGCCTGTAGCGCGACGAGCTCCGTCCGGCCCGCCTGCGCGTCCAGCTCGTCGACGAAGATGTGGACAGTCCCGCCGCACATCAGTCCGACTGTTCCGGCCAACTCGTCGGAGATCCCGTAGGTCAAGATCCCGGCACCGCGCCGACCAGCGAGGATCGCCTCGGCCTCCTGGACGACCGCACTCTCGACGCAGCCACCCGTGATCGAGCCCTCGACGGCGCCGTCCTCACCGACGGCGAGCATCGCCCCGACCGGAAGCGGCGCCGAGCCCTCCACTTCGACGAGCAGCGCCTGGACGAATCGCCGACCGTCCTTGAGCCAGTTGATCACAACATCCTGGGTGGCGTCAACGACGCCGGAAACGACCATCTCGGAACCTCCTGGAGCACGGAGTCACAATGACCTCCGGAACCGATCATCACTCCCTCCGGCACGGACACTGCACCTATCCGGTGAGCAGTTCAAGAATACCTAAGCGATCACTTAGCCCATGATCGGGTGCGCATGCCGACGGCGACAGGACGCCCACCTAGGGGCGATCGTGCCCGCGCCGAGGGGCGATTGCGCAGGCACCCACCGGGGTACAGTCCCCAAAGGGAGAACAAGGCGGCAGATGGAGACTCTATGACGGCGACTCTCGTTGCAGGATCAGGCACATTCGCAAGCGGCGGCGAGACATCCGTCAACCGCCTGGGGTACGGCGCGATGCAAATCACCGGGCGCGGCGTGTGGGGCGATCCCGCCGAACCCCGAGGAGGCGGGTCCGCGTTCTGCGCCGGGCCGTCGAGCTCGGAGTGACGCTGGTCGACACCGCCGACGCCAACGGGCCGTTCGTGTCCGAGATGCTGATCCGCCGGGCGCTGTACCCGTATCCGGATGAGCTCGTCAGCGTCGAGCAGCTGACTGAGGCACAGCAGCACGCCACGATCGTCTCGGTCCAGAACCTGTACAACCTCCCACCGAAAGGCAGAGCCGTTGCTCGAGCACGCCGAGGCGAACGGAATCGGCTTCATCCCGTGGTTCCCGCTCGCGACCGGAAGGCTCGCAGACCCAGGAGGACCGCTCGAGCGGATCGCTCACGAGCAGGGGGCCGACTGCGTCCCAGCTCGCGCAGTTCACGGCGCTCAGTGACGCAGCAGCCGCCTGATCGCGCGCCAGGCGCACGACCGGGTGCCGGAGGACCGGCGCCCATGGCCCCGTCAGAGCCTGGCTTGGCGACTCCATTTCGCGTGGTGGGACGCTGCCCGGTCCTCACGCATGGTGCCGAAAACCATCCCGCGCAACGCCGGGCAGTTCATCTGCGGATGGTTACGGGCACGCCGGGCACGATGCGTGCTGCCAGCCAGGTGATCTCTGGGGTAGCCAGGCGGATGCAGCCGTGAGATTCCGCGGTTCCAAGCGTCCCGCCGAGCCCGTCGCGTCCGTGGATTCCGATCTGGCCCGGTCCACCGTTGAAGTTGTGGAGCACGTCGGAGCGGGCGCTGGTCGCAAGTGCGAATGGGCCGCCGGCTTCGCTGGCCGGCATGACCACGGTTTCCTGGACGAAGAAGCTGCCAGTAGGGGTGGGTGTTGAAGGTTTCCCCACGACGGCTTGGAAGGTTCTCCGCAGGCGACCGTGGAAGTAGACCCACACGCGGCGGCCGGCGAGGTTCACGATGATGTGCCAGCCGGTTTGCGTCTCGTAGGTACCGCCTCTTTCGATCCAGCCGGTTGAGCCGTTCGGGCGTCCGGGAAGCATCACCTTCAGCCAGTGTCTGTCGCCGCGGCCGGTTGCCTGTCCGATCACGGGAAGCGTGGTCTGTTCGCTGGTTATCGGGGTATGCGCCGGCATCGAAGTGACGATCGGCGCGTTGCTGCGGGGCGCCTGGTAGGTGAGATGCTCGTAGAGCAGGACCGCGAGTCGTTGTGTGACTTGGACGTGAGAGGGTGCGCCTTTAGCTGCGGCGGAGTCGGCACTCAGTCCGTTGTACGCGCATACCAGGGTGACTAGGCACGCGAGCGTTGCTGAAATTCTCGCCGTGTCCCAAGACCGGCGCGAGGCGCCGGTCTTGGAAGAGCGCTGCATGATCGTTGTCATGTCGATTCGCCCGTTGCTTTCAGCCCGTGAACGAGCGGTTGTTCTTCGGTGGGCGTGCGTGCACGTGGCGCGCATGCTTCTTCGCTAGGCGGCGTCGCCTCGCGCGCTTCTTGGCCGCGACTGCCTTGGCGCGCTTTTTGGCCGCTTGACTCTTGCTGGTGGCTGTCTTCTTGGGTGCTGTCAGGGATGGCGTACCGGTCTTCGTGCCGGACCCTCCGGCGCCGGTACCGGTACCTGTCGTGCCGCCGGTCCCTGTGGTGCCGCCGCCGCTACCGCCAACGGTGCCTGCGGCGCATGCCGAGGTGGTGATCGTGTTCGTATCGAGGTTCACCGCGCCGTTTCTGGCGAGGAGTCTCCCATCGAGCGTGACGCCGGTCTGAGCGGTGATCGTCGTCAATGCCATCACGGTCCCGGCGAACGTCGAGTTGGTTCCAAGAGTCGCGGATGCACCGATCTCCCAGAAGACGTTGCAGGGCTGGGCGCCATTGGTGAGGAGGACCTTCGTGGCCGAGCCAGTCGTCAACGAGCTGCCGACCTGGAAGATGAACACAGCGTTGGGATTGCCTTCGGCATTGAGGGTGACATCGCCCGCGGAGAACAGCAATGAGGACGAGGCGTCATAGACGCCGGGCGTGAAGCTCTGGCCGCTGAGGTCGGCGCTGGCCAGTACCGTCGCGGGCCGCCCGGCGGCGTCCGTCCAAGCGGTGACGAGCGAGTTCTTGGCGCTCAGCGCGACAGCATCGTCGACATAGGTCGCTCCCAGCGCGTGTGGGGCACCGGTGATTGCCGAGCCCGGATCCAAGCCGAGATCGCCGAACATTGTCGTCGGGCCGGTATTGGTCACCGTCGAGCCTGCCAGAACCGAGAAGCTCGAAGACGACCCGAGATTCACTGGCGGATTGGCCGCCTGGGCGCTGCCGGCGAATACCAAGCTAAGCGAGGCGATCGAGGCCAGACCTGCTCCCTTCTTGATGCCGTGACGGCAGGCGAAACTCTTCTCCCCCGCGGCAGTTCGCAACTCAAGCATCGGGGTCTGGCGCGTAAAGCGGCGCATCGGAGACTCCTTGATTGCGGCCGGAAGACACCCGGATAGGATTGGGGAATAGTCCCCGCCTCCTGCGACCTTACTTATGGATCGACTGTCAACGTCGTATTTCCCAGCTCAAGTCCGTAAAGCCAACGTTCGGCGCCCGACATCCTCCGAGCGGTCATTCTGTGAACGTCCGACGCATCTTCGGATGGCAGCGCGAGCGGCCGTCCTAGCGTTCGTCCGCTCGTGTACGAGCCTCTCGTTGCGAACCTACGCTTGATCCTGCCGTTCCAGGTGAGCGACCCACGACCCGCTTTTCGGTCCGTGGTGCTGAGCTGGTCGACAACCTTTCCCGGCGCATCAGAGTGAGCATCACACGAGCGGGGCCGCTCACGATGAACTGAACCCGCATCCGCGTGCCACGGACGTCTATGTAACTGACGGCTGATAGCCACAACGTCAGGGGAGTACCGGCGCCCGTAGGACCGGTACCGCCGGTTGGGCCGCTCGGACCGGTCGCACCGGTCGGACCGGTGGATCCGGTGGCTGTGACGGTGAGGCTCTGTTGGGCGCTTCCGATGTTGCCGGCTGGGTCAGGCGCGGAGGCGAGGACCGTCCACGTGCCGTTGGCGATCGCCGCCGGCGTGACGTTCCAGGTGTGGTCGGCCTGAAGCAGTGTCGTGATCGTCTATCCCGCGATCGAGACGGTGATGATCGTGCCCGGCGAAGCGTTCGAGGTGCCTAAATGTGGTACATCGTCGTGCCGGCGGCACGCGCGCGTGCCTCGGCGACGTCGGCGATCGTCGACTCTGCGAGGACCGTGCGGGCGGCATCGCTGGCCTCGGCGAAAACCCCGGTAGAGCCGTGGCCGAGCGGCCCGTCGAGCAGCTCGACCACATCGAGGACGGTCACCTCATCGGCGGGCCGGGCGAAGCTGTAGCCGCCCTTCACACCGCGCTGCGATCGCAGGATGCCGCCGCGGCGCAATGACGCGAACAGCTGCTCCAGGAACTGGACGGGAATATCGCCACGGCGTGCGAGTTCGCCGATCGGCACCGGGTCGGCGCCGCCGATCGTCTGCAGCTCCACCAGCGCCCTGACCGCGTAGGGCGACTTGGATGTGATCGACAGCATCGAGCGATCCTAGTGTGTGTCCCGGAAAGATTCCAGCTGAGCGGGCAGCCCGGATGCTCCCCGCTCAGGGCGCAGCGCTCCGCCGACAGAAACCCGCGGAGCTTACGGTCCGTGGCGGGCCAAAAGTTGCTCCGAGTTGAGATCCGACTGCGCCGAGCAGAGCAACGTGAACACGCGGGGACAACCGGCGAATCTTTCACCGGCCACCGGGTTCAGCGGTTACGCTCGGAGGACCGCGCGCATAACGGCGCTGAGGGGCCCGCCGAGCTGACCACGAACCTAAGGAGGCAGAGATGAGCACTACGCATGAAACCGGCAGCTACGACTACGTGATCGTCGGCGGTGGCACCGCCGGAGCGGTCGTCGCCGCGCGGCTTTCCGAGGACCCCTCGGTGAGCGTCTGTCTGATCGAAGCCGGCCCGAGCGACATCGGCAACGACAGCGTGCTGCAGCTGCACAATTGGCTCTCGGTGCTCGAAGGTCCGCTTGACCTCGCCTACACGACGACGCTGCAGCCGCGGGGCAACGCTCACATCGTTCACTCGCGCGCCTGCGTGCTCGGGGGCTGCTCCTCCCACAACACGATGAT
Source organism: uncultured Solirubrobacterales bacterium (assembly GCA_963742025.1). GTDB lineage: Bacteria > Actinomycetota > Thermoleophilia > Solirubrobacterales > Solirubrobacteraceae > Palsa-465. Next base: position 252,902 of record CAVUKF010000004.1, read on the forward strand.
CTGGTTCAAGCCGCTTCCCGGCGACTTCGGCGACTGGGTCAACCACGGTGCCGCCGGCTGGGAGGCGGATGCGATGGATACCTACTACCAGCGGCTGCTGCCCAAGCATCAGCTGGTCGCCGAGAAGGATCGCAACGCACTCCTGCAGGATTGGGTTCCCTCGGCCGCGGCCGCCGCCGGCGTACCCGCCAACCCCGACTGGAACGCGGCCCCGTTCAAAGACGGCGCCGGCTTCGACGACGTCGGCTATGACCCTGAGACCGGGGTCCGCTCCTCGTCCGCCGTCTCCTATCTGCACCCGATCATGGGCAAGCGGGCGAACCTGACGATCATGCTCGAAACCTGGGTGCGCCGGGTCAATCTCGAGGGTGGAAGGGCGGTCTCGGTGTCCACCGACGCCGGCGTGATCCGCGGCGAGCGCCAGATCATCCTCAGCGCCGGCGCGATCGACACGCCGCGGCTGCTGATGCTCTCCGGGATCGGCGCCGCCGACGATCTGCGTGCGCTCGGAATCGAGGTGCAGCACAACCTGCCGGGAGTCGGCGAGAACCTGATCGACCATCCGGAGTCGATCATCCTCTGGGAGATCGTCCGCCCGATGCCGCCGGGCACGACGATGGACTCAGACTGCGTGATGTTCGTCAACCGGCTCGGCCTGGACGAGCGGCCCGACCTGATGTTCCACACTTACCAGATCCCGTTCACGTTCAATACGGAGCGCCTCGGCTACCCGGTGCCCGAGAACGCCATGTGCATGACCCCGAACATCCCGCGTTCACGCTCCGTCGGTCGCATGTGGCTGCTCTCCAGCAATCCGGAGATCAAGCCGGCGCTCGATTTCCGCTACTTCATGGATGAGGACGGATACGACGCGCAGACGATCGTCGACGGACTCAAGATCGCGCGCGACGTGGCGGCCACCGAGCCGTTCAAGAGCTGGATCAAGCGAGAGATCGCCCCCGGACCGGAGCTCAAGAGCGACGAGGAGCTGTCCCGCTACGGGCGCGCTGTCCATCACACGGTGTACCACCCGCTGGGTACGTGCAAGATGGGAGCCGTCGATGACGAGACGGCGGTGGTCGATCCGACGTTGCGAGTGCGTGGCATCGACGGGCTGACGATCGCCGACGGCTCGATCTTCCCGAGCATGATCACCGTCAACCCGATGGTCTGCATCTACATGATCGGCGAGAAGGCCGCCGACCTCGTCCGCGCGCGCAGCTGAGCGACGCCAGGCGACCCTCAGACGCCCGCCTGCGACCAGGCCGCTATCCGGCGGAGCTCATGTAGCCGTGCTTCGCCGGCGCGGTGTCGAGACACCTCCGCTCGGCGACGACAGGCCGCGCGGTCCGCGTGCGCTGAGTGACCAACACACAGGCCGCGACGATCGCTCCGGTGAGCAGTGCCGGCGCTCCCACGCTTTCGCCCAGCAGCGGGACCGACCAGGTGATCGTGAGCATCGGCTGCGCAAGTTGCAGCTGACTGGCCTTGGCGATTCCCGCGCCTGCGAGACCGCGGTACCACGCGAAGAACCCCAGGAACATCGAGCCCGCTCCGATGTAGGCGAACGCCAGAATCGGGACGAGTGCCGGGTGTGGCACTCCGTGCGCCAGCGCGGCGACGGTGACCGGAAGCGACACCGGCAGGGCCAGGAGCACACCCCACGCGATCACCTGCCAGCCCGGCATCGTCCGCGCCAGCCGGCCGCCTTCGGCGTAGCCGACAGCGGCGATCGCCACCGCGGCGAGCAGCAACAGGTCCGCGGGTTGCATGCCGCCCGACCCGCGCGAAAGCAGGTAGGCGATCACGGCCGCCGTGCCGGCGGCGCTGGCTGCCCAGAACAGCCAGGGCGGCCGTTCCCCGGTTCGCGCCACCGCGAAGATCGCCGTCGCGGCGGGCAGCAGGCCGACGATCACGGCGGCATGTGCGGAGGTGGTGTGACGCAGCGCGAGTGCGGAGAGCAGTCCGAAGCCGATCCCGCAGCCGACTGCGACCGCGAGCAGCCCGGGAAGGTCGGCGCGGCGGGGAAGCGGTGCGCGCGAGGCCAGCAGGCAGACCGCCGCAATAAGCGCTGCGAGCACGGAACGTCCCGCGCCGACGAGATAGGGATCAAAGCCCCGCAGAGCCAGCACGGTCGCCGGGAACGTGAACGAGAACACCAGGACACCGAGGCCTGCCCAGACGAGCGGGGGAATCGCTCGCCGCCGCTTCGGGAGCGGGGTGGCGCCGCCGCGGAACGGGAGCGTTACTCGACGTGCGGCGGTAGCGCTACTCTGTTGTTCCATGATTGAGAGTAGCAGTACTGACACGCTGGCTGCAATCCTGCGCGCCAGTACGCAGGCGATGGCGGTCGGCGAGCAGCTCCCGTCGACCCGCGAGCTGGTCGCGCGCCACGGCGTGAGCCCCGTGACCGTGTCCCGAACGCTGGCGCTGCTGCGGGCCGAAGGCGTACTGGTGACACGGCCGGGGAGTGGAACCTACGTCGCCGGGCACGTCGCTCAAGCGGCGCACCCACGTGAGGCCGGTGACCTGTCGTGGCAGACGGCGGCGCTCGGCGACCGGACCGTCGACGGCGCCAGCGTCGAGTTCCTGCTGGCGCGCCCGACGCCCGAGCACATCTCCCTGGCGGGTGGCTACCCCCACCCAAGTCTGCTGCCGACACGGGCGCTAGCAGCCGCCCTGGCGCGCGCGGCTCGGCGTCCGAACGCTGCCGAGCAGCCGCCACTGGCGGGCCTTTCGGCCCTTCGCGGATGGTTCGCGCAGGCCGCGGGAGCCGGCGTCAACCCGAAGGATGTCGTGATCACAGGCGGCGCCCAGGACGCATTGTCGACCGCGTTCCGAGCGATCGCACCGGCCGGCGGCTCCGTCCTGGTCGAGTCTCCGACCTACATCGGCGCCCTCGCCGTCGCTCGGGGCGCGCGGCTGCGCGCCGTACCGGTGCCCGTCGATCGGCACGGCGTTCGAGCCGACCTGCTCGCTGATGCGTTTGAGCGCACCGGCGCCCGCGTCTTCTACTGTCAGCCGGTCTTCCAGAATCCAACCGGAGCCGTCCTCAGTCCCGAGCGCAGACGCGAGGTCCTCGCCGTCGCGCAAGCGGCCCGCGCGTTTGTGATCGAGGACGATTTCGCCCGATGGCTCCCGCATGACGCGATTGCGCCGCGGCCTTTGATCGGCGACGACGATGACGGTCACGTCGTGCACATCGCCTCCCTGACCAAGGTCACTTCGCCGAACCTCCGGGTTGGTGCGCTACGTGGCCCGCGGCGCGGTCGCCGAGCGGTTGCGGGCGTTGCGGCTTGTTGATGCGTTCTTCGTACCTCGACTCCTTCAGGAAGCCGCGCTGGAGCTCGTCAGCGCCCCCGGATGGCCAAGGCATCTCAAAGCGCTCAGCGGGGCATTGCTTCAACGACGCAACACCCTGCTGGACGCAATCGCCCGCCACGCTCCTGATGCTCGGATCACGAACGTACCGAGTGGCGGCCTGAACCTGTGGCTGTCCTTGCCCGACGGGGTCGACGACATCGCGCTGGCCGCACGCGCCCGCGAGGCTGGAGTGCTGATCAGCCCGGGCCGTCCGTTCTACGCGGCGGAGCCGCCAGAGCCCCGCCTCCGCCTGAGCTTCGCCGCGACCCCCGACTCCGCCCAGCTGCAGGACGGTGCAATCCGGTTGGCGGAGGCGCTCGACGCGCTGCGCAGCTGAGCCGGCCCGGAGCGCTCAGATCCAGCCGCGCTCGGTGGCGATCAGGACCGCCTGGGCGCGGTCCATCGCGCCGAGCTTGCCGTAGACGTTGTGCAGATGGGTGCGCACGGTGCTCGTCGACAGCCCGAGCTCGCCGGCGATCTGCTTGTAGACCATCCCCTTCGCAAGCCGGCGCAGCACGTCGACCTCGCGCGTCGACATCGGGCACGGGTCGATCTGCCGCGGGCGGCTTCCCGGCGAGCGCGAGCGGCAGGTCGTACATGACGGTCCGCAGGTCGGCGGGTTTGAGACCGACCGCGCGCGCAGCGGCGAGCAGCTCCGACGGCGTCACCTGTCCGCCGAGGACGTAGTGGGCGAGCATGTCGGCGAGCCGGACGATCGCGGCCTCGCCCTCCGCCCGCTTCGGCGTGGTGGTGCTCGATCACCTGCGCGAACGCTGCGCGGCAGCCCCCAGCGGCGAGCGAGCACGCCGCCGACGAGCGCGTGATCGACGCCGAGCTCGAGCCGCTCCTTCTGCAGGCGCTCCTCGGGCGTGCGCGCCTCGCCGTGCACCTGACGCGGGTAACCGGGGTAGGCGTGCACGAGCACCAGCTTGCCGATGTCGTGCAGCAGCGACGGTGACCATCAGCCGGTCGCGGTGCTCGTAGCCGATCTCGGTCGCGAGCCGGTCAGCGGCGCGCTGGGTCGCGACGCCGTGGAGGCGGAAGCGCTCCGGGATCGTCTGCCAGACGGCGGTGCGCTCGAAGAAATCGTATGTCCGGGCACGGCTGACGATCGACTGGATCGTCGCCGGCTGCGAGCACCTCGACGCCCTTGACGGCGCTCTCGACGCGCCCGCGTGCGGGCCGTCGACCTGGTTGGCGAGTCGCAGCACGGCGATCGCGAGCGCGACGTCGCCCTCGACGGCCGACGACGATATCGGCCGGTCGACGGATCGCCGCCTTCGAACAGGCGCATCACGCGGTTGCGTGACTCGGTCATCACCGGGAACGCCTCGAGCGCCTCGAACGCCTGCGTGAGGCGACGACCGTGTCCCTCGTTATGTCGGCGTTCGCGCGGGGCGTACGGATCGGTCGGGGTCGTCATCACCGGCGCCGCTGCTGCTGTCGCCATGTGGTCTCGCTCATGCTCGGTTGGTGGATTACGCAATTGCGTGGGTGCAGAGCACTGTCCTTGCGCCAATCGCACCCGATGACGTATCGGCATTTGTTCGGATTGTGGTTGAGCGATCCCGCGCCGGCACGGACGCGGGCTGCCTGCTCAGCGCTGATCTCGGAGCTCTTCGCAGCGCGCGATCGATGCGTGCGAGCGTCTCCTCGCGCCCGAGCAGCGCGACGCTTTCGAAGATCCCCGGCGAGACCGTCGTGCCGGCGATCGCGACGCGCACCGGCTGGAACACCTCGGCCGGGCTTGCAGCCCGCGGCTTGCGACCAGGTCCGCGCAGCGCCTTCTCGACGTGCTCGGCGCTGAACGGCTCGACGGCCGCGAGCGCCGCACGCGCGGCCGCGAGCGTCTCCGCGGCCGCCGTCGCGGCCGAGCACCTTCGCAAACGCAGCCGGGTCGTCGGCGGGCCCGTCGAAGAGGAAGCCGGCCAGCGGCCAGAAGTCGGCGAGCGTCTGGATCTTCTCGGCCGAGATCGCGACGGCGTCGCGCAGGCCGCTCGCGCCCGTGTAGTGCTCCAGCCTGCGCGTCAGCTCGTCGATGCCGAGCTCACGCATGTGGCGGCCGTTGATGTGGCGCAGCTTGCGCTCGTCGAAGATCGCCGGGTTCTTCGAGACGCGCTCGAGGCGGAACCGCTCGGCGAGCTCCTCCAGGCTGAAATGCTCCTCGTCGGCGGCGAAGCCGGCCCCGAGCAGCGCGATGTAGTTGTCGACCGCCTCCGGCAGGTAGCCCGCGGCGCGGAGCTCCTGCACCGAGGCGGCGCCGTGGCGCTTTGAGAGCTTCTTGCCGTCGGGGCCGTGCAGCAGCGGCAGGTGGGCGTAACGCGGGGGCTGCGCGCCGAGCGCCTCGAACACGAGCAGCTGCTTGGGCGTGTTCGAAAGGTGGTCCTCGCCGCGCACGACATGCGTGATCTGCGCATCGAGGTCGTCGACCGCGACCGCGAAGTTGTAGAGCACCGAGCCGTCGGCCCGGGCGATCACCGGGTCGTCGATCGTCGAGTTCGGGAAGGCGGTCTCGCCGCGGATGATGTCGTCGACGACCGTGTGGCCTTCGTCGGGGACCCGCAGCCGCACGGCACCGGAGTCCTCCGCCGCTCCGCGGAACCCGCGGTCGGAGCCGTGCAGCTGCTTGTAGGCCTTGACGTCCTCCGCGGTCGCGTTCGCTGTGATAGGCGTGTCCGGCCTCCAGCAGCTGCGCGAGCGCCTGCGCATGGCGCTCGGCGTTCTCGGACTGGAAGATCGGTCCCTCGTCCCAGTCGAGGCCGAGCCAGCGCAGCGCGTCGAGGATCTGCTCGACGTTCTCAGGGGTCGAGCGCTCCCGATCGGTATCTTCGATCCGAAGCAGCAGCGTCCCTGCGGGCTCGTCGCCCGTCCCGACGGGGCCGCGTGCAAGCAGCCAGTTGTACAAAGCGGTGCGGGCGCCGCCGATGTGGAGCGCCCCGGTCGGGGATGGAGCAAAGCGAACACGCATGAAGATCGAACAGCCATGCTAATCGGAGCGCACGTCTCGTCGGCGGGCGGCCTCGCCCGGGCCGTCGAGCGCGGGGCTGATCTGGGCGCGCGCTCGATCCAGATCTTCAACCAGTCGCCGCGAATGTGGCGGCCGACGCGCCTACGGCGAGGAGGACTTCGCCGAGTTCTCGCGAGGCGCTCGCGCCAGAGCCCGATCGAAGCGGTGCTGATCCACGCCGTCTACCTGCTCAACTGCGGATCCGAGGACCCGGACATCCGCGAGAAGACGCTGGCGTCGCTGATCCAATCGCTGCGCGTCGGCGACGCGATCGGCGCGTCCGGCGTCGTCCTGCACCCCGGTTCGGCGAAGGGCGAGGACGCGGGCGCCGCGATCGCCCGCGCCGGCGAGCTGATCATCGCGGCACTGGCCGAATCCGAGCGCTGCCGGCTGCACCTAGAGGACACCGCGGGTGCCGGCGGAACGCTTGGACGTTCGTTCGATGAGCTGGCGAGTCTGATCGACGCATGCGGCGGCGACCCACGCGTCGGGTCTGTGCCTGGACTCATGTCACCTGCTCGCCTCCGGATACGACATCCGCACCGCAGCCGGCCTTGGCGCCACACTCGATGAGTGCGACCGCACCGCCGGCCTCGACCGACTCCACTCGCTGCACCTGAACGACTCGCTGACGGCGCTCGGCTCCAACCGGGACCGCCACGCAGCCCCCGGCGAGGGCGAGCTGGGCGAGCAGGGCCTTGCTGTGTTTCTGTCGGAGCCGCGGTTCGAGGAGCTGGTGTGCGTGCTGGAGACCGGTAGCTCCGACGGCGCCGTCGGTGAGCAGGACATCAAGCTGGCCGGACGGCTGCGCAGGCGCGGCACGGCGGCGCGCGCACGGAAAACGGGCGACCGGTAGGTTTCCGGCGGTGAGCGCCGCCCGGGAAGCCGACACGATGGCCACCCGCCCGGCGGACGCGCTGGTGGTGTTCGGAATCACCGGCAACCTGGCGCGAAAGATGACGTTGCGATCGCTCTACCGGCTCGAGCGCCGGCGCCTGCTGAACTGTCCCGTGGTCGGCGTCGCGTCGGACGACTGGACGGTTGAGCAGCTCCGCGAGCATGCACGCACAGCGATTCAGGAGACGGGCGAGGCGCTCGACGAGACGGTGTTCAAGCGCTTCTCGGCGCGCCTCTCGTATGTGTCGGGCGAATTCGCAGACGCCAGGCTGTACGCGCGCCTGCGCGAGACGCTCGCGCCCTACGTCAACCCGGCCTTCTATCTGGAGATTCCGCCGTCGCTGTTCGCAGCGGTGATCGAGGGCCTCGCCCACGAGGATCTGTGCAGCAACGGAGAGCGGATCGTGGTCGAGAAGCCGTTCGGGCACGACCTCGCCTCAGCCCGCGCGCTCGCGAACAGTCTGCACCGCCATCTCGACGAGTCTCAGCTCTACCGGATCGATCATTTCCTCGGCAAGATGGGGCTCACCGAGATCCTGTATCTGCGCTTCGCCAACACGATGCTCGAACCGGTCTGGAACCGCAACTACGTCGCCTGCGTCCAGATCACGATGGCGGAGCCGTTCGGAGTCGAGGACCGCGGCCATTTCTACGACCCGGTCGGCGCTCTGCGCGACGTGGTCGTCAACCACCTGTTCCAGCTCGTGGCCGCCACGGCGATGGAGCCTCCGGCCGGCGGCGACGCGCAGACGCTCAAGGACGCGAAATTCGCCGTGTTCCGATCGATGGCCGACGCCGAGCCACAGCGCTACATCCGCGGTCAGTACAACGGCTACCTCGAGATCGACGGCGTCGCACCCGACTCGCAGACCGAGACCTACGCCGCCCTGCGGCTTGAGATCGACAACTGGCGCTGGGCCGGCGTGCCGTTCTTCATCCGCACCGGCAAGAAGCTCGCGACCAAGGAAACCGAGGTGCGCCTCGTGTTCAAGCACCCACCGCGGCTGGCGTTCATCCCCTCCACCGATCGCCGTCCCGCGCCAAGCCAGATCGTGATCAGGATCGACCCGTCGACCGGCATCCGGATGGTCCTCGACGCCCACCGAGCAGACCGGGCCGGGCCCCACGAGGTCGAGCTGGACATGGACTTCGCGGATGAGGGTGGCGAGGACGCGACGCCGTACGAGGTTCTGCTGAACGCCGCGCTGATCGGGGACGCCAGCGCGTTCACCCGCCAGGACAGCGTCGAGGAGTCCTGGCGCGTGGTCGAGCCGCTGCTGGACATGCCGGGGCCCGTGTACCGCTACGAGCCTGGGTCCTGGGGACCTCCGGAGGCGCAGCACCTCGTCAGCGGCTTCGGCGCCTGGCGCGGTCCGTGGAGCGCCTCAGCTCGCTCTGCCAAGGGTTGATTCGGGTTCAGGCGACAGCCGCGCCGGCGCGCTCGCCGCCCTGCGCCGGCGCCAGGATCGCCGCCCCGAGCAGGGCCGAGAGCTCGGCCTGCAGACCTGCGCTACGCGACACACGGAAGTCCGTGCCGAGCCGCAGCCGGCGCTCTCCTCGGCTGGTGCGAAGCTCGATCACGACATCGGACTCGCCGGGAAAGCCCGCGAGCACGTCCTTGAGGTCACCGAGCGCCGTCGCCGGCAGGGCGGACGCATCCAGCCGGATCCGAAGCGGCCCGCCGGCCGCCTTGGCGTTCGCCTCCGCACGCGCGGTGGCGACATCGACCTCCTCCGCGGTCGGCTCGAACCGATCGACCTTCTGGACGACGACGCAGGTCCTCGCCTGGTCCTTGTGATCGACGCGTCCACGGACGAGCACGATCGCGTCGTTGACCAGCGCCTCGCCGCTCTCATCGAGCGTCTTGGCGAACACGACCAACTCGACCGCGCCCTCGAGGTCATCGAGTGTCGCGAACATCATCGTGTCGCCCTTCTTGGTGCGCAGCTTCTTGGCCTGGCTGATGATCCCGCCGACCGTCACCCAGTCGCCGTCACGCCGATCACCGACGGCCCCCAGGTTGCAGTCTGTCGCCGCCGTCATCGCGGCACTCAGCTCCTTGAGCGGATGCGCGGAGACGAACAGCCCGATCGACTCCTTCTCGGCAGCGAGCAGTTCCGTTCGGTCGAACTCCGCCGAGGGAATCGGGGCGTGGCGTGGGGCGACCACGGGCGCGGCGCCGCCGGCGTTGCCGTCACCGAACAGGTCGAAGATCGAACCCTGACCGATCTGCTCGTCCTGCTGGGCTTTCTGACCCGACGCCTGGGCCTGCTCGAGCACCGCCAGCATCCCCTTGCGGCTCGCACCGGTCGAGCCGAACGCGCCACATTTAATCAGCGCCTCGATCGCCTTCTTGTTGACGGCGCGGTTGTCGACGCGGGCGCAGAAGTCGAACAGGTCCGCGAACGGTCCCCGCTCCTCGCGGGCGCGCTTGATCGCCTCGACCGCCGCATAGCCGACGCCCTTGACGGCGTCGAGACCGAAGCGGATGTTGCCGTCGACGACCACGAATTGATGGTCGGAGAGGTTCACGTCCGGTGGCAGGATCCCGATGCCCATCTGCTCCGCCTGCGCGACGAAGAAGGGCACCTTGTCCTTCGTGTCCATGACCGAGGAGATCAGCGCCGCCATGTACTCGGCGGGGTAATTGGCGCGCAGCCAAGCCGTGCGGTAGGAGATCAGTCCATAGCAGGCGGCATGGGATTTGTTGAAGCTGTAGTCGGCCGATTTCTCGTTCGTCGACCAGATGAACTCGATCACCGCCTCGCTGGTGCCGGACGCCCGGCAGCCGGCGACGAATTCGGGCTTCAACTTCGCCATCGCCTCCCGATTCTTCTTGCCGATCGCCTTTCGCAGATCATCGGCGCGGGCGCCGCTGAAACCCGCGAGCTCCTTGGAGATCAGCATCGCCTGTTCCTGATAAAGGATCACGCCCTTGGTCGATTGCAGGATCGCGCGAAGGCGCTCGTCCGGGTAAGAGATCGAATCGGGGTCGTGCTTTCCGCGCGCATAGGTCGGGATCTGTTCCATCGCGCCCGGCCGGTACAGCGCGTTGAGCGCGATCAGGTCGTCGAACTCCGTCGGCTTGACCTTCTTGAGCGCCTCACGCATCCCCTCGGACTCGAACTGGAACACCCCGATCGACTCGCCCCGGGAGAGCATCTGGTACGTGTTGGGATCATCGAGCGGCAGCGAGGACATGTCGGGCCTCGTGCCGGCCGAGCGCTCCACGATGTCCAGCGCGTCCTCGATCACATCGAGGTTCCGCAGTCCCAGGAAGTCCATCTTCAGCAGGCCCATGTCCTCGACCGGCTTCATCGAGAACTGGGTGACGGTCCGGTAGATCCGGTCACCGTTCTCGTCGGTCTTGTTCGAGTCAGCCAGCTGCAGCGGCACGATCTCGGTCAGCGGACGATCAGCGATCACCACCGCCGCCGCGTGGATCGAGGAGTTGCGGACGATCCCCTCGAGACCCCGCGCCACCTCGATCACGGCGGCCGCCTCGGCGTCACGCTCGATCTCGGCCGCGAGCGGCTGACCCGGTGCCAGGCAGTCGGCGAAGCTGGGCGAGCGCCCCTGCTCGGGATCCGGGATCAGCTTCGCGAGCCGGTCGCCGAGCGCGTACGGGTAACCGAGAACGCGGGCTGCATCCCGTGTGGCCGCGCGTGGGAACATCTTGCCGAAGGTGACGATCTGCGCGACCGACTCCTTGCCGTACTTCTCGGTCACATAGCGCATCACCTGATCGCGCCCGCGGACCGAGAAATCGATGTCGATGTCGGGCATCGACACCCGCTCGGGGTTCAGAAACCGCTCGAACAGCAGGTCGTAGCGGATCGGATCGACGTCGGTGATCGCGAGGCTGTAGGCGACGATCGACCCGGCGGCCGACCCGCGGCCCGGACCGACCGGGATGCCCGAATCCTTGGCGTACTTGACGAAGTCCCAGACGATCAGGAAGTAGGCGTTGTAGCCCATCTTCGCGATCACCCCGAGCTCGTACTCGGCACGCGTGATCGCGTCGGCCGGGGGTGGATCGCCGTAGCGCCGCGCGAGGCCCTCGAACACGAGCTGCCTGAGGTAGTCGCCCTCCGCGATGCCGTCGGGGCACTCGAAGCGGGGGATCAGCTGGCGGCCGAGCTCGAGCTCGACATCGCATCGCTCGGCGATCTCCAGCGAGCTCGCCAGCGCCTCGGGCCACTCGGCGAACACCGATGCCATCTCGTCGCTGGAGCGCAGGTAGAACTCGTTGGTGTCGAAGGTCAGCTTCGGGGCCGCCAGCGTCGACTTCGTCTGCACGCACAGCAGTGCCCGGTGGTGCTCGAAATCCTCGCGGCCGAGGTAGTGCACGTCGCCGGTACCGACCAGTGGGCGCCCGAGCTCCCGTGCGATCCGGACGATCCCCTCGTTCGCCTTGTCCTGCTCGGGGATCCCGTTCTTCTGCACCTCGAAGTAGACGCTGTCATCGCCGAAGATCGCCAGCAACTCGTCGGCCGCCGCGCGCGCCTCCTGCGGGCGATCGCCGACCAGCGCCTGGCAGAACCGGGATTGCAGACAGCCCGTCAACGCGATCACACCCTCTGAATGTGCCGCCATCAGCTCGGCGTCGACGAACGGCTTGCCGCGTTGCAGCCCTTGCAGAAAGCCCGCCGAGGAGAGCTTCACCAGGTTGCGATAGCCAGCCGAGTTCTCGGCCAGGAGCGTCAGATGGAAGTAGCGCATCCGACCCTGGATGCGCTTGCGGTGGTCATTGACGACGTACACCTCGCAGCCCTGGATCGGTTTGATCCCATGCTTGCGGCAGGCCTGGTAGAGCTCGACCGAGCCGTTCATGACGCCGTGATCGGTCAGCGCCAGCGCCGGCTGACCGAAAGAAGCCGCACGCTCGGCCAGGCGCTCGATCCTGGCCGCCCCGTCCAGCAGCGAATACTCGGAGTGGACATGAAGGTGGGCGCAGGCGTGGCTCATCCGGGCAACCGAGGATAGGCATCGGCGCGGACGATGTGACGCGGTCGCCGACGCCCGCGACCGTTTCGTTCGCAGGTTGCGGACTACACGTGAACGGACACGACAGCTAGTCGCCGTCTGGATGGCGCACGCGCCACGCCATCCGCGACTGCAGCGTCCAGAGATCGATGAATCCGGGCGAGGCGGTCTGCTTGAACAGCCCCCCGGACTCGGAGAAGGTGGCGAGCTGCGCGTCGTAGACGGCATTGGGCGAGCTCCGCGTGACGACTCGCGCCGTCCCCTTGTAGAGCTTCACCGTGATCTCGCCGCTGACCTGCTCGTTGGCCGCGTTCATGTAGGCGTCGAGGTCCTCGCGCAGCGGCTCCCACCACAATCCGGCATAAACGAGGTACGCCCATTTCTGGTCGAGCGCGGTCTTGAACTGGTTCTGGTGGATCGTGCCGACGAGCCGCTCGAGCTCGGCGTGGGCGGGAAGCAGGATCGCCGCGGCCGGCACCTCATAGATGTCACGGACCTTGAGGCCGACAATCCGGTCCTCGATATGGTCGACGATCCCGACGCCGTGCCGGCAGCCGATCGTGGCGAGCCGCTCGAGCAGGGGGACGAGCGCGAGCCGCTCACCGTCGAGCGCCACGGGCAGGCCGTGCTCGAACGCGATCGTGACCGTCTCCGGCTCGTCCGGCGCTTCCTCCGGCCGTGTGACGAGCTGGAAGACGTCGTCCTGGGGGGCCATCGACAGGTCCTCGATCCAGCGCCCCTCGCTCGAGCGACCCCAGAGGTTGTCGTCGATCGAATACGGCGCGACCTCGCTCCCGCCCTTGACCGGGATCCCGTGCTCACGCGCGTACGCGACCTCCTCGTCGCGGCCCATCTGCCAGGTCCTGACCGGCGCGATCACCTTCAGCTCGGGCGCCAGCGTCGCGATCGTCGCCTCGATCCTGACCTGGTCGTTGCCCTTGCCCGTGCAGCCGTGGGCGATCGTGTCGCAGAGCGTCCGCCGCGCATACTCGACGGCGAGCTTGGCGATCAGCGGCCGCCCGAGCGCGGTGAACAGCGGGTAGCCCAGTCCATAGATCGCGTTGGCCTTGATCGCGGGCGCGATGTACTCACGTGCGAACTCCTCGCGCGCGTCGACGACGTGGCATTCGACCGCGCCGATCGCGAGCGCCTTGCCGCGCACCACCTCGTAGTCCTCGCCCGGCTGGCCCAGATTGACCGTCAGCGCGACGACCTCGGCGTCGTACTGGTCCTGGATCCACTTCAGCATCACGCTGGTGTCGAGGCCACCGCTGTAGAGCAGCAGCACACGGTGCACGTCGGCCGGTTCCGCCTGGTAGGAGGCGGTTGTGACCTCCCGTTGATCGCTGGGCATCCGCGAAGGGTATTCGGCCCGCGATCACGGCGCCGCGCGGAGCCGGCGGCGCGCCGTGAACGTCAGCGACTCAGCGACGGTGAAGCAGGGAACCGACCAGGAGGCACGCCGCGGCCATCGCCAGCATCAGTTGCACGGCGCTCAGGCCAAACGACGTCAGGTGCTGCGCGAGCAGGCTCGGGAAGGTCGCGTCCATCTGGTGCACGGCGAACCACCCGAGCCCGACAGCTGCGAGCACGAACACGACTGCACCGGGCCAGCGCCGTCTCACGAGCAGGTAGTGGCCGACGCTCACGGCGGCGACGAACAGGGCGATCGTTGTGACGAGAAGCATCAGCGCACAGCTTCTGACGTGGTTCTCCCTCGATATATAGGTCATCGGTCCCATCGGCATCCGCGCGCGCTCGGATAAGGCGCAGCGCCGAACTCAACGCATGTTGTGGCGCCGTGTGCGTGCGGCGCCGATCCGGCGCTGCACGTCCCACCACAGAGCCTGGTAGGAGATCGCGGCACGGCTGTTAGGTGCGAACACGGCCACGGGGTTGCGCTCCTCCCCCATCCGCTCGACCTCATCGGCCTGCGGGATCGCGGCACCCAGCATCGTCAGCCGGCGGATCTCACGCATCCGCCCCATCACCGTGCGGTGCAACGAGCGGCGCACGTCGACCATCGAGAAGAACGCGAGCACCTGTGGGCCTCCACCACCGCCACCCCAGCCGTCTTCGTCGGCGAGCGCCGCGAGCTGATCGAACGTGCGTGCCGAGAGCGTGGCGGGGATCACCGGCACCAGCAGCGCGTCTGCGGTTCGAAAGACACTCTCGGATACCAGCGAGATGCTCGGCGGGCAGTCAAGGAAGATGTAGTCGTACTCGCCGCGCAGCGGCGCCAGCACGCGCGTCAGCCGCTCGGTCGGCTTGCGGAACGCGTCGAGCGCGAGATCGAGGTGACGGTAGGAGAAGTCCGACGGCAGCAGATCGAGGCGCTCGTGGTCGGTGCCCTTGACCAGCCTCTGCACCGGCGAGCGCAGGCGCAGCAGCTTGCGCCCGCCCCCCTTCACCTTCGGGACGACCCGGAACAGATAGGTCGCGGCGCCCTGCGGGTCAAGGTCCCAGACAAGCGTGCGGTGCCCGTCGCGCGCCGCCAGATAGGCGAGGTTGACGGCGGCCGAGGTCTTCCCGACGCCGCCCTTGATGTTGTATGTGGCCAGCACGCAGCTCATTCGAACGTCCGCTTCACGAGCTCACGCTGCTCGTCGGAGGAGAAGGCCGCGAAGCTCTCGCCGAACTCGCTGCGGGCCGCGGCCGCGTCTGCCTCCAACCGCTCGATCAGCACTCCCATCGCCATCAGCGCGCCGGCGCCCCCCGGCAGCGTCGAGACCTCCTCGGTCAGCGAACGGACCGAGGCGATCTGGACCTCCCGGTCCTGGTGGCGGCCGAGCACGTCCTGCAGACCCTTGAGCGTCTTGATCATCGGCTTGACGACCCTCTCGTCGTGCAACGGCACCCCGAACAGCTCGAGCAGGTAGCGCAGCTCCTTGCCCTTCTTGCGCAGCTCGTGGTAGTCCTCGGGTGGGCTGTCGGAGTCGATCGCCGCGCCCATCTCAAGCATCCGTCGGTACACCTTCCTGATCCGTCTGGAGGCGATCTCGCCGATCGGCCTCTTGGAATACGGCCGACCGGCAGCCGGTTGCTCCACGAGGGTCGCCAGCAGATGCTCCCAGTCGGAGCGGACGCGCTCCGCACGCGTGCTGCGCAGGGCGTGTGTCATCTCGCGCCGGGCGATCAGCCGGCGGCCGCGCAGCACCGATAACAGCGGGTCGAGGTCTGCGCGCATCGACTCGGGCAGCAGCGCCCGCAGCGAGTCGAACCCGAGCACGTACACGTCGAGGTCACGCGCATCGCCCGTCGCCTGTTGGAGCCAGCGAAATTCGGCCCGCAGAGCCGCCAGCTCGGCGGGTTCGAACACACCGGCGAGCTCTCGCTGAACCGCGCGGGTACGCCGCACCGCGACCCGGTAGTCGTGCAGGAACTCCGCGTCGGTATCCGCGAGCGTGCCCGGCAGGTTGTCGTCGATCACCTCCAGCAGACGCCGGAGCACCTTCACGGCAGCCTCGTCGGCGTCCTCGTCGGGTGCCAGCGGCACGTCGACCTTGGCGCTGCACCCCTCGGGCGAGATGCCGGCGGCACGAAGGGCCTCGTCGACGAGCGGCTCCCGCGGCTCGGTGAGGCGCAGCGAACCGACCAGCAACCGACCGGCCCGCTCGAACTCCTCGTCATAGCCCCGGAGGGAGTGCAGACGGACGCGGACGCGCAGCGGCGTGCGCGTTCCGTGAACCGAGACCACCGCGGGTGAGCTGACGCTGACGCGCGCGACGGTCTTCTGCAGCGAATCGAGGATCCTGACCGGCTCGGTGCGTTCGTGCACATGCACGAGCGGGAGCAGGGCCCGGACGTCGACCACATCGACCACGGCGTTGCGGAGCGCACCAGGCGGGAGGTCGAGTGCGAGCACCGGTTCCCACGGCGCCTGGGCGATCGGCTCGACCTGCAGCGCGTCATGGGTCCTGCGATCCAGCAGGAACAGCTCTCCCAGCTCATGCACCACCGACAAGCCACTCGCCCGCAGCAGCGCATCGAACGTGTCGTAGTAGACGCGGTCACGCTCGCTGCGGTTCGAGCAGCTCGATCTCGAATTCAGGATCGACCGCGCGCGCGATCGCCTCGGGCGTCGGCGCCTGAGCGGCGATCAGCTCGCGTGTGCTCACAGCCCGAGCCCAGCAAGCCGGCCGACGGCGTCATCGATCTGAGCAGCGTCGACGATCAGCGGCGGCTCGAGGCGAATCGTCGCCGGACCGGTCGCGTTGATCACGAGCCGCTGCTCGAGCAGTGCCCGCCTGGCGAGCTCCGGCGCGCTCACCTCGCCGCCGAGATCGAAGCCGACCATCAGCCCGCGGCCGCGCACCGTCGCGGACACCGGGAAGCTCTGCGAGCGCGTGGCGCAGACGCTCGCCGAGACCCACCACCGAGCGCAGCAGCTCCGGGTCCGAGCAGATCTCGAGCGCGCACGAGCGCCGCCGCGCAGGCGAGCGGACCGCCCGCGAAGGTCGATCCGTGGTCGCCCGGCTGCAGGACATCGGCGAGCCGCGGGCCGGTGATCAGCGCGCCGATCGGAAGCCCGCCGCCAAGCCCCTTGGCGCTCGTGATCGCGTCGGGCACGACCGGTGTCTGCTCGTACGCCCAGATCGTCCCGGTGCGTCCCATGCCGGTCTGAACCTCGTCGAAGATCAGCGCGGCGCCGGCGCGGTCACACGCGGCGCGGGCGGCGAGCAGCACCTCGTCGGGCACGATGTGAACCCCGCTCTCGCCCTGGATCGGCTCGATCAGCACCGCGGCGGTGTGCGCACCGACGGCCTGCTCGATCGCCTCCGGCGTCCTTGGCGACGACCACGAACCCCGGCACCAGCGGCGCGAACGGCGCCTGCTTGGACTCCTGCGGGGTCGCCGACAGCGCCCCGTAGGTGCGGCCGTGGAAGGCGTCGCGGGCGACGACGATCTCGCCCCCGGGCTGCGCGCGGCGGGCCAGCTTGATCGCCGCCTCGTTGGCCTCGGCGCCGGAGTTGCAGAGGAACACCTTGCCGCCGAGTGAGCTGTCGGCGAGCGCCTTTGAGAGCCGCATCGCCGGCTCGGTGTAGTAGAGGTTGCTGACGTGCGTCAGCCGGGCCAGCTGCTCGGTGGACGGCGGCGACCACGCGCGGATGGCAGTGACCGACGTTCAGCACCGAGATCCCGGCGAGGAAGTCGAGGTACTCGTTGCCGTGCTCATCCCACAGCAGGCAGCCCGACCCGCGCACGAACTGCACCGGGCTGCGGACGTAGGTGCCGATCGCGTAGTCGCGCTCGAGCGCCTGCAGCTCCGCGAGCGTCACGGCCGCTCCCCCGTCGCCGTGATCTTGGTGCCCTGGCCGGCGTCGGTGAACAGCTCGAGCAGCAGCGAGTGCGGCACCCGGCCGTCGACGATGTGGGCCGAGCTGACCCCGGCCGCAACGGCCTCCATGCACGCCTCCAGTTTCGGCCGCATGCCGCCGCCGACGCCGCCGAGCGCCTCGCCCAGCTCCTGGCGGAGGTCTCCGAGACGAGGCTGTCCGGGTCGGCCGGATCCCGCAGCCAGCCGGCGACATCGGTCAGGAACATCACCTTGTGAGCGCCCAGCGCGCGCGCGACGGCGCCGGCCGCGGCGTCGGCGTTGATGTTGTACGAGCGGCCCTCGCCGTCGGCGCCGACGCTGGCGACGACCGGGAATGTAATCCTGCGCGATGTGGTTGAGCACGTCGACGTCGACATGCTCGATCCGGCCGACGAAGCCGATGTCGGCGCCGCTCGGGGCGGCCAGGCGGGCGGCGCGGAACAGCAGGCCGTCATCGCCGCAAAGGCCGACGGCCGGGGCGCCATGGCGGTTGATCAGCAGCACGATGTCCTTGTTGACCTTGCCGACGAGCACCATCTTGGCGACCTCGACGGTCGCCTCGTCGGAGACGCGCAATCCATCGACGAACTGCACCGGCAGCGCGAGTCGCTCCATGTAGCTGGTGATCTCCGGGCCGCCACCGTGGACGATCACCGGGTTCATCCCGACGTACTTGAGCAGGACGACGTCGCGCGCGAACTCCTCCTTCAGCGACGGATCGACCATCGCCGCTCCGCCGTACTTGATCACCACCGTCTTGCCGTGGAACTCACGGATGTATGGCAGTGCCTCCAGCAGTGTCCCGACGTCGCGCATGCGCTACCTCACGTCGTGTATTCGGCATTGATCGTCACGTACTCATGCCCGAGGTCGGAGAAGAACCGCTCGGTCTCGCCACCCTCACCCGGGACCTCGATCTCGTACTGCACCTCGTCACGCTGGACGGCGGCCTTCAGCGCAGCCTCGTCATGGGGCACGCGCGCGCCACCGGCGCAGACCCTGATCCCCTCGATCGTGATCTCGACAGCCAGCGGAGCGGTCCCCGGCAGGGCGGCTCCGACCGCCTGGATGATCCGTCCCCAGTTCGGGATCGCCGCCGTACAGCGCGGTCTTGACCAGCGGCGAGTCGGCGACCGACTGAGCCACCCGGTCGACGACGCGCTCGTCGCCTCGGACGACGACGCGACCGACGCGGCGGGCGCCCTCGCCGTCGCGGACGACCATCAACGCCAGCTGCCGCAGCGTCGAGTCGAGCGCCATTCCGAAGCGGCGCTCGTTCTCGGTCTCCGGCTCGATCACCACGCCGCCGGCACCTGAAGCCATCATGATCACGGTGTCGCTGGTCGACAGCTGTCCGTCGACGCTGACCCGCTCGAACGAGCGCCTGACGGTCACGCCGAGAAGCAGGTCGCACTCATCGGCGGACAGGATCGCATCGGTCTGGATGAACACCAGCAGCGTCGCGAAGCCGGGCGAGATCATGCCCGCGCCCTTTGCCTGAGCGCTGAGACGGACCGTGCCGCCAGACAGCTCAACGTCGAGCGTGACGCGTTTGGCGAAGATGTCGGTCGTACGGATCGCATCGGCGAAGTCGAGATCCCCGTCGGGACGCAGCTCGCGCGAGGCGGCGAGCGTCCCACGTGTGATCGGCTCCATCGGCAACGGCACCCCGATCACGCCCGTTGACGCGACGGCGACCTGGTCGGGTTCGATCCTGCAGACCTGGGCCGCTGAGCCCTGCATCTTCGCGGCGTCGTCGAGCCCGCGGTTGCCGGTTGCGGCGTTGGCGTTGCCGGAGTTGATCAGCACCGCGCGCAGCGCATCGATCCGCGTCCGACCCCGGGTCACCAGCACCGGCGCCGATTGAGCGCCGGAGGAGGTGAACCGCGCGGCGCTCGTCGTCTGCGGCTCGTCGCAGAGCAGCAGGGCGAGGTCCCTGGCCCCCGACGGCTTGATGCCGCAAACGACACCGGCGGCGCGGAAGCCCTTCGGCAGACCACCGGCGTCCACCTCGGTGGCTCCCTCGGGCGCCTCGATCCAGCGGGAGTTGAAGAAACTCAACTGATGCCCTCCCCTTCATCGAGCCCGAACATCAGGTTCAGGTTCTGCACCGCCTCGGAGGCTGCACCCTTCCACAGATTGTCGATCACCGCGAACACGATCGCACGGCCGGTGCGCTCGTCGCTGTGCACGGAGATCCTGCAGATGTTCGTCTCACGGACGTCGCGAACCCCTGGCGGGGTCATGCTGAGCTCGACGAACGGCTCGCCGTCGTAGGCGTCCTGGTACAGGGCGTCGAGGTCGAGCTCCTGCGCCTTGGCGGGGAGCGTCACGTAGCAGGAGACGAGCTCACCCTGGTCCAGTGGCAGCAGATGCGGCGTGAAGGTGATCATCACCGGCGAGCCGAGTGCTGCCAGCTCCTGCTCGATCTCCGGCGTATGGCGATGACGCGGCACCCCGTAGGCGCTGACGTTCTCATCGACCGTCACGAAATGCGTCTTGTCGGTCGCGGCGCGTCCCGCACCCGAGACCCCCGACTTGGCGTCGATGACCACGTCGGCGATCATGCCGGCGCGCGCCAGCGGCGCGAGCGCGAGCAGCGTCGCGGTCGGGTAGCAGCCGGGGTTCGCGACCAGCTCGGCGCCGCGCAGCTGTTCGCGGTAGAGCTCCGGCAGGCCGTAGACGGCCTGCTCGATCAGTTCAGGCGCAGGATGCTCGCGGTACCACTCCTCGTAGGTGTCGAGATCGCGGATCCGGAAGTCCGCGCTGAGGTCGACGACCCTGACGCCACGCTCACGCAGATCTGCGACCAGCGGCGCGGCGGCGCCGTGCGGATAGGCGACCACGGCCGCCTCGACGCCGCCGTGCCTGTCGAGATCGAGCTCCTCGAGCATCAGCGGCACGCGGTGGTGGGGATAGAGCTCGTCGAGCCGGCGGCCAGAATCGGCGCGGGCGGTCAGGAACTCGAGCTCGAATGACGGATGGCGGTGCAGCAGCCGCGCTGTGAGCGCGCCCGTATAGCCCGCCGCGCCGAACACGGCAACGCTATGAGTCACGGATCCTCCCTCCCAGCTCGCGCTCCAGCGCCGCCACGATCGTCTCGCGTTGCCGCGCGACCTCGGCGTCTGTCAGCGTCCGGTCACCGGCCCGGTAGGAGAGCGCCAGCGCCAGCGAGACGCTGCCCTCCCCGAGCCGCACCGGGTCACGGTAGACGTCGAACACCTCGCTACGGGCGAGCAGCGGCGCTCCGGCCTTCGCGACCACCGCCAGCACCTCGGCCGCGCTCACCGACTCGCTGACGACGACCGCGAGGTCCTCCCGGACCTCGGGGAAGCTGGTCACATCCAGATAGCGCCTGACCGGCGGCTCGGCGACGCTGTCGAGATCCAGCTCGAACACCGCGACCGTGTCGCCGAGGTCCCATTGTGCCGCGACGCTCGGGTGCAGCTCGCCGAGCCAGCCGGCCTGCGCCCCGCCGATCAGGATGTTCGCGGAGCGCCCAGGATGTAGGAATGGCGCTTCACCGCGGCACACCTCCCAGTCGGCGCCCAGTGAGTCCAGTAACGCTCCGACGACGCCCTTGGCCGCGAAGAAATCCGCCGCCGGCGGGTCACTCGCGCGCCAGGTCGGCCGGCGCACAGGGCCGCACAGCAGCGCCGCCACATGGTGTGGCTCACGCGGCAGCTCACCGTCGCCCTCGCCGTCGCGCCCGGCGGCAGCGAGGTATACGGCGCCGGCCTCGAACAGCGCCAGCGCGCCGGCGCCGTGCGCGCGGTTACGAGCAGCGACGTCGAGCAGCGACCCGAGCAGGGTGGTGCGCAGCTGCGCCTGCTCGGCCGACATCGGGTTTGCGATGGAGACCGCCTGCTCAGCGGGCAGCCGCAGACGCGCGAGATCGTCGCGGCCGGCGAAGCTCCAGCCGACGATCTGATTGAGCCCTTGGGAGACCAGCGTGTCAGCCGCGCGCCGGCGCAGCGCCTGGCGGGGCGTCAGCCGTCCATGGACGCCGGTGGCGGCGCGGCCGCCGCCGACCGCCAGGGCGGCGGCCGCGGATCTGCGCGTGGCAGGTAGCGTCGCCGGAATCCGGTCGATGCCGTCGAGCCGAGCGATCTCCTCGATCAGGTCAGCCTCGCGGGTGACGTCGGCGCGCCGGAAGGCGGGAACCGTCACATCGAGCCCGTCGGACGTGGGCGCGACGGTGAACTCCAGCGACTGCAGGATCGCGGCACTGCGCTCGCGGGTGACCGGTGCGCCGAGCAGGGACTGCAGACGTTCGTCACGTAACCGGATCGTCGCTGGCGGGCTTCCGGGACCGCCGAGGTCGATCGTCCCGGGGCGCAGGGTCGCGTCGCAGAGGTCCACCAGCAACCGCGCGGCCAGCGCCTGCGCCCACATCGCCTGCTCCGGTTGAAGCTGCTTCTCGAATCTGGTCGAGGCCTCGCTGCGCAACCCCAGCGCCAGCGAGGTGCGGTGGATGTTGGCGCCGTTCCAGTTGGCCGCCTCGAACAGCACGCGCGTGGTCGTGTCGGTGACCTCGGACCGCTCACCGCCCATCACGCCGGCGATCGAGGTCGGGCCACTGGCGTCGTCGATCAGCAGCATCTGCTCGTCGAGCGTGCGGGTCTGGCCGTCGAGCGTCCTGACCTGCTCGGCCGGGCGTGCGCGGCGGACGCGCAGCTTCGCGCCGGCGACCCGGTCGAGGTCGAACGCGTGGGTCGGCTGTCCGCTCAGCAGCATCACGTAGTTTGTGATGTCGACAACGTTCGAGATCGGACGCTGGCCGGCGGCCATCAGGCGCGCCTTGAGCCACGGCGGGCTTCCGCCGAGCTTCACGGCATCGAACACGCGGGCGGTGAAGCGCGGGCAAAGCTCGGGCTCGGCGACCGTGATCTCGGCGCCCTCGACCTGGCCTGAGCTGCCGGGATCCTCGGCCCACGGCGGCGGTGAGAGCGGCGCGCCGGTGGCGGCGTGGACCTCGCGCGCGACCCCGTAGATGCCGAGGCAGTCAGGGCGGTTGGGGGTGATCTCGAGGACCAGGACGTCGGTCGAGATCGGCAGCAGGTTCGCCAGCGCCGTGCCGGGGGTGATCCCGTCGGGCAGCACCATGATCCCGTCATGGTCGGTGCCGATCGCGAGCTCATCCTCGGCGAGGATCATCCCGTCCGAGTCCTGGCCGCGGAGCTTCGCCTTGCGCAGCCGGGTGCCGTCGGGCATGATCGCGCCGGGTCTGGCGACCGCGACGGTCTGGCCGGCCGCGACGTTCGGCGCGCCGCAGACGATCTGCCGGCGCTCGCCGCTGCCGACATCGACGATGCAGACGCTGAGGCGGTCGGCGTCAGGGTGCGGGCGGCGCTCGAGCACATTGCCGACGACGAAGTGCTCGAGCGCGCCGACGCCATGGTGCTCAACCCGCTCGACCTCGGTGCCGGTCATCGCCAGGCGCTCGGCGAGCGCCGCGGCGTCGAGATCGGGGGCGCAGTACTCGTGCAGCCACTCCAGCGGGACGCGCATCAGCCGGCTTCCGTGGTAGGCCCGGCGCGCATCACGAGAACTGCTCCAGCAAGCGGACATCGTTCTCGTAGAGCAGGCGGATGTCGGTGACGCCGTGCTTGAGCATCGCGATCCGTTCGATCCCCATGCCGAACGCGAAGCCCTGCACCTTGTCGGGGTCGTAGCCGTGATCGCGCACGTACTCGAAGACGTTCGGGTCGACCATTCCGGCGCCGAGGATCTCGATCCAGGCGGTGCCCTTGCACAGGTGACAGCGCTCGCCGCTCCTGGTGATGCCGCCGTTGCAGTTGAAGCACGAGACGTCGACCTCGACGCTCGGCTCGGTGAACGGGAAGAAGTGCGGGCGCAGGCGGACCTCACGCTCCTCGCCGAAGATCGCGCGCGCGAAGGTCAGCAGCGTCCCGCGCAGGTCGCCGAGCGTGATGTCCTGATCGACCGCGAGGCCCTCGACCTGATGGAACTGCGGCGTGTGCGTCGCGTCCGAGTCCGGGCGGTAGACCCGGCCCGGGACGATGATGTGGATCGGCGGCGGCTGGTTCTCCATCGCGCGGACCTGGACCGGCGAGGTATGGACGCGCAGCAGCAGCGAGCGAGAGTCGAAGATGTCGTGCGTCGGCTCGATGTAGAACGTGTCCGTCATCAGCCGCGACGGATGGGTCACGTCGAAGTTGAGTGCGTCGAAGTTGTAATACACCCGCTCGACCTCCGGGCCCTCGGCGACCGCGTAGCCGAGGGCGAGGAACACGTCCTCGATCTCGCGCCAGGTGCGGGTGATCAGATGCAGGCTGCCCAGGCGCGGGCTTGGATCGGCCGGCAGCGTGACATCGATCCGGTCACGGGCCAGCCGCTGATCGAGTTCGCTCGCGGCGAGCTCGCGGTGCCTCTGCTCGAGGGCGGCCTCGATCTCCCTGCGGGCCTGGTTGGCAGCCTTACCGACCGCGCCTCGCTGCTCCGGCGGCAGCTCGGCGACGCCGCGCAACAGGTTCGGGAGCTCGGCCCGGCGGCCGAGGAAGCGGACGCGCACCTCCTCGAGTTCGGCAGTGGTGCTCGCGGCGCCGATCGCCTGCAGCCCGTCCTGTTTGAGCGCCTCGATCCGCTCATTCATACGTGTGGTACCTCGTTCATGCCGGCGCCATCCTAGTCACCTCGTAGAGGGCGACCGTCGCCGCCATCGCGGCGTTCAGCGAGTGGGTCGCGATCGGGATCCTCGCAACGTGGTCCGCCAGCCGCAGAATGTCCCTCGGAAGGCCCTCGCGCTCGGCTCCGATCAACAGGGTCGCGGCGGGCGCCGGCGAAGTCCTGGTCAGCTCGCGCCAGAGCTCGGCGACGGTCTGCTCACCATCGCCGTCGAGCGCGATCCTCAGTCCGGGGAGCGACCGCGTCGCGCCGGCCCGGGCGACCGGCACCCCGAAGATCGCGCCCATGCTGGCCCTCACCGCCTTGGGTCCGAACGGGTCGGCGCTGCCGGGTCCGAGCACGACGCAGGAAGCGCCGAACGCCTCGGCCGAGCGCAGGATCGCACCGACGTTGCCGGGGTCGGCGACACCGTGCAGGTAAAGGGCGAGCGGCCCCGATGGCGCGGACGCCCAACGCTCCTGGTACACCGCCAGGGTGCGGGTACCGGAGGCCAGCTCGGAGGCGGTGGCGAGCAGCTTCGCCTCGACCTCGGTGCCGGGCAGGCCGCTCCCCGCCGCGCAGAAGCGCTCGACCGGAGTCCAGCCGGCCCGGTCAGCGGCTGCCAGGAGGTCCTCGCCCTCGGCGACGAACCGCGCGCTGCGATCGCGCTCACGCCGGCGCTGGCGGAGCTTGCGGATCTCCTTGAGCTTCTCGTTGTTGTGGCTGGTGATCGGCATCTGGTCTGTCTGGTGTGTCTGGTCTCGGCGGGTCTGCGTCAGAGAACGAAAAAGGGCGCCGTCCAATGGAGCGGCGCCCGATGGCGGTGCTGGTGGTCTGGACTGGGAAGCTCAGCCGGCCGCCAGCGCCTCGCGGGCGCGGTCGGCAAACCGTCGGAAGGTGTCGGCGTCGTGCACCGCGATGTCGGCCAGAACCTTGCGGTCGAGCTCGACACCGGCCTGCTGGAGACCGTGCATGAACTGCGAGTACGACATGCCGTTGAGTCGCGCGGCCGCGTTGATCCGGGTGATCCACAGGCGACGGAAGTCGCGCTTGCGGTTACGACGGTCACGGTAGCGGTACTGATCCGCCTTCAGAACGGCTTCCTTGGCGGTGCGGTAATGGCGGCTCGCGTCGCCGCGGAAGCCCTTCGCCATCTCCAGGGTTGCACGGCGCTTCTTGCGGGCGTGGACGCTGCGTTTGACGCGGCTCATGGCTTCTTCTTGGCTCCGAGGAGGGTCTTGACGCGCGGGACGTCATGGTCGGAGACGACGACGGGCAGCGCGAAGTGGCGCTTGCGCTTGGGCGACTTCTTCTCGAGGATGTGACTCGAGAACGAGTGGCGTGCCCGCACCTTGCCGGTGCCGGTCAGCCTGAAGCGCTTCTTGGCTCCCGAATGGGTCTTCATCTTCGGCATGTCGGCGATCCAGTAAAGCAGACCGGCGGTGCTTCGCGCGGTTCCTGACCCGGCGCTGTCCCGCCCGGAGGCTAGCCGCAGACCGTGAACGGCACCCTGATCGTCCTGGTGGCGCTCGGCCGCCGCCCGGTGCCGAGCTCCACGGTCAATGTGTGCGAGCCCGGCAGCAGGCCGCTGAGCGCCAGCTTCTCGCTGATGCTCCGGCCGTGGCGCATGACGTCGCGCCGTTCAGGGCGCGTGCGCCTGAGCACCCTGCCCAGGTAGAAGCCGACGCTCGTGAACGTCAGCGCCGCGCCGTGCGAAAGATGGGTTGAGCGAACCGCCGCTTGCAGCACACCGCCCGCGCCCTGGCAGATCGAGGCCGGAGGCGTCGTCACGGACACGAGCTGGTCGCCGAATCTCGCGGTCCGCGTGGACGTGACTGCGTGGATCCGGTCGGGCACCACGATCAGCGCCTGCGGGCTGGCGCTGACACCGGCCCCGGAGCGGACGCCAGTGCCGAGCTGCGCGAGCGCCCCGCCGGCTCCGATCGCGAACGATGAGACCGTCGAGAACTCGCCGTTGGCGGCGTACAGGTGGCGGCCGTCGGGCGAGATCGCGATCGCGTTCGGGTAAGCGCCCCTCCCTCTGCCGGTGATCACACCGGTCCCCTGCTGGGCCAGGGCGCCACCGGCGCCGATCGCGAACGTCCCGATCGTCCCCTGCGCGCTGTTGGACGAATACAGGTATCGGCCGTTCGGCGAGACCGCCAGCGCATTCGGCCCGGACATCGCACTCGACCCGCTGAGCACCCCGGTTCCCTGCTGGGTGAGCGCGCCGCCGGCGCCGAGCGAGAATGTCGACACCGTGCCCTCTGGATAGTTCGCGGCGAACACGGACTGGCCGCTGGGCGACAGCGCCACCGCAAACGGCCTGGAGCTCGTCCCGGTTCCGGTGACCACGCCGATGCCGAGCTGGGTGAGCGCGCCGCCCGCGCCGATCGCGAAGCTCGAGATCGTCCCCTCCCCCTGGTTGGCGGCATACAGATACTGCCCGTCTGGCGAAATCGCCAGCCCGTCCGGGCTCGCGTCGCAGCAGGTTCCGTCGACGACAGCAGCGCCCTGCGGCGAGAGCGCGCCGCTCGAGCTGATCGCAAACGTCGAGATCGTCCCGTCGTCGCTGTTGGCGACGTACAGGTCCTGGCCGTTCGGCGAGACCGCCAGTGCGGATGGTGACGACGTGCGTCCAGAACCGCTCAGGACAGGCGTGCCCTGCAGCTTCAGCAGGCCGCCAGCGCCGATCGCGAACGTCGCGACCGTTCCGGCGGTGCTGTCGGCAGCGAACAGGTAGGCGCCGTTCGGCGTGGCCGCCAGCGCCGAACCACCGGCGACTGCGGGCGTGGCGATGTTGATCGGCAAGCCCGGGCCCTGCTGGGTCAGCGACCCATCGGAACCGGCCGCGAAGGTGGACACCGTGCTGCCGCTGTAGTTGAGGACATAGACGCTGTCGGCCGCCGCTGCGGCCGGCGAGGCGGGCATCGCGCAGGCAACGAGCGTCGCAACCGCAACGATCACCCACCGGCCTGGCAGCCTCATGGCCTGCGCTGCGCGCATCACGATCGCACTGCGGCTGCCGCGCTAGGCGGCGGCGTCGTCGGCACTGCGCTCCAGCGAGGTCGCCTCGCCGCCACCCTCGTCGAGCGCCGGCGGCTCGTCGCCGTTGGCCTTGCGCGTTCTGGGCTGCTTGACAGCGGTGCCGGCTTCGGCGCCGGTTTCATGCGATGTCGCCACGGCCCCGTTGGCGGCGTCATCGACGCCACGCTCGGCAACCTCGGAAGCCGGTTCCTCCTCGTGGGCGCCCTTCTCGGTCGCGAGCACCGCTTTTGACGGCGCGAGCATCATCGTCATGTTGCGCCCGTCCTGCAGTGGCGTCTGCTCGATCACGGCGATTTCGGCCAGCTCGCCGGCGAGCCTGTCGAGCAGTGCGGTGCCGCGCTCGGGGTGGGTGACCTCGCGACCACGGAACATGATCGTGATCTTGACCTTGTCCTTGCCGAGCAGGAACCGGGTGACGTGGTTCTTCTTGGTCTCGTAGTCCTTCTGCGCGATCTTCGGACGGAATTTGATCTCACGGATCGTGATCTGCTGCTGGTGCTTGCGAGCAGCCTTCAGCTTCTGCGCCTGCTCGTACTTGTATTTGGAGTAGTCGAGTGCGCGGCAGACCGGCGGGCGCGCGTCCGGGGCGACCTCGACCAGGTCGAGATCGCGCTCCTGGGCGTACGCAAGTGCTTCGGAGGTCTTGATCACTCCGATCTGCCTGCCGTCCTCGCCAACGAGCCGGACTTCGGGCACACGAATGCGATCGTTGATCCGAGTTTGGTCCCGCTCCGGCGGGCGCCGGTCAAACCTACGTGGAACCGGCACTAGCTGCTGTGGCGGCGATTCGTCAAGCGGCGCCGGGCCGTGTGTGATTGCGCTCGTAGATCAACTGAGTTGAAGTATAGCCGTCTGCGCCGGTCCGAACGCAAATACCTCGACAACAGACCGGCGCCGGTTTCGCGATGCCCACGGCAGCACCGATCAAGCCAGGGCGCGGCTCTTGATCAACGCCGTCAGCCGCTGCAGAAAGTCGTGCAGTGGAACTGACCCGGCATCGCCCTCGCGGTGCTCACGTACTCCCACCTCTCCCGCCTCCTGCTCGCGATCGCCGACCACCAGCATGAACGGCACCTTGCGCAGCTCCGCGTCGCGGATCTTGCGCGCCACCGATTCGGTGCGGTCGTCGAGCTCGGCGCGCACGCCCGCACCGCGCAGCTGCCCGAGCACGGTGGCGCCGTAGTCGACGTGACGGTCGGAGATCGGCAGGACGATCGCCTGCACGGGCGCCAGCCAGACCGGTAGCTCGCCGCCGAAGTGCTCAAGCAGGATCCCGATGAAACGCTCGTAGGAGCCCATCAGGGCGCGGTGGATCATCACCGGCTGATGCTCGACGTTGTCGGCGCCGCTGTAGCTGAGCCCGAAGCGCTCGGGCATGTTGTAGTCCAGCTGGCAGGTGCCGAGCTGCCACGATCGACCCAGCGAATCGGTCATGTGCATGTCGATCTTGGGGCCGTAGAAGGCGCCGTCGCCCTCGTTGAGATCGAACTCGAGCCGCTGGGATTCCAGTGCGCGGAGCAATGCCGCCTCGCTGTGGTCCCAGAGCTCGTCGGAGCCGATCCGCTGCTCAGGCCTCGTCGAGAGCTCAAGCCGGACGTCGACGCCGAACACCCTGTAGGTCGCGAAGGCGAACTCGAGCACGCCCGCGACCTCGTCCTGGATCTGGTCCTCGGTGCAGTAGATGTGCGAGTCGTCCTGGGCGAAGTGGCGAGCGCGCAGCAGGCCGTGGAGTGTGCCGCTCGGTTCACGGCGGTGCAGCAGTCCCGGCTCCCACAGGCGCAGCGGCAGGTCCCGGTAGGAGTGGCGCTGCATCGAGTAGAGCTTGCAGTGGCCGGGGCAGTTCATCGGCTTGACCGCCATCTGGTGCCCCTCGTACTCCGTGACGAACATGTTCTGGTCGTACTTGTCCCAGTGCCCTGAGGTCTTCCACAGCGAGCTGTCGTAGATCAGGGGCGTCTTGACCTCGACGTAGCCGCGCTCGCGGCCCATCTCCCGGCTCAGCGCGACCAGCTCGTTGAGGACCTCGGTTCCGGCCGGCAGCCAGAAGGCCGCACCGGGGGCGACGTCGGAGAACTGGAACATCCCGAGCATCGGGCCCAGACGGCGGTGATCGTTCTGCCTCGCGCGCTCGAGTCGCTCCAGATGCTCTTCCAGCTCCGCCTGCGAGAAGAACGCCGTTCCATACACGCGCGTGAGCATCTTGCGGTTCGAATCCCCGCGCCAGTACGCGCCGGCGACCGACTGCAGCTTGAACGCCTTGATCCGCTTCGTGCCCGGCGCATGCGGGCCGCGGCAGAGATCGGTGAACGGCCCGTTCGTGTACAGCGACACCGTCTCGACGCCGTCGTCGGCGACGAGGTCCTCGATCAGCTCG
This sequence comes from uncultured Solirubrobacterales bacterium, assembly GCA_963742025.1. Lineage (GTDB taxonomy): Bacteria > Actinomycetota > Thermoleophilia > Solirubrobacterales > Solirubrobacteraceae > Palsa-465. The sequence goes on from CAVUKF010000004.1 coordinate 282,521, forward strand.
ACCTTGTAATCCTGGCCCTCACCCCGGAAGCGCTCGAGCGCCGCCGCGACGCTGACGTCCTCCCGGACGAACGGCTCGTCGGCGGCGATGTGCTCACGCATCTTCGCCTCGATCGCGTCGAAGTCGGCCTCGCTCAGATGGACACCCTCGGGGAATTCGAAGTCGTAGTAGAAGCCGTTCTCGATCGGCGGCCCGATCGAGATCTTGACGCCCGGGTAGAGCTCCATCACGGCGGCCGCAAGCACGTGTGCGGTGTCGTGGCGGATCAGGTCGAGCGCTTCGCTGCCGCTGCGGTCGGTGAGGATCTCCAGGTCGCCGCTGCCCCGCGTGGGCAGCGGCGCCGCCAGGTCACGCAGCTGTCCGTCCACCTTGACCGCGAGTGCCGCGCGCGCGAGGCCGGCGCCGATCGCTGCCGCGGCGTCGGCGCCGGTGGCGCCGTCGGGTAGGTCGAGCTTGCCGCCGTCTGGGAGCGTGAACTGCATCTCGGCTCCCATGCTAATGGGAGTGTCCGGCCCGACGGCTTGTGCGAGTCCGACAGCGCGTCGCGACTCGAGGCCCCTGTCGCCGTCGCTCGCTCAGCGCCCCGGGCCGGCGATCACGCGGAACTCGAACCTCCCGATCCGGTCGACAAGTGCGATGTACTGCGGGCACAGGATCATCTCGGAGCGGTCCACCGGGGGTCCGCAGGCGGGAACCGCCACCTCATTCACCGTCCCGCTCCAGGCGCCGGCGCACCAGCTTGGGTCCGCTCCGGTCGGTTTGAGCCTGACGCGCATCCACTCGCCCGCACGGGCCGCCGTCGGAGCCAGCGATTCGGAATCGCTACAGCCCGTCGCGCCATCGGGGCCCGACGCCGTCAGGTCATAACGTCGCAGCATCCCGCCCTCGACAGAACGCCCACTCGCCACGGGCGCGCGAAACGCCACGATGAATGTGCTCCTCGGAGTGCCGGTGGCAGGCGTCACACGGAGCTTCGGGGCTGAGGACGGCAGCACCGCCAGGGCGGACGCGGTCGCAACCGTGGTAACTGCGGTGAGGAGCGTGATCGCGACGACTGCGCGCACAGGTCTCGGGCCGTTCATGTGATTCGAGCATACCCCCGAAACGGCCTTCTCACGCTACATTTACGAACCCCAGGGCGATTAGCTCAGCTGGGAGAGCGCCGCCTCGACAAGGCGGAGGTCACTGGTTCGAGCCCAGTATCGCCCACTGGTTCAATCGGCTGCGAAGGACTCCGAAAAGGAGCCACTTGCAGCCGATTTGTCTGCGAAGGGGTGCGACCCACCGCGAACGGAGAAACCAGGCGTTTCCGGGTCTGGAGGTGGCGATGGGACGCAAATGGGTCGCAAGAATGCGGCCGGTGGGTCGCAAAGGCCCTGCCTCCGATGTGGTGCGGTCGTTACGTGTGAGGACTGTGCGGCGTCGCTTGTGCTGGCTCGTCAGCGGGAACGTGAGTTGGATGCCCGCTGCGAAGCTGCGATCGCGGCTGCTGGTCTGACGCTCGACCAGAGGCGGGAGCTTTACGGACAAAGCCCTAGAGGGGAGTGGACGCCGCGACGGGTTGTGCGAGATCGCTACGGGCACGGAGCGGGTGTGCGGCCTCGACGCCCCCTTTCGGAAGCCGAGGCGGCGGCTTACGTCACATACAAGGGGATGTTGGTCGACATCCGCTCCGGCGAACTGGCCCACTCCGATGGCTGATGGCTGCCCGAGCCGGCGGCGCGTGCAAGCGCGCTGGATGAATTGCAAGAAGCGGACCTGCCCGTACTGCGGGGACCTGTGGGCGGGCGACGTGAAGGTGATGCTGTTGCAGAACCTCAACGACGGCTACGGCGGGCCGGTGGACATGCTCACGGTCACCGCGCCCGGGCGCGAAGCGCTGCCGCATACCGAGGCTGAGGACGGCCGCCTGGTCGTGGACCCCGACGCTGCCCAGGCGTGGAATCTCGCGGCCCCGAAGCGGTGGTCTGGCATGTGGCAGGAAGCGAAATACGTGCTGCGGCGCAGGGGCGAAGAAGCCCCGCTCCTGTTGGGGTACGTGATCGCGTATCAGCGGCGAGGCGTGATCCACTACCACCTAGCGCTGGCGGCGGACACCGCGGCGCGTAAGGCCGCTAATCGTTCGCTCGTGGGACTCATGAAGGGCACGGCCGCAGCGGTCGCATCGTTCGCTGCTCGACCGGGAACTTTGGAGCGCAAGACGGTGGGTGACGCGGGGCTCGCCGCTGAGTGGGGCTTCGGGTTCGTCTCGCTCGAGGCGGCTCGGCATGGTTCCGCGGGGGTCGCCCGCTACTTCTGCAAATACGTCGCGAAGGACGGCGCGAACGGACGACCGGAAATCACCGAAACGGTGCAGCGAGTAGAGGTCGGCCGACGTCGTGTCGTGTACGTGTCGCCGAAACTCACGGCGCGAACGCGCTGCACGATGCGGAATCTCCGCCTTCGCCGTTACTACTGGCACGGGGGTGATGGCCATGACTGCGTACTCGTCGAGGAGAACTGGCGGCGCGGCTATCGCGTCCAGTTCGGCCGGATCGTCAAGCCGTGGGACGTGATGCCGGAAGCGATCCGGCGCGCGGAGGATGCGGCCTGGGCCAAGATCGAAGCCGCCCGCGCGGCTCCGCTGTAGCTGCCAGGTCTACGACACAGCAGTACCCGCGCGCTGTCCCTCCTCGATGTGGGTGTCGGGTAATTCGGGGTGTCCGCGAGGGTGGGGACACTTCTGGGTATGACGCAGCGTTTTATTGATTGTGATCGTGAGCAGGACTTTTTGTTGCCGCCGTCGGTGTTGGATTGGGTGCCGGCGGATCATTTGGTGTGGACGATCATCGAGTCGGTCGCCGAGCTTGATTTGAGCGAGTTCTATGCGGCGTATCGGTGGGATGGTCGCGGCCGGCCGGCGTATGACCCGCGCGTGATGGTGTCGTTGCTCTGTTATTCGTATTCGCGTGGGATCCGGTCTTCGCGCGCGATCGAGCGTGCGTGCGTGGAGGATGTGGTGTTCCGGGTGATCTTGGCGAACCGGGTGCCTGATCACTCGACGATCGCGGAGTTCCGGGTTCGTCACGAGACCGCGTTGGCGGAGTTGTTCAGTGGGGTGTTGCAGTTGTGCAAGAACGCGGGGTTGGCGTCGGTCGGGGTGATCGCTGTCGATGGCACGAAGGTGCACGCGAACGCGTCGAGCTACTCCAACGCTGACTATCAGCGGATCGCGATCGAGATCCTCAAAGAGGCAGCTCGCGTCGATGAGGAAGAGGACGAGCTTTACGGTGACGCGCGCGGCGATGAACTGCCCGAGCATCTGCGCACCCCGGAGGGCCGGCGTGCCGCGTTGAAAGCAGCGAAGGAGAAGCTCGAACGCGAACGTCAACGCGAGCGGCGAGACCGGTCGCGGGGTGAGCAGCCACAGTCGAGCGAGCCGCTCATCAAGCCTGCCGAACCGACCGAGGAGCCTGATGGTGAGGGTCGGTTGTTCTGTCTGCAGCTGGACGCCGGCGAGATCGTCGCTGGAGGGAACGGCCGGGAGGGGTGGCTGCGAGCAGCGCGACATCAACTCGATCGCTACCGCGAGCAGAACCCGTGGCCGGTTCCTCGCTCACGGGTGGAACGGTTGTTGGAAGCGGAGCGGCGTTTGGCGCAGGACCTCGCCGTGGAGCATGAGGCGAACCAGGCGTATGAGGCCTACCGCAAGGCTGGGGTGATGAAGGACGGTCGGCGGTTCGGCGGCCCCCCGAAACCATATGTCCCGCCGCCCGAGCCGGAGGGGAAGGTCAATCTGACCGATCCGGACTGCAGGTTGCAGAAGGTTCGCCAGGGATGGGTGCAGGGTTACAACGTCCAGGCGGTCGTCAACGAGCACCAGATCGTGCTGGCTGCAGAGATCACCTTGGACTCTCCGGACTTCGGGCATCTCGGGCCGATGATCGAAGCGACCGAACGTCAACTCGCCAAAGCGGGGATCACTGAGCGGCCTGAGGTCGTGCTCGCGGACGCCGGCTACTGGCACCAGGCGCAGATGCAACAGATCACCTCGCGCGGGATGCAGGTGCTGGTCCCACCGGATTCGCGCAACCGCAAAGGTGAGCGCGCCGGTTGGAGCGGCGGGATGTACTCATGGATGCGCCAGGTCCTCAGCCACGAGCCCGGCAAAGGCCTTTACCGCAAACGCCCCGGGATGATCGAGCCGGTATTCGCTGATGAGAAGTTCAACCGTGGTGTCGATCGCTTCCAACGACGAGGTGAGGCGGCCGCGTTATCGGAATGGCGGCTCGTGAACGCCACACACAACCTCCTGAAACTGCACCGCCACCGGATCTCGCCCCTGACCGGGTGAGATCCGGGGAACCGAACCCTCCGGAACCGATCCGTTCCACTGGATAGGTTCACGCGGGAGCGCTTCGCGCTGGGTCCAAAACGAATTACCCGACGGCCACCGATCAGACCAGCAGCCTGAGTGGTTACGCCGGTGTTACCTGTCGCCAGCTACAACGTGACGATGGCCAGGAGACTGTTGATCTCACTTGGGGCGATCACTTGTGCGGCGGTGATCGCTGCGTGTGGGTCGTCGGCCTCGTCGAGCACGAGTACCGCGAGCGCGTACGCGCAGGGAGTCAAGTACTCCGATTGCATGCGCTCGCATGGGGTGCCGAACTATCCCGATCCGGGCGCGGGCGGGGGCGCTGCCGAGCCAACCGCCGCAATGGATGAGCAGGCCCCCGCGTATAAGTCCGCGCAGACGGTATGCGCCCATCTGCATCCTGGTAGCACCATCACGCCATCGACCTCCGGAGCGCAGCGAGGCGGCATGATCGTCTACGCGCGCTGCATTCGCGAGCACGGGGTGCCGAACTTCCCGGACCCGAGGTTCGGTTCTGGCGACACGGTCGAGGTCGGCGTCGTGCCGGGAGAAGCCAGCTCCCCGGCGTTCAGGCAAGCCGTGAAGGCATGCCGGCACGTCGGAATCCCGCTTCCAAGAGTCGGTTGACCTCGGCGGCCGAGGCGCGCGGGGCGGTCTTAAGGACGTGAGCGCGGATCGGGACGGTGTCTGACCACGACTGACGAAGGGGCGGTCGATACGCTCGTTACGTAGCGTCCGTTTGGCTGCTGTTCCACTGGCTGCGAGCAGCCACGACGGCGGCTGTTGTTAGTCGATCATCCCGACAGCGCCAGCGGGGATCCGGGTGACCGCATCGAGCAACGGGAGATCGAGCCAGCCGTCCAGCCTTGGAGTCAGTTCACGTCTCCGCGATCGGTCGTAACTCGATAGTCCCGAATCGCGCGATCGGATGCTTCGCGGCCACCTCGACCGCCTCATCCATGCTGGCACAGCTGAGAATGTTGAAGCCCGAGGCAGGATCAGTCGTCTGCACCCGCGGACCATGGCCGACGATCACCTCGGCGGCTCGGACCCGCACCGTTGCCGTGGCGTCCACGGGCGCGAGGACGTCCCCTTGAAGGCGTACGCCGCGCTGCTCCATCTCAGACACCCACGCGGCGACGTCCGGTCCGATCGTCGCGCGCTCCTGGGGACTGAGTTCGATCAAGGCATCGCGGCAGACCAACATCAGAAACCTCATCGGATCTCGCCCTCCCGTCGTCGGATAACGGTGAGGTTACGGAGATCTCGGTCGCGTCTCAGGAGTGCTGTAAATAGCGTCGGTGCTGTCAAGGTGACGGCGTAGGTTCCCTCAAGTCCTGCAAGACAATTGAAGGAGGCCTACGCCGTGAGACGTACCGTACCGCCGTCGGCGGAGATAGAAGCCAGGATCGACCGCATGCTGTCGGTCGGGGTGGGTGAGAACCCGCAGGAGTCGTTGTCGGAGCTCGCGAGGCTCGGTGCGCGGTTGATCATTCAGCGGGCTGTTGAGGAGGAGTTCGACGCGTGGCTTGGGCGTGCCCGGTATGAGCGCCGGCCCCACGATGACGCCAGTCGCGAGGAGCGCAGTGAGGACACGGGGTTGCGTAACGGGTTCCGTCCCCGCCGGCTTCAGACCGCGGAGGGAGAGCTCCAGATCGAGATTCCGCAGGTCCGTCAGGCGGCGGAGACGTTCGCGTCGAAGCTGTTCCCGAGGACCCCGAAGTTGTTGCGGACCGAGCCGTTGAAGGCGTTGGTGATCGGCGCGTTTGTGCGTGGCCTGTCGATGCGGGATGTCGAGTCGCTGTGTGAACAGGCCGGGCTCGGGAAGCTCTCGCGCACAACGGCGTCGAGGATTTGCGATGAGCTCAAGGAACGCTTTGAGCGGTTCCGTCGCCGTGATCTCTACGACGTCAAGCTCGTCGCGCTGTTCCTGGATGCGACGTTCATCGCGGTCAGACATGACGGCCCGAAGGAGGGTGTGCAGGTGGCGTGGGGGTTCACCGATACCGGCGACCGGGTCCTGCTGGCGGTCAATTTGGGGATGCGCGAGTCCTTCGAGGACTGGCAGGCGCTCGGCCGGGATCTCATCAGCCGAGGGCTTGGAGCGCCGATGCTGGTCGTCGCCGACGGCGCCCCGGGACTGATCAAAGCGATCGAACAGTGCCGGCCGGCATCAGACCGGCAACGCTGCGCCGTTCACCGAGCGCGGAACCTCTACGCCAAGCTGCCTGTCCGCGAACGCGAACGCGTCAAGCAAGCCTATTGGCAGGCGTTGGATGACGCGATCAGCGAACAGGACGCCAAACAACGACTCCAAGCATTGGTCCAGGAGCCCCAGAACGGCGGTTTCGTTGCCGCTGCCCGCTGTCTCGCTGATGACCTCGACGCCCTGGTCGTGCATCTGCGACTCCCGGTCCGGCACCGGCGGCGATGGCGGTCGACGAATCTGCTCGAGCGCTCGCTCGGCGAGGTCAAACGCCGAACGAAAGTGATGGGCCGGTTCCCGGGTGAGACGAGCTGCCTGACGCTCGTCTGGGCAGTGCTCGATCTGCTCATCACTCACCAGACCAACGGCATCAACTTCACCGCCCTCGATCGCCAACACCTCAAACGAGCACGCTACGAAGGCAACGAACAAACCATCCCCGAGGAGGTGACCGCCGCCTAAACTGAAACACCCGGGAACCGAATTTACAGCGCCAAAGAGACGCGACCCGGAGATCTCAGCTCTGCTGCCGGTTCGATCCAACAGCGTCATGGGAACGGGACGGCGAGCTCTCAGCGCCGCTGAATCTCATCGAGCAGGCGAGTCCCTTTGACGGTTCGGCTCGCGAAGAAGATGCAGTCGTGTCCGGCGAGCCTTGGGTCGTCAGCCGGGAGAAAGCCCCCACTGACATTCACGTGTTCGCCGCCGCGCGCGATGACACGTCCCTCGTCGTCGAGCAGCACGAGCGGGTTCAGCATTGCTCGATATTCACCGGGCCACATGGTCAGGATCAGCTTGCCGTTGCGCTGAGCGAGCCAGAGCTGGATCCGTTCGCCCACGAGGCTGCCGACGAGAACCCCTCCGCCGCGCGCCAGCCGTCCCGGGCCCCCCAGTCGCCCCTCCGGGCCCGCCGGCGAGAGCCGGCATATACGACGGTCATCAGTACCCGAGCGTTCGATGAGCACACTCTAAGCCTTGATCCACCGTTCTCGGTGGGGAGTCGTCCGCGGCTGAGATTTAAATGACCCCCTGATGCAGGCAAGACGGGCCGTGCCAGCGGCTGCGGGTCCTGCGCCAGGGGGTCACCTGCATGGTGAAGGGTCTGCCGGACGCAACGAGGGTCGTGTTTGATGACCAGCGGGTGGTCGCGAATGCGGGTGTGCTGCTGCCTGCGGTGCTCGCGGGGCGGCTTGGGATCGAAGCGTTGGTGGATGCGACGGTTTCGCTTGGCGATCGGGACGGGGCAGCGAACGCGGGGCGCAAGGTGATGACGCTGGTGTCTGCGATGGTGCTTGGCGCGGATTGCATCGATGACTGCGGCGTGTTGCGTTCGGGTCAGACACGAGCGGTGCTCGGGCATCGCGTTGCCGCGCCGTCGACGTTGGGGACCTTCCTGCGCGCGTTCACCTTTGGGCATGTCCGTCAGCTCGACAAGGTGCTGGCTGATTGCCTGTCACGGGCCTGGGCCGCGGGCGCCGGCCCTGGTGAGGGACGACTCGTCGTGGACGTGGACAGTTTCGTTGGCGAGGTCTATGGCTATGACAAGCAGGGCGCCAGCTATGGGTACACCCACGCGCGTGGGTATCACCCGATCGTCGCGACCCGCGCAGCGACCGGTGAGGTGTTGCACATCCGCGCGAGGAAGGGGTCGGCGAACACCTCGCGCGGTGCGCTGCGGTTCGTCGAAGAACTGATTCCCCGTGTCGCGCGTGCCGGCGCGAGCGGCCCGAAGTTGTTGCGGGCCGACTCGGGGTTCTGGAACCACAAGATCATGGCCCGCCTTGAGCGCGCGGGCTGGGCCTATTCGATCGGGGTGCGCCAGCAGAAGCACATCAAGGCCGCGATCGCTCAGATTCCTGAGCAGGACTGGCAGACCCTCGAGGATTACCCCGACGGTGGCGAGGCGCAGATCGCTCAGGCGATGCTCGGCCGTCAAAGGTTGATCGTGCGTCGCACCCGGCTGGTTGGCGCCCAGGCCGAGCTGTGGCCCGACTGGCGTTATCACGCGTTCTTGACCAACCGCACCGACCCGCTCGAACTCGTCGAAGCTGAGCATCGCCAGCACGCTGTTGTGGAACTCGCGATCCGTGACCTCAAAGACCAGGCGCTCGCGCATTTCCCGTCCGGGAAGTTCCTCGCGAACGCCGCCTGGACCGTGATCGCCGCGCTCGCGCACAACCTGTTGCGGTGGACGACCCTGATCGGGCTGCCCGACACGACCATCCCGACCGCCAGAACACTCCGCCGGCGGCTGCTAACAGTCCCCGGCCGGATCACCCGCACCGCCCGCACCGTGACACTCCGGATGCCAGCCCGCTGGCCCTGGGAACACGAGTTCCTGACCACGCTGCAGCGGCTCCGCGCGATCCCAGCACTCACCTGACCGCACGACAGTCGCCCGCGAGAACGACCGGCGCCCGACCCCGGCCTCGGCGTGCCCGGACCCGGCGACGACCGCCGGCGCGATGGCCTCAACTTGCCCCAACCCGCCCCAGCCAAAACATCCACACCCGCGTCTACGCCGATACCGCGCCAGCCAAGGTCCCGCACCACCGATCAACCCGGGACTACGCCAGCATCACCGTGAAACGGTGGATCGAGGCTAAGACCACGCCACCGACGGCTTGGTTGAGCTACCGCTCATCGATCTGGGCGGCAGCGAGTTGGTTGCTGTTGTCGGTCATTTCACGTACTGCTCAAGCGCCTCTCGCGCGATCTCGCTGATTGTCTTTCCCTCCTTCTCGGCCCGTGCCTGGGCGCGGGCTTGAAGCTCTCCCGTCATCCGAAAGTTGACACGTGGAGAGACGCCGTCAGCGCCAGCGAGAGACTTGCGCCCAACGCGCTTGGAGGGCGTGAGGTCGTAGCCGGCGTCGGCCTCGTCCGCGAGTTGTTCAGCGAGCTCATCGGTGATCAGAACTCCGCTCTTTGAGCGTGGCAGCTTCGACATATCACAGGCCTCCCTTCAACAGATTCAGATAACGGTCTCGGATTCGTTGGGCGTGGATCACCAGAAGCCCGCCCGAGCCGGTCTCGATCGCCATCACCTCCAGTAGCTCCCCGTCCTCGTCAGGACCCAGGAACACAAGGCGAGCGTCTTGCAGCGGCGATCCCTTCGGCGCGTTCTCCTTGAAGATCACGCTCGTGGTCTCGACCACGTACCGGCTGCGTTTGCGGCTGATCCGGTGACGCGTCGAGGACCGCGTGTGCTTGATCTCCACTTGCGTATTGTGTCAGACACTATAGACGACTCGCTCTCCGAGGCACAGAGCCGATCAAGACGCTCGGCTCCTGGATTCTCGCTTCGGCGCTGTCGCAGCTCGATCAACCCAGCTGTCTCGCCGGAACCGAGCGGACTCTCCCTTTCGCCGCTCGATGCGCTAGCTCGACCGAGCCGATTTTGCTAGCACCAGGCCCCGTGCCGCGGAGCGGACTGCCCGCTCCGTTCCTGCCTGTGGCGAAATTCGGGTTTCTTTCCCGTGTTGCCCCGAGACCGGGTTCACCCAGCCGCGGGGCCGCGGCTCAGGCGGCGGGAGTGCTCGTCCCCCTGGAGGTTGACTGGCGTGCGAGGATCGACGCTGAGCCTGCGGGCGGGGGGTGGGATAGCGTCTGGGTCGTGGAGTTCGGGGCGCGACATCTTCCGAGTGGCACGGTCACGATGCTGTTCACCGACGTGGAGGGGTCGACGCGCTTGTTGGATGAGCTCGGTCCCGAGCGGTACGCCAGCGTATTGATGGCGCATCGTGAACGGCTTCGTTCTGTCGCGGATGCCCACGGCGGGGTGGAGATGGGGACGGAGGGCGATGCGTTCTTCTTCGTGTTCCAGAGCGCAGGTGAAGGTCTGGGGGCTGCCGGCGAGATGCAGTCAGCGCTCGCGGATGGGCCGTTGCGCGTTCGCATGGGGGTCCATTCGGGCGAGGTTCTACTTGCCGGAGGCGACTATTTCGGGATGGCCGTGCACAAGGCGGCGCGGATCTCCTCGGCTGCGCACGGCGGGCAGGTTGTTGTCTCGGCGCAGACGCGGGCGCTTGCGGACGTGGCGCTGCGGGATCTCGGGGAGCATCGGCTCAAGGATCTGGCGGCGCCGGAGCGCCTGTTTCAGCTGGGTGAGGCGACGTTCCCGCCGCTGCGGACGCTTCGCCATGTTCATCTGCCGGTGCAGGCAACGCCACTGCTCGGTCGTGAGCAAGAACTCGCGGAGCTGCTCGAGCTGGCCGACAGTCACCGCCTCGTGACGTTGACCGGGACGGGCGGTACGGGGAAGACGCGGCTGGCGCTCGCGCTCGCAGCGGAGCTCGCGGAGCGTTATGCGGACGGGGTGTGGTGGGTCTCTCTGGCGGTGGCAACCGACCCAGCGGTCGTGGTGCCGACGATCGCAACTGCGGTGGGTGCGGGTGAGGATCTCGCGAGCTATCTAGGCCATCGGTCGCTGCTGCTGGTCCTTGACAACCTGGAGCAGGTGATCGATGCCGCTCCCGTGGTCGGCGAGTTGCTTGCGTCCGCGCCCGGGTGTGCGGCGGTCGCCACCAGCCGCGAGAGGCTTGCGATCTCGGGTGAGCAAGAGTACGCCGTTCCGCCGCTATCACCTGCGGGCGCCGTCGAGTTGTTCACCGCCCGCGCGCGGCAGGTCAAGCCGGGCTTTGAGCCGGGCGCGGAGGTCGATGCGATCTGTGCTCGCCTCGATCGTCTGCCGCTGGCGCTCGAGCTCGCCGCGACGCGCGTCAAAGTTCTCTCCGAGCGCCAGCTCCTGACCAGGCTGGAGCAGCGGCTGCCGCTGCTGGCGGGCGGCGGGCGCGACCTTCCCGCGCGTCAGGCGACGATGCGCGCCACGATCGCTTGGAGCTACGACCTCTTGAGCGAGTGCGAGCAGCGGTTGTTCGCCAGGCTGGGGATCTTCGCCGGAAGTTTTGAGCTCGAGGCTGCCGAACAGATCTGTGAGGCAACGCTTGACGACCTGCAGTCCCTTGTCGATAAGAGCCTGCTCCGCGAGGGCGACAGCGGCCGCTTCTTCCTCTTGGAGACAACACGCGAATACGCGCTCGAGCAACTCGACGCGAGCGAAGACCAGGACGACGTCCGGGCTCGGCACGCCCGCTGGTATTTCGCGCTTGGCTTCGCCGCCGGCCGCCAAGGCGTGGGGCGGGCGGACGCTCTGACCCGCCTGCGACAGGACGCTGGCAACGTCAGCCTCGCTCTCGCCTGGGCGCTCGACCACGACGTCGCGGCCGGACTGCCGCTGGCCGAAGCAGTGTTCTTCAGCTGGTTGGGAGCCGGCCGTGATGGTGAGCTCAGGCGCTGGTACGAGCGCGCACTGGCGGATCCGCGCGTGTTCTCATCCAGCAAGCGAGCCGACGCGCTCGCCGGCTTCGGCCAAGCGCTCGTCTACACCGACGCACCCGACCCGGCGCGGACGGCATTGACCGAGGCGCTGACGCTCTATCGGGAAGTCGGCGACGAGCGCAACGAGGCACGCGTGCTCACTCGCCTCGGCGGCGTTGAGTTTGTCGCCGGCTCGCCCGAGGAGTCGCTCAAATGGTCAGAACAGGCAATGGAGATCTACGAGCGCCTCGGCGACGTAGACGGGATCGCCCGTGCGGTCTTCTACCTCGCCGAGGGACTCCGAGACACCGGCGAGTTCGAGCGATCGGCCGAGCTGTATCAACGTTCCATCGAGAGCCGGCGCGAACACGGTCTCGGCAGTGTCTCCGCCCTGCTCCACAGTCTCGGTGACCTCTACCTCGACAAGGGCGACCCGCCATCCGCGGAGCGCTACTACTACGAGGCACTCGCACTCGCGCCAGAAGAGGACGACGTGCGGCTGCAGGCCTACTGCCTGGCCGGCCTCGCCTGCGTGGCGGCACAGAACGAGGACGCGACCACAGCGGGCCGGCTGTGGACACTCGCCGAGCGGATCGAGCAGCAGATCGGCTTCAGGATGCTGCACGCCGAACGGGTCCGCTACGAGCGGACCCTCACCCCTGCGCTGCGCGAGGATGGCGAATACCGCGCCGGCGTCGTGGACGCAGCCCAACTCGACCCGCTCACCGCAGTCGCCGAGCTCCTCCGCCGCTGAATACCGGTCAGCATACGCAAGGCAGAAACCGGCGGGTCCCCATGAGCGACCCTCGCACTCGCCAACTATCGGCGACAGTGCTAGCCGACCACGCAGCGTCGAGCAAGCACCCTGCCATCGAGAAGCGGCAGTCTCCGGGGCGCTGGCCAGACGCTCGCTTCGGGCTGCAAGCGACAGCGCTGGCGACCCCTGGCGTCTCGCGAGACCGGGAAGCCCCCGACCCGCTGCCGCGCCGGCGAGGAACAACGGCCCCTTCTGACGGCAGACGGCCGCTTCCAGCCGGCGGACCAGAAGGCGACGCCAGTCGGGAGCGCGAGTCGACACGATCAGCGTCGCTTGCCGGAAGAGCAGCAGTCGAGGCATCAGCGTCCCTTGATGATCGAAGGGGGAAGCTGCGGTCGAACCGGCTGGCTATTGCACTCATGGCGGAGCACTCGCCCGGCACCGGCGATCGGCCCGATCGAGGAGTCGCCAAGCGCTCGCGCGCTTCGCGTTGCCCAACGGCGAAGGCGGCGCGGTCGCCGATGTGGGACTTCGGACGGCAGCAGTCGTCATCGTGCGCGTGCTTACGTGGCGAGAGCGGCAGCCGGTGCAAGTTGCCGGAATGCCGAAAAGCCGGTTAGCGATACACGAGTTGGAGTCCGAAGACCTTCGTCTTGTGGTGCGGGTGCTTAGCGCCGTCGTGCGCGACTGTGATGGCGGTGACGGTGATCCGCTTGCCGTTTTTGAGCTTCGCGAGCAGGGTTGTGGACACGGTGATCGGGACTGCTACGGCCAGCCCCGGTTTGATCTTGAATCGCGTGTTCGCGGTCGCGCGAACGCCGGGGTTCTTGGACGCGAACGTTCCGGCGCAGAACCGCGGGGTTGAGGGCGGGCACATCAGGAAAACGATTCCATACCCGAGGGAAGGCTTCTTGGTCGAGCGTCCGCGGGCGATCGCGGCGGTGTCCGCCGCGGCTGTCGTCGTTGAAAGGGTGGTGATCGCGACGGTCGTTGAGAACGGCGTCACGCCGCTGCCCAGGAGGGTACGTACCGGCAGCGAACTGTTTGTCAGCAGGCACGGTGAGAACTCCGAGGTGCTGCCGTCCGACGATGTCACGGTCGCAGTGATCGCCCGCTGACCGGCGGGGGTCGGATCAAACTTCAGCGTGATCGTCCGGTCGCTGCCGCCGAACGCGTTAATCAGCTTCTGGCTGCCTAGGAAGTCCTCGCCCTGGACCAACGATCCCACCCCGCACACCGCCGAGCTGTAGAGGTCGACCGTCACCGACCCGGACTGCTCAAACTGCAGATCTACCGTCGTCGCGGCCGAATCCGAGCTCGTCGACTCCAGCTTTGGGTAGGGCACGAAATCGTTGGGGTCGCCCGACGAACTGAAGAGCGGGCTCTGGCGCGCCGGGAGCGCACCATTCGGCACGTACACACCCTCGAAGACGATCCCCTGCGCGTTGCCGCGCATCACGTTATCGGTGATCGTCGTGCCATCACCGGATTCGATGTTGACCGCGCCACCGCCGACATTGTCCTCAAAATCGTTGTGCTCGATCAGCGATTGATCACCCTTGCTAGCGGCGACGTTGATCCCCGCGGCCACATTCAGCGGCGCCGGTTCTGCGACGTCTGACTCACCGTTGTCCTCGATCAGATTCCCGACGCCGAAGTCGCTCGGGCCGCCAATCGTCACGTCGGTCCCGTCGTCAGCGATACCGCCGAACGGATCGTCGCGAAACACGTTCCCCTGCACGACTGCACCACTTCCGTAGATGGCCAGCTCTACCGCGTCGGGGTGGACCCCATAGAACTCGTTCCCGTCGCTCTCGCCGGGCGTCGTCGTCGGCCCCCCCACCGTCACCGCCCCGTCCACTCTAAGGCCCTCCTCCAAAGCGCCCAGTCTCCCGTCGGTCAACGTGTTGCCTTGCAACACCGAACCCGTCCCGGAGATCTCGCCGCCGCCGGCGATCACATTCTCGTCCCCCGGCGCGCTGCCGCCAACGGTGTCCGCCGCACCCGACAACGACAAGGCGGGCTGCACATAAACCGCTTGTCCCCCTTCCGCGCGGAGCGTCCCGATCAGTGGCGCGTTTGAACCAGGCGCGAGACCGATCTGGTTGCCCTGTATCTGGTTGCCGCCAGCCGTGTCGTAAATCTCGCCCGCCCCATACAAGCCATAGATCAGGACAGGGCCCGTCGCTTGGATCGCACCCTGGGTGGTGTAGCTACTAGAGATCACGTTCCCGGCGCCGGGAGCCCCAATCTGGTTGCCAGAGCTCTGCACCTTGACCGCGACCTGGGCGATCGGGTACTCCTCCTCCTCGACCGGTGTCAGCCCGGCGGGCAGTCCCAGCGGCGTCGGATCAGCCGCCGTCCCAGCAACGTTCGTGCCCAGCCAGTCATCCTCGATCGTGTTCCCGCCGCCCTGCAACACGATCATCTCCTGAAACCCGTTAATCACCATCCCCCTGATCGTCGAACCGCCACCACCCGCACCCACGACCAAACCGTCCACCACTGAGCTTTCGCTCACCTCGCCGCTCAACTCCACCTTCCGGACACCAGGCTGGCTGGTCCCATCAATCAGTCGTCGGCGCCGTGATCGCCGGCAATCCGCCATTTGAGCTGATCTGCGGCACGCTCGTGTCGGTCGTCTTGTCAAATGTGTTGTCAACGCCGTCGACAGCGGCGGGGATCTCGAACGTGATCGTCCCTCCACCCTCGGCGTTAGCGACCTCGATCGCAGCCGGCAGCGTGCACGTAGGAGTCGCCGCCGACGGCGTCGTGTTGCACACCCGGTTGGCGAGGCTCGTCGGATCATCAGCCGTCAATGCGGTGCTGTTCACGACCAATGAGTTATTCGGGATGATGAACTCGACCTCGCCGTTCCCGTCGTGAACGCCGGTTTCGGACAGGGTGTTGCTGGCCTCGGGGGTTACGTAGCCGTTGCCGCCGCCGCCGGTGCCTCCGCCTCCGCCTCCAAAGCTGTCCTGCGCCTCGCTCGGACCTAGGGAGTTGATCCAAGTGCAGCCCGATCCGCCGCCACCACCACCGTAGTAGCCGCCACCACCGCCTCCGCCAGGGTCATATCCGCCGCCACCGCCCGCGCCACCCGCGCCAGGGCTTCCCTTGGCCGCCGGGCCGGAACCCGCCTGGCCGGCAGAGGTGGCCGGAAACGGCGCGTTACCAGTCCCGTTATCGGGCTGCCCCGCAGCGCCCGCGGCTCCGCCGCTGCTGCTGGTGCCACCACCACCCCCACCACCGCCTGTCTGACCATAAAGACACGGAACCAGGCCACTGGGGGTCGTCGCGTCTGGACCAGCCCCTGCGTTGCCGGCGCCGCTGCCCTTACCACCGTAGGTCCCCGACACGACGACGCCGCTGCCCCCACCAGCCGCGATCAGCAACGAGCCGTTGGCAGCGAACACGAACGAACCACCACCACCACCATCCTGGGTCCGCGTCAACGTCTGCCCACCGATCGGCGCCAGAGGGCCGTCGTCAACCCACGTCGAGGACCCGCCCGCGCCCCCGCCGCCATAACCTCCCGCGCCACCGCCATCGTTACCGCCGCCGCCCCCGACGATCACCTTCAACGCGCTCCCGGCGGTCACCGGAACGTTCGCCGACTCATACCCACCGTTGTACGCCGCACCGCTATAGGTCAGATACCCGCCAGCCGCCCCAGACACCTGCATCGTCAGCAAGCTGACGTCGCCGGGCACCGTAACCGTCTGCGGCGCACCCGTGTACGACAGCGTCAACTCGCAACCCTCGCTGCCCGCAGTCCAACCAGTCGCGCACGTCGTCTGCGCGCTTGCCGCGCCGGCGCCCAAGAAGATCGCCGCGAGCGCCAGCGGACCGCAGAGCGCCAGCCATCCACGGGCGCGCCCAGCGCTCGCGCGCGAGTGGCCGTCGCGTACGGTTGCTGCCCCAAGGGCTCGCGGTCCTCGTCGTTGACCGCCGTCGGCGTGAACAGCCATCGCGACCCCTCCCGTTTCCGGCTCCCTGACCCATGAATCCCTCGCACCAAGCTGAGGCACAGCTCGGCGCGCAATGCCATGCGACGTGCAGCGCACCAACATCCGTAAGAGGCCGTAGACCCGGCACGCTGGGTCAACCCGACACGTCCGTCGATTGCTGAAGCCGCAATCCCGCGCCAAGCCGACACCAGACGCGCACCCCCACCACGACCACCAAAACGACACCAACCTGACGCGTGCGAGTGCCCAACATCGCCCGCGATCATCGTCAATCTCATCTCCTCGATCGACAGGGCGTTGTCTCGACCGAGTCGTGGTCTTGGCGGAACCTGCGTCGCAAAACACGCCCGGAACATTGACCGCCAGCCGTCACACCAACGTCACAAGCCCCTAAAACATTCGCCGGGGCCCAAGCCGAAAACTAAGTCAAGAACGCCCAGTGAGCCAATCCGGGCAGCCACAACCTGCAAGTCCACAAGCTCTGGCCCACGACATCAGACCCCGCCAACAGCTGCTTTCCCTGGACCCCCAACCCAAACCCAGACGCCCCCTATCCACCGAATGGGACAGTCTGCACGGGGTCTGGTCAGACTGCCCCTCCGGGCCTAATCCGGCAGCACCGCGGTGCGCGTCGGTTCGTGAGCCAGCGGCGCAATCAGGTCGACGTCCCGCGCTCGCCCGGTCTTGGTCGCGAAGACGTGGAGGGTTCGGCCGTGCACCTCCGCCCAGGTGCAACCGCGGTCCTCGATCGGGTGCAGGCCAGCGTCGTGGCGCAGCTCGGTTCCGATACGGGGTTGCGCCCATCGGGCGCCGGAGGTTCTGGTGACCCAGACCCACGCCCCGTCCGCGGTCGCTCACCGCGGTGTTGATCGCCCGGCCGGACGGCCGGGCACCGTCGGAGAGATCCTTGCAGTTGGTCCCGGAGATATGTCCGAGTAAGGACGACGGCGGCCGCGTTCGGTGCCGGCGATCGTCTTGGCAGTCCGCAGGGCGAATAGCGGGCCTCCGCCTGCCCGCCCTCCGCTGTCGTCGGTCGATTCAGAACGACAGCGGTGCGACCTCCGCCGCGGCGTCGCGCACAATCGTCGCATGCCTCGCCTTGCCACGTTTTATGGGATCGTGATCTATATGTATCGGCCGGATCACCCGCCGCCGCATTTTCACGCTCAATATGGTGAACACGTGGCGCAGATCGAGATCGGAACCGGCCGGGTGCTGGCTGGCTCATTGCCGACTCGGGCGTTGCGCTTGGTACAGGAGTGGACCGAGCTTCATCCCGACGAACTGGCAGAGAATTGGGCTCTGGCGCAAGCGCTTGAGCCTCTGGTTTCGATTGAGCCGCTGCCCTAGCATGTGCGTCATGCTGCGAGTTACAGAGGTCGAAGCGCTCGATGGGTACCGCGTCCGCGTGACGTTCAACGATGGCGTCATTCGGGAGGTCGATTGTGCGTTCCTGCTTCGCGGGACCCTGGGTGAGCCGCTCAGGGACCTCAGCTACTTTCGGCAAGTTCGGGTGGACCAAGACTCGCGGACGATCGTCTGGCCGAACGGTCTAGACCCTGCCCCCGAGCTACTCCACGACCTCGAGCATCCCGAGCTTCACGGCGAGCGATCGCAGCGCGCCGCTGCGTAGTCACGCCTGCCGATTCGAAATCCGGTCACCGTCTGCCGGCGATCAACTCGGTCCCTGAGCGCATACCTCGCTCATCGGCAAGACGCGTCGAGAGAGCGTTGTCCCGTTTCGACGATCGATGCGCCACTCCCGCCAACCGCAGGATCGGTGGCTTCGCCTCGACAGCGACAACCGCTCGGTCTTGAACAGACGGCTCCTGCGGGTCTGGGAGGTACGCTGTTACTCGCCGTCACCACGAAGGAAGAACTCCTTCAACGCGCCCCTCATTGGAGTGAGGAGCAGGCTGAGCGCGCTCTCCGGGCGGTTGAGAACGATGAGGACGTCGACGAATGGGGCGACCTTTCCAATATGCATGAGGCGAGCAGCGCGGAGACGATGCGGCGCCTGGCCAAGCAGGAGCAGGCGGCCGGGCGCGAGCCCTGGTGAAGCGCGCCGAGGTCCGCTGGGCGGAGCATCCCGAATGGCCGACGTCGGTCGCGCGCTGGATCACGCCACCGGTTGCTGACGTCTCGACAAGGTGCGTCCTCAGTGCGTCCCTCAGCATAGAAATCAGCCGTATCGCCCTGTAACTTCAGGTCAGGGGAAACCTTGGAATTGCCTGCATCTTTGGGCTTTTCCTAGCCTAACCCATCAGGCCTTGACCACCCAGTTCCGCCTCGACAAGGCGGAGGTCACTGGTTCGAGCCCAGTATCGCCCACTCGTCCTCGGGTAGTTGCAGGGAACTTGGCTGTCGGCACTCAGAGGATGAAACCGCTCATCCGTTCGCAGCGTGTCGAATGGGATCTGCCGGAGGTCTACGCATCCGCCACACCGGCGGTCCGCCGTCTGGCAGTTCGAGCACATTCATGTGCACGAACCCGAGCCGCTCGTACAGGGCCGCGCTGCGCTCGCTGCTGGCCTCGATGTACGCCGGTAACCCGGCCGAATCGGCTCTCTGAAGCGTCGGCTGCATCAGCGCCGATCCCACGCCCTTTCCCTGCTGCCGGGTACGCACCCCGACGATTCGAACGTAGAAGTGAGGCTCCAGCAGGTGTCGCTCCTCCATCGCGCCCCGCACTCTTCCCGCGAGCGGCAATCGGGTCCCGAACGCCCGCAGCCACTTGAGCGCCTCCTTCCCCGTCATGGACTTCGGCATCTCCCATGCGCCGGGTGGCAGCTCACACACCGCACCGTCGTAGTCGGAAGTCGTCCACACGGTCCCCCCGTTCGGCAGCACGTACTGTTCCATCTCAGCCGCAAACATCGTTCGTAGGCGTGGCTTCAGTCGCAGACCGCCTGGCAGCATCCACGTGTACACGGGGTCGTTGATGAACGCGTCCGCCAGCGCCGTCGCCACCGTGGGCACGGCATCTGCGGCCGCTGTCCGGGCTTCGATCGGTTTCAACGCAGCGGCCATATGCCCTTTCTTTCCTCGATGTTCAGCATCTATTGAACAGTATTCGCTGAACATCTCCACGTCAAGCAGTAGGCTCTCCCGTTCGATGCCCACGAACCGCGACGTACCGGCTTCATCGGAGGACGCCGCTTCGGTTCGGTTCGATAGCCCTCGCAGCATCCGTGCCCTGGCCCATCCGGCGCGCTTGGCCATCATCAATGCTTTAGCGACGGGCGAGGAGCTGACCGCCACCCAATGCGCGGAGCTGACCGAGCTCAGTCCGAGCGCGACGGCGTACCACCTGAAACTCTTGGAGCGCTATGGGTTCGCCGAACCCGCTCCGCAGCGAACTGATCGTCGCGAGCGCCCGTGGCGAACAACCGGCCGCCGCCTCCAGGTAGATCTGGACAGCTCAACGCCGGCCGGGGCATCGGCTGCTTCCGCCGTCGTGGCGGCCTACTTCGACACGACCCGGGTCTTGGGCCTCGCGTTCGCGGCGGGCGAGCACGCCGAGCCCGAAGAGTGGCGCAACGCCGTCCTCAGCAACACCGACCTCTGGCTGACCGTCGAGGAGGTCGAACGGGTCTCACATGAGCTCGAAGCGGTGCTCGAGCCGCTCCGGGGGCGGACATTACGCGCAGAGCGCCCAGCGGGCAGCCGCCGGGTGAGGGTAATGAACGTTGTTGTCCCGCACCCGCGGACGCATCCGCAACCGGTCCCACGAGAACCCTGACCATTCCAGCGGCCACCGCGGCGCGTAGCCGCTCTTTCCGGCGCCGGCCTCGAAGCAGCGACCGTCCGCCAGCACCGCGTAGATCCGACTCGGCCACTTCTATTCGGCCCCCTGTCGAGTTGCAAACGCGTCACCGGCGCGTGTAGCGGGCGGCGGTGTATTCCTCCACCCAGGCCCGCGAGCTGCGCCACATGCCGTCAGCTGCCTTCGCGGCCTTGAGGCGTCCTCGGATCGCAGCGACGCGGAGCGCGTTGGCGGAGATTTCGGGGGTCGCGAGCGCGAGGAGCGGGACGAGCTGGCGATTTGATCTGTACCGCACACCCTGCCGGTCGCCGGACGGCCAGCTAGATCCTCGACCCCGTCTCGATGTTTCATCGCTGCGCACGTTCTGCGCACACTTCAGCTCCTTGCGAGCGGCGTTGATCGCCTCCGTCACGAGCGCCGGGGCTGTTCCTCCAGCTCGTCGAGCGGCGCCGGTCAGCGACCGACAGCGAACCGCAACACGTCCGGGAAGACTCGGCCGAGCCCGAAGGTAGCGACGCCCGGGACGACGGTTACCGGTGGATCCCCGCCCAGCAGTTCGGCCACGCGGCGGGCGTGGGCCGGCGGGTGCGCCTCGTCCAGTTCGCCCGTCCACAATGCGGTCGGGATCATGCCGGCTGGCGGTGGGGCGATGCCCCACGGTCTGGATAGAAGGCGGATCTCCTCGATCGCCGCGTCGGGATTGCCCAAGAACTCGCGCATCGTGCGGAGGTGGATGTCGCGAATCAGCGGGTCGTCGAGAAACGGGCGATCGGCGGCGGGCACCTGGGCGATCGCGGAGTCCGGAAGCTTCTTGAAGGTCTGTTTCAGGCCGGCTTTCAGCACGAAGGGCGCCGTGCGCGCGAGAAAGACGGCCGTCCTCAGCTGCTTGCCGGCGTCCATTCGAGCCTCCCGGCTCGTCATCGGGGCGAGTCCGCCCAGCAGCGCGAGCCCGGTCAACCGCCACGGCGCCGAGGCTGCAACTGCGACGCCGTACCCCGTACCTCCTGATTGGGTCACGACCCCGGTACGCTCGATGCCGAGTGTGTCGAGTAGCGCAAGCTGGTCAGCCGGCCAGTCAGCCATCGTGCGCCCAGGCTTAGCGGTGCTGCCGTGGATCCCGGGACGGTCCGGGATCAGCAGACGGATGCCGAGCTCACGCGCCGTCGGCGCGAGAGCCCATCCGAGACCACGAGAGCAGGGACCGTCGAGAACGGTGACCACCGGCCCGGCGTCGGCACCGGCCTGCACGTAGGAGAGAGCGCGGCCGTCTGGCAGCGCGATCTGAGAGCTCATCTCTGGTTGCGACATCGTGTCGCAAGATAGTTGCATAATCTGCGACAGAATGTCGCAACGAGCTCCGCGCGTCCCGGCCGACGAAGCCCGGCACCGAATCCTGGCCGCGTCGCGTGAACTACTGCTGGACCGTCCGTTCGCCGCACTGACGGTTGGCGACGTGATGTCCCGAGCGGGGCTCACACGTACCGTCTTCTACCGACACTTCGAGGGGCTGCCGCAGCTGGCGCCGGAGTTGCTCCCCGATGCTGAGGACCCGCTCGTCGACCAAGTCCTCCGCGGCTCTCCCGAAGACCTATTAGACACCATGATCACCGGCCTAGTCGGGCTGTACGCGGACAACGGCAGGTGGCTCCGCGCAATCGACGCCGCCGCAGCGGACCCAGACGTCGCTGCCGCGCTCGATCGCGCCCTAGTCGGTCCACGCCGGCTATTGGAGACGCTCGTTGCCGACGCTCCGAACCCGCCGCCCAACCCACGCGAGTTCGCGCTCCTACTGATGGCGACCCACCGGGCATACCTGCTCGACAAATTCGGCAGCGGCAACGACACGCCGGCAAACCGTCAGGACGCAATCACCGCGCTCGCCGCCCTCTGGCGGCGGCTTCTCGCGAAGTGAACCTCCAGCCCGAACAAGTCCTCGGCCCGGCTGGAACCGGACAGGACCGACGGCGCGCTTGACGCCTGCGCTTTCGGGCGCGAGGGGCACCGAGACGCGTTTTGGACGACAGCTGCCGTGGTATCGGCGGACGCAGACCCGAATCACGCGGCGGCGCGTGCAAGCGCTCAGCTCAGGGTCGCGGACCAGGAGTCCGTGAGGCCAGTAGAGGTCGGCGCCGGCGCGTCGCGTACGTGTCACAAAGCTCACGGCCCGAACACGCTGCACGATGCGGAACCACCGCCTTCGTCGTTACTACCGGCCCGCAGGCTGTGCCGCTGTCCCTCCTCGGTCGAGGCGACGACCGCAGAGGGCTGGGAATGGCTGCCGTGCGGATTAGCGTTCGGACGATCCCCCGCGCCACGGAGAGCAAAGACGCCTCCACACGCGGGCGAGTCGCGATGCTCCCATGTTCGTGTCGCCCTCGGCATCCGCATCGCGACCGGCCATCTCGGCAAGTGGCATCCGCTCCTCCGCATTGAAGTCGAGCAACAGAGGCCAGGAGACCCCCGCGCAGTCGGCCTGATGCACTCCTGGCGTATACCAGGAAGGAAATTCATCGCTTCGCCTCCCTGAACTTGAGTCCCGATGACGCCTCGCGGGCCTTGCGAATAGGCGTCAGCCGTGGGCATCGGTTTCAGGTCCGGAGCTCTTTCATCACGCCGGCGTAGTGCCGGGAGAGCCTTTCTAGCCGATCGGGGCGACCGAGAGGCGGCCGCGGCAAGGAGCGATCGGGTTGCGCAGCGTGACCGCGAAGGGGGCCTGGACGCCCGGCAGTCGCATGTCGATCTGGGTGAAGGGCAGCGCCTTGCATGCCGGTTGCGCGGGCCACGAGATCGACGTGGTGGCAGGCCAGGTGGGATCGACCAGGACGAGCGGCGGCGTGACCGGCACCCCGGCCGGAATGCGGGTCACCGGCGGCACCAGCGATCGCCCGGTTGTGCTCAGCCGGCTGATCTGCGGATACCCGCGAAGACCGCAGGCACCAACTCCCGTGTCTTTGATCTGGAACGACACGCTGAGCTCCTCAGGCGGCGGCGTGTGCGTGACCGGCGTCGCCGCGACCGACAGCGCCGAGCAGACAGGCAAGACCTGGTGTGAGAACAGCAGCTGGGTGAGGTCAACTCCAGGCTCCAGCGCGGGACCGGAGCGGTCGCCGACCGAGAACGCAACTCCGCCACACGCTTCCTCGGCTGCGTTCGCGAGCTGAGCGCCGGCGGGCGACAGGAACTGGAAGTGGAGCTCCGGCGAGGAAGCGAGGATCACCGGACAGCTGAACACGTTGCCGGGCTGCACGATCGGGAACGAGTCGAACGCCGTCACCACCCGCGTCACCAGTGCGGGTTGGGTGATCGTCGCAACCGGGTAGCTCCCACGGCCGTCTGACTGCTGCACGGCGACGTTGATCGAGCTCACGCCGGAGGGCACCCGCTCCCAGCCGGGCCTCGGCACCATCCCGGCCGCAAACGAATCCGCCCGGACCGCGGTTCGACCACCCGGCGCGCCGGCGACCGAAACACTGAGCGCTGCCTCGTACAGGGCAGCCGGCACGTTGCGGTAGGCGAACGACTGAAACCACTCGTATGTGCCGAACCGGTTGCCGGCTGACCCCGAGCCGTCGGGCTGCGTTCCGGCCGGCGGATGGTGTCGCAACCAGACGAGCACAGCGGTCGGAGCGCCGGGCACGAGCCAGAACCGATGACGGTCGATCAGCCGCTCGATCCCCGGTCTCGTGGCGGCGCTGCCGAGTACGTGACCGACTGACGGGTCGGTCACGGTCGCCATCGCGCCGGACGGTAAGCGCACATTGGCGAGCTTGCGCCCGGCGAACTCCTGCGCAACGCGCTGGTTTGCCGCAGAGGTCGGCACCGAACCGCCGCTCGTCTCCACGACGGCCAGCACGGCGATCATCGCGACCGTTGAGATCAGAGCGAGACGGCGCATCGGTCCCACACTACGCCGCACGGGGACGCTCGTCACACGCGCAGGCTCCTATGGGAGCCGGAACTCGGTCGCGTCGATCTCGTTACGGAAGCCGGCCCCGGCCGCTCTCACCGGTCGTGATGTTGCGGCTCCACATCCCGATCGTCGAAGCCGCGGGCGTCGGCCTCGACGATAGGCGAGCTGACGAAGTTCGGGCCGAGCTTGGTCGCAGGACCGAGCGTTCCCGACACGAGCACGGCCTCGACGATCAGCGCGAAGTCGCCGTCCTGGGAGACCAAGCGCTCGCGCGGTCGCGTCACGCAGATTGCAGTCAGGGCGTACGATGGCCGTCGGCATCGTCTCGTATGGGAGAGTTGGCGCGTGGCTCGGGTTCTGATCACTGGCTCTGCGGACGGCCTCGGTCTGATGGCCGCGCAGCTACTCACGGGACGGCATCACGAGGTTGTGTTACACGCCCGCAACGAGAGCCGAGGCGACGACGCGGCCAGCGCCGTCGCGGGCGCGTTCGGAGTCGTCATCGGCGATCTCGCGACGATCGAAGGCATGCGCCAAGTCGCATACCAGGCAAACACGCTCGGACATTTTGACGCGGTCATCCATAATGCCGGCGTCGGATATCGGGAGAGGCGTCGGATCGTCACCGACGACGGGCTGTGTCACGTGTTCGCGATCAACGTTCTCGCCCCTTATGTTCTGACGACACTGATCTACGCGCCGAGCCGACTCGTCTACCTCAGCTCTGGGATGCACCGCGGCGGCGACGCCGACCTGTCGGACCCGCAATGGGCCCGCCGGTCCTGGAGCGGCAGCGAGGCGTACTCCGATAGCAAGCTCTTTGACGTCGTCCTGGCTTTTGCCGTGGCCCGGCGCTGGCCGACTGTGCTGTCCAACTCCGTCGAACCCGGATGGGTGGCGACCAAGATGGGCGGCTCCGGCGCCCCGGACGATCTATCGCTCGCCCCGGTCACCCAGACATGGCTCGCCGTCAGCGACGACCCGGCCGCCAAGGTGACAGCGGAGTACTTCTACCACCAACGCCCCCGGGACGTGCATCCCGCCGCGCGAGAGACCGGCTTTCAGGAGGAGCTGCTCGCGTACTGCGCCGCGCTCACTGGACTCACGCTGCCCGACGGCGATGTTGCGAGCGGACCGAGGCGGGGGTAGCGGTATTCGCTCCCTTTGCGCCGAGAGCCGCGATGGGACACGAAGGGTGCAGGTCGAAACCGCGGTTGACCCCAACAGCTCAGCATGATTGAGTACCGCAAGATGAGAGCATTAGCCCGGTCGCTGGTGCTGGTCACGGTCGTGGGACTAGCGGTCGCCGCCTCCGCAACGGCCGCGCACGTCGTGGTGCCGGGTGGAACGTACAAAGACAAGGCCCTGCTGGGCACGTCGTTCACGATCGCGTCCAGCGGCACACGCGCGAGCTTCCACGGGAGCGCAAGTGTCGGGCTGCTGTGCGGCTCGAAGAACACGACGGGGCCGACGAGCACCGGACAGTCGAGCGCCGTGATCGTGCTCAACGCCCGCTCGGCTCCGACGCTCAAGATCAACGACGCCAACGGAACATTCCGCGGGGCGCACCGTTACTACGGCGAGACCGTGACCATCGTCGGCAAGTTCAGCGCCGATGCCAAGACGATGGTCTTCACCGTCGAGACCAGCGCCGGCGGGTGCTCGTCACCCAAGTACACCTTCCACTCGGCCTGAGCTAACCGAGCCCGCGCAACGTTGGTCGCCCCGGCAGGCGCCGGCTCGGGGCCTACCTCGTGACGTAGGAAGCTCGCGCGCTTGCGGTGGTCAGGGTGCTGGAGAGGCCGAGCCAGGTGCAGATGTAGTGGACGCCGCGGTCCGGGCTGAGGACGTGGCTGAATCGGACTGTGAACCGGTGATTGACGGTCGTGCGCTGGACAGGCACGCCCTTCTCGAACTCGACCTGCGGGTCCCTCGCACAAGGCTGGCGGCCGATCGCCAGGAACAGGGTGTAGCCGCCGCCGACGGGGTCGCCGCTCAGCCTGAACCCGAATGGAACGCCGATCTCGACGTGGTGCGGGACGGCTATCTTGAGCGTGCTCGGCGCTCCGAGCGTGAGGTTGATCGCGGCGCCGTCTGGTGCGGCCTGGCCCGGGGCGGGCCGCTGGATGTGGACCTCGGCACCGGCGCCGCCGGCGGAGATCTGGCCGAGCGTGCAGAAGCCCGAGGCGGCCACCTGCCGCGCCGCCTGCGCGCGTGTCAGGCCGATCAGTCGCGGCACGCTGCATGGCGGACGAGGGGAGAAGCTCGCGACGACGCTGTTGATGGAGTCGAAATACCAGAGGTTGCCGTCCGGGCCACTGACCAGCTGCTTCGGATCTGACCCGGCTGGCAGCGCGAACTCCACGATCTCCCCTGACGGGGTTATGCGGGCGACCGCTCCCGGATCGTCGTTGGAGATGAACCAGAGGTTGCCGTCGCTCGCGGTCGTGATCGAGTCCGTGACTCCGGGGTCCTGCGGGACGGGGAACCAAGTCACCACTCCGGACGGCGTCATCCTCGCGATCCTCGTGGTCGGCGAGCCGCGGGGCCCGTTGTCGACGATCCACAGGTTCCCGTCAGGCCCGGCGGTCAGCGCGGAGATCTGGTCCTCAGCGCCGAACGGCGCGGTGTACACGGTCATCTGACCGGTTGCGGTGCTGCGACCGACGCCGGCCGGGTCGGCCTGTGCGAACCAGATATTCCCGTCCGGGCCGCGAGCCAGCGCAGTCACGACGGTGTCGCCGGGGAACGGGAACGTCTGCGCGTCGCTGGAGGGCGCTTCGGCCACGGTTGTCCTGAGGAGCATCGTCGACGTGCCCATGGCGTTCGTGGCGACGGTCCACAGCGACCCATCGGCGGCGAACGCTATAGGTGCGATCTGGCCGTCGAGGCTCTCGTCTCCGACCGAGGCGAACGGATACTCCTCCGAGCTTCCCGCACCTGTGATCATCCCAATTCCCCCCTGCGTGTCGGCAAACCACAGGTTGCCGTCGGGTCCCTCGGCCAGCCCTTGGGGCTCAGCTGTATAGGAGGAATCCGGGATCTGTACCGCGAACTGGCTCACCGCCCCCGCGGTGGTGATCCTCGCAATGTGACCGGTCTCACTCACCCACAGCGAGTCGTCCGGCCCCGCCGCGATCCCGAAGCAGCAGCCGCTCGATCCAACTGAGAAGGTGCGCACCGAGAGCGCCACGGCGCCGGCGCCTGCCGGCGCCGCGAGCACCAACGCCGCTGCAACGGCGACGATCGCGCGGCCCCGGAAAGCCCTTCCTCGCACACGCAGATAATCGCACCAGGCGCGCCTGGGCGCAGGACAATATCCGCTGGGCGAGCGAGACCACCGCATTGCCTCCTTCCGGACCCACCAGGCAACGCGTCACGGGCGCTCTCCAACTCGCTCACGATTGCGTTTGCGGTGGTGTGGTCACTGCCCAGCATCCTTGTGCCGGAGCGATCGGAAGGACGTACGCATCTCTTCTGAGAAGAGTTGCGGCTGTTCCCAGGCCGCGAAGTGGCCGCCGCGGTCAAGCTGGTTGTAGTGAATGAGGTTGTGGGGATAGGCGCGCTCGGCCCAGCTCCGCGGGGCCTGGTACAGCTCTTCGGGGAAGACGCTGATCGCAAACGGGATGGTGATGTTCTTGGCGTCAAAGAAGTCGGCCTTGTTCTCCCAGTAGAGACGAGCCGAGGAGACGCCCGTGTTCGTCAACCAGTAGAGCGTGATGTTGTCGAGGAGGTCGTCCCTCGTGAGCGCGCTCTGGTAAGTCCCGTCCAGGGTCTTCTCGACGAGCCCCGGCTGGCCGGTGCCGTCCCCGTGGTCAAGCGCGAACGCCGCCAGATCGATGGGTGAGTCGGCCAGCCCGTACAGCGTTTGCGGGCGCGTCGCCATGATCAGCGCGTAGGCGACGTGCTTGGCATAGAAGTCGCTCAACTGCTTGTATGCGCGCAGTTCGTCGTCTGAGAGATCGGGCGGCGGCGGATCGCCGCGCTCGAACCCCGGTACGAGATCGGCCGGCGCAGTGCCCGGCATGTTGGAATGAATGCCGAGCAACTCCGGCGCGGCCTGTGCGCCCATCGTCTGCGTGACGGCCGCACCCCAGTCGCCACCCTGGGCGACGAACTGGTCGTATCCGAGGCGCTTCATCAGCACGACCCAGGCACGCGCGATACGCACCGGATCCCACCCGGTGCTCGTCGGCTTGGCCGAGAACCCGTGGCCCGGCAGCGACGGAATCACCAAATGGAACGCGTCCGATGCGCTCGCGCCATGCGCGGTCGGGTTGGCGAGCGGCTCGATGATCTTCAGCTGCTCGATGATCGAGCCAGGCCACCCATGCGTCACGATCAGCGGCAGCGCGTCCTCATGCTGCGAGCGAACGTGGATGAAGTGGATGTCGAGCCCGTCGATCTCCGTCACGAAGTTCGGCAGCGCGTTCAACCGCGCCTCGCACGTGCGCCAGTCGTAATCCGTGGCCCAGTAGCTTGCGAGCGCCTGCATCATCTCGAGCCGAACCCCCTGCGAGTCGTCGCCAACCGTCTCGCGCTCCGGCCACCTGGTCGCCCTGATGCGCCGGCGCAGCTCAGACAGCTCCACCTCCGGGAAGCCGACTTCCAAGGGTCGAATCGCGGTGGTGTTGCTGACGGTCTGTCCGGCAACTTCAGTAGCGGACATCTGATCCTCCGAGAATCGTGTCGCAAGGCCGGGCCGCACTGGGCGGCTCTTTTGGTGGACGTTACGATCGTCGGTCGCGTGACTCGTCGCGCCCGTGTAGTCCCCGGTCGACACACGGGCCGGTGAGCTGTGACGCGCAAATCGGCCGAGCGCGTCCTGCCCGTCCCATGTCACGGGTGTGGTGCAACTCATGCCATGAGCTCGGTGGCCCGCGCGCCCGGCCTGCACCAAACATCGCCCTGCGATCCAGGCGCTTGAGTGACGCGCGCCCGCTTGCAAGCGTGGCCGGGGCGCTCCAGCATCGCTGGTGGCTGGTGCTCGGCGGCGGTTCATCGAAGCGATCGAGCTCGTGCTGCGCGGCGACGGCGCCCGCGCGATCTTTGCGATGTGATCGACGTCGCGGTTGGGGAACGGGCTTCTTCGGAGGTCGGCGTGACGACGCCGCTACGGTTTTGGGGGACGGCCACGCCTGGGCATCGGCCCCGCTTGTCGGGGCATCCGGCCGGCGTCGTTGAGGGCACGCCGCAGCAGCATCTCGATTTGGGCGTTGAGGCTGCGAAAGTCGTCAGCGGCCCACCGCGCGAGGGCGTCGTGGACCGCCGGGTCGATGCGCAGCAGGATCTGCTTGCGCTCAGGGCTCACGTATAGAGCGTGCCGGTGTTGACGACCGGGGACGCGGGTTGATCGGCACAGAGCACGACCAGTAGGTTGCTGACCATCGCCGCCTTGCGCTCCTCGTCGAGCTCCACGATCCCGTGCTCATCGAGCGCCGCGAGCGCCATCTCGACCATCCCCACAGACCCCTCGACGATCCGCGATCGCGCAGCAACGACGGCGTTGGCCTGCTGGCGGCGCAGCATCGCCTGCGCGATCTCCGGCGCGTAAGCGAGATGACTGATCCGAACCTCCACGATCTCGACCCCCGCGATCGTGACCCGCTGTGCCACCTCCTGGGCGAGCTCTGCGGCGACGAGGTCGACGTTGCCACGCAATGAGGTCCCCTCACCCGTCGGGTCGTCGTAGGGGTGGGTCGTCGCAACGTGACGCAACGCAGACTCGGCCTGAACCTCAACGAAGTTGACGTAGTCATCTACGGCATAGGAGGCCCGCGAAGTGTCGGCCACCTGCCAGACGACAATCGCGGCGATCTCGACCGGGTTGCCGTCAGCGTCGTTGACCTTCAGATGGTTGGTCTCGAAGTTACGGACCCGGATGCTCAGGTTCCGGCGGTCCGCCAGCGGCACGATCCACGACAGGCCGGTGCGACGCACGGTGCCGGCGTAACTGCCGAAGAACCGCACGACCTTCGTGTGCCCCGGCTGGACCATCACCAGCGAGGACGCAACCAGCACGGCGATCACGATCGGCACCGCCAGCACCGCACCTCCCTTGTTCTGGACGAGCAGAATCGTGGCGGCGACACAGACCGCGATCACGACCACACCAAACCAGCCGCTGATCGACCAGGCGGGACGCTCGTGGATTTCGACGCGGGTTCCCGAGTGCCCGACGGGAGTCGTCTCGGGCTGGCGGTACTGCTGGACGTCCTGGGTCATGACTCCTCCTGGAGCACTCTCGAAAGTGATTACACGCGGTCGACGCCACCCGGAAGCCGGGTACGAGCGCCATCACCTCGCGGCGGTCGAATTCGTCCTCGCACTGATTGCTCGCGGCACGCGAAAGCCGACGTAGAAGTGATCAGCGTTCATGATTCCCTCCTCGGGAACGTTCTCGGAAAGTAGTATCTAATTGATATCACTTTTTTCGTAGCTGTCAAGCGAACCAGCGAGAATCCTCTACGTCAATTCAGAATTATTCATAAGGTCCCGCTATCAGTGACGCGTCCAATCGATCTTTGACTTCTGGAAGTCGTAGTCCGATAATTTCGTTTGCAGTACCTCTCCTCCCTGAGTGCGCCCCCGGAGTTCGGCCTCATATCCCGCCGTTCCGGGGCGTTCTCACTTAAAGAGCCTGATCTTCTTGGGCTCTCCCAGGGATGATCAGCCCAGGGAGCGTCCCGCACTCGCGACTGTTGGCTAATGGAATGCAGGTTTCCGGTCGATTAATGGGTCGCGTGGGCCGATGTGCTGAGTTCGAACCGATCGAGCTCAGACCACAGATGATCGAATCGGGCAAGTCTGGTCGAGGTGCTGCCGTGAATGGCTCGGGGGAGCTGCATGACGCGGGGATCCTGGTCGTCGATGACAATGACGCCAATAGCGAGCTGATCCGGGAGATCCTCGTCGATGCGGGGTATCGTCGGGTCACAACCTCGCGTGACGCGCAGGACGTTCCGAGGCTGTGCCGGCTGGATCCTGGCCCGGATCTGTTGATTTTGGATCTGCATATGCCGGTGCTGAGCGGGTTTGAGATCATGGCTGCACTTCGGGACGTGCTGTTGGAGGCGCCGTATCTGCCGGTGTTGGTGATCACTGCGGACGTGACGCTCGCGACACGCCATCGGGCGTTATCGCTGGGCGCCCATGACTTCCTAACGAAGCCGGTCGACGCGACCGAGGTGTTGCTTCGCGCTCGTAACCTGTTGCGGGCGCATTTGCTGCAGCGCGATCTGAACGCGCTGGTAGCTGCGCGTACCCAGGAGGTCGAGCTCGCGCGGTTGGAGACGTTGGAGCGTCTGGCGCTGGCGGCGGAGTACCGTGACGATGACACCAACCACCACACCCGGCGGGTGGGTTCCACGGTCAGCGCGATCGCCGGCGCGATCGGCCTCGAGCCGGAAGCTGCCGAGTTGTTGGTGTTGGCGGCGCCGTTGCATGATGTCGGCAAGATCGGCATTCCGGATTCGATTCTGCTGAAGCCGGGGCCGCTGAGCGCTGAGGAGCTGGTCGTGATGCGCAGGCACGTGAGGATCGGCGCGGACATCCTGTCTGGGAGTTCCTCGCCGGTGCTGATCGCGGCGGAGCAGATCGCACGGTTCCATCACGAGCGTTGGGACGGACGTGGCTATCTGGAAGGGCTCGCGGGCGGCGAGATCCCGCTGGGCGCGCGGATCACAGCGGTCGCTGACGTGTTCGACGCGCTCACCCATGAGCGCCCCTACAAACACGCCTGGAGCGTTCAACGCGCGGTCACCGAGATCATCAACGCCAGCGGCACGTCGTTTGACCCCGCCGTCGTCGACGGATTCCGGGGCCTTGACCACGCCGCGCTCGCATCCGGCAACAGCGCAACCAGCGACCTGCCGCTTGCACAACCCGGCCGACACAGGCTGAGAGTGGTCGCGTGAGTTCGGACAGCAAGTCTGACAAGGCGGTCAGAACAGCGACGAGAAGGCGTGCCTTGCGCCCACAGGCGGGCGGCGCTGTGCGCGCGCCACGCGCTGAACCCGACGTCGATCAGGTGCTCGATCAACACGAGATTGACGCAGTCGCCGTAGCGATAATCAGCTCGGACGCCGATGGCCGGATCGTCCACGTGAATCCTCAGGCGGAGATTTTGTTCGGCTATCCGGCAGCAGAACTGATCCGGCAGCCGGTGGAGGTCCTGGTCCCCGCGGATCTGCGCCGCGAGCACCCCGCGCGCCGGGCGGCATTCGCCCGGCGCGCGCTCGGACAAGCGATGAGCGGCCCACGGATCCTCGCCGCGCAGCGAAAGAACGGAAGCACGTTCCCCGCCGAGATCCAACTCGGGATCTCCGACACGCCAAACGGTCGGTTTCATTACGCCGCGTTCATCGACGTGTCTGCCCGGGAGACGGGATTGGCGGCGCAGGTAGCACGCCAGACCGCGCTCGCGGACCTTGGACGGTTGGGACTCACAGCGCCGGCGCAGGAGTTGATCGACACCACCGTGCGCGTGATCGCCGAGCATCTCGGCGCGGAGCGGGTGATCTTCTCCGAGCTTGCACGAGATCGGCTCACGCTTTTGGTCCGGGCGTCGGCGGGCGTTGAGGGGGTCGTCTGCTATCCAGCGGGGCCAGGGAGCGCTGCCGAGTATGTGCTGGCACGCTCGGAGCCGGTATCGATCGAGACGCTCCTCGATCGATACGACGACTCGCCACTCCACGCAGCGGGCATCAGGGCGGGTGTTTGCCTGCGGCTCGACAGCGGCGATGGCCGACCGCAGGGGATCCTGTCGGCCCACTACGCCACCGCGCGCCCATTGGCCAGCGAGGAGATCTCGTTCATGCGCTCGGCCGGCGCGATCATCTCGGGCGCGCTCGACATGGCCCAGCACAAGCCGCTGTTTGATCTCTCGATCGACCCGCTCGCGGTGATCGACCGCGACGGCTACATCGTGCACGGAAACACCGCCTGGGAGCAGACGCTCGGCTGGCCCGCGGAGGAGCTCTACGCACGGCCGTTCAGTTCACTCGTACACCCGGACGACGAGGCCGAGACCGTGGCCGCCGCCGCGCGCCTGCGCCAGACCGATGGAGACATCGTCGACCTCGAGAGCCGCTATCGCACGCCGTCAGGGGAATACCGCAACCTGCTGATCAGCGCCCGGAGCAGTCAGGACCGCCGCTGGGTCTACATGACGGCGAAGGACATCACCGCGCTGCGCCGGCAGGAGGCCGACTTCAAGCAGCTGGCGGCTGACAACGAGCTGATCCTCTCCTCAGCCGGGGAGGGCATCTGCCGCGTCGACCCCAGCGGCGTGATCGTGTATGCGAATCCGACCAGCGCCCAGATGCTGGGCCGTCACGTGGAGGAGCTGATCGGGCGCAACATGCGTGAGTTCGTTCACGCGGTGGGCACAGAGCGCTCGCCGTTTCTGGCGGACGAGTGGTCCACCGACGAGGCGGTCAAATCGGCTGAGGAGACCGGGACGAGCGAGGACATCTACTGCCGCGCAGACGGCACCACCTTCCCGGTCGAGTACACCGCGGCGCCGGTTCACGAGCGCGGTCAGATCACCGGAGCCGTGATCATCTTCACGGATGTCACCACCCGCCGAGAGCTTGAGGCGGAGGCGCAACTCAAGCGTGCCGCTGAGCAGGCGAATCAGGCCAAGAGCGAGTTCCTCTCACGGATGAGCCACGAGCTGCGGACCCCACTGAACGCGATCCTCGGGTTCGGCCAACTGCTCGAGCGCTCACCGCTCGAGGAGCGCCAGCACCGGCACACGGAGCACATCCTCAAAGGCGGCCGTCACTTGCTCGCCCTGATCGACGAGGTGCTGGAGATCTCCCGGATCGAGTCGGGGAGCCTGGGAATCTCGGTCGAACCCGTGCACCTCGCGCAGGCGGTCAGCGACGCACTCGAGCTGATCGCGCCGATCGCCGACGAACACGAGGTCACGATCGAGACCGAAATCGGCGACCACGCCGACGTGTACGTGCTCGCTGACCTGCAGCGGCTCAAGCAGGTCTTGCTCAACCTCCTCTCCAACGCCGTGAAGTACAACCTCCCGGAGGGCCGGATCAGGATCAAGGCGTGGGCCGATGGTCAGACATTGACTCTAGCGGTGTCCGACACCGGCCCCGGGATCGCCGCCGCGGATCTTCCACGACTGTTTGCCCCGTTCGATCGGCTGGGCGCCGAGGCCACCCGGGTCGAGGGCACCGGCCTCGGCCTAACCCTGTCGCGCCGACTGGCCGAAGCGATGGGAGGGTCCATCGAAGTCGAGAGCGAACTCGGCGCCGGCTCCACCTTCCAACTGCGGCTTGCGCTCAGCCCACCTCCCGCCGCGAGACCCGCCCACGGACCCCGTCATGAGGCGCGAACCTCCTCAGCGGCCCGCACGGTGCTCTGCATCGAGGACAACATCGCCAACCTCCGGCTGATCGAAGAGATCCTCGGCGGCGAGAATATCGAGGTGATCGCGGCTGCCAGCGGCCAACTCGGCGTCGACATCGCCGCCAGCGCTCTGCCAGACGTGGTCCTGCTCGACGTAAACCTGCCAGACATGCGTGGCGATCGCGTCCTGCGCGCGCTTCGTGCACGCCAGCAGACGGCCGCCATACCGGTGATCGCCGTGACCGCCGACGCGACCGACGCCCAACGCCGGCTGATGCTCGCGCTCGGTGTCAGCGCCTACCTCACGAAACCGCTCGACATCGACGCGCTCGTGGCGGCGATCGCCGACACATGCCGCAGCCGTGCTGACTAAACGTGTCGCCGCGCCGCCCGAAGCACCCCGATCGGCACGGACCGACAAGAAGATTTTCGGCAGACGTCTGGAATATTTGTAACAATAGATACTAGCTTTGCATGTCGCCGGTGGCCGGCGGGCCTGGGACGGGCCCGACCACCGGACATGGATCTGCGAGACAGGCCCGCCGATACGGCGCGGAAGCTCCGAATGGATTCGAGCGATGTTGAGATGCACATCAGTGACGTGAGGTTTCAGGGCGGCGGAGTCCTCCCGGGAACTCTGCGGGGAAGCGCGATGATTCCGCCGTCGCTCACTGTCGCGGGTTACGGGAGCTTCACCTACCTGCAGAGGCTCCACCTCACGTACCCCAAGAACGACATCAGGTTCGTCCTTGACCTGCTGACGAACGAAGCGAACCAGCACCTCGTCAAAGCGACCGTCAAGATCGCGCAAAGCTTCGCTCTGCAACGATCGCGGAGGGCGTCGAGGACGACGAGACGCTCAACCTGTTGCGCGGTTACGGCGTTGATCCGGTACGGGGCTTCCACCTCGGACGCCCGCATGCAGCTCTCGACGAAGCCGTCGCCGAGCATCGATAAGCACGGATGATGAGCGCCACGACCAAAGACACGACAGACTTCGCCCGGGGCGCGGTCATGACTCCCGACGACGGCGGCGATCGCGACTCGGCGAGCTCCGCCGGTGCGGCGCTGGAAGCAGCGCTAAGGGCCCGCGCCCCAGGTGTACATGCGTCGACACCACTGGTGCGTCAACTCGCACACAAGGTCGCTCGCGAGTTGGGCCTCGATGCCGAGCAACAGGCGCTGTTGGACCTTGCGGTGCGCGTTCGGGACATCGGGATGCTCGCGCTTCCTGACGCGGTTGTCCTCAGAACCGATCCCCTCTCACCTGATGACTGGGAGCTTATGAACCGACATCCTGTTCTTGGGGAACAGCTGCTCGCAACGCTCCCGGCCGTCGCTTCCACCGCGGGAATCGTTCGAGCTCATCACGAACGCTGGGACGGCGGCGGCTATCCGGACGGGTCTCGCGCCGACGCGATCCCGATGCTCAGCCGCGTGATCGCAACCTGCGACGCGTTCGTCGCGATCGCAAGCGACCGGCCGCACCGCCGTGGAATCGGACCTGAGGCTGCGCTCGGGCGCGTCTGCCAAGAGCGCGGGTCGCAGCTCGACCCGCGCGTCGTCGATGCACTTGTTGCCGTGTTTACCGCAGAGAGCAAGCCGATACCGCCAGCTCGTCGCGCGACAGGCGCGGAGATCGTTACTCGAGCCGGAACGGACGTCCGCCATGAGCCAGCCGGCCGGCGCGGCCTGATGAGCGCGATCGCGGAGTTCGGCGTCGTGCCCGTCTTCGCTCCCGCCTACGAGCGTGTGCTTGCTGCCACCGGAACCGATGGCATCAGTGGCGGCGAGCTCGTGGCCGCGATCGAGAGTGACACGGGCCTGACGGTAGCGGTGCTGCGCAGAGCACAGACGCTCGCAAGCCGGCGCCAGATCACGAATGTCGCCGACGCCGTGGCTGCGCTCGGGCCGACTGGGATCAACGAGGCGATCGTCGATCTGCCACGCGCTGAGTTTCCGTGGCGAACCTCCCAGCTTGAGGTGCTCATGCACCGCTCCCGCGTGCACGCGCAGGCGGTCGCTCGTGCGGCCGACCGAATCGCACGCGAGTTGGGGCCGGCCCAGCGTGATGATGTCATGGTCGTGGCGCTTCTACATGACATCGGCAAGCTCGTCCTGGGTCGCGCCTTCCCCGAGTACACCGGCCAGAACGAGCGCACGTCGAATCCCGAGGAGCGAGTCCGCGAAGAACAGCAAGCTTGGGGCGTTGACCACGCCAGTCTCGGCGGCCTACTGCTGCATCGGTGGAAACTTCCTCGGCGACTGGTGAACGCCGTCGCTGCACACCACAGCTCCGAAGCCGAGAACGCCATCGCCACCTACGTGAGGCTCGCGGATAAGGTCGCCCACCACTCTCAGGGCGAACGCGTCGACCGCCGGAAGATGCTCCGCCTGGCTCAGATGTGTGGGATGTCACCTCAAGGCCTCAGAGACGTTCTGTTCGACCTGCCACACGCAGGCGGTAGCCAGCGCCGTCGAGCCGAACGTTCACCTCTGTCAGACCGTGAAACCGCGGTCCTTCGCATCCTGGCCGACGGCAAGGTCTACAAGGTCATCGCCACCGAACTCGGCGTCAGCATCAGCACAGTGCGTACCCACCTGCACAACGTGTACACCAAACTCGGAGTCGATGACCGCGCTCAAGCCGTGCTGCGCGCCACAGAGCTGGGATGGATCTGAACAAGCCAACACCAATCGGACCGCGACAGAAGTCCGCCTCGAGATCGCGGCGGCGGCGGGTGGGCTGATGAGTTGCCGTGCAGTCCAGCATTTGCGAGGCTGCTTCAGGAGCCACGGTCAGCTGTCGATCGAGACCACTGAAAAGCACGAGAGATTGGGCCATCATGCCGAACGCTCGCAGCGCACATACCAACCAGACCGCACCGACCCGGTCGATGCTCCGCCTGGTATCCACGGAGACCTCCCACGAGACTGCTGGCGGCCCCGCCACCGGCCCATTCAGCCGGCACGCGGGAGACGCCTTCGACATCCGCCCAATACGACCCACCGATGCCGACCTG
This sequence comes from uncultured Solirubrobacterales bacterium, assembly GCA_963742025.1. Lineage (GTDB taxonomy): Bacteria > Actinomycetota > Thermoleophilia > Solirubrobacterales > Solirubrobacteraceae > Palsa-465. The sequence continues at coordinate 320,198 of CAVUKF010000004.1, forward strand.
ATCGTCGCGGCCCTCGGCTACACCTCCGGTGAGACCTACTATCGGCGGTTTCACGCCGCGAAGCGCTACTTCAGTCCGAAGGAGCTCACCTACCTGACGCACGTCGATGGGGAGACGCACGTAGCCCTGGTGGCCGTGCAAGGCGGTGAAGATCCTCGATTGGCCGCGGTCGCGCGGTTCTCAACGGACCCGCAGGACCCGCGCGAAGCCGAGCTAGCGATCTGCGTTCACGACCCATTCCGCCGCCAAGGCTTGGGGGCTCGGCTGCTCAGCCGACTTCGCGATGAAGCTGGGTCTCGCGGCGTCACGCGGTTGCGAGCGATCGTCCAGTCTGACAACGTCCCGATGCGCGAACTGCTCTACCAGGTGTTTCCGGGCACGTCGGTTGACCGCATTGACGGCAACGAGGTGGAATACCTCTCCCCCATGAACCCAGGCGTCCCGATCGGCGCAACCGCGGGCTCACAGCTCATGGCCGCGATCCGCGCCGCCTGATCCACCGAGCTAGGCGACCGCGATCATCACATCGGATGCCTTGATCACGGCGACGACGTCGGCGCCGGCCTGGAGACCGAGCTCGTTGGCCGCCTCGACGGTGATCGAGGCGACCAGCCGCTGGCCGGCTACCTCCAGCTCGATATTTGCAATCGCCTCACCGTGGGTGACGGCCACGACCGTTCCCGGTAGCTGGTTTCTGGCGCTCAACTTCATCTTTCGCTCCTAATCATCGGGAGCGAATCAGTAAACAACAATCGCTCAGGCGTTACTTGGTGAGCAGCGCCGACCGACCGCGCGTACCGATGTCGTTGACCCGGTAGCGATCGGTCACGGCCGTCAGCTTGGCTGACAGTTCGTCGAGGTTCTCGGCCGCACGCTGCGATTGCTGCGCTCCATCGAGGAAGTGCATCGTGCTGTCCTCGAGCTCGCCCATCGCCCCGGCGATCCGATCCATTCCAGCACTCTGCTGCTGGGCAGATGCGGCAATCTGCTCGGCGGCGTGCCACGCCTCGCGAATCGTGTCCGTCAGGCTGCGAACCCCCTCGCCGGCGCGACCTGTGAGTACGAGGCCCTGGTCGACGACCTTCGACCCCTGCTCGCTGGCGCGTACCGCAGCCGCTGTCGCGATCTTGACCTCGCTCAGAATCGTCTCGACCTTCGCCGTGGCCGCCTTCGATTGCTCGGAGAGGTCCCGGACGTGATCGGCCACGACCGCGAATCCGCGGCCGTGCTCGCCGGCGCGAGCGGCTTCCACGCTTGCGTTCAGCGCAAGTAGATTCGAGCGATCGGCGAGCTCGTTGACGGTCGCTGTGATGTCCCCAATCTGCTGGGTGCGCGTAGACAGATTGACGATCTCCTGCGCGATACCGTCGACGCGGGCGCGGATCTCGTCCATCGCCTCAGCGATCGCCTGCAGCGCCTGTGTCCCCTCGTCGCTCACCTTGACCGAGTCGCTCGCCCGCCGAGCGACATCCTCGGCTCGTCGCGCCATCTCATCGGCTGCCGTACGCAAGCCGTTGACAGTGCTGGTGGTCTGGCTGATCGCGGCTGACTGCTGGCTCGCGCGCTCCGAGTGCTCGTTGGCGGACGCCAGGATCTGCGTGGTCGAGGCCCCCATCTCCTGAACGCCGACCTGGATCTCACCTGAGATCTCGGCAAGACCGGCGACCATCTTGTTGAGGCTCCCCGCGAGGGCCTGCAGATCCTCATCGCCGGCGGGTTCGACCGTGGCGGTCAGATCGCCGTCAGCCACCCTCGCTGCGAACAGGGTGTAGCTGCGAACCGCAGCCTCCAGGATCTCTCTCGAATCTCGCTCGGCGGAGGCGGCGCGCTCGAGGAACTCCCGCTCGGCGGCAGATGCACGCTCCATCGACTCCCGCTCGGCTGCCGCGGCCCGTGCGAGCGACTCTCGTTCGGCGACCGCTGCACGCTCCAGGGATGCCTTTTGTGCGGCAGCCGCCTCGGCCGCGCGCTCCCGCGACTCCCGCTCGGCGGCGGCCGCGCGCTCCAGCGATTTCCGCTCCGCTGCAGAGGCTTCATCTGAGCGCTTACGAGAATCTCGCTCTGCCGCGGCGGCCCGCTCGAGCTCTTTGTGCTTTTCGTTGGTGAGCTGCTGCATCCGTCTCAACGCCAAGCCGAAGCGGACCCCAGCCGCGAGCAGCGTCGCGGTGGCCAGCCCGATCGCGACCTGGCTGGTGTGGTTCAGCGACCCCACAAACAGGATCAACAGCGCGAATCCGGATGCGACAGTCGGGATCAGGAATCCGGATGCGCTTGATTCACGCGGCTCGGTGGTCGGGCTGCGGGTGAGCCACACGGCTGCGGAGATGCACAGCAGCGAGGCCGGCCAGGCTCCGGAATTCAGGAGAAAGCCGACGTGCGTGGCGGTGAGCGTCGGGAACAGTGCCGCGATGTCTCCGGCTGCGTTGATCAGCCCCCCAGCCGCGATCAGGTACCACTTGGCCCGGCTTCCGGCGGGCAGCAGAACAATGCCGAACGCGGTCAGCCCGAACAGCAGCAGATCGCCTAGTGGGTAGACGAGATTCGTTCCCACGACGACGGCGGTGCCACCAGCAGCATGCTGGATCGTTCCGAACGCGAACGCCACCAGCGCGGCCGCGGTCACGAGAAAGGCCACCACCCCGTCCAGGAAGTTGGCGGACGTGAGCTTGCGCACGTCGCGCTGCATCAGCAGCATCACGCCGATGTACGCAAGCGGGAAGAACGCCGCCCACAGATAGTTCGGCAGCGCCGGCGTCGGCACATTCGCCCCGTCACGCATCATGTAGGCCAGAGTCATGTCACCGAGCGCCCACGAGCACATTCCGGCGCCCAAGAACATCGTGTATTTGCGGTCCCACCGATTCACGGCCGCGCGCACCAGCACAAGCGCGCTCACGAACAGCTCGAAGCTCGCCACCCCCCACCCGTCCAACCAGCTCCACGTCTCGCCGTTGGGACGAACGACCAATGAGATCCAGTACGCGGCGGCGATGGCCGCGAGGACGCAGTAGAGCAGTTTGATGCCGATCGGCGGTCGGGCTCCGGCCCCGGCGCGCGACCCGGAGCGGTCCTCCCCGGCCGAAAGGCCGTCGGATCGCAGGCCGCCGTCGGATCCGGCAGCTCTGGTGCTGATGTCGTCGGCAGCCTCAGATTCAGGTGCTGCCGTGTCCTGTAGCGCCATCGCTTCCTCCGTGCTCATCCGTCGGCCGTTCTCAACCTCGCCATACCTCCGCGTAGTCGGCAGCTGTGCCACTACCTGTAGCGGTGAACCCCCGTGCCGGCCTTTGGCCCACGGCCACCGTCGAACGCAGAGCTGCGCTCACCCGCCGCTTGACAAGGCCTTCGCCGGACGGCCCCCGCTCGAGCAGACAGCTGCCGCGTTCGAGTTCTCTGCCTCGGAGAAAGAACGCCGTCGCTCCGTCAATTAGACTGAAAGTCATGGAAAGTGCGACCTCCTCCCGACTCGAAGGTTCGGCGCTGGAGGCGTGGCGCAGTTATCTGCAGAGCCATGCCTCGATTCTGCGCGAACTCGATGCATCTTTACTGGCGGCGCACGGCATGACCGCGCGCGACTACGAAGTGCTCCTGTACCTCGCCCAGTCGTCCGAACGTCGCTTGCCGATGTCGTCGCTCTCGGAGCGCACAATGCTCACACGTTCAGGCATCACCCGCCTCGTCGACGGGCTCGTCTCATCCGGGTTGGTCGAGCGCGCGTCGTGCCAGAGCGACGCGCGGATCTCCTACGCCGAGTTGACGGACGCCGGGTACCAGAAGCTTCGCGAGGCCGGCTGCACCCATGTCGCCAGTATTCAGCACCTGTTCCTCGAGCGCTACAGCGCCGAGGAAATCGAGACGCTTGCGACGCTGCTGAGCAGACTCCCCGGCGCGCACCAGGACGCCTGCACCGTCTCGTAATCGCCTGACCGACCCTTTCGGCGCGGAGGATTCCCGGCTGAAGACGGCCGGGGCCTGATTGAGCGCGCAATACTTGACAGCGCAAGCATTGTGGTCTAATATGGTTGTCTCCTCAACTACTCTACTTGCCGCGTCAAAGGAGCCCAAATGTCAGCCACAGCCACCGCCCTCACCAGCATTCCCGCCGGCATCTACAACGTCGACCCGAGCCACTCGAACGTGGGCTTCGAGGTGCGCCACATGGGAATCGCGACCGTTCGCGGCGCGTTCAAGAAGTTCGACGGCACCGTCGACGCCACCGGCGACGCACCGAGCCTGAGCGGCACCGTCGAGGTCGACAGCGTGGACACCGGGGACGAGAACCGCGACGGACACCTGCAGTCGCCGGAGTTCTTCGACGCCGAACGCAACCCCACCATCACGTTCCAAACGACCCGGACCGACGCCGTCGGCAGCGATCAGATCAAGCTCGTCGGGGAGATCACGATCAAGGGCATCACCAAGCCGATCGAGCTGACCGGTACCCTCGCCGAGAACGGCGAGGACCCCTGGGGCAACGAGCGGATCGGCTTCGAGGTGTCTGGTGTGATCGACCGCCGCGAGTTCGACCTGAAGTGGAACCAGACGCTGCCCAACGGCAACCTGCTGGTTGCCAACAACGTCAAGCTCGTCGTCAGCGTCTCGGCCGTGAAGGGCGCGTAAATCATGAGGGTCCTTGGCATCTCAGGCAGCCTGCGGGAACGCTCCCACAACACAGCGCTCTTGCGGGCTGCCGCCAAGGCGGCGCCAGAGAACATCGAGCTCCTCGTGTACGACGGCCTTGAGTCGCTGCCGCCCTACAACGAGGATCACGACACCGAGGCGCCGCCCGCAACAGTGGTGGCGCTACGTGAGTTGATCGCCGAAGCCGACGCGCTGCTGATCTCGACGCCCGAGTACAACGGCACCATCCCAGGCCAGCTGAAACACGCCCTCGATTGGGCTTCTCGCCCGCGCGGCGCCGCCTCGCTGGCCGGCAAGCCGGTCGCGGTGATCGGTGCGAGCACCAGCGAATACGGCGCCCTCTGGGCCCAAGACCACCTGCGCCGGGCGCTCGGGATCGCCGGAGCGCGTGTGCTCGACATCGAGTTCCCGGTCGGACGAGTCGCCGAGCGGATCGGCCCCGACGGCGAGCTCGTTGACGACGACACGATTGCGTCGCTGCGTGAGATCGTCGAGGCCCTCGCCGAGCAGCAGCGAGAGCTGGTCGCAGCGTAGGATCCGATCACGATGGCAACACTCGATCGACCGACGATAGCTGCTCCGATCGCGGCGGCAACCACGATCGGCACCGTCCGACTCACCGTCTCGGACCTCGACACGTCACGGACCTTCTACGAGCGGGCGCTCGGCATGAGCGCCACCGAGCAACCCGACGGGACGCTCGCGCTGTTCGCCGGCCGGAACGATGGGTCAGGTGTGGAGCGGGATGGCAGGCCACCGCTCCTGGAGCTCCGCGGAGACCCGACGGCGCCGTCGCTCAACCGCAGAGCCTCCGGTCTTTTCCACTTCGCCGTTCTCGTTCCGAGTAGACGTGATCTGGCCGTGGCTCTGCTGCGGCTGGCTCGTTCACGATGGCCGCTTGATGGTGCGTCGGATCACCTCGTGAGCGAGGCGCTGTACCTGAGCGACCCTGACGACAACGGGATCGAGATCTATCGTGATCGGCCGCGTGAGCAGTGGTCGCACGGTCAGCACGGGCTCCAGATGGCGACGCTGCCGCTTGATCTCGACGGCCTGCTTGAAGAGCTGCCCGCCGAAGCGCTCAACGCCGCCGGCCGCGGAACCGCACTCACGATCGAGCAGACCGCGCTGCCGGCTGGAACGAGGATCGGGCATGTGCACCTGCAGGTCTCGGAGCTCAGCGCGACCGAGCGCTTCTACAGCGGTGTGCTTGGCCTCGCGGTGATCGTGCGCGCCTATCCGGGCGCTCTGTTCGTGGCCGCCGGCGGCTACCACCATCACATCGGCTTGAACACCTGGCACAGCGCCGGCGCTGCGGCCCCCCCGCCAGGCGCCGTCGGACTGCGCTCATTCGAGCTGAGGCTGCCCGACGACGCCTCGCTGCGGGAGGTGCTGGCACGGATCGAGGCGGCCCAGGTGCCCACCGAGCGCCGCGACGGCGGCGTGCTCGTACGCGATCCGTCTGGCAACGCAGTTCTGCTGCTGAGTTGAACCGAGCCGCCGCGGCGCTCGACGGCCGCGCCTACCGCACGAGCCGCCAGTTCACGGTGCAAAGCGCGGAGCAGCCCAGCGCACTGCGTGAGACGGGGTCCAGGTCGAAGGTACGCCCGCCGACGTACGGCCCTGAGTCGTCCCGCGTTGCGACGATGCATCTAGATCCGTTGCAGATCCTGAAGCGGGACCCACACGGCGCAACGAGCGTGGCGATACCCAGGTGTGCGTGAAAGCCACACCCAGTCGTTCCGGCGTCGTAGTACCAGCTGGCGATCGCCGGCCCGTGGAGCGGTGCGGGAGTCGCCAGTCCTTTCCAGGCGTGGATCAGGTAGGGCTCAGCTGCACGGTTGCGCTGGCAGCGGACATACATCCGCAGCCGAGCCTCCTCTGCCGGCGTCGCTGATCGTCCTGACTGATAGGTGGCATCGATGGCTCTGATACCCATCGCCACGGTATAGGTGCGTGCGCAGCCGCGTGTCTCGTTGTGGTGCAGCACGGGGTGAATCGCGAGCACAAGGCTCACGAGGAACTTGATTGACATCGGGTTCGAAACCTCCAGTTTGCGTTGCCTTGGTCAGCAGGGCGCGCTGGTTCCCCTACTCGTTTACGTTCGGGGGCGCGCGGTGTTGATCAGGTGGTCGTTCTCCTTTCGCGTGATCGCTGGTGCGACACGGTTGCTGTGCGACTCACTCGTCTGGCCTTCGGTCCGGCGCGGTCGCGCTCGGTCCACTCGGACGCCGACAAGGTCGTCCCTATCGTCGTTACCTAGGGCCGCAAACGCGGCCGTTCAGACGAGTCAGCTCCCGTCGCAAAGGCGCTCCTCCAGCCAGTCCGAGGAAGCCGACGACACAGATGTTACCGGAACCGCCGCTTTGCAGCCGCGTTTCCGATCCCCTTGGATCCAAAATCGAGGATCGACAGACCGAATCTGCGGGGGCACTGCGACTTGCTCGTGCAACCCGAGCCGGCACCTTCAATCGCCGCTACATGCCGTTCCCAGAAGGGGCTCTAGTCGGACCGAAACGCTCTTTGACCGAACCGATACTGGTGACGACTACGGCGCCGGCTCGCCGGGCAACGGCACCGACCACTACCTACCGAAACGTCTTGACCGACACACGGTCCGTGTCGGTGGAGGCCTTAGTCATTCGATGACAACGATCACCCAACCGGAGCTCTGAAACGCTTCGCGTTTCACTCAACTAAACCGGGCGGCGCCTGCTGGAGAAGTTCCACCGGTTGCCGCTGCGGCGATCCTGTGCGAAGGCTCACAGTCGGTCGCCGACGCCAACGTGACTCTGGTCAGGGCACGGCTGACCGAGCAGCGCGCGTCCGGCGGCCACCCGACGTAGAGTGCCCGTGTGAACGCGTCAGGTTCGGAGTCTGTGGAGGCAGCTAGAGCTGCACCCGAGGTCGTGGTTGCCGGTCACATTTCGCTGGATGTCGCCCCAAGGCTCTGCGGGCCGCTCCAGATCGAGCCTGGTCGCCTCTTGGTCGTAGGGCCGGCGGTGATCTCGACTGGCGGCGTCGTCTGCAACACAGGTCTGGCACTTCACCGACTCGGGGTACGGGTCGGCTTGATCGCAAAGGTCGGAGACGACCTGTTCGGCAGGTCGGTGCTCGACGCCCTCAGCTCATTCGGCGATCACCTCGCGACGGGCATCGTCGTTGCTCCGGGCGAGCCGACCAGCTACACGATCGTGATCAACCCGCCGGGTGTCGATCGCACGTTTCTGCACTGCTCCGGCGCCAACCAGACGTTTTGCTCACAGGACGTTCCCGATGACGAACTCACCGGTGTGCGACTGTTTCATTTCGGCTATCCCCCACTCATGCCGCGGATGTACGCCGACGGTGGTGCGGAATTGCGGGCGATGTATGAGCGGGTCCGCGAGCATGGAGCGGCTACGTCACTCGATCTCTGTGTGCCGGACCCCGAGAGCGACGCAGGGCGGGTCGACTGGCGCGAGATTCTCGCTCGGGCGCTCCCGTTTGTCGATCTGTTCGCCCCCAGCCTCGACGAGTTGCTGGTGATGTTCGAAGGTGAGCGCCACGCGCAACCCGCGGCATTCCCGCCGGAGGTCCCAGATCACGCGCAGCTGGCAACGCTAGGAGGCCTATTGACTCGGATGGGCGCTACGGTCGTAGTGATCAAACTCGGAGACCAGGGGCTCTATTTGCGCACAACGCCGGACGCGGCTCGGATGCGGGCATTCTGCGAGCGGATCGGCCTTCAAACCGACGCATGGCTCGATCGCGAACTTCTCGCGCCTTGCTTCAGGCCGCGTGCGGTGAACGGCACGACGGGGTCGGGAGACGCCACGATCGGTGGGTTCCTGGCCGCCCTGTTGCGTGGTGCCGGCCCGGCGCAAGCGGCCACTTGGGCAACCGCCGTGGGCGCGTGCAGTGTCGAGGCCGTCGATCCCACGAGTGGCATCCCGCGATGGGATCGTCTCGTGCGACGCGTCGCGGACGGCTGGCCACGGCAGGACGTCCGGATCCGTTTGTCCCGGGGTGTCGACGCCTCCTATGACGAAACTGGGACGATGGTTTTCCGGTGATCAAGTCGCTAGACCACAAGCTTGCAGAGCTGCACGCCCGCCCGAACGCCAGTGATGCGTTCATCCTGGCTGACGCGAGGGACGCGGACATGGCCTTTGGTCTCGCCGCGCCCGGCACCGACCCTCTCACCGGACAGCTCCGCTCACTCGCCGAGTTCCGTGATCAGATCCGTGAGATCGTCAGCCAGGGACTTGTCGATCTGATGCTGATGAGCGTGAGCACAAGTGAATTACTGACGGTCGAGCAGCGGCTGTTCGATTCCTCCGCGGTTACGCCCGCGGCACGTGCCAACGACACGACCGACATCCACGTGATCACGGGCGCTTCGTACCCGCGGCAACCGTCCCGACCGTTCAACACGGCTTCGGTCAAACAGGTCAGGGAGTGCGCCGGCGTCGATGTCGCGCTCTACTCGATCACCCCGCTCGGCGACGCCGAAGCTGATCTCCCCGCGCTCGAGGCCTACCGCCAGTTCCGCTCCGACGCGGGCGCTCAGGGATTGCGCCACTTCCTGGAGGTCTTTGCGCCCAACGTCCCGGGCCGTGCACCTGAGGATCCGGGGAGGTTCCTGAGCGACTTCGTGGCGCGGACACTCGCCGGGGTCCCGAAGACGGACCGGCCGCTGTTCTTGAAGATGCCCTACTGCGGGCCGCGCGCGATGCAGCAGTTGGTTGAATATGATCCGCACCTGATTCCCGGAATCCTCGGTGGGTCCTCCGGCACGACCTTCGACGCCTTCTCACTGCTCGACGATGCGCGTCGACATGGCGCCCGGGCGGCGCTGTTCGGGCGAAAGATCAAGGACAGCGAGCATCCGCTCACGTTCGTGCAGTACCTGCGATTGCTCGCCGACGGGCAGATCGGCCCCACAGAGGCTTGCCGCGCATACCACTCTGATTTGCGTAGGCTCGGCATCACACCACACCGACCGATCGACCAGGACCTCCTGGCGACGGCGACGAACCCACCCAGCGCCAGTTGATGAAAGGATCGGTAAGCCGATGACGACCTCGCGAGTTGATGACCTGGACTTGACTCCGCGGCCGGAGCACCGCTTCACGTTCGGGTTGTGGACGGTCGGCAACCCAGGCAGAGATCCCTTTGGCGAACCCACCCGGCCACCGCTTGATCCGGTGACCTCCGTCGAGAGACTGGCGCAGCTCGGCGCCTACGGCGTCAGCCTCCACGACAACGATCTCGTTCCCTACGGCAGCTCACCGGCCGAACGTGATCGCATCGTTGCCCGCTTCTCAGACGCGCTGAAGCGGACCGGGATGCGCGTGACGATGGCAACCACCAACCTGTTCGGACATCCGGCCTTCAAGGATGGGGCGTTTACGTCCAACGATCGCGCCGTCAGGCGCTCGGCGATCGCCAAGGCGATGCGCGGGATCGAGCTCGGCGTCGAGCTTGGAGCGCCGGTGTACGTTTTCTGGGGGGGCCGGGAGGGTTCGGAGAGCAGCGCCACAAAGAGCGCCAGGGACGCGCTCGAGCGCTACCGCGAAGCGATCAATTTCCTCTCGGGCTACGTCCGCGACCAAGGGTACGAGATGCGCTTTGCGATCGAGCCAAAGCCGAACGAGCCCCGCGGAGACATCTTCCTGCCGACTGTCGGTCACGCCCTCCACTTCATCACCACGCTCGACCACCCGGAGATGGTCGGAGTCAACCCGGAGGTAGCTCACGAGACAATGGCCGGGCTGAGCTTCGTCCACGCCGTCTCTCATGCCCTGTGGGCGGGAAAGCTGTTCCACATCGACCTCAACTCGCAGCGCGGTGGTCGCTACGACCAGGATTTCCGTTTCGGCCAGGAGGATCTCAAGGAGGCGTTCCTGCTCGTGCACCTGCTTGAGACCTCCGGCTACGAGGGTGTACGGCACTTCGATGCACATGCCAACCGCAGCGAGGACCAGGAAGGCGTGTGGGACTTCGCCGCCGGCTGCATGCGTACATACCTGGCGCTGGCCGCCAAATCCCGGCAGCTCCTTGACTCGGCTGCGATCCGCGCCGCGCGGGAGGCAGCGCGCGTTGACGAGCTCGGCGAGCCCAGCGTCGGGCCGTACTCATCGGCGCAGGCATCTGCTCTGCTCGCAGAGGATCACGACCTCGGCTCACTCGCGCAGCACGGCTACTCCAACGAGCGGCTCGACCAGCTGGTCATCGAGCTACTGCTGGGCGTGGGAAGCTAACCTCGCTCGCTCCGCTGTAGAGGCGACGACCGGAATCGAACCGGTGTAGACGGCTTTGCAGGCCGCTGCGTAGCCACTCCGCCACGTCGCCCAGATGCACAAGCCTAGCGTCGGGCCGCCATCCGGCGGCTCATGGGTCCGGGTATACTCGCCGATCCGCGCGGCTGTAGCTCAGTTGGCTAGAGCGTCTGCTTGCCATGCAGAAGGTCGAGGGTTCGAGTCCCTTCAGCCGCTTTCAAGAAAGCCCGGGAATCCTGGGCTTTTCTCATGCTCGAGCGCACGATCAAATCCTGACTTGAAAATTGGGCATCAAGATTGGGCATCAAATTCGCTCTCCGACTCCCGTTTAATCGGAGTCACCGTCTGCGCGCCCCGCAGAAGGTCCTGGCCCGAACCAAGCCCGGTCCGGTGGCGGACGACTAGTTCCGAGGCATTGCACAAGTGCGTTGTCGCGGCCGGCGGGCCGCTGCGCTACCGGTGATTCAGCGCGAAACCGCAAGCGAGTTGGGCGGCCACGTCGAGATGAATGCACAAGTTGGGGATCCGCCGGCTTGACCCAACTTGACCAGCGAAGCTGACGTCATCCTGAACGATCGGATTCCTAGAGATGCGCTCGCTCGGATGCCGACTATCGGCGTGATCCAAACGTCGACGCTTTCCGCGTGGTCGCTGTGGCCTTCGGCACGTCCCGGTGGTGCCGGGTTTGTGATTTCCGGAGGCTTCGTGTGATTATCAGGGGCCGCCGAAGCCGCTGTCGTTGGCCTGAGAGGAGTCGAGCACGAGCTGGGTGCCGGGAAGCAGTTGGGTCGGCGGGTCGATGACCGGGACGTACCCGCCCACGGCCTGGCCGACGGTTATCGCCAGATGCTGGGGGTTGTGCCCGGCGAGGATCACGTAGGCGCTGCCCGAGCCGTTGGCGTACAGGGCGCCGATCGGGATCGCCAGCGTCGCCACGGCCGAGGACTCGGCGTCGATCGTGACGGCGACGTGGGAGCCGATGCCGGCGCCGCCGGCGCTCCCGCGGAGGGCGATCTTGGCGGTCGCTCGCGGCTTCTGCACCGAGCGGTCGATCGACTTCACCACCCCGACCAGCGGGCGGCCGTGGCCGAGGGTGACGGCCGCGCGGTCCCCCGGCTCGGCGGTGTAGCCCTGGGCGGCGGTGAGCGTCGCGTCGACGATCACCGACCCGTAGGTGAGGGTCACCGCGGGGCTCCCGACGGCCTTGCCGATCGGCTCCTTGGTCGCGGCGACCGTCGCAGGCAGCACCGGCACGAAGACGATCTCGCTCTGGGGCTCAACGATCGGGCCCTTCACCTTGCCGCGGGGCGCGGGCGGGGCGGACGGCGGGGTGTAGCCGTCGCGTGTGTAGAGCTCGGACAGCGCCGCGCCTGTTGAATCGCCGTAGGACCCGGCGGTGTCGCTGATCCCGAAGCCGATCCCGGACAGGTCGTGCTGGAGCTGGGCGATGTCGGCGCCTGACTCGCCGGACATCAGCGTCCGGTACATCGGCGTCGCTCCCGCGAACACGAACACCGGCCTCCCAGCCACCTGGGCGATCACGGAGCCGTTGCCGACCGTCTGACCGACATGGAGGACCGAGGCGGTGACGATCGATTCAGCGTTGGGGGCGCTGACCGAGCCGACCGCGATCTTCTCGGTGCCGGCTGCGACTAGGGTGCCCGACGCCTGCAGCGTCGTCCCCAGCCGCCGGCGAACGACCCGCGCGGTCAGCACCGGCGCCTTGGGGGCCGTCGCTTGGTGGGCGAGCGTGGAGGTTGAGGTCGTCGCGCGGCCGACCAGCCAGCTGAGCACAGCGACTGCGATCAGGACAGCTACACCGAGGATCAGCGTGCGCCGGCGCTTGCGGGCGATGCTGCCGCCACCGTCGGCCACGGCCAGGGCCATCTCGCGGGTCTCCTCGCCAGCGCTCATCGCCGCAGCGCCTCCGCTGGATCGAGCCGGCCGGCACGGATCGCCGGCAGCAGCCCCGCCAGCCCGCCGACGGTGGCGCCGAGCAGCGGCGCTAACGCCAGCGCGCCGACGTCGAGCACGGGCAGCCAGCCGTGCGTCTTGGAGATCGCCACCACCGCGCAGACGCCGAGCGCGATCCCGACGATCGCCCCGCTAGCCCCGATCAGCAGGCTCTCGACCACGAACTGGCCGGCGATCTGCAGCCGGGTCGCGCCCAACGCGCGCCGCAGGCCGACCTCGAAAGCGCGCTCGCTGATCGACGAGTACATCGTCACGGCGATCCCCGCGATGCTGATCGCGAGCGCCGCCAGGGTCACGACGGTCAGCAGGCTCGTCAGGTCACCGGTCACGGCCGCCTGGAGGATCGGGGGCTGCACGGCGGTGATCGCCTGAAGGCGGGTCGGGTCCTCGGGGTGGAGCATCAGCGGGACCTCGTGCTCTACCTCCAAGGCGGCCGCGGGGTCGACGGAGATGTCGAGCTGCGAGCCCGACCGCGGCGGGCCCCACAGGCGCTGTGCGGTGAGGTCCGGGACGATCGCGTCGGTCAGGAGCGTCGGCTCGGACTGCACCGCCTTCAGCTCCCCGACGACAGTGAAGGGGACGCCGTCCAGCACGATCGACTCCTGCCCGTCGAGCGCGCGCACGCCCAGGTCCGAGGCGGCCGTCGGCCCGAGCACGACGACGTTGCCGTGCACCCGATCGTCGGCCGCGTTGAACCCGCTGCCGTACTTGTAAGACGCGCCGTCGGCCGGGAGCAGCCCCGGCGTCGCCGCCACCACGTTGACCCCGTACGCCGAGCCCGGCGCGAGCGCCCCGAAGAGGGTCGTCGCGGGCGCCGCGCGCGCCCCGATCGACCAAAGCTCCCCGTCCCCACGCACGCCCGGAAGGTGGGCCACCTCGACCTCGGCACCGGCCCGAAAGGCCGGCGAGGTCGCATTCGGCGTGGAGTCGGCGAGCGTCACCTCGGCGGCGGAGAACTCAGCGAAGCGCTCGTTCACCGACGCGCGCGCCGTCGCGGTCAGCCCGCTCGCGGTCACGAACGCGGCGAGCCCGACCACCACCGAGAGCGCCGTTGCGGCGGCGCGGCCCGGGCGTCCGAGCAACGCCAGCGCCGCCTCGGCGGCGACATCGCGCATGACTCTTGTGGGACGGCGGCGCGTCATGCGGCCACATCCTCGCTGCCCACGACCCGCCCGTCGGCGAGCTGCACGGTGCTGTCGGCGGACGCGGCCACCTGCTGATCGTGGGTGGCGGTCACGAGCGCCACCCCGGTCGGCTTCAACGAATCCAGGATCGAGAGGACAACGTCGGAGGAGGCGGAGTCAAGGTTTCCCGTCGGCTCGTCGGAGAGCAGCACGCTCGGCCGGGTGACGATCGCGCGGGCGATCGCCACCCGCTGCTTCTCCCCGCCCGAGAGCGTCGCCGGCGAGGCGTGGGCACGGTGGCTCAGCCCGACCGCGTCGAGCGCCTCCAGCGCGCGGCCCCGGCGCTCGCCCGCCGGTGCGCCGGCGTAAAGGAGCGCGATCTCCACGTTCTCGGCCGCGGTGCGGTAGTCGAGCAGGTGAAACGCCTGGAAGATGAAGCCGACGGTACCGGCCCGCATCTCCGTGCGGTGGCGGTCATCGAGCGCACCGGTGTCGGTACCCGCCAGCCGGACCTCGCCCGAGCTCGGCCGGTCAAGCAGTCCGAGCAGGTTCAGGAGCGTCGACTTCCCGGAGCCCGAGCGCCCAACGAGCGCCAGGTGCTCGCCGGCCCGGACGCTCACCGACACCTCGTGCAGCGCGTGGACCGGCGGGAAGCCCGGGTAGATCCGTGAGACGCTGATCGCCTCCACAACTTTTACGGCCGGCAGCTCGTCATGGTTAGCCACCGAATACCACCACCGATCCGCCGGGTCCCGACGCCGCCCCGCCGACCGTCGGGGCGGACGAGCTGTTCTGGGCCGCCGAGACGCTGCTCGACGACGCGTGGCGGAACACCGACGCCGCGTTTGAACGCGCCTGCTCGAGGTCGGACAGCAGCGTCTGCAGCTCGCCGAGCACCGAGGGCGAGAGCTTCCCGACCGCGGCCAGCGCCGCCTTGTTCACCGCCTGGGGCAGCCGCGTCTGGCGCTGACAGTTCAGGTCGGCGATCGCGGCGTGGAGCTCCTTGGCGTGGACCTGGGGCGTTGGGCCCTTGCTGTTGTACATCGAGTAGAAGCGCAGGAAGAGCTGCGACGGTGAGTGAACCGCCAGCCCCGTCCGCGCCTTCACACAGACCGCCCACTCCGCCTCGCTGGAGACCAGCCCCGGGGCCAGGCGCGCGCTCGACTCGATCGTACCGTTCAGGATCGAAGGCCCGTACGCCGGGACCGCCACCGACGCGGCGACGCTCCCGAACAGCTCCCGGCCCGCGGTTGTATTGCACCCGCCGATCTGGGTCGTAACGCCCGGCAGGCCGGGGATTCGGATCTTCATCGACTTGCCGCCGCCATAGAGCGTCGTGAAGTAGCGCTGGATCGCGCGCCCGCGCAAGGACCGGAAGACCTGGCTCTGCAACGGCCCACCACCGAAGAAGCCACCGGGCTGGCCGAGCCGCTGCATCGTGACCTCATACAGCCCCCAGCCGTTGACGCTGCGCCACGCCATCGACTGCGGGCCGAGCCACAGTGAGGAGCCGAACGTGGGCGTGGCAAAAATCGCCTCGCCGCCCGGCTGCCCGACCCGCGCAAACGGGTAATAGGGCAGCCCGTGATGGGCCATGCACTCCTGAGTCAGGATCCCGAGCGCCTGATCCACGGGAGTCTGGAACGCTGCCCAGTTCTCCAGTGTGCTCAGCAGCGCCGAGCGGCTGCTCAGCGACTGGCCGACGCCGGACGAACCGCACCCGGCGAGCAGGACAACGACGAGAGCCGCGAGTCCCGTCCGTGCGATTGAGTCCGACTGCCATGACCCAAGCCTCATAACCGGCTCCCACCCCTTCTCCAGCAGTCGGGCGAATATACAACGCCCCTTCCGCCGCCTGCGCAGCTCGCACGCCCCCCCAGGCTCCACCCGGCGGATCGCAACAACTCGCGCCTTTCGCACCCAGCCGGTGCTAAACGGGGTCTCCGGTCGAGTTGGTGGTGACCAGCGTGCGGCGATAGCCGTGTGAGCAGGGACTTCGGCTGGGCAGGATTCGTTCGGAGGTTGCGCAGAGCGCGGCGACGCGCCGCCGCCCTGCGGTGCAGGCTGCTGGCTGTTCGAAGGTCAAGCGGCCAGCAAGGAGGGCGACGTGCGCGTGACCACGGCATTCAACCGGCTTCTGCGTCTGCAGGGCGCGTCGGTCATCGATGTCAGCTTCAGCCCTGAGGCGGTGGTCGTGACCGTTCGCCTGCGGCGCCGCCGGCGGGTGTGCTCGGGGTGCGGGCAACTTGCCGGGCACGTCCACGGCCGGCGAGTCAAACGCTGGCGGCACCTGGATCTCGGCGCCAGCCGGTGCGTGATCGAGTGCGAGCTGCGGCGGGTGTGGTGCCCGGACTGCGGGGTGCGTTCCGAGGCGGTCCCGTGGGCACGCGCCGGCTCGCGGCACACCCGCGACTTCGAAGACCTCGTCGCGTGGCTGGCGCAGCAGATGGCCAAGACGCCGATCACCCGGCTGCTGCGGGTCGGGTGGGACACCGTCGGGAACATCGTTGAGCGGGTCGTCTCCGACCGGATCGACCACCACCGCCTGGACGGCCTGGTCGCGATCGGGGTGGACGAGATCAGCTACCGCCGCGGGCAGCGGTACCTGACGACCGTCGTCGACCAGCAGACGGGCGGGATCGTGTGGTGCGCCCCCGGTCGCAACGCCCAGACCCTGCAAGCGTTCTTCGACCTCCTCGGCGACCGCAAGCACTCGATCGCCGCGGTGTCGATCGACATGTCCGGCGGCTACCAGCAAGCGATCCAGACCTCGATCCCGCAAGCGGATGTCCGCTTCGATCCATTCCACGTCGTCCGCCTCGCGCAGCGCGCTGTTGACCAGGTCCGCCGCGACGAGTGAAACGCGCATGACCGCTCACACACCACGGCGGGGAAGTGGATCAAGGGCACCCGCTGGTCGCTGCTCAAGAGCCCCGAGAAACAGACCGTTGACCAGCTCGCGAAGCTCGGCGAGGTCCAGCAAGCCAACAAACCGCTCTATCGCGCGTTCCTCCTCAAGGAAGAGCTCCGGCTGCTCCACCACCTCGAGGACCCGGCCCTCGCACCAGCGCACCTCGCCGCCTGGCTCACCTGGGCATCACGCTCCCGGCTCGAGCCGTTCATCAAACTCGCCCGCACGATCCGCCGTCACCGTGACGGGATCCTCAACGCGATCCGCCTCGGCCTCGACAACGGCCGCCTCGAAGGCCTCAACAGCCGGATCCGGCTGATCAGCCATCGCAGCTTCGGGTTCCACAGCCCGCAACCACTGATCGCCCTGATCTACCTCTGCTGCGCCGGCGTCCGGATCCCACTCCCCCGATGATCCTCACTCACCACCAAACCCGACCGGAGCACCTGAAGACCTAGTCGCTCTGTTGCGCCAAGCGAGTCCGTGCTTCATCTCGACGACGATGCCCGACGGCTCACCGCAGCTCACCCAGACCTGGGTCGATACAGACGGTGCGCGGATCCTCATCAACACCGTCGAAGGCTTTCAGAAGGTCAAGAACGTCAGACGAGACCCGCGCGTCGCGGTGGCCGTGTCAGACCCGAGCAACGCCTCCCGGTATTACTCAGTTCGCGGCGAGGTCTTGAGCGTCACCAGTGAAGGCGCTGCCGATCACATCGAACAGCTCGCCCAGCGCTACCTCGGAACCCCGTATCCGTGGTATCGCGGGCATGACCAGATACGTCTGATCCTCACGATCGAGCCGCACAGGATCCACTCCATGGGCTGAAGCGCAGCCGCCCTGGTGCGGGCCGGGCGGCCGATCGTCGCCGACGCGAAAGCGGCTAAATGGTCGGCGAGGCGAGCGAAGCGACCGTCAGCGCGGACGATCGTCGGCCCCCGAGCGCGGCCAAGCGAGCGCCAGCGGCGCGCTACTCGCGCCGTGACGGGCTCCCCTGACAGCACGCCCGTACGCGCAATGTTCCGCCGGAGTAGTGGCCGGGAGGGCTATGTCTGGGTTTGCGCGCTTGATCGCCCGGCACACGATGCGAGTCCGCACGCCGTTCTGCTCGCGCCGCGCGCCCTCCCGCGTCGGGACCACGAAGTCCTCCTGCCGTCGAACGGCGATGACATCCTTTGGTCCGCCAGCAGATCGGGTAGCTCCAGGATGAGATCAGCGTGACGCTCTGCCATCTCCGACGCGCTCGCGTCAACACGATCGCCATCGTGGACCTCGGGCGGCAGGCGCCACCCAAAGTCGGTCGAGAGGCGGGCGTCCTTGATTACACGGTGATCGGCTTTGACGCCGCCGACAGCGGCCCGGAACCGTCGGCATTGGCGGCCGTCACCTTGAAGGTGTACAGATCCCCGGGCGTCAACCCGGTGACCGTGATTGGGCTGGCGGTGCCTACCGTGACCGCGGATGCGCCCCCGTCCGACGAGGTTGCGGTAATCGTGTAGCTCGTGATCGGCAACCCGTTCGACGCCGGCGCGCCGAAGCTCACCTGCGCCTCGCCGGGTACTCCGATAACCGCGCTCGCGGTTACCCCCGTTGGAGCGTCCGGGACCCCGGTTGGGGCGACCGCGTTCGAGACCGCCGACGGCGGCCCGACTCCGGCCGAGTTCACGGCCCTCATCGTGAACGTGTATGCCTGGTCGACGGTCAATCCAGTGACCACGATCGGGCTCCCGGTACCGGTTGCGCTCACGCCTCCTGGCGAGGCTGTCACCGTGTAGCCCGTGATCGTCGCGCCCCCATCTAACAGCGGCGCGGCGAACGTCACGGTCGCATCTCCCGGGCCAGCAGTCGCGTTCAACATCGTCGGAGCGCCGGGAGGGCTGACCGGGGTGACCGCGTTCGACGGCGCCGACGCCGGCCCGGTACCTACGCCGTTCGTGGCGGTGACCGTAAACGTGTATGTCGTGCCGTTTGTCAACCCGGCGATCGTGATCGGGGTTCCGCTGCCGGTCGCGATCGCGCCGCCGGGCGACGCGGTCACCGTGTAGCCCGTGATCGGCTCCCCGTTCGCGGACGGCACGTCGAAAGCGACGATCGCCTGACCGTCGCCGGCGAGCGCGGTCACTCCCGTCGGAGCACCGGGGGCACCGGTCGGGGTGACCGGGTTCGACGGCTTGGACATGGGCCCGTTGGCGCTCACATTGGTGGCGGTCACGGTGAATGTGTAGGTCGTCCCGTTCTTCAGGCCCTCCACCGTGATCGGGCTCGCGGTGCCTCTGGCGGTCGCGCCTCCGGGAGATGCGGTGACCTCGTAACTGATGAACGCCAACGCGCAGACAGTAGGCACACGAGATGGACCGCACAGGTGCGATTGGGACGCCGGCGGGACGAAGCCCACGACCGCCAGACCATCGCCGGCGATCGCGACCACCCCCGTGGGAGCGCTTGACGGGGGTCCCGGCGTGACCTGGTTTGAGCGCTTCGACTGCGGCCCGGCGCCGATCTCGTTCGTCGCGGTCACCGTGAACGTGTACGCGGTGCCGTTCTTCAGGCCCTTGACCGTGATCGGGGTTGTCTTGCCCGTTGCGTGCGCGCCGCCCGGAGAGGCGGTCACCTCATAGCTCTGGATCGGCGACCCCGTTAACGGCGCCGCGAAGCTCACCGTCGCCCGACGATCGCCGGCGAGCGCGGTCGCTCCCGTCGGAGCGCCGGCGGGCCGCACACAAGGAGCGCCGCGCGAGCAGTTTGCTGCGAAGGTCACCGTCACAACGCCGTTGCCGCCGCGCACGCCTGTTCGGAAAACGGCGCCCCGCGGGCCGAAGCCGCTACCGCCGCCGCCTCCACCGGCCGCGTCGCCCCCTTCGGAGGGGGGATCGAGACAGGCTCCCCCGGCCAGAGTGATAACGCCACTAAGGCCGCGGCCGCCGCCACCGCCGCCGTAGAAGCCGCCGCCACCGCCGCCACCACCACCACCGCTGGCCAGAGGGCCGCCGGGGCAACTGACGGGTGGGCCCTCGCCGCCGCCGCCTCCGCGGCCTAGGACGCCGCGGCCGCCGCCGTCGCAAGCGAAGCCGCCGGCGCTCTTAGTGCCACCGCCCCCCTGCCCCGCCTCACCGTAGAGAGCGCACAGCCCCGTGCCAGCAGCTTGGCCGGCGCTGCCAATGCCGCCACCAGCACCCCCATCACCATCGCCCAGTGGCGAGTACAGTGAGACGTCGTCGCCACTGCCAGGGCCGCCGCCGCCACCACCACCACCAGCGACGAGCAACCTGTCGGACAGCCCAAACGGGTTCTTGCGGACGTCTGAGCCGCCGCCGCCGCCGGCCCCATTAAAGGTGAGCGGGTTGGCAATACCAGCGCCACCGCCGCCGTTCCACCCGCCGAGGTCGTCGAAAACTCCAATCGGCCTCCCGCCAACGTTGATCTCCAGGATCTCGCCGGGGCTGACCGCCAACGTAGCCCGAACCTCACCGCCGAGACCGCCCACTCCGCCGCTGCCGGTGGGCCCGCCCTGCGCGCCGTACAGGCGGAAGGTCGCCATAAACACCTTCGGCGGTACGACCCAGAACTGGGGAGCACCCACAACCCCGTCGATGCCGTCGTAATAGAAGGTGACCGTCGTGGCCGGGTCGGAGTGGGCCGCTGCCGGCACCGCCCCCAGCGGCCCAACCGTGACCGCCAACGAGCAGCAGAAGACAACCAAAGCGCACACCGCCCCCACCCACGCACGCCCCCATACCGAAGCCCCGCCAAACCCCATGCCACGGTCTACCACCTCGACCGCGAAAACGCAATCTGAGCCGGACCGGGTTCGAAGGATCATGATCTGGCCCCAGAACTCCGCTCGCTCACGGAAGGAGCAATGATCTCAACGCCCGCGGGCGCGCCGTCGGCGACTGCTTACGGACAGAACCAGGCTAACGAGCGCCGCCCGCGGCCGGGTTCCTCCCCCGTTGCGGCTGGGATCATGCCGATCGCCGATCCCAGGACCGCCCCCGCCGAGGCGTGCGTAGGTAATGGCCCGATTGTGCACGCTGCCTCGCACGCCCCGGAATTTCAGTGAGAAGCTGGTTGGGCGTTGCGCTGTTGGCGCGCGTGGTGGATTGTCCTTGACGGCTTCGAGCTGACTCTCCCTGGTTTGGTCGCCCGGCGGGCTGACCTTCGCCGATGGTGTCGCCCGTTGCCGTCAAGGACGTCCTGGCGTGACCTGATAGATGGCATGTGCCGGGCCGTCCGGGCCTGGCGGTAGGTCTTCTCGGGTCCGTGCGTGGTCGCCGCGGCCACGCAGTCCGCGGGAAGCGAGGAGGCGTTGGAGATGACGATCATGATGGGGCTTGACCAGCACAGGGCGCAGATCACTGCTGAGTGGTTCGACACCGGCACCGGCGAGGTGACGCGGTCGCGGATCTCGCCGGCGCATCGTGCCGGGTGTGCGGCGGTTCTGTGAGCGGTTCCGGTGGCCAGGAGCTCGAGGTCGCGTTGGAGGCAACGACCGGTTGGCGGTTCGTGGCGGAGGAGCTGCGCCGGGTCGGCGCGGTCGTGCATCTCGCGGAGCCGGCAGAGACGGCCGCTCGGCGCGGGAACAAGAAGCGCGCGAAGACTGATCGCGCTGACGCGCGTCATGTGCGCGAGTTGTTGATGATCGGTCGGCTGCCGGAGTCGTGGATCCCGCCCGATCACATCCTCGATCTCCGTGCGCGGGTACGGTTGCGGCACACGCTCTCGCATCAACGCGGGGAGTGGCAGCAGCGGATCCAGGCGGTGCTCTATCACCACGGGTGTCCGCAGCGCAGCAACCTGCTGACGAGCGAGAGGCCAGTCGTGGCTGGCGGCGCAGCCACTGCCTGCCGGGGCGCGCGAGCAGATCACGGGTCGCGTCTGTGCGTGATCGACGCGCTCGACCTGCAGCTCGCGCCGTTGGACAAGGAGCTGCGAGCGTTCGCGCGCCGCCAGGCGGGCTGCAAGGCGTTGATGGGCCAGTTCGGTGTCGGCGAGCTGACCGCGGTCACGATCCTCGCCGAGCTCGGCGACGCCCGACGGTTCTCATCCTCGCGGGACGCGGTCCGGTTCGCCGTGCCGCGACCGTCAACCGTCAAACATCGATATCGGACACCTGCGTGCTTGACAGCGGGATCCTGCACAGATAAGGAGCTTGGCAGAGCCCCAACTGAATAGTGTCCGCCGGAGTCCGCTTCATCGGGTCATTCGACGAAGGGACGGACGTGATGTTGACGATCGGGGTCGATCCGCACAAGCAGACGCACACGGCGGTCGCGGTCGACGCGCTCGGGGTGCAGATCGCGCAGCGGACGGTCCCTGCGCGACGTGAGGGGTTCGGTCAGCTGTTGCGAGTGGGCGCGCAGCGCTCGACAGCGAGCGGGTGTGGGTGATCGAGGACGTCCGGCACGTGTCCGGGGGCCTGGAGCGGTTCCTGATCGATCGCGGCGAGACGGTCGTCAGGGTCCCGCCGCGGTTGATGGCCGACGCCCGCGAGGGGGTCCGGGAGCGCGGGAAGTCTGATCCGATCGACGCGCTCGCGATCGCTCGCGCCGCGCTGCGCGAGGGCGTCGAGACGCTGCCGACGGCCAGGCTTGCCGGCGTCAGAGCTCGAGATCCGGCTGCTGGCACTGCATCGCGAGCGGCTCGTGGACTCCCGGACGCGGCTGATCAACGAGCTGCGCTGGCAGCTGCATGACCTCTGGCCCGACTGGGAGATCCCCAAGCGCGTGCTGATCCAGCCGGGTTGGCAGACCAAGGTCGCGCAACGACTCAGCCGAGCGACGCAGAACGGTCCAGGTGCAGATCGCGCGCGACATGATCGTCCGGGTCCGGGAGCTGACCCGCACGATCACCCGGCTCTACGAGCAGCTCGCCGGCCTCGTCAAACAGGTCGCGCCGCAGCTGCTGGCCGAGAACGGCCTCGGCGTGCTGATCGCCGCGAAGCTGATCGGCGAGATCGCCGGGATCGACCGGTTCACCAGCGACGCGCAACTCGCGCGCATCTCCGGATGCGCCCCGATCCCCGTCTCCTCCGGACGGACCGACCGCCACCGCCTCGATCCCGGCGGGAACCGACAACTCAACCACGCGTTCCACATGCTCGCGCTCACCAGATCATGCGCGACCCCCAGACCGCGGTCTACATCGCCAAGCAACGCAGCAACGGGAAGACCAACAAGGAAGCGATCCGCAGCCTCAAACGCCACCTCGTCCGCCGCGTCTACCACCTCCTCCGCGACCCCAACAGCGTCCCGATCACGATCTGCGTAGGAGCCATCGGCGAGAAGCGTCCTTAAGTGCGTTGCCGGACACCCGAGCGACAGCTCAATCTCCAAGAGCGAGCCACGTCGACGTCCACCGTCGCATTCGGATTGGCGTTGCGGAGCTGGCGGTCAGCGAGCCGGTTGGCGCTCATTCTGCGGGCATGGCCGATCGCGCTCCCGCGTCGCGATTGGGTGGGCGACCGCCGGTCGCCTGCAGTCCGGTGCTACCGCGGTCGTCGGCTCGGCCGCTCTCGTTGGATTCGCCGACATGGAGTTCTCCTTCGCCTCGTGTGCTGTCTCATCGACGTGCCGACACGTTCCCACTGCCGCCGCGATTCCTGAGTAGCGCGCTTCGTAACCGGACCGATTCTGGACCGCTACGAGCGGCGACACGGTCAGGGAATCTGGACCGGCGCGGATGCGGCCGACGGAGGTCCGGTGCCGGTGCGGTTGATCGCCGCCACCGTGAACGTGTAGGTTTTTCCGGCGGTGAGGCCGGTGGCGACGAACGGGCTCCCGGTCGCGGACACCGTGTGATTCGTGCCGCCGTCTGACGAGGTTGCGGTAACCGTGTAGCCGGTGATCGCGGCGCCGCCGTCCGATGCGGGCGCCGTGAAGCTCACGCTCGCCTCGCCGGGGAAATTGGGGTTGACGGTCGCGACGATCCCGGTTGGAGCGGTGGGGACCGTCACCGGCGTGACGGCGCTCGACAGCGCCGACGGTAGGCTCGTGCCGATCGCGTTCGTCGCGGTCACAGTGAACGTGTACGCGGTGCCGTTGACGAGGCCGGCCACGGTGATCGGGGAACTCGTGCCGGTGACCGCCGCGCCGCCCGGCTCGGCGGTCACGGTGTAGCTCGTGATCGGTGAGCCATTCGCGAACGGCGCGAGGAACCCGACGGTGGCGTCCGCGTTGCCGGCGAGCGCCACGGCCCCCGTGGGCGGATTCGGCGGTCCGGCGGGGACGACCACGTTCGATGGCTTGGACTTGGGGCCGGTGCCGATCGCGTTGGTCGCGGTGACCGTGAACGTGTATTTGGTTCCGTCCGTCAGGCCATGCATCGTCGCGGGACTCGAGGCGACGATGACGTTCCGCCCCGACGATGCGGTGACCGTGTAGGAGCTGATCGGTGAGCCGGGCGAGGGCGGCGCCGTGAACGCGATCACGGCTACCGCGTCACCCGCGACGGCGCTCACCTCTGTAGGGGCGCTTGGAGGCGGCTCGGGCGTGACCGAATTCGATGGCTGTGATTCGGGGCCCGTACCGAGCAGGTTAGTGGCGGTCACGGTGAACGTGTACTTGGTGCCGTTCTTGAGGCCCTTGATCGTGACTGGACTTCCGCGGCCGGTCGCGTGTTCGTGGCCCGGGGAAGCGGTCACCTCGTAACCGGTCAGCGGGGGCCAGTGGTCGGGCGGGGCGAACGCGACCTTCGCGGAGTCGTCGCCGGCGGCCGCGTTGACGCCGGTCGGGGCGCCCGGAATGCCGCGTACACAGATTGCGCCTGACGAGCAGTTCGGGGTGTAGGTGATGGTCACCTTGCCGTTGCCGCGCTGTACGCCGGAACGGAACTTCGTCCCGGACGGCCCGAAGCTGCTGCCTCCGGCGCCGCCGCCGCCGCCCCATGCGGCGCACGAGCCGGACGGCGGCGGGCCCTGGCCGTAATAGGAGCTGTACTCGGTGACCGCGTTGCCGCCCAGACCGCCACCGCCGCCGTAGTAGCCGCCGCCCCCGCCGCCGCCGCCCCCGGGTAGGCCCGGGACGTTCGCGTTACTGCCGTTCCCGCAGTAGATCGGACCGATGCCTCCGCCGCGGCCGCCGTCGCCGCGGCCGCCGCTGTTGCCGTTGTCATAGCCCGACCGGCACGACGCGCCGGCGCCCGCCGCTCCGCTGGCCGCCGCCGCCAGCGGAGACGTTCTCGGCGCCGATCGGCGCGCCGATGATGTTGCCGTAGACGTTCTCGAAAAAGACCGTGTTGCACGCGTCCAAGCCACCTGCCGCACCGGTCTGGCCACCGCCGGCACCGCCCGCGCCGCAGACGCCGACCTCGCAGTAATAGCCGCCGCCGCCACCACCGCCGCCGGCGACCAGCAGTCGGTCGCCGAGCTTGAACGGCGCCTTACGGATGTCCGAGGCACCGCCACCCCCGCCGCCGTCCTGCGCGGGGCCTTTGCCGCCGGCGCCGCCGCCGTCGTATCCACCGGAACTGCCAAAGACGGCTCCTGTGGGCATTCCGCCGACGTTTATCTCGAGCAGCTCACCCGGCTTGACCGCGAGCGTGTCGCTGACCTCGCCGCCGCGTCCGCCGGCCTCCTCGCCGCGGCCGCCCTGGGCACCATAGAGGTGGAAAGTCGCGCTGTAGACGCGCCGCGGCACGACCCAGAACAGCGGGACACCGATGTTGCCGAAGATCCCGTCATACGGGAAGGCTGATCGTCGTCGTTGTCGCCCTCGCCGCCGGCGTCGCGAGCGGCCCCACCGTTAGCGACCATCGAGCATGCGAATGCGAGCAGCGAAGCACCCAGCGCGGCAAAAGCCGATCGCACCGAGCGGCCCACGAAACCAGCGTGCCGGCCCATTCGACAGCTGGAACGTAACAGGCCTCCCGTGGCCAAATCAACGTCCACGGCGAAAATAGCGAAGGCCGCCGGGGCGGGCGGCGGCCCTGCGCAACGGATGCCCATCCTCCGCACGCCATGAACCCACAAGACCGTACCGCACCGCGATCCGCGCTCGTTGACCACCCGAGAATCGCCGAAAGCGAGGCGACTCGGACGTGCAGTGGAAATCGTCGGTTGCGTAGGCAAGCTCCGGGCGTTGTCGAATGCGCGGTCAGAACCCTTTGGGTGTACTTGCTCGGAGAGCGTCTTGCAGAAGTCAACCTCTGGGGTGACGACGGAGTCGCCGGCTCAGCCTAAACCAAACCGGGCGTCGATTCCCCTGTCAACGCTGCCGGCGTGAATCAATTAGGCCGGCACTCACTTCCACTTGATGGAGCAACCGACCGGCGTTGTTTCGGCGCGCGTTGGCCTCTCGCCAGCGAGCACAGCATCGAGTGCCTCGCGCAGCCACACGGCATTCAGACTCGGATCGTCGTAGTCGCCGTCAGGGGCCCCCCGATACCGCAGGATCCCGCCGCGGTCGAGCACGAACACATCGGGTGTTGTCCTCGCCCCGAACGCGCGCGCAACGTCCTGGCTGGCGTCGTGCAGATACGGGAGCGGCCAGTCCTCCCGCGCGACCCGCTCCTGCATGCTCTCGTAGGAATCGCGTGGATAACGCCGGCCATCGTTGGAGTTGATCGCGAGGAACCGAACGCCGCGCTCGCCGTAGTCGCGGGCGGCATCGAGAATCCGGTCGTGCCAGGCGATCGCGTACGGACAGTGGTTGCACGTGAACACGATCACAGTCGCAGCGGCACCCTCGGTGCCGGACACCTGCCAGCCGCGCCCGTCCGTGTCGGGTAGCTCATACGCGGGCGCCGGCTCGCCGAGCGACAGGCCACCTTCGGCGGTCATGCGAGCTCCCCGGCGCGGATCGGCGTGACGCTTTCGAGCACCAGGGCAGCGCGGCGCGCACGTCGGCCGGGTCGGGGGTCGGTGAGATCCGCCCATCCCGTCTGATGTACAGCCGGCAGCTCAATGCGGCGATCTGATCGTCGCTCGTCTCGGTCCCGCCGACCAGCGTGATCACGTCAATGCCGTTGATCAGGATCGTTGGTGAGCCGCGGAACCCCCGCTCGCGGGCCTGCTCATCAGTCTCGATCTCGACCATCCGGATCTCGACCGAATCCAAGCCAAGCTCATCCAGCGCCGCTCGCACCAAGGCCTCGGGCATGATCGGTCGAGGGACATCCCTGCCACCACAACAGGTCAACCTCGATACCGGGCACATCATTCAGGTTACCCGCCGGCCATCCGAGCGATCGGTCCGCGGACCCACCTCGAAAGGACCGGCCTACGCATTCGTGGAAGACCGGGTCATAAGCTCTGAACCACGACGGGCTTCGCCGGATTCGGGGCTGCCTCGGCGCCGCGCAGAATCGCGGCGGCGTCTAGGCAAGCCTCGGCGCGGACCTGAGGTTGAAAAACACACGAGACACGATGCCGACGCCTCAAAAGATGAGGCTTCGACATGTGTGGGAAGAACGTCTCCCATCGGGCCGTGGCCAGCGACCTGATGTTGGCCTGCTTCGTTGTCGTGCCGTGGGCCCTGAAGCCAAACGCCCACCTGACGGCTATGCCGCCACGAGCGGGGTAGTGGCCGTCTACGAATTAGGCGGCAATCTATCGCCGGTCGTGTCATCGACCACCGGCTGTCAGGACCATCTCGACTGGGCACGTTGACATCCGCGTGGGGCATGGAAGAATCGCACGTGCGCGTTGAACGTGAGACAAGGGGAGTTTGCCATGGTGTCGTGTCTGGACATGGGGGTTGACGTTAGCTCTGATCTCGTGCGGAGGGTGTCGGGCCCCGTGATCTCGGCACTGACCGTGGGCGTGCTCGCGCTTGGGGTCACCGGCCCTACGGACTCGGGCGTGAGTCACGAAGTGGCACGGGGCGCCTCGCGCAGCGCGGCGCTGCGGCAGCTCGAGTCGTTGCCGGTTGCGGCACAGTCGGTGATCTCCTCGACGGTGGGTTCGGCCAGGACGACCTACGTGGCGCGGCGCTCCGGTGATGGCTGGCGGCTCGCCGGCGGCGGCGTGGCGGCCTCGCTCGGAGCGGTCGGCGTCGACGTGCGCGCCGGCGGCCAGACGTTGTCGTTCGGGTCTCCGGCGGTCGGTCGCGGCAGCTCGCTTCGCCCGGTGGACACGGCGCGTCCCTCGGCGCGGGCGAATCGCGTCATGCTCGGTGACCGCGCAGTGCGCGAGTGGTACGCCGCGGGCCCGTTGGGGATCGAGCAGGGCTTCACGCTGGCGCGGCGGCCGGCGGGCACCGGCGCGGTCGTGCTGTCGTGGCCGGTGGGTGGCTCGCTGCGGGGTGTGCGGTCAGGTTCGGAATTGCATTTCCTGACTGCATCGGGTCAGGTGGCCGTCCGTTATGGCGGTCTCGTGGCGATCGATCGGTCCGGACGCCGGCTGCCGGCATCGCTCGCCCTCCGCGGGGGCCGGCTGCTGCTGTCCGTCGCGGACCGTGGCGCGCGCTACCCGTTGCGGATCGATCCGTTCATCCAGGTCGGCGCGAAGCTGACGGGTATTGGCGAGACGGGCCCGGGAGAGTTCGGCAGCACCGTTGCATTGTCGGCCGACGGCAACACCGCCCTGATCGGCGGGCCCATCGACAACAGCAGCAACGGGGCGGCCTGGATCTTCACCCGGACCGGCGAAACATGGACCCAAGAAGGTCCGAAGCTGACCCCCAACGACGAAACCGGCGCAGGACTCTTCGGCGCCGCCGTGGCCCTGTCGGCCGACGGCAACACCGCCCTGATCGGCGGTGCGTTCGACAACGGGCATGTCGGGGCAGCCTGGGTGTTCACCCGCTCGGGGTCGACGTGGACCCAGCAAGGCACCAAACTCACCGCCGACGACGAGACCGGCAGCGGGGAATTCGGGATTGGTGTCGCGCTGTCGGCCGACGGGAACACCGCACTGATCGGCGGCCGCTCCGACAACACCAATATCGGCGCGGCGTGGGCGTTCACCCGCTCGGGGGCGACCTGGACCCAGCAGGGCAGCAAGCTCACCGCGAGCGACGAAACCGGGGCCGGCTCGTTCGGCCAGAGCGTCGCGCTGTCGGCCGACGGCAACACCGCGCTGATCGGCGGCCGGTCCGACAACGGGAATGTCGGCGCGGCGTGGGCGTTCACCCGCTCGGGGTCGACCTGGACCCAGCAGGGCAGCAAGCTCACCGCCAGCGACGAGACCGGCAACGGGCTCTTCGGCGACAGCGTTGCGCTCTCGGCCGACGGCAACACCGGGCTGATCGGTGGCATCGACGACAACAGTAATGTCGGCGCGGTGTGGGTGTTCACGCGCTCCGGTTCGACGTGGACACAGCAGGGGAGCAAACTCTCCCCGGGCGGCGCGACCGGCATCGCGCAGTTCGGATCGAGCGTGTCATTGTCCGGTGACGGCAACACCGCGCTGATCGGTGGCCCCGTGGATAACACCCAGGTCGGCGCAGCGTGGGTGTACACGCGTTCGGGCCAGACATGGACCCAGCAAGGCGCGAAGCTCGTTCCGAGCGACGAGGTCGGCGCCGGCGTTGTCGGGACGGGCGTTGCCCTGTCGGCGGATGGCGGCACCGCCATGATCGGCGGCCAGGGGGACAACAGTGACGTCGGCGCGGCATGGGCATTCGGCGCGCCGCTGGCATCGAGCCCGACGATCCTCGACTTCGGATCGCAGACGACGGCACAACGAGGCCCACTGCTGTGGCTGCCAGTGCAGAATTCCGGTCAGTCACCGCTGACGTTCACCGGACCGGCGTCGATCTCCGGGACGAACCCGAGCAACTTCGTCATCCCGGCCGGCGATGACCTCTGCAACGGCCAGACGCTCGCGCCGAACGAGGACTGCTGGATCGGCGTCCAGTTCACCGCCGGCGCGACCGGTGCGCTCACCGCGACGCTCACGCTCGGCGCGAACAACACGCTTGCGGCGCCGCCCACTATCGCGTTGAACGGAACCGGCGTCGCCGCGAACACCGGCCCGCAGGGCACGCCCGGCCAAACCGGTCCCCAAGGCACGCCCGGCCAAACCGGCCCGCAGGGCAAGAGTGGCGAGGTTGAGGTAATCACTTGCAAGACGGTCACGGTTCACCACAAGCGCACGCAGCGGTGCACCGGCAAGCTCGCCTCCGGACCGGTCAAGTTCACGACCAGCATCGTCGCCCAGGCGACGCTCTCGCGCCACAGGACGACCTACGCCCGAGGCGTGGACCTGATCGGACGCGGCCGCGAGCTGCTGCTCACGACCGGCACCAAGCTCCGCCCGGGCCGCTACACCCTCACGCTGACCTGGACCGACCAACACCACCTCCGACACGCAACGCACCAAATCCTCCAGCTGGGGTGAGCGCGTCGGGTGTTCGTTCCGATGACGACGCCGCCCAAGGCCACGGCTTGGCGATGACCCGCTTGCTGCTGCTCCCCATGCAAGGCGACAGCCTGTCGCCTTGCCGATCGAGCCGTCGCGGAGCGACGCCGGCGCTGCTTTTCTCTGCCGGCGATCGCGCGGCTCGCTTCCGCGTTCGCGTGAATCGCGAGGCGCCTCCTCCGAGCCTGAGGCCAACGGGCCAGAGCTGTCCTGCCCACGCTGCCTATGCAAATCGGCGATCCTGTACGTCGCATCGCGAGCCCCGCCTGCGGCGATCGACAGACCTGGCGCGGATGGCACGCGTCATCGTCCGGGCTCTTGAAACTATTCCGGAAGTGCTGCGAATAGCATCGGGCGATGCCTGCAGCAGCCCGCTCGACCCTCGACGCGTTGATCATCTGGGCCACCGCGTTTCCCGTGTCCCCCGTGGTAACTGAACGGTCGGCCGGGCGACCGTTTCACCCGCCGAGTGCGTCGGTCTCGATGGCGTGGTCGAGCGCGCCTTCGGACTCGTATGGCCCGATGGTTACGTAGGTCTGCTGGCCGTCCGGTGCGATGAAGATCGTCGTCGGGGTGCCTTGCAGGCCGCCGGGTAGCAACGCTTGCATGGATTGGGGTGTTGTTTCGTAGCTGGGGTAGCTGACGTGGTGCTGGTTGAGGAATTGCTGCCCATCGGATGGGTTGGCTTCATTGGTGTCGGAGCCGAGGAACGCGACCTGGCCTCCGAACTCGGCAGAGGCGCGTGCGAACAGGTGGAACTCGGCCTGGCATGGCTCGCATCACGAGGCCCACACGTTGACGACGATCGGGTAGCCGCGGAGTGCTGTGACGCGCGCGTCGAGCGCGCTGCTGACCTCCCGGCAGCACCTGGCTTGCCTGGCGGTACAGCGCCGTCAATGGGTCGGAGAGCCCGCGAGTTCGCGTGCCACAGCAGTGGCCGTGGCGCCGCCGGCACCGGGCGAGAGCGCACCGCGGACATCGCTGAGGAGGGTCGCCAGTGTTGGCCAGCCGGCGGTGTACACCTCCTGGTACCAGACCTTGTCGCCAGCGGCGTTCGTCAGCACGAACCACGGTTCCCCGTTCACGTCGTATCCGTCGGCAATCCTGCCCGTCGTGTCGATCGCAACTGGATAGTGCAGGCTGTCAGGGAGGTTGTTGAGGAACTCGGGAAGCCCCGACGGGGACGGCTCGACGCTGCCTTCGTCTACGGCGATAGCTTGCGGCAAGCCGTCGCGTCGCGCGATCCGGTCGTAGGCGTTTAGCTCGTCGAGGTCGGCAGCGAGCGGCGTGGTCTGCTGGTCCCAGGTAGCGAAGAACAGGTACAGGTGGGCGGCGCCCCGGTCCGAGAGTGATCGTCCCGCCGCTCTCGCGCGGCACCGTCACAGAACTGGTCGGCGGTGTGCCAGTCAGGACCGCGTAGGACAAGTGGGATTCGACCTTCGGGTGGGAGGGCAACAGCCGCGAAGCCTCCTGGGCGAGCAGCTGCCCCAGCTGCGGGATCGCTGCGTAGGAGTCCCACGTCGTGTAGACCGTCCGCAACCGTCCCTGCGGATCGATCACGTAAGTGGCGGCGACGTGATCGATCAGTCTGCTGTCGCCCTTGTCCTTCCCCAACAGCTTGTACTCGTTCACTCCATAGGCGCTCCAAACACGGTCAAGCTGCCCCAGCGACCCGGTCAGGAAGTGCCACTGGCCGGCCATCCCGTGCAGCTCCGTGTAGTTCAGGACATCGTCAACCTGCGTCGAGCGCCAGTTCGCGTTGACACCGAGCGGCTCTACGTCGTCTCCGGCCCGTCCGAGCGCGCGCTTGGCGTCGAGCATCGCCGTCGTCGTCAGCGGGCAAAGTGTTTGACACTCCGCGTCCACGAACGAAAGGATCACGACCTTCCCGCGATACTGGCTGAGACTGACCGAACGGCCCGTCTCATCAACCAGCCGAAACTGCGGTGCTGTGCGCAACGGCAGCGTCGTGCCCGAGTCGAGATTCGGGTTGTTCGCCAGCGTGCTCGCCGAGCTCGGTCCAGCCCCGAGGTGCGGGATCGCGATCACCAACACCGCGCTCACGACGACCAGCGCGCTCACCGCCACCGTCAGAACACGCCGTCGGGGACCGTCGACCCTCCGCACCCGCGCCAGCCGCCACCGCCCGCGCCGGCGCCACAACGCCGGCACCCAGAACACCGTCGACAACAGCACGATCAGCACGATCACCACCACCAACCCGCTGACAGGGCGAGCCGACCGCGGCGTCCCCACCGCCGATTGCCACTTCTCGTTCCTGCGGCAGAGAGCTTCGGCGTACCCGCGACCGTCGCGCTCGAGCGCTGAGCGCGACTGGCAGCCAAGCGCAGAGCAGCTTTCGAGATCCCGCCGATTGCTCGAGCCTGTACGCAGCCGCCGTCGCTGCCGTGACCAGCGCCACCGCCGTATCGGCAGACGGCGACGGCACGGCAGCCAGCGTCGCATTCGTCGGGGCTACAGCATGCCCGTGCCAGTAAAAGCCGAAGCCGTTCGGCATCACCACCAGCAGACGGCCCGGATAGACGAGCGACAGCTCGTAACCCAGATACGGAGCGTAGGACCCCGCCCGGGTGGGGAGTCCGTGGCGGTGGGGCTGGCGGGATCGAGGTCGGGTGGGGCTGGAGTGCGCGTGGTGTCGGCGCGCCGACCGGGACGTCTGCTGCGGCGCTCCGGGGTGTAGGATGCCGTCGGCATCGCCGCTCGCGGGTTGTGAGGGTTTGTGCTGGTTGAGGTGATGGGCGTTCTGAGCCGCGGACCGGGATCGGTCCGGGTAGCGAATGAAGGGGAGGGGCGGGATCGATGGTCGCGTGGGTTCGAGGTTGTGTTGCGCCGGTGGCCGTTCGGCGGCTGCTGGTCGTGCTCGTGGCGCTGTGTGCTGTCGCGTTCTGGCTGCCGGCGGCTTCGCTTGCGCGGGTGTCGTGGTCCAGGCCGGCAGCGATCGACCAGAACGGCCACCAAGGCCTGGACGCGGTGGCGTGCCCGTCCGCTGCCCGGTGCACCGCCGTCGACTACAGCGGGCTGCAGGTCACGTTTGAACCGGCCAGCCCGGGCGCTCCGACCCCCACCGCAATCGACATCAACGTTCTGAACGGGGTTGCGTGCCCGACCGCGACCCAGTGCACCGCCATCGACTCCAGGGGGCAGCAGGTCACGTTCAACCCGACCAGTCCGGGCACCCCGACCCCCACCACGATCGACACCAACGCCCTGGACGCGGTTGCGTGCCCGTCCGCGACCCAGTGCACCGCCGTAGACAACAACGGGCGGCAGGTCACGTTTGACCCGGCCAACCCTGGCGCCCCGAGCCCGACCTCGATCGACATCACCGGCCTGACCGGGGTGGCGTGCCCGTCCGCGACCCAGTGCACCGCCGTCGACGCCACGGGGAAGCAGGTCACGTTTGACCCGGCCAGCCCGGGCACCCCCACGCCCACGACGATCGACACGACCAGACAGCTGGACGGTGTGGCGTGCCCGACCGCGACCCAGTGCACCGCCGTCGACAACAACGGGCAACAGGTCACGTTTGACCCGGCCAGCCCGGGCACCCCCACGCCCACGACGATCGACATCACCAGACAGCTGGACGGTGTGGCGTGCCCGACCGCGACCCAGTGCACCGCCGTCGACAACAACGGGCAGCAGGTCACGTTTGACCCGGCCAGCCCGGGCACCCCGACCCCCACCACGATCGACCCCGGCCACGGCCTGACAGGGGTGGCGTGCCCGACCGCCACCCAGTGCACCGCCGTCGACAACAACGGGCAACAGGTCACGTTCAACCCGGCCAGCCCGGGCACCCCCACCCCCACCACGATCGACCCCGGCAACGAGCTGACAGGGGTGGCGTGCCCGACCGCCACCCAGTGCACCGCCGTCGACAACAACGGGCAACAGGTCACGTTCAACCCGGCCAGCCCGGGCACCCCGACCCCCACCACGATCGACCCCGGCCACGGCCTGACAGGGGTGGCGTGCCCGACCGCCACCCAGTGCACCGCCGTCGACCACAACGGGCAACAGGTCACGTTTGACCCTGCCAGCCCGGGCACCCCGACCCGCACCACGATCGACCCCGGCGTCGGCCTGGACGCGGTGGCGTGCCCGTCCGCCACCCAGTGCACCGCCGTTGCCGACTCGCTCACGGGGCAAGAGGTCACGTTTAACCCTGCCAGCCCGGGCACTCCGACCCTCGCCACGATCGACCCCAGCGCCGGCCTGACAGGGGTGGCGTGCCCATCCGCCACCCAGTGCACCGCCGTCGATGTCGCCGGGGGGCAGGTCACGTTTGACCCTGCCAGCCCGGGCACTCCGACCCCCACCACGATCGACCCCCGCCAAGCCCTGAGCGTGGTGGTGTGCCCGTCCGCCACCCAGTGCACCGCCGTCGTCGACGCGCTCACGGGGCAGGAGGTCACGTTTAACCCTGCCAGCCCGGGCACTCCGACCCTCGCCACGATCGACCCCAGCGCCGGCCTGACAGGGGTGGCGTGCCCATCCGCCACCCAGTGCACCGCCGTCGATGTCGCCGGGGGGCAGGTCACGTTTGACCCTGCCAGCCTGGGCACCCCGACCCCTAGCAGCATCGACCCGAACTCTGTCCTGGACGCGATCGCGTGCGCCTCCGCAGATGAGTGCACCGCAGTCGACATGACCGGGCATGAGACGACAGCCTTGGCGACGTCAACGACCTTCCTCGCCTGCTCGCCACGGTCGGTTGTGGCCGGGACCGCGACCACTTGCACCGCGACCGTGACCGACACCCAGTCCGCAGGGGCGAGCACCCCCACAGGAACCGTCAGCTTCACAGCTTCCCCAGCCACCGGGCGATTCGGCAACGCCGACAGCTGCACC
Organism: uncultured Solirubrobacterales bacterium; assembly: GCA_963742025.1. Classification (GTDB taxonomy): domain Bacteria; phylum Actinomycetota; class Thermoleophilia; order Solirubrobacterales; family Solirubrobacteraceae; genus Palsa-465. Next base: position 355,281 of record CAVUKF010000004.1, read on the forward strand.
CTCAACGGGACCGGCACAACCGGGATCGCGTCCTGCCACATCACGTTCACCCCCTCAACCGCCACGTCCTACACCCTCACCGGCAACTATTCGGGCGACACCGTCCACCTGGCCAGCAGCGGCCGGTCCACGCCAATCAGGGCAACCACCCCAGGGCGCGCGGCCGTCAAGCAGATCAGCACATCAGGTGCCACGATCAGCGTGCGGGTGAGCTGCACAGGCAGCACCTCATGCAAGATCAAGCTGAGCGCCTCCGTTCTCGAGACGATCCGGCGCGGCACGGTGATCGCCATCGCAGCGTCAACCAAGACCACCGAGAAGACGATCACGATCGCCTCCAAGACCGCGACGATCCCCGCCGGCAGCACCGCGACGATCAAGCTCACCCTGAAGCCTGCCGGCTCGCGACTGCTGGCCAAACACAATTTGCTCAAGGCGAAGCTCACCGTCACACAATCACGCACGACCGTGACCAGCAAGACCATCACCCTCAAACCCAAGACCAAGAAGACGAAGGGCTAACCGACACACCGGCCCCCGGCCGCGACAACCCCCTGGCTCGCCGCTGACATAAGCCACCACAGCCCGCAGGGACACCCTGTATCCGCTACCGAACGGGCTACCGCTCCGCCCAGCGCGAGCCAGCAAACCCACATTCCCTAGGGGCCAGCGCACCCGGTACGCGGTCGCGATATCGGCAGCGACAAGCGAGAACGGCGCATCGCCGTCACGCCGCTCAAGCGGCCTCGGCGGATGCACGAGAATGGCCGTTTGGAACGAACGTAGTCGCAGCGCCGCTGCGGTCGAGAGTTGTGCCGAACGCAGAAAGCGGTGTCTGAGCGAACGCGTCGCGCGCCCTCCAGTTCGCCAAACTCCGGGTCGCGGCAGCCGACGCGTGCCTATGTATTCACAGCCTTCTGCTGGGCCGCTCCAGGAACCCGCTTTCGGCGACGGCCACGCCTCCCGGCGACTTCGGCGTCGGCCTTCCCTGGCGTCGAAGGTACGCGATGTGATCGATCGTGCTCACGGGTCGCAGCGGCTCCCGACGTCCGGCGGACCGTCGCTTGCGCTCCTGCACACAACCTGTGCCGCACTGGCGGCGAGCGGATCGGCAGGGTCGGTATCGGTCTGCCCAGCGATCCGACGTTCGATTTCGACGGGTGCGCGGCACGAGCTGGGATCAAGCTCGTCCAAGTCGGGCTCCGCGGCGTATAGGATGCGTCGATCTCCAACGCAGGCTCCGCACGGCCTCGTCGTGTCACCCGGTTACTGATCGGCCTCTGCGCCGGCTTCGCTGTCGCGCTTGCCTTTGTCCTGTCTTCGGCCTCCGGCCGCGGCGTCAAGACGGCGCTGTCTGTGAAGCTGACGGTCGAGGTCAACGGCGACATTCTTGTTCACCAGCCGGTGTGGGAGCGGGCGCTCGCCGACGGGCACGGCCACTACGACTTTTATCCGATGCTGCGCGAGATCGCCCCGTACATCAAGAGCGCGGACCTGGCGATCTGTCATATCGAGACGCCGATGACGCCGCGCCCGCCGGCCGGCTACCCCGTGTTCAACACGCCGACCCAACTTGCGCGCGCGATCAAGCAGGCCGGCTGGAAGATCTGCGACACGGCATCCAACCACTCAGTCGATCAGGGGCAATACGGGATTGATCAGACCGGGCTGGCGCTCGATCGCGCGGGAGTTCTGCACACCGGGTCGTTCAGCTCATCGGCGGCGCAGAATAAGACGCTGATGGTCGACGTCAAGGGTGTGAAGGTTGCGTTCCTCGCGTACACGGAGATGACGAACGGGATCCCGCTCCCGCACCCTTGGTCGGTGAACATCGCGAGCATTCCCGCCGTCGAGCACGCCGCGCGGCTTGCCCGCGAACGCGGCGCGCAGGTCGTGATCGTCAACTTCCATTGGGGCGACGAGTTCGTCTCGACGCCGAGCGCGTTCCAGATGCAGCTCGCCCAAGCGCTGACGAAGGACCCGGACATCACAGCGATCGTCGGCCAGCATGTTCACGTCGTGCAGCCGATCGAGCGGGTCAACGGCAAGCTTGTCGTGTTCGGCGAAGGGCAGATCCTCTCCAACGAGGACGCATCGTGTTGTTCGCAGCAGACCGAGGACGGAATGCTCGTGTTCCTCCATATCACCGTCACCGGCAAGCACGCGGCGCTGACCGGGATCACCTATCTACCGACGTGGGATCGCCACCCGGACTACACGGTCCTGCCGATCGGTGAGGCGCTCCAAGCTCACCAAGCGCCGGCGGAGGTCCTGATCGCCTCCTACGACCGGACGACCGCGACGGTCGGCCGGATCCCCCACGTGTTGGGGCCAATTCCCGATCGTCTCCCGGCCGGCGGCTGAGAGCGCAGGCGGGGCGCCAGCCACGAGGATCGTCAGGTTCCCCATCTGTCGGCACCAGCACGGTTGAAAGGCGCAACAGGCCTGGTATCGCACGCGGGCCCGGCAGGCGAGGTAACGGACGCTCACGCCACTTCAACAACAAGGGGCGACCCGATCGGGCCGGCTGCTGCTCATCTCGCTCTCGAGTTTGCCCAAATTCTGACCGCCGCCGCAGTCGCCGATTCGGCGACAGACCCGGATCGTCCAGAACGGCCGCTGCCTATGTATTCGCCACGATTCTGCACCCGCTGCTTCAGCCTCGGATGCGGCGACCGGTGAGTGCGCCGAGTCGGTGTTGTGGGTCACCGCTTTCGGCGTTGGCGGGCGGTCCGAGCTAGGCGCTCGTCGTAGGTCAGAACTTCCCCGTCGTGCTCGTGCGCGGTAGCTAGTACGAGCGCGTCCGGAAGCCGCAGTGAGTCGTGACGGGCGCGCAGTTCAGCTGCGTGCTCGGCGATCGGTGCGGTGAGCGCGGCGACCGTGATGCCCATGCCCGTGATCGCCTCGCGTGCCTCGGGGACGCGGCCGGCGCGCGCGAACGCGACCAGCGCCTGGCTGTAGGCGCTGGCGGGAGTCAGGAGCGGGCGGTCGGCTCGGTCGGCTTGGTCGACCTCGTCGACTGCTCGGTCGTGGTGGCTGTCGTTGGTGTCGAGGCGTCCGATCAGGACGCTCGCGTCGAGGATCAGCGGTTCCACTCGTCCCGTAGCTGGTCGAGCTCGCCAGGCCGGTAGATACCCGCCGCGATGCCGGCGTGACGCCGGACGCGGGAGTCGCGGGCTGCGACGAGTACCTCGCCGTCGCCGATCGGGCGGATGGTGACCTCGTCGCCAGGCTCCAGCCCAGCAGAGCGCATCACGTCAACGGGGAGCGTGACTTGGTTCTTTGACGAGACGCGCGGCATGCCTTTACTTTAGTAGGTGTAAAGTAAAGGGAAAGCGGGGTCGCCACTAACCGCGGCGCGCGCACCGATCTACCTGCAAGGGATCGACAACTCCGAGATCATCGACGCCGTCCACGCAAGGCGGGCACCGGTGATCCCCGCTACCGCTGGACTGGTCACCATCCCCCAGACTCCGGGTCCAGACCGACGAAGCAGCGTCGCGCGCGGCGCAGGCGCACAAAGCGCACTCCGACGTCGGAGCCGAGCCCGGCACTGGCCGCAGCATCTCCATCGAGGATGCCTACGCACTTACACGGCTGAACTCAGCCCGTTGCTGGCCCCGGTTTCGGCGACCGGCACGCCCGCGCCGATGCGGCGCCGGCGGTCCCCCGTCCTGTCGAACGAAATGATCTTTGCGAGAGTCTGGGCGATGTGGTGAACGGAGCCGGGTTTTGCGTCGGGTGTAATTCTGATCGGTTTGCCGGACTCTTAATGGGTGTGGACGCTCGCCGGGTTTTCGAGGTGGTATATGCGGCGCACGAGCCTGGTGTTCGTGCGTTTGTTGTCCGTCGGCTGGGTGAGGGCGGTGCTGACGATGTGGTTTCGGAGGTGTTTCTCGCTGCTTGGCGACGTGTTGAGGAGATGCCCAGCGATCCGTTTCCGTGGTTGCTGGGGATCGCGCGGGGCGCGTTGTCGAATCGGTGTCGGGCTGAGAGCCGCAGCGTGGCGCTCGTCGATCGCTTGGCGCGTGAGTTGGAGATAGTGGTCCCAGCGATTGTGCAGGCGCCAGATGCGAATTCGGAGGTGTTCGAGGCGCTGGCGCGTTTGAGTGAGAGTGATCAGGAGTTGTTGCTCTTGACGGCGTGGGAGGAGTTGAGCGTGGCACAGATCGCCGCGGTGTTGGGCGTAGCGCGCGGGACTGTCGCTGTTCGGTTGCACCGTGCTCGGCGTCGACTCGCCCGTGTTTTGGATGGGGGCCGACAGTTGCCGGCTTCGGCCGGTGAATCGGCAGTCAAATCTGGAGGTTTTCTGAGATGAGCTCGACGGCGATGCAGCGCTTGCGCGCGGCCAACCCCTTGGCCACGCTGCCGGCGGCCCGACCGATTGGGGACGTGATACCGGGCTGGGGAACGTCAGATATCGGCGATCACGGTGGGGCACGGCAGACCAACGAGTCCGAACGGCGAGCTGTGCGTGGCTATCGGTTCCGTTCGCGCGCGCTGGGCGTGGCGCTACCTGCGGTCGTGGTGGTGCTGGCGGTCGCCGTTGGGTTGCTGGTGCTGCGCGACGTTCGCGTTGCGAAGACGCCGCCGGGCAGACCGGCGAGCGTGACGGCCGGGTCGGTGCGGTACACCAGTCCGCGTGGGTGGTCGCTCAGCTACCCGTCGGACTTCAAGCTGGTCGCCAATTTTGGGCAGGCTGATGAGGTGACGCTGACGAGCTTCTCGTCGACCCATAGCTTGCAGGGCCGGGCCCCAGTCGGTGCCCTGGAGAATCTCGGTGTCTCGCCGTACGCGCTTCCGTTGGGTGCGATGGGAAGGTTCCCGGCAGACGGCGTCGCACTGATCCTGCAGCCGTCGGCTGCGATCTGGTTGGAGCCCGACTCCGCCTTTCCGGTCGCGCTCAGCGGGTTCGCGCGCTCCAGAGTCGAGGACTTTTTCTCGCGAACTGACTACGGTCGCGACGCGATCCCGCCCGCAAGGGTCCGCGAGATCGTCTACTACGGGCAGGAAACCACCGTCACCGCGCTGATCGGGGCGAACGCATCGACGGCGCTGCGTAACGAGCTGGCGAATACGATCGCGTCGCTCACGCCAAACCGGCTCGCGCCGGGAGCACATGTCGGGGCCGGAGTCGTCGTAGGACCAGCGAATCGCTATCCGGTCGGGTCCTTCACGCGCGTGCACGTGCGGTTACTCTCCGGCGCTGGCGTCCCCGTCTACCTCGTCCACGCCCCCGGCAGCCTCGGGCACCCATGTCTAGCTCAGGGGCCGTGCACCCCGGCCGGAGCGTTCTACGGAATCGGTCCGATCTACAACACCAGGCGCAACGATGCGCCACGTTGCCAACTCGAACTTGACCGCGCCGACGACGAGTTCTACTGCACCAACATGGGCGTGCGATGGGACCGAATGGGGCGAGTCATCAGCCGCCCAAGCAACGAATCCTACGTCGGGTCGATCGTGGGGCTGTACGCGAAAATCGCCTGGGATGGCCAGGTCATGGTCTTCGCAACCGGAGACGGCCCGCCCCTCAGCCGACCGGCCGTCCAGCGGCTTTGGCCGAACTGGCGACAGCCAAACGAACCCCTATCTCGATAGCCGCCCCTCTGGCTGACGCCATCAACGGCAACCGCCCCAAGCCCGGTGGCGAGGTTGCCGGCTTATGCCAGCAGCACAAGCCCGGCGCTGTTTGTTTGAGGATCCTTCCAGCTGCTTTCAAGAAAGCCCCAGTAATCCGGGGCTTTTTCGTGTCGTACCTCCCGACGTGCGACTGTCACGATGCAGACGGTCGAGGGTTCGAACCCGGCCAGCCGCTGCGTGCGTGCGCGAATACCCCTTATCTGTTGGCCTTCCTGCATGTCAGCCGTCCGTAATCGCAACCACAGGCCCTGCTTCTTCAGTCGGTTCCGGATTCGTTCCGGAACTCGAGCCGGGAGCAGGCTCGCAGGTTCACGCGCACCCGGGCTCCATAACCCCGCACGCGACCTCGAGGACCTCGCTCGAGCCCTTTCCGACGGGGATCGACGAGCCCCGCTCTGACAAGCCCAAGAGTGCAGCGACCGTTCCGACTGAGCTTGCCTGGTTTTGACGGAGACCGAATTTCGAGGGTTCCAACCTCGGGAAGGGAATGTCGGTCTCATGGCAAGACGATCGAAGTATCCGCAGGAGTTGATGGACCGCGGTGTCCGGCTGGCGCTTGAGTCGGGGCGGCCGATCGCGCAGATCGCTCGTGATCCCGGGGTCGGGAGCGAGGCGTTGCGGCTGCGTGTCAGGCAGGCTGAGGCGGACGGCGGGTTGCGGCCGGATCTGCCGAGCAGCGAGGAGCGCGAGGAGATCCGCCCGCTCCGTAGAGAGGTGTTCGAGCTCAAGCGCACGAACGAGATCCTGAAGGCCGCCTCGGTGTTTTTCGCGACCGAGCTCGACGCAGACGTCCGAGGCGAGCGCGTTCATCGATCAGCACCGTGCTTGTTTCGGCGTCGAGCCGATCTGTGAGGTTCTGGACGTGTCGGCGTCCGCCTATTACCAGCGAGCGACCGGCGGGCGGTCCGCCCGCTCGTTACGGGACGAGCGTCTGGTCGCCCGGTCCGGGAGGTGCACGAGCAGAACTTCGAGTGCTATGGGTATCCGCGGGTGTGGCACGAACTGCTACGGCAAGGTGAGCAGGTCGGCCGCGACCGCGTCGCCAGGTTGATGGCCCAGGAGGGCATCCAGGGCGTCAGCGGCGCGGGAAGCCGTGGCGGACGACGAACAGCGACCCGCAGGCGCGCAAGCGCCCGGATCTCGTCAAACGCGACTTCAGTGCCGATCGACCCGACCAGCTATGGGTTGGCGATCTGACGTATCTGCGGACCTGGGAAGGCCGCATGTACTTCGCGTTTTTTGATCGACGTTTTGTCGCGCATGATCGTCGGCTTGCAGATCGCGACCCACATGCGGACCGACCTCGTGCTCGACGCGCTCAGGATGGCTCTCGGGACCCGGCAGCCCGGCGCTGATGTGCAGCTCGTGGCACATACCGACCAGGGATCGCAATACACGGCCGAGGACTACACCCAGCTACTCGACGATCACCGCGTGCTGGCATCGGTCGGCACGGTCGGAGACGCGTACGACAGACGCGATGGTCGAGTCGGCCTGGGCACGCTTGCAGGTCGAGCTGTTCAACCGCCATCGCTGGAAGACGCGGATCGAGCTCGCCACCGCGATCCAGGACTAGATCGAGCACTTCCGCAACACCCGCCGGCGTCACTCCGCGCTCGGGATGCTCACGTCCGCCGAGGTCGAAGCGCGTTACGCCCAGGCCCAGGCATGAACGTGAACTCGCTAAAACCACCCAAACCGTCCCCGCTGCCGCGGTCGCATCACGAAACGCTCAACGCCGGACGCGGCCACAAGAAAGTTGCATGGGGTCCTCAGCGTTGGAGTAGCCTCCCAACCACGACGGGCCGCTGTCCATCAGCAGGGTCGATCGGGGGGTGTGGTCAGATGCGGCTCACAACCCCCGAGAGGAGCCCCACTATGACGCCGATCGTCCAGCTCGACCCCGACTTCGCCTTCAACGGCATCCCCGCTGTTGAGGCTCCAGCTATCGTTCCAGCGGCAGATCCGCTCGGGCCGTTGGCGGAACTTCCCGGCGCAGCGGAGGCTCCTGGCACGTGGAAGGGGCACGGGTTCAATGCCATCTGGCGACCTCACAATCCATCGAGCCCGCAGGATCGCTTCCTCGAGCTGAATCTCACGACCGACACGATTGTCTTCACAAGAATCAACGGTCCGATCCCCAACCGCGGGCTGCAGATGCCCGACATCAACATGTTCGGCGTCACCTACCTGCAGCAGATCGAACAGACGAGTGACGGGACCGGACTTCACATAGAGCCGGGCATCTGGGCCAACGTTCCCCAGACAACCGATCCGGTCGAGCCCCCAACCGTCGTACGAATGGCCTCGATCCCGCACGGCACGACGATCCTCGCCCAGGGCACCGCACAGGTCATCACCGGCGGTCCTCAAACGATCCCCGACAACAACATCCTCCCGTTCTTCATCGGCTCCCCGCCACCGGCCAACAGCGACTTCAACTCCGTCGCGCAGACATTCCCTGAGCTGAACCTCTCGATCCCGACCAGCTTCCGCTTCGAATCCCCCGGTGTGACCCAGGACATGGTCAAGAACCCCAACAGCGTCATCCAGGCGGCGCTCGAGCTCTCGCTCCAGGCAACGACGATGAAGAGCAGAACGTTCCTGCACGTCACCACCACAGACAACGTCCACCCCGTCGTGGGAGGTGGCGGAACAGCTAACACCGCTTTCCTGGCAGCCGGCACAAGCGGCGGGAACGCCAAGGCGGTAGAGGTCGACGCAACGTTCTGGATCGAGACGATCGCCGGAACCGGAGGGAACCCCGACACCCTCCAGCTGCAATACACACAACACGTGCAGCTCAACTTCAACGGCATCAGCTGGCCACACGTCACCGTCGGCACGCTGGTCAAGCAGTAACCAGCCCCGCAGCAGCAAATCGAATAACGCGCGGAGGAGGTGCGGCCCGCCAACGGATCTACGCGCTCACACGGGCACGCCGCTCACGCCTGCTCCCGCGACCCACAGAAGGGCCCGAAGCGGCCGGTTACCAGCTGCGTCCCGCGCTAGAGCCCGCATAATTGCGAGCTCGCTCGCCGCCGAATTCCAGGGCCTACGCGCGAGCGTCCAGGACGACGCGTTTGCGTACGCATAGCGGAGGGGTGTGGAGGCCGCCGAGCGAGTCCTCTTGGCAGCCGACCAACGTGCGCTCGGCTCCTGGGCGCTCGCCTTCGGAAATGGGCCCAACGCAGCGGGGCCCTGCTTTCCTGTCGGCACGGATGCCCTGACACCGCTGGCGCACCACGCTCGCGGTGTTCGTCGAGCCCCCGATTCGAGACGAGATTGCGGGCAGGTGTGTGAGATCGTCCGAGCGCAGATGATGGTTGAAAGCGCGCTTGCGTGGGAGGCTGTGCGTTGGTGGATCCTGACTGCAACGCTACGCAGACCCGCCGGAGCCCGTGGCCGAGCTTGGATCGCCCCGGACTCCAACGTTGATGGACGGGCCACCGTCAGCGGCGATCACGGTGCGACCACGACACGCGTAGGGGAACCGCGGCGGGTCGCTCGCCGGCGGCACTCTGACGATGATCCCGCCCTCCCTTCCCGGATCGATCTCGAGGTCACGATAACGCTGGCCTCCGGTAATCCGGAAGGCTGTTCGGCTTCGGCCGCGGAGAGGGGCGGATCGCGCCATGGATGGACGCTGATATTGCGATACTCGATGACCACCCCCGGGCGGGACGATCGTCGCGGGAAGTGGATCAGGCCGGGGTCGGGAGCGAACCGACGGACGGCCGTCAGCTGTCCTGCTGGATGAACTCCCAGCTGATCGTCTTCTTCAGGCTGTCCGTCCCAACGATGATCGGCGGCTCGAAGGCCCGTAGGGCGCTCGGAACTCCGTTGGCAAGGATCGAGAGATTGCGCTCGACCCGCTCCTTGGCGTAGCCACCCCCCCGGAGCTGATCGGTCGTACCCGTCTCGGTGTTCGCATCGTTCACCACGTAGGACAGGCTGCTGTACGCGCCCCCGTATCCGGTCTTGGTCACGAAAATCGACTGGGTGCTCTCCCATGGCACGAGTCCCGTGGGCCGGTACACGTCCACGTAGATGCTCGGGAACCCGTCAGTGGACGTCTCAAGCGTGAGCGTCGTGTAGTCGATCGCACCGAAATGGGTAAGGAAGGTGCCCGTGATCCGCGCGTCGGCCGCTCCGTAGGCGAGCTTCTTCAGGATGTCGATCGCCTTCTTGCCGAGCTTGATCGGAGGGGGTGTGAGGTTCAACAGGTAGCCAGAGCCCTTCTTCAACGCCGACTCGACGAGCTCGATCGCCCCCTTGGCCCCGAGCTCCTTGGCGATGGCGACACCCCAGGTCTTCAGCTTGGACTTCGCCAACGGCGGCAGAGAACTGTACCCAGGAAGCTGCTCGATCTTCTTCTCGAGATCCGCCTGAGCCTGCTTGGTGAACGGGGCAAGGATCGCGTCGTTGAAGTCCTTCACGTCCGCGAGATCCTCAAACGGCTTGAATGGGATCGGCCACGAAATATCAAGCTCGAACGTTGCCGTCGAGGTGCCGGTGTCATCGTTGGTACTGCTGGACAGGATCGTCGCCCGCACGAGCGGATCCATCTCCCGCGGAACGCCGCAGGTTCCGTGGGAAGTGCCCGAGGCGAGCTGGGTCTCGTAGTCGTACTGCCGCGTGAGCTTGCCGGGCGTCGTGGTGATGTTGCGGACCTCAGAGGCGCCGGTGATCCCATTCCAGGAGATCGGCACGGTGACCGAGCCCCATCCCGGCGACACCGGCGTCGGGCTGCCGGAACCGAGGAACTTCGATAGCCAGCGCATATCGGGGCGGGTCTCGGCGTAGAGCTTGGACACCGTCGGGCTCAGGCACGGCGGGTAGGAATCGGTGAGACTGGTGAACCCTCGGGCATTGACCGGATAACCGGTGCCGTCCGCGTTCGTGGCGCCGACATATGGATCGACTACCGATTGCTCCGGGATCCAGGCTCCCACCTGGATCGTGTACAGCCGCTGGCACGGATTGCTTGCGCTGCTGGCGATCTGGCCCCACACAGTCGGGCGCGACATCGCCCCCTCACCGCTGAGGTCCGTGCCCGAGCCGCTGTCCGATGTGCACTGGCTGAAGTCCACATCCGATGTGTCCGAGTTGACGGTGATGTCCCGATTTGGCGGCTCCCAATCGTCGCTCCCCTCCGGTGTGACGAGATAGTCACCGGCCGGGACCACGACCGACCAGTCGCCGTCGTCGTCGGTCACATCGGACGTGTTGACGCTCCCACCATCCAGGCTCTTCACCGATACCGTCGTATCAGGCACTGGCGTCGGCATCGCGCAAACCGTGTTACTACAGTTCGCCTGGTAGGTCTCCCCCGAAATCTCATACGAAGCCGCGCCGCCCCCTGCTACGCCGCTCGTCTGGTGGCCGCCGGTGATGAAGCTGTCGTCAACATCGGTTCCGTCGAGGTTGGCGCGACCGATCGAGCTGCCGTCGCTAGCCCAGTAGATGTAGTTGGAGTCGACCGCGACGTCCTCTTCGCCGGAGGTGGTGATGAAGTCACTATCGGGATCGGACCCGTCGAGATTTGCCCGTCCGATGTCGTTGCCAAGCGAGTAGTAGATGTAGTCGGCGTTGACGGCCACCCCGCCCTGGGTGCCACCGTCGCTGATGAAGTCGTTATCTACGCCGCTGCCATTGATGTTCGCGCGAGCGATCGTTTCCTCGAGATTTGGTCCCTGGTACTCCTCCTCCTCCCAGTAGATGTAGTTGGCGTTGACCGCGATCCCATACGGCGTCACGCCGGTGTCGAGCGGGATGAAGTCGTCGTTCAAGCCAGAGCCGTCGATGTTCACGCGCCCGATCGAGGTACCTGTCCCCGTTCCCGCGATCCCCGCGAAGTAGGCGAAGTAGAGGTAGTTGCCGCCGACAGCCAAGCCGTACAGGTCGTTGTTCCCGCCTGTAGTGACGAAGTCCTGGTTCACGCCGGTTCCGTTGATGTTCGCTCGCCCGATCGTGCCGGCCTGCAAGTCGACCCAGAAGATGTAGCCGTCTCCGACCGCGACCTTGAACGGTCCGGCGCCATCGCTGTCGGGGGCGCTGATGAAGTTCTGGTTCACGCCGGTGCCATCGCTGCTCGCGTGTCCGATGCCGCCACCGCCTGAGCCATAGTTCGCCCAGTACACGTCGGCGTGCGCGATAGCAGAAAACAGCAAGCCGACCGCGAACAACATGGCGGACGAGACCACAATCCGCCGGGTAAGCCGACGACCAAGCCTCAAGACGCGGACGCCCAACCCAAACCGCAACGACTGCGACGAGACGTCCGAGATCACCTCCGTCATCACAGCCGCTGGCCACGAGGCAACCGGCCCTGCACACATCGCCCTCATATCCGTTCCCGAGCGGTCCGATCGTCGCTGAAGCCGTCGAGCCTACTCTCGACGTTCGCGATAAGCAAGCAGCGCTGACGCCTCCGGACGTACCGCTCTGCGCACGCCCGTCGGACGCGAATATAAGAGGTGACGCACCACGTCTGCCGGTCGGCCGCACCGCAAACGATGTCAGCCGCCAAAGCCCCTCGACGCTGCCCACGTGGGGTTGGATTCGGACACCGCACCTGCAATCTGTCCTGCTCAGCAAGCACCGACTGACGCGAAGAGCGGCGGTCTCGGCCGCACTGGTGAGACAATCGCAACGATCATTTTTCGAGAGCGCGGGGACGGCTCCTGTCGCATCGGGGCGGGCGTGCCGATCGCCGCCCGCGTGTTTGTCGAGACGCCTTGTGGAGGGCCGCGAATACGTAGGCGTGCTTCGGCGGCAAAGGTGTCGAGTTTGGCGGTGGCTGTCGCCGGTGGTGCGCGTCCCGCGCCCAGCCTGAGGCCCAATCGGGCGCGGATCAGTCGCGCCGCCGGGCGTGGAGCACGGCGTCGTGCGCTGTGACCAGCTCGCCATCCCGGTGGCGCACCTCGCGCCGCGCCGTATCTGCGGCCACGATCTCCCAACCGGCGCCGTCGAGCAGCTCGGCGAGCTCCGCGGCCGTGCAGAACAGCTCGGGCACGTTCGGTCGCAGGCCGGGGACCTCCAAGTCCAACGGATGATGCTGAACCACCAGCAGGGTGCCGCCAGGCGGCACCGCCGAGGCGAGACGGCCGACCGACCGCTCGCGAACCGCCGGCGGCAGATGCAGATAGTGCGAGCTGACGAGATCAAATGCGCCGAATGGCTCGAATTCATCCGCGAACAGGTCGACATGGCGCCAGTCGATTCGAGCGGCGATCGTCTCGCTGGCAGCCGCGGCGTGAGCGGCCGCGCGCTCCAGGCCGACCGGCGAAATGTCGACGCCCGTCACCTTCCAGCCGCGGGCCGCCAACCAGATCGCGTCGGCACCCTCGCCACAGCCCACGTCGAGGGCCGCTCCCGGAGTGAGACCGGAGCCGTAGGCGAGCAGTTGCGGGTTGGGATTCCCGCTCCACACACGCTCGGAGCCGCCGTAGCGGTTGTCCCAGAACTCCTGCGTGAACATCTCTCCGACTGACATGCGCTCACCGCGGCTTCACGACCGCGCTCCGACCATCGCACGCCACCGCCCGCGCGCACGGACTCGCCGATAGCGAGGCGCACGAATGAGCGTCCCGAACCGCCGCATTACATAGGTAGCGGTGTCGGACGAACGTGACCGTCCGGCGACCCCGTTGCGCCGGCGTGCCCGCCCGGCACGTTGCTGGTGCTTCACGCCTGTTTCGGTCACGTGTGTTCGATGGTCGCTTCGTATCAATTGGGGCCATCCCCATTGACGCTGTTGACGGAGGCTCAGGCGTCGGTGCGAAACTCGATCGAGCCGAGGAATATGCCGGCATCGTCGCCGCCGCCCGACGTTATCAGCGACACGTCGCCATTCGGGTAGATGGCCACGAGTCCGGCTTGACCGGAGTCAAACGCGCCCGCCTCCGGTCCCAACATGACCGGGAAGCTCTCGAGTTGGTGCGGCCTGTCTTGCGATGGGAGGTAGAAGAGCGACCCACCGGAGTCGAAGAACTCAACCCCATTGCCGTAGCCCACCTCGCCCCGAATGTGCACCTCGCCGAGGCGGTCTCGCCAGAACTGGACGCCGTTGTCAGCATACGTGCCAGCCGCCCAGTGGCCTGATTCGGTCCCGCAGAACACCGCGACCTCCGGATCGGCTCCGGCGCAAGGGTCGGTGGTCGTTTCGGGGTTCGCGGCGACGTTGGTCGGCGCCGGCTCGGCGGCGATCGTCGGCGCCGGATAGGTACCGGTGAGATCGCCCGCGGCCGAGCCGGTTGGCGGGGCGCCCAAGGCGGTCGTCGCGGTCTGGGCGGTGGTGGCGCTGGTCGCCGACTGCGCGCTGGTTGCCTGTCCCGCGCTCGCCGCGAAGGCGACGTGCGCGCCCGGAAGAAGCGAGCTGATGAGGTTGCGAACGCCGGTGGGACTGCTGACCGTGACCGCCCGCTCATTTCGCCGGCACCTCGCGTGCGCACCGACCCGCACTGACCCGCTCCGGACTCCAACGCATAGCGTGATGTTGCCGGTGTGCGTGCCAGTGGTGTTCGTCACCGCATAAGACGTTCCACCAAGGGCGAAGACGAGCGCCAGGAGCGCAATGGCGTTGCCGCGGACCCAGCGGAGAATCAATCGCATTGCGCTGGCAGCTTACCGTGCGCGATGCGGCCGCATGTCTCAGATACGGGCATTTGGAGCGGCGTGGGGCGATTCGGTTGAGATTCTCGTGTCGGGGCGTTAGCTTGAGTTGTCCGTGCGACTGGGGTGGTGTTCGCAGATGCAGGTCCGCCGGCCTGGCCGGGTCTTCGTGCTGCTTGCCCTGGTGGTGCTTGTTCTGCGAGTCGGGCCGGCGTCGGCGGCGACGTTCACCGCAGCGTGCTCGGGGACATCGGGCGATCCAACCTCGCTGGTCACGGCGATCAACGATGCGAACGCGGCCGGCGGATCGAATACGGTTCAGCTGGGCGCCCGCTGCACCTACGCGCTTACGGTTGTGAATAACAACTGGTATGGCCCGAACGGACTGCCCGCGATCGCGAGCGACATCACGATCGATGGCAACGGCGCCTCGATCACCCGCGCCCGTTCGGCGCCGGCATTTCGCTTCTTCTTTGTCGGCGCGAACATCGCGAGCGCGAGCACTTCGAACTATGTCTCGCCGGGCCCGGGCCAGTTGACGCTCCAGGAGGTGACGCTCAGCGGCGGGCTTGCCAAGGGTGGGAATTCCGATCTCGGCGGCGGCGGAGCTGGGATGGGCGGCGCGATCTTCAGCCAGGGGGCGGTCACCATCGAGGACAGCACACTGACTGGGAACATCGCCCAGGGTGGCGCGTCAGGGAATACGACGGACAGCAATATCAGCAATGATGGCGGTGGGATCGGGACCAGCTCGAGTAACGCAGCCAACGATGGCACTGGTGGCGGCGGCTTTGGCAACGGCAGCTTCGGCGGGGCGGTCGGCGGCATGGGCTCGAGCCAGTGCGCTTGCGGCGGTGGCGGCGGTGCTGGATTTGGTTCTGCAGAAAACGGCTTTTCGGCCTCTGGCTCCGAGGCCGGCGCTGGCGGCGGACCGCTGACGGGAACTGGCGGGGCGGGCGGAGGGGGTGCGGCGGGCGGTGACGGCAGCGGCGGTGGTGGCGGTGGCATGCTCGATATCGGGACCGGCGGCGACTTCGGCTCCGGCGGTTTGTTCGGCGGCGGAGGCGGTGTCGGTGGTGGCGGAGGTAAAGGCTGTGACTGCGACGGCGGTGACCAACTTTACGGCGGCGGCGGCGGCGGCTTCGGAGGTGGCGGCGGCTACGGCGGCGGGGTCCAGCCTGGCGGCGACGGAGGCTTCGGCGGTGGCGGTGGCGCTGGTGGCGGCGATTTCGGTGGGTTCGGTGGAGGGGTCGGGACGGGCGGCTCGAGCCCCGCGGGCGGTGGTGGCGCGGGGATGGGAGGCGCGATCTTCACGATGGAGGGTCAGCTCACGATCACCAACTCGACGCTGGCCGCCAACGAGACGATCGCCGGCGCCGACGAAGTCCCGGTCCACGCCAGTGCGCTCGGCGGCGCGGTGTTCAATCTGAACGGGACGTTCACGGCGACGGACTCGACGTTCGCCCTCAACACGGCCGCCGCCGACGGCAGCTCGATCTTCAACATCTCCTACGACGCCTCCACCCCGCGCGTCGCGCGGACGACACTGATTGACACCATAGTCGCGAACGACACCCCCGGCACCGGCTCGGACGTGGTCTCCGACTTGCCGCTGAACGTGCAGGGCGCGGCGAACAACCCCGCCGGCCAAGCTGAAGTCAACGACGCGAGCTTCGACCTCGTGTCGAGCACGACGGCGCTTGAGAATGGGTCGGTCAGCGGAAATCCGCTGACGGCTAACCCGATGCTCGGCCAGCTGCAGAACAACGGCGGTCCCACGCAGACGATGGCGCTGCTGCCCGGAAGCCCCGCGATCGACGCGGGTGACTCGACCGGGCTCAGTGCCGACCAGCGTGGCGACCCCCGGCCGGTGGACTTCTCCGGTCTCCCGAACCCCGCCGGTGGAGACGGGGCTGACATCGGCGCGTTCGAACTCCAACAGACTTGCCCCGGTCAAACGCTCCCGACCGAGGCGTGCGAGGGGCTGAGCGTGTCGACGGCGGGCGGCGGCGCCGGCACCGTCACGGGATCGGGGATTTCGTGTCCAGGCACATGCACCGCCACGTATCCGGCCGGGACCGTGGTGACCTTGACCGCCACGCCCGCGGCAGGATCGGCGTTCTCCGGTTGGAGTGGGGGCTGCAGCGGAACCCGCGACTGCCGGCTTACGATCGGCGCTGACGCCGCGGTCACCGCGACATTTGGCGTGCTACCGGCCCCGTCGATCAAGGCCTTTCGCCAGTCGGCATCCGCGTGGCGGCGCGGCAGCAGCCTCGCGTTCATCACCAGCAAGCAGAAGCCGCCGATCGGCACCGTGTTCTCGTTCGACCTCAACGAACCGGCCACGGCCACAGTCACCTTCACCCAACGTAGCTCCGGTCGCCACCTGCGGGGCCGCTGTTTAGCTCAAAGCAACAGCAACAAGGGTAAGCCGCGCTGCACCCGGACAGTGCTCGCCGGCACGCTGACCCTGGCCGCCATCACAGGCGTCAATCACCTCCACTTCCAGGGCCGCCTGTCGCACAACCGGACTCTCAAGCTCGGGCGATACACCCTCACGATTAGCGCACGCAACGCCGCCAACCACAGCGCTACGTCCAAATCGCTTAGCTTCGCGATCGTCAAGTAGGCCGGCGCCGATTCACACCCGGGGCGCATCAACAGGCGACCTAGCAGAATTCACTCCGCCCACCTCACGCGGCGGTGACAACAAATGAATAGCGACGGCGATCGCTCGTCCACCGCAGGACTCCCAAGCAGCCTCCGCCGCATCGACGACCGCCCGCCGGTCGCCGGGCTGCTGCGCTCCCGAGCTTCAGGCTGAAGCTCCCGGAGAACGGGTACGGACCGTCCGGCGGAGCGTACCCGCCGTAGCGGAAGGTCAGTTCGCTCAGGAGCCCGGTCTCGTGTGTCGCGGTTGGCGTCGTGGGGGTCTGGACATGCCCCGGTTTGCGTGACACCGGGGTCTGTCCTCACGGTCAGTGCTGCTTCTGACCGTTAGAAGAAGCGAGGCCGACGGCGACGGACCGGGGCCTGATGATCCGTGCCGTTCTGCGAAGCGCCCAGCGAGACGTTGGAGGAGAAGCCGACCGGACCTGATCGCCATTGTCGGCGGGTCGCTTGCGCCGAGGCGTCATTGCTTGGATCCGCAGCGGCTAGGTCAGGCTAGACGCCGGGAAGCTCGCGTCTGTGTTCGGATCGGGTCGCGACGCCGACGGTGGTCCGGCCAGCCAAGTGTGTGGGGTCTGCCTTGCCGCTCACCTGCGAGCCACGCGATCGCAAGGCGATCTACAGGCGGGATGTTCCGCGGGAGGTCGACGCAAAGCATCTACGAGCCGACGACATGACGGTAAGCTTCGACAATGCGACTGCCTCGGAGGCGGGCGTGTTTTATCGTGGTGCTAGCCGGCGCCTGGGTGCTCCTCGGCACGGCGTCGTCGGCGTCGGCCCGGCCGACGATCGAGAGTCCGCCACCGGCTGTGCTGACGGCACTCGTAAACGAGGGCCGAGCGCTGCTCAATGCGCACCTCTCCCCGGCTCTGACGGACGCGGTGAAGATCGGCTGGTGGGTGAAGCCGCCGCCGAACTCCAACATTGACACCAACCAGGGTTTGGCATATGGGGAGCCGTGTGAGATCGCGGTCGACCAGTCGTTCTTCGATAGCCTGGCGGGTCAGGGCTCCAATGGGCAGCTCGAGGCGATTGTGCACGAGCTCTTCCACTGCTATGAGTTTCAGATCTGGGCGGATCCGGCGCTGGACGCCGAGCTCGCAACGGACGCCGACCTCAAGTGGTTGACGGAGGGCCTGGCTCGGTGGGTCGACATGCAGCTCTTCTCCTCGAACCCGCTGCCGCTCTCGATCGCCAGCTGGCGCCTTTACTTCAAGACGTCGGGCACCTCGTTGTTCGACCGCTCGTATGACGCTGTCGGGTTCTGGGGACACCTGGAGGATTACAGCGGTGATTTGTGGCAGCGGATCCCTTACATCGTGAGCGTCGCTCGTGATGGGCCGCAGGTCGTTTTGACGACCGCGCTCCACGGGCTCGATCAGGAGGGGTTCTTCGATACGTGGGGGTCAAGCGCGGCGAACTTCGATGCAGGCCCGGCGGCGTGGAGGGCGTTGAGCCCAGATCCGACCGCGCCGATCGCGGCGCCGTTCGAGGAGGTCATCCCGAGCGGCCCGGATGCGTCGGTGCCGATCAAGCTGCGCGAGTACAGCACCGCCCAGCTGCAGCTCGTGCCACCCACGCCTCCGCCGGGGTACGTCGAGATCGTGCACATCGACCTGAACCAGGCATACGGGCGGTTCGGCGAGGAGGAGAATTACACGACCCACGAGCTGGAGACCCTTACGTTCAAGGGCCCGGCCAACGTCCCGAACCCGCCCGTAAGGCCGGTCTGCGGCCCCGGCTACGTCCTCGTCCCCCCGGCGCTGACGCCGATGCCGGAGCCCGCCGATCTCGGCGTCGCCGCGGGGCTCAACCCGACGGTTGTGAACGTCCAGTATCAGGCGGTGCCGAGCGCAGAGGCCACCTACGGCAGCTGCCAGCCGGGCGGCGGGGGCGGAGCACCTGGTGGGGGCACCGCCGACGACGGCGGCGACCCGCATCTGTTGTCGTTCGGCCTGCGCGAGTTCCTCTTTCAGGCCGCTGGCGAGTACACGCTGCTCGAGTCCCGACACGGCAGCGGGTTTGATATCCAGACCCGCCAGCAGCCGTTCACCACATACGCCGCGGTTACCACCGCGGTAGCGATTCGCGACGGCCGAGCGACCGTTGAGGTCGACCCGACCGCACGGCGCGGCTACGTCGTGTTGATCGTATACGTCGACCATCGCCGGACCAACGTATCCTCACTTCGCCTCGCCGGCGGCGGCAGGTTGCAACTCCAGCACTACGCGCTGCCCCTGGCGAAGGGGCAGACGACCGCATCCTACTGCGAGGCGTTCGGGGGCAGCGGGGCTCAGCTCGATCAGTGCGAGGAGCTTCTGGACACGCTGGCGAAGGGAGCGGAGAGGGTCGAGGTCACGTGGAAGGATGGAAGCCGCGTAGAGGTCCTGGGCGCGCTCTTGGCCGGAGGATTCCACACGACGCCTACGATCGCCCTCGGCATCCGCTTGGCGCGAGATCGGTACGGTCGGGTGTGGGGGCTGCTTGGGGACGCGGGCGTGCCCGCCTCCCGCCAGTTCGTCGCCTCCGATGGTCGCTACTACACGTTGAGTGAGCTCGACGATGGCGGGGCCGCGCTCTATGAAGGCTACGGTCCCAGTTGGCGGATCACCCAGCGCGAGTCGCTGTTCACCTATGCGCGCGGCAAGAACACGAACTCGTACAGCGTCCCGAATTTCCCGTCCTCCGTGTTGGACGTGGGCGCCGCCCCCGCGGCCACCCAGCACGACGCTACGGTGGACTGCGAGGAGGCTCGGATCACCAATCCGATCGCGTTGGCGGACTGCGTCTATGACGTGATCGCGACTGGGAGCCCCGATGCCGCGATCGGCGACGAGCCGATCGAGGGCACCGCCAGCGCCGGCACGACGACGACGTCGTCGAGCGCGCCCGTGTCGCTGTCGTCGGTCGATCTCGGTGCGGGCGGATCGCAGCCGGAGGTTGCCTACGACTCGGTCTCGCATGATAGTTATGTCGTGTGGCTGCCGGTGTCGGGCGGCGATATGGTCGACGTGTGCGCGGTGACGCCGTCGACGCCGTCCTGCAATGGTGGCGCAGGCCCGGTCCAGCTCGCCGATCAGCTGGCGCTGAGTGGCGGCGCCGGCCCGATCATCTTTGCGGCCGTGCCCGTCGTGATGCCCGGCGGAGAGGTGGTGGTTCTGGCGGACATCGAGGGCGCGAGTGCGGCGGCGGACACCGCCGGGTACACGGGCGACGGGGTGGTCGCGTGGAGCTCGCCGGCCGGCGGGGCGGCGTTTGCCTCAGGCGATCAGGGGGCTGCTGACGGCGGTCAGGAGCTCGCCCCGAGCGTCGGCTCCGCGCCCCAGAACGGGGCCGTCGCCCTGAGTGCGTCCGCGCTGGGGATCTACGGCAACGAGTATCCGTTCGGCTCGGGCTTCACTGATTTCAGCCTCTCAGCATCGGCACCTAGTGCGATCCCGACGGTCGACGCGACCGGCGACTATGGCAGCCAGATCGACGTCGACGGCGCGCAGCTCGCGTCGATTCCGGATCCCTCCGCTCCCGGCAACGATCTGGTGGTGGTGGTCGGCGCCGCGCAGGGTAGGCCGCCGGGGTGCCCGGCGGGCACCAGCGACGCGACCGGGTACGCGATCGCCGTCGGCACCCCAGCGGCGCTGGCGACGCAGGGTGCGTGGAGTGGATCCTATTTCGGGCCGATCTCGTGTGACGCGGCGACGCCGGTGCTCGCCGGCGGAGGGCCGTCGGGCGGAACGATCGGGCTGCTGGAGTCCGAGGGACCGGGTCTGCTCGGCAGCGGCTCCGATGGCCTGTACTTCCGGGCGTTCAACCCAGGTGCCGGCACTTTCGGAGTGCCGGTGCTCGTCTCCGACGAGACCAACGAGACCCTCGATGGGCCGGTTGACGTCAGCCTCGGCTCCGATATCGACGGCGGCCTTTATGCGAGCTGGGCGGATGGGCGCGGGTTCGTGCTCAGCTACAGCTCGAACGGCGGCGCAAGCTGGACCGCGCCGGTCGCGGTATCCGTGGCGGCCGGCGCGAGTGATCCGGTGGTCGCCGGCGTGGGCGCAGGGAGTGGCGAGCTCGCGTACACGGACGGCTTGCAGGAATACCTCGCACCGTTCTCCCAGGCGCAGCTGGCGACGCCCGCCCCGTAGCGCCGCGCTCTGCACGCCGGAAGAACCATCTACCTTTCCGACCTACATCCTCGTCAAGGCCGAGCTTGCGTATGCCACCAACGCGATCACGCCGTCGGAGTCACTGCCGCGATCGCTTTGACGTCCCGGACGGTTCGTGGCCGGCGATGCAAAGGCGACTTAAGAGCGTGCGGTCGGATCCGTCGTCCGCCCGCGCGTCGATCGCGCACGCCGAGCATGCGTAGGCATTCGGCGATTCTGCACATCTTCGTGGGCGCCCCGCTATCGGCGACAAGCGACTGGGGCCGACCGCTGGGACGCAGCTCGTGCCGCCCGCTGTCTTCTGCGTTACGTAAGCCAGTCCGCGTCTCGGGGCGTCTCTGGACCCTGGACTGGCCCACCGTCGATCCGGCGCCGGCTAGCGCGGCGATAATCCGGGTTGTGCGGGCGGTATTTCGATTCGACACCAACTCGCCCTATGCCTATCTGGCCGCGGTTCGGCTGGAATCGGTTCTTGGGCGCGATGTCGAGTGGCGGCCAATCGCGTTCGCGTTCCTCCTGCGCGCTCAGGACCGTAGACCCTGGTCATTGACGCCATCAACCCGAGAGACGGGCGTCGCAGAGTGCGAAGCTCGGGCTCGCGCACGCGGACTGAAGCCGCTGCGCTGGCCCCCGGGATGGCCGGTTGATTCGTACTCGCTGGGACCACTACGCGCGGTCACTGCCGCGATTGCACATCAGCGTGAGCGCGAGCTGGCGATGGCCTTATTCAAGCGGAACTTCGTCTCGGGCGAGGGGCTGCGTTCCGGCGATTCCGTCCGCGCGTGTTGGGCCGAGATCGGCCTCGATCCACACGCATTTGACGCAGAGCTCGAGGCCGCCAAGGCGGGCTTGACCGACGCAACCAGCCGCGCGATCGCTGACGGCGTACCCGGAGTGCCGACGGTCACGATCGCGGGCAAACATTTCTGGGGAGATGACCGCCTCGACGACGCTGCTCGCTTCGCACTCGCCCTCGACTAGCGGCCCGTCCTCGTCAGATCGGCTCCGGCGCGGTGTCACGTCCGCGCACCGGCTTCTGCTCATTCGTGAAATCTCATACCCACAGGGCGTTCGGCCGCCGCGCGGTGAAGCCCCGCTTGACGAGATCCGAGGGCCTCACGGCGTCAGGGTTGGCGTTGGTGGTCCGCCACGGCTTCACGCGGCGCTTCGCGCCCTGGATCCCGTGAGAGACCATCAACCTTTCCACGTGGCAGCGCGCCACAGGCTCGCCGGCACGCTCAAGCGCCTTCCACATCCGCCGATACCCATACGCCTCATAGTTCGCCTGGTGCGTCTGGCGGATCACTGCGACCAGGCTTACAGCAGTTGGTACTACAACCCCAGCTCGCCCACTATCTCGCGGGGCACGTGGAACAGCGGGCGTCAATGCTCAGCGACATGGTAGGTGCAGGTCTTGCCGAACCGCAACGGGGATACCGAGCCGTCCGCACGGGAGCTGGGCAGAGCCTCCACCGACCAGGTGCCAGCGCCCGAGAGCCCGGTGGACGATGCCCACCCCGTCGAACGCCCAGCGTTCGCAGGACCCCTGGTAAGCGCCGTTGAATCCCACGGTTGCCCACGTGCCCCCGGCCTTGGTAGTGACCTCGACCAGTAGGCAGCGCTGCGGGAAGCGGGTGTACCCCGAGCCTAACGCAGCGCGTTCGATCGCTATCCGAGTACTGCCGGTCGCGACTCGACTCGCGACAGCAACCGCCGGCACGATGAGCCCGACGGCAATGATGAAGGTGACGATCCGCTTCACGATCTGTTCCCCGTTCTTCGTAGTGCGCTATGGGAAGCGAGGCCCAGCCCCAGCAAGCGGCGTGATCTCAAAGGTGCTGCACCTCAAGACAGTTGGCACCTGTAATGCTGTCGAGAGCTTTCCCGCCGAACCGGTCAGGGTCACCCCGCGCCCGGTTCCGCTCGGCGTGATGCGCAGTGCGCTGGATGTCGGGCATCCCCCTGGGAGGACGCCGGGCTGCTCGAATATCAGCCAGAACCAAGCTTTCCGGCCGGGGGTAAGTGTCACGATCTGCTCAGGGTCCACGTTTCCGAAAAACGTGCCGGACCCTGGCGACACCCTGATCGCATGAGTCGCCATCGGAGCGCCGTGGGCGTTGAGCATCTGCACCTTCGGGTAGCCGTACAACGTGCAGGTGCTTGCGCTGCGGTTCACGAGCGAGAACGCATCGATGACGTGGCCGGTTGCAGCCGACAGTTGGCCCGGGCGGGGCCTCAGCTGACCGCTGGTGCATCCGCCGGTCCCGGCCGCGCTGACGTTCGTGGCGCCTGCCAGGGCGACGAAAGCCGCTGCGCCGGCTACAGCGATACGGAGATTTGACCGTCGGCGGCTGCCGGCGTGTACGGCGTGATCTTCCATGAAGCCTCTCAGGGTTCGTATCCGCTGGATATTCGCAGGTCAGTCGATGTCGAATCGCCAACGAGCAGCGGCGGGCTCGTCCTGCCGACGGAAAGCGGATGTTCTCGCGGGGCCTCAGCACCCGTAACCCACGTCCACAGGACGGGATATAAGGAGATGAGAGCGACGAGCGGCGCCGCACACCTTCGCGTCCGACGCACCACCGCGATCACGGCAGCAGTCAACGTACTGATCGGCGCGGTGTTCGTGTCCGGGGGCATCAGCACCTTCATCAAGTGCGACGGGTCGTAGGAAAGATCATGAAGCGACGAGTCCTTCCAAGATCCATCCCTGCGCCTCAACGCTAGCCTGGGAGCCGCGCAGGTGCGCTCTGCGTCGTACGCGCCCAAGGAGGTGGCTCCTTGCTCAACATGCGCGTTGCAGGGCAAGCTTCGAGCACTGACGATGACTTTGAGTCTCTGCTCAGGACCTGCGGTTCGGCGGTGGCGCATCGTACGTGATACACCGACCTCGATCCTTCCGGTGTAATCGCTGACGCGTCGGACGCACATCAATACTGGGTGTTGATTCGGCACGGAGGTTGGACGCTGCTCGGACACTTCGCCGATGGCTAGAACTCCCTCAAGCAACCGGACGTGCCATCCCAGCTATCAACCTGCCATCACCAGGCGTGCCGCCCTGCTAGAAACGCGCAGTCTTCGGGCCGTCGGTGAGACGTGAGGCAAGGACAGTCGCGTGGCTCGTGAGGAGACGAGCCGCCGGTGCGGCGACTCGTTGACATCGAACAGAACCGGCCGCTTGCGGTCGCGGACCTCGAGCGCGCGCTGGCACCGATTCGCGCATCTTACTGTGGTTGACAGTCAAGACTCTGAGTGGCCGGGCTAGAAGGCGCCGGGAAGTCTGTGCCGTAGGTCACACATGACCTAGAGCGCTTGGACAGGACAAGGCCGGAAATGCCCTTCAGCTTACAGCCCTTGAATCCGTGCAACACGAGCTTCGGGCGCCCGGGGGCATCGGCGGCGTCAATGCAATTGACGATGATATGTCCGCAATTTCATAGTGCACCCACTGTGCGTCGACGGCGCATGCGGTGGAGTAAGTGACGTGATGCAGGCGGCTCCGGCCCCTCCGGTTCAACAACGAGATACGGGAGGTCGAGGCGGATCCAGTCACGCTGGCAGCCTATCGTTGCGGGCGCTTTTCTCCAGACCGGCTCAGGATTGAGCCGCTGACGCCGGTGGAGAGTCAGCCGGTGTGTATCCACATGCGCCAGTCCGGTAAGGTCGTCCCGGTTCGCTCTCGGACCGGAGGACTGTATGAACCGCGCCAAGCGGAACCTGAGAACCACATCCATCGGCTTCGCCGTGGCGTTGCTGTGCCTCGTCCTCGCCGCCAGCGCCAGTGCGTGGCGGAACCCCACCAGCAGCGAGCGCCGCGCCATCACGCGTGCGGCCGAAGGCAGCTCCCACGCCGGAAGCGGCAAGGTTCACGTCAGCGAGATCCGTGTCTCATCCGTCGGGCCGTGGGCATCAGCAGTGGTGACCGTTTATTTCAACGGAACGCCTGACGACGCGGAAGCTGTGCTCCACAAGGTGCACGGCGTCTGGCGACTCACGGCTCACAGTCCCGGAACCCTCGGCGAGCAGTGCGGGATTGGGATGCCGCGCGCCGACCAGCGGAACCTCGGCTTCCCGCCCTGCACCGGCGGCCTGTAGTCATGTTTGACTGGCTCCCGCTGAGAAACGTGCATGCCGTATTGAGCGCACTTCAAACCCGGCTTGGCTTCATGCGAGAGCCGCGCACTGGCTCCCGACGGCTCCTGACGGCCTGCGCCGCGGCGTTCTGCTCGCTCGGGCTTGCCGCGCAAGCGCTGGCCGCGACAGCCGACATCGACGGCGACGGCCGGCCGGACACGGTCGTCATCCTCTCAAACGGCCCCGGTGCGCCTCAGACGCTGCAAGTGACGCTGGCGACCGGGCGCGTTCTCACGGCACCAGCGGGCGACGGCCTCCCGCCCGCGATGATTGTGCGCATTCGCAGGGTCGCCGGCCGGCGTGGCGCTGAGATTTTCGTCGACACGGCGCACATCAGCACGATGGACACGATCACGATCTTCGACTACCGTCAGCGCCGGCTTGAGGTCGCCGGGGAGCTGTTCGCCTACGGGGGCGACTACGACATCCGGTTCGGTTTCGACTGCATGCGCCGCGGCGCACAACACCTGATCGTGCAGCACGCGTTCACCCTGAACGGAACTCGGTGGAGCCGGAAGGACACCATCTATGTATGGCGCAATGGTCTCCTGAAGCGCCGCGGCCCCTCGACGACGCGCTCGATCAGCGGAGCGCCGGCCCGCGGTCAGACGAGCGTCGGATGCTGAGCGGATCGCTCGACTCCGGTCTGCGAATCTCCCGGGCGTCGGCAGGAGAGCCGAGACCCGTCGCAGCAACTCCGAGCTCAGACGGTGCGCCGACGATACTGTCCGGCAACGTGATGCGGATGCTGAGATCGGTCCTCAGCGGAACTCAGCTCGTTATCGCGGGGGCGCTAATCGCCATGGCACTGCCGGTGGCCAACGCCCAGGCCACCCCCGGCTTCAAGAAGTGCCCCAGCCGACCGCAGCTCTTGCTTTGGCACATCCAGGTGCGCAACGCATCCTGCCAGGCCGCGGCGCAGTCTAAGCGTGCAAGCGAAGCGACCCAGATGATCCAGCTCTCGTCCCGTGTGTGGGAGTACCGGTCGGTCACTCGCTGGAACTGTTTGGAGACAGGGTTTCACGGGCGCGCACAGGATGACGAGGTTCAGCTTTGGGATTGCAGTCGCGGCGCGGCCGAGGCGCTGCTCAGTGACACCCCATACGTGAACTCACGTCGGATCGCCCACCCCTCCTGACTTACGGCCCTCACTACATGCGTAAAGGCCGGTGCAGTCGCGTCGATTTCGCAGTTTCTCGATACACATTGTGCGGCGTCGTGATGACACGGCGCTCCTGGTCCGAGAGCGCGGAGCGCGAGCCACGAGCATCGATGCCGTCCTTGAGCACAGCGGCGCGCCGCGCGGTTCGGTCTACCACCACTTCCCCGGTGGTCGAGAGCAGTTGCTTCGCGAAGCGATGGCGTTCTCCGAGGAATCCGTTGCGCGCCGGATCGAACGAGCCAGCAAGGACGGGGCACTGGCCGCGCTCGACTTGCTGCTCGAGCACTACCGCGAGAGCCTCGTCGACACCGACTTCCGTGGCGGCTGCCCGGTCGTCGCCGTCGCAGTCGAGTCCGCCGAGCAAGGCCCCGACCTACGGGACGCCGCGCTCGCCGCGTTTGAGCGCTGGCGGACAGCGTTCGCCGACGCATTCGAGGCAGAGGGGGTTGGAGCCGCGTCGAGCCGACGAACTCGCCGTGCTGATCATCGCCGGCTTCGAGGGCGCTCTGATCCTTTCGCGTGCCTACCGGGATCTCGCGCCGCTCCAGACGGCACACCGAGAACTCCGCGGCCTGCTGCAGGCGGAGCTGCCCTCCCCGGAAGCGTAGACGTGACAAGCGCCGTCGCCGCGGCGTACAGGCCCGAACCACCAGAAGGAGCACCACCGATGACGCCCGATCCATCCACCGACGGTCCCCTGCGCATACACGTGTTCACCACCCCTCTGCGCGAGTTCGGTCCGCCGGGGCTGTCGTTCCTAGGCCGGTGGGAATGCCGCGCCGGCGGAGAACTTGCAGGAGGTCGCCTCGTTGTCTACGCACGATCGCGATGCCACCACAAAAGCAACAGCGCGCTTGAGACCGTGAAAAGCGGTGCAGGTGAGGGTTGCCTCGCGCGGCCCGCTCAGCTCGACGGCTCGGCTGACGATGGGTTGGACCGCTTGGCCTTGGCAGCGGAACCGGCCCGAGCTACGCTTCGCGGGATGGTCCTGTTGGCCGTTGTGGAGCTCGCACTGGTCACGGTCTGCGTCGTGTGCGGAATGGTCATGGGGCGCCGCAGGTACTTCTGGGCTCGTGTGTTGCTCGGTTGTCTCTTGCTGCCGTGTTCGGTCTTGTTCGTCGCGTTCGTAGCGCCGGGACGGGTCGCGGTCGCTCTCGCGTGGCTGATGCTTATGGTGGCGTTCATCGCCGTCCCGGCCTGGTCGTGCCAGAGCTCGGAGTCGCTTCCGGGTCCTTCTGATACGCACTACGGCGGGGGGTCCGGCCCGAGTGGGCCGCCCGCGCCCCCGAGCCGCCGAACGAGGTGTTCCTCTCCCGGATGCTGACCCGTCGGGTACTCGGCTACGCGACCTAGGACCCAAAGGCGTGAGCAAGAACCCTGTGTGGATCGGCGCGTTGCCGTGGGCGAGCGGCGGCTGGAACTACGTGAACGCCCAGCCGGCCACCGCAAACCCGTCCGCATCGAATCCGGCGTATCTGATCGCACAAACCAGAACGCCGTACGCCCGCGGCGAGTCGGCCGTCGACAGCATTCTCGCCGATACCAGTCCGCGGAAATCGATCGAACCAGCCCTGATCACATCCGGCGGAGACCTCGACGCCAAGTTCTCATCCAGGCAAGCGTTGGCTGATCCGCCGGATTGCAGCACCGCTGGCGTCACGGGCGGTCCGAACGCCGCGTCGACCATCTGCTGGGAGTTCGAGGACGGTCGCCCGTAGCCTCGAGCGGCGGGCAGCCGATCGCCACAAGCAGACCAACATCGCGCTCGGCACACGAGGCCACATCGGACGGCAGCGGGATCTGACCAGATCGGCGCTCCGGGCCAAACTCGACCGTGTCGAGACCCGCGGTGTTCGTCCCGATTGTGCCCTCGCGCGAGCTGGCAATCCACCGCGAGCAAGCACCTCGCTCGTCGTCGATATCGAGGCGGGCCTCCAACGCGAGTCGAAGGACATCTACCGGGTGGACATCGTGCCGGTCGGTACCGGACGCGGCGAACTCGCGGCTCGCTGCGCCTGCGCTGGTGGTAGTTACGGGCGGGTTGATGGCTGCGGACCTGGCTGATCGCGATGGGGAGCGGCGCAAGCTCCCGGTACAGGTCGTCGATTGCAGTGGTGAGCTAGCGAAAGCCCTCGAGCTCGTACCGCGCGATCCGGACTTGTGCGCAGGCGTGCATGCGAGCGGGTTTGCGTGTGGTCTTCTGTTGCCAGCGCTGTGCGCTGGTGGACGAGCCGCTCACGATCGTCGACCAGTTGACGGATCTCGAGTGCTTGCTGATCGAGTTGCGCGGCCGAGAAGGCTGTCGATCCATTCGCGGATCGCGGCGCGCGCGACCGCAAGCACGTCGATTGGATCGGACTTGCAGGCTACGGCACACCCTTCAAGCGGGCGATGCCCGCGCTCGCGCGTCCCGTGCCTTGCGCGTCCGTGGCCACGAATGTAAGCGACACCGACTCTTTGGCTTTGCTCGTGAGGGCTTTCAGAGCTCGATTCGGGAGCTTCAGGACGAACGTTCTGGCGGCGTCGGCGGCAAGCGAGCCGCCGACGGGCCCCAGGTCGAAGCTCTTGGTCCGTTGCTTGCCATGCTTGGGGGGCTTGCCAACGAGCTCGGTGAGTACACCGGCCAGCGTGCCGGTGACGGCCTGATCGCATTCCGCGGCCAGGGACAGCGTGCCGACGGACACCTTCGATTTGTGGCTTTTCGTCGGCGTGGCCAGCAAGACTCTGTTGCTCTGAACTGTGAGTGTGCAGTTCGGGGCCGGCGACTTGTTGAAGGTGGCCGTGACGTCCATGTCAGCATTGATCGTCAACGCGCACGATCTGGTGCCGGCACACCCGCCACTCCACCCCACGAACTTCGACCCCGCGGCCGGTGTCGCGGTGAGCGTCACGCCACTGCCCTGTGCATATGAGCCAGAGCAGGTGCTCGGACACGAGATCCCCGAGCCCTTCACGGAGCCGCTGCCCGATCCCGCCAGCACGACCGATAGCGTGTGAGTCGACGGAGCCGTGCTCAGCAGGCTGAAGGTCGCTGTGACGGTCGTGTCCGAGTTGAGTTCCACCTGGCAGCTGCCGGTCCCCGAGCAGCCGCCGTTCCAGCCCGCGAACGTCGACCCAGCGGCGGGCATCGCGGTGAGCGTCACGGCGCTCCCGATCGGGAGGCTTTCCGAGCACGCGCCTGGGCAGCTGATCCCGGAGCCGCTAACGCTGCCCGACCCACTCCCGGCGAGCACCACGGTCAGGGAGCTGCTCGTTGCCGGTGCGAAGACCCATGCCGCCCCCGCGCGGGCGTTGTCGTAGTAGCCGCCGATCAGCGCGGTGTTGCCGTCGCCCGACAGCGAGACGGTACCGGCGAAGCCCGCCGCACCGTTTTCACCGGTACCGTCCGAACCGCTGCATGAGCTGGCGCAATCGCCGACGAGCTTCGTTCCCTGCTGACTCCAGCTGCCGGCAGCGAGCGTGAACACCCACGCCGCCCCCTCGAAGCTGTCGTCGTCGTCGGCTCCGATCAGCGCCGTATTGCCGTCGCCCGACAGCGCGACGCTGGCGCCGAAGTCTCCGTCGCCGGTTTCGCCGTTGCCGTTCGGGCCGTTGCAGCTGCCGGTGCAATCGCCGACAAGCTTCGAGCCCTGCTGGCTCCACGTGCTGCCGGTGCGCGTGAACACCCACGCCGCCCCCTCGAAGCTGTTGTCGTCGGGGCCGCCGACCAGCGCCGTGCTGCCGTTGTCCGACAGCGCGACGCTGAGGCCGAATCCACCATTGCCGGTTTCGCCGGTGCCGTTCGGGCCGCTGCAACTGCTGGCGCAATCGCCGACAAGCTTCGTGCCCTGCTGGCTCCAAACGCCGTTGGCGAAGGTGAACACCCACACCGCCCCGCCGCTGTTGTCGTTCGCAGCACCGACCAGCGCGGTGTCGCCGTCGCCCGACAGCGCGACGCTCCGGCCGAGCTCACTTTCGCCCGTTTCGCCGGTGCCGTTCGGGCCACTGCAGCTACTCGTGCAATCGCCGACAAGCTTCGAGCCCTGCTGGCTCCACGTGCTGCCGGTGCGCGTGAACACCCACGCCGCTCCCACCTGGCCGTTGTCGTTATCGCCACCGATCAGCGCGGTGTTACCGTCGCTCGAAAGCGCGACGCCGTCGCCGAAGGCGGCAATGCCGGTTTCGCCGGTGCCGTTCGGGCCGTTGCAGCTACTGATGCAATCGGCGACGAGCTTGGCTCCCTGCTGGCTCCAGATGCCATCAGCGAAGGTGAACACCCACGCGGCGCCCTCGTTGCTGTTGTCTGTGTCTGCGCCGATCAGCGCGGTGACACCGTCGCCCGACAGGGCGACGGTCAACCCGAACTCGCCTGCGCCGCTCTCGCCGGTGCCGTTCGGACCACCGCAGCTGCTGGTGCAGTCGCCGACAAGCTTGGCTCCCTGCTGGCTCCACGCGCCCGCGGTACGTGTGAACACCCATGCCGATCCGTCACCATTGTCGTCCCCCCAGGCACCGATCAGCGCGGTGTCGCCGGTGCTCGACAGCGCCAGGCTGATGCCGAACTGACCGGAGGCGGTCTCGCCGGTGCCGTTCGCGCCGCCGCAGCTACTGGTGCAGTCACCGACGAGCTTCGTGCCCTGCTGGATGAACGGGTCGATCCGCAGCGGATAGCGCCCACCTCGATCCCACACCCGCAGCAGCAACCTCCCACCCGACAGCATCAGCGCGGCCCGCAACCGACGCCCCGTGGCGTCCGTCACGACCAGATCGCCGTATCGCAGCCGCACTCGGCCCGTCCGCGACACGAACACAACAGCCGCGTGTGATTGCCGCGCGATCAACGACCCGTCGACCGCCAACGCCAACGTCAACGGACCGACCTCGCCAACGGCCGGCCGCCGGGCGAGGGTAAACCCCTGCTCAAGCCCGAGTGGTCCGTTGCGGTACCACTCCACCAACCCGCCACGGCGATAACGCACCGAATCGGTCGCCGCGACCGGCGCAACAACACCCGACACGCTCGCCAGCCGAGCGCCATACCCCACACCAACCAGCCGCAGATCAAGCATCCCACCCGCGACCCTCACCCGCACCCCCGACGGACCAAACTCGCTTGAGATCCCACCCCCCGAGGCGACCAACACACCGCTCTTGCGAACGACCCAGAACCCACGATCAGAGGCACCGATCACCCGCTGGGCGACCGCCTGCAACCCTAACGGCACAACGACCGCCCGAGGGGCGCGAACCGCAGATATCGAACCCCGCCCACCCGCTATCCCGCCCAACAGGACCGCCGCCAGCAACACAACGCCGACAGAGCCCACGACAGCACGCGACACGCCCACCCGCGGCCGGCGATCCACACCCGCCCACGGCGGCGCACCCAAAACCCGCTCCACCCCGTCGGCGACAGCAACACGGCTCGCCCACTGCACCCGCATCAGACTCGGCATCTGCCACCCTCCTTCGCGCTGTCCCGACGACCGGCAACCGCCGCCCAGAACGCCCAACATACCCGACCCTGCGCACCGAGTCCAAAGCATTTGCCCACCTGGTGAGCGCACGTTTGGTTTTTCGCTTTCAAGACAGCAGCCAGCGATGATGTCGGGGTGTCGCTAATAGGGCGAGATGCGGAGCTTGAGCTCCTCGACCGCTTCGTTCACGAAGCGCAGTCCGGCCGCTCGATCGTTTTGATCGGCAGCCCCGGGATCGGCAAGACAACACTTTGGGAGGCCGCGATCCAGTCAGCTGGCGACCGGGGCGTTCGCGTCCTCGCCGCTCGGGCCGGCGGCAGCAGCGCCCTCCGCTCCTACGGCGGGCTGATCGATCTCTGCGACGGGCTCCCAGACGCCGAGCTGGCCGTGCTTCCGGGCCCCCAGCGCCGCGCGCTCGAGGCGGCACTGCTGCGCGGAGAGATCGAACAGGACCCATCTCCTGCGGTACGCCTCGGCTTCCTCGGCCTCGTCCGAGCCCTCGGAGCTAGAACTCCCGTTCTGATCGCGATCGACGATCTCCAGTGGCTCGATCGTCCGTCGGCCGAAGCGGTGACGTTCCTCGTCCGCCGGCTCGATGACGGCCCCGTGGCGTTCCTGCTCGCTCGCCAGCCAGGTCCCGCGGGCCTGCTCGAGTCCGCGCTGGCCAGGTCCCCGACGCAGCGCCTCCAGGTAGGACCGCTCGCGTTCGGCGCGGTGCGACGGCTGCTGTTCGAGCGACTCGGCCTTTCGCTCTCGCGTCAGCGCCTACGGCAGATCGTCGACGCCACGGGCGGCAACCCGTTATTCGCGATCGAGGTCGGCCGTGCGCTGCTCGAGCGACGCGGCGAGGGCGCCGGGCTGCCGCTGCCGGACTCGCTCGAGGAGATCATGAGCGCTCGGGTCGCGCGGCTGCCGCCGACGGTCCGCCGCGTGCTGCTGGCTCTCGCGCTGAGCGAGGAAACGAGGACCGAGCGGCTGCTCGCGGTCATCGACGCGGAAGCGCTCGACGACGCCGTCGACGCCGGCGCGGTGGTCATCGACGGGCAGCGCGTACGCGCGACCCATCCGCTGCTGGCGGCGGCCGCCGAGAAGCGCGCCCGCTCAAGAGAGCGCCGCGAATTGCACCTCGCGCTCGCCCGGATGGCCCGCGAGGAGCCTGCCCGCGCCCTGCACTTGGCGCTCGCCTATCAAGGACCGGACGCGACCCTCGCCGCACGTGTGGCCGCCGCGGCCGAGCTGTCGCGTGACCGCGGCGAGCGCCGTGAAGCGGCCCTGCTTGCCACGCAGGCGCTGCGACTGACCCCCACGGAGGCTCCCGAGCGTCCTACGCGCGTACTCGATCTCGCCGGACGGCTCGACGACGTCGGCGAGCTGCGGCGGATGACCGCCCTGCTTCAGCAGGAGCTGCCCGCGCTGCCGGCCGGCCCGCTCAGGGGCCGCGCATGGCTTCACCTGAGCGAGAGCGACGACGTGAACAGCAGGGACGATCAGGATCGCCACCTCGAGCGGGCGCTCGCCGAGTCGGGCGGGGATCGCGACCTGCGCGCATATGTGCTGGCCAAGCGAGCCGGCAATGCGGCCGCGGCTGCAGTCTCCCAGCTTGCCGATGCCAAGGCCTGGGCGCGCGAGGCCATCGAGCTCGCC
The DNA here is from genome assembly GCA_963742025.1 of uncultured Solirubrobacterales bacterium. GTDB lineage: Bacteria > Actinomycetota > Thermoleophilia > Solirubrobacterales > Solirubrobacteraceae > Palsa-465. The sequence continues at coordinate 388,763 of CAVUKF010000004.1, forward strand.
GAGGACCCGTCGGTGCGGCGCTACGCCCTATGGGCCCTGGCGTGGCCGCTCGGACTCGAAGGGCGAGCATTCGACGAGCTGTGCGAGCGATCAGGTGCGACAAGCGATCCGAGCTCCTACCTGTCGGCATCTCCCGAGCGTGTGGCCACGAAGCGGCTCTACTGGCGCGGTGAGATCGCCAGCGCTCGCGTGGCGCTGTCATCCCTGCTCGCGCTCGCCGACGAACGCAACGACCTGACGTCGTACGCGATGCTCCGCATGCATGCGATCGAGGTCGAGCTGCGCGCAGGCAATCTCAGTGCGGCGCAGCGCCTGCTGGACGAGTGGGGCGAGTCGTCCGACTTCGAGACCCAGTTCCGCCCTCAGTACCCGCGCTGCCTGGCGCTGTTCGAGGCCGGCCGCGGGGCGGCGCGGGAGGCCCGTGGCTGGGCCGATCAGACGATCGAGCTCGCGAAGAAGGCCGGAAGCACCTGGGACGAGCTCGAGGCGCGTCGCGTCCGTGGGATCGCCGCCCTGCTCGACGGCGCACCGGACCAGGCGCGCTCCGACCTGATGCTGGTTTGGGAGCACTGCGAGCGCGAGGGGGTGCGCGACCTTGGTGCGTTCCCCGTGGCGCCCGAGCTGGTCGAGGCGCTGCTCGAGCAGGACCGCCACGACGAGGCGGCGGCCGTCGGCGCCCGGCTCCGCGAGTGCGCCGACGAGCAGGACCACCCATGGGCACGCGCCACCGCTCGCCGCTGCTCGGCGCTCGTCGCGCTCTCAGCCGACGGCATGGACGCGCCCGCGGCCGAGCTCCGCGAGGCTTCCGCCGACTACGAGCTCCTCGAGCTTCACCTCGACAGCGCGCGCTGCCTGCTCGCGCTCGGTCGCGCCCAGCGCCGCTCCAAGCAGTGGCGCGACGCGCGCGAGACGCTCGAGCGGGCGGCGTCGCGGTTCGATGCTCTCGGCGCTTCCGGCTGGGCGGAGCGAGCCCGAGCCGAGCTGGAGCGCGTCGGCGGTCGCCGCCGCCGCTCAGATGGCGAGCTGACGCCGAGCGAGCGTCGCGTCGTCGAGCTGGCGATTGAGGGGAGGTCCAACAAGGAGATCGCCGCGGCTCTGTACGTCACTGTGAACACGGTCGAGGTTCACCTCGCCCGTGCATACGCAAAGCTGGGCGTGCGCTCACGCGCTCAGCTCGCCAAGCGGATGTCGTAGTCGCTGACTCTTTGGCTTTGGCGGACGCCAAAGAGTCAGGGTTTCCGTTATTTCGCAACCGGCCCTCTCGCCGTACGGTCACGTCCGTGCGAGAGTTCATCGGCGAGCATTACCTTCCGGCGAGGGCCGTGCACGACGCCACGCGCCGGGCCGAGCTGGCGCGCGCGGCCGCAGATGAGTTGCGCCAGGAGGGCGTCGCGGTCCACTACGTGCGCTCGATCTTCGTCCCGGCGGACGAGACCTGTATGCACGTCTACCGGGCAGACGCGATCGAGGACGTACGGGCAGCCGCCGCCCGGGCGTCACTGCACCTCGACTGCCTGGCGGAGGCCGTCAGTGACAGCGGAGAGGTCGGATGAGGCGCGCACTGCCTCTCCTCGCCACGCTCCTGGCCGGCGTCGCGGCGCTCGTCCTCGCCGCCGTTCCAGCGCCAACCCCGAAGGCGAATGATCGGCGAACACCCAGCGGCCTGACGGGACTTCCGCTCGCAGCGCAAGGGCCAGTCTCGACGGTGCTCGGGCGGGCGCGGCGTGGGTGTTCGCGCAGCCGGAGACGTTGATGATGGCGCTCGCCGGCACGGACTCGGGAACGGTCTCGGCACCTGGGATCTCGTGCCCTGGGACGTGTTCCACGACCGCAACGCACGGGACGGGGATCGCTCTGACGGCCACGCCGTCCGCGCGCTCATCGTTCGCCGGCTGGTCCGGCGGCGGCTGCTCGGGTACCGGCACGTGCACGGTCACGTTGAGCGCGTCGGTGACCGTGACCGCGACATTCACGGGCAGCCCGCCCCCGCGCCCGGCGGCACCGACGTGCATTCTGAAGATGGATAGCACCACGGTGGCGGCGACCAAGCGACCCCGCCGCGCCAAGGGGCAGGCGCACGGCAAGCTGACCGTGCTCGTGACGTGTAGCCAGTCGGCTACCGCCACCCTCACCGCCCGGCTGAGCGTCGAGCCGCGTCATAAAACGCGAACGAAGAGCTTCAAGTCCAACGCCGTGCACGAGTCGCTGAGTGGCGGTAAGGCCACCGCCCTCACCATCACGCTGCCCGCGGCGGCGTTCACCGACCTCGAACACAGAGCATCGGAGTCGGCGCTCTTGACACTGACGGCTACCAACACAAGCGGTACGAGCCACTCGTCCCTGACACTCAGACGACTGCGCGTCCGGCGCTATCAGGAGGTACAGCACCCATGATCCCGAGAAGCTACACCAAGCATGCACCGCGGACCCGATTCAACCCGTCGTGGGCCGCCCTCGTCGTCGCCACGCTCGCATTGTTCATCACCCTTGGTGGACCGGCCTGGGCGGCAAAGCTGGTCAGCGGCGCCCAGATCAGGAACGGCTCCATCACCAGCGCCAAGATCGGTAAGGGTCAGGTCAAGAACGCGAACCTGGCCGCGAAGTCGGTGACCGGCTCGAAGGTGGCGGCCGGCTCCCTGACGGCAGCGGACATCGCTCCGAACACGTTTCTCGCCGCGAACGGCATCGCCGCGAACTCGGCGCTTCTTGGCGGCGTCCCGGCGAGTAACTACCTCACGACCACCGGCACCGCGGCCAACTCGAACAAGCTGGGCGGCGTGGCGGCGAGCGGATTCGTCCAGGGCAGCGGCAACATGCTGCAGAACTGGGTCGTGGTCCCTGTCGGCAGCTCGGACGTGTTCTTGATGGACGTCGGCCTCGGTGAGGTCGATGCCTCCTGTGTCTCAGCCTCCCCCGAGCCGTTGCCCTCGGTCACGTTTACCGCCGAGGCGCAGCCGGTCAACTTCGTCGAGTGGGGCACCACCTACCAGAGCACGCCGGACGTCAACGTCGCACCAGACATGCTGATCGGCTCGAGCTACACCGAACCGAACCCATCCGGCGTGCCGCAGGCGATCGACTTCCAGGCCGCTCAGAGCGGCGTTATCAACCCCAGCCGCGTCGCCACCGTGTGGACGACCGACCATTACCTGAGCGGGACCGGGTGCGTCTTCACCGCCCAGGCTCTGACGACAGGCGTCTAGTTGCATCGGGCATCGTGGCCGTCATCGCCCCGCGCGTTCGTGCAGGTCAGGGCCGGGGCCCTGCACAGGCAAATCGGTCACTCGACGCCCCGCCCAGCGTCCGCGATGCGCTGCGAACGATGTTGTTGAAACACTCGCGCAGCCCTTTCCCGGTCCTCCATCCCAGGTTACGCTGCGGTCTTACGTGGTCGAACGACGGCGTCCTGGGCAGGCCATCTACGGGTGTGAAGTCACTTAGCCGCCAAGAGCTTGGGCTATCTCAAGAACGCTATTCTTGCGTAGTCAACAGTTGTCGAACACAAGGCGAGGCATCATGCCCGATCCCATCGATCTTCGCGGCTCGGTCCAGGAGGCGCTTGACGGCGCCGTCCTCCGCGGTCACCAGCCGGCGCTCGCATACGTCCGTGAGGACGGCAGCCCAGCGGCCACGTTCCGCGGCAGTACGCACGTCCACAGCCCGACTGAGCTCGCGATTTGGGTCAGGAAGCGCGACGACGGCTTCGCGAAGGCGATCGAGAAGGAGCCTCGCGTGTCGCTCGTGTACGCCGACTTCGGCGGTCCGGGCGTTCCATACGTATCGATCGACGGCCGCGCGACCACAAGACCGGAGCTCAACGATGAGGTCTACGCGGCGATCGTCGAGCCGGAGCGCCAGCAGGACCCCGAGAAGAAGGGTGTTGCGGTGGTGATCGAGGTCGACGCATTGCGAGGGTCTGGGGCATCCGGCCAGTTCGAGCAGCGCCGCGAATGAGTGCCATCGGCATGGGGTAGCGTCGAGGTGTTACGGCCGACCGGACGGGCGGGAACGGCTACGCTTGGCCGATCTATACCCGGGGCGAACCCGCGAGATTGACCCGGAGTGGGCTTGCTCCTGTGAACAGGGGAGGCTCGTATGTTCCGCAGGCTCAGTGCTGTGCTCGTGGTTTCGGTCGTCCTGGTTGGAGGTGGCGGCAACGTCGCGCGGGCGGCGCTGATCGGTCCGAATGGGGCGATCCATGGGTGTGTTGGCAAACACGGCGTGCTGCACGTGATCGCGGTTGGCGGCAGTTGCAACACAGGGCAGCAGCCGATCGTATTCGAGGCCGAACACAAGGTCAGGACGCTCGGCAGCGAGGTCTCAGCATTACAGAGCCGGGTCAACACGCTAACGAGCGAGGTCCGAACGCTCGATTCAACGCTTGCTGGGGTCACCCGATCAGGCAACACGTTGCTGTTCTCGGGCATGAACATCCAGCTTGAGAGCGGGTCCGGCAGCACCACCGGCCCGGTCAACGGACTCGGTAACCTGATCATCGGTTACAACGCGGGTCCGGGTACCCAGACCGGGTCGAACAACCTTGTTGTCGGGGACGGTCAGTCGTTCACGAGCTACGGTGGGATCGTGGCGGGGACGGGCAACAAGATCGCGGGGCCGTTCGCGTCGGTGACCGGTGGCCAGGGCAACATCGCCTCAGGGACAAATGCGGTCGTCAGCGGCGGCTCCGGCAACGAGGCGGACGCGCTCGACTCGATGGTCTCGGGAGGTGCCTTCAACACCGCCGCCGACGGTTACGGTGCGGTCGCAGGCGGCTGCTCGAACCGCGCCGGTGCGGGCAGCGTCAGCTTCAACGTCGATTGCAACAACACAAGCTTTGGAGCGGACTTCGCCTCGGTGACGGGGGGCGATGGCAACCAGGCCGAGGCGCTTGACGCGTCGGTCACCGGCGGCGAGGAGAACACTGTCAGCGGCACCGAGAGCTCTGTCAGCGGCGGCGCCGAGAACATCGCCAGCGGAGGACTGACTGCCATCCTTGGCGGCCTAGCGGAGAATCTCTCAATCTTCGAAGATAGCCAGGCGGGTTCGAAGGTGTTCACGCCCTAGGGATCGGTGCCGAGCCGGTCAGCGGCGCTGGCGCGCATCGCTCAACCGGCCTGACGCTGCGTCCCAGACGCTGCCTGACCGAGTGCTGCAAGCGACCGCTCGACGTGCTGATCGGAATGTGCCTCACGCCTCTCCAGAATCCGCCCGCGTCGAACTGCGTGAGCGGCAGCGCCTACATTGATGTCCATCAGTGACTCGCTGGCTCCCTGGCGCGGCCACCCTGGTCAGTCCCTGGCTCAACCCTAGGATGCGCAGAGCCATGCACAGCCTGTCGGAGCACCGAATGAGTCGTGGAGGCCTCGGACCGGTTGCACGGATACGTCGGGTTGACCGCGCATCCGGTGGGGCTAGCTCCAGTGATGGACGCGGGAATCCGGCATTGTCCCCACCCGCTGACCAGTGCACACTCGACCGATGATCAGAGAGCAAAATCGCAGACTGCAGACCGGGCTGCTCGGGCGCCGCAGCGAGTGCGCCGTGCTCGCTTCAATGATCCAGGCGATTCGACAGGGGGATAGCCGCACACTCGTCCTCCGCGGCGAGGCAGGAGTCGGAAAGACGGCGTTGTTGGACTATGCGCGACAGACCGCGTCAGACCTGAAAGTCCTCCGGGCGGTCGGAGTCGAGTCCGAGATGGATTTGCCGTTCGCCGCCTTGCACCAGTTGTTCGCCCCGATGCTGGACCGTCTGGATCGGCTTCCCACCCCCCAAGGCGAGGCGCTGTCGATCGTGTTCGGGCTGAGTGGGGGCACGTCACCAGATCAGTTTCTGGTCGGCCTGGCTGCCTTGAATCTTCTCTCGGAAAATGCGCGTGAGCGACCACTGATCTGTGTGGTCGATGACGCACAGTGGTTGGATCCGGCCTCCGCCCAGACGGTGGGATTTGTCGCGCGACGTCTACGGGAGGAACCCGTTGGCCTTGTGTTTGCCGAGCGCGACATCAGCCAAGCCCTAGCGGGCCTGCCGGTCCTCCACGTTCAGGGCCTACGCAACGGAGATGCGCGAGCACTGCTTCGCTCGGCTGCTCGGTTTCTTCAGGATGAGCGGATCCAGGATCGGATCGTCGCCGAGACCAGGGGGAATCCGCTGGCGCTGCTAGAGCTGCCACGGGGGTTGACGCCAGCGCAACTGGCGGGCGGGTTCGGACTCCTGGAAGGACGGTCGTGGCCGGGACGGGTCGAGCAGAGCTTCGGGGAGCAACTCGCGGACCTGCCGTCTGAAACCAGACTCTTGCTGCTGGTGGCGGCAGCAGAGCCGGCCGGCAACGCAACGCTCGTGTGGCGCGCGGCCGCCCAGCTTGGTATCGGACGCGCCGCGGCGGCGCCGGCCGAAACAGCCGGGCTCCTGGCGTTGGGCCGCCGGGTGACTTTCCGCCACCCACTCGTGCGCTCAGCCGTCCACCGGGCAGCGTCGGCCGAGGACCGCAGGAGCGCCCACCTCGCGCTGGCGCACGCGACAGACCCTGTAGGCGAACCAGACCGTCGTGCGTGGCATCTCGCCACGGCGGCCACCGGCCCAGACGAGGAGATCGCGTCCGCGCTCGAGCACTCGGCCGGGCGAGCCCAGGCGCGCGGCGGCCTCGCCGCGGCAGCGGCCTTCCTACAGCGCTCGGTGGAGCTGACGGGAGAGCCCGCCGAGTTGGGGGATCGTGCGCTCGCGGCGGCCGAAGCCAACCTGCAGGCGGGCGCCTTCGATCCCGCGCTGAGCCTGCTGGCAATGGCAGAGAACGGGTGGCTCGATGACCTCCAGCACGCCCGCAGCGATCTGCTGCGTGGGCAGATCGCTCTTGCCTCCGGCTCGGGTTGCGATGCGCCCCGGCTGCTGCTGAACTCAGCAAAGCGGCTAGAGCCGCTCAACCTCGAACTGGCGCGCGAGGCCTACCTGAGCGCCTGGCGAGCAGCCGCCTTCGCCGAACGCGAGGACGCTGGTGATCTCCCGGAAGTCTGTCGGGCCGCGAGAGCACTCCCGCCACCAAAGACCCCTCAACGCCCGGTCGACCTGCTTCTGGACGGGCTCGCTCTGCTGATCACCGAGGGTCGGGCTGCAGCGGCGCCGTTGTTACGGCAGGCGTCCAGTGCCTTCGCAAGTGAAAGGGTGTCGGTCGGAGAACAGCTCCGCTGGGGATCGTTGGCAACAGCGGCCAGCTATTCGATGTGGGACATTGACGCAGCGCGCGAGGCGTGCACGCAGCATGTCCAGCGTGTCCGGGACACCGGAGCGCTCGCAGGACTGCCGCGGTACTTGAACGCCCTGGGGTTGGCGACGGCGTGGAGCGGCGACTTCGCGGCGACGGAGTCACTCATCGTGGAGAGCGACGAAGTGACCGCCGCTACGGGAGCCCAGGTACCCCGTCACGCAGCACTCCTACTTCTCGTTCTCAGAGGCGCGGAGTCCGAGGCGTCAGCGCTCATCGACGCAACGCTCGAGCGGGCCGCCGAATCCGGGCAGGGAGCCGCGGTGACCGAAGCTCATCGGGCGGCGGCGATCCTCTACAACGGTCTCGGACGGTATGACCACGCACTCGCAGCGGCGCAACTGGCCACCTGGGATCCCCTAGATCTCTACCCTTCGATGTGGGCCTTACCCGAGCTTGTCGAAGCGGCCGCGCGCTGTGGAAAGCATGCAGCGGCCCACGACGCGCTCAAACGGCTGCTCGCGACGACGAAGCCCGCCGGCACGGAGTTCGGTAAGGGAATCGAGGCACGCTCGCGGGCGCTGCTGAGCAAGGGCGAAGCGGCCGAGGAGCTATATCGCCAGGCGATCGATCACCTCGAACTCACGCGACTCCGACCGGAACTCGCCCGAGCGCACCTGCTGTACGGCGAATGGTTACGACGAGAGAGCCGCCGCGTGGATGCCCGCACGCAACTCCGAACTGCCCACGAATTGTTCGTCGCCATCGGCATGGACGCATTCACCGAACGCGCGCGAATGGAGCTGCTGGCAACAGGCGAGAGAGTGCGCAGACGCACGGTCGAGACCCGCGACGAACTCACCGCCCAGGAAAGACAGATTGCACAGCTCGCCGGCGACGGTCTTTCGAACCCCGAGATCGGCGTCCGACTGTTCATCAGCCCACGCACCGTGGAATGGCATCTGCACAAAGTATTCACCAAACTCGGAATCAGCTCCCGCAGAGGACTCTCCAACGACCTGCAACGCATCGACAGGACCAGCGGTGAACGGTCGAGTCCCAGCAGTCGCCTTGTTTCGGCTGGGCGCGGCGCCTGACCCGCCGCTGATGTGGTGCTGTCTCCGCTTCGGGATGGAACCGGGCGCCTTCCGCTCCTTCGTGGCACACCTACAGGCGCGAGACGAGTTCGGCCACGATTCCGGCAGCACGCTGTGGCTGTCTGGCGAGCGCAACGCTTTGTCCGGCCCACATCGATAGCGCTTCGATCTCACCGGTCGTTCCAACCATCGGTGGCGCGGTCGAGTATCGAAGGATCGGTTCGCCAGAAGCGAAGTGCGCTACCACCTGGCCCTCTCCCGGTCGATTACCCGGGGCGGGCCGGCCCGCGGCCTCCCACATCTCGGCTGTTGAGTTGTGAATGGCGCGGTGCGGAGCGTCTGGCCATCCCACCTCATAGAGGTTGGCGTACCACTCGGCATCGGCTTCGCTCGCGGCTATCAGGTGACGCCGGTACTCCTCGTGGATCGGCATCTCGTCGGCTAATAGGAAACGCGTGCCCAGCAGAGCGGCCTGCGCACCAAGGGCCAGCACCGCCGCTACGCCTCGAGCGTCGCCTATTCCACCCGCCGCAATAACCGGGACTGGCGCCACCGCATCGACTACGGATGGAACCAGCGGGAGCGTGGCCACACCACTCCACACGTGCCCGCCGGCCTCCCAGCCCTGCGCGACGATGATGTCAACTCCAGATCCGACTGCGCGGCGCGCTTCCTCCGCACTGCCGACCGTCTGCATCACAAGCCCATCGGCGTCGTGCACCAAATCGACATAGCTGCCGGGATCACCCCAGATCAGCGAAACGACCCGCAGGCCCGCCGAAACGGCCTGATCGACTCGACGGCGCTGATCGGAGGCTAGGATGAAGTTGCCGGCAAACGGCCGATCGGTCATCACCGCCGTTTCACGAACCACGGCTCCAGCGTCATCGGACCACGACAGTCCCAAGCTGCCAAGGCCGCCGGCATTTGAGACTGCGGCTGGCAGCCGGGGATCAGCAGAAAGCGGCGCCTCTACGATCGGGAGTTCAATCCCCAGCAACTCGCAGACCGGCGTACGGATACTCATTGTGATCGCCTCTCTTCTAGCGCCCGCGGCGCCCGTTGACTCGGCTCAACGTAGACCCGAACGGCTCCGATGGCGCCCGGGTTACCACTGGTCCCCACGCGTGCCACGGACCAAGCATCCGGACCTGTGGACCGCAGGGCGCGCTCGCTGCTCCGCTCACGCCGCCCCCTGGGTCCCGTCCCGCGCGGCTCGCACGTTTCGCGGCGAGACCAGGGATAGGCCAGGGATCGCCACGGGCGCGAGTGGTGCCCTGCCGCACGATGATGTCCGTGACAAGCAACTTGCGGTGAGGACTACATGATCGAGAGCGACGGATGCACCGACTACGACGTGATCGTCCTGGGCGGGGGCGCACCGGGGGAGCACTGCGCCGGCGCGCTCGCTGCCGGACATTACCGAGCCTCGCCTCGATGGTGTAAGGAGCGAGTCACATGGATCTTCTAATCGAATTCGAGGTTGCGATGTCCCGGCTAGACTCGCCTGGTGGCGCGAGCGTCGCCGCGACTCCAAGGCTGTACATCCGGTGAGCGCCTCAGAGAAGGTTGCAATCGTTACCGGCGGTTCGAAGGGCATCGGTGCCGCCGTGGTGGAAGCCTTCCGCGGCGACGGCTACGCCGTGGTCGCGTCCGCGCGCGCGATGGATGCGCCCTCGGACCCCGGCGTGATCGCCGTGAACGGCGACATCGCGGAGCCGGCGACCGCCCGGCGCATCGTCGATGAAGCACGAAGGCGCTTCGGACGGGTGGACTGCCTGGTCAACAACGCCGGCATCTACATCGGCAAACCGTTCACCGACTACACGCTGGACGACTACGCGGCGATCACAGCGGTCAACCTTGCCGGCTTCTTCCATATGACGCAACAGGTCATCCCGCTGATGATCGACCAGGGGGCGGGTCATGTCGTCAACGTCACCACCAGCCTGGTCGACCAGCCCGACCGGACACGTCCCTGCGCCTTGGCCGCGCTGACCAAGGGCGGATTGGCCGCCGTCACCCGCTCGCTGGCGATCGAGTACGCCGCGCATCAGGTGCGCTTTAACGCTGTCTCGCTCGGCGTCATCAAGACCGGAATGCACGATCTCCACTCTTATGACGGCCTCGCCGAGTTGCACCCACTGCAACGACTGGGGAACGTCGGCGACGTCACTGACGGTATCCGTTACCTGGAGCGAGCGACGTTCGTCACAGGCGAGATCCTGCATATCGACGGAGGACAGTCAGCCGGACACTGACCGACCCCGCCGTCAGCGGCGACGGGGGCCGCGCTCATTGCGGCGGCCGTGTCGTCTGACCGACTTCGATCAGATGGTCGTCGGGATCGCGGATGTAACAGCGGATCTCGGTCGCGTGCTGCTTGGGCGGTGTCAAAAACTCCGCACCGCGCCCGCGCCACAGCTCATACAGCGCGTGGATGTCGGCCACGCGCAGGTTTAGAAACGCGCTCGTCCGGTCGGGATCCGGCGGGGTTTCGAGCGTGACCGTCGGCTTGTCGTCGGTCGGACCGCCGCCGACGTTCATGATGATCCAGCTGTCGGCCAATGCGACGTACGTCGGCTCACCTGAGCGGACGATCTCCGCCCCCAGGACCTCGGTGTAGAAGCGCCGTGACCGTTCGACGTCGGAGACGACGATGAAATGTGCCACCACGAAGCCGTTCGTGGGAGCAGGGAATTCCGCCATGATCCTGACCTCCACCAATCGTTGAGATGACGGCAGCGCCACGCGCCACCAAGTCTGCTGCGCAGCGCGGACGAGCACTCCGTTGGCGACCATGCGCCCAGGATCGAGGTCGGTCCGCCTACCTGCCGGATCCCGAGTGTCATTCGTCACCTGCCGTGCCGGCGTCCGAGGGCGAGAGCGCCTCAACCACCCGCTGGCCAAGCCGCCACTCAAGGTCGCCGGCGGTGTTGAGGCCGAGCGCCTCCAGTCGCGCATACCGCTCCTGCTGTGCCGGGCGACGCAACGAGTCGCAGTAGTCGGCCAACGCCGGGGCCAGTTCAGCGTCGCTTGGCAAGGTCACGTCGTCGACATAGGCCTTGGTCCGCGCGAGAGTCTCCCCGTCAAACCGCGCCAACCGCGCAGCGATCCCGTCCACCACGGCATCGAGCTCGCAATCGGCGATCGCCCGGTTCACGTAGCCGTACTGCTCGGCCCGGGCAGCGTCACAGTCGTCGGCCAGCAGCAGGACCTCCAGGGCTCGACCGCGCCCGACCAGCCGCGACAGCCGCGCCATCGCACCACCACCCGGAACCACGCCGGTCGCAACCTCAAATTGTCCGAGCACCGTGTTCTCTCGGGCGGCAAATCGCAGATCGCAAGCGAGTACGAACTCGCTGCCCGCACCGCGCACCCTGCCTCGGACCGAGGCGATGCTGACCACCGGCGCCCGAGACAGGCGTACCATTAGGTCCACCCACGCGCTCATTGCGGTGGGGCCACGCGGCAGCGCCACCCTGCGCAACGGGTCGTGCTCCGAGTCGTAGTGGGCCAGATAGAAGTCCGGATTGGCGCTGGCGAACACCACCACGTTGAGATCCGTATCCTGCTCTATCAGGCCGACCAACTCGACGAGTTCGGCCACGGTCGTCGCCGTGATGGTGTTGATCGGCGGGTGATCGAATGTGACGCGGCAATACCCAGTGCTCGGCCGCTCGACGCTGAAATGCAGCCAGGATTCGAACCACCGGTCCGAGCTCCGGCCGTTGCTCGACGCGCCGCCGCCGTTGGTGTGGCTCATGCTCTCTCCTTGGCAGGCCGATGATGCTGCCTCGATCCCGCCGAGCCGCTGAACAAGCACGAGCTAGTTGTGCGCGATGGCGTCGCACGTCGCCCATCGAATCGCCGAAGCGGTCACCGGCGGGCCTGGCTCAACCGTGGCGGCCACCCCCAACCGCTGTTCGAGGCCCTCAAGCATCGATGCCACGTGCGCTTCCTTCGGGGGAGAGAAAGGCCGTCAACGCGACGGACTCTGAACGTCCCGACCACCGGTCGCGCCAGGGAGGTCACTGGCCCACACTCGGGTTCGACGCTCGGCCGCTCACACCCGTGGTCTCGTCGGACCCTCGACATCTGCCGCGTGGCGATGCTCCGACCGTGATCGTCGCCGTGGTGTTCGCCGCCAGGGCACAGCCCAGGTGGTTCACGGGCGCGATCAACGCCGCCATCGGTCACACTTCGGTGCGATCGATGAACGAATGAATGGAGGCTGACGTGGAGGGAGCACAACTCGGGTTCGAACGTGACATTCGGCCACTGTTCCGCGAGAAGGACATCACCTCAATGTCGTCAGTGTTCGACCTATCCGACTACGACGATGTGCGTGCGAACGCCCAGCGGATCCTCGCTGCCGTGGCCGGGGGAACGATGCCGTGCGATGGACGGTGGCCCGAGGACAGGGTCGCGCTGTTTCGGTCCTGGACCGACGCGGGCTGCCCGGCGTAAATGACACGAGGGGATCTCACTGGAGGGCTGGGACTCTCAGAAGTGGCCGATGACACGGATGATCGTGAGGAACCGGCCGGTGGTGCGGCGGCGCGCTGAGCATCGCGATCCGGGACGGGTTCTACCAATGCCTCACCCGGGTTGTCGCCGGACGCGGCTTGACGCGCGGCGAGCCGAGCTTTACCATAGCCGCAAGCCGAGAACAGGAGCTACGCATGGGAAGCGACACCGCAGGTGAGTCGGCCCAGCATGTTGGGCGGCTGGTGTCGGTCAACGTGGGCATGCCGAAGGACGTGCCCTGGCAAGGGCGGACCGTCTTCACGGGCGTGTTCAAGGACCCCGTCACCGGTCCCCGGAGGGTCCGCAGGCTCAACGTCGATGGCGACGGCCAGGGCGATCTGGCGGGGCACGGTGGCGAACAGCGTGCCGTGTTCGTGTATCAGCTCGACTCGTACCGGTACTGGGAGCGCGAGCTCGGGCGAAGCGACTTTGTGTACGGGCAGTTCGGCGAGAACTTCACCGTCGAGGGGCTCAGCGACGCCGAGGTCTGCATCGGCGATCGCTATCAGATCGGCGGCGCGGTGTTCGAGGTGACGCAGCCTCGCGTCACCTGCTACCGCGTCGGGATCCGGATGAACGACCCGCGGATTCCCGCCTTGCTCGTCTCCCACCACCGCCCGGGCTTCTACTTCCGTGTGCTCGAGGAGGGCGACGTGCAGGCCGGAGACGAGATCATCAAGCTCGCCTCGGGACCCGAGCAGATGTCGGTTGCAGACGTCGACGGGTTGCTCTACCTTCCCCGGCACCCACGTCAGCAACTGCTCCGAGCGCTCCGGGTCCCCGCGCTCAGCCCCGGCTGGCAGGGCTCTTTCCGAGCGCTGCTGGACGAGGAACCAGGCAGTGGCAACGCCGGGCTGGCGTCGACAAGCCCACCTGCCGCCTGGTCCGGGTTCCGTCGGCTGACCGTCACGGCAATCACGCGCGAAAGCGACTCGGTGATCTCGATACGCCTCGAGGACCCCCACGGCGACCCACTACCAGCCGCCCGTCCAGGGCAGTTCCTGACGCTGCGCGTCCAGCCGGACCCGAAGCAGCGGTCGGTGCTGCGCAACTACTCCCTCTCCGGACCGCCCGAGGCGGGCTACTACCGGATACCGGTCAAGCGCGAACGCGATGGCGCCGCCAGCGGCTATTTGCACACTCGGCTCGCCGTCGGGCGACCAACTCGACATCGCAGCACCACGTGGCACGTTCATCCTCGATCAGACGCATGCGCCCGTCCTACTGATCAGCGCCGGGCATCGGCGCCACCCCCGTTCTCGCCATGCTCCAGGCCTTGGCGGAGGAGCCATTCCGATCGAGAAATCTGGTGGCTGCACGGCGCACGCAACAGCCACGAGCACTCGTTCGCCGCCGAGACCCGGACCCTGCTGTCCTCGCTCCCGAACGTACGGACCCACGTGTACTACAGCGACCCCGGCCCGAATGACCTCGAAGGCCGCGACTTCGACCGCGCGGGGCGACTCACCCCGTCACAGCTCGCCGAGCTCCAGCCACCGCTCGACGCCGAGGCATACCTGTGCGGGCCTACAGCGTTCATGGACGACATCAGCGCCGGCCTGGCAACGCTCGGGATCGATGCCGCATACATCCACACCGAACCGTTCGGGCCGGCACCCAGCGAGACGCCCGGGATCGCAGCCGACGCCAGCGCGAACACCCCACCCACCCGCCGGTCAACCCGGACACGGTCCGATCATCGAATTCGCCCGCAGCGACCTGACGATCCCGTGGAACAGCGACCTCGGCAGCCTGCTCGAACTCGCCGAAGCGTGCGATGTGCCCGTCCGCTGGTCATGCCGCACCGGCGTCTGCCAAACCTGCGAGACCACCGTCATCGCGGGAGACGTCGATTACAGCCCCGACCCGGTCGAACCGCCGCCTGACGGAAGCGTGCTCCTCTGTTGCTCACAACCCCGCGACGACATCGTGCTCGATCTCTGACCGGCCAACGTAGCGGGAGGCCCACTCGCCGGTCTCACGACACGAAGCCGGCGTGCATGCAGATCGGCGGCCGACACCTTGACGACGTCCAATCCGTAGCAGTCCTCGAGTTCGACCACCTCGCCCGCTGAGCTCCCTTCCAGGCCGGCGACGCGGTACAGGAACACCTCATCCGTCAGATACACGGCCCCCGCATCGGTGTGGTTTGCTTCGATCGCCGGGCTCATCGAACGCACCATGACCTCTCGGCGGACGGCACGTAACCGGAGCCTCCCGTGGCCAGCCGGCGAGAACTACGGATGCTCGGGCACGCCGAGATGATCGAGAAGCTCAGATACTCAAGAGGAGGGGTTAAGATCCGGCGATAACGATGCCGGACGAGGAGATCGGGAACGCGGCGGCCGGCAAGCACGGGTTGAACGACGTCCTCCAGCGGACGGTTCTTGATTCGGCGCTCGACTGCGTCGTCAGCATCGACGAGCACGGCTTGGTGACCCACCTCAACGCCTCTGCCGAGCGGACATTCCGTTACGGCCCGGGCGAGGCGATCGGGCGACAGCTCGCCGACGTGATGGTGCCGCCGGCGCTGCGTGATGCCCACCGGCGTGGCCTGTCGCGTTACATGGCGACTGGTGAGGCGAAGATCCTCGATCGCCGAATCGAGCTGGTCGCGATGCGCGCCGACGGAAGCGAGTTTCCGGCCGAGTTGACCGTCACCCGCATCGATCTCCCAGACGGGCCGGCGTTCATCGGGTTCATTCGAGACATCACGGACCGCATGCGGGCGGAACATGAGCTCAGAGCGGCACGGAGGCGGGTGATCGAGGCGGCTGATGCGGCCCGCGAGCGCGTGACGCGGGACATCCACGACGGCGCACAGCAGCAGTTCGTCAACACACTCGTCAACCTCCAGCTCGCCCAGCAGAAGCTGTCGACGAACCCGGACCGGGCGCAGGAGCTGCTCGAGATCGCGGTTGCGCAGGCCCGCGCCGGGATCGAGAACCTCCGGGAGCTGGCAGCCGGAATCCATCCGGCGATCCTCAGCGACCGTGGTCTGGCGGCCGCGCTGGATTCGCTTGCGGATCAAATGCCGATCCCCGTGACGCTCGATATCGTGGTACCCAAGCTATCGTCCGCGCTCGAGGCCAGTGTCTATTTCTTCTGCTCGGAGGCGCTCACCAACGTCGCCAAACATGCCGCCGCAACCAACGCCTGGGTGAGCGTGCTCGCGCGCGCCCGTCAGCTGACCGTGGAGGTTCGAGACGACGGGGTCGGTGGCGCTTCGTTGGGGTCAGGTGGCAGCGGCCTGATCGGACTACACGACAGAATCGCGGCGCTCGACGGACACCTCGATCTGAGCAGCGCTCAGCCGGGCAGCGGCACGACCCTGACGGCGCGTATACCGCTGCCTGTCTGAGACGGCGCGCCAGACACTCACTGCGAGAAGAACCCTGCGAGTTCTGTTTTGGGGACAAACCCGTACGCGCCGCTCTGGCGCAACTGCTCAAGCGACACGGCCTTCCGGTCGGTGGACGTCAGCAGAACGAGCGGCGGGTGTGGACGCGCGTTCAGCTTCCCTGCGAGCTGTACGCCGCAGCCGTCGGGCAGTCTCACGTCAACCAGGACCCCGTCGGGGGCAAACAGGTCGCACTGTCTTAATGCCTCGGCCACAGTGGTCGCATGCCCGACGACCCGGTATCCGCGATCGGTCAGGATCTCGGCGGCCACGCGACCGAAACCTTGGTCGTCGTCGACGATCAAGACCGACTCGATCGACGCCCTGCAGGAAGTGGTGGACGGCACGTCACCAGCATCGGCGATCGCCCCGACCCTGACAATGGGGTTATCCCTAGCCTTTCAGGTATTCGAGCACCGCGAGCACGCGCCGGTGGTCGTCTGCGGCCGGTCGCAGCCCCAGCTTCTCGAAGATGCTCGTCACGTGCCGTTCGATCGCGCCGACCGTCACCGTCAATCGTTCCGCGATCGCGGCGTTCGAGCGGCCCTCGGCGATCAGCGCCAGCACCTCCTGCTCGCGCTGCGTCAGCTCCGTCAGTGGGCCGGCAGCGCGCGGGCGCCCGACCATTCGCTGAACCACCTCAGGATCGAGCGCCGAGCCACCGCGTGCGACGCGCCGTACCGCGTCCGTGAACAACGACACATCGCTGACGCGGTCCTTGAGCAGGTATCCGGCTCCGCCCGCGTGGTCGCCGACGAGGTCGAGCGCGTAGCCGCGGTCGAGGTACTGTGAGAACACGAGCACGCCGATGTCGGGTGCCTCCGCACGTATCTGCTGCGCGGCACGAAGCCCATCGTCGGTGTTTCCCGGCGGCATCTGAATGTCTGCGATCACCACATCGGGCCTGTGGGCGCGGGCTTTGCGGATCAGGTCGGGCGCGTCGGCGGCGACGCCGACGACCTCGAATCGCGCCTCTTCGAGCACGCTGACGATGCCCTGGCGGGTGATCGGCTGATCCTCGCCGACAACCACACGCACCGATCCGTCTGACATACGCCCAAGTTACGCCACCTGCCCGGGGGACGGGGTCCTGGGCTCGGCTGCGGCCGAGAACAGGCGGCTCACGCACCGTCTGGCGCAGTTCGAGTCGCGCGGCTACGCGGCGAACATGAACTCGAACCAGGGCACCGACCGGGGAGTCCACGGGCGCGACCAGCAGCGGCCGACGTGAAGATCGGCGCAGCTAGGCACCCACCAATCGTCTGAGGTCCAGATGACGCGCAGACTCGAGCTTTCCCGCACGCACGACCTTCATGACGAATCGGTGCACTAAAAGCAAAGGCTCGTTGTCGGTGTCCCATTTCCTCGAGTTGCCGAAGGCGAACTTCCGCGAGCTCGCGTTCGAGTGAGATGACTCGAGACCACGAACCAGACCAGGACAGCTTCCGAGCTGTCCTATCCGAGGACGTCGACTGGCAGCCGTTCGCCGCCTTCCCGCCCTCGGTCCGCCTGGCGGTTCTGGTCGGTCACCCGTCGGAGCCGGGTCCGTACGTGATCCGGGTCAAGGTGCCCTCCGGCGTGAAGCTGATGCCGCACCGGCATCCTGAGGATCGGGTCTACACGATCATCTCCGGCGTGTTCTACATCGGCCTCGGCGACCACTTCGACGCCGACAAGCTCCGAGCCTATCCGCCGGGCAGCGTCGTCGTGCTGCCCGGCGGCACGCCTCACTTTCACTGGGCCAGATCAGGCGAGTACGTCTCACAGGTGACCGCGATCGGGCCGCTCGGGCTCGACTATGTGGACACCGACGATGACCCGCGCAACCAGTGAGCCGCTCGGGCCGTCGGTTCGCTGATTTCAGTTCCGGCTCGCGGTAACGGCCCGTGCAGGTAACGCCTCCTGGAGCCCTCTGCGTGAGGTGATGCCGAGTTTTGCGAACACCTTGCGCAGATGCCACTCCACGGTGCGGGGGCTTAGGAACAGCTGGGCGCCGATCTCCGGATTGGTCCTTCCGTCCAGAGCGAGACGGGCTATCTGCTCCTCTTGTGGCGTAAGGTCATCGCGCGTGTCCTCGCGCCGCTTGCGGACAGTCTCGCCGGTCGCCCGCAGCTCATGGAGGGCACGTTCGGCGAACGCGAGCATTCCGATTTCATCGAACATGTCGTAGGCCCTGCGCAGCTGGTCCCGGGCATCGATACGGCGCTTCTGGCGACGCAACCACTCGCCGTAGAGCAGGTACGCGCGGGCGTGCTCGGGCCGCAGCGCAGTTCGGCCAAAGCATTCGATGGCCTCTCGATAGTGCTGCTCCGCTGTCTCGCCGTCGCTGACGAGCGCCATCGAACGGGCAAGAATGCCTCGGCCCCAGTCGCTTTCGCTCTGCTTGGTGCTCTCAGCGAGCCGCTCGAGCGCTTCGACCGCGAGTGCGTCGTTGCCAGTCCTGACGGCCGCCTCGATTAGCTCTGGGAGCGCCCAAGCAGCGAGATGGAGTTCGGGCGTTTGCTCGCTGGCCCGTAGGGAGAATGACAGGGCCTGTTCGTAGCGAGCCAGGCCGTTCGAGAGAACCGCGTTCGCCCAAAGCCCGACCTGGGCTGCATAACCTTCGCCCCGGCCGGTGGCGAGGTCAGTCGCAGCCTCGATGACCGTAGAGCTGCGAGGCTCGTCCCCTGTAAGGGCAGTGAGCAAGCCAGCACCGTCCGGGACCTGTCGGATGCCGGTCACATCGGCCAGTGCATTCACCTCGGCCGCCAGCGCAGCAGCCGTGGCTAAGTCACCACGCCAGGCCGCAAGAAAAGCGTCGCCGGTGAGAGTGAAACATAACGGCGCGACTGCGCCGGCGATGCGGGCGAGTTCCGTCTGACGACTCAAGACCGCGTGCATGCTCTCAAAATCCCAAAGCGTGCCCGCGGCGGCTGCGGCCAACCCCCCCCATAGGAGTCCTTTTTCAACGGAGAGCTCTTCCCCGGGAAAAACGCGGACCACCTGACGCAGGATGGGCGTCGCCGCCGCGCGTCCTTCAGTGACGAGCAGCGAAAGGCCGTCCAGCAGCAGATCAGACAGACGTGGTGGGCCAGACGGTGCTGGCGCGGATCGCGCCGCGTCGGACACCTCGCGTAGTTGGCCGCTCCCCCCGAGTTGACCCGTGAAGAAAGCGGCCCCCCACGCGTCGAGATAGGTTTCTCGCGCCAGGCTGACGTCTAGCGGCTCGAGCCGCCTTGCAGCTGCGAGGAGTTGGGCGGACGCCTCGGTGATCGGGCCGGCCGCCGATGCGATCTTCCCGCGTATCAGATCGACTCGGGCGCGCTGCAGTTCGGTCTGCGCATCGATCTCCGCTGCGCCCAGCAGTCGAAGCGCCTCGTCGAACGCTCCGGCCTGGACCTGGGCCTGCGCCGCAGCCAGCGCGCGATCGGCTCGTCGCTGTTGATCTCGGGTCAGCGCCACGGAGCGCTGCAGGAAAGCGGCGGCCGCCGCCAGTCCGCCTCGTGAGTGAGCGCGACCGGCTGACCGCTCCAGCTCGGACGCAACCACTTCATCAGGCCCTGGCGCCGCGAGAGCGCGGTGCCAGGCACGACGGTCGGGATCGGTAAGCGGATCCATCGCAGCGGCCAAGGCCACATGCACCGCCCGGCGATCCTCCGCAGATGCCCCCGAATAGATCGCTGACCGAACAAGCGGATGCCGGAACCGCACTCGCGCCCCGATTTCGACGAGCTCCTCGGCGTCGAGGGCCGCCGCGACCTCTCGTTCAATCTCGAGCGTTTGCGCCGCACGCCAGAGCAGCGCGACATCTCCGGTCGGATCGGCAGCTGCCGTCAGCATCAGGCGCCGGGTGGCCTCCGGCAGCGCCTCGAGACCGTCTCAGGAAATGCTCCTCAAGCCGACCCGGAAGATCCGCGGAGCGGGGAACCTGGAAGCCACCCGCCAGTTCCGCGGCCGTTGTGCTCCTCGGTAGTTCCAACAGCGCCAGAGGATTTCCCCGCGTTTCCGCAACGATCCGATCCCGGACATCCGCATCGACTCGACCCGGAGTGGCGGCTCCCAGCAGAGCCCGGGCATCCTCATCGGTCAGGCCGCGCAACATCAGCTCCGGCAACCCCATCAACTGGCGATCCTCGCTCGGGTCCCGGAAACCAAACAGCATCAACACGGACTCAGCGAGAATCCGTCGCGCGACGAACCCGAACACCTGGCCAGACGCGGCGTCGAGCCATTGCGTGTCATCAACGACGCACAGCAACGGACGCTTCAGCGCCACCTCAGCCAACAAGCTGAGCGTCGCCAGGGCCACCAGGAAGCGGTCAGGAGGGTCGCCCGACACCAGGCCGAACGCCACGCGGAGCGCGTTGTGCTGAGGATCCGGAAGACTCTCGATCCCGGCCAGCATTGGTGCGCAGAGCTGATGCAGCCCGGCAAATGGCAACTCCATTTCTGACTGCATTCCGGCAATCCGGACAACTTGAAAGCCCGAAGCCCGCCCGATGCAATCCTCCAGCAGCGCGGTCTTACCTATCCCAGCCTCGCCGCGCACGACCACAGCCGCGCTCTCGCCAGCACGGACCTTATCCAGCAGGCGACCCAACTTCTCCCGCTCGGCGGTCCTGCCCCGGAAGACCGGCGAGCGCTGAGCAGCCATGGCTCAGAAGCCTATAACGACAACGACCGGGGATTCAACCAGGGTATTCCCTGGCGCGATGCCGAATGTTCGGTGCCTTACGGGTCCGGCCCTGTTCGAGCGTCGGCACGGGTACGTCCCAGTGACCTCCCGGGCGCGACCGGCGGTGGCGAGGGTCAGAATCGGAGATGTCGACCTCCTCGTCTCTCCGAAAGGATCGGTGCAGCATCTGATGCTGATCGTCAACGACGTCAACGCCGCAACGACATGATGATCCTGATCTGTTACGACGGTTCGGCGGACGCGCAAGCGGCGATCGATCGCGCCGGGCAGTTGATGCCCGGTAGCGACGCGACGGTGCTCGTGATCTGGGAGACGCTCCTGGAGACGATGGCTCGCAACGGCTCGCTGGGGATGGGCTTCGGGGCGGTTGGCGCCTACACTGACGACGGCGACTGACGCAGCGCTCGAGAAGGCTGCGCTCGACACCGCCAACGACGGCGCGCAGCGAGCCACGACCGCTGGACTCGTCGCGCAGCCGCGAATCGTCAATCGACACGACGAGATCGCCGCCGACATCCTTGCCGTGGCGGTCGATCTGGGCGCTGAGGTGATCGTGCTCGGTACCCGCGGTCGCGGTTCGGTGAAGTCGGTGATCTTGGGCAGCGTTTCCCGCGCCGTCCTTCATCACGCCGATCGTCCCGTCTTGGTCATTCCATCCCCTGCCCTCGCCGAGCGGCGTCACCGCTGGGCCGAGCACGCTCAGCCCACAGCCGGCCCCACATGAACTCTCGCGTTGGCTTGCTAGGGCGAGACGAGCTGCTCCCCACCGTCGATCGTGTAGGTAGCTCCGGTCAGGGCCGTGTTGGTCATGATGTGGACGGCGAGCGCGGCGACGTCAGCCGGCTTCGACGACGCGTCCGATTGGGAGCGTCGAGCGCAGCTGGTCACGCCGCCTTTCGAGGTCACTTCCAAGCAGCGATGCCGACAGCGGCGTATCGACGAAGCCGGCGGCGATCAGGTTGACGCGGACCGGCGCAAGCTCGAGTGCGAGGTTGGCTGTCAGCGCGGGAAGTGCGGCGGCGACCGTCAATACGCTGCCGCTGCCGAGGCTCGGGCTGCGGGCTTCGGCGCTGATGAACAGCAAGGTCCCTCCCGGCCTGACCCTGTCGGCGGCGTTGCGGGCGGTTTCGACGGCGAGCAGGAGACGGTCGCTGAGGGCATGGCGCAGATCGTCGGACTTCGTCTCGAGCAGACGCTCGTAGTGCGGACCGCCGGCGGTGACCATTACGTGGTCGATCGGTTTCGGCAGACCCGCGAAGAATCGTTCAAGCTCCGCCGGATCGTTGGCGTCGAACGCGGCGGTGCTGAGCGCGTCGAGATCGAGCGCCGCGCGCTGCAGCGGCGTCGCCGGCGTGACGGCCGGTGAGGATGACGTTGGCGCCTTCGGCGCGGGCGCGTCTGGCTGTCTCCAACCCCATGCCCGAGCTGCCGCCGATCACGACGACGGTCTGTCCGAGAAGCTCAGGCTCGCGTTGGATGGGAGCGGCTGTGGTTGCGGTGGTCATCGTTCCTCCTATGGGTGAGAGCGATCAGTCACGGCGATGATGGGCCCCGGACCGCCCCGCTAACCCGTATAGGACGACGGCATCGACTGGGCGGAGCGTCTGTCCCATCCGTGAAATGGCGAGTAGTCACCCGCATCCCACGCTTCGCGCAGCCCGGGTTTGCTCAGATCCCAGTCTGGGCGGATCTCGCTGGTGACGGTCCGCAGGTCGTGCGAGAGATCCACGAACGAGGGACGTCCCCAGAACCAGTAGCCGTTGTAGATCCTGTGGATGACCAGTCCGGGCTTGAGCACGAGGGTGTGGGGGATCATCGGGTCGTGCTCGGGGTCGGTGTATTCCTGGATATCGAGGTCCTTTTGGACGATCCGCTCGGGGTCGGAGAGAAACGGCCACTGGGCGCCGGTCGACGCGCGGAACTCCTGGCTTGAGTGATGGGTGTCGGTCGAGATCGTGGCGATCTTCGTGTAGGCCACCGCGACCTTCGGATAGTTGGCGGCGAGCTCAAGGTGCTGCTGGTGCTCCTTCGGGCAGTAGTTTCCGCGCGCCAGCGTGAGGATCAACGGGTCCTCGCCCTGGATCTCACTGAGCTTCCGGGGCACGTTCTCATGGTCGGGCAACTCGTAATCAGGGAACGTGCCGCCAGGGACGATGTCAGCGCGCATGATCTATCCTCCGGTGGTGCTCATCTTGACCTCCAATAGTTGATTGACGCAAGCCGGCGTGGCTTTGGAAGACAGCGTGTCTGTTCGCGGCGCGGCTCGCGTCCGGGAAGTCCCTGGTCCGCGGCACTGGGTTTGATCACCGATCCGCCCACTCCCCCGGACCGCAACGGTAAACGGGACACCAGGGACCTGACCGGGCGGTGCCCGGGCGCGAACCGGCGCGCGCTCAGCAAAGATGCCGACGAGGACCCGAAGAACCCCAACAACGACCATCTGATCTCTCCAACGGTGCTGCCTCCTGCTGCTTTACGCCGCGTTGGCGGCTATGGGGCGAGCATTGCTATTCCAACGCATCATCGGAGGTAACGGTGAATACCGTAATTGATCGTGACGCCGATATCCGGGCTCGGATCCAGCGAGCACTGGGAGGCCTCCGAAGCGGGGACATCGACGCTGAGCACGCGGTTTACGCTGCGGACGCGATCCTGGACTACCCGCAGTCCGGCGAGCGCTTCAGAGGTCGGTCAAGGATCCAAGCGCAACGCGGCGGGCATCCGGCCGAGCGCCACTTCACGATCCGCCGGATCCTGGGCGGCGGCGACCTTTGGGTGAGCGAGTGCGTGATCACCTATGACGGCGTGCCCACATATTCGCTCAGCGTCATGGAGATCACCGACGGCCTCGTAACGCATGAGACCCAGTACTTCGCCGACCCGTTCGACGCGGCTCCCGGGCGCGCTGCGCTGGCAGAGGCGATTCCGCCCGGCGAACGATGAGCCGACGAAGCTGACCTGGTCATCCGAAATGGGTGACGCGCGCGTTCGATCTCGGAGTCAAGATTTGGCTTGTGAGCGGTGAGGCACTCCTACTTGCTCAGCTGTTCGTTTATGAATTCGGGCCGGATTCGAGCTTCGAAGGCCAGCTCGGTGGCGCCCTTCAACGGCTCGAGGCTGGGGGCGTCCTGCGCATCCTCGAAGCCACGTTCATCCAACGCGAGGCCGATTCTGGTGAGCTCGTCGTGTTCGATGTCAGCGGGGATGGCGCCGGCAGCTTGATCGCGCCACTGCTCGATTTCCGGCTCGATCCCGCTGCTCGGCGAAGCGCGACCGAGCGCGCTCTTGCCGCCGAAACACCCGACGGGATGCCGGGAGACGTCATGCGGGAACTGGGCGATGCGCTGAAACCAGGCAACGCGATTGCCATGCTGCTGATCGAGCACAGGTGGGCCGCGGCGCTCGAGGACGCCGTCGCTCGGACCGGTGGCACGCAGGTCGTCGCCGAGTTCGTCCAAGCGAGAACGCTCGCGGAGATCGCACCACGACTGCTCTCGGTGACCAGCCGGCCCGGATCGGTCGACACCGCTCGGTAGCCACGCGTTGACGCGTCCCTACCGCACCGAAGGCATTCGGGTCGGCGAGGGACCCGAAGCGGCCCGACAACCCCGCCGGCCCTGCATCATCGCATGCGCCGCCGTTCCCGCCGACGCACCCCGCATACCGAGACGGGTGAGAGCGGACGCCCGAACGGGTCGATGAACAGTGTCACCGGCCCTGCCTTTGCCGGGACGGCTCCATCCAGGGGTTTGATGGAGTAGGTCAGGTGGCCGTCTTCCAGACGCGGGTCCTGGATCACGACGACCGCGTCCTCGGGTACCGCATCTCCGGACTCGAGGAAGGAGAGCACCGCATTCGGCGGGTCTTCCTCGAAGCTGTTGTCACCTTCAGCCCAGAGGTCGACGAAGTCGGCGGTGGCCATATGTCCGACGATCCGCTGGGGCCGGTCGGAGAAGTAGAGCGTCGAGGGCGTCACGGAGTTCAACGTGAGGGTCGTCCCGTCGCTCGTGATGCCCTGTGCCGTTTGCACGAACATTGACTGTTCGGTCTCGAGCTCTTCGATCATCTGCTGGTCGGTCATGTGAACCTTCCTCCCGCACCTGCTGCTCGTCGATCGCCAAGATCCCCAACCCTAGCCGCACCTGGTCTCGTGTCATCACCCGCAACGGATGAGAGCGCCGACAGTCCCGGCTCGCCGCGGTGCAGCCCGACCTGATCCGACGCGGCGGTGTGATCTGATCCAGCTTTGCAGTCCATGCCTTACTCAGCCGATCACAGGGAGGTCCAGGTCATGACCAACGCCGGAGGAAGCGCAAACGCTCCCCATCAACCCCACCCCCGCGCGGTCAAGGTACTGACGCGCAAGACGCTGACCGTTCGACGGGCGGCCCAGATCATCGCGACGGTGACCGTGGCCGTGACGTTCGTCGCCGGGGTGTTGATGCACTTCACCGACCCGAAGAACTTCCCCAACATCGGCGTCGGCATGTGGTGGGCGATACAGACCGTCACGACTGTCGGATACGGAGACGTCGTGCCGACAAGCGCGACCGGACGGCTGGTCGCTGCGCTCGTGATGCTCGTCGGGATCGGCTTCCTGACCGTTATCACCGCCGCGATCACATCGACCTTCATCGAGACGACAAGGCGCCGGCTCGAGGGCGCGACGACCGACGCACTCTCCTCGAAGCTCGATCAGATCGTGATGCGACTGGCGGCGATCGAAGCGGCACTCACGGACGCCACCCCCAAGGGCGATGGACCTCGTTGACGAGACGAGTTCGGGTGATGTGCTTGGCATCGTGCGACCTCAGAGCTCCCTGCCGCGGGAGGTCAGGGGGATTGCCGGGCTCAGAAGCGCGGCTTCTGCTCGGCCGCCGGATCGGTGAAGCGAACGCCGAGACGATCGGCAAGGCGATGTGCTGCGAGCAGTTCTCCATCGGCGTCACCGTAATGGGCGACTGCCTGTTCATAGAGTTCGGCGATGCGCTCGGCGACCGGCAGCGGCAGCCGGAGGCTGTCGGCGATTTGGAGAACCCCTTGAAGTTCCTCGGCACATCGCACGATCGAGAACGAGTCCATGATCTCGCCCCGCAGGAGCGCCGTGGCATCCTGTTCGACGAAGCGCGACGCGGCCGGCCCGCGCATGATCACCGAGCGCACGCCCTCGGGGTCCAGGCCCAGCCGCACGGCGAGCGCGAGTACCTCTGCGGTGGCGACCGCCTGCCCAAACCACAACAGGTTGACCAGCAGCTTCACCGCGTAACCGGTCCCCGGCGGTCCGATATGGAAAACCTCCTCGCAGAGAAGCTCCAGCAGCCATTGATGTGCCGCGAAATCCTCGGACGATCCGCCGGCGTACCCGAGCAGGCCTCCCTCACGCGCCGCCTCGGGACTCCCACCGACGGGGCAGTCCAGAATCCGAATCCGACCGGCGGCTCGCTCCTGGATCTCGTGCGAGACCGACGGCGTCGCGCTCGTCATATCGATCCAAACCGAACCGCCGCGGAGGCTCTTGAGGAGGGGATCGCTGATCGCCCGGGTCTCAGAGGAACCAGGAAGGAGCGTGATCACGATGTCGGAGGCCGCGGCGAGACGCGGGACGGAATCGATCCATTCGGCGCCCGTCAGCAGCGAAGCCTTGCGCACCTCACACCGCCGATCCGTTGCGATGACCCGCTGACCGGCCGAAACCAGGCGCGCGCAGACGGGCATGCCCATCCGCCCCAGTCCGACGACGCCGATTACAAGGTCATCTTTGGAGACCACTCCGCGACTACTCAGCCCCCGACGCTCACGGGGGCGCGGTCCGCCCAACTCGGACTGGTGCCGTAGGCGATCTTCGTCGGCCTGCCGCCCCCGAACGGGACCGTCTCGATCACGCTGCGCTTCCCGCCGCAGTCGCCCGATGGAGGCGACCCCGCGATCAGCAGGGAACCGCCTGAAGCGGAGATGCCGAATGGGGCAAAGCCGTTTGCGAACTGGTGTACGACTTTGCGCGTGGCGAGGTCGACGCTCAACGGCCAGACGACGCCACAGGCCGCGCCCTCCGCGGCGAGATGGAGGCCGTCGCTGGAAAGCGCCACCGGCCAGCCGATCAGGCGCATCAGCTTGGTCGACTGGCCGCCTGAGAACTGCTCCAGCTCCGTTGAGCCCGAGTTGAGCGAGTGGTCGTAGAGGATTCCCTGCGGCCCCCAGAGCGGATACTCGTTGTAGCCGTCATGGGTCAGCTGCACGCCGGGCTCGCCGATCGCAGCCATCCACACGTTCGGGTTCGTGTTCGTCCTCGGAACGATGTCGTACGCGACCTGATAGGGCGAGGTCGGCGAGAAGCTCGGCCCGCCCCAGCCGTTGAGAAACCCGGTCGCGACGGTCGTCACCTGCCCGGTCGCGACGTCGATCACGACCAGTCGCTGCCGGAACGGCGACCCATTCGGATGTGGATCGACGACCGCGGCGACCAAGCTCGAATCAGGGGACCATTCGATCCCACTGATCCCGTCGTGTGCGCTGAAATACTCCCCGAGCCGACCGCCGCATGCGGTGAAGATCCCGAGTCCGGCAGACTGACCGAAGTTCGTGACGGCGACCATGCTCCCGTTTGGCGATAGCTCCGGCGTCGCCGCGCGGAACAGCCGCCGACGTCCCCCGCCGTTCGCGCCTGCGAGCCAGACCATCCCCTTGGCACCCTCGAAGTTGGCCGCGACGTAGGCGAGTTGCTGCGTGCGTGAGCACTGGGCGGCGGTAGCCGCGCTCCTCACCTGCGGCGTTCCCTGGGCTCCGCCTGCAAGCAGGAGGGCCGTGCACAGCGACGCCCCCGCCAGAAGCGTGGCCGTCCACATTCGTACTTGCATCGTTCGCTCTCTCCCGTTAGGCGGTTGCGCGGCTCACCTTATCGGTCGGCGAGCGCAGCACGATCGTTCGCGGCGATCGGGCCTCGGGTTCGCAGGACCGCGAGCCTGCGGCCGAGTCAAGACTTCAGGTGGAAGAGCTCTAGGCGACCGCGGCCGTCGGCCTTCGCGCGGTAGACGGCAACGTCCGCATCGCGGAGGAGTGCCTCTGGATCGGTCTGCCCGAGCGCGATCCCGATGCTCGCGGTCAGCCGCTGGTTGACGCCACCGACGTCGATCGGCAGTCGGATCGCCGCCTGCAGGCGGCGGCCGAGCGCGAGCGCTGACTGCTCGTCGACGTCTTCGCACACCGCGACGAATTCGTCTCCGCCGAGCCGCGCCACGGTGTCGCTCGGACGGACAGCGGCCCGCATTCGTCTGCTGAGCTCAGCGAGGACCGAGTCGCCGGCAGGATGGCCGAAGGCGTCGTTGACATCCTTGAAGTTGTCGAGGTCGACGACCATCACACCGGTGGTACCGCCGCCCCGCTCGGATCGCGCGAGCGCATGTTCGAGGCGGTCGCGAAGCAGCACGCGGTTCGCGAGTCCGGTCAGCGGGTCATGAACAGCCTCGTAGCGGAGCCGCTCCTCGTCGCGCAGTCGAGCGAGCGCGCTCGTGAGCGTGTTCGCCACCGCGCGCACGAGAGTCATTTCGTCATCCGCCAGTTCGCCATCGGGCACTACTCGAAGCTCGTCGCCGGGGCCGACGGGCAGCACCAGCCCCGCCGCCGCCGGCCCGCTTGACGCGAGCACGACCCCGCCGGCCAACCGGACCTCGGCTCCCAAGATCGGCAGCGTGGTCCGGATCACCTGGACCGCATCGCGGGCGAGATCGGACGGATCGACGCCGGCCAGCGCCCGCTCGCCCAGGGCTGCGACTGCTCGAAGGCGCGCGTCTGTCGTGCGTCGCTGCGAGATGTCGCGCCCGACGGCGAGCAACAGTGCGCCGGCGCTTGTATCCACGACCCCCCAGCTCATCTCGCCGACGAATTCCGAGGCGTCCCGCCGAAGTCCCCATACCTCGCTCGAGAACCTCAGCGGATGTTCGGTGGCGAAGTACAGCTGGATATTGCGGGTATATCGCTCACGGAAGCGCTCCGGCCACAGCGTGTGCACCGGTTGCCCAAGCAGCTCCTCACGGCGGTAGCCGAACAACTCCTCGGCCAGCACATTGACGAACACGATTCGCCCATCAGGCGTCGCTGCCACCACGGCGTCAGGCAATCCCTCCAGGATCGCCGCGGGCGCAAGCATGAATTCGTCCGCCGCCTCGACCACGAGGTGCGAATCGCCGAACCCGGCGTCGCCCACGCCCTCAGCGCCACCAGGCCCGATCTCTACCCCCATAAACGAAGGGTACCTGTCTGTTGCAATTGGCACAAGGCGAGGTCGCAGCCTGCCGGCACCGGGTGGTGAGGGCTGGCATGGCGCCTCGCAGATGTGCGGTCCGTAGATGTCTTGATCGGTGGTGTTGTCGATTTCGCTCGTCTTTATTCGACGTTCGGGTAGAAACCACCCAACCCACCTTCAAGGAGGCAGCAGTGAGATTCATGGTTCTGGTTCCCGGCAACGACGAGTCCGAGGCGGGTGCGATGCCCAGTACGGACATACTGGAGGCGATGACAAAGTACAACGAGGATCTGGTCAAGGCGGGTGTACTCCTGGCGGCCGACGGCCTGCACCCGACCTCCAAGGGCGCGAAGGTCCGGTTCGACGGGAGCGAGCGAACCGTGATCGACGGCCCGTTCACGGAGGCGAAGGAGCTCGTGGCGGGTTATTGGATCTGGGAGTGCGCGTCCCGTGAGGAGGCGATCGAGTGGCTCAAGCGCGCGCCGTTCGGCGGCGGCGTCGAGGTCGAGATCCGCCAGATCTTCGAAGCTTCGGATTTCGGCGAACAGCTCACGCCCGAGCTGCGACGGGCCAACGAGCGGCTGCGTGAGCAGGCCGCAGCACTGAACTAGACCGTGGCGGCGTCGGCCACCAAGCGTGCGATTGACGCCGTGTGGCGGATCGAGTCGGCCCGGCTGATCGCCGGGCTGACTCGCGTCGTCCGGGATGTGTCGGTGGCCGAGGATCTGGCACAGGACGCGCTCGTCGCCGCCCTGGAGCAGTGGCCGCACTCAGGCGTCCCGGACAATCCCGGTGCCTGGCTGATGGCAACGGCAAAGTACCGCGGCATCGACGCATTGCGCCGCCGCGTCACGCTCGAGCGCAAACAGGAATTGATCGGGCGAGAGTTGCAGACCCTCGCGCAACTCGACCAGCCCGACCTGGCGGCGCAGGTCGACGACGTGCAGGACGACGTCCTGCGACTAGTGTTCATGACCTGCCACCCGGTGCTGCCCGGCAACGCGCGCGTCGCGCTGACACTGCGTCTGCTGGGCGGCCTCTCGACGCAGGAGATCGCACGTGCCTTCCTCGTTTCCGAGGCAACGGTCGCGCAGCGCATCGTGCGCGCCAAGCGCACGCTCGCCGAGGCGCATGTTCCATTCGAGGTGCCCGGGCGAGACGAACTGGCCGATCGCCTGTCGGCGGTGCTCGAGGTGATCTACCTGGTCTTCAATGAGGGCTACGCGGCGACGGCGGGCGATTGCTGGATTCGACCGGGGCTGTGCCAGGATGCACTGCGCCTGGGGCGGATCCTCGCCGCATTGATGCCACGCGAGCAAGAGGTCCACGGCCTGCTTTCGCTGATGGAGCTCCAGGCATCGCGACTGCGCGCGCGGGTCGGACTGAATGGGGAGCCGGTGCGGCTGGGTGATCAGGACCGCGCACGATGGGACCACCTGCTCGTCCAGCGCGGCCTGACCGGGCTGCAGCGCGCCGAACAGCTCGGGGGCGTACTGGGCCCGTATTCGCTCCAGGCCGCGATTGCCGCGTGCCACGCGCGAGCCGGGAGCGTCGAGGACACCGACTGGCCGCGCATCGTCGCGCTCTACGACGGGCTGGCGACGCTCACGGGCTCGCCGGTCGTCGAGCTCAACCGCGCGGTTGCGGTGGCGATGGCGTTCGGCCCCGATACCGGGCTTGAGCTTGTCAACTCGCTCGCGGACGAACCCGCGCTGCGGGGCTACCACCTCCTGCCCAGCGTCCGTGGCGATCTCCTGGTCCGCGTTGGACGGCTGGCCGAGGCGCGCCAGGAGTTCCTGCACGCCGCCGGCCTGTGCGACAACGAGCGCGAGCGCGAACTGCTGCTGTCCCGCGCGTGCGCCTGCGACATCGAGTGATCAGCTTCTGGTCACGAGCAGTGTTCCTGCGATCACGAGCGCCACCCCCAGTAAGCGCCCTACGCCGATGCCGACATGGTGCAATCCAAACCAGCCCAACCGGTCTGCGACGATCGATATGACGAGCTGAGCGGCAACGAGTAGAGCGATCACGGCGCCGGCACCCAGCGGACGGACAGCCGCGAGCCCGATCGCCACCACCGCTGCGCCACCGACGGGGCCGACCAGGTTCTCGAAGCTGCTCGAACTCAAGCCCGTCAACCGGCCTGGATGCCCCACGACGAGCAGCAGGACGCCGATGATCGCGGTGGCGATCAGCAGGCTCAAGAAGGCCGCCCCGAGGTCCCCGACGTGCTCGGACAGAGCCGCGTTCGAGGCCGGTTGCAGGCCGACCAGCAACCCCGCGGCAATCGTGCAGAGCACTGCGACCTGGCGCGTCACGTCTCAGGGTGGTTCCGCACTGACGATGAAGTTCCTTCCAACGGCGTTTCGCCGACAAGCGCCAGCACGCGATCGCCGTGACGCTCGACGAACGCGGGACCGACGCCCTTGATCGTCGCCAGCTCAGCGAGCGACCGCGGCCGCCGCGCCGCGATCGACTCGAGCGTGCGGTTGTGAGCGACGGTATAGGCTGGCTTGCCATCGCTCGCACTGAACGCCACGCACGGAGCGCATCGAGCAACCCGACGTCGGCGGGATCGACCTGCGCATCCTCCCGAGAGCGATCACGCCTGGCTTCGTGCCGGTGTCAGAGACGCCGGATCGGGCAAGCCGATCGTGTCGGGATCGCAGACATCGCAGCAGCGCCCCAGCGGCGCGACCTGACGGTTGTCGCCGAAGTGATCCAGCAGCGTGCGACGGCGGCACTCGCCTGACGCCGAGCTGAACGCCTCAACGGCGTGGTAGGCACGCCAGGCGCGGTCAAGCGCCAGACCGGCAGATCGAAGCGAGTTCGGCGGTCCCCGCGGCGGCGGCGACCGTCACCTGCAAATGGCCGCCCGGCGCCGGCTCGAGCCGGCACAGGCCGGCCCGCTCGGCGATCCCCAGGCAGACCCGGTCACGGTCCGCTCGTGGCGCGTCGATGACCGACGTATCCCCCGCGCTGGTGCCCTGCAAGCGGCTGCACGTACCCGAGCACGTCCCCGGCGGCCACGGCGTCGCCCTTGATGAAGTTGATCAAGCCGCCCGAGGTCCGCACGGCTCGCCAGCAGGATCGCCCGCGACGGCCGGCCGTCGCGCCCGCCTCGCCCGACCTCCTGGTAGTAGGCCTCGACGCTCTTGGGGATCGCCCAGTGCACGACCGCGCGGACATCCGCCTTGTCGACTCCCATGCCGAACGCGTTGGTGGCGACCACGATCTCGGCGTCGCCCTCCATGAAGCGGTGCTGTGCCGAGGCGCGCTCGTCGGCCGGCATGCCGGCGTGATAACCGACGGCGAGCAGCCCATCGGATCTGCAGTCGCTCGGACACCTCCTCGACTTCACGGCGGGTGCCGCAGTAGACGATCGCAGGGCCGATTGTCCGGATCCGAGAGCGCGAGCGACAGCAGCATGTGCTTGCGCGCCTTCGACCCGGTGCCGTCGAGC
Organism: uncultured Solirubrobacterales bacterium; assembly: GCA_963742025.1. Classification (GTDB taxonomy): domain Bacteria; phylum Actinomycetota; class Thermoleophilia; order Solirubrobacterales; family Solirubrobacteraceae; genus Palsa-465. Next base: position 421,365 of record CAVUKF010000004.1, read on the forward strand.
GCGATCACGTCAAATGACAGGTTCGGCCGGTCGAAGCCTGCCCGCGTGACATGTGGATCCCGCAGGCCCAGCCGTGCGCAGATCTCCTCGGCCACCTGCTCGGTCGCCGTCGCGGTGCAGGCCATCACGGTCGGCGAGCCGAGCCGGTCGATCACGCCGCGCAGGCGCAGATAGTCGGGGCGGAAATCATGGCCCCACTCCGAGACGCAATGCGCCTCGTCGACCGCGAACAGGTCGACGCTCCGCTGCGCCAGAGCAGCCAGGAACGATGAGGACGCGAACCGCTCCGGCGAACACAGCACGATCCGCGCGCGACCTTCGCGCACATCTGCAGTGCACGCGCAGCCGCGCCGGCGTCCATGCCAGAGGCGATCATCGCAGCCGGATGCCCGCCGAGCACAAGCCGCCGGTATTGATCCGCCATCAGCGCGATCAGCGGAGAGACGACGACGCGTCAGCGCATCCGAAGCGATGCCGGGTAGCTGATAGCAGAGGCTCTTGCCACCACCGGTGGGCATCACCACGAGGCTGTCGCGGCCGGCAAGCGCAGCGGCCACGACCTCTCGCTGTCCTGGTCGAAAACCATCAAGGCCGAAGTGCGCGAGCAGCGCATCCGGATCGCGCGCGCCGTCGTAGCGGCGCTCGGCGGCGCCTCGACGTTGATTCGGTCAAGGCCGCTCAGCGCGAGCTGCGCCTGCGCAGCGTCATCCCCCGCGCGCCGGGATGCCGCCGCGGCCTGCGCGGCGGCCAGCGCATTCGCCGCCTGCGCGGCCTCGCCACGCTCCACAGCAGACAGCGAGCGCCAGATCGATCGCAGCTGCTCGAGTTCCGCAACCGTGCCTGCACCGGAACGCCCGGACTCTATGCGCCGTGCCAGTGACTGCGCGCGGACTGAGAAATCATTCACAACCCGTCAGCGTAGGTGCGAGCCAGGACGGCCCGACTGTCTCGCCGTCGCTACGCCGCTATTTGCTCACGCTCACCGTCGGCGATCGCGCGCAGCAGTTCCGCGAGCACGATCTCGGCTCGCTCGTTGGCGATCTGGCAGGTGCCGGCGGCATCGTGGCCACCGCCACCGTAGGCGAGCATCAGCGCGCCGATGTTCAGCTCGGAGGAGCGGTCGATGATCGAGCGTCCGACCGCGAATACGGTGTTCTGCCCCTTGAGCCCGGTCAAGACATGGATCGAAACCGTGCACTGCGGGAACAGCGCGTACACGAGGAACCGGTTGGCGGGGTGGATCACCTCCTCGTTGCGCAGGTCGAGAACGGCCAGGCGGCCGTGCAGCGTCGCGCAGCGGCGGATCTGTTCAACGGCGGCATCTGCGTTCCGGCGGTAGAAGACAACGCGCTCGGCGACGTCCGGGGAGGCGAGGATCTGCGCGACCGGCATTTCCAGACAGCAGTCGATCAGCTTCAACATCAGCTCGTAGTTCGAAATGCGGAAGTCACGGAAGCGACCGAGTCCGGTGCGCGGGTCCATCAGGAAGCTGAGAAGGATCCAGCCCTGGGGATCGAAGATCTCGCCCGCTGACAGGCGCGCGGCGTCGGCTCGGTCGACCGCGTCCATCATCTCGGCGCTGACACGCGGGAAGCGCTGTGCCCCCCCGAAGTGGTCGTACACGACGCGCGCGGCCGACCACGCATCCGTCACCATCACGCGGTTGTCGGCCTCGCCGCTGACACGCCGGCGCTCTGAGGAGTGATGGTCGAACGCGAGCGCCACTTCAGGACGGTACGGAAGGTTGGTGGTGATGTCCTGCGCGGTCAGTTCCACCTTGCCGTCCTGGACGTCCTTCGGGTGCACGAACAGGATCTCTTCCAGAACCCCGAGTTCCTTGAGCAACGCGGCACAGACGAGACCATCGAAGTCGCTGCGGGTGACCAGGCGATAGGTGCGGTCCAGGGAGAACGGCGCATGTGTCTGCATGTCCTAATGGTCGCCAGCTTGGCGCGGTTCTTAAGGTGACAGGCTCATTTGCCGGGACGAGCGTCGTCACCGAGCTGGGTTCGTGGCAAGCACCCCCTCTCGGGGCCCCCCGGTCGCCTGCGTGACTATGATCGCGCGAACCGATGCGCGGGGCGCAGAATGCAGGGGCCGGCCTGACGCGCACGGCTCTGTCGAATCACGGAGTCAGGGGCGTGGTCGGCGCGTTCGCGTCGATCACCCTTGGCGAGTGGGTACTCGGCACGACCGTCGCGGTACACGCCTACAGCGTCGGCGGCGCGCTCGCCGTCGGCCTGGTCGGTTTCCGTTTCGCCCCGGCTGCGTTCGCCGGGCTGTGGACAACCCAGCTGACTGCGCATGCTCGCCATCTGCCGGTGCTGTCGCTGACCGCCGGCGCGCGCGCCCTGGTCACCGCGACGGCTGCGATCGCCCTGGCGCTGGGGCTCCCGTTCGCGATCGTGATCGCGCTCGTGTGGCTCGACGCAGCGGCCGGATCGGGTTACCGACCGGCGCAGGCCGCGCTGCTGCCGACGCTCGCCCGGACTCCGGGCGAATTGACGGCTGCCACCGGACTCGTGTCCAACGTCAAGACCTCGGGACAACTGATCGGCGCCCTCATCGGTGGCGTACTCGTCGCTCTGCTCCCGATCTCGATCCCTGTCGCAGTCGCCGCGGCGCTCTATACCGCCGCGATCTTCATGACCCTCGGGAGGCGGCGTCCAAGGCTGCTGGCGGCACCGCTGATCGGCCTCAGCGGCCTGCGAGCGGGCATTCAGGCCCTGCGAGACAGCGCCGAGGCGAGGCTGATCGTTCGCTACTCCTGCATGCGTTCGCTCGTCCGCGGTCTGTGGTTCTCACTCGCCGTTGTCGCCTCTCTGCAACTGCTGTCTCTGGGCCGGTCCGGACTTGGCGTCCTGATGGCAGCTGCGGCGGTGGGCGCACTCGTGGCGATCATCGTCACGACACGCCTCGTCGGCAACCGCCGCCTCGCCGGGTGGCTGACGCTCGGCCTGATCCTCTGCGGGCTGCCGATCGCTGCAACCGGACTGGCTGGTGGCACCGTTGTGGCGGTGGGGCTGATGATCGTCTGGGGCCTTGGAATGGCACTTTCGGACGTCGGCGCCCAGACGCTGCTGAACCGGCTGATCCCCGGTAGCTCGATCGGCCCTCTGACGGGTGTGATGGAGGGCGGGAAGCTACTGTCCGAGGGGCTCGGCAGCCTCCTCGCACCGATCCTGCTCGCGCTGCTCGGTACGCGCGGTGCCGTGATCGCGGCCGGGGCCGCGCTTCCGGTGGTGGTCGCGATCGGCTACCGCAGCATCGCCAGAATCGACGATCGAGCCGTCGCGCGGCTCGACATCCTTGAGTTGCTGCGTGGCGTGCCGTTCTTCCGGCCGCTACGCGTGGATGCGCTCGAGGGAGTCGCAGCAAGGCTGCACAACGAGCGACATCCGGCCGGGACGGTGATCGTTCGCCAGGGCGACCCCGAAGCACACCGCTGGTACCTGGTCGCCGACGGCGAGCTGTTGGTCGAAGTCGACAGGTTCGTCGTCGGCGAACTCGGTCGCGGCGGTCAGTTCGGTGAACGCGGCCTGCTGCGCGGCGTACCACGCGCTGCGACGGTCCGAGCGGTGACCGACGTCGAGCTCTACGGCCTGGAACGCGACGACTTCCTGGCGGCTGTCGCGGGGGTCGACCTGAGCGGCCCCGGTCAGGCACCGCTCGCGCAATCGGTCGTCGCGGTCGACGCCGAGAGCGCTCTGATACGGGCGCCGCTGCTGCACTCACTCGGGCGCGACGCCGTCAGCGAGTTGATGCAGCGTAGCCGTGTGCAGACGGTCGAGCCGGGTGTCGCGATCGTAACCGACGGGGAGCACGACGACACCTACCACGTGCTCCTGAGCGGCCGGGCGCACGTGGTCGTCGACGGTTCGACCCGGGCGGAGCTGCTCCCCGGCGACGCGTTCGGGGAGATCGCGGTGCTCCACCGCGTACCACGGACCGCCAGTGTGATCGCCCGCGAGCGCTCGAACGTGCTGACCGTCGATGGCGACGCGGTTCGCACAGCGGTCCGCGACCACGGCGGCGGTGCCGTCGCGGCGCTTGCCGGATGACCCGCCGCCGGCCTGCCGGCGCATCATTCAGGACGCACTCTCTCCGCCGGCGACGTCGCAGCCTCGTGCGAGCGTCACCCATATGATCTCGCTGCACCCGACAGCGACAAGGAGAACGAACAGATGTCATTCGTCGAGCGGTCTGACGAGCTGTACAGGCTGATCGCACAGGGCAGGCCGCGTCTGAACCTTGCGCCAGGCGAGGTCATCTTCGGACAGGGCGAGCCAGGCGACCGGATGTACATCGTGCTCGCCGGGGCGGTCGCCCTGAAGGCCGGCGACGACACCGTCGAGACCGTCACCGCACCCGGCCTGTTCGGCGAGATGGCGTTGATCGAAGACACTCCGCGGGCACTCAGCGCGGTCGCCTCCGACGATACCGAGCTCGTCGAGATCCCAGCGAGGCACTTCTGGGTGCTCGTCCACGAGACCCCGTACTTCGCCCGGCTCGTGATGAGCGTGATGGCCGACAGGCTCCGGGGGCAGTCCCCGCACGCAGCCGAGCAGTGAGCGCTGAGCCCGGCGCTGACGCCCGTAGGCACTCAACCGCCCGGATGGCGACCCCGGCGCCACTGCTCAGCACGGATCGCCCACCGCTCGTGGTCGCACCAGCGCCCACCGATCTTGAGGTAGCGCTCGGAAAGTCCCTCGCAGACGAAGCCGGCCCGGCGGACGAGGGCGATCGAAGCGCTGTTGGCAGGTTGGATGTTGGCTTCGATGCGATGCAGCCGTAGTTCGTCAAACGCCCGCGCCAGCACGAGCTGGATGCCCTCGCTCATGTAACCCTGGCCGGCATGGGCCGCAACGGCGCCATAGCCGAGGAACCCGCTCTGAAGATGGCCGCGGATGATCTCACCGATGTTGAAGAAGCCGACGATCACGAGGTCGCTGCGTCGGCAGAGGAGCATCGGCTCGAACCGCTCGTTGTGCACGCGTCTGAGCAGTGCGTCGTAGCCCTCGTCGGTGGTCGCGGCTGTCAGCCAGGGTCGGTGCAGATCCCGGCTGGAGCGCATCGCATCGAGGAACTCCTCGCGATCCGCCGGCGTAGGCGTCCGCAGCTCCACCCGGGAGTCCCGGCGCCGTCTCGATCCGCTGATCCTGACCATGCTGACCAGCGCAGTGTTACGGATCCGACGGCGGTACCGTCGGGTTTGACGACGCCGATAACGGACGCGGAGCTCCGTGATCGAAAGGAGTCGTAACGTCCAGGACGAACTCAGGACCCATGGGGTTCTTCGACGGAGAGGGCGACCATGACCAGCAAGCCGACCCCGATCAGTCGTTGCAACGAGTTCAGGACGGCGGTATCCCGGAAAGTGCCGACGCACGGCTGCGGGAGCTGCGTGGCGAGGACATGTTCACCAGCACGCTCGGCGTCGCCGAGTTCGCGCTGCTGACCGAGCTCGGCCCGCGGCCAATCGCGCAGTTGCTCGGTGCTTCTGTTCACCGCGTCGGCTTCCAGTACCTGCCGGCGCAAGCTCAGTGGGGCGGCGTCGTCTTCTGCGCGCTGGACCAGGTGGCCGGCGCCTGGGACGAGGCGCGCAGCCGCGCGTTCGCGAGGCTGACCGAGGAGGCGACGGTCGCAGGCGCGGACGTGGTCGTCGGCGTGCAGCTGCGTCGCGGCGAGCACGACTGGGCGAGGAATACCGTCGACTACGTCGTCAGCGGCACGGGCATTCGCACCGATGCTCCCAGGACGACCGACCCTCCCACGCTCAGCGACCTGTCCGTGCAGGAATACTGGAAGCTCCGGAGCATCGGCTGGGCACCGGCTGGTCTGGTCGCGGCCACGGCCGTCTTCTTCATCGCGCAGTCGATCGCGATGCAGTGGAGCCGGCGCTGGTCGGTCACGCGCAATCAGGAACTGACCGATTATTCGGCCGGCTTCTCGGCGGCTCGCAAGGCCGCGGTGCGGTATCTGCGCACCCAGGCGCACGCCGTCGGCGCCAACGGGATCGTCGGCGTCACGCTTGATCACTCGGTCTCCAAGGAGTCGCTGTCGGTCGGCTACGCCGACGGCCAGAGCGCGGGGGTACTCAGGCCTACGACGATCGCGATCGGCGGCTCACAGGCCTCTGGCCGATCCTCACGCGATGGAGTCGTCGTCACGATTCAGGCCGTCGGCACCGCGATTCGCCGAAGTGCGCCCGTCAACCCGCGGACGCCTGAAACGACCCTCGGACTTGGAGCGATGGCATGACAGAGGTGGATCCACCCGAGAACGACCCAGGCGAGAGCGGCTCCGGCGAGAACGTCCCGGGCGAACTCGAGGCGCACACGATGAAGGGCGTTCCGGAATCGGCCGTTGCAAGACTTGAGCAGAACAAGGAGGGGCTGTTCACCTCCGACCTGACGGTGAACGAGTTCATGCTGATCACGGACGCCGGTTTTGATCCCCTCGGCCTCGTCGTCGGCAGCTCGATCTACCACATCGGTCTGCAGGTCGCCAACTGGCGCAGGAACCAGGAGATGACGGTCATGTCCGAGGCGATGTACCACGCCAGGGAGCTCGCGATGACCCGGATGGAGGAGGAGGCTGATGACCTCGGCGCGGACGGAATCGTCGGCGTCAGGCTCGATATCGGGCGCTACGACTGGGGCGCGCACATGGCCGAGTTCATCGCGATCGGCACCGCCGTGCGCCATCGCGAGGGAGTCCTGCACCGCGCGCCCAACGGACGGCCGTTCACGAGCGATCTCTCCGGTCAGGCGTTCTGGACGCTGTTGCGCACCGGACACCGACCGGTAGGGATGGTGATGGGAAGCTGCGTCTACCACGTGGCGCACCGCGGCATGTTTCAGACGGTCGGACAGATCGGTCAGAACGTTGAGCTGCCGAACTACACCCAGGCGCTCTACAACGCGCGTGAGCTGGCGATGACCCGCATGCAGAGCGAGGCGCAGACGCTGCAGGCCAAGGGCATCGTCGGCGTCGACCTGCAGGAGAAGAGCCATGGCTGGAGCAGTCACATCATCGAGTTCTTCGCGATCGGAACGGCGATCGTCGGAATCGAGGGAACGCACAGCATCGGGACGCCGACTCCCGTTCTGGACCTCAACGATCGCGTCCGAGGAACCTGACCAGGCTGGTCGGGCTTGCTGCGCGAACGCTCAGCGGCCGAGCGTGCGGATCAGCGCGGCTGCCTGGCCGGGAAACGGTCCGAGCAGGGTTCGCGCCCGTGAGAGACCGGCTCGCAGTTCCTGATCGCCGACGTCGACGGGCAGCATCGAATCCTGCAGACTCGCGAGCGTGTCGTCTGCCGATCGAACCGCATCGACGGCGTGCTCGATCCCAGCTCGGGCTGCCTCCGGCAGACGGACCGTCGGTGCCGCGAACTCGTAGCGGTCGAGGCCGTGACCCGTGGCAAACTCCGCATGTGTCCGCTTGAGCTGGCCGTAGGCGGCCTGCAGGGGGCGAAACAGCTGCTCCTCCATCAGCTCGGCATTGTGATCGTCCAGCCGCTCGTAAACCTCGCCGAGCATCGCGAGCGCGGCGCCGAGCTGGTCGGCGCTGGTAGCGACGTCATTCAGGATCTGGACTCGCCCGGACTGCGCCGTGTAGGTCACGTTGCTCATTGTGACGCTGCGCGCCGGGATCCGCGCCGGCGTCCCACCCGCCGAGTGTCGCGCCGAAGCTGACGCTCACGAGCGCCCCGCCGCCGGGCGCGTTCGCCGCCTGCGCATGCCCGCCGTGCGCCTCGGCCGCCTGACGGACGATCGCGAGCCCGAGACCCGACCCCGGCTTCGAGCGAGCGTCGCGGGCGCGGTGGAAGCGGTCGAAGACGAACGGGAGGTCCTCGTCGTGGAACCCGGGGCCGTGGTCACGCACGGTGAGCACCCCGGCGTTCAGGGTCACATCGACGAGCCTCCGTCCGGGCTCCACTTGCATGCGTTGTCGAGCAGGTTGGAGACGGCGCGCGCGATCCGCTCGGCGTCACCGCGGACGACCGTCGGCTCCAGCTCGGCGTTGATCCGCAACGCCGGTGCTCGCCGCCGCGCCCGATCGACCGCCTCGGCGGCAATCTGATCAAGGCGCACATCACCCGCGTCAGCGCCGGCCTTCGTGCCGCGCGCGAGCTCGACGACATCGCTGACCAGCCGCGTCAGCTCATCGAGCTCCTCGATCATGTCGGCGCGCAGCGCGGCGCGATCTTCCTCGGGCAGCAGCTGCTCGTCGCGCAGCAGCTGCAGGTTGGCGCGCAGCGTCGAGATCGGCGTGCGCAGCTCGTGCGACGCGTCGGCGACGAGGTTGCGCTGCGCGGAGATCGAGCCCTCGAGCGCATCGAGCGTCGCGTTGAACGTCTGTGCCAGCCGCGCAAGCTCGTCGCCGCCGGCGACCTCCAGGCGCTGATGTTCGAGCAGCTCGGGGTGCTTCGCGATCCGCTCGGTCTGGCGGGTGAAGCGGGCGATCGGCGCGACCGCCGTGCGCGCGACGAGGAAGCCGAGCAGCGCCGCTAGCGCGATCCCACCCGCCGCGATCAGCCCCAGCAGCAGCAGCTGGCTGCGGAGATTGCGGTCGACGTCCGAGAGCGGCCAGGCGAGCATCAGGGCCCCGAAGCCGGGCAGGCCCGCGACGAGCACGCGAATGTGGTCGCCCTTGACGGTCATGCTCGTGAAGAAGCGCCCCTGCCCGCTTCTGGCGATCCTGACCGCTTGGCCGCTGACGGGAATCTCCGACGTCTCATCGGTGCCGCGGCACACATGTCCGCTCGGCAGCAGCAGTTGCACGAACCCCGTGGCTCCGCCGAACGCGGCGTTGGGCGGCGCGTTGACGCCGAGGCCGCCGTCACAGTCGCCCCCCTGGTTCCCACCGGCCGGAGCGTTTCTCGGGGCACCGCCTGTCTGGAAGAGCCCGGAGCCACCGGGCCCAGCCGGGCCACCATTGCCTCCCCCGCCGCCGGCGCGACTCGCGTACTCGCCCGCCAACCGCGTCAGGGACTGGTCGATCTGGCTGGTCAGCTCGGAGCGCTCGCCGAGGTACGCAGCCGCGGCGACGGCGATCACGGCAACCGCGACCGCGACGCCTGCTGCAAGCCCCATCCGCGCCCGGAGGCTCACCGGCGCACCACCGATGGCCGCCTGTTCACGACGGTGACCCCGCCTCCCGCAGCGAATAGCCGACGCCGCGCACCGTGTGGATCTCCGAGGTCGCGCCGGCCTCCTCGAGCTTGCGTCGCAGGTAGCCGATGTAGACGCGCAGCGCATTCGATGTCGGACCGAAGTCGTAACCCCAGACGCGGTCGTAGATCAGGCTGTGCGGCAGCACCCGGCGCGGGTTCAGCATCAGCAGCTCGAGCAGCTGATACTCGGTGCGCGTCAGCTCGACGAACCGTTCGCCGACCGTCGCGCCGTGGCGGGCCGGGTCGAGCCCCAGCTCTCCGAACGAGAGCCCACCGTCGAGCGTTCCACCCTCAGCGCCGGAGCGCCGCAACAGTGCCCGCAGCCGGGCCTTCAGCTCGTCGATGTCGAACGGCTTGACTAGGTAGTCGTCGGCGCCGGCATCGAGCCCCTCGATCCGATCGGACACCGCGTCGCGCGCGGTCAGCATCAGCACCGGCACGCGGTTACCGGCGCGGCGTAGCGTCCGGCAGACCTCAAGGCCGTCGATATCTGGCAGCCCGATGTCGAGCACGATCGCGTCGGGCACATCCGAGTTGGCGTGCGCGAGCGCCGAGACGCCATCCTCCGCGAGGCGAACCTCATACCCCGCGAGCTGAGCGCGCGGCGCAGGACGTCACGCAGGCCGCGGTCATCGTCGACGATCAGTAGACGCATTCACGGCATTGTGATCGCTGCGCAGCCCGGCCGCGAGCGGCTCCTACACACCTCTTACGCGCCGGATCGTGCCACGGACCTCCGAGCCCGCCGAGGATCTGAGCGACCTCAGACCCCGGCGCGCTCGCGCAGTACGGCGGCCAGGATGCCGTTTACGAACCCCGGCGCCTCTGCGCCGCAGAATTGCTTGGCCGTCTCGACCGCCTCATCGATCGCCCCCTCAGGTGGGATCTCGCGCTCGCCGGGGACCGTCTCAGGGTGCGTCAGCTCTAGCACCCCGACCCGCAGGATCGAACGCTCCAGCGGCGCGATCCGGCCGAGCGACCAGCCGGTCGCGTGGCGGGAGATCAGCTCGTCGAGCTCCGCCTGGCGTTCCTGCACCGCCTCCGCGAGCGCGCGGGTGAAGCCGTGCACGTCTCGCGGGAACGTCTCCTGCAGCGGGCGATCCAGCAGGTCGCTCTGGTACAGCGCCCAGATCGCGGCCCGGCGCTGCTCTGTTCTACGCACGCGACACGTAGTCGCCAGAGCGGGTGTCGACCCTCACCATGTCACCGATGTTGACGAACAGCGGGACCTGGATCCTCGCGCCCGTCTCGAGCACCGCCGGCTTGCTGCCTCCACCCGATGCGGTGTCGCCGCGCAGACCAGGCTCGGTCTCGGTCACCGCCAGGTCCATCGCGCTCGGCAGCTGCACGTCGGTGGGCTCGTCGTCGATGTACAGCACCTCGACCTCCTCGGACTCCTTCATCCACCGCAACGGCTCGGCCAGCGTCGTCTCGGGGATCGTCAGCTGCTCGTAGGACTCGGTGTCCATGAAGTGCGCGTCGGTCCCGTCCTTGTAGAGGAACTGCATGTTGCGGACCTCGGTGCGCACGGCGCGGAACTTCTCGCCCGCCCGGAACGTCCGGTCGATCACGGCGCCGTCGCTGGCGCGGCGCAGCTTCGTGCGCACGAAGGCGCCGCCCTTGCCGGGCTTGACGTGCTGGAACTCGACGATCTTGAAGATCGTCCCGTCGACGTCAATGTGGTTGCCGTTCTTGAACTGGTTCGTGCTGATCATGGCCGCGGCGACGAGTGTAGAGGTACGGGCTCCCAGCCCGAGCGCTCGGACGTTCACCGGACCCGGCCGCCCGCGGTCAGTCGACGACGATCAGCTGCTTGTCGAAGCCGGTCAGGATCCGGGATCCGTCGGCGCTCACGAGCAGCAGATCCTCGATCCTGACGCCGAACCTACCCGGGAGGTAGACGCCTGGCTCGACGGTGACGATGTTCCCGGCGGTCAGCTGATCCGTGCGAGCGCAGCGAGAGCCGCGGCGCCTCGTGGATCTGGAGGCCGACGCCGTGCCCGAGGCCGTGACCGAAGTGCTCGCCCATGCCACCGTCCGCGATCACCGCACGCGCGACGGCGTCGACGTCACGCCCACCGGCACCGGCTCGCACCGCCTCGACGCCCGCCAGCTGCGCCGCCAGCACGAGTTCGTAGGCGACACGCTCCTCGTCGCCGGGCTCACCTGCCGCGACCGTCCGCGTGCAGTCCGAGCAGTAGCCGCCGATCAGCGCACCCCAGTCGATGACGACAAGATCCCCGCGCGCGACGGCGACGTCCCGGGGCTGGGCGTGTGGCAGCGCGCCGTGCCCGCCGGCCGCGACGATCGGCGTAAAGCTGGGACCGTCCGCCCCACGCTCGCGCATGTCGAACTCCAGCGCCAGCGCCAACTCGCGCTCGGTGCGGCCGATCAGTCCGCTCTCGAGCAGACGTCCGAAGGCGGCATCCGCGAGCGCGCAGGCGGCGGCGATGCGCTCGACCTCCTCCGGGCCCTTGACCGCGCGCAGCCGCTCGACCAGCCCTGCGGCGGGCACGAGCTCGATCTCGGCCCCGAGCACCTCACGGAGCTTCGCGTGCGCCCGCATCGACGTGTTGGCGTCATCGAAGCCGAGACGCAGGCTGCCGGCGCCGAGCACATCCGGCAGCCCGTCGACCAGATCCTGCGGCGCCTGGACGCGCTCGAAGGTCGGACTCGACCTCCTCGGCCGCTTGCGACACGTAGCGGAAGTCGGTGATGAACGTGCGCGTCTGTGGCCCGATCACGGCGAGCCCGTTGCTCCCGCTGTAGCCGGTCAGGTAGCGGACGTTGACGAGATCGGTGACGAGCAACAGGTCCACGCCGGCCTCTTCCAGCAGCCCGACCAGCGAATCGACACGCTCACTCATGCATCCAGCTCCTTCCGCAGCATCGCCAGCGCGTCACCGTACCCGTCCGCGCCCCTGCCTGCAACTCGCCCGATGCAGAGCTCGCGGATCACCGAGTGGCGCCGCCACTGCTCACGGGCATCGACGTCGGAGAGATGGACCTCGACGGCCGGTAGCCCGGCGAACTCCAGCGCGTCACGGATCGCGTAGGAGTAGTGCGTCCACGAACCGGGGTTCAGCACGACCCCGTCGGCCATCCCCTCGAGCCCGTGGAGGTGCTCGACGAAGTCACCCTCGTGGTTGGTGTGGAAGAACCTCACCTCCAGTTCGAGCGCCCGCGCGAACTCACGGATCCGCCGCTCGAGCTCGAGCGAGCGTGATCGAGCCGTAGTGGTGCGGGTCGCGCCGTCCCAGCTGGTCGAGGTTGACCCCATGCATGATCTCGATCCGGTTGCGCGACATCGACTGGAGCAGCTCTCCCACGGCCGCGCGCAACTCGCCCGGAGTCATCGTCGAGCCGAGGATCGGCACGCCCGGCCTCTGGCAGAGGACGAACGGGACGTCGCCGTCGTCAACGCGCTTCTTGTCACGCGCGGCCGCGGCCACGACCTCATCGAGCTCGATGCTCTCGATCTCCACTGGCAGCCCGTTCGCGGCCAGCAGCTCGCGGACCTGCGCTCGAAGCTCATCGGCGCCCGCCAGCCGCAGCTCCGCCAGCAGGCCGAGCCCGACCGCCTCGCCGTGTCGGTAGCGGGCGTAGCCTGTCGCCGTCTCGATCGCATGCCGACCGTGTGGCCAAGGTTGAGCAGCTGACGCAGGCCGCGATCACGCTCGTCCTGGGAGACGATTCGCAGCTTCGCCAGCGCGCAGGCGGCGATCACATCACGGTCGTCGCCTGCTGCGCCGCCGCTCGACCCGCTCCCATAGCTCGCCGCCGACGATCAGCGCCGTCTTGACGACCTCGGCGTAGCCGGCTGCCAGCTCAGACCGTGGCAGGGTCACAAGCGCACGCCGTGATCGACGATCACCGCGGCAGGCTGGTGGAAGGCGCCGACGTAGTTCTTGGCCTCGGCGAGATCGACGCCGGTCTTGCCGCCGTACGCCGAGTCGACCTGTGCGACGAGCGTCGTGGGGACCTGCACGAAGCGGATGCCACGCTGGTAGGTGGCGGCGCAGAAGCCCGCGAGGTCGCCGACAACACCGCCACCGAGCGCCACGACGACGTCGCTGCGAGTGGCGCCGTGTCGCACCAGCTCGGTCCAGACGATCTCCGCATGAGCGACCGTCTTCGACTGCTCGCCGGGCATGATCGCAACGCGCGCGTGCAGCGGCTCGAGCGCATCTGCGTACAGCCGGCCGGCGTTGTAGTCGGTCACCAGCACGCGCCTGCCCGGCACCGTCGCGGGCCAGAAGCGATGCCTGCTCAGCAGTCCCGTCGCCGATGTAGACCGGGTAGTCGCCAGATGGGCTGCTCGCCCACAGGACGCGAACGCCACGTTCGGGTAGCCCCTCGAGCGCGGCCAGGACGGCCGGCATCTGCTCGGAGGCAGCGGCCGGGACGACCACATCGGCCAGGCCCGCATACAGCGGCCGACGCAGATCATGCAGCTCGTAGAAGCCGCGCATATCCGCAGCGAGCGGCCGGTACTCACCCCGCTGGACTCGCTGCCACGCCTGGTCGACCTCCGTCTCGAGCCAGATCACCGTGTGATTCGCCAGCGCGTCGCGCACGCGCTGCGACATGATCGCCCCGCCTCCGAGCGCGATCACGCGCGCCTGCCCGCCGTCAAGCAACTCGAGCGTGACCCGCTCCTCGATCTCCCGGAACGCGGCCTCGCCGTCCTGCGCGAAAACCTCCGCGATCGATCGTCCGAGCCGCGCCTCGATCACCTCATCGACGTCGAGCGCGACCTCACCCAGCGCCTGCGCGGCGGTGCTCTTGCCGGCGCCCATGAACCCGACGAGCACGATCTTCGCGCCGGCGGCGCCCGGCGGTCGGCGCCGCCGGCGGCCCGCTCAGCTCCGCCGCCACCCGATCCGCTCCACGTAGGCCCGCACCGCCTCGCGCACGTCGTCGATGTGGTCGCCGCCGAACTTGCGCCGGTAAGCGTCGGCGAGCACGAACGCGACCATCGCCTCGCCGACCACCCCGGCGGCCGGGACGGTGCACGAATCGGTTCGCTCGCGCAGCGCCTGGGCCGGCTCGTGGGTGGCGATATCGACGGATCGCAGCGGCTTGGTCAGCGTCGGCAACGGCTTCATCGAGCCGCGGACGACGAGCGGGTCCCCGGTGGTCATGCCGCCCTCGAGACCACCTGAGCGGTTTGTGTGACGGTGGTAGCCGCGCTGCTCGTCGTAGAAGATCTCGTCGTGGGCCTCAGAGCCCGGTAGCCCCGCGACCTCGAAGCCGTCTCCGATCGATACCGCCTTGATCGCCTGGATCGAGACGATCGCCTGCGCGAGCCGGCCGTCGAGGCGCTCCTGCCAGGAGACGTGCGAGCCGAGCCCTGGCACGAGCCCGAACGCCCGGACCTCGAAGACGCCGCCGAGCGACTCGTTCGCCCTGCGCAGCGTGTCGATCTCGGCGACCATCGCGCGGGTCGCCTCGGCGTCGAGGCAGCGAACCGGCGAGCTGTCGACCTCGGCGAAGTCCGCAGCGCGCAGGTCGTCGCGCCTGCGGCGCAGCGACCGATGCGATCTGGAGCACGTGCGAGTGGACCTCGACGCCGAGCGCCCGCAGGAACTCCTTGGCGACCGCGCCGCCCGCCACGCGCGCAGCCGTCTCACGCGCGCTGGCGCGCTCAAGGATGTCTCGGACGTCGCTGAGGCCGTACTTCTGGGTGCCGACGAGATCGGCGTGACCGGGCCGGGGCAGGTGGACCTCCGCGACGTCCGCCTCGACCGGCCACGGGCTCATCCGCTCCTCCCAGTTGGCGTAGTCGCGGTTGTGCACCTGCAGCGCGATCGGCCCGCCAAGCGTTCGCCCATGACGTACGCCACCGGTCACTACAGCGCGATCACGCTCGATCTTCATCCGGCCGCCACGGCCGTGGCCGAGCTGACGACGGGCGAGGTCGCGGTCGATCGCCTCGCGGTCGAGCACAAGACCGGCCGGCATGCCCTCGACGATGCAGGTGAGCCCCGGGCCGTGGGACTCGCCGGCGGTGGTCATCCGAAGCGTCATCGCATCCAAGGTTACGGTCAGGAGTTCAGAAAGTGAGGCCCGGCGAACAGCCCGATCAGCCCGCCGAGGGCCAGGAACGGGCCGTACGGAATCCAGGTGCGCAGGCCGCGGCGCGCCCCGGCCCGGCCGCCGCGCGCTCCCGAGACGGCGACGATCCCGAGCGAGTAGACGCCGCCCGCGAGGATCCCGGCGCTGAGCGCGACGATCACCGACCGCGAGAGGTAGAGGCCGATCACGCCGGCGAGCTTCACGTCGCCGCCCTTGATGCCGCCCCGCGAGATGACCGCGAACACGAGCAGCGCGAGGAACGCGCCGGCGCCGGCGATCAGCTGGCCGGGAACCTGGCCGGGAGCACTGAGAAGCCCGATCACGATCGCGAGCACGGCGCCGGGTCCGGTGACCCGGTCCGGGATGATCCGGTGACGCAGGTCGGTGACGGTGACGGTGACGAGCACGGCGACCAGCGCGATCCCGAGTGCCCGCTCCCGCGTGCCGTGCTTGTCGAGCGCGACAGCCACCCACAGCGGCACCGCGATCAGCAGATACGGCAGATCACGCGGACCGAGCAGCGAGCGCAGCGATCGGGAGCGGACCTCCTGCTGCGCGGCCTCCGGCGTTTCTGTCGGCTCCTGTTGAGAATCGTCTGACACCGGGTCACCACACGTCAGTTCGCTGTCGATGGTGGTGGCGGCGGGGCTCCCGAGGACTGCGCATCGCGTCCGCGCTCGAAGCGGCCGGTGCCTCCGCACCACGGGCACGTCACCTGATGCGGTTCGCCCTGGTTGGAGATCAGCGAGCCCGTGCCCCGGCACGGGGTGCAGACGCTGCGGTCCTGTTCGCTTTCGCCGGCCATCGGCGGGCGACTATAGCCCGACGGCCGCCAGCATCGCAGCGACGGGTGCCTTGAGGCCGGTGAACTGCTCGAACGCGAGCGCCCCCTGCGCCACCAGCAGCTCCGAGCCCTCGACGCAGCCGATCCCCCGCGCCCGTGCCGCGTTGGCGAGCGGCGTGCCTCCAGGCCGGTACACGAAGTCGGCGACGAACCGGAAGCCGTCGAGCGCCTCGCGGGGGATGGGCATCTCCTGCGCCCGCCGCCTCCAGTCCGACCGAAGTGCAGTTGACGAGCAGATCAGCGGCCTCGACGGCCTCGACGGCTGTTCCGCCGAGATCGGCGCACAGCTCACGAGCTCGCTGCGGCGTGCGGTTCCAGACGCGTACCTCGCCGGCGCCGGCGTCCAGCAGCGCCCATACGGCACCGCGCGCGGTTCCGCCCGCGCCGAGCACGAGCGCCGAGGCGCCCCTCACCGGGAACGGCAGCGACTCGATCAGCGCCGGCGCGTCGGTGTTGTCGGCTGCGATCGAGCCCCCAGGCTCGAACAGCAGCGTGTTCGCGGCGCCGATCGCGCGGGCCCGCGTCGTCGGGCGATCCGCGAGCGCCAGCGCCGCACGCTTGTGCGGGATCGTCACGTTGGCGCCTCGGAAACCCGCAGCGCCAAGCGCTCTGACCGTCTCGCCGAACAGCGCCGGCGGTATCGGCAACAGCTGATAGCGCCAAGCGTGGAGCCCGGCGGCTTGCAGCGCGCGCATTCTGGATCGCCGGCGAGCGGCTGTGCGCGACCGGCCAGCCGAGCACGCCGAGCCGCGTCGCTCTGCCGGTATTCAGCGCTTGCAGAACTCCGGCGAGTGGCCGCCGCGTCGGCCCGTGCCGCCTGGTAGGCGGTCGAGTCTGCCAGGAACTGCGGGTAGCTGGCGGTGAACGTCATCTCGCCGTTGCCGCACGGCGTGACGACGAAGTACAGGTAGTTGGTGTGCGGCGGATGCGCGGCCGCCTGGATCGCCGCCAGCCCTGGGCTGTTGATCGGCGTCGGCGGCAGGCCGGCGTGGTTGCGCGTGTTCCACGGCGAGGGCGAGTCGATCTGGGAGACGCGTCAGCGGGTTCGGTGTAGTTGCCGGTCGCGTAGCGCGTGGTCGCGTCGAGCCCGAGATCGATCCCTGCGCAGGCGGTTGTAGATGACCGAGGAGACGAGCCCCATGTCGTGAGCGGTCGCGGCCTCGCCCTGGATCAGCGAGGCGATGATCAGGACGTCGTAGGGGGTCAGATGGTGAGCGCGCGCGTAGCGCAAGCTCGACGGTGGCGAACTCGTGCTTGAACGTCGTCAGCTGGTCGTCGACCAGCGCTCTGATCCGCAGCGGCTCGTACAGCTGGTAGGTGTCGGGGAACAGGAAGCCCTCCAGCGAGGGCGTGTGCGCGCGGGCGCGCCGTAGGCGGCCGGATCGAGCAGCGGCGAGTGGCGCGTCGCCGCGAGGTAGCTGCCGTGGACGTGCTGGGCGCGCAGCAGCGCGTCGACCTGGACCGCGTGCGTGCCCGGGGATGATCGTCACGTAGGTGACCTTCGCCGGCGGCGGCGGCGTCGTGAGGATCCTCAGCGCGTTGCCGTAGCTGGTGTCGAGCGGCATCGGTAACGTGCCGGCGACCAGCTTGCCGCGGTCGCCGGCGAGCGTCGCGCGCAGCTCGAAGAAGAACCCGAGGACACGACCCCCTCCCGAGCGAGCATGTCGCCGATCTCGGACGCGGTCGCATCGTGGGGAACCGTCACGAGCACGCTGCCGTGACCAGAGCCTTGGAACGGCTGGAACAGCTCGAACCACGAACCAGACAGCGAAGATTGCGACCAGCAGCACCGCCAGCGCGACAACCCGTCGCGCCAGCCGCCGGCCACCAGCCTGGTTGGGCGCCCGTCGCGGTCTGTGGGTCCTGCCGCGCCGCCGGGCGGCGGCCGGGCCGGGCGCGGGCCGGTGGCGGTGGCAGTGGCAGTGGCAGTGCCAGTGGCGGTGGCGGTGGTCGGGGCGCGGGTCTTCGGCGACTCGGCGTGAGCTCCGACGGTTCGTCCGGCTCCTGCGCCGGCGGAGCAGCCGGCTCGGGACTTGGCGCCGCGGCCGGCGGCGCGGCGGCGCGATCGGCCTGCGCGACGCCGCCGCTCCCGCTCAAGCCGTGCCGCCTCACGCTCGGCCTCGGTGCGCTCTCCGGACTCAGGCATCACCGAGGAGGTCTCGTCTGTGGGCTGGCCGGCGGCTGCGCGTCGAGCCAGCTCTCCAGCAGGTGCGCCGCCGCCCGCGCGTCCTCGGGCGCCGACCCGCCGAGGCGCGCGGCCAGCTTCGTCGTGAAGCGCTCGTCGTAGAGCTCGACCGGCACCGCCAGCCGCTCGCTGAAGCGTCGCTGCGAACGCGCGCGCCTCGCGGGTCTGCGCGGATTCGCCGCCGGCCAGCGTCAGCGGCAGTCCGACGACGACGCGCTCGGCGTCGAGCTCCTCGACGAGCGCGCACAGCCGCGCCAGCCCGCGCTTGTGGCACGGGGCGGGGACCACCTCGAACGGCGTCGCCAGCACGCCGGTCGGGATCGCTGACGGCGCAGCCGCACCGCGCGCTGCCGTAGTCGAGCGCAAGAACCCGCATCTCGGCCTTCAGCGGAGCGCTGCCTCGATCGCCGCCCTCGCGGCCGCGATCGCCTCAGGCAGCTTCGCCGGGTCGCGACCGCCCGCCCTGGCGAGCGTGTCGCGGCCGCCGCCGCCACCGCCGACGACCGCGGCGGCCACCTTGACGATCTCGCCGGCCTTAACGCCGCGCGCGACCAGCGCCGGCGAGACGGCCGCGACGAGGTCGACCTTCCCCTCGACGCTCGAGCCGAGCACGATCGCGGCGTCGCCGAGCTTTGCCTTCAGCTTGTCGAGCAGTTCGAGCAGCGCCTGGCCGTCGAGGCCCGGAACAGCTGCGGCGAGCACGGTGGCACCCTCGATCGCTGCCGCCTGCTGTACGAGCACGTCGAGATCGACGCCGCCGGCCGCGCCCGTCGCGCCGGGACGCGCGCTCGAGCTCGCGCAACCGCGAGCGCAGCTCGACGACCGCGTCCGGGACGCGCTCGGGCGGGACGCGCAGCGACTCGGCGGCCTGCGCCAGCGCCTGATCGTGGGCGCGCATCAGCTCGACCGACGACCGGACCGGTGACCGCTTCGATCCGCCGCACGTTGGCGGCGCTCGAGGTCTCGCTGACGATCTTCAGCAGCGCGATCTCGGCCGTCGAGCGGACGTGTGTACCGCCGCAGAGCTCGCGTGAGAACGACCCGTCGCCGACCTCGACCATCCGCACGACTTCGCCGTACTTCTCGCCGAACAGCGCCATCGCGCCGAGCGACCGCGCCTCGTTCAGGGTCGTGCTGATCGCGCGTACCGGATGGGCCTGCACGATCCAGCCGTTGACCTGCCGCTCGACGTCGGAGAGGTCATCGGCACTGAGCGCGCTGCCGTGCGTGAAGTCGAACCGGAGCTTGTCAGGACCGACGTAGGAGCCCGCCTGGCGCACGTGGTTGCCGAGCCGCGCGCGCAGTGCAGCGTGCAGCAGGTGCGTCGCGGTGTGGTTGCACGCGGTCGCGTGACGGGTGGGGCCGTCGACCCGCGCGAGCACCCGCTCTCCGGCCGCAACGCAGACCCGCGCTCGGCCACGAGCGCCACAACCTGGTCGTCGCCCAGGCGCAACACATCGTCGACACGGGCCAGGCAGTCGCCGTCCTCGCACTCCACCCAGCCGGAGTCGGCAACCTGGCCGCCTCCGGTCGCGTAGAAGGGCGACTCGAGCAGCTTGACGAGCAGGCGGCCGTTCTCCTGGGCAACGGCCCCGACCGTCGTGTGAACCGCCGTCGACTCGTAGCCCTTGAAGTCGGTCGTGAACCCCGCCTCGGCGGCGAGTGACTGCGCCTGCGCTCGCAGCGCCTCGCCCGCCCGGCTGCGGCCGGCGCCGGCGCGAGCGCGGCGACGCTGGTCCTCCATCAGCGACTCGAACCCCTCCTCGTCGACCCCGAGTCCATGCTCGGCGACCAGCTCCAGCGTCAGGTCGAACGGGAAGCCATGGGTGTCGTGCAGCAGGAACGCATCGGCCGCGGAGATCCCCTCCGCACCTGTCTCGACCGCCCGCGCGATCAGCTCGTCGAGCAGCTTGCTGCCGGCCTCGAGCGTGCGGCCGAAGCCCTCCTCCTCGGAGGCCAGCCACTTGTGAACCGACTCCCGCTGCTCGGCCAGCTCGCGGTACTCGCCGCCCATCAGCTCGGTGACCAACTCCGAGTAGCGCGGCAGGAAGCCGGGCGCGAGCTGCAGCGTCGAGCGGCCCTGGAGGATCGCGCGGCGCATGATCCGCCGCAGCACGTAGCCGCGGTCCTCGTTGGATGGAACGACGCCGTCGGCGATCAGGAACGTCATCGCCCGGCTGTGGTCGGCCAGGATCCGCAGCGCCCTGTCGGTCGGGAAGTCGAGTGCCGTAGCCGCGGCCGCGAGAGCTCCTCGCCGAGCACGATCAGCGGCGCGAACTGGTCGGTCTCGAAGACGGTCGGCTTGTCCTGCAGGATCGCCGCCAGGCGATTGAGCCCGAGACCCGGTGTCGATGTTCCTGGCCGGCAGCGGCGTCAGCGTGTTCTCGGGGTTCTGGTCGAACTGCATGAAGACGAGGTTCCAGTACTCGAGGAAGCGCTCGTTGTCGCCTCCCGGAAGATCGTCCTCAGTGCCCAGATCGCACCCCGCGGTCGAGGTAGAGCTCCGAGCACGGTCCACACGGTCCGAGCGGCCCGACCTGCCAGAAGTTCTCCGAGCGGGGACACTCGACGATCCGCTCGCGTGGCACACCGACCTCCATCCATGCCTCGATCGCGTCCTCGTCGGGGCCGAGGCCGAGCTCCTCATCGCCCCCGAAGACGGTGATCCAGATGTCGCGTTCGGGGAATCCGAAGCCCTCGCGGCTCAGATCCCACGCGAACCGGACGGCCTCACGCTTGAAGTAGTCCCCGAACGAGAAGTTGCCGAGCATCTCGAAGAAGGTGAGGTGCCGGGTGGTGGTGCCGATGATCTCGATGTCCGCGGTCCGGAAGGTCTTCTGGCAGGTGGTCACACGCGGGTATGGCGGGCGCTCGGCTCCGAGGAAGTAGGGCTTGAGCGGATGCATCCCGGCGACCGTGAACAGCGCCGAGGGGTCCAGCTCCGCCGGGATCAGCGAGCCCGACGGCAGCCGCAGATGGTCGCGCTCCTCGAAGAACGACGTGAAGGTGCGTCTGATCTCGTCCGAGGTCATGAGACCAGGGAGTGTAGGTCGCCCGCCCGGCGAAGCGTTTAGCGCCGCGCACAACGCTAAAGACCCCACCTACCGCGTCCGAGATGAAAGACAAGATCATGCCCTCGTTGCGTTCAGTGTTGATGTCGCTGCTGGTGGCGGTGCTCTCGCTCGCGGCGCCGGCCGGCGCGGGCGCGGCACCGTTCTTCCGCGACGGCTTCCACTTCACGGCACCGCGGTTGTTCGTCGACGAGAACGCCGGCGAAGCTGCGGTCACGGTGGTGCGCGCCGATGCCCGTCAGGCGGCCCAGGTTCGCTACATCACGATCGGGATGACGGCGGAGGCTCCGTACGACTACGTGCCGGTCAAGTCGATGCTGTCGTTCGCGGCCGGACAGCGCACCGCCAGCTTCTATGTGCCGATCGTCAACCATGGCGTCGAGGGGCTGTCGAAGACGATCGCCGTGTCGCTGTTCGGGCCTTCTCCGATCGGGATGGGCGCACCCTCGCACACGATCCTGACGATCCTCAACAACGACCCGGTGACAGATCTGAACCCCGCCGACCCGCTCGGCCTGACGGGCGCGAGCGTCAGCACCGATCCGCTCGCCGGCGCCACGTTCTACGTCGATCCCCAGAGCGAGGCCGCCGACGCCGCCCGGCGCTACCCACAACTCCAGGTGATCGCCGATCAGCCCGGCGCGGGCCGCTTCGGCTCGTTCAGCTATCCGAACGCGACAATCTCCGTCTCGCGCTACTTGGCACGTGCCCAGGTTCAACAGCCCGGAGCGATCCCGATGCTGACCACCTACCGGCTCGTCGATGGCCACTGCGGTCACTGGTCCGATCCGCGCTCGGCGCAGCTTGCCTACCACAACTTCATCGAGGGGTTTGCGCGCGGGATCGGCAGCTATCGCGCTGTTCTGTTCCTCGAGCAGGACTCGCTGATCACGGTCGGGTGCCTCTCGCGGCAGGGCGTGGCGGTGCGCATGCGGGAGTTGAACGACGCGATCAACATCCTCAGGGCCGAGTGCCCGCATCTCGTGATCTACCTTGACGCCGGCGCCTCCGACGCACTCACGGCGCACCAGGCGGCGAGGCTGCTGCTGCGCGCTGGTGTGTCCAAGATCCAGGGCTTCTTCCTCAATGCGACCCACTTCGAGTGGACCTCGACCGAGATCCGCTATGGCGAGAGGATCTCGCGGCTGACCGGTGGCAAGCACTTCGTCGTGTCGACGGGCGAGAGCGGGCGCGGTCCGCTCGTCCCCCACAACCGCGTGCACAACGGCAACGAGGTTCTGTGCAACCCACCTGGACGCGGCCTCGGTCCCAAGCCGACCACGGACACGGGCTACCCGAACGTCGACGCGTTCGCCTGGCTGGACAACCCCGGTGGGTCGAGCGGCCCCTGCGTGCCGGGCGCGCCACCGAAGGGCGTCTACTGGCCACAGTACGCACTGATGCTGGTCCACAACGCTGACTTCTCGGCGCACTGAGCGCCGGGCGCGGGAGAGCTAACCGGCGCGCACGGGGGATGCACCCGTCTCGCGCGCGATCGTTCCCCACCCGACGATCAGCTCGCCCTGCAGCAGGCACGCGAGCTGTCCGGGCGCCACCCCGGCGACCGGTTCGGCAAGCTCCACCGTCAGCGCCGTGTGGCGGCCCGCGGGTGGCTCGCCGATCAGGCGGCAGGTGATGGCGCCGGAGCGGTAGCGGAGCTTGACCGCGTCGACACACGCACCGTGGCGGTGCAGGCGCACGGCTCGGATCGCGACCGTAGCCGTCAGCAGCGCCTCGCGCGGACCCACCACCACACGATTGCCTGGCGCGTCCTTGTCGAGCACGTACAGAGGCTCGGAAGCGGCGACGCCGATCCCGCGACGCTGCCCGACGGTGAAGCGCTCATGGCCGTCGTGCAGCGCGAGCACCGCACCGCTGCTGTCCACCACCGGCCCGGGACGGCGCGGGATTCCGCCATGGCGCGAGAGGAAGCGCGCGCGGTTCGTGCCGGCGAGGAAGCACAGGTCCTGAGAGTCGCTCTTGTTCGCAACCGGCAGGCCGGCCTCCACGGCGATCGCCCGGACCTGCGGCTTGGTCAGCTCACCGAGCGGGAAGCGCAGACGCGCCAGCGACGCGGGTGGCAGCGCTGCCAGCATGTAGGTCTGGTCCTTGGCGGGGTCGGCGGCGGCACGCAGCAGCGGCGCCTCTCCACGCGGCGTCGCAACACGGGCGTAGTGGCCGGTCGCCAGAGCCTCCGCGCCGAGCCGGCCCGCCAGCTCGATCATCGCGTCGAGGCGGACGTGGCCGTTGCAACCGACGCACGGGTTCGGCGTCTCGCCGGCGGCGTAGGAGGCGATGAACGGTTCGACGACCCCGGCGCGAAACTCGTCACGCAGGTCCACGGTGAAGTGCGCCATCCCGATCGAATGCGCGAGCGCGCGCGCCTGAGCGACTGCTGAGGACGAACAGCAGCTGCGCTCAACATCGTTCTCCGGATCCGCCCACAGCTCCAGCGTGACCCCGACCGCCTCGCGGTCGCGTGCGATCAACAGCGCAGCGACGGCGCTGTCGACGCCGCCTGACATCGCGACGAGTGTCCGCGGCGGCCGGTGCTGGGAGGGCGGCGGTGCAGCGCCCGCCCTCCGCGCGGCGGCGCCGAGCGCCCGTGCGAGCGCGTCGGCGACGACCTCCGCGGCATGGAGCTTTCCTGGGCTGAGGCCACCCAGCTCATCCGCGATCCGCCCGACGCCGATCCGCGCGGCGCCAAGCAGCGTCTGACCCCTCAGAAGCGTCACCGCCGCGGACGCCGCAGCCGTCGTCGCGCCGCAGCCGTGTGCGTCGAAGCCGGCGCCGGTGACGCGCCGGCCGTCGGTGGAGATCGAGAACCGAACGGCGTCGCCGCAGGCGCCGCCCTGCGCGGTCACGGTGAACGCGCCGTCGGGAACCGCGCCCTGTCCCTGCGGCGAGCTGAGGTGGTGCTCGAATGCCAACGTGTCCACTGCGACGAGGATAGACCGGGCGTTCACATACACTCCGGCGCGATGAAGCCGGGAGCGCGCAACACGAAGCTGCTCGCAGCCGTCGTCTTCGGTTGTGTGGCGCTGTTGATCGTTGGCTCGGGAACGGCAGTTGGCAAAAGCCACTCTCCCTTCAGGCGACATCCGCCCGCCTACACGACACACGGGCACTCGAACATCTACGCACGCAACGGCGAGGTCTGCTTCGAGGCCACCTGGACGGGCAGCGGCGACTGGAGGACCAACTACAACTCCACGAGCAGCTACGGCAACTCGTCCGAGACGATCGCAGACAAGGACTCCTGGGGCTACGGCTGGCATCTGGGCGAGGTCTACGCCGGAGCGGCGTGCGCGATGACGGTGCTCGCCGGCAAGGTGGGGAACGCCGGCACGACCTTCAATCGCGGATCTCTGCAGGACAACGCCACGCTCAAGGATGTCGATACGGTCTCCAACGGAAGTGGTCCGCCGACCACGACGACCTACACCTGCAACCCAGGAGCGAGTTCGACGACGAAGGTGGACGGCTTGGAGGGTTCCTTCGGTGCGATCCTCAGACACTCGAGCATCGTCTTTGAAGGCAGCGTGACGATCAGTCCGACCGGGTGCCCGACGGGACCCAGCGTCGATGCGCCGGGCGATACCGGCCCGGGCACGGCCGTCCAGGGCGCTCCCGCGATCCTCAACTTCTTCGAAAAGGACAGCCCGACGATTCCGGTCAGCGTCTTCGAGCGTGCAAAGAGCGTCTCGATTCCGTTCGGCCGCAGCTCCGAATCGCGTCCGAACTGCGGTGTTACTGCGCAACCGAACGTGAACGTCACCTGCACGCAGACGGGTTCCTGGGAAGGGACCCTGACCCTCACCGCCGTCGGCTGAGCGGAGCGCCTGAAGGTCTACCGCAGGCGCAGACCGAGCTCGCGCAGCTGCTCCTCGTCGACCGGCGCCGGCGCGCCGGTGAGCGGGTCGCCGCCGCTGGTCGCCTTCGGGAAGGCGATCACCTCGCGGATGTTGTCGCGCCCGGCGAGCATCGCGACGATCCGGTCGATCCCCATCGCGATCCCGCCATGCGGCGGCGCGCCGTAGCGCAGCGCGTCGAGCAGGAAGCCGAAGCGCGCCTGCGCCTCCTCGGCGACCGATCCCGAGCAGCTCGAACACGCGCTCGCTGCACCTCAGCCTGATGGATCCGGATCGAGCCGCCGCCGATCTCGGCGCCGTCGAGCACGAGGTCGTAGGCCCGCGAACTGAGGCTCCCGGGGTCGTCGAAGTCGCCCGTCGGGGCGGTGAACGGGTGGTGCATCGCCTGCCAGCGCTCGTCGTCCTCGTTCCACTCGAACATCGGGAACTCGACGACCCAGAGGATGTCGTGGCGCCCGTCGGGGATCAGGTCGAAGCGCCGCGCGAGCTCCAGCCGCAGCGCGCCGAGCGCCTGGCTGGCGGTCGTCCGAGCTCGTCGGCGACGATCAGCAGCAGGTCGCCGGCCTGCGCGTCGAGCGTCGCCCTGATCGCCGCGATCTCGGTCGTCGGCGAGGAACTTCGCGATCGGCGAGCGCAGCGTCGCCGTCCTCCTGGACGAACGCCCAGACGAGGCCCTTGGCGCCGTGCTGCTTGGCGAGCTCGGTGAGCGCGTCGAGCTCGGAGCGCGGCAGCTCGCGCGGCGCCGGCGTTGATGCCCTTGACGACGCCGCCGCGACGCGAGCGCGCCCGCGAACACCTTGAACTCCGAGCCGCGCGACGGCCTCGCCGAGGTCCTTCAGCTCGAGGCCGAAGCGCGTGTCGGGCCGGTCGATCCCGAAGCGGCCGACCGCCTCGTCGTAAGCACATCCGCGGCCACGGCGGCGGCGGCACGTCGAAGCCCGCGCGCTCGAACACGGCGCCCATCACCGCCTCCATGCAGCTCGATCACGTCGTCCTCGTCGACGAACGCCATCTCGATGTCGAGCTGCGTGAACTCGGGCAGGCGGTCGGCGCGCGAGTCCTCGTCGCGGAAGCAGCGGACGATCTGGTAGTAGCGCTCGAGGCCGCCGATCATCAGCAGCTGCTTGAACAGCTGCGGCGACTGCGGCAGCGCGTAGAACGAGCCCGGCTGCGGTCGCGCGCGGGCACGAGGAAGTCGCGCGCGCCCTCGGGCGTCGAGCGCGTCAGGAACGGCGTCTCGATCTCCAGGAAGTCGCGCTCGTCGAGCACCTCGCGGATCGTCTGCGACGACGCGGTGGCGCAGCTCGAGCGCCTCCCGCATCGGCGTCGCGGCGCAGGTCGAGCGAGCGGTGGCGCAGGCGCAGGTTCTCATCGACCGGACCGTCCTCGTCGACCGGGAACGGCGGCGTCTCGGCGTCGGCGAGGATCTCGAGCTCGCTGACGGCGAGCTCGATCTCGCCGGTCGCGAGGCTGCGGGTTGACGTTCG
Organism: uncultured Solirubrobacterales bacterium; assembly: GCA_963742025.1. Classification (GTDB taxonomy): domain Bacteria; phylum Actinomycetota; class Thermoleophilia; order Solirubrobacterales; family Solirubrobacteraceae; genus Palsa-465. The sequence continues at coordinate 448,083 of CAVUKF010000004.1, forward strand.
CCGCCTCGCGCGCGACGACCGTGCCCGCGGCGCGTGATCACGTCCTCGGAGCGCAGCGCGTGCGCCGCGGCGTGGGCCGCGCGGCGCGCTCTCGGGGTGGAAGACGAGCTGCACGATCCCGGAGCGGTCGCGCAGGTCGATGAAGATCAGGCCGCCGTGGTCGCGGCGGCGGTGCACCCAGCCGGCGACGCGCGACCGCGTCGCCGGTGCGCGCCGCGCGTCAGCTCGCCGCACCAGGTGTCGCGGAAGCCGTTCGGCGCGGCGGCGCGCTTCATCGCAGACGCGCTCCCGCGCAGGATCGCCGGGATCACCGCACGCGATCGCGAGCTCCTGCTGCTCGCCGGCTGCTCATGTCCTTGAGGCTCGCCTGCTCGCGATCGTCTGCACGATCGCAACGTAGCGCGCGCCGAGCCGGTCCGCGTGCTTGAGCTGGCCCTTCAGCGAGCGCCCGGCGAGCTCGAGCTGCGCCGCGAGGCCCGCCCGCCGCGCCTCGCGGGCGAGCTCGAAGGCGGCGGTTGCGCTGGCGGAGTCACGACGAGCCAGCGCGACGAACAGGTCGACCGGATCGGGGGCGATCGGCTGCTCGCGCGCCGGCCAGCAGGATCCGCTCGACCCCGGCCGCCCAGCCGCATGCCGGGCGTCGGCTGGCCGCCGAGCTGCTCGACAGGCGGTCGTAGCGGCCGCCGCCGCCGACGCCGGACTGCGCGCCGAGCGCGTCGCTCGTGAACTCGAACAGCGTGCGCGTGTAGTAGTCGAGGCCGCGCACCAGCGTCGGGTCGAGCTCGTAGCGCAGCCCGGCGACGTCGAGCAGCTCGCGGACCGCGCGAAGTGCTCGGCGTCGTCGGGGGCGAGCCGGTCGAGCAGCTTCGGCGCGCGCTGCCATCACCGCGCGGGTGCCGGGGTCGTCGGCGTCGAACGCGCGCATCGGGTTCAGGTCGATCCGCGCGCGCACCTCCGGCGGACAGGCTCGTCCTCGTGGCGCGCGCAGGTAGGCGGTCAGCTCCTCGCGGTACTCGGCGCGCGTCTCGGGCTGGCCGAGGCTCGCGAGCCGCAGCCGCGACGCCCTTGACCGCCATCGCCTCGAGCAGCTCGGCGAGCAGCACGATCAGCTCGGCGTCGGTCTCGGGCCCGTCGGCGCCGATCGCCTCGGCGCCGACCTGCCAGAACTGCCGGTAGCGGCCCCGCTGCGGCGCCTCGGCGCGGAAGAAGCTCGACAGGTACCAGAGCTTGACCGGCTGCGGCGAGCTTGTGCATGCCGTGCTCGATGTAGGCGCGGCAGACCGGCGCGGTGCCCTCGGGCCGCAGCGTCAGCGAGCGGCCGCCGCCGTCGTCGAAGCGTGTACATCTCCTTCTGGACGATGTCGGTCGCCTCGCCGACGCCGCGGGCGAACAGCTCGGTCGCCTCGAAGGTCGGCGTCTCGATCCGGCCGTAGCCGGCGGCGCCGAGGATCTTGCGCGGCGTGCGCCTCGAGCTCGGCGCGGCGCTCCGCGTCCTGCGGGCAGGACGTCGAAGGTCCCCTTCGGCGCCTGGATCATCGCCGCTGCCCCAGCTGTCGCGGCTGCTCACTGGCGTGCCAGCTCGCGCAGGAACGGATTGGTGGCGCGCTCGCGCCGAGCGTCGTGATGCCCATGTGGCCCGGGATAGACCGTCGTCTCGTCGCGGGAACTCGTTCGATCAGCGACTCGATCGACGCCAGCAGCGTCGGCCAGTCGCCGCCGGGCAGATCGACGCGGCCGACCGAGCCCTGGAACAGGACGTCGCCGGAGAACAGCGCCGTCCTCGCCGCGGATCGCGTAGGTGACGTGGCCGGGGCTGTGGCCGGGCGTGAAGCGGACGTCGATCGTCAGGCCGGCGAGCTCGAGCGTCTCGCCGCCCGCGACCGTGTGGTCGGCCTCGTAGCTCTCGAACGGGCCGAACCCGGGCCACGGGACGTACGCCATGATGTCGGCGAGCACCTCGCGCTCGAGCTCCGGGCAGTAGACCGGAGCGCCCGTCGCGCGCGCGAGCGGCGCGACAGCGCCGACGTGGTCGAAGTGCGTGTGGGTGATGAGGATCGCCGTCGACCGTGCGTGATCCCGAGCGCGCTCGAGCGCCTCGATCAGCCGCTCGGCCTCGTCGCCCGGGTCGACGATGACCGCCGTGTCAGAGCCCTGGCCGCGCACGATGAAGCAGTTCTCCTGCACCGGCCCGACCGTGAACATGCGCACGTCGATCACCGCTTGCACCGCCGGCCCTGCTTCGCCAGCCGCCGCTTGTACATGTAGCATCTCGAGGTAGTAGCCGGCGGGCATGTAGATGCACGCATCGCGAAGAGCGCGAAGACGGCCGCGGTGAGGACGCGCTGCCCATTCTTGGCTGGCTCGGTGATCAGCCAGGAAGACGAACATGAAGGCGGCGGCCAGACCGGCGCCGCTTGCCGAGCCCTTCCAGCGTCGGCGGCTTCGTCTGACGGCGGCGCGCTGCGCGCGCCTGCTCCTTGGTCCTGCTTCTTGTGCTCCTCGGCGTCGGCGGCCGGCCGGTGCGCCCGCGCACCTCGACGACGCCGGCGGCGTTGCCGCGGTGCTTGGTCCGGCGCTTGCGCTTGGTCTGTGCCATGGCTCTCGAGCTTACGCGTATCGGCGGCTCGACGGCGATGCCGAGCGCCTCCTCGAGCGCGCGCCTGCTTGTCGAGCGGGCAGGTCCTCGCGGGAAACCCTCGAACGCCGCCGCCGGGGCGAGGCCGACGAGCTCGGCGCGTGCCGGGCGCGCGTGGCGCGCGATCGCGGCCACGACGTCGGCGAGCGTCGTGCGCGCGGTGGTCCTCGACGTTGGTCGAGACCTGGGCGACGTCCGCGGTGCGCGAGCCACAGGCCGATCGCGCGCACCGACGGCAGCCCTCGCTCCCCCCTCGCGGATCGCGCCGCGATCTCCTGCGCGTCCTCGAGCGTCGCCGGCGGCGCGAGCTCGACGTTGAACGCGACCAGCGGCGGCGCGGGCGCCGACGAGCACCGCGCCGGCGGTCGGGTGCAGGCGCGCGCGGACCGAAGTCGGGCACCAGCTCGCCCGTCGCGATCCGGCGCTGCGAGCTCCTGCGGGGCCGCCGCGCCGGAGCTCGGCGCGCGTGCGCCGGCCGTCGGTCAGCAGGCCGTAGAGGAAGACCGGGCAGCCCGAGCTCGCTCGCCGAGCAGGTCGGCGAGCACCAGCGCCTCCGCGCAGGCGGCGCCCCGCTCGTGCGTCGGTCGAGGTAGACGATCGGCGCGACGTCGAGCGCGCCCGACGCGCGGGTGCACGCCCTCGTGGGCGCTGATGTCGATCAGCTCGATCGCCTCGGCCGCACCGGCGCAGCAGCCGCCTGCGCGAGCGAGCCGGGCGCGGCCGGCGAGCGTGTAGACGCGTGCGGTTGTGGTCGGGGTCGGAGTGGACGTCGTGAAGCAACACGGCGTCGGTCGGCCGCGGAAGCGCCGCACCGACCGCGTCGATCGTCAGCGGGTCGACGCCCTCGGAGATGTTCGGCACGGCGAGCAGCCGCGCTCCGGCGGACGGCGTGCGCGGATGCGCGGCATCGTCCGGAGGATGCGGCTCACGCACGCTCCGCGGCGAGCACGTAGCGGCCGCCGTCGAGCACCGGCACGCCGTCGATCTCGAGGCTCGCGTCGACGACGACGCACGTCGAGGTGGATCGGCACCGACACGGTGCCGCCGATCCCGGCGCTCGCGCCGAACGCGATGTGGACGGTGCCGAGGATCTTCTCGTCCTCGAGCACGTTGCCGGTCAGGATCGCGCGGTCGTTGGTCCCGACGCCGAGCTCGGCGACGTTGCGGCCGAGCGCGCCGTGTCGCCGGAGCAGCTCGAGCAGGCGGGGCCGTGCCCGTTCTCGGCGGCGATGATGCCGCCGTCCTCGACGCGTCAGCATCGCCGGCGGATCGCTGATCCCGAGCGCGGCGATGCTCGAGGCGACGATCCGGCCCTCGCCGCCGAGCGGCGCGATCGCACCCTCGCCGCACGGGAGGTTGCCGAAGGCGCCGGGCGCGTCGAGGATGCCATCGTCGGCGATGCCGACGCGGCCCTCGAGGTCGAGGGTGATGTCCGTTCCCGAGCGGGCAGCTGACGTGCGCGGTGCGTGCCCGCTGGTGAGCAGCTCGGCGATCGCGCGTGGAGCGCGCGGCCATCGGCGCGAAATCGCCCGCCATCACCCGCGCGAGCATGTCGGCGGTGACGGTCGGCAGCGTCGCGCCCCGCCGGCCGGCGTCGGTCGCGCGCTTGCGCGCCCGCGTGTGGCTGAGCGACTTGCTCGTCGGCGCGATGAAGACATCGGCGTCCATCAGCGCCGCGGCGATCGTCGGCGGCGGCTCCGCCCCGTGCGTCGCGCGCTCGTCCATGACCGCGAGCACCGCGTCGGCGCCGAGCTCGCTCGCGCGGTCGCGCAGCGCCTCGCCGATCTCGCGCGTGCCCGCGTCGACGATCACGAGCACGTTCTCGCCAGGCTTCACGTCGAGGCACTGACGGAGGATCGTGTCGATCGCTGGCCCGAGGTCCGTCACGGACGCCATCATAGGGTCAGCCCCCTGTCGCCGGACAGCCTGACCACGCCGCCGCAAATCATTAGACTGCGACGCCACGCCGGAGTAGCTCAGTCGGTTAGAGCAGCGGAATCATAATCCGCGTGTCGGGGGTTCGAGTCCCTCCTCCGGCATCACGTCGTTCGCAGCGATTCCCTTTGTCTACGGGGGATTGCGCGGATTCAGACGCGCGACACTAGCGACCGCTATGAACCGCCAGAAACCGCCCGCTGGCTGACAAAACAGTCCAACGAACAGTCCAACGTCAGTCCAACGCGCCGGACCGGAGCGCGTGGGCGGCGAGGGAGACGCGTCCGCGGCGGTGCGATGCGACGCCGCCAGTGTTCTCGGAGGATGGTTATTGGAGGCCGAGTTCGTCACTACCGGCCCGTTCAGCATCCCGGACCAGGCCGACCCGCTCGTGGCGAGGAGCGGGTCTCTTGTGGACACGGCGGCGAGACCTGCCTTTGTGTTGGCGCGGGCATCCGCTGCCTTCTCGCATTAGCCCGCAAGGGCCGTCTCACACTGGAGGCCGATTAGCTTGGGTGTATATGGACCATCCGCGGTGCCCCAACCCGGCATGACAAGAGCAAGGTGTGGCGTGCCGGCTGGTAATGGCACGAAGCCTCATCGTCACCAGTGGTGGTGGTGCAGGCCTCGCCGCTCGGGGCCGCTCGGGGCCGCCGGCGCCGTCTCTCCGCGACGCAGCACGCGGCTCTGCGCGCTGTCGGGCCACGCTCAGCCGATGTGAAGCGCGTGCCGGACGCGGCGATGCCAGGCGGCGAGGTGCTGCCGCTTCGGGGCGCGGGTGTTGGCGAGGCCCTGCCGCTTCTGGGCGCGGATGTTGGCGATGTGTGTGCGGATGCCCATGGCTGTTTCCTTAAGGTTGCCGATCGCTCGGCTCTGGAGGTGACGTCGGCTCGAGTGCAGCGCCAGACTAGGTGCCGATCCGACGATCGGTTTGATCGCGTCGGCCGCTGGTTTGCCCGCGTTGTGATCAGGTGATGGTTGCGAGGATCGCGACGGTAGACGGGCGAGTACGAGCAGAACACCGGCGAGCGCGACGACGGCACCGATTGCGAGCGATATCTGCATGCCGTTCATGAATGCGACACGCGCGACGAGCCCCAGCTGCGCGCCGGTGCTGCCACCGACGCGACCAGCGACGGCGAGGGCACCGCCGAGCGAACCGACGATGGTATGCGTGGCAGCGAATGGGAGGTGTCTGCCGGCGAGCGCGGCGGTCATGCGGCTCTGGTATCGGGTCAGCATTGCGCTGCCGATCACGGCGACGCCGAGGGCGCCACCGACCTGAAGGGCGACGGTGTTGGTCGCCGATCCGATCCCGGAGTCGCCTTGGGGGACCGAGCCGACGACCGAGTTGGTCGCCGTCGGCAGCAACAGTCCGCATCCCACGCCGAGCAGCAGCATGCCGGCGACGATCGCCCCATAGGTCGCGGTAGGAGTCGAGGCGGCTGAGATCTGCCACAGACCGCTGGCGATCGCAGCGAGGCTGGCGGCGACGACGAGCTTGATCCCGATGCGACGCGCGATGATCGGAGACAGCGGCGCGCAGATGCAGATCATGGCGGCGGTCGGCAGGATCCGCAGTCCGGCCTGCAACGGTGAATAGCCGAGGACGAACTGCAGGAATTGGGTCTGCAGAAACAGGGCGCCCATCAGCCCGAAGATCCCGAGGGTCTCGCTCGCCGCGGCGATCGAGAACCTGCGATCGCGGAAGAAGTCGAGGTTGAGCATCGGGTGGTCGATGTGGGCTTCCCAGGCGATGAAGCCGGCGATCGCGGCGACGCTGAGGGCTCCGATCCCAACGACGCTGACGGACCCCCAGCCCTTGGTCGGGCCTTCGATGATCGCCCACAGCAACAGGCCGAGGCCGGCGATCGAGAGTGCGGCGCCGACGGGATCGGGACGGTCGATGTCCGGGTTCTTCGAGTCGGGCAGCAGAGCAATCGCTCCCGCGAACGCGGCGATCACGATCGGGACGTTGACGAGGAAGATCGAGCCCCACGAGAACCTGGCCAGCAGCAGGCCGCCGGCAATCGGGCCGATCGCGATCCCGAGCCCGATCATCGCGGCCCACGCGCCGATCGACTTGGCGCGTTGTGCCGGGTCGCGGAAGACGTCGTTGATGATCGATAACGATGCGGGGATCGTCAGCGCCGCGCCGGCCCCCATGACCGCTCGCCATGCGATCAGCAGATCGACCGATCCAGAGAGAGCGGCGCCGATCGATCCGGCAGCGAAGACCGTCAGGCCGCCCAGGAAGAAGCGCTTTCGCCCGAACCGGTCGGCGAGGCTGCCACCGACGAGTAGCAATCCCGCGAACACGAGCGCGTATGAGTCGACGACCCATTGCAGCTGACTCGAGGTCGCGTGCAGCTTGCGGACGAGCGTTGGAAGCGCGACGTTGAGGATCGTGGCGTCGACGTTGATGATCAGGGCCGCTGCGCAGAGCACCACGAGCGCCGCCCAACGCGGAGCGTGAACTTCCCCAGGCGGTGGGCCGGTCGCGCTGAGCGGGCGCATTCGCAAGAGATTCATGGACGTGGCCTATGGAGGTGTTGGGGATCGCGTCACCTGAAACGAGACGCGGTGCCGTGAACGCCGGCCAAGTCGCTGAAGCCGGAATGGCAATGCCCGCCGGGGTGTGAGGCGAAGCCTCTTAGACATTACTCCCTCGCGAAAGCGTCGTTGATTGTCGCCGTTGGCCGCCCGGTTTTAGAATCCGGTTGTGGATCGGGTGACCGAACACGGCGAGCACCTTCGGGTGCTGATCGCGAACGAGCGCAAGGACCGGCTCGCGCTGGTCGCTCCGATCGTGGTCGCGCTCGGGCACGAGGTGATCGCGCGTGAGATCGACGTCGAGGATGTCGGTCCGGTGACCGCCCGCGAGCGACCCGATGTCGCGCTCGTCGGCCTCGGTCAGAGCTCGGAGCATGCGCTCGGTTTGATCGACAAGATCGTGCGCGAGGCGGCCTGCCCGGTGATCGTGCTGCTGCACGCGCCCGATCCTGGTTTCGTCAAGGAGGCGTCCAAGCGCTGCGTTTTTGCCCACATTTCAGACGACGACGTTGACGATTGGCAGAGTTCGATCGACATCGTGCTGCGTCGCTTCGCCGAATTCCATGACCTCCAGGGCGCGTTCGGGCGCCGCGCCATGATCGAGCGCGCCAAGGGGATCCTGATGGAACGCCACGCGATCACCGAGGCGAGCTCCTTCGAGATGCTGCGTGAGCAGTCACGTCAGCTAACCGTAAATTGATCGGGACCTCGCTGCTGCGGTCGTGGATGGACACTGCCTCCTCCCCAAGAACCCTCATCCTCCGTCAGAGAGGTGACGCTGGCGAGGATTCCTCGCGCAAAGGGACCCGTCGATACCCCAGACGCTCGCTGGGCGAGGATCCAGCTGGGCGGGTCACAAACTCGGCGTCGCGGAGCGCCGGGTAGCCAAACCGCGCGATGGACCGGCGGCAGCCGGGCAAGGTCTGCTGGCGCGATTGGGGCGGGGAGTAGAGTAGGTGGGCGCTTCGTCTCAATCCTCGGCGGGCGCTGTTTCCGGCTCTAGCTTTTGGTCGGCGTGGGCGTGATGACCTCTCGGGTCAGCGCCATCAACACATCGTAGGAGCCGGGTCACGATGCTCTCGCCAACGCCCTCTCTCACAGCCAAGACGTTGATGGGCTTTTCCGAGCGTCGGCTGATGCCGGAGGTCAACATGTCCAATGCGCTCGTTGTCCCCGATTCGGGCGGTTCTTTGGTTGATCCGCGGGGTGTGGGTGTTCGGCGGTGGTGGGCGCTTGGTGCTTTGGTGATCGGCGGCGTGGCTGTTGGTCTGGACGCGACGGTCCTCAGCGTCGCGTTGCCGACGCTGGCGCGGAAGCTGCACGCATCAGAGTCAGATCTGCAGTGGTTCTCGTCCGGATACCTGTTGGTGCTGGCAGCGGCGATGCTGCCGTGCGGCCTGCTGGGCGACCGATATGGCCGCAAGAGGGTGCTGCTCAGTTCTTTTGTGCTGTTTGCGGTCGGTTCGGCGGCGTGCGCCGCGTCGCCGTCGAGCGGCGCGTTCATTGCCGCGCGGTTGCTGCTCGGGCTCGCTGGGGCGGGCGTGACGGTGATGGGGTTCGCGATGCTGCCGGTGCTGTTCGGGGAGTCCGAGCGCCCGCGGGCGGTCGGCATGATGGCGGCGGCGACGTTCGTGTCGTTGCCGCTGGGTCCGATCCTCGGGGGCTGGCTGTTGACGCATTACTGGTGGGGGTGGGTGTTCCTGATCAATGTGCCGATCTCGCTCGCCGGCGTGGCCGCGATCTTCTTGCTGGTCCCGGAATCCCGCGCGCATCAGCGGCCGGGCCTTGACCCATTCGGGGTGGCGTTGTCGGTCCTCGGGCTGGTCGCGTTGATCTACGGCCTGATCGAGGCGGGCGAGTACGGGTGGAGTACCACGGGTGCGGTGCTCGAGATGCTCTGCGGTGTCGTGGTGCTGGTTGGTTTCTTCTACTGGGAGCGGTGGCTCAGCCGCAAGCCGGGTGGTCAACCGCTGCTCGACGTCGCGCTGTTCGGCCTGCCGTCGTACACGTGGGGGGTGATCCTCGCCGCGCTGGCGATCTTCGCGATGTTCGGGGTCCTGTTCACGATGCCCCAGTACTTCCAGGGAGTGCTCGGAACAACCCCGATGGGGTCGGGCGTTCGGCTGTTGCCGTTGATCGCCGGACTGCTGGTCGCAGCGGTACCCGCCGACCGGATCGCCCACCTCGTCGGGACCAAGATCACGGTCGCGGCCGGGTTCGCGATCCTCGCTACGGGGCTGCTGATCGGCGCCCGAACCGGCGTGCGATCAAGCGGATTGCTGATCGCCGGGTGGATGGCGCTCGTCGGATTCGGGTTGGGTCTCGCGCTCGCGACCTCGATGTCGGCCGCGCTCGCCGAACTGTCGGCGGAGCGAAGCGGCGTCGGATCGGCGGCGCTGCAGGCGATCAACAAGCTCGGCGGCCCGCTCGGCGTCGCGATCCTCGGCAGCGTGCTGAGCACCGCCTATCTCGCCCGCCTGGTCACCACCGGGCTCCCGCCCGCGGCCGCGACCGCCGCCAGACAGAGCATCTTCGGCGCCGTCGCGGTCGCGGGAAAGATCGACTCGCCGGCACTGCTCATCTCCGCCCAGCAGGCCTTCGTTCATGGAATGGATCTCGCCCTGCTCGTCTCTGGCATCGTCGCGCTGGTCGGGGTGGCACTCACGCTCCTCTTCCTGCCCCAGGTGAATGCCGTGAAAGCAGTCGGACCGCTACCCGTCGAGCCGGTGCCCGCTGTTCTCGCCGTCTCGTGATCGCCCGGCGATCCTGAGACGGGCGGAACCCAACGGCGACCCGATCAGCGGCTCGGCATGACGGCGACCTCGTGAGTGGCACGACGCACTCATGCTGGCAGCGAACGACAACTCCGTGACGCCGGCCACCGACACCGAGACGGCGCCTGCACTCAACGCGCAGACCGCGACCCGTAGCTTGCGCCGCGGCCTCATCTCACTCGCGATCCTGGTCGTGCTCGCCGGCAGCCTGGTCCTCGCAGTACCGGGGTTACACGGCATCGGGCAGACGGTGGCGCACATGCAGCCCGGCTGGATCGCTGTTGGGATCGCGCTCGAGATCCTCTCCTGCCTGGGCTATGTGCTCGCGTTCCTTCAGGTGTTCGAAACAACCCCTCTCCGCTTCGGCGGTCGCGTGGCGCTAACCGAGCAGGCGTTCGGCGCCGCGGTGTCGCTCGGCGGCGCCGGGAGCCTCGCCGTCGGCGCGTGGCTGCTGATCGATCGCGGAGAGCAGCCGACCCCGGTCGCCGAGCGCTCCGCGGTCCTGTTCCTCATCACCAGCGCCGTGAACGTGATCACCATGACCCTCGCCGGGCTCGCGCTCTTCCTCGGCATCGTTCCCGGCCCGCGCAACCCGCTCCTGAGCGCCGGACCAGCCGCCGTCGGAATCATCGTGCTCGCGTTCTTCCTCGCGCTTCCGAGCCTGTCCGAGCACGGCGCCGCCAAGCGCGCGCCCGGACGCGTCCAGAAGCTTCTGCAAATGACCGCCGACAGCGTCCGTGACACCAGACACCTACTGCTCAAACCCGACTGGCGGATCATCGGCGCCGTCGCCTACCTATGGTGTGACATCGCCGTACTCGTGGCGTGCTTCGCCGCGACCGGTCACACCCCACCACTCGCCGCGATCATCCTCGCCTACCAGATCGGGTACCTCTCAAACCTGATCCCGATTCCCGGCGGCATCGGCATTCTTGACGGCAGCATGATCGCGATGCTGGTGCTCTACGGAATCGCCGCGACACCAGCAGCCGCGGCGACACTCGTCTACCACGCGATCTCCCTGTGGATCCCAGCCGCGTGGGGCACCGGCGCATACCTCGTCCTGCGCCGCACCAGGCACCAGCCACTAACCCCGCGACCCCCACTCGCCGAACGCCGCCGACTGCGTGCAAAACGACGACACCAACCAGATCCGAAGAACTGACGCGGTCTTCAACCAAACGAAGCGCAACACCGACGAGGACGGCCTCGCCACGTCACCGCCGCCGCCGACTCGCTCGACAGCATGCTCGGGCGGCACCCCCGCAGCAACAGCTCCAACGCTCAGCGAACGTCGCCAAAAGTCTGACGAGAGTGTCGAAAATCCAAGCATGAACTGCTTTGGCCATCACGCCAACCGCGCTATGCCCGTTGCGAACTCCGTTCAGCGATCCGTTTGACTGGCGCAACGACCGACGCGGCATCGCGAGGTGCATCACAAGCTAGCGTCACCGGTATGGAGTTCAGCCGCGAGTTGCGCAACGACGTTCTGGCCGGAGACATCACGCTCTCGGTCCCGTTGTGGAAGCGCCGCGGGTCAAGCAAGGCGTCCGCTACCGGGCCCCGGCGAGATCGGAGTCGACGCCATCGAGCGTGTCAGGTTCGTGGCGGTCACCGGAGCGGACGTCCGACGAGCGGGCGAACCCGACCGCGAGACGTTGCGCCGGCGCGCCGCACACGCGGGGCCGATCGACGACGCCACACTCGTTTGTCGAATTGAGTTCCATGCGGCGAGCCCAGGGGACCGAGCCGTGCAACGGCGCAGGTAGCGCGTGGTAGCGGCGGCAGCAGCGGCCCGATGTCGACCGTCGCTGACGTCCGTCGGCCGGCCTCCCTCTGGCGAGGAGCGGGTCGCTCATGAAGAGCGGCCCGACACCTGCTTTCGTGCTCGCGCGGTATGCGCGCCGGCGTGGCAGGCGTGGCTGCCTGTGCCCGGTATCGGTCGCGGCCGGCCCCCGAGTCTTCCACTCGCCCGCGTTCAGACAGGCAGCCAAGGCCTGCGGACTGCAGCTTCCCACGGGCCCGCCATAACCATCCCCGCCGAGCAACCGGAGTCTCGCAGATGGCTGCGATCACGCACTCGCCATCGATCCGGTCGCTGCTCGCGTGCAAACCGGTCGCGAACCACGCGCAGCCGCAATGGGCGTCCTCGAGCAGCGAGGCCGAGCTGAGGCCGAGCTGCCGCATGCAGGTCCTGCCGTGTCAAGCCGGCGATCGCCTGGGTCGCGACCGCCGACCTCCTACCGGCGGCGCTCGAGCAACGAAGGCCACTAGGGCCTTGACGGTCGCGCGGCCCAGGCTGTCCGACACCAGCAGCGGGAGCGCCGGCCGGAGGACGGCTGGTTTGGTGCTTGCAGAATTCGATTGGCTGGCTAGCACGGGGCGGATGAACACTGCCGCCGAGTGCTCGCGGTCCCGCTGCGCGGTTTCCGCGCATATGGGGTCGCTGGCCGGGGTACGAGACATGCACGTCGTAAGCGCAAAGCAGGGGGTGGTGTCGTGTCTGCCCACCAGGGCCCCGCGCTGGTTGGCGGCTCTAGCGATCTGCGAGGGGACTTGCGCGCCGCTCGTGTCGCCGTGGCTCTGTGTCGTGGGCGTCGCTGAGTGGCGCGGCGGCGGCTCGCTCCCAGCCTGTCTGTTGGCAGCGCATCAGGGCGGTGAGGGCCGTGACGGCGGCCACGCCGCCGGCAAGTAGCGCCGTGTTCAACGCATCGTCGGAGGCGACAGCGGCGAGCAGCCCGGTACCTGAGCCAGCGAGCACCGCGGTGATCACCGCGACCATGCCCGCGACCGTTCGGAAATACTGCCTGCGGCCGGCCCATAATCCGAGTGCGTTAAGCCGCTCTGGCTCGGGGACGCTCATCAGGTACGGGGTGAGTTCTGGCGCCGCGTCGAAGTAGAAGCCGCGTAGCAGCGCGATGCGGCGCGCGTAGCCGAGATCCTCGATTCCAGATTGCAGCACCCGCTGGAACGTCACCAGACCAGCAAAAGCAAGCGTCGGCAGGAGGACGAGACCGAACGTGTAGAAGGCGGTGCCGACCCGGCTCGCGGTCGCGATCAATCCGAGCGCGACGAGGCCGCCGGAGACGGCGCCAAGGAAGATCGTCGCTCGGCCGGTTGACTCGGCGATCGTTGCTGCCCGCGCGCCCTGAAGCGTGAAGTGCTCGGTCGTCACAAATGTGACCGCCGCAGGCCGCGGGTCCTCGCGGTGTCGACCGGGCGTGATGCCGGCCCCGAGGTGGGCTTGTCTGTTCTTGCTCTGCTCGTCTTCCCGCATCGCGGATGCCGTTTGTTTCTTGGCGGCGCTCGGCCGGGGGCTGGACCGTCTGGCGTCGTCGACGGCCGGCAGGTTTGTGGTCGGGTGGCTCATGTTCTATAGCGCGGCGTGTAGGTGAGGATGGCCGAGCCGTTGGTCAGCTTGTGGACATCCGTGAGCGTGAGCTGCAGGGACGAGGTGTCGATGTCTTCGAACAGGCGCTGGCCGGTGCCGACCACGACGGGCATGACCCACACGCGGATCTCGTCGACGAGACCGGCGCGCAGGAGCGTGTCGTCGACGCGGCTGGTGCCGTACTTGATCAGGTCCTTGCCTGGCTCAGCCTTCAGCCGCTTGATCGCGCTGACGATGTCTGGACCTAGCAGGGTCGCGTTCCAGGTGACCTCCCTGGGCGTCTGGGAGGCGACGTATTTGGGCATCGCGTTGATCCGGTCGACGTAGGGGTCGCCGGTGCGGGGACCCCAGAACGCTCGGACCTGCTCGTAGGTGACCCGGCCGAGGACGAACGCGTCGTACTTCTCCAGTTCCTCCATCGACAGTTGCCTGGACTCCTCGTCGAACGGGCACCAGAGCTCCGGCGACCCCATCACTCCATCGATGGAGACGAGCGTGGATTCGATCAGCTTGCGCATGGGTGCTCCTTTCTGTGGGTTGTGTGGTTGGTTAGTTGGTGGCGGCGAGTGCGGGCTGCGGGTCGCGGATCGTGGTCTTGGCGACCGCGTCGGTCAGCTCGTCGCGGCGGACGAGGGCGTAGATCGCCGGGACGGCGAGCAGTCCGATCGCGCCGAGCACCCAGAACGCGTGCTGGAAGCCGCCGGTGAGCGCCGCGGGTGCGGTGCTGCCGGCGTGGAGCAGCGCCGTGGTGTGGCTAACGGCGACGCTTGAGGCGATCGCGATCCCGATCGCGCCGCCGAGCTGCTGAGAGGTGTTCAGGAGCCCGGATGCGAGTCCGGCCTGGTGTTCTTGAACGCCGGCGAGCGCGGCGATCGAGATCGGGATGAACGCGAACGCGGTCCCGGCGCCGGCAACTGCGAACGGGCCGGCTAGGTTCGCCAGGAAGTGCCCGTGGACGGGAACCTGGGTTGCCCAGATCACGCCTGCGCCGATCAGGGTCATCCCGATCGCCATCACGATCTTCGCTCCGCCACGCGTGACCAGCGCCTGTGAAACACCGGCGAGGGCGATCGAGGTCAGCGACGCGGCCAGCCACGCGAGACCCGTCTGCAGGGCGCTGTAGTGCAGCACCTGCTGCATGTAGAGGGTGCCGATGAAGATGAACGAGTAGAAACTGCCGCCCAGCAGCAGTCCCGCCATGTTCGCGCCCGCCAGCGTCTGCAGGCGGAAGATCCCAAGTGGCAGCAGCGGCTCCTGCACGCGACTCTCGATCACCAGGAACGCGACGAGCAGGACGACAGCGGCAGCCAGCAGCGCGATCGTCCTGGTCGCGCCCCACCCGTATTGCGGCGCCTGGGAGATCGCGTCGACCAGCAGCACCAGGCCGCCGGTTCCCGTGATCGCACCGAACGCGTCAAACCGCCGGCGGACGGTGGCGAGTCGGCTGTCGGGCACGATCCTGGGTGTGAGCGCCAGCGCGGCGATCCCGATCGGGACGTTGAGATAGAAGACGTACTGCCAGCCTGCGTAGCGGGTGAGCAGCCCGCCGGCGATCATCCCGACGGTCGCGCCGCCGGCACCGAGGCCGCCCCAGATCCCGAGCGCTTTGTTGCGCTCGGCGCCCTCGTCGAACATGTTCATCACGATCGACAGCGCGGCGGGCAGCATGATCGCCGCACCGAGCCCCTGGACGGCCCTAGCTGCGATCAGAAACGCGCTCCCGGTCGACAGTCCGGCTGCAAGCGACGCCGCCGTGAACAGCGAAAGTCCGACCATCAGGACCCGGCGACGACCGAGCAGATCCGCGACGCGACCGCCGAGCAGCAGGAAGCCGCCGAAGGTGAGCGCGTACGCGGTCACAACCCATTGCAGGTTGGTGTCAGAGAAATGCAGATCACGCCCGATCGTCGGCAGCGAGACATTGACGATCGTCAAATCGATCACCGTCATGAAGAACGCCACCGCCAACAGCGCGAACGCACGCCAGCGGTTGATAATCGGTGAAGCAGACACGGCTAGACCTCCAGCGGTCGGGGCGGGGGCAGAAGGTTGGGTGTTGGTGTGGCGTTGCATCGCGGTCTCCCTTGGGGTTGTTGGCGCTACAACGAATGGGAAGCGTGAATCGGGACACGCCGGCGCTGTGCGCGCGCCGCGTACGCGTAGGGGTGGTGGAACACGTCGAGCGCGCGGTCGCCCTCGCGCACCGGAAGCTCGAACATCTCACCTGTCCTGGTGTCGGTGACCGCCACCGTCACGTGGCCGTCGTGCTGGGACCACAGCAGCCGGACCTCGATCCCGTCGCCCGTGCGGCGGTCGAGCTCGCGGGTGATCCGGGTGCATGGATCTGTCATCTGGCTGGCCTCCCGGGTCGTGTGGGCGCCACGCACACACGACGAAGAGGCGAGCGGCGAGGGGACAACCACGGTGCACCGGCCGGCGGTCGGCCGGGCGGTCTACAGCTCGGCGATCCGGCGCGTGAGGAAGCGGCGCTCGGGCTCGGAGCGAGCGAGCTCCAGCGCCCGCTCATACGCCACGCGGGCCTCGACGGGTCGGCCGAGGCGGCGCAGCAACTCCCCGCGCGTCGAGTGCAGATACTGGTACTCGTCGAGCCCGAGGCCGTCGACAATCTCGAGCGCCTGCTCGACGCCCCCCGCCTCGGCGACCGCGACCGCGCGGTTGAGCTCGACCACCGGCGAGCCGGTGATCTGCGCGAGCTGGCCGTATAGCGCGGTGACCTCGTTCCAGTCGATCCGCACCTCCGCCTGGAGCGAGGCGATCGCGGCCTGAAGCACGTACGGCCCGCGGCCGCGCAGGGCGAGCGCGCGCTCGAGCGCGGCGCGCCCGGCGGCGATCTCCTCCGCGTCCCACAACGACCGGTCCTGGTCCTCGAGCAACACGAACTCGTCGCCCGTGAACCGCGCCTTGCGCCGCGCGTGCTGGATCAGCATCAGCGCCAGCAGCCCGTGAACCTCCGGCTCATCAGGCATCAGCGCAGCGAGCACACCGCCCAACCTGATCGCCTCGCCCGCCAGGTCGACGCGGGTGAGCGGGTCGGAATACCCCTCGTTGTAGATCAGGTACACGACCGCCAGCACCGCGTCGAGCCGGTCAGGCAGCAGGTGATCTGCGGGCACCGCGAACGGGATCCCGGTCGCCTTGATCTTCGCCTTCGCACGCGACAAGCGCCGCTTCATCGTCTCCTCCGAGACGATGAACGCGCGCGCGATCTCCTCAGTCGACAAGCCGCCGAGCGCGCGCAGAGTAAGCGCAACCTGCGTCTCGGCAGCCAGCGCGGGATGGCAGCAGGTGAAGATCAGCTCGAGCCGCTCGTCCTCGATCACCGTGTCGTCAAGCTCGTCCATCGTCACCTCAGGCACCTCCAGCTGCCGGGTCTTCTCAGCCAGCGTCCGCTCACGGCGGATCCGGTCGATCGCGCGGTTGCGTGCGGTGACCATCAGCCACGCGCCGGGGTTGGCCGGAACGCCGTCCCGGGGCCAGCGCTCCGCAGCGACCGCGAACGCCTCCTGGGCGGCCTCCTCAGCAAGATCGAAATCGCCGAGGAAACCGACCAGCGAGGCCAGCACACGGCCCCATTCCTCCCGGAAAACGTCATCCAGCAGGGCTAGCGCTCCACCAACGGCCGGACCTCGATCGCGCCGCCGAGACGCACCGCCGGGATCCCCGCCGCCAGCACGATCGCGTCATCGACGGTGTCCGCCTCAAACACGTAATAGCCGCCGAACACCTCCTTGGTGTTCGCATAGGGGCCGTCGGTCAAAAGCGTACGGCCGTCCCGCACCCGCACCGTCGTGGCGGTCTCGATCGGCTGCAGCTCAGCGCTGGCGACATACCGGGGGTCATCTCGCAGCGCCGTGTACTCACCGAGCATCGCCTTGAACTCGACCTCGGACAGCCCATCGGTATGGCCGGGCTCGTAGTGGATCAACATCGCGTACTTCATCTGAAACCTCCTCGGGGGAAGAGTGGATTGTCGTCTGACAACAAACGGGCTCGGCTACTAGCGCTCCACCAACGGCCGGACCTCAACCGCGCCGCCGAGACGGGCCGCCGGAACCCGCGCGGCCAGCTCGATCGCCTCGTCGAGGTTGTCGCTCTCGAACACAAAGTAGGCGCCGAGCCCCTCCTCACTATCGGCATACGGGCCGTCGGTGGTCACCGTCCGGCCGCTCCGCACGCGTACCGTCGTCGCGGTCTCGACCGGCTGGAGCTGCGCACTGCCCCGGGCACGCGGATCCTCCGCCAGCGCTCGGTACTCGCCGAACACAGCCTTCTGCTCCTCCTCGGACAGCACCTTGTGGTAGCCGGGCTTGTAGTGGACCAACATCGCGTACTTCATCTCAGCCTCCAGACGGGGATGGATTGTCGCCAAGACAACGAACGGGCGCACGCTCAGGGGACAGCTCGAAGCAGCGAACCTGAACAGGCGAACCTCCATCGAGCCTTCAACCGCGCGACCGGTCCCCGGTCCCGACCGCAACCGCGCT
>CAVUKF010000005.1:0-215797 GCA_963742025.1 uncultured Solirubrobacterales bacterium
CCGCAGGTCGAAGATCGAGCTGTGGCAGAAGCAGATGATCCGAGCACCGTCAAGATCTCCCTCGGAGAGCGGGCAGTCCTCGTGCGGGCACGAATTGTCGAACGCCACCCAGAAGCCCTGATCGAGCCGGGCAAGCGCGATCTCCCGTCCCTCGATCAGCACGCAGTCGAGCTCAGGGCGGCCCTCCACGGGACCGATCCGCGTCCACTCGCTCACCGTGAACGCGCCACGTCGATGAACGCGTCGAACAGCGCCGTACGGAACGCGAGCGACTCCCCGGCGCCCTCGTAGACGGCTGCTCTGAGCGCATCGACGTCGACGCCGGATCTCCCTGACCTCGTTCGGATGCCGGGAGATCCACAGCTCCCAGAGGTCGGGCGTCGTCTCCGGGTGGAACTGGATGCCCCATGCCCGCGCCCCATCGACGCGGAACGCCTGGTTCGGGAGAGGCTGCGCTACGGCGAGCACGCTCGCCCCCGCGGGAGGCTCGAAGACATCGCTGTGCCACTGGTAGACGCCGGCCGGCTGCTCGAGCACACGGAAGACGGGATCATCGCCAGCGGTGTCGGTCGGCACGATTTCGAGCCACCCGATCTCCGGTCGCTCGGCGGCGCGGACATCGCCACCGACGGCGCTGGCCAGCAGCTGTCCGCCGAGACAGATGCCGAACACGGGCACTCCCACCTCGACCGCCTCGCGGAGCAGCAGCCGTTCGTCGCGAAGTGCCGGAATGCGATCCGCCTCCCAGGCATGTGCGTTCCCGCCCATCGCGATGATCGCCCCCAACTCGCTGGGATCGACCTCGTCGATCGGCTCATTCCAGGCGCCCAGACTGCGGTAGGGCAGACCGGAGACCTCCAGACGCTCGCCGAGCAGTCCAAGCCCCCTGAGTGAGTACTCTTGCTCGATCACGAGGATCGGTTTCATCGCGCCAACGGTACTCGATGGAGCTCGATTCGCAGATCGCTAGGGAGGTCACTTGACGGCCACGAAAGCCAGAGAGCGCTCGTCCCGCAGTTCGCCCCGAGGCGCTGGAGGCGGCATTCTCGTTCCCCGCGCTCGACGCGATCTTCACCCGGCGCGCCCGCCGCTTCGCGCTCGGCGCCACGATGACCGGCCCGCTCGCCTACCGCTCAGAGCAGGAGCCGGTCCCGCTGGCGGTCTCCGAGGAGGCGATTCTCGTCGCCGCGGCGACGGGCATCACCGGCGTCGTGCGCGAGGAGTGGCCGTTCACGACGGGCGCGGGCGAGACGACCAGCGCGGACAAGCTCGCCTCGTTCACCGGGCGGAGCTTCCCGAGCCCGCTTGCGATTCACGGCACCGAGCTGTTCTGGACGAACGACGAAGGTGTTTTCGTCCTGCCGCAGCGCGACCAGGTACCCGAGCGATACCTCCAGCTCCAGACCCAGAAGGAGCGAAGCCAGCTCTATCGGCAGGCGATCAAACTCCAGAAGGGCCGCCTCGACGTTCCGCGCCGGCGCCCGAATCTGTTCAAGTTCAACGAGTGGATCGTCAACACCGAGGGCTCGACCCTGTTCATGCCGGTGTCGGACGTGACGCGCCAGTGCATCACGGCGATGCTCCTCTACTTCGACCGGCCGCACGGCTATTACATCGTCGACAAGCGGCTGGGCAACGATCCGCTACGTCCGTTCGTCGACTCGGGACTGCTCGGCGCCGAGCACCCGGTCGACCTCGCGGACTTCGAGCGCTGGCAGATGGTCGATATGAACGGTGTCGAGGAGGGGCTGATGGTCGAGAACCTGATGATCGCCACCCAGGCGCTCGGGGATCGGTGGTCACCCGTTCTCCGGGGGGAAGGGCCGCGTCACCCTCGGCGGCGAGGCACAGTGGCATGAGGCCGGCGGCGAGGGGCCCTGCGGCTCGCTCGGCTTCACCTTTCACCGGGTCCCCGACGATGCCCCGGTGGGGGCCGGGGAGGAGATTCCGGTCGGGCTCGAGGGGATCTTCGAGGGCGCGTGCCCGCCGTTTCACGCTGACATGGACGCCGCCGTGGATTTCGTCCTCGACCAGCGCTGGGGCGAGAGCGGGATCTTCTCTGCGCCGGAGGGCCGGCAGATCCCCTGGCTCTCGCCGGAGGTCGCGCATGCGGTCCCACCGCCCTCCGAGGAGGCGATCGCGGCGACGAAGACCCTCTGCCGCTACATCTGGGACACCTACGGGCGCTTTCCGGCGACGATCGACCCGTTCCTGATGACCGTCTGGTATCAGGCCGCCACCTCGACGTCGAGTTCTACGACCGTTACTACCCGCCGGAGGCGCTTCCCGCCCACATCCGGTCGCACATGCACGACTGGCACGACCTCTAGCCGAGGTGGCGGCGGACGCCACCTTCGAGCTGGGCGATCTCGCGCTCGAGCGCGGCGGCGTGATTCCGGCGGCGCAGCTCGCGCTACCGGACGCACGGGGCGCTGTCGCCGGCGCGCGACAACGCGATCCTGTTCGCGCACATGTACTCGGGGACGCCGGCGTCGCTCGATCCGTGGATCGCGCAGGGCCGGGCGCTCGACCCGGGCGCTGGTTCATCATCTGCCCCGGGCAGCTCGGAAACGGGATCTCCTCCTCCCCCAGCACGACCGCGGGGCACGATTCGGAGAGGTGACGATCGCCGATGACGTCGGCGCCCAGCACCGGCTCGTCTGCGAGCACTTCGGCATCGAGCGACTTGAGCTCGCGCTCGGATTCTCGATGGGCGCACAGCAGGCCTACGAGTGGGCGGTCCGATTCCCGGCGATGATCCGCCGGCTCGCCGTGTTCGCCGGGCTCGCCCGGACGACGCCCGCGAACGACCTGCTCGTCGCCTCGGCCGCGGAAGCACTTCGGACCGGGGGCACCGAGCAGCACGCGCACTTCTGGGCGGCAACCGGCCTGTCGGCGGAGCTGTTCCGGCGGGAGGCCTGGCGGGCAGGCGGGCTTCGCCTCGGTCGCCGACCTCGTCACGCGCCTGTTCGTCGAGGACTTCGCCTGCGCTGGACCCCGCCGACCTTCTCGCCCAGCTCGCCAAGTGGCGACTCGCCGACGTCAGCTGGGCATGCCGGCGGCGACCTCGCCGCCGCGCTGCGCCGCATCGAGGCTCGCACCGTGGTCGCCGCGTTCTCCCACGACAACTGGTTCCCGGCGGCCGACTGCCGCGCCGAGCAGCAGCTGATCGCGGACAGCTCATTCCGCGTGATCGAGAGCGCCTGGGGCCACTACGCGTGGGGCATCACGGCTGCCGAGACGGCGCAGATCGAGGCGATCATCGCGGGAACTGCTCGCTACATGACCTCGCGGTAGCGGTGCACGCTCCCAGTCGGTCACGTACCGTGCGAACAGCTCGAGTTCGTGTCGCAACATCGTGGCGTAGACGTCGACGAACAGCTCGCCGTAGACCTCGCGGATGAACGGGCTCTGCTCGAACGCCGGCAGTGCCTCCGCAAGCTGCGTGGGCAGCCTGGTGAGCGAGGCGTCGATGTGCGGGTCGCCGGTCACCATCGGGGGCAGCTGCAAATTCGTTCTCGAGCCCGTCGGCTCCCGCCGCAAGGCAGCCGGCGAGGACCAGGTACGGGTTGGCATCCGCCGATCCCCAACGGCACTCGAGCCTCGTCGCCGACCCCTGGCCGGCGACCGAGCGCACGCCGACGAGGCGGTGATCGAGCCCCCAGCTCACCTGCGTCGGCGAGAACGAATAGTCCTCGACACGCTTGTATGAGTTGATCGTCGGGCACATGACGGCCTGCAGTTCGATCTGGTGGGCGAGGAGTCCGGAGAGATAACGGCGCATCAACTTCGAGCGCAGCGGGGGGTCGTCGTCCGCGTTCGGCGAAGGCGTTGCGCGCCGTCGGCGTCGAGCAGGCTCTGATGGATGTGCAGACCGTTGCCCGCCTCCGTTATGTAGGGCTTCGGCATGAACGTGGCACGCAGGCCGTGCGCGGTTGCGACCTGCTTGACGACGTACTTGAGCACGATCGTCGCGTCCACCACCTCGATCGGCGATCCATGACCCAGGTTGACCTCGACCTGCGCGGGGCCGTACTCGACGTTCCAGGCTTCGACCATGATCCCTGAGGCCTCGAGGATCCGCTTGATCTCGGTGACGATCGGCTCGACCTCGCTTCCCTTCTGCATCGAGTAGCAGTGGGTCCCGGTGTAGAGCGGCTCCCAGTCCGCGCGGCACAGGTGAAACTCGAGTTCGGTCGCGGCGATCGGCTCGTAGCCCAGGCCTTGGATCCGCTCGACCGCTCGGCGTAGGATCGCGCGGCCGTCCAGCGCGACGGATTCGTCGGTCAGCGGGTCGATCGTGTCGCAGATGCAGAACGCCGTTCCCTCGCGCCAGGGCGCCAGGCGCAGCGTCGAGACGTCAGGGACGATGTGCATGTCCGGGTATCCGGTCTCGTCGTTGACGAAGGCGGTTGGAAAGATCACGCCGTGCATGTCCCAGGTGAACGCGACGTTGGCGATCGCGAACCCGTGGCTGGCGGCGACGGAGTGGAAGTGCGGCGCCGAAAGGCGCTTGCCGCGAGGAATGCCCCACGTGTCAGCGAACATGCACTCGACCGTGTGCACGTTGTGGCGGTTCAGGAAATCAGGTACGGCATCGAGACTGGCTACGGTTTCGGTGCCCGGCATCAGGCTTCTTTCTCCTCCTTCAGAAACGCGGGGGGCTATCGTAACGATCTCGCGACAGCGAGCGAGTTCCCAACGCATTCCGGAGGTTTTGCACATGCGCGCAGTCGTCCTTCGCGGCTTCAACGCCCCGCTTGAGCTCGAGGAGCGGGACATCCCGACCCCCACGAACGGGGAGGAGAGTGTTCTGCGCGTGCTTGCATGCGGCGTCTGCCACTCGGATCTGCACGTCGTCGAGAACCTCTTCGATTCGGAGCTCCCGCTCGTGCTCGGTCACGAGATCGTCGCGCACGACGAGCAACTTGGCAATGTCCTCGTCTACACCCCATGGGGTTGCGGCGAATGTCGCTTCTGCCGCCGAACCGAGGAGATGATCTGCCCCGACTCGCGCGAGGCGGGGATCTTTCAGGATGGAGGCTACGCCGAGTACCTGCGTGTGCCGTCGAGACGGTACCTGTACCCGATCGGTGACCTCGACCCGATCGAGGCGGCGCCGCTCGGGTGCGGGGGTCTGACGCCCTACCGCGCCGTCAAGCACGCGCGTGACTGGCTGGGCCCCGGTTCACGAGCGCTGGTGCTCGGCGCCGGCGGGCTCGGACAGTTCGGGATCCAGTACCTGCGTCTCCTGACCGACGCCGCCGTCGATGTCGGCGACCCCTCGTCCCAGAAGCGCGAGCGGGCGGTTGCGCTGGGCGCCGAGCACTGCGCCGCGCCCGATCAGCTCGAAGGTCCCTACGCCGCCGTGCTGGACTTCGTCGGCTCAGCCGACTCGCTTGCCCACGCCGCGCGACTGGTCGACCGCCAGGGGATCGTTGTCGTGCTCGGCCTGTTCGGCGGGAGAATTCCGTTCGGCCTCGGCGCCGTACCGCACGAGGCGCGCTTCCTCTCCAGCATCTGGGGGTCCAGAGATGAGCTCGCGGAGCTGATCAAGCTCGCCCAGCGAGAGCGGCTCGAGTATACGATCGACACGATGCCACTCGAGCAGGCCCAGGATGCCCACGACCTGATCCGCTCCGGGCGCGCCCGCGGCCGCATCGTCCTGACCCCCTGAAGAGTCCCAGCTCGAGCATGCATCTGAAAAGCCCGCCGGAGCTCTCGCTCGCGCTGACGCTGGGCGCGTGGGCTGCGGGCTGCGAGCCGCAGACCGCTGAGGAGGATGTCGCCCGCGGTGCCCTGATCGACACCGTGTGCGTGGCTCTGGCCGCCCGTGGGCACCGCGTCGCCGGGTTGGCGAAGGCACTCGGCGTGCCGGGTCAGTGGGCCGCGATGGCGCACGCACTCGATTACGACGACCTGCACCTTCCCTCGACCTCGCACATCAGCGCGGTCTGCGTTCCGGTCGCGTTGGCCTACGGAGGTGGGAGCCGCGCGTATCTCGCCGGCGCCGGGACGATGGCGCGGATCGGAGCAATGCTGGGATGGCGCCACTACGACGCGGGCTGGCACGCCACGGCGACTGCCGGGGTGTTCGGAGCGGCCGCCACAGCCGGCGTATCGCTGGGGCTCAATTCCGAGGCGATCGCGGCGGCGATCGCTCTTTCGGTCTCGGCAGCCAGTGGTGTGCAGCGCGCGTTCGGTAGCGACGCGAAGCCGCTGCAGGTGGGGATGGCGGCACAGGCTGGTGCGCAGGCCGCCGAACTGGCCTCCCTGGGTGCCCGTCCAGATCTGACGGCGCTCGACGCGTGGCTCGAACTGGTGCAGGCCACCACCCATCACCTGGAAGATCGTCGGACGTCGATTCCCGGCGGGTTGGCAGTGAAGGTCTTCCCGTGCTGCTACGCGCTTCAGCGGCCGATCTTCGTGATCAGGGAAATCCTCGGCGCGCATCAGCTCGCCGCGGACGAGATCGCCGAGATTGAGGTGCGCGGCGCGCAGAGCACCGTCAAGCCGCTGATCCATCACCGGCCACTGACGGGGGCGCAGGGGAAGTTCAGCCTCGAGTACGGAGTTGCCGCCACGATCCTGGACGGCTTTCCTGGGCAGTGGTCATTCACCGACCCAGCCGTGTCCCGTCCCGATGCCCAGCAGCTTCTGCGACGTGTGCAGTTCGTCCCCCAGGGCGCGGGCGAGGGACTGCTCGACGGTGACTGCGAGATCGCTGTCCGCCTCCTCGAAGGGGCCGTCCTCACCGCGGCGCTCGAGCTACCCGAGGGGGCTCCCGGCCGTCCGCCCTCGATTCAGACATTGGCCCAGAAGGCGCTCTCCTGCCTGGACGGCTTGGATCTCGATGTCGAGAAGATCGACTGGGAGTCCGCGGTCTCGATCCTCGCCGCGCACACCCCGTCATAGGGCGCCCGTCACGCACGCGGAGCTCAGTCTGAAGCTTCTTGGTGCAACCCGTCCTCGGCGCGTTGACGTCCGGCGGCGACCCCGCCGTCGACAATCAGCGGATGTCCGGTGACGAAACTGGACGCGTCCGAACACAGCCAGGCAACGGCCTGTGCGACTTCGATCGGCTTCGCGAGCCGCTTCATCGGAGCGAGACCGGCGATCGCCGCGTAGACCTCGGGCATCGACGCCGGCGAAGGGCCCTCGTCCATCACCATCGGCGTCTCCGTCCAGCCGGGACAGACCGCGTTGACCCGGATCCCGTGGCTCGCGTACTCGAGGGCCGCTGTCCGGCTCAGCCCGATCACCCCGTGCTTGGAGGCGTTGTAGGCCGCCAGGTACGGGTAGCCGATGACGCCGACGACGGACGCGGCGTTGACGATCGCTCCGGCGCCCTGCGAGACCATCTGCCGCAGCTCGCTCTGCATGCACAGGAAGACGCCGGTCAGGTTGACGGCGATCACCCGGTTCCATGCCTGCTGGTCGTAGTCGGCGACGCGTGCGCTGGGGCCGCCGATCCCGGCGTTGTTGAAAGCGCAGTCGAGTCGACCGAAACGCTCCGCGGCGGCGGCGACGAGCGCCTCGACCTGCACCGAGTCGGTCACGTCGCAGTGGAAGTGGAGCGCCTCACCGCCGCGCTCGCCGACGAGCCTCACGGTTTCCTCGCTCCCGCGGTCATCGACGTCTGCCAGCAGGAGCCTGGCGCCCTCCTCCGCGAACAGGAGCGACGTCGCCGCGCCGATTCCCGATGCCGCACCGGTGATCAATGCAACCTTGTTCTCAAGCAGACGGGTCATCAGGAGAGCTCTCCACCGTCGATCACGAGCGCGATCCCCGAGACGTAGGCCGCGGCCGCGGACGCGAGGTAGACGAATGCGTCGGCCACCTCAAGCGGGCTCGCCGGTCGCCCGAGCGGGACGGTGCTTGCAAGGCGGTCCAGAGCTTTCTGACGATCGACATCCCAGAGCAGGCCCCGCTCCGTCGCGAGTTCCTCGTACATCCCCGTGTCGGTGATTCCCGGAGCGACCGCGCAGACCCTGATCCCGTCCTGCGCGAGCTCCTGCGCGAGCGATTGGACGAGCCCGACGACCGCGAACTTCGATGCGCAGTAGGCGCTCATGTCGCGGTAGCCGCGCACGCCGGCCTGCGAGGCGGTGCAGAGCAACGAGCCGCCGCCGGCGGCCTGGAGATGTGGGCGGGCGTGCTTGAAGGTCAGGAACGTGCCGAGCACGTTGACCTCCAGCGTTCGCTCGAACTCGGCGAGCGAAAGGCCGGCGAGCGGGCTGACGCTCAATATGCCCGCGTTGGCGAGCGCCAGGTCCAGCCCACCCATGAGCTGCGCAGCGTCGTCGATCGCGCCTGCGATCGCCGCCTCGTCCGTGACATCGACCTCGCGCGCATGCACGTCGTGGCCGGCCTTCCTGAGCTCGGCCGCGGCCGCCCTGACCCCGGTTCCGTCGCGGTCGGCGAGCACGACGGACGCGCCCTCCTCGCAGAACCGCCGCGCCGTCGCCGCGCCGATGCCACGAGCCGCACCGGTGACGAGCGCGCGCCGCCCGTCGAGGATCCCCGTCATCTCGCTCGCACGATCAGGCGGGTGGACAAGGCGATCCTGACGTCAGACATTCGAATACGCTAACCGGGACGTGGATGGCGTGCACGACATGGGAGGGATGCACGGTTTCGGAGCGGTCGCCCCGCCCGGCGCCGAGCTGACCTACCACGAGCGCTGGGAGCCGCGGGTGTTCGCGATCCACATGCTCGTGTCGCTCGAGCGCCTCGGCGCCGGGCCGGGTGGAAGGCCGGTCCGCGAGGAGATGGAACCGGCCGATTATCTCGCTGCTTCGTACTACGAGCGGTGGCTGTTCAGCGCCGAGCGACGTCTGGAGCGAAAGGGCACGATCGCTCCAGGCGACGTCGACCGGATGATCGAGCGGCTCCGGGACGGTGAGTCGACGCCCACACATCACGACCCGGCGATGGCGGAGCGGATTCTGGCCGGTTTGAAGGCGGCCGATCCGATCGGGCCGCCACCCGGCGATGCGCGCTTCGAGAATGGACAGCGGGTACGCGTCAAGCGGATGCATCCGGCCGGCCACACGCGCTGCCCGCGCTATGTCCGTGGCGCCGTCGGCGTGGTCGAGGAGCTACGCGGCGCGGACCGCCTGCCCGACCTGGCCGTATACGGCGCCGACGTCGCCCCGGAAGCCGTCTACTCGGTCGCCTTTCGCTCACAGGACCTGTGGGGAGCGACCGAGGAGCAGGCCTGGACCGTTGCGCTTGACCTGTGGGAGAGCTACCTGGAGCCGACATGAGCCACGACCACCATCACCATCCACGTCCTACCTCGGCGGTCGAGCTCCGCGCTCGCGCGCTCGAGGCGGTGCTCGCCGAACGCGGCCTCGTCTCGACGGATGCGATCGACACCGTCGTCGAGCTCTATGAGACCGACATCGGACCGCAGAACGGCGCCAAGGTCGTCGCGCGCGCATGGGTCGACGAGATCTATCGCGAGCGGTTGCTGGGCGACGCCAACACCGCGATCGCGGAGCTTGGATTTGGTGGCATCGAGGGCGACAACATGGTTGTGGTCGCCAACACCCCGCGGATCCACAACATGATCGTCTGCACGCTGTGCTCCTGCTACCCGTGGCCCGTCCTCGGCCTGCCGCCGACGTGGTACAAGAGCCCGGCGTACCGGGCGCGCGCGGTGTCGGAGCCGCGCGCTGTGCTGAGCGAGTTCGGAGTCGAGCTCGATGGCGAGGTCGAGGTTCGGGTGTGGGACTCGAGCGCCGAGGTCCGCTATCTGGTGCTGCCGATGCGGCCTCGCGGCACCGAGGCCTGGAGCGAGCCCGAGCTGGCGGCGATCGTCACCCGTGACAGCATGATCGGCACGGCGCTGCCGATCGTGCCTGAGTCCGCGGCCTCGTGACCACAGGGGCCACCGAGCTCACGGCGGTGGACCGGGCGCTCGGCGACGAGACGCCGCTTCCGCGTGACAATGGGGAGCTCGTGTTCGAGGAGCCCTGGCAGGGACGCGCGCTCGGAATGGGAGTGGTCGCGCTACAGCGCAGCGGCGCCTCCTGGGCCGAGTTCCGAGCGCACCTCGCCACCGCGATCGCGACGCGTCCCGAGGCCGCGGACGAGTCCGCGGCGACGGCTTACTACGCCTGCTGGCTCGACGCGCTGGAGGCGTTACTGGCGCAACGCGGCCTGCTCGACCCGCTGCCGTGAGCAAGGTCCACAGGAGCGGCCCGTCTCTCGCTTCGGCGGGTGCTCCGACGAGCGCCGTCGTCGCAGGCGCCGGGGCCGCCGGTGTCTTCAGCGCCCTGGCGCTGGCGCGCCGCGGTGTCAGCGTGCGGCTGCTCGACCCCTTTGCACCCGGTCACCTGCGGGGCGCCTCGTGCGGTCATCATCGGATCCTGCGTGCCAGTCACGGCGACGACGGCTTCTACGTTGCCTGGAGTCGCCGGGCCCGCAGCGGCTGGCGCGAGCTCGAGGCCGAGACCGGCGAGGTGCTGTTCGTCGAGAATGGCTACGTCGCGTTCGCGAGCGAAGACGACGACCGCTGGGAGGCCGCATCGCGCGAACACCTCGACCGCAGCGGCATCCCGCACGAGGTGGTGGCGGTGGACGAGCTTGCGCGGCGGCTGCCGGGCGTGGATCTGGAGGGGATCGCGTACGGTCTGTGGGAGCCTGAGGGAGGTTTCCTGCACGCTCAGCGGGCGATCATCGCGGGTGTGCGAAGGTTTCGCGAGCTCGGCGGACGGCTGGTCCGCGCTCACGTGCTCACCGACCGCCGGGAGCGCCCGACGATCGACGGCGAGCCGATCGATGCGGACATCGTGGTCTGCGCCTGCGGGGCGTGGTTGCCGCAACTGTTCCCGCAGACCCTGGCGCCGATGCTCCGGATCGTCCGCCAGGACGCGATCCTGGTAGCGCCCCCGGCGGGCAGCACAAGCTACGACCACGAGTCGTTCCCGGCCTTCATGGACCGTGGTTGTGAAGCCTACGGCGTGCCGGCCACCGGTGGTCTCGGCTTCAAGGCCGCGAAGGTTTGGAGCCACCAGGAGATCGACCTTGATCGCGACGACCGGATCATGACCACGGAGACGATCGCCGCCTCGCGACGCTATCTCGCCACGCGCTTCCCAGAGCTCGCGGACAGCCCGATCGTCGGCCAGGAGGTTGGCCAGACCGTGCAGACCGCAGATTCCAACTTCGTCATCGCGCCTCACCCCGAGCAGCCACGGGTGTTGCTCGTCGGCGGAGACTCAGGGCATCTGTTCAAACACGCGCCGGCGCTGGGCGAACACGTCGCCGAGATCGCGCTGGGCCTGGCGCCGGCGCATCCGCGCTTCGGGCTCGCCTCACGTGAGCCTCTCCCCCGCGAGCAGAGCCCGCTGTGAAGCGCGCAGCGCTCACCTATAAGCTGCGGGCAGCCGCCACGAGAGAGGAACCTGCATGGCCGAGATCGCACTTGAAACCGGGGTCACGCTCGCCTACGAGGAAACGGGGAGTCGCGAGGACCCGCCGGTGATCCTGGTCCACGGCGTGTCGATGAGCCGTCGGTATTTCCACAAGCAGATGGGTCCGCTATCGGACGGCAACAGGGTGATCGCCGTCGACCTCCGCGCCCACGGCGGCTCTGAGAAGGCCCCGGCAGGCCACACGATCCCGCAATATGGGCGTGACCTCGACGCGTTCATCCGGGCGCTCGACGTTGATCGTCCGGTCCTGCTCGGGTGGTCGATGGGTGCGTTCGTGGCCTTCGATTACATCCGGCAGTTCGGCACCGGTTCGATCAGAGGATTGGTGGTCGTCGATGAGTCCGCGTCGGACTTCAAGTGGGAGGACTGGCCGCATGGCTTCGTCGACCTGCCGACATTGCACTCATACATCAGCGACGTGCAGGACGACAAGAAGGCGTTCCTGCAACACCTCGTGCCGGCGATGTTCCACAACGAGCAGTCGGGGGCCGACGTCGAGTGGATGGTCGCTGAGTGCGCGAAGCTGCCGGTTGGCGCGCTGACCGCGATTCTGTTCGACCAATCGGTCCAGGACTACCGCGACGTGATTCCCATGATCGACGTCCCGGTGCTCGTCTGCTGGGGTCGCCACGACGCGCTGCTCCCGGTCTCCGGAGCGTCGCACCTGCTCGAGCAGATCCCCGACGCTCGCGTTGAGCTGTTCGAGGACAGCGGCCACTGTCCGTTCATCGAGGAGACCGAACGGTTCAACGAGGTGCTCGGCGCGTTCCTCGCGTCATTGTGAGCCGGCGGCGGTCGTGGAAGTCCTCGGCGCGCCGGCGAGCTGCCGGTTGAGCGCGGACGCCGCCGCGGCGACCGCGTCCGCGCCCTCGGTGAAGAGGTTCGGGAACTGAAAGAAGCCGTGCAGCGCACCGGGCCACTGGCGGTGCTCGACCGTCACGCCCGCGGCATGCAGCGCGCCTGCGTACAGCTCACCCTGAGCGTGAAGCGGGTCGCATTGAGCGGTGATGATCAGGGTTGGTGGCAGGCCGGCGAGATCGCCGTGGTCAAGCGGTGACACGCGCGGATCGATCCGCTGCTCCGGCGCAGCGAGATAGTTGTCCTGATGCCACTGCATTTCGTCGCGGTAGAGCAGGAATCCCTCGTACTCACTGTCGAATCCGAGCGAGAGGTCGGTCGTCGTCACCGGGTACACGAGCAACTGCATGCTGAGCCTGGGACCGCCGGCGTCCCTGCTCAGCATCGCGATCGCCGTTGCCAGATTGCCGCCCGCGCTGTCGCCGGCGACCGCGATCGCACCCGGGTCGATCGACAGCGCCTCCGCACGCGCGTGCACCCATGTGAGCGCCCCGTAGCAATCCTCGACGGCGGTCGGGAACCGAAACTCGGGCCCCAACCGGTAGCCGACGCTGAAGACCGCGCACCCAGTGGCGTTGGCGAGCGCGCGGCAGGCGGCCTGATGTGAGCCGATGCTGCCGAGCAGCCAGCCGCCTCCGTGCATGTACACGATCGCCGGCAACAGACCGGATCCGGGCCGGAACTCGCGCACGGGCAGTTCGGCGCCTGCGACGGTGACGCGGTGCTCATGGATCTCGGCGATCGGCTCACCCGGGCCGATCGCTGCGCTGTCGGCGTCGTAACGGTGGCGCGCCTGCGTGACCGCCAGCAGGTGCGCATTGGGGCGCCCACCGTCGATGAACGCCGTCAACACCCGGGCGGATGATTCCGAGAGCTCGGATACCCTGCCGCCAAGGATTTCCTGCAGGTGAGTGCGCCCGTCGTCGGCCATCGCGAGGGTGCTCCCTATGCGGACGCCGTTGCCCGGGGTCGGCCCTGGTCGCTCCCGGCGAGCACGAACCCCTCGTAGCCATGTGCGGCGACCTCGTCGCACCGCTTACGGTACGGACCGCAGCCACCGACGTACGGCATGAAGACGCGCGGCTTGCCGGGGATATTGGCGCCCATGTACCACGAGTTCGCGACCGGATACAGCGTCGTCGCCGCAACCGCCTGGACATGATCACCCCACGCCCGCTCGGCACCGGCGCTCGCCGCCACCCGCTCGATCGACCGCCGGGT
This sequence comes from uncultured Solirubrobacterales bacterium, assembly GCA_963742025.1. GTDB lineage: Bacteria > Actinomycetota > Thermoleophilia > Solirubrobacterales > Solirubrobacteraceae > Palsa-465. Next base: position 13,524 of record CAVUKF010000005.1, read on the forward strand.
CGCTTCCGCGATCAGGTCCGTGACCCAGTCGACGTGCTGCTCGATCGACACGACCATGTTGCTCAGCACCGACGGACTGCCGGGACCGGTCACCATGAACATGTTGGGGAAGCCGTGGCTACACAGGCCGAGGTAGGTCCGCGGGCCCTCGGCCCAGTGGTCGCGCAGTGTCTCGCCGCCGAGACCGCGGAGATCGATGCTCGTCAGCCCACCGGTGATCGCATCGAAGCCGATCGCGAACACGATCTCGTCCACCTCGAACTCGGCCGCCGTTGTGCGGACACCGCTCGCCGTGATCTCGGTGATCGGCGTGGCACGAGCATCGATCAGCTCGACATTGGCACGGTTGTAGGTCTCGTAGTAGCCGGTGTCGACGCACGTGCGCTTCGTGCCGATGTGCTGACGCGGCGAGAGCAGCTCGGCGGTCACCGGGTTGCGCACGAGCTGCCTGATCTTCCGGCGCGTGAACTCGGCGGCGGCGGCGTTTGCCGCAGGGTCGGTGAAGTAGTCGGTGAACGCGTAGGAGAGGGCATTGATCCCGCCTCGCTGCCACCCCTCCTCATACATCCGTTCCCGCTCCTGCGCGGTCACCCCGAACGTGGCCTCGGTCGGGGCGGGGAACGGAATGCCCGCATCTGACTCCTGCGCGATCCGCCGCCGCTCGGGCCAGCCGCTGCGGACCTGCGCCACGAACTCGGGGTCGAGCGGTCGGTTGTGTGCAGGCATGCTGTAGTTGGCGGTGCGCTGGAAGACGTACAGCTGCTCGGCCTGACGCGCGATCAGCGGGATCGCCTGGATCCCGGTTGAGCCGGTCCCGACGACGGCCACGCGTCTGCCGCTGAAGTCGACGCCGTCCTGCGGCCACTGCGCAGTGTGGTGCCAGCGGCCGGTGAAGCTGTCAAGCCCAGGGATCGCCGGTCGCTGCGGCTGCGAGAGGCAGCCGACACACATCACCAGCCACCGCGCTGAGAGCGTCTCGCCGCGATCGGTCCCGATCAGCCACCGATTCTCGCCCTCGCCGAACACGGCGCTCCTCACCTCGGTGCCCAACTCGATGTCGCCGCGCAGATCGAAGCGATCGGCAACGTACTCGAGATAGCGCAGGATCTCCGGCTGGGTCGCGAACCGCTCGGTCCACCGCCACTCGTCGAGCAGTTCCTCCGAGAAGGAGTAGCTGTAGTCGACGCTGTCGATGTCACAGCGCGCGCCCGGGTATCGGTTCCAGAACCAGGTGCCGCCGATTCCGCTGCCGCGCTCGATCACGCGAACGGAGAGGCCCAGGCGGCGGAGCCTGTACAGGGCGTATAGACCGGAAAACCCGGCACCCACGACGACGGCGTCGAGGCTCAGTGGTTCTGCGGTGCTCTGATCGCTCATCTGATCTCCCCTGACGCTCCGCCGCACGTACGGTTGACGCGCGCGGCTCACCTGGGCGGCGTGGACGTTACCAGCGCCGGGGGCTCAACCGCCCGGGTCGCTGCGGGACTACGATTCCACGCAGGCGGGCGTGCTGAGCCATGTTGAACAACCAACAGACGTTCTCTGGGATGGAGCTTGATCGGGCGGGCACGCTACGCAAAGATGCGCGCTGGGTCTCCGACCAGCTTCGTGATCCAGCCAGCCGATTTGTGGCGGCCGGCGCAGCCGGTGTGGTTCTCGGCGGCGAGCCGGCCGCGCTGATCCGGTATCCACTGGCCGGCGTCACGGACATCGAACTCGACGCCGGAGCAGCGATTCTGCTGGGGTTGGAGCAGCAGTCGGCTCTGTTCGCCGTGGACCTCGACGATGTCCCGGCGACGACCGCGTCCGGCCTGAGCGCCGATCGGCGGCTCGCCGGCCTGCGAGATGCCGGTTCGGTCCTTGCCCGGAGCGAGGCCGGGCTCGCTGCCTATCTCACCGCGATGCTGAACTGGCACCGCCGCCACCGCTTCTGCGCGAACTGCGGCGCCGCGACGATCAGCGCCGAAGCCGGCTATCTGCGTCTGTGCAGGAGTTGCGGCGCCGAGCACTTCCCGCGAACCGATCCGGCAGTGATCGTCCTCGTCGAATACGACGGACACCTCCTGCTCGGTCGCCACGCCAACTGGCCCGTGCACCAGTACTCGGTACTCGCCGGATTCGTCTCACCGGGCGAGTCGCTCGAGGAGGCCGTGATCCGTGAGGTTGAAGAGGAGTCGGGCATCACCGTGTCCGACCCCACCTTCGTCGCCTCACAGCCGTGGCCGTTCCCCTCGTCTCTGATGCTCGGCTTCCAGGCGAAGTCCGAGGGCGGAGATCCAACGGCTAAGGACGGAGAACTCGAGGACGTCAGGTGGTTCTCCCGTGAGCAGGTCAGCGCCGCGCTCACCGGCCAAAGCGCGAAGCTCCGCCTGCCGCCATCGGTCTCGATTGCTTCCTATCTCGTCAGGCGATGGTGGCGCTCGGCGGAGGTTGACGGCGTCGATCCGGCGCGAGGCTCGCTTCAGAACGCCGGAAGCTAGTCCTGCGTTCTCGCCGGATGCAAATTCGCAGACTTTTTATATGCGACTTTGCATACTTTTTGTATACAACCGCTAGACTCTCGGTCGATGGGAACACCGCGAGACATCAACCCGTTCCGTTTCTCAGGACCGCTGCCGCCGGAGCAGATGATCGACCGCGATCGCGAGACCGACGACCTGCTCACGCTGGCCGAGGGTGGCCATTCATTCCGGCTCGTGGGCCCTCGTCGCTACGGGAAGACGACGCTGCTTCGCAGAGTTCTCGACGCGGCAGGCCGGGAGGGCGTGGCGACGGTGCTCGTCGACCTCCAGGATGTCCTCTCGATCGCCGAGATCGTCGTCCGGATCGAGCGGGCCTACGACCGTCTCAAGGGACCGATTCGACGACAGGTCGAGAACCTGCTCCGAACCTGGAACATCGGCCTGGCGCTCGGCGGGGGCGGGTTCACCGCGACGCTGCAGCGCAACCCTCAGGTCGACGCGGAGTCCGTGCTTCTGCGCCTGCTCGAACTCCCGGCGAATCTCTTCGATCGCAACGGAACGGCGAGCCTGATCGTGTTCGACGAGATCCAGGACGTGCTTGCCGTCCCGGGCGCGGACGGGAAGATCCGCAGCGTCATCCAACACCAGGCCGAGGCCGCCACCTACGCATTCGCCGGTTCCGCCCCGGGCGTGATGGCGCAGTTGTTCGCCGATCCCGAACGGCCCGCTGCTCGACCAGGCGGTCCCGAGGAGTCTCGAGCCGCTGCCGATCGCGGACGTCGCCGAGTACGTTGCGCAACGCTTCCGGCAGTCCGGACGTGACGTCGGAGCCGCGCTCACGCCGATGCTCGAGTTCACCCGCGGGCACCCGATGCGGTGCATGATGCTCGCGCACTATCTGTGGCGGCAGACGGCCCGGGAGCAACCGCGGACGAGGGCACATGGCTCTCGGCACTCGATCAGGCCGCCCACGACAGCGCGCCGCTGATGCACTCGATCTGGCGCGCGCTGCCGACCAACGAGCGTCGCGTCGCGCGCGCGCTCGCCGCCACCACGACGGCCCTCCACAGCGAGGAGACGGCCGCCGCAGTGGGCATCAAGCGCTCGAGCATCGGCAAGGCGCTCGAGAGCCTCGAGAACAAGGCCGACGTCATTCAGGCCGAACGGCAGGCCTCGGCTGACCGACCCGATGTTCGAGCTACTGGCTTCAAGTGCGCGGACTGACCCCGCTCGGCAGGGGACGGCGACGAGGACCTGTGACCTTTCGCTCCGCCCTGCCCCCCGATCACAGCCTCGTTGAGCACCTGGCTTCGCCGGCTCTCACGGTGATCGTCTCCCCGGCTGCCGAACGGCCTGCATGGAAGTAGACGTCGGCATACCCAGAGCTGTTGGTGTGCCAGCTCGCGGACTGCCCACCGGAGCTCGTGACCGTCACCGTCTGGTCCGGCTGGTTTGAGTGAACGTATACGTCGTAGTCGCCGTAGTAGCTGTCGTACTCTGCGGACGCCGAGCAGATCGCGGACACGGCCGGAGATTTCGGGTTGGTCTTCCGGGCCCTGGCGAGCGCGACCCAGTTGCTGACGATCGCGTGCTGCGCTTGTTCGAGCGTCATCTGTCCGTCGCAGACCCTGCCGTTGAGCTCATCCTCGACCGCGTCCTTGGGGTTCGGCGATGCTCCGGGTTCGGGCCACAGGTTCCGCGGGTCATTGGTCGCGCCGCCGAGCTCAAGTGGCACGAAGTGGTCGTACTCGTAACCACCGATCGAACCGCGGTCGCCGTAGGACGCCATGCTGGCGCGCTTCTCCGGTTCGGTGACGCTCTCGGGTGGCCGCACCGTGGAGGTCCATCCGGACGCGCAGATCGTCCGGCCGATCGTCGCCTGCGTAACCTCCGGGTTCAACGCACCGGGAGTGCAGCGTGGATCCGGACGCGAGTAGAGCCCTGATCCGATCGCCCGGCAGGAGCCAGGTGCGGGCTGTCGCTGCACGACGTAGTTGCTGGCGGACGAATACACGAGGCGCGGCGCAGCCCGCGCAGGCGCAGCGGCGGGTCTACCGGCGGCGCTGGAGCTCAACAACGAAGCGCCGGCCGTCAACAGCGCGAGTCCAACCCAGCTCTTGGTGGGCAGCCGATACATGATCGCTACCGACGACAGTACCTACGCGGCCGTCTGTCTGCGCCCTTCGCGACCCCGCGTCAGCGACGTGCCCCAAGACGGGCGCGCCGGCCACGAATGCACGCTGTTCGTAGCTGTAGGGGGTGTCGGGCAGCACCCTACCGTCGGCCGTGATGCGCCACAGCGTCGAGCGCGCCCGGCCGGCGCGCTTCTCGCAGATGAGCCCGCCGTCCGCCTCCGCGTAGGTCACGATTCGGCCTCCGACAGCCCGGCAGAGGCGTGCGTAGGCGGCAACGGCGGCGCGGGTGATCTCGCGCTGGCCGTCGTCGCGATCGGCGATTGCTCGAGCTCCACGAAGGCGCATGCCAACTTAATCGGCAGCAGTCGCGTGTTGGATCAGGGCTCCTCAACACTTATACGGCTGTTGGCATCGCCGGCGCTCCGAGCCACCAGTCGGCCCTGAGGTTGGTGGGGGACGCTCTCCTGTCCGCTGGTTCAACCGGCCGGAACGGCCGGTTGAGGCGATCGATCTCTCGGATGCAATGTTTCTTGAAGGTGCCTCTTGAAATTCTCACCAACGTGAGTTACGATCGGCGACACTCCAAGTGGGAGCCATTTCAATGACACTTTTCTTCACTCAAACAACCCCAGCCGCCAACGCAATGCGTTCGGCATGCATTGTCGCGCTCGCAGAGCACCGGACGATGGCGGACGGTCGCGACGCCCTCAGAATGAGGTGGACACGCTGAAATTGCGTGTGCCATCGATCGTTCGTGAGGGCGGCCCCGAGGGGCCGCTTTTTTTGTGCCCAAACCGATCTACAAGTGGAGGATTGCAATGACGTTCAACCACACGTAATTCCCTGATTGACCGCGCCGCTTGCGGGCGCGCGCGCCGGTGGCACTTGTAACTGACCTGATCGTCGGGACGCGTGTCGCTGCGCGCTTACGACCATCACACTGACGATTAACTACTCCACAAGGAGAGGATTACGCGTGCACAGGCATCAAGATGTGTATCTGCTCCTCAGCAGGGGCGGCCGAGTACCGCCCGCCGTTCGTGCCGGCCCGGACGAACTGGCGATACTGGTGAGAGAAGCCAGAACGGCGCGCCGGCGCGCGCGGCGCGACTGGCTGAGGCGTTCGCTGCGGCTCGTGTTCGGGCGGTTGCCGACGGACTGGCAGGCGGCGGTTGCCGCACCGCCGGTGCAGGTGATCGACGCGCTCGGATTGGATCAGGAGATCGCGGTGATCGATCAGCGCCCCAGCGGCGTCGAGCGGCCGCGTCAGCAGTGAGCTCCGCAGCGAGGGGCGGCGGGCCGGCCCGGCTCTCGCCTCTCGCTGCGGATCACGCTGGAATCATGCTTCGCGCCGCAGAGGCGCCTGTCGCTCGGTGATCGGAACACGTGTGCCGAAACTCGTTGCGAACACCAGGATCCCCACCGCTACCACGCCGATCGTGATCGCGTTCGCCGTTGGAGCGCCGATCTCCTGGCGGATCGCCAGATTGGTGCACAACAGAGCGGGGTATCCGGCCGCAAAGGCCCACAGGAATCTGTTCAGCCCCATCACGATCGCGCAACCTGCATGAAACGCGACGCCGGCAGCGAGCATCGCCAGGACGACGGCCGGCGGCGCGGTCAGCGTCATCAGGAAGAATGATTCCCAGATCAGCACGCTGTAGCCGGACGCGCGCCCGATCGCCGGGCGCGCGCGCAGCACCCGAGCGACCGTGGGATGCCCGTACATCCGGGTCTCCGCGATGATCGGCAAGGCGTTGCCTGACCGCCAGTAGCTGGAGGTCGCCTTTGAGAATCCCGCCACGAAATACGCGAGTGTCAGCTCGGCGGCTAGGAACGACACTGCCGCACGGGCACTGACGGCGTCGGCGCCGATCCGGCCGAGCAGACATGCCAGGAGCACCACCAGCGACATCTGGTCTGAACCGTCAACCGTCAGATGGTGGCGCTTGAGCAGCAGCAACTGGAGCGCAACCGCAGTCGCAATCAATGCCACCGACGACGGCCAGAGGAGCAGCGCGACTGCGATCACAGCGCTGAGCACGGCCAGGCCGGCGAATGAGCGGGCGCTCAGCAGACGACATGCTCGGCGAATCATCCTCCCGGTGCGCGTTCGTGTATGGGGGCTCAGATTCCCGATCATCGTCCAATCCAGAAAGCCGCCGGGCGCGAGCTCTTCGCGGACCAAAGCGAGCTCGAGCAGTCCGATCAGCCGCGCGATTGCACAGAATCGGACCGCCAGGGCCAGCGCCTGACCGGGGTTGGGATGCAGCCACACGATGATGCTCACATGCGAGCTTCGGGGGACACCTGATGGACGGCGGAGCGGAACACCGTGCACGCCCTCGCCGCGCCGCCGTTGTGGCGGACGACGTCGATGCGGAACTGGACCGCCACCGCATACGAGGCCAGCGAGGTGACCTTCTCGGCCAGCAGCAGGTAGGGAAGGCTGATCATGATCGTGTCAGGCGGGAGGTCCTTCGTGTCGCCTGGCTCGTAGCTGATGTTTCGCATCGTGGTGGCGATCCGTGAACAGCATGTGAAGATGCTCTTGCGCGTGTAGCGGCCAGGGTTCACCAGTGCGTCGGTGAACCGGCGCTGCTCGATCCCGGCGAGCTCACGCCACGCCGTCGATCCGGACTCCAGTACCTCGTCCCGATCTTCGTCGTAGGATTCCCATGCTCGATACCACACAGCGAAATCAGCCTGGATCGGCTTCGGGGCGAAGAAGTTCCAACCCGGCAGCAGGTGTCCGGTCGGGTCATAGCGGCGGACGCGCTTGCACCGCTTCGATGGCAGTTGCACGAGCGCGGTCATCAGGAACCAGACGACCAGAACCCCGATGACCACGCTCGCCCCCATCTTCAGGACCGGCGATGCCTGCGAGCGAGCACACGCTCGCGTGCTGAGGCGATCTCGCGCGCCGTCGGCAACGGAAATGCGCGACCCTCAGCCTGCGCCTCGCTCATCCGCTTGGCGACGGCCTCCTGCACCACCGCGCTCGTTGACACGGCGTCGAGCTGCTGCTCAAACGGCAGGTCACCGATGTCACCTCGGTCACCGAAATCAACTACGTCACCATAGTCGTGGATCTCGGCCTCCTCCAGAATCCAGTCGACGATGATGTCGATGATGTCGCCGTCGCTGATGACCTCTTCGGGCATTCTGCTCCCCCTCCGGGTTGTTTTGTTGGCGAGCGCGTGTACTGCCGCTCTCTGAAATGAGAGAGTGCGATCACCGCGCAGAAATACGTCCGACAGAGCCAATACCCGGCGCCAGGCCCGACTCGCCGGCGCTCGCAGCTCAGAGCGCCTCAGAGCGCGAGCCAGCTCGTCTCGATCAGTTTCCCCGCGTCCGCCCCGCCAAGCGTCACGCGCAGACGGATCGAGTGCCCTGGGGGAAGCTTTGCTCGAAAGCGGCCGAGAGCGTCCGACTCGGCGGAGGTCTGAGCTTCCTCGGTGCTCGCCTGAACCTCGACCCTCGCACGCACCGGCGGCGACAGCTGGCCAAGCACCTCGCGATCGGCGCCCTCACCGTGGAACTCGACATCGATCGTGACCGCGCCGGAGCTGAAGCTCGCCGCTCGGAGCGTCGCCGCGGAGCCACGTGCGAGCGCCAGCGCCTCGGAGTCGAGGGCCGAATCTCCACAGAGCTCGGCCAGCTCGGCGTCAAGGCGCCTCCAGCCAAGCGCCGCCTTCGCCGCCTCCGTCACCAAGCGCGGAACTGGGTCATCGAGCGCGAACAGTGCCCGCAGCTCGTCCAGCAGCGGATCGTGCTCCCCGCGGTCCTCGCTCACGTGCGCTCCTTAACGTCATTTCAATTCCGACCAGCTCCGGGCTGCGGCGCAGCTTTTCCAGACAGCGCGCCCGGGTGGGCCCGATCGCGCCGATCGGCATCCCGAGCGCCGCCCCGATCTCCTCGTAGCTCGGCGGATCTGGGGCGGACAGCAGCCGCAGCAACGCCTGGCAGCGCTCACCGATCCGGGCGAACGCGCCGCGCAGCGCCTCGTCGCGTTCGCGGACGATCAGGCGCTGCTCGACCGGCTCATCCGAGGGGGCTTCGAAGAAGCCGTCATCGGCGATCACCAGCTCCCGACCGCGAAGGCGGATGTGGCGCAGGCACTCCCGACGCGCGGTCGTCGCCAGCCATCCCCCCAGCCGCTCGGGATCCTTGATTCGGTCGAGGTTCTCGACCAGGCGCAACCAGGTCGTCTGCGTGACGTCCGCCGCCTCGGCCTGCGACAGCCGGTGTGCCCGCGCGGTCGCCCAGATGAGCCCCTCGAACCGTTCGACGAGCGCCCCCCAAGCGTCCTCGTCGCCTTCACCGGCTGCGCGTATGAGCTCTTGAATCGTCACTTGCGGTCCGTCGCTCAGCCCAGCTGCAGGTGGGGAAGGGTCACATCGGCGGGCCCCGCGGACGCGTTACCCGTCAGCGGATTGACCGGCACCCCTCCAAGCCCGCCGACAAGCAGTTCCCAAGCGTCGAGCGGAAGCAGGTCCTCGTCACTGGCGGCGACCAGGCACGCGATCGCCGCCGCCACCTTCGGGGCGGCGAACGAAGTGCCGTCCCACCTCGCCCAACCCGCGAAATGCTCGATCTCGCCCGGCGGCTCCCCCTGCACCGGTCCGTCCCAGTCGATGTACGTGGAGCGGACGTACTCGCCGCGGGTGCAGCAATCACACCACGCTCCCCAATTCGAGAAGTGCGCCCTGGCGTTGCCGAGGCGGTTGGTTGCAGCCACGCCGACCACATCGGGGTGCGCCGCCGGCCAGTACGGCGTCGATCTGTCCTCGTTGCCCGCCGGGGCGACGACGGCGATCCCGGGACGAGGGGACTCAGGACCCCTGAGTGTCGTCATCACCGCGTTGAACGGAATCGATGGATAGTCGTCGAGCGTCGGAAAGGCGAACCCGCAGGAGATCACGTCGACATCAGCGTTGCTGTTGGTCCAAATCGCGTTGGCGACATCGAACTCCGAGCTGAACAGCTGCTGTTCGACGACCTGGTTGAGCGTTCCGATCTGCGTGATGTCGTGGCGCTCGCCGACCACCCTGATCTCGACCTGCGAGCAGATGTGGGCGACCAGACCGGCGTTGAACGTACCGTGACCGGCGATGCCGTCTAGCACACCGTCACCGCCGGCATCCAGTTGGTCGGGCGGGTCTGGCATCCAGATACCCGTCGTGCTGTCAAGCCACCACCCGGCCACGGACCTCACCCGAGCATCGAGTCGCGGATGGATGCCTTCGAAGTAACCGGAGTCGATCACAACCACCGTTGCACACGGCCCCTCGCCTGCCTGCGGAACAAAATCCTCGCCCTCAGGAGGAGGGGGCGCCGGCTCCGGCGGGCTGGCCGGACAGACGTCATTCTTTGAGCAGAGCACGGCCACATGGTTCGGCGACACCGGCGGTTCGGACCACTCAAAGCCGTTGTAGGGCGCGCAGCACTGACATTTGGCGAGCCTGCGCAGTCTGCGTGCGACGTCGATCGAGTCGGCAGTCGGGTCGGTGATGTGCCAGAGCTCGACGTCCCCCGGATCTGAAGCCGTCGGCGGCTGTGTCTGAGCGTTCGAGCCACCCCTCCCCCGCTCGCTTTCAGCCTGGCCTCCGAGCTTGCCCGAGCTGCGCGCCACCTTCTCGAGCGCTCGGGCGAGGGTGGGCGAAGCCTCGAGCACAGACCGGCGCACCAGCAGTTCGTCCCTGATCGCGATCACGAAGCTGGTCCGGGTCACCTCGTAGACGATCCGGGGGTGATCGAGAATCTGCCTGGTGATCTCGTTCTCGGGGCTACTGCCGGGCGGAAAGACGGTGTTACAGCTCACTCCGGTCCTTTCTCTGGGCGTGCGCGTCGCTGATTCTATGGACAAATAGAGACACCTGCGAGAGCCTTGATACGTGTCCGGGGTAGCGTTCGCCGTCGATCAACAGGATCCGCTTGCGCTGGCGGAGGCCGCGCACGCGTTCGTTCAGACCGACGCCCGCGGGGGCGCGGAGCTGGCCGAACGGGCGATCCAGCTGGCGCGCCTGACCCGCAATCCCGAGGCCGAGGTTGCGGCGCTGCACGCGCTCGGCTTCGCTCGGCACGAACTCGGCGACCCGCGTGCCGTGCCAACTCTGCGCAGCGCGGTCCGACTCGGTGAGCGCCACGGCCTCGCGCGGCGAGCAGCGCTCGCGCGGCGTCCCCTATCGATATGCCTCGCGTACCGCGGACAGATCGCCGCAGCACGGCGTGAGCTGGCCGCCGCCTGCGCATCGCTGGACACCCACGAGCTTGCGCGCACCGAGGTCTTTCGGATCGCCCTGCTCAACATCACGGGCGCCGCGCCGACGACGATGGAGGGGTCGAACCGGGCGGTGGAGACCCTGCGCCAGAAGGGTGACACGATTTGGGAGGCCCGCGTGCTCAAGAACCGTGGCCTGCTGCTCGCCGAGCGCGGCGATGTGGCTGCCGCGGAGGCGGATCTCACCCGCGCAAGACACCTATATGCCGGGCTTGGCGCGAGCGACGCCGCGTTCGGCGCCGAACTCGAGCTTGCGCGGATCTCGCTCGCGCGCGGCGATCTTCCCACCTCTTTGGCACGCCTCGACGCGATCGACACAAGCGCCGTATCGCCGATGAACACAGCCGAGCTCGAGCTGCTCCGTGCCCAGGCTCTGACCGCTGGACGCCTGACTGGCGAGGCGCGGCACTCGCTTGACCTGGCGCAGGCGATCTGGCGGCGCGCGGGGATCGACGACCACGAAGGCCGCCTGGAGGTCGTCCGGCTGACCCTGCTGGCGGGCGATCCGGCGCAGGCGCAGATGATCGCGCAACGGGCACAGAGGTCATTCGCTGCGCAGCGGCGTCCCGGGCATCACGCGCGTGCCGTCGGCCTCGCGATTGCCGCCTCGATCACGGCGGGATCGGTAAGACGTTCGTCGCTGCGCGCGGGTCGCGCCGCCGCCGAGATCCTTGCCGCCGCCGGATGGGCGAGCGACGCGCTGCGGGTCCGTCTGACGGTGGCCCGCGCCGCGATCGAGCTCGGATCGGTCCGTATCGCCCGGCACGAGCTGGCCGCGTGCTCGTCGCTGCTGCGCCACGGCCCGATCTACGACCGGATCGAGGCGTGGCACGTCGAGGCCGCCATCCGCCTCGCTGAGGACGATCACACGGGCGCCCAGCGCGCGGCGCGCAACGGACTGCGCATGCTGGAGGGCCATCGCGCGGCGATCGGAGCCTCGGACCTGCGCGCTTCCGCCTCATCGCTCGGGTCTGAGCTGGCCCGGCTGGGGTTGCGGATCGCGCTCACCGAAGGGGGGCCGGCGTCGCAGTTCGAGTGGGCCGAGGCGCTGCGCAGCAGCGCGCTGCGGCTTGCTCCGGTCACTCCGCCGGCATCTGCCGAGCTTCGCGAGGCGATGATCGAGCTGCGCCAGGTCGGAGCCGAGATCGGTCGCGCCGAGCAGAGCGAGCGCTCGACGCGAACGTTGGTGGCGCGCCAGGGTCGGCTTGAGACGTCGATCCGCCGCCTTTCCCGACACGCGGCCGGAGCGGACGGCCGCTCGCGGCTGTCCGCGCAGCCAAGCTCGTTCGCCGCCGCCCTCGGCGACCGTGCGCTGGTGGAATACGTGGAGCTCGACGGGCACCTGATCGCCCTCACGCTCGTGCTGGGACGACTGACCCGCCACGAGCTCGGAGCACTCGGCCCGCTCGCCGAGCAGCTCGCGTGGCTTCGCTTCGCGCTCACTCGCCTGGCCCACCTGCGGCGCGGTGCGCCGCAGCGTGGCACGCTGTGGGCAGGCGCCGCTGCTTCCGCCGCTGCTATCGGTGAGCAGCTGATCGCCCCGCTGCTGCCGGTTGTCGGCGATCGTGAGCTGGTGATCGTGCCGACCGGTTCACTCCACGAGCTTCCCTGGGCGACGCTGCCCGGCCTGCGCGGGCGAGCGCTCGCAGTCTCGCCCTCAGCTTCGACGTGGCTTGCGCTGCAGACTCCCCGTCGACGTCGCCACCGGCCCAAGGTCGTGCTGGTGGGCGGGCCGCATCTGCGACATGTCAGGGCCGAGATCGACGCTGTCGGCGCCCTCTACCCGGGTGCGACCGTACTCTCAGGGCGCGCAGCCCTCGCGGGATCGGTGCTTGACGCGCTCGACGGGGCCACGGTCGCGCACCTGGCATGCCATGGCAGGTTTCGCGCAGACAGCCCCCTGTTCTCGTCGCTCGAGCTCGCCGACGGCACTCTCAACGCCTACGAGCTCCAGGCCCTGCGGCGCGCGCCCGAACTGATCGTGCTGTCGGCCTGCGACCTCGCCGTCTCGGGCACCCACGCGGGTGACGAGCTGCTCGGGTTTGCCGCCGCGCTGCTCGACATGGGCACCCGCAGCATCATCGCGAGCGTCGTGCCTGTGCCTGACGCTGCGGCTAAGCGCCTGATGCTGGGCCTGCACCGTCACCTGATCGCTGGAGCATCGCCGGGTGTTGCCCTCGCCCGTGCCGCGGTCGCACTGCCGATGCGCGAATCTGCCATCAACGGCTTCGTCTGTCTTGGTACGAGCACTACCTTCCAGATTCCTCGTATCACGCCGGCGGCTGAGCGCTCTTAGCAAACGGGAGTGCCTGGACGGTGGGGGCGCCGGGGCGGGGGGCGAACTCGCCGCCGGGCGGAGGCCAAACCTCTGCCCGGCGGCGCCGGCCCGCTCCGGATGCAACGGCATCTGGGCTGCCGGGCCGTGTCTGAACGACTGCACCAGGAGCGCTTGATGGGCCTGAGCGTCAAAACAGATCGACAACCATCCCGTTACGACCGGTACATCGTCGTCCGAGTGTCCGCGCGCGTCGAGGTGAACCTCCACGCTCTGATCGACGCCGGCACCCAGCGTACGATCATGCTCTACCGGTCGCGACAGCTCGCGATTCGTGACGCGGCAGTTCTGAACCACCGTTACGCGACGCCGACCGGCAACACCGCGTGCCCGCTCCCGCCGGCAACGGCGAGAACCTCGTCGAAACCATCTCGCAGGCAGTCGATCATCACGTCAGCGTCGGGCACAGCACCGGTGTCGACGTTGATGCCGACGCAACAGGTACCGCAGTAAGACATCAATGTGATGTTCAGGGCGGCGCCGATCGTGGGACCGAACCCGTAGAACCGGTCGACCTTCGCGCCGGTCAGGTACAGCGGCACCGGGATTCCGGGCACGTTGCTCGCCAGGAAGTCGATGTGCTTGAGCATCCCGCCGATCACAGCCCGCGGCAACAGGTTCAGAGTACCGGCGACCGCATTCGTGAACGGCAACGACCGGTCGGCCTTCACCGAAGCGCAGCGACGGTGAGTCTCCGCCATCCGCTCGCGCGGGTCCACGATGCCAACCGGGACCTTGAACCTCATCAGCGTGATCCGGTTGCCACCGATCGGGTCGTCCGCCTTACGGATGCTGATCGGCATCGTCAGACGCAGCTCGTCGACCTCGGCGTCATGGCGCTCGTGATAGCGACGCAGGCCCGCTGTGACCCCTGCCAGAAACGCATCGTTGTGCTTGGCACCCGCAGCGTGTGCGGCACCCAGCATCTCAGCCAGCGGAAACTCGAGGACGTCGTAATGCCAGGCCAGATGGCGCTCGGTCATCACCGGCGACAGCGTGTCGGACACCGGTGCAACAAAGCGTGCGATCGACTGGCCGGTCGCCACGGCGTCGGTGACCGTCCCCCGTGGGTGGCGCACCGCGTGCGCCGCATCTCCGACCGCAGAGGCGAGATGCCGCTTGGAGAAATCGAACAGCTGCGACCAGTCGTAACCGAGCGCATCCCGAGCCAGATCGACAGTGCCGAGGCTCTCGGGAATCGGCGCATCGGGCAACGGCCCCAGATCGCCAGGGTCCGGCTCAACGTCAAACAACAGCCGCGCGACATCCATGCCACCGACGCCATCGGTCAGCGAATGGTGGAGCTTCATCACCAACGCCGTCTGTCCGCCCTCAAGCCCTTCGATAAACGTGAACTCCCACAACGGCCGATCACGGTCAAGTCCAGCCATCCCCGTCTTGCGAGCGAACTCCAGAACGGTCGCGAGCGTCTTGGGAGGCGCCGCCTCGAAGCGGCGAACGTGCCACGACAGGTCAAAATCGGGATCGACAACCCAGCGCGGCGTGGCCAACCGCAGTGGCGGCGAGACGACCCGGTGCCTGAATCCCGGCGACAGCCGCGTGCTGCGCTCAAGCCGGTCCATCAACCGCTCCCAGTCCGGGCTGCCGTCCAAGAGCAGGACGCACACAACCGTAGAGCGCAGAAGCGGATCCTTCTCCATGTACCAGGAGAACGCGTCACTGTCACGCATGTGCACCTCGACGTGTTCTGACAACGCGACCACCTCCAGGAAATCCATCTTCAAGACTCGCCTCGACCCTACATTTGCAAGGCGCACGCACACAGCCGTTCTACACCTCCGATTCGAGGCGTAGAACGCCACGCCGGGCAAGGGGGTTAGTGCTGATGCGCTTCGGTTGTGTGTGCAGGAAGGTTGGTCTTGCTCGCCGGTTTGGTGCGGGGAGCGGCGCGAATGCTCTCTGACGCGACACCCGGCGCGGTCCTCAAAGAGGAGAACTCATGACCACGAGCACGATCATTCAGACGGCGCCGTCAACGGGAACGGACGCGGAGACTCTCGGGGCGATGATCCTGCGCTCGGCCGACCGACAAGGTGCGGCGCTGCGCTACAAGGAGGCCGGAAGCTGGCGCGAGATCTCCTATGGCCAGTTCGTGTCCTCGGCCCGCGACATCGCGAAGGGCCTGATCGCACTCGGGATCGAGCCGGGCGAGCGGGTTTCGATCCTGGCCGACACGCGTCCCGAGTGGACGATCGCTGACGCCGGCAGCTTCTGCGCCGCGACCGTCGTGGCTCCGATCTACCACACCAACTCGCCCGAGGAGTGCGAGTATGTGCTGCGTCACTCCGAAGCCCGAGCGGTGTTCTGCGAGGACGCGGCACAGGCGGCGAAGATCGAGCAGGTGCGCGACCGCTGCCCAGCCCTTCAGCACGTGGTCACATTGGTCGGCGGCGACGCCGGCTCAATCAGCCTGGATGATCTGATCCAGCGCGGGGCAGACGTGCCCGCGTCGGGCCTCGATGCCCGCGTGGCGGCCGTCAGTCCGGAGAGCATGGCCAGCCTCGTCTACACCTCGGGCACCACGGGACCGCCGAAGGCCTGCATTCTCACGCACCGCAACTTCGCAGAGGCCACCCGCACCCTGGAGCAGCGCCTGAGCCTGACCCAGCCAATCGAGTTCTTCATGTTTCTGCCGCTGGCGCATGTGTTCGCTCGCATCGTGCAACTGTTCACGCTCGATCTCGGAGGCACGCTGACCTACTGGCAGCGCGATCCGCTGCGGTTGCTCGACGACATCCGTGAGTCCCGTCCGACCTACTTCGCGTCGGTGCCGCGTGTGTGGGAAAAGATCCACGCGGCCGCCACCAGCGGAGTAGCCGACGAACCGTGGATCAAACGCGCGCTGTTCGGCTGGGCACTGGGCGTCGGGCACCGGGTGCGTGAGCTCGAGCGCGAGGGCGACAAACCCGGGCTCGCGCTTGCCGGGCAGCATCGTCTGGCTGACAAGCTCGTGCTCTCGAAGGTCCGTGATCTGTTCGGCGGACGGCTGCAGCTGGCGGTCACCGCCGCGGCCCCGATCGGCGTCGAGGTGCTGGAGTTCTTCGACGCCTGCGGCATCGTCTTGCTGGAGGCATGGGGAATGACCGAGACCTGCGCGGCCGGCACGCTCAACACGGATCTGGAGATGAAGATCGGCACGATCGGCAAGCCGGTGCCGACGCTCGAGATGCGCGTGGCGCCCGACGGCGAGCTGTTGGCTCGGGGGGCGAACATCTTCGGTGGCTACTTCAAGGATCAGGAGGCAACTGGCGAAGCGCTGGTCGACGGCTGGCTGGCCACCGGCGACCTCGGCTCGATCGACTCCGAGGGCTTCGTGTCGATCACGGGCCGCAAGAAGGACCTGATCATCACCTCGAGCGGAAAGAACATCACGCCGGCCAACATCGAGAACGCGCTCAAACAGAACCGCTGGATCTCCGAGGCCGTCGCATACGGAGACCGCCGGCCGTATCTGGTGGCGCTCCTCACGCTTGACCCCGACGAGGTGCCCAAGCTCGCCCGAGCGCTCGACATCACCCCCGACGTCCACGAGATGGCGACCGACGAGCGGGTCCTGGCCGAGATCCGGCGAGCGGTGGACGACGTGAACCGACGTTTCGCGCGGATCGAGCAGATCAAGCGTTTCGCGATCCTCGACCATGAACTCACACAGGAGGATGGTGACCTGACGCCAACGCTGAAGGTCAAGCGAGCACACGTATACGACAAGTTCGCGGACGTGTTCATCCGCCTGTACGGCGATTGAGCCCGCACGCCCGGGTCGGTTGGGCTGACAGGCGGGCGTCCCGGCTGACGCCTACGATCACGCGATGAGCGCCTCGAGTTCGATCCTCGCCCGGCGGATGCGTCTGCCGCGAGCGATGACGCAGGACGTCGTGCATCAGCGCGACCTGCGCGTCGTGATGGACGATGGAGCGGCGCTGCTGGCCGACCGCTGGGTCGCCCAGGCGACGCGCGACCGGCCGCAGCCGACCGTCCTGGTGCGCTCGCCCTACGGCCGGCGCCAGCTGTTCGGGCAGATCTTCGGACGACTGTTGGCTGAGCGGGGGCTCCAGGTCGTGATCCAGAGTGTGCGGGGGACGTTCGGCTCGGAGGGCCAGTTCAATCCGTTCGATGAGCGCGCCGACGGCTTGGCGACGCTGCGCTGGATCCGCGAGCAGCCCTGGCACGCAGAGCGGATCGGGATGATCGGGCCGAGCTACCTCGGACTCGTCCAATGGGCGATTGCGCCGGAGGCGGGCGAGGATCTGGCGGCGTTGTCGATCCATGCCAGTGCCTCACAGTTCCACGGCCAGACCTACGCCGGCGGCAGCCTCTCGCTTGAGACTGCCGGATCTTGGCTGGTGCTCGTCGCCGCGCAGCAGCGCCGGCTCGCGCCGCTGGCGATGGCCCGCGCGCTCCGAGCGCTGCCGGCGCTGTTCTCCGAGCTGCCGGTCGGACACCTCGACGAGCGGGCGACCGGTGCGGAGGTGCCGTGGTTTCGTCAAGCCCTGGCCAGCCCGGCGCGCGACGATGCCTACTGGATCACGCGGGACTTCGCCGCCGGCGTCGGAGACGTGGAGGCACCCGTACAGCTCATCGGCGGCTGGTACGACATCTTCCTGCCCTGGATGCTCGAGGACTTCACCGCACTGCAGGCGGCGGGGCGCAACGCGCAGCTCGTGGTCGGGCCGTGGGCGCACACCGCGCCGGGGCTCCTCGCCGCCGGCATGCGAGAAGGGCTCGCGTGGCTGCGTTCCGGGCTGTTGGGAGACGACCGGCTCGTTCGGCGCGCGACCGTCCGCGTGTTCGTTACCGGCGAGCGCAGCGGGGGCGGTTGGCGCGAACTACCCAGCTGGCCGCCGCCCGGGACCGACGAGCGGCGGCTGTGGCTCGCCGGCGACGGGCGCCTCCAGGAGACTCCCCCACCCGAGACGCAGGCGGTCGGCGACAAATATCGCTATGACCCTGCGGACCCCACACCGTCGCTTGGCGGACCCGTTCTGCTGGTGCGTGAGCCGGTGCTCGACAACCGCCGGCTGGAAGCCAGGGCGGATGTCCTGACCTATGCGACGACGCCTTTGCCGGTGGTGGTCGAGGCGATCGGCCCGGTGCGAGTCGAGCTGTGGATTGCCGCGAGCTCTCCGAACTTCGACGTGTTCGCTCGTGTCTGTGACGTCAACGCCACCGGCGCCTCCTACAACGTCTGCGACGCTTTGGCACGCGTCTCCCCCGGCCGCTTCGAGCCGGGGCCCGACGGCACCCGGCTCGTGGCCTTCGACCTGTGGCCGATCGGCCACCGCTTCGCCGCCGGACGCTGCATCCGCCTGCAGGTCTCATCAGGCGCGCACCCTCGCTTCGCGCGCAACACCGGCACCGGCGAGGACCTGGCCACCGCCACCGCGCTGCGTCCGGTCGAGATTGAGGTACTGCATGACGCGGATCACCCATCGCGGTTGATCCTTCCTCGCGGCGCTGACGCACCGCGGTAACGTGCTGGCGCGGTCCGCGCCCTTAGGGCGTCGCAAGCGCGACGCCGCCGCCCGCGGCCAAGTGAGAGCAGCGGTTGGAGGCGCGCTTGACGATCGGCGAGTTCGGGTCGATCTGGCTCACGCTGACGCTGAGGTTGTCGCCGCTCGGGTCAGGGAACTTCGGCACGCCATGGGAACGCATGCACTCCGAGTACTTGAGGAGCTGTGCGGCCTGCGCCGCCTGCTGCGCCGCGCTGGGCGGCATCGCGTTCTTGATTTGCAGCAACTCGGCGCACGTCAGCTCGGCTTTGCGGAACTGCGGTGTCTGCCACGCGCCGTTGCCGTTGAGCGACCAGACCCCCTGCGCGTTTGGGTCGGGGAAGCTCGGAAAGCCGTGCTTGCGCACGCAGACGGCCAATGCGACCTCGTTGGGAGTCGACACGCCGATCATCTTGGTGTAGGCACTGCCCGCACCCCCTGGCGATCCCGCACCGCTGGGCGCGCCGCCGCCATTCACGGCACTCGAGCCGGCGCTATGGATTGAGTTGTTCGGCTTGTTGTGGTTACCCGCGAGGCTTACCGACGATGGGCTGCTCGAGCCGCATGCCGCCAGCAGCGACGCCAAAGCGCCCGCCAACAGAACCGCGGCCGCGCGACGCGAAGCACGGGCCGAAGCGCTGATCAGCTCGTGGCGGTGGCGGCTGCCGGGAGGGGCCGCCCCGGCACACAAATCCACACCCACGATCCAGGCGCGGATCAATGCCTCGTCCGAGTCCATGGCGCCGAGTTTAGGCCCGCGTTGCCGCTTCGCGCGCACAGGGACAGCGCTCCTCCAGACCCGATGCGGAAGCAGAACGTTGAGTCCCAGAGGGGGATCACGGGGCGGGCTGCGGTGCTGGCTGGGCCTGGCTTCCCGAGCCGTTGGCGATCGCCTGCGCCACGTCTGCTTTGGTGAGCAGCCCGTGTGTGACGCTGGTACAGGCGTCAGCTGCCGGCTGTACAGCCGGCGCCCTTAGGTTGATGCCTGCACCCTGGATCTGCGTCGGCGACAGCTGACCCTGGGAGTTTGGGTCTGGGAAGCGGGCGAAGCCGTGCTTGCGCATGCACTGTGCGAACGCGAGCAAATCTCGCGTTTGGGCCTGCTGCTGCGCCACGCTCGGACCACTGTTGGCTCCCGGCACCAGGTGGCCGCATGCGGTCCGCGCGGACTTGAACGCGGGAGAATCCGCGACCCCCGAACTGAGCGAGATATTGATGCTGAGGTGGCCGCCGCTGCTCGACACCTGAGGATCAGGGAAGTTCTCGACGCCGTGACTGCGCATGCACACCGAGAACTTGTACGCGTCAGCGACAGCGGTTCTGGGCGACTGCCCGACAGCACCGCCAGGTGAGGGGGACGGTCCGTTCGAGCCGCCGCAGGCCGCTACAGAGAACGCCGCGAACAGACTCAAGGCGAGCGAGGCACGAGCCGAAAGGCAAGGAAGTAGGCGACACCGAGGGACGCCGACCACCGCTCCGATTCGCTCGCGGTTCACGCGATCACCGCGTCGCCGGTCGCGCGCAGCCGACTGGATACCGCCGCCGACGCGTGGGCGAGTCGATCCGCCTCGGCGGCCAGTACCGCTCTGCCCTGCGGACTCAGCGTGTAGTCACGACGGTGACGCCCATCAACGACATACGGCTCGCCTGCCACGACCAGCGACTCCGCGCGCGCGCGCTCAAGTAGCGCATAGAGCGTCCCGGTCGAGAGCCGCACCCGCCCATCCGACAACACACGCGCGCGCTGGGCGATTGCGTAACCGTGGAGCGGGCCGTCGATAAGTGCTGCTAGAGCGAAATAGCTTGGCGGACGCAGTTCCACGACGGCGACTATAAGTCGAGAGCCGACGTATGTCAATCTCCGCGTAGCGCTGTCGCAAAGACATGGGGCGCGGGCGTGGGGCAGCTTCGTCGTAACGTTCCCGGAACGCTGTGCAGCTAGGTTGCCGCTGGCAAGGGATGAGCGAGACGCAATCCACCAATTCGATCGATCTCGACGCCGTGCAGGCCGAACTGCTCGAGGTAATGGAGCGCACGGTCGAGCCGACGTATGCGGCGATCTGGATTCGTGGGCGGTCAAGATGAAGCGACTGGCTCGGCCGAGCGTCGCGCTGGCGCTGGGGGCGGTGTGGTCGCTGCTGTTCGCCGTCTCATTCCCTCTCGCCGGCGCCGCGCACCAGATCTCGACGGCGACCAGCGGCGCCCTGCTGGCGTCGTTCGCAGCGGTTGGGGTGCTGATCGCCTACAGGCAGCCGCGAAATCCGATCGGCTGGATCATGCTCGCCGCGGCGATCGTGTTGCTGATCGGCATCGACGCCGGCCTTTACGCCGTTCTGGTCTACACCGACGGCCACCGCGGGCTGCCGCTCGGACGTCTGGCCGTCGCTCTCGCGCCCGGGTGGATCGCGATCATGCTGCTTCCCCTCCCAATCCTGCTGTTTCCCGACGGGCGACTGCCGGCGGGGCGGTGGCGAGCCACCGTCTGGGCCTACGGCTTCGTGGCCGCGCTGTGGCTGATCGACGCCGCAGTCAAGGACCTTGGCGCGCTTACCGATCGGCGGCTGCGGATCGACTCGAGCGGGAACCTCACCTCGCTCGACAAGGCCGGCATAACAGGACCACTGACGGCCATCTGGGTTGCGCTCGCGCTCTCGTGGGTGGTCATGCAGGTGCTCGCACTTTCTCGGGCCAAGGGCGATCGGCGAGCGCAATTAAAGTGGCTGATCAGCGGCGGGGCGATCTCGATCGTCGGCTTGTTCGCCTCATTCGTCGTGGGCGAGGGAAGTTCGAGCTTCGCCCAGTACGTGTCGGATGTCCTGCTGGCCGGCGTGATCGCGTTGCCGCTCGGTCTCGGCGTCGGGATCTTGAAGTACCGGCTGTACGAGATCGACCGACTGGTCAGCCGCACCGTGTCCTACGCGGTGCTGTCCGCGCTGCTCGGGGGGACGTTTGTTTGTCTGGTTGCGTTGACGACCGATCTCCTACCCCTCTCCTCGTCCGTTGGCGTGGCCGCGTCGACGCTGGCGGCGGCCGCGTTGTTCAACCCGCTGCGCGGGCGGGTACAGCGGGCTGTCGATCGCCGGTTCAACCGCACTCGGTATGACGCCGAGGCGACGGTCGCGGCGTTCGCGGGGAGGCTCCGGGACGCCGTTGAGATCGACGGGATCCGTGCCGACCTGCTGGACGCCGTCAACCGCGCAGTGCAACCTAGCCACGCCTCCGTCTGGATCAGATCACGCGCACATGACTGACCCGCGGGGCTCGGTTCGTTCACCGCACGCCTGGATGCCTGGTGAAACCGGCCGCTCCAAACTGAATCGCCCCGGAAGGGTTTCGGTTGGCACCGCGCCGGTGGACGACGTGTTGTAACGCGCGGCGGGGAGCGGCAACGTATCGGTTATGAGCTCGGAGTCCGACGCGGCCGTGCTGAGGCGCTCGATCGACGAGCCGGACTGTTTCGCGTTGTTGTTCGACCGCCATTTCGCCCGGTTGCACCGGTACCTGCGTCGCCGCGTTGGTGACGAGCTGGCGGCTGAGTTGGCGGCGGAAACGTTTCTGCGGGCGTTCCGCTCGCGGCGACGGTTCGTCGGCGGCCGGGCGTCGGTGCTCTCCTGGCTTTATGGGATCGCGGCCAATCTTGTGCGGATGAACCACCGCAGCGAGGAGCGGCGGCTGCGGGCGTACGCGCGCGCAGCCGCGGGCTTGAATGGATACGAGGCTGCGATCGCAGTCGAGGACCGGCTCGATGCTGAGGCGCTCGGGCCGGCGCTGGCGCTGGCGCTCGCGGGCCTCTCTCCGGCGCTGCGTGAGGTGCTGGTAATGCACGCCTGGGCGGAGCTCTCGCACGATGAGATCGCCGAGGCGCTCGGCTGCTCGGGCGCGGCCGTACGCACGCGCCTGAGCCGTGCGCGTAACCAGCTCGCGGCCGGGTTGCGCGAGCCGATCACGACAGAGGTGAAGGAGCGATGAACGAACTCGACGAACTGCTGGGGCGCCTCGGCGATGCGCTCGATGACGGCCTCGACGGGGCCGCGTCGCGCGCGGCCGACCAGGCACATGTGCGGCTGATCGCCGCGATCGAGGTCGAGGCGTCCGGCACCGCCGGGCGCGGCCGCCGCGGATCCCAGCGCTCGGGCGGCCACGGCAGTTGGCTCGGTCTGCTCGCGATCGGGCTGAGCGTGGGCGTATCGCTTGTGGTGCTCGTCGTTGCGCTCGGCGCCGGCGGCCACCGCGCCTCGAGTAGCGCGGCGGTGCCGACCGTGCTGCCGTTCGGGAGCAGTCTGAACCCGTCGGGCCCGACCGGCGTGATCGCTTCAAGCGTCCAGCTCCCGGCGGTCGTGCCGGACCCCGAGGGCAGCGGTCCGGCGTGGGGACTCAGGACCTACCGCGTGAAGGGCGACGAGACCTGCTTCCAGGTCGGTCGCGAGCAGTCCGGGCGGATCGGGGCGGTTGGCGCCTACGGCTCGTTCGGAGACGACCGCCGGTTTCACCCGTTCACGTTCTCCGACGTTGGCTTCGGGACCTGCGTACCGAACGATGCCGATCAGCACGCGTTCGACAACGTCGCCTATGCCAACGCCCCGGCGAGCGCCTCCGGTGAGCCGTGCCAGACCTTCGCCCACGGCTTCCCCTCGCACCTACCCGCACGGTTCAGAGCGCGGCTGAAGGCCGA
Organism: uncultured Solirubrobacterales bacterium; assembly: GCA_963742025.1. Taxonomy (GTDB): domain Bacteria; phylum Actinomycetota; class Thermoleophilia; order Solirubrobacterales; family Solirubrobacteraceae; genus Palsa-465. The sequence continues at coordinate 36,921 of CAVUKF010000005.1, forward strand.
AAGCCACGCCGCCGACTGCGAGCCGCGCAACCAGCGACTGGTTGCCTTCGGGCTGCTCGGACCCGACGCCACCTCGGTCACCTACCGTACCGCCCACGGCAGCGCCACGACACGTACCCACGGCCCCGATGGCGCTTACCTGATCGTCGAGCCGGTCGATCCGGCGATCTGCGGCACCCAATGCGGATACTCCGGTGGCGGCGGCGACACCGCGATGAGCCTCCCGATCGGCTTGATCGTGACGATCACCTACCGCGACGCACCCACCTGCGATGGGCCGCCGCTGACGAATAGCGGCCTCAGGCTGCTGCGCTTCGACCACTGCCGCGACGTCGGCTACGTCGCCCCGCGCCACCCAAAGGTGACCGAGGCCAACGTCGCTTCGCCCGTCCACGTCGAGCCGATGCCGGCGCGCTACTACTGCATCCGCAAGGGGATCTACCGGCCGAACGCGCTGCGCATCCCCTGCGACGTGCGCGTCCCGCACGGCTACTTCCGGCTCACTGCCGGCGCCCCGCAGCTGATGGTCTACATCAGCTGGATCGCGCGACAGCCCGTGACGAACCTCAACGACAGCACCTACTCGATCCAGCTCACCAACCCCCGCCGATGCGGCGGTGGTGGACAGGGCGACGGCGGCACCCAAAGCCTGATCCGCGCCGGCACCCGAATCACCCGCGACATCGAGGTCTCAAGCCGCTGCGCCGGCACCTACCAGGGCACAGTCGTCTACGAGCCGAGCCTCGGCCCGGCCGGCCAGGCAGGCACGGGCCTGCCCGAGCCCGGCACCCCCGGCACATACCTCGTCGGGCGGTTCTCGATCATCGTGCGGTGATCAGCCTCACCAACGAACGTCGGGCATCACGCTGCATCCGAATCAGTAGCCTCTTTTGTATGGCGAACTGCGTCACCAAAGGTCGGCGCGCGCGCCTGGATCCGAGTGACCGGGATTCAATGCGCAACGCCGCCGCGACGTAGTGGGCAACACCGAGATCGCCGACCGGCTCGATGCCTTCGCGGCGGTATTGGAGCTCGGTGACGCGAACCCGTACACGATTCGCGCCTACCGGCGGGCGGCCGAGACCGTCCGTCACAGCGCGGTGTCGGTTGCCGAGCTCGTTGCAGCGGGTCGCAGCCGCGAGCTTCGCGGCATCGGCCCCGGGATTGAGACGCGCCTCCGCGAGCTCGCGGCCACCGGGCAGATCGCCGAGCTCGCCGAGCTCGAGCGCGACCTTGTGCCTGACCTCGTCGGCCTGGGCCGCTACCTGGGACTGAGCGCCCAGCGCGTCATCGACATCGCCCGCGCACTCGGGATCCGCACCGCCCGCGAGCTGCGGGAGGCTGCCGCTGCCGGACGCCTGCGTGAGGTGCCCGGCATCGGCCCCAAGATCGAGGCGCAGATCGTGGCTGCGCTGACACGCGAGACCGAGGCCCGCTCGCCCCGGAGTGTATGGCTCAACCGTGCCAGGGATCTCGTTGGCGGCATCGCGCGTGCCCTTGATGCCGAGCCCGCCGGCGACGTGCGGCGCTGGTGTGACTCCTGCCACCAGCTGGCGGTCGTCCGTGCGGCGTCGAGTCCCGATCCGGTCCTGGCACGGTTCGCGGAGCTACCCCAGATCGTCGCCGTCATCGAGCAGGGCGACCGCCGCTCCCTCGGGGTCACCGTGGACGGGGTCCCGGTCGAGTTGACGGTCCCCGAGCCCAACCGGCTTGGGACTGCGCTGATCCGCGCGACCGGGTCGCCCGACTATGTGGCGGCGCTCGAGCCGCTACCCGCCGGGCCCGACGAGGACGCGGTCTACGCGGCCCTCGGCGTGCCGTGGTGCCCGCCCGAGCTGCGTGAGGCGCCGTTTCTCGGAGAGCCGCCGCCCCTCGTCGCGACAGTGCAGATCCGCGGGGATCTGCACTGTCACACGACGTGGTCGGATGGGCGCGCGAGCGTCGCGGAGATGGCGCGCGCGGCCCGCGGACGGGGCTATGAGTACCTGGCCATCTGTGACCACACGCCCGCGGTGGGGGCGGCGAAGGGGCTGACCCCCGACGATGTTCGCCGCCAGGGGGAGGAGATCGCGGCGGCCAACGCGGAACTGGCTCCGTTCCGCGTGCTGCGCGGTATCGAGTGCGACATCCTTGCCGACGGGCGGCTCGACCTACCCGACGACGTGCTCGCTGAGCTCGACTGGGTCCAGGCCAGCGTACATGGCGGGCAGCGGATGCCCCGCCCGGAGATGACCAAACGTGTGGAGGAGGCCCTGTGCCACCCCGCCGTCCGCTGTCTCAGCCACCCCACGGGCCGCCTCATCAACCGCCGCCCGGAGAGCGCGTTGGACCTGGAGCGGATCTTCGAGGTCGCGCGGACGCATGGCGTCGCCCTGGAAGTGAACGGCCTGCCCGCGCGACTCGATCTCAGCGGAGAGCACGTGCGCGACGCGCTGCGCGCCGGCGTTTCGATCGTCTGCTCCACCGACGCGCACTCCCCGGCGGGCCTTGACAACATCACGCTCTCGGTCGCCACCGCGCGCCGTGGCTGGGCGACGGCCGCCGAGGTCCTCAACACGCTGCCGCTGGACGCTCTCATGAGCCGCAGCCGGCCCCCGGCGAGCGACCGATGAGCGCCTGCCAGCTTGCGCGCTCCGCCCGCCGCCGGTACCGTCGAGGGATGCGTGGGCGAGACCTCCAGGTCCTTCAAGACCTCCTCGCAGCCCGCGGCGGCTTCGGTCATCGCGAGCACCTCGAACTGGCGTGGAGCTACCTGCGTCTGTACTCGATCGACGAAGCCGCCGACGTCATGGCCGCATCAATCCGCCACGTCGCACGACTGCACGGAGCCGACGGCAAGTATCACGAGACGCTCACCCGTGCCTGGCTGCATTTTGTGGCCGTGCACGTCCAGCGCACCCCCGCCGACGACTTCGAGAGGTTTTTGGAGCGTAACCCCGACCTGCTCGACACCCAGCTGATCCAGCACTTCTATTCGCGCGAGCTGATCCTCAGCGATCAGGCCCGGGCATCCTGGACCGCCCCGGACCTTCGCCACCTGCCGGCACTCGTGTAGGGCTCCGCACGGCTCGCGCAAGTCACGGGGTCTCACCGACGATGATCAGCTCACCGGTCGACCAGAGGCTCTCGAATGGCGTCGAGCCCAGCGGTCAGGCACTCGTGCATGTGCCGCACGGGTTGGACGCTCTGAGGCCGGCGCCACTGGTCTGCATGCTGCACGGTTGCACGCAGGACCCGGCCTCGTTCGCCGCGGCGGTCCTGATGAACCATGCGGCCGACCGTCATGGCTTCGTGGTGGTCTATCCGGGCCAGGATCGGGGGCGCAACCCGCAGGGGTGCTGGAACTGGTTTCTCCCCGAACACCAGCGTCGCGACGCCGGCGAACCGGCAACGATCGCCGCGATCGTCAACGACCTGATCGACTCGGACTCACGGTTTCAGATCGACCCTGCACGCGTTTTTGTCGCGGGCCTCTCCTCGGGCGGTGCGATGGCCGCCATCCTCGGCGCGTGTTACCCGGACCTGTTCGCTGCGATCGCGGTGCATTCAGGACTTGCGTACCGCTCAGCGACCAACGTCAGCTCCGCCTTGGAGGTGATGGCGCGTGCAGGCGCAGACTCCGACGCGAACGCCCAGGGCCTGGCGGCCTACGCCGCGATGGGCGATCACTCGCGCCCGGTCCCGAGCATCGTCATCCATGGGAGCGCCGACACGACGGTCTCCCCGGCGAACGCGATCCACGTTCTGCGCCAGTCGATGACCGCGAACCACCTGGCCGCGCCGGCGACCTGCGACCACGACCCAGATCACCCCACCAGCTCAAGGAGCGGACAAGCCGAGCACGGATACGCCTACACCGCGTCGAAATGGACCGATGCACGCGGAACCATGATGCATCAGCTCCTGATGATCGACGGGCTCGGGCACGCCTGGTCGGGCGGCGCCCCCGACCGCCCCCACACCGATCCCCAAGGTCCGAGCGCGACCGAAGCGATCTGCGATTTCTTCGCGTTGACGGACGCTCCACCCGGCTGACCGCCGCCGCCGACGCTCGAGGGTTCGTGAGCCATGCTCGCGCCCGTTGCGGGTCAGTCGGCGAGACCCTTGCCGCGCAGCTCCTGTCGCGCAGACTCGCTCTTCTCAAGGCCATCGAGGTGCATGCCTCGCAGGACACCGGTCGCTTTCGTGAACTGGATCTCGCGGTAATCGACGACCTGGACGTGGTTGCCCCACGGATCGTCGAAATCAAGCGATCCGGATGCCTGAACCCTGACGCCGGCTTGCCGCATCGCGCTTCGGACCGCCTCCTTGTCATCGACGACCAGGCCAAAGTGCCGCGCGCCGTCGGCCGGCTGCGTGCGACCGGCCGCGAGCGCGATGAACTGATCGCCGATGTCGATGAAGGCCATCCTGCCGCCGGCGCGACCACGCAGTGTGAAATCGAAGAACCGCCCGTACCAGTCGAGCGCCTCACCGAGGTCGCCCACCTCCAGCGCCACATGGTTGATGCCGACGAGCCGCGCCACGTCCGTTAATCCTAGATCGCGGACGCCGCGTGCGATCACCGGTGCGACGGCGCTGCCAGAATCGGCTTCCGTGGGCAACAGCGACGTCGATCCGGGGATCGAAGCCCGCGTCCTGGCTCGTCTGGATGGGGATCGGATCGCGCGTGACGTGTCGGCGCTCGTGCCGCAACCGAGCGTTACCGGATCCGAGCGTGCTGCGCTCGACCTGCTCGCCTCGCTCGCCGAGCGCCACGGTCTGCAGGCAAGCCTTGAGGCCTACGATCTCGCTGCACTGCGTCGCCACGCCGCCTATCCGGGTGAAGAGGCACCGCGCGATGAGCTGCTCGGCGTTGTCGCTCGTCTGCCGGGGTCCGGAGCTCGACGCCTGTGCCTCAACGGGCACATCGACGTCATCACGCCCGGGACCGAGCCCTGGCGGGATGATCCCTTCTCCGGCGTAATCCGCGACGGCCGGGTGTACGGTCGCGGCTCGCTCGACATGAAGTCCGGCCTGATCGCCGCGCTGCACGCGATCGCCGCCGTCCGTGACGTGGTCGGAGATCCTGTCGCCGAGATCACGCTTCAAGCGGTCTCCTCCGAGGAGGACGGCGGCGTTGGAACGTTCGCGGCGCTCGAGCGTGACAGCCGGTTCGACGCGTGTCTGATCCCGGAGCCTACGGGCTTCACGGTCGTCACCGCGCAGGCCGGCGCGCTCACGTTCAACGGCCGGATCCGGGGTCGCTCGGCGCACGCAGCTGTGCGGCTCAGGGGAGTCTCGGCAATCGATCGTTACATGCCTGTGCACCACGCGCTCGCGCAATATGAGCGCCGGCTCAACGCTGAGGTTACGCATCCGATGATGACCGAGCTCGAGCTGCCGTACCCGCTGCTCGTGGGGATTGTCCGCGCGGGCACGTGGTCCAGCCAGGTGCCAGACGAGCTGGTCTTCGAGGGTCGGGTCGGCGTGCCGATCGGGCTGGACATCGAGGAGGCGCGGGCCTCGTTCGAGGCGGTCGTCGCGGGCGCCGACGATGGTCACGGGCCGCCGGCCGAGATCTCCTGGACCGGCGGACAGTTCGGGTCGGGTGAGACGCCCGTGGCCGATCCGTTCGTCGGTCTCGTCGGCGGCGTCGCCGGCGCTGAGCTCGCCGGGGCGGCGCCTGTCGCGGGCGTGCCCTACGGCTCCGACATGCGGCTGTTCTGTGCGCGTGGGATCCCGTGCGTGATGTTCGGGGTCCCCGGGCTCGAGCGGGCGCATGCGACCGACGAGTACGTGGAGATCGACGACGTGACCCGGCTCTCCCGCGTGATCGCGAGGTTGATCCTGCGATTCGGCCGCGATTAGAGTCCTCGCAGGTTCGGCCGCGATCAGGTCCTCGCCGACTTCACCGTCGCGATCGCGTTGGTGGCCCGGAAGGACCGGCCCGCATGACAAGCGCGGCGGACGTCGGCCCGGGATGGTTGGATACCTACATGTCGGCGAGCGGGCCAGCCGGGGAGGATCCGATCCAGACCGACGCGGTCTCCGGCGAGCTGCCCGAGGTCGACCAGGCGAAGGCGACGCGAAGCCTGCGGACCGGCGTGATCTCGCTGGTCTTCCTGATCGTGCTGGTCATCGGCCTGCTGCTGGCCGTGCCAGGCCTTCACGGCGTCGGGCGCACCGTCGCTCACATGTCCCCGGGGTTCGTGATCGCCGGCGTTCTGTTCGAGGTCCTATCGTGCGCCGGCTACGTCGTCGCCTTCCTGTGGGTGTTCAGTCGCGCTCCGATCCGGTTCGGTGCACAGGTCGCGCTGAGCGAGCTGGCGTTCGGAGCCGCGGTGTCGCTCGGTGGTGCGAGCAGCATCGCCGTCGGCGGACTGCTGCTGGTGGAACGGGGCGGGTCACCGGGACGGGTCGCCGAGCGCTCGGCGGTGCTGTTTCTGCTCACGGCCGCGGTCAACGTGCTCACGCTCGCGATCGCCGGCCTCGGCGCCTGGGTGGGGATCTTCCCCGGCTCAACCAACCCGTGGCTCACGCTGGTTCCGGGAGCCATCTGCGCGCTGTTGTTCCTGGCGGTGCTGGCACTGCCGTGGGTGACCGATCACATGCTCACGGATCGACATACGGGCCGGCTGGCCGTGGCCGCGCGCAGCGTCGCCGGCGTGATCCGTTCAGCGACGAAACTCCTGTTCACGCCCGGTTGGCGGCTGCTCGCCACGTTCGGCTTCCTATGGTTCGACATCGCCGTGCTGGTGGTCTGTTTCGCGGCGATCGGTCCGCTGCCTCCACTGGCCGTGATCGTGCTCGCCTACCAGATCGGATACCTCTCGAACCTGCTTCCGGTCCCGGGCGGAATCGGCGTTCTCGACGGCAGTTTCATCGGCATGTTCGCGCTCTACGGTGTCAGCGCGACGAAGGCCGCGGCGGCAACCGTCGTCTACCACGCGATCTCGCTCTGGATCCCGCTGACGTGCGGCACGATCGCGTTCCTGCGCCTGCGCCGCTCCCGGCATGAGCCGCTCGAGCTGCGCCCGCCCCGGATCGAGCATCCACCCGTCTAGTACGCGCCACCCCTTGGCGGAGGCTCGTTGAGCAGCACGACCGTCTGGTCGGGAAACACAGCCCGCAGCTCGAGTTGTCCGCCGAGCGCGCTGACGTATCGCGCCAGGGTGATCAGATACCGATCGAGCTCGTGCTCGAAGCTCGAGCCGTCGGGCTCGCTCGCCGCAAGCGCCGCCATGATCGTTTCATCGCTGACGCCGTGGCTGTAGAGAGCCTCGGCGATCTGGTCCTCGGCCGCCATCAATCGTTCGTACGTGGCGATCCGCTTCTCGTTCAGCGGTCTCTGCCGCCGGACCTCCTCCCAGCGCCTCGCTCTCCTATCGGCCAAGATACCCCCCTTCCGATATCTCGCAGGTGTCTGTCAAGCCTCTGTTCGGCAAGTGGCAGGTTCCGCTTGTACCAGCCTTTCCAGTCGTTTGTCTTGTCGCCCCCCAGGAGCACCACACCCCGCCGGTTCGGATCGAAGGCGAACAGCGCCCGCAGGTTCCCGTTGGCCGGTCGCAGCTCCTTCATGTTGTGATGCCGCGAGCCGCGGATCGAGGCGGCGCGCGGCCGACCGAGGTTCGGCCCGGAATGCCGTAGCTGGTTGATGGCAGCGTTGACGTGATCGGCATTGGCGGCGCTCAGCCCCATGTACCACCGCTCCGCTTCGGGCGTGAACAGGATCTCCCAAACCTTCCCGTGGCTCGCGGATTCCACATCTCATAAAGCCCCGGCACATCGAAACTCGCCCCCCGCCGGTACGCTTCGGATGTGGGATCAGGCGTCCAGCGCTCGAGGGCAACCGGCGGATGACGGCGCGTCCCGAGCGGGTTCGCCTCGCCGATGTCGCGCGCATCGCGGGGGTCTCCACGACGACCGCGTCGCGCGCACTGAACGGCCGCGGAGAGCTGACCGACGAGACGCGCCAGGCGGTGCTCGACGCGGCCCGCCGGCTTGGTTTCCGGCCTTCGCCGTTCGCGCAGTCGCTCCGTACGCGCCGCTCGAACGCTGTCGGTCTGATCGTGCCCCATGTCGATCACCCGTTCTACGCCTCGGTTGTCCAGGGCGCGCAGTCGGCCCTGCGCGAGGCGGGGTATCGCCTGATCCTGATGGACACCGGCGAGGAGCCCGACAGCGTCGCCAAGGCGATCGACACGCTGCTCGACCACTGGGTCGACGGGATCATGATCGCGACCACGCCGCTGAGCGCGAGCGGATTCGCCGAGCTGCTGCCGGGCACGCCGTTCGTCTTCATCGACGAGACGATCGAGGGCATCGGCGCCGGCGCGGTCACGCTTGAGAACCGCCGTGGCATCGAACTGCTCGTCGAGCATCTCGTCGACCATCACGGCCACCGATCGGTCGCGTTCCTCGGCGGCCCGGGCAGCCAGACCGACGGGCGTGAGCGGCGTGAGGGCTTCTCGATGGCGATGGCGGCCCGCGGACTCAGCGTCGAACCAGCGCTCCTGCGTGACTGTGAATGGAGCGTTGCCAGCGCTGCAACGGAGATGTTCGCCCTGCTCGACGGCGGGCCGCAGCCGACGGCCTTGATCGCAGCGAGTGCCGAGATCGCGCTCGGAGCGCTCGGCGCCGCAAGGAGCCGCGGCCTGCGGCTGCCCGAGGACCTCGCCCTCGCCGGCTTCGACGACCCCTACTTCGCGGCGCTGCTAGAGCCGGCGCTGACGGCGATCGGCTACGACGCGCCGGATATGGGCGCGCAGCGCGCGGCTGCTGCTTGATGCGATCGACAACGACTCATCTGGCTACCGCCAGGTGCGCGTTGACGTGCAGCTGATCCGCCGCCGTTCGTGCGGCTGCGAGTTCGCGATCATGCCGGCGCTCGCCGGCGCGGCCTGACGCTACTTGCCCAGCCCGAGCGTGATCCCCCGGACGAGGTGCTTCTGGAAGAGGAGGTAGACGATGATCGGCGGGATCACGCTCATCACCGAGCCCGCCATCAGCACCGGAACGATCGGCACGCGCCCCGAGGACAGCAGCGCGATGCCGACGGTGACGGTCCGGTCGTTCGTGTTCTGCAGGAACGGCAACGCGACCAGCAGGTCGTTCCAGATCTGGATGAACTGGAGCACCGCGACGGTGAACATCGCCGGCTTGGCGAGCGGCACCCCAATCCGCCACCACATGTTCCACGACGACACTCCGTCGATCGAGGCCGCTTCGATCACCTCGTCCGGCAGCCCGCGGAAGTACACCGTCATCAGGAAGACAGAGAACGGGATCCCGAGCGCGACGTAGACGATCACGGCGCCGAAGTAGCCGCCGAGCAACCCCCAGCCGGCGACGTTGACGTATTCCGGGATGACGATCGAGGGCAGCGGCACGAACACGCACGCCACGACCGCCAGCGCGCATCGGCGCCACGCTCGATGCGGTCCGCAGTAACGTTTGCGCAATCGTTACCGAAAGCGTCAGCGGTTCTGACATAAGGATCGGCGACCGTCAACCGCGGCGACCCACGCGGCCGCGTCCGTGCCGATCGGCGATCAGTTCTCGCGACGAGCCACGTCCATCTGGGCCGGCCAGGCCCTGTAAAGTGGTTGATGGCGCCAGTTCAGCCGGAGCGAGGGAGGTGGTGACATGGCCGACACGACGGAGCTGACCGTGGCGCAGGCGCTGGTGCGGTTCTTGGCCGCGCAGGAGGTCGAGCGTGATGGCGTGCGGGCGCCGTTCTTCGCCGGATGCTTCGGAATCCTGGGCCATGGCAACGCGGCCGGGCTGGGGCAGGCCTTCCAGCAGTACGGCGATCTGCTCGCCTTCCACCAGGGCCGCAACGAGCAGGCGATGGTCCACATCGCGGCCGGATACGCACGCCAGCGAAACCGGTTGGGCGCATACATCTGCACGACATCGATCGGCCCAGGGGCGACGAACATGATCACGGGCGCCGCACTCGCGACGATCAACCGCCTGCCTGTGCTGTTGCTGCCCTCAGACACGTTCGCGGGCCGCGTCCCGCATCCCGTGCTGCAGCAGCTCGAGGTGGCCCACGACGCCACGATGTCGGTCAACGATTGCTTCAGGCCGGTGTCGCGGTTCTTCGACCGGGTGCAGCGGCCTGCGCAGCTCTTCTCGGCGGCGCTCGAGGCGATGCGGGTGCTGACGGATCCGGCTGAGACCGGCGCGGTGACGATCGCGCTACCCGAGGATGTGCAGACCGAGGCATTCGAAGTGCCGGCGGCGTTCCTGGCACCGCGGGTCTGGACGATCTATCGCCAGCCACCCGCCGCCGATGCCGCGGCACATGCGGTGGATCTGATCGGCTCGGCGCAGCGGCCGTTGATCGTGGCCGGCGGCGGCGTCATCTACTCCGAGGCCACACGGGCATTGCGAGCATTCGTCGACGCCACCGGGATCCCCGTCTGCGAGACACAGGCCGGTCGCGGCGCGCTGGTCTCCGATCACGCACTGTCGCTGGGGGCGGTGGGCACAACCGGGTCGGCGGCCGGTAACCGGCTCGCCCGCGATGCCGATCTGGTGATCGGCATCGGCACGCGCTGGAGCGACTTCACGACGGCGTCGAAGTCGGCCTTCCAGGACCCGAATGTGCGCTTCATCAACATCAACGTCACCTCTTTCGATGCGGCGAAGCACAGCGGCCTGCCGCTGCTCGGCGATGCCCGCGTCGTGCTCGAACAGCTCGCCGCATCGCTGTCGAGGATCGGATATCGGGCGCTGGCGGAGTGGACACAGCGGGCGAGCGCCGAGTCTGCCGCCTGGGCGGCGACGGTCGCCGATCTCGTCGCCCCCACGAGCGCCCAGCCGCTCCGTCAGGCAGAGGTGATCGGCGCCGTCAATGATGCCGCGGGCGAGACCGGCGTGGTCGTGAACGCTGCCGGAGCGATGCCGGGTGACCTGCACAAGCTGTGGCGTGCGCGTGACCCTGAGGGAAAGGGCTACCACGTCGAGTACGGCTACTCATGCATGGGGTACGAGATCCCGGGCTCGATCGGAGTCAAGCTCGCGGCGCCGGAACGACGGGTGTTCACCCTGATCGGCGACGGCACGTGGCTGATGCTCTCCAGCGAACTGGCCACCGCGGTCGCCGAGCGCATTCCGCTGACCGTCATCCTCGTCGACAATCACGGGTACATGTCGATCGGGGCGCTGTCGCGCTCGCTGGGGTCGGCCGGTTTCGCGACGCACTTCAAGCGGGCGCTCAACGGCGGACCGATCCTCGACTCCGAGGACGGGAAAGGGCTCGCGACCCGGGCTCAGAGCCTCCTCGTCGACTTCGCCGCCAACGCGGCGAGCCTCGGCGCGCAGGTGTTTCGGGCGCAGACGATTGACGAACTGCGCAAGGCGCTGGCCGACACGACGGACGCGGACGGACCGGTCGTGATCTGTGTCGAGACCGATCGCTACGACGGCGTCCCGGCCTTCGAGGGTTGGTGGGACGTGCCGGTCGCAGAGGCGTCGCAGGACGCTGCGGTCAGGAGCGCCCGCCAGAGCTATGACCAGGCCCGCCGCAGCCAGCGGCTGTACCTGAAGAACCCATGACGGATCTGATCATCGCCCCTGCATCGGAGCCCGCAGCCGATGGGTCGCTGCTGACGGTGACCCCGGCATCAGCCGGCTGGCGGTATGTCGGACTCGAGGTGCTGCGCCTGGCTCGCGGGGTCACCGCACAGCGCGACAGCGCCGATCGCGAGGTATGCATCGTCGTGCTCGGCGGGACGGTGGACATCGGTTCTGCGCACGGCGAGTGGAGCGGCGTCGGCGAGCGCTCAGATCCTTTCAGCGGACTGCCGGAGGCCGCCTACCTGCCGCCCCACACCCGTTTCACCGTCCATGGCGCCGGCACCAGCGGAGCGACCGAGGTGGCCCTCTGCTTTGCGCCGGCCAAAGAAGGAGCGCGGGCGCGGCGACTGCCGAGCTCGGCGGTGGAGCCGGAGGTCCGTGGCAGCGGGGCGTCCGAACGCGTCGTGCACCCGATTCTGATGGGTCACAGCCCGGAGCCCGAGGCCGAGTCGCTGCTGGTCACCGAGGTCCTGACACCCGCGGGGAACTGGTCGAGCTATCCCCCCCACAAGCACGACCGCGACGCGCTGCCTGAGGAGTCCTACCTCGAGGAGACCTACTACCACCGGATCGATCCGCCCCAGGGTTTCATCGTGCAACGCGTGTATACCGACGACCGCTCGCTCGACGAGACGCTTGCGGTGTCAGACGGCGAGGTCGTGCTCGTGCCCCGCGGCTATCACCCGGTGGGAGCGCCCGCCGGATATCGCTCGTATTACCTCAATGTGATGGCCGGCCCACATCGGACCTGGGTCTTCCACAACGATCCCGCCCACGAGTGGCTGCTGACAGCGGCCCCACCGTCGCGCTGATGCCGGCCCGACACCGGTGATGACTGAGATGATCGCGTCCGCTTATCCAGATACCAGACCTTGAATCGAAAGGGTTCGTTGATGACAACGTCCACCCAAGCAGCACCGAAGATTGATGCGCCCGGCCAGGGCCCGCTGTGGGACACGGCAGCCACGATCACCGATTATTGGAATGACTCCTGCTCGATCGAGGAGCTCACCTATGCAATCGAGCGAGGCGCGGTCGGCGCCACGAGCAACCCGACGATCGTCGGTGACGTGCTCAAGAAGGAGATGCACCTGTGGCGCGATCGCATCGGCGAGATCATCGCCGGGCATCCTGCCTGGACCGAGGACGAGGTCGCCTGGCAGCTGATCGAGGAGATGGCCGTCACGGCGTCGAAGCTCCTGCTGCCGATATTCGAACGCGAAGCCGGGCTCAAGGGCCGCCTTTCGATCCAGACCAACCCGAAGTTCTACAGGGATGCTCAGCGCCTCACCGAGCAGGGGCTGCGCTTCGCGTCGCTCGCGCCCAACATGCAGATCAAGCTTCCGGCGACCGAAGCCGGCATCACCGCGATCGAAGAGGTCACCGCAAGCGGTGCGTCGATCAATGCGACCGTCTGCTTCACCGTCCCCCAGTCTCTGGCTGTCGCCGAAGCCGTCAAGCGCGGCCTGAAGCGCCGTGAGCAAGCCGGCGAGGACACCTCGACGATGTCACCGGTCTGCACGATCATGGTCGGCCGACTCGACGACTGGATGGCGGCGCTGGTCAAGCGCGACAGCGTGGTGCTCGACCCCGGCGCCGTGCACTGGGCCGGCATCGCCACGATCAAGCGCGCCTACGGCATCTACCAGCAGCGCGGCTACCGCACCCGGTTGCTCGCCGCCGCATACCGACACCACCTGCACTGGTCCGAGCTGATCGGCGCTGACATCGTGCTCACGATTCCATGCGCGTGGCAGAAGCAGTTCAACGCCTCCGACATCGAGGTCACCGAGCGCATCGACAATCCCGTCCCCGATGGGGTCGTCGACCAGCTCTGCAGGAACATCCCGGACTTCCGCGCCGCATACGACCCCGACGGGATGACGGTGGAGGAGTTCGACGCCTACGGAGCCACGGTTCGTACCCTGCGCGGCTTCATCGGCTCCTACCAGGACCTCGTGGCCGTCATCCGCGACTTCATGCTCCCCAACCCGGACGTAAGGGGATAGGGCATTGCGGCTGCGGTCGTGTGACTACACCGTAGGAACTCGATAAGTTGAGTTGATCAGATGTCCATGCCTCTCGCGACTTCGGGATCCGGGTCGCCGCTGGTGGTTGATCACGCCGAGCTCGACCGACTCGCCCACGCTCCCTCACCACTCACACAGGCGGAGTGCGCGGAACGCGCTGAGCGTGCCGCGGGCACGCTGGACCTCTCGGCGCTTGACCGCGACAGCGCCGGCAACGCCGTGCTGCTCTGGCGAAGCGATTCGTCGGAGGCGTGGCTGAACATCTGGTGGGACGCCCGCGACACCGGCTACCACGATCACGACGGATCATGCGTAGGCGTCTACGTGATCGACGGCATCGCTCGCAACGAGTCGCTGGTGATCGGCGTTCCGCGTAGTTTGCGCGAGTACTCGCACGGCGAGCGATTCTCATTCCCGGGTAGCGGAATCCACAGGATGGAGCACGAGGCCGGCGCGATCACAATCCACGTGTACTCGCCGCCGATCCGTTCGATCGGCCACTACGAGCTCGAGAACGGCGAACTCAGGCGGAAGTCGTCAGCGTCCGAGGACCCCTCTCCGCCGAGCCCCCAGCTGCTGGCGGCGGTCGAAGCCGGCGGTCACGCGGCTGCCTGACCGGCTCGGGCCGCGCCTCATCGCCAGGCGAACACCGGCTCCTCGATGCCGTCGACCCGCTCGCCGATCCGACCGCGCAGTGCCACCTCTGTGAACTGGAGCAGGATCGCGCCCGTCGGCGCGTGAATCAGGTTGTTGCCCACGGGCAGCTGGAGCACGGGCCGCGGGCTTTCGGGAATCGTGATCAGGCGCGGAACGCAATCACGCAGAACGTGCAGACCGATCCGATAAACGGCGCCCACCTCAGCCGGATTGGGGACGATGGCCGGTGCGCGGGAGCACCAGAGGACGACCGGCGAGATCACGAATCCCGACCTGGTCGCGTAGTCGTCGAGCCATCCGACAACGCTCCCTGAATCGAGCTGGATGCTGAGCTCCTCGTCGAGCTCTCGCACGGCCCCGTCAAGGGCCTTCTCGCCGCCGTCCAGCCTGCCGCCGGGAAGCGCCCACTGCCCGGCGTGCCGGTTCATCCGCGACGGACGGAAACACAGCAGCAGCGCGGCGCCGCCGGCCACGCCGGCCATACTGCCATCCAGAGGCCGGCCGGCGTCATCGACCGCGTTGGGCACATCGGTCATGTCGACAACGTCATCATCGAGCGGGTCGCCGATATCGGCGACCTCATCGCTGTTGACGATCACCAGCGCGACCGCGGCGTGCCTGCGCTCGCCGATCGCGAGCACCCTGCGCTCGTGTGCGGCCAGGTTGGCGCGCAGGCGCTCGCGGAGCCCGTCGTCGAATGCGATCATCCCTGAGTCCATCAACGCGTCTACGGGAGGAGCTCGAATGTTGCTCGGTGGTTGGGTCTGATCGCTGCGAAGTGACGGCGGTCGAGCGTGATCACGATTGGTGCGTTGAGCCGTTCGGCCAGTGCGACGGCGCTGGCGTCTGTGCCGCCGAGCGGGAAGTCGGCGTAGGTCTCGATGAGCGTTGCCATGCGGTCGAGATCTTGTGGCGAGGGGGCTTCGATGTCGAAGCTCACGAGGCCGCGGAGGAACAACGCCTCGGCGTGTGCGCCTAGTCGCCGGGAGACGAAATATGTTGCCTCCGCAACGGCCAGGGCTGGGATCACGAGTTGAAGATCCCCGCGTGAAAGCGCTGCGTGGCAGGCAGCGTGGTCTTGATCGTCGGAGTCTGCGGCCGCGTATAGCGGGCCTGCGTCAACGATCGCGAGCAACCGTCGTCCACTCGTCGGCGATCAGCGATTCCATGGTCCGGCCGGTGCTGTTGGGTCCGCTGGCTCCGACGTCGGCGAACGGAAGGTCGCGTTGCTCGCCGGGGCGACCGAGGCCGAGGTGCACAGCGAGCGCCTCGCGGGCGATCGCTGAAACGGGAATCGAGCGTCGGCGGGATTCGCGCTCGAGAGCCGCCGCCAGATCGTCGGGAAGCGAAACGGTGGTGCGTCGCATACGTGCATACCAGCATACAACAACGCTCGACGCCGGCTGTAGCGGCTCGCGCCTAGTGATCCGGTGGCGGTCCGATCGGTCCAAGCGCCTCCGCAATCTCCTCGGCGATCGCAACACACAGATCGTCCGCGAACCTTCTGCACATGACCTGGATGCCGACGGGGAGCCCGCCGCGGTCGAGGCCCGCGGGCAGCGAGATCGCCGGTGCGCCCGTGAGGTTCGCGATCACGGTCAGGTTGTACGGGCCGGGATCGAGGTCGACGTCGACGAGCACGCCGTCGATCTCGATCGGCCCGTGCGGATCGGCGGCGAACGGACGCATCGCCGTCGTCGGCGTCAGGAGGGCGTCGTACCCATCGAAGAAGGCCTCCACCCGCCGGGTGTATGCAGCTCGCCTCAGCTGCGCATCGAAGTACTCGCCCGCGGTCACCTCGGAGCCCATGCGAACGAGTTCCGCAAGCGCGGGCGAGAGCAGGTGCTCACGCCCCGCGGTCATCGGGGCCAGCTCGGTGAGCAGGATCGGCAGCGAGATCGCGCCGAGATCGTCGACCTCCGGGCTGGCCGCAACAAGCGTCCACCCCTCGCGCTCGAGCGCGGCGATCGTCGTGTGGAAGCGCTCGGCGACCTGGCCGTCGACCGGATGGTCTCCGAGCTTCAGGCTCCACGCGATCCGGCGGCTCGTCGCCGGCCGGTCCACGCTCGACGCCGCTCGCCACGTGATCGGTGCGCTCAGGTTGTCTGCCGGATCGGGACCCGCGATCACGTCGAGGCAGAGGCGCGCATCAGCCACGGACCTGGCCAGGGGCCCGACGACGTTGAGCGACCGCATCTCCTCGAACGCGGGCGAGCGGGCGACGAGGCCGTGCGTCGGCTTGAGCCCGACGATCCCGCAGAAGGACGCCGGAATCCTGATCGAGCCGCCGGCGTCGGTGCCGAGCGCGAGCGGGACCATTCCCGACGCAACGGCGGCCCCCGACCCCCCGCTCGAGCCTCCTGGCGTCAGACGCGTGTCCCACGGGTTGCGTGTCACCCCGTACAGCTCGGTCGCGGTGTACCCGCTCCACAACAGCTCGGAGTTCGTCGTCTTCGCGACGATGATCGCCCCAGCCCGGCGGAGCCTGCGGACCGACGCAGCGTCTTCCCCGGGTCTGAAGTCCGCCAGCGCGCGGCTGCCCAACGTGGCGGGCTCGCCGCTGACCCAGATCGCGTCCTTGATGACAACCGGCACTCCATGCAGCGGACCGACGGCCGGACCTGCGCCGATCGCGCGCTCGGCCTCGCGGGCGCGCGCGCGCGCATCTGCACCAAGAACGACCGTGCAGGCGTTGAGCACGCCGTCCAGTTCCTCGATCCGCGCCAGCGACGCCTCGACAACCTCAACGGGCGAGACCTCACGCGAGCGGATCAGACCGGCGAGCTCCCGGGCGTCGAGGGCGTGAAGCTGATCGCTCACCGGCGTTCACGGCCCGAGCTTGACGTCCAGCGACAGTCCAGCGCCGTCGGAGCTCGGAAGACGTAGCCCCGGAACTTCGGCGGGCTCGTCAGCGAAACGTCCGGCAGCCGCTCGAACAGGCGCGTGAGCGCGATGCGGGCGACGGCGCGCCCGTAGAAATTGCCGGGACAGAAGTGGGTGCCGAACCCGAATCCGGCATGCGAGTGACCCGATCTCGAGACGTCAAAGCGGTCCGCGTCGGCGCCGAAGACGCGCTCGTCACGGTTTGCTGAGGCGACCGAGAGGCCGACGTCGGCGCCCTCGGGGATCGTCACGCCGTGCAGCGTGACCGGCCTGCTCGCGCGTCGGGTGTTCTGCTGGATCGGCGCGACCCAGCGGATGCCCTCCTCGATCGCGGAGCGGGCGAGAACTGACGGCTGCGCGGCAAACTGCCTGCGCAGCGCCCCGTCGGACAGAAGTGCGGCCGTCGTGATCGCAGCCGTGTGGCCGGGCTCCTGCAAGCCGCCGCTGATCAGGATCTTGAGTGTCGGGGTGATGTCGGCCACTCGATGCTCGAGCGTGCTCCCAGCTGCCCGTTGCAGCAGTTGCGAGATCAGGCTGTCATCGGGCTCGCGATCCTTGCACTCGAAAACGGGCTCCAGCCGGCGATCGATCTCCGCGCTGACGGCGGCCGCGTGGGCCGCGATCTCCGGGTCTTCGGAGATGTTCGACCCGCCGGCGATCAATCCGCGGAACCAGCGGCGCAGCTCGTCGGCATCGAAGTCCGGAATCCCGAGAACCCACGCGAGCGCCAGCACCGAGACTGGCTCGAAGAACTCGGCAAGAAGGTCGCCGGTTCCTCGCCCGGCGACCAGATCGAGCTGAGTGGCGATGACCGTTTCGATCACCCCGAGAAAGCGCTCGCTGACGGCTCGCGGCGCCAGCGAAGCGTCGACGCCGCGCCGATAGCGGGCGTGCTGATCGCCGTCCACGTTGAGGATGTGGTGCTCGCCGAAGCACTCTGACAGGGATGACGGGCCGGCTGTCCGGAATTGATCGAGGTCGCGGTGCGCGAGCTTGACGTCGTCAAACCGGGTGAGGAGCCACATGTCGAGCGATGGCACGAACGCCACCGGCGCCTGTGCTCTCAGCAACGCGAGAAACGGGTACGGGTCTTCCTCGAGCTCCGCACGGGACACGTCGATGACCAGCGTCATGCGAGAGAGTCAGGGCTCGTCATGGTGTGGTGAGATTCGGCCTCCTGACGCGGTCCGACCAGAGCGCCCGCACCGGGGCCGAACCCGAAGACTAACCGCGCCCGTGCTCCGCGGCACCGGAAACAATGTCGAGCGAACGATTCACACTCACGCCCTTCCAGATTGCGGTCCTCGAGCAGGTCCTCGGCGGTCCGATCACCGCTGAGTCGCTCGAGTCTCTGCTCGCCGACGCCGTGCAGTTCGACTCATCCCGGGAACCGGAGCCACGCTGGGCCGCTCCGCGACCGCCGGCACGCCGCATCACACCGACCCGGTCCGGTGCTCTGCTCGATGCCGTGGTCGCTCCGGCCAGCGGTCTCGCACTCGCGCTCGAAAAAGGTGACACGATCCGAATCGAGCAGATCGCTGACGGCCAGGGCGTCGACCTCTCCGTCCACGAGCTCACGGGACGGCAGCGGCGTCTCAGCGCTGGGCGGACCAGAGCGATGCACGGCATTCACCCGACCGACGGCGCGACGCTCTTCTCGACGCCGCCGGAGGTGCCGCTGTTGAGGATCGTCGCGGACACGGCGCCGAGCCACGACCTGTCGTTTCCCGCCTGCACCCCACTCGAATACGAACAGCTGACCGGCCTTGGCGGCCACATCAGCTGCAGCGAGATCCACGCCGAGCTCGCAGCAGTGTGGCCGCTCCCACCGACCGGCGGCGACGATGTACTCAACCTCTGGCTGCCGAGCGCAGTCGACCCCGCCGGGATGCTGCGCTGGTGGCCGGCGTGGTGTCGTCGCGGCGACCGGATCGACCTCCGGGCGGAGCTGGACCTGCTCGTGATCCTCAGCACGTGCCCGGACGATCTGTTCGGCAGCTCGCAATACGACCCGAGCCCGGTGCGGGTGATCGTGCGCGGCCGCGACAGGGCCCGATCGGGCATCAGACCGCCGGCCACGCTCCCGAGCCGGCCTGATCGGCGCCACGAGTTCGAGGTCAGACTGACGCCGATCGTGAGCCGGCACATCAACCGCGTTCTCGTCGGCGGCTGGCTCGGCTACACGCCGGGCGCGGTCGCCCGCGCACTGCTCTTCCGTCACTACGAAGCGCTCGGCGGGCAGCGTCACCACGGGTCGGCTTCGCGCTAGTCGTCCTGCGCGGTCGCCTCTGCACCGGGGGTCGTGGCACGATCGAGAATGCCGCCATCCGCGGCCAGCAGCCAGATCGCCTCGAACGGCCAGCGAAACGCGCATTCGGCACCGACACTGAGACTGACATGGGCCTGCGGCATGCTGATCGCCAGCTGCCTGCCGTCGTCGGTGTGGGCGACGCACGCGACATGGTGGCCGAGATAGGCGATGTCGGTCAGCCGAGCCGAGATCCCGGCCTCCCCGGGCTGCGGCGCTCCGGTCGAGATCGCCTCCGGGCGAATCACCGCTCGGACGTCGCCGCCCGGCTCGAGACCTTCGACGCCCGCCGCCTGCACCCGGCCGACTCCGATCACCTCAGCGTCGTAGCGACCACCGTCCAGAGCCGCGACGATCGTGGCTTGCAGCCGGTTGGCGGCACCGACGAAGTCCGCGACGAACTCGGTCTGCGGCCGCTCATACACATCCCGCGGAGTACCGAGCTGCTCGATCCGTCCGTCTCGCATGATCGCCACGCGATCGGACATGAAGAACGCCTCTTCCTGATCATGGGTGACATATACGAACGTGATCCCCACCTCATGCTGGATGCGCTTGAGCTGGAGCTGCAGCGCCTTCCGGAGCTTGAGGTCGAGCGCTCCGAGCGGTTCGTCGAGCAGCAGCACCTCGGGGTCGAGGATCAGCGACCGGGCGAGCGCGACGCGCTGCTGCTGGCCACCGCTCAGCTGTGAGGGGCGGTAGCTTTCGCGCCCCTGCAGCCCCACGATCTCGAGCATCTCGGCAACGCGCCGGGAGATCTCCGCCTTCGGCGAGCGTCGCTCTCGCAACCCAAACGCGACGTTCTCGAACACGGTCAGGTGCGGGAACAATGCGTACTGTTGAAAGACGGTGTTGACCGGTCGCTTGTGGGGCCGCACGTCGGTCACGTCGCGTCCATGCACCTCGATCCGGCCGTCGGTCGGCTCCACTAGGCCGGCGATCATCCGCAGCGTCGTCGTCTTGCCGCACCCACTCGGGCCGATCAGCGAGAAGAACTCGCCGTCGCCGATCTGGAGGTCGATGCCGTCGACCGCGACGACCTCGTCGTAAAGGCGACGCAATCCGATCAGCTTGACGGCAGGTGAACCCGAACCGGCATCCGTGACCGGTTCGACGGCCGCGGCCACGGTTCTGGAGGTCTCGGTCACTGCGCCGCCCGTCTCCCGAGCGCGAGGAACTGACCGGCGCCGGTCGGCCGGAAAACCGTGATCAGGCCGGCGGTGGAGAACGTCACGAGCGTGATCAGCATCAGTCCGGTTCCGATCGCGTTGACCTCCGGGGTGACATGCAGGTGGATCATGCCGAGGATCAGGACGGAGACCGGCTGGGCATTGTTGCCTCCGAGGAACTGCGAGCAGATCACATCGTCGAACGAGAAGCTGACGATCAGAAGTCCCGCCACGATCACCGCCGGCAACAGGAGTGGCATCGTGACCCGCCGGAACACCCGCCATCGGTTGGCTCCGAGGTCGGAGGCAGCCTCTTCGAGCGTCGAGTTGAGCGCGGCAAGCCGGGCCTGGATGATCACGGTGGCATATGCGGAGTTGAAGACGACATGCCCGAAGACGATCGCACCGACACCAAACGGGATGTGCAGCTTGCCGAACAGGACGAGCAGTCCGAGCGCGAAGACGACCTCGGGGAGCACGATACGTGAATATGTGAGCGCATCGAACAGACGCCGTGAGCGGTGCGACGCCCGCCGCGCCCACAGCGATCCCGTCACGGCGATGAACAGCGAGATCACCGTCGAGAGCGCCGCGACCTTGATGCTGGTGAGCACGTCCTGGCGCACCGTCGGGTCGTTGAACGCCTGCACGTACCACTCGGTTGTGAACCCCTTCCATCGGATCAGCAGCGGGTCCTTGTTGACCGAATAGACGATCACGGTGACGATCGGCGCGTACAGACAGATCATCACGATCGTCGTGAACACGCTCGTCGGTCGCGGTAACCGGAGCCTCATGCGATCCGCTGTTCCGCTTTGTAGCTGCGAGACCTGAGCACCATCAGCACGCCCAGCAGCACGAACGTCAGCGCCATCGACATCGCCGCGCCGAACGGGTAGGCGCCGAGGTCCAGGAACTGGTCAGAGACGACGTTGCCGAACATCAGCGTCTTGCCACCGCCGAGGATCTGGGGGATCACGTACTCGCCGGTGGCCGGGATCGCGACCAGGATGCACCCCGCGATGATCCCGGGCACCGCCATCGGCAGTGTGACGCGGCGGAACCTCCTCGTCGGCGTCGCCCCGAGATCGCTCGCGGCCTCCAGCAACGCCGGGTCGATTCGCTCCAGCGAGACGAACAGCGGCAGGATCATCAACGGCAGGTACGAGTAGACGATCCCGATCCCGACGCCGATCGGCGTGAACAGGAGGTGCACGTACCCGTGCACGAGGCCGAGAGCGTGGAGCAGTTGATAGAGCGGACCGTTGAAGTTGATCAGGTTGTAGATCCCGTACGTGCGCACGACGAAGCTCGTCCAGAAGGGGATCATCACCATCAGCAGCAGGATCGCCTGGCTGCGCCGCTTTGCGCGGGCGATCGTGTAGGCGACGGGAAAGCCGATCAGCAGGCAGGCGAACGTCGCGAAGAACGACAGCTCGAACGAGCGCAGGATCGTACGGATGTACAGCCCCTGGAAGATCCCGGTGTAGTTGGAGAGGGTCCAGCCGAACTGGACCTGGAAGGTGAGGAGGTTCTGGGTCCCGAACGAGTAGAGGACGAGCAGCGCGAGCGGCGCCACGAAGAACAGCAGCGACCAGCCGACGCTCGGCACCACGAGCAGGTGGTGCGACATTCGCGCCAGCCGCGCGCCCAGCCGACGGCGTGATTGTCCGGCACGCGACACCGCGGAACCGCTACCGACGTCCGCAGGCACGTGATTGGATCAGGCGGCCAGGAACTCTTCCCAGAGCTTGCCGCGGTAGGCGGTCTGCTCGGGACCAAGGTACTTTTCGAACTCGACCGTCGCCAACGTGGCGGGGTCGTAGTGGAGGCTGGGGTTGTCGACGATCGCCTTGTTGATGTACGGCTCCGCCGACTTCTCGACGTAGGCGGCACCGTTCGCATTGATGAACGACGCGTAGTTCTTCGGCTCGAGATGGAAGTTCATCAGCTCCCACACGGTGGGCAGCAGTTTTGAGCCCTTGAGCGCGCACCAGCCTTCAAGGTACGCCGACATGCCCTCTGCAGGCGGCACCCAGACGATGTTCTTGTTCTGCTGCTGCGCCGCGGCGATGTCGTAGTCGTAGTCGATCGCGATCACGGCGGTTCCCTCGATCAGCGGCTTGGAGTAGTCGGTCTCGAGGATCGCCTGGAGGTGCGGCTTGAGTCCCAGCAGGGCGTTCTGCATCGCCTGCAGCTGAGCCATGCTCGTCGTGTTGATCGAATACCCGAGGTAGCGGAGCGCCGACCCCTGGACGTCGGAGTCGTATTTGATCATCGTGATCTTGCCCGAGTACTTCTGGGCGAGCGTCGTCCACAGCTCCTTCCACGTCGTCGGACGCTCCGGAATCAGGTCCTTACGGTAGCCGTAGCCGGTCTTACCGAAGTCGGTGGGGATGCCGTACGGGAGGTTGTCTCGAAATGTTGCGCCCACCAGCGACAGATTCGGAATCGCAGCTGTGTCGAGCGGTTGCAGCACGCCGGCGGCGTGCATCTGCGAGGACACCGGCACGCCGGCGAGCGTCATGTCGAAGGCGCCGGGATTCGTCGCGATCTGAGCGATCTGAGCCGCCGCGCCGGTGGTGCCGCTGACAGCCGTCTTGATCGTGATGCCGGGATGCAGCTTCTCGAAGTCGGCGAACTCGTGCGGCCCGTACCAACCGGGGTAGGTGAGCAGCGTCAGCGTTCCGGTCTGAGCCGCGGCGGCGGACGACGAGGAGCTCGACCCCCCGACCGTCGACGCGGTGGAGGAGGAACTCGAGCTTCCGCACGCTTCCAGCAGAGCCGCCATGCTGCTCGCCGCCAGTAGGCCGCCCGCCCCCTTGGCGATCGCCGACCGGCGCGTCAGACGGCGTCCGGTCACGTCATCCATTGCGCTCACGTGTCCCTCCAGTTGCCAGATGGCCAACAGTCGTGGCGATTTCTACCACGGTGGGCTTCGCCCTTCAAGCGTCGTCCAAAGGCTTAACTGAAAACACAGCCAAACCCTCCGATCGGCTTCAGGCAAAGTCGCCGGTCAGCTCGAGCACCGTTGGAAGGTGGTACGCAAACGCGTCGGCGAGCGCTCCTGCGAGCTGGTCGAGCGCCGTGATCGCAGTGAATGCGCAACCGAACCCTCGCGCGATGCCCGCGATGTCATGGTGGGCGTCGGTGCCGAGCCTCCCCATGCCGGCGTCGTGCATCGCATCGCGGATCTCGCCGTATCCATCGTTGTTGTAGACGAGCACCGGCAGCGTCAGCCCCAGCGAGGCGGCGGTCGCGAGCTCCTGGACCGTGAACATGAACCCGCCGTCTCCGGCGACCGCGAGGACGGGCCGCTCGGGCGCCGCCAGCTTGGCACCGATCGCCATCGGCAGCGCACAGCCGAGGCAGCCGTAGCCGATCGGCATCATCCAGGATCTGGGGCGATCGATCGGCAGCAGGTGATTGGCTGCATACACCGGCTGGGTCGAGTCTCCGGCGACGATCCGGTCAATCGGGAGCGCGGCGTCCAGGGCGTGGATCAGCTCTCCGAAGCGCGCGACCTCGTGGGGCGGATCGAGCCGCGAGCGCGCGCGCTGAACGCGCTCGGCCACGGCTCTGCGCCGCGCCGTCGCGTCGAGGCCTGTCCGGGCCTGCACGTCGCGGACCGCCCCGGTGAGCGCCGCCATCGTGATCGCCGCATCCCCGTGCAGAGCGACGAGCGGCTCCCACCGGCGATGCAGCTGCTCGACATCGAGGTCGATCCGGACGAGACCCTCCAGCGCCAGAGGCTCGTCGAGACCCCACAGCTCCAGGCTCGAGAGCTCGGCGCCGACGAGCAGCGTCGCGTCGGCCTCGCGCAACAGGTCTGAGATCGGTGGGAAGCTGAGCGCCGAGCCGAGACAGAGCTCGTGCGCGTCGGGTACCGTGCCCCGGGCGTTGATCGTCAGCCCGACCGGCGCGGCCAGCAGCTCGGCGAGCGCCGTCGCTTCGGGCCCGGCATCGCGGGCGCCTCCGCCGAGGATGATCAGGGGCCGGCGGGCGGCGCCGAGCAGTTCGGCGGCGCGGGCGATGTCGTGCGCCGTCGGCGCCGGCCGGGATCGCGCGGGGCGGATCGGATCGCCGCCAACGCCTGACTCGATCCGCAGGACGTCGACAGGAATCGCGATGTGGACGGGCCTCGGTCGGCCTGATGAGAAGACATCCGCGCAACGTGCGAACACCTCAGGGAGCTCCGCCGGATCACTGACGGTGTGGCTGAAGGCGGTGACGCGTGACATCAGTCCCTGCTGATCGGGCAGGTCATGGATCTCGCCCTGACCCCGTTCGTGCTCGGCGACGGCGCCGGAGATGACGAGCATCGGGATCGAGTCGCGGTAGGCCTGCGCGATCGGCGTCATCGCGTTGGTCAAACCGGGGCCGCTGATCAGGATGCACACGCCCGGCCTGCCGGTCACCCTCGCCCACCCGTCTGCCATGAATGCCGCACCCTGCTCGTGGCACGGCGCGATGTGGCGCAGCCGCGATGCCGACAGCCCACGGTAGATCTCCAGCGTGTGGACGCCCGGGATCCCAAACACCGTCTCGGCGCCGCTCTGCTCGAGCAGAGCTACGACAGCCTCACCGCACGATGGCATTCACGCACCCTCCGTTGCCGTATTGCCAAGACCTATCATATGCGCGTGGCAACGGCACCTCACGTGCGGATGCGCCAGAGCTTCGAGCAGCTCGCGTGCTACGAGCCGCCCGACTCCACGATCCTCGACGCCGTCCGCCTCGACTGCAACGAGGCGCCGGACGGCCCGCTGCCCGCCGCCCGGGAGGCGCTGGCGCGCCACATCGCCGATGTCAACCGCTATCCGCAACGCGATGGCGAGCTGATCGAGCGCTTGGCGCAGCGCCACGGCGTCGCCAGCGAGAGCATCGCGCTCGGCAACGGAATCGACGGGATCATCGGATACCTGTCCGACGCCTACCTCGACCCGGGCGACGAGATCGTCACGGCATGGCCGTCGTTTCCGACATACGTGACCGAAGCACACAAGCGCGGGGCGACGATCAAGCTCGCGCCGCTGCGAGGCGGGGCTGTCGACGTCGAGGCGATCGCCGAGCTCATCAGCTCGCGCACCAAGCTCATCTGGGTCTGCACGCCGAACAACCCGACGGGCGTACCGGTGACGCGTATGGCGATTACGCGGCTGCTCGACGCGGTGCCCGAGAGCGTCCTCGTGATCGTCGACGAGGCCTACTTCGAGTACGCCGGCGGATCGGGCCAGATCGACGCGGTCGCCGAGTTCGTCGGCGGCCGGCCGAACGTCGCGGCGGTGAGGACGTTCTCGAAGATCTATGGCCTCGCCTCACTGCGTGTCGGATACCTGATCGGACCGACGCCGGTGACGGCCGCGGTCGGCAGGGCGAGGCGCTACTACGACATCACGGAACTCGGCAACATCGCTGCGCTCGCCTGCCTCGACGACAGTGGTGACCGCGAGATCGCGCGGCGCCGAGTCGAGAATCAGCGCACGCGGCAACGGCTCGGTCGGGGCCTGCAGGCGCTGGGGCTCGACGTCCTCCCGTCGGAGACGAACTTCGTGGCGGCGAACGTACGCGACGCCGACGCGGTTGCCGGCCGTCTGCTCGCCCACGGGGTCGCGACCCGCTCGCTGTCCGGCCTCGGCGCGGCCGAGCTGCTGCGGATCACCGTCGGGGCGCCCGCCGAGGTCGAGAGACTGCTCGAGCTGCTCCCCGGGACGCTCCCCGGGGCGATCCTCCACCAGGACTAATCCTCGCGCGGCCCCGGCGTCCCGAGCTGACGCGAGAGGTCGCTGGAGGCGGCGAGCAGCTCCCGCGAGGCCTCGCTGACACGGTCAAGGAACCGGAACCGTGGTGCGGACACGTTGAGCGACGCGACGATCGCTCCGCCGGCATCGCGCACCGGCACGCCGACGCCGATCAGATCTGGCTCGAACTCCTGGTCCACGAGCGCGAAGCCCTGAGCCCGCGCGCCGGCCACCCGGTCGGCTAGCTCGCGTGGCGAGCGCACCGCCCGCGGGCCGCGCGCGATCAGCTCGACGCCGGCGAAGATCCGCTCGATGTCCTCCGCGCTCGAGTCGATCAGGAGTGCGCGTCCGGCCGACGTGCAGTACGCCGGCGTGACCCTGCCCGCCCATCCAACCGCCTCGACAACGCGCCCCGGCGACTCCGACAGCACCGTCAGTACCTCTGCGCCCTGGAGCACCGACAGGTGGACCCGCTCGGCCAGGAGCCCGGCGAGCCGGCGCATGTGGGGCGTCGCCGCATCGAGCAGCCGGCGTTCGCCGGCGAGCTCGGCGAGCGCAAACAGGCGCCATCCGAGACGGTAGGTCGAGTCGGCGTTGCGCTCGACCAGTCCGTACTCGCTGAGCGCTTTCAACGCGCGCGAGACCTGGCTCTTTTCGCGCGCGAGCAGCTCCGAGATCCGGGTGACCCCGAGACCACCGGCGGCGACGGATTCGGCGCTGCCGAGCGACAGCAGAACCTCCACGCCCCGGCGGATGCTGGTTTCGCGCTCACCGGCGGAACGCGCCGGCGACGGCGGGCGAGCCTGCTGACGGCGGTTCGCCCCGGGCGACCGTGCATCCGGATCTCGGCCTGTTGGCGTCATGCCAACAGCCTAAACCTCAGATCACCCGGCTAGTGGGTTCCTCACCGCGCAGCAGCACTGCCCTGAGCATGTCGATCGCCTCCGCCAGATAGGCTCGCTCGGCCTGCGGCGAGCTCCAGCCGACGTGCGGCGTCAGCAACAGGCCGGGCGTTGCGACGCGGGCGTCGCCATCGGCGGGCGGCTCCTGTGGCCACACGTCCCACGCAGCCGCCCCGAGTCTCCCGGAACGCAGCGCCGCCAGCATCGCGTCGAGGTCGACGAGCGATGCCCTGGCCATGTTGACAAGCACCGCGCCCTGTTTCATCGAGGCGATCTCGGCACCACCGAGCAGTGGTGTGACGCCGGGCTTGCCCGGGAGGTGAAGCGACACAGCGTCGGAGGTGCGCAGCAGCTCACTGAGCGAGAGCATCTGCACCCCAGGCGGTGGATCCGCCCATGGATCGTGCGCGACGACATCGATCCCGAGTGCCAGCGCGCGGTGCGCGAGCGCGCGGCCGATCCGCCCAACACCGATCACGCCAAGCCGCTGGGCGTCGAACCGGCGCAGAATCGTCCCGGGCTCCCACTCGCCGGCGCACACGCCGATACCGAGGCTCCACAGCTGCCGCCAACCCCCGAGCACGCACGCGAGCGCATGGTCGGCGACCTCCTCGGTGCAGTAATGCGGGGTGTTGCAGACGACGAGACCGCGGCGGTGCAGGGCGTCGAGGTCAAGGTGGTCGGTGCCGACCGAGCAGGTGAGCACGAGGCGCAGGTTCGGGAACGGCTCGACTTCCGCGTCGGACACTCGCTCGATGCCGGTCACGATCGCGGTGACCGCCCCGTGGGCGTGCGCCGCCACGGTCTCCCGGCAGTCGAGGTCCGGACCGAGCGCGGCGACGAAGGGGGCGATCTCGAAGCCGCGATCGATGAACAGGACGATCGGCGTCGCTGCGGCAGACGGCCCGCCGGCGCTCACGAGTCGGCCGCGGACAGCTGCGCCAGGATCGCGCCGATACAGCTGTTGACGACGTCGGGGCGGTGCCCGAAGGCGGAGCCATGCCCGAGGCCCTCGAGCAGATGGAAGTGACCGTCGGCTGCGAGCTGCGCCACCTCACGAACGCGTTGCGGTGGGGTCTGCACGTCCTGCGAGAAGGCGACGGCGTGGATCGGCACGGTGATCGACGGGAGCAACTCGGATGAGTCGTAGTCAAGACATGCCTGCCACTGGGCAGCCAGCATCTCACCGTCGCGATCGGAGAAGTCGGCTGCAACCTGCGACCTGATCTGATCCCATAGCGCATCGTCGCCGAGCACCTCGGCGGGGAAGTACTGCATCGCATAGTGCGCCGCCGCGAACGCGGGCGGCAGCGTCAGGCCCGCGCGGCGAAACGCGATCTCGGCCTCCTCCCACTCGCGGATGAAGCCGGTCTTCCTGACGCAGGTTCCCATCACGACGGCGCACCGGACGAGCTCCGGACGGTCGTGCGCGAGCTGCACCGATATCAGCGACCCCATCGAGAGGCCGACGAGGTCGACCGGCGGAGTGCACACCTGCTCGATCAGCACCGCGACGTCGGCTGCGTGCTCGGCGATGTCCCACGGCGGCGGTGTGCTCGAGCGGGTCGCGCCGACGCCGCGCGCATCGTAGGTCGTGCTCCGGAAGCGATCGTCGAACGCCGGGGTCTGGAAGCGCCGCCAGTTGGATCCGGGATTGTCGCCCGCCGCCAGCCAGACGATGTCCGGACCGTCGCCGCTCTGCTCGTAGAACAGCGTGACGTCGTCCAGCTCGAGCTCAGGCAACGGCGGCGGCCAGGATCGATTGGCACATCAGCGTCAGCAGCTGGGGAGCGTCCAGCTCGGCGAGACCCCGGTCGGGCGCAGCGGCGACGAGGTCTCGCCGCGCGTCGACGAAGCAGGCGAACTTGTCGGCGACGATCCCGCCGAGATTCGGGTCCTCCGGTTCCCCCGGCGCCTCCAGCGGACCGGCGCTGAGCACCGTGCCGTCGGCAAGTTCGATGTCCACGGCGCTCAGACGCCGCGCCGGGAACGCCGCATCGAGCTGCGGGTCGATCTCGATCCGGATCCGCTCGAGCAGCAGCCCGGCGGCCGGATCGTCGAAGTTCCCGAGGACGTCGGCGACCGTGAACCGGCCCCGCGCAACCGCGCAGGCGAGCGGCCAGGTCAGGCTGTACTGCGCCTCCTCGGTGTTCGCCGGCACGCCCGAGGCGAGCCCCTCGGCCGCCCCGAACGTGCGCACGCGGATCAGCCCCACGCGCTCCGGGTCGATCCGTCCGGCGGCCGGGGCCTTGAGCGCCGCGGCGATCGCACCCTGTGACCAGCGGCAGCAGGGGTAGGCCTTGACGTAGAGCTCCTCGACCCGGAAGCGCTCGCCGAGGTCATCGAGCGGGCT
Source organism: uncultured Solirubrobacterales bacterium (assembly GCA_963742025.1). Taxonomy (GTDB): domain Bacteria; phylum Actinomycetota; class Thermoleophilia; order Solirubrobacterales; family Solirubrobacteraceae; genus Palsa-465. Next base: position 66,532 of record CAVUKF010000005.1, read on the forward strand.
GTCGAGGAACTCGGCCCGCGTGCTCGTGAACCCGCGCATCGCCATTAAGGCGGACTCGACGCCGAGCGCCGCCCCCCACGAGCAGGCGTCCTTCGTCATCGCCGGATCCGCGCAGCAGCGCATGATCCGCGCGATCGGCGCGTGGTACTCGGCGAGCCCGATCGCGCCCAACGTCCGCTCGGCGTCGAGCCCGAGCAGGCGGGCGGCGCCGGCGGCGGCGCCGAGCGCACCCCACGCGCCCGAAGCGTGATAGGCGTGGTCGCGGCCGTGAAGCTCGATTCCCGCTCGGATCGCGACCTCGTAGCCGACGAGCGTCGCGGCGAGGAACTCCTCGTAGGAGGCGTTGACGTGCTGCGCGACGGCGAGCATCGCCGGGATCACGACGGCTCCCGGATGGCCCTTGGTGAGACGGTGCCCGTCATCGAAGTCGAGCGCGTTGGCCAGCACGCCGTTGGCGAACGCGGCACCGACGACACCGACCCGGCTCGAATCGAGCAGGCTGGTCGCGTCCCGCCCTGAGTAGACGGCCTGCGCGTGGTCGAGCGCGACTCTCGCGGTCGGCGCCGCGCGGCCGGCGACACAGACGGCGCCGAGGTCCGCCACGTGCAGCCCGAGGCGGTGCTGCACGCGAGTCGGCGCGTCGAGCAGGCCGAAACCGTGGATGAACGAGAACAGATGCTGATCGTCGCCGGGGCGCAGCATCGCCGTAGAGTACTTGACGCCGGCAGCCGGTTGCCGTAAAACCATCGGCTGTTGGCAATACGTAGCCAGCCCCAACTCAGCTCCACAAATCGACAAGCGATGGCACCACACCCAAGGAGGCCGCGTCAGTGACCAGCGATCGACCCAAGGGCCTGCTCGAACGGCTGCAGGACGGCACCGTGATCTGCGCCGAGGGATACCTGTTCGAGTTCGAGCGCCGCGGTTACCTCCAGGCCGGAGCGTTCGTGCCCGAGATCGTGCTCGAGCACCCGGAGCTCGTCGAGGGGCTGCACCGCGAGTTCGTGCACGCTGGATCGGATGTCGTGGAGGCGTTCACGTACTACGCGCACCGCGAGAAGATGCGGATCATCGGCAAGGAGCACCTGATCGAACCGCTGCAGCGCAACGCGCTGCGGCTCGCGAAGCAGGTCGCCGCCGACACCGGCACCCTGGCGGCCGGCGACATCTGCAACACGAACGCCTTCTATCCGGACGAGGCGTCCCGTCGCGAGGTCCGCAGCATGTTCGAGGAGCAGGTCGGCTGGATCGCCGAGGCCGGCATGGACTATGTCGTCGCCGAGACGTTCTCCTACGCCGAGGAGGCGCTGCTGGCGCTGGAGGTGATCAAGGAGGCGGGCCTGCCGGCAGTCGTGACGCTTGCGATCCACCGAGCACCCGAGACGCGCGAGGGATGGTCGCCGGCGGACGCCTGTGCGCGGCTCGCCGCCGCCGGTGCCGATGTCGTCGGCCTCAACTGCATCCGCGGACCCCGCACGATGCTGCCGCTGATCGAGGAGATCCGCGCCGCGGTCGACGGACACGTTGCGGCGCTGCCGGTCCCGTACCGCACGACCGACGAGGAGCCGAGCTTCCAGTCGCTCACCGACCCCGGCTGCGACTGCATCCCCGGCGATGGGCGTCCCTTCCCGACCGCCCTTGACCCGTTCTACAACAACCGCTACGAGATCGCGGAGTTCGCACGCGAAGCCCACGCCCTCGGCGTCAACTACCTCGGCGTCTGCTGCGGCTCCGCGCCGCACTTCATCCGGAGCATGGCCGAGGCGCTCGGTCGCGAGACACCGGCGAGCCGTTACAGCCCGGACATGAGCCGCCACGCCTTCCTCGGAACCGACGCGCAGCTCCGCGAGCACAACCAGCAGTACGCTTCCGAGCTGTGATCCGCGAGGTTCTCGACCACACCCACGGGGAGCGCCTGCGCCGGATCGGCGAGCTCTCGCCGGCGATCAGAGATCGCGCCGCGGCGCTCGATCAGTCCGCACAGTTCCCCGCGGAGACGTTCGCGGACCTCCGGGCGGCCGGGCTGACCGCGCTCACCGTTCCCCGGGAGTACGGCGGTGAGGGGCTCTGGTGGGAGGGAAGGTATCGCCCGTTCTACGAGACGCTCGAGGCGCTCGCATGCGTCGACAGCGTCACCGCCCAGCTCCTCCAGGTCCACTCCCATGCCGTCGGGGTCGTCGCGCGGCTCGGAACCGAGGCGCAGCGGGCGCTGTTCATGCCGGCGGTCGCCGAGCAGGGCTCGTTGATGGCTTCGGTGGGCAGCGAGGCCAACCCCACCGGGAAGATGGCCGACATCTCGCGCACCGAGCTCGAGGAACGGCCCGGCGGTGGCTACCGGCTGACCTGCCAGAAGTACTTCGCGTCGCTCGCTCCGGCCGCTGACGAGCTGATGATCTGGACGGCGGTTCCGGGCGACGGTCCCTATCAGGAGCGGAGCATCATCGCGCTGGTGCCGCGCTCAGCACCCGAGGTTGAGCTGATCGACGAGTGGGACGTGATGGGGATGCGCGCGACGGTCAGCCACGGCGTGCGGATCACCGGCTACGAGCTCCCGCCGGAGCGCGTGATCGGCGAGCCCGGCGCGTGGACCCGTCGCGATCCCCGCACGTTCACGCTCGCCTTCGCCGCCAACCACATCGGCGCGGCCGGGGCAGCGTTCGAGTTCGCCACGGACTGGGTGCGCGAGCGCCCGGGGATGGGCGAATCAGAGCTGATCCGTGTCGCCATCGGCACGATGGCGAGCGACCTGTACGCCGCGCGCTCCGGACTGCTGGTGGCCGCTGACCTGTGGGACGAGGCCCGCTACGACGACGCCGAGCTGGCGTCGCTGAAGGCTCTGCACCTCGGCAAGCAGGCCGCGCTTGAGATCGTCAGCCGGGCGTTTGACGTGTGCGGGGCGCGCGCCGCCTTCCGCCGGCATCCGCTCGAGCGGATCCTCCGAGACGTGAGAACCTTCTCGCTCCACTACCGCGACGATGAGTACATGGCCCAGCTCGGCCGGGCGACGCTCGAGGGCTCGTTCCGCGCCAAGGGCTACGCGGGAGCGTCGACGTTCCCGGCGCAGCGGGCCTGATCGCCGCCGCGCTCAGACACCGCCCGCCGCGCCCCGACGCCAGTGGGCGGCGAGGTCAAGAATCAGGCCGGCCAGCAGCGCTCCCCGCTCCGCGAGGCTCGCGACCTCGATCCGCTCCGCGCGTGAACACGAGTCGTGGCAGATCGGGCCAAGCCCGTCGAGGGTGGGAACGCCGAGCGCGGCCGCGAAGCTCGCGTCCGAGCCACCACGAGAGCTGACGGCCTTCAACGGGATGGCGAGCGTCTGCGCGCGCCGCTGCGCGAGTTGCCAGAGGAGATTCGACGCCTCACGCGGAAACGCGGGGCGCGTGATCCCGCCCTCCAACTCGACGCTCACGCCCTGGCGCTCCGCGGTCGCGAGGACCCCTCGAATCCTGTCCAGCAGCGCGCCCGCTTCCTGCGCGTCGCCGGCCCGCAGGTCGATCAGGATCTCGGCGTGGTCGGGCACGACCTGCCGTGCGACGCCGCCATTGAACCGGCCCACGGTTACGAGTGCGCCCCGCTCGGGATCGCTGAGAGCCTCCAGCGCGCCGACCACGGCGGCGAGTGCGGCGACCGCGCTCGCGCCCCGATCCTCGTGGCCTGCGCAATGGGCGGCGCGGCCGTGAGCGACCGCCCGCAGCGCGCCGACGGCGCCGCGCTGCACGACGACCCCTCCTCCGGGCCAGCCCGCCTCGAGCCCGAGACAGGCACCGGCTCCGCGTGCGCGCTGCTCGATCCAATCGCGACTGGCGACACTCCCGTGCTCCTCGTCCGGGACGACGAGGAGCACGACCTCACCGATCCCTTCGACGCCCTGCCTCGCCGCGGCGCCGACAGCATGGATCGCCATCACGACGCAGCCCTTCATGTCCCCCACTCCCGGGCCCGCCAGCATGCCGTCGGACCTGGCCGGCTGCCACTGCGCTGCGGTCCCGGACGGCCAGACCGTGTCGGCGTGTCCGACCAGCAGCAGACGCGGACCGGCGCCGACCCGGAGCGTCGCCTCGAGCCCGCCGGGGGCGGCCGTGGCGACCTCGAAGCCCTCAGCCGCGAGCATCCTGCCGAGCGCGTCGTTGACCCGCGCGATCCCCTGATCGTCGCCGGTGCCGCTGTCGATCCGTGCAAGGCTCTCGGTCTCGGCGACCATCGCCTCGGTCTGCCCACGCAGAGCATCGATGAGAAACTGATCGGTCAATGACCTTCTCGCTTCTCGGCCGCTGCGCGGCGACCGGCCAGCTCGGGGCGGTGACGACGACGTCGGACCTGGCTGTCGGCGCGCGCGTGCCGTTCGCGCGAGCAGGGGTGGGTGTCGTCGTGACCCAGAGCCGCACCGATCCCCGGCTCGGCCCGGCCCTGCTGGATGAGCTTGCGGGCGGTCGGTCGGCCGCCGAGGCGGTTGCCCGCGTGGCGGCGGCGCATCGCGATCGCGAGTGGCGGCAGCTCGGCGCCCTCGACCCGTCGGGAGGGGGCGCCGCACACACAGGTGAGCGAGCATGGCCGATCGCCGGCGCGGTGTCCGGCGCCGACTGCCTCGCGCTCGGCAACATGCTGTGCGGAGATCGCGTGCTCAGCGCAATCGTGACGGCGTTCACCGACTCCACGAGCCGGCTCGCCGAACGGCTGCTCGCCGGCATCGCTGCCGGGCAGCGAGCCGGAGGCGAGACCGGGGTCCTGCGCTCTGCCGCCCTGCTCGTCGTCGAGCGCGAGTCGTTTCCGCTCGTCGATCTGCGAATCGATGACGCGGCCGACCCGCTCGACGCCCTGCAGCAGCTGTGGGCGCGCTACCGGCCGTGGGTGGCGGAGTTCACCCTGCGGGCGCTTGACCCCGACGCGGCTCAAGGCGCCAGCTCGACGACGACGTAGCGCCCCTGTTGCCGCGCCGGGTAGCTCTCGACCCGCTCCTGCACACTCGCCGGATAGGCGCGCACGCGCTGGTGCTCGGGGTCGAACCACGAGCGCCCGGTTCTGATGTCGAACTCCCACCCGTGCCACGGGCAGCGGATGATCCCGCCGGGCTGGGTGTACTCGTAGTCGCCCGGCCGCACCGAGCGGAGCGCCCCGAACTGGAAGCCGTCACAGAGCGGCCCGCCCTGATGGGGGCAGCGGTTGCGCAGCGCGTAGTAAACGGCCGTCGAGGTTGAAGACGCCGATCGAGCGGCCGCCGATCTGGACGATCTTGCGCTCGCCGGGCGGGATCTCCTCAACCCGTGCCACGACGACGCTAGCCACCGCCCGTCGTTTCCCCGGCCCTCAGCCGGTAGCACCGGTGAGCGTTGTCGTGCAGGATCGCACGTCGGACGTCCTGCGAGAGCGAGCGCGGGAGCGCCCGGTCGGGCGCATCGAAGTCCCAATGGGGGTAGTCGGTGGAGAACATGATGTGGTCGGTCATCCCGATCTGATCGAGCATCACCGCGAACTCGGCGTCGCTGCCCGGCTCGTCGATCGGCTGTGTCGTCAGCCAGACATGCTCGCGGATCACCTCAGATGGCAGCCGCTGCAGGCGCGGCGCCTCGTCGCGCAGGAGCTTCCATGCGCGGTCCATGCGCCACATCAGCGCAGCCATCCAGGCGATGCCGCCCTCGATCAGCACGAGCCGGAGCGTCGGGAACCGCTCGAAGACGCCTTCGCAGACGAGGCTCGTCAGCTGGTCCTGGAAGGCCGTCGCCATGCCGACCGTGTCCTCGATGTAGAACGAGGGGAAGCCCGCGCCGGTGATCGGCCCGCGGCCCCAGCCGCCGAAGTGGACGCCGACCGGGATCCCGTGCGCCGCGGCTGCCTCGTAGATCGGCCAGTACCTGCGCCGTCCCATCGGCTCCGCCGTCCGGATCAGCATCAGCACCTGGACGAAGCGGGAATCGTCGCCTCGGCGGTGGATCTCGGCCGCCGACAGCTCGCCGTCCTCGTAGGCGATGTTGATCGAAGCTCGAAGCCGTGGCTCGGGCTCCAGCCATTCTGCGATCTGCCAGTCGTTGATCGCGCTGGCGAGCGCTGCTCCGCGCTCGATGTCGAGTTGCTCGCCGGCACCGAGCATCGGGGTGAGCACCCCGAACTCGATCCCGTACATGTCGAGCAGCTGCTCTCGCATGAAGCCGAGATCCGACGCGGGCGGGTCGCCGCTCGGAGGCCATGAGTCGGTGCGGGCGGCCCGTGGGGTCGGCCTGGGGTACTCGGCGCCGAGGTAGGAGCGGTCGCCGAGTGTCTCACGCCGGCCTTCGATCGCGGCGTCGAGCCTCCCTCCCCGCGCCCGGGCCCGCCGCCAGCGCTCGGGCATGTAGGCGAGCAGGGACGCTTCGGAGACGGGAGCGTTGTGGATGTCGCAGTCGACGATCGACATGCGTGTCCTTTGCGGTGTGACCGTCGTCGTCGCGGCGCTGTCCATCAGCTAGAGACGGTAGTGAGCACGGGCGTTCGCGTCCATCAGCTTCTCACGGGCGGCGTCCGACAGTCCGGCGGGGACGGCGTCGAGCGTCTCGTCGCTGTGCAGGTGCGGATAGTCGCTGGAGAACATCAGGAGATCCTCGGACTCCAGCTGATCGATGACGTGCAGCAGGGCGCCGGCTTCCGTCGGGCCGTCGACGGGCTGCAGCGCGACGCGCACGTGCCGGCGGACGTATTCCGAGGGGGCCATCCGCGTCCACGGGATCTCGCGGCGCAGCCCGCGCCAGCCTTTGTCGAAGCGCCACAGGAAGCCCGGGAGCCATGCGAACCCCGATTCGATCAGCGACAGCCGGAGCGTCGGGAAGCGGTCGAACGTCCCCTCGGCGACGAGGCTCGTCAGTTGCGACTGGTATGCCGAGGCCATGTCCACGTACTCCTCGAGCCACGTGGTCGGCCAACCCGAGGCGGTCGGGGGCAGCCCGGATGACCCGCCGAAGTGCAGTTCGACGACGAAGCCCCGCTCGCAGGCCGCCTCCAGCAGCGGCCACCAACTGCGGTTGCCGTAGGGGACGGCGGAGCGGACCGGCAGGTAGACCGCGACGAAGCTGGGATGCTCGCCTGCACGCTCGAGCTCACGCCTCGCCATCTCCGGCTGACCGCTCGGGACCACGATCGCCGCCCGCAGCCGCGGATCGCGCTCGAGCCACTCGGCGATCTGCCAGTCGTTGACGGCGCTCGCGAGCGCTGCCGCCGCGTCCGGGTTGCGGATGCTCTCGACCCCGTAATCGCAACTGAGGATCGCGTGGCCGAGTCCGAGCGGGTCGAGCAGCTGGGTCTGAACCGACTCGAGCGTCGTGCCGGGAGGCTGGTCGGCGACCGGCGCGAGGTCGGGACGCGACGACGTGGCGAGGTTCGGCGGATGGGCCTTGTCGGTGGGGCCCGCGAACTGCGAGGTGGCGACGACCTCTCGCCAGTGCGCGTCGAGATACGGCTCGAGCGTCGCGATCGACGAGACGATGTTGTGGACGTCGCAGTCGATCACCGTAGCCGTCCCTCCGGTCCCTCCGGTCCGTCCGGTGCGGGCACGGGCGGATCGCAGCGGTCGAGCAGCGGCTCTGTCAGGTAGACGAGGTTGCCCTCCGGGTCGTGCAGACCCCGGTAGCGGTACCACTCCGACTCGATGATCTCGCCTGCCCAGTCGACGCCTCGCTCGTCGAGCTCGGTGATCGCGGCGTCGAGCGAGTCGACCTCGAACGCGAACGAGTCGATCCCCGGCGGGTTCAGCCGGCCGCTGAAGCGCGGGGGCGGATGCGGTCCCGATCCGTCCTCCTCGATGAAGTAGATGACGACATCGCCAGCGCGAAAGCCGATCCAGCCCTGGCCCGGTTCGTAAGGGAGCCGGAGCTGCAGGCCGAGGACGTCGCCGTAGAACCTCCGCAGCGGTTCGACGTCGGTGCAGATGACGTCGATGTTGTCGAGGCGTTTGGCGATCATGAGCAGTTCCTCGGGATCGTGCGCACAAACGCGTGCGAGTGAATCCGCACGTCTCGCTCGTAGGCGTTGAGCACCGTGTTGAGAAGGTAGTCGCCGGCGTTGGCCGTCATCGTCGATTCAAGCTCGATCCGCGTGCTCCAGGCACCGCGGCGCATCTCGATCCGCCGCCGGCAGGCGGCACGGGCCGACAGTGGATCGCCCTCGTCGATCGTGAGCGTCGTCGGGTCGTACTCGTCGTATTCCATCCCGTTCGGCAGGCGCTTGCCACCGCCGAAGTCCCGGCGGATCCGGATGGTCAGCACCCTGCTGATCGGATCATGGATGACCACGTACTCCGGCTGGTGGGGCCGGAGCGCGACGACGGGAAGCGGCGGAGCGTGCTCGGGCGGCTCGAACGGCCGCAGCTCCACGTCCTGCGGCCTCGGGGTGCGCACCGGGAGCGTCAGCCGGCTCGCCGCCGCCGGCAGTCACCGTGATCGTCACCGGTTCGGGCGAGGGCCACATCCACGGCCAGTAGCAAGTCGACAGCGCCAGCCGCAGCCGGTGCCCGGCGGGGATCGCATACGCGGTGCTCCGCATCGGGATCGACACCTCGAGCGCCTCCCCCGGGGTCAGCGGCTCCGGGCGGTCGTGACCGCGGTGGTGGCAGAGGTTCAGCACCCCGCGGGTGATCAGGGTCGAGGCGCCGTCGGGAGCGACGTCGCACAGGCGCGCGAACACGAACGCGGTCGGTCGGTCGCTTGCGACTGTGAGGCGCACGACCGGCCGGCCGAGCAGCTCGAGCCTGTGCTCGAGCGGCTCGGAATCGAACGACAGCGACAGGGCGTCGTCGCGCCGCTGGTCGGTCGGGAAATCGAGGGGGTGCCCATACGCGCAGAACGCGCCGCCGTCGAGCCCGACGGTCTGGGCGCTGCAGTGACGCAGCTGCGTGTTGACGGCACGCGACGCCGTGGCCGTGAGCGTGCCGTCGCCGAGTGAGAGCTCGAGCGGCGGCTCCTGCCGCGGCAGGCTCGTCTCCGCGACCCAGCGACCGGGGCGCTGCGCGTAATCGGGGGCGGGCGGGACCGACTCCTGCATGAAGGCGCGCAGCATCGGCTCGCGCCATGATCCCGGTGTCCTCACCCTTCAGCCAGTGGTCCCACCAGCGCAGGGATTCCTGGAGGAAACCGATCGCCGGGCCCGGGTGCCCGTCCTGTGGCCAGAGGTGGCCCCATGGCCCGATCAGGCCCATCCGCGGACACGACAGGGTCGCGAGCATCCGGAAGATCGCGTCGACATAGGCGTCGGCCCAGCCCCCGACGGCGAGCACCGCGCATTCGATCGCGCCGTAGTCCTCGCAGATCGAGCCGTGGCGCCAGTATTCGTCGCGGCTCTGGTGCTGCGAGCCACAGGCTGATCAGGTCGGTGTTGCCGTCGCAGGCGCTCGAGCCACTGCTCTCGCCAGCGGTCGCCGGCGATCAGCGGGTCGGGCGGGCGGGCGTTGTAGGCCATCAGCGCGCAGGCCCATGTGCAGCAGGTAGCACGCGAGCGGCACGCCGCCGAGGTAGTGGACGTCGTCGGCGTAGCGGTCGTCGGACGAGCAGGCGGTGATGATCGCCTTGCAGCGCCGGCGGCCGCCGCGCGGCGACCTGCAGCGAGTTGAAGCCGCTCCACGAGATGCCCGTCATCCCGACCGCGCCGGTGCACCACGGCTGCTCGGCCAGCCACGCGATCACCTCGAGCGCGTCGTCGTGCTCCTGGCGCGAGTACTCGTCGACGAGCACGCCGTCGGAGTCGCCGCTGCCACGGATATCGACGCGCGCGCACGCGTAGCCGCGAGCCGCGACGTACGCATGGCGCAGCTGATCGTCGTCGGCGGTCACGTCGTCCTTGCGGTAGGGCAGGTATTCGAGGATCGCCGGGACGGGTCGGCGCTCGTCAGCCGACTCGGGCAGCCAGATGCGGGCGCACAGGCGGCGCCGTCCGAGAGCGGGATCCAGGCCGGGTCGATGATCCTGAGCGGCTCGGGTCGCGAGCTCACGAAGCCCCCGCTCTGCTCACAGAGCCCCCGCGGCCGTGTTCCAGCTCGGTCCCGCAGCCGGCGGTGATGGATCCCGTCGGTGACCGCGACCGCGCTGACGCGGCTGAACGGAAGCTCGCCGGGGGTCATCGCCTGCACGACGAGCTCGTGGCCGATCTCGCGCGAGGCGGGCGCGGACGGGTTCCGGCACGCGTGCGTCGATGAACGTCTGCGTTCCCCTGGGAGTGGACCCGCGGGACGGTCGATCGCCGCCTGGATCGAGAGCCCGTGGTCGACGTGGTTGACGATCGTGTTGATCACGCCCGCGAGGATCGGATAGCCGCCCGAGCCCGCAGCCGCGAGCGCCGGCCTGCCGTCGCGCGTCGCGACGAGCGTCGGCACCGCGAAGAACGGCATCTTGCCCGGCGCGATCGAGTTGCCGCGGTCCGGGCGAGGGTCGTAGTTGATCATCGAGTTGTTGAGGATGACGCCGGTGCCCGGGACGGCGACGAGCGACCCGAAGTCGGCCCCGATCGTCGTGATCAGCGAGACGAGGTTGCCCTCGGCGTCGCCGCAGACGACCTGCGTCGTGCCGCTGACGCCGCCGGCCGAGGCCGGGCGGCGGGGTCCGCCAGGCCACGGCGCGGCGGGTACGATCGGTCGCGGCGCGGCTCGGTCGAGGCTGATCGCGGCCGCGCGGGTGGCGGCGAACTCGGGGCTGCCGAGCTCCTCGACCGGGTCCTCGGTGAAGTCGGGGTCGCTCGAGTAGGTGGCGCCGTCGGCGAACGCGTGGCCCATCGCCTCGGCGAGCAGGTGGTAGTGCTCGGCGCGTGCCGTCGCCGAGCCCGCCAGGTCGAAGCGGTCGAGGATGCCGAGCGTCTCGTAGCCGACGGTGTCGCAGGCGGTCACGTACTCGAGGTCGCGGTAGTGCGCCGGCGGCTCGGTCAGGATCTTCGGCTCGTAGCCCGCAAGGTCCTCGGCCGTGAGGATGCCGTCGCCCTGCTGCGATCGCGGCCGCGATCGTCTCGGCGATCGCGCCTTCGTAGAACGCGTCGGGGCCGTGGCTGCGCGATCGACTCGAGCGTCGTCGGCGAGCTCGCGCTGGTCGAGGCGCTCGCCCGGCGAGTCGGCGGTCCGCGCCCTGCGGAAGCCGGCCGTCGGGGAGCACGATCGCCGCCAGCGCCGGGTGGGCGCGGACCTCCTCGTAGCGGGCGGCGATCTCGAGAAGCAGGACCCATGTGACCTCGAGGCCGTCTCGGGCGAGCGCGATCGCCGGGTCGAGCAGCCGTGGCCACGGCAGGCGCCCGGCTCGCTGATGCGCGCCCACAGGCCGGCAACCGCGCCGGGGACGGCGACCGCCAGATGTCCGACGTGGTTGCGCGCGCCGGCGACCGACGGCCAGTCGCTGGGGTCCGGCGAGCCCGGCGGCTCGAGCTCGAACATGTCGGGCCGCGCGCGCCTCGGGGGCCCGAGGGCTGTGATCGATCGTCAGGAACTCGTCCGTCGCCGGCGAGGAACGCGCTGAGGTGGCCGTAACCGCCGATCCCGGCGTTGTTCGGCTCGGCGACGAAGGCGACGAAGGCGGCGGCGACCGTCGCATCGATCGCGTTCCCGCCGTTCTCGAGGGCCGTCGAGCCCGGCCCGACGGCGAGCGGATGCCCCGCAGAGACGACACCCCTGCGAGAGCTGACCTCGCGGTCGGCCGGTGCGATCGCTGGAGGTTGTTGCGACATGCCCATCTCGCGTTGGCAGACTACCTTTTGGGGAATCCGACCGTTGGCGCCGAGGGATCCCGGAGGTTTGGTTGACTGAGCGGGTGCCACGTGAACGACGGCTGGTGTTCGGGGAGGTCGCCGAGCTCTACGATCGCCACCGGCCCGCCTACCCGGAGCAGCTGGTCGATGATCTGGTGAGCTCTGGCCGGCCTCGACGGCCGGCGGGCGGTGCTCGAGGTCGGCGCCGGGACCGGTAAGGCGACGGCGATGTTCGCCGCACGCGGGATTCCCGTGGTCGCCGTCGAGCCCAGCGAGCGAGATGGCATCGGTCTGGCGCCGCAGCTGCGCGCGCATACCCTCGGGTCGAGATCGAGCGCAGCGACTTCGAGACCTGGGACCCGGCCGGCCGGACGCTTCCCGCTCGTGTTCTCCGCGCAGGCGTGGCACTGGGTCAAGCCCGACGTCGGCTACGCGAAGGCGCGCTCGGCGCTGTCGCCCGGAGGGCTGCTGGCCATGTTCTGGAACCGCCCCGCATGGGAGCGATCAGATCTGCGTGGAGCGCTGCTGGCCGCCTACCGGCGAGTCGATGCCGGAGGTTGTGCCCGACGGGCCGATGCACCCGGCAAACACCTTGCCGGGTGCTGATCAAGACTGGCAGGCGCAGATCGCGCCACCGACGGCCTCGCGGCGGTGGAGGTGCGCAACTACGACTGGAGCCAGTCCTACTCGGCCGACGAGTACGTGGGACTGCTTGACACGACCTCCGAGGTCCGGCTCCTGACTGACCAACAGAACGCGGCCCTGCTCGCCGCCGTGCGCGCCACGATCGAGGCTCACGGCGACGTGCTGACGCTGCCGCTGGCAACCCAGCTCTGCCTCGCGCGCCGGGTGCCGTAATCACGGCGTAATCGCGTCGAGGCCAGTTCGGGGCCCGCAGCGCCGGGGCGCCGGATCGTCACGGGTTCAGGATCGAGGCGGCGCTCGCCGGCGAGACGTTCCCTCCAGAGACGACACAGCAGACGGTTCCGCCGCTGACCTTCCGCGCGCGCACAGCGGCGACCGCGGCGGCGCCGGCGGGCTCGCACGCGAGCTTCGCGCGTTCGTAGAGGAAGCGCATCGCCTCGGCTGATCTCCGCCTCGGTGACGAGCACGCTTTCGACTCCGCGTGCCGCGCACAGCGCGATCGCGGTGTCGCCTGCAAATGGCGCGCCGAGACCGTCGGCAATCGAGTGCGGCTCCACCGGCACCGGGTGGCCGGCTTTGAGACCCTCGTGCAGCGCCGGCGAGCACTCGGGCTCGACCGCGATCACGCGGCAGGAGACCGCTGCCGCGATGCCGGCCACGAGGCCGCCGCCGCCGACGGGCACGACGATCGTGTCGACGTCGGACAGATCCTCCTCGATCTCGAGGCCCACCGTGCCCGCACCGGCTTGAACGATCGGATCGTTGAACGGGTGCACCAGCGTGCGGCCGCTCGCAGCCTGAAGCTCAGCCAGCCGTTCGAAGGCCTCGGCCGGCACCGGGCGACTCGTTATCGACGGTCGCGCCATAGCCGCGGGTCGCGGCGATCTTCTGCGGGCTGGCGGTCGCCCACGTCACGATCAGCGCGTCGATGCCCTCAGCGGCGGCGGCCCACGCGACCGCCTGGGCGTGATTGCCTGCGGAGATCGTGATCACGCCACGTCGCTTCTCCTCGGGGCTGAGCGAGGCCAGCTTGTTCAGCACACCTCGGGGCTTGAACGAACCCGTCTTCTGAAACAGCTCGGCCTTGAGGAACATCCCGGGGCCGAGCGTTTGGCAGCTGAGGACGGGTGTACGGTGCAGGCGGCCTGCGATCACGTCCCTGGCGCGGAGCACGTCGTCGCGGCTGAGTATCGGCTGATCGGGGAGCGCGCTCATCGCCGGCCATCCTAACCGTCACCGGCACTGCCTGGCTCAGCCGAGCTGCCGCACCGGTTGCAGAGATTCCAGGTCCCCGGCCCAGACCTCGTAGATCATCGGGTGCGTATCGAGATAATAGAAATACACATCGTCAATCCAGGCGCTGAGCAGGATTTCGGTGCCGTCCTGCGTCAGCTGTCGCAGCAGTGACTCGGCGACCTCGATGCTCGGAGCCCAATAGCCGACGTGATGGACGCCCTCCCCGCGAGCGGCAAGCCAGTCGTGCAGGATGCCGTTGGGCGAAGTCGGCTGGAGCAGTTCGATGTAGAGCCCCGGGGCGATCTCTGCCTCCGCGCCGACCCATGTGAATTCCGCCGGCGCGCCGCGCACCGTCAGCTCACGGAGGTGGCCGGGAACGTAGTCATAGACGTTCCACGGTCCCCATCCCATCGTGCTCTTGAGATGTGCGACGCTCGTCTCGAGATCGGCGACGATCGAAGCGATCTGGTGAATCCCGGGTCGTGCCGGCTCGCCGTTCGGCGCCGGTGGTGCGGCGTCGAAGGGTTGCTGTGTCATCGCGAGCCTCCATATTCGGTTAGACCGGCGAGCCGGTGATTGACTCCTTCGAGCGCATCTTGCAGCGGCACGTACGCCGAGCGGTAAATCTCCTCGTAGCGCGCCGTCGCGGCCGGCTGCGGCTCGATCGTGGTGGTCCCCGGCGCGAACCGCGCAACGGCGTCCCGGTAGTCCCCGAACAGCCCGATGCCCAACCCTGCGAGCATCGCGGCGCCCCGCGGCGTGACGTCCGGATCCTCCACCACCTCGACGACCCGCCCGAGCGCGTCGGCCCGCGTCTGCAGCCACAGTCTGTTCTTGACGCCGCCGCCCATGACGACGACGCGTCCCGTCGGAACTCCCGTCGCCAGCGTCAGCGCATCGACCGACGCGCGGGTCTGGTAGCTGAGTCCCTCGAACACGGCGCGTGTCATCGCCGCGCGCGTGCTGGCGCCGGTCAAACCGACGAATGCGCCGCGCGCCAGTTCGTCGTGGCGCGGACCGTAGGACCCGAACACGTGCGGGACGAACACGACTCCCCCCGACCCGGGCATGACTGTGGCGCAGGCAGCGATGATGTCCTCCCATTCCGCCGTAGCGTCGCCGGTTGCCTGCAGTTCCCGCCGGCACCATTCGGTGACGCCGCCGGAGAGCGCCTCGATCCGAAGCGCCCAGCGGCCAGGGGCCACGTGCGGGTCGCAGATCGCCCCGCTCTCGCACGCGATCGGCGTCAGGCACGGTTCACGCAGGCACGCGGCCGTGAGCTCCCACGTACCGGTGAGGATGCCGACGTCGCCCGGCTCGGTCAGGCCGGAACCGAAGACGCCGATCATCCAGTCGGCACCGCCGCGGACAACTGGTACGCCGGCGTTGATCCCCGTCGCTCGCGCCGCCGGCGCGGTGACCTCACCGATCATGATCCCCGCCTGTTCCGGGGAAAGGAACAGATCAGAGGGCAGGCCGAATGCGCCGAGCAGGTCCTCTCGCAGGCGGAGCTCGTGCTGGTCCAGCGTGAGGGTCTGCGAGGTGATCGAGTAGTCGGTGGTGAGCACCCCGGAAAGCCGATAAGCGAGCCAATCTCCGACGAATACCCAGCGGTGCATGCCATCGGCGAAGCGTGGCTCGTGCTCAGACAGCCAGCCGATCCAAGCGGGTGGATAGATCGAGTTGAGCCGGTTTCCCGCGATTTCGAACAAACCGGCGTCGGTCAGACCGCTGCGCCTGAGGATGCTCGGCGTTCCGGCAGCTGGATCGAGCCAGGTGACGAACGGAAACAGGGGCGCGCCGGCGGCGTTCAGCGGTACACCGATGAGTCCGAGCTGCGCAATTGCCAGCGCGTCCACCGCCCCGCCGAACGGCTCGACGGCGCGCCGGCAGAGCTCGGCGACGGTCAGCCAGAGATCCTCGGTCTCCCAGATGTCGACCGCGACGCCGGCGAGCTCGATCTTTCGGTCCGGCGGATCGGCTCGTTGTTCGTTGAGCTTGCGGCCGTCTTCGTCGTAGACAACGGCCTTGAACGACGTGGTCCCGAGATCGAGCGCCAGCAGCCGCGTCATCGTCGCGCGCTCAGTGACCCGGGAGGTGGCCGTCGAGCCGCGCCAGCCCGAATGGCGCGAGTGTCACCGGTTCGCCGAGGGGGTCGCCGAACCCGTCGGAGCGCTCCCTGTAGGCCAACGGATCGACGAGCGCCTCAAGCGCTGTCGTCTCGTCGAGCAGGCGAGTCGCGACCGGCTCCACGAGCGCAGGGTCAACGACGAAGTTCACGGGCGCCGGCGTCAGATTCGCGATCAGGAGGCGCAGGCGATCGGAAGCGCGGAGCGCCAGCGCGGCAACCTGCGACGGCCGGCTCGACTCGCACCGCACGAGCCGGGTCGTGGACCCGAGCTCCAGCACGTCGGCGAACACGTGGAAGATCGCGTACGCCCCTCCGGGCGGAGCTCCGGCGAACAACCCCCGTGCGGGAACCGGCCCGTCGCCGGGAATGATCCCGCGGCAACCGCTCGTCTCGTAGTAGGTCAGGCTTGCGGCGCCCGCCTGCGCGAGCGCCGAGATGCTCCCAACAGTCCACGCAGCTGCGAACAGCGACGATTGACGAGGGTCGACCGAGAACGGCAGCGAACCGGCCTCCGGCGTCGCGGGCTCGAACTCGATCGGATCGCGGGGACGCAGGGTCACAGGGCCGACCGTGACCGGCAGGCCGCCCGCGAACCCGATCGTCGTCTTGACGCTGTCGGGCTGCGCCTCGAGCGACTGCGCGATCGACTCCTCGTCGAATGTGTGTACCTGAGGAGTGATCGAGTACACGAGACCATCCATCGCATCGGTGTCCGGTCGGTCTCGGTTCAGCTCCGCGAACCAGAGGTCGGTGCCGCCGATCACCGGTATCGCGAGACCATGATCCTTGCAGAGTCGCCGCGCGCGAGCGGTCCACGCAGGGTCGGACATCTCCTCGCCTCGCGTGAACATGAGCAGGCGCGCCAACGGCGCCGCCGTCAGGTCCGCCACGAGCTGATCGATCTGGTTCTCGTTCTCGGCGAAGGCGGCAACCTCGAGCTGGCACCCGAGCGAGTTCCCGACCGCCACCGCGCCGGCAAGTCTTGCGCTCCATCTGTCTGCGGCGAGGTCAAGGTCGACCCGGAGGTGGCGGGGATGGGCTCGCGAGAGCAGCGTCGTCTCCGCCGCGGTGTGCCGCTCCAGCGTTCGGGGCAGGCAGAAGCCGATCGGCGGCAGCGGCCGGCTCTCGTCGGGGTCGAAGGTGACCTGTGTCGGCCTAGAGGCGGTTCGCCGCTTTCTCGGTCGACCCGAGACGTGGATCGTGACCTTCTGCGAGAACCGCTGCCCGGACGAGGCGTCGAACGGGTAACCCAGCTCCTGCGGCGTGCAGTACGTCTTGAACGAGGCGTCGGTCCAGTTGCGTTGGTCCTCCATCTCGAACAGGTCGCCTTCGAACCGCATGTGGACGGTGAGGCCGCTCCTCAGCTCCAGTTCGAGCTCGCTCACCGAAGCGAACAGAGGCCAATAGACCTCGCGTTCGAACACCTGCGGTCCGACCGACAGCGGCAGCGTCCCCTCGACCGTGCCGTTGCTCGAGCGGCCGCGATATCGCTGCCCCGCGCACTCCGACGGGGGATGGAGCAGACAGAAGCCGATCCGGCTGTAGCGAAACGCCGAGCGGGCGACGCCCTCGAGACCAAAGGTGATCGTTCCCGACCGGTCCCCGGCAATCCGGCCCTTCCAGTCGAACGACAGCGGGGACTGCTGGTGGCTCATCGAGAAGGTCGTGGAGAACTCGCCCTCGCCGCAACTCGTCTCGAGATCTGTGATCTGGCCCGCCACTGTTCCCCACTGCTCGTCACGGACCGCCATGTAGACACCCCGGAGGATCTCGATGTCCGCAGCGCGAACCGCCCGGATCTGCGTCGCCTCGAGCTCAACTGTCAGCTCCCCGGCCAGGACCTCGCGCCGTTCAAGCGGCTCCTGTGTCCGGCCGTACCAAAGCTCCTGTTTCGAGAGCTGGTGCGCCGAAGCCGCGCTGTTCATCCGTTGTCCGCCGGCCGACCGGTCCACCCACCCGCGGGCCCACCGGTCCATCCAGCCCCGCGCGCGATGATCGGCCACACGTCCACGATCTCCTCGCCCGAAGCGACGAAGTAGACGTCGTGCAGGTTGATCGTTCCGCCGCTGTAGCCGACCGTCACCGCAAGCACGTCGCCCACGCCGAGGGTCGCTGCTGCATCGACATCGATCAGCATGTGCTCCTCGTGCACCTCCCTCAGTTGTCCCACCGGTGGCACAGGAGATGCCACATCCGCGGCGATCGCCTTCGTTCCACAGTCGAGGATCGCCCTCGTGCCGCTGCGGCTCAGAACCGTCGCCTGCACCGTCAGCGCCGGGTGAAATGCCGGAGCCAGTCGCGCGTAGCCTGCGTCCATCACCGCATATGTCCCCACCTGCAGCTCAGTGACGCGCGAATCGGCGCCCGTCATGTCGTAGGTGTTCGTGCCGCCGGCGGACACGATCTCGATCTCACATCCGTCGGCCCGCAGCGCGTCGACGTGCCGGGCCAGCAGGTTCATCGCCTCGCCGGCGCCGTCGCTGCGACGCTGCCGATCCGGTTCGGTGACCACGTGTCCCTCATACCCCATCACTCCGCGCAGGCGCAGGCCGGGCAGCTCGCGCAGACGCTGCGCGAGCGCGCGGCCCTCGTCGACCGATCGGACCCCTCCTCGGTGCATGCCGACATCGACTTCGATGATCACGGCGATCTCGGATCCCTCGCGTGAAGCCGCGGCCGACAACCCCGACGCGACGCCGGGGTCGTCGACGGCAACGGTGATGCTGCCCTCGCCGGCCAGCTGAGCCACGATTGACATCTTCACGGGGCCGGCGATCTCATTGGCGATCAAGATCTCGTCGAAGCCGCCGCGAATCAGCGCCCGGGCCTCCCAGACCGTCGCTGCCGTCATTCCGATCGCGCCAGCACTGATCTGCTCCCGTGCGATCTCCAGACACTTGTGCACCTTGAAGTGAGGGCGGATCGCGGCGTGCCCGAGCGCCCACGCCGCCATCGTCGCGATGTTGCCGCGAAGTAGTTCCAGATCGAGCACCAGCGCCGGCGTCGGTAGCTCGGTGCGAGACCGTCCGACCATCTGGAGCGGCGCCAGGTCGCCGGAGAGCGACTCGCTGTGTCGATTCATACCCCGACCCGCGCGTCACATCGGGTGCCGGTCCGATGATGATCTACAAACATGTCTGTCCGCCGTCAACCATGAAGTAGCCCCCGGTCGCGTAGCTGGCATCCGGTGAGATCAGCCACGCGACGATACCAGCGACCTCAGCCGGCCGGCCGATGCGACCGAGTGGGATCAGCCGCTCTGCATCTGTCAGTTGCTCGCGGTCAGCGACCACGTGGGCATTCATTCTCGTGTCGATGAAGCCCGGCACGACGACGTTCACGCGTATACCCAGTGGCGCGAGCTCACCGGCCATGTTGCGCGCGAGTGCGTGACAGCCACCCTTCGAGGCGCTGTAAGCATGCTCACCATATGCGAAGCCGTACATCCCCGTGGGCGAGCCGATCATCACGACCGAGCCCCCGCCGGACGCCAAGATCAATCGAACAGCGTGCTTGCAGGTCAGGAACATGCCGGTCAGATTGGTGGCGATGATGCGCTCCCAGACCTCCAGATCGAGCTGGTCGACCCGCGCATCGCCCGTGACGCTCATCGAGATGCCAGCCGCGGCCACAGCCGCGTCGAGACCGCCCCACTCCCTCCTCACGCGGTCACACGCGGTCATCACCGCGGCCTCGTCGGCGACGTCGGTGACGAGCTCGAGAACCTCGACGCCATATTCGCGCGCCTCCCGGCCCACGGCCGCCAGCTCGGGTTCGCGGATATCCACCAGGGCGACGGCGGTCTGCTCGGACGCGAGGCGAAGCGCCACCGCCCGGCCAATGCCGGCCGCCGCGCCGGTGACCAACGCGCGGCGCGGCTGTCGCTGATCGTCGTGCTCGCTCATCGACCGTCCGCCGATCGCGGCTCGCTGGTGCCTTGACTCAGGCACTAACGGAGGGCTCCGCCATCTTGCACCGGTGTGGCTGTCCCCAGCCTGGCGAGGATGTCCCCCAGCGTGTCGCGGCCACGGACCAGGTCGATCACCGCACGCTGCATGTCGGCGGGCGATGGGTGTCCCATCACGTTGCGACCGAACGCCGTGCCTGCCGCGCCCGCGCGAAGGGCCTCGTCCGCGACCTGCAGCAACTCCCGGGCATCACGCGGCGCCCCGCCGGCGATCACGACCGGAATCCCAGCCAGCTCGCAGATCGCCGCCACCGCCGGCGCCGATCCCGGGTAGGAGACCTTGACGAGATCGGCACCGGCTTCCCGCGCCGTGCGGGCTCCCCACGCGAGCGCTTCCGTCCTGCTGATCTCGCCGGCGACCGGCGGCGGCACGTGAACCTCGGCGAGGACGACGATGCCGAGCGCCTCGGCTTCCTCGCACACTCGCGCCAGCGCCGCCAGCGACTCGGCCTCTCGGTCTCCTCCGAGTTCAACGTCGATGCAAACCGCGTCCGCGCCGATCGAGACGCTGGCCTGCACGGTGTGCAGCAAGGTCGGCGGACGGTCCGCGTCATGCAGGCCGGTGGCCCCGCTCACCCGAACGATCAGGCCGACCGACCCGGCAAGGCGATCGGCGAAGCGCTTGGCCTCTCCCCACCTGAGGATGACCGCATCAACACCGACGGCTCCAGCCATGTCGACGAGCGCGCCCGTATCCTGTGCGCCGTCGAACCGGCCCACCGGAACGACGATGTCGAGCGGCAGAACCACGGTTCGGCCGGACGGATCGATCATGCGTCGCATCCGTCTTGCCTTACCTGCGTTGATCACGGCCACTTTCTGATCGCCTCCATCACCCGGTTGCGGTATCGCGCCGAGCGCTGCTCAGGCGCGCCTCGATCGCGTCGCGTGGCGTGACTGCGCCCCGGGCACGACCCAAGTCATATTGTCGGAATATTACTACTAAGTTATAACGCACCTACGTAGCCTGGTGTGCCTCGTTCTCGGTCGCCCCGAGCGCCGGCAACGGTTGCTGTCCCTGATTGGCCTCGGATGCGAGGTGGCACGCCACCTGTCGTCCCGAGGCAAACGTCTGCATCGCCGGCACGACGCGGCTGCAGACATCGATCGCCTCCGGGCAACGGGTGTGAAACCGGCAACCGGTCGGCGGATTTACCGGACTCGGGATGTCGCCGCGCAGTGAGACGTCGGCCCCGCTCCAGGCAACGGTAGGATCGGGCGGCGGCACCGCGCGCAGGAGCGCCCGGGTGTATGGGTGCGCAGGTCTCGCAAACACCTCGTCACGGCCGCCCACCTCGACCAGCTGCCCGAGATACATGACTGCCACGCGGGTTGCGATGTGACGGACGACGGCGAGGTTGTGCGCGATGAACAACATCGTCAACGACAGTTCGTCCTGGAGGTCGCCGAGCAAATTGAGGACCTGGGCCTGCACCGAGACGTCGAGCGCGCTGACCGGCTCGTCGGCAACCACGAACTCGGGGCGCAGTGCGAGGGCTCGGGCGATCCCGATGCGCTGGCGCTGACCGCCTGAGAACGCGTAGGGGAACCGGTTCGCCGTATCCGGAGGCAGTCCAACGAGCTCCAACATCTGGGTTACCCGCTCGCGGCGCTCGCGCGCCGATCCGTAGCCGTGGGACTGCAGGGGCTCGGCGATGATCGCTCCAACCTTCATCCGCGGGTTCAGCGACGCGTATGGATCCTGGAAGATCATCTGCGCCCGGGCGCGGAAGCGTTTGAGCTCGGCCCCGCGCATCGTGCTGACCTCGACGCCGTCGAACCGGACCGAGCCGCGCGCTGGTCGATACAGGCCGAGTATGGCGCGGCCGGTCGTCGTCTTCCCCGAGCCGGACTCTCCTACGAGGGCAAGCGATTCGCCTCGGCGAAGCTGCAGGCTGACGCCGTCGACGGCACGCAGTACCTGCGACTTCCAGCCCCAACCGTGCGCCGACAGCTGGAATGTCACGGCCAGGTCGTCGACCTGCAGCAGCGGCTGGGTGCCGTCCTCGGCGCTCATCCGCGTGCACGCTCGTTTCTGACATCGATCAGACACGCCGCCTGGTGGGTTGGCGGGGCGTCGGCGACCCCCTCCAGATCCGGGTCCTCGACCTCACATGCGGATCGCGCAAAGGTGCACCGGGGACAGAACGGGCAGCCGGCCACCTCGCGATAACCGGTCGGCGGTGACCCTGGAATCGTGACCAGACGGAGCTCCAGCGGGGAATCTACGCGCGGCATCGAGTTCATCAGTCCGATGGTGTAGGGGTGGCGGGGATCTGCGAAGATCTCACGGGTTTCGCCAGACTCGACGACACGCCCCGCGTACATAACGATCACCCGATCGGTCACGCTGGCGACGACCCCGAGATCGTGGGTGATCAGGATCAGCGCCATCCCGCGACGCTTGCGCTCACGCTCCAGCAGATCGAGGATCTGTGCCTGAATCGTGACATCGAGCGCCGTGGTCGGCTCATCGGCAACGAGCACGTCCGGGTTGGCCGCGATCGCGACCGCGATCGCCACGCGTTGACGAAGTCCGCCACTCAGCTGATGCGGATATTGACTCAGCCTCGTAGCCGGGTCGGGCACTCCGACCTCCTCGAGTAGCTCGACCGCTCGCCGGCGCGCGTCGTCACGTTTCATCCCGAGGTGGGTGATCATGCCCTCCGAGATCTGCCTGCCGATCGTCATCAGAGGATTCAGCGACGTCATCGAGTCCTGGAAGACCATTGCGATCCTCCGCCCCCGTACGTCCTTGAGGACCTTCTTGCCGGCGTTCGCGAGTGGGATGCCGGCGAGCGAGATCTCGCCGTCGACGATGCGACCGTTGCGAGGCAGCAGCCCGAGCAGCGCCAGCGCAATCGCAGTCTTGCCGCAGCCCGACTCGCCGACGATACCCACGGCCTCGCCGGCTTCGATCTGGAACGAGACGTCGCGGACTGCGACGATCTGACCGTGCGACGTCCCGTACACCGTCGAGAGTCGCCGCACGACGAGGGCCGCCTCAGTCATCCAAGACCCCCGAGCTTCACCTGTACGGTGCGCTCGAGCGTTGGATCGAGCGCGTCACGAAGGCCGTCCCCGGCAAGCGAGAAGCCGAGCATCGCGAACATGATCGCGATCCCCGGCAGCAGCACGAGCCAGACGTCGGTCGTCATATAGTTCTGCCCGTCGGCGATCATGTTCCCCCACGACGCCGTCGGCGGATGGATTCCCAGACCGACGTAACTGAGTGCCGCCTCCAGCTGAATCGCCGTGGCGACTCCGAGCGTGCTGAAGACGATCACGCTCGGCATCACGTGGGGAAGCACATGGCGCATGAGGATCCGGCCGCGGCTTACGCCTGAGGTCCTCGCAGCCAACACGAAGTCTCGTTCGCGCAACGTCACCACCTGCGTGTACACGACCCGGCCCAGATAAGCGCCGAAGCCGACGCCGATGATCAACGCGATCGATACGACGCCGGGCTGCGTGACCGCCAGCACCGCGGTCGCGAGCAGCAGGATCGGGAAGCTGAGGATGACGTCAGCGAGCCGCATCAGGAGCTTGTCGGCGAAGCCGCCGAACAGTCCGGCCACGCCACCGATGAAAAGACCGATGAGCCCGCCGAGGGTGGCCGAGCCGAGGCCGACGACGAGCGAGATGCGGGCGCCGAACAGCAGCCTCGACAGTTCGTCACGCCCGAGCGGGTCGGTGCCGAGCAGGAACTGGCCGCCTGGGGGAAGCGGATTTCCGGCCGCGGTCAGGCCGTTCGGCAACTGCTCATTCGGCCCGTAGGGAGCGATCAGCGGGGCGAAGATAGCAGCCAGAATCAGCAGGACCGCGAACGTGAGGCCGATCATCGCCATCCGGTCATGGCGGAACTCGTACCACGCCGTCTTCCAGTAGCCGCGGTCGCCGACGACCCGGGCTCCTGCGTCCGACTGGCCTGCATGCTCCGGCCCGGCCGTGATCTCGCCCGCGGCCGCGGTGGCGACGCTGCGGGCTCCGCTCGCCGCTTTGAACGGCGATAGGAACGACCTGGCCCTGCGGCCCGGACCGGCTCCGGTGCCGGAATCCTCGACCGCCGGGTTTTCCACCGGAGGCCGGGATTCTGTCAGCCGCTCCTCCACAGGAGTCAATTTATCCTAATGTCACTACATTCGCAACCATGCGTAGGCCGTCTTGCGAATGTAGCGACATTATGATATTCGTAGATCGTGCGGACGGCGTCACTGTCACCTGCGGCGGCACGGCGGGCCTCCGACGACCTTGATTCTCGATCGGGCTAGTGTCGTGACCCACGGCACTAGGCGCGGAGGCGGGGAATGAGCCGTTACATAGCCGGACGGCTTGGCTGGGCAGTCGTTGTCGTCTTCGCGATGACGATCATCACCTTCGGTGTCACGTTTCTGTCTCCGGTTGATCCAGCGCGTCTGTATGCCGGGATCCGCGCCTCCCATCAGGAGTACGAACTCGCGCGCCGGACACTCGGGCTCAACAAGCCAGTCGTCGTGCAGTACCTCCGCTACCTCGGAAGGCTCTTGCACGGCAACCTCGGCAACTCGTTCTCGACCGGCGAATCCGTGCGCACGCTCGTGCTCGGACGCCTTCCAGCGACGCTCGAACTCGCCGCCGCCGGACTGCTGATCGAGGTCGCGATCGGCCTCCCGCTTGGGTTCCTGGCAGCCACCAGGTGGCAGGGACCCGTGGACCGCGCTGTACTCGGCGGCTCACTGCTCGGCGTTGTCGTGCCGCAGTTCGTCCTCGGATTCGTGCTGCTTTATCTGTTCGCCTACGAACTTCCGATCTTCCCGCTCGGCGCCTCGGCGTCGCTTCCTGCGCTGGTCCTGCCGGCCCTGGCGCTGGGCCTGCCGGGGGCCGCCTGGTACGCGCGGATGGTCCGCTCCTCAGTCCTGAATGTGCTCGGCGAGGACTTCGTACGGAACGGCCGCGCAAAGGGCCTGTCCGAGTGGAGGGTCATGACCCGGCACGTTTTCCGCAACTCGATCGGTCCAGCGATCACGATGATCGGGCTGGACTTCGGGATTTTCCTGGGCGGCGTGCTGGTGGTCGAGCAGGTGTTCGGCTGGCCCGGTATCGGCCAGCAGGCCTGGAATGCGATCAGCGCAAACGACATCCCGGTGGTGCTCGGCACCGTCATCGTCGCAACCATCGCAGTCGTCATCTTCAACCTCGCCGCTGATATCGCAAACGCGTTTATCGACCCCCGAATCCGGTACCGATGAACATCACCGGTGATCTCACACGCGTCCATGTGCCGCCTCAGCGAAAGGTACTATTGTTGCGACATTATCAGGCGAGGCTGCGCTGCCATGCGCATTTGAGCCGTCGTCTCAGAAAGACTGTTTTCCGGTTCGCGTCCATTCGGTTCGAGCTTGCGGGCTTCCAACGAGGGAGATCTTCATGACGTACCCATTCCAGCCAGACACGGCAGCCGCCTTCACATCCGGCAAGCTCACTCGCCGTGACCTCTTGCAGCGGACGGCCGTGGTCGGCGTGGGCGCCACCGGACTTGGCGCCCTGCTGAGCGCCTGCGGAAGTTCGGCGTCAAACGCGCCGGCAAGCTCGAGCGCGACGTTCGACAAGCAGGCTGTCATGCAATTCGCGATGAACACGACGATCCCCGGCCTCGATGCCCAGAAGTGGTGGAACGGCGCTGCCGCCTGCGGTCAGCACGCGATGTTCGAGTCGATGTTGACGATCGACCCGTACCAGAATGGGGCGCTCGTGCCGCTGGTGGCGACCGGCTTCCCGAAAATCGAGAACAACGGGCTGCGCTACACATTCACCCTCCGACCCGGAGTCAAGTTCAGCAACGGGATGCCGCTGACGAGCGCTGACTACAAGTACTCGTTCGAGCGACTGGTGATTCCATCGTTCGGCTCGGAGATCGGCCCGCTCTTCACATCCCTGCCGATCGTCGGGATGTCAGCGGTGCTCAACCAGAAGGCCAAGACGTTGAGCGGAGTCACTACGCCAGATCCGCACACGATCGTCTTCGACTTCGAGTATCCCGACAGCGCGTTCGTCTACGTCGTCTCGCACTACATGGCCGGCGCGGTCCCGATGGCAATGGTCGAGGAAATAGGGTTCAACAAGTTCAACTGGGCTCCTGTCGGCACCGGGCCATTCACCGTCGACGTGGTCAACCAGGAGAGCGCGATCACTTTGAACCGGAACAAGAACTATTGGAACCCCGCCGTGCCGAGATACGCAGGCGTCAACTGGCAGATGGGGATCGACGACACGCTCGGCATGCTCCGGATCGAGGGTGGCCAAGATGACCTGATCTATGACCCGGTGCCGTCAGGTTTCGTCGCAAATGTGCTGAATAACCCGACGTACGTGAAGAACGGTCAGACGAGTATTACGACGCAGAACAACTGCTACTGGATGTCGCTCAGTGTCAGAGATCCGGTGCTGAAGAACCTGACAGTCAGAAAGGCGATCGCGATGGCGGTCGACAAGGCACGGATCCTGCAGGCGATGCACGGGCTTGGCACGGTCGCCAACGGCACCTTCTTCTCGCCGCTGAGCCCGTACTTCGACGACGGTGTCGCGTACGCCTATGATCCGGCTGCTGCCAAGAAGCTCCTGGCGAGCGTCGGCCTACCGAGCGGCACAACCGTCAAGATGTGGAGCTCCAACCGCTTCCCCTACGAGGCTGTCGGTCAGGTGATCCAGGCGGATCTGGCCGCGATCGGACTGAACGTCGACTACATCCCGATGGAGTACGACGCGTTCGTGACGCTCGCCGGCAACCTGCCTGCCGGGATGTTGCTGTGGGCCTATGAGCTGCTGTATCCACATGGCTCCTACATCGTCGACACGTCCTTCACCACAGCCGGGATCCCCGGTGAAACCAACTACTCCTACTACACCTCGCCCACTCTCAACAGTCTGGCTACGCAAGGGCACCGCGCCCAGGAGCCGGCGGAGATCGCCGCCATCTACCGGAAGATCGCCCGGATCGTCGTGCAGGAGGAGGTGTTGTGGGTTCCGCTTGTCTACCCGCGACGACTGGACTTCGTCAGCGCGCGCATGCGTGACTTCCGGGCGTCGGCCAGCTACGGAGAGGACCAGGAGCGATTCTTCTACAAGTACGGCCTCACGTGATCCAGTGGTGAGCCGGGAACGGACTAACGTGCCCGTAGGGCAGACCCAACTCGGGCGACGCCGCGCCGCCGCGAGGAAGACCCGCTGGACGGACGCGACGATCAGCGACGAGACGGGGGTTCCGCTCTACATTCAGATCCGGAACCTGCTTCGCGAGCGGATCCGCCTCGGCGAGTGGAGCGCGGACGAGCCGATGCCCACGGAGGAGGAACTGGTGGCGCACTTCGGCGTCAGCCGGACCACCGTTCGTCAGGCGATGAGCGACCTCACCAATGAGCGCCTCGTTGTACGGCGTGCGGGACGTGGAACGTTTGCCCGTCAGCCTCTGATGGTGCTGCGCATGCAGCAGTGGCACAGCCTCACCAGAGACATCGTGCAACGCGGATTGACGCCCTCCAAGAAGGTCATCTGCGTTGAGCGGCTGAGCGCCGGGGCCGAGATCGCCAACCGCGCAAAGGAGCTCGCCGAGGGACAGATGCTGCACGTTCAGTCGATCAGGTACGCCGACGAGGTACCGATCGTGTTTCTCGACCAGTACTACCCATACGACCTCTGCGCATTCCTCGCCGACGTGCCTCTCGACGACCCGCATCTGACGAGCGAGAGCATTCTGTCCGAGCACGGAATCGAACTGGTGCGAGCCGAGGGCGAGATCATCGCTGCCGAGGCGTCGCAGCTCCAGGCGAACTGCCTGGATATCGGGCTCGGTTCGGCGCTGATCGAGATCGTGACCAAGGCCTATGACGCGGATGGGCGGGTGGTCGAGTATGCACGCGGCGCGGTCGTGACCGCGCGGTACCCGCTTGCCCTCTACGGGGACTGGAGCGCCGACGGCACCCCCCTGACCCCAAATACCGCCCGTGGCCGTTCCGACAACAACCAACGCGAGGACAGGATATGACGTCGCCGCTCACCGACCTGCCACGAGGCTACGCCGGGCTCCAGTATCCGATTACGCAGGTCTCGCTCGCCGTGCGGGATCTCGACCAGACAATGGAGCGCTACTGGCGGGCATTCGGCTGGTCGGGATGGGATGTGTTCGAGCATCGGCCGCCCATGCACCACAACACGGAGCTGCGCGGTCAACCCACCGAGTACACGCTGAGGGGCGCCGAGGTGATGGTCGGGTCGCTGAACTTCGAGCTGCTCGAGCCGGCCGAGGGCCCCAGCCTGTGGAAGGAGTTCATCGACGAGCGCGGCGAGGGCGTGGCGTCGATCGCCGTGATGTTCCAAACCGTCGAGGAGGGCCAGGCGGTCAAGCGCGAATTCGCCGCAGCGCGGCATGCCGGTGACGATGAAGGCGAACATCGGCGACCACATCGAGTACTTCTACCTCGACACGCAGGAGCGGTTCGGTTGCCTGATCGAGTCCGGCAGCGGCCACGCGGCCGACTTCGTCAAGCCCGCATACGTGTACCCCACTGCGGACGCGCCAGCTACTGAGAAGCCGGCGGGTCTCGACTACGGGATCACTCAGGTCTCGGTCGTCGTCCGCGACCTCGACGCACGGATGCGTGCCTACCACGAGGCATTCGGATGGGGACCATGGAAGATCTTCGAATCCGACGGCCGCGTGATCATGCACGACTGCGAGATCGACGGCCGGCCCGTCGACTACTTCAACATCCGCTGGGCCGAGACGCAGGTGGGCGACCTCAACTTCGAGCTGATCGAACCACGCGGCGGCGACAATCCGTGGCAGCGCATGCTCGACACCAAGGGCGAGGGGGTGGGCTCGATCGCGGTCATGTTCAAGACTCGCGAGGAGTCCCAGGAGGTGATCGACCAGTTCGCCGCGATCGACCGCGGGATCACCGCCAGAGCCCGGATCGGCGACCACATCGAGTGGTACTACCTCGACACCGAGCCTGGTTTCAAATGCGTGATCGAGTCTGGCAGCGGCCACGCGCTGGACTTCATGGAGCCGTCCGCCGTGTACCCGGACCCCACCGGCGGCTAGCGACCCCGGACGGTAACCACCGGACTACGCCGGGGATTCAGCCCGTCGGCATGTCCGCGTTGACGGCCTCGTCGAGTGGCCGAATCACCAGCTCGCTGATCAGCACATGCGGCGGCTGCTGATAGGCGAACAGCAGCGCGCGAGCTACGTCCTCCGGTTTCAGCGGGCGGATCCGCTCGAGGAGGGCCCGGACAGAGGCGGGGCCGCGAGTCAACGGCGTATCCACCGTTCCAGGCTCGATCATCGTGGTTCGCACTCCGTACTCGGCGCACTCCAGACGCAACGCATGGGCAAATCCGACGACGCCGAACTTGCTCGCCAGATATGACGGCTCACCCACGTAGGGCTCGCGACCCGACGTCGAGGCGACGATCAGGATGTGACCTTCGCCGTGCCTCTGCATTACGGGTAGTGCGGCCCTCACGGTGTGCATCGTGCCCAGCAGGTTTGTCGTGACTACCGCCGCCCATCTCTCCGGGTCCCCGGTGGCGATGCGACTCTGCTCGGCGATGCCCGCGTTGGCGACGAGGAAGTCAAGCCGGCCGAAATCCTCAACGGTCCGCTCGACGAGCCGCTCCACCGCGAGATAGTCCGTGACGTCGCACTCGGCCACAATCGCCGACCCGCCCAACTCGGTGACACTCGCGGTCATTCGGTCGCCGGCACGCGTGTCGACATCCGCGAGGACGAGAGACGCTCCGATGCCGGCGAACTCAAGGGCGGTCGCGGCGCCTATCCCCGACAAACCACCGGTGATGATTCCCACAGGCCGAGTCACGCCGTTCATCGAATCGCGCCAGTCTACCCAGTGCATTGCTGCGGTACCCTCGACCACAACGCCTGTCAGAAGATTGCGATCGGGTTCCAGGGCGAGCCGGTGGCGCCCGGCAGGCGTAGCGGCAGACCGACGACCATGAACTCGTATCGCCCTTCCTCTTCGCACGCGGTGACGAGCTCCTCGAACTGCAGGCTGTCGGCCACGAGCATTCCCATCGAGACGACCTGAAGAGGGTGGATCGGGTAAGTGATCCCATCGACGACGCTCGGGACCGTCTCGCCGTCTCCGTCTGGCAGGAACGCAGCGATCCGGCGCTCGTGCATCCACGGGATGGCGTCAACATGGAGCCCGGCCTTGCCCTCGCCGACGGGCGGCGGGCCGTTGTCCCAGGCGCCGAGCTCGAGGCGGCGTCTGTGGTGACCGGTCCGGAAGACGACGATGTCGCCTTCTCCGATCTCAACGCCTTCGGACTCCACGCACGCCTCGAGCTCGGCTCGCGTCACCGCATCGCCCGGCTCGAGCCATTTCACCCCGCGAAGCTTCGGAATGTCGAGGAGAACGCCACGTCCTACGATCCCCTCGTGGTAGACGGCGATGTCCTGCTCGGTTGCGCCGTTGGATCTGAGCACCTCGTTCGCCGGACGACCGTTGTAGGTCAGGCCGTCGTATGAGATGTGGCAGAGCGCGTCGACATGCGTGTGGCAGTCACCGTGCGCCGCCATCCCGAGCCAGTCCATCCCGAACCCGACCTTGCTCCCGTCGACGGGAACATCATGCCCCTGCACAACGAGCAGCAGCGCCTGCTGGGGATTGTCAGGCCCGGAAACCTTGTTGATCGGGATCGCCATCGACACGCGGCGGGCCGACCTCACGAGTGAGGCGGCCTCCAGCACCTTCTCGCGCGTCACGTAGTTCATCGTCCCGAGCTGGTCGTCGGTGCCCCAACGGCCCCAGTTCTTGACCGCCTCGAAGATCTCTTCGAACTCGGCAACAGTCACCCTTCGACTCGCGCTCATCGTCCCTCGCCTTCCAAACGCCGGCCTCCGTCGGCGGCTGGCCGCCTGGTCATTGTTTCGTGGGTCATGATCTTCCTCTTCGCTGTGGTTTGACGGGCGCACCCGACGCCGGGGCGTGCTTGCGCCCGATCCTCACGTTCCGGCCGCGCGCCAGAGCGGACGAACCAGGCCGGCTTCTGACATCTCCAGCGAACGCCGATAGAGCTCGGTCCAGCGCAGGTACAGATCGCGGTACGCGGAAACCCGCGCGCTATCGGGCTCCACGGTTCGCTCGAACCGCGCGAGCGACGCGGCGGTCGTGGCGGCGTCGTCGTAGAGCCCCGCACCGACGCCTGCGTAGATAGCGGCCCCGAGCGCCGTCGACTCCTTCACGACCGGGATCCGAACTGGCCGAGCGAGCGTATCGGCGAGGATCTGTGGCCACAGCATGCCCTTCGCAGCTCCGCCGGTGAACACGGCATCGCCGACCTGCAGCCCGGCGACATCCTCGACGATCTCGAGATGGCCGCGCGAGACATACGCGGCGCTCTCCTCGATCGCGCGGAAACACTCGATCCTTCCCGTTGGCGACGGGTTGGAGACATCGAAACCGACGAAGGCAGGGGACGCGTGAACCCAGCGACTGGCCTGCATCAGGTTGGAGAAGATCCCGAAGACGCCGTTGGAGCCGGCCGGCAGCGCGGCCGCCTTGCGCTCGAGCAACGTGTAAGGATCGACGCCGTCGCGCTGCGCTTGCGCCAGTTCGACCTCGCAGAAGGCATCCCGAAACCAACGCATCACAAATCCGCAGTAGAACCCGATGCCCTCCATCATCCAGCGGCCGGGAACCGTGTGACAGAGCGTCCGCAGCCGAGCCTCCGAGTCGATCAGCGCGTGGTCTAGCACGACCGTGTGCTGCCAGAAGGTCCCACCGACGACGGTGAACTGACCAGGCTCGGCGACGCCGATTCCGAGCAGCGCAAGCTGCGTGTCCGCCCCACCGACGGCGACAAGCGTCCCCGCCAGCAGGCTGGTCTCGGCCGCAGCTCGGTCGCTGACAGCACCGATTGCCGTCCCAGGGTCGATGATCGGCGGAAACACCGAACGATCAAGACCGCAGATCTCAAGGACGCGAAGTGACCAATCGCGCGCACCCAGGTCGAACATCCCCGAGCTGGAACCCAGCGACGGGTCGGTCACGAATTCGCCTGTCAGCCGAGTCGTGATCCAATCTCCGAGCATTCCGAGATGGGCGATGGCGCCGAAGAGCTCGGGCTCGTTCTGAGCGATCCAGCGGAAGCGGGCGGGAGCGGTGATCGAGACCCAATCACCGGCGTGATCGTAGATCTCCTGTGCGGCGCCGGACCGGACGAGCTCGCCGGCCTGCGTGACGGCGCGCGAGTCGACGTTCGGACAAGCCCAGATCTCCCTGCCGCCCGCGTCGTAGAGGACCATCCCCTCGCGCATGCTCGTCGCGCTGATCGCCTTGATCGCCGACGCCGATACCCCTGGAACGGCGAGCGCTGTGCGGATGCAATCGCAGATAAGCCGCCAGTTGGCCTCAGTGTCGAACACCTGCGAGCCGGGGACGTCCGGGAGACCGGGGTGGGACCATTCGCGTTGGCCGACGGCCACCTGCTCACCGTCGGCCGAGAACACGACGGCGCGGCAGCTGCCCGTACCGGCATCGATCGCCAGTAACAGCTCATCGCTCATCCCGGCGATGACCGCCTTACGGAGCCCGGTCGCACGCAGAGCGTGGCGATCACGCGGCCATCGCTTGCCAATTGAGCACGTGGACGAGCGGTCGGCCGGCCGCGAAGCGCGCGATGTCGGCGGCGATCATCTCCGCGCCTTGAGCGAGCGTCTCGTGCGTGGCTCCGCCGATGTGCGGAGTCAGCACGACGTTTCGATGGCGTAGGAGCGGGTGGCGACCCGGTGGGCCTCCCGGCCGTACGGTGTCGAGGGCGGCGCCCGCGATCTGACCGCTCGAGAGGGCGTCGTCGAGCGCGTGCTCGTCGACGAGCGTCTCGCGCGCGGTGTTGATCAGAAACGCCCCAGGTTTCATCCGCCCGAACGCCGCCGCGTCGATCAGGTCCGCATTGTCTGCCGTCGCGCGGGCGTGGATCGACACGAAGTCGCTGCGTGCGAGGACTTCCTCGAGCGTCCGCACCTGTTCGATGCCGTCGGCCTCCACGAACGGATCGTAGGCGAGGATCTCCATGCCGAACGCCGCCGCGCGCCGCGCGACCCGCAGTCCAACCTGCCCCACCCCGATGATCCCGAGGACGTGCCGGCGCAGATCGTTGCCCAGGAACTGCACGCCGGCCCAGTTGTCGACGAGCTGGTTGCCCTCGTCGAGAAACCGCTGAGCTCTCGGCAATCCGCGGGCGAGCATCACCATGAACGCAAGTGTCAGATCGGCGACCGCCTCAGCGTTCTTGCCGGGCGTGTAGACGAGCGGCAGGCGACGAGCGGTCACCGCGGCGACGTCGACATTCACCGGTCCCCCACGCGCGCAGCAGACGAGGCGCAGATCCGCGGACGCGTCGATGACCGCGTCGGTGACGGGCGCGCCCTGCACGACGAGCACCTCGACGCCAGTCATGTGCTCGATCAGCTCGCCGGGCGAGCCCTGATATTCACGCAAGCCGAGCTCGGACGGCGTCGTCGGGGTGAACGGACGCTTCGGGTCGACGTCCATCGTCTCGATCACATGATCCGCAGCGAGCGCGGCGAACGCCTCCGCGAAATACCGCTCGCGCATGTAGGTGTCTCCAACGGCGAGGATCCTCACGAATCACCCCTGGCCCTCGTCGTCGGCCTGATCGGGAGGGCTGGGATCGGGGACCCCGACCGTCATCGCGCCGTCGACGACGAGCAGCTCGCCGGTCATATACGACGCGTCCTCAGAACACATCCAGAGGATGGGACGCGCCATCTCTGAGGGTTCGGCGAAGCGGCCGATCGGAATTCGCTTGAGGAACTCTTTGGACTGGACCGGATGATTGATGACGAACCACGACAGCCGCGTGTTGATGATCCCGGGAGCGATCGCGTTGACGCGGATACCGTGCGGTGCCAGCTCCATCGCGGCGGTGTGCATGACCGCGACCTGTCCGGACTTCGACGTGTTGTACCCGAGCCCACCGGCCTCCGGCTGGAAAGCGTTCGTAGAGGATGTGATGGCGATCGCCCCACCGGTGCCCTGCGCGACCATCACGCGCGCTGCTTCCTGGACCAGGTACCAGGTGCCCCTGAGGTTGATATCGAGGGTCCGATCCCACAACCCGTCGCTGAACTCCAGGAACGGGACGAACTCGGCGATCCCCGCGATCTGGCAGGCGATATCGAGATGGCCGAAGCGATCGACGACGAGATCGACCGCCCGCTTGACATCCGCACGGTTGGCGACATCACCGACAACGGTCTCCACACCGCCGCTCGTCGTCGCGAGCGGCTCGGCGGACGCGGCGAGCGTGTCTCCCTCGATGTCCATCATCACGACGCAGGCACCTTCGGCGGCGAACCCGGCCGCCACCTCGCGCCCGATCCCCTGAGCCGCACCGGTGACGAGAACACCCTTGCCGGCGAACCGTGTCGGCGTCGTGCTCATTTCAACACCCCTCCATGTCCCGGACCTCGCGGAATGACCGGCCAGATGTCGACAACTCGCTCCGCTTCGACGACGTGGAACGCGTCGTACCAATTGACAGTTGAAGCCGAGTAGCCCGGCAACAACTCGACGACCTCGCCGACCGCGAGGCCATCGTCGGCAGCCGCGACGTAGATTCCATGCTCCTCGTCGAACCGCAGGACGGGCAGGTCGTGGCCCTTGATCCTCGCGAGCGTCGGCGCACCGATCGACTTGTTGCCTGCGTCGAGAATCACACGGTCAGGCCGCCGGCTGATCACGGTCGCCAGCACCGTCAGCGGGTACTCGAAGTCCCCGACCATCGCGCCGTGCAGTCCGTCCATCAAGACATAGGTCCCGGCTTGGATCTCGGTCACACCGGGGTAGGCTGCGGTCCAATCCCAGGTCGCCGTCCCTCCCGCCGACACGATCGGGCAAGGAAGATCAGCCGCTGAGATCGCGCCCGCCACATCCACGAGAAACCCCATCGCTGTCTGCTGACGCTGATGGCGCAGATCCCGCTCAGGTGTGAGCGAACAGTGCCCCTCATAGCCGGTCACGCCGCGCAGCTCGATGCCCCCCAATCGGGAGACTCGCTGGGCGAGTGTGACGGCCTCCTCGAGGCTGTCCACTCCGGCGCGGTCCATGCCGGTATCGACTTCGATCAGAGCGCCGAGCGTGCTTCCTGCCGCACGCGCCGCCGACGCGATCTCAGCCGCGTTGTCCGCATCATCGACAGCGACCGTCACTTCTGCCTCGCGCGCAAGCTCCGCAAGGGCCGTGATCTTCTGGCGGCCGGCGACCGTGTTGACGAGGAAAATGCCGTCGAGACCGGCCGCGACCATGACGATCGCCTCCCACACGGTCGCCGTCGAGATCCCGATCGCTCCGGCATCAATCTGCATTTGAGCAAGCTCTGGGCTCTTGTGGACCTTGATGTGCGGACGCAGCGCTGCCGACATCGGTTCCATTCGCTCGGACATCCTCGTGATATTCCGGCGCGCTGCGGGGAGGTCGAGAATCAGCGCCGGGGTGATCACGTCGTCGCGGTGCGTGCCGATCGCCCCGCCAAACGCCTCGCGCACGCGCACGCCCGCCTCCTCCAGACGCGCCGCCGCTCCCGTCAGGTCAACCACCCGCATCATCCTCGCCTTCCATCGAGCCAGTGCAAAGCGAATCGCGAACACCGTGATCGAACAGGTCGGCCTGATCCTTGCCGCCGGCCGAACCGGCGGAGTGCTGCTCTGACACGCCGGGGGGTGTGCTTCCCGTGGCGAAGAGCATCTCGCGAGCGCTCTCGACCAGATCGCCTCCGGCGAACACCGCGGTGCCCGCGACGATCAGATCGGCTCCGAGGGATGCGACCCAGCACGCGTTCTCGCGGGTCACGCCGCCGTCGACGGCGAGCGCGACGTCGCGCTCGGCAATGAGCTCACGCGTCATCCGAAGGCGCGAGGACGTGCCCGGGATAAAACCCTGGCCCGACCAACCCGGGTTCACCGACAAGAGCAGGATCAGATCGAGCTCGTCCAAGAGGGGCTCGACCGCCGTCAGCGGGGTGCCCGGGTTGAGCGCGAGGCCACGGACGACGCCGCTGCCGCTCAGCTGCTGAAGGACGCGGTGAGGGTGCTGGGTCGCCTCGACATGGAAGGTCACGATCGCTGCGCCGGCCGCGACATAGGCGTCGACCTTTTCGAGTGGTTCGTCGATCATCAGATGCACATCGACGGGTCCCGCGCTGGACACCGCCGCTACGAAGCTCGGGCTGCCGGTCATCTGCGGGCAGAAGACCCCATCCATGACGTCGACGTGACGTAACCGCACTCCGGCCCGGTCGAGCCGCTCCAGATCGTCGGCAAGATGGAGCAGGTCAGCGCCGTTCACCCCGACGCTGAGGACCGGGCCGGCCGCACGGTCGATTACATCGGCAAGCTTCACGTAAGCGCCGACTCCCGTGCGAGCTCCTCGAACAACGCGTAGGCCTCCGATGGGCTCTCGTCGTCGTGAACGACCTTCGAGACCGCCTGAATCATCGCAGCCGGGGCTGAGCTCTGGAAGATGTTTCGGCCCATATCGACGCCGGCGGCGCCCTCCTGCACGGCCCGGTACGCCATCTCAAGCGCTTCGCGCTCGGGTAGCTTCTTGCCGCCGGCCATGACGATCGGGACTGGACAGCCGGCCGCGACGCGCGCAAACCCGTCCGGGCACCAATAGGTCTTCACGATCTGTGCACCGAGCTCGGCACAGATCCGCGTTGCTAGGCCGAGATAACGCGCATCACGAGCGAGCTCCGTGCCGACCGCGGTGACGCCGAGCACCGGGATACCGACGCGGTATCCGGCATCGATCAGCGATGTCAGATTGCTGACCGACTGCGTCTCATGCTCGCCGCCGATGAACACCTGCACGGCGACCGCGTGGACGTTCATGCGAACGGCATCCTCGAGGTCGACGGCGAGCCGCTCGTCCGAGAGCTCCTTCAGGATCGATGGACCACCGCTGGCGCGCATGACGACGCCACCCTGATGGGTTGCCGGGAGCGTCGAGCGCAGCATGCCGCGCGTGAGCATCATCGCGTCCGCGTAGTGCGCGATCGGGACGATCGAGAGGTCGATTCGCTCCAGACCCGTGGTCGGGCCCTGAAAGTAGCCGTGGTCGATCGCGAGCATCACAGTGCGGCCGGATGACGGTCGGAAGATCCGCGCCAAACGGTTCTTCATCCCCCAGTCGTACGCACTGGAGCCCTTGAGGAAGAAGCCCTGATCGGGCGCCAAGACGCCCTCGTGAAAGTCCTTGTCCTCCCGTGAGTCTGCTTCAGGCATCCGTATCACTCCGCGGTCGTTATCTCACACCGGAGCCTGCCGTTCGCCGGCGGGCCGCTCGGCATATACTCGCGCCGTCTAGAAGATCCTCACCATCTCTGGCCGCTGCTTGACGTCGAACGGGGGCCAACATAACATGTTCATCCTGTAGGTACAAGTGGACAGGAGAACGCACTTGCCCGATCTGCCAACCGGTGACGTGTTGTCCGCAGCGCCGACCGTGACGACCGTCGCGACGCTGCCCGACGGGATGATCGACCGGGCGTCGCCGGTCCCGTTCTACTTCCAGCTCTCGAGTCTGCTCGAGGAGGAGATCGTCGCGGGCCGCTGGAAGCCCGGCCTTCGGATCCCTTCGGAGAACGACCTCTGCGCCCGCTACGGCCTGTCACGGACGACGGTCCGCCAGGCGCTTGCGCGCCTCGAGCAGGAGGGGCTCGTCTCGCGGGAGAAGGGACGAGGGACGTTCGTCAGCGACACCCGCCCGCGCACGTGGATGATCCAGTCGGTCGACGGGTTCTTCGGGGAGGAGCTTTCGCGGTCCGGCCGCACGGTCACCTCGCGCACACTGCGATTGGAGCGGGCGCAGCTGCCGATCTGGGCTTGCGACACCCTTGGTCAGCCAGCCGGTTCGTGGGGAACCGTGCTCGAGCGCGTCCGCTCGGTCGACGGCCTTGTCTTCCTGTACGTCGTCAACTGCCTTCCGGATTTCGTTTCGGCGCTCGTCGACGGTTTGCAGGCCGGGGAGTCGCTGTACCGCCGGCTCGCCCACAGGGGGGGCGTTTCGGTGACGGGCGGTCACAGTTCGCTCGAGGCGATCGGCGCCGGCCCAAAACTCGCGAAGCTGCTCGAGGTCGAGTCCGGGACGTCGCTTGCCTACATCGAATCGCTGTCCTGGGATGAGCTCAACCGCAAGGTCGACTGTTACCGAGCATGGCTGCGGACAGACCGGATGCGCGTTGAGTTCGCCGTGTCAACGGGTGGGGGGTCGCAGGCGCGGGACGGTTGACGCCATGGCCTCGATCGAGCCGTCAATCAAGACACGAAGGAGGAGCAGTGGAAGCAAAGCGCAGCGCTGAATCGGTCGTCCACGGAGTCATGGGCCGGCCGCTGATGATCTCGCAGATCGCGGTGGTCGTGAACGATCTCGAGAAAACGATGGAGCAGTACACGAAACTTCTCGGTTGGGGGCCGTGGAACGTGTACCGGCACGTGCCACCGCGTCTGCACGACACCGTCATCAGAGGCGTGCACGCCGACTACACGATGCTCGGCGCCGAGACCCATGTCGGCGAGATGGGCTTCGAACTTCTGCAGCCACTCGAGGGCCCGAGCATCTACCGGGAATGGCTTGACGAGCGCGGCGAGGGCCTTCACCACGTCGCCGTCATGCTCCATGACTTCGACGAGTCGACGCGTCTGAAGGAGAAGTTCGACTCCGTCGGGGCATCCGTTCTGATGGGCGGGCGGATCGGCGAGACCATCGAGTTCTTTTACCTCGACACGGAGCCCACGCTGAAGATCATCATCGAGTCCGGTAGCGGGCACGCGATCGATCTCGTGCCTGACTATGTGTACCCGAGCAGCTGAGGCTTCAGGATCTCAGCAGTTGAGCTGCGCAGAGAGGAGCGGCGATGCCCTGCGCGCGTCCTGGCTGCGAACCGAGCGCTCCCCCGGCTCTGCATCGAGGTTCTTGACAACAGCATCGCTGCCATGCATGATGATGCCGTCATCATCCTGTCCGTACCAATTTCCGGTCACCAAATGCTGCCAAGCCCGATCAAGCTGCCGCCGACGGAGATCGACCAGTCGCCGGTTCCGCTCTACGTCCAGCTCTCCGAACTGCTTGAGCAGCACATGGCGAGCGGCCGCTGGGACCGTTTTTCGTCGAATCGGTCGCTTGTGACCGGCACCTGCGCCGCATCGACAGCTTTCAGGCGTGGTTGCGAACCGACCGAATACGCATCGACGCGTCAGCGGCGTAGGCGCAGTTCGCGTCTCAGCTACACCCCAACAAAGCGCCGTCCGCGCTGCCCGAGTGGCGCCGGCGGCCGCCAACTTTAGCGACCCGCATAGGAGGGAGAGGAGCAATGGAGGCGACCGGACCAACTTCGGCGATACCGAGCATGAGTGAGGGGGCCGCGGGCGGCAAGGTGGTCGCCCGGACGGAACCCAACGCGGGGGCCCTACAAGATCGCTGGTGGCGTCACATGAGATCCGTCAGCGGCTATCCCCTAGTGCGATCCGCATAGGAGGAGCGATGGAGCACATCGACACACCTTCGGCAGTCCCACCCTCCAGCGACGTGGCAGCGACCGACGAGGTGCTCGTCGCCAACACAAGGCTCGCCGGCGGCGCTCTGCGTCTTCCCGAAGCGTTGATGCAAAGCATCACTGAAACCGCTCCAGCGTTCACCTTGTTCTTCTTTATCCAGGGCACCGTGGTGCTCGCGGCTCTCGCCACGCCTTTCGTGTTCCTGGTCGGCATTGTGATCATGGTGCTGTTGGCGATCACGCTAGCCCAGATCGCAAAACATCTTTCGTCCGCTGGCGGGTTTTTTACGTGGGTAAGCCGAGGACTTCATCCACGAGTCGGCTGGTTCATCGCGTGGCTGTATTTCTTGTATACCCCGCTACTGCCCGGTCTCGTTCTTGGACTTGTCGGCTACATATCGGACCAGTTCTTCATCGCCAACTATGGCTTTTCGCTCCCGTGGGAGTGGTGGGTCCTTGGCGGCGTAACACTTTGCGCGCTTATCTCGTATCGCGGTATCAAGCTCAGCGGGCGCCTTCTGCTGATTACTGGCTCGGTCGAGATAGTCATCCTGTTGGTTCTCGCGGTCTGGGGACTGGCGAGCCCGGGGAAGGGGGGATTCAATCTCTCCGGGTTCAATCCAAGCAGCGCCCCGACTTCGCACGGACTCTATCTCGCTGTTATTTTCGCGATCGTTGCATATACGGGGTGGGAGTCGGTTGCCTCACTGGGCGAGGAGACCGAGAACCCCGATCGCAACATCGGAATAGCTATGTGGGCCTCAGTTCTGCTTCTGGGGGTAATGTTTTCTTTCTTTGCCTGGGGAGCGCTCGTCGGATGGGGAACATCGCAAGCGGCCTCGTTTGGGTCTGCTACGAACAATCCGCTGTTGACTTTGGCACACCGCTACTGGCACGGCGCCGACATAATTCTCCTCATCGCGCTGTGGAACTCTGGCTTCGCGGGAACGCTTGCGATCTTCAATCAGAGCACTCGTATGTGGTTTGGAATGGCTGACGCGGGGGCACTGCCCAAGCAGCTGAAGTATGTCCATCCGAAGTACAAGACCCCGGTTGGCACCATCCTGGCCGAGGTAGTGGTCGCTCTTATCGCTGCTTTTCTGCTCTATCAGGTCCTTTACGACCCGTTTACGGGTTTCGGCGTCTATGCGTTCGCGCTGGGCTTTGCGATTGTGCTGATCTACAGCGCGGCGGCTATTGCGACGGGAGCGTATTTCTGGCGCGAGCGACGGTCTGAGTTCAACCCGGTGCTACACCTTCTATTCCCGGTGGTGGTGACGGTTGCGTTAGTTTGGAGTGAATACAAAGCCGTCGTTCCGCTTCCTCCGGCCCCTACCCGCTACGCGCTGTGGTTCTTTATCGGTTGGGTCGTGCTGGGATTCGCGGTCCTGTTGGCGATGCGACTCGCCGGGAAGGAGGATTGGCTTATCCATGCCGGCGAGTCCGCTGTACTCCGGCCCGAGTCTTCAGAGGAGCTCGCACATAGACCAGTCATTTGATGGACGTGAGCCGTGACACCGCGCGGCGGTGGCAAGCCCAGATGCTCCTGGCGCAAGTCGGCGTCGGCAGCGCGTTCACGCCGGGATTCGATGCTGAGGTGACGGAACTCCCGCGGTCGGCCCGAGTGGTGGTAGACGATGCCGGCCGCTATCGACTCACCGTCATTAGGTTTGCGCGGTTTCGGTTGGGCGGTCAGGTGTTCCGTTGGCCGTGTACCGGCTGGCGTCGTAAAGGACAGCCGCTGTCCTCACACCAACAGAATTACGCTTCATATGTTACTAGGCAAGGGTTTTTCTAAGGAGGTTGTTGCGCTATGTCTGCGACTCGCATTGGTAAGCCGGCCGACGTCCGTGCGGTGAGGTCTTACGGCACGCGGTTTCGGGAGGATGAGAATCCGATCTCGGAGGGAGGGATTTGGCTCAATGGGAGAGACGACGGCACCGACTGGGCGAACATCCTCACCACGGGGGGATTGGCTCGAGGGGAGGTGATTCCATTGGTCGTGGCGGAGCGCCGAGCCGAACAGGGAGACGACATTGAGGTTCCCGTGGGCGACTACAACGACCCGACCGCGATCCTGAAGGGCACGTGGGGCAGGAATCAGCATGCGAAGGCAGTCGTGTTTAGCCGCAACCAGACGGGCGACCGCTACCACGAGGTTGAACTCCGTCTGCGCAGCACGCTGATCCCGCATCGCATTCCTGGGTATGAGGTCTTTTTCCGGGCCCTGAAGAGCGAAGGGGGCTATGCGGAAATCGTCAGGTGGGAAGGGCCGCTTGGCGGGTGGACGTCTCTGTGCAGAAAGAACGGTGCGGAATTCGGCGTGAAGGACGGCGACCTGATCGAAGCCACCATCATCGGTGATGAGATCAAGGGATACATCAACGGAGTGGAAGTCACGTCAGCGAGAGATGACACTTATGGCACAGGCGCCCCCGGTATCGGCTTCAACTACGGTGCCGAGGAGACGGCGAAGGATCATGGGTTCACGTACTACGAAGTCGAGACGTGGGATGACTGATTTTGCGGGTAGCCGGCGGATTGGTACGCGATGGCAGCTGCGGGGTGACCGATGATGAGCACGCCGCGCGAGATCTCGGAGTCGTACTGGGCGGCGGAGTGTCGCCGCGATGTCGACGGTGTGATGAGCCATTATCACTCGGAAGGAACGTACGAGGGGCCCGATGGGCTAAGGCGAGGCCACGCGGAGATTCGCAAGATGTATGAGCAGCACGCGCGGGACTACCCAGGGCTTGAGGTCCAGATTGTGCGGGATTTCGCTCGGGGTGACTTCGGGGCTCTCGAATTTGACGCCGTGTTCGTGGACCGGGCGGGACAGCGCTTTGGCGTCCGCGGGGTGAATGTCGTGCGTGTCCATGAAGGGAAGTTCATGTCCGTGCGCTCATACGAAGACGCGCCGAGCCCCGAGAGTTAGAGTCGGAATGGAGATCGAGCATGGAGGGAAGGAATGTCTGAACTTGGTGTGATCCAGGTGGGTGCCGGCTTCTGGGGCAGCGGATGGGCGAAGGTTCTCGATGACTCTCAATGGGCGCATCTGGAGGCCCTGGTGGACCTGGACGAGGAGGCACTCACGAGGGTCGCGGACTCCGTCGCACTCGCGCCCGATCGCCGCTTTTCGTCTTTGGCCGAAGCGCTGGAGAAATGCGAGGCGGATGCTGCGCTCGTTGTCGTTCCCCCAGAGGCGCACGCTGCAGTTGCAATCGAGGCGCTCGAGGCCGGCTTGCACTGCCTGGTCGAGAAACCGCTGGCTCCGACGTTTGCCGAAGCGGTGAAGATCGTCGAGACAGGCGAACGAGTCGGCCGCACGGTGATGGTCTCGCAGACCTTTCGGTTCCGACGGGGTGCTCGCACGGTGCAGCGACTGATCAGCGAAGGAGCAATCGGCACGATCGGCGCGATTCATGGGCGGCTGTTCAAGGAAATGCACGTTCCCGGCTTCCGGGAGCTGATGGACGAGCCTCTGATCGTGGATCAGACTGTCCATCACTTCGACTATCTGCGCGGCATTTTCGGCTTGGATCCGGTCAGAGTCCGGGCCCACAGCTACAACCCGGCGTGGAGTTGGTTCCGAGGAAACGCAAATGCGATCGTCGACTTCGAGACGGCGGACGGAGCATTTGTCTCCTACTCGGGAAGCTGGGTCTCGCGCGCCGGCCCGGAGATGAACACCACGATCGACGGATCGTGGGACATTCAGGGCGACATGGGGGCAATCGCCTGGGACCACAACGCCGTCGTGCTCGTGCCGCAGAACTTCGCTGACGTGGTGTTCCGGCGTGGAACGCTTGAGCGCTACGCACAAACACTGGAGGTGCCGCTGCTCACTTTGGAGGAGGAGGAGCGTTGGGGTGTGCTCAGCGAGTTCGCTGCCGCAATTCGAGAGGGTCGTCCCGCCGAGACAAACGGCAGAGACAACTTGGGCAGCTTGGCTCTGGTTCTGGCGGCCGTTGAGGCGACGAAGAGCGAGGGGTGGCTTGACGTTGCCGAGTTCGCTCGGCGATCGTCGGGCACAGCAGCGATTGTGGAGTGAGCGGGGACGCGCGCGCTACGCGTCGCCACGAGAAGGCCCGGTTGACCAAAGGAGAAGACGAAGATGAGCGTCACATTGGACCTGACGTCGCGCGTCGCGCTGGTTACGGGCGCGAGCTCGGGCATCGGTGCGGGCGTCGCCCAGTCGTTGGCAGATGCGGGGGCGGCTGTAGTGCTGTGCGGCCGTAACGTGGAGCGGTTGGCGGAGGTCGCCCAAGCAATCGAGACAGCCGGCGGCAAGTGTCTTGCGGTCCCTTCGGACGTAGAGGATGACTCCTCCGCTGGTGAGATGGTCGAGGCCGCGGTTCGGCGCTTTGGAAGGCTCGACATCCTCGTGTGTTGCGCGGGCCTCCTCGCGATCGGAGCGCTCGAGGAGACGACCCTCGCCACCCTGGATCGCCAATGGAGGGTGAACGTGAGGGCCCCATTCGCGGTGACACAGGCGGCGATTCCGTTCCTCCGGGATGGCGGCGGCTCGGTTGTGTACTTCATATCGCCGGCCGGGGAGATCGGGCAAGCCTATGCCGGAGCGTATGGAATGAGCAAGGCTGCACTGGCGCAGTTGACACGCACACTCGCAGTCGAGCTCGCCGCTGACGGCGTGCGTGTGAATGCGATCTCGCCTGGCTGGATTGCGACTCCGATGAACGCTGAATTACGTCAGGACCCGATGGTGGTCGAACTCGCTCTCGCGACCACGCCGGCCGGGAGGCTGGGGAGTCCAGACGACATCGCGCCGGCAGTCCTGTTCCTGGTGTCGGACGCCGCTGACTACATCACCGGCGCGATCCTACCCGTGAGCGGTGGGTATCCATCGCTACCCTCGAGCCTGCTCGCGGCGGATCAACCTGCATCCGAAGCGGCGATACAGCCGGGGTGATACAGGCCCACTGATCTCAAGCTCCGTGCCCGGGGGCGGTGATGGCCTGGCCTGACGACCATTGTGACCCTCACGCGGCGGTCTCATTCACTCTCGTTC
Source organism: uncultured Solirubrobacterales bacterium (assembly GCA_963742025.1). GTDB lineage: Bacteria > Actinomycetota > Thermoleophilia > Solirubrobacterales > Solirubrobacteraceae > Palsa-465. The sequence continues at coordinate 110,797 of CAVUKF010000005.1, forward strand.
CTCGCTCTGTTGCGAAGCATGCCGGCGATCTCGGCGACGTCGGCTTGCCGGTCGAACACGGTGCACTCGATCCGGACGCCATGCGGCGGCTCGCCGGCTGTGAAGCCCGCCGGGCGACCGCGTCCGCTACCGAGCGGCGGCGGCGGATCCCCGGGAGGACCGAGCCGCTTCAACTCGGAGCCGACATCGTCCACGCCGAAGCAGATGTGGTGCAGACCCTCGCCGTGGCTCACGAGCCACGCCGCCAGCGGGTACTCGGGATCGAGCGGCTCTACCAACTGGAGCCACGCATTGCCAAGATCGAGGTAGGTCAGTCGAACTGGGACCTCAGGTGGGTAGTCGACGGCGACGACCTCGAGGCCGAGGTGGTCACGAAAATGCGCGAGCGCGGCCTCGGTGTCACTGACGGCAACAGCCACGTGGTCAAGGCGGCGGATCACGTCGCGCCCCGGGCGTCGAAGGCGACCAGCTTCGCCTCGACGACATCCCTGACGGCGCCGATCTGGGCGGCATGGAGCGCAGCCAAGCGGCTCTCTTCGAGGACGTTCGGAAGCTCGCGGTCCGTGGCTTCGAGGTAGGCGGTTCGCAGCTCCAGGTTGACATTGATCTTCGCGATCCCGCCGGCGATCGCCCGCCGCAGCATCTTGTCCGGGATGCCGGAGGCGCCGTGCAACGACAACGGGACCTGCAGGCCCGCGTGGATCGAGTCAAGCCGATCCCAGTCGAGCGCCGGCGGATCGCGGTAGACCCCGTGGACGTTGCCGATCGAAACCGCCAGACAGTCCGCACGGGTCGCCGCGATGAACTCGACGGCCTGTGACGGTTCGGTCAGCGCCCCGGCGGTGACGGCCACCGCCACATCCTCGTCGCCGACGATCGCCCCCAACTCTGCCTCCACGGCTGCCCCGTGCGCGTGGGCCAGTTCGACCGCACGCCTCACGAACTCGACATTGCTCTCGTAAGGCAGCGCCGACCCATCGGCCATCACAGCGCCCACCCCGGCCGCCAGTGCGGACTCAATCACAGCGATGTCGTCGCAATGGTCGAGTTGCACGCAGGCGCGTGTTTCAGCGCGTTCGGCGGCCGCCAGCAGCGCGGCGAGGAGCAGCGCTCCGTCACCCCCGGTATACGATCGCGATGCGATCAAGATGATGACATCCCGGCCCGCTGCTCCGGCGGCGCCGAGCGTGGCGATCGCCGCCTCTAAGTCGTATGAGGTGAAAGCGCCGACGGCGCTCCGGCGCGACCGTTCGGCCAACAGTCCGGCGAACGGCGTCAGCATCGTGGAACCTCCGCAGCGATTGGACTCTGCATGATCGCGTTGACGAGCTCGACCAACAGCTCAGGGCCACCGACATTGCCCGGAACGACGAGGTAGTCGCTCCCGTCAGCGAGCCGCCAGCACGCGACTCCGGGGCGAATCGGGCCCAGCACCCGTGCGGAGCGTGCTCCGAGCCCCTCAAGGGCCGTCACCGCCGAGGTGATTCCTCCCTTGGCGACAACAACTCCCACCTCGACGCGACGTGCGACCTGGGCGAGCGCCACTGCAATCCGCCGCTGGCTGCCGACGTCGACGAGCGCCGGGGCACGCTCGCGTTCGGTCACCACCGCGGCGAGCCCCCCCACTCCGATCAGCGACCGCGCACGCTCGGACACCCTCTGAACCTCGGCATCCCAATTCGCTCCCGCCAGAGCCGTCACGCGGGCTGGCACGATCACTCCCGGGAACGCGCGACCGAGCTGCTCGATCTGAACGGTCGACGTCGGAACGAACGAGCCACAGAGCACCAGTACACCGCGCTCACCCGACGGCGGCGCCGGGACCGTCGCGCTGAGCCCGGTCAGCGCCGCCACGAACGCCGGCGAGCATCGCACGACAACTGGCGTACCGTCCGCCCGCGCCAGTCGCAATCCGTCGGCGATCGTGCGCAGGTCGGCCTCGTTCAAGGCGTCCGGAACCACGACTGCCGGCCGTCCGAGGCTCGCTGCGGCAGCGATCGCGGCGGCGACCGCGGCGGCGCCGCCGGATGCTCGTAACCGATGCAGCGCGATCAGGATCGCATCGCCGGCCGCGAACCGACCGCCGCTTCGCTCGTGTGCCCACTGACTCAGCACAGCGCTCGTATAGGCGAACCCACCATCTGCGGCGTACTCCGTCTGATCGAGGGGGATCCGCTCACCCTCACGCTCGAGCACGTGGACGCCCCCGATCGTCACCCGGCCGGCGGCGGGAAGCGCAGGAACGAGCAGCAGCGGTACCGCGTCGTCCCCGGGCGCGATCACCCGCGCCAGCGCGTCGTACTCCTCCCACAAGTACGCGCGCAGCGTGCTGTCGCCGCGCAGAACCAGCCGACTGTCGGGGAACCTCGATCGCGCCGCCACGGCGGCGGACGCCACGAGGCGCCCGGCCTCGGAGCCGTCGTGGGCGCGTGAGTTCGTCAGGACGTGAACAGCCCGGTCACCAGGCGCAACTGCTTCCCAGACCTCCGGATCGCTCCAGTCAAGGACGACCGAGACGTCGCTCATCGCCTGCGTCCCCGTCGGATCGTCATCGAGGACGACGTGGATCACGGCTGGTGTCCAGGTGCCTGCGCCAGCTCGGCGGCGATCCCGATGATCGCGTCCTCCTGCCCGACGACCACCCGGCGCCTGCCGAGCTCGACGATGATCTCCCTGGGGTCCAGCCCGAACCGCTCGCCGGCGCGGATCGCGTGCAGCAGGTAGCTGGCGGGCACGGACGCAAAGCCCATCGTCAGCGATAGCCGATCGAGCACGATCGGCCGGACCATCACCTCTCCGCGCACGACGTCGTCGGCGACGTCCTGCAGCGCCCATTGATCGATCCCGGTGTTGATGCCCATCCGCTCCAGGACAGCGACAAGCGCCTCGGTCTGGGTGTTGCCGGCGCCGGCGCCGAGCCCGGCCAGCGAGGTGTCGACGAACGTCGCACCCTCCTCGATCGCGGCCACCGAGTTGGCCACCGCCAGCGAGAGGTTGTTGTGCTCATGGATGCCTACCGCGACCTCGGCGGGCAGTGCTTCCTTCAGCGCGGCGACGCGGCGCCTGATGTCGTCGGTCAGGAACGCGCCCGCTGAGTCGACGATCCAGATGCATTCGCTTCCGGCCTCAGCAGCGATCCGCGCCTGCTCCACCAGCCCGGCTGGATCGAGCAGGTGCGCGGTGTTCAGATGGCTTTGGGCGATCATCCCCAGCTCGCGCGCGAGCCGTAAGTGCTGCAGGCCGATGTCGGCCTCCGTGCAAACCGTTGAAACCCGCACCACCGATGCCCCGGCGTCGCGGGCCGCCTCGAGGTCCTTCTTCGTGCCGATCCCTGGTAGGACCGCGACCGCGATCAGTGCCCGCCCGACCGTGGCCGACGCCGCCGACAGCAGCTCCGAGTCCGAATGCAGCGGCCGCCCGTACTGAATCGAACTTGCGCCGAGCCCGTCGCCATGCCCGACCGCTATCGCCCACACACCGGCGCGATCGAGTGCCTCTGCGATCCGGGTCACCTGATCGACGCGGTATTGATGGGCGATCGCGTGCGACCCGTCCCGCAGCGTCGTGTCGACGATCTGGACGGGAACGGGCGCGTTCATGCCTGCGCGCCAGCATGTAGCTCAGCCACCCGGATCGCCGACGAGGTCATGATGTCGAGGTTCCCGGCGTATGGCGGTAGATTGTCGCCGGCCCCCTCGACCTCCACGATTACGGTGACCAATCCGTCGGCGATCAACGGGGCGGTCGTCACCCGGTATCCCGGGACGTAGGCGCTGACGCTCGCGACGGCCTCCGTAACGGCCTGGCCGATCGCGTCGGGATCGGCGTCGGCGAGCTGCGCGTAGATCGTGTTTCGCATCATGATCGGTGGCTTGGCGGGATTTAGGATGATGATCGCCTTCGCCTCAGACGCACCGCCGATGCTCTCGAGGGCACGCGCCGTCGAGGTCGTGAACTCGTCGATGTTCTGTCGCGTTCCGGGTCCCGCCGAGCTCGATGAGATCGTGGACACGGTCTCGGCGTAGCGGAGCTCGCCAACCTTGCTTAACGCCGCCACGATCGGGACCGTGGCCTGGGCTCCACAGGTGACGAGGTTCACCTCGCGGGCGTCAACGTGCTCGTGCAGGTTGACCGGCGGCACAATCGCCGGCCCGAGAGCCGCGGGCGTCAGGTCGACGCTGCGAATGCCTCGCTCGTGCAGGAGCCGGGCATGCTCTGCGTGGGCGGCAGCGGATGTCGCGTCGAACACCAGATCGATCTCCGGCGCGCTCTCGAGCAGGTCAGACAACCCAAGATGGGTGGCCGCATGGCCGAGTGCCAGAGCCTTCGCCAACCCCTCTGACCGCGCATCGATTCCAGCCATGCCGACCAGTTCCAGCCATGGGCTGCGATCGACCTTGATCATCAGGTCGGTGCCGATGTTCCCGGTGCCGATGATCGCGACGCGCAGGCGTCGAGCGTCGTTGCTCATCGGGTCGGCAGACGCGCCGCCCGCAGCATCGGCGAGCGCGCAAACCGTTCGAGCCGGAAGGGCTCCAGCAGCGCCGGCCGCCGGCCGGTCGTGATCAGCTCGGCCATCGCCCGGCCGGCGGTCGGCGCAAGCGTGACGCCCTGCATCGCATATCCGGTCGCGATGAACGCGTTATCGAACGGCTCGGCACGGTCGAGGACCGGCAGTCCGTCCGCGGTGATCGGCCGCATCCCCGCCCACTCGTCCTGCACCTCGGGCGCTGCCCAGGGCGCGAATGAGTCGCGCGCGCCGGCGATGATCGTGTCGATCCGTTGGCGGTCAAGGCGATTGTTGATCCCGCTGAACTCCATCGTGCCGCCGATGCGCAGCCGGTCAGCGAAAGGGGTGCAGCCCACATGCACATCTACCAGGAGGACGGCATGCGCAGGCATGATGCTCGGCTTGACCGAGAAGCTGTAGCCCTTGCCCGGCTCCATCGGCAGCGACACGCCGATCGACGCTGCCAGCGGCGTTGTCCACGATCCCGCGGCGAGCACGACGCTGTCAGCATCGAAGTCACCGGCGGCGGTCCGCACCTGCGTGATCTGGCGACCGCGGGCGACCAGCTCGAACACCTCTGCGCCCTCGAGGATCTCGACGCCGTCTCGCCGCAGGACCTGCGCCAGCCCAGCAGTGAAAGTGTCCGCCTTCACGTGCCAGTGCTCGCTGACGAGAAACCCGGCCGTGACCTTCGGCGACAGGGAGGGCTCAAGCTCGTGCAGCTCCGCGCCGGCGATCACGTCGTCGGGCAGCTCATAGCCGAACTGCCCCATCGGGGCGAGTTTGCGCAGCTCGTTGCGCGCATCCTCAACGTTGCGGGCCGCGTAGACCATCCCCTGCTTGTGCAGCTCGAACTCGACTCCGTCCGCTCGCATCTCCTCGATCAGGTCGAACACGTCGCGTCCGAGTTGGCCGATCGCGGCTGTTCCATTCGTGTGATCGGCCTCGTTGCAGTACGTCCAGAAGCGCAGAATCCACGGCGTTAGCCGCTGCCATTCGCCCGGCTTGAAATAGAGCGCCGAACCGCGGTCGAACAGGGCGCGCATCCCGTAGAGCGTCAGACCCGGTTCGGGTAGCGGCCCGGCCTGAGCCGGGCACAACCAGCCGCCGTTCGCGTATGACGCGCCTGAGCCGATCCGGTTGCTCTCGACGATCAGCACGTCCCGGTCCTGCCGTCTGAGGTAGTACGCACAGCAGAGGCCGGCGACGCCGCCTCCGACGACCACGATCGGGCCGCTCACCGTGCCGCCTCGATCCCCGCGGTTACCTCGAGCTCGATCAACATGCCCGGGACGGTGAAGCCCGCCACGACGGTGGTCCGAGCGGGGCGTGGCGCGGCGAACAGCTCACACCAGATCCGGTTCCAGGCCGGGAAGTCCGATGCGTCAGCCAGAAAGCACTGTACCCGCAGGACCCGATCCCATGCGGATCCCGCCGCCGTCAGGACCTTCTCGATGTCGTTGAGCACGACCTCCGCCTGCCTCACGAAGCCACCGCCGACGACCTGCATCGTGGTCTGGTCGATCGGCGCCCTGCCGGAGAGGAACAGCAGGTCTCCGAAGCGAACCGCATCTGAGATCACAGGCTCAATGCCCCCGAGGGTGGAGCCTGCGCCGACGGTCAGATGCTGGGGCTTCATCAGGTGCCTCCTGCAGCCATTCGACATCTCGCGTTCTCACACACCGCCGCCTCCCGTTCTCAGTCGTCAGCTCCGCCTGGGCCGATCACCGGCACCGCCCGCGCTACTGGTCTGATCACCCGACAAATCTATCAAGTCCGGTGTGCTTCACCAAGCGAAACGCGCAGACGTGGCCGGCGGGATACTCTGGGCGCCATGTCGGCGCCTGTTCCGCGAGTCACGCTAACACCGGCGCCTCGCCGCAAGCTGACCGAAACCGTCACCGAGCAGCTGCTCGCGGCGATCCGCACGCTCCCGGCCGGAGCGAGGGTTCCGTCCGAGCGTGAGCTGACCAGGGATCTCGGCGTCGGCCGCTCCACGGTCAGAGAGGCGCTCAACGGCCTGGCAATGATGGGGATCGTCGAGATCCGCCACGGCCAGGGAGTGTTCGTCACCGGTGAGTCCGGGCCGTTGAGCGAGCCCTCGGCGGTCACTGCGGCGCTGGAGCGCGGTGTCACCCACGAATTCATCGAGGCGCGGCTGATCATCGAGGTGGAGGTCGCCCGGCTCGCCGCCGTTCGGCGAACCGACGAGGACCTGGCGCAGCTGGGGGCTGCAATCGTCGAGCAGGAGGCGCGGCTCAAGGGTGACGTGGACGCGCTGATCGACGTTGCGGCCTCGTTCAACGTGCTGCTCGCCGAAGCTGCCCACAACGAGGTTTTGAGTGCGATGGTCCAGTCCTTCATCTCGCTGATGGTCGACCGCGCGCCACGCATCTACAGCCTCGAAGGCTTTGCGGAGTGGGACCTCCGCGAGCACCGCGGCATCTTCGCGGCGATCAACGATCAGGATCCAGACCGCGCCGGCGAGCTGATGCGCACACACATCGAGGCGCTTGCCGAGCGGTACCGCGCGGTCGGCGCCGCATAGCGCCGAGGCCGCGCGCCGCTGAGCGTCGGGGTCAGTGGGGCCCGACTCCTGAGGTCGCGCTGCCATAGCGACCGAGGATCGGCCAGACGTCGACGATCTTGTCCTCGACCGCAACGAAGTACACGTCGTAGAGGTTGACGGTGGTCGGGCCATAGCCTGGCATCAGCTCGACCCGATCGCCCACGTCAAGCTGCGAGCCGGCCGCGAGCTCAAGCGCGGTGTGTTCCTCGTGGACGAAGTACTCGCCGTGCTCGAACCTGACGATGGCCTCGCCGCCGACGACCTCCGGCGGCGTCCGGTCGATCCCGATCGATTTGCGGCCACAGTCGACGACGACCATGCTGCCGGTCCGCGAGATGATCGTCGCCAGCACCGACAGCCCGACCTCGAAACCCGGCACGAGGTTGCGGTGGAATGCGTCCATGAAGATGTAGGAGCCCGCGTGGATCTCGGTGATCCGAGGGTTGGCGCCGGTGATGTCCCACGTTCCGAAGCCGCCGCCAGCAACGATCTCGGTCGCGAAGCCGCGACGCTCGAATTCGTCCGCGGCACCAACCAGAATCGCGTTCGACGCTGTGGCCTTCGCGATCCTGATCTCCCGGTCCGGCTCGAGCATGCAGTGCCCCTCATAGCCGAGCAGCCCGACGAGCTTCAGCCCGGGCAGCGTCTCGATCAAGCCCGCGAGCTCGGCCGCCGCCTGTGCTGAGCGCATGCCGGACCGGTGCAATCCCACATCGATCTCGACGAGCACGTTGATCTCGCTGTCGGCACGGGCGGCGGCGTCCGACAGTTCCCTCACATTCAATTCGCTCTCCACCGCCGTGATCACCCGTCCCAGGCCGGCGATTCGCGCCAGCTCCGCGGCCTTCACCGGCCCGACCACCTGGTTGGCGATCAATACGTCCGACAGGCCCGCGTCGATCATCGCGCTGGCCTCCCAGATCGTCGCGGTGGTGAGTCCGATCGCGCCCGCATCGAGCTGCATCTGACCGAGGATCGGGCTCTTGTGGATCTTGGCGTGCGGGCGCAGCGAGGCCGGCAGGCCCTCCATGCGCCGGGCCATCTCCGCAAGGTTCCGTTTGACCCGCGGGAGGTCGAGGATCAGCGCCGGCGTCGGCACCGCGTTGCGTGGACCGCCAATCAGCCGCCGCGGGATCTCGAGCAATGTGTCGGTTTCGTTCATTTCAGTTCAGGCCTCCGCTTCGATGCCGCCCTCGGGCAACACCTGGCCGCCGTCGATGACGATCGTCTGACCAGTGATGTAGCCGGCTTCCTCCGAAGCGAGGAACCGGACAGCCCAACCAACCTCTTCCGGTTCGGCAAGACGCCGCATCGGAATCGACTTGACCATCTCGGCGATGAACTCCGCACCGAATGCCTCGATCCCCGCCGGTCCTGACGTTGCCCGGCTGCACAGCGTTGACGGTAACCCCGTCATCCACGAACTCAAGCGCTGCACTCCTCATCAGACCGAGCATGGCCGCCTTCGAGGATGCGTAGTGGGTCAGCTTGGGAGCGCCGACGATCGGTCCTGTGATCGATGAGGTAAGGACGATCCGTCCGTAGTGCTCACGGCGCATCGGGGAGATGCAAGCCTGGATCGCATGGACGGCGCCCTTGACGTTTATGTCCATCACTCGGTCCCAGTCGCTGTCCTTCATGTCCTCAAGCGCCATCGCCGGGAAGATGCCGGCATTCGCCGCCATGATGTCGAGCCGACCGTAGTGGTCGAGCACCTGGACGATCATCGCGCCGACCGAGGCGCGATCAGCAACATCGACTTGGAGCGCCAGCGCGTCCCGACCGGCCCCGGTCAGCTTCTCGACCGCATCCGTCGCGGCCGCCAGGTCGAGGTCGGCGACCACCACCCCGGCCCCCTCCTTGGCCAGCACAGCAGCGATTCCAAACCCCACGCCGTTGGCCGCTCCGGTGACCACGGCAACGCGGCCATTCAAGTTCCTCACCAGCGTCTCCTCAGCGTTCGCTCTGCCGCGAGACCCCAGCGGCGAGCGACAACTGGTCTGATCATCATCTGACCGCTAGCATCCCAGGATCCTCTCGACCTTGTCAAGGTTCAAGGAGCGCGGGATCAGCGAGACGTGACGAGCGAGGGCCGAACGGCTACGGCTTTCGGCCGTGACGATCAGTTATCCCATGTGTCCACCTCGAAGCGACTGAACCCGTGATCGACATTCGTTTCACCGACGAAGAAGTTGAACCCGATGCCGGGGCTTCCTTCCCGCAGGTGATCGTCGGCTACGGTGATCACTTCCCTGCCGTTGATCGAGCCCGTGATGACGTTGCCGAAAATGGACGCCTGCACCAGATCCCCGTCCTTGACGCCGTATCCGATGCCCTCCAGCCTCATAAGTGACGTGAAGTCTCCGACCTTCCCGTTCCATCGCACGATCTCTGCGTACCCCTGCTCATTCGTGAGGCACCTCCAGAACACCTCATAGCCAGTGCACCAGTTGGGCTCGATCGTGCTCCGGAGGCGGATCTGGACCTCCTGGAAGTACTCCTCGGTCGGGTTGCGGCTGAAGACCCGTGCGCGTGCAAGCTGGTCGCGCCCCCATGAGCCGGTCAGCACCGCGGTCGGATCGTCGTAATCGCCTTCCGGGTCGCGGCCGTCGGCGGTGGGGTTGAGGTTGCCCTGCTCAACGCGCCGCTCGGCCGCCGTCATCCGGCTCACCTCGCCGTACGCGCGCCCGCCACTGCTGACCACGTCGATCCAGTCAATCCCGTCCTTTCTGCCGTTCATCCACATTCCGCCCTCTGAGATCGGGTTCTCCTCCAGCGGAAAATCCGTGCTATACGACCTCACCGGCGCTCCACGGCCTGACCCGGGTCCACTCATCTGCTTCTCCTTCCCCGCTCCTCACCGATTGGTCTCGGCGATGTCTTGCAGTAGCCGCAGGATCATGCCAAGCGACAGAATTTATACGCTGCTACCGGACGCAGGTCACCCAGATCAAGCGCTCCAACTCGACCGTAGGAAGGAATAGGCGTCTGCAGCGAGTTGCTCCTCGCTGTCGAACAACCGGCGCCAGATCTTGGTGGCTGCCGCGAGGTTGGGTAGCGAATTGCCGAAAGCCTCGACGGTGAGCCATCCGTCATAACTGATGTCGCGCAGCGCATCGAACGTCTCATCCCAGGCGACGCTGCCTGTGCCCGGCACCCCACGATCGTTCTCCGATATGTGAACGTGGGCGATGCGGCCGCCGGCACGCCGGATCGCGTCGGCTGAGTTCTTCTCCTCGATGTGAGCGTGAAACGTGTCCAGATGGATGGCGCAGTTGGGGTGGCCCACCTCGTCGATCAACTGGATCGCCTCGTCGAGTATGTTCAGGTGGTAGAGCTCGAAGCGGTTGACGACTTCCTCGGCCACGATGATGCCTGCTCGCTGGGCGTACTCGGCAACGCGTCGTAGGTGCTCGACGCTCCGGTCCCACTCCGCCTGAGTCGGACCGCTGCCGGTGAATACTCCGAGCGCGACCTGGTGGGGCCCACACAGGATTGGCGATCCGACGGCGGCACAGCAGTCGATGACCGCGCGCATGTGCTCGTAGGCCGCCTCCCTCACCGCCAGGTCCGGACTGAGCGGGTTGTACTCCGGCGCGATCACCGTGTTCGCGGTCCGCTCAAGACCAAGGTCGTCAAGCCGCCTCGCCCAGCGCTCCCAGTCCGCTTGGTCAAGATCGAAGATCGGCACCTCGACCCCGTCGTATCCGACCCTTTTCAGTGACTCCAGCACGGGCATCAGACCATCGTGCATGTGGTCCGCCCAGAGATACAGATTGATTCCGAACTTCATGATCAGCCTCCGTCGCTCTCTAATGGTTGCACTCGTCGGGCGCCTGGTCGACGCTGTGGCCTCACGACTGCAAAAAATAGCGACGAGAACCTTGTTGCGGGAGGCGATACGACAATCAGCCCAAGCCCCAACGGCCGCTTGAACGCGGACCGTTCCACCATCGCCGGCTCAGAGCGCGCTTGACCGCAAGTCGCCAGCCATGCCAAGCTGTGGCCTGTCAGCAGGTCAAACGCCATGGAAGCCACGCAACCGGATGCTCCCAGCGCGGCCCGTGTCGCCGCCGTCACCGGTGGTGGTAGCGGCATCGGCGCCGCAACCGCCAAGGCCCTCGCCCTCGAAGGCGTGAGTCTTGTCTTGGCCGGGAGAAGGCCGGGGCCACTCGATGATGTCGTCGACCAGATCCGCGACGCCGGTGGATCGGCAGTCTCTGTGTCGGTCGACTTGAGCGAGGACGACGGGCCCGCAAGAGTCATCGGAACCGCTCGCGATGCCTTCGGCCGCTTGGACATTCTTGTCAACAACGCCGCGGTCATCCGTACGCATCCCGTCGACGATTTCCCGATCGCGGAACTCGACGAGCATCTTGCCGTCAACCTGCGCGCCCCGTTTCTGCTGATTCAGGAGGCGCTCCCGTTGCTGCGTCGGTCGCCCGCGCCCTCGATCGTCAACATCAGCTCCTCGTCGGCCACGCTCTCGCGCCCCACCCAATCGGTGTACGGGATGACCAAGGCCGGTCTCGAATACCTGACGCGCTCACTCGCCGCCGAACTCGCGCAGGACGGCATCCGAGTCAACTGTGTCGCCCCAGGGCCGGTCGACACACCGATACACGAAACCTGGGCCGCCAGCCGCGAAGAGGCGCTGAACTTCCTCGCACCGCAGATCCCACTTGGCCGAATGGGAACCGCGCAGGAGCTAGGGTGGTGGATCGCTCGGCTGTGCGATCCAATGGCAGGGTGGCTCACGGGCGCGACCATCCCCGTCGACGGTGGGCAAGTTCTCGACTTCCGCTGAGGTAACCGTGCCATCGAGCCGGTTCCGGCTCAAGCCGCCCACCACCGCTGAGGCGGGGGCGCGATCTCGCCAATCCGTTCGCGCCACGGCTGTGCGTTTTGCCGAGCTGCCCGCGCCAGGCGCTCGAGGATCGACAGTGACTGCTCACGGAGCACGCGCTCGGACTCGCGAGGATCGGCAACCAGGGCTCGATCGAAAAGGCTGCGGCCGACGATGAATCCACTCGCGCCGGCCGTGCAGGCCGTCTCGATCTGGCGCTCCAGGACGTCAGCCTCGGCACCGCCGCCAAGCAGCACCCAGGGCACATCTGACCCACAGGCGTCGTTCAGCTGCACGCACGCCGTCCTTGAGCCTGGGTACTGCAGCTTCAGGAGATCAGGCCCCAGCGCGGCGAGTGCTGCCGCCGTGCGCACCACGAGCTCCGCGTATCTCGCCTCGCCGAGCTCCTCGCCGTCCCGCCGGTAGACGATCGGCTCGAGTATCAGGGCGACCCCGGCCTTACGGCAGGCGTCTAGGGCTACTCCGACGACGCGATTCTGATCCACGTGCTGATCCACGAGATCCGGACGGTAGGGCAGCAGAAGCTTGCAGCCGACCGCTCCGAGCGCCGCCGCCTTCTGTGGCGTCCAGCCGTCCAGCAACGTGGTCCGGCGGACGTCTGCACCGTCTTCATAGCCCTGGGCCTCCAGCGGAACGACCAGTGCCGTGTCGCGTGGAACCAACCCCGCGATGAGTGCCTGGGCCGCTGAGTATTCGGGGTCGAGCAGAATCACACTTGCGGACGGAGCCAGCACCGAAGCAATCCGGAGCTTGATCTCGGTCAGGCTCGCCGGCGATGGTGCGGGAAGCCGGCGCCTGACGATCGCGGCCGACATCGAGTCACGGTGATCGACCGCCACCCCCACCACGACACCATCGACGCCCGAGAGCTGGTCGAACGCACGCACGCGAGCTGCGGTCCACAAAGACGTCGCCCCCGCCATCAGGCGACCGCGTCAAACCGGGCGGGGAGCGACACGACGCCCCGTGTGGCTACCTGGTGCGTGTTCCACACGACCGGGCCGTTCACCTCGTAGTTCGGGATCCGGGTTAGGACATCACCCAAGGCGACCCGCGCTTCGAGCCGTGCCAGCGGGGCGCCGAGACAATGATGGATCCCCTCGCCGAACGCGAGGTGACGGAGCGCCGGTCGTGCCAAATCCAGTCGATCCGGATCGGGGAACCGACGCTGGTCCCGATTGGCCGCGCCGTAGACGAGCAGGACGCGGGATCCTGCAGGCATCTCCTGTCCATGCAGAGCGACCGCGGCTGTCGTGCTGCGGGCAAGCATCTGAACCGGCGCATCGAATCGAAGTAGCTCCTCAACGGCGGTTGGAAGACCATCAGGGTCCTCCACGAGGCGCTCCCGCTGGAGTGGGTTTGCAGCCAGATGAAACAGCGAGTTGGCAATCAGGTTGGCGGTTGTCTCATACCCTGCGATGTAGACGAGGATGCAGACCTCAACGAGGTCATCCAGCGTCGCGACGTCAGCCGCGCGCGCGTCGGCCATGGTCGAGAGAATGTCGGGGCCAGGCGGTGAGGAACGCCGCGACGAGATCTTGGCCGCAAAATATTCGTGAAGCTCGGCCGCGCTGACGCGTGCAGGTGAATCCACCGGCGGCTCGGCCCATAGCCGGTTGTCGATCCACAGTGACTCGAACGTCGCCTGTAGTTGGCTGTGGTCCTCCGCTGGAAGCCCGAGCAATCCGGCCGTGACGACGAGCGGTAACACCCATGCGAAGTCGGCCGCCAGGTCAGCCTTCCCGGCGGGGATCATTGTCTCAAGCAGATCGGCTGAAGCTCGCTTCGCGAGATGCTCGATCTCGTTCACCGTCTTGCGATCGAAGTGCTCCCTGACGATCTTTCGCAGGAGGTCGTGACGGGGTGGATCCATGTCCAGGAAGCTGTTCAAACCTAGACGTACACCGACGTAATCAGGATCCACGCCCTCCGCACTGGAGAACGTCTTCCAGTCGCGTGAAGCAGCCTGGACGTCTTCATAACGCGTGAGCGCCCAGAAGTCCCGGGCCGCGTTGTGGTAGAGCGGCGCCTCTTCCCGCAAGCGGCGATAGGTCGGATAGGGATCCGCGGGACCCAGATCGGAAAATGGGTCGTAGAGCAGGACGTCGGAGAACAGAGCCAAACCACACCTGACTTTCTGGAGTTGCGACTACGTCATTTCGGCGAGCAGGCCCCTACAGCGCTACCCGTTTCGCGCAAAAGGTCCCGCACCTCTCGGTCGTACGGCATCGCCGCCGCGCACGGAAGGCGCGACGCGACGATCGCTCCCGCCGCGTTGGCGAAGCCGACCACGTCCTCGAGCTCCCACCCGCCGAGCAGCCCATGGCACAGTGCTCCTCCGAACGCGTCGCCTGCACCGAGGCCGTTGACGACCTTCACATCCAGCGCCGGCAGCTCGATGCGGCTGTGAGCATCGCACGCAAGCACGCCCCGGGGGCCCTGCTTCACGACGGCGAGTGCGACACCCTGCTCACGCATCGCCTCGGCGGCCGCCGACGGATCCCGAACTGTGACCGCCATCTCATATTCATCGAGATTCCCTACGACAACGGTGACATGCGGAAGGATCTGGGCTACGCAGCGACGGGCGGCGAGCATCGACTCCCAGAACATCGGTCGGTAGTCGAGATCGAGGACGGTGAGTGCGCTGGGACTGCGCGCTTGGACTGCTGCAAGCACGGCTGTTCGGCTCGGTTCCTGACAGAGGCCCGTAGCAGTCACCCAGAGAACTCCGGCGTTTCCGATTGCGTCGTAGTCGAGGTCCTCTGCTCGAATTTGGAGATCGGGGGCCTTCGGCGCGCGATAGAAGTAGAGCGGGAAATCGTCGGGCGGAAACAGCTCACAGAACGTCACCGGCGTGGGATGCGCGGCGACGGACGTGACGTAACGATCGTCGACTCCGAATCCGCGAAGCGCGTCGTGAATGAAATCGCCGAACGGATCAGCACCGGTGCGGCTGATGATCGCGGACCGGCGGCCGTAGCGTGCAGCAGCGACCGCAACATTGGTCGGGCTGCCGCCCAGGTACTTCCCGAACGTTTCGACCTCGCGCAACGATTGCCCTACCTGCAGGGGGTACAGGTCAATGCCGATACGCCCCATCGTCAGCACATCGAATGCTCCGCTGATGCTCGTCGCGGTGGTTGTGACCAGCGCCTGCGCAGCTGTGCGGCGAGCGCTCACACCAGCTACAGGCCGAACTCACTCAGGAACGACCGGCTCGCCTTCTGATCCTTTGCAGCCTGACCGCCGTTGTTCGCGACCTCGGGAAAGATGTCCTGCTCCACCACCAGCCAGCCCTGGTAGCCGACCTCCTTCAGCGCATCCAGCACGGCACGGCACTTGAAATCGCCGCCTCCCAGTCGACAGAAGGCCGTGCCGCGCCACAGTTCGTCGGTTGGAGCGTGCTCCAGTTGCAGCGCTCGGATCGCTCGCGTGTAACCGTCTTTCAGGTGCACATGGTTGATCCGCTCGCCCCAGCGCCTCACTGCATCAACGGGATCACCGCCGGCGACGACGAGATGCCCAGTGTCAAGACAGATGTCCACGTCGGTGATCTCGAGCAGCCGGTCGATCTGCTGTGGCGTCTCGATGTCCGTTCCGACGTGGTGATGGAACGTTGGCTCATAACCACGCTCGCGGCACGCTGCGGCCGCGAGCGCCAACCCATCTGCGAAGGTCCGCCACTGACGGACTGTCCATTCCCGGTCGAGATTCTCTGGAGGTGCAAGCGGGCGCTCAGCATCGCCTCCAGCGGCCAGCGTCGGCCTGGGTCGCGGGAAGGTCTGCCCGGCGCGTTCGAACGTGTCGAGCAGCAACTCGAGCGCCGCGAGCTGATCGCGGAGCTTGTCGGGCTCGCCAAAGGAAAGCTCCAGAAAGCCGCCGGCCAGACTCAGACCGCGCTCGCCGAGGCGCTCGCGCAGCTGCGAAGCGTCGCCGAGATAGCCGACCGGTCCCAGGTCGATCCCCGCATAACCCGCGTCCGTGACATCGTCGAGCAGCTCGACCGCATCGGGGACAGCCGGGTCGATTCCGATCGTCTCCTCAAAGGCGCCGTAGCTGCATGGAGCATTTGCGACGGCGATCGTGGCCGCGGTGATGGACTCGCTCACCTCATCCCTTTCCATCGAGGTCGATCACGACCTTGAGTGCCTCGCCGGTCCGCAGCAGGTCAAGCGCCATGTGAACGGACTCGAGCCCGAGGCGGTGGGTGATGATCGGCGACAGGTCAGGCACCCCTCGCTCGAGCAGTCGAATTGCAGCCGGGAAGGTGAAACTGCTGATGTATGAGCCCAGCACGGACAGGCCACGCTGCGTTATCTCGTTCTGTCCGATCTCGTCGCGCGCATTCGAGTTCATTCCGATCAGGACCACGCGACCGCCGGTCGCTACGGAGGCAAGAGATTGACGCAGGAGCGATCCGACGGCGTCGACAACCACATCGGCGCCGAACGGCAGCAGATCGTCTCGGCTGAGCTCGAACTCCGCCGGCGACAGGGCGACGTCGGCTCCGCACTCAATCGCAATCCCCCGCCGCGTCTCGGACGGCTCAACCACCACGATCGGGGCAGCGCCCGCTGCGTGAAACAGCGCCGCGAACATGCAGCCGATCGAGCCTGCTCCGAAGACCACGGCACTCTCCCCCGTCTGGATGCCGCTGCGCTGGACTCCATGGACGACGCAGGCCAGCGGTTCGGCAAGGGACGCCACCGCGCCGGGCACATGATCTGCGATCGCGAATGCAGACTGGGCGGGTACCCGGCAGAGCGGAGCGAGGCCCCCATCGCGGTAGACGCCGATCGCGCGCACGTAGAGGCATGCAGAAGGCATTCCGCGCTGGCAGTTTCGGCAGCTACCGCACTTTGGGTCCGGATCGATCACGACCCGCGTCCCGACATCCAGCGCACTGACGTTGCTGCCGCGCTCGATGACCCGCCCGACGAACTCGTGGCCCATGATCGTGTCGGGAGCGGTCGGATGTCCGGGGGGCACCGCCATCGCATGAACGTCGCTTCCACACAGCCCACAGCATTCGACCTCGACCAGTACGTCGCTGTCCGAGAGAGCCGCCGGCTCTGGGCGGTCCGTCACTTCGAGCACTCCCGGCTCCACAAAAACCGCCGCCCTCATCGTGCGCTCCTTCGATAGAACTCGTCAGGATCTCCGGCCGCCGAAGCTGGGCGAGGTCGGACAGCAGGCACATCACCGCGGTGCCGAGAAAGACTGTGCATCGACTCGCTCAAGCCGATCGGCGACGGCGCGGTGCGCGCTGCACACGCAGGCCGTCTATGTGATTGCTCAGTACTCGCCTTGCGGTAGCGCTGTCGACGTGTTTGGTGACACGCGTGTGCAGCGCCAGACCGTCGATCAGCGCCGCAAACGCCATCGAGGCATCCATCGCACTGCCTCTGAATGAGAGCGTGCCCTCACGGGCACCCTGTTCGTGGACGGCGATCAGCAGCTCGACCCACTCGCTGTTGGCCTCCTCGAAGATCGTGCGAAACGAGTCATGCCGTGAGGCCTGCTGCCAGAAATCGACGAACACCCCCCAATCGACTCCGTCCTCATCGTCGACGTCGGCGAAGCACAGCTCGGCGATCCGCTCGAGCTTCTCGGCGCAATCCTGTGTCTCCTCGACGGCTTCGCGCACGCGGCTACGGAAGCGAGCGTCGCTCTCGGCCACCGCGGCGAGCAACAGCTCGTGCTTGCCCTTGAAGTAGTAACTGACACTGCCAACCGACGCACCGGCCGCCTGGGCTATGTCACGCACGGTGGTGCGCTCGAACCCCTTGTCCGAGATCGTTCGCAGCGTTGCGGCGATCAACTCGACGCGTCGGATATCTTCGAGTACGGCTCTTGCCTGTGTTGAATCAGTAGCCAATATGCTGAACCCACGCGTGAGAACCTGAACGACTGTTCAAGAGTATCAGTTTCACGTTCAAAGCGTCAAGCCCCCAGCGCCGCGCTTGCCGACTTTGAGAGCGCCTCGGAGATGCTGGGAGCAGCGTCCAGAAGCGCAACCGTGTAGGGGTGCTGCGGCCTCGTCAGAACGCTCTCGGCCGGCCCCGACTCGACGACTCGGCTCCGTTCGAGCACAAGCACGTCGTCCGCGATCGTCGCGACCACGCCGAGATCATGGGTGATGAACAGCAGCGCCAGGCCGAGGTCTTCCCGCAGTTGCCCGAGCAACGAGAGCACCGCCGCCTGAACGGACACATCCAGGGCCGATGTGATCTCGTCACAGATCACCACATCGGGCTCCGCCGCAAGTGCGCGAGCGATCCCGACGCGCTGCCGCTCACCACCCGACAACTCGGCAGGGTAGCGCTCACCCAGTCCCCTCGGGAGCCGCACCAGATCCAGTAGCCGGCCGGTCTCATCAGTCAGGCCCTTGGCCGAGAGGCCGCGCAACATGCGGGCGGGCCGGGCAAGAATCGCGTTCACCGTCTGCTTGGGATTCAGGGCGTCGCTCGGGTTCTGAAAAATTATCTGTACGCGTTGTCGCTGATTGCGGGTGCGCCGGCGCGCGGCGGAGGCAAGCACCTCGTCGTCCAGCTTTATCTGACCGGCTGCGATCGGATGCAGGCCGGCGATCGTGCGCGCAATCGTCGTCTTTCCACTTCCGGATTCACCGACCAGCGCGACGCACTGACCGCGCGCGATCGTGAAGTCGACATCCTGTGCGGCAACCAGTGTTCGCCGGCGGCCACGATGCTCGGCGCGAAGGCCGATCACGCTCAGCACGGGCTTATCCGGCCGGGCGGCCTCGGCACTCGTCGCCGTCAGCATCGTGGGAGCCGGATCGGTGACCTCCTGCGCACGCAGGCACCGCGACTCATGGTCGGGCCCGACCGAGCGGAGCTCTGGCATGCTCACTTCGCAGCCGTCGACCCGCAGGTCGCATCGCGGCGCAAACGCGCAACCTGTCTGACGATCGCCCACTCCGACGGCGACTCCGCGCAGGGGCTCGAGTACGCGCGGCCGAACGTGATCGGGGATCGACGTCAGTAGTCCTCGCGTGTATGGGTGCCGCGGATGACGTAGCACGCGGGCTGTGGGTCCCTGCTCGATGATGCGGCCCGCGTACATCACCGCGAGCCGGTCGGCAAACCCCGCGACCACGGCGAGATCATGCGTCACGTACAGCATCGCCATCTGCTCCTCCCTTCGCAGGCGGAGCAGCTCGTCGAGGATCAGCGACTGGGTGACCACGTCCAATCCGGTCGTCGGCTCATCCAGCACGACAACCGGAGGCTCACAAACGAGCGCGACGGCGATGCAGACCCGTTGCTGCTGGCCGCCCGACAGTTGATGCGGATACCGTCGCTGAAACTCGTGGTCCCCCGGCAGTCCGGCCCGCTCGAGCGCGGGGCCGGCAACCGACGGCACCGCGCCCTGCGTGCGATGAGCCCTGATCATGTCGAGGATCGCGTCGCCGACGCGCATCGATGGGTTCAACGCGCCTCCGGGGTTCTGGGGTACGTATGAGACGTAGCGTCCGCGCAGGCGCCGGGCGGACGCGTCGTTGCCGGCCTCCACCGCGCGTCCGCCGATCAGGATCTCGCCGGCGGTGATACGCGCTCCAGCCTGGGTGTAGCCGAGCAGCGACAGGACGGCCGTCGTCTTACCGGATCCGGACTCGCCGACAATGCCGAGTGCCTCGCCGGCCGCGAGCTTGAACGACATGTCCTCGACGATCGGATCGCCGGAAGGTGCCTCTACGCGCAGGCCCCGCACCTCGACGGCGAACTTGGTCGCGTCGTCCGCGACGCCGTCAGCCACACACGACAAGCGCTTCACACCACCTTGATGGGGCCGTGCAGGGACCCGTTGGCAGTCCGATCATCGCTGCTCCCCGACGTTCGGAAGTGCGTTTGCCGAGACGAATGGCTGTTCCCCAGTCGCCCGCAGTTCGCTGACGGGCACCGGCCGAACGAGGGTCGCTCGATTGCGCCTCCAACCCGCCGTACCCCCCGTAGCAGACCCGGCAGAGCGCCCCAGAACGCGTACGTAGGCATCTGCCACCAGGTTGACGCCGACCGTCAGGAGCGCAAGCATGATCGCGGGCGCGATCACCGCCCACAGGTTCAACGAAATGAACTGTTGGTTCTCGGACATCATCAGCCCCCAGTCAGCCGCCGGGGGCGCCAGACCCAGACCGAGGTAGTTGACACTGGCGATCAGGATGATCGAGTAGCCGAATCGGATCCCGAAGTCCGCGAACATCACCGGCGCGATATTCGGGAGGATCTCCCTCGTCAGCACCGACACCATTCGCTCGCCTCGAGCTTCGGCCGCCTCCACGAAGCCTCGCGTTGCCACCTCGAGCGTCGACGTGCGGACGATCCGCGCGATCCCCGGCAACTGAACAACCGCAACTCCGAGGATCAGAACGCTGATGTGCTGCCCAAGACCACCGATCAGCAGCAGAATGATCAGAAGCCCGGGAAACGCAAGGAGGACGTCGACACCTCTCATCAGGAACGGATCGGCCAACGACCGCGTATAGCCTGCGATCAGGCCCTATCGGTAAGTCCCGCGAGGTACGCCAGGCCGGTGGCGACGGCACCCATCCAGATGACCGATCGACCACCGTTGAGCAGCCGCGACAGGACGTCGCGACCAAGGAAGTCGGTCCCGAGCGGGGCCGCGGCGAGATGGTCCCTGACCCGGCGCCCCGATCTCGGTGGTGATTCCGTGCGGCGCGAGCAGCGGGCCGATGAACGCGACACCGAACACGAACAGCAGGATCACCGCGCCGGCGGCGCCGGACGAGGTCCTCAGCAGACGTGGCAGGTGAGGCCCTCTGCCGCTTCACACCTGTGTCCTGAGCTTTGGCACGACCAGCACCACCGCCAAATCCGCGAGGATGTTTATCGAATATGTAGATTGCCGCGAGAATCGCTGAAATGACCGCGATCTCCTGAACATCACGCACCGTCACGGCCTGCACGAGTTTGTTCCCGATGCCCGGGTAGTCAAACACCGTCTCGGTCACGATGATGCCGCCGATCAGGTACTGGGCCGTTTGGGCGACTGCCTGAATCGACGGGCCGAGCGCGTTTCGCAGCGCGTAGCGAAACAGCACCCGCCGTTCTCGCTGGCCGTTGAGTCTCGCCATCGCCACAAAGTCCTGGTTCAAGACTTCAAGTGTCGAAGCGCGGACCAGTCGGGTCCCAAAAGCCGTGCTGACGCCCAACAGCGTCAGGACGGGCAGCACGAGCCCAGAGGGGTGCGTAAACGGCGTTTGTCCCGGGTTGATCTGCGATACGGGCGGCAGCAGGTTCAGCTTCGTGAAGAACACGACGATCAGCACGGTACCCACCAGAAACTCCGGCATCGCGCCGATCGACAGCGCCGCGAGCGAGATCGTGTGATCGGTCCTCCGCCCTGCCCTCAATGCGGCGAGCGTTCCCAGGAAGAGACACAGCGGTACGTAGATGATCAGCGTCAGTCCCGCGAGGATCAGGCTGTTGCGCAGCGGTTGGGCGATCACGCTCCAGACCGGCAGTACGCGTCCCTGAGCCAGCGAGGCCGACGAGTCGCCCAGATGTCCGGTGGCGAGGTTCTCGACGAATTGCAGATATCTCGTCGGTAATGGCTGATTGAGATGAAGGTCGGCGTTGAGCGCCGCCACGCGCGCCGGCGTCGCGTTGCGCCCGAGCACAACCGAGGAGACGTTGCCTGGAAGCACCTCGACGGCGGCGAAGATCAACATCGTCGCCACGAGCAGCGTCGCCAGGCCGGCCGCCAATCGCCGGGCTATGAAGCGGAGCGTCGGATGCCGGACTCTGTCGCGCTCTTCTGCGGTCGGGTCGTCCGACGATCCCGAGTCCGCGGCCAAGGCCAACCGGGCCGACGAAACTGCCTCGGGTCGCGGCGATGACGACGCCATCGCTCAGGCTGGCTCACTCATGCCGCAATCCACGCACTCTTGAAGTCGTAATAGTCACACGGCCCCAGCGCTGTCGTCTGGATGCCGCGAATCGCCGTTGAGTAGGCATCGAGCCAATTGAAGTTATTGGTCACGATATAGCCGCCCTCGTCGAACTGCAGCTCCTGAACCGCGAGCCATTTCTGCTCGGCGGTGGCGTCGTCGGTCTCCGCAAGCGCATCGTAGAGCAGTTTGTCTGCCGAGGTGCTGCTCCAATGCGTCTCGTTGTAGGGAGCGTATTTGTACAGCGCTGAGAGATAGAACAACGCCATCGAGCTGGTCTCGGTCGTCCAGTTGTTGATCGAGAACGTCTTCAGCAGGTAGTTGCCGCCGGGGGACGACGCGCTGTAGTAGATCGCCGGATCGACGACCTTGATGCTGATATTGACGCCCCCGGCCGCGGCCTGCTGCGCGTACAGCGTGGCGGTCTCGTTCATTCCAGGGATGATGTCCGCCGTGTAGAGCGTCAGTGCCAGCTTCTCCTGGCCGGCGGCCTTGAGCAGCGACTTGGCCTGCTCGGGATCGGCTGATCGGTGCAGACTCGACGCCCAGAACTGGAGCGTGTTCCCCGGGCAGTCGTTCCCCGGCGTGGCGTAGCCGTCGAATGCCTCCAGCGCGATCGCCTCGCGGTCGGCCAGCAGCCGCATCGCCTGGCGGACGCGCACGTCATTGAAGGGCGGCCGGTCGATGATCATCGTCGGCGCGACGAAGGCGGGGCCGGCTGCGTTGCCGAACACGATCCTGCCCGATGCGGCGTTCGCCTTGGCGAGCGCCTGGGGCACCGTTGGAACGATGTCCACGTCCCCGGCGAGGAGCGCGTTCAGCCGGGAGTTGTCGTTCGGGTAGCTGGAGTTGATGATCAAGGTGTCGACATAGGGCTTCGGAGCTTGCCAATAGTTCTTGTTGGCGCTGAAGACACTTTGCGAGCCGGGTGTGAACGAATCGAGTTTGAACGGACCCGTTCCGACCACCTTGCTGAAGTCGGTGGTGCCGTCCTGGATCACGAACGTATTTTGGGTGAACGTGACCGACGGGAATTGGGCGATGCCAAGGAGGAGTGGCACTTCGACGGTCAGCTTGTCGATCTTGCGCAATCCCTTGAAGTCGATCACGGTGACGGCGAACGAATAGATGTTGCTTTCCTTCGAGCCCCAGCTTGCCCTGATCGTATACAGGACGTCGTCGGCCGTCAGCGGCTTGCCGTCGTGCCACACAACTCCGTCACGCAGCCGCAGCGTCCATACGGTCGCGTCCTTGTTGGATGACGCCTCCTCAACCAGGCCAGGGGTCACCAGACCGCCCGCGGCCGCGAAGAACAGCGGATCCAGCAGATTGAAGAGTCGAACGTAGTCGGGAAAGTTCAACGCCTTTCTGACGTCGATGGTCTCAGCGCTCCCGGCCGAGACGAGACCGATGCGCAGGGTGCCACCCTTGACCGGCGTTCCTCCAGCGGGACCGGTCGACGTGCCTGAACTCGCCGAACTGGCGGAACTCGACGACGTGGCGGTGCTCCCGCCACAGGCGGCCAACAGCACGCCGCTGCCCAGCGCCACGGATCCGAGAGCGCCGCCCTGGATAAACCGTCGTCGACTGATGCCTTGGCCTTCGGTCTGGTCTGTCATGCGGGCCTCTCTCTCCCTTCGTTGCGAAATGCTCAGCGCGGTTTGGCGGCCCCTCACGCCGGCTCGCGCAAGCAGCCGACAGCCGCCACCCAGTCGCAACGCCGGCAGCGCCGCCCGCGGTTTTGAACGCGCGAGCGAGCTACTGAACACTGCATCTGGAAGCTGAACAGGTGTTCAGACTAACCAGCGGCGCGGACGGTGTCAAGCACCTGCGGCCGCAGCATTAACGATCCCCAAACATTGAGACACCACCCGAACAGCCGGACTCTGGAGTGCTTGCACCGAATGGCGGTTCGACGGCCTCACGTGGACATGCGTGTGCCAGGCCCGTCCAGCGCGCCGCTAGTGTCCGCGACGTGCGCCGCCTGCTGATTATCGTCTGCGGACTCTTTGCCCTGGAGGGGGCGCTGTACTCGGCGCTTGCGCCCCTGCTTCCGCACTACGCCGACACGCTCGGCCTGTCGAAGGCGATGGCCGGGGTCCTGACGGCGGCGTACACCGTCGGACTCGTACCCGGTGCAGTGATCAGCGATCGCATGTCAACCGCCGTCGGCGTGCGAGCCACAGTGATCGTCGGACTTGTTCTCCTGTGCGGGTCAAGTCTGGAATTCGGGTTCGGCGAAAACATCAGCGCGCTGATCGCCGCCCGGGCCATCCAAGGCGCCGCCTGCGGTTTGGTCTGGGGCGGGGGCCTGGGGTGGATCGCCATCGAAACCCCTGAATCGCAGCGAGGTCGCTCGCTTGGCATCGCGTTCGGCGCCGGAACGTTCGGAACTCTGATCGGTCCGGGACTCGGTGCCCTCGCTTACAAGATCGGCACACGGGAGGTCTTCGAGCTCGTGAGCCTCGCAGCGATCATCCTCGTGCCGTGCGTCCTGAGCCTCCCCCTCCCCGCTCGCGGGTCACATTCGACGACCTCGTTTCTGACCCCGTACCACAGCGCCGCACTACGACTACCGATCTGGCTCGTCACGATCCCCGCTGTTGCGTTTGGCTTACTGGGTGTTCTGGTTCCCCTCCGGCTGAACGCGCTCGGCGCGACTCACGGGACGGTGGCACTCACCTTTCTGATCGCTGCCGCCGTTGGTGTGGTCAGCAGTCCGCTCGCGGGCCGAGTGTCTGATCATCGCGGCACGGTGCTTCCGATCAGTGCCGGATTGCTGCTGTCGGTGCCGTGTCTCGTGGCGCTTCCACTCACCGGTGATGTCACGACAGTGGCCGCATTGGCGATCATCCTGATGGGCGTCGGAGTCGGTCTCTCACTCGCGCCCGCCGTGGCGATGCTGAGTGAACGCGGCGAACAGGCCGGGTTGGGCTCAGCGATTCCATCGGTGATTCTGATCGCGGTGGCTTTCGGAGAGACGGTCGGGTCGGTCGGAGGCTCGAGTCTCGCCGAGCTGACCTTCGAAGCGTCGCCCTTCGTGATTACCGCGATCGCGAACGTCCTCACATTGGCCCGCCTGGCCTCGCGACGCGACCCGAGCTTCGGCGGTGTCTCCGGGCCGCGCGCCGCGGCCAGCTCGCCGGCGCCGCTCGAGTAGTTCAATATCAAGCAGATGTCAGGCGAACTCCGCATATCGTGCTGTCAGCTCGCGCCACCTGTCGGGCACCCTGACGACGCCGTCGAGCTCGCCCGCGAGGCGCTCACTGCCGCAATCGATGACGGTGCCCAGATCGTCGTGCTGCCCGAGCTTGTCAATAGCGGCTACGTGTTCGAGTCGCTCGACGAGGCGCGCGAGGCGGCGGTCGGCGCTGACGGCGAGCTGTTCGAGTGGTGGGCTCGGGAGGCCAGGCGCGGCGAGGCGATCGTGATCGGCGGCTTCTGTGAACTCGGCGACGACGGCACGCTCTTCAACAGCTGCGCGCTGGTTGACGGCGACGGAGTCAGGGCCGTCTACCGGAAGATTCACCTCTGGGGCGAGGAGCCTCTGTGGTTCGCGGCCGGTGATCAGCCGGCACCGGTCGTCGAGACTCGCTACGGCCGCATCGGACTCGCGATCTGTTACGACATCGAGTTTCCCGAACTGACACGCGGCCTGGCGCTCGCCGGCGCCGATCTGCTCGCGCTACCGACCAACTGGCCCCGCGACCCTGATGGCGTTGATCCGCGTCCGATCCTGCATTCGCTGGCGCTGACGACCGCCTATCTCAACCGCGTGTTCGTGGCCGTCTGTGACCGCTGCGGCGTCGAGCGCGGGGTCGAGTTCGAGGCTGGGAGCGTGATCGCGGCACCGTACGGCAAGCTGCTGACCGAGACGGCGGCCGAGCGCGCCCCGCGCACGGTTCACGCCGACGTCGACCTGCTCAGCGCGCGCCACAAGCGCACGGGCCCACGCAATGACGCCTTCGAGGACCGGCGCCCGGATCAGTATGGGAGCGCGCTCGTCGAGAGCTGAGGGCCTCCCGGCTCCTCGCCGCCGCTGAGCAGGTACCAAAGATGGTCGGCGGCGGTCCTCTGGGCAGAGGTCCCGCGGACGTATACCAAGGTCCCCTTCCGACGCGGCCTTACCACAGCCAGGCTGTGATCAACGGCGCGTTGAGCGCGTCATCAGCAGCCATTGAGCGCAGGTGCCGATCCTGCATTCCAACGGCACGGCCCACGGAGGACTCGATGCACAACCGCCCGACTCACCCGTCCGACGCCACCAACAGGGGTGCGGACGCAACCCCCATCTCCGGCACGGCCGCCCTCGACGCCAACACCGCAGAACCGCACCCCGCGATCACCGCCGGCTCTGCACCGAAGGCCACCTCACGGCGCTCCCGGATCGCCGACCTCGCTTCGCGCGCGGGGCGTGTGCTGCTCGAGGCACTCGCCACCGAGCAATGGACCCCCTGGCACGCCGAGCGCGGGATGTTCCCTACCGAGCAGACGGTCGATCGGGCTGCGGGAGGCGGGCGGCAAGCGCGCGCATCCACTGACGAAACGACCATCGACCCATCAGCCGGCGCTTCGAGCACCCCGCACGACTACATGCGACCGCGAGTGAGTGAGGCGCGGAGCACCCGCGAGTACCGCTCGCTCCTGAAAGGCTGACATGAGAGGCCGGCGGGCCTCCCGGGATGCCCAGGGGCCGGTCGGGCCGCAGGGTCCGGTCGTGCCGCAGGGTCCGGTCGGCGCGCATGGACCGCGGGTCCACATAGACAACTGGTTGCGGCGCCGCGGCGGTGACAATGGCCAGACCGTCTCAGATCGAATGAACGTTCTCCCTGTCATGGCGTCCGGTCGCCGACGCCGAGCAGCCGCTCGGTGGCATCATCCGCGATGCCGCCGAAGTAGATGTCGAGCACCTGACGGAACACCTGATTCGACGGTGCTGCATGGGCGAACGGCGTCATCGACGAGCGCAGCTTGATTGCATCGACGCTCCCCAAGATCTCCGAGGCAGGTCGCGGGGGAAGCTCGATCAGCGTCTGGGCGCAGTCGAGCAGGCGCGGCCCGAGCACAGGGTGATCGAGGTACGCCCGCGCTTCGACGAGTGACGAGATCGCATATCTCGCCGCCGTCGGGCTGCGCCCGAGGCCCGCAAGCTGCGGGAACACAAACCACATCCAGTGACCGTGCTTGCGACCCGCACGCAGCTCCGCAAGCGCCGCAGCGTAGGTGCGGCCTTGATCCTGGCCCGCGACGAACCGCTCGAGCCCGAACGGATCATTCATTGCCTTGGCGCGCCCCGCAGCGATCCGGACGGATGCTGTGCTGGAGTGCGTGTCGTCGCCCGACACGCGTGCCGCTTCATCTCTGCTTCGCGCATCGTGCCGAGGGTACCCTGGCTTTCGCGGCCGCGGTTATATTCGGGGTGGGAGCCGAGCTCCCGAAGCTGAATCTCGCTTCCACACGTGGAGGCATGTCGAAACCCCGCGCGGAGGTCGCAGCGATGGCGATTCCCACTCGAGTTCTCGGACGCACCGGGGCAGACGTGACGGTTCTCGGCTACGGCGCGATGGAGCTGCGAGGCGAGCCCCGCGGTCCGCGCGATCGAGGATGCCGACGCCCGTCGCCTGCTCAACGAACTGCTCGATGCGGGCGTCAACCTGATCGACACTTCGATCGATTACGGCCGCAGCGAGGAGCTGATCGGCCGCTATCTCGGCTCGCGCCGCGACGAGTACTTCCTCGCCTCGAAGTGCGGATGCCCCCTGTCTGTGCCGCGCCGACGCGACGCCGCCCTACGCCCACGACTACAGCGCCGCCAACGTCCGCGCCGGCGTCGAGCAGAGCCTGCGACGGTTGACGACCGATCACCTCGACCTCGTGCAGGTTCACATGTCGCCAACCCTTGAGCAGCTGGAGACGGGCAACACGATCGAGGAGATGGTCCGGCTGCGCGACGAGGGCAAGGTTCGCTTCCTCGGCATGTCGGGCATCCTGCCCAACCTCGCCGATCACATCGAGATGGACGTCTTCGACGTCTTCCAGATCCCGTACTCGGCGCTGCAACCAGAGCACGACGAGTTGATCACCCGCGGCGGCGCAGACCGGCGCCGGAGTGCTCGTGCGCGGCGGTGCAGCGCGCGGAACGGCGGCCGAGGACAAGAACTGGAGCGTGCAACCGATCGGCCTCGGCGAGAGCGTCGCCCGCGACCGGTGGGAGGCCGCCGGTCTCGATCAGCTCCTGGACGGCATGAGCCGACACGAGTTCATCCTGCGCTTCACGCTCAGCCACCCGTCGCTATCGAGCACGATCGTCGGCACCAGCCGCCTTGAACATCTGCGAAGCAACATCGGCATCGCGCAACGCGGGCCACTCCCGGACGACCTCTACACCGAGGCACAGCGCAGGCTCGAAGGTACGTAGCTCCCGGCTGCAGAGGAGCCGGACTCACCGCAGCGTTCGGCGGCTTGGGAGGCGATGGTTGCGGCGGGTGCCGCTCCGCGCAGCACGTCTCGGGGCAGGCGTAGACTTCCGCCACCGATGTCCGCGGACCGCCAGCCCGACCGGGTTGCCAGTCGCCGGACTGCCGAACGCCGCCGAGCCCAGCGGCGCCGCCAGATCCGGCGCCGCCGCCTGAGTGCGCTGCTGATCGTGCTCGGCGTGCTGCTGCTGGTGTTCGTGTCCTTGAACGCGTTCGGCGGGGGCGGTCATGCTGCGTCGCCCGCGACCGCCGCCGCGGCCACATCCGGCGCGTCGAGCGGTGCGAGGTCGCACCGCCGGGGCGCTCGCGTCGACCGCGCCGAGGGTGAACCCCGACACGCCGATCACGATCGCCGCCGTGGGCGACACGATGATGGGCTCGCCCCAGTTCGGGCTCCCGCCCTCGAACGGGCGCTACCTGTTCTCGGCGACCAAGCAGTATCTGAAGGCGGACGTCTCGATCGTCGACCAGGAGGGCACGCTGACCGACGTCGGGCCGTCCAAGTGCGCCGGTTCCTCCTCGTCGGAGTGCTTTGCGTTCAAGAGCCCGCCGAGCTATGCGTCGAACCTGACCGCGGCCGGCTTCAACGTCGCCAACCTGGCCGACAACCACACCCTGGACTACGGCGAGGTCGGCCTCACCAACACGGAGGCGGCGCTCAGGAGCGTTCACCTGCCGTACACCGGGCTGCCGGGCCAGTTCGCGATCCTGCACGTGGGCAAGGTGGCGGTGGCGGTGCTCGGATTCGCGCCGTATGCGTGGTGCGCGGACTCGCTGGACCTGCCCGCCGTCCGGGCGCTGGTGCAGCAAGCGCGCCGCGAGGCGAACCTGGTGATCGTCTACTTCCACGCCGGAGCGCAGGGGGCGGACGAGATCCACGTCGGTCCAGGGCCCGAGTCGGTGTTCGGAGACCCACAGGGCGACATCCGCGTGCTCGCCCACACGTTCGTCGACGCCGGCGCCGACATGGTGATCGGTACCGGGCCCGCACGTGCTGCGCGGGGTCCAGTTCTACAGGGGCAAGATGATCGACTACAGCCTGGGCAACTTCCTGGGCTACCGCGGCTTCGGGCTCGGCGGCAACCTGTCGACCAGCGCCGTGCTGCAGGCGACGATCACCGCGGGCGGGAAGTTCGTCACGGCGCGCCTGCGCCCCGTCGAGCTCGACGGCGACGGGGTGCCCTCGCCGGGCGGCTACGGCATCTCGCTGGTCAAGACGGTGTCGGCCGAGGATTTCGGCGCCAGCGCGGCCCGGATCTCGGCGACCGGCGTGATCGCACCGCCGAGCGACCTGAACTGGCCCAGCGCGGACGAACGCGTCAACAGCACGGAATTTGGTGCCCCCGGAAGCTGTGGACCGGGCATAACGCTAGGTGCTGAGTGCGTCTCGCAACTCACGACCAACCTCGTCGTATAGCACCTGCGTCCGCTCAACCACGCCACTCATCCACGCGAACCCGTGAATCATGCCGTCGTACCGGCTGACACGGACCGGAACCCCGGCATCGCGGAGACGTTCGGCGTAGAGCTCCGCTTCATCACGCAGCGGGTCGTACTCCGCGCTGACTACCAGCGCGCGTGGCAGACCGCTCAGGTCCGGCGCTCGCAGCGGGGAGACAAGTGGGTCGCCGGCCTGTGCCGGATCCACGAGGTACTGGTCAAAGAACCAACGCATGTCGTCCCGTTCCAGTAGATACCCGCTGGCGTTCTCGATGTAAGAGGCCGTGTCGAAGGAACAGTCAAGCACGGGGTAAATCAGCAGCTGATGGGCGATCCGCGGTCCATTCCCATCCCGGAAGCGAAGACACAAAGCGGCCGCGAGGTTGCCACCGGCACTGTCGCCACCGACGCCGATCCGGTTCGCATCGATGCCGAGCGTCACGGCGTTCTCCGTCACCCAGCGCAGCGTCGCGTCGGCGTCGTCGAGAGCGACGGGGAAGGGATGCTCCGGCGCCTTCTGGTAGTTCACGGCGACGAACACGCAGCCCGACCTGTTCGCGAACGCCCTCACGGCCGTGTCCGAGTTATCGATGTTGCACACCACCCAGCCACTACCGTGCAGATAGACCACGGCCGGCACTGGCTCGGTGGCGGTCGGTCGGTAGATTCGGATGTGAAGGTCGGCCGTCGGCCCGGGGATATACCGATCGGTCACTTCAAACACGGGCTCTGGGTCCCCGGCCAGTGCGAGCTCCTCGAACGCCCCAGCGCGGACCTCGGCAACCGTCATCTCGGCGTAAGGCACCCTCCCCCGCTCGGCCTCCTGAGCGATCAGCTTGGCGACTTGTGGATCGAGCGGCATCCCGGTTCTCCCTGACGACGAAGGCGGTTAGGCTACCCGTTCTCGCAAGGCATCGCTCACCGGGGGAGATCGTCCTCAAAGACCAACGGCTGCGCCGCGCGCGAGCAGGGATCGATCACCTCAGCAACGACGGTGACTCGGGGCAGATCCCCCGTGGCCGATTCAGCCGCCTGGGGACGGTTGGGCTGCACCAGACGCATGGCTGCAGTTGAGCGGAACGCCTCCATCCCTCCCGACGATGAACATGTCTTCGATCCTCACGCCATAACGGCCTGGGAGATATGCACCCGGCTCGACCGCGAGCACCATCCCCGGCTCGAGCGGTGTGTGGTCGGTGGGGATCAGATGGGGCCGCTCAAATACCGATGCGCCGACGCCGTGACCGGCGTGGTGGGGAAACTCCCAGGCGGGCAGCCGCTCATGGATGGCTGACCGGACCTGCTCGTACACAGCCGAACACGATGTTCCAACTGCGAGCATCGTCGGCACCGCCTCGAGGACGGCCTGGATCGCCGTGCGAGCGGCGAGCAGCTGATCGTCAGCCTCGCCGACGATCAGCGTCCTCGCCGAGTCCGCCCAGAAGGCCGTGCCCACGGCAACGTCGGCGACAACCACGTCGGAGCCCGCGAGCTTGCGGCTACCCGCGACGTTGACTGGGCCAAAGGCGGCGCCCGTGCGCGGCCCGGAGATGAGGTCGCATACGAAGCCTGCAGGCCGAGCGAGCTTCCGTTGCACTTCGGCTTGTGCGAGCGTGAACAGCTCGATCTCTCGCGCTCCGGCGATCGCTGCTTCGGCCACAGCGCGCTGTCCGGCCAGAGCGAGCGCGAACGATTCGCGGACCGCGGACAGCTCGTCTGCGTCCTTGCAGAGACGTATATGACCGACGAGCGCGGACAGGTCTTGCACGTGCTCCAGGCAGCCGGTGCTTGCGCCGGCGACACCTACTCGCCGTGTCGATAGCAGCTCCTCCAGGCGCGTCTCGAGCGCTCGCGAAAGCTCGAGGTTCAAGCCGAGCGTCCGGTCGGCGAACGGGACGACCGCATCAACGACGTCCGCTTCTTCAGCCGCCTCCTGCTCGAAGGCGGGCACAAGCAGCGTTCGCTCGCCGGAGTCGTCGACCACAAGTGCATATGGACCCCCCAGGTAGCGTTGGTACCCCGTCGCCCAGCCGACCGCCTCGGCGCCGAACAACACGGCCGCTTCCAGACCGTGCTCGGCGAGGCCCCAGCGCAACCGCTCGAGTCGCGCCGGAGGCAGACCGGCGACTTGGTCGCTCATGCCGGCGACGCTACAACAAACGGCTTGACCGATCCGAAACGCGCAGCCGCTATAGCATCGACGCGTCCTGCAGTCGTACCTGGAACGATCGTGACCGCGCTACATCACACGGGCCTCACCGTCTCGGACCTGAATCGGGCACTGCAGTTCTGGTGCGACGCGCTCGGTGGCCGGTTGATCTTCCGCCAGGAGTGTTCCGGCGGCTATTTCGCCGCGATCGTCGGTGAGCCCGAAGCGGACGTGCGGATGGCGCAGGTCGAACTGGCGGGCGGAGGTCACCGCGTCGAGCTGTTTCAGTTCGACCGGCCGCCGGCGGGAAGTCACCGCAGCCGCCCGGCTGACGTTGGCTTCGCACACATCTGCGTTGTCACGTGCGAACTCGACCTGCTGCTCGCGCGGCTGGAGGCGGCTGGCGGAGCCAGGATGTCCGACCCCGTCGCAATCGATGCCGGGGTGAACGCCGGTGGGCGTGCCGTATATGTTCGCGATCCGGACGGACACGCTCTTGAACTGCTCCAACCTGAGCAGACCTAGAGATGGGCCTGGCCGGCAAGCAGTGTGTCGTGACCGGCGCGGCCTCTGGAATCGGTGCGGCGATCGCCAGGCACCTCAGGCAGGGCGGGGCAACCGTCGCCGTGTGGGACGTGGACCATGAGCAAGCACAGATGGTCGCGCGCGCGGTCCACGGAAGCGCGCACCGCTGCGATGTGGCTGAGCGGGAGCAGGTCGATGCCGCGTTCGCCGAAACGCTGGCTCTCCATACGCGGGTCGACGTGCTGGTGAACAACGCCGGGATCTCACTGACGGGGCCCTCGGAGACCTTCTCAGAGCGAGATTGGGAACGTTCGATCGCCGTTATGCAGACGGGGGTGTTTCACTGTTCGCAGGTGGTGGGTCGCCACATGCTCGAGCGAGGCGCCGGAGCGATTGTCAACGTCTCATCAATCAACGCGCGCGAGGCGTTCCCGATGCGTCTCGCTTACTGCGCCGCCAAAGCGGCCGTCATCGCGATGACCGAGGTTCTAGCGGTCGAGTGGGCCGACCGAGGGATACGGGTGAACGCCGTGGCGCCGGGAGTGACCCGTACGGCTCTGGTACAGAAGGCGATCGACCAGGGGGCCGTCGATGTCGAGCGCTATCAGGCTCGTACTCCGCTTCAGCGATTCGGCGAACCCGATGAGATCGCCCGAGCTGTGGTGTTCCTTGCCGATGAGGAGCAATCGTCGTTTGTCACGGGGACAACGCTGACGGTCGACGGCGGATGGAGCGCCCAGGGCTGGATCTCCTGAAGGACCCGGACATGCCGAGCCGGCGTTGACCAACCACGGTCGGGGTCACGGCCGCAGGAGCAGCTTCACGCACTGTGCAGGATCGTCGACGAGCTGGGCGAACGCTCGCGCGCCGTCCTCGAGAGGCATCTCCGCCGTCCAGTCCAGGTTAAGGTCCTCCTCTGCGAGGATGGTGAGGGCCCGGGCGAATTCCGCGCGCGTGTAGGCGAATTGGCCGCGGAGCGTGATTGCACGGCGGACGATCAAGGCCATCGGGATCGCCCCTTCGGCCTGGCCCAGGCCGAGTACGACGACCGTTCCGCCAGGAGCGACCGCTTCCACCGCGGCGCGCCACGTGGTCTCGAATCCCGCGGCGTCGATGGCGAGATCCGCCCATCCCGGCGGGAGCTCCGCCACATCCCGCTTGCACGCAGCGGCACCCATACGTTCGGCGTGGGCCAGGCGCTCGCTGACCGGGTCGACTGCCATCACCTCTGCCCCGGCGCTCGCGGCCAGGTAGACGGTCAGCAGACCGATCGGCCCGCAGCCGAGAACGATCACTCGAGTTCCCGCGCCGATCCTGTGCGAGCCGATCGCGCCGACGCAACAGGCGAGCGGCTCGGTCAGCACCGCTCGCCGGCTGTCGAGGCCTGCCGGCACCCGCAGCAGGGACCGCCGCGGGACGGCGACCGCATCGCAGAACACCCCCGCCGAGTGCATGCCGAGCAGCGTCCACGCTGGGCAGAGGTTGTCCTGTCCGGCACGGCAGCGCGCACAATCACCGCATCCCCGCAAGGGGTAGACGACGTACCGCTCGGCTCCGACGGTGCCGACCGCCTCGTGACCGAGCACCAGGGGCGGCACTCGCGGTCCGGGGTGCCCCCGGTACCCGTGCACGTCTGATCCGCAGATCCCGGCGAGCTCCACCGTCACGACGACCTCGTCGTCCGCCGCGGCGGGGTCTGGAGCGCTCTGATAGTCCAGGCGCTGCGCGCCGTGCCAGACGAGCGCCTTCACTGGCGTTGATACTCCAGGTCGGCGAGCTCGAGACCGTGGTCGAGCGCGCCCACGAGCCGCTCGAGGTCGCCTTCGGTAGAGATCAGCGGTGGGGCCAGGACCAGCATTCCGTCCTCGCCGCTGGTCTGGATCAGCGCCCCCGCATCAAGGGCTCGTGCGGAGACCCGGGTGGCAAGCGGCTCCTCGTCGCTGTCGGCCCGCCACGTCCGCCAGTTTGCTCCGTGCAGCTCGATGCTCCAATGCAGGCCGCGGCCATCGATCCGCCGGATGCTCGGGTGTGAGCGCGCCAGCTCGGCCAGCAACCGGTACATGCTCTGGTCGAGCGTGGCGGCGCGTTCGACGAGCCGATCGCGAGCCAGCACGCGCAGGTGGGCGCGGATCGCGGCGACCGTCATCGGATGCCCCCGGAATGTGCCGGCGGTCTGCCAGGTCGAGCCCCGGATCTGCTCTGCGAGGTTGCGGGAGATCACGACGGCGCCGGCCGGAACAGCGCCGGCCCCGATTCCCTTACCGAGAGTCACCATGTCGGGGCGCGAGGCTCCGGTCTGAAACGCGAACCAGGGGCCGGTGCGCCCGAGGCCGGTCACCACCTCATCCGCTATCCATAGTGCCCCGGCTCCGCGCGCAGCATCGGCGATGCGGTCTTGATAGGGAGCCGAGCAGTAGGTAGCGCCCTGCGTGTAGTCAACGATCACGGCGGCGACACCCGTCAGCTCGCCCTCCGCCCGCGCGAGCGCGTCCGCGTCGCGCTCCGGGTCGCATGGCGTCGGTCCGATCCGCTCTCCGTGCGGTGCCGGCAGTTCGATGACGCTGACGGTTCGCGGGACCGGGTCAGTACCGCTGCGCTCCCACGAGAGGCCGCCATGCCACTGTGGCTGCACGGTCGTCTCGCGAGCCAGTCCGACGCCGCCGTGGTACGCCCGCTCGCGTGTAGCGAGCGGCTGGCGGCCCGTGATCGCCTGCGCGAGGGAGAGTGCAAGGTCGTTGGCCTCGCTTCCGCTCAGGCAGAAGCGTATCCCGGCGATCACATCCTGATCCTCACCGAAAGCGAGCTCGGCGAGGTCGCGCACCGCTTCGTCGCGTTCTGCCCAGTTCCACGCCTCGTGCACGATCGGTGCTCGGACCGCTTGCTCCATCGCCGCGACGATGTCGGGGTGGCGATGCCCGAGCGGCGCGCCGGTGTTGGTGCCGTCGATGACCCGCCGGCCGTCTTCCAGGATCAGATGGATCCCGTCGCCGTCAACAACCCGGCCGAACTGCTCGCGGCTCGCCTCGTAGCCGGTCCAGCGCGGGGACCATCGAGTCTCCGTACTCATCGCACGACGCGCAGTCGCGCCCGGAGCCGAGAGGACCTTATCGCGTCAGGCCGGCCCTGCTCGTCGAGGACGACGCCGTAGACGGCCTCGGCCCGCTCGGCGCTGATGTATCGCTCGAGCACGTCGGCCGCCACCAATTCGAGATCGCGCTCCAATGGATCGCCGTACCCCGCGCCCGAGCAGCAGACGGAGATGATCGTCTCGCCCGCTGCGACGATCACTCGAGCGCAGTTGGAGAGCTCCTCGAGCTCGCCGGAGAGAGCGCGCCGGCCGGCTCGGGCGCAACGTCCCGCCAGCCCGCCGCGCACGCCGCGGGGGGCGTTGACCGACCCATCGCTCGCGTACACGACCTCGAGCTCCCCCTCGGAAGGGCCGAATTCGACGATCGCCGCCGGGGCACCGCGCAGCCGTCCGGCTCCCTCGGTGTCGATCAGCAGGCGCTGTGCGTGGATCAGGAGCGGGAAGCGCAGCTCGTCCAGCTCGACGCTGTCTCGCCACAGCATTCCGGCGTCCCCGACGCCCGCCAGCATCGTCCAGCCGTCAGCGAGCGGAGACGCGCCACCGCATGTGACAGCGCCGAGCATTATCTGGTTGACGAACGCCTCTCCGCTGCGGTGGTCATGGCCCGAGATGACGCCCCAGGCGGGCGGCTGGGTGAGACCGCTCTCGGCCATACCGAAGCCTTCGCCCAGCGAGGCGAAGGCTTGGTGAACCGCGTTGGCGACACGGTCGGAGACGTTGGTGGTCGCCACTGAGCAACACGTCGGATGGTGTGGGACACCGGCAACGCATCCCTCCCGCAGATGGATCTTCACGGGTCGGAACGCGCCGGAGTTTGTTGGCACGTCGGCATGCAGGCTGTTGAAGACGCCCATCATCGCCGCGGCGGTGGCGGTTGCCTCCGTCAGGTTGAGACCGCACGGCACCGAGTCCGGGTTGTCGCGTAAGTCGACCTCGATGCGCGCCGCCTGACTGTCAACCTCGACGGTCACCGAGATCGGGATCCCGTCGGGAACTCCGGGGAACGGGTCGTGCACGCTGCTGGCGGTTGCGCGTCCGCTCGGCAGCTCGCGGATCGCTGCGACCATGCGTTCCTCGCTGTAGTCGAACCATGCGCGCGCATACGTGGCCAGTGCGTCCCAGCCGACCTCGGCGCCGAGCTCGGCGAGGCGACGTTCGCCGACGCGGGCGCTGCCTAGCAGCGCGAGGTAATCACCACGCCACTGAGCGGGCACCCGCAAACGCATCTCGCACATGCGGATCACGTCGTCGATGTCGGTGTACCCACGCTGGACCCGGACGCAAGGGAAGATCAGCGCTCCCTCCTCGTAGACGTCTCGCGCTTCGGCCGCATACGTCGTTGGCGTCGCGTTGCCGCAGTCCGCCTGATGCGCCTTGGCCAGCACCGTGAACCGGTGGGCGCCCTGCTCGTCGAACACGGGAACGAGGATCGTGTGGTCGGCCGCATGGGTGTTGCCGTGGTAGGGAGAGTTGTGCAGGAAGGCGTCGCCCGGGCGCAGGTCAGGGTGCAGCTCGGCCATCGACCGGGTCATCAGATTTCCGGTGAGCACGTGCACGGGCTGGCTCTCGGCCGCGGCCAAGAGCTCGTCGGCGTCGGTGAAGATCGCGCACGAGAAGTCCTGGGCGGTGTTGAGCACGCCCGAGCGGCCGGTTCGAACCAGTGTGTTCATCATCGACCGGGAGATCGCCTCGAAGCGGTTCGCAAGCACGGCCAAACGCACGCCGTCGATCGACTGCGCCGCAGTGCCGCCGGGCTTCCCTGGCGCAGTCAAGGCGTCTCTCCTGCGTCGCTCCACGGATCGATGAGCACGCCACCCTCGCGTGCTCCGCGGGCAACGGCACCCGGCGGAACCACGATCGTCATCAGCCTCGCGTCGATGATCGCCGGCCCTTCCAGCTCGTCGCCTGGCGATAGCCACTCGAGCTCCCACACCGGGACCTCCACGGGGCCCAACGAGTCGAAGTAGGTCATCCGTCGGTCGCCCGGACCTGAGCCACGCGCATCGGAGACGGCGCTCATGCCAGCACGATCGCCGGCCGCTGCCACTGCTACTCGCGCTGCTGGTGCTGCTGGTGCTGCTGGTGCTGCTGGTGCTGTTGGTGCTGCTGGTGCTGCTGGTGCTGCTGCCAGGCGATAGCTTGCGCGAGCGCGCCAGGCCAGGATCTCGACGGCGGACATGGGATCGCTGATCTCGAAGACCTCCCGGTGGAGTTCGTGGAAGTCGGCGATCAGCGCGTTGACGTCGCCAGGCCCGTTGAAGCTCTCGCCACGCAGGGGCAGCTCAAGCTCCCACACCTGGTGCTTGTAGCGGGCCTCCGCGAGGTATTCCACCACCGCGCTACCGTCATGGCTCTCGGCAATGCTGGTCAGGAACGACTCGCACCGGTCGCGGAGGTCGCCCAGCGCGCGGTTGACCCCCTCGTAGGCGAACTCGACCGTCGTCGTCGGGAATGTCGCGGCGTACTCAGCCACGAGGTCGGATACCAGTGCGCCGGCCGCGCTCAGCGCCGCGCCGACGGCCGGGAACAGCACCGCACGGCTTCCGAGTCGCCTGCCGACGGCGACACCATTCAATCCCGAGGCTCCGCCGCCGCCGACGAGGGCGGCGTCGCGCGGGTCGATGCCCTGGTTGACGGTCAGCTCCTCGATCGCATGGACCATCTGCTCGGTGGTCACCTCCAGGACCGCCGCCGCTGCGCGGTGGAGGTCGAGGCCGAGCGGCTCGGCGACGAACCGCCTGACCGCCCGCTGCGCGGCTGCCGTATCGAGGTCCATCGCTCCTCCCAGGAACCTGCTCGCGTCCAGGTAGCCGAGCACGAGCGCTGCGTCGGTCACTGTCGCGTGCTCGCCGCCCCTGGCGTAGCAGGCAGGCCCAGGTTGCGCGCCGGCGCTGTCTGGGCCGACGTGGAGCATGCCGCCGGGATCGACCCATGCAATGCTTCCGCCACCCGCACCGATGCTCCGGACGTCGACTGACGGAAACCCCGTCATGTGCCCTGTGAACCGCGGGCCGAGCCAGGTCTCGCGCGTCCGGGGGATCCGCCGCCGGCGCACGAGGCTCACGTCGTAGCTCGTCCCACCCGCATCGGTGACGATCGCGCTGTCGGCCCGCGCGTCGGCGAGCGCGTAGTGGCGCCCGGCGATCGGCGCCATCGCCGGGCCGGACATGATCGAGTGGATCGGCGCGGCCGCCACTGCGGCGGCGGGCATCAGCCCGCCGCTGGAGGTGACCATCACGACGGGCGAACTGAGCCCGGCATCCCGCAGCGAGCTCTCCAGCTCCGCCAGATGGGTGGCCATCATCGGCTTCAGCGACGCGTCGATCGCCGCCGCGGACGCCCGGCGGTACTCGCGGATCGTCGGATTCAGCTGATGGGAGAGCGTGTAAGGCATGTTGGGTAGATGCTCGGCGAGCAGTTCACCCACGCGCAGTTCGTGCGCCGCGTTGGCGACCGACCACAGCAGGCAAACCGCAGCAGCCTCCACCCCCTCGGCGGCCAGCTCGTCGATGATCTGCAGCACTGCCTCCTCGTCCAGCGCCCGGAGTATCCGGCCGTCCGCCGTCGTGCGCTCAGGTACCTCCCAGGTGAGATGGCGGGGTACGTATGGCGGCGGGTAGAAGCGGCGATGGTTGAACGGACCGGAGCGACCGCCTTCTCGGAAGACGAGGATCTCGGGGTGGCCGTCGGTGGTGAGCAGCGCGGTCCGCGCCACCGTCTCGGTGATAACCGCATTTATCGACCGGGTCGTCGCATAGATCAGCAGATCGGTTTCGGCGAGCAGGTCGCTTCGGCTGCAGTCGCGGTCTGCCGCTGCGACTTCGAGCACGTTGATGACCGCCTCGAGAGGGTTCGAAGGCGTGCTCGAGCTCTTGTAGAGCCGGCGGGTTTCGCCCTCCTCGACCACCAGATCGGTGAATGTGCCACCCGTGTCGATCGCGAGCCTCACTCGTGCACTCCGCTCCAGGCCATCACTTGACAGCCGCGTCGGTGACGGCTTCCAGCGCCACTCTCAAGAGCTCGCGTCGCGGCGCGTCGACGGGCTCGAGCGGCGTGCGAACCTCGGGTGACTCGAACACACCCATCATTGAGAAGAGCTCCTTGCTCGTTGCGATCTCGTCTCCGATGCCGAACACGTGCAACACCGGCAGCAGTTCGGCACCTAGGATCGACAGCGCGGCGAGCAGCTCACCCGCGCGTGCGAGGTCCCACAGGCGCCGGAACGGCTCGGGGAAGAGCGCTGGGGCGATCACCATTGCCCCGTCTACCCCCGCAGCAAGATAGCGGAACAGGATCGGATCGTCGCCGGCCATCACTCTGAGCCCTGCCCGCTGCCAGATGGCGATCTTCGATAGCTCGTGATCGGTCAGCTTCACCGTGTTCAGGCGCGGCAGGGCCTCCGCGTAGCGGAGCACCTGATCGGCCTGAAGCTTTGTGCCGGTGCTGAACGGATTGTCGTAGAGAACCAGCTCGATCGACAGCGCCGCATCGAGTTCGCTGAGGTAGCGGAGAATGCCTCCGTCGGTGTTCACGAAGTAGTAGGGCACGGCGCAGAGAACACCCGCGGCCCCGTGCTCCTGAGCGTGGGATGCGAGCTGGACGGTGTCGGTGATGCAGGTGTCGGTGACACCCACGACCACCGTTTTGTCGGGCGGTGTGTTGTTCAGCGCGAACTCCGCGATCTGCATCCGCTCGCCCGCTGACATCGATGGCGCCTCGCCCGTGCTCCCGAGCAGCGTATAGCCGTCGACCCACGGCAGCATATGCTCCAGCATCCGCTGAAAGCTCCCTTCATCGAAGCGGCCGTTCAGCATCGGCGAGGGGATGACCGGAAGGATGCCTTCAATTGCCATTGGATCTCTCTCCTTTGGTGCGGGTACCGATGAGTGATAGAAACTGTGCCGCGCGGCCGGCAAGCGCGTCTGGATCGGCGATCGTCGCCGGGCCAACGAGGTCCGAGCCGACCGCGACCGCAACGGACCCGGCGTCGAGAAAGTCGCGGAGGTTTGCGTAGGTGATGCCGCCGGTGGGGACCAGCCGCGCCTCCGGAAACGGAGCGAGCAGATCTCGGACGTACCCCGCTCCCAGGCGCGCTGCCGGGAACAGCTTGACCAACTGCGCGCCGCCGGCGAGCGTCCCCGCGAGCTCGGTCGGGGACATGACGCCGGGCAGGTGGAGCACATCGCTGTCCCGCGCATACGCAACGACTCCGCGGTCGAAGCTCGGCGACACCAAAAAGCGCGCTCCGGCGGACAACGCCCGCGCGGCGTCCTGCTCTGATCGGACCGTTCCGGCGCCGAGCAGCATGTGATCTCCGACCTCCTCAGCACTGCGCTCGAGGGCCTCGAGCGCACCAGGGGTGCTCAAGCTGATCTCGGCCACCTGCACGCCTGCCGCGGCCAGTGTCCGGACTGCCCGGACGGCGTCCTCGCTCCGGTGGGTGCGAACGATCGCGATCAGACGCGCCGCGGTGATCGCCTCCGCCGCGACAGTTGCACGGTTCAGCCTCGGAGCCTGCCCAGCGGGCGTGGTCACCTGAGAACCTCGGACCGGGCCGACTGCGCCAGCAGCGCGTCGAGCTCATGGCGTCGTGTGAGCGACAGGTCACCGGCGACGGTGGCCTTCATCGCGGCGAGCACCGCGCCGACGCGCAGTGCCTCCTCGACGCTGCAGTGCCTCAGGAGGCCATCGAGCAGACCTGCGACGAAGGCGTCGCCGAGCCCCAGCCGATCGACGACGAGCGTCTCCAGCGCCTCGACGACGAGAACCTCGTCTGTTTCAGCCACCGCCCGCGCCCCCGAGTCACCCGCCGTGATCACGCAGACACTTGCCTGTGGAGCCCATCGCGCGCGGAACCGCGCGGGGTCCTCCGCGCCCGCGCCGAACACTGTGTCCGCGTCT
Organism: uncultured Solirubrobacterales bacterium; assembly: GCA_963742025.1. Lineage (GTDB taxonomy): Bacteria > Actinomycetota > Thermoleophilia > Solirubrobacterales > Solirubrobacteraceae > Palsa-465. Next base: position 152,259 of record CAVUKF010000005.1, read on the forward strand.
CGCGCGGAACATACGACCACGCCGGCGCTGGCGAGAATCGGCGACAGGTACTCCCTGGCCATCTCCGGCGACCACAGGCGTGATCGGTAGTTGACGTCCACGCATATCGGTACACCCCGGTCCAGCGCCTCCACGAGCATCGCGGAGGTGGCGTCGCGCGCCGCGACAGAGAGCGCCGGCGTAATGCCGGAGACGAGCGCATAGCGGGCGCCGTCGAGGCTCCCCTGCGGCCATCGGATCGCTTCGGCGAATGCCGATCCGGCGCGGTCGTACAGAACGCTGGTCGACCTGGCGCCGAGGCCATGCTCCACGAAGAATGTCCCCATGCGCCCGTTTGCGATCCAGCCGATGCGGCCCAACTCCACACCGGCCGCCGCCAGCTCCGCCGCCGCACGACGACCGAGCGGCGTCTCGGGCAGCACGCTGACAAGGGCGCTTGGAACGCCGAGCCTCGCCAACCCCGCCAGGACGTTTGCCTCGGCCCCGGCCGCATGCACGTCCAGCACATCCGCGTTCTCGATCCGGCGACCGGTCGGCGGCGAAAGCCGTAGCATCACTTCTCCTAATCCCACGACCGCCGCAGGAGCCATACCCGTGCCGGTTTGCATCAGCTGAAATCCGGCTCTTCCGGCAGCTTGTACCAGCGTACCCGTTCACCGAGGCGTGCCCGTACCGCCCACTTGCGCGACTTCGGCGCCTGCTCGAGCGCTTCCACCAGCCGGCCGGCTCGCACGGCCGCGGTCGCGAGCTCGTCGTGCTCGCCGGCAAACTGCCGGGCACGCTCGACGACGGTCTGCACCGTCTTCCACAGACCCCAATCGGCGCCCGTCAACGTGCTCAGGTAATCGAGGTTGACGCCCGTCTCATCGGTGGTGAAGTCGTGGTCGAGGAGCACCGCGCTGATGTCGCGGAGATCCTTTTCGGTCGTCTGGATCACCTGCAGCTTGGTGAGTAGCAGGTCTGCGAGAGGAAGCGTCTGGCCGGGTAGCTCGAGCCGGCGGCGCATGTCGATCTCATGACACATCTCGAAGCGATCCAGGAACACGTCGAGATGGCGATTGCGTTCCGGGTGGTGATAGAACAGCCGCGCCGTGCCATGCACGACGTTGAGTTGGTCGAGAGGGCGGTAGCCCTCGGCTTTGAGGAAGCGTCCCAGCTTCCGCCGATCGCCTCCGCGCGCAACGGCATCGATGTCTCCGTAGTTCCGTGCCAGGGGTGGCTTTGCGGCGCTCGGGCAGCGGATCGCGATCGCGACGCCGCCCAGCAGCCGCAGTCGGAGTTCCGCCGCCTCGGCCGCGCTCGCAAGCCGCAAGCCCTCTGCAACGATGTCGTCACGCGCGGCCGCGTTCTCGGATCCAGTCAGGCTGCTCACCCCTCTGTGAAGATGCGTCGCTCGATCCGCTCAGGTGTGATGTCGACGAGCACGCCGTGTAGGCGCCCTGACGCGTAGTCGCTGCCAGGGTTGATGCACACCGTTCGCCCGATGCGGGCCTCGCCCTTGGACTCGTGGATGTGCCCGTGCAGCCCGAGTAGGGGTTGCACCTGCTCGATTGATGCCCGGACTGCTGTGCTCCCGACCGGGATCTCCACCACCATCCCGTGCTCGATCACCGGGCGGAGGTCGTCGTCGAGCTTCTGCACGGTATCGATACCAGTCGCCGACGGGGGGACATGGATGTTGAAGATCGCCGCGTCCGGCCGTTCGAGCCGCCCGCTCAACTCCTCCAGTCGCGTGGCGATCTCCGTCTCGCTGAACTCGCGCGCGCTGTTCCACGGCGTGTTGTTCGACCATGCGAGGCTCAGCACCTCGACGCCGTTGGATAGCTGCACGACCTGGCCGTCGACGTTGCGCACGATGTCGCCGTCGCCGAGGTAGTCGTCGATGTAGTACTCGTCGTCGTTGCCGGGCATCACCAGGCACACTCGGCCGGTACCCCGCAGGCGCTCGGCCGCGAGCGCGGTCCACGCCCGCACCTGCTCGATCATCGCCTCGCGGAAGGCGGCCCGCTGGCCGCCTTCGTCCTGGCCGAGCCCAGCCAGCTCGTCCTCGGTCATCTCGACGGCGTAGAACCCGGCATGGGCGATCGCCTTGCGCACGGCGGCCAGGTCCTCCTCGCCCACACCGGTGCGCTCCTGCCCGTGGAGGTAGCACCGCCAGCCGCGCTCGCCGTCGCGCACGATCGGGACCAGCGCCTTGCCGGTGATGTCACCGCCCAGGATGAGCACGTCGGCCTCGTAGTGGGCACCGGCGTTGATGAACTTCCGGAAGCAGACGTCCGAGCCGTGAATGTCACCGCAGTAGAACAGCCGCAGTCGCCCGTTACCTGCACCCGTCCGACTCTCCTTCCGACCGCGGCGGCCAAGCATCACTCCGGCGGGATCTCCGTCAGCACCGCGGTGAGGTTGATCCCCTTCCGCTTGTATGAGGCCCGAAGCCAGTAGTAGACGACGGCGCCCCAGGCGAAGTTCAGGATGATCGCGAGCGCTGACTTCCAGGTGAACGGCCCGATCCCAAGTGGCTTCGCGATCGCGAGAACGACGATCAGCAGGCAGAACGCCGCCGAGAGCACGCTGACGATCGTGATCAGCGGGATTCCGAACACCCGCACCGTGAGCGTCCGCGGACCCGCATCCCAGATCTCGCGGTGACGATGAACGAGCGAAACCACCGCGATACTCACAATCGTGAAGATGATCGCCAGCGCCAGCGTCCCGTTGCTCCACACCGTCAGAACGCTTGTGAAGAGCGACAGCGCCAGCATGCCCGCGATCGCGATTGAGATGACTACGATCGCCACACCCGGCGTGCCGCGACGCGTCAACGAGCGAATTTGGGCAGGGAAGAGCCGATCGAACGATAGGGCGAAGAGGACGCGCGAAGTAGTCATTACATAGACGGTGACGATGCCGATCTCCGCCAACACGGGGATCAGGTCGATGATGAAGTGCAGCAGGTTACTGTTCGTGAGCATGCTCGTGTACAGCGTCATCGACGGACCCGCCGGGACCGTGTACAGGTTCGCGTGCTGCGTCGAGACGAAGTTCGCCGCGCCGATGAACCGCGAGCCGATGACGTGGTTGGCGGCAATGGCGGTCGCCATGAAGAAGACCATCGCGATCGTGCCCGAGCCGTACGCCGACCACTTCATCGTGCTCGAGACGTTGCGCAACTCGCCGGACTGATAGACCGCCCAGGTAAAGCCCCAGACGAGGAGCGCGGCGTAAGGCAGCGCTCCGATCGTGTTGCCGAGCGTGTAGCCGCCCGTGTAGCCGACCTTCGTTCCCGCCGCAATCACCGATGCATACGTCGCCTTGCCCTTGTAGGCGGCGTTGAACGCACGAATGAAGTCCTGGTTGCTGTGAGTGAACAGGACGACCAGGCCGACGAGCAGCGCGGCGAGACCGACGACGAAGCAGAACTCGAGGATCCGCGCCCCGAGCCGTGTGCTCCAGAGCAGGGCCGCCGTCAGGACGATGAGGAGGATGAGTCCGATCACCAGGAACCGGCCGTTTCCGGTGGCGATCGTGACGTTGGCGAAGTGCACCAGGCCGTTCCATCCGACGAGTTGGCCGAATGAGGCGAGCAGCGCCTGGAAGCTGCCGTTGGCGAAGGTCGCGAGCCAGAAGGCGGGGAACGTCGCAAACAACAGGAACTCCGCGCCACCGATGGACGCCCCGAGAGCCGGGTGCAGGAGCCGGGATATGAAGACGTAGTCCCCGCCCGTGCGCGGCAGCGAGGAGGCGAGCTGGACGTACACTGCCGCCAGCAGGAATGTGGCGATCAGGCCGAGGATCAGCGTGATCACGAGATTCGCCTTCGGAAAGACGCCCAGCATGTAGAAGAAGGCGATGAAGCCTCCGCCGATGTTGATCGATCCGATCGCGATCGCGATCGCTCCCCAGGGCCCGATCTGACGCACAAGTCCTGTCGCGTCACGAACGAACGTCCCCTGCGGCGAGATGCCATCTCTCGCTGTCCCACCCGCGGTCGGCTCGCTGGTTGTACTCACTTGACGGTCCTTTCTGTTGGGCACAGGGGGCTCACCACACCGCGACTCCGGCATGAGTGGCGATCAGGTCTCTGGCTCGGCGGAGGGAGCAGCACCGGACTCACCCGCTCACCAGGTATTCGGACAGCACCTGCTCGTCCAGGTCAATCCCGATCCCGGGCTCCTGCGGGATTGCGACCTGGCCATCGATAACCGGGAATCGCTGCCGCACAAGGCGCTGGTTGAGCACCGACTCCTGGATGCAGTATTCGAAATACTCAGCCTCGTCCATCGCCGCGAGCACGTGGAGGCTGGCCGCCTTGATGATGCCAGTGCTCCAGGAATGAAGGACACAGCGCCGACCATGCTGGTGGGCGAGCTGTGCAACTCGCAGGCACTCGCTGATCCCGCCAACGCGCGTGACGTCGGGTTGCAACACCTCAACGCCGCTGGCGATCAGCCGCGCGTACGGCCACCTGGTGCTCTCCTCCTCGCCCCCGGCTACCGGAGTCTCGATCGCTGCGGCAAGCTGGCAGTAGCTTTCGTACGCATCGGGGAGGAACGGCTCCTCGATCCAGTAGGGAAAGTACTCCGCCATGCGCCGGCATCGGTCGATCGCGTGCCGCACGTTGCGCCACCCCTGGCCGACATCGATCATCAGATCGAAGTCGTCGCCGCCGGCAGCGCGCGCGGCGGCAACGAGCGCGACGTCGAGCTCGGCATCGAGCCCGAGCGGGCCCCAGCCGAGCTTGACTGCGCCAAAGCCCGCTTCGCGCTGGGCATTGACCACCCGACGAACCTCCTCCGTGGTGTCGGGCATCAACGTACTCGCGTACGCGCGGATCCGCTCCCGCCGGGCCCCGCCGAGCAGCGTATGAACCGGCTTGCCCGTCGCCTTGCCAACGATGTCCCACAGCGCGATCTCGATCCCGCTCATCGCATGGATCGCGGGGCCTCGCCGGCCGTAGTACAGCGAGCCCTCGTACATGCGCTGCCATAGCCGGCCGATCTGGAACGGATCCTCACCCACCAGCAGCGAACGCAGACCATTGGCGATCTTGTGCGACGGAGGCGCATCGACGATCGCCTTGATCACAGGCGGCATCGAGTCCACCTCGCCCACCCCGACGATGCCCTCGTCCGTGTGAACCCGGATGATCAGCGCATCCTGACTGCCGTCCGCGACGGTCGTGTCGATCTGGGGTTGACGCAGGTGCAATGCCTCGACGTCAGTAATCCGCACGGGGCTCCTCTCGTGTCCTCTTCGCCGGCTCTGATGGCGCCGCGATGACCGCGACCGGCTGGTGGTAAGTCACACTTCTCCCTTCGCACGTAGTGACTCCGTCTTGACCGGATCCACATGCTCGCCGTCAGAGCCGAAGACGACGTCGTATTCGGCCGCCGCCTGGTCACCGGGGATCAGACCCTGGCGAACGTCCTCCTCGATCTCCTCGAACCGGCGACGGCGGGGATCGCCGTAGCCGCCACCTCCGGCGGTGACGATCCGGACGACGTCACCGTGCTGTAGGTAGACGTCTGAGAACTTGCCGTTGCAGGCGACCCCGAACGCCTCACCGAAGGTCTCGAACTCCCCGCGGCCCCTCGAGACGAGGACGGCGGAGCGCTTGCCCTCCTTACCGCCGAACAGACCCCAGGGGCTGATCTCGACCTTCTCGACGAAGCAGGACATACGCATCTCGTCGGCGTTGATCCGAAACTCTCGCGCGTAGCCGAACCCTCCCCGGTGCTCTCCCGCACCAGCCGAGCCCTCGTACAGCTCCAGCGCTTGGTGCAGCATTGGATACCGGGTCTCAAGGATCTCGACAGGCTGCAGCGCGCAGTTTCCGTTGGGAACGCACAGGGCGCTGTTGCCGTCTTTCCCTGACCGGCCGCCCCAGCCGCAGCCCTCGTTCGTGAGGTTCGCGTAAGACTCTCCTGTCTCCGGGTGCACGCCGCCGACCGCGCAGAGCGCGGAAGTCCCTCCATCGTGGGCTGACACGCGCTCCGGCAGCGCGTCCCGAAGCGCCCCATAGACGGCCATCACGAGATGTGGATGTATCTCCGAGTTCCCGCCGACGCTTGCTCCTGGGTACTCGACATTCACGATCGTGCCGGGCGGCGCAATGATCCGTACTGGTCGATAGCAGCCATGATTTGACGGAATCGATTGGTCCGTGAGGTGCAGCAGGGCGTTGTATGTAGCGGACGCGGTGACACCGTAGGTGCAGTTGACAGGCCCGCGCCGCTGCGGATCGGACCCCGTGTAATCCATCGTGACGTGATCGCCTTCGATCGTGACGGCGAGCTTCAGCCTCGCCGGATCCTGGGTGATGCCGTCGTTGTCGATGACATCATCCTCAAATCGGTACACGCCGTCGGGCATGTCCACTAACTCTGCCCGCATGCGACGCTCCGAGTAGTCCTTGATCGCGTCTCCGAGACGGATGAACTTGCGCAGGCCGTGCTTCTGGACCAGCTCGCTCACCCGTCGCTCGCCAACGTAGAGCGAGCCGATCATTGCCTTCAGGTCGCCGTAGGACATCCGCGGGGTGCGGACGTTGGCCATGATGATGTCCCACACCGCGTCGACGTCGCGGCCCTGGTCAACGATCTTCAGCGGCGGGATCCGGAGTCCCTCCTGGAACACCTCGGTGGCGTCGCCGGCGAAACCGCCCGGCACCTTCCCGCCCACCTCGGTCATGTGGCCGATGCACGCAACGTAGGCGCTGATCTGCCCCTCTGCAAACACTGGTTTGATCACGCAGTACTCGGGCAGATGGCATCCGCCTCGGAATGGGTCGTTGTGGAGGACCACGTCGCCGGGATGGAAGTTCGACTTGCCGATCTCCAAGATGGTCCACTCGACCACGTAGATGATCGCCCCGAGATGCGCGGGACAGAATTCCGCCTGAGCGATCATCTCGCCCTCCGCGTCGAAGATCGCGCACGAGAAGTCCAGGCCTTCGTTGAACAGCGGGGAGTACGACGTATTGCGCATCGCAATCCCCATCTCGCGCGCGGTGGTGACGAGATGATTGTTGACAACCTGGAGGGTGATCTGATCGATCGCGTCCGTCGGTGTGTCGGCCACAACGTTCATCTCACGCGGTCCTGAGGAGGCAGTTCCCGTAATCGTCGACCTGCAACGAGTGGCCAGGGTGGACCAGGGTCGTCGCCATGGGCTCCTCGACGACCGCCGGTCCGGCGATGCTCGCCCCCGCGCCGAGAAAGTCGCGCTCGTACACGGGTGTCTCCACCCAACCGACGGAGCGGAAGTAGACCTGCCTTGATCCCTTGCGCGCGTCGTCGGTCTGCTTCGCGAGATTTGGCAGGCGTGGATCAGTCGTCGGACCGACCGCCGTGACTGTCAGGGCGACGAACTCGACGATCTCGGCTGGGATGTCATATCCGTACATTCGCCTGTGCTCGTCGTGAAAGCTCTCGAGGACGCGCTCGAGGTCGGCGGCACCGAGGGCGCCGTCCGTGAGTGTGACCGGGACGGACAGGCTGTAGTTCTGCCCGAGGTAGCGGAGCTCTGCCTTGGGCTCGACCCACGGACGGCCCTCGTAACCCTCTTCGACGAGCCGGTTCAGCGCCCGCGCGTGAATCCGCTGCAACATGTCGTTCACCGTCCGGTGGTCGATCAGGTCCGAGCGGAAGCTGACCGTCACTGTCTCGTCGACACGCATGTCCGCAGTCATCAGACCGAACGCCGAGAACACGCCCTGATGCATGGGGACGATCACCTCTGTTGAACCGGTGATTGTGGCCAGCGCACCTGCGTGAAGCGACGCCGCGCCTCCGAAGGACACCAGCGTGAAGTCACGTGGGTCCAGGCCGCGGTCAACCGACACCAGACGTATCGCATTGACCATCCCGAAGTCCACGAGATCGACGATCGAGATCGCAACGTCGTCGACGGTCATCTCGAGTTCGCGCGCCAGTTCTTCGAGCGCGAGATGTGCCGCGCCCGGATCGAGTGACAGGTCCCCACCGAGGAAGTAGTCCGGGTTCAACCGACCGAGAACGAGGTTCGCGTCGGTGACCGTTGGGCGCGTGCCGCCGTGGCCGTAGCATGCGGGTCCCGGGTCGGCACCGGCGCTCTCTGGGCCGACACGGAGCAGTCCGCCCTTGTCGATCCACGCGACCGAGCCACCCCCGGCGCCGATCGTCTTCACGTCGACCATCGGCGTGTACACGGGCAGTCCCCACTCGATCTCAAAGTCTGCCTTGTGGTTTGGCTGGCCGTCGACGATCAGGCTGACGTCGAAGCTGGTTCCGCCCATGTCCATCGAGATCAGGTTGTCGCGACCCATGAGGCCACCGAAGAAGACCGCGCTGAGGACGCCGCCGACCGGACCGGAGACGAGGAGATCAACTGGTTTGGCCGAAGCGGCGCCGTAGTCCTCGATACCTCCGTTCGACTTCATGACGAGCAGGTTCTCCACCCCGGTGTGCTTGGTCAGCCCAGTGGACAGGTTGCCCAGGTAATCACCGATCAGCGACTTCAGAAAGGCGTTGGCCAGAGTGGTGCTGGCCCGGTCATACTCCCGCCAACGCGGGTAGATCTCGTGAGAGAGCGAGACGGTGGCGTCGGGGGAGTGCTCGGCGATGAGCTCCCGCATCCGCAGCTCGTGCTCGGGATTGAGGTAGGAGAACAGGAAGCAGACGGCGATGTCCTTCACGCCGGCTGACCTCAACTTCTCGATCGCCGCCACTGCCCCCGCCTCGTCGAGAGCGGTGATCACCCGCCCGCGATAGTCCACCCGCTCCAACACCTCCAAGGCATTCCGCCGCTCAACGAACGGCCTGGGCTTGTCCCATTGGAGGTCGTAATGGCGCTGGCGGTTCATTCGCTGGATGAACACGACATCGCGGAATCCGGCGGTCGTTATGAGCCCAGGCAGATCCTTTGTCCGTTCCAACAGCGCATTGGTGGCAACGGTGGTGCCATGGATAAGGTCAACGATGGGCGTATCGATCAGCTGAGCCTTCGACATCACCGACAGGACACCCGATATCGGGTCCATCGGAGTGCTCGGCGATTTGGTGACCCGGAGCCGGCTGGTCGCGGGGTCAAACACCGCCAGATCGGTGAATGTCCCGCCAACATCGATGCCGACCCTAACGCTCACCGGCTGGTCGTCTCCGTAACAGTCTCGGACTGCCGCCACTGGCCCCGCTCGTTCAGGTCATGCAGCTCGACGTACTCATCGCGGCAGATCTCAGAGCACAGCATCAGCTGTCGGCGACCACCGTTCGCGATCACGATCCGGGGGGCGTGGAGGTTGATCAGCTTCCCGCAGCGGGCACATCGCGGAAATACCTGCTCGATCCGCACGGTCAATCCCCTCCCGTGTTGAGAGGCGACCGCTCGACGTGTGGGGCTGCAGGAATCCGGTCGCCGAGGCCCCGCGATACGCGTTCAGCGGCCAGCACGACCGCATCGCCGACCTCCGGAATGATCTCCGATCCGAGCCGCTGAGCAGGTCCGCTCACGCTGATCGCGTACTTGGGGCGGCCCCGTAGATCTCGTACCGCTGCCGCGACGCAGCGCAGTCCGGGTTCGCCCTCCTCGTCGTCGATTGCATAACCTCGGCTCCTGACCTCCGCGAGTTGCCCGAGGACCGTCTTGATGGAGGTCAAGGTGTGGGGCGTGTGCCGGGGCAGACCTTGGTGCTCGAGCAGGCTCAGTGCCTCCGTTTCGGGCAGCGCGGAGAGAATCGCCTTTCCCAGACCAGAGGAATGCCATTGATCGGTCTCACCGACCGTGGCGCCCTTGCGGATCGACTGGCGACTCTCCAGCACTTCGATGATCACGACATGGTCGACACTGTGTACCGCCAGATTGACCGTCTCCCCGAAGCGATCGAGGAGCGCCTCCATCTGAGGAAAGGCGATGTGGCGAACATCCGGCCTGCCCAGAGCACGCTGTCCGAGCTGGAACAGTCGCATTCCCAAGCGGTAGACGCCCTCTTCGTCACGCTCCACCATCTGATGCTCGACGAGCGTCGATAGGTACCGCAACGCCGTCGCCTCGGTCAGACCGGTCTCGCGAGCGATATCAACCAGTCGCCGCTCTGCGCTGTGCTCGAATGCTCCCAGCACCGAAAGTGCCCGCTCGACAGCCACGATACGGTAGCGCTGGCGGGAACTTTCACTGAGTGAAAGAGCCATTTCATATATCGAACCACCTGGGTGGGCCCGTGTCAAGGTGAAGGCATCACTAGTTACTTTCCGAGGACACGGTGACCGCACCGGCACGGCGCGGAGGCCGGGACTTGGCCCCAACCAGTTCATCTGCGAAGGTTCCCGGGACCGCAGCGACGCTGTTCGCCGTTGTCCGAGCGCTAGGAGGGAGACGCTGACCACCCGCCCACCCGCAGATGAGCATCTTCCCAGCGGACATGACGCGCCGCTGGTCCCCCGATTCCCGATCCGCTTCCGCGACGTGTCGGTCCTCACCGCCTTCTACCGGACCGATCCGGCGGCGATCGAGCGGCTGCTGCCGGCCCCGCTTCGCCGCACCGGTGACGTGGCCGCTGTCCACATCTACCGGATGGGAGACGTCGAGCACATGGGCGCGGTCAACGAGTGCAATCTGATGGTCGCGGCCGCCTTCGAGGAACCCGGGCGGCTCGTCGCCGGCGGATACACCGTCGCGCAATTCGTCACGTCCGACGTGGCACTCGCTCACGGTCGTGAGGTTCATGGCCAGCCGAAGAAGCTCGCGCGGATCACGCTCGAGCCGCGCGATGATCTCGTCGTCGGCAGCGTCGAACGCAACGGCATCGAGATCCTCACCGCGACCCTCCCCTACAAGCAGCAACCGGCCCAGCCGGCCGACTTGACATCCCGGTTCGACTTCACAGTCAACCTCAACCTCAAGGCGATCCGCCACATCGACGGGGGTGCCGCGGTCTGGGAGATCACCGCGCGACGGCTTACGGACGTTGAGGTGCGCGGCTGCTGGAGCGGGCCGTGCACCGTCGAGCTGAGGCCGAATGCGCAGGCGCCGGTGTGGCGCCTGCCGGTGATCGAGCCGCTCGATGGGTTTCTGTGGGAGGCCGAGTTCTCGCTGGTCGACGGTGAGCGGCTTCACGACTATCTCGCCGATGTCCGGTAGCGCGGAGGCTCCGACCGGCGACCCCGGCCGAACGCTCGTAATCGTTGATGCCGCCTTTCCGGACGCCGAGATCGAGCGGGCGGCTGCGGCAAGCCACGGGGTCGCGGTCGAGCGCCGGGTCGTCGGACATCCGGCCGAGATTCCAGCCGCGGTCGGGGCGGCTGCCGGCCTGCTGGTCCAGTTCCTCCCGATCGATCAGGGGACAATCACCGCGTGCCCGGGCTTGCGCGTGATCGGGCGCTATGGCGTCGGCGTGGACAATGTCGACCTCGTCGCGGCGCACCGCGCCGGGATCCAGGTGATCCCGGTCCCGGATTACGCGGTCGAGGAGGTCGCAACGCATTCGCTGGCGCTGATTCTTGCCTCCTGGCGGCGGCTCCCGGCGGCCGACCGCCTAGTGCGTGAGGGTCGGTGGGCCGAGTGGGGGACGCTGACGCCCATCGAGCCGCTGAGCGAGCAAACGCTGGGGCTCGTCGGGTTTGGCCGCATCGGACGCGAAGTGGCCCGCCAGGCCGCGGGCCTGTTCGGCGGGATCGTCGCCCACGACCCGCTGATCGGCGATCGCTTCGCCGGCGTCGAGATGGTCGCCCTCGACGAACTCCTCGCCGTCAGCGGCGTGGTCAGCCTCCACCTACCGCTGAGGCCGGAGACCACGAACTTGATGGACTCCGATCGGCTTGCCCAAATGCGGCCTGGCTCGCTGCTCGTCAACGTGTCCCGCGGCGGCCTCGTCAACACGACCGCCCTGCTGCAGGCACTCGACGCCGGGCGTCCGCGCCTCGCCGCGCTCGACGTGCTCAGCCGAGAACCGCCGGCCATCGCGGACCCCCTGCTCGCCCACCCGGCTGTGCTGTTCAGCAATCACATCGCGTGGTACTCGACCCGCTCAATCCTGCGACTGCGCAGCACGCTGGCGGCTCGCTGCGCCGCGGCTCTCGTCAAGCTGGGGACTGCTCAGTGACCGTCCCGCCACTCGACGTCGCATATGACCCGTTGGCGTTCTACGACGATCCTTACCCGCTCTATCGCCGGCTTCGCGACTCGACGCCGGTGTACCACAACGAGCAGTGGGGCTTGTGGGTTCTCTCCCGGCACGCCGACGTGCAGGCGGCCGCGCGCGACTGGCACACGTTCACGAGTGCCCGCGGAGTCGACGTCGACCGCGGCGGCGACTTCTCGCACGGGCCGGGCGATCTACTCAGCATGGATCCGCCGAGGCACGATGAGCTACGCAAGGTACTCCACGGTACCTTCACCCCTCAGGCGGTGAGGCAGCTCGAAGCGAACATCGCCGGCGAGGTGAAGCAGTTGCTAGACCCGCTCATAGCGCGCGGCGGCGGCGACTTTGCGCGCGAGTTCGCGCACAGCCTGCCGTTTTCGGTGATATGCGGCCTGTGGGGACTCCCTCGCGACGAACGGCACCTGATCGAGGACTGGTTCGACCGGATGCTCGTACGCGAACCCGGACAGATCTCGGTTCCTGAGGACGTCGGGAACGCACGAGACGAAATGCGAGCCTACCTCAGCGACACGGTCCGAGAGCGGCGCATACACCCGCGAGCAGATCTGCTCAGCACGATCGCCGCGGCCGTCTCCGATGGTCGCATGGCTGAGGACGAGGTTGTCGGCATGGTCAGCATTCTTCTGATAGCTGGGATTCATACGACGGAAGTTCTGATCGCGAACTCACTCCTCCTCCTGGCCGACGCGCCGGCCGCACGCCGGGCCCTAGCCGAGGATCCGACCCGAGTCCCGATTGCCATCGAAGAGCTGCTCCGTTTTGAGTCGCCGGTGCAATGGCTGGCACGAGCGACCACGACTGCCGTCGAGTTGCACGGTTGCGTCATCCCCGCCGGCGAGCGCGTAGTGTTGCAATGGGGGGCGGCCAATCGGGACGAGCGTCATTTCGCTGCTCCAGATGTGCTCGACCTGAGCCGCGCGCCAAACACGCACATGGCCTTCGGTTGCGGCATCCACTTCTGCCTCGGGGCTCACCTGGCGCGCCTCGAGGCGCGGTCCGCGCTCCAAGCGTTCTTCACACGCATTCCGGAGTACCGGATCGCGGGACCGATCGAGCGTCTCCACACTCATCAAGAGCGGGGTATCTCAAGGCTCCCGATCGAGCTTCTCGGCAGCGCCGCAGTATGAGGGCGGGCTTAGTCTGGGATCAAGCCCCGCGCCGACAGCTCGGAACGGCGGAAGGGGCGGAGCTCACGCGCGCTCGATCTGTGCACGGATCGCCGCGTCGCTGATCGTGTCGTCGGCCGCGAGCATCATCGCCTTGCTGATGATCACCGACAGCGTGTCGTCTCCCTCGAACGGGAGCCACACGTACCCCGGCTCGCCGGGGCGGCGTCCGCCGCCCGCTGCGACGATGCACAGGTGACGGCTTCCTGGCTCGATCAGGACGTTCGCTGAGCCCAGGTGGATGCGGTAGCGGTTCAGGCGCCCACGAACGACGAGGAACCGACCCTCGATCGCCGCCCGGTTGGCGATCGGCAGCGACGGCAGGATCCGCTCGAGCAGCTCGCGCCGCCCGGCGCCCATCGGTGTCAGCTCGTCGAAGGCCTGCTGGTGCCAGCTCTCGATCCACGGGTCGGGAGCATCGAGCGGGAACTCGGGATCTGCCGCGACCCCAGCGATGCTGACGAACAGATCGACGTCGCGCAGAACTTCGGAGAAGGTGAGCGGCGGGATCTCGGTCAGCTGGATCGGGTCGCGGTCGGTCCGCCACGCGTGGCCGGCGAACTTCCGCGGCACGCGAGCACGCCCGGCTTGCCGGCCGGGCGTGCGCTCCCGGTAAAAGCTGAGCGTGCCCGTCTGCGCATAAAGGAAGATGCCGTGGCCCGACGCCGCCGCGTCCTCCTCGACGGCCTCGATCTCGAGCTCGGCGACGAGCCCGATGCGCGGCAGCCTCAGCATCGCGTTCGGATTCCCTCCGGGGTCGAACGGACCCTGCAGCCGGTAGCTCCAGCCGCGAGCCTCGCACAGCGCGCGCAGGGTGTGCTGGCGGACGAAGTGACCGGCGAAGCGCGCCGACGCGGAACCGGCCTCTTCCTCCACCGGCGTGAGCAGATACACCTCGCGGTGGGCCTGCTTGAACGGCTGGATCACCCGCTCGCGCTCGAGGCGCTCGCGCCATCCGAGCACGTCGGCGACGGCGAGACCCGCCGGGTGCCAGAGCCGGACCGGGACATCGTCCGTGAGCCTGGCGACGCCTTCCGCAGCATCCGCCGCGCCATTCGCGTTGTCCCGCGCGAGGAACGGCTCGCCACCGTCCGGCTCGAAGATCAGGCGTTCGGCGACCGCGGCCAGTCCCGGATGCCCGAGCACGTGCTCGCGGAATCGTCCCCAGGGCCACTCGGCGCCGCTCGCGAGCGCCTGCTCGAAGTAGCGGCGCTGGACGAGGGGTGGGGCGTCCTGGACGGCGCGCACCTCGAGCGCCTCCCGTGAGAGCCCGGCGCTCCCAGCGGCGCCATCGAGCGCCATGTCGATCCGTCCGCGAACCGACGGCTTGCGCGCCTTCTGCGAGAGCTCGACGAGGTGGCGGGCTCCGTCCTCGCCCAAGTGCGCCAGCGCCCACAGGCAGGCATTGAACACCTTTGGCGAGCGCGCTCCGACGTCCGGGAGCTTTTTCGCGCACGCGCGCGCGGCCCCGGCGACGAGCTCCCCGTACGACGTGCCGCCCGGGATCGAGCAGCTCCAGACGATCCCCCGGAGCACGACCGCATTGCGTTCGGTCGGAACCGCCTTCGGAAGGTGGTTGAGGCCGGCGAACGCGCCGATCCCCGAGCCGCGGCGCATCTCGCCCGACGCCGGCGCGTCGAGCGCGCGGAGCAGCGTCCCCGCGAGGTCGTGGAACTCGTCCTCGCCGAGCGCATCGATCAGGTCGCGGGCGATTGTGAGCCATTGCTTCGCGGGCTTCGACGCCGTCGCCGTGGCGGCGTGCTCGAGCAGGCCGCCCCAACTCGCGGGCACGCCGCCACGCTCGGCCAGCGCCGCGATCGCGGCCTCGCCCCAGTCGTCGTCGCCGTCGATCCCGCCACGTGATCCGATCGCGAGGTCGGGCCGCTCGCCGCCAAGCTCGGCGAGGATCATCGCCGCACGTCGCGACTCGGCCGGTCCGCGCTGCTCGAGGCGCAGCCGCCCTAGAACGAGCAGATACCCCCGCAGCTCTGGCGACGGCTCTCGGCCGGCGAGGGATCGCCGGATCAGCTTCGCGATCGACTCGACCGGAATGTGATCGAGGCCGCCGAACGACCACGAGGAGAATGACGCGAGCGCCCGCACGAGCGCGCGCAGCTCCTCATCGCTCCACGGCTCATCGCGGGCGACCAGCTCCCTGATCTCCTCCTGCCGCGCGTCCGCGACCGGTCGGGCCTCGCGCTGGAGAATCTGGAGCGCTTCGACGCCCTCGCTGGGCGCGGGGAGCGCGGCGGCGATCATCGCGCGCCCCAGGCGGTTGTGCAGGTCGGCCTGCGCGGCCACGGCGGCGACCAGCGGCCGCTCATTCGTCCCCATCAGCCTCCGCGGAGTGGAGTCAGCCGCAGGAACGTCACCTCGGAGGAGGGCGTCAGTGTCACGACGTCCTCAGCCGACATGGCCTGCCGACCGTCGACCAGCACTATGTAGCGCCCTGCCTCGAATGCGCGCACCGCGCCGCCGATCGCGTCCTGGAGCTCTGGCCGCGAGGGCGCCGGCCGCGGCCCGTTCAGCCGCGTCTCATCGGCGGACTGCTCGACGAGCGGCCGGTAGCCGGGCTCCTCAGCCGTACGCATGAGTTCGGCGGTGACGCGCCCGCCGATCAGCTGCCCCACGGTGAGCTGCGCCTCCTCGAGGTCGATCTCGAGCTCGAAGTCGCGTGCGCCCTGTGCCCGGTCGCGAACTCGCAGAGTCCCCACGATCGGCCGAACGATAGCGCAGGGGCTCGCCACTACCGGCAGGTGCACTCGAGCCAACATCAACCCGCGCCGGGGTGAAGCCGGTGCGTGCATGCGGTCGATTATCTTGCGACCTACGCCGCTGCGTCGCGTTCCAGCTCGGAGAATCGCTCAAGCGAGACGACGACTGCGCGCATCCGGTTTCGTTGCGTCAGCACCACCTTCTCGAGCTCTCCCCGTTCAAGCGCGTCGACCATCCGGTTGAGCTCCCGCATCGCCTCGCGAATCGTCGCGAGCTCGTCGTTGGCCACACGCAGCGCAGCGGGCGAGGACGCCCTCGCGCCGACAGCCTGCTCCGGATCGGGTGTCACCACGTCAGCCGGTGTACGAACAATCTCGTCGAACATCGTGTGACGGAAAGCTAGACACTGGCCCGGACAGCAGCGGGCTTCGGCCTCGACCATCGGCGTGACGAACTCCATGACGATTCCGTCTCGAGCATTCCGTCCGGAGCAGCGTTCACGATCCACACCGATGCCAAGACCGGCTGCACGAGACGCGCATCAGCCGCCGCCAGAGCGACGTGGTCCGCTGCCGACTGCAGCGGCGCTGATCGAAGCCGGCCCCGACGCCCCCCAGCCCGCCGGTCGCGTCCGCGCGTTCGCCTACCTGGACACCGAGAGCAGCCATCGCTACCGCCAGCTGATGGGCGTGCTGCTGGCCAACAAGCGCCGCTTCGGCCTGCGGATGGCCCCCGCCCAGATCGCGGCCCGCCTGTGGGAGCGCTTCTCTGCCCGCTACGACTCTCCGGACGCGCTCGAGCGCGACCTCGAAGCGCTCTGCGGCTGGGGTGCCGTTGACCGCTACCAGGACTCCTCGCGTGCATCCTCGACGCAGGAGTTCAAACGTAAGCGCTTCACCTACGACGTCACCGCCGCGGGCGAGATCGCGGAGCGCGCGGCGCTCCAGATCGACCGCCTCTCCGAGAGGATCGGCGCGCTCGAGCGCTCCCAGCTCCCGGAACTCCTGGACGCTCTGACCGCCCTGGCGATCGAAGCCGAGCGCGACAACCCCCGCCCCGGAAAGCTCGTCGCGCTGTTCAACGAGGTCGCCGCCAAGCTCGAGCGGCTGCGCGCCGACACCGGCGACTTCATGCGCGAACTGGGGGCGGTGATGGCCGATGAGCAGGCGGTCGAACTCGAGCCGTTCGAGCGCTACAAGCGCCGCGTGATCGACCACCTGCAGGGGTTCCGCGCCGAACTGCGCCGGCTCGACCCGCAGTTCGCCGCGGCGATCGCCCGCGTCGAGACGGTCGGGCTCGCCCGGATCGTCGCGATCGCGGCCGACAGCGACGAGCCACCCGTCTGGGGCATGAGCGACGAGGAGGTGTCGGCCCGACGGGCAGAGCGCCTCGCCGCCGAGTGGACCGGGGTGCGCCGCTGGTTCCAGGGCAGCGCGGGCGAGACACCGCCGTGGCACGAACTCGACCGCGCACTCGGGGACGCAATCGAGTGGATCATCCAGGCCGCGCAGCGCCTGATCGACCGCCGCACCCGGCGTGTTGACAGGGCCGCGGAGTATCGCTCGCTGGCGCTGCTGCTTCAACGCGTCGGCACGGTCGGCGACTGCCACGCGCTGTTCACGGCCGTGTTCGGGCTCTACCAGCCGCGTCACTTCTCGATCGCGGAGCGCGATGGCGACCTCACCTCCCCGACCACCTCGTGGTGGGACGGCGAGCCTGCGCCCGTGGAGGCGGCGCTTTACCGCCCCGGCGCGCGCCCGCCCGGCCCCGGCCGCGTGTCGGAGTTGCCCGACCATTCGATGGCTCGTCATTCCCTCGCCACCCGCCGTGCGCGGGAGCGCGACGAGCTCAGGAGGGCGCAGCGCCGCTTCGCGACCGCCGGTCCGCTCCGGCTCGATCAACTCAGCCGGCTCGACGCGCTGGAGTTCCGGCACCTGCTGGGATGGCTCGGACGCGCGCTGGACGCGACCGCCGATCCGAGCGGCACGCGCCGCGCCGAGTCCAATGACGGGCTCGTGCGGCTTGACCTGCGGCCGCCGCCGGCCGGCACGGCGCTGGTCGAGATCGCCACGCCGGACGGGACGCTCGCCGCCCCCAACTACGAGATCGAGGTTGTCGGTTGCTGAGCCCCGCGACAGCTCGAGCGCCCGACGAGCGCCTCGCCCAGGAGCGCCAGGACGCGGCCCGGGCGCTGTTGATGACGCCGCTGCTGACGGCAGAATGCGACCCCGTCGCGTTCACGCTCGTGCGCCGCCACAGCGGCTGGCTGGGCGAGCACTTCCACCGCATGCTCGGCTACCGCCTGTCCGTGCGCACCGACCACGCTCGGCTGTACAAGCGCCCGCGGATCGCCTACCGCGACCGGCCCGCGCGGATCAGGCCCAGCTCGATCCGCCCCGGCCCGGAGGACGGCTGGGCACCGTTCACCCGCCGCCACTACGTACTGCTGGCGCTCACGCTCGCGACGCTCGAGGTGCATCACGGCCGCGGCCAGACGCTGATCGGCAGCATAGCCGGCGAGGTCTCGGCGCTCGGCGCCGAACTCGACCTCCGCGTCGACTTCGAGCGCCGGGAGGAGCGCAAGGCGTTCGCCGACGCGCTCGAGCTGCTCTGCCGTCTGGGCGTCCTACGCCAACGTGACGGCTCGCGCGAGGCGTTCGTCAGCCGCGACGAGTCCCTCGAGGAGGCGTTGTTCGACGTCGAGCACGCCCGGCTCGGCGACCTCAAGGCGACGCCGCTCGCACTCACCGATGTGGAGCAGATCGACGACCTGCTGGCCAAGGAGTACCCGCCGACCGAAGATGGCGAGCGAGCGCGGCGGCGCCACCGGATCGCGCGGACGCTGGTCGAGGAACCGGTCCTCTACGTGCACGAGCTGGAGGGCGCTGAGCAGGATACCTATCGTTCCCAGCGCCACCGCCTTGAGCCCGAGCTCGAGGCGCTCACGGGCCTCTGCGCCGAGCGCCGCGGCGAGGGCTCAGCGCTGATCGACGCCTCGCGAACTCTCACGGACGTTCGCTTCCCAACCCGCTCGACCGAGAGCACGCTGGCGCTGTTGCTGTGCGAGCGCCTACGCGCCGCGGCTTACGATGCGGGCCGTAACCCACTGCCTCGCAGCGAGGTCGTGGCGCTGCTGGCTGCGCTGCGCGAACGCCTGGCACTCGATGCCGGGCCTGAGCTCGACGACGCCGCGCTCGAGCTGCTCGAGTCCCATCGCCTGATCGCACGTGAGCAGCCGGCGCAGGTGCGCGTGCTGCCGGCAATCGCGCGTTTCGCCCGGCCGACGCTGAGGAGACCGGCGGCATGAGCGTGACAGTCCTTCGCCCGGCGGGAGCGTCTCCCGACGCAGCCGCCGCGACCCGCTATCGCCTCAACCGCGCCGGGCTGATCGGGCTCTATGAGTACGAGAACGAGACGTTCGAGTTCGAGCGCGGTCGGCTGTTGCTGCGCGGCCCGAACGGCGCCGGCAAATCGAAAGCGCTCGAGCTGCTGCTGCCCCTGCTGCTCGACGGCGAACTTCGCGCCGAGCGTCTCGACCCGTTCGGCGGCCGCGGCCGCTCGATGCGCTGGAACCTGATCGGCGAGGAGGAATCGCGCGCGCCCGCGACCGGCTTCTCGTGGCTCGAGCTGCGCCGCCGGGACGAGGCGGGCGTGGAGCGGTTCGTCACGCTGGTCCTGATGGTGCGGGCGGACCGCGGCGAGACCGGCGTGAAGTCATGGTTTGGGCTGCTCGAGGCCGACGAGCCGCCGGGCGGCGGGCTGCAGGGATCGCGCATCGGCGTCAACGCATCGCTGACCTCCGGACGTCAGCCGCTCACCAAGGCGGCGTTCGCGGAGCTGGCCGGCGGGCTGATCGACTCGGCCTCGGCATACCGGCAGCGCGTCAACACGCTCCTGTTCGGAGTCCCCCAGGATCGCTACGAGGCGGTCGTGCGGCTGCTGCTCTCGCTGCGCAAGCCACAGCTCTCGCAGACGCTCGATCCGCAGGAGCTGTCGGCGCGGCTGACCGAGGCGCTTCCCGAGCTCGACCGCGACGCTGTGCTGCGGGTCTCGACCCGCCTTGACCAGCTCGACCGGCTGCGCGAGGAGGCGGCCGAGCTGCGCGAGGTTCGCACAGCGGTGTCGGCGTTCGCGCGCACCTATCGGGACTGGGCCCGCGCCGCGCTGCGCGAGCGGGGTGGTGCCCTGGCTGAAGCCGTCAACGCCAGTCAGAAACGCCGCGAAGCACTCGAGCGCACCCGAGCCGAGCTCGAGGCCGCGTTGGAGCAGCGGACTGCACTCGCGACCCGCCAGGAGCAGCACGACCGCGAGCTGGCCGCGGCGCGCGCAGCCGAGCGCGAGCTGCGCGCGTCCGACGGCTGGCACGCCGCCGAGCGCCTGGAGCAGCTCCGTCGCGAGGCCGAGCAGGCCGAGAAGGCCGCGTCGGCCGCAGCTGCCGAGTTGGAACGGGCGCAGGCCGACGCCGCAGAATCGCTTCACCTGGCCGAGCTCGCCGCAGCTTCACTCGGCCGGCAGCAGGCCACGGTTGCCGAACTGCTCGACGCCGCCGCCGGGAGCGCGGCGCAGGCCGGCATCACCACCCACGCGGCGGCGATCGCTGGACTGGTGGAGGAGGGGCGCGAAGTCGAAGCGGTCCGGTCACTGCTCGAGCAGCTCGCCGTCGATCGCGAGCAGACGATCGTCGAGGCGGCTGCGCTGGCGCGTGAACTGCAGGACGCGCAGCGCGCCTACGAGGCCGCGCGGGAGCGCTTCGAGGAGGCCGAGACGCGTCAGCGTGAGCGCCAGACCGAGCGGGCGCAAGCAGACGAGCGCCTGACGCTGTTGCGCGAAAACCTGCTCGAGCGGCTCGAGGCGTGGCTCAACGAGCTTGAACGCCTTCCGGTCGGTGACGAGCTTGGCGCCGAGCTCGCCGAGCGAATCGCCCGCGCGGGCGACCCGGGTGCGCCGGCGGCTCGCGAGCTCGTGCGCGATCGCAGCACCGCGGCCGAGCAGCAGCTGCACTCCACGCTCGCGGGGATTGCCGTTGCTCGTAGCGCGCTCGCAACCGAGCGGGAGCCGCTCGCCGCCGAGCATCGCCGCCTCGAGGCGCATGAGGACCCGGTGCCGGAGTCGCTCCCGTTCCGCACCGCGTCGCGCTCCGGCCGGCCCGGCGGGCCGCTATGGGCACTGGTCGACTTCGCCGGCGGGCTCGCTGCCGAGCAGCAGGCCGGACTCGAGGGCGCGCTCGAAGGCGCCGGACTGCTCGACGCGTGGGTGATGCCCGACGGCACGCTGCTGGACGCCGACGACGCGGTACTGGTCGCGAGCGTCCCCTCCCCTGCTCCGGCCCCCGGCGACCAGTCGCTCGCCCGGGTGCTGGTCGCGGTGCCGGACGCGCCGGTGAGTGACGCGGTGATCGAAACCGTGCTCGCGCGGATCGCGCTCGACGACGAGCTCAGCGTCGATCTCGACCCCCGAGCGCAGGACGGCCGACCAGCAGGCGGCCAGCGGGCCGCCTGCGTCGCCCTCGACGGCGGCTTCGCCCTCGGCCCTCTGCGCGGGCGCCATCGCGTCGATGCCGCCCGCTACATCGGTGTCGCCGCCCGCGCCGGCAACCGTGCGCGACGGCTCGCCGAGCTGGCGCGGGCGATCGCCGTGATCGACGAGCGCGACCGAACGCTCGCCGGTGAGTGCTCAGGGCTCGAGCGGGGTCTCGAGCGGCTGCACGACGAGGTTCACCGTTTCCCCGACGAGAGCTCCGCGGTCCGCGCCCATGCCCAGCTTGACCGTGCGCGGTCCGAAGAGCAACGCGCGGCGGCGCTGACCGCAGCCGAGCAGCAGACGATGGCCGCCCGCGGCGGCGAGCGCGACAGCTTGCACGAGCGAGCGTTCGCGCACGCGCGCGAGCACAGCCTGCCGGCCCCCGACGATGAGACCGCGCTCGCGTCGGTGCGCGAATCGCTGTCCCGGTACCAGGCGACGTGCGGCGTGCTGGTTGGCGCCGAGCGGCTGCGCCGCGAGCGTGATCAGGCGGCCACGGTCGCACGCCGCCAGGCCGAACGCGACGCGCAGGGGCACGCGACGGCGACGCAGCGCCGACGCGAGGCAGAGCAGCAGCAGAGCGCCCGCGCGGCTGCTCACCGCGAGGCGGTGACGACTGTCGGCGCGAGCGTGGACCAGGTCCGAGCTCGGCTCGCTGAACTCGACGCCGCGGCCGCGAGCGCCGAGCGCGGCCTGCGCGAGGTCCGCGAGGAGGACATGCGTGCGGTCGAGGCAGCGGCCGGCGCGCGGACCGAGGCGGCACACGCCGAGAGCGCCCTCGACGGTGCGCTGGCCGCCGTCGCCGTCGCCCACACCCGCGCCGCGGCACTCGGCGGACTCGGCGCGTGGTCGCTCGCACTCGGCGACAACGCACCTTCGGATCATGCGGCCGCGGAAGGCTGGCCGCTCGAGCGCACGCTCGCCGCGTTCAAGGCGGTGTCTCGTGAGTCATTGGCGACCAGGCGCGGCTGGCAGACGCTGATCGGAGATGTCGAGCAGGAGGCCGACGAGCTGCGCCACCGGCTGTCGACGAGCGCCGACTTCCTCGTCAGCCGCGAGCGGGTGCTCGATGACCCCGAGCTGACGCGCGTGCTGGTGCGCCACGGCGGGCGGAGCCACCCGGTCGGCGAGCTCGAGCGATGGCTCGACGATGAGCTCTCCGCGCGCGAGCGGGCGATGGCCGAAGAGGACCGCCGGCTGTTCGAGTCCTTCCTGGTCGGCGGGCTGGCCGACGGGCTGCGTGAACGGATCGGCGCCGCGGGCGCACTGGTCGCGAGCATGAACGACGCGCTGTGCGGGTGCACGACCAGCTCGGGGATGGGGATCGAGCTCGAGTGGCGCCCGCTCGAGCACGACGACCCCAGGCTGCGCGAGGCGGTCGGGCTGCTGCGCCGCGACGTCGCGCTGCTCGCCGACGATGCACGCGGACGGCTGGTCGAGTTCCTGCGCGGACGGATCGAGGAGGCGCGCCGCTCGATCGAACAGGGCTCGAGCACCGAGCACGTGATGGCCGCGCTCGACTACCGCGCCTGGCACGAGTTCCGCGTGATCCAGCTGATGGAGGGCCGGCGCGAGGTGCTGACCCGCCGTCGCCATCAGCAGGGCTCTGGTGGCGAGAAGGCGGTGGCGCTGCACCTGCCGCTGTTCGCCGCGGCCGCCGCCCAGTTCGCCGCCGCACAGCCCGACTGCCCGCGGATGATCCTGCTGGACGAGGCGTTCGCCGGCATCGACGAGCGGATGCGGGCGCAGCTGTTGGGGCTGCTCGAGCGCTTCGATCTCGACTTCGTGCTGACCTCCCACGAGCTGTGGGGCTGCTACCCGGAGCTCTCGGCACTCGGCATCTACCACCTGCACCGCGAGCCGGGGATCCCCGGCGTCGCGACCGCACACTTCCGCTGGGATGGTGAGCGCCGGATCGAGATCGTCGAGGACGCCAGCCGGGTCAGCGCATGAGCCCGGAGACGATCGAGTACCTCAACCGCCCCGAACTTCGTCGGCTGCTGTTCAGCGCGAGGGAGCGCTTCGAGCGCAACGCCGGACCCTACGGGCGACTGCAGCTAACCGCGCTCAGCCGGCAGGAGGCACACGCGCTGAACGGCCTGCTGACACCGCAGCAACCCTTCCTGCCCGGCGCCGACGCGCTGATCAAGCTTCCGCGACTCGATGCCCAGCTCCGCGGCTCCCGACTCGCCGTCTCGCTGGAGGAGGCGCTGGTGGCCCTCGACGGTCCGCTCGCCAACCTCCGGGAGGAGCGCGCGGCGGCCGCCGCCACACGCGAGGCCGCCTGGGGACGGGTGCTCGCCCATCCTCAGGCCGGGCGTCCGGAGCTCGAGCCGTGGCTCGACCATGTCCGCCGACGGTTCAACGGCGCGGCCCCTGAGCGAACCGCGATCGTACTGCAGGCGCTCGACGTCCTGACGGTGCTGCCGGCCGAGGGAATCCCGCTTGCGGCGCTGGCAGCGTCGTACGCGGGCGGCGACGCGCACGCGCTGGATCGAAACCGTCCGCTCGGTCGGCTGCTGCCGGCGGCACTGCTGGCGCTGGAGGGCGCCCTGCCCCGGGAGCCGACGTCGATCGAGGAGTGGCGGGCACTGTGGGCCCGGTTCGGCGTCAGCTGCGATGAGCTTTCCTGCACCGTGCTCACGCTCGGCCTGCGCCCGCGGAGCACCGCGCGCGGTTACCTCGCGGGCCGGCTGCGCGCCGCGGCCCGGTCTGGCAAACCGCTCGTGCTGACACTCGCCGAATTGCGATCCGAGCCGCCACGACTGGCCGGCGAGGTCCTGTTCGTGTGCGAGAACCCGTCGATCGTGGCGGCCGCCGCAACCACGCTCGGCGCCCGCTGCCCGCCGCTGCTGTGCACAGCCGGATGGCCGAACACGGGGGTGGCGGCGATCCTCGACGCCGCCCAAGCCGCCGGGATGTCGATCCTCGTCCACGCCGACGGCGACGAGGCCGGCGCGGCGATCGCGGCGCGGGTGCTCCGACGCCCCGGGGCACGGCCGTGGCGTGTGGTCGACCCGAGCGCCGGGATTCACGAGGAGTCGCTCCTGGACGAACTGCTCGCCGACCTCGCCGGCGGCTGCCCGGGTCAAGCGCCGCTCGCGTAGCCCGACCTGGCTGCGCCCCAGCTGCCGCCTGGGTCCTACGCAGCGTTATCCAGCACGTCAGTACCGGACAGCGAGATCGTGTACTGGTAGCCGTCGTCGAGACCGTCCACTTCGCCCAGCGAGACCGTGTAGTCGAAGCCGCCGCGGCCAACAGTGCGCTCAAGCGTCGCCAACACCCGCTGCGGATCGTCGTCGGGACCGTTCAGGTAGTGGGGCTTGCCGTCGTGTCCGAAGGTGATCGCGCTCGGCCCCTCCCACGATCCGAGCAGCCGTCGCGCCCGCCCGAAGTCCGGGTGCGGCTCGAAGCCGAGGCGCTCCGCGTACTCGACCGCTCCGATGACGAGATGCTGGGCAAGCTCGAGCGGGACCCGAATCCCGTCCGACGCCCACAGCCCGAAGTAGTAGCGCCTGAACGCTTCGAACTCTCCCAGCTGCATCCGCTGCGGCCCGGTCGCATTCTTGACCCCCAGACACCACGTGTCGACGAGGTAGCCGCAGACTGACAGCCGCTCGCGTCCGTTCGGTACGGCGACCAGCACGCAGGCAACGCCGCTGTCGCTCGCTTCGCTGGGCGCACCGGTGTCGTCGGGCCACTCGGGATGAGCCTCGACCCGCAGCCCGTTGCGCCAGCCGGGGCTGGCCCAGCAGCGCGCGCGGCTCGTAGCGGAAACGCCGTTGGTGGCGTCCGCGTCAGCCGTCGCCGTTCCGCCGGCGCGCTCGCACGCCACCACTTGCACAAGTCGTGCTGCCTCGGCCTTGCGCATGCCCAACGCGCGTCCGATCTCAGCCGGCGTGTAGCGCTGCGCTCGCAGTGCGCGGACCCTGTCCAGCAACTCCGCCTGTTTTTCCATACATCACTTGTACGTGGCGCCCCGGACGGAACCCGGCCCTCAACCCGTTAATCCTTGGCAGCCAGCGGAGACCCATTCCGCAGCGGCGACGGTCTGGGCGGAAGTCTGGGCGGAAAGCACAGTCTGCAACTCGGGCTGCCCGCCGAGCGGGGCGACGTGTCGAGCCGGGGTAATCGGATACAGATCCAACTCGTATTCGAAGCTGGCGTCGGCTGGCTCGGCGCCGCAAGCGCCGCCACGACCGTTTCGTAACTGATGCCAGCGGGTCGAGATCCTCGGCGATCTCCCAAATTCGCGTGTCAGCAAGCCGGATCCGTAAGCACCGGACCGGATCCTCGATGTAGTCCCAACGCGCTCACGGGCGCTCGCGTGCTCAACACATCATCGAGCATCGGCAAGCCGAAACTCGCCCCCTGCCGTGATCGGCTCGGTGTGCAACTCGCATTCGCCGCATAGCCGGTGGTGAATGTCGGCCGTTCGCGGCTGCTTAAAACCATGACCGACTCACTTGAGCCCAACCGCCGGGTCGGGGTCGACCGGACCTCTCGCCACGCGAACCGCTGCCGCGGCTGCGAGTTTCGTGACACGCTCGAGCTGCCGGGTGGGACGAACGCAGTGTCTGGGGATACGACAACGCGACCGGTAGCTTCTTCGCTCAACTCTGGCGCAACGAGTCTCCTTCAGAGGAGCCCGATCTGTGGCTCTCCGGCAGATGCCCCGGCTACCGGTGGCCGGGTTGCCTGGCGCTGGACATCGTCGCCGGAACGGGACAGTCGCCGCTTGCAGTGGTGAGCGCGCTCGCGATCCTTGACCCGTCGCCCGCCCTGCGGGCGCCAGCCGAGATCGCAATTCGGGCCGACGAGCCGCCCGATGCGGGCGAAGAATTCAGGGACAGCTATCGGCGCGCGCTGCTCTGGGTGCTCGGTAGCTTCAATACCTGCCCCGGCTCACGCATGGCCTGGAGCGCCGGTTCACCCGATCCACGAACAGTCGACGTCGAGCATCAGTTGCTTGCTGGGCGGATGTACAGCGAAGCACTCAGCGAGATGGTCAGCCAACAGTTCAACGCCGGCGGGGAAGCAGCACTCTGGTGGGCATTGGGACGGCCGTGATCCGGAACTTGAAAGTGCTCATCGAGGTCGGTGCCACAGCGCGGCCAAGCCCCGACTCTATGCAAGCGTCAACCCGACGTGGTAGCCGGCTTGATGAGTCGAGCGCGCAGGGGACGACTGACCGGCGACACGGAGTGTGTGGTGCCGACGCGGATGCCTTGGCCCGTGGACCCTCCCGAGCCCGCAATCCGCGTTGGCGAGCGCCCGCCGCGCCGCCACCAAAGTCATGTGATGCAGATTCGGCACCAGACAACCCGCGGCCGACGATGCGGGGCTCGAACCAGACGCTCCACTCCTGCCTCCGTTAGTCGTAATAGTCGTAGCCGTCGTGGTCGGGTCGGCTAGGGGCGCCTTGGGATATGCCGCAAGCCCAACGTCGTCCACAGCAGTCGCACCCACGCTCGCGGACGTGGGGCTGCGTTTCCCGCTGGAGAACAACCAGTAGCTATCAGACGGCAACCCCTCCACGACCGTTCCGTTCGACGGAACAGTATTGAGGTGCGCGGCCGGATTCGTGACGTTCGCGATATCCCACTCGTCGACAGTCACATACGGCTGCTCGCCTCCGAACACCGACCAGTTGCTAACCGCGAACGGTGCGCCACCAGCAACCCGATAGACATGGCCCGTAGAAGTATCCAGGAACGTCCCGTTCGCCGGCACCGCGTTCAAATGGTCCAGATGCGAGACCGCGTACGGGTCGATATTCACGACCCCAGCGCAACCGTTGAGATTGGCGCAACTCGACACGAAGAGCGGAGCCCCACCCGCAACCTCCCAAATGCCGCCGGACGCAGGGTCACGAATAAACGTCCCGTTCGCCGGCACCGCGTTCAAATGGTCCAGATGCGAGACCGCGTACGGGTCAATATCACGACCCCAGCGCAACCGTTGAGATTGGCGCAACTCGACACGAAGAGCGGAGCCCCACCCGCAACCTCCCAAATGCCGCCGGACGCAGGGTCACGAATAAACGTCCCGTTCGCCGGCACCGCGTTCAAATGGTCCAGATGCGAGACCGCGTACGGGTCGATATTCACGACCCCAGCGCAACCGTTGAGATTGGCGCAGCTCGACACGTACAAAGGCGCGCCGCCCGCAACCTCCCAGATACCGCCCGATCCAGGATCCCGCAGAAACGTCCCGGCCGACGGAACCGGATTCAGATGCGAAGCTGGATTCCCAGCATTCTGGACATCCCAAACGTCAATGTTGACCGCCCCTGGGCACCCGCCAAGATTCCCGCAGCCCGAGACGTACAAAGGCGCGCCGCCCGCGACCTCCCAGATCTGACCCGACCCCTCGTCACGGATGAACGTTCCGTTCGCCGGGACGGCGTTTAGCGAGTCGAACTCCTGCTGGCTGATCACCGTGTACGGCTGACTGCCACCGACCGCACTCCACGAGCTCACGTATAACGGTGCGCCTCCAGCAATCTCATAGATCGCCGCCGACCCTGACACCTGGACGAACGAGCCGTTCGCTGGCTGACCGGAACCCGCGCTTCCGCCTGGATCCATCCACCCGAGATAGGGGTAGCCCGCGTTGTTCCGTCCCGATAGCGAGAAATAGTGCACGTCGGGCTGGCTCGAGGATTCAGGCCAGGACCACGTCGAGATGACCTCATCGCTGCCGTAGTCCGAAACCGCGCCGACGTAAATCCCCACGTGACCGTCAGGGTTCGAGTAGCCGTCTACGTCGTCTGGCCCCCAGAACACCAAAGCCCCCACCGGTGGGTTGGTGTCGCCCGGATGCTCGGTGTAGCCCTTAGGGTTGTTATCCCAATAGTCGGCCGCCGTGTCGGCGCTGCCGATGTTGATTCCAGCGGCCGAGTACGCGCTCGCGACGAACTCCAAGCAATAGCCGTCATCGTAGGAGGTACCCAGATACCCCTGAGCCCACGCAATCGCCGTCTGCCCAGCATCCGCCCTCGCCGGACCCGCACCCACCAGTCCGGTGATCGACCAGGTCACGATCAACGCCATCACGACCAGCGCGGTCCTCGAATGTATGCTCAAACCCGGTCGCCCCGTCTGGCCACCCCGGCTTCCGCTCGCAGCGCCGACGGCACTCATTTGACGGCGTGGCATCTGCATCGGAGTCCTCAATTCAGTGAGAGGTTCACCGAGTAGTTCGCTGCATGCCGGCTTCCGACCACCGCCGACTGACTGGCGACACGGAGAACGCGGCCACGCAAGACATGCCTCGGCCGACGGACCTTGCCGACACGACAGTCCGCATCGCTGAGCACACGCCTGGCCCGAACCAGAGTCATATGCCGCAGCTTGGGCACCACACAACGAGCAACCGGCGCGCCGGTCGTGCCCGTCGCGGTCGAACCAGACGCCGGCGTACCGGTCGACGCTCCGGTTCCGGGCGTGCTCGGCGCCGTGGCACCCGGCGCGACCGTCACCGGACCGACTGGGATCGAACTTGCTGTCGTGCGGCCCGCGGCGTTGGTGGCGGTGATCGCGCAGCTCAGCTTGTTGCCAACATCAGGCTGCGAGGTCGTGTAGGTCGAGCTATAGGCGCCGCTGATCGACGTGCCGTCCCGTAGCCACGCGTAGGTGTATGAGGTGGGCTGGTCGGCATCCCCATCCCAGCTGGCGTTGGAGCATGCCAGTGCGGAGCCAACGGCTATGCTCCCCTTGACCGTCGGGTCTGTGGTGGCGATCGGCACGTAGACGGCGTTGGCCGTTTGCGGCGCGCCGAGGCTGCCGTCGTCGAAGTCGACGTTCACGCCCGACGGAATGTAGATCTGCGCGCGCAGGCTGCTCGTCGCCGCGGGCATCGTCAACGTCGCCTGGAACTGCTGCCACTGAGTCGTCAACACCCCGCTCTGACACGCGCTCGTGTTCGACCCGACCAGCGCCCACAAGCACAGATTCGCGGTCAGCCCCGTCTGCGACACCCCCGGCCTCAACCGCAGCCACATCGAGAACGTCGCCGACTGGTTCTGCGCCATGTTCACCGACACGTCCTGATATAGCGACCCGCCCGGCGTGCTCCAGTTCGCCTCCTGATAGTCCGGGCCGCCATACGACGGGTCCGCCGACGAGCTCGCATAGTTCGCGTCGCTCCCAACCCCCGACCCCGAACTCAACATCTGCCAACCCACACCACCAGCCTGAAACCCACCATCCGTCAACAAATCGTTGCTCAGCACACCGTCGTCGAAGTCGACGTTCACGCCCGACGGAATGTAGATCTGCGCGCGCAGGCTGCTCGTCGCCGCGGGCATCGTCAACGTCGCCTGGAACTGCTGCCACTGAGTCGTCAACACCCCGCTCTGACACGCGCTCGTGTTCGACCCGACCAGCGCCCACAAGCACAGATTCGCGGTCAGCCCCGTCTGCGACACCCCCGGCCTCAACCGCAGCCACATCGAGAACGTCGCCGACTGGTTCTGCGCCATGTTCACCGACACGTCCTGATATAGCGACCCGCCCGGCGTGCTCCAGTTCGCCTCCTGATAGTCCGGGCCGCCATACGACGGGTCCGCCGACGAGCTCGCATAGTTCGCGTCGCTCCCAACCCCCGACCCCGAACTCAACATCTGCCAACCCACACCACCAGCCTCGAAACCCACCATCCGTCAACAAATTCGCCTGCGTATAGGACGGCGGCGGAGGAGGCGGCGTCGCGTTCGACCAGTAGCGGACTGCGCCGACGAACTGTAGGCCTCCAGCCGCGTACCAAGCGAACGACTCGGTGACGATGCCCCAGTGCTCGCTGGCGGCGCTGAGAACCTCGCCGTTGCCGACGTATACACCCGCGTGGTCGATGTTGCCGAGGCCGTCCGCCGCGGCGTAATCGAAGTAGACGATATCCCCCGGCTCAAGCGCACTTTCGCTGCTGATCACCTGCCCGCCGCCGGTTTCGGCCTGGTTGGAGCCGTGACTTAGACCAGCGTTCCCAGTGCCCTGATATACGGCGTACAACGTGAGTCCAGTGCAATCGAAACCGACCTCCCCGATCTGCGCGCAGTTCGAGTACGAACCGTCAGAGTCCGGGTCAGATTTGCCGACGGACGGGCCGTTGATCGTGCCTCCGTCGAAGCAGTATGGGTAGCCGGCATTCTCCATCGCCTGAGCGGCGTTGACTATTGCCTGGCCTTGCGTGGCCGCCTGCGCCATCGGCAGGTGAGTCACGCAGGTCGCGCAGGTGAGCAGCAGCCACAGCCAAACAACGCGGCGAGCACGACGTGCTAGAGCGGCACCTTGGTTATGACTCCGCATGAACGACGTACCCCCTGTTGTGAGCACTTGGCTTCCACCCGACGAGCCAGATAGCAGATGAAACCTGACTGGACCGTGCAACCATCAGCGAACCCGGCCCGACGTGACGGCGCGTCGCTCGGCGCCCGATCCCGGGGCGCCTCCCCTAGGCAATCCAAAATCGCCGCGATAAACCGGCGCGGACCCCCGATCACGATCAACGGGCCGACCCTCGCGGTTCGCCGCGCTCACCTCGAGTGTCAGGTTGATCATCTGACCTGCCGGAAGCCGCGATCCAGCCGGAGCGGATTGACGGGTGACGCGCAGAGTGTGATGCTTGGCAACATGCCTGGGGCGTCTGACTCTCCCGAGCGCGCAATGCGCACGCGCAAGGGCGCGACGCGAACTCGACAGGGTCTTTCCACGTAGTGCTGGCACGAGACACGCGTGCCTCTCCGAGCTCGCCGGCGCGGTCGGCGACGTGGTGCCGGCACCGCTGCCTCCGGAGGGGTTGGACATGGTCGCTGGCTTCTTCGGGAACGCCGCGAGGCCGACGTCATCGACGCCGGTCGCGCTAGACGTGGCGGAGGTTGAGCTCCGCAGACCGTCTTCGAATGCCCAGTAGGTGTGAGATGGCAATCCTTCCACCACGGTGCCGTCGGCGGGTACCGCGTTGAGATGCGCGAGTGGGTTCTTGATGTTGTCTATGACCCATTCGTCAACCGTCACGTAGGACTGCACGCCTCCGAACACGTTCCAGTTGCTGACCGCAAATGGTGCGCCCCCGGCGACTCTGTATACGTGCCCGGTGGTGGTGTTCAAGAAGGTCCCGTTGAGGGGCACAGCGTCGAGATGGGCGGCCGGGTTTGCGATGTTCTGCAGATCCCACGCGTCGACCTGGACCAGCGAACCAGGTACTCCGCCAAAGGGAGTCCAGCTGCTGATGTACAGCGGCGCGCCGCCTGCGATCACGAACGATCCCTCCTCCTGCCCACCCGCGGTCTTCGCGTTAATGAACGTCCCGTTGGCCGGGACTGCGTTCATATGGGCCGCCGGGTTGGTGATGTTCGTCAGGTCCCACTGATCGATCCCGACCGTCGGCCGCGGACCTCCGACGGCGCTCCAGTTGCTGACATACAACGGCGCGCCTCCGGCGATCTCATACACCATCCCGGTAGCCGTGCTGCTGATGAACGTGCCGTTCGATGGAACGGAGTTGAGATGGGCGGCCGGGTTGGTGATGTTCGCGACATCCCACTCGTCGATCCCGACGACCGACTGCGGCCCGCCGATCGCCGCCCAGTTGCTCACATACAGCGGCGCGCCGCCGGCAATCACAAATACATCACCGCCGAACGGCCCGCCGGCGTTAGCGCCGATCAGCGTCCCGTTGGATGGCACCGCGTTCATATGGGCCAGAGGATTGCTGATGTTGGTCAGATCCCACTGGTCGATCGCGACGGTCGGCTGTGCGCCGCCAACGGCGCTCCAATTGCTCACATACAACGGGGCGCCACCCGCGATCTCATACACCATTCCCGTCGCCGTGCTGCTGACGAACGTCCCGTTCGACGGGACCGAATTCAGGCCTGCCCACTGCGTGGCCGACAGCGCCTCGGTCAGCTGCGCGCCACCGTATACCGACCAGTTGCTGACGTAGATGGGGGCTCCGCCGGCGATCCGATACACGTTCCCCTCGTAGCTCACAAAGGTCCCGTTCGCCGGCGTCCCGCTCGAGGGGGCGTGCACGACTCCGATGACCTGATAGCTCCAATCCCCGCTGCTCGGGAGCGTGAGTGTGCCACCGCTCAGCGTGCCTGAGATCTGCGGCGTCGCGTCCGATGGGTCGCCGCTGTTTTGGCTGACCAGCGGAATGCTCCCACTCGTCACGTCTCCAGAGGTATTCACGATCAGCGCATGACCATCAGCGACGAACGACCCGCCGTCATAGAGATTGATACTCACGACGTCCCCAGGGCCGACATAGCTGATCGAGCCGTTCGGCTGCTTCGAAAGCCCCACCGGTGCTTCGTCATACAACGAATCAGTCGCGCCAGGAGAACTCCGCCCGCCATCCCCATCCCACGTCGAACCAATCCAGCCCTTCGTCAGATAGAGACGATTCACGAGCTCCACGCATTGCCATTCGCTTCCCGCGGTCACACCGTTGACCGTGCTCGTGCCGCCGCAACTCGCACCGGTGCCCTCGTCCGGCCCATTGCTCATCACATCCACGCCACCACCGCCGAGCCACGAGCTTCCCGCCAGCAGCACGCTCCGACAAGCTCCGGGCGCTTGCGCAAGAGCCGGCGGTGCGACCAGCATCGCGGTCAACATCCAGCCGGCGGCGACAGCAAACACGAGCGCGAAACGCGCCGGCAGATGGTTCGCGTCGAAAAGGCTCGTCAGGCCGAAGCGGGTCGCGGCCTGCCGGGCGTGGTCGCCGCCCTTACGGGCCGTACCGGACGGCGAGTCGCCGCTCAGCGCTGACAGGGCCCCGCCTTCGTGCGAGCAGACCGGCGCGCGCGGGGACTCGCGCCGCTGTCGTCGGCCGGTAGGCAGGCCCAGTCGTCGCGGCTTTCGCGTCGCAGCTAGCACACGGGGACCGCGGGATCGTAGAACGGCGTTCCCTGCAGGTTGCCGGATGTTTCGCCGTTGTTGTAGAACGCATCTGCCGAGACGTAAAACTCGTTGCTCCACGGACTCGAGGCGATCTGGTACCACCATGTGTTCGTGTCTGGGACCTGGAAGCCCTGCAGTCGGCAGGTGATTTGTACCGTGTCGTACTCGGGGATATGGGCTCCCTCTGTGCCGCCGGCATCGGAGTAGTCGGTCCACGTGTTCGCGCCGCCCGGGCCGACCGTCTCGGCCCAAGTCTGGGGCGATGGGCCTCCGCCGGCGGTGCTCGACCCGCACACGGGAACCGCGCCATCGTAGAACGGCGTTCCTAGCAGACTTCCGGAGGTTGCGCCGTTGTTGTAGAACGCATCCGCCGACGCGTAGTAGGTGTTGTTCCACGGACTCGACGCGACCTGGTACCACCACGTGTTCTTGTCGGCGACCGCGAACCCTTGCACCCTGCAGGTGATCTGAACGGTCTGTCCGATCTGGATCGACGACCCTTCGGTGCCGCCCGCATCCTCATAGTCGGTCCAGGTGTGTGTCACGCCTCCGACGGTCTCGGCAACCGTGTCGGGGACGGGAGTAGGCGGCGGTGGCGTTGGTGTGGCGTTCGCGCAATCCGGAACGTTGAAGTCGGTGTTGTGGGTGTAGGGACCGTTCCACGGATCGCCGTTCATGAACGTATTCGCGGGCGCATAATATCCGTCGCTCCACGGCGAGGACGCGATGCGATACCAGTAGCCGTCGGGATTGACGCTCGCGACGGTACCGTCAAGCACCTTGCACGACACTTGGACGGTAGCCGCCGGCGCGATGTCCACTCCACGGCCGGACGCGTTGTGGTAGTCCGTGAACGTCTGCACTCCGTTATGGCCCTCCTGCTCGGCGTATGTCGTTTCGCCCGGCGGCGCGCCAGATGGCGCGGCCCCGGTCTTAGTCGTCGCCGCTTGGCCGCAGTCAGGAACGTCGAAGTCCGTGTTGTGGGTGTACGGTCCGTTCCACGGATCGCCGTTCATGAAGGTGTTGGCGGCCGCGTAGTATTGATCGCTCCACGGAGGATCGGCGAGGAGGTACCAATATCCGTCCGGATTGGAACTGGGAATTGTGCCGTCGAGCACCTTACAGGCCACGTGGACATACTCGCCAGCGCTGATAGCGGGTCCGGGCCCGGAAGCGCTGTGGTAGGTCGTGAACGTCGGGGCGCCGTTGTGGCCCTCCTGCTCAAGCCACGTCCCGATTCCGGTCGCATCGGTACCGCCGCCCTGGCTCGGTCCGGCGCCCGAGCCACAGTCCGGCACGCTGAAGTCGGTGTTGTGGGTGTAGGGGCCGTTCCACGGGTCGCCGTTCATGAAGACGTTCGCCGGAGCGTAGTAGGCACCGTTCCAGGGGCTGCTTTCGATCTGATACCAGTAGCCGTCGGGGTCGGCGCTGGCGATCGTCGGGTCCAGGACTTTGCAGGCGACCGAGACCAATGCTCCGGGAGCGATCCGGGGACCGGCGCCTGACGCTGAGTGGTAATCCGACAAGGTAGGGGCGCCAAACTGACCAGCCTGTTCGGCGATTCCCGCTGTCGGGCTGACGCCGTCAGAACCCTGTCCGCCGGTGGGGGTGTCGCAACTGGCCCACGAGCCGATGTCATCGGGGATCTCCGTACTGAGCACGGAGGCGGGAAGCACCGTCGGCGGCTGAGGTGCATGGTCCTGGTTGACGAGACACCAGTAGGTCTGAATATCTGGAATCCAGTGACGTGTGGGTACTGGAACGATCAGCGGCGGCACGATCGTCATCTCGACATACCATGCTGTCTTCTGAGGCTTGGTATCGCCGCTCCAATGCACGATGTGGTCCGCGTAGGCAAGACCAGCGGTCTGCGCCGGAGTGAGCTCACTGCTGGCGGCACCTTGCTTGAGCGGGAAGTGGATGAAATTGTCCGGCCATCCCGGCGACCCGTCCGGGATCCGATAGCGACTGGTGTGGCCTGCTTCGTAAACGAAGCTGTCGGATGTCACGACGATGTAGCTGGCCGTCACCTGCTCGACGTACCCCACGTGGCCGGCGTTCCACTGCGCGATCGCACCGACGTCAGGCGTCTGATCGACCGTCACACCTGGGAGCACCGCGGCTTGGCGCGCCCAGTCCGACGCGTTACCGAGCACAGGCGCATCCGGTCCTGACGTTGGGATCTGGTAGCCGTTC
Source organism: uncultured Solirubrobacterales bacterium (assembly GCA_963742025.1). GTDB lineage: Bacteria > Actinomycetota > Thermoleophilia > Solirubrobacterales > Solirubrobacteraceae > Palsa-465. The sequence continues at coordinate 187,901 of CAVUKF010000005.1, forward strand.
TGCGCGAGCTTAAATGCCGCGTACATAGTGCAGTTATGCAGCAGGTCATTTGAGCCTTCACTCGCCTGCCCAGGGCCGTAGGCGTCATACCAAAGCTGACCTTCGTCAACGGAGCTCGGCGAGTACCCCCCCGTGGTGCAGGCGTATGCGGTAGAAGTACAGTAGTCGGGGTCGGAACTGGGGTTGATTAAGCTCAGCACATAACCCGGCAGTTTATGGTTCGTGTCCGCCACCGACGCGATCCGAGCATCGGCGGCATGGTGAACGCGATGCGCCCCCCTATCTCGTGTTCGCCTTCTGCGCGACAGTGGTGCTGTGCATCTGGCCGAGCCGTTGCCATAGGCGAGGCCCGGGGCGTTCTCGATCGCAAGCTCAAACGCCCCCGCGGTGAGGCGTACGTGCAGGCTCGATACGTGTCCCGCTCGAACGTTCACCGATGCCGATGTGTTGCGCTGGATCAGGACGAATGTCGCCGTGGACGCCACGCCGGCCGGCGTGCCGGGCTGCCTGTAGGCAACGGTGAGACTGATCGACGTGCAACGCTGTGAAGCGACGAATCCCACGGTGTGACGAGCCCAGCCGGCCGCCGACCACACGTAGCGAAAGGCCCCATCGGCGAGTCGCGTCGTTCGAGCACGAGCGTGCAGCATCGCGGCTAGCGTGACTGTCCGCTCGCTCGAACGGTGGCCGCGTCGATTGGACATGAGGCGACTGTGCGCCGTCGCCACGCTGCCAGCACCGACGGCGAACAATATGCCGACGAGCGCGACGAGGGACGCGCGCGCGATCGGCCGAAATCGGCTGGCCGACGCAAACACGCGTCGACGCCAACTCATGCCGCGCCTGCGTAGTAGACCACGACTCAAACCCACCCCCCGACACATAGGATCCGCTCGCTCTGGGCCCCGGACCTACGCGACATGGCCTTTCCCGCTTACCCATCCTCGATTCCCGGGACTGACGATGCACGCGCGCTCCTAAGCGCCTGTGCAACCTACCACATCGAAACCGCAATGTGAGCCACGACGCCTCTCTACGCACAAATACGCTGAGCCGGACCGGCTTCCACGGTCTCCGTCAAAACCAGGCAAGCTCACTCGGCGATCTCCGGGCTAGTGAGCCGCACCCGTCTGAGCGCCGCGATCGCCTCGACCCGCCGTTCATCGGTCCGGTGCGGTATCCGGTGTTGCGCCGAGGAGCGATCCCTGAGCCCGGCCTCTCCTTCGGTGCGGTAGCGGCCCACCCATTTGCGAGCGGGACAGCGCGGCAGAGCTCCCGACGGCCTTCAGACTGAGCGCCGCGTTAGCGTGCAGATTCATCCGGTGTCCTCCTTGTGGGACTGAGGTGCTTGGCAACTCTCAGCCTCCAAGGAGGCCCGGATGAACCAACCTACTCAGGAACTACACCTACGTACGCCCCGACGGAGCAGTCTCGAGTTTGGTGCGAGGAGCGGGGACGCGGTCTGCTTCACAGCCGAAGACCTGCTCTGATAATCGCGCGGTACTTCCGCTACGCGGCGGAGCCGGTTCGCCGGCCGGCACGGGAGAGCGCTGTCTCGTCGATTAACAGCGCCGTCGACATACCGTCCTCGCGCTCGCAACTCGCGCGCAGCACGAGGCTCGGCGAGCTTCCTACGGGAGACAATGTGCGCGACAGCAGCGAACAAGGAGACGACGATGCCCGTCGGCAAGGCAAAAGCAGCCACGTTGGAGACCCCAAGCGAATTTCGACTCGTAGTGCCGTGCTTCACCCAAATCGAGGCAGCGCGCATCCGGGATCATTTGCGGCGCGGTCAGTTCTTTTGGCTTGACCTCAAAGCTCCCGGGCCCGACGAGCTCGCCCAGTTGCGGGAGGTCTTTGGCTTTCACCCGCTCGCTCTCGAGGACACCGAGCACTTCGGTCAGCGTCCCAAGCTCGACAACTACGACGATTACATCTTTCTCGTCTTCTACGGCGCCTCGCGCCAGGACGGCAAAGATCCGGAACTGCTGCCCGAGGTGCACCTGTTTATCTCAGGAAAGTACCTCGTCACCGTGCATCGCGACCCGCTGCCGCCGCTTGACCAGCAGAGGGCACAGCTGGACGGCCGCGCGCTGCACAGCGAGCAGTTCCTGCTCTACCGCGTGTTGGATGCGCTGGTCGACAGCTTTTTCCCGATCCTCGGTGACATGGATGACGAGATCGACAACCTCGAAGCTGCCGTGCTCGCCAATCCCACGGACCAGCAGCTGGAGCGGTTGTTCGCACTCAAGCGCCAGCTGATTGCGCTTCGCAAGGTCATAACTCCGCAACGCGACATATTCGCTACCTCGGTTGACCAGATCGCCGAGCTTGAGGGGTTCAAGCTCGACGAGCGCGACTACTTCCGCGATATCTACGACCATCTCATCCGCATCAGTGATCTCATCGATTCCTACCGCGATCTGCTTTCCGGTGCGACCGATCTCTACCTATCGACTGTTAGCAACCGCCAAAACGACGTCATGAAGCAGCTCACTGTGATCGCGACCGTCTTCCTGCCGCTGTCGTTCATCACCGGCTTCTTCGGCCAGAACTTCGGCTTCATGATCGTCCACATCACCCACGCCTGGACGTTCTGGGTACTCGGGGTTGGCAGCATGCTCGCTACCTGCGCGGGTCTGTTGGTCTTCTTCCGGCGAAAGGGCTGGGTGTAAGCTGAGCGCCTCGCGGTGCGGCCGCGTCGCTGCACCGCAGGATCAAATCCTTCGACCGGCTGCGAAGCGAGACAGTGGACATCAACGCCTTGACCGTGCGAATCCGACGGTCGGCTGCCACACGCCACCTGCGGACGAACTCACGAGCCTGACTGATCCGAGCCGAGACTGCCTAGCGCTGACGCCGCGGCAGTGATCGAGCCGGGCGGCGCCGGCGGCGCCAGCAGGGCTTGGGGGCCGCATCGAGACCCGCTTCCATGTCGGCACGGTGCTCAGCGATGGTGACAGACGCGAATTGCGCCGAAAGCGCGCATCTCCGCGACGATCGCTTTTGCGATCTGGACGGCCTCGCAGTGGACGATCTGGCCCTATGGCGCCGCCTCGATCGGTCGGCTCGGTGGTGTCAGACGATCGCATCGCCCGAAAGCGGCGCGAGACTGAACCGCGATCGCACGGTAATTCCAGTCGGAACCGTGTCGAAAAAAGCGGGCTTCGTTCGACGTCTTAGCGACTGCCCACTGCCGTGAGCAGCATGTCTGGCAACTCGATGACAGGAGACGATCATGCGCAAACTCGTGGTGTCGATGGGGATGTCCCTCGACGGACTAGTTGCACGGCGCGGACGCTTTGGGGCCGGCGGCTGGGGGCTCCCGCCAGAGGATCCAGCCCTCAAGCAGCATAAGCTCGACTGGTTGAGGGACGTCGGACTTCACCTGATGGGACGTAACACCTACGAGGAGATGGCGTCGTTCTGGCCCACGTCCGAGGACCCTTATGCCTTGTCCATGAACACGATCCCCAAGGTCGTCTTCTCGAAGACGCTCGAGCGCGCAGATTGGGAAGGAACGCGGATCGCACGCGGCGAGCTGGCGAGCGAGATCGCCCAGCTCAAGCGCGAAGGCGAAAATGACATGATCGCGTGGGGCGGCGCTGCGTTTGCCCAGTCGCTCTCCAACGCCGGCTTGGTGGACGAGTATCGGCTGATCATCCAGCCCGTGGCTCTCGGAGACGGCCTGCCGCTGTTCAGGGACCTCAACGGACCGCTGCGGCTTGAGCTGATCGCCGCGCGGACCTACGCGACCGGCGCGGTGCTTCACGTCTACCGGCCGGCCGGCCCCCGCCCGTGACGGCCTCGCGCGGCGGCGATGTCTCCGGCCCGCCTCCATACGGCCCAGACGGCTCCAAATGCTGGCTCGCGAGCTTGGGAAACACAGAACTCGATCCACGCGTGGACGGTCGCTTCAGTGAAACGGACCGCCTCGCGTCGCGCCGTATCGGCGACAAAGAGCTCGTCCGACGCGACGTCCCGCTCGCCGATGGCGGGGCTGGCAGAGTGCCTTACCGGATAGCCGATTTACGTATGCACGACTCGGGGCTGGCCGGAGGGCTTCGGCGCGCTGGTCCCGCTGGAGACTCGGCCGGCGACGACGGAATGTCGTCGGCGTGATGGCACCCCCGACCGGATGGGAAAGCAATTTTCTGCGTGCTGCGTGCTTTCCGCGCGGCGCACAACTGATGCCGGTTAGATGTCCAGACGTGTGAGCTGCAACTGGTCGCCGCCGTCCTGCGCGACGATGACGATTGTGCCGGGGCCGGCCTCGCTGATCGAAGCCTCGGTTTGAAGCGTCGCATTCATTCCGCTCCAGGGTGTGCGGATCTCGGCGACTCCGTTGCTTGCGAACCCCGTGTCGAGCGAGGCGTTGGGGCGTCGCGCCTCGATCGTCAGGCGGGTTGAGTTTGCGTAGGGCGACTCGGCTACTAGGGTGTCGTTTCCGTCCGGGAACGCTTGAAGCAATCCGAACATGCGGGACGGGAACTTGATCGTCTGGCCGACTTGTTCGCCGTTCGCCGTGAAGTGTGCGATCAGACCCGTGGCGGACGGCGCGGGGCTGGATCCGTAACAGGGCTTCTGTTCCGTTCCGATCACGGTGAAGCCTGCGCCGTCAGCGTATGCCTCCCCGACGAACGCGCCAACATTCAGCGCCTGCCAGAACCGGCGGAGTCGTTGCTGGAATTTCGTCACCGCCGGCCGTTGGGTGCGAGCATCTCGAGCGACATCCCCCAGCAGCCCATGTTCCCGTAGCCCACGGGAGCCAGGATGTTGCCATTCGGCTCGAGCACGAGGCCTCCTACTCCCGAGTCCTCACCGGTCGGCAGTCCCTCCCGTCCCACGGGCCCGAACGCAGTTTCAAGCCGGCCGCTGGAGGAGAGGGCAGCCATCCAGTTGGTCGTGCAGCAGCCGCCGCCACCGTTGCTGCCAGCGATCACGATCTCTCCCGACGGCTTCTGAACGACCGACGCTACTTGGCCCCCGAACGGCAGGACACTCCAGCCCTCGTTACCGAAGCTTAGATCGGTCTGCGCCCGCGCCGTGACCTTGCCGACCAGCCAGTGGCCTCCATAGCTGCCGGTCAGGAACGCGCCGCCTCGGCTAGCCGGCGCGACGAAGTTGATCTCTAACCCGTTGAGCGCTCCACCAGGAAGACGGTCCTTCGGCTCGGGCTGTGCCGGGCCGAGCGTCGCCACCCCATCGTTCCCGAACGCGGGATTCGGTGTGCACGCCGGGGTGATGGAATACAGAACCACCGACCTCTTATTCGGAAAACCGCCCGACGAGACCGCGATGAGCGTTGAACCATCGGACAGCGCCGCACTCGCAACAACCGGGATCACTCCAAGGTGAGCAGCCCACTCAAGTCCCCGGCCACCGTTGCAACCTGGATCCGCAATGTTCGGCCGTACTGCGAACCCGCTCGGATGCGCCTGAATCGTGGCGTCGACCAACGCCCGCCCGTCTGTTCGAAATCTTCGGGAGTCTGGAATGCTGTTAGGCGATGAGTCCCCGTCCATTGGTGCTGGTCCCGGGCGCGTGTCTCGGAGGCTGGGCATGGCGAGACGTCGCCGACCAGCTGCGTGTCCTCGGTCACGATGTCTACCCGGTCACGCTCACCGGTCTCGGCGAACGCGTTCACCTGGCGGATGAGAGCATCGATCTCGACACCCATATCGCCGATGTGCTCGGCGTCCTCGACTACGAGGACTTGAGCGACGCCGTCCTCGTCGGCCACAGCTACGCCGGTCTCGTGGTCGCCGGCGCGGCGGATCGTCGGCCGGAGCGACTCGACGCCGTTGTGTACCTGGACTGCTCGCCGCTACCGGACGGCATGGCGATCAGCGACGTGCAAACGTCCGAGGAACGCGAGACTCAGCGCTCCGCCGTCGACCGCTACGGTGACGGCTGGCGCTGGCCGGTCCCCGACCATGCCACGCTCGAGACGGGGCAGTTCGGCAGTACCGCAGGGCTGACTGACGAACACTTCGCCGCGATTGCGCAACGCGGCACGCCGCAGCCCTACGCGACTTTCACCTCGCCGCTGCGGCTTGAGCACGAAAGACCACCGGGAGTCCGTCGTTCGGTGATCTTCTGCGCGGAAGGCGGGATCACCGTCGCCGCGGTGAGAGAGCTGATTGCGCAGGGAGATCCTCGCGCCGCCCCATTCGCCGATCCGGACTGGGACCTGCATGAACTCCCAACCGGTCACTGGGCGATGTTCTCCGCGCCCGACCGTGTCGCCGAGACGCTCCACGACATCGCTGGCTGACTCCTGCCGGTCACCGATCCAAGCTGCGCCTCCTCAGCCATAAGAGTCGCAAGGAGGTCTCGGGTCGAGGAGTGGTACACACAAGCTCCCGTGCGTACATACATGTTGCTCCTCTTCTGCACGCCGCTGGCTCGGCCCTGCTTGCGGCGACCACCGCCTCCGTGACGATCAAACGGGATCCGTTGGCCGGGCGGATCGGGGAGCCGATGGTGGTCGAGCCAAACGCCGCCTGAGCACCCAAGTGTCCACCCCCGTCCCGCCCCGCGCATACGCAGGCAACGCGCGCCTCCAGACACCCGCGACCTCTGGGAAACCGCCTCTACAAACAACGACGACCCAGATAAGCCACCAAGCACATTCGCGCTTAGCTCGAGCGGGATTACGCTCTGACGGTACTCAGTTGCCCGCCGCAGACTGTTGAGCGACCCAACGAAGGATCGCTTTTGAATTCATGAGAACGGTTCCATCTACCAGCTTTAGCGTGGGTAGCTTCCGATCGCCGGTCGCCGCGGCGAGCTCGTCGCGCGAGCCCTTGCGAAGGAACGGGAGAGGGCTTCCCTGGCCAGCGATCACCTTGTCGTACTCGATGCCTTTGGCGCGCATCGCTTTCTGAACGCGGCTGCACGGATGGCCTGGAGGACCGCCGTCGTCGGCGTGACACACGTACAGCGTGGGCCGCTCGGTCATTTGACTCCTCTCGCCTTTTATGGATCCCGGCGCAGCTTTCCGGTGGACGGCCGCTGCACGACTGCGCTGTGCTCGGCCCGCCGGCCTGCAGGGACTGCAACAGCGACAGAGCGGTGCCCCTAGCAGACGACGCCGGCGTCATCGCTCTGAATCCGATCGTGTCACATACGACGGCGACTCGTTTTCAGCGAATGCCATCCTGCCCTGCTGTCAGAGCCGCCGGGCTCCGTCCCGGCTTTCGGCGAGACGACCGTCTGAGGAAACGAGCCGCAAAAGGACGATTCTTCCGATACATACGCATTTCGCGCAATCTGCACGTCTCCCGAAGGGGCTCGCTGTCCTTCAGCACGAGCCATCGCGGGCGACAAGGAGCCCAAGGCGAGACGACTCAACGGCGGATGCCGAGCTTTGCGCCGCCGCTTAAAGTTTGTTGGCTCTATCGACGCTCGCTTCCGACGCTGCTGACCCTCCGTTCGAACTCCTCCACAAGCTTGACAAGTTCGGACGCCTCCCAACCCCGACACCACTGCGCGCGTTCAGTGGTCGGACGATGCCGCGGCTCTCCAACTGCTCGATCGCGATCTGGCCGACCGCGTAGGTGTTAAGGCCTCATTGGGCGGTCAGGTCGCCTGATCCGTCGCCGCTGAAATGTCGCCGTAGTGATAGTCGGTTGTTGTAATGCGGCGAGCGCGAAAGATGTCATGTCCCGGCTGGCGTGTGACCCGGCGTTGAAGGTGGCCGGCACTCCACGTCGAACGGCGTTGTAGGCGCGCGCGGATAGCGGCCGCGCGGCCGGCCAATCGAAGAGGAGGTACCGACCGTGGTTCACGGTATGGGATCGGCTGCCCTGTGGGCGGCCGGCAGCGTCGTGCTCGCCGGCGTCCTGGGCGTCGAGGGGGTGATCTGGTGTCAGTCGTGATGGGTCTGGATCAGCATCGTGCGCAGATCTCAGCGGAGTGGATCGAGACGATGACCGGCGAGGTCTCGCGCGCGAGGATCATGCCAGCGGACCGCGCCGGGGTGCGGAAGTTCCTCGCGCAGTTCAAGGGCGCGGGCTTGGAGGTCGCGTTGGAGGCGACGACGGGCTGGCGGTTCGTGGTCGAGGAACTCGACCGGGTCGGCGCCGAGGCGCACTTGGCTGAGCCGGCCGAGGCGGCCGCGTTGAAGGGCAAGAAGAAGCGCGCGAAGACCGACTGGGCTGATGCCCGGCATCTCCGCGAGCTGCTGTTGATCGGCCGGCTGCCGGAGTCGTGGATCCCGCCGGCGCACATCCTTGATCTTCGTGCCCGGGTCCGGACCAGGCATCTGCTCTCTCATCAGCGGACCGAATGGCAGCAGCGCATGCACTCGGTGCTCTACCACCACGGGATCGCGCAGCAACGCAACCTGCTGACCGCCGAGAAACGCGAGTGGCTCGCCGGGCTGACGCTCCCGGCGGCGGCCCGGGAGCAGCTCACGGTCGCGCTGAGCGTGATCGACGTGATCGATACCCAGCTCGTGCCGTTCGATCACGACCTGCGCGCGTATGCCCGCAAACAGCCGGGCTGCCGCACACTGATCAACGCGATCTACGGAGTCGGGGAACTGACCGCGGTCACGATCCTCGTTGAGCTCGGCGACACCCGCCGCTTCCAAAACTCCCGGGATGTCGTGCGCTATTCGGGCCTGGACATCACCGTCTACCAATCTGATGATCACCGAGCGCCCGGGCGCCTCTCCCGACAAGGGCCGCCCGCGTTGCGCTGGGCGCTGTATGAAGCAGCGCAGGCCGCCAGGCGGCCAAGCAGCCCCGACCGACCGTACTACGAGCAGCTCGCCGCCCGGATCGGCGGCAACCGCGCATGCCTCGCGCTCGCGCGCAAGCTACTCAAACGCAGCTACCACCTCCTCAAAGCCCTCGGCGACGAGGCGCTCGCGCCCATCACCTGAACCCCCACACCTGTTGTCGCGCGGCAAGCCCAAGATCAACCGATGAACCGCAGCCAGCTCCCGGCGAGACTGCTGCCGACCCCTCGCGGGGAACGGCCTAGTAAGACTGAGCGGCCGCCAACACCATCTGCCGGAACCCCCCATCAAACATCATGTCGCCGGCCCGGAACCACCCCGGGCCGAGTGCCGAAGTAAGCCAGGGCGTCCGCGGACACACCCCACCCCTCAAACGCGCCAACGCACCGCCGAACCCATTGGAACGCCACTGACGACAACGGGACTTGACAACCTCGGGCGGGACAAGTAAGCAGTCGTGCGCCACTGGGTTGGTGCACCGCGGGTCGTATCGGATAGGCGGGCGAGGGCGTCGGCATCACATCGGCTAGTTGCTGCGGATTCTGCTGTGCAAGCAACTTGTGGGGCCGGTTCGCCGCGAGTAGTGTTCGCCTGCGAACGTATAGTGGCGACGAGGGACGTGCTGTGCACGCGACCAATCTGGCGGCTGCGCGCCGGGTGAAGCTGGCGGGCGGCGGGGCGGTACTGGGTTCTTGGTGGTCAATCGGGCCGGCGTATCTGACGCTGCTCGGGTGCGCGATGCTCGCGCCGCTGGCCAGCACAGTCGTGCTCGGCTCGCGCGGTGCAGCCGTCTCGCAGCGGCGAACGCTCGGTGCCGCGAGCGCGCAGCGTTCGTTCGCGAGCGTGCCACTCCCCGCGCGCGCGGCGGTGTCCTCGGCGCTCGGCGCGATCGACCCGGCGTACCGGATCCACACCGGCGATGGTGCTCTCACCGCCAGCAACGCCAGCCAGCGGCTCGGCGCGCGGTTCGGACGCGGCGGGGTCACGTTCGAGGCCGGCGATTCGAGCCTCGGCATCCGCCTGGCGAGGGTCGGGTACGGGCGCAGCGCGGTCGCGATCGCGCCCGTCGCCCCGCGCGCCGAGCGGAACTCGGTCAGATACGCGTACGCCGGTGTGGACGAGTCGCTCACGAACGGCCCGCTCGGGCTGGAGCAGGCGTTCGACGTCGCGCGCCCGCCTGCGATGCGCGCGGGCGGCGTGTTGACGCTCTCGCTGGCGCTGTCCGGAGACCTGCACGCGTCGCTCGCCGGCGACCGGCAGTCGGTGCTGTTCACGGCGCCGGGACACACGGCGATCGCGTATCGCGGGCTGTACGTGAGCGACGCCCGCGGGCGGCGGCTGTCGTCCGGGCTCGAGCTTCGAGGCGGCCTGTTGCTGATCCGCGCGGACACGCGCGGCGCCGCGTATCCGATCCACGTCGATCCGTACGTCCAGAAGGCGAAGCTGACCGGCGAGGCGAGCGCAGAGGCCGGGTACTCGCTCGCGTTCTCGGGCGCCAACGTCGTCGCCGGAGCGCCCGACGCGACCGTCGGCGGCGACGACGACGCGGGAGCGGTGCTCGTGTTCACGAAGGCGCCGAGCGGCTGGTCCGGGAGCGCGTCGGTGTCGGTGCTGACCGCATCAGCGCCGGCGCTTGGCGCGAAGCTCGGGAACTCGGTTGCGATCTCCCCCGACGGCGGGACGATCGCGGCCGGCGCGCCCGGCGGCTCTGACGGCGACGGAACCGTGTTCGTGTTCGCCGAGAACGGCAATGCGTGGTCGAGCGAGAACCAGGTTGCTCGGCTGATCGACTCGAGCCCGAGCACGCTCGAGGGCCTCGGCAGCTCGGTCGCTGTATCGAACGACGGCTCGTCGATCGCGGCCGGAGCGATCGGGGGCGACGGTGGTGACGGGGCCGTGCTCGTGTTCGACCAGCCCGGCGGCGGGTGGTCGGGGGAGACCAACCAGACGACCAAGCTGACGGCCTCGGGCGGAGCGAGCGGCGACGAGCTCGGCGACGCGGTCGCAATGTCGCAGGATGGCGACATCGTCGTCGCCGGGGCTCCCGATACGACCGAGAACGGCGACTCCGATCAGGGCGCCGTGTACGTGTTCACCGACAGCAGCGGTACGTGGTCGAGCGCCACGCTGACGCTCTCGGACGGCGCGGTCGGTGCGAAGCTCGGCAGCTCGGTGGCGCTCAACAGCTCGACGATCGTCGCCGGCGCGCCAGGGTTCAGCGGCAGCGACGACGTCTTGGCACAGGGTGCGGCGTTCGTGTTCACGGAGCCCGGCAGCGCGTGGACGAGCGAGAACCAGACCGCGAAGCTGGCCGCGTCGAACCCGAACGTGGACGGCCTCCTCGGCACCTCCGTCGCGATCTCGGGCACCACGATCGTCGCCGGCGCCCCCGGGGCAACAGTCGGCAACAACAGCCTCCAGGGCGCCGCGTACGTATTCATCGAGCCCGGGGCCGCTTGGGCGACCGAGACCGACCAGGCGGAGCTGACCGCAACCGATGGCGCGGCGGACGACACGCTCGGCCGCTCGATCGCGATCTCGGGCAGCACGATCGCCGCCGGAGCACCGACGGCAACCGCGAACGGGGATACCGACCAGGGCGCCGTCTACGTGTTCGTGCAGCAAGGCTCGACCTCGACGTCCGTGAGCTGCTCCCCGAACCCGGTCGCGAGCGGGAGCGCCACGAGCTGCACCGCCACGGTGTACGACGACTCCGGCGACCCGTCGCCGCCGAGTGGGACGGTCAGCTTCAGCACGAGCGGCGCGGGCTCGTTCTCGAACAGCGGGGCGTGTTCGCTGACCGGGATCCTCAAGTCGGACTCGGAATCGACGTGCTCGGTGAGCTACACCGAGAACGACGACGCCTCGCCGACGATCACCGCCGTGTATGACGGAGACGCCGATCACCCGGGCAGCCGCAGCTCGACCACGCTGTCGGTGACGACGCCGCTCGATACGACGGAGACCGCGGTCTCGTGTTCGAATACCAGCCCAAGCGCGAACACTCAGATCAGCTGCACTGCGACGGTCACCGACGCCACGAACTCGTCCTCGACTCCAACCGGCACGGTCACGTGGAGCTCCACCGGCGGCGCCGGCAGTTTCAAAAACACGAGCTGTTCGCTATCCAGCGGAAGCTGCGCGGTCGACTTCACGCCGTCGACGACCAGCGAGACGAACATCGTCGCCACCTATGGCGGCGACAGCACACACTCGGGAAGCTCGGGAAGCCAGGCGCTGAACGGCGGCCTTTTCACCTGGCTCTTCCAGGGGAGCTTCTGCCCGACACCTGTGGAGGTCGGTCAGACGGAAACGTGCGTCGCGGACCTGATGGAGCCCCCGGAGTACACCAATACGCCCGGCGGGACGATCACGTTCGCGTCGAGCGGGGCCGCGAACTGGAGCAGCGACCCTGGCGGCGCCGGCGGCGAGGTATTCACCGGCAACCCGTGCCAGCTCACCGTCTACTCGGGCAATGTCGGCCAGGTGGCCTGCGTCGAGAACTACACACCGACGGCCGCCGGCACCCAGGTGATCACGCTCAGCTACAGCGGCGACAGCACGTACGCGCCGTCGACCGTCGCATTCCCTGTGACCGTCACACCGAACTCCACCTCCATGGTCGTCAGCTGCAGCGCGAACCCCGCCAGCTCGGACCAGCAGTCGACGTGCTCCGCGACCGTCACCGACACGGGCGCGAACCCGCTCACGCCGACGGGCACGGTCAGCTTTGGCAGCTCCGACTCCGGCAACTTCTCCGACGACGGCCTGTGCACGCTCAGTGGAAGCGCGGGCACGAGCTCGTGCTCGGTCACCTACTCGCAGACGGATGCCGGCTCTCCCTCGATCACGGCCACCTACAACCCGGACGGAGCGCACACGGGCAGTTCCGGCTCGACTGCGCTCACGATCAACGCGAACCCGACCACGACCGCGGTCGCCTGCAAACCGGGGAATCCGGAGGTCAGGGTGCAGACGGCCTGCACCGCGACCGTCACCGACACCGGCACCGATGTCTCGACGCCGACCGGCACGGTCGCGTTCACGAGCTCCGACCAGAATGGGACGTTCACCGACGGCGGCTCGTGCACGCTGTCCACGACCAGCGAGGACTCCGCCACCTGCTCACTCAGCTACTCGCAGCCCGACGGCGGCGCGCCGGCAATCGTCGCCACGTACGGCGGCGACGACGCGCACGCCGGCAGCCCCGGCACGGAGACGCTGGCGGTCGGCTCTGACCAGAGCGACACCGTCGTCGCGTGCGATCCGAGCACGCCCGCGATCGGCGAGCACACGACCTGCACGGCGACCGTCACCGACCCCGACGCAAGCCCCTCGACGCCGACCGGCACGGTCTCGTTCACGAGCACCGAGCCGACCGGCGCGTTCACCGGCGCCGGCTCGTGCACCCTGTTCGGGAGCGGAGGCGAGGCGACCTGCACTGTCGGTTACTCCCAGCCGGGGGCTGGATCGCCGACGATCAGCGCAAGCTACGGCGGCGACGACGCGCACATCTCGAGCTCCGGCATGGTGGCGCTGACCGTGCCGCCGAATCCAACGACGATGACGCTCATGTGCAACGAGAGCACGACCGGGATGATCGCGACCTGCAAGGCGTCCGTGACCGACGGCGGCCCGAACCCGGTCACGCCCACCGGCTCGATCACGTTCACGAGCTCGGACACGACCGGAAACTTCACCGGCAACCCCTGCACGCTCGCCGGCACGGCGCCGTTCGCGGCATGCACCGTCCGTTACAGCGACAGCGCCGGTGGCAAGGTGACGCTTACGGCCGGCTACGCCGGCGACCACGACCATGCCGCGGCCTCTGCGTCGGTCAAGGTGCTCATCTCCGGCCCACCGTCAAAGGTGTCGTCGGTGCTGCCGACGGTAAGCGGGAGCACGGCGCAGGTGTCGCTCACCTGCTCGGCCGGCTCCAGCGGCTGCCCGGTGTCCCTGACGCTGACCGCGATCGAGACGCTGATCGGAAAGCAGATCGTCGCGATCACGGCCGCCGCCAGGGAGACGAAGAAGGTCGTCGTGATCGGCAGCGAGCAGGTCACCGTCGGCGCCGGCGAGCACAAGACCGTCAAGATCGCGCTCAGCAAGACCGGCACGCGCCTGCTCGACAGATTCCACAGCCTGCGCGCCAAGCTCGTCATCTCCGAGGACGGCAAGACAGAGCGGACCGCGACGCTGAAGTTCAAGGTCAAGCCGCGGCCGCGCTCGCGTCGCTGAGCGCCGACAGCGAAGCACGGGCGCCCTACAACTCACCAACTCCACCGGCGACCGAGCTCGGCGTCGTCGTCGACCGGACGCCAGCATTTCCGCCGCCAACCGCGCCGCCGGTCCGGAGGCGTGCAGAAATCATGGAAAACCCACCGATCCGGCCAGAGTGCAATGGCTACGTAGTAGTCGTCCGGGCCAGCTCCAGGTGCCGCGTGCAGCCTGCTGCCTGCTCCTGGCGGCTTCACCCGTGCATATGTAATCGCCGAACTGTGCGCCCCCACTCGCGAGACGCGCTTTCGGCGAGCAGGGTGCTCTGCAGGCCTCGCGGTTCTGGCTGCGCCGCGCGGGGCGAAGAAGCGATCCTCGAGAACGTTCAGCAGCCGATGGCGCCTTCGGCCTGACGGATGGCCTTCCCGATCGGTTCGCTCGCCGTGAAGTGTGGGTCGCTCGATCCGTCCGATGGTGATATCCCCGCCATCGCCGCCTCGACGTTGACGGCCACCTTGCGCGGTGTCGGGTGGCCGTGGTAGCAGACGTTGTCGGGGTGGGTCGTCATGTAGGTCACTGCGAATCGTTCCCGAGCGCGGAACGACAAGCGGTCGAATTGGCCAACCGTCCGGACCGTCGAATGGCTTGCCGCTGCAACGCCCGGCAGCGCGATGGCGGGCAACACGCTAACCGCGATGATGCAACTGAGCCTGCGGCACATTCGTGATCCCCTGCAGCGAGACGCTAGCTGGATTGATCCGTATCCGCCGATCGGGTCTACGAGGCATCGCCGGGCCAATTGTCCGGAAAGTGGCCGGGTGTGTACGTGAATGTCTCGGTGTGACCGTCGCGTCTCTCGATGAGCTTCGTGAAGTAGCCGTGTCGGGGATCACGTAGCGTGATCCATGTCGTCACGGGTGTTTCGCTGCCGGACGCACAGTCGGGAACGCAGCCCTGGACGTTGCTGGCGCCCTCACCGGTGGCCCGGGTGACTGTCCATCGTGACCAGTGGAGGCCGGTGACGATGTTGCCGGCGTCACCGGAGATCCCGATGACGCGAGGCCGCCGGCCGCGATATGACCCGGCGATGAAGACGGGCGTGCCCGCGGCCAGCTCGGCGGCGGGAGTCGCTGATGGCCTGCGGCCGGCCGACTGGTTGCGAGTGCCGACCCAGGTGTCTGCGGCCGCAAGCGATCCGGTCATCAGGACGCCAGCGGCTCCTGCTGTCGCTGCTAGGGCGTGAAACCTGCGCACGTCCGTCATTCCTACGTCCGAGAGCACAACGGTATCGGACGACGGCCTCGCGCGTCAGCCGACTCGCGAGCCGCCGCGGTCCGCTTCGCTGTCGCAGTGAGATGCGACACGCAAGGTGGGCGTCGCCTGTTTTTCAGTCAAGGTAGGGTCGACGGGAGGCGCCTGGCGCCGCGCGGCTTGGCCGACTGGCGCTGGTTTCCTCCCGCCGCCGCATCGAACCGGGCATGCGACTTTCCCGCACCCGGCTCACCGACATCCTTCACCGCCGGCATTCGGTGTTCCCTGGCCACGGCCGGTGTGGTCGTGGCGCGACGACGTGTCCGTTGAGGTTGATGAGCCCGAAGCGGTCCTGTGAGCGGTGAACGACCGTCCAGTAGCCGTAGCCTCGGGAGCGTCGGTGACGTTTGCGCATCACCAGCGCGACGCGCCGCAGCGCGTAGTGCATCATCGCGACGAAGTGCCGGGCCGAGTTTCCGTATCGGAAGTACCCCGCCCAGCCGCGCAGGAAGCGGTTGACGTCCTGCACGATCTCTTCGACCGCGACGAGCAACCGCCGACGGTCGGTCAGTTCCCTGACCCGGTCGCGGGCGTGCTGCATCGCCGTGCGTGAGGGCCATCGCGCGAGGAACGTGAGGTGCCGGGAGAGGGCGGTCCGGCCGCGCACGTAGCGGTGATGGAACCCGAGGAAGTCGAACCCCTCGCCTCCCTCCACCAGGTGCACGATCCGGGTCTTGGTGTCCTTGAGCCGCAGCCCAAGCTCGCCAAGGATCGCCCGGAGCGCGTCGAGCGCTGCGACCTTCGGGTTATGAGTTGTTGCACTGGAATCAGGTTTGTGCTGATTTCCAGGTCTTTTCTCAGATCAGATCAAGTTATCTGAGGTTAGATTTGATCACTTTGGTACACGGTTTGGTACATGGAATCGAGACCTTGACGCGGCTGTCGGAAGCCGTCAGTCCGACACGAACAGCCGGGTGAGCTCGATCAGCTCCGTTGCTGCTTCGCGTGCGTCGTCCGCACTCGCCTTGGCGACGAATCCAGCCGCGTAGGATGCCTCGTGGCGTCACTCGCGAGAGGCGTCCAGGCTCTCGAATAGCTCCTCGGTGTCGCCGGGAAGCTGCGCACGGGCGGCCTCAAACCGGATGATGTGAGCGCGGTCTCCGCTCGTCACACGCAGGCCGGCTGCCTGAAGGATCGCGTCACACGCGGACACGGCCGCGTTGTGAAGCAGGATCGCCTGGGACTCCGAGCTCAGACCGGCCGTGTTGGCGTCTTTCAGGAAGTGCTCTGCCTGCCCAAGGAATTCGCGGGCCCTGACCTTGTCTACGTAGACACGCTCGATCCGAGCATCGGTCATAGCGGCACGATCCCGGTCAAGTCACCGACAAGTGGGATCGTCGGTCCTTCCATCACGCTTCGCGCAAAGCTAGATCCCTCCGCGACCAGTCGGCGAAACTCGTCGGCAGCGAGAACCGTCAGGTCAACCGTCCGCCCGGCCGACTCCCGACCGGCCGTACCCGCCGGCGCAAATCGCGAAGATCGGCATCGCCGACGACGAGCACATCGATATCGCTGTCAGGCCGGCGCGAGCCGCCTGCCCATGAGCCAAATATCACCGCAGCCTGGACGCCATCACGTTCGCAGACGCCCCGCAGCTCAGCCTCCACCCCGACAGTGCGGCTCAACATCGTCTCGATGGGCTCAAACAGCGGGTCCTCGACCGCTGCCCGAAAACGGTGCGGACGCACGGTCGCATCGCGACCGATGACCCCAGCCGGCCTCCGCTCGCTCCAGCTCACGGTGAACCGACGACTGCGGCGCCCCCAAGGTCTCAGCGAGCCCATGCAACGTCCACACACGCTCGGGCTGAAGCAGCAGCAACGCCAACATGCGCAACTGCATCTCCGAACGGAAGAGCGGCAAGACCGTCGGCGCCGAAGTTCGCATTACTGGGAACAATATCCCATGAAAACGAATACCAGCGAACGGCCGATGCTCGCCGCTGATGGTTCGCCGAATGATCAGAACCCTGCTCAGGCGTGCAGACGGCGCGGCGGCGCTTAGTCAGGCAAGCCGCGTGAGCGAGTCGGGTAGCGGCGGTGAATCCAACCTTCAAGGCTTACCTCTCGTCGATATTCCGTGGGAGGCTGCTCCGTCAGGCCAAGCTCGGCGGCTCGTGCGACCAACGCACAGACGAGCGCGTCGAGACAGTCATCACTCTCGACACATGCGCGACGATCCTCATCGGAGACTTCGAGCCATGGCGCAGCGACCGCCAGCCGGCGCATGATTCCGTCCCGGATTCCTCGAGCCTCCCGCTTGTAGCTCGCACGCCGCCCAACATCCTCAGGCCAGAGACCGAACCGTCGTATGGCCGGGTCCGGGTACGCCTCACACACAACACCTCGCACGCCCGATCGGTCGATCTCCACGAACTGCGGCGACGCGGGCGGCCGGTCTCCTCGCTCACGCGAGCAGTCCCCAACGTCGCGCTCACGACAGCGTGCAGCCCCAGCGGCCCATCGTCACAGCGTATGGGCTGGACGAGAGCATCACCGTTGCCTGTAGGCGGGCCTATCCCCGTGCAGCGCACACCCCAGAGGGCACGTTTGATTGAGCTTCCGGAGAATCGACCATGATCATCCGCCGACGAACGCGCATCATTCGTCGCATGAGATGGAGACATCAGGTGCGAGGTTGGGGCAGCTGGCTTCCGAACGGGGCCAGCGCCGGATACAGCCCCTTGAATCGTTCGCGCTCAAGGGAGTAGAGCTCAGTCCAGACCGGATCTGGCTCGTATGTCGTGATGACTCTCCGGGCGAAAGCGCCGATGGTCTTGACATCGTCGTAGGCGCTGGCTGTCTGCCCACCCAGCAGCGCGGCGCCGTACGCTCCTCCCGCGTCGGACTCGAGCACCTCCAGCGGCAGGTTCAGAATCGAGGCGAGAATCCGGCACCAGAGCGCAGACCGGGCGCCGCCCCCGGATACACGCGCAAACGTTGGCGCAGGCCCGGACTGTGACACGAGATCAAGTCCGTCGCGCATGCCGTGCGCGACGCCCTCGAGCACGGCGCGCATCATCGCCCCACGGTTGTGCTCGAGAGCGAGACCGACGAACGACGAGCGGACGCTCCCGTCCGTGTGGGGTGTGCGCTCGCCCGCAAGGTAGGGAGCAAAGAGCAGCCCCCCGGCGCCCGGCGCCCATGCCGCGGCTTCGTCGAGCAATCCGGGGATCGAGCGATCGCCGTCGCCGAGAACGCCTGCAGCCCAACGGAGTGCAGCGGCCGCCGAGAGCATCACGCTCATAACGTGCCAACGTGCCGGAACGGCGTGGCAGAAGTGGTGCAGCCGCCCCCGTGGATCACGGGTGTAGCTGTCACGAGCGGCGAAGATGACTCCTGATGTGCCGAGGACCACGGACGCCGGGTCACCGCTCTCGAACACGCCGACACCGAGGGCGCCAGCCGCCTGATCACCGGCCCCGCCGGCGACCGGGACTCCGGCGCGGGTGTGACCAGAGACGGCGCCTGACTCGTGCAGGGTCGGAAGCCACGCCGGGTCGACGCCGAAGACCTCCGCGAGCTCGCTGCTCCATGCGCGGCCGGCAACGTCGAGCAGGCCGGTGCCGGAGGCATCGGAGACGTCGGTTGCGAACTCACCGCACAGTCGCAGTCGGACGTAGTCCTTCGGCAACAGAATCCGCCTGATGGCGTTGTGAACATGAGGCTCATGCTCGGCGAGCCACAGGAGCTTCGGGCCGGTGAACCCCGCAAGCACGCGATTGCCTCCCAGTTCAACGAGGCGCTCGATACCGAGGCGATCCTCGACTGCGTCCGCCTGCGGTTCGCTGCGGTTGTCATTCCACAGGATCGCCGGCCGCAGCGGCACGCCACCGTCGTCCAGCGCGACGAGACCGTGCATCTGGCCGGTCAGCCCAATGCCGTCCGCGTCGTCCTGCTCGAGTTCGGCAAGGATTGACTCAGCTGCCGACCACCACTGCTCCGGGTCCTGCTCGGACCAACCCGGCCGCGGTCGTGAGACATCGTAGGACCGAGTGCTCTGCGCGAGGATCGTGCCGTCCTGGTCGAGCACAACCCCCTTTGCCGCAGATGTGCCGATGTCCAGCCCGATCACTCGCGCGCCGGGACGCTCGGATCTCGAAGTCAAGACTCGACCTCTGATCGCCGACACCGCGCGCGTCCGATCGTCGCCACGGTTGACGTCGCCACGGTCGATCGCGCTGGACGGCGCTCACCATCCGGCCTCATCTGGTCACCCGTCCGGTACCGCCAAGCGCTGCATGGACAGCCTCAAGGAGCGACTGGGGCCGAGGGTCGACGTCGGCGTCATCGCGCATCAGATTCATGACATAGGAGATCCCAATCCCGTGAGAGGGCCAGGCGCAGTGGACCGATCCGCCCGCTCCGGTGTGAACGAACGCATCCGCGGGCGTGCCGAAGGTCTGCATCTCGGTCTGGAGCTCGAATCCGACACCGAAGGCGGAGGGCACGCCGAGGAGCGCATCGACTCGACGTGTGACCTCTGTTCGGCCGATCGTGAGCGTCTCCGGCCTCAGCAGACGAACCTCCTCGTGTCCTCCCCCGAGGGCAAGGCAGCCGTACAGGCGCGCCAGGGATCGCGCGGTCCCGATCCCGCCGGCCCCCGGTATCTCGGCGCGATGCCAATCTGATCGGTTCCATGGCAGGTGTCCGGGGGCGAGCACCGGCGGGTTGTGCCACACCCGTGCGAGCAGCTCATCACGTGCGACCACAGCCGGATCCCAGACAGGCCATTGACCGTAATTGGACGCGTGCTCCAGCCGCGCGACCCGGTCCTCCAGGTCATCGGGCAGTCCTATCCAGAGCTCGAGCTCGAGCGGCGCAGCGATCTCATCAGCGAAGAAGCGCCCGACGCTCCGCCCGTCGATGCGGCGCACGAGCTCCCCGCACAGCCAGCCGTATGTGAGGGCGTGGTAGGTGTCGATCGACCGGGGATCGGCCTCCTGGGGCTGGTCTGCGAGCAGCGCCGCCAAGCGCGTCCCGTCAAGGAAATCGTCGTCGGTCAGAAGGGCATCGACCCCAGGCAGGCGCGCGCGGTGGGAGGCGAGCTCAATCACCGTGACCTGCTCCTTGCCACGTGCGGCGAACTCTGGCCAGTAGCGGCAAACAGGGGCATCGAGCTCCAGCTGTCCGCGATCAACGAGCGTGAGCAGGCAGATCCCGACGAGGGCCTTGGCCCCCGGGAAGATCACAGCCGCGGTGCCCGCCTCCCAGGGACGGCCGCTGACGGAATCCGCCGTCCCGCCCCACAGGTCGACCACCGAACGCCCGTCCCGCATGACGGCAAACGCGGCACCGACCTCGCCGCCCGCGAGGTTGTCGGCGAACGCCTCCCGCACGCACTCAAAGCCGGGCGCGACGGAGCCCTCGACCGGAGGCCCACAGGAACTCGTCATGCGGGAGTCCACCACCACCAGCCTGCTCCTGGGCGATCAGGGAAGGCCGAGCCGCCGCGAAAATGGTGGGCGGCCACACCATGGCCGCCCACCACCAGAACCGCGCCGATCACTCGGGCGGTAGTTCCTTCATGGCCAGCTCGATGTTCACGCCCTTGACCCGTCGCAGATACGTCCGCGAGATGCCATAGGCGACCATGCCGGCGAGCCCGACCCCGACGAGGGTGCCAACGGACGAAACGCTGTATCCACCCGACAGCGTCGTATGCGTTGCGGCGACGTAGAACAGCCAGATCAGGATCACAAACGAGAGGCCCGCGATGAGCGAGATCGCCGGAATGCCGGCAATCTTGCCGCTGACCACCTTTGGCGAGCTTTCAAACAGGTCGCGCCGACGGTACGGAAGGATCATCCCGCAGAGGCTCGCCATGATCAGCACGAACAGCGCCATGAGCAACTGATTACGCGCCCAGCTGACAAAGCCGGCCGAGAAGATCGTCAACGCACCGAAGAGCATCAGAATCACGGCACTCACGAGTGCCGCGTTGACCGGTAGATGGCTGCCCTCCCGGACATCGGCGAGCTTTGTCGGAAGGATCCGATCGAACGACAGCGCGAACATGATTCTCGAAGCGACGAAGGTCACTGCGATCGGGTTGAACAGCGTGCCGAGCGCAAATCCGGCGGCGATGATCACCTGAACGACGGGTGCGCCGACGATCTCAGCGTAATAGACCGTCGTGAACGGAGCGCCCCCAGTGGCATGTGTCCATGCCGTGGGGTACCCCTGGCTCAGTCCGGAGGCTGCCTGCAGGAAATGCATCGTGGTCATCGATTTCAGAGCCAGCCATGCGACGAGCATGATCCCGCCTGACAGCGCCAGAGAGATCGAAGTCGCCCGGAGGTACGTCTTGGACGGCCGCTTGAGCTCGCCCGCCGGCAGGTTCGACATCGTGAAGCCGAGATACAGGAGCACCGTGTACGGAAGCATCTGGGTGAACCCGGTGAAGGTCGACCCGGTCTGGATGCCGTTGCTGTGCGCGCCTGCGAGCACCGCGGAGTAGGCATTCGGCTGACTGGCGTGGTTGTATGCCCTCACGAAGTCGGACGTGCTGTGCGTCAACGAATTGATGACGAGGAACACGATTCCGATGAGACCGGCCACGAGCAGGTACCACGCGGCGCGGCCGACGGCACGGCCGCCACGTACGACGATCGCCGAGGCGATGATGATCAGCACAGCGGTGATGAGGAACTGCCACCAGTGGCTCGCGGTGATCGAGCCGGCGGCGTTTGTGAACCATGCGGTTCCCGTGGCGTGCCCCAATGTCACGAGGAGCTGAGGGAGGAGCTGGGTGGCGATGATGGCCGCCTGACCTGCGCCGATGTAGAACCACAGGAGCATGAAGCCCATTCCGACGAACGCTCCGATGAGCGGATGGATCAGTCGGCTTGCGTAGACGTAGTCCCCGCCGGAGCGCGGCATCGCGGAAACGAGCTGCGCGTAGCTCAGTGCGAGTGGAATGAGCATGATGGCGCCGACGATCAAGGGCAACGTGAGATCGGCGTTGGACACAAACGCGAGGTAGATGTAGAAGACCACGACGTTGATGTACGGGCTGACGCCCCCGGCGGCGACGCTCATGGCGTCGCGTAGTCCGATCTCGCGAACGAGACCCGACGATTTCCGTATGAACAGGTCGCTTCCCACCGTGGCGGGCGCCTGTTCACTTGAAGATGCTGTTGCCACTACCCCTCCTCCGTGCTCTTACTGTCGATTGGTTGCCTGGTGTGCAGGACAGTGCGCCGTTGCGCACACGCCTCGTCGCGAGCGCGCCCCGACGCTGACCAGGTCTGGTACCGGGCGGCCGTACCGAGACGCACCCTCGTCATCCTCTCTCTTCGGGCTCTTCGCGCCACTCTGCTCGGTCACCCACTTTCGCCCGCATCCGCCAGCGCACGCTCTTGGGAGCGCGATCGATGATTTCCGCGAGTTCGTTCACGCGCCCGGTGACGTGATGCACCTGTTCCTCCGACAGTGACAGGACCTGCAGGTGGCCGGGGATCGTGGTCAGGTTGTGGGAGACCGTCCGCCACCAACCCCAATCGCTGCCGAGCACCCCTGTCACGAACTGGTCGTCGATCTCGTCATCGCCGCTGCCGATACCGTGATCGAGCAGGAGCGCCGCCATATCCGACACGTCCTTTTCGTTCAGTTCGGCGACCTGCAACTTCGTCAGGAGCAGTTCGGCGAGTGACAACGTGACCGTTCCGTTGCTGAAGCTCTTGCGGAGATCGAGTCGGTGGCACATCGAGAACTCGTCCAGGAATACGTCGACATGCAGTCCGGCTGGGTCATCGAAGATGAGCCGCGTCCGCCCATGCAGTGCGTTGAACTGGTCCTGCGGTACGTAGCCGAGTTCCCGCAGGACGCGCTGCAGCGCGGCGCTGTGCTTCTTCGTTGTGACGATGTCCATGTCGGAGTAGGTGCGCACGAGCGGCCCATCGTTCCTGGCACTCGGGCATCGCACGGCGATGGCGATCCCTCCGATCAGGCGCGCGTCGGCGCCGTTTGCTCGCGTGCCCTCGATCACCTTGAGGGCCGCCTCGATGGTCGCCTCGCTATCCATTGGTGAAGAGGTAGCTCCGCATGCTTCCGTCCTCCTCGAGATCAACGATCAGACCCTTGAGGACTCCGGACCCGTACTCGCTGCCTGGGTTGAAGCACCACGATCGCCCGATCTGCATCGCCCCGGGGGATTCGTGAATGTGCCCGTGCATCGCCACCACGGGCTGGTAGCGCTCGATCGCTTCCCTGACGGCCGTGCTGCCGACGGGAACTTCGATCGGCGTCCCGTTCTTGAGAACGGGACGGAAGTCGGCATCGAGCTTCGGCACCGTGTCTAAGCGCGACGCATACGGTGGACAGTGGAAGTTGAACATGAGTGGACCCTTCGCGGTGTACGGGTCGACCATCTCGCTGATCTGATGCGCGAGGTCGTCCTCTTCGAACTCGCGCTCCGTATCCCAAGGCGTCCGGTTTGTGTTGCCGAGGCTCGAAAGCCAGACGGGTCCGACCTCGACCGTCGCAAGTTCCGAGCACTCCACCTTGGTCGCCTGGTCAAGGACGGCGTCGATCACACGTGGATCGTCATTGCCGGGTGTGATGATGCAGCGAACCTCGTCGGCTAGCCGCTCGGCTGCCAGCTCGCACCATCCCGTGATCTGCTCGATGATCGCCTCGTCGAAGAGGCGAGCGACATACTCGGGATCGTCAGCCATGCGAGCCACCTCCTCGGGTTCGGTCACCCTGGGGTAGAACCCGTTGAAGTTCATCCGCTGTTTGGCCGCGTCCAGATCGGCGGCGGCGACCGTCTGCTGGGCCCCCTGGAGTGAGTAGGTGTACGTGTCGTTCCCAGCCGGAACGACAGGGATCATTGCCTTGCCGGCAACGTCGCCGCCGAGGATGATGGCGTTCGCCTCGTAGACGGACGCAGCCGCAAGGAACTTGCGAAAGCACCGATCCGAGCCGTGGACGTCCGTTGCGAAGAACACACGGTATGGCTTGCTGCGCCGCTTGCCGAACAGCCCGCGGCGAGGTTTCTCGCTCATCGTCTCCACCCGGTTTGGGTCGCTGCGCACACGTCAGCGGCTTTCTTCGATGACACCGAGCACCTCGTCAAGCACGTCGAGAGCACGGTCAAACTGATCCCATGGGATGTCGAGCGGCGGCTTGATCTTGACCAGGTTTCCGAGGCCGGCGTAGCGGCTGAGGCCGAACAGCACCCCTCGCTCGACCCCGAGGCGGTAGACCTCGCTCGTCTCTTCTCGGGCAGGTGCTTTCGTCTCCCGGTCGGTGACGAGCTCGATGGCGACCATCAGGCCGGGGCACCGCACATCCCCGATGATCGGATGGCGAGTCTGCATCTCCCGCAGTCGTGTCGTTGCGTGCTCGCCGCGTTCCCGTGCGGCGTCACACAGCCCATCGTCTTCGATCGCTTTGATCGTCGCGAGCGCCGCCGCAAGTGAGACCGGGAACTGACCGAAGGTCACCGCGTCGTCCGCGGCGGAGAAGCCGGTGAGGTCCTCGTCCACGAGGACGCCCGCCAGCGGGAACCCTCCGCCGACGCCCTTGCCGAACGCGATGATGTCCGGCACCACGCCGTAGTAATCGGAGGCGAACATCGCGCCCGTGCGTCCGAAACCGGTCTGGACCTCGTCCCAAATGAGGATCAGGCCGTATTCGTCACAGATTTCGCGAACGCCCGAGTAGTACGAGCGCGGGAACTCGATGTGGCCACCGTTGCCCTGAATGGGCTCCATCATCAGGCCGGCGATGTCGCCGTCAACGCTCTTGTCGATGACGTCGCGGAGGAGCTCGAGACAAAGGACTGTCTCGGCCTCCGGGTCAAGGCCCTGATGGGGTCGGTACGGGTAGGGATGGGGCACCCGCGTGAAACGCGGCTGGATCGGTCCGAACGGACTGTCCGGATGTGGCCAGCTGGCTGCCATCGAGCCGAGTGAGCGCCCGTGGTAGGCATCCTGCAGGACGAGCAGGTTCTTCGCGCCGGGACGGTTGCGGAAGGCCAGCTTCATCGCTGTCTCGGTCGCGAGGCTCCCGTGAAGTGAGTAGCCGACACGGTTCAGCTTGCCCGGCGAGATCTCGGCCAGCTTCTCGTTCAACTCAAGCAGGACCGGCGTGTTGAAGTCCGGACACCGCGCGTGTGTGATCTCGCGCAGCTGAGTGATTGCGGCTTCGACGACCCGCGGATCGTTCGCGCCGAGGTTGTTCACCCACGCCTGCGCGGTGCAATCGATGTACTCCTGACCATCCGTGTCCCAGACCAACGAGCCTCGAGCCTTGACGAGGGTGATCTTGCTGTCCTCCGAGCCGCGCGGTTCGTAGACCATCGATGCACGGCGCCGGCCGACCGGATCAGGCGATGAGGTGAGTGAGGTCATCAGGAATCTCCACGGGAATAGGGTCGGCCGATCCTAGGTGCGGCCGGGCTTGAACTGAAATACAAAGTGCGGAATGATTGATTCGTCATGCTTACGAATGTTGGCCTCCGGCATCTGCGCAGCTTCGTGGTTCTCGCCGACGAGCTGCACTTCGCTCACGCCGCCGCGAGCCTGCACGTCTCGCAACCGGCCCTGTCTCAGACCATCAGACAGCTCGAGGCCGCCACGGGCCTGCAGCTGCTGCGCCGAACAACGCGGTCCGTCGAGCTCACCGATGCCGGCCGCATGTTTCGAGAGGACGCCATCGGCGTCCTCGCGTCCTTCGACGAGACGATGGAGCGGGCCCTGGACATGGCGGCCGGACG
The DNA here is from genome assembly GCA_963742025.1 of uncultured Solirubrobacterales bacterium. Classification (GTDB taxonomy): domain Bacteria; phylum Actinomycetota; class Thermoleophilia; order Solirubrobacterales; family Solirubrobacteraceae; genus Palsa-465. Next base: position 213,900 of record CAVUKF010000005.1, read on the forward strand.
TCGCGGCAAGCTGCATATCGGGTACACGATCGGCGCGGGCGTCGAAATCATCCCGAGCGTCCTGCGCGTGTTCCGCACTGCTTACCCGGACGTCGAGGTTCATCTGACGGAGTTCGACTTCTCCCAACCGGCAGCCGGACTTGACGACGGACGCAGCGATGTCGCGATCGTTCGCCCTCCGATCGATGTCGACGACGCTGAGTTCCTCACCCTCGTCGTCGAACCGCGTGTGGTGTGCGTGTATGACGGACACGCCCTCGCTGAACGGGACGAGGTGAGCATCCTGGAGGTTGTGAGCGAGCCGATCGTGGCCGCTCCCGGGAGCGGCACCTGGCGTGACTACTGGCTCGCATGCGAGTACCGCGACGGTCAACCACCGGACGTCGTCGCTGAGGCCGCGACGTTCGAAGGCGAACTCCAGACTGTCGCGTCCGGTCGGGGAATCAGCATCACGACGGGGACGGCAGCCCGCTTCTACGCACGCCCCGGGCTCAGGTTCCCCGTGATTCGGGATGTTCCCCCGTGCGAGGTCGCAGTCGCGCTGCCGCCCGATCCGATACTGGCGGCCCGGAACTTCGCCGAATTGGCCGTCAGCCTCAGCAACGAGCTGTCAGCCGCCGCCAACGCGGCATGGCCGATCCGCCGCTCCCACGACTGATCACGCGCACCCAGTCGGGGATGGGTATCCCCCGGGGCCGAGCGTCGATTCTTGTCCGGCGCCCGCGTGTGGAGCGAGCAGCAGTTCTCGTCGCGACGGCAACACGTGGGCTGCTTGATCCGGCGGAGGCGATCCGGACCATGACTAAGATGCCGCCGGTGGCCACGAGCCTGGCATCCCTGAAGCTCCGGAAACGTCTCACGTGTGACGGCGGGAGCATCTCCCGACGCCGTGCGCTCCGGGCGGCCTCGGCGCCGTGATGGACCTCGCATCAGCCGAGCCCCGATCGACGATCACGATCGCCGGCGAGGCGCTGATTGACATCATTGCCGACGGTTCCGGATCGCTGACGGCCGTCAGCGGCGGGGGACCGTTCAACGTCGCCTCCAACCTGGGGCGGCTGGGCGTGCCATGCACGTTCCTAGGATCGCTGTCGGACGACCCCTTCGGTGTGCGGCTCCGCGCTGAACTCCTCGCCGCCGGCGTCGCCCTCGCCAGACCTGAACCGATCGCCGCCCCGACGACGCTCGCCGTCGCCGAGCTCGACGCATCTGGGGCCGCCGACTACCGCTTCTACGTATCCGGCACCTCGGCCGCGTCGCTCGAACCGAGCGACGTTCCATCGGAGCTCCTCGCTTCCTCGCGGTTCCTCGTGCTCGGTGGACTCGGACTGCTGTTCGAACCGATCCGATCCACTGTTCTGGCCGCCGTGCGGTCCACGCCCGACGTCGCCGTCGTGCTCGACCCGAACTGCCGTCCGCGCGCCATCGATGCGGTTCAGCAGTACCGCTCGACGATCCGCGAACTGCTCGGGCACGCCGACATTGTCAAGGTCAGCCACGAAGACGTGATGTTTCTCGCCCCTGAGCAGGATCCAGTTCAATTCGGTGTCGAGGCACTCACTGCTGGCGTGGCCGTGGTCGTGATCACACGCGGCTCCGGACCGGTCACCGTCATGACTGGAAAGGGAATGCGACATGTAGGCGTACCGCCGATGGACGTCATCGATTCGATCGGGGCCGGCGACGCGTTCCTCGCGGGTCTGCTCGCCTGGCTTCACGCGCACCCAGAAGTCAGCCCGCGCCATGTCGATCTCGATCTGCTGTGCGAGGGCGTCCGGGCTGCAGTTAGCGTCGCTGCGACCGTGTGTGGTGTACGCGGCGCTCGCCTCCCCCACCCGACTTCATCTCTCCTCGATCGCGCCGGCTTCCTAATGCCTGCAGGATTCCAACCTGCGACC